>NZ_JBVAXH010000001.1:1062721-2050000 GCF_055419225.1 Mycobacterium sp. IDUB_36 | reverse complement strand
ATGGGGAGGAGCGGCGCAGGTATGACCGCCGGCGACGATGCAGAGCGCAGCGATGGGGAGGAGCGGCGCAGGTATGACTGACGACAAGATGCTGGCGCGGATCGCCGCCCTGTTGCGTCAGGCCGAAGGCACCGACAATGCGCACGAGGCCGAGGCATTCATGTCGGCGGCGCAGCGGCTGGCCACGGCGACGTCGATCGATCTGGCGGTCGCGCGCTCGCACGCCGACAAGCGGACACCGGCGCAGACCCCGGTGCAGCGCACCATCACCATCGGTAACGCCGGCACCAAGGGGCTGCGGACCTACGTTCACCTCTTCGTGGTGATCGCCGCCGCCAACGACGTGCGCTGCGACATCGCGTCCAATTCGACGTTCGTCTACGCCTACGGGTTCGGCGAGGACATCGACGCCACCCATGCGCTGTACGCCAGCCTGGTCGTCCAGATGGTCCGCGCCTCGGACTCCTACATCTCGTCCGGCGAGCACCGGCCGACGCCGACGATCACTGCCCGGCTGAACTTTCAGTTGGCGTTCGGCGCCCGAGTCGGCCAGCGGCTGGGCGAGGCGCGCGAGCAGACGCAGAAAGAAGCGAAGAAGGACAAGCGCCGTCCACCCGGCACGGCAATTGCTTTGCGGAACAAAGAATTAGAACTCAAGGACTATTACCGGACCGCGTCGAAGGCGCGCGGCACCTGGCAGGCCAGCCGGGCCACCGCCGGGTATTCGTCGGCGGCACGCCGAGCCGGGGACCGGGCCGGAAAACGGGCGCGGCTGGGCAGCGGCCCGGAGTTGTCCGGAGCACGCGGCGCGCTGGAACGGTGAACGCCGAGCGGGACTCGCAGCGTTCCAAGGTCTATGCCGCGGAGGAGTTCGTCCGCACGCTGTTCGACCGCGCCGCCGAACACGGATCGAGCAGCGTGGAGTTCTTCGGTGCGCAGTTGACGCTGCCACCCGAGGCGCGGTTCGCGTCCTTGGATGCGGTGCAGCGTTACGTCGATGACGTGCTGGCGCTGCCCACGGTGCGGCGGCAGTGGCCCATCCGGACGCCGCTTCGGGTGCGGGCCCGACGATCGTCCACCGCCGCCCACTACGAAAACCGTGATGGCACAGGGGTTATCGCAGTACCCGACCGCACCGAGGCCGAGTGGGCGATGCGTGAGCTGGTCGTGCTGCACGAGATCGCGCATCACCTCTGCGATGTGCAGCCGGCCCACGGGTCGCAGTACGTCACGACGCTGTGCACCCTGACCGAGTTGGTCATGGGGCCCGAAGTCGGGCACGTATTGCGGGTGGTCTACGCCAAGGAAGGCGTGCGCTAGCCGGCGACCTCGACCATTTCGTCGCCGCACTTGCAGACGTACGCCTGGTCACCGGAGCAGTGACAAGCCACCTCGATGCGCACCCGGCATCCGCAACCATCGTGACCACAGCTCAACAGGGTGCCTGCTTCGTTGGACATCGTGTTTCCTTTCGGAGTTGGAGTCGATCGTTCGCCAGCGTATACCCCTGGGGGGTACCCGGCAAGGGGCCTCAGATGGAGTGGCGAACTCGGCTACGAGGTGGAATGCGAGGTCGAAGCAACGAAAGAGATAGCGCGCCCGATCGGTGAAAACGCGAGATATGGACGACCAACCCGCACCCTGGTAACCTACGGTAGCGTAAGTTACTGATGGGTAACTATGGAGGGGTCCGACGATGGGCGAATTGCAATACCTTGATCTGCACGGCGAGAGAGTGGCGTATCAAGACGTCGGACATGGTCCTGCCGTCCTGCTGATCCACGGGATGGCCGGCAGTTCGTCAACGTGGCGAGCGATGGTGCCGGTCCTTTCGAAACGCTACCGAGTGATCGCGCCCGATCTGCTTGGCCATGGTGAGTCGGCGAAGCCGCGTGGTGATTACTCGCTGGGCGCGCTGGCGGTGTGGCTGCGGGACCTCCTCGACGAACTCGGCATCAACCGGGTCACCCTTGTCGGTCAGTCCCTGGGCGGCGGTGTGGCCATGCAATTCGTTCATCAGCATCCCGAGTACTGCGAACGTATTGTCTTGATCGGCAGCGGCGGCCTGGGTCCTGAAGTGGGCTGGACGCTGCGACTGCTCGCTGCGCCTGGCGCCGAACTCCTGCTTCCGGTGATCGCCCCACCCGCTGTCGTTGCGGTCGGCGACCGGGTGCGGTCATGGCTGGCATCGCTCGGCGTTTCGAGCGCGCGAGCCGCGGAGACGTGGAGTGCCTATTCCTCGCTGTCGATGCGCCCGGCCCGGGAAGCATTCTTACGCACCCTGCGTTCCGTCGTCGATTACCGCGGACAGGCGGTCAATGCCTTCAGCCGATTGCATTTCTCGTCCGGTCTTCCGGCGCTGGTGATTTGGGGCGCCGATGACCGCATCATCCCGGTCGAACACGCTCACGCCGCCCACGACGCAATCCCCGGTAGCCGACTGGTGGTGATTCCCGGCGTCGGTCATTATCCGCACCTCGAGGCTTGCGACGCTGTCGTCGACGCCTTCGACGACTTCGTCATGACCACCACGCCGTGGCGGAGAAGCCCGCGTCCAGAGATTCAGGTCGCCGCAGATCCCTCACGCTGCTGACCGTGATTCGCTCCGCCGGAGATCGCCACTGTGTCGTCCCGCGCTAGCGTTGGCTGATGAGCCAAAAGCCGACACCCGCCGACGTTGACGAGTTCCTCGATGCCACTGTGCTCGACGACGATCCCGTGCTGACCGCTGCCCTCGAGGCCAGTGACGCCGCCGGGTTGCCGCAGATCGCCGTCTCGCCACAGCAGGGCAAGTTCCTGACGCTGTTGGCGGCCGCAACCGGGGCGCGGCGCATCCTGGAGATCGGGACCCTGGGCGGCTACAGCACGATCTGCCTGGCGCGCGGCGCCGGTGCCGAGGGTCGGGTCACCACGCTGGAGTACGAGCCCAGGCACGCCGAGGTGGCCCGCGCCAACATCGACCACGCCGGTCTCGGTGACCGGGTCGAGGTGCTGGTGGGTGCCGCGCTGGAGACGTTGCCGAGCGTGCCGGGTGGGCCCTTCGATCTGGTGTTCATCGACGCGGACAAGGAGAACAACCCGGGCTACCTGGACTGGGCCGTCAAACTCACCCGGCCCGGCTCGCTCATCGTGGTGGACAACGTGATTCGCGAAGGAGCCGTGCTGTCGCCCGGTGACGATCCCGTGCTGGTCGGAAGCAGGAGAGTGTTGGAGTTGATGGGGGAGCATCCACAACTCGACACCGCGGTGCTGCAGGTGGTCGGCGCCAAGCACTGGGACGGCCTGGCGTTCGCACTGGTGAAGTAGCGGCCGGCCGCGTCCAGATCGACGGTGGCGCGAATAGTTGCGAGTGCAGGTCACGCCCGCGTCGATCTCGACGCGCGGAAACTGGTGGGCTAGCGGCTAGCTGCAGATCGCTCCGGTGGCCGCCGACCCGACCAGCTTGACGTACTTGGCCAGCACCCCCGTTTTGTAGCGGGGCGGCAGCGGAGCGAAACCCGCACGGCGGGAATCGAATTCGTCAGCGTCGACGAGCACGTCCAGCGTGCCCTTGGCGACGTCGAGCCGGATCCGGTCGCCGTCGCGCAGGAAGGCGATCGGACCGCCGTCGACCGCCTCGGGTGCGATGTGACCGACGCACAGGCCGGTGGTGCCGCCGGAGAACCGGCCATCGGTCAGCAGCAACACGTCCTTGCCGAGGCCGGCGCCCTTGATGGCGCCGGTGATGGCCAGCATCTCGCGCATGCCGGGCCCGCCCTTGGGGCCTTCGTAACGGATCACCACCGCGTCACCGTGGGTGATGGTGCCGTCCTCCAGGGCATCCAGTGCGGCTCGCTCCCGCTCGAAAACCCGTGCGGTGCCTTCGAACACGTCGGAGTCGAACCCGGCCGACTTGACCACCGCGCCGTCCGGCGCCAGCGAACCGTGCAGGATGGTGATGCCGCCGGTGGGATGGATCGGGTTGTCCATCGCGCGCAGCACCTTGCCGTCCGGGTCGGGCGGGGCGATGTGCGCCAGGTTCTCCGCCATCGTCTGGCCGGTCACGGTGAGGCAATCACCGTGCAGCAGACCGGCATCCAGCAGAGCCTTCATCACCACCGGCACGCCACCGATGTGGTCGACGTCGAACATCACGTGCTTGCCGAACGGCTTGACGTCGGCCAGATGCGGCACCTTGGCGCCGATCCGGCTGAAGTCGGCAAGGGAGAGTTCCACCTCGGCCTCGTAGGCGATGGCCAGCAGGTGCAACACCGCGTTGGTCGATCCGCCGAACGCCATCACCACCGCGATGGCGTTCTCGAACGCCTCCTTGGTCAAGATGTCGCGCGCGGTGATTCCGCGGCGCAACAGGCCGATGACCGCTTCGCCACTGCGCCGGGCGTACCCGTCACGACGGCGGTCGGTGGCCGGGGGAGCGGCGCTGCCGGGCAGGGACATGCCCAGGGCCTCGGCGGCACTGGCCATCGTGTTGGCGGTGAACATCCCGCCGCAGGCGCCCTCACCGGGACAGATGGCCCGCTCGATCGCGTCGACGTCCTCCCGCGGCATCAAACCGCGCGCGCAGGCGCCGACGGCTTCGAAGGCATCGATGATCGTCACGTCGCGCTCGGTGCCATCGGACAGCTTCGCGCGGCCGGGCAGGATCGACCCCGCGTAGAGGAACACCGACGCCAGATCCAGTCGGGCGGCGGCCATCAGCATTCCGGGCAGCGACTTGTCGCAGCCGGCCAGCAGCACCGATCCGTCCAGCCGCTCGGCCTGGATGACGGTCTCGACGCTGTCCGCGATCACCTCGCGCGAGACCAGCGAGAAGTGCATGCCCTCATGACCCATCGAGATGCCGTCGGACACCGAGATGGTGCCGAACTCGAGCGGGTAGCCGCCGGCGGCGAACACGCCCTCCTTGACCGATTTGGCCAGCCGCTCCAGCGACAGGTTGCAGGGGGTGATCTCGTTCCAGGACGACGCCACCCCGATCTGCGGTTTGGCGAAGTCCTCGTCGTCCATGCCTACCGCCCGCAGCATCCCGCGCGACGCGGCCTTCTCCAGGCCGTCGGTGACCTCACGGCTGCGAGGCTTGATGTCGATGTCGGGCGAGAGGCTCTTGGAGGGCATGGGTTGATTATGCGGCTAGCGGCAGGTCGGCCAAAATCATTAAAATACCCCCAAGGGGTATCGACGCCGTGCCGGAAAACCACGCCTTACCAGGGTGGCGTGGCGCTCAGGCGGCCCGATCGTTGACAATGGTGTCAACACCGGCGCCGTCGCGATGGCCCGAGCACGATCTTCAAGACCACGATGTCGGAGGGGCAGATGGCACCCACACACGGATACTCGTCGCAGAAAGACAACTACGCCAAGCGGTTACGGCGTATCGAGGGCCAGGTGCGCGGCATCGCGAAGATGATCGAAGACGACAAGTACTGCATCGATGTCCTCACCCAGATCAGCGCCGCCAACAGCGCGCTGCAGTCCGTCGCGCTGAATCTGCTCGACGAGCATCTCGGGCACTGCGTCACCCACGCGGTCGCCCAGGGCGGCTCGGAAGCCGACCAGAAGCTCGCGGAAGCCTCCGCGGCCATCGCGCGACTCGTCCGGTCCTGATCGTTAACACGACGCAGGCGATGCGTGGTTGAGTAGTGGCCGTGGGGCCAGCCCGTGCTGCCGAGGGGCGAACTGCTACCAGCAGGCCCTGGACTCCTCGAATCGCCGTCCAGCTGGCCGTGCTGGCCGCAGCGGCTTTCACCTACGTCACCGCGGAATTACTTCCGGTCGGCGCGCTGCCGGCGATCGCCCGCGACTTCCACGTCAGTGTCCCGATGGTCGGCACACTGCTGGCCTGGTACGCGCTGGTGGCGGCGGTCACCACGATCCCGCTGGTCCGCTGGACCGCGCACTGGCCGCGCCGCCGCGCCCTGCTGCTGTCACTGTCCTGCCTGACCGTCTCCCAGGTGATCTCCGCGGTGGCGCCCAATTTCGCGGTGCTGGCCGGCGGCCGGGCGTTGTCGGCGGTTACCCACGGACTGATCCTGTCGGTCATCGCGCCGATCGCGACCCGGCTGGTTCCGCCGAGCCACTCCGGACGGGCGACGACGTCCATCTATGTCGGCATCAGCTTGGCGGTGGTGGTCGGTAGTCCCGCCACCGCGGCCATGAGCCTGCTCTGGGGTTGGCGGATCGCCGTCGGCGCCGTGGCCGCGATCGCCGCCGTCGTCACCATCGGGGCCGCCCTCGTACTGCCGCCGCTGTCGCTGAGCGACGAACAGCGCGCCCGGGTCGGTCGCGCGGCCGGGCACCACCGCAACCGGCGACTGGTGATCGTGAGCCTGCTCACGATGGTCGCGGTCACCGGCCACTACATCTCGTTCACCTTCATCGCGGTGATCATCCGCGACGTGGTGGGCATTCGCGGGCCGGATATCGCCTGGTTGCTGTCGATTTACGGAATCGCGGGCCTGCTGGCGATGCCGCTGGTGGCCAGGCCGCTGGACCATCACCCCCGGGCCGCCGCGATCAGCTGCATGGTCGGTCTCTACGTGACGCAGCTGGTGTTGACCGTGCTGACCTTCCACCGGTTGCCGGCGCTGGCGACGGCGCTGGTCGGAGTGGTCGCCATCGCACTGTGGGGTGGTTTCGCGAACGCGGTGTCGCCCATGCTGCAGGCCGCGGCGATGCGGGCCGGTGCCGACGATCCCGATGGCGCATCGGGGTTGTACATGGCGGCGTTCCAGATCGGGATCATGGCCGGGTCGTTCGCCGGCGGCCTGTTTCTCGAGCACGGCGTCCTGGCCATGTTCGCCGCCTCCGCCGCGCTGATCGGTATCGGAGCGGCCGGAATGACCGCCGAGCGGCAGCTCTTCGCCGTCGCCCCGGCCGACCCGCAGTAGCCGGTAAACCCGCAGCTCAGCGGCCTGACTGGGCGGTTGTAATTGACGCTTCGGCAACCGCTGGATTCATGGAGCGGCGCCACGGTCCGGCATACTGGCCTGAGACCGTGACTGGAGGGAATCAAATGTCGCGATGGACCAAAGGTCCGCTGACCGCTGCGTTCGGCGCCGCGGGACTGACCGCTGCGCTGTTCATGGGAAGCGGTGCGGCGATCGCTGACCCCGACCCGAACCCGTCGCCCCCCGGACCCGGGGTGGACGCTCCCGGTCCGGCCGATCCGGTCCCTCAGCCCGTACAGCCTGCCGACCCGATGGCCGGCCTGCCGCAGATCGGGGTGCCGCCGGCGGGCGGGCAGGTCGTGCCCCCAGCGGGTGACCCGGCCGCCGTCGCCGCCGCCGCTCAGACGGGCCCGGTCGTCGGTCAGAACCCGGAGCCCTTCACCGGCCAGCCCCCGTTCGTGCCGCCGACCTTCAATCCGGTCAACGGGTCGACGGTCGGCGTGGCCGAGCCGATCATCATCAACTTCGCCCGTCCCATCGCCGATCAGCACATGGCCGAGCAGGCGATCCACGTGTCGTCGACCCCGCCGGTGTCCGGCAAGTTCTACTGGCTGACACCCAGCCAGGTGCGCTGGCGCCCGCTCAGCTTCTGGCCCGCGCACACCGCGGTGCACGTCGACGCGGCCGGCACGCAGAACAACTTCGTCGTCGGTGACGCGCTGCTGGCCACGGCCGACGACGCGACGCACCAATTGGTGATCAGCCGCAACGGCGTCGTGGAGCAGACCTTCCCGATGTCGATGGGAATGGCCGCCGGTGGTCACCAGACGCCCAACGGCACCTACTACGTGCTCGACAAGAAGGCCAAGGTCGTGATGGATTCGTCCACCTACGGCGTCCCGGTCAACTCGACCTACGGCTACAAGGTCAACGTCGAGGACGCCGTGCAGTTCGACAACAGCGGCGACTACGTGCACAGCGCTCCGTGGTCGGTGTCCGACCAAGGCAAACGCGACGTCAGCCACGGCTGCATCAACATCAGCCCGACCAACGCGAAGTGGTTCTTCACCAACTTCGGCGCGGGCGACCCGATCGTCGTCAAGAACTCGGTCGGGACCTACAGCAAGAACGACGGCTCCAACGACTGGCAGATGTAGTCAACGGTTCAGCGGTGAACCGATGCGGTGCAGGGTGCCTTCGGAATCCACGAAGGCGAACTCCCGCAACCCGTACGGGGTGTCCTCGGGCTCGGTGAGCCGACCGTCGAGTCCGAGCGACTGCCACTGCGTGTGCAGACGGTCGGCGTCGTCGACGTAGATGTACACCGCCGCAGCCGTTCTCAGCGGATCGTGTTCCGCCCACTCGGTGATGTGCAGCGACACCGATCCGCGGTCGGCGAAGCCGTAGCGATCGGGGCCGTCATACTCACGGACGTCGAAGCCCAACCGTCGATATCGCGCCAGGGTCGCGCTGAGGTCGCGGACCGGAATCACCGGCGCGATGCGGTCGAAACGGACTGCGGACACGTCTAGTTCCAGATGCGGACTCGCCGTTGCGGTTCCAGGTACAACGCATCCCGCTCGCCGACCTCGAACGCGTCGTAGAAGCTGTCGATGTTGCGGATCACGCCGTTGCAGCGGAACTCCGGTGGTGAGTGCGGGTCGATGGCGAGTCGCCGGATGGCTTCGGCGTCACGGGATTTGGTCCGCCACACCTGTGCCCAGCCGTAGAACACCCGCTGCACACCGGTCAGCCCGTCGATCACCGGCGCGTCCGCGCCCTTCAGCGACAGCTGGTAGGCGAGCAGCGCGATGGACAACCCGCCCAGGTCGCCGATGTTCTCCCCGACGGTGAAGGCGCCGTTGACGTGGTGCGCGGCGTCCAGGCCCCGTGGCGTGAACACTTCGTACTGGTCGATCAAAGCCTTTGTCCGCAAACCGAATTCAGCGCGGTCGTCGTCGGTCCACCAGTCGACCAGGTTGCCGTCGCCGTCGTACTTGGCGCCCTGGTCGTCGAAACCGTGGCCGATCTCGTGACCTATCACGGCGCCGATGCCACCGTAGTTCGCGGCGTCGTCGGCTTCGGCGTCGAAGAAGGGGGGCTGCAAAATGGCTGCGGGAAAGACGATTTCGTTCATACCCGGGTTGTAGTAGGCGTTGACGGTCTGCGGCGTCATGAACCACTCGTCGCGGTCGACCGGTCCGCCCAGCTTGGCCAGATCGCGGTCGTACTCCAGCGCATAACCGCGCTGGTAATTGCCGTAGAGATCGTCACGCGTGATCACCAGCGTGGAGTAGTCGCGCCACTTCGCCGGATAGCCGATCTTCGGCGTGAACTTGTCCAGCTTCTCCAGCGCGCGCTGCCGCGTCTCCGGCGTCATCCACTCCAGGTCGGTGATGCTGACCCGGTAGGCCTCCCGCAGGTTGGCCACCAGCTCGTCCATCCGCGCCTTGGCGTCCGGCGGGAAGTGCCGCTCGACGTAGAGCCGCCCGACGGCATCGCCCATCAGGCTCTCGACCAACCCGACGCCGCGCTTCCACCGGTCCCGCAACTGTTCGGTGCCCGAGAGTGTGCGGCCGTAGAACGCGAAGTTCTCGTCGACGAGGTCGTCGCTCAACAGCGATGCCCGCCCGCTGATCACCCGCCAGCGCAGCCAGCGCCGCCAGTCCTCGATGTCCTCGTTGTCCCACAGCGCGGCGAACGCGATCAGCGCGTCGGGCTGACGGACCACCACCTCGGCGGCCTGCTCACCGGTGACGCCCAGCGCGTGGAACCACACCGCCCAGTCGAAACCTGGTGCCTCGGACCGCAGTTCGTCGAAGGTGCGCAGGTTGTAGGTCAGATCGGCGTCCCGGCGCTTGACCACGTCCCAGTGTGCGGCCGCGATCTTGGTCTCCAGCGCGACGATCTGCGCGGCGGTGGTCTCCCAGTCGCCGTCGTGCTCACCGAAGACGAGCGCGAGCATCCGGGCGATGTGCTTGGGGTATTCGGCCAGGATCGCCGCGTGCTGCGGGTCGCGGTAGTACGACTCGTCGGGCAGCCCGAGCCCCGACTGGCTCAGGTGCAGCAGGTAGCGGGTGGAGTTCTTGGAGTCGGTGTCGACGTAGAGCCCGGTGCCGCCGCCGATGCCGGTGCGCTGCAACTCGCCGAGTTCGGCGGCCAGCTCGGTCGGTGTCAGCGCGGCGTCCACTCCGGCGATCTCGTCGAGCAGGGGCCGGACGCCGAGGGCGGCGATGGTCGCGGTGTCCATGAAGCCGGCGTAGAGGTCGCCGATGCGTTGCGGATCGGTGCCCTCGGCGCCGTTGGTCGCCTCGGTGATGATGTCGCGGACCTGCTCCTCGGCCCGGTCGGCCAGCAGGCGGAACGCGCCGTCGGTGGCCCGGTCGGCGGGGATGGGGTAGTCGGTCAGCCAGCGTCCGTTGACGTGACCGAACAGGTCGTCTTGAGGGCGGGCACCAGCGTCGACATGGCTCAGGTCGATGCCCGAGCGGATAGCTTCTACCGTCACGCTTCTCATTCTTACCTGAGCATGGCCGCCGCCGTCGGTGACGGCAGCGTCACGGCGGGCGCGGCGCTGTCCGGCATGTAGCCTCACGCCCATGCCCGACGAGGAGCAGACCGCCCCGGCGGCCGAAGACGCCGCAGCCGAGAACGCCGCAGCCGAGGAGGCGGCCGAAGCCTCCGACAGCCGGATGTTCTCTCCCTACGGCGTCGGCTCGGCCGTGCTGGGCGCACTGTGCGTCGCGGCGATCGCGCTGGGCGCGGTGATCTGGACCGGCCACCGCAACGACTCCGGCGAGCGCAACTACCAGACCCAGGCCATGCAGGCCGCCGCCGACTGGACCGGCGTGCTGATCAACATGAACACCGAGAACATCAAAGAAAGCCTGCAGCGCCTGCACGACGGCACGGTCGGCGAACTCAACGCCGACTTCGACTCGTCGATCCAGCCGTATCAGCAGGTCGTTGAGCGGCTGCAGTCGCGCAGTCGCGGGGAGGTCGACGCGGTGGCCTTCGAGTCGGTGCACCACGATCTCGACGGGCAACCGGGCCGACCCGCACCGGCCGATCTGCCGGCGTCCATCGCCCGCCGCAGCGACACGGTCATGGTGGTGGCCACGTCGGTCAGTGAGAACGCCGGCGGCAAACCACAAACCGTGCACTGGAATTTGCGGCTCGGGATCGCTGACGTGGACGGCAAGCTGATGGTCTCGCGGCTGGAATCGGTCCGATGAGAAACGCGTGGCGGGTCCTGGCATTCGACATCGCGGCGCCGCTGGCGGCGATCGCGGCGCTGCTGGCGATCGGGTACGTGCTGAACTGGCCGGCCTGGTGGGTGTCGGCGTGCTCGGTGCTGACGCTGCTGATCGTGCAGGGCATCGCGGTGAATGTCTGGCTGTGGCGGCGTGATTCGGTCACGGTGGGCACCGACGACGACGCACCCGGCCTGCGCCTCGCCGTCGTCGCGCTCACCACGGCGGCGATGGTCGCAGCGGTGCTGACCGGCTACCGGCATTGGACGTCACCGGACCACGACCTGAAAGCCGACGCGGCCGAGGTGGTACGCATCTCGACCGAGATGGCCCAGGCGACCGCGACGTTCTCGCCGTCCGAGCCGATGGCCGCCATCGACCGGGCCGCGGCCATGATGGTGCCCGAGCAGGGCAACACGTTCAAAGAGCAGTTCGGCAAGGCCACAACGGATTTGGCTCGTCGTAACGTCACCGCCACCGCGGCGACGATGGAGGCGGGTCTGGAAGCCATCGGCCCGTCGGCAGCCGCCGTGGCGGTGGTGATGCGGGCGACGCAGAACGAACCGGGCCAGCCGCCGGACAACGCGGTGCTCGCGTTGCGGGTCACGTTGACCAAGCAGGGCGGGCACTGGCTGGTGGTCGGCGTAGCGCCGCTCAACCCCCGCTGACGCGGCTAGCGAAGTCGGGCGTGTTCGACCATCAGGCAGCGATCCATCACCACCTGCAGGCCCGCCGCCGCGGCGTCGCTGCCGACCTGGTCATGCCACAACCCCTCTTGCAACCAGAGGATTTTCGGCCGTATCGGCAGTGCGAGTGCGTCAGCCAGCACCGAGGGCAGGTCGTCGAACCGGCGGAACACGTCGACCATGTCCGGCGCCACGGGTAGGTCGGCCAACCGCGGATACACCTGCGCGCCGTCGATCTCGGTGATCGTCGGGTTCACCGGAAAGACTTGGTACTGACCGGTATTCACGAGATAGGTGTAGATCTCATTGCTGGGCCGGGTCGGTTTGTCCGACGCGCCGACGACGGCGATGGTGCGAGTGTCGGCGAGGATCTGACGCAGGGTCTGATCGTCGGGCCGGCCGAGCATCAGCGTCCGCGCGGCGGTCGCTGCTGCGTGCGCTGTGGCTGCGAAGGGGGCTCGTGCGAGCGAGCTTTGGCGAAGCGGTCCGACAGCCGGCGCATCCGGATCATCAACGACGCCGACGGGCTGGTGGTGGCCGCGAGGTAGGCGCGCAGCTCGTCGACGGGCACGCCGATCCGCGACGCGAACTCGGGAAGCTTGAGGCCGGAGCGCTCGATCAGGACCCGGACGTGGCGGGCCACCTCGGTGCGCTCGTTGGCTTCCAGGTGGGCGCGGGCGCGGTCCAGCACCTCGGCGAGCGCTTTGGAGATGCCGTAGGGGTGCGAGCTCTCCAGCACCTCTTCGACCTGACGCGCGGTGCGGCCGAAGGGGTCGCGCTTGATGGCGACCGCGATCTGCTTCCAGGTGGCGATGTCGCCACCCTCCAGGGCCGAGCGGATCGCCGAGGTCGGCCAGAATTCGACCGGCCGGTCACCGTTGCGGGGACCTTCCGGTGCTCGGTGCGGCGCCTGCCCATGGCGTCGGTCCGCTGCCAACGTCACCTCGCCTCCTCCAGCATCGCCACCGCTACCGCCAGGCAGCGTCGCCTGACACCTTCCCAGTCTGCCTTGGTATCGGACTCGGGCCAACCGCCGTCGTCGACATCCGACGGGTGAGGGTCGGCGAGTCGACGGACCAACTGGCTGGCGATCCACTGCCGCCGGGGTGATTGCCCAGAGTAATACCTGTCCATCCCGGCCAGCACGACCGCGGCGTTCTCGGCGTCCATGGTGTCGACGAGCTCGGCGAACTCGGCGTAGTCCCGGCTGCTGTTGCGGCTCAGGATCAGGTAGCCCTTGAGCCGCAGCGTCTCGGCACCCGTCGGGATCTGCAACCGGTCACCGGTGGGCAACTGGACGTGGGTGGTTTCCACCGGGCTGCGCCGCTCGAACACCGGCTGCTCGGCGTTGTCCTCGGCGGCTTGAGCCGCGAGGGCGTCCAGCGCCACCGACAGCCGGCCGCGCCACAACGTCACCGGGTGGACGGGCCGCACCGCCCGCGGGGCCGCACGCCCGGCGCCGCCACGGTGAGACAGGTTGCCGACGAACTTGCGCGCCGCCGAATGCCCGGGGCCGGCGGTGCCGCCGGTGGTGCCGTTGGGCGTGCCGATCACCGCCAACTGGCGGGTCGTCGAGCTCGCGACGTACTCGTTGCCCTTGATCCGTGCGCGCGGCTCACTGCTACGTCCGCATCCGATGAAGGCCAGCGGGTCGGCGACGGTGATCGCGTCGGGCACCAGGCTCTTCAACCGGGCCGCCGATTTCAGCACGATCCGCAAGTCGGCGCTGGGCACCGCGGGCGCCGAGATGTCGTTGGGGATCATCAATACGTCACCGAGATCGACTGCAGGCAGCGGCTTTTCGAAGTCGACCGACGGCAGGATGCGTTCCAGCCAGGCCGGCAGCCACCAGTTCCACTCGGCGAACACCGCCATCAGGGCCGGCACCATCACCAACCGCACCACAGTGGCGTCGACGGCGATCGCCACCGCGCACGCCACCCCGATCTCGGCCACCAGCGGCATTCCGGCGAAGGCGAAGCCGATGAACACCGCGATCATGATCAACGCCGCGCTGGTGATGGTCCGCGCGCTGGTGCTCACGCCGTAGGCGACCGCGTCGTGGGTGTTGCCGGACTGCAGGAACCGCTCCCGGATGCGGGTCAGCAGGAAGATCTCGTAGTCCATCGACAGGCCGAACGTCATGGCCAGCACCAGCGGCGGAACCGTGCTGTCGATCGAGGAGATCTGCGCGAAGCCGAGCTTCTCCAGCCAGCCCCACTGAAAGACCACCACCAGGCTGCCGTACGCCGCGGCCACCGACAGCATGGTCATCACCACGCCCTTGAGCGCCAGGAACACCGACTGAATCGACAGCAGCAGCATCACGAACGCGATCAACGCGACGAAGACCAGCACCAGCCACTGGGTCTTGGACACCTGATCGTCGAAGTCTTTGATCAGCGCGGTCGGACCGCCGACGCTGACTTGCGCCGAACCGGAGGCGGCCGCCGGCAGGTGGTCGCGCAGCCAGGAGACGGTGTGGCGGGCCCCGAGGTCCTCCGGGTCGACCGAGAGCATCGCCGAGAGCATCGCGCTGCTGTTGTTGTCGGCGAACACCGGCGCCGCGACCGACAGGATGTTCGGCGAGTGCCCGATCTGATCCCGGATCGCGGCGATCGCCTGCGTGTGGGTGGCCGAGGTGGCGTCACCGTCGGGGAAGGTCACCAGCACCTGCACCGGACCGAGCGCACCGGGGCCCAACGCCTCCGAGGCGGCCGACACCCCGGCCCGGATCTCGTGCGCCGAGTTGAACTGACGAAGCAGGCTGTTGCCCAACACCATCGACAGCGCGGGCACGGCCATCGCGAGCAGTACGACGGATGCCGCGGCCGCAGACGCCCACGGCCGGTGCATCACCCCGCCGATCCAGTGCGTCCAGAATCGTGACTGCGTGGTCTCCGGGCGCCGCGACCAGTGCAGTGCCGCCGACCGCTTGGCGGCCGACCGGCCGAACGTCGCCAGCACGGCGGGCGTCATCGTCATCGATGTCAGCATCGCGACCGCGACCGCCAGGATCGCGCCGGTGGCCATCGAGGTGAGCGCCGGGGTGTCGATCAGATAGATGCCGGTCAACGACGCCACGACGGTCATCCCGGACAGCGCGACCGCCAGGCCCGAGGTCGCCATCGCGGCGTCGACCGCTTCCTGAGGCTGACGTCCGGAACGCAGTTCCTCGCGAAAGCGCATCAGGATGAACAGCGAATAGTCGACCGCCAGCGCGATGCCGAACATCGACACCGTCGAGGTGACGAAGACGGACATCACCGTGTATGCCGACAGCAGGTAGACCAGGCCCATCGTGATGATCACGGTGACGATGCCGAGCGCGAGCGGGATCGCGGCGGCGGCCAGCGAGCCGAACACCGCCAGCAACACGATCAGGATGATCGGAACGTTCCACTGCTCGGCCTTGGCGATGTCGTGTTTGGTGTTGGCCGCCGCGGCGGTGCTGAGCGCACCCTGGCCGATGACGTAGAGCCGGACCCGGCCGTTCTGCATCTGGCCCGGCCGCTCGCCCTGCACGCCGACCTTGACCCGGAGTTTCTTCGCGGCGTCGCTGGCGCTGTTGTTGGTGGAACCGTCGAGCCGCAGTGAGACGACGTACGGCCGGTCGGGCTGCGGCGACGGCTGGGCCGGATTGGGCACCGCCACGACGTCGGGCTGCTGCTTGGCGACCTGCTGCAGGAAACCGGCCGCAGCATTCATGTCCTCGTAGCTCGCGTCCGCGCGCGGGGCCGCGACCAGCGCCAGCGGCGACGAGCCCTGGTCGGGGTAGTGCGCTTCGAGTGCGTCGTGCACCCGCAGCGACTGGGAATCGGGCACCTCGAAGCCACCGCCGGTGAGGTGACCTGACGAGGTCAGCACCAGGTAGAGGGCGGGGACCAGCGACAGCACCCAGCCCGCGAAGACCAGCCAGCGACACCTGCGCAGGCCGCTGCTCAAGCGCATCATGAAGTGCTGGATTTCTTTACTCCCCGCATCCGTTTGCACGCGCAGACCCGCGGGACTTTGCGTGTCCGCGAGCCTACCGCAGCCAGGTGGGTGCTGACCTGGCTTCCGGGTCGCTGAGCTGCAACAACTCGGCAACGAAGTCGATTCCTGCACAGGTATCCCACAGGTGTGACGAGGACCGCTGCCTAAGGTTGGCGACCGCGCTCGATCCGATGGCAGGATGTCCGCTAAGTGCCGGCCTCCGGGCCGGCAGCTGTCTGCGGGGGCAGGGCTCCCTTCGCATGCGACGAGGAGCTGGAAATGACGTCCCTGACTGGGAGTACGGCGACATGGCGGCGCCGGCTGCTGGCCACACTGACCGCGACCGGGGTGGGCGGCGCCTCGGCGGCGATCCTGCTGTCCGCGCCCGCGGCGGTCGGGGCGGCTGACCCCTGCTCTGCCAGCGAGGTGGCGAAAACTCTCAGCAACGTTGCCAGGTCCGCGGGTGACTACCTGGACGGCCACCCCGAGACCAATCAGGCCATGACGTCCGCCCTGCAGCAGCCCGCCGGACCGCAGTCGGTCGAATCGCTGCGGGTGTATTTCGGCGCGAACCCCAAGGCTGCCAGCGACATGCAGACCATTGCGCTGCCCTTGGCGGGGCTGTCGAGCCGGTGCCAGATGCCGCCGATCAGCCTTCCGCAGGTGCTCGGCTTCCCGCAGTCGCCGCAGGGTGCGCTGCCGGGCGGTGCGGCCGGCAGTATGCCGGGCGGTGTGATCTCCGGAGCTCAGAACGCCAAGCCGGGCGGCGCAGCCGTCGTGCCAGGCGCCGCCTCCACCGTGCCGGGAGTGAGTGCCGCCAGATAGGGCGCCATCACGCAGTCCGTTCCTCGTCGTCGGGATCGAGATGGCTCTCGGCGCGGAACATGAAGAAGAACACCACCCAGCCGATCGCGGCCAGCATCAGCCAGCTGATCAGCCGGTAGATCAACATCGTCGAGACCGCACTCGGCAGTGACATGCCGCTGGACACCAGGCTGGGCACCAGTACCGCCTCGACCACCAACAATCCGCCGGGCATCAACGGAATCGTGCCGACCGCGCGGGCGGCGGCGCAGGCGACGGTGAGCCCGCCGACCGACGCGTGCGCACCGGCCGCATACGCCGCGAACGCCAGGCAGGCGACATCGGCGAACCGGTTGACTACCGACCAGCTGAAGGCCGCGGCCAGATCGCGGCGGCTCAGGCTGACCGATTCCAGCTGGCACAGCATCTCGCGCCATTTGGCCAGGCCGACGTCCGCCGGCCGGTCGCGCAGCGCGTTGAACCGCGCCAGTACCCGGCAGCCGATGCCCTCGATCAGCTCGGGCCGCGACGCGACCGCCTGGGCGAGCAGCAGCAGCGCGACGAAGCCGCCCAGGGTGAACAGCAGCGAGAACGGGTTGTTCTTGGCGCCCAGCACCAAGGCGCCACCCAGGCCGAGCAGCGCCAGGCCCACCGCCTGCAACACCCCCGACATCACCAGCTGCCACGACGCGACCAACGTCGAAGCACCCCAAAGTCGTTGATGCCGTAGGAGAAAGGTGGCCGCGAGCACCGGTCCGCCCGGCAGCGTGGTGCTCAGCGAGTTGGCCGCGTAGTAGGCGGCCTCGGATCGCGGCTTCGGGACCGGCACCCCGGCCGAGGCCAACAGCGTCCGCTGCACCTCGGCGAAACTGTGCATCAACAACACCGCTGCCACGGCGCTGGCCAGTAGCCACCACCACTTTGCGGAGTACAGGCTGCCGGCCGCCTTGGTCAGCTGATCCCAGGCCAACTGGACCTCGACGCCCAGCACGACGGCCACCACTGCCAGAGCGGCCCACCGTAGCCACCAGTACCTACCGCGGGCCCGCTCGGGAACCTGACCGTCGACGTTCCTGGGCGGTGCGTCGTGCGACACGCGCTCAGCGTAACTCCGCAGGTCGCTGCGGATCGCTGCGCGACGCGGGTGTTCGCACTTAGTCTTGCCGGTATGCCATCTCAGGCCGCACACGATTACGCCGAATCGGTCGAACCGATCGTCCGCAAGACCGCCGCCTGGGCCTGGCGTCTGTCGGTGATCCTGGCCGCTTTCGTCGCGTTGCTCTGGATCGTCGAGCGGCTGGAAGTAATCGTCGTCCCGCTGTTGCTGGCGTTGATGCTGAGCTCCCTGCTGGTTCCCGTCGTGGATTGGCTGGACAAGCGGGGCGCTCCCCGCGGCGGTGCGGTCGCGCTGGTGCTGTTGGCGAGCTTCGCGACCCTCGGCGGCATTCTGACGTTCGTCGTCAGCCAGTTCATCGTCGGCCTACCGGATCTGGTCGACGAGGTCACCCACAGCATCGACTCGTTGAAGAAGTGGCTGATCGACGGCCCGCTGCATTTGAGCCGCCAGCAGATCGACCACGCCGGCAACTCGGCGATCCAGGCGCTGCAGAACAATCAGGAGAAGCTGACCAGCGGCGCGCTTTCGACCGCCGCCACCATCACCGAAATCATCACCGCCGCCCTGCTGGTGCTGTTCACGCTGATCTTCTTCCTCTACGGCGGCCGCAACATCTGGAGTTACGTCACCAAGCTGGTCCCCGCCCACGTCCGCGAACGTGTGCAAGCGGCCGGCGGGGCCGGATTCCGCTCGCTGACCGGCTACGTGCGGGCCACCTTCCTGGTGGCGCTGGTCGACGCGGCCGGTATCGGCACCGGGCTGGCGGTCATGAGCGTGCCGCTGGCGTTGCCGTTGGCCTCACTGGTCTTCCTGGGCGCCTTCATTCCGCTGGTCGGTGCGGTGCTCAGCGGTTTCCTCGCGGTGATCGTCGCGCTGCTCGCCAAAGGCTTTGTCTACGCGCTGATCACGCTCGGCCTGTTGGTCGCGGTGAACCAACTCGAGGCCCACATCCTGCAGCCGCTGGTGATGGGACGGGCGGTCTCGATTCATCCGCTCGCGGTGGTCCTCGCGATCTCCACCGGCGGCGTGCTGGCCGGGATCATCGGCGCGCTGCTGTCGGTGCCAACCGTCGCCTTCCTCAACAACGCGTTCAAGGTGTTGCTGGCCGACGATCCGGAGAAAGCGGCCGACCTGTCCGACGAAGATGCGACGGTGATGCAGGCCGACCCCGATGAAGTCCAACCCAAAAGCTGACCGTGCGAGGCGAATTCGCGGCTAGATGCGACCTTCGCGACGCAGCAGGTCCTGAGCGCTGAGCCCGCCACCGCGGCGTGGCCGAGGCTTCTCGCCGCGGGCGTTCAACTTCTCGGTGGCCGCGTCGGTGTCCTTGTCCTCGCGCGGCGCCGTCGGGATCGCGGTGGTGGCGTCGTCGGGCTCGGACGGCGGAGGGTTCGACGGCTTTTCCCGCGGGATCTGCAGCGCCCGGGTTTCGTCGGCGGACGGCTGCGGCGCCTTCGGACGTTGTTCGCCGGTCGGCCCGCCACGCAGATCGCTGAGCCAGGACTCGATTTCGCGGTCGTCGCCGCGCGGGGGAGCCGCCGGTGCCGGCGGGCGGCCGGTTGCCGGAGCGGCCGACGGGTTCGGCTGGGCCGAAAAACGAGTCGTGGGAGCCTCTTTGGGCTCTGGCCGCCCGGGCGCGGACATCCTGGACGTGCCGGCAGCCGACGGCACATCCTGGGCCGGTGGGCGCGGGTCCGGTCGCGGCGCGGGCGGCGGCACCGGTCGGGCCGGCCGCGAGGCGCCCTCGGCGCTGGGGTGCGTGGGGTCGTGCGGCGGTCGCGGTGCCGGTGCGACCGGCGGGCGGGTGGTGGCGGCGGGGCGGGACGCCGACCGGGCTCGTGCCGACGGCGCCTTGCGCTCGTCGGGCAGGTGAATCTCGCCGAGCCCCAGGCGATTCTGCAGGCGCTTCATCCAGTGCGGCGCCCACCAGCAGTCGTCGCCGAGCAGCTTCATCACCGACGGCACCAGGAACATCCGGACGACGGTGGCATCCAGCAGCAGCGCCGCCATCAGGCCGAACGCCAGGCACTGCATCATCATCAGGTCGGAGAATGCGAACGAACCAGCGACCACGGCAAGCACCAGTGCCGCCGCGGTGATGAGGCGCCCGGTGGTTGCCGTCCCGATCCGGATCGCTTCGGCGGTGGACATGCCGCGGGCGCGAGCCTCCACCATGCGCGAGACCAGGAAGACCTCGTAGTCGGTGGCCAGACCGAAACCAACCGCGACGACCAACGCGATGATGACGATCATCAATGGCGCCGGCGTGAAATTCAGCAAGTCGGCAAAGTGTCCGTCAACGAAGATCCAGGTCAGAACGCCCAGCGTGGACCCCAGAGTCAACGCGCTCATCACGGCGGCCTTGATCGGGAGCACCACCGATCCGAACGCCAGGAACATCAGCAGCATCGTTGTGCTGAGCAGCACCACCGCCATCAGCGGCGCCTTGGCGGACAGGCTGTGGATACTGTCCTGCTCGAGCGCAGGGACGCCGCCGACCAGCACCGTCAATCCACGCGGCGCCGTCATCGAGCGCAGTTCGGAGAGCTTTTTCGCGGCGTCGCTGGCGTGCGCCAGCCCGTTCTGGATCACCCGGACCGAGTCGTCCTTCGGATGGCTTCCATTGGGTCCCGAGACGCAGGGGTTGCCTTCGATCGCCGGGCAGGCGCGTTCCTGCCAGGTGGTGTCGGTGAACCCGCTGATCGACGCGGCGGCGTTGCGAACCTCGGCAACCTGCTGGTCGGTCACCTTGCTGTGGTTGTTGCTCTCGATCACCAGCGTCAGCTGGTTGGTCCGGTAACCGGGGAAGAGCTTGTCGAAGTTCTGCTGTGCCTGGCGCACCGAGTTGTTCGGCGGTAGATACGTCTCGCTGATCCCGCCGCCGAAGGAGAGGTTGTGCAGCGGAAGGATCAGCACGATCATCCCGATGATGATCGGGATGGCGAACAACAGCGGCCGCTTCATGACGACGTTGACCAGCTTGCCCCAGAATCCGGCCTCGACCTCTTCGCGGGTCTTGGTCTTCTGCAATCGGTCGGCCAGCCAGTTCAGGTAGGCCCGCGACGGCTTCCAGCTCGCCAGGAATGGGATGCGGAACAAGGTCCGCACGCCCAGTGCGTCGACGTGATTGCCGAGTACCGACAGGACGGCCGGCAGCAGCGTGATCGAGAGGATCGCGGCAAGTGTCACCGAGATGATCACCGCATAGGTCAAAGACTTCACAAAACCCTGCGGCAACAGGAACAGACTGGCCGCCGACACGGCGATCAACGTCGCCGAGAACGCCACGGTGCGACCGGCCGTCATCACCGTGCGGCGCACCGCGGCCTCGGTGTCGTACCCCTCGGCGATCTCCTCGCGGAACCGGCTCACCACGAACAGCCCGTAGTCGATTGCGATACCGAAACCCATCATCGACACGACGGGCTGGGCGAAGAAGTGCACGGGCCCGAACTCGGCCATGAGTCGCAGGATGCCCAGGGAGCCGGCGATGCTCAGCCCGCCGACGATCGCCGGCAGCGAGGCGGCGACCGCCCCGCCGAAGACCAGGAACAGCACGACCGCCACCAGCGGCAGCGCCAGCACCTCCATCCGCTTCTGGTCGGTGCCGATAGTCCCGGTCAGCGCGCTGGCGATCGGCTCGAGGCCGGCCAGCTGGACCTTGCCGTCATTGAGCTTCTGCAGATCCGGCGCGATGTCGTTGTAGGTGGTCAAGATGGCGTCGTCATTGTCGCCCTTGAGCGGGATGCTGACGAAGGTGTGCTTGCCGTCCTCGCTGGCCATCCCCTTGATGACGGGGTCGGTGCTGGTCGGCGCGGCGAGCCAGCCGGCCCAGCCGACCACCTGGTCGGGGTGATCCTTCTTGAAGGCGCTGAGCTCGTCGACGACCTTCTTCTGCCAGACCGGATCGTTGACCGTCTTGGGCGCGGTGAAAATAGCCACGACGTGGCTGGTTCGATCGCGTCCATAGGTGTCGTCGCCGAGCACCGACGCCTTGACCGACTGGCTGCCGCCGTCGTAGAAACCACTCTGGGTGACGTGCTTGCCGAGGCTGATTCCGAAGACGCCGCCAAGCAGGCTCAGCGCCACCATGACGCCGATAACGATGAACCTGTACCGATATACAGTTCGACCCCACCAGGCGAACACGTGAGCTCCTTTACTGGATCTGCAACGACCCGCGCGTTGATGTTGAGTTGTCAGACACGCGAGGTCAGCAACGAGGACAGTGGCCGGAACGGTTGCAGCCACGCCCCCTTGTCAGGCAGCGAATCGAGGCCGATTCGCGGCAGGGGCTCCCGGAAAACACCTGTGATGTCCTCCAGGTCGACAAACTCCAAGGTATCCGACGCTAGCGCCCAACTGGCATGTTCACGAAATCCAAGCACTTGGACGGGTACCCCGCTACGCGAGATTTCCTCCAACGGAGTGCGAAAAGCCTGACCGTCGGCGGACGCCACCACCAGCGCCGCCAACCCTTCCTGGTAGCGCTCGGCGATGTGCTCGAGCATGTCGCTGTCGACGTCGCTGTCCTCGTCGAGCTTGGGCTTGGCGAACACCGCGAACCCGACGTTGCGCAACGCGTCGACCCAGGGCCGCACCACATCAGCGCTACCGGCGGCGATGTTGGTGAACACGGTCGCCTCGGGTTCCACCGCGATGTCGTCGTGGTCGGCCGACACCTCGGCGGTGCGGCCCAGCAGCCACCGCCCCAGCGCGTCGAAGCGGGGACGTTCCAGCGCGGTGGGCCGACGGCCCAGGATCGACCCCAGGCCCATGTCGAGGTTCGGCGCATCCCAGACCAGAAGTGCGCGCCGGGGGGCAGGGCCGGACTCGACTGCGGGGTCGACCGCTTCGGTGAGGCTCATCCGCGGGCCTTTCCGGGGCGGCGTTCCCAGACGAACTCGGTGACGGCACTGCCGGCGTCTCTGGCCTTGCCCTCGTATTTCGTCGCCGGACGGACGGTCGAGACCGCCGTGGCCGCGCCGGCGTCCACCCTGCTCAGCAGCGGTTCTGCGTCGCCGACCTCGGCGATCTGTTCGGCGTAGCCCGCGTGATCGGTCGCCGCGTGCAGCACCCCGCCCGGCCGGAGCCGGTCGGCGATCGTGGCGACGACCTCCGGCTGCAGCAGCCGGCGCTTGTGATGCCGGGCCTTGGGCCACGGGTCGGGGAAGAACACCCGCACCCCGCTCAGTGCGCCCGACGCGAGCAGATGGTCCAGCACATCGACGGCGTCGCCGCGGATCAACCGGATGTTGGTGACGTGCTCCCGGTCGATGCCGGACAGCAGCTGCGCGAGCCCGCGCCGGTAGACCTCGACCGCGATGACGTCGACGTCCGGCTCGGCCTGTGCCATCGCCAGCGTAGAAGTTCCTGTGCCGCAACCGATTTCGAGAACCAGGGGAGCGTCGCGGCCGAACCAGGCCTGGGTGTCCAGCGGCTCGGGCGCGACGCCGGGGTCATCCCCGGACACAGCGACCCGGCCCAGGTCCGGCCACCGCCGTTCCCAGGTGCGCTGCTGCGCGGCCGACAGCTGTGAGCGTCGGGTGCGAAAGCTGGTGTTCCGCCGGTAGCCGCCCACGCCAGGTTCCGCAGGCAGGGCGGTGTCAGGCGTCGGCGGAGTGGCCGCGTCCACCCAGGGGTGCGCGCGCATCCGTTCATCGTGGCCCATGAACCCATCATGTCGCCGCCCGCGGGACAGATTGATACCCAACAGTTGCCTTTGCCTGAGGGTGACTCGCCTCGGGGTCGGCCAAATGTCACCATTCGACCGACAAACCGGTGGTGCTACGTCCCAATCGGCAGGTACTCGGCCACAATGAGGGGCTAGCAGCACCTGCAAGGCGAAACCCGAGCGGAGGGGCATCCGATTTTCGTCGAAGAGCTGGCGCGGTTTGCGGCCACGGTGAGCGACCCGCGTTGTGCCGCGATCGCCGAGCGGTTGGCCGTCCCGCCGCGGGTGAGCGTGACCGGACGTCGCGGCGTCGGTCGGCGCACGGTCGCGCATGCTCTGGCCCGTTCCGGGCTTGCCGTGACCACTGCTGCGGACGCCGACCTGCGCGTCCACGTGATCGCCGACGTGGTCAAACCCGAGGATCGCGCCGCAGTCGACACCGCTGTCCAGCCGGTGCTGATGGTGCTCAACAAAGCCGATCTGGCCGCGACCACCGCGCCCGGCCGGCGCCAGGACGGTCCGACCACAGCCGCCCGGGCCCGATGCGCCCAGCTTTCGGCTCGCAGCGCAAGGCCGGTCCAACCGCTGATCGGCCTGCTCGCCGTCGCCGAACTCGACGACCGCCAGTGGGCACGGCTGCGGGCGCTGGCCGGCGGGCACACCGTCGCCCCCGCCGACCACGGACGTCTCATGGACCGGTTCGACACATTCGGCATCCGGCAGGCGACCACCGCGATCCGGCACGGAGCGATGCGCGCCGACGTCATCGCGCTGCTGCGCGACCTGAGCGGCATCGACGCCGTCGTCGGGATGATCCACGCGCTCGGTGCGCCGCTGCGCTACCAGCGCGTGCTGGGCGCCGTGGCCGAGTTGGAGACGATGGCCGTGACCGATCGGCGGATCGGCGAATTCCTCGCGCGGGACGACACCGTCGTCGCCCGGATGCTGAACGCCGTCGAGGCCGCGGAAGCCGGCGGACTCGACGTTGACCGCGCCGACACCGCGGCCGCCCACCTACGCCGGGCGCGGCACTGGCAGCCGCATCGCCGTGGCCCGGCCGGCCTGCGACAGGCTTGCGGCAACGACATCGTCCGGGGCTCGCTGCGGCTGTGGTCGAAAGTCGGGGGAACGGTGTGAGCGGCAAGAAGGCGGTGGCCGAGGTCGACGCGATGGTGGCGGCCATCGGCCCGCAACTCGGTCCCCCCGCTATCGAGCGCCTGGACGCGGTGCTGGTGACCGGCCCGTGGCTGGCCGGGGTCACCGGCGTGGCCACCGCGCTCAGCGAGCGGATGCCCAAGCAGAAGTTCGTCGAGCCGTCGGATCTCGACGCCGGCGTGGCGCCGACGGCGGTGGTGTTCGTCGTCTCCGCGGCCGCCGCGCTGACCCGGTCGGACTGCCTGCTGCTCGACGCCGCAGCCGCCGAGACCGACGGCGTGATCGGCGTGGTGTCCAAGATCGACGTCCACCAGAACTGGGAAGAGGTGCTGGCCGGCAATCGGAAGATGCTGGCCTCCTACGCCCCGCGCTACAGCGACGTGCACTGGGTCGGGGTCGCCGCCGCGCCCGAGGAGGGTGAGCCGCGCATCGACGACCTCGTCGGCGCGGTGTCCGAGCAACTGGCCGCCTCGGCGCTGGTGCGGCGAAACAGGCTGCGGGCCTGGCAATCCCGATTGCAGACCATCGCCGACCGATACGACCGCGACGCCGACGGCGCGGGTCGCCGTTCCCGTGTCGAGGCGTTGCGCGAGCAGCGCAGTGAGATCCTGCGGCAGCGACGGCTGTCGAAGTCCGAGCGCACGGTCGCCCTGCGCAGCCAGACCCAGCAGGCCCGCGTCCAGTTGTCCTACTTCGCCCGCAACCGGTGCGCCTCGGTGCGCACGGAGTTGCAGGAGGACACCGCGAACCTGAGTCGCGGCACGCTGGCCGAGTTCGAACCCGCGGCGGCCGCCCGGCTCACCGGCGTCGTTGCCGAGGTGGACGACAGCACCACGACGCAGCTGGGCGAGCTGGCCACCGCCTTGGCCCTCGAGGTCGACTTGCCGCCGCCGGCGCCGCTTCCCGTCGTCGACCTGCCGGCCGCCCCGCTGAAGTCGCGGAAGCTGGAGACCAGGCTGATGATGCTGGTGGGCGCCGGCTTCGGGTTGGGCGTGGCACTGACCCTCAGCCGGTTGCTGGCCGACCTCACGCCCGGGCTCACCGTGGCCGGTGCTGTCGCGTGCGCGGCGATCGGTCTCGGGCTCACGGTGTGGGTCGTCGGGATGCGCGGGTTGCTTCGCGACCGCGCCGTGCTGGACCGGTGGGCCGGCGAGGCCGCGGCACTGGTGCAGTCCGCGGTGGAACAGCTGGTGGCGACGCGGGTGCTGGCCGCCGAGTCGGCGCTCACGGCCGCGCTCAGTGAGCAGGACGAAGGTGAGAGCACCCGGGTGGCCGAGCAGGTCAGCATCATCGACAACGAGCTGCGGGAACACTCCGTCGTCGGGGCGCGGGCCGCGGCGCTGCGGGTCAAGGAGATGCCGGCGTTGCAGGCCGCGCTGGAGGCGGTGCGAGCCGAGCTCGGCGAGCCGGAGCCGCCCGACGACGGCGACGGCGGCGACGGCCCGGGTGAGGGGCCGCAGGACCCGGTTTCGGGCGACGTCGTCGACGCAGACGCTGCCGAAAGTTCGGCGTCGAACACCGCCGATAACGTGATCTGAATCGTTCCTGTGAGTTATGCGATACGCTCCCGGCTTTTTCTGGGTATTCAGCTCGCGATAACCTGTGTGCAGGCCGCCGCAAACTAGCCGCGCACGACGCACCCGCGAATGCAGGAGATTTTGATGACTTCAGCGACCGTTCCCGGTCTGGACACTGCCCCGACTAGCCACCAGGGCCTGCTGTCCTGGGTGGAGGAAGTCGCCGAGCTCACCCAGCCGGACCGGGTGGTGTTTGCGGACGGCTCCGACGAGGAGTGGCAGCGCCTGGCCGACCAGCTGGTCGAGGCGGGCACCTTCACCAAGCTCAACGAGAAGAAGCACAAGAACTCCTACCTGGCGCTCTCTGACCCCTCCGACGTGGCGCGGGTCGAGTCGCGCACCTACATCTGTTCCGAGCGCGAGGTCGACGCCGGCCCCACGAACAACTGGAAGCCGCCGGCCGAGATGCGGGCCACCATGACCGAGCTGTACCGCGGCTGCATGCGCGGACGGACCATGTGGGTCGTCCCGTTCTGCATGGGACCGCTGGGCGCCGAGGACCCGAAGCTCGGCGTGGAGATCACCGACTCCGAATACGTCGTCGCCTCGATGAAGGTGATGACCCGGATGGGCAAGGCCGCGCTCGAGAAGATCGGCGACGACGGCTTCTTCGTCAAAGCGCTGCACTCGATCGGCGCTCCGCTGGAACCCGGCCAGAAAGACGTGCCGTGGCCGTGCAACGACACGAAGTACATCACCCATTTCCCCGAGACCCGGGAAATCTGGAGCTTCGGTTCCGGCTACGGCGGAAACGCGCTGCTGGGCAAGAAGTGCTACTCGCTGCGGATCGCCTCGGCGATGGCGCACGACGAGGGCTGGCTCGCCGAGCACATGCTGATCCTCAAGCTGATCTCCCCGGAGAACAAGGCTTACTACTTCGCCGCCGCATTCCCGTCGGCCTGCGGCAAGACCAACCTCGCGATGCTGCAGCCGACCATCCCCGGCTGGCGTGCCGAGACCCTCGGTGACGACATCGCCTGGATGCGGTTCGGCAAGGACGGCCGGCTCTACGCGGTCAACCCCGAGTTCGGCTTCTTCGGCGTCGCGCCCGGCACCAACTGGAAGTCCAACCCGAACGCGATGCGCACCATCGAGGGCGGTAACACCGTCTTCACCAACGTCGCGCTGACCGACGACGGCGACGTCTGGTGGGAAGGCCTAGAAGGCGAGCCCGATCACCTGGTCGACTGGAAGGGCAACGACTGGGTTCTCCGTGAGACGGAAACCAAAGCCGCACACCCGAATTCGCGGTATTGCACCCCGATGTCGCAGTGCCCGATCCTGGCGCCGGAATGGGACGACCCGCAGGGCGTGCCGATTTCGGGCATCCTGTTCGGCGCGCGTCGCAAGACCACGGTGCCGCTGGTGACCGAGGCGCGCGACTGGCAGCACGGTGTGTTCATGGGCGCCACGATGGGCAGCGAGCAAACCGCTGCTGCCGAGGGCAAGGTCGGCGATGTGCGCCGCGACCCGATGGCGATGCTGCCGTTCCTGGGCTACAACGTCGGCGACTACTTCCAGCACTGGATCGACCTCGGCAAGAATTCCGACGAATCCAAGCTGCCGAAGGTGTTCTTCGTCAACTGGTTCCGTCGCGGCGACGGCGGCAAGTTCCTCTGGCCGGGCTTCGGCGAGAACAGCCGGGTGCTGAAGTGGGTTGTGGACCGCATCGAGCACCGGGCCGGCGGTCAGGAGACCCCGATCGGCGTCGTGCCCACCGCGGACGACCTCGACCTGTCCGAACTCGACGTGGACGCGGCCGACGTGGAGCGTGCGCTCGCGGTCAGCGCCGACGAATGGCGTCAGGAACTGCCGTTGATCGAAGAGTGGTTCGAGTTCGTCGGCGACAAACTGCCGACCGGCGTCCGCGACGAGTTCGAGGCGCTCAAGCAGCGCCTGGCCGAGTCGGAATAAGGCGGTCCCGCAGCGGCGTCAGGGTTGCCACAACGAAAGTATTGGCTCGCCGAACTCTCGATTGCGACCCCGCTGACCAGCAAATTTGATCCGCACCTCAGCTGCATTCGGTAGCCAGGCTATGTTGCTGGAATGAGGTCGGCCGGGTAGTTTGGCGGCGTGACAACTACTGCGCGCGGTGTAACGGCGCCGGAGGTCCGGACACGGACGTTGTTCCGTTCCCTTGCCATCGTCGGTGTCGTCATCGCGCCCGCACTGGTGCTGCGCGTCCTCGGTATCCAGCTCGATCCCGTGATCGGCCTGATCGCCTACGGCGCCGCCGTGGTGGGTGCCAGTTTCGTGCTGGCCTGGGCCGCCGAAGCCGCCCAGGTGGACGTATCGGGCAGCTTGGCCGTGGCCGTGCTGGCCGTGATCGCGGTGCTGCCCGAGTACGCCGTCGATTTGTACTACGCCTACACCGCCGGCCACGTACCGGAATACACCCAGTACGCGGCCGCGAACATGACCGGCTCGAACCGTCTGCTGATGGGTCTCGGGTGGCCGGTGGTCGTTCTGGTCAGCGTGCTGGTGGCGCGCCGGGCGTCCGGCCGCAGGCTCGACGGCTTGGAACTCGAGCCGAGCAACCGGGTCGAGATCGGCTTTCTGATGATCGCCGGGGTCGCCGCTTTCACCATTCCCCTGACCGGGCGCATTCACATCGCCCTCGGTCTGGCCCTGCTGGGCTGGTTCGGTTACTACCTCTACAAGCTCAGCCGCGGCGACGTCGAGGAGCCCGAGCTGATCGGCACCGCTGCGGCGCTGGGCGCACTGCCCGACCGGATTCGCCGGATCGCGGTCTCGGGGCTGTTCATCGTCGCCGCTGCTGTCATCGTGACGTGTGCAAAGCCGTTCGCCGACAACCTGATCGGGGCGGGAACGCAGCTGCACATCGATCGATTCCTGCTGGTGCAGTGGCTGGCCCCGCTGGCGTCGGAGGCGCCGGAGTTCATCATCGCGACCATCTTCGCGGCCCGGGGTAAGGGCGGGGTGGCGATTGCGACCCTGATCTCGGCGAAGGTGAACCAGTGGACGTTGTTGATCGGCTCGCTGCCGGTGGCGTACATGCTCGGCGGCGGAAGCGCCGCAATGCATCTGGACGGCCGTCAGGTCGAGGAGATGGTGCTGACCGCGGCGCAGACGTTGATGGGCGTGACGCTGTTGCTCGGCCTGCGATTCCGGCGTTGGGCCGCCTGGGCATTACTCGGCTTGTTCGTCGTGCAGTTCCCGCTCACGTCGACCGAGGGGCGCCTGGTGCTCAGCGGGGTCTACGCGAGCATCGCCCTGATCGCCCTGGTGCGTTACCGCCGCGAACTGCCGGCGACGTTGTCCGCGCCGTTCGGCGGCCGGGCCAAGCGACTTGGCGGTCACCCGCATCCGCAGCCTGAGCCGGTGCATTCGCGCTAGTCGCCGGGCTGATCGCGCCCTCTTGACAGCTGTCAACTTCTACGGCGGTACAGTCTGCCCATGCAGATTCGCGAGCACACCTCCGGCCAGGGTGGTGCTGACAAGCCCGCCATCATCCTTCACCCCTCCGGCACGGTGATCACGTTCGACGAACTGGAAGCCCGTGCCAACCGGCTGGCGCACTATTTCCGGCAGGCAGGTCTCGTCGAGGGTGACGCGGTCGCGATTCTGATGGAGAACAACGAGCACATCCACGCCGTCATGTGGGCGGCGCGCCGGGCCGGCCTGTACTACGTGCCGATCAACACACACCTGACCGCGCCCGAGGCCGCCTACATCATCGACAACAGCGCCGCCAAGGCGATCATCGGTTCGGCCGCGCTGCGCAAGACGTGCGAGAACCTCGCCGAACACCTGCCCGGTGGTCTGCCCGGATTGCTCCTACTCGCCTCCGGCGACGGAGATGACGATCTTGACGGTTGGGAGCGTTACCCCGAAGCCGTTGCCAGTCAACCGGATACGCCGATCGACGACGAGATCGAAGGCGACCTGCTGCAGTATTCGTCGGGAACCACAGGCCGGCCCAAGGGCATCAAGCGGGCGCTGCCGCATGTCTCGCCCGCCGATGCGCCGGGAATGATGTCGGCTCTGGTCGGATTCTGGATGCACCCGGAGACCGTCTACCTCAGCCCGGCTCCGCTGTACCACACCGCGCCGTCGGTGTGGTCGATGACGGTGCAGGCGGGTGGCATCACCACGGTGGTCCTGGAGAAGTTCGATCCGGAAGGCTGTCTGGACGCCATCCAGCGCCACCGCGTCACGCACGGGCAGTTCGTACCGGTCATGTTCACCAGGATGTTGAAACTGCCTGAGGCAACCAGGAATTCGTATGACCTGTCCAGCCTGGAGCGGGTGATGCATGCCGCCGCGCCCTGTCCGGTGGAGATCAAGAAGCAGATGATCGACTGGTGGGGTCCGATCGTCGACGAGTACTACGCATCCTCCGAAGCCATCGGCTCGACGTTGATCAGCGCCGACGAGTGGCTGGCGCATCCGGGTTCGGTCGGCAAACCGATGATGTGCCAACTGCACATCCTCGACGAGGACGGCAACGAGCTGCCGCCCGGCCGGCCCGGCGAAATCTATTTCGAGGGCGGCTTTTCCTTCGAGTACCTCAACGACTCGGAGAAGACCGCGGCGTCCCGCGACAAACACGGCTGGACGACGGTCGGCGACGTCGGCTACGTCGACGAGGACGGTTACCTCTATCTCACCGACCGCCGTCACCACATGATCATCTCCGGCGGTGTGAACATCTATCCGCAGGAAGCCGAGAACCTGCTCGTCACGCACCCGAAAGTGCTTGATGCGGCCGTCTTCGGGATTCCCGACGAGGAGATGGGCCAGAGCGTCAAAGCCGCTGTGCAGACCGTCGATCCGGCCGATGGATCCGAGGAACTCGCGGCCGAACTGATCGCCTGGCTGCGCGAGCGCCTGGCGCACTACAAGTGTCCGAAGTCGATCTCCTTCGAGGCGCAGCTGCCGCGCACCGACACCGGCAAGATGTTCAAACACGAACTGGTCAAGAAGTATTCGGTGTGACGCTGCGCGTTGTCGATGTCTCGGAGCCGGACTCCGCGGTCGACCCCGCGGTGCTGGGAGTTCCGGTCGTGGCGGTCGGGTCATTGGCACGGGCAACCGAGTTCTGGCTGCAGCAGGCGACATTCACGCTCACCGAGGACCAATCCGACGACCGTCGGGTGATCACCGTCGCGTCGATCGATGCGGCAGTCGGCGCACTGGCCGAGCGCGTCGAGCGCTGGCCGATCGCGGCGGCGACGTGTGACGACGTGCTGCAGTCCGTCGACCCGGCGGGCCCGGCGTTGCCGGGCGTGGTGACCGAATCGCTGGCCTACTCCACCCTGCAGGCCGGCCCGGAGTTCGCCCGCTGGCTGACCGACCGCGGGCCCGTGACGATGCCTGACATTTCCGACCCGGTGCGGGCCCACCGCGAGGGCGACACCCTGCGGATCGCGTTCAATCGGCCGCAACGGCACAACGCCTTCTCCACCGATGCCCGCGCGGCGCTGCTCGAGGCTTTGGCTGTGGCGCAACTCGATTCGTCGGTCGATGAAGTCGTGCTGACCGGCAACGGGCCGTCGTTCTGCAGCGGCGGTGACCTCGACGAGTTCGGCACACTCCGCGACCCGGCCAGCGCCCATCTGGCCCGCACCCGCTACAGCCCCGCGTTGGCGATCGACGCGATCACCGCGCGGATCGGTGGCGCGTGTCGTGCGGAGGTACACGGTCAGGTGATCGGCAGCGGACTGGAGATGGCCGCGTTCTGCGGACGAATCGTGGCCGCGCCCGGCACGGTGTTCGGATTGCCGGAGCTCAAACTCGGCCTGCTCCCCGGCGCCGGCGGCACCGTCAGCGTGACGCGGCGGATAGGACGTTGGCGGACAGCCTATTTGGTTCTCAGTGGCCAGAACCTCGATGTCGACACCGCCCTCGGGTGGGGACTGGTCGACGCGGTGGGCTGACGCTAGAGCCCGCCGCGGGAAACCAACTGCGCCGCAATCACGTTGCGCTGGATTTCGTTGGTCCCCTCGCCGACGATCATCAGCGGGGCGTCGCGGAAGTAACGCTCGACGTCGTATTCGGTGGAATAACCGTAGCCACCGTGGATTCGGACGGCGTTGAGCGCGATCTCCATCGCCACCTCGGAGGCGAACAGCTTGGCCATCCCGGCCTCCATGTCGCAGCGCTCGCCGCCGTCGTAGCGTTCGGCCGCGTACCGGGTGAGTTGACGGGCGGCGGTCAGCTTGGTCGCCATCTCGGCCAGATAGTTTCCGACCGACTGATGCTTCCAGATCGGCTGACCGAAGCTCTCCCGCTGCTGGGCGTAGGCAAGGGCGTCGTCCAAGGCTGCGGTCGCCACCCCCAGGGCTCGCGCAGCCACCTGAATACGGCCCGTCTCAAGGCCTTTCATCATCTGCGGGAAACCCTTGCCCGCATCGCCGCCGAGGAGCGCAGAGTGCGGCACCCGGTAGTCGTCGAATGACAACTCACAGCTCTCCACGCCCTTGTAGCCCAGCTTGGGCAGATCCCGCGACACCGTGAGCCCGGGCCCGTGCTCGACGAGCAACACCGAGATCCCGGCGTGCCGGGGTTGGGCGGCCGGATCGGTCTTGCACAGCAGTGCGATCAGCCCGGACCGGCGGGCGTTGGAGATCCACGTCTTCGAACCGTTGACCACCAGCTCCTCCCCGTCGGTGAGTGCGGTGGTCGACATGTTCTGCAGATCGCTGCCCCCGCTGGGCTCGGTCAGCGCCATCGTCGCGCGCAATTCGCCGGTGGCCATCGGCGGCAGGTAGCGCCGCTTCTGCTCCTCGGTGCCGAACAGCGTGAGTAGCTTGGCCACCACCGTGTGGCCACCCATCGCGCCGGCCAGGCTCATCCACCCGCGGGCCAGCTCCTGGGTCACCTGGACGTAGCACCACATCGACACGGGCGTGCCGCCGTACTCCTCGGGGACGGCCAGGCCGTAGATCCCGATGCGCTTCATCTGCTCGATCCACGCTTCGGGATACTCTCCTGCATGCTCGACTTCGCGCACCGTTGGCCGGACCTCTTTATCGACGAACTCGCGCACCGTCGCGACCAGCATTGCCTCATCTGTGCGCCGCTCCTCGGCGTCGTCATCCAGTCCCGTAGCCATCGGCCCATCGTGGCACGCCGGTCCGGCAGCGCACGATGACCACCGGCCCGTACTTCGATCAGGTGCACACCGGCCAGGTCTTCACCGGGGCGCCGTCGATGACGCTCACCGCGGGGCTGGCCGCCGTGCACCAGAGCATCCTGGGTGACCGGCTGCGGCTGCCGCTGGACGCCGAGCTGTCCGCCGCCGTGACCGGCCTGCCGGCGCCGCTGGCGCATCCCGGACTGGTCTGCGACGTCGCGATCGGCCAGTCGACGCTGGCCACCCAACACGTCAAGGCCAACCTGTTCTATCGCGGGCTGCAGTTCTTCCGCTTCCCGGCGATCGGCGACACCCTGTTCACCCGCACCGAGATCGTGGGGCTGAAGAAAAACTCGGCAAAGCCGGGCCGCGCCCCCACCGGGCTGATGGCCCTGCGGATCACCACCATCGACCAGGCCGACCGGCTGATCCTCGACTTCTACCGCTGCGCCATGCTGCCGCTGAGCGCCGATGCCGATCCGGACGGCTCCAACCACGCCGACGACCTGTCCACCATCGGTGCCGATCTCGTGCCGCCGCTGTCGGCCGCCGCGGACTGGAACGGTGGCGCGTTCCGCCAGCGGGTCACCGGACCACACTTCGATCCCGGGCTGGCCGGCTCGGTACTGCACAGCAGCGCCGACGTGGTCAGCAGCGCCCCCGAGTTGGCCCGACTGACATTGAATCTAGCTGGTGTGCACCATGATTCACGCATCGGCGGGCGTCGGCTGGTCTACGGCGGCCACACCATCGGCCTGGCGCTGGCGCAGGCCGGCAAGCTACTGCCCAATCTGGCGACCGTGCTGGGTTGGCGGTCCTGCGACCACACCGGGCCGGTGTACGAGGGCGACACCCTTTACAGCGAACTGCACATCGAATCCGCCGAACAGGCCGACGACGGCGGGGTGCTCGAATTGCGTTCACTGGTCTATGCGGTCAGCGACCGGCCCGACGAGCCCCGCCACGTCCTGGACTGGCGTTTCGCCGCGCTGCACTTCTGATGCTGGACGAAGCCCGCCGCGTCGCCGCCGACATCGGCGGGCTTCTCGGTGTGGACGTCGACGCCGCGACCCTTCTGGCCGGGCGGGCATCGATGATGAATCTCGGCCCGCCGGGCCGGATTTCGGCCGGTGGTGCGACCAGGCTGGTAGCCAGTGCCGACGGGTGGTGTGCGGTGGCGCTGCCGCGCGACGACGACGTCGCGGTGCTGCCCGCGCTGATCGAAGCCGACGGCGTGGTCGATCCGTGGACCGAGCTGGCGACCTGGGCGGCGCAGCGTTCCAGCCGGGAGGTGATTGCGCGTACTCGACTGCTCGACATCGCGGCATCCGAATTGGGTGAGGCATCCGCCGCGCCACCCACGGTCCGGCAGCGCGGTGCGAAGGTCGGACCACGACCGGCCGACGGCTTGCTGGTGGCGGATCTGTCGTCGTTGTGGGCGGGACCGCTGTGCGGTCAGCTTCTCACCCGGGCGGGCGCGACGGTCGTCAAGGTGGAGAGCCCCCGGCGCCCAGACGGCACTCGGCTCGGCGAGCCGGCGTTCTTCGACTGGATGAATGCCGGAAAGCTCTCCTACGCGGTCGATTTCGATACCGACAAGGATGCGTTGCGACGCCTGCTCACTGTCGCCGACATCGTCATCGAGGGCTCCCGCCCGGCGGCGTTACGGCGCCGCGCGTTGAGTGCTGACGATGTGGCTGCCCGGTCAGGTCGAATCTGGTTGCGTATCAACGGCTATCGTGACCAGCCGGAGCGGCCGGCGTTCGGTGACGATGCCGCGGTCGCGGGAGGCCTGGCCGGCTCGTCTCCCAACGGCCCGGTGTTCTTCGGTGATGCGATCGCCGATCCACTCAGCGGGCTGGAAGCGGCGCGCGCAATCGGGGAGTCACTGCGCCGCGGTGGCGGCGAGGTGATCGAGGTGGCAATGGCTCAGGTGGCCGCCCGTTACGCGGCGGAACCGCGCGGGGCCATGCCGACAGCCGTCCGTCCTGAGACCTCACCGGCATCGGCACTGGGCGCCGACAATGCCGTGGTCGAACACCTGGTCGCTGAGAAAGCCGGTGCAACATGCTGATTCAACGCGCCGAAACTCTCGACGGGCTGACCGTCGACATCAGGGTGGGCGAGCACATCGACGAGGTCGCCGAGTCGTTGACGCCGCGGCCGGGCGAGGACGTGCTCGACGCCGCGGGCGGAGCCGTGCTGCCCGGCCTGCACGACCACCACGTGCACCTGTACTCGGCGGCTGCCGCCGCGACCTCGATTCGGCTGGGTCCACCGCAGGTACGCGATCGCGACGCGCTGGCAGCCGCATTGACGTCAGCCGACCCGGACGAAAACGGCTGGGTCCGCGCGGTGGCCTACCACGATTCGGTCGCCGGTGCGCTGGACCGCAACGCCTTGGACGCACTCGCGCCGCGGATGCCGGTGCGCATTCAACATCGCAGTGGCGTGTTGTGGATGCTCAACTCCGCAGGCCTGCAACGCATCGGACTGGCCGACCATCCTGACGGCCGGCTACGCAGCACCGACTCCTGGGCAGAAGCATTGGGCCGCAGCGATGCCAGTCTGGCCGACCTCAGCGAACGGTTGAGCCGCTACGGCGTCACCGGAATCACCGACGCCACTCCGGACTTGGCGATCGCCGACGTCATGAAGTTGTCAGAGCTGCACCGGCATGGGGAATTACAGCAGCGGGTGCACTGCCTGGCACCGGGCAAACGCATTCTGCACGACGACGATCTGGACCTCGAGCAGCTGGTGGACTGGATCGCCGGCACACACCGCGACGACCACTCGGTCGCGATCCACTGCGTCACCGCCGCGCAGTTACTGGTGACGATCGCGGCACTACGCGAAACCGGTCATCATCCCGGTGACCGCATCGAGCACGCGGCCGTCGTACCGCAGGACAGTCTGGCCGACCTCGCCGAGCTCGGCGTGACCGTCGTGACCCAGCCCAATTTCGTTGCCGAGCGCGGAGATCAATACCTCGACGAGGTGCCGGTCACCGAACACGACCAGCTCTGGCGGGTGGCGTCGTTGCTCGACGCCGGTGTGCCGGTGGCGCTGTCGACCGATATGCCGTTCGGCGACGGCGACCCGTGGGCGACGGTACGCGCTGCGGTCAACCGCGAGACGCCCAGCGGCGTCGTCCTCGGCGAACACGAATGTGTCTCGGCCAGAACAGCTTTGACGATGTTGCTGGGTAGCGCCGAGCAACCCACCCGGCCGCGACTCGTCCAACCCGGTGAACCGGGCGACCTGTGCGTGCTGGCACTGTCGCCGGAGGCCGCGCTCAACGAGCTGGACGCCGAGATGGTCGCGGCGACAATCGTCGGCGGCGAGGTCAGCTACACCCGGGATTGACTCAGGAGATGTCACCGATGAGGTAACGCTGCAGTGTGGGTGCCACAGCGTTGACCAGGGTGTCGACGTCCATCGAGTGAATCGGCTCGACCCGCACCCCGTAGCGCATGATGCCCAGGCCGACCACCGCCGAGGCGCACAGCGAGGCGCGGAACGTGACCTGGTCGGCGCCCAGCGCCTTGAGCAGCGGGTTGAACACCGGACCGATGAACAGGCCCTGCGCGACGTCGACCGTCTTGGCCAGCCCAGCCGTGGCGATCGCGCTGGCCGCGAATGGTCCGCCGCCGGTGGCATCCCAGGTGGTGAGCAGCATCTGCAAGGTCCGCCGGCCGGCCTGGTCCACGCCCCCACGGACGATCTTGTCGATGAAGTCCCGGGTGCCGAAGGGCAGATGCAGCCTGCGCGCAACCGGGTCGAGAATTGCGCGGAACGGGTTTTCGCGCGGGGCCACGTTGCCAGGATGGCACGTGCCTGGTCAGTGCGGCAAGTCCCGGAACGGCGTGTTCTTGTACGGCTCAGGCTCTTTCGGAAGGCCCAACACTCGCTCGCCGACGATGTTGCGCTGAATCTGATCGGTTCCGCCCCCGATCGAGGTGAAGTAGGCGTTCAGCGTCCGGAACGTCACAGCGTCGCCGATCGGGTTGTCCGGACCGGTCAACATCGCTTCGGCGCCCACGATTTCGGTCTCCACTCGCGCCGTCTCGTGCAGGATGCGCGACATCGCAATCTTGCCGAGCGCCATCAGCGTCGCCGACTCACCACGATCGGTGGCGGCCTTCGACCGCTGGGTGTTCCACCGGTTGACCGCGGCCAGCGCGTCGACACGGGCGATCTGCTGGCGAATGTAGGGGTCGTCCAACCGGCCGGCATCGCGCGCCAATTCGACCAGCAGATGCCCTTTTTCGTCCCGCGGCCGCTTGGCATCCTTGGCGGTGCGGGCGATGTCGGCCATGAAACGCCGCTCGTAGGCCAGGGCGGTCTGCAGCACCGACCACCCGGCGTTCACGTCGCCGACCAGGTTGGTCGCCGGGACGCGGGCGTCTTCGATGAAGACTTCGTTGAACTCCGATTCGCCGGTGATCTGGTGAATCGGCCGGACCTCGACGCCGGGCTGGCGCATCGGCAATATGAAGAAGCTGATGCCCTGGTGCTTCGGCACAGTCCAGTCGGTGCGAGCCACCAACATGCCGTAGTCGGCAGTGGTGGCGAACGACGTCCACACCTTCTGGCCGTTGATCACCCACTCGTCGCCGTCGCGCTCGGCCCGGGTGCGCAGACCGGCCAGGTCCGAACCCGCGCCCGGCTCGCTGTACAGCAGGCACCATTTGCTCTCGCCGCGGATCGACGGCGGAATGAGCCGGTGCTTCTGCTCCTCGGTTCCCAGGTCGTGCAGGGTACATGCGAACAGGTTTCCGCGGTCGTGTCCACAACCGTGAGCGCCGACCGCGGCGAATTCTGATGCCACCAGCCGAGATTGGGCATCGGTGAGGCCGCGGCCGTAGAACTCCGGCTCCCAGCTGGGTGTGGCCCATCCGGCCTCGACCACGATGTGGGCCCAGGCGCCGCGATCGATATCGGGATTCCAGTTGTCCGCCAACCACTCTCGGACCTGCTCTCGCAATTCCTGGTCGGTCATCAGGCTCCGATCTGTTGCAGGTAGCGCTCCCGGTGCCAGGAGGCGCTGCCGAGCAGCTGGGCATCGCTGCGGGCCCGGCGCAGATACAGGTGCGCCGGATGCTCCCAGGTGAACCCGATGCCCCCGTGTACCTGGATGCTGGTCGCCGCGACGAACACGAACGCATCCGAGCAATACGCTTGCGCAAGAGCGAGATCGGCGAGCCGCGACGATGCGTGCGAGGCGAACGCCGCCGCGGCCAAGCGTGCCGCCGACACCGTCGACTCCGCCTCCAGCAGCATGTCGGCGCACATGTGCTTGACGGCCTGGAAGCTGCCGATCGCGCGGCCGAACTGGTAGCGGGTCTTCGCATACTCCGTGGCCATCTCGGCCGCGCGACGGGCGCCACCGGCCTGCTCGCTGACCAGCGCCAGCGCCGCCCGGTCCAGTGCGGCCTCGAACACCTCGACACCCGCGCCCGGCCGGCCGACCAATCGGGCCGGGGTGTCGACGAATTGCAGGCGAGACTGCTTGCGGGTCGGGTCGACCGTGGTCAGCGGCGTCACGGTCAGACCGGGTGCGCCCGCTTCGACCGCGAACACGGTCGGGCCGGCGTCCGTGCCGGCCAGCACGTAGATCAGTTGCGCTGACAGTCCGTCGAGCACGAAGTGCTTGTACCCGGTGAGGTGCCAGGCGTCGCCGATCACACCGGCGGAGGTGGCGATCGGATCCGGCAACCGGGCCGAGCCGTCCTCGGCGAACGCCGCGGTCGCGATCAGGTCACCGGCGGCGATCCGGGGCAGCACCGCGTCGCATTCGGCGGCGTCGCCGGTCGCGTCGAGTAGGCCCGGCACCAGCACCGCAGTCGACAGGAACGGGCTGACCAGCAGTGCCCGGCCCATCTCCTCCATCGCGATGCCCATGTCGACCGGGCCGGCTCCGGCACCACCGTGCTTCTCGTCGATCAGCAGCCCGGTCAGGCCCATGGCCGCCAGTTCGCGCCACACGGTCGGGTCGAGCCCGGTATCGGTTGCCATCCGCGCGCGCACCTGCGCCTCGCTGGAATTCCGGGCCATCAGGTCGGCGACCGCACTGCGCAACGCACGCTGCTCGTCACTCACCGCAAAGAAGTCCGCGCCACCCGCCATCAGCGTGCGACTGCCAGGGCGGACCGCAGACTCGCACATTGACTGGCGAAAAACGATTTGGACACAGTCGCTTTCGGCACCACGAGATCGAAACCGTGGAACGCGCCCGGGATCGTCTCGATCTGGCACGGCACGCCCGCAGCGGTGAGCCGGGCGGCGTAGGCGACATCCTCGTCGTGGAACAGGTCGTGGGTGCCGACGCCGATCCAGGCCGGGGGCAGCCCGCTGAGATCCTCGTTGCGGGCCGGAACGGCAGTCGTCGGGTCGGCATTGCCGAGGTAGGCGGCCCATCCGAAGCGGTTGCTCTTCGGTCCCCACAGCCGGTAGTTAGGGTTCTCCGGCGTCGATCCGCTGCGGTCGTCGAGCATCGGGTAAGCCAGCAGCTGCAGGGCCGGCGTTACCTCGCCCCGGTCCCGCGCCAGCAGTGCCAGCGCAGCCGCCAGGCCACCGCCGGCGCTGGCTCCGCCGATCGCGACTAGTGTCGGGTCGACCGCGGGCAGCCCAGCCAACCAGGTCAGCGCCGTATAGCAGTCCTCCAGCGGCGCGGGGTAGGGGTGCTCGGGCGCCAGGCGGTAGTCCACGGCCGCGACGGTGATGCCGAGTTCACGGGCGAACCGGCGGCACAGTTCGTCGTCCTGCTGCGCGGTGCCGATGACATAGCCGCCGCCGTGAATCCACAGCAGCGCGGGCCCGGGCCGGCCGGCCCCAGCCGGACGATGCAGCCGCACTCCGACACCGGAACCCAGGATGAGCGCCTCGACGTCGGGATTCGCGCCGCCGCGCTGGACCACCGGCGAGAGCCGGCGGATCAGCTTCAACGACCTCGGGCCGACCAGCGCGCGCGGCGCGAAGCGAGCGACTTTGCGGAGGTCGGGGTGGAACTCTGGGCTCGGCATCGATCCAGTATCGCCAACGCCGGCCGAGTACCGATGCCGGGATGCGCGATCGACGGTCAGGCGGGTATCGCGGACGATCCCATGCGTTCACCGGCGCGAGCTTCGTGACGCCACTGGCGCACCGCCGCAATGGCGGTCTTGAGGCCACGACGACGTCCGGTCGCCGGGTCGGTCCCGCCGTAACCGGGCTCCAGTTCGGCGAACATCCGCTCGCTGCGGGTCTCGGGAGCGTTGTCGGCGGTGTCGCGCAGGTAGCGGTCCGGTAGCGACAGTTTGGCGATGGTGCGCCACACCTTGGCGCACTGCACCAGGAATGAGCCTGTGGTGTAAGGCAAGTCGTACTTGTTACACACCTCGCGCACTCGTAGCGAGACCTCGTGCAGTCGGTTACTCGGCAGATCGGGGTAGAGGTGATGCTCGATCTGGTAGCACAGGTTGCCACTCATGAAGCGCATCGTCGGCCCGGCGTCGAAGTTGGCACTGCCCAGCATCTGGCGCAGGTACCACTGTCCGCGGCTCTCGTCGACCATGTCGGAGATGGCGAATTTCTCTGCGCCATCGGGGAAGTGACCGCAGAAGATCACCGCGTCGGTCCACAGGTTGCGGATCACGTTGGCCACGATGTTGGCCTTCAGTGTCGATCCGAACGTCGCCTTCGGCGACAGTGCGGTCAGCAACGGGAACGCGACATAATCCTTGGCGAGCTGCTTTCCGGCTTTGGTCGCGAATTCACGGACTCGTTGAGCGGCCTTGTCGCCCTCGGGCCCGTCGTCGAGGACCTTCTCGATCTCCAGTGGCTGCAGGCCGATTCCCCATTCGAAGCCCAGCGCGAGGACGGTGTTGTAGAACAAGTTGCCGAGGTTGCGCACCTTCCACGGCTGGTCTCGGGTGACTCGCAAGGTGCTGTAACCGATGTCGTCATCCATGCCGAGGATGTTGGTGTACTTGTGGTGCTGGAAATTGTGGGTGGCCTTCCAGTGTTTCGAGGCCCCGCTCAAGTCCCACTCCCAGGTCGTGGAGTGAATCTCCGGGTCGTTCATCCAGTCCCACTGGCCGTGCATGACGTTGTGGCCGATCTCCATGTTCTCGACGATCTTGGCCACCCCGAGCGTCGCCGTACCGGCCCACCATGCGGGTCGGCGGGTGCCGCGCGCCAGCAGCAGCCGGCCGGCGATCTCGAGACAACGTTGCGCGGCGATGGTGCGGTGGATGTAACGCGCGTCGGACTCGCCGAGGCGCGCGTCCACGTCCAGCCTGATCGCGTCCAGCTCTGCGGCCAGGTTGTCGATGTCGGCATCGGTCAGGTGAGCGAAGGCCGCTACGTCGGTGATCGCCATGGTCGCGCTTCTTCTTTCTAAGTTGGTAGTTGTGGGTGTGCGGCCCTAGCCGCCGGCATCAAGGGGATAGGCACCCGGCTCGGCCGCTGGCCGCTGGCCGAGCCGGGGAGTCTGTCGCCCGATCAGTAGTAGTGGCAGCGGCTGCGGACGGCGTGCCCCGCTCGCTCCGGCACGGCCGGTACTGCGCCGCCCCGAGCGAGGACGTTGAGACTCCGAGTGCGGTCATGACGGCTACCTGATCCTGGACATTGTGGAAGGATCGCGGCGCGTCATTGCGTTGCGAGACAAGAGATTTGCGGCACGTTGAGCTGCGGGTGACTCAGTGTGGGCGGCGCGAGCGAATGCTCTTTGAATCGGCGACGTGACAACCTGATTCGTTCCGCAGCGGCTGGACGTTTCAGCACCTCCAAGGCTACACCCGCGCGAGGACGAACGTCCGGGGTGAAACCATGCGACCGTGTCACAGTGACAATCCTCCACCCTGTCGGCGCGGATCACGTCGCACTCGGGGGAAGTCAGCGGGCTTGTGCCGAGCTGCTGCTCAGCGCATCTTTTCCGGTATCGAGTTCAACGCGTGCAGGACGTGTTCGGCCAGCTCGGTGGCTTCCTCGTCCTTGAGCTTGGAATGGGACACGAGGGCGTCCCTGACCAGCTCGACACGGTGGAAATAGGGTGAACGAGTCGTCGTCGGTGAAGCCATCAGCTTGTCCTTTTCAATCGGGCATTTCCGCTCGTCACCGAGCAACCCGTTGCCGTCAACGCTACCCCGGTGCCCGCCGTCGGGTGCGGCCAGGCGTCGGCAACGAACTGACACGAATCCGATTGCGCCGGCGCGGTGCGGGGTACGCTCGCTCGATGACGGCACGACCGGCGCCGCGCCCCGCTGGGCGCTCCTTGGCGTCGCAGGTGAAATGGTTCCTACGGGCCCGCCCGGGCGATTACATGCTGGCAGCCAGCGATGCGATGGCCTCGCTGCCACTGGTCGGTCGACGGTTGGAACCACTCGGCGGTATCACGGCGATGAGCGTCTGGGGCTCCCGGCTGGCCCCCGAGTTCGTGTCGACCTCGGTCAAGACCTGGCGCACTCCCGGCATCGGCGAGACGCGTAAGGCAGACCGCGGCCAAACTCAAGCGGTGATCGACGCCGCGCTGCGCGGCGTGGTCGCGGCCAGCGAACTCGACATCGACTGGCCTGCCCCCGACCGGACACCGCCGTTCCTGCGTGCGCGGCAGCATCGCCGCCATCTGCACCGGACATCGGTGCGGTACGGCAAGGAGTCCGCGCAGTTGCTGGACGTGTGGCGGCGCAAGGATTTGCCGGTCCGCCCAGCGCCGGTACTGATCTTCGTGCCCGGCGGCGCCTGGGTGCACGGTGGCCGGCAACTCCAGGGATATGCGCTGATGTCGCACCTGGCCGAGATGGGCTGGGTGTGCCTGTCGGCCGAGTACCGGGTTTCGCCACACAACCGCTGGCCGTCGCACATCACCGACGTCAAGACCGCGATCGCGTGGGCCCGTGCCAATGTCGACAAGTTTGGTGGCGACCGCAATTTCATTGCGGTGGCGGGGTGTTCGGCCGGCGGGCATCTGTCCGCGTTGGCCGGGTTGACCGCCAACGACCCCGCTATGCAGACGGATCTGCCGCCGGACTCGGACACCTCCGTCGACGCCGTGGTGGGCATCTACGGCCGCTACGACTGGGAGGACCGCTCGACCCCCGAGCGGCAGCAATTCGTCGACTTCCTCGAGCGGGTCGTGGTCAGACGCAGAATGAGTCGGCACCCCGACGTGTTCCGTGACGCCTCGCCGATCGCGCGGGTTCACCCAGATGCCCCGCCGTTCTTGGTGATTCACGGCAGCAGCGACAGGGTGATCCCGGTCGAACAGGCACGCAGCTTCGTCGAGCGGCTGCGGTCCGTGTCGCGGTCACTGGTCAGCTACGTCGAACTGCCCGGCGCCGGTCACGGCTTCGACCTGACCGACGGCGCGCGCACGGGCGCGATGTCGGCCGCGGTCGGCCTGTTCCTGGGACAGGTTCACCGCAACCGGATGATCGCGGCCAAAGAGGTTATTTAGCCTCCGCGCGGTTGTAAGGTCCGACCCATGAAGCGGCTGAGCGGCTGGGACGCAGTACTGCTGTACAGCGAAACGCCGAACGTGCACATGCACACGCTCAAGGTTGCGGTGATCGAACTCGACACGGACCGCCGCGACTTCGACATCGACGCGTTTCGTCGGGTGATCCACAGTCGGCTGTACAAGCTGGAGCCGTTTTGCTATCAGCTGATTGACATTCCGCTCAAACTGCACCATCCGATGTGGCGGGAGAACTGCGACGTCGACCTGACCTATCACGTGCGACCGTGGCAATTACCGGCGCCGGGTGGGCGCCGTGAGCTGGACGAGGCGATCGGTGAGATCGCCAGCACTCCGCTGGACCGCGACCACCCGTTGTGGGAAATGTATTTCGTCGAAGGGTTGGCCGACAATCGGATTGCGGTGGTCGGCAAGGTCCACCACGCGCTCGCCGACGGGGTGGCCGCGGCGAATCTGCTTGCCCGCGGCATGGATCTGGCGCCCGGTCCGCAGTCCGGCGAGGTCCGTTACGCCCCGGATCCGGCACCGTCGACCGGTGAGCTGGTGCGCTCGGCGTTCGCCGATCACATGCGCCATATCGGGCGGATACCGGCAACGATCGGCTACACCGCAAAGGGCATCAACCGGGTCCGCCGCAGCTCGCGCAAGTTGTCACCGGAACTGACCATGCCGTTCTCCCCGCCGCCGACGTTCATGAACCACATGTTGACGCCCGAACGTCGTTTTGCCACAGCGACTTTGGCGCTGAGCGACATCAAGGAAACCAGCAAGGCCCTGGGCGCGACCATCAACGACATGGTGTTGGCGCTCTCGGCCGGCGCGTTGCGCAAGCTGCGGATGCGCTACGACGGCAGCTCCGACCATCCGCTGCTGGCCTCGGTGCCGGTGAGTTTCGACTTCTCGCCGGACCGGGTGTCGGGCAACCTGTTCACCGGCATGATGGTGGCGTTGCCTGCCGACGTCGACGATCCGCTGGAAAGGGTGCGGCGCTCGCACGACTACGCGGTCGACGCCAAGGAGAGTCACCATCTGCTCGGACCGGAACTGGTCAGCCGCTGGGCCGCATACTTTCCGCCGGGGCCGTCGGAGTCGCTGTTCCGGTGGCTGGCCGAACGCGACGGGCAGAACAAGGTGCTCAACCTGCCGATCTCCAACGTGCCGGGTCCGCGTGAACACGGGCGGGTCGGTGGTGCAAAGGTCACCGAGATCTACTCAGTGGGGCCGCTGACCACCGGCAGTGGCCTGAACATCACCGTGTGGAGTTACGTTGACCAGCTGAATGTTTCGGTGCTGTCCGACGGCGCGACGGTCGACGACCCGCACGAGGTCACTGAGGCCGTCGTCGATGAACTCGTCGAAATCCGGCGCGCCGCTGGGCTTTCGGAGAAGTTGACGGTGGTCGAAGAGGCGCTGGCACCGGCCTGAGCGTCAGATGTCACGGGCGGCGAGACGAGCGTCGGTTCGCCTCAGCTGCCGTCGCCGTGGAGGTGGCTCTGCAGATCGCGCCGCGAAATCTTGCCGGTGCTGCTGCGTGGCAATTCATCGAGCACGATGATCTCGCGTGGCACTTTGTAGTTGGCCAGGTTCTCCCGGACGTGCTGTTTGAGGTCATCGCCGGAGGCTGACGCGCCCGGCGTCAAAACCACGAACGCGGCAAGCCGTTGTCCGTACTGCTCGTCGTCGACGCCCAGCACCGTGGCGTCGGCGACGTCGGGGTGCAATCCCAGCGTCTTCTCCACCTCGATCGGGTAGACGTTCTCGCCGCCGGACACGATCATCTCGTCGTCGCGGCCCACTACATAGAGACGCCCCGACTCATCGAGCCGACCGACATCGCCGGACGCCATGAAGCCGTCGTGGAAGTTCTTTCCCCCGCCGGATGTGTAGCCGTCGAACCGGTTGGAGTTGCGGACGAAGATCTGGCCGACCTCGCCGGTGGGCACCGGCCGATGCTCGGAGTCGAGGATGCGAATCTCGGTGCCCACAGCGGGTTTTCCGGCGGTGTCGGGTGCTGCCCGCAGATCCTCGGGTGTGGCGGTCGCGATCATGCCCGCCTCGGTCGCGTTGTAGTTGTTGTAGAGGATGTCGCCGAACTCGTCCATGAATTTCGTGACGACGTCGGGCCGCATCCGCGATCCGGACGCGGTGGCGAATTTCAGCGAGCGACCGCTGTACCGGCGGCGCACCTCGTCGGGCAGGTCCATGATCCGGTCGAACATCACCGGCACCACGCACAGCCCGGTGGCCTGGTGGCGGTCGATCAGATCGAGGGTGGCCTCCGGATCGAACTTGCGCCGGGTGGCCACCGTGCAGCCGAGCGACGCCGCGAAGATCAATTGCGAGAACCCCCAGGCGTGGAACATCGGCGCCACCACCACCGTGGTCTCCTCGGTGTGCCACGGCACCCGGTCGAGGATCGCTTTGAGCTCGGTCGCGCCGCCGCCGGAGTGCTTGGCTCCCTTGGGGTTTCCGGTGGTTCCCGAGGTCAGCAGGATCATCCTGCCGGTGCGTTCCGATTTGGCGGGCCGCTCGCCGAGGTGGGTCGCGATCAGCTCCTCGACGGTGACGTCGTGCTGGTCGGGATGGTCGGTCCACCCGAGAATGCGGGTGGTGTCGGCTTTGTCGGCCAGTGCACGATCGACCGACTCGGCGAACTCCTCGTCGTAGATCACCGCGTCCGCGCCCTCACGATTCACCACATCGGCCAGGGCCGGGCCGGCGAACGACGTGTTGAGCAGCAGGACGTCGGCGCCGATCCGGTTCGCCGCGATCAGAGCCTCGACGAACCCGCGGTGGTTGCGGCACATGATGGCCACCACCTCCGGCGTTCCGCCCGGTAAGCCCTGCAGCGCAACGGTCAACGCGTCGGCGCGCCGGTCGAGTTCGCGATAGGTCAGCGAACCCAGCTCGTCGATCAATGCGGCCCGGTTCGGGCACCGCTGCGCAGACATCCCGAATCCACTTGTGACGGTGAGCCCTTCGCGCCGGACCGCGCCGATGATGCGCAGATACTTGTCGGGTCGCATCGGCGCGATGATGCCCGCGCGGACCATGCTGCCCAGCAGACCGAGCGCCACGGCTACCCGATTACCGGCAGGCGGCGTTCTTTGGCCAGCCCGTCGAGTGCCTTCTGCATGACGCGCCGGACGTGCGAGTCGACCGTGTCGATGTCGGGGTTCTCCCCGAATTCCGCTGTCACGTCGATGGGTTCGAGCACCTGCATGACGATCTTGGTCGGCAGCGGCACGTTGATCGGCAGCACCGCCGACAACCCGAACGGGAAGCCGACCGAGATCGGCAGGATCTTCACCCGTAAGAGCTTGTCCAGTCGGAGCGCTTTGGCCAATCCGGTTCCACGGGAGAGGTACAGCTGGCTTTCCTGACCGCCGATCGTCACAGCCGGCACGATCGGCACCCCGGCGTTGATCGCCGCGCGTACATAGCCGGTACGTCCGTCGAAGTCGATCGCGTTCTCCGACAACGTCGGGCGGTAGACGTCGTAGTCGCCGCCGGGGAACACCACTACCACCCCGCCGGATCGCAGTGCCTCGTCGGCGTTTTCGTGGTTGGCCCGGATGAAACCGGTGCGACGGAAGAAATCACCGGTGGGTCCGGTGAAGATGATGTCGTGGCTCAGGGTGTACACCGGACGGTCGTAGCCGAAGTGCTCGTAGAAGCCGGTGGCGAAGACCGGCACGTCCATCGGGAACAGGCCCCCGGAATGGTTCGCAACCACCAGCGCGCCGCCCGGCGGGAACGACTCGAAGCCGCGAATGTCGGCCCGGTGGTAGCCCTTGATCAGCGGACGCAGCCAGCCCATCACCCGTTCGGTGAGGCCGGGATCCCACTTGGAGATCTCGGTTGGTTCGATGTCGGTAGCAGCCATTTGGCTGTGATGCTAGCCGAGCCGCAACGGCTCGATACCATCTCCTCGAAAGCCGTACTGGAAATCAATCAAGGAGTGTCACACCGCCGTGAGCACTGAAGAAGCCACCGAACCCGAAGTCCTGGTCGAGCAGCGGGACCGGATCCTGATCATCACCATCAACCGGCCCAAGGCCAAGAACGCGGTCAACTCGGCGGTGGCCCACGGCCTGGCCGACGCGGTGGACAAGCTCGACAACGACCCCGGACTGTCGGTCGGCATCGTGACCGGTGCGGGCGGCTCTTTCTGCGCGGGCATGGACCTCAAGGCGTTCGCCCGCGGCGAGGTTCCGCTGGTCGAGGGTCGCGGGATGGGCTTCACCGAGCGCGGTCCGGTCAAGCCGCTGATCGCGGCGGTGGAGGGCTATGCGCTGGCCGGCGGCACCGAGTTGGCGCTGGCCACCGACCTGATCGTGGCGTCCAGGGACGCGTCGTTCGGCATTCCCGAGGTCAAGCGCGGACTGGTCGCCGGCGGTGGGGGACTGCTGCGACTGCCCGAACGCATTCCGCCGGCGGTCGCGATGGAGTTGGCGCTCACCGGTGAGAGCTTCACCGCCGAACGGGCCCACGCACTGGGGATGGTCAACGTCCTTGCCGAACCCGGCGGCGCGTTGGACGCGGCGATCGACCTGGCCGAGCGGATCACCGCCAACGGGCCGCTTGCGGTGGCCGCGACCAAGCAGATCATGGTCGAATCCCGCGGCTGGAGCCCCGACGAGCGTTTCGCCAAGCAGAACAGCATCCTGATGCCGGTGTTCAGCTCCAACGACGCCAAGGAAGGCGCGATCGCATTCGCCGAGAAGCGACCGGCCAAATGGACCGGCTCCTAGCTCACGCGGCCTGATCTTCCTCGGCGTCCGCGCTGTCCTCCACGGTGACCGGACCCGCCACGCCCGCCGCGGCGTCGGTGGTGGGTACCGGTGCCAGCCCCGGCTCCGGGGTGAGCAGCATGGTGGCGCGGGCATCGAGCACGTGCCCGATGAAGAAGTCGTAGAGCAGGATGCCGACGACGGCGCCCGCCAACGGCACGAACACCGGGATCCACCAGTAGTTGGTCGTCTGCCCGTAATCGCCGGGCAGCGCCAACTTGTCCCAGCCCTCGAGCCACGCGAACACGCGCGGACCGAGCTCGCGCGCAGGGTTGAGCGCGTAGCCGGCGTTGGTGCCGTAGGAGCAGCCGATCACCGCGATCACGAAGCCGATCAGCAGCGGCGCCAGGTTGCCGGCGGGCGCCTGGTTGCGGTTGTCGATCAGTGCGGCGATCAGCACGATGAGGATCGCGGTGCCGACCAGCTGGTCGACGACCGGCCCGAGGTAGCCGCCGTGGAAGTACTGCGCGGGCGAGGTGCCGAAGATCCCGTAGGTGTCCATGGCGCTCGATCGGGGGACTCCGGCGTCATGCGCTTCGATGGCGGCGCGGTAGACCGCGTACACCGCACCGGCGGCGCAGAACGCGCCGGCGAGTTGCGCCACCCAGTACGGAATCACATTGCGCCAGGAGAACTTTCGCGCGACCGCGAAGGCCAGCGTGACCGCCGGGTTGAAGTGTGCGCCGCTGATACCGCCGGAGACGTACGCGGCCAGCGTCACTGCGAACGCCCAGCCGAAGACGTTGATCAGCCAGTTGTCCGGCCCGAACGGCATGGTCTGCCGGCCGGAACCCGGCAGGCCGACGACGTTCACGGCGCAGGTGCCGAGGCCGAGCAGCAGCAGCACGAACGTGCCGAAGAACTCGGCCAACATCGCGCCGGCGATGCCGGCGCGCAGCCTGGTGAAGGTGGAATGGATGACAGGTGGTGCTGATTGCAGGGTCGTCAATGCGAAGTCCCCCAACTCGCTCGTGGTTGCTTGGTCAACTACTGGCGGCCTCGGAGCGGGGTAACCGGTCGATTTGCAGGTAAACGGGTCATCGGCCGTGACGTCGGCCACGACGAGGCGGGCAATGTGACGTCATCTAAACTTGCCTGACACTTCTGCCAAGCTTTGTAACGTGTGGACTCCACAGAAAGTGCGAGCGTGAGTATTTCGCTACTTCTCGAGATGGCCAGCTCGAGCGATCCCGAGCGGACGGCCGTCGTCTCCGGAGACGTTCGGATGACCACCCAGCAGCTCAGCGATCTTGCCGACGGCGGGGCCGGGATCATCGCGGCCGCAGGGGCGTCGCACGTCGTCTACGTGGGACTCGGCGGCGCGATGCTGCCGCTGCTGATCTTCGCGTCGGCGCGGGCCGGCCAGACGTTCACCCCGATCAACTACCGGCTGTCCGCCGACGGGATCAAGACGCTGATCGCGCGACTGCCCGATCCGCTGGTGGTCGCCGACAGCCGCTACCTCGACGAGCTGGGTGGGCCGGCCGGCCTCGACGGGGTGGCGAAACAGGTCATCCTGTCCGACGATTTTCTGGCGCAGGCCCGTGAAGCCGAGCCGGCGGTGGAGTTCGCCGACCCGGACTCGGTGGGCATCGTGTTGTTCACGTCGGGCACCACTTCGCAGCCCAAAGCCGTTGAGCTGACTCACAACAACTTGACCAGCTATGTCACCGGCACCGTCGAGTTCGGCTCCGCCGAGGAGACCGACGGCGCGCTGATCTGTGTACCGCCGTACCACATCGCCGGGGTGAGCGCGGCGCTGTCGAATCTGTACGCCGGACGCAAGATGGTCTATCTGCCCGTCTTCGATCCGCACGAGTGGCTGCGTCTGATCGACGCCGAGCACGTCACCAGCGCGACGGTGGTGCCGACCATGCTGGACCGCATCGTCTCGGTTCTGGAAGGCGGCGCGCACCGGCTGCCGTCGCTGCGCAACCTGGCCTACGGCGGTTCAAAGGTGCCGTTGCCGCTGGTACGCCGCGCTTTGGAGCTGTTACCGCAGGTCGGCTTCGTCAATGCCTACGGCCTGACCGAGACCAGCTCGACCATCGCCGTGCTGACCCCGGACGATCACCGCGAGGCGCAGGCCGCCGCCGATCCGTCGGTGCTGAAGCGGTTGGGTTCGGTCGGGCAGCCGGTGCCGAGTGTCGAAGTGCAGATCCGGGGCGAAGACGGCACCGTGCTGCCGGCCGGGCAGACCGGCGAGCTGTTCGTCCGCGGGGAGCAGGTGTCGGGCCGCTACACCGGGATCGGTTCGGTGCTCGACGACCAGGGGTGGTTCCCGACCAAGGACATCGCCACGCTCGACGAAGGCGGCTACCTGTTCATCGGCGGGCGCAGCGACGACACGATCATTCGCGGCGGTGAGAACATCGCACCCGCCGAACTGGAAGACGTGCTGGTCGAGCATCCGGATGTGCGCGACGTCGCGGTGGTCGGCGTCGAGGATCCGCAGTGGGGGCAGGCGATTGTCGCGGTGGTGGTGCCGGCCGCCGGCGCCGACCCTGATGCGGAGGAGTTGCGCGAGCACGTCCGCAAGAGTTTGCGGGGCTCGCGAACCCCTGACCGGGTAGTCTTCCGCGACGAGCTGCCCACCAATGCGACGGGCAAAGTGCTTCGCCGCGAAATCGTCGAAGAGCTTCGCGCCGCTCCGGCCGAGCAGTAACTCCAACCGAGGATCGAGATCATGATCAAAAACGGAACCCGTCTGGCGAGTCAGGTCTGCGACACCCAGGTGATCGTCGTCCGCAGCGCCGACAGCCTCGAGGATCTGCGCTGCGGTGGCGCGCCGATGGTCGAGTTGGGTGCGGAGCGTTCCGGTGAGCTGGATCCCGCGTTCTCGGACGGCGCCATCATGGGTAAGCGTTACGTGGACGAGGCGGGCGCTGAGGTGTTGGTGACCAAGGCCGGCGCCGGGACGTTGTCGGTGGGCGGGACGGCGTTGAGCCTCAAGGAAGCCAAGCCGCTTCCGGCCAGCGACTAGCCATCGGTCAGCTCTGCGGCACGCCGTTGCGGCGCACGAATTCCCTTGCCTTGACCAGAAATTCGAGCTGCTCGTAGACCTTGTGCAGTGGTTCGCTGCTGCGGGTGGAGCGGCACAACACGACGGCGCCCTCCAGCGTGGCGATCGACATGACCGCCAGCGAGTCCGCGTCGGGTTCCGGGAAGCCGTCGGCGACGAACGCCCAGGTGAGCGCCGTCCGCCAGTGCGCGAAGATGCGTGCCGCCTCGGCGGCCAACCGCACTTCGTCCTCGCCCGAACCGATCGCCGCGGCGACCACCGGGCAGCCGGCGTGGAAGTCGCTCTCGGCGAGCACCCGTTCCCAGAACTCGACGAATTGCCGAACCAGCACCTTTGCGCCGCGGCCGGCGGCATCGTCTATGTCCGCGGTGATCGCGTCGCCGGCGTACTGCAGCGCCTCGGCGAGGATCTGGTTGCGCCCGTCGGGGAAGTGGTAATAGACCGACCCGCGGGGAGCGCCGCTGCGGTGCAGCACCTCGTCGATGGTTACGCCGGCGGCGCCGCGCTCGCGCATCACTTCGGCGGCGCTGATCAGCATTTTGGTGCGGGTGTTGCCGCGGGTACGGCGCGTTTTGATGGCTGACGTCATGGGGGTGTGACGGGCTGTCAGGCTGCGGGAGTCTGGCGAAGCTGCGGCATCCGCCACTGGATGGACCGGAGAGACCTCGGATTGAACCGCGCCGGCCGCAGCGTGCTGCGGCGCAGACCTGCCCATTCGCCGCTCAGGCGATAGCCGGCGACATTGAGTTCGACGATCAGCATGGTCATCTCCTGAGGACTATGTAAGAGACCATATAAGACTCGCGTCCAGCAAGCAACTCGAATTCCGCTTCGGTGCTGGCTACAGCCGGATATGACCTGTGGATCTTCCGCCCCTCCATACCCACCAAGCGCCGCCGCTAAGCCTTATTGCATAAAAAGCCGCACAAGCTCGTCCGTAGCGTTACTTCGCCTGCAAAATGCAGGGTGTGGGCGGGGAGACGATCACACGGGCCGCGGAGTCCGTGGCGGTGGCAGAGTTTCTGTCCCGTGCCCAGACCGGACCCGCCGCGCTGGTGGTGGAGGGCGAAGCCGGCATCGGTAAAACCACGCTGCTGCTGGATGCCGTCGCCGACGCCGAGACGCGCGGATTCCGGGTGCTGTCGGCGCAGGGTTCGCCGGCCGAGGTCACCTACGCCTACGCAGCGGTCGCGGACCTGCTCCGAGACGTCGATGTCGCAGCGTTGCCGACGCCGCATCGCGACGTGCTGGAGCGGGCGTGTAGCGGCGAGGCCGACAACGGCGGTCCGGCCACCGACGAACGGGCCGTGGCCACCGCGTTGACGTCGGTTGTCGAACAGGTGAGCGGGCAGCTCCCGGTGCTGTTGGTCATCGACGACGTCCAATGGCTGGACGCATCGAGTCGCGCCGTGCTCGGCGTCGCCGCTCGTCGACTCACCGGGTTGGTGGGGCTGCTGTTGAGCTTTCGTACCGGCGAACCGGATTCGGATGACGAGCGGTCGTGGTTGCAGTTCCGCCGTCCCGAGAGTGTCAGCGGAGCCAAGCTCCGACCGCTGGGGCGGCGCGCGGTGCACGCGTTGGTCACCGACCGATTGGGCCACCCGCTGCCACGCCCGACAATCACGCGAATCTACGAGATATCGGGCGGCAATCCCTTTTTCGCGATCGAACTCGCCCGTTGTGCGGCCGACGACCTCGGCGCCGGCAAGGTCGACCTGCCCGACAGCCTCACCGCGCTCGTGCGCCAGCGGATCGGTCGGGTCGACACCGACGCCGCCGACGTGTTGCTGGCGGTGGCCTGCAGCGCGGCACCGACTCTCGAGTCGGTCGCGCGTGCCACCGACAAGTCGGCCGCCGACGTCGTTGCGGTTCTCGAATCGATGCGGGCGCTGCGCACCCTCGTGGTCGACGGCGATCGGGTGAGGTTCTCCCATCCGCTGTTCGCCTCCGGGGTGTACACCGATGCCACCCCATCGCGGCGCCGGGCCATGCACCGAAAACTCGCGACCATCGTCGACCGGCCGGAAATCCGGGCCCGCCATCTCGCCCTGGCCGCCGCGACCGGCGATACGACGATGCTCTCGGCGTTGGATGCGGCCGCCGACGCGACGATCGCGCAGGGTGCGCCGGCGGTCGCGGCCGAGTTGCTGGAGCTGGCCCTGACGCTGGGTGGCGATGTCGTGTGGCGGCGAATCCGGTTGGGAGAACTGCATTTTCGTGCAGGTTCCTTCCTCGCGGCGCGATCCCGGTTGCAGGCGGCGCTGAGCGAGGCGCCGCCGGGGGCGCTGCGCTGTCTGGCGCTGATGTGGCTGGGCGGGGTCCAGGCCTACGACGACGACATGGCCGGTGCCGTCGACATCATGAGCGAGGCGGTCGACGAGCTGGGAGACAATCCCGCCCTCGGTGTGCTGTGTCGACTGCGCCTGGCCCTGGCATTGGTGATGACCGATCGTTTCACCGAGGCGTTGCGAATCATCGGCGACGCGGTCGAGCTCGCCGATCGGGTCGGCGTACCGGGTTTGCGGAGCCAGGCGAGGTCGATCTGGGTGGCAGGCAGTTTCGTCGCCGGCCGGGGTGTCGATGAGCAATCGCTGCAGACAGCACTGGAACTGGAGGATCCCGCCAGCGGAGCGACCACGTTTTTCCGCGCCAGCGCCGTACAGGCGATGGTCCACGGTGGTATGGGTGAGCTCTACCGCGCCCGGCGAGAGATGCGTGCGGTTCAGCAACAGATGTTCGACGGCGGCACCGAAGTCGACATCATCTGGGCTGCAGTGCATGTGGCGCAGATCGATTTGTGGTCGGGTCGCTACGCCGATGCCGCGCGCGCGGCGCAGGAAGCGCTCGAGCGCGCCGAGCAGATGGGTGGAAAGTTCTCGCTCGTCACCGCATGGACTCCGCTGTGCGCGGTCGCCGCATACGCCGGTCGCGAGTCGGAAGCCCGTGCGTTGGCTCAGGCCGCGGTGGACACGTCGAACGCAATCGGCGCATTCCAGATGGCGAAGGACCCACGGAGCACACTGGCGTTTCTCGACGTGTCAGGAGGTGACTACTCCGCCGCGCTCGACGTGCTGGCGCCCGACCTGGCCGCCTTCGACGGCCTGACCACCGAGATCGAAGGTGGTCGTCACCTGCCCGACGCGATCGAGGCGCTGATCGCCGTCGGTCGATCCGACGAGGCTGAACCTCTGATCGAAGCGTTGGAGGGCAATGGGATTCGGCATGACCGGCCGTGGATGCTGGCCATCGGCGCACGCGGGCGCGGCCAGCTGCTGGCCGCTCGAGGCGACCTCGACGGGGCGCAACGCGTTGTCGAGCAGACGATGACTCACCACAAGGGGCTCCCGATGCCCTTTGAAACCGCCCGCACGCAGCTACTTCTGGGTCAAATCCAGCGGCGCCGGCGCCGCCGGCAGGAGGCTGCCGGCTCGTTGGGTGAAGCTCTGGAGACCTTCGACCGACTCGGGTCACCACTGTGGGCGGCGCGGGCACGGGCGGACCTCGCCCGCCTGGACAGCCCCCGCGGTGACGGGCTGCGTCTGACCGGCGCCGAACAACGCACTGCGGAACTGGCCGCCGCGGGACGGTCCAACAAGCAGATCGCGGCGGCGTTGTTCCTTGCTGAGAAGACCGTCGAGATGCACCTGAGCGCCGTCTACCGCAAGCTCGGGGTCCGCTCCCGGGCGGCACTTTCCACGGCGCTCGAGCAGACCTGAGCGGTTTTCCGGGCGGCAGTCTGCAAATACGTTGTGCGGCTTCGTGTTACAGGAGTACGACCCCTCAAGCGCCGAATGGCGTTAGGCTCAGCCCAGGCGATCGAAAGGCGTCAGCATGGGCCACTACAAGAGCAACGTGCGCGACCTCGAGTTCAACCTGTTCGAATTCCTGAAGCTGGATGAGGTGCTTGCCGACGAGGCATTCGGCGACCTCGACGGCGACTCGGTGCGGCAGATGCTTTCCGAAGCCGCCCGGTTGGCCGAGGGGCCGGTGGCTGAATCGTTTGCCGACGGCGACCGTCACCCGCCGACATTCGACCCTGACACCCACGTCGTCACCTTGCCCGAGCCGTTCAAGAAGTCGATGCGCGCCTGGGCCGAAGGCGAATGGTTCCGGGTCGGCCTGGAGGAGGCCGTCGGAGGTGTGCCGGCGCCGTCGATGGTGCAGTGGGCGATCAACGAGTTGGTTCTCGGGGCCAACCCGGCCGTGTTCATGTACATGGCCGGTCCGATCCTCGCCAACATCCTCTACGCGGTCGGCAATGAGCAGCAACGACATTGGGCGTCGATGGCCATCGACCGCAACTGGGGCGCGACCATGGTGCTCACCGAGCCCGACGCCGGATCCGACGTCGGCGCCGGCCGGACCAAAGCGGTCGAGCAGTCCGACGGCACCTGGCACATCGACGGGGTCAAGCGCTTCATCACCAGCGGCGACAGCGACGACGTCTTCGAAAACATCATGCACATGGTGCTGGCCCGACCCGAAGGAGCGGGGCCCGGCACCAAGGGGCTCAGCCTGTTCCTGGTGCCCAAGTTCCTGATCGACCCCGAGACCGGCGAACCGGGGGAGCGCAACGGCGTGTTCGTCACCAATGTCGAGCACAAGATGGGCCTCAAGGTCTCGGCCACCTGCGAGTTGACCTTCGGCCAGCACGGGCTGCCCGCGACGGGTTGGCTGGTCGGCGACACCCACCGCGGGATCGCGCAGATGTTCAAGATCATCGAATATGCCCGAATGATGGTCGGCACCAAGGCGATCGGCACACTGTCGACCGGTTACCTGAATGCGCTGGAGTACGCCAAGACCCGCATCCAGGGTGCCGACTTGACGCAGATGACGGACAAGACCGCGCCACGCGTGACGATCATCCACCACCCCGACGTGCGCCGGGCGCTGCTGACGCAGAAGGCCTACGCCGAGGGCCTCCGCGCGCTCTACCTGTTCACCGCGGCGCACCAGGATTCCGTTGTCGCCCAGGCAGTATCGGGTGCAGATGCCGATCTGGCCGAGCGGGTCAACGATCTGTTGTTGCCGATCGTCAAAGGGGTCGGCTCGGAGCGGGCCTATCAATGTCTGACCGAGTCGCTGCAGACCTTTGGCGGATCCGGTTTCCTCCAGGACTATCCGATCGAGCAGTACATCCGGGACGCCAAAATCGACTCGCTCTACGAGGGCACCACCGCGATCCAGGCGCAGGACTTCTTCTTCCGCAAAATCATTCGTGACCAGGGCGCGTCGCTGGGGCACCTGGTCACCCAGATCGAAGCCTTCATCGACAGCGACGGTGCGCGCCCAGAACTCGCTGACGCCCGCAAACAGTTGGCGACCGCGCTGGATGACATGCAGGCCTGGGTTGCCACCCTGACGGGCTATCTGATGGCCTCCCAGGAGAGCGCCGAGGAGCTCTACCGTGTCGGCCTGGAATCGGTGGCGTTTCTGACCGCCGTCGGCGACCTCCTGATCGGCTGGCTGCTGCTGCGGCACGCGGAGGTCGCGCTGGCGGCCCTCGACGGCGAACCGAACCCGTCGGACTCAGCCTTCTATGCCGGAAAGGTCACGACGGCAACATTTTTCGTCAAGAACGTGCTGCCTCGGTTGTCCGCCGAGCGTGAGATCGCGACGAACGTCGACCTCGCGGTGATGCAGCTCCGCGAGGAGGCGTTCTGACCGCTCGAGTGCGGTGGCTGGAAAAAGCTGCGGTGGATTGCGTATGCAACGCAACCCACCGCAGTCGTTGATCCGATCAGCTGGTGAATTTGTCCTTGATGTTCTCGCCGACCTTCTTGACGCCGGACACGCCCTGGTCCTTCTGGCCTTCGGCCTTGAGGTCGTCATTGCCCGTGACGTCGCCTACGGTCTCCTTGACCTTGCCGATTGCGTCCTCGGCGGCGTTTTTCGCTTTGTCTGCGATTCCCATTGCGTCACCTTCCTCATCTTCCAGCGACGATCTGTCGCTAACCAATGGTTGAGACGCGTGGTCGGGGTGAAAGCGAACGCCTCATCGATGTGATGTGCGCCACGGTAGCGGAAATGCTTGTCGCAGAGGGCTGTTGGCTCAGCCGTTACTGGTGCACGTCGTTGACGACGATGTCTATCGAAATACCCGGGATGTTGCCGACAACCTCGGCGAGCTCCGCCTCGCAGCGGGCGAGCGCCCGCGCGGTAGCCGACGGGAGATCGGCCAGGTAGCGGCCACTGAGCGTGATCGAGACAGCCTGCAGTGCAGTTCCCGACGACCGCAGTTGGATGTCGGTGACGGCGTAGTCGGAGTCGCCGGCCAGCGCACGCGACAGGCGGGCGCCCAGGGCCACGTCGCTCACGTACAGCGTTCCCGGCGCAGATCCGGGCTGGGGATCTTCGACGACCAGTGGCCAGCCGCCGCGCGGGGTCGAACGTACCGCGGTGAGCACATCGTGTTCGATCGCCTGCCAGCCAGGTTCGGGTTGTGCGCGCATCAGGTGTGCCGCGCGCTCGATCGCGCCGAGATCGCCTATCGCCATTGCAGAAGCCTTTGCTGGAGCGTGGCGCGCGCCCGGTGATGGTGCCCGCGCGCACCGTCGGGGCTCACGTTGAGGATGGTCGCGATCTGGGGAAAGGTCAACCGCTCGAGTTCGCGCAGCAACCATGCGGCGCGCTGGCGCGGCGGCAGTTCCTGCAGCGCCACCTCCACCGCAGCCAGGAAGGCGCTGTTGGAGGTAGCCGCGAACGGATCGGTGTTGCGATCGGTGCTCGCCGGTTCTATCAGCCGGTCGTCGATGGGGGTGGCGCGCTTGACCCGGTGCGAATCGACGACTTTGCGAGCACAGATGGCGAACAACCAGGTTCGCAGCGAGGACTCCGCACGAAAGTTGCCGATCTGGCGCCACGCGGCGACAAAGGTCTCCTGAACGATGTCGGGTACCGCGTCGCTGTCACCCGTCATCCGGCGGGCGTAACGGTGAATCGCGGGACCGTGCCGACGCACCAGGGATTCGAACGCCGCGTCATCGCCGGCCCGCGCTGCCGCAGCGAGGAGCTCTTCGTCGAATGAGTCGTCACCCTCCGCCGGCGACGACTCTGCCAACACTGGCCCCCCTGCGCGCCGCCGTGGCCGATCGCGGAAGCGTCGACCACTGTTAGCAAACCACGAGTGTGTCTGGGATTACATGCTCGGGGCGTTCGGTTTTGCCCGTCAGCTACGTCCACCCACCAGTAGAACCAAATCGATGGAAAGGACGAGGACATGGCAAGCAATCCCACGAGTCCGGTCGCCGAGAGCACCAACGGCCCGCTGGTCACCAGCCACGGTCAGACGACCATCGCCGACGTCGTGGTCTCCAAAATCGCCGGAATGGCCACCCGCGAGGTTCACGGTGTGTACGACCTGGGCGGCAATGCCAGCCGGGCGGTCGGAGCTCTGCGCGAGCGGATCCCGGGCGCATCGACGAACTATTCGCAGGGCGTGTCGGTCGAGGTCGGGGAGAAGCAAGCCGCCGTCGACCTCGACATCGTCGCCGAATACGGGGTGTCCATCGCCGATTTGGCCGCTGGTATCCGCCGCAACGTGATTGCCGCGATCGAACGCATGACCGGACTAGAGGTCGTCGAAGTCAACATCACCGTGCACGACGTCCACGTGCCTGACGACGACTCGGACTCGCCGAACAGTCACCTGGCTCGGGTGGAGTAGTGCCGGCAGCGGAGGAGACCGACGCCGACACGGTGGCGGGTATCGCCCGCACCGTGTCCGGCGTCGTGGCGCTGCACCCCGGTAAATTCGGCGAGGTAGCCACCTACCTGCCGGGACGTCGGGTTCCCGGCGTGCGCGTCGACGGTCACCGAATCGAAGTTCATCTCGTCGTGGCGGCCGATGCGCAGATCCGGGGCACCGCCGCCGCGGTCCGCGCGGCGGTGGCCGAAGCATTTCCCGACGCCACCGCGGTGGACGTGACGGTCGAGGACATCGCGTCCGGCCCACTGCGGCCGGGCGCGAGCGTCGCGGATTCACGCTAGACAAACAGGAGGACGGCAATGACGACAGCAACGGCCGGAATGTTGGCCGGTGTGCTTCTCGGGGTGGCGGGCGCCGCCGGCGGATTCACAGGATTTCTCCTGGCGTTGGTCCTGGGTGCCATCGGATACGTCATCGGCGGTCACCGGGACGGCGAATTCGATGCCACCACGTGGCTGCGGGGGCGTGGCCGTGGCTGACCTTGCCGAATCTGCGCCCCCCGGCTCGGGCGACGCGGGCCGGCTGGAGATACGCGAACGCGCTGTTCAGAGCATCGTGATCGCAGCGGCATTGACGTCACCCGACGTCTACCGACACCGCAGCGGACCGGGGAAGCTGCCCGGGCGGGCGCTACCGCGGGCCACTGTCGCCGTCGCCGGTGAGCGGGTCTGCGCCGATGTCGAGATCGCGGTGGGCTGGGGCCGGTCGCTGGGCGAGGTGGCGGCAGCCACCAGCACCCATGTTCGCGACGCACTTGAATCAGTGAGCGGACTGTCGGTCGACCGCGTCACCGTGCATGTGGGCGCCGTCGTACCGCCGGGCGACCCGACGCAGGGGAGGGCACTGCTGTGACCACGACGGATCCGCACACGACACTCGCTATCTCGGTTGATCGCGTCGGCCCCCAGGTTCGTCCAGCGCCCGCGCCGGTAGCGGCGGCCGGCGCCAGCCGTGTCGGCGTCGTGATTGCTCTCGTCCTTGTTGCGAGCGGTGCCGTCGCGGTCCGTGATGCGGTGCTGACGGCGGGATGGACGCGAGGCACAGCGTGGCTTCCCGTGGTGTTGCGAGCGATCGACACCGTGCGGCCGGGGCCTTGGCTGGTGCCCGCAGGCACCTTCCTGGCCGTGGTCGGCCTCGGGCTGATGCTGACCGCGCTGGCACCCAGACGTCGCACAGCCCGTCTGTTGGCAGCCGACACCGCGGTGTATTTGCGCGTCAAGGACATCGGCAAGATCGCCGTCGCCGCGGCGCAGACCGTCGGCGGGGTGCTCGAGGCGCGGGCGAAGGTGTCTCGGCGACGGGTCGTGGTTCGGTGCCGGATCACCGGAACCGCCAGCCGGGATGCCAAAAACTCGGTTGCCGCAGCAGTGTCCGACGAGTTGAGCCGGCTGAGGACGCCACCGCGAGTAGTCGTCAGGCTCCGCACGGAGAGCGTCTCGTGACCCGGCGCGCGGTGGCTGTGGACCGGGTCGTGACGCTGCTGTCGGGCGTCGGTCTGCTGGCGCTCGGCTGCTTCCTCGTCGCGTGGCAACGGAGAATCGTCAGTCCGCGAATCGAACTGGCGCACTGTGTGCAGGCCTGGTGGTGGCCGTGGACCTGCGCCGCGACGGGGTTGGCATCGGTGGCGCTGGGTTGTCGTTGGCTGGCGGCACACCGCTACCCCCGGAAGGCGGCCAGGGTTCCGTTGGCCGCCAACACGTACGACTTCACCGCCGACGCAGACTCCGTCGCCACCGCTGCCGCCGCCGCGCTGGGGCAAGAGACCGGCGTCGTCAAAGCCCGCGGCAGCGCGGTCATCGAACGCGGTCGACCGACGGTGACGCTCACGGCTGTCGTACCGGCACGGCGCGGCATCCAGGCCGGCATCGCCGCGGCCGATCGCACAGTGCAGACGGTCGGCCTCATGCTGGGCGATGAAGTGGCGGTGCGGAGCGTGCTGCGGATCGACTTCAAGCGTGACGTCGTTGTGCAGTGACACAACGCCGAGACAGCCGGCTGCGCAGTCGAATTCGAACGCACGGCCGGCTGCAGACTCGGCGGCGCGAGACTAGTCGGTGGTGTAACCCATCGGCATCAGCACGCTCTTCTGCTGCGTGAAGTGTTCGACACCCTCGGGACCGTTCTCGCGACCGATTCCCGAGTTCTTGTAACCACCGAACGGACAGCACGGGTCGAACGCGTACCAGTTGATCGCGTACGTACCGGTGCGGATCTGCTCGGAGATCTTGATGCCGCGCGGCACATCGGTGGTCCACACGCTGCCGGCCAATCCGTACGCCGAATCGTTGGCGATCTTGACCGCGTCCTCTTCGGTGTCGTAGGGAATGATGCTCAGCACCGGGCCGAAGATCTCCTCCTGCGCGATCGTCATCTTGTTGTCGACGTCGGCGAACACCGTTGGCTGGACGAAGAAGCCGTTGTCCAGTCCTTCCGGACGACCACCGCCGGTCACCAGACGGGCACCCTCCTCGACGCCCTTGGCGATGTATCCCTCGACGCGGTCCCGCTGCTTCGCCGAGATCAGCGAGCCGATCTGCGCGCCCGGGTCCGACGGCGGCCCGACGGGCAGCGAAGCCGCGAAATTGCCGACCGCCTCCACGATTTCGTCGTAGCGCGAGCGCGGCGCCAGGATGCGGGTCTGTGCCACACAGGCCTGCCCGGTGTTCATGATGCCGGAGAACACCAGCATCGGCACCGACGCGGCCAAGTCGACATCCTCGAGCAGGATCGCGGCCGACTTTCCTCCCAGTTCGAGGGTGCACGGCTTGAGCATTTCGGCGGCACGCTTGCCGATCTCCTTGCCGACCGCGGAGCTCCCGGTGAAGGAGAAGATGTCGATGTCGGGGTTGGACGTCAGCGCCTGACCGGTCTCGATGCCACCGGGGACGATCGACAGCACGCCCTCGGGCAGGCCGGCCTCGGCGAACACCTCCGCCAAAGCGTTTGCGCTCAGCGGTGTTTCGGCGGCCGGCTTGAGCACTACCGTGCAGCCGGCCAGCAGCGCCGGGCCCAACTTGTTGATCGCCAGGAACAGCGGCACGTTCCACGCCACGATCGCGCCGACCACGCCGAGCGGCTCACGATGGACGATGGTCTGGCCGTAGCCGCCGTTGCGGACTTCCTGCCACTTGACCTGGTCGACGGCGGGCCCGGCGAAGAAGCTCAGGCACCCGATTCCGCTCATCCACTGCATCGTCTCGACGGACATCGGCGGCTGGCCGGTCTCGTCGCCGAGCAGTTTGACGAAGTGGTCCTTGCGCTCCTCCATCAGCTTGAGTGCGCCGGCGATGACGGCCGCGCGTTCTTTCGGCGGGGTGGAGGGCCACGGTCCGTTGTCGAATGCCGCGCGCGCCGCAGCGACCGCGGCATCGACGTCGGCGCCTGCGGCCAGAGGCACCTTGCCGACGTACTCGCCGGTCGCCGGGCAGTGCACTTCGATGACCTCGGATGTGGACGGCTCGGTCCACTTACCGCCGATGAAAAGCTTGTCGTACTCCGTCGTAGCGTGCTCGGTTGTGACTTGGGTCATGGGCGCAACCATACCCAAGCCGCGTCCAAACGAGAACACGTTTCAGTATCGCGGTTGGAGGACCAGCACGAGATTACTCACCAGGAACTCGCGTACCACCGGCAGCGACGTCAGCCACCAGGCCCATTTCGGGTGGTAGCGCGGGAACGCGGCGATCAGCACCCCCGTGCTGGACGCCCAGTCCAGGCCGTCCGCCGCCGACACCGCAAACAACGACGACCCGTAGTTGTTTTTGGCCGGATGGCCGTGTTTGCGGGCGTAGCGCGCCGCCGCGCGAGCCCCACCCAGGTAATGGGTCAGGCCCATTTCGTGGCCGCCGAACGGGCCGAGCCAGACCGTGTACGACAGCACCACCAAGCCGCCGGGCCGCGTCACCCGCAGCATCTCGTTGCCGAGCTGCCAGGGGCGCGGGACGTGCTCGGCGACGTTCGACGACAGGCAGATGTCGACGCTGTTGTCCGCGAATGGCAGCGCCATCCCGGAGGCCCGCACAAAGGTCCCTGCTCCACGCGCCAAAGCCGGTCCGGCGGCGTGCATTTCGCCGGGATCCGGCTCGACACCGGTGTATTGCAACCCGGCGTCACCGAACGCCGCGGCGAAATAACCGGGCCCACCTCCGACGTCGAGCACGCTGCGACCGACCGGCCGCTCGCCGTGCACGCCCTGCCACAGGTCACCGACCATGGCGGCGGTGTCGGAGGCCAGTGGGCGGTAGAACCGGGTCGGCTCGCGCTGCTCGTGGCGAAAGCTCGAGAGCAGCCGTACCGACCGGCGCAACGTCGCCCGTCGGGCGAACACCTCGGTCACAGCCACCGGCCAACCCTAAAGCCGCTCACCGTTTTCGCGGCGAGCATCGTCGCCCGGCTAGGCTAACCCGATGTCCGCCGTCCGCTCAGTGCTCCTTCTGTGCTGGCGCGACACCGGTCACCCGCAGGGCGGCGGAAGTGAGACCTACCTGCAGCGCATCGGCGCGCAGCTGGCCGCAGCCGGGGTGAACGTCACCCTGCGCACCGCGCGCTACCCCGGGGCCGCTCGACGCGAGGTCGTCGACGGCGTCCAGATCAGCCGCTCGGGTGGCCGTTACTCCGTCTACATCTGGGCGATGCTGGCGATGGCGGCCGCTCGGCTCGGCGTCGGGTCTTTGCGCTACGCGCGACCGGACGTGGTCGTGGACACCCAGAACGGTCTGCCGTTTCTGGCCCGGCTGATCTACGGCCGCCGTGTCGTGGTGCTGGTGCACCACTGCCATCGGGAACAGTGGCCGGTCGCCGGTTTGTTTCTCGGCCGGGTGGGCTGGTTCGTGGAAGCGTGGCTGTCGCCGCGGCTGCATCGGCGCAACCAGTATGTGACGGTGTCTCTTCCGTCTGCTCGCGACCTGGTCGGCCTCGGCGTCGACAACGCGCGAATTGCGGTGGTGCGCAACGGGCTTGATGAGGCGCCCGAGGCGTCACTGACCGGTGCCCGGGCGCACGGCCCACGGGTGCTGGTGCTCTCGCGGCTGGTGCCGCACAAGCAGATCGAGGACGCGCTGGATGCGGTGGCAGAGCTGCGGGCCTCGATTCCGGACCTGCACCTCGACGTCGTCGGCGGCGGTTGGTGGGATCGGCGGTTGACCGACCATGCCCGGCGGCTGGGCATCGGCGATGCGGTGACGTTTCACGGGCACGTCGACGATGTTGCGAAACACCTTGTCATGCAACAGGCCTGGGTGCATGTGCTGCCGTCACGCAAAGAAGGTTGGGGCTTGGCGGTCATCGAAGCGGCCCAGCACGCGGTGCCGACCATCGGCTACCGCTCATCGGGCGGGCTGGCCGACTCGATCATCGACGGGGTCACCGGTGTTCTCGTCGACCACCACGGCGAACTCGTCAACCGTCTCGAGCGTCTACTCACCGACCCGGTGCTGCGCGATCAGCTCGGCGTCAAAGCGCAGGCGCGCAGCGCGGAATTCTCCTGGAGGCAAAGCGCCGACGCACTGCGCTCGGTGCTGGAGTCAGTCGTCGCCGGCGACTTCGTCTCCGGCGTCGTGTAGCGACGTCCGGCGCGTCAGCACAGATCCGGCGGCTCCGCCGATCAGCATCGCCAGCCAGATCAGGTGCGCGACGATCACCACTGCCCGACGACTCGGCGACGCGCCGGCCGTGTCACCGCCGACCCGGTAGACCATCAGGTCCCGCCCGCGATAGGCAACCGGTAAGCGCGCCACTGTATCGGCGGCTCCGCTCACGTCGCCGGGAGTTCCCAGCTCGACCACCAGCCATCCGACGCCGGCCGCCCGTAGCCGGTCCGGGTCGGCGCCGGTCAGCAGCAGACGCTGCACCGCCCGGGCGCGGTCGCCCTCGCCGGGCACCGTCGTCCCCGAGATGGTCAGGTCGCCGGTCGCCAACACGTCGGCGCGCAGCCACCGCGGCAGCGGATCGAGCACCGGCGCCGGGCCCGACCAGGCGAAGCGCCGCATGCTGTCGGCTGGCAACACCGCGACCTCCGCGGGCGCGCGATTGATCACGGCGGCGGCAGCCGGCCAGTCGCTGGGATAGCGCACCGAATGGACCTTTCCCGCGACACCCCACGCCAAGTCGGGAAGCGACAACAGGAGCGCGAGGCAGCACGTCAGCGCCGCCGCGGCGGGCGGCAACCACCGGCGCAACGTCGACACGGCGGCAGCCGCGGCCAGCGAGTAGCCGGGCATCGCCAGCGCGACCCACTTCTGTCCGTCGCGCAGCACGCCGAGGCCCGGTACTGCGTCGACCACCGCGTGCAGGGCGGACAGCCCCACGCCGGTGGCCAGTGCAGCGGGTATCAGCACCGAAACCAAGGCCAGTGCCAGCAGCGGCCGCGCGGGACGTGAATGCCGCAACCCGACCACCCCGGTGGCGACAATGGACAGCAGCACCACCGCCGAGATCAGCGCGAAAAATGTTGTCCGCGAAACAGGTACAGCATCGCCATTCCACATCCCGCCCATGCCGGCCAGACTGCCGAGCGTGCCCAGACCGGGCTCGGCGCGTGCGGCGAATGCGGCGATGCCCGGGGTGTGCGCCCACATGCGGTCCGCTGATGACAGGCCCAGGAGTGCCGCGGTCAGCCACGGCAGTGCGGCCAGCACGGCCTCTCCCACGACGATTGCCGCGCAACGCCGACGCGAGAGACCGCCCGGAAAGGCAACGCACGCCAGCCCGGTGACCGCGGCCAGGATCAGCCCGGTCGGTGTCAGGCCCGCCAGCGCGATCCAGAATGCCAGCGCGAAAACCTGTGACCAGCAGACACTTTCGCACGATCGCAGCATCACGACGGATCGCGCGATCCAGGGCAGGCAGCCATACCCGAGCAGCAGGCTCCAGTGCCCCTGCAAAAGACGTTCTGCCACATAGGGATTCCAGATCGCCAGCGTGATCGCGGTGAACTGGCCACCGGCACCGGATTCGGGTAGTACCGCGGCGGCCAACCGGCCGGCGCCCCACCCGGCCAGGAAGAGACCCACCACCAGCAGGGCCTTCACCACGATGCCGCCGTCGACGACATGGGAGGCCAGCGACACCGCGAAATCCTGCGGGGTGGCCCGCGGAGCGGACACCAGCCCGAGCGCGTTATCGGTCAGATAGGACCGCGGCGTGGAGACCGCGTCGCGCAACAACAGATAGCCGGGGCTCAGCAGCGGCGCCACCACCAGGAGCGCCAGGGCCAGTGCGTACCCGGGACGAGACCACCGCACGCGCTGAATCAGCTAGGGGACGTCCGGTGGCGCGGGAGTCGAAGAACCTCCCGAACTCGACGGGCCGTCTCGTTTCGGGTCCTTGGGCGGAGTGGGTATCTTCTCGGTCTCGGCTTCGGCACCGGACACTCGCTCGACCGGCGGCTCGCCGCGGCCGAAGAACCCGCGATCGGACTTCTCCAGCTCGGGGTCGTTCAACGCCGTCTCGGTCCGCAGGCTGAAGGAGCCGAGCAGCAGCCCGCCGATCAACGCGATGACGCCCGCAGCAGTGAAGGTGATGGGCAGCACCCGCGACCACAGCGCCAACCGGTCGCGTTCGTTGCGAGCGGCGTTGACCTGCGATTCGACCGTCTCTTCGTTCGAGGTGATCTTGTAGTCGGCCAGCGTCACCTCGGGTTTGAGGGCGTCCCGGGCGTAGTAGTGATTGGCCCGCTCTTGCTCTTTGACGATCGTGCCGGACTCGGGATCGACCCAGAACGTCCGCTGCGCCGCGTAGTAGCGGGTCATCGTGATCTTCTCGTCGGGATCACCGGGCAGGCCCCACATGGCTGCGCTGTTGGTGACCTTGCTGTCCGCGTCGTCGGCGTACAGCGACGGGTACCGGACCGGTTCGGCGAGCTTGCCGTCGGCGTCGTAGCCGACGTCTTGAGTGAACTTGTAGGCGGCCAGCCCGTTGACGTCTTCTTCGCCGTTGTAGTTGGCCTCGTATGCCTTCTGCGCGATCGGGTCGAAGTACGGGTAGGACCGCTTCTCGGTGTGAAACGGGAAACGGTAGGACAGCCCGTCGTGGGGGAGCGCGATGTTGGTGGCCGGGCTTTCGTCTTTGAAGCCGCGCGGCTTCTGCACCGCACCGCCGGGATGGGTGTCGTCCGACACCGCGGACGCCGTCTTGCGGTTGAGCGTGACGGTGTCGACGAGCGCGAGCAGCAGCCCGGAATCCTTCTGCTTGTCGCTGCGCCGAACCGAGCTACCCACCTGGAACGTCACGACGTCGGCATTGGCGGGGGACTCGACGTCGATCTGCTGCTGGGCCACCACCGGAACGTTCTTGTCGACGACGAGCTTCGGGCTGTAGAGCGAGGCCGGGTCGACGGTTGTGCCGCTTCCTTCGCCGATCAACGTCGCATCCAGGTCGAGCGGAATCTTGGTGATCCTGCTGCCGGTGTAGGTCCATAACAGCAGCGCGGCGATCAACAGCGCGGCACCGAGTCCCATGATTCCGCACGCGGCCATCCGCAACATGACTGCTCGGTTCACGTTGCCGTGACCTCCTTCTGGTCTCGTCTGGTTCAGGCCCGCAAACCTGTCCCGCCCGAACCCCGCGGCGACCTGGGGTTCTACCCGCTGGCGGCGCTGCAGCGAAGCAAAACTCGTTCGACCCTAACAGCATTATTTAAGGTGCCTGTTTATGTCCCCGGGGTGGGCAAACGGGGTGTACCCATTCACCGGGCAGACTGTCGGCATGCGATCGAGCGGCCAACCCGGCGACGCCGAGACGGTCGGCGGCACCCGCAAATTCCTGCCCGCCGTCGAGGGCATGCGGGCCTGTGCCGCGATCGGCGTCGTCGTCACCCACGTCGCATTCGACACCGGGCACTCGGGTGGAGTCGACGGCCGGTTGCTCGGCCGCTTCGATCTGGCGGTCGCGGTGTTCTTCGGTCTATCGGGATTCCTGTTGTGGCGCGGCCACGCGGCCGCCGCGCGGGGCCTGGCGCCGCAGCCGGCTACCGGTCACTACCTGCGCTCGCGGATCGTCCGGATCATGCCGGCCTACCTGGTTGCGGTCGTGGTGATTCTGACCCTGCTGCCGCAGGGCAATCATCCGAGTCTGACCGTGTGGCTGGCGAATCTCTCACTCACCCAGGTCTATGTGCCGCTGACGCTGACCGCCGGCCTGACCCAGATGTGGAGCCTGTCGGTCGAGGTCAGTTTCTACCTGGCGCTGCCGATCCTCGCAGTGCTCGCCGCCCGGTTACCGGTCCGCGCCCGGGTGCCCGCCATTGCGGCCATCGCTGTCGCGAGTTTGTTCTGGGGCTGGATTCCGTTTCACCCGCCGCCCGGACTCAATCCGCTGACCTGGCCGCCGGCCTTCTTCTCCTGGTTCGCCGCCGGGATGCTGCTCGCCGAGTGGATGTACAGCCCGGCCGGCTGGCCGCGCGCACTGGCGCGACACCGCGTTGCGCTGGCTGCCGTGGTGCTGGTGGCCTACCTGGTCGCGGCCTCGCCGCTGGCCGGCCCGGCCGGCCTGGTCCCCAGCAGCAGTGCGCAATTCACGGTGAAGACCGCGATGGGTGCGCTGGTGGCCGTCGGACTGGTGGCGCCGCTGGTGCTCGACCGCCCCGGCGACACCCATCGGCTTCTGGGCAGTGCTGCGATGGTCACGCTCGGACGCTGGTCGTACGGCATCTTCGTGTGGCATCTTGCCGCGCTGACGATGGTGTTCCCGGTGATCGGTCAGTTCGCCTTCCACGGACACATGCCCAGGGTGTTGCTGTTCACTCTGGTCTTCACCATCGCGATCTCCGCGGTGAGCTATGCGCTCGTCGAGTCACCATGCCGGGAGGCGTTGCGGCGCTGGGAATCTCACCGCAGCTCACGTCGCGGGGAACCGCTCAGCCCGCGTCAGGAAGACGCAATCGCGCCGTGATACCCGCAGACGACGATTCGATCTAACCCAATGAGGTGGGGGTCCCCCCGCTTGCGGGGGAGAGTCGCGCCATGATTTCGTCGCGGACCGCCGAACGGCGGGCTTTACCGGCATCGTCGCGTAGCGGACCGTCGACGAATTCCACGGTCTCCGGCACCTTGTAGCCGGCGATGCGCTCACGCAGAAAGTCCTGCACCGCCTGTGCATCCAGCTCGGCCCCGGCCTGGACCAGCGCGTAGGGCACCTGCCCGAGATCCTGGTGCGGTACGCCGACGACCAAGCAGGACAACACATCCGGATGCTCCGACAGTGCCGCCTCGATCTCGGCCGGATAGACGTTGCGGCCACCGACGGTGAACATGTCCACCCGGCGGTCGGAGATGTAGAGAAATCCGTCGGCGTCGAAGTAGCCGAGGTCGCCCAACGAATCCCAGCCGTCGCGGGATTTCGCCGTAGCACCGACGTAGCGGTAGGTCGGGGCACTACCCGGGCTGGGCCGCAGGTAGATTTCTCCGACCTCGCCGGGCGGGCACGGGTTGCCGTCGTCGTCGAGCACCTTCATCTCACCGGCGACCACAACGCCGACCGAGCCGCGGTGAGCGAGCCACTGGTCACCGGAAATGAAGGTCAGCGCCTGTAATTCGGTGCCGCCGTAGAGTTCCCACACCTTCTCCGGCCCGAGGATGTCGATCCACGCCTGCTTGATCGCGGGCGGGCACGGCGCACCCAGGTGCCAGAACCGTCGTATCGACGACAGGTCGAACGCGTCCGGGTCGTCGTGGTAGACCGGCAACGACCGCTGCATGATGGTCGGCACCGTCGTCAGAAAAGTGACACCAAAGTCACTGATCAGCCGAAGGAATTGCACCGGCTCGAATCGGCTCATCAGCACGAGGTGGTGGCGCATGAGCAGCGCGATGGTCGCCGTCGTGAAGCCGGTGTTGTGCGACAGCGGCACCGGAACCAAGGTGACGTCGCCCTCCTGGGCGCCGAGCGGGTAACCGATAGCGGCGGGAATCCGGCTGTCACCACCGGATTCGATGAGTTTGGGCCGGCCGGTGCTGCCGCCCGATCCCATCGCCTTCCACACCGGCGACACCGCCTCGGGCAGCTCACCGTCGGACAGCGACGGGTCGGGCGCGAATCCGATTGCCACGCTCGGTATTTGGTCATGCAGGCGGCCCACCAGCAATGTCGGCGGACGCAGCTCGAGCAGGCCGGCCAGCTCCGCATCGGGCAGTCGCGCCGACAGTGGCTGGGGCACCGCGCCCAGCTTCCAGCACGCCACCGCGGCCTGGATCCATTCGATCGAGTTGGGCAGCACCATGGTCACGTAGTCGCCGACGCCGACCCCACGCTCGGCATAGGCGCGGGCCAGCCGGTTGGTCGAGCGGTCGAGTTCGCCGCGGGTCAGCGTGCACCCGTCGCAGGTGACGGCCGGCTCGTCGGGAGCGAGCGCGGCCAGCGCGGAGATCTGGGCGCCGATCGGGAGGACCAGCGCGGTCACGAGTAGGCGCCCTGCCGCTCGAAGATGCGACGCGGGTTGTCGACGAGCATGGTGTTCAGTTGCTCGTCGGTCACCCCCCGTTCTTTGAGGGCAGGGATGACGTCGTTGTGGATGTGCAGGTAGTGCCAATTCGGCGCCAGCTCCGGCACCAACGCTTCGGGCAGGGCGTCGAAGTAGCAATTGGCGTCGTGGGACAACACCATCTTGTCGGCGTGCCCGCGCTCGCACATCTGCGCGACGATGTTGACCCGGTCCTCGAACGGCGAGATCAGGTCGAGGCCGAACCGGTCCATGCCCAGGTAGGAGCCGGGGGCGATCAGCTCTTCGAGGTAGCCGATGTCGGTGCTGTCGCCGGAGTGCCCGATGATCACCCGGCTCAGGTCGACGCCCTCTTCTTCGAAGATCTTCTGCTGCTCGAGCCCGCGCCGCAGCCCGGCGTGGGTATGCGTGGAGATCGGCACCCCGGTCCGCTTGTGCGCCTGCGCGACCGCGCGCAGCACCCGCTCGACACCCGGTGTGATACCGGGTTCGTCGGTGGCGCACTTGAGGATTCCGGCCTTGACGCCGGTGTCGGCGATGCCCTCCTCGATGTCGCGGACGAACATGTCGGACATGATCTCCGGGCCGCCCAGCATTCCGCCCGGGCCCTCGTAATGGAACCGGAACGGGATGTCGTTGTAGGTGTAGAGACCGGTTGCGACGACGATGTTCAGCTCGGTGGCCGCGGCGACCCGGGCGATGCGCGGGATGTAGCGGCCCAGCCCGATCACGGTCAGGTCGACGATGGTGTCGACACCGCGAGACTTCAGCTCGTTGAGCCGGTTGATGGCGTCGGCCACCCGTTTGTCCTCGTCGCCCCAGGCGTCGGGATAGTTCATAGCGATCTCGGTGGTCATGATGAACACGTGCTCATGCATCAGCGTGACGCCGATATCGGTGGTGTTGACAGGCCCGGAAGCGGTATTCACTAACGACACGTAGCCGACTCTAGGACGACCGATCGGCCGCCGTGGGTGGTTCGGGGGATGTCCGGGTCAGAAGGCGTCGTCGTCGAGATCCATCAGCGCCGTCGATGTACGGGCCAGGATTCCCCGGGTGGCGGTGATCTCGGGCAGCACGTTGGCCGCGAAGAACTGAGCCGCCGCCATCTTGCCCTCGTAGAATCCGTTGTCCTTCTCGTTGGTACCGGAATCCAATGCGCGTAGGGCGATTTCGGCATGCTGGAGCAACTGCCAGCCGATCAGCAGGTCGCCGACGGCAAGCAGGTAGCGCACCGAGCCCAGGCCGATTTTGTACAGGTCGCCCGGCGCTTCGACCGATCCCATCAGGTGACCGGTCAGGGTGGCCGTCATCGCCTGCACGTCTTCCAGCGCGGTTCGCAGATAGGCGCGCTCCACCTTGAGCCGTTGGTCGGCCGTATCGCTGTCGAGGAACGACTCGATCTGACCGGCGACGTGTGCGAGCGCCACCCCCCGATCGCGCGCGATCTTGCGGAAGAAGAAGTCCTGCGCCTGGATGGCGGTGGTGCCTTCGTAGAGCGAGTCGATCTTGGCGTCCCGGATGTACTGCTCGATCGGGTAGTCCTGCAGGAAGCCCGATCCGCCCAGGGTCTGCAGCGACTCGGTCAGGTACTGGTACGCCCGCTCGGAGCCCACACCTTTGATGATCGGCAGAAGTAGATCGTTGACCCGGTTCGCCACATCCGGGTCGGCACCCGAAACAGCTTGCGCAACAGCGGGATCCTGGTGTGCGGCGGTGTAGAGATAGATCGCCCGCAGTCCTTCGGCGTAAGCCTTCTGCATGATCAGCGACCGCCGCACGTCCGGGTGCCGGGTGATCGGGACCCGGGGCGCGTTCTTGTCGAGCATCTGCGTCATGTCGGCACCCTGTAGGCGCGTCTTGGCGTACTCGAGCGCATTGAGGTAGCCCGTCGACAGCGTGCCGGACGACTTGATGCCGACCAGCATCCGCGCGTTCTCGATCACTTTGAACATCTGCGCGATGCCGTCGTGGATGTCGCCGACCAGCCAGCCCTGAGCCGGGATGCCGTGCGCGCCGAAGGTCAGCTCGCACGTCGGCGACGCCTTGTAGCCCATCTTGTGCTCGAGCCCAGTCGCGAAAACACCGTTGCGCCCAGTCGTTTCGAAGGTGTCCCAGTCGAAGAGAAATTTCGGTACGACGAACAGGCTCAGGCCCTTGGTGCCCGGCCGCGCACCCTGCGGGCGGGCCAGCACCAGGTGCAGGATGTTGTCGACCGTGTCACCGAGGTCGCCGCCGGAGATGAAACGCTTGACACCTTCGAGATGCCAGGAGCCGTCCGGCTGCTCGACGGCCTTGGTGCGCCCGGCCCCGACATCGGAACCGGCGTCGGGTTCGGTCAGCACCATCGTTGCGCCCCAGCGTCGTTGGATCGCCGCGTTGGCCAGCGCGCGCTGCTTCTCGTTGCCGAGCTCGTAGAGGATGTCGGCCATCGGCGGCCCGGCGTAGAAAAAGAACAGCGCCGGGTTCGCGCAGATGATCATCTCCAGCGCCGCCCAGGCGACGGTGCGCGCCACCGACGTGCCACCGATCTCGGGCGCCACACCGAGTCGCCACCATTCGGCGTCCCAGATCGCTTGCACGGTCTTGCGAATCGGATCCGGCACGGTGATGGTGTGTTCGTCGGGCAGAAACACCGGCGGCTCGCGATCGGCGGCCACGAACGACTCCGCGACCGGACCTTGGGCGAATCGGGCCACCTCGGCGAGGATCTCCCGGCTGGTTTCGGCGTCGATGTCGCCGGCGGTCCCGGAATCCAGCACGTCGCCGAGCGCCAGCGCCTCGAAAAGGTTGAACTCGATGTCACGCAGGTTTGCTTTGTAATGCCCCATGAACCCCTCCCTGCGCAGCAGTATGGCGAAACGTGCCGATTCGCGGAGCATTTCGAGGGTGTCGACTTCAGCGGCCATGGCCGCCATGACGCGAATCATCTGCGCCTAGGCCCTTGTGGCGTGACGTGGCTCACAGTAGAGTGACCACTGGTCATCCACGGGAGGAGGGCTGATGCCGACGGTCACCTGGGCCCGCGTGGATGCCCGACGCCGCGCGGCCGTCATCGAGGCCGCTGAGGCGGAGTTCGGTGCGCACGGCTTCTCCGGCGGCAGCCTCAACGTGATCGCCCGCCGAGCGGGTGTGGCCAAAGGCAGCCTGTTCCAATACTTTGCCGACAAGCGCGACCTGTATGCGTTCGTCACCGACGTCGTGAGCCAGCGGGTGCGGGCCTACATGGAAGCCCAGATCGGTCCACTCGACCCGAGTCGGCCGTTCTTCGACTTCCTCACCGACTGGCTCGACGTCTGGATCGCGTATTTCGCCGATCATCCGCACGAACGGGCCGTGCACGCGGCGGCGACGCTCGAGGTCGACACCGATGCCCGCGTCAGCGTGCGCAACGTCATCCACCGCCACTATCTGGAGGTGCTGCGACCGCTGGTCCGCGACGCGCAACTGCGGGGCGACTTTCGCACCGATGCCGATGTCGAGGCGTTGATGTCGTTGCTGCTGTTGATCTTTCCGCACCTGGCCCTGGCGCCGTACGTGCGCGGCCTGGACCCGATTCTCGGTCTCGACGACCCCAGCCCGGAACAGCCCGCGCTAGCGGTCCGCCGGCTGGTCGCGGTGCTTTCGGCCGCGTTCGCTCCCGTTGGCAGCACAAGTATTCACACCGCATGAGATCTGAGGAGGTCTGATGACACGCACTGGTTCACACTCACTCGCCGCTGGCGGTCTCAACTGGGACAGCTTGCCGCTCAAGCTTTTCGCGGGTGGCAACGCGAAATTCTGGAATCCCGCCGACATCGACTTCTCCCGAGACCGTGCCGACTGGGAGCGACTCGACGACGACGAGCGAGACTTCGCCACCCGGTTGTGCGCGCAGTTCATCGCCGGCGAGGAAGCGGTGACCGAGGACATCCAGCCGTTCATGTCCGCGATGCGGGAAGAAGGACGCCTCGGCGACGAGATGTACCTGACGCAATTCGCGTTCGAAGAAGCCAAGCACACCCAGGTGTTCCGGCTCTGGCTCGACGCCGTCGGCATGAGCGGCGACCTGCAGAGCTATCTGGAACCCCTGCCGGCGTATCGCACGATGTTCTACGACGAACTGCCGGACTCGCTCAACGCGTTGTCGTCCGATGCGTCACCGGCAGCCCAGATCCGCGCCTCGGTCACCTACAACCACGTCGTCGAAGGGATGCTGGCGCTCACCGGGTACTACGCGTGGCACAAGATCTGCGTGGCCCGCGGAATCCTGCCCGGCATGCAGGAATTGGTGCGTCGCATCGGTGACGACGAACGTCGGCACATGGCCTGGGGCACCTTCACCTGCCGCCGCCACGTCGCCGCCGACGACGCCAACTGGGCGGTCTTCGAGAGCCGGATGAACGAGTTGATGCCGCTCGCCCTCGAGGCAACCGTGCAAGGGTTCGCCCTGTTCGACGTGATGCCGTTCGATCTGGTCCAGGACGAGTTCATGCAATACGCTGCGGACAAGGGGATGCGCCGGTTCGGCACCATCTCCAGCGCGCGCGGCCGACCGCTCGGCGAGATCGACCTCGACTACTCACCGGTCCAGCTCGAAGACACCTTCGCCGCCGAAGACGAGAAGGCGCTGGCGGCCGTTTGACTTACGGCGTCGATCTCGGTGGCTGTTGACCGGTTCTAGCCGACCCAGACCGTCTTGGCGTTGCAGAACGCCCGGATGCCGAGGTCGGCCAGCTCGCGGCCGTAGCCGGACCGCTTGACCCCGCCGAATCCGAGTTCGGGGTAGGAGACCGTCATCCCGTTGATGAAGACCTGGCCGGCCTCGATGTCGTCGATGAAGCGTTCCTGCTCGGCCTCGTCGTTGGTCCACGCGTTGGACCCGAGCCCGAAGGTGGTGGCGTTGGCGATCTCGATCGCCTCGTCGATGTCGGCGGCGCGGTACATCGAGGCGACCGGGCCGAACACCTCTTCGGTGTAGAGGGCCATGTCCTTGGTGATCTCGGTGACGACGGTCGGCGGGTAGAACCAGCCGGGCTGGTCGGGCTTGCTGCCGCCGAGGCGCAGCTTGGCGCCCGCGGCGACGGCGTCGTCAACCTGTTTGGCGATCTCGTCGCGGCCCGACTCGGTGGCCAGCGGGCCCACGTCGGTGTCCGGGTCGGTCGGGTCGCCGACCTTGAGCGCCTGCATCTTCTCGACGAACTTGTCGACAAAGGCGTCGTAGACGTCGGTGTGCACGATGAAACGTTTTGCGGCGATACAGGATTGGCCATTGTTCTGCACCCGGGCGGTGACCGCGGTCTTGGCCGCCTCGTCGAGGTCCACCGACGGCATCACGATGAAGGGGTCGCTGCCGCCGAGCTCCATCACGCTCGGCTTGATCTCGTCACCGCAGATGGCGGCGACGGCCTGACCGGCCGGTTCGCTGCCGGTGAGGGTGGCCGCCTTGACCCGCGGGTCGCGCAGGATCGACTCGACCGCGCTGGACGACACCAGCAATGTCTGGAAACAGCCGTCCGGGAAACCGCCCCGGGCGATCACGTCGGCGAGGTACAGCGCCGACTGCGGCACGTTGGAGGCGTGCTTGAGCAGGCCGACGTTGCCCGCCATCAGCGCCGGCGCGGCGAACCGCACGGCCTGCCAGAGCGGGAAATTCCACGGCATCACGGCCAGCACCACCCCGAGCGGCTGCCACCGGGTGTAGGCCCGCTTGGCGCCGACCTTGGACGCCTCGGCCGGCTCGTCGGCCAGCAGCTTCTCGGCGTTCTCCGCGTAGTAGCGAAAGCCCTTGGCGCACTTGATCGCTTCGGCCTTCGCCGACTTGAGCGTCTTGCCCATCTCGAGGGTCATCATCGCGCCGACTTCGTCGGCCTCTTTTTCGAGCAGATCGGCGGTGGCGTTTGCCCACTCGGCCCGCTGGGCAAACGTGGTGGAGTGACGGTAGTCGAGGAATCGCTCGTGGGCTTTGGCGATTGCTGCTTCCACATCACTGTCGGTAGCCGGGTCAAAGGTCTTGACTGTCTCGCCGGTGGCCGGGTTGATGGTGGCGATGGGCACGCTGGCCCCTCCTTATTGCAGTCGTGTTTAGTCGTTGTTGAGAGTTCCAACACCTAGCCTGCCACTAACGTTCCCAACAAGGGAGAGGCCGATGAGCAAAGCCGCAGAGCTGATAGTCAAGTGCCTGGAAAACGAGGGCGTCGAGGTGGTCTTCGGGCTGCCGGGTGAGGAGAACATCCGCTTCGTGCAGGCGCTGGCTTCGTCGAGCATCCGCTACGTCCTCACCCGGCACGAGCAGGCGGCGTCGTTCATGGCCGAGATGTACGGCCGGGTCACCGGGCGGGCGGCGGTGGTCTCCTCGACCCTGGGCCCGGGCGCGATCAACATGCAGCTCGGTGTTGCCGACGCCACCACCAACAGCACCCCGCTGGTCGCGATCTCCGCCCAGGTCGGTCAGAACCGCGAATACAAGGAGTCGCACCAATACGTCGACCTGGTCTCGATGTTCGCCCCGATCACCCGCTGGGCGGCCGACATCCCGACCGCGCAGGCGATACCCGAGATGGTCCGCAAGGCGTTCAAGCTCGCCGAGACCGAACGCCCCGCCGCGGTGTACCTCGCGGTGCCGGAGCACATCGACGCCGACGACGAGGACTACGAGCTGGGACCGTTGCCGCGCAACGTCGTTCACGCCGAAGCGCCGGCCTTCCGCCAGGTGGCGCGCGCCGTCGACATCCTGCGCGAGGCCAAGCGGCCGGTGGTCCTGGCCGGCCACGGCGCCGCCCGCTCCGATGCGACCGAGGCGCTGGTGCGATTCTCCGAGAAGTTCGGCGTGCCGGTGGCCAACACGTTCCACGGCAAGGGCGTGATGCCCGACGACCACCCCAACAGCATCGGGGCACTGGGTTTCATGCGCCACGACTACGTGAACTTCGGGTTCGACAACGCCGACGTCGTGATCGCGGTCGGATACGAGCTGCAGGAGTTCGACCCGGTTCGGATCAATCCGAAGGCCGACAAGAAGATCATCCACATCCATCGATTCCCCGCCGAAGTCGATGCGCACTACTCGGTCGACGTCGGGATCATCGGCGACATCAGCGCCTCACTCGACGCCGTCACCGAGGCGCTCGACGATCACGTCTTCGTCGCCGACCCGGAGATTCCGGGTGCGGGTCTGCTCAGCGAGGAATTCAGCGGCGGACAACAGGATTCGCGGTACCCGCTGGCACCCGCCCGGGTGGTTGCCGACACCCGCGCCGCACTGGACCGCAGCGACGTGGTGCTGGTCGACACCGGCGCCACCAAGATGTGGATGGCCCGGCTCTACCCGACCTACGAGCGCAATACCTGCCTGATCTCGAATGGGCTGTCCACCATGAGTTTTGCGCTGCCGGGTGCGATGGGGGTCAAGCTGGCGCGGCCGGAGTCGAAGGTGCTGGCGGTGGCCGGCGACGGCGCCTTCCTGATGAACTCGCAAGAGATCGAGACCGCCGTCCGGGAGAAGATCCCGCTGGTGGTACTGATCTGGGAAGACGGCGGCTACGGCCTGATCGAGTGGAAGATGGACCTCGAACTCGGCGAGCACCACTACGTCAAATTCGGCAACCCCGACATCGTGAAGTACGCGGAAAGCTTTGGCGCGAAAGGCTATCGGATCTCCAGCGCCGACGAATTGCTGCCCACGCTGCAGACAGCGCTCGCCGATGACGGGGTGTCGCTGATCTGCTGCCCGGTGGACTACTCCGACAACCTGCGGCTGACCGATCGTCTCGGCGAACTCGACGAAACCCTGTAGACCGCGGTTCTGGATCTAGCGTTCGGCGTCGCGCGTCACGGTCGAGGCGGCCAGCGCGGCAAGGGAGATCAGCGCCAGCAGCTGCACCCCGGCGGAATGGCCGGCGTATCCGTCGACCGATCGCCACGGGTGGCGCGACAGCGCGGCGCCTGCCAGGATCAGGCCACCGGCGCTCAACCACAGGGTGGCACTGTCGCGCCGCTGTGGACTCTTGCGCAGTACCCACCGCAAACCCATTGCGGCACCGAAGATCACCAGACCCGCCCAGCCGGCGATGGCGAACCCCGCGCTGAGCACCGGCACCGCAACCCACAGGCCGGCGTTCCAGGGCGGCGCTGCCGGGTCGGTGCTGCGGCGCCGTGCCGGCCACCAGGCCAGTGCGGCCAGCAGTGGCAGCAGCGCAAGCCCACCGGCCAGGCCCACCCGGTACAGCGAATTCGGCGCGAAGGTCAGCGTGACGGTGCCCGACGTCCCGGGGGGAACGATCCAGGCCTGCTGCCACCCGTTGACCGCCAACGGTGTAAGCCGGGTTCCGGCGCCGGTGCGGGCCACCCAGCCGGCGTTGATGCTTTCCGGTACGACCAATACCCGTGGCCTCTCGGCCGCCGCGACGCGCACTTCCCGATGGGCCGGGCTCCACGCGCCGGCCGCTGCGGGGGTGGCACCGGTCGACGCTACGGCCGTGGGACCGGCGAGCTGCGCGCCGTCGACGACGAATTGCGATCCGGGGCTGACCACCAGCTCCTGCTGACCTGCGGGCAACGTAATCGGATCACGGTCGCAGGGGTGGGCGCTGACCGGGGAGCCCTCCAGTAGCGCACCCACCGTCGTGTGCACATCGGTGTGGACGAATCGGCCGGCGATCGCGATGACCGGGCCGTGCTCGCAGTCGACGGTGACCGGACGATCCCGGTTGCGCCGCGCGTCAGCGGCCGCGATCGGCTCACCCCGGCCGTCGAGCGCCGAGACCTCAGCCAGACCGGGTGGTTTGAGCTGGTCGAACCCCAACGCGGTGCGGTCGATGACGTCTTTCCAGTCGAGCAGGCTCACCGTGACCGTGTCGGTTTGCCGCGGATGCAGCGAAAGAGTCTGTGGGCCAGATATTTCCAGCGTTCGGACCTGAGGTCCGTCGCCGAGGTCGACGGCCACCATCGTCGGGTGGGCGGGTACCGGGGACGAGCTGGGGGTCAACCGCAGGCCGGACACCTCGCTGGGCCGGGGCAGGGTGAGGGTGAGCGTCGGCGCAGTCCTGTGCTGCACCACGCGCTGCGGTGCCGTCCAGGCGGTGGCCGGGTCGCCGTCAGTGGCGGCGTAGGCCGCGCCGAGCACGTCGACCGAATCGGCCTCACCCGTTGCCTGGGTGGTGTCCGGCTCGGCGATCAGGTCAGCCAAATTCGGCCCCGAGCGGGCCCGCACCCAGATCGTCGGCGTCACCTGCATCGGCGTGGGCACGGTCAAGGTGCGGCTGAAGGTGGCGGGCGACTCGGTCGCCAGCGCCATCGACGGCGCGCACTGCACAGTGTTCAGTCCCTGTGCGCAACCCGGCCGGCCCAGCGGTTCGGAACCCAGATCCCATTGTGCGACAGCAGTATTCGCCGGGACACCGGGAACCAGTGCGGTGTGCCGGATATTGATCGGGTGCGCGAAGCCCTTCGCGTCGTACTGGGTGATCGACAGGTCGGTGATCGCGAACTGCACCCCCGGTGATCCGTCGTCGGTCCCGATGGCGGTGATCCGGACCCATGGGGTCTCGCCATACGGCAGCGCTGCGGTGACCGGTTTGCCGGCTTCGTCGAATCGCAGGGTCGTTGTGCCGGTGACGGTTTCGATCTCGACGCGGCGGACCTGGGCTCCGACGGTGGTCGCGCTGGGGGTGATGGTGATGACGCTATTGGTCACCGGCTGGTCGAAGTCGACCTGAAGCCATTGCCCCACAGCGGATTGCAGCGCATTGGACACCCAGGCGGTCGCCGAATCGGCGTCGATGGCCGCGGCCGGCGATGCCGCGGTGGCCACGTCGGGCAGGGCCGTCGAATCCGACGACGAGCTCGACGCCGTCAGCCGGCCGCCGCTCCAGGCGCCGTAGACGGTGTCGGTGCCGGGGCTCGGATAATCCGGTACCCGGTTGAACGTGTGCCGGGTGTCGCCCTGCGCGCGGATCGCCGACGAGTGCTCGTCCACCCGGCCGTAATCGACCTCCCGCGCCAACGGTGTGTCGGTGACCGTGGCCACCGGTACCGGCAGGCCGGCCGCCACCGCGTCGGCGGTCAGCAGAACCGGACCGAGCGGGGGTTGCCCGGTCAGCCGCCGACGTTCATCGAGGCGAAGCAGCGACTCGGGGCCGCCGTCCACGCGCGGCAGCTGCTCGAGATCGGCGAGGTACGGAGCTGCGGGATTGCGGGTGGTCGCGGCGACGCGATAGATCTCGACGGCGGGATAGCGCGGGCGTAACCCGCTGTCGGCGACGAAGCCCGCCATCGGGTCGGACCCGACCGGCGCGCCGAACTCGGCGACCTTCTGCAGCCTCGGTGAGCCCGTGACCGCCCGGTGCACCAGGATCGGCCGGGCCGACCGGGACGCATCAGGATCCAGGTCGTTGCGCACCACCAGGTACGAAATACCCTGGCCGGCAAGCGTATCGGCGAGCCCGGCCGACGGTGTTCCGGCGGCGAACAGGCGCTGCACCGAGTCCAGCGCACGAATCGTCTGGGGGGGAGTCAATGGAATCGAATCTCGCACCCCCCACGGACTCTCACCGAGCACCTGCAACGGCTCGTCGTGGCTGGTGCCCCACAGCTGGGTGGCGAACGGCGCGCCGGGCACCACCAGAACGCGGCCGGGCGCCGGGTCACCGGTGTTGTGGGCCGTCAGCCAATCCGCCGTCTCGTGCCAGTACCGCGGTATCGCCGTGAACGTGCCGGGTGCAGACATCCGCCCGGTCCACGCCAGCGACGTCGCGGCCATCAACGCCGTCAACACCACGATCCCCACCGCGACCCGCTTGTCGCGTTCCGGGTGGGCGGATGCGCTCACCCACAGCGCCTTCGGCGCGCTGCCCGGCAGCGGGATCCGGCCCAGCAGCTGCGCCAGGCCCAACACGACCGGAATGCGAATCAGCGACTCCAGCTTGTGCACGTTGCGTACCGGTGCGCCGTCGGCGTCCAGGAATGCCTGAACCTGGTGTGCCACCGGCGAACCCAGCCCACCGCTGTATCCGACACCCAGCAAGACCATCCCGAGCAGCAGCATCGTCACCAGCCGGCCGCGCGCGGGCATCCCGGTCATCGCGAGCCCGGCCAGCCCGGCCGCCGCGACCAGGCAGGTCGCCAGGATGGCAACCGATCCGGTTACCAGCGGTGCGCCCGCGGTGGCATTGGGCGCCACGAATGGTGTCCAGCTGTCGGTGCCGCGCAGCACCTCGACCACCGACGACCACTGCGTCGTCACACCGGACGACTCGATGAAATCCAGGAACGGCGGGCTGATCCGGGCCATCAGAATCAACGCCACCACCCACCACGTCACTGCCAGCGCCGTGGCCAGCAACGACCACGCCGTGTAGCGCCACCAGCGGCGGTTGGGCCGGTGGCAGGCCCACCAGATCACCGCGGGCAGGCAGCCGGCCAGCGTCGCGATGGCGTTGACGGCACCCATCAGCGCGACGGCCACTCCGGCCTGCCCGGCCAGCCGGCGTACTGAGCGCCCGTCCTGCCGAAGCGCCAGAATCGTCGGCAATAACACCCAGGGCGCCAGCATGATCGGCAGCGTCTCCGACGAGATGGAACCCACCGTGGTCAGCACCCGCGGCGAGAGCGCGAACGCCGTGGCCGCGACTACCCGCGACGTCGGGCTCCCGATGCCCAGCGCCTCGGCCACCCGCAGCAGTCCCCAGAAGCCGACGGACAGCAGCAGCGCCCACCACAGCCGTTGAGTGACCCAGCCCGGCAGGCCCGCCAGATGACCGGCGAGGAAGAAGGTGCCGTGCGGGAAGAGGTAGCCGTAGGCCTGATTCTGGGCCTGCCCGAACGGCAGTTCGCTGTTCCACAGGTTGGTGGCCCGGAGCAGGAAGCGCAGCGGGTTGGCGGTGAGGTCGAGCTTGGTGTCCGGGGAGATCCGGCCGGGCTCCGAGCCGAAGCTCAATGCCAGCGCGACTGCCGCGACAAGCCACAGCCAGCGTCGAGAGAGGGAATCGCCCAACTGCTGACCACGATTGCCCGGCTGTTCACCGGGCCCGGCATCGGCCCGCACGCTGACCTGGGCCAGGCTAGCTGCGGTTGCCGTACTCGACCCGGTTGAGCACCGACGACTGCGGGTCACCCCCGGGCAGCGGTGGCTTGGTGTCCTGCTGCACCATCAACGTGATCCCGAAAATCGCGGCCGCGCCCAGCAACAGGCCGACCACGACACTGGCGGCGGCGGGCGCGACAAACCGGTTCATCGCAGACCAACCTAGCAGAGCACGAGGTCGTAGCCCCTGAGGTCGCCGGGCGTACGACCACCTCGAGCGCATGACAGCATGGCCTGATGGGTTTGCCACGCATCCTGGCCGTGCCTGTTGCCGTCATGACGCTGATCACCGGCTGTAGCCATTCCTCGCACCCGTCCGCGCCCGCCCCGGCCACCTCGCCGACGGCCACCGCGATGCCGCCGGCCAAGCCGGCATGCGGGGACCCGGCCGCGCTGCCGGCCCGCGAGAAGCTGGCACAGCTGTTGATGGTGGGCGTCCGCGACAGCGCCGACGCCAAGGCGGTCGTCGCGACCTACCACGTCGGCGGCATCTTCATCGGTAGCTGGACCGATCTGTCGATGCTGGGCCCCAACCTGGTCCGGGACCTGAGCGTGAACACCGCGCTGCCGGTGGCGGTGAGCGTCGACGAAGAAGGCGGCCGGGTGGCCCGGCTGTCCAAGCTGATCGGACCGGCGCCGTCGGCGCGGGCGCTGGCCAAGGACCACACCCCCGAGGAGGTCTACGGCATGGCCCTCGACCGGGGACACCGGATGCGCGGCCTCGGCATCACCGTCGACTTCGCGCCCGACGTCGACGTCACCGACGCCCCCGACGACACGGTGATCGGCGACCGGTCGTTCGCCGCGAACCCGGAGAAGGTCGTCGAGTACGCCCGGCAATACGCCCGGGGCCTGCACGACGCCGAAATATTGCCCGTGCTCAAGCATTTCCCTGGTCACGGTCACGGATCGGGAGATTCGCACACCGGCTCCGTGATCGTCACGCCGCCGCTGGCCGAGTTGCAGGACAACGACCTGGTGCCCTACCGGGTGTTGCTGACCGCCCTCGACAAGCAGGGCGCGATGGTCGGTCACCTGCAGGTTCCAGGCCTCACCGGTGACGAACCGGCCAGCGTCAGCCGGGCCGCCGTGCAGATGCTGCGCACCGGCTCGGGATACAACGGGCCGCACTTCGACGGGCCGATCTTCAGCGACGACCTGTCCAGCATGGCCGCGATCAAGGACCACTACACCGTGCCCGAGGCGGTCCTGCGCACTCTGCAGGCCGGCACCGACGTCGCGCTGTGGATCACCACCGACGAGGTGCCCGCGGTGTTGGACCGGTTGGCAAAGGCCTTGGACGCGAAAGAGCTGAAGATGTCCGACGTCGACGACTCGGTCCGCCGCATCGAGAAGTTCAAAGGCCACAAGTCGGACTGCGGACCGTAATTCGGCGTCGCGCCCTCTGATTGCTTAGTCTGAACGGGCGGAGCAGCTAGAAGGGGACAGCATGGCCGGTGGTACCAAGCGATTGCCGCGTGCTGTCCGAGAACAGCAGATGCTCGACGCCGCGGTCGAAATGTTCTCCATCAACGGGTATCACGACACCTCGATGGACGTGATCGCGGCCAAGGCCGAAATCTCCAAGCCGATGCTCTACCTGTACTACGGCTCCAAAGAGGAACTGTTCGGCGCGTGCCTGGACCGTGAACTGGCGCGATTCGTCGACGGTGTGCGCGAGGACATCAATCTCGATCAGAGCCCGAGAGACTTGCTGCACAACACAATTGTGGCGTTCATGCGCTACATCGACGCCAACCGGGCGTCCTGGATCGTGATGTATGCCCAGGCCACCAACTCGCAGGCGTTCGCCCACACCGTGCGGGAAGGCCGCGAGCGCATCATCGCGCTGGTGGTCCGGGTCCTGCAGGCGGGAACTCGAAACCCCGATCCGGACACCGATTTCGAGATGATCGCAGCTGCGTTGGTCGGCGCCGGCGAGGCGATCGCAACCCGGCTCAGCACCGGAGACACCGACGTCGACGGGGCGGCCGACGTGATGATCAACCTGTTCTGGCGCGGACTCAAGGGCAAGCCGACCGACAAAGACGCGGCTGAAGCTGTCGCCGAATCCGGTTAACCGAATGCGCAGCCGCAACGCTGATTTCGTGGGTGCGGTGGTGATCGTCGGACTGCTCGCCGGTTGCGCCGGGTTGGCGACGACGACGCTGCTGCGCTTCATCGAGCATCTCACCTACCACTACACGTTCGGATCGTTGCTCGAGGGCGTGACCGCGAGCAGCCCGATCCGTCAGGCCGTCGGGCCGATGACCGGCGGCGCGTTGGCCGGGCTGGGCTGGTGGATCCTCCGGTCGAGGTCCGAGGTGGCGCCGCTGGCGGCGGCTGTCGCCGATCGCGATCGAATCCGGTTGTGGCCCTTCACCTTCGATGCCGCACTGCAAGTGCTGGTCGTGGGCTCGGGTGCGTCGCTGGGCCGGGAGGTGGCGCCGCGTCAGTTCGCGGTGGCACTGAGCAATCTCGTCACCGGTTGGCTCAAGCGGCTCACTGAGCGCGACCGCGAGATCCTGTTGGCGTGCGCGGCCGGCGCCGGACTGGGCGCGGTGTACGCGGTACCGCTCGGCGGAGCGGTGTTCACCCTGCGGATCATGCTGAAGTCCTGGCATCCGCGTGCGGTGGGCGCCGCGCTGATCAGCTCGAGTCTGGCCGTCTCGGTGTCGTCCTTCGTCACCCACGACAAGCCGAACCTGCTCTGGCCCAACCCGGACGTGTCCTACTTGCTCATTGCCTACGCGGTGGCGCTGGCCCCGCTGTCACTGGGCGTAGGGCTGGTGTTCAACCGGCTCATGGGCTGGGCGGCCCAGCGTGAATTGCCCAAGTCGTGGCTGCTGGTCCCCGGCATCGCCGGGGCCGGGTTGCTGGTCGGCGTGTGCTCGCACTGGTGGCCCGAGCTGCCGGGCAACGGCCGCTCGATTCTCGACGTGATTCTGGCGGGCGGGATGACGCTGAACACCGCGGCCATCGTGCTGGTTCTCAAACTCGTTGTGACGGCTACGTTTCTGCGTGTGGGCGCCAGGGGCGGTCTGTTCACGCCGGCGCTGGCGACCGGCGCGGCGGCCGGCACACTTTTCGTGCTGACCGTCAACGCCGTCGCCGGAACCCAGTTCCACGTGCCGGCGATAGCCCTGGCCGGCTCGGCCGGCGTACTGGCCATCACCCAGAACGCGCCGCTGTGGGCCGCGATCTTCGTGTGGGAACTGGCCAGGCCGCCGCTGTGGCTGTTGGCGGTGTTCCTGGCCGCCGCTTCGAGCGCTTACGGCCTGCGGCTACTGGTGCAGCGCAGCCGTTAGAGCCCCCGCAGCGTCCCGGTCAGGTACGGGTAACCCTTGGCGATGTTGCGCAGGCTGATGTCCCAACCGTTCTGGCCCTGATCGATGTACAACCCCGGGCTGGCCGGCAACAGCAGCGGCTTGCCGAATCGCACCGAGTACGTCACCGCATCGGGAAGGCCGGCCTCCAGGTTCGCCAATACCGCCGCTGCGCTGAACATTCCGTGCGCGATGGCGGTGGGGAACCCGAACAGCTTGGCGCCGACGGAGCTGGTGTGGATCGGGTTGTGGTCGCCGCCCACCGATGCGTAGCGCCGGATCTGGCCGGGGCTGACCCGCAGGATCGCTTTGGGGGCAGGCAATTTGGGTTGCTTCTGCGGCGGCGGTTTCGGCTCGTCGGACAGGCTGGTGCGCTGCTGGTGCAGGAAGGTCGTGACCTGCTGCCAGACCACGTCGTTGCCCACCTTGATGTCGGTGAGGACGTCGACCAGCAGGCCCTTGCGATGCTCCCGCAGATTCTCGGCATGGACCACGATGCTGACGGTGTCGGTCACCCTGATCGGTCGGTGTTGGGTGATCTCGTTCTCCAGATGCACGGATCCCATTGCGGCAAAAGGGAAGTCGAATCCCGACACCAGTGACATCACGGCCGGAAAGGCCAGCGCGAACGGGTACGTCAGCGGGACGGTGTCACCGTAACGAAGACCGGTGACCTCGGCGTACTCGGCCACGTTGGCGCGGTCGATGGGCAACTCGTCGACAGTCACGGTCCGATCCGGCAGGTGGCTGCCACGCGGCACGAACGGCAACGCACCGGCCGCCGCGCGCAGCATGTTCTTCAGGCCGCTGGGTTGCACGTCAGCCATCTGCGCCGCTCCTCGTCATCGCTGTGCTGTGCGTCGTCATCGGCGCGTTACGCTCCCAACATGGCTTGACCACACACACGAATCGTGTTGCCCGTCACCGCGTTTGACGCAGGGCTCGCGAAGTAGGCGATCGCCTCGGCCACATCGACCGGCTGACCGCCCTGGTACAGCGAGTTGAGTCGACGGCCCACCTCGCGGGTGGCCAGCGGGATCGCCTCGGTCATCTTGGTCTCGATGAAGCCCGGAGCGATCGCGTTGATCGTGACGCCCTTCTCGGCCAGCTTCGGCGCGAGCGCCTGGGTGAGCCCGATCATCCCGGCCTTGGTGGTGGCGTAGTTGGTCTGCCCGCGGTTACCCGCGATGCCCGCCATCGACGACAGGCCGATCACCCGTCCACCTTCGCCGATGCTGCCGTTGTCGACCAAGCCTTCGGTCAGGCGTTGCGGCGCAAGCAGGTTGACCGCCAGCACCGAATTCCACCGGGCGTCGTCCATGTTGGCCAGCAGCTTGTCACGGGTGATCCCGGCGTTGTTGACCAGGATGTCGGCGTGGCCGTTGTAGTGGTCGCGCAGATGCTCGGTGATCCTCTCGACCGCGTCTTGGGCGGTGACGTCGAGCGCCAGCGCGGTGCCGCCGATCCGGGTGGCCGTCTCGGCCAGGGCGTCTGCGGCGGACTCCACGTCGATCGCCACAACGCGCGCGCCGTCACGTGCGAACACCTCGGCGATCGTGGCGCCGATGCCGCGTGCGGCACCCGTCACCACGGCGACCTTGCCGTCCAGTGGCTTGTCCCAATCTTTGGGCGGCGTGGAGTCGGCGGAGCCGACGTAGAAGACCTGGCCGTCGACGTAGGCCGATTTGGCCGAAAGCAGGAACCGCAGCGTCGACTCGATACCGGTCGCGGCCGGCTTGGCGTCGGGGGACAGGTACACCAGCGACACGGTGGCGCCACGCTGCAGTTCCTTGCCCAGCGAGCGGGTGAAGCCCTCGAGTGAGCGTTGCGCGATCTGCTCGTCGCTGTTCTCGGCCTCGTCGGGCGTGGTGCCGATGACGACGATGCGGCCGGAGTGGCCGAGGTTGCGCAGCAGCGGGGTGAAGAACTCGTGCAGGGTGGTCAATTTGGTCGGGTTGGTGATGCCGGTGGCGTCGAACACCAGTCCGCCGAACGAATCCGCCCAGCGGCCACCGAGATTCGCGCCCACCACCTCGTAGTCGGCACCCAGCGCCGCCCGCAGCGGCTCGACGACCCGGCCTTCGCCGCCGATCAGCAACGACCCGGCCAGAGGCGGCTCACCGACCCGATACCGTCGCAGCTTCTCGGGCTGCGGAACGCCAAGTTGCTTGGCGAGAAACGCACCGGGCCCGGAGTTGACGACTTGGGAGAATAGATCGGCTGCCACTAGGTTGCCTTCCATGGTGTCGGGTATCTGTACGGTAGTCCAGAGCTAACTTACTCCAGAGTAAGAACAGTGGGTAGTATGGCTCCCAACACCGGATAACCATCTATTGACGGAGATAAGCGTTGCCTACTCAAAGCACTCCAGCTGACAGCTCCTCGGCAAGTTCCCAGGCGACCGCCGCCAAACGACGCGTTGCGGTGTTGGGTGGCAACCGGATCCCGTTCGCGCGATCCGACCGCGCCTACGCCCAGGCCTCCAACCAGGACATGTTCACCGCCGCGCTCGGAGGGCTGGTCGACCGGTTCGGCCTGTCGGGTGAGCGGCTGGGTGCGGTCATCGGTGGCGCCGTGCTCAAGCACAGCCGCGACTTCAACCTGATGCGCGAATCCGTGCTCGGCTCCGCGTTGTCGTCCTACACCCCTGCCTTCGATCTGCAGCAAGCGTGCGGCACCGGGTTGCAGGCGGCCATCGCCGCGGCCGATGGCATCGCCGCGGGCCGCTACGAAGCTGCGGCCGCGGGCGGTGTCGACACCACCTCCGACGCGCCGATCGCGCTGGGCAACAATCTCCGGCACACCCTGCTCGGGCTGCGCCGGGCCAAGTCCAACGTCGACCGGCTGAAACTGGTCGGCAAGCTGCCGGCCAGCCTCGGCGTCGAAATCCCGGTGAACAGCGAGCCGCGCACCGGGCTGTCGATGGGTGAGCACCAGGCGATCACCGCCAAGCAGATGGGCATCAAGCGGGTCGACCAGGACGAACTGTCCGCGGCCAGCCACCGCAACATGGCGGCCGCCTACGACCGTGGCTTCTTCGACGACCTGATCACCCCGTTCCTGGGCCTGTATCGCGACGACAACCTGCGGGCGGACTCGTCGGCCGAGAAGCTGGCCAAGCTGAAGCCGGTGTTCGGCGTGAAGGCCGGCGACGCGACCATGACCGCGGGTAACTCGACGCCGCTGACCGACGGCGCTTCGGTGGCGCTGCTGTCCACCGAGGAGTGGGCCGCCGAGCGCTCGCTGACCCCGCTGGCCTACTGGGTGGATGCGGAGACGGCATCGGTCGACTACGTCAACGGCGCCGACGGCCTGCTGATGGCCCCGACCTACGCCGTCCCGCGGCTGCTGGCCCGCAACGGGCTCACCCTGCAGGACTTCGACTTCTACGAGATCCACGAGGCGTTCGCCTCGGTCGTGCTGGCCCACCTGCAGGCCTGGGAGTCCGAGGAGTACTGCAAGGAGCGGCTCGGCCTGGACTCCGCCCTGGGGTCGATCGACCGGTCCAAGCTGAACGTCAACGGGTCGTCGCTGGCGGCCGGGCATCCGTTTGCCGCGACCGGCGGCCGGATCCTCGCGCAACTGGCGAAGCAGCTGCACGAGGCCAAGACCAAGAACGGTGGCAAGCCGGTGCGCGGGCTGATCTCGATCTGCGCGGCCGGCGGCCAGGGCGTGGCAGCGATCCTGGAGGCCTGACCGTGCGGTTTGCTGCGCGTTTAACCGTTTCGGGCCTCGGGTAGCCATTTGGTCGGATAGCTCCGTGTTGTCGTCCGAACCCCGACCCGACGGCAGCGCGGGGCGTCCCTTACGTCGGCCGCACGCGTTACGCGCGACTTCTGCGGCCGAGGCCGGTTCCGTCGACGGCAAGAGGGGATCCCCCGGCGGGCCCCTTTCACGAATCAATTACCCCGGAACGCAAAATCCCCCGTCTCTCTTCGAGAACGGGGGATTTCGCTGTCTGGTGAACGCGCAGCCTAGAACGCGGCTTCGTCGAGCTCCATGACCTCGTTGTCAAGCGTTTCCAGCACCGTGCGGGTGCTGGTCAGCAGCGGCAGGAAGTTCTTCGCGAAGAACGACGCCACGGCGATCTTGCCTTCGTAGAACGAGCGATCGGCGTCGCTGCAGCCGGCGTCCAGCGCCTCCAGGGCGACTGCGGCCTGGCGCTGCAGCAACCAGCCGAGCACCAGGTCGCCGACGCTCATCAGGAAGCGAACCGAGCCCAGGCCGACCTTGTAGATGCTCGAGATGTCTTCCTGTGCCGCCATCAGGTATCCGGTCAGCGTCGAGGCCATCGCCTGGACGTCGGCCAGCGCGGTCGCGAGAAGCGCCCGCTCGGCCTTGAGGCGACCGTTGCCGGACTCGTTCTTGATGAACTCCTCGATCTCGCCGGACACGTGAGCCAACGCCACACCCTTGTCGCGGACGATCTTCCGGAAGAAGAAGTCCTGCGCCTGGATGGCCGTGGTGCCCTCGTAGAGCGAGTCGATCTTGGCGTCACGGATGTACTGCTCGATCGGGTAGTCCTGCAGGAAGCCGGACCCGCCGAAGGTCTGCAGGCTCTCGGTCAGCTTGGCGTAGGCCTGCTCCGAGCCGACACCCTTGACGATCGGCAGCATCAGGTCGTTGACCTTGACCGCCAGGTCCGCTTCCACGCCGTGCAGTGACTTGGCTACCGCCGAGTCCTGGTAGGTCGCGGTGTAGAGGTACAGCGCACGCAGACCCTCGGCGTACGCCTTCTGGGTCATCAGGCTGCGACGCACGTCCGGGTGGTGGGTGATGGTCACCCGCGGAGCGGTCTTGTCGGTCATCTGGGTCAGGTCGGCGCCCTGCACCCGCTCCTTGGCGTAGGCCAGGGCGTTTAGGTAACCGGTCGACAGTGTGGCGATGGCCTTGGTGCCGACCAGCATCCGCGCATTCTCGATGACCTCGAACATCTGCGCGATGCCGTTGTGCACCTCGCCCACCAGCCAGCCCTTGGCCGGCACGTCGTGCTGACCGAAGGTCAACTCACACGTCGCGGAGACTTTCAGGCCCATCTTGTGTTCGACGTTGGTGACGAAGACGCCGTTGCGCTCGCCGAGCTCACCGGTCTCGAAGTCGAACAGGAACTTCGGCACGAAGAACAGCGACAGACCCTTGGTGCCGGGACCGGCGCCCTCGGGACGAGCCAGCACCAGGTGGAAGATGTTTTCGAACATGTCGTCCGAGTCACCCGAGGTGATGAACCGCTTCACACCATCGATGTGCCAGGAGCCGTCGTCCTGCTGGACGGCCTTGGTGCGGCCGGCGCCCACGTCCGAGCCGGCGTCCGGCTCGGTGAGCACCATGGTCGAGCCCCAGCCGCGCTCGGCGGCGATGATGGCCCACTTCTTCTGCTCTTCGGTGGCCAGGTTGTAGAAGATCTGCGCAAAGCCCGCGCCGCCGGCGTACATCCAGACGGCGGGGTTAGCGCCGAGCAGGTGCTCGTGCAGTGCCCACAGCATCGCCTTGGGCATCGGCATACCGCCGAGCTCCTCGTCCAGGCCGACCTTGTCCCAGCCGGCTTCGATGACCGCGTGCACCGAGGCTTTGAAGCTCTCAGGCAGCGTCACCGTGTGGGTCTCGGGGTCGAAAACCGGGGGATTGCGGTCGCCCTCGACGAAGGAGTCAGCGACGGGCCCTTCGGCCAACCGGCTCATCTCCGTCAGCATTTCGCGGGCGGTGTCGGCATCCAGGTCGCTGTAATCGCCTTCGCCGAACGTCTTGTCAACGCCGAGAACTTCGAACAGGTTGAATACCTGGTCCCGGACATTGCTCTTGTAGTGGCTCACTAGTTCCTCCTCGATGAGAACGCCACCTAGGTTGGGTACTCGGGCTAAGTTACCCACCAGTAACGTGCCTAAGTTATACCCACGGGTAACCGAGCGCAACCGACTGTGAGCTAAATATCAACCAACTAGTTGGCTTCAACCGGATCCAGACGATGGCACGCCTGCCCAGCTGCGGCGATGATGAATAACGTGGCTACTGTGCCGACCGTCACCGCGCTGCCGGAAGTGGATCTGCGCCACTCCACGCGTCAACTGAGAACCCGCCTGCGGGAGGTGGGTCATGAGGTCGGATTCTTCTATCTGACCGGGCACCAGGTGTCGCCGTCGCTTACTGCTCGGATGCTGGCCGCGGCCCGGCAGCTGTTCGCGCTGCCGCAGTCCGCCAAGAACGCGGTCGCCATGATCCGCAGCCCGCATTTCCGCGGCTACACCCGGTTGGGCGGTGAACTGACCCGCGGCGAGGTGGATTGGCGTGAGCAGATAGACATCGGTCCGGAGCGCAAGCCGATCGGCGGGCCGGGGAAGCCGGACTATCTGTGGCTGCAGGGTCCCAACCAGTGGCCGGCGGGCCTGCCGGAGTTCCCGGGCGTGATCGCGGAGTGGGACGCGGCGCTCGGCGCGGTGTCGCGCACCTTGCTGCGGCATTGGGCAGCGGCGCTGGGCAGTCCGGCGGACGTGTTCGACGCCGCATTCGACGCGGCGCCGGCGACCCTGATCAAGGTCGTGCACTATCCGCCGACCGCGGCCACGGCGCAGGGGGTCGGCGCGCACCGCGACTCCGGTGTGCTGACGTTGCTGCTCGCCGAGCCGGGCAGTGCGGGGCTGCAGGTGCGCGGACGCGACGGCAGCTGGATCGATGTTCCGGCGCTGGACGGCGCTTTCATCGTCAACATCGGGGAGCTGCTGGAATTGGCCACCGGCGGCTACCTGCGTGCGACCGAGCACCGGGTGAACCTGCAGCATGCGGCCGACCGGATCTCGGTGCCCTACTTCTTCAATCCGCGACTGGACGCGCAGGTACCTGTTCTGCCGCTGCCCACCGAACTCGCGCGCCGGGCGCAACCGCGCGCGGACCCGTCGGACCCGATCCATCCGGTCTACGGCCGCAACGCCTGGAAGAGCAGGCTGCGAGCCCATCCGGACGTCGCCGCGGCGCACGGCTACGTGACGGGCAGCGCGGAAGTTGTAACGCCCGGCGGGTAGGGTCGTCATTTGAAAATTCCGTCGACGCGAGTGAAGCCCGGTGAATACACCTGACAAGCTGACGCCCACCTCCCTGCGCGAGGCATTCGGCCATTTCCCGTCCGGCATCATCGCCATCGCCGCCGAAGTCGACGGGGTCCGGGAAGGCCTCGCGGCCAGCACATTCGTCCCGGTGTCGTTGGAGCCGCCGCTGGTGTCGTTCTGCGTGCAGAACACGTCGACGACCTGGCCCAAGCTCAAGGACGTGCGCGCGCTGGGCATCAGCGTGCTGGGCGAGTCGCACGACGGCGCCGCGCGGTCTCTGGCCGCCAAGACCGGCGATCGATTCGCCGATCTGGAAACCGAGATCTACAGCAGCGGTGCGGTGTTCATCCGGGGCACCAGTCTGTGGATGGAGACCGCGATCGAGCAACTCATCCCGGCCGGCGACCACACGATTGTCGTGCTGCGGGTCAGCGACGTCCGGGTCGACCCAGACATTGCGCCGATTGTGTTCCACCGCAGCATTTTTCGGCGCCTCGGCGTCTAGCCGGGCGGCGGCCGACCCGGTGGGTCAGCGCCGGAAGAGCTTGTTACCCAGCCAGACGACCGGGTCGTACTTGCGGTCGGCGACGCGCTCCTTCATCGGGATCAGCGCGTTGTCGGTGATCTTGATGCCCTCAGGGCAGACCTCGGTGCAGCACTTGGTGATGTTGCAGAACCCGAGCCCGTGCTCCTCTTGTGCCTCGTCGCGCCGGTCGCGGGTGTCCAGCGGATGCATCTCCAACTCCGCGATCCGCATCAGGTAGCGCGGGCCGGCGAAGCTCTCCTTGTTCTCCTCGTGGTCACGGATCACGTGGCAGACGTTGTTACACAGGAAGCACTCGATGCACTTACGGAACTCCTGGGAGCGCTCGACATCCTGCTGCTGCATGCGGTACTCACCGGGCTGCAGTTCCTTCGGCGGCGTGAATGACGGGATCTCCCTGGCCTTCTCGTAATTGAAGGACACATCGGTCACCAGGTCGCGGATGATCGGGAAGGTACGGATCGGCGTCACGGTGACCACCTCGTCCTCCTCGAAGGTCGACATCCGCGTCATGCACATCAGCCGCGGCTTGCCGTTGACCTCCGCCGAGCACGAGCCACACTTGCCCGCCTTGCAGTTCCACCGCACCGCGAGGTCCGGAGTCTGGGTCTGCTGCAGGCGGTGGATGATGTCGAGGACCACCTCGCCCTCGTTGACCTCGACGGTGTAGTCCTGCAGATCACCGCCGTCGTCGTCGCCGCGCCATACCCGCAGGGTTGCGTTGTAGGTCATCAGCCTCTCCGTCCTGGGTGATCGGCCAGTTCTTCTTCAGTGAAGTATTTCTCCAACTCCGAGACCTCGAACGCCTCGAGCAGATCGGGCCGCATGGGGGTCTGGTCTTTGCGGGTGACCGTGACGTCGGGGACGATCGGGTCGTCACCGGAGGCACTGCAGACCAGCAGCACCTTGCGCCATGACGAGTCCATCCCGGGGTGATCGTCGCGGGTGTGTCCGCCGCGGCTCTCGGTGCGCTCCAGCGCCGCCTTGGCCACGCACTCGCTGACCAGCAACAGGTTGCGCAGGTCGAGTGCGAGGTTCCAGCCGGGGTTGTACGCACGGCCGCCGTCGACGTGCAGGCGCTTGAACCGCTCGCGAAGCTGGTCGAGCCTGCCGAGTGCCTCGGTGATCTCGTCGGACTTGCGGATGATCCCCACCAGGTCGTTCATCGACTGCTGCAGCTCCAGCTGCAACGTGTAGGGGTTCTCCGAGGCGCCGCTCGCAGGCTGGTCGAAAGGTGCCAGCGCCCGCTTGGCCGCGGTCTCGACCGCGTCCTCGTCGACCTTCGGCCGGCTGCTCAGCGCACGCACGTAGTCCGCGGCGCCCAGACCGGCGCGGCGACCGAAGACCAGCAGGTCGCTGAGCGAGTTACCACCCAGCCGGTTGGAGCCGTGCATGCCGCCGGAACACTCACCCGCGGCGAACAGGCCGGGAACCGTGGCGGCACCGGAGTCGGCATCCACCTCGACCCCGCCCATCACGTAGTGACAGGTCGGACCGACCTCCATGGGCTCTTTGGTGATGTCGACACCGGCCAGTTCCTTGAACTGGTGATACATCGACGGGAGCCGCTTCTTGATCTGCTCGGGCGTCAGCCGCGAGGCGATGTCGAGGTACACACCGCCGTGCGGGGTGCCGCGGCCCGCCTTGACCTCGGAGTTGATCGCGCGGGCGACTTCGTCGCGGGGCAGCAGGTCAGGGGTCCGGCGCGCGGCATCGTTGTCCTGAAGCCACTTGTCCGCTTCGTCCTCGGACTCGGCGTACTGCCCTTTGAACACACTGGGGATGTAGTCGAACATGAAGCGTTTTTCGTCGGAGTTCTTCAGCACTCCGCCGTCGCCGCGCACACCCTCGGTGACCAGGATGCCCTTGACGCTGGGCGGCCAGACCATGCCGGTCGGGTGGAACTGGACGAATTCCATGTTGATCAGCGTCGCGCCGGCACGCAGCGCCAGCGCGTGGCCGTCGCCGGTGTACTCCCAGGAGTTCGAGGTGACCTTGAACGACTTACCGATGCCGCCGGTGGCCAGCACCACGGCGGGCGCCTCGAACAGGATGAACTTGCCGGTCTCGCGCACGTAGCCGAAGGCGCCGGAGATCGCGTCGCCGTCCTTGATCAGCTCGGTGATCGTGGTCTCGGCGAAGACCCTGATCCGGGCCTCGTAGTCGCCGAGCTCGGCGTGGTCTTCCTGCTGCAGCGAGACGATCTTCTGCTGCATGGTGCGGATCAGTTCCAGGCCGGTGCGGTCACCGACGTGCGCCAACCGCGGGTAGGTGTGCCCGCCGAAGTTGCGCTGGCTGATCTTGCCGTCCTTGAGGCGGTCGAACAGCGCGCCGTAGGTCTCGAGCTCCCAAACCCGGTCGGGTGCTTCCTTGGCGTGCAGTTCGGCCATCCGCCAGTTGTTCAGGAACTTCCCACCGCGCATGGTGTCGCCGAAGTGGGTCTTCCAGTTGTCTTTCGGGTTGGTGTTACCCATGGCCGCCGCGCAGCCGCCCTCGGCCATCACCGTGTGGGCCTTGCCGAACAGCGACTTGGACACCACGGCGACCTTGAGGCCGCGTTCCCGCGCCTCGATGACCGCGCGCAGACCTGCGCCTCCGGCACCGATGACAACTACGTCGTAGGAGTGCCGTTCGACCTCAGTCATTGGAACCTCGCTCAACTTTCTAGAAATACGTTAAATGGCTTCTCAGCCAACAAATCTCAGGTCCGAGATCGTGCCACTGGCAACCAGCGCAACGTAGGCATCGGTGAGCATCAGCGTGCCCAGCGTGATCCAGGCGTACAGCTTGTGCCGGGTGTTGAGGTGGCTCACCTGAGTCCAGATCCAATACCGCACAGGGTGTTTGGAGAAGTGCTTCAGCCGCCCGCCGGTGACGTGCCGGCACGAGTGGCAGGACAGCGTGTAGACCCAGAGCATGATCACGTTGCCGAGCAGGATCAGGTTGCCCAGGCCGAAGCCGAAACCGCCCGGGCCCGAGTCGGAGTGGAACGCGACGATGGCGTCGAAGGTGTTGATGATCGAGATCAGACCGGCAGCGTAGAAGAAGTACCGGTGGGTGTTCTGGACGATCAGCGGGAACTTGGTCTCGCCGGTGTAGTGCGCGCGGGGCTCAGCCACACCACAGGCGGTGGGCGACTGCCACACCGTGCGGTAGTAGGCGCCGCGGTAGTAGTAGCAGGTCAGCCGGAACAGCAGCAGGAACGGCAGCGTCAGCGCCGCGTAGGGCAGCCACCACACGTCCGGCAGAATCTGCGGCCAGAAGTCGCTGGCCTCTTTGATGCAACCCCGGCTGACGCACGGCGAGTAAAACGGCGTCAGGTAGTGGTACTTCGCGACGAAGTAGTGGTCCTGCTGAAATGAGCGGAACGTCGCGTAGAGGACGAATGCGGCGAAGCCCAAATCGATCCGAAGGGGCGAAAGCCACCACCGGTCAGTGCGGAGCGTCCGTTGTTTGATCCGGGCGCGCGTAGGTGAAAAGACACCTGACGCAGGATGGTTCGCCGTGGGTGCGCTCATCAAATGTTCCTCTTCGAACGGGCTGTTGATCGAAGAGTACCCAGGGATGCCGCAAAGATTCGCGGCGGGGCTGAAATCAGGGGTGGTTGTGACCACCGACTCCTTCTTGGTCTACGTCGCGCCAAAAGTCGCGGTCGTAATCGGTGTCGGGAATGGTGATCTTTTCGCTGGATTGATGGACTACGGCCCGAGATAAGTCGAATTCGGAAACATCAGTGTCAAGTAATTCGACGTCGCCGAGAATGCGGTCGGCATCGATGACGATGCGACGCATGGCGGGGCTGTCGCCGTAACGCGCTTTGAGCGAGCCGACGCACCGCCGCAGGCCGCCGATGAGGTCGTGCAGTTCGGCCAGTTCGGTAGTGGAGGACAACGGATCTCCCTGAAGGCGAAGGTGTCATGGGTCACAGTTCGCCTCCATAGTATCCAGCCGACGGCCGGAGCGTGAGGCAGATCACGTGTGACGGCTATCCCACCTCGATCGGCTCCAGGAGTCGGTGCGGTTTGCGCAGCACGAGGCTGACCGGATCGCTCCGGTGATCGCGCGGCCGCCGCGGCGGGTGCAGGACGAGGTCGGCGACGTCGGGAACCTGCCCACACTCGGCGCACACCCGGTCGACGCGAATGGTGCCGCCGCAGTCCGCGTGCCGGTAGATGCGTTGATTCGGCTGGTCGACGTAGTTCTCGTTACCCCAGCTGAGTAGCGACCAGATGGTCGGCCACAACCGCAGGCCCTTGGGCGTCAGCCCGTATTCACCGCCGGCGCTCGACTTCGCCAGGACACCTTCCTCGAGAAGCAGCGAAAGCCGTTCGGCCAGAACGGCTTTCGGTATACCCAGATGGGCGCGGAAGTCACTGAATCGGCGGACGCCGTAGAACGAGTCGCGGACCAACAGCAGGGTCCAGCGCTCGCCGACGATCTCCAGCGATCGGGCGATGGGGCACACCTCGGAGGTGTATTCGCGGGGCAGGGCCACAAACACATTGTAGCTTGCAGGTTCGGTCAATGAACCATATGCTGGCGATCGAAGAGTTCGGTCAATGAACCATGGAGAGGTGCAGGGTATGAGCTTTCACCGTGAGTCGCACGGCATGACCCGCGTCGACGTCGAAACCGGAATTCCGTTCGAGGAGTTCATCGCAGCCTTGGAGCTGGCCGCACCCCCGGTCGACCAGAAGGCGTTGCAGCGCATCGCCGCCGACGGCGGTGATTGGGACGACGTGCGTGCGGTCGCGGCCGAGAACGCGCCGAACGACCTGATGACGTACGCCAAGATCGACGCGCGCGGATACTTCGGCCTCGCCGGGCATCACACGCCGGCGGTCGAATACCTGATCGGCAACCACGTGATCGCCGAGACCATGTTTCGCCACAACCCGAAGGCGATGCTGTACGCACCTCTGCGCATGCTGGTGCACGGTGACGACGACGGCAACGCGGTGTTCACGATGGATCAGCCCGGTCCGGCGTTCGGCAGTCTCGGCAACGCCGACGTGGCCGAGGTCGGCCTGGACCTGGACCGCAAAGTGGCGAACCTACTGCGGGTCGTCGGAGTCGACGTCGGGGACGCGTTCGCCTGAGCGAGAATCCGGTGGAGCCGTTGAGCCCCACTGGGTTCCGGCGGCTACGTGCTGGTTTCGACGCAGCGACAGCTGGTCACCAGACGTCGCCGTCGCGCCAGTCGCAGGCCAGCGGCGCGGTCACATCCAGGCCGGCCTCCGCCGGGAAGACGAACACCGAGCCGTCGTCCTCGGGGGTGCGGGTAGGCCCGGTGGGCGCCAGTACCGATGTCGGGCCGCGCCAGGGCAGCCAGCCCCGCAACGCATACAGCCGTCGCCCCCGATCCGACGAACTCAGCGCGCCCAACCGGTAACCGCCGCGGATCACCTGCTCACAGGCGTCGAGGATCGCGATCGCCAAGCCCTGGCCACGCCAATCCTCGCGCACCGCAACGGCTTCGACATAGCCACACCGCAGTGCGGCACCTTCGTAGAGCAGTCGGCGCTGCACGACGGCACCGTGCGCGATGAGCGCGCCGCGGTGCCAGATCAGCGCGTGCATGCCGCCGAGTGCGTGGTCCCAGTCGGTCTCGGAGAAGTCACCGGCGAACGCCTCACTGACCATCTCGTGGGCGCGCTGCCGAGCGTCGTATTCCAGGTCGGCGGTGTGGACCAGGCGGGCGGTGTGAACCTGGGTAGGCACACTGCTGGTCTACCAGTTCGACTGAACCGCCGCCAGACCTCCGGGTCGCGACCAGTGCAGCCGCACGGGTTGGCCGGGTCGCACCTGGGCGACCTTGTCGATGTCGGCATCGGCGACCACGCCGACCACGGGGTAGCCGCCGGTGACCGGATGGTCGGGGCCCAGGATGACCGGTAATCCGTTGGGTGGCACCTGGATCGCGCCGCGGGTGGCGCCCTCGCTGGGCAGCTGCCGGCTGGGGTCGCGGTGCGTCAGCGGTCGGCCCTGGAGCCGCACGCCGACGCGGTCGCTGCGCTCGGAGGTCGTCCAGACAGTGTGGACCAGGGCGTCGACGTCGGCGATCCAGTCGTCGCGGGGGCCGGGTATGACCGCGAGTTCCACGAGCCGGCCGGTGATCGGCTCGACGGGGGCCTGGTCGAGTTCGGGGTACCGCTCGGTGTGCGCTCCGATCGTCAGCACGTCGCCGGGCCGCAGCGGTGCCGGGCCGATCCGCGACAGCACGTCATAGCTGCGGGATCCGAGGACCGGGTTGACGTCGATGCCCCCGCGCACCGCCAGGTAGCTGCGCAGCCCGGTCCGCGGGATACCCAGCGTGACCACCTCGCCGTCGGTCACGTGCTGAATGCTGTTGGCGCCAAACCTCGTCGAATTGATTCGCGCGTCCGGGTCGGCGCCGGTGACGGCGATGTCGACGCCCCCGCCGTGGATTCGTGCGGCGAACCCGCCCATCGCCACCTCGATGCCGGCGCGGTCGTCCGGGTTGGCCACCAGCCGATTGGCCAGCGCGTGGGCGCGCCGATCGGCCGCTCCGGACCGCGTGACGCCCAGGTGGGCGAACCCGGGCCGGCCGAGGTCCTGGACGACGGCCAGCGGTCCGGTGGACAGCACCTCCAGCGTCGTCATGTCCGGGTGGCCCGGAACTGCACGCCGGTGCCCGGTGTGAGCAACGCCGGCTCGGGTCGGTCGAGGTCCCACAACGTGGCGTCGGTGCGACCGATCACCTGCCAGCCGCCGGGGGAGGGGCGCGGATATATGCCGGTGAATTCGCCGGCCAGCGCGACCGCCCCGGCTGGAACCGACGTGCGCGGCTCGGCCCGACGCGGCACGGCCAGGCGCGGGTCGCCGCCGACCAGATACGCGAAACCCGGTGCGAAGCCGCAGAATCCGACAAGCCACGGCTGTGCGGTGTGCGCGGTGATCACGTCGGCGGCGCTCAGGCCGGTCAGGCCGGCCACCTCGTCGAGATCGGCACCGTCGTACACGACGTCGATCACCAGTGGCTCACCCGACATGGTCGGCGCCGCGCCGGGTGTCACCCGCAGGGCATCGAGCCGACGGCGGACCACGGCCTGCCGGCCGGGACCGTCGAGCCGGAGCAGCACCGTCCGGGCGGCCGGGACGATGTCGAGCACCTCCGGCATCGCGGTGTCACGCAGCTCGTCGGCCCACGCCAAAACCTCGGCGGTGCTGTCGAATTGCAACAACAGCGCCTGATCCCCGTAGTCGAGAACGGTCACGTTCTAGCGCAGGATGTCGGCGATCAGCGGGGGCAGCTGCTCCGCCACCAGCGGATAACTCAGCGGTGACGCATAGGCGATCGCCCCGGCCTGCTCCTTGGTGGTGAAAATACTGCGTGAACGCAGTTCTGCCACATCATGATTGGCAAGCAGACCGGCCCGGTCCTGGTCGCTTTCGGTCGTCCAGATCAACAGGTCGGCGTCACCGAGAACGGACTTGACCTTGTCGCGGGGGATGAAGGCGCGCCGCTGATCGACGGCCAGCGCGGTGAGGCTGTCGGGGACCGCCAGGCCCATCTGGGTGAGGAAGTCGGTCTGCCAACCGGTGATGGCCACCAGGTTGTCGTCATGCGTCCTGCCCTGCAGCAGCAGTACCCGCTTGTTCTTGAACTGTTGATATTTGTCCGCGACGGTGGCGAAGGCTTTGTCGACACCGTCGATCAGCGAGGCGATCTGGCCGGACTGGAAGACCGCCTGACCGATGGCTTTGGCCTGGTCTTTCCAGGGCTCGAAGAACGCCTCGCCGTCGGACTGCGCCAGCGTCGGCGCGATCGCGGTCAGCTTCTGGTAGGTGTCCTGATCCAGACCCGCGTCGGTGGCGACGATCAAGTCGGGCTTCAGCGTCGAGATCTGCTTGACGTCAATCCCGTTGTCCAGATTCAGCACAACGGGTTTGGCTGCGCCGAGCTTGGGCTGGGCCCACGGCCAGACGCCGAACGGCTGGTCGCCGAACCAGTTGGTCACCGCGACCGGGATTACGCCGAGGGCCAGCAGATCGTCCTGCCCGGTGAAGCCCGCGCTGACCACTCGCTTCGGCGGCTGCGAGATGGTCGTCTCGCCGAAGGCGTGGGTGATGGTGACCGGCCCGTCATGCCCGGTCGCGGCGGGCGGGGACTTATCCGAAGAGCAGCCCGCGAGCACCAGCAGGCTGGCTGTCGCGCCGGCGCGAAAGAAGCCGCGCCGATTCCAGTCGTCGCCCATGGCGTGAGCCTAGCGCGGTCAAGTGCCCCGTCCAGTCGGCCAAGGACTGTAGTCGGCAATCAATTCCTCCTGCGCCGGCCGCTGGTCGAGCGGCACATGTTGCAGGTTGATCCGGATCCGGTACCAGATCGAACTCGGTCCGCGCATACCGTCGACCAGTACGTCGGCCGGTTGCAGGCATTCGGCCGCCACCGGATGACGCCCACGCCAGGTCTGCAGCGCAGCCATCGCTTCGTCCTTGGTTTTGGTGCGGGCGACCTCGATCAGCGGCATCACCGACTGGCGTCGCCCTGACCCGTCCCGCCGCGCACCCTTCGGCGCTTTCTCCGCGGGGCCGAGTTCCTCGGCCAGCGTGAGCAATTGGTCGAGACCGCCGGCGGATTCGTTCATCCCGGCCCACGGGTCGCCGATGTCGGCGAACCGCTGCGGCACTGTCCGCACGGTGAACTCGGCGGGGTCGCAGTCGGTGACCTCGTCCCACGCCAGGGGCGTGGACACTCGCGCATCCGGTGTGGCCCGCACCGAGTACGCCGACGCGACGGTGCGGTCTTTGGCGTTCTGGTTGAAGTCGACGAAGACGCCCTCGCGTTCTTCTTTCCACCATCGGCTGGTGGCCAGTTCCGGTGCGCGTCGCTCCACCTCGCGTGCCACCGTCTGGGCCGCGAGCCGCACCTGCCGGAAGGACCAGTTCGGCGCGATCCGCGCGTAGATGTGGAAGCCGCGTGAACCGGACGTCTTGGGCCAGGCGGTGAGGCCGTGATCCTCCAGCACCTCGCGGGCCACCTGCGCGACGTCGACGATCTGCCGCCACGTCACTCCGGGCATCGGGTCCAGATCGACACGCAATTCGTCGGGATGCTCCAGATCGTCGGCGAGTACGGGGTGCGGGTTGAGGTCGACGCAGCCCAGATTGATCGCCCAGGCCAACCCGGCCGCATCATGGAGGACCGCCTCTTTGGCCGAGGTGCCTCGTGCGTAGCGAAGTTCGGCCACGTCGACCCAGTCGGGCCGCATCTCCGGGGCGCGCTTCTGGAAGACGGCCTCCTGGTCGATGCCCTTGACGAACCGCTTGAGGATCATCGGCCGCCCCGCCACTCCGCGCAGGGCGCCGTCGGCGACCGCCAGGTAGTAGTCGATCAGGTCCAGCTTGGTGAGACCGATCTGCCCATCCCGATCTGGGAACACCACCTTGTCGGGGTGGGTGAGAACAACCTGGCGTCCGCCGACGTTTAGCGACACCGGAGCCATGGGCACATGCTAATTCGGCACTGCGTTCCGACCGCCGTGCGACCTACGTCACATAGGGTGGACGACATGCCTAATCCGATCGATCTGCCTGGCCAGGCGGTAGCCAAGGTCCAGCAATACGCCGAGCGCGGGTTATCCGAACTGCACTACCTCCGGAAGATCATCGAATCCGGCACGTTCAGGTTGGAGAACCCGCTGAACTACGCCGCGATGGCCGCCGAGATCGCGAAGTGGGGCGAGATCGGGATGCTGCCGTCTTTCAATGCGAGGCGGACCCCTGATCGTGCCGCGATCATCGACGACGACGGCGAGTTGACCTACAAGGAGCTCGACGAGGCCGCGAACGCCGTCGCCCACGGGCTGCTCGCCAAAGGTGTCAAGGGTGGCGACGGGGTCGCGATTCTGGCGCGCAACCACCGGTGGTTCGCCATCGCCGAGTTCGGCTGCGCCCGGGTCGGCGCCCGGATCATCCTGCTCAACAGCTCGTTCTCCGGCCCGCAGATCAAGGAAGTGTCCGACCGCGAGGGCGCCAAGCTGATCATCTACGACGACGAGTACACCGAGGACGTCAGCAAAGCCGATCCGCCGCTGGGCAAACTGCGGGCTCTGCCGACCAACCCGGACGGCGAGGATTCCGGCAGCACCGACGAGACCCTGGCCGACCTGGTCGCCGCCAACAGCAGGTCGGCGGCGCCGAAGGCCAGCAAGCATTCGTCGATCATCATTCTGACCAGCGGAACCACCGGCACTCCGAAGGGCGCCAACCGCAGCACCCCGCCGACGTTGGCGCCGATCGGCGGAATCCTCTCGCACGTCCCGTTCAAAGCCAATGAAGTGACCTCGCTGCCGGCGCCGATGTTCCACGCCCTGGGGTTCCTGCACGCCACCATCGGCATGTTCCTGGGGTCGACGCTGGTGCTGCACAGCAAGTTCAAACCGGAGCAGGTGTTCCAGGACATCGAGAAGCACAAGGTGAGTGCGGTCGTCGTGGTGCCGGTGATGCTGTCGCGCATGCTCGACGCGCTGGACAAGATCGACGGCAAGCCCGACCTGTCCAGCCTGCGGATCATCTTCGTCTCGGGTTCGGCGCTGGGCGCCGACGTCGCCGAGCGGGCACTGAAGGACATCGGTCCGGTCGTCTACAACATGTACGGCTCCACCGAGATCGCGTTCGCCACCATCGCCGGGCCCGAGCACCTGAAGTACAACTCCACCACGGCCGGGCCGCCGGTCAAGGGCGTGAAGGTCAGGATCTACGACGACAACGGCAAGGAGTTGCCGCAGGGCGAGGTGGGCCGGATCTTCGTCGGCACCAGCTTCCCGTTCGAGGGCTACACCGGCGGCGGCAACAAGCAGATCATCGACGGTCTGCTGTCGTCCGGCGACGTCGGCTACTTCGACGAGAAGGGCCTGCTCTACATCAGCGGCCGCGACGACGAGATGATCGTCTCCGGTGGGGAGAACGTGTTCCCGGCCGAAGTGGAGGACTGCATCAGCGGACACCCCGACGTCGTGGAGGCCACCGCGATCGGCGTCGAGGACAAGGAGTGGGGGCACCGGCTGCGGGCCTTCGTGGTTAAGAAGGGCAACGCGAGCCTCGACGAGGACGCCGTCAAGAAGCATGTGAAGGATCAGCTGGCCAAGTACAAAGTGCCGCGCGAGGTGATCTTCCTGGACGAACTGCCGCGCAACCCGACCGGGAAGATTCTCAAGCGCGAACTGCGCGAGATCGACGCCGACTAGCGCGACGGGTTGCCGGTTATTCGAAGCCGGTGCTGCCGTCGAGCTGCTCCCGCAGAATGTCGATCTGACCGGTGTGCCTGGCGATCTCCTGGATCATGTGCACGTAGATCCAACGTAGCGACACCGTGGTGCCGAGTCGCCCGTGACGCAGCTCATGATCGAGCGGGTACTTCGCGGCAGTGCGACGGGATTCCTCGCACTGCGCCCGGTACTCGGTGATCAGGCCCGGCAATGACTCGTCGGGCTGCATGTCGAACTCCCAGGCCCGGTCGTGCGTGCGACGGTTGTCGTCCAATCGCCCCTGCAAGAACTGGTCGAACCAGCCGTACTCTGCCCAGCGAAGGTGTTTGACCAACCCGCCGACCGTGGTGGCCGACGTGACGAGATGTCGACGGGCATCGGCCTCGGACAGGCCGGATACCTTGCGCACCAAGATGTCTCGGTAGTCGTCGAGGAAGGCTTCCAAGGTGGCGCGTTCGCCCGTGACACCCTGCTCACGCCGATTGGTCCGCTCAGTTTCTGCCATGTCGGCGAAGCTAGCACCGTCGGCTTCAGCGTCGTTCGCGGATACTCCGGGTGACTTCGGCGGACAGCTTCGCGTCTGACAGCAGCAACTCGATGAGAGCCGAGATCACTTCCTGTCCGGTGACCCGCGCATATCCGAGCCGGTCGGCGGCGTCGCGTTGCCAGATGTCGAGCGCGCGGTGGGTTGCCGGCGAGAGGTCGACGGTGCGACGCGTGCGCTGGCCGCGGGGGCTGGGCTTCTTGTCATCGAACTTCTGCCGGATGCTCGAGAAGCGCTCGGTCTGCGCCGAGGCATCGGCGCGGCCGGGCGGTTTGGCTCGAAAAGACGGCGAGCTGGAATCCATGCGTCGGATCGACCTTCGGTTGACGTGAGCTTTCAGTACATCAGGAGTCGAGTATGTCGGTCAAAGGCGCATCTCGCAGCCGCGGCACGCCGCTCCTCGACGCGGCACCCTGCGCAACGGGTCCGGTCCCGGCGGCGACCACGTTACGGATTGCGATTGCTGAAATGAAATGCGTACAGTCGAATAGATGGCGCACAATTGCATGCTCTGATTCGCTGCAAACCATCTAGAAGAACTTGTTGGACGTATTTACTTGAATAAGTGAATGTGCCATTGAGGATTTACGGATGCATGTTTTCACTGACACCAGTACCTACTGAGAGTGTAGTTGAGCTCCTGTTAAAGGCAGGCCAGTAGTTACTGAAACCAGTAAGCCCGTACGTGAGGAGCTACTGGAAGCAGTATGGACACAATGGCGTGAAGGCGAGAAATGCCTCATAGCCAAAGTATTAGCTGGTCAAAGCCTAAAACAACATTCTCAGGCTATTTAGCAGTTACATTTAGTGTTTGCTAAGCCTGGAGCTTTAACGTTCTCGGTGTCAGTCACCAGATGACGAAGGAGCAATCAAATGTCGTTTTCACTCTCTTCAGCCCGCCGCTTCGCCGCGAGCGCAGTCGGCGCAGGCGCGGTGGCCGGCGCAATGTTCTTAGGTGCAGCCCCCGCAGCCAACGCCGCACCGGCGGCGCCCATCCCCGCAGTCGGCCCGGCGCACATCGCGCCGATGCCGCTACGGCCGCACGTTCCCGGGTTCGGCCACCACGGTCCGCACATCCCTGGCTTCGGCCACGGCGGCTTCTGGGGGCACCGGGGCTTCTGGGGTGGACACCACCACGGTTGGGGCTTGGGACACCGCGGTTGGGGCCACGGCTGGGGCTGGGGTCACCGCGGCTGGGGCCTGGGGCACCACGGCTTCTGGGGCCACCCGGGATTCTGGGGTGGACACCACCGTTGGTGGTGAGCCCCAGCAACCAGGGGGAATAAGGCTGGCCTCGTTCTTGGACAAACGGGGCCAGCCGCCCCCTCAACAGGTTCACGCCGATCTGAGCTCCGTCAGGTCGGCGTGAACTTCGTTATAGGTGGGCCTACGGGTCGCGGGGCAGGCCCAGGAGTCGCTCCGCGATGATGTTGAGCTGGACTTCCGACGTGCCGCCGTAAATGGTGGTCGCCCGGCTGGCCAACAGGTATTCCGCCCACTTTCCCGACGGCTGGCCGAGATCTGCGATCGCTCCCTCGGCGCCGAACGAGGACAGCCCGAATTCGGCGTAGCCCTGCCCGGTGCGCATCGACAACAGCTTGGAGATGGCCGCCGACGGCATTGCGTCTCCGCCGGCCAGCGTCAACAGCGTCGAGCGCAGGTTGAGCAGCTTGGCGGCGTGCCCCTCGGCGATCAGCTGACCGGCGCGGTTCTGCGCGATCTGGTCGAAGTGCCCGTCACGGACGAACTCGACGAACTGGTCGAGGCTGGCCAGGAAGGGCGCCTCGCTGCTGCCGATCGAAACCCGTTCCGCGGTCAGCGTATTGCGGCTGACTTCCCAGCCGCGGTCGGCCTCGCCGAGTACCAGTTCATCGGGCACGAACACGTCGTCGATGAAGACGGTGTTGAACATCTCGCCGCCGGTCAGCTCGCGCAGTGGCTTGACTTCGACCCCTTCGCTTTTCATGTCCAGCAGGAAGTAGGTGATGCCGTTGTGTTTGGGCGCACTGGGATTCGTCCGGGCCAGCAGCGCTCCCCACTGCGAGAACTGCGCTGCTGTGGTCCAGATCTTCTGACCGGTGATACGCCAGCCGCCGTCGACCTTGGTCGCCTTGGTGGTCAAACTGGCCAGGTCGGACCCGGCGCCAGGCTCGGAAAACAGCTGGCACCAGATCATTTCGCCGCGGAACGTGGGCGGCAGAAAGCGTTGCTTCTGCTCGTCGGTGCCGAATGCCACGATCGACGGCACGACCCAGGCCGCGATGCCCATCGGTGGCCGCCGGACCCGCCCGGTATTGAATTCCTGAGCGATGATGATCTGTTCGACGGGGTTGGCGTCACGTCCCCACGGCCTGGGTAGATGCGGCAGCACCCAGCCGCCCTCGGCGATCGCCGTGTTGCGCTCGTCGTGTGAGATGCCCTTGAGCGCGGCAACTTCCGCGCGAATGTCGTCGCGCACTCTCTGGGTGTCGGGGTCCAGATCGATGTCGAGAGTGCGCATGCCGGTACCGGTGGCGGTGTCGACGACCCGCTGGGGGTACTCGGTCTTACGCCCGAACCCGGCGGCGATCACCAGCGCCCGACGGTAGTAGACGTTCGTATCGTGTTCCCAGGTGAACCCGATGCCGCCGTGCACCTGAATGCAGTCCTGAGCGCAGCGCTGGGCAGCGGCCGGCGCCAGGGTCGCCGCCACCGCGGCAGCGAACTCCACCTTGGCACCCTGAGCGTCTCCGTTGTTCTCGCGCGACTCGTCGATCGCGCGCGCGGCGTCCCAGACGGCGGCCGTGGCGCGCTCGGTGTCGGCGATCATCTCGGAGCACTTGTGCTTGACGGCCTGGAACTGCCCGATCGGCCGACCGAACTGTTCGCGGATCTTGGCGTATTCCGACGCGGTGTCGGTGGCCCACCGCGACACCCCGACGGCTTCGGCGGACAGCAGCGTTGTGATCAGCGCCCGGGCGCTCACCGTGTCGAGGTTGCTCAGCACGACGTCGTCTGAGACCTCGACGGCATTGGCGCGCACGTGGGCGATGGGTCGCAGCGGGTCGACACCGGCGACCGGCTCGATCTCGAGTTGATCGGACTGCAGCACCACCCACTCTTCGCCGCTGTCGATCGCCACCGGCAACACCAGCAGCGAGGCTTGTGCCGCGGCCGGAACCGCGCGGGCCTCACCACGGATGACCAGGGAAGCCCCCTGACGTGTGGCGGTCAGTGCGGAGTCCAGCGCGTAGGCCGCGATCGCCGTGCCGGACGCCAGATCAACCAGGACCTTGGCGTCGGGGTCGTGCGCGGAGATCAGCGCGCTCGCGATCGTCGACGGGACGAACGGTCCGGGTACCGCGCCGTAGCCGAACTCGGCCAGCGTGACGGCGAGCTCCAGAATGCCGAACCCTTGTCCGCCAACGGATTCGGCGAGATGCACCCCCTGCAGGCCCTGATCGGCCGCGGCCTGCCAGTACGGCGGAGGGTTGTCGAGCGGTGTCTCGAGCGCGGCGTGCAGGACCTCCGACGGCGCCACCCGCGCCACCAGTGCACGCACCGAGTCGGCCAGGTCTTGATGTTCAGGATTGATTGCGATCGGCATTGGTCGCCTTCCTCGGATTCCGGGCGCTGTGACAGCTTTCTCCCAAGCTAACAACCGGTGGGTTGGTTGACCACATGGGCCAGTGGCTCGCCGTCCCGAAGCCGGCGGCAGTTGGCCACAGCCTCGACCAGATAGCGCCGCATCGTGTCGACGGTGTACCAGGTGACGTGCGGGGTGAGCACGACGTTGTCGAGCTCCAGCAGCGGGTTGTCCGCCGCGACCGGCTCGACACCGAAGACGTCCAGCCCGGCCGCGGCCAGCCGTCCGTCGCGCAGGGCCTCGGCGAGAGCCGCCTCGTCGACGATCGGCCCTCGTGAGGTGTTGACCAGTACCGCGCCGGCCTTCATCCCCGCTATCGCGTCGCGGCCGATCAGCCCTTCGGTGTCCGCGGTCAACGGCAGGTGCAACGAGACGATGTCGCTGTCGGCGAGCAACTCCCGCAGCGGCCGCCAGCCCGGCAGCCCGTCGTCCGCTGTGCTGGTGTGCAGCACGGTGGCGCCCATCGCGGCGAGGATTCCGGCTACCTGTCTGGCGATGTTGCCGTAGCCGACCAATCCGACTGTGCAGCCGCCGATGTCGCGAACGGTCTCGCCCAGCTGCGGGTCCGACGGCCAGCCGCGGCCGTCGCGGGTAGCTCGATCGAGCACAGGGAGACGGCGCAGGGCCGCCAGCATCAGCAACAGCGTGCCCTCGGCGACCGACGGCGCGTTGGCGCCGGGCATGTTCGCCACCGCGATGCCCTGCCGGGTGGCGGCCTCGACATCGACCGTGTTGACCCCGGCGCCGAACTTGTGCACCAGCCGCGTCCGCTCGGCTCGGCTCAGGTCGGACTCGGACAGCGGCCGCAGGACGTGCCAGATCACGTCGGCTTCGGGTACTTCGCGGTAAAACGCCTCGTCGTCGGAGCACCAGACGATGTCGAGCCAATCAGCTTCCAGTGCAAGGAATTCCAGCACTTTCGGCCCCGGAACGAAGTGAGCCAGGACTCTCAGCGCCACCGCTTGGCAATCCATTTGGCGATGGTGTCGGCCTGCTCGCTGCGAGCACCCGGCGTGGTGAAGTAGTGGTCGGTGTCGATAGAGCATCGCGACTTGTCGGTGCCGGCCAGCGCGTCGTAGATCCGCTGCGCATCCGACGGGAAGACGCCGGTGTCGGCCTCGGCGTTGATCACCAGCGCGGGACAGGTGATCCGGGCGAGGTGCGGCTCGGCCCGGGTCTGCGCGGTACGCAGGCTCCACATGGCCAGCCAGTTGCGCAGGGTGCAGGCCGCAGCGATGCCGTGCGCCGAGCGGTTGGCCTTGGCGGGTAAACCCGCGTAGCAGAAGTTGGGCTGGCGATGAGTCGGCTCGATCGTCGGGTCGACCATCCGCGGGTCGGCCCATGTCCGCATCACGGTAAACGGCCGATCCGAAAAGCCAGCGGCCCGAACATGTTTCAATTCGGCTTCGACCCAGTCGGTGATCGCGTTGTTCCGGTCGACCTGCGCCGAGCGGTATCGGGTGAGGAAGTCGGGTGAAAACGGCGGCCCGTTGCGCTCGTCGAACAGGTCCAGGTCCGGGTCGGTGGCGGTCGGGTCGTTCTCGTCGACGACCGAGCCGTCCATCCACGCGGTCAGCACGTCCGGCCGTCCCGGGTGCGCCGCACTGGCCACGTAGCCGTCCGCGGGCGGCAGGTCGGTCAGTCCCGCGGCGGGGCGCATGCCGGGCATCGCCGTCACGTGCGGGTCGGTGGCCTGTGCCTGGTAGGCGGCCATCAACGAGCCTCCACCGGAATTACCCAGCAGCACAACCCTTTCCACCGCCTGGGTGTCGCGTAGCCAGCGCACTCCGACGCCGATGTCGACCAACGCGTGATCGAGCAGGAAGCTGCTCTCGAATCCGCGGAAGCGGGTGTTCCACCCCAGGAACCCGACGCCCCGGGTGGCCAGGTAGTCGGCCAGATAGTGCTCGGAGAAGTCGATTTGGTAATGGGTGGCGATCACCGCGACCTTCGGCTTCCGCCCGACGCCACGGTGATAGAGGCCTTGGCACGGGTGCCCGCCCGCACCGGCGCGTCGGCCGGTTGGTGACGGCAAGCCGATGAATTCACGGACAACCCCGGGCGTGCCGGCGGTACGACTCACTCAGCGGCCTCCTGGTGGTAGATGGCTCGATAGAAGATATTCGCCAACGTGGCGATGCAGGCATCGTCGTCGGGTTCGACGGTCGGGCCGGCCAATTGCAGATAGCAGAACTGATTGAGCATCGCGACGATCGCCACCGCGATCAACTGCGGATCGTCGTCTGCGCAGTAACCGTCGGCTTGGGCGCGCCGCACCATCTCGGTGATGAATGACGTTGAGATCAAACAAATTTCAGCCCAGTACTGGGCGAAGTCGTTGTTGATCATCGCCAGCTGCGAGACGCTGATCATCTCCGCGAGTCGATGCTTGTAGGTGTGCCAGTGCGCCGCCGCGGCCTGGAACGTGCGCTCGCGGGTCGACAGGCCGTGCTGGGTAACCGGTTTCGCCCGTTCGCTGACTTCGTCGCGGAATCGCAGTGCCCATTCGCCGACCATCGCCTCCTTGGAGTCGTAGTAGTTGTAGAACGAGGCCGTCGAACACCCGGCCTCAGTGGCGATGTCGGCGATCGTGGTGGCCAGAAAGCCTTGGCGCGCGATCACCGATCGGGCGGCGGCGTTGATGGCCGCGTGAGTCCGGCGTCCCCGCGTCGTCGGTAGTGGCGCGCGATGAGCCGGAGGGTCGGACACAGCAGGCACCGACGGGCCTCCTTCGTCGTGATTACGGGATCGATGCGACTCCCGGGACGGCGGATTCGAGAAATAGACCTGAATCTGATGTTAGGTTCAGATTCAGATCTCCGCCAAGGAACCAGCCAAGATCGATCCGACGGACGGGAGCCCGGGGATGATCAAGCCGCACAACCCCAATTCCGAATTCGAACTCGGTGGCATCAACCATGTGGCACTGGTGTGTTCGGACATGGCGCGCACGATGGACTTCTACAGCAACGTCCTGGGCATGCCGCTGATCAAGTCGCTCGACCTGCCCGGCGGTATGGGGCAGCATTTCTTCTTCGACGCCGGCAACGGCGACTGCGTCGCATTCTTCTGGTTCGCCGAGGCGCCCGATCGGGTGCCGGGGCTGTCGTCGCCGGCGGCAATCCCGGGCGTCGGCGAGATCACCAGCGCCGTCAGCACCATGAACCACTTGGCGTTTCACGTGCCGGCCGAGAAGTTCGACAGCTACCGGCAGCGGCTCAAGGACAAGGGTGTGCGGGTCGGGCCGGTGCTCAACCACGACGAGAGCGCGCGCCAGGTCGCGGCCGCCCTGCATCCCGGAGTCTACGTACGCTCGTTCTACTTCCAGGACCCCGACGGCATCACGCTTGAATTCGCCTGCTGGATCAAGGAATTCACCGACAGTGATGTCCAGGCGGTGCCCAGGACGTCGGCCGATCGCCGTATTCCGGCTGCGCATTAGTCAGTCGCGGTACAGGCTCGGATCGGCCAGGCCGTCGAGCAGCGACGCGAGGTGGTCGACCAGCTGCTCGGGGTCGAGTCGCACATCGCCGGCCAGCCAGGCGCCGATCGTCTGGCCTACTCCGCCGACCACGAAATGCGCGGCGGCCTTGATCCGGTCGTTTTCGGGTACGTGCAGCGCATTCTCGACGTACTGGCCGGAAAGCATCGCGAACAGCGCGCTGGACTCGACTCGCTTACGGACCAGTACCGCATTTGCCGGCTGCGCGCTGAACAGCAGCCGTCCCACTCGCGGGTCGCCGCCGACGGTGCGGACGATGTTGGCCATGCCGGCGCGGGTGTGCTCCTCGGGCGGCGCCGCGGCCACCGCCGCCTGGGTGGTGGCCGCGATCTCGGCGATCACCCAGTCGAACACCGATGCGACGAATTCGTCTTTGTCGGTGAAGCTTTCGTAGAAATAGCGGGCAGCCAGGCCGGCCTGCCGGCAGACGGCCCGCACCGTCAGCTCCGGGGCGTCGTCGGCGCCCAGCAGATCGAGCCCTGCCTGTAGCAAGCCGGCCCGTCGGCCTGCCAGCCGGTCGGCGGCGTCGATGCCGCGGTACGGCCGCGATCTTGTCGTCGGGGCGGGGGCCATGGACTCCATCTTGACACCGGTCGCAGCACCCTGCAATATCAGGAAACAGACGTTCTCAGAATTAGCGGGCAGGCGGGTCTATGACGGTCAGTGAACCCACGAGGCATGTCGAGCGCCCGGTCAGCGAGCCGCCGATCAGCGGCCACCGACGGCGGCGCACGCCGCAGCTCGACGACACCCTGATGGGTATGGCGTTGCTGCTCGGCCCGGCCAACGTGATCATGCAATTGGCGCGCCCGGGGGTCGGCTACGGCGTGATGGAGAGCCGGGTGGAGAGCGGACGCATCGACCTGCATCCGATCAAGCGGGCCCGCACCACGTTCACCTATCTCGCGGTCGCGATGGCCGGCACCGACATCCAAAAGGCCGCATTCCGCCGCGCGGTGAATCGCGCCCACGCCCAGGTGTATTCGACCCCCGACAGCCCGGTGCACTACAACGCGTTCGATCACGACCTGCAATTGTGGGTGGCGGCATGCCTCTACAAGGGCGGGGTGGACTTCTACCGGATGTTCATCGGCGAGATGGACGACGATGAAGCCGACCGCCACTACCAGGAAGCCGTGGTGCTCGGGTCTACATTGCAGGTGCCTCGGGAGATGTGGCCCGCGGACCGCGCGGCGTTCGACCGATACTGGAGCGAGCAACTCGACAAGGTCCACATCGACGACGCCGTCCGCGGCTTCCTGTATCCCATTGCGATAGGGCGTATCCAGAAGCTGCGTCTGCCCGACGTGCTGCGCCGGCAACCCGAAAAGCTCGGCCTGCTGCTGACGGCGGGATTCCTGCCGCAGCGATTTCGCGACGAGATGCGGTTCGACTGGGATGCCGCGACACAGCGCCGCTTCGACCGGGTGATCGCCGGCCTCCGTGCGCTGAACAACGCGATGCCGAGGTTCGTCCGGCGGTTTCCGTTCAACGTCCTACTGTGGGATCTGGACCGGCGGATCAAGGCCGGCCGCCCGTTGGTGTAGCGGCGAATACCCCCTACCGGGACGGGGTCTTGTACCTACGACGCAATGTCGTATTCAATGCCGTCGTGGCTCAATCGGTCGACGTCGGCGCGCTGCTGGGCGCGCGTAGGGTCGGTTGCCATGCGTACTGACGACGACAACTGGGACATCACGACAAGCGTCGGTTCGACTGCCTTGTTCGTAGCCACCGCTCGAGCGTTGGAAGCGCAGAAACCGGATCCGTTGGCCGTGGATCCGTTCGCCGAGATCTTCTGTCGCGCGGTGGGTGGTTCCGCTGCCGCCGTACTCGACGGCACGGACCCCGAACACCAGCTCGCGTCGGCCGATTTCGGCGAGAACTTCGTCAACTTCCAGGGCGCTCGCACCAGATTCTTCGACGAGTACTTCGGTCAGGCTGCCGAGGCCGGTGTCCGGCAAGTGGTGATCCTGGCCGCAGGCCTGGATTCGCGCGCCTACCGGCTGTCCTGGCCGGATGGCACCACGATCTTCGAACTGGACCGTCCGCAGGTTCTCGATTTCAAGCGCGAGGTGCTCGCCGAGCAGGGCGCCTCGCCCCACGCCGAGCGACGTGAAATCAACATCGACCTTCGCGAGGACTGGCCACAGGCTCTGCGCGACAGCGGTTTCGACGCGTCGCAGCCGTCGGCGTGGATCGCCGAGGGCCTGCTGATCTATCTGCCCGCCGCCGCCCAGGAGCAGTTGTTCACCGGCATCGACGCGTTGGCCGGCTCCGGCAGTTACGTCGCTGTCGAGGACGGCGCACCCATGCCGGCCGAGGCATTCGAAGCCGCGGTCGAGGCCGAGCGTGCGGCGCAGGCCGCCGGCGACGACCGGCTGTTCTTCCAGTTGGTCTACAACGAGCGGCACGCGCCGGCGGAGCAGTGGTTCGAGGACAACGGCTGGAACGCGGTCGCGACCCCGCTGGCCGACTATCTTCGCGACGTCGGCCGACCGGTTCCCGGGCCCGAGACCGAGGCCGGCCCGATGATCGCCCGCAACACTTTGGTCAGGGCCGTGAAGCGATGAGGACGCGATGCCGTACAGTCCTGCGGTAATGACACTCATTTTCATTAAGGCCGCGGCGAGGCGCTCGTGTGCCTCATTTGTCTCGCCTCGGGCAAAACTTGACGCGAAGGTCGGTTATGCCGACTGACCTGCAGCGTCCTATTGGACACAGATGTGTGCGCGAGGCCACGTATCCCGGCCATACGTGCGTCTCGACACTTAGCATGTGCGATGCTAGCTTCGCCGAAGTTAGCTTAGGCAACACTACGTCCGAAGGGGAGACTGAGGCGTGGAAACCGCTGAAACCGGCGCCGTCGCAACCCGGCCGATAACGGCCCGGGTTGACGATGATGTAGCGAGCCGATTCGCGACCTGTAGCCGGGCGCTCGGGCTGACCGTGTACGACCGGACCCGGCCGGCAGACTTGGCCGCCGCACGCTCCGGATTCAGCGGTCTGGTTCGCATTGCCCACGATCAGGCCGATGCGTGGGTCGGGCTGGCTGCCGCCGGCGACACGTCCCTCCCTGTGCTGGAAGCGATTTCACACAACGCAGCGACGGCCGGGGTCTTGCGGCGCCGCGTTGAACTGCCCGAGGGCTCGCTCGGGTTCCGTTACGACACCGGGCTTTACCTCAAGTTCCGGGCCACCGAGCCCGACGATTTCCACCTGGCCTACGCGTCTGCTCTGGCGGGCGCGGGCCGATTTGCCGAGGCCCACGATCTGGTCTCCGCGGTCAGCCGGCGCAAGCCGAGTTCGAACGAGGCGCGCTGGGTTGCCACGACCATCCACTACCGCGCCGAGCGGTGGGCGGACGTGGTCAAACTGCTGTCTCCGATCGTCAACGACGCCAAGCTCGACGAGCACTTCGCCCACGCCGCGAAGATCGCCCTCGGCATCGCGCTGGCCCGCCTCGGCATGTTTGCTGCGGCCCTGGCCTACCTCGAGGAGCCGGAAGGCCCTGTCGCCGTCGCCGCCGTGGACGGTGCGCTGGCGCGGGCGCTGTCGCTGCGTGCGGACGGTGACGAGGACACCGCCCGCGAGGTGCTGCAGGACCTGTACGCCGCCAACCCGGAGAACGCCCAGGTCGAGGAGGCGTTGACGGATACCAGCTTCGGAATCGTCCCGACCACGTCGGACCGCATCGACGCCCGACTCGACCCCTGGGACGTCGGCACCGAGCCCAAGCCCGGCGACTTCGTCGACCCCGGCGCGCAGGAGCGCAAAGCCGTTCTGCTGTCCGAGGCCGAACGTGAACTCGACGAGTTCATCGGACTGGAGAAGGTCAAGGATCAGGTCGCGCGGCTCAAGAGCGCGGTGGCCATGGAGTTGGTCCGCAAGGAGCGCGGACTCGAAGTCGCGCAGCGCACCCACCACCTGGTGTTCACCGGCCCGCCCGGAACGGGCAAGACGACCATTGCCCGTGTCGTCGCGAAAATCTATTGCGGCCTCGGGCTTTTGAAGAAAGAGAACATCAAAGAGGTCCACCGGGCCGACCTGATCGGTCAGCACATCGGTGAGACCGAGGCCAAGACCAACGCGATCATCGACAGCGCGCTGGACGGTGTGCTGTTCCTGGACGAGGCGTACGCGCTGGTCGCCACCGGCGCCAAGAACGACTTCGGCCTGGTGGCCATCGACACCCTGCTGGCCAGGATGGAAAACGACCGTGACCGCCTGGTGGTCATCATCGCGGGTTACCGGGCGGACCTGGACCGGTTCCTGGACACCAACCAGGGTCTGCGTTCGCGGTTCACCCGGACCATCGACTTCCCGTCGTATCAGCCGGCCGAGCTCATCGAGATCGCCAACTTCATGGCGACTCGGCGCGACAGCGCGTTCGAGCAGGCGGCGCTGCACGATCTCGAGTCGTTGTTCGCCCACCTCGCCAGCACCACCAAGGCCGACTCCGTCGGCGTCGAACGGCGGGGCCTCGACATCGCCGGTAACGGCCGATTCGTTCGTAACGTCGTTGAAAAGTCGGAAGAGGAACGGGAATTCCGGTTGGACCACTCTGAACACGCCAAGACCGGTGACTTCACCGATGAGGAGCTCGTGACGATCACCGCCGCCGATGTGGCCAACACCGTGCCGCCTTTGCTGGAAGGCCTTCGGCTGGAGGCGCCCGCATGACCGTCACGGCGATGATGCACACCGAAGTCATGAAGAGGAGCGGAGCCAATGGCTGAGCGTGAAGCGCCCGACGACCGGCGCTCGTTCGCCTCGCGTACCCCGCAGAACGACAACCCCGAACAGGTCGTCTACCGCCGCGGTTTCGTCACCCGCCACCAGGTGACTGGCTGGCGATTTGTCATGCGCCGCATCGCTTCTGGCGTCGCGTTGCACGACACCCGGATGCTCGTCGATCCGCTGCGCACGCAGACGCGCGCGGTGCTGATGGGCGTCGTCGTGTTGGTCACCGCGCTCGTCGGCTGCTTCGTGTTTTCGCTGATTCGGCCGAACGGGTCGGCGGCGAACAACCCGATTCTGGCCGATCGGTCGACGGCCGCGCTGTACGTGCGGGTGGGCGATCAACTACACCCGGTGCTCAACCTGGCTTCGGCCCGGCTGATCGCCGGCAAACCGGCCAATCCGACGCAGGTGAAAAGCACTGAGCTGGACAAGTTTCCGCTCGGCAATCTGATCGGCATCCCGGGTGCGCCGCAGCGGATGGTGCAGAACACGCGCAAAGACGCCGACTGGACGGTCTGCGACGCGGCCGGCGGCACCGCCGCCGGCGTGACGGTCATCGCCGGCGCCCCGGACAGCAGTGGTGCACGCGCCACGGCGTTCGGCGAAGGCAAGGCCGTTCTGGTCGGCAACCCCAGCGGCACCTGGGTGCTGTGGGACGGCCGGCGCAGCCGGATCGACCTCGCCGACCACGCCGTGACCAGTGCGCTGGGACTGGGGAACGAGGTTCACACTCCGCGTCAGATCGCGGCCGGCCTGTTCAACGCGATCCCGGAGTCACCTCCATTGGCCGCTCCCGCCATCCCCGATGCCGGCACCCCGGCGAAGTTCCCGGTGCCCGCACCGATCGGTGGCGTCGTGGAATCGCATGGGCTGGAGAGTAATTCGGTCGACTACTACGCGGTGCTGCCGGATGGCTTGCAGCAGATCTCGCCGGTGCTCGCCGCGATCCTGCGTAATGCCAACTCCTACGGCCTAGACCAGCCGCCGCGACTGGGCGCCGACAAGGTGGCCAAGCTGCCGGTGTCGCGACAACTGGACACCACCCGTTACCCCGCACAGCGGATCAGCCTGCTCGACGTGACGCACGACCCGGTCACCTGCGCGCACTGGAGCAAAGAGTCCGGCGCCGGTACGAATTCGCTGAATCTTCTCGCCGGGTCCGCGCTGCCGATTCCCGACTCGATCCACCCGCAAGAACTGGTCGGCGCGGGTGCCGGCGGCACGGCCAGCCGGGTCGCGATGGCTCCGGGCACCGGGTACTTCGCGCAGACGGTCGGTCAGAACGCCTCATCGCCCGCCGCCGGTTCGTTGTTCTGGGTCTCTGACACCGGTGTTCGTTATGGCATCGACAACGAAGCCGCCCAGGGCGGCGTCACCGGGAATGCGAAAACCGCTGAGGCCCTTGGGCTGACGCCGCCACCAACTCCGATCCCGTGGTCGGTCTTGTCGCTGTATGCCCCCGGGCCGACCTTGTCGAGAGCCGACGCTCTGCTGGCGCACGACGGGCTGGCACCTGACTCCCGACCTGGTCGCACCTCTGCCGAAGGGCAAAACCGATGAGCCGCTTGATCTTCGAGGCCCGCCGCCGGCTGCCTTCGCCGGTGACCCGTAAGGGCAGCATCAACATCGAGGCACCGCCGGAACTGCCGCGGGTGATCCCGCCGTCGTTGCTGCGCCGCGCGCTGCCTGTGGTGATCGTGTTGCTGATCGTCGGGATGATCGTCGCAATGGTGGCTACCGGAATGCGGCTCATCTCGCCGCAGACCCTGTTCTTCCCCTTCGTTCTGCTGCTGGCCGCGACGGCCTTCTTCCGCGGCGGTGACAACAAATCACGCACCGAGGAAGTCGACGCCGAGCGCGCCGACTACCTGCGCTACCTGTCGGTGATCCGGGACAACATCCGGGCGCAGGCGGCCGCCCAGCGTGCCGCGGCCGAATGGTCGCATCCCGAACCGGCCGAACTGGCCGCGATCCCCGGGTCGCGACGGCAGTGGGAGCGCGATCCCCGGGACGGCGATTTCCTGGTGGTGCGGGCCGGCGTGCATTCGGCCTCCCTGGACACCGCGCTGCGGGTCAACGACACCGCCGACGAAGTCGACCTCGAGCCGGTGTCGCACAGCGCATTACGCAGCCTGCTGGACACTCAGCGCACGGTGCGCGATGTTCCGACCGGTATCGACCTGACCAAGCTCTCGCGCGTCACTGTGCTCGGTGACGAGGACGACGTTCGTGGCGCACTACGGGCCTGGGTGGCGCAGGCGGTCACCTGGCATGACCCGACCGTGCTCGGTGTGGCCGTCGCGACCTCGGACCTCGAGTCACCCGACTGGTCATGGCTGAAATGGCTTCCGCACGTGGATATTCCGGCCGAGGCCGACGGCGTGGGGCCGGCCCGCTACCTGTCCACCAAGCCGGACGAGCTGGCAGCGCTGCTCGGCCCGGTGCTGTCCGACCGTCCCGCCTTCGCCGCCGGTTCGGGGGACGGGTTGCGGCACCTGTTGATCATCGTCGACGACCCGGACTACGACCTGAGCGCCTCTCCGCTGGCGGCTGCCCGAGCCGGGGTCACCGTCGTCTACCGATCGACCACTCCGCCGCACCGCGAGCAGTACTCCGACCCTGAGCGCCCCATCCTGCGGCTCGTCGGGAAAGACGGCGGCGAAAGCCTCGAGCGCTGGCAGACCGGTGGTTGGCAGAGCTACATCGACCAGGCCGATTCCCTCAGTGTCGACGACGCCGTGCATGTCGCGCGCCGACTGTCCCGCTGGGATTCCAACCCCACCCACAGTGGTCTGCAGTCGACGGCCACCCGCGGTGCCACCTTCACGACGCTGCTGGGCATTCCGGACGCGTCGCGGCTGGACGTCCCGACGTTGTGGGCGCCACGGCATCGGGACGACGAATTGCGGGTGCCGATCGGCGTCACGGCCACCGGTGAGCCACTGATGTTCGACCTCAAGGACGAGGCCGAGGGCGGGATGGGGCCGCACGGCCTGATGATCGGCATGACCGGTGCCGGCAAGTCGCAGACCCTGATGTCGATCCTGTTGTCGCTGTTGACAACTCACTCTGCAGACCGGCTGATCGTGATCTACGCCGACTTCAAGGGTGAGGCGGGGGCCGATATCTTCCGGCACTTCCCGCAGGTCGTCGCGGTGATCTCCAACATGGCCGAGAAGAAGTCGCTGGCCGACCGGTTCGCCGACACGTTGCGCGGTGAAGTGGCGCGACGGGAGACCCTGCTGCGCGAAGCCGGTCGCACGGTCCAGGGCAGCGCGTTCAACTCGGTGACCGAATACGAGAACGCCATTGCGGCCGGGCACGACCTGGCGCCGATCCCGACGCTGTTCGTCGTGGCCGACGAGTTCACCTTGATGCTGTCCGACCATCCCGAATACGCGGAGCTCTTCGATTACGTTGCCCGCAAGGGACGTTCGTTCCGGATCCACATCCTGTTCGCGTCGCAGACCCTGGACGTCGGCAAGATCAAGGACATCGACAAGAACACCTCGTACCGGATCGGTCTGAAGGTGGCCAGCCCCGCGGTGTCACGGTCGATCATCGGTGTCGAGGACGCCTATCACATCGAAGCGGGCCGGGAGCACAAAGGCGTGGGCTTCCTGGTGCCTGCGCCGGGTGCTGCGCCGATCAAGTTCCGCAGCACCTACGTCGACGGCATCTACGACCCCCCGCAGACGCCGAAAACGCTTGTGGTGCACTCGGCTCCCGAGCCGAAGCTGTTCACCGCCGGCCGGGTGGAACCCGACCTGACCACCGTGATCGCCAAGAACGGTCACGACGAGCCGATCGCGCCGTCGCGCAAGCTGGTCTCCACCATCGGCGACCAACTCGCGCGGTTCGGCCCGCGGGCGCCCGAGCTGTGGCTGCCGCCGCTCGACGAGGTCATCCCGCTGAGCGCGGCGCTGGCACGCGCTTCGGTGCCGCGCGGCGAATGGCGCTGGCCGCTGGGCGAGATCGACCGGCCGTTCCAGATGCGCCGCGACTCGCTGGTCTTCGACGCGCGGTCCTCGGCCGGCAACCTGTTGATCCACGGTGGCGCGAAGTCCGGTAAATCGACTGCGCTGCAGACGTTCATCTTGTCGGCCGCCAGCCTGCACTCACCCCGCGAGGTCAGCTTCTACTGCCTCGACTACGGCGGCGGTCAGCTGCGGGCGCTCGAAGACCTGGCACACGTCGGCAGCGTCGCGTCGTCGCTGGAGCCGGAACGCATCCGGCGCACCTTCGGCGAACTGGAGCAGCTGCTGCGGTCGCGACAGGAGCGCGAAGTCTTCCGCGACAAGCATGGTCCGGACGACGGGCTCGGCCAGGTGTTCCTGGTCATCGACAACTTGTACGCGTTCAGCCGGGACAACACCGATCAGTTCAGCACCCGAAACCCGTTGCTGAGCAAGGTGACCGAGCTGGTCAACGTCGGTTTGGCCTACGGGATCCACGTGGTGGCCACCACCCCGAGCTGGCTCGAGGTGCCGCTGGCCATGCGGGACGGCCTGGGCTTCCGACTGGAGCTCAAGCTGCACGACGCGCGCGACAGCAATGTCCGGGTGGTCGGTGCGCTCCACCGTCCGGCCGAGGGCGTGCCCGCCGACCAGCCGGGCCGCGGTCTGACGATGGCCGCCGAGCACTTCCTGATCGCCGCGCCGGAGCTCGACCAGGTGGCCGCGATCAACGCCCGGCACGAGGGCATCACCGCGCCACCGGTGCGCCTGCTGCCGAAGAACCTGGGCCCGGAAGCCCTCGAACCGGTGTACGGGGGCGCCGATCGGATCGTGATCGGACAGCGCGAAGAAGACCTGGCCGCAGTCCAACTCGACTTCTCCCAGGATCCGCTGTTGTTGGTGCTCGGCGACACCCGGAGTGGCAAGACGACTTTGCTGCGCCACATCATCCGGACGATCCGGGACAACTCGACGCCGGACCGCGTCGCCTTCACGGTGATCGATCGCCGACTGCACCTCGTCGACGAGCCGCTGTTCCCGGACAACGAGTACACCGCCAACATCGATCGGGTCACGCCGGCGATGCTCGGGCTGGCCGGACTCATCGAGAAGCGGCGACCACCGGCCGGTCTGGACGCATCGCAGCTGACCGGGTGGTCGTTCGAGGGGCACACGCACTACCTGATCATCGACGACGTCGACCAGATACCGGATTCGCCGGCGATGACCGGACCCTATGTGGGACAGCGTCCTTGGACACCGCTGATCGGCTTGCTGGCGCAGGCGGGCGATCTCGGGCTGAGGGTCATCGTCACCGCGCGGGCCAGCGGCGCCGCGCATGCGCTGATGACCAGCCCGCTGCTACGCCGGTTCAGCGACCTGCAGGCCACCACGCTGCTGCTGTCCGGCAACCCGGTGGACGGCGGCAAGGTCCGCGGTCAGCGCTTCGATCGGCTACCGCCCGGACGGGGCATTCTGCTGGCCGACAGCGACACCCCGACATACGTCCAACTGGTCAATCCGCTCGTCGACGAGAGCGTCGCCGTCGACGGCGGCAGGTGAGTTTCAACGAGAAGGAGTTGGTGTCATGACACTGCGAGTTGTTCCAGAAGGTCTGGCGTCGGCGAGTGCCGCCGTCGAAGCGATCACCGCGCGCCTGGCGGCCGCTCATGCGGGTGCCGCCCCGGCCATCACGGCCGTGGTCCCGTCGGCCGCTGACCCGGTCTCGTTGCAGACCGCTGCAGGCTTCAGCGCCCAGGGCGCTGAGCACGAGGCGGTGGCCACCCAGGGTGTCGAGGAGCTCGGACGCGCCGCCCTCGGCGTGGGCGAATCCGGTGCGAGTTATGCGGCCGGTGACGCCGCGGCCGCGGGGACATATGTGGGCGGCGGCAGCTGACGATGACCGCTCCGGTGTGGATGGCTTCGCCGCCTGAGGTGCATTCCGTGCTCCTCAGTAGCGGCCCCGGACCCGGGTCGCTACTGGCGGCCGCGGGTGCTTGGGCTGCACTGAGCACTGAATATGCTTCGGCAGCAAGCGATCTCACATCGTTGCTGGCTTCGGTCCAGGCGGGCGCGTGGCAAGGTCCCAGCGCCGAGGAGTACGTGAGCGCGCACCTGCCCTTCCTGGCGTGGCTCACTGAGGCCAGCGCCAACAGTGCCGGCGCGGCGGCGCAGCACGAAGTCGCGGCGGCCGCCTACACGGCTGCCTTGGCCGCGATGCCGACCATCCCGGAGTTGGCGACCAACCACGTCATCCACGGTGTACTGATCGCGACGAACTTCTTCGGCCTCAACACCATCCCGATCGCGCTCAACGAAGCCGACTACGCCCGGATGTGGATACAGGCAGCCACCACGATGGCGACCTATCAAGCGATCTCGGGTTCGTCGCTGGCGTCGGCTCCGCGCACCGAGGTGGCACCGCCGGTGCTCAAGACCAACAACGCTTCGGCAGCCGCCGTGGTGCCGCCGTCGGGTGACTTCTTCCTCGATATCTACAACCAGTTGGTGCAGCTCATCGAGGATCCGAGCGGGACGCTCAGCGCGATTTTCTCGAACCCGGCCACCTACTTCCCGTTGCTGTTTTTTGTCGCGTACCAGGTCTTCAGCAACGTCGGTGCGGCGATAACCTATCCATTGTTGATCGCCGGTTCCATCATGGCGGTCGTCATCCCGTTCGTGCTGCAGATGCTGACGGCGAACCCCGAGGTGCTCCCGTTGCTGACGGCTCCCGCAGGTGGTCAGACCGCACCTCAGCCGGCTCAACAGGTGTCGCCGGTCCCGGTCACGGCCCCGGCGGCGGCCGGCACGGCGGCAACTCCCGCTCCCTCCTCCGCGGCCGGCGCCGCGGGTGGTGCGGCCCCGGCGGCAACTCCGGCCGCCGGCTTCCCCTACATGGTGGGCGGTATGGACCCCGGCGGTGACCCAGGCCCAACGCTCATCGACCGCGACGAGAACAAGGCGCCGGGGGCGGCCGTCCCGGCAGCCGCGGCGGCGTTCGCCGCGAGCCGGGGCAAGACCCACTCGCGTCGGCGGCGGCGGGCCGAAATGCACGACCATGCAGACGAATTCGCGGACATGAACGTCGACGTCAACCCGGACTGGGGTGCGCGGGATGACCGAGAGCTGGTCACGGCGGCGGTGGCGTCGGGCAGCGGCTCGGGCGCGCTGGGTTTTTCCGGCACAGTCGAGAAAGACAGCTCTGCTGAAGCGTCGGGCTTGGCGACGTTGAGTAGCAACGGATTTGGCAATGGTCCGCGCATGCCGATGATGCCGGGCACATGGGATCCGGAGTCATCGGAAGGGGAGGGGGAGCACGACTGAGCATGTGTTCGTCAGGGATCGGTAATCGAATGAGGAAGGGATTTCAGGGATGAGTTTGTTGGATGCTCACATTCCGCAGTTGGTGGCGTCGCAGTCGGCGTTTGGTGCCAAGGCGGGTTTGATGCGGTCGACGATCGGTCAGGCCGAGCAGGAGGCGATGGCCTCGCAGGCGTTTCACGCCGGTGATTCGGCGGCGGCGTTTCAGGCTGCGCATGCCCGGTTTGTGGCGGCGGCGGCGAAGGTGAATTCGCTGCTGGATATCGCTCAGGCGAACCTCGGTGATGCGGCGGGTACCTATGTGGCCGCCGACAGCGCCGGCGCGAGCAGCTACCCGGGCTTCTGAGGCCGGCTCCTACTAGAGGGTTTTGAAAGGGTTTGTGATGTCGCAGATCATGTACAACTATCCGGCGATGCTGGCGCATTCGGCGGACATGGCCGGTTATGCGGGGACGATTCAGGGTTTGGGTGCTGACATCTCCGCTGAGCAGGCTGCGTTGCAGTCGGCGTGGCAGGGTGACACCGGGCTGAGTTATCAGGCGTGGCAGGCGCAGTGGAATCAGGCGCTGGAGCAGTTGGTGTTGTCGTATCGGGCGATGGCGAGCACGCACGAGAACAACACCACCTCGATGCTGGCCCGCGACTCCGCCGAAGGCGCCAAGTGGGGCGGCTGACCACCGCTCGACGAGTCGAGTTCGGTTGGTCCGCAACGTAGATGACCAACGAGCCCAACGCCGTCGAGTTGACCGTCGAGCAGGCGTGGTGCATCGCCGAAACCGTGGGAGCGGGAACGTTTCCGTGGGTGCTGGCGATCACCACGCCATACACTGATGCCGCCGAGCGGGGTGCGTTTCTCGCAGCCCGCACCGACGAACTTGCCCGAATGGGCATGGTGTCGGCCGATGGTGCCATCAACCGGGCGGTAGCCGATTGGATTCGGGTGGTGTGCTTTCCGGAGCGGTGGCTGGACCTGCGATACGTGGGTTCCGCCGCTGCCTCCGGGGGCGACGATCTGCTGCGCGGCATCATCGCCCGGCGCGGCGGCAAAACTGTTGTGGCACTGCGTAATGCGCAGCTCGTCACTTTCACGGCGATGGATATCCACGACGCCCGCGCGCTGGTTCCGATCCTCGGGGTGGGGCTGGCGCAGCGTTCGCCGGCGCGATTCGACGAATTCTGCCTGCCGGCCCAGGTCGGCGCGCGAGCGGATGAGCGGCTGCGCAATGGCGCGCCACTCGCCGAAATCCTTGACTATCTGGGCATTCCGCAGTCGGCGCGGGCCGTGGTCGAATCGGTGTTCACCGGGCCGCGAAGCTACGTAGAGGTCGTTGCGGGCTGTCACCACGACGGACGGCACACCAGTACCGAGGTCGGCATGAGCATCGTCGACACGGAACTGGGCAGAGTGCTGGTCAGCCCCTCTCGTGCGTTCGACGGGGAATGGATCTCCACCTTCAGCCCCGGAACCGCGTTCGCCGTCGCCGTCGCCGTCGAACAACTCACCGGCCAATTGCCCGACGGCCACTGGTTCGAGGGCAACCGGCTCTCCCGGGACTTCAGCTCGAACCCACAAACTGTCTGACCCCCTCCCTAGAACAATCGTCATTCACCAAGAGAAAGAGAACCAATGTCCCGCAGAATCTTGAGGAGTCGGTGATGTCCAGCGCTGTCATACCTATCGTGCGGGTCGCCATCCTGGCGGACAGCCGACTGACCGAGATCGCTCTGCCCGCGGACCTGCCACTGCGCGAAATCCTGCCTGCCGTCGAACGTCTGGTCGTTCCCGCGGTTGCCGACGACGCTTCGGCCGACGCGGCAACCGAGCCGACGACCCCCGCGCGGCTCAGCCTGGCGCCGATCGGCGGCGCACCCTTCAGTCTCGACGCCAGCCTGGGAACGGTGGGCGTGGTCGACGGTGACTTGCTTGCGCTGCAGCCGGTCCCGGTCGGCCCGGCCGCACCCGGCATCGTCGAGGACATCGCGGATGCCGCCGTCATCTTCTCCACCTCGCGGCTGAAGCCGTGGGGCACCGCGCAGATCCAGCGCGGCGCAATCGCCGGCGTCGTCGGATTGATCGCGGCGGCAACCGGTCTCGGAGTCGTCCACCGCGTTGCCACCGGCTCGCTGGTCGGACTGATCGTGGTCAGCGTGATCGCCCTGTTGTCCGTGGTGGCCGGCCTGTTGACCCGGTCGGCCGGTGCCGGCACGGCATTGTCGGCCGCCGCGCTGGTGCCCCTTGCCGCGGCACTGGCGCTGGCCGTACCCGGTCACTTCGGCGCGCCGCAGGTGACGCTGGCCGCCGCCGGGGTGGCCGCGTGGTCGCTGGTGAGCTTGATCTTGCGGGAAAACCACGGCGCCATATCCTTTTTCACGGCCACCTCCGTGCTGGGGGTCGGCGTGCTGCTGGCCTCCGGCGCCAGTTCGCTGTGGCAACTGCCACTGGTGACGCTTGGTGCGGTTCTGCTGGTCGTCGCGCTCCTGGTGACCGTCGAAGCGCCGCAACTGTCGGCGCTGTGGGCGCGATTCCCGCTGCCCGTCATCCCCGCTCCGGGCGACCCGACACCGTCGGCTCCGTCGGCGCGCGTGCTGGCGGACCTGCCTCGGCGCGTCCGGATCAGCGACGCGCACCAGACCGGTTTCATCGCCGGCGCCGTGCTGCTCAGCGTGATCGGTTCGCTGGCCATCGCGTGGCGGCCGGAGACCCTGTCCCCGTGGGGCTGGTACGTCGTCGCCGCCACCGCGGCCGCGGCTGCGCTGCGGGCGCGGGTGTGGGATTCCGCTGCCATCAAAGCGTGGCTGCTCGCCCAGCCGCACCTGGTCGCCGTGTCGTTGGTGGTGCTCTACACCGCGACCGCGCACTACGTGATCGCTCTGGTGATCGCTGCGGTTCTCGCCGTGCTGGTGCTGGCCTGGGTTGTCGTCGCCGTGAGCCCGGCGATCGCCGCGCCGGACACCTACTCGCTGCCGTTGCGCCGGTTGGTGGGATTCTTCGCGTCAGGAGTCGACGCGTCGCTGATCCCAGTGATTGCGTACCTGGTCGGACTGTTCGCGTGGGTGCTTGATCGATGAGCTCTGCCCGCGCTCGGCGATTCGGTTGTCTCGCAGCGGCTTTGGTAGCCACGCTGTGGGCCTGCCCACCTGCGCTGGCGATCGACCGCCCACAGGTCGATCCCGGTGCGGCACCACCACCGGGTGCGCCCGGTCCGGTGGCGCCGATGGAGCGGAACGTCGAGTGCAGCGCGACCGGGCTCATCTCGGGTACCGATCTCAAGGCGGTACCGCCGAGCCAGCAGATCCTGGATCCGTCTGCGGCGTGGCGGTTCTCCCGCGGCGACGGGCAACTGGTGGCGGTGCTCGACACCGGGGTGCGCCCGGGACCGCGACTGCCCGGTGTTCAGCCGGGGGGTGACTATGTCGAGTCGACCGACGGGCTCACCGACTGCGACGGGCGTGGGACGGCGGTCGCCGGCCTGATCGCCGGCCAGCCGGGAGACGACGGCTTCGCCGGGATCGCTCCGGGTTCGCGGCTGGTGTCGTTGCGGGTGACGTCCTCGAAGTTCTCGACTCGCGGCGCGGGTGGCGACCCGGCGCTCGGCCGCGCGATCGTCGACGTGACGGCACTCGGCCGCGCGATCGTGCATGCCGCCGATCTCGGTGCGCGGGTGATCACCGTTTCGGGGATCACCTGTCTACCCGCCGATCGCAACGTCGACCAGGGCGCGCTCGGTGCCGCGATTCGGTATGCGGCCGTCGACAAGGACGCGGTCATCGTGGCCGCAGCGGGCAATATCGGCGCCGCCGGCGCGGCCAGCGGCGCGTCCTGCGACTCGAACCCGCTGACCGACCTCGGCCGTCCTGACGATCCCCGCAATTGGGCTGGAGTGACGTCGGTTTCGGTGCCGTCCTGGTGGCAGCCGTACGTGTTGTCGGTCGGATCCCTGACGCCCAACGACCAGCCGTCGAAATTCACCATGGCCGGTCCGTGGGTCGGTATCGCGGCGCCCGGCGAGAGCATCGTGTCGGTGAGCAACCGGGACGACGGGGGGCTGGCCAACGGCCTTCCGAATGAACATCAACAACTGGTGCCGCTGGCCGGGACCAGCTACGCCGCCGGCTATGTATCCGGTGTTGCGGCGCTGGTGCGCAGCAAGTATCCGGAATTGAAGTCCGCGCAAGTGATCCAGCGGATCACCGCGTCGGCGCACAACGGCGCACGTGCACCGTCGAACGTGGTCGGTGCCGGCGCGGTGGATCCGGTAGCCGCTCTGACCTGGGAGCTGCCGGCCAGCGCCAGCGGTGACACGTCGCCGCAGAAACACGTTGCGGCACCGCCAGAACCCGCGCCGAAGAGCCCGTGGCCCCGGATCGTCGCATTCGGCGGAACGGCCGCTCTGCTCCTGGCCGTCGTGGCTGCTGCCGCGATCGCCGCACGCCGACGAAAGGAACCATCGCTGTGAGCGCGCACCCCTCGACCTCGCCGCCCACTGGGCGAATCACGTTGGTGCTGTTGGCCGTCGCGGCCGCGGGCATCGCCTTCCCGTGGCACACGGTGCGGGAGCGCTGGGTGCTCGGCGTCGCCATCGCGGTGGTGATCGTGCTGCTGGCCCGGTGGAAAGGCTTGCCGGTCACTACGATCCTGCGTCGCAGACTGGTGATCCTGCGTCCCAATCGCGGCGTCCGTCGGGCCGAGGAGTCGGGTACCGACGTCCGGACCACAGCGCTGCTGCGGGTCGCGCCCCCGCTGGGCGATGCCGACTCGCTGCCCCTGCCGCTGATCGCCAGTTACGCCGAGCGCTACGGCCTACGCGCCCACGCCATCCGCGTGACCAGCCGCGACAGCACGTCGGAGGTCGGCACGCGGGAACGGGAGACGTGGATCGGCGTAACCATCTCTGCGGCAGACAATCTCGCGGCACTGCAAGCGCGGTCCGCGCAGATTCCGCTGCACGAGACGGCCGAGGTCGCGGCCCGCAGACTGGCGGACCACTTGCGGGAGAGCGGGTGGACCGCAGCGATCGCGAACCCCGATGACGTTCCGTCGCCCTTCCAACGCAACTCGCGCGAGACCTGGGCCGGCGTGAGTCAAGGCAGCTCGAATCACGTTGCCGCCTACGGCGTCAAGGTCGACACCGCGCTGCCCAACACGCTCGCGGCGATCTGGTCCTACCCGGTCCGCGAAGTCTGGACGGCTGCCGAGATCTCCGGCGCCGGAGACGATCAGACCCTGGCCGTGGCGTGCGCGTTCCGTACCGACGCCAGCCCCGGCGCGAGCGGGCCGCTGCCCGGGCTGATCTCGAAGTCCGGCGTCCAGCGCGCGGCTCTGAGCGCGCTCGACCCGCTGTCGAGCGAGCGTCTCGACGGCCATGTCGCGCTCCCCGAGGCGCTGCTGCTGGACCGGCTGCGCTGGGCCAGCACCGCGCAGCCACAGCAGGTCGTCGCCTAAGCGGTCAGGTCGAACAGGGTTGCGGCGTTGTCGTAGAAGACGCCGCGCAGCCACGAATCGTCCACTCCCGGTAGCCGGGTGAGTGATCGCATCGCATCGGCGTAGCTGTAGGGGATGTTGGGGAAGTCGCTGCCGAACAGGATGCGGTCACCCAGGTCGCGCAGTCGATGGCGCAGCGGTAACGGGAACGGCATCACCTCATCGACGAACGGCGTGAACGCCATCGTGGTGTCGAGCCGGACATCGGCAGCGTGTTCGCAGATGTCCATGAAGTCCTCGTATTCGGGCATTCCCATATGCGCCACCACCAGCCGTAGCCGCGGATAGCGTTGCAGCAGTAGGCGAATCGGTTCGGGACCGGTGTGCTCGCCTGGTGCGGGGCCGGATCCGCAGTGGATGACGACGGGCGTCCGCGCGTCTTCGATGGCGCCCCACACCGGATCGAGCAGCGGGTCGTTGGGCTCGTAACGACCCACTTGAACGTGTGCCTTGAACACCCGCGCCCCGCGCTCGATTGCGGCCGCGACGTACTCCCCGGCGTCTGGTTCGGGATAGAACGTGGCGGTGGCAAGGCAATCCGGAGTCTCCCGGGAGAACTGCAGCGCCCACTGATTGAGCCACGCTGCCATCTGCGGCTTGTGCGGATAGACCAGGGCGGTGAAAGCGCGCACACCGAACGCTCGCAGCATCTCGACACGTTCGGATTCCGCGGTCCGGTAGTTGATCGGCCATTCGCGACCGACCAGCGGCCCAGCGGAATCGAAGTACTGCCACACCTTGTCCATCACCGGCTTCGGCATGAAGTGGGTGTGCACGTCGATCACGCCGGGCAGGCCCAGCGTCGACCAGACCCGCCGTACCTCGGCGGCCTCGTCGTCGGCCATGGTTCATCCTCGCGTTGTCGATCAAGCGGCGGGTAATACGTTTGTCTATATCAGTCTGCGAGCGCCGTCGAACAGGAGGACCGGCATGTGGGATCCGGATAAGTACCTGGCCTTCGCCGATGACCGCGCCCGCCCGTTCTACGACCTGCTGTCGCGGGTGGGGGCGGATGATCCCCGCCGGGTGGTCGATCTGGGCTGCGGCGCCGGAAACCTGACCGCTGAGCTGGCGCGGCGCTGGCCGGCTGCGGTCGTGGAGGCGGTGGACAGCTCGCCGGAGATGGTTGCGGCGGCCCGGGAGCGCGGCGTGCATGCCTCCGTCGCAGACCTGAGAACCTGGACACCGCAACCCGATACCGACGTGGTGCTCAGCAACGCCGCCTTGCAGTGGGTGCCCGAGCACCGCGAGTTGCTGGTCCGGTGGGCGGGCCGGCTCGAAGCCGGCTCGTGGCTGGCGGTGCAGATGCCGGGCAATTTCGAATCCCCGTCGCATGCCGCGGTGCGCGCGGTGGCTCGACGACAGCCTTTCGCAGAGTTGTTGCGTGACATCCCGTTTCGGGTCGGGACTGCGGTCGATGCGCCGGCGCGTTATGCCGAACTACTGCTCGACGCGGGATGCACGGTCGATGCATGGGAGACCACGTACATCCATCAGCTCACCGGCGAGTATCCGGTGCTGGACTGGATCAGCGGGACTGCCCTGGTGCCGGTGCGCGAACGGCTGAATGAACAGCAATACCAACAGTTCCGCGACGAGCTCATACCGCTGCTGGCCGAGTCGTACCCGTCCCGGTCCGACGGAAGCACGTTCCTACCGTTCCGCCGGGTGTTCGTCGTTGCGCAGGTGGGCGGCTGAGGCGTCGCTACTGCGGCAGTCCCAGCCGCTGCGCGTCATCGCGGTAACGGTCCACCCACTCGTCGGTGTGCTCCGCGGTGCGCGGGGGAATCGCCGTAGCCGGAGCCAGCCGTGGATCCTGGCCGAGCGCCTCCAGCACGGTCGCGACGACGGTGGTCACGTCGCGCCGTAGCGCCGGATACTGCACGTCGATCGGCTCGATACCCTCCTCGGCGAACCAGGCGCGCCAACACTCGTTCTGCTCGCGCAACATGCCGACGGCGTGCGCGATCGCGCCGGGGTGATAGGTGGCCTGCGAGGTGTGCTCGACATCCGGCCGTCCGCGCCACATCCGGGTCTGGACCGCACGCCAGAACGAGACCGCCTGGGACACCATGTCCGGTCGGTGGACATGGACATAGACCGGCTCGCTGCCGATCACGTCGACAATGGCTGCGCGTAAGCCATCCCCGGAGCGATCGGGTAGCGACGAGGCGCGCTGTTGCAGCAGCGGCGTCTGGTTCCACATCAGCTTGCCGCCCCAGACCCCGTTCGGGGTTCTGCCTGAACTGCGGATGTGTTCGCGCCAGGCGACCGACGAGGCGGTGTCGGGAGTGCCTGGGTCGACGGGATCGAGCAGTTGCAGGATCGTCTCGTCCTCGGCGTCGGCGAACCACTGCCGTGGCTGCGGCGCCATCCCGGTGGTCGGCAGGTACTGGAAGAATTCCTGCGGCTCGCCGGCTGTGCCGGTCGCGCGCAGCGACTCGGCCAACAATGTGCTGCCGCAGCGCTGCGAGGCGAGTACGAGATAGGACGTCGGATGCGCAGGCACCGAGAGAGCCTAACCGCACACCCGTCGGTCTTGACTACGGATCCGATCGACGAGTTTCATCGTCGATGCCGCGGTCGGCCGCGATCCCGGAGCGACTGGTGGGAACCCTGCGGTGGATCTGCAGGTAGGTCTCGGTGTATCGGGCGGCGATTCGGCTGCCGGCAAAGTCCGACGGGATGACGTCATTGGTTTGTTGGCGCCAATCATGAAGGCGCACAGCGAGATCAGCGGCTATCTGATCAGCTTCGCCGTCTCCTTCGACGGCCAGCAGGTTGTTGATCTCAGCGGGATCCGAACGCAGATCGTAGAGTTCACGTTCCGGCCGCGGGGCGGTGACCAGGGGCGCGACCGCCTGCCCCGACGGGCTCTCCTCGATGTCCCACGGCAGGTCCAACAACGGTCGACGCGCGTAGTTCTCGATGTAGCTGAAATCCTTGGTCCGGATGGCGCGGATCGGGTCAAAGGAGTCGTGGTAGGTCTTCGCGGTGTAGACGTGGTCGCGCACCGGCTCGACGTGATCGGTGGCAAGCAGGGCCTGGGCATGCGACATGCCCTCGATGTCGGCCGGCACGGTGACTCCGAGCAGATCCAGCAGCGTCGGAAGCAGATCCACCCCGCTGAACAAATCGTCGTAAGCCTTGTGTTGCAACTTCATTCGCGAAGGGGGGCGAACAATCATCGCGATTCCGGTGCCCGCCTCGTACAGCGTGGACTTCGCTCGCGGGAAAGCGGCACCATGATCGGTGAGGAATACCACCCAGGTGCTGGCGTCCAGCCCGGTGTCGGTGAGGGTGTCCAGAATTCGTCCGACTGCGGCATCTGCGGTCGCGATGGATCCATAGAATTCAGCCAGATCTTGGCGCACCTCAATGGTATTGGGCAGAAAACCGGGCGGGTCGACGACATCGGTGTCAGCGGGTTCGTAACGATCGCGCGGGTAGGGACGGTGGGTTTCGAAGAAGCCTGCCGTCAGCAGGAATGGTTGGCGGGCATCATGATTGCGCAACCATTGTTGCGCCTGTTCGACGACGTATTCGCAGTACGAGTTCGACACGTCGAATTCGTCGAAGCCCAGCCGCGACGGGTGGGATGTCTCGTGCTGCATGCCGAAAAGTGTCGAGTACCAGCCGGATTCGGAGAGGATCTGTGGCAAGGTCCGGACGCCGGGCCGGTATTCCCAGCCGTGGTGCGCCAGCCCGACCAGGCCGTTGCTCTGCGGGTACCGGCCGGTGAACAGCGACCCGCGCGACGGCGAACACAGCGGGGCGGTGGCGTGCGCCCGAGTGAACAGGATGCCCTCGCGGGCCAACTGGTCCAGCCGCGGGCTGTCGACGTCGGGGTGGCCGTAGACGCCGAGATAGCGACCCAGGTCGTGCCAGTGCACGAGCAGTACGTTGTCGCGCTCCCGCTGCGCTTCGTCGGTAGGTACTTCTGTGCCGCCGATCGCCGCCACCTCCTGAGCTTTGCCGGGCTCAGGCTATCGGCTGAGGCGATCCGTGGAATGTGGCGGGCCGGTCAGACCGGGCCGTTCACCACGGAGGAGGTGGGCCGCCAGCGCCGTACTGCGGGGGCGGCGGAGGCCCGGGCGGCCACTGTTGACCACTCGCGTATCCGCCGTGTCCCGCGGTCAACTGCGGTGGCAGACCCAACAGCACCCGGAAGGCCGGGATGAACATCAAACCGCCGGCGACCGTGATCACCAGACCTGCAATCAGGTCGTAGGTAACTCGACTCGTCGTGCCGAATCGGGCTTCCAGACCGATCGACACGATGAGCATCACGATGCCGCCGCCGAGGATCAGGAACTGCCCGATCGGCTTCCTGACGAAGAGCAGCACCGCGCCGGCCGCAACGGCCAGGGACGCCGCGATGATCAGAAAGAGGCAGACCACCAGAGCCGTCGGCACGCCGGGAACCACGTTGTGGATCTGGTGCCGGCACAGGCTGGCGTATTCACCGCCGAACCGGTTGCAGACGTCGGCGGCGCGGCTGACCGCGCTCTGCAAGTTGATCCAGAGGGTCAGCGTGAGGATCGCACCGAGCAAGCCGAGCAGGCCGATCGCCGCAAAACTGATCCAGCCGAACGTCTGCGATGGATTCGGCGCCGGCACCGGTGCCCCATACGGACTCCACTGCGGCTGCCCCGAACCCGGTGGGGGCGGTTGTGGCCGGAACCCGTCTCCGCCCGGCTGTCCTTGGTAGCCGGACCCGGCGTGCTCCCAGGGATCTTCTGGCGGGGGTCCCCAGTGCGGGAACGGGCCCGGCGGAGGTGGTTGCACCCCGGCATCGTAACCGCCGCCGGACCCGTGGCTGCCAGTAAGCATTCGCTACGCGCCGGGCAGGACGATGCGGCGCCGGGCCCGGTATCCGGGCCGGACCGGATAGCCGCCATGCGCAGCCAGTGAGCGCAGTTGGCGTAGCGCGAAATCGCGGCCGCGGCCGGACTCCGGGATCACCACGCCCGCCCACAGGCCCTCGGAGCCGGGTGTCTCCCAGGCTTCGCGGGCGCACCGCCAGCGCAGCGGGCAGGCGCGGCAGAGCGTTTTGGCTTCGTCGTCCGGATTCGTGGTCCAGCGCTCCGGGTCGGTCGTGCAAACCGGGACGAATTCCTCGGACGGCGCGGTCAGCGTCATCACGGTGGCAGTCATTGCATTCCCCTTCAGTTGCGGTGCGGTCGCACCGCGATTGCTACGACTGTAAGTGGAGCGCGATAGCAGTGCAACATTTAAAGCGAAGCAGTGCACCGAAACGGCGCAAGCTAGGGGCTCGAGATCGGTTTAGGCCGTACTGACGTGCATGAATGCAAAAGTAAAATGTTATGGTGAGTCCGCTAAGAGCCCGATAAGGTCGCCTGAACAGGCCTGAAAAGCACCAACTGAGCACCAAAACCGAAGCACCACGGCGTCACGCCTGGCGTCTGATGCCTCGGTAAAGACGTAGCATCTAGCGAGATCGAGGAGCGCGATGACAGCCGGCTCGAGCGCGTTCGCGTCCGCACCCGCCCTGGTCGTCCGGGTCGGCGCCCACGCCTATTCACTCAGCGCGAACGACGGCGTCGCCGTCATCGGCCGTGATCCGTCGGCGACCGTTCGCATCAACGACGACCGGATCTCCCGGTCCCATGTCCGTCTGGAACCGCGCCACGACGGCTGGCAGGTGATCGACACCAGCACCAACGGGGTGTTCGTCGACGGCGTGCGACGCAACTCGGTCCTGGTCACCGGGCCGACCACGGTGCACCTCGGGGACGCCGGCGGAATCCCGGTGACGCTGGTGCCCGGCGGTCCTCGCGACGAGACGGTGGTGACCGCGGTCGCCCCGGACGGCGAGGACGAGGACGACAACTGGGACGAGCTCGCTGAGACCGATCCCGACGTGGCGCGCGCCGGTCGGGCCGTCGCGGCACGCCGGCGTGAGTTGGACATCACCCAGCGCAGCCTGGCCCGCGACAAAGTGATCAACGCCGGCACTCTGATCGCGTTCGAGAAGGGACGCAGCTGGCCCCGGCGCGGCACGCTGGCGAAGCTGGAAGAGGTGCTGAACTGGCCGAGCGGAACCATCACCCGCATCCGCAACGGCAATCCCGTCGCTCAGGGCGGAGAGGTCACCGAGGTACTGACCGAGACCGTGCAGGCGCCGCTGATGGCCGAGGCGGTCGAGTTGGCCATGCACAGCATCGGTGCCGCGATCGACGCGCTGCCCGACCCCGCGGCAGCGGACTTCACCCAGCGCGCCACGCCGATCCTGGCCGACCTGCGCAAACTGGAGATGGTGGCGGCCAACGCGGCGCGCAACGCCCGCGGCACTCCTTCGGTGGTGTTGGCGCTCAGCGCGGTCCGACGCCGCTACAACGAGCTGATGATGCGAGCGGCGAAGTCGCCGTCCGCCACTCTCGGGCAGCGGCTCTACGGCGCGCGGCAGCGTGCCGAACTCAGTCTCGAAGAGGCGGCCAACGCCGCCGGAGTCTCGTCCGAAGCGCTGCTCGACGCCGAGGCCGAGCGCTCGGTGCCACCGGATGTGGCGGCAGCGCTGACGACGCTCATCGCTCAACTGGCGATGAGCTGACAGGTCAGGGCGCGCGCTGCGCCGGCTGGCCCCAACCGTTCTCCGACACGAATTCCGGCAAAGGGCGTCCCAGTGCCCATCCGTCCAACTCCAGTGACGGCCGGTCGGGGAAGTCGGGTACCGGGCCCAGGCACAGGATGGCCACCGGTTCGGCGTCGTCGGGCATCGAGAGCAGCGAGGCCAGCCTGGGCGGATCGAACAGCGACACCCATCCCATCCCGAGGCCCTCGGATCGTGCTGCCAGCCAAAGGTTTTGAATGGCGCAGGACACCGACGCCAGATCCATCTGCGGCATGGTGCGTCGGCCGAATACGAAGCTGTCCCTGCCGTCGGAGAGCGCGACCACCAACAACTCGGCGCAGTCCAGGATGCCCTCGACTTTGAGCGCGAGGAATTCCTGGGCGCGCTGACCCAACGCGTGTGCGGTCTGTTGACGTTCCTCGTCGACCAGGGCATGGATGTCTCGCCGTAGCCCGTCGTCGGTGATTCTGATGAACCGCCAGGGCTGCATCAGGCCCACGTTCGGGGCGGCGTGTGCGGCCTGCAGCAGACGGGCCAACACGTCGTCGGCAACCGAACTGTCAGGGACGAACCGGCGCATGTCGCGGCGCTCGGCGATCACGCGATAAATGGCCTGCCGTTCCCGCGTGCTGAAGGCGTGATCGTCCACCCGTTCATCGTAGGAAGCCTGGCGCGTTATGGCCGGTAGGTGACGCCGACCGCGCGCAGGACGTATTCCGGTGGCATGGCGAAGTCCAGCGAACGACGGGGGAGTTGCGCCAACACCTCGTCGGGAATCGCGATCTTGTAGTGCAGTGACAGATGTCCGGTGAACGTCTGATCCAACTCGTCTACGTCGGCATCGACCTGCAGGCCGGTGGACGAGACCTCGGCCACCGCGACGCCGGATTGTGTTGCATCCCAACGCACATCGACGGTCGGTCCGGCCAGTTTGGGTAGGGACGAAAGCGTCGCCAGCACGCGCTGCGAGGTGAAGACGAGCGAGCCCACATAGCTGGCGACACTGTGCGATGCACGCAGACCCGGGATGGCGCCGCTGAATCGTCGGGTGACGGGGACGAAGTCGGCGAGGTAGATCAGCCCCTCGGCTTCCACGGCGGCGCGCACGTCGGCGGGCAGCTTGCCGATGCCGAAGAGCTTGCGGACGAAGACCGGCATGACATCCAGTATTACCGAGACCGGTGTCGGGATGGTGTCATCTCCGGTCCGCCGGCACGAGCCGAAACATGTCGTACCCGGCTGCAACCATGAAGTCATGTCCGTGACCGCATGGCCCACTGCGGCGGTCAGCCCCGCTGAGCGTCTCGATGTGTTGTTCGAGGAGTTGGCGGAGCTGGCCGGTCAGCGCAACGCGGTTGACGGGCGCATCGTGGAGATTGTCGCCGAGCTGGAACGCGACGAGTTGTGCGGTGCTACCGGAGCGCGGTCGGTGGCGGCGTTGGTGGCCTGGAAGCTCGGCTCAACGTCGGGAAATGCCGCCACGATCGCCACCGTGGCGCGGCGGCTCGAGGAGTTTCCCCGGTGCGCAGCGGGCATGCGGGAGGGGCGGCTGTCCCTGGATCAGGTGGGCGTGATCGCCGCACATGCGGGCGATGGTTCCGATGAGCATTACGCCGAGCTGGCGCAGGTCGCGACGGTCAATCAGCTGCGCACGGCGGTGAAGTTGGAACCGCGACCCGAACCCGATCCTCGGCCCGAACCGCAGCGCTCGATCAGCAAGACGTCCAGCGACCAGTCCAGTTGCTGGCGGATCACTCTTCCGCACGACGACGCGGCGAAGTTCGAGGCGGCACTGGCGTCCCATCGCGACGCACTGGTCGCCGAGTGGAAGCAGGCTCGTGGCAATGGCGAGCGCGACGAAGACATCGCGCCGCCCCCACCGAGCACGGTGGAGGCGTTCATGCGGCTGGTCGGGGCCGGCTGGGACGCCGAGGCGGCTCTACGGCCACATGGGCAGCACACCACGGTGGTGGTGCACGTCGACCTCGAGCAATCCGTATCGGCGCTGCATCTGGGCCCGCTGCTCACCGACGCCGACCGCGCCTATCTGACCTGTGACGCCAACTGCGAAGTCTGGTTCCAGCGTGACGGTCAGGTCATCGGCGCCGGCCGGACGACGCGAGTGATCAGCCGGCGGCTTCGGCGCGTGCTGGAGCACCGCCACCCCACTTGCGCGGTCCCGGGCTGCGGGGCCACCCGCGGTCTGCACGCCCACCACATCCGCCACTGGGAAGACGGCGGACCCACCGATGTGGACAACCTGGTACTGGTCTGCCCGTATCACCACCGGCTGCACCACCGCGGTGTCATCAGCATCTCCGGACCCGCCGACGAGCTCGTCGTCACCGACAGCTGCGGTCGACAACTGTGCGCGGCATCCCTCGCGCGACCGCCCACCCTCGCCCCGCCCGCTGTTCCGCCGTGCCCCGGGCCCACCGGCGAGCGCGCCGACTGGTGGTTCTACGATCCGTTTCAGCCGCAGCCGCCACCGACGAACAACTAGTTCCACGACGACAATTAATCGTCGCCGGCTTCTCAAAAACGTTGCGGCGCAGCGTCACCAGCACGCCGCAATCGAGTGGTGTCGACCGTCACTGGCGAGCAGCGAGTTCCAAATCATCTAAAGACATGAACACTATGTGGCTAAAGATCGTCGCCGTGCCGGAGACTAAAACCGCCTGATCTCCGTTCAAGCTGAGTTCGATGTGTGCCCCGTCCAGGTCCGCGACGTGGACTCCAGGCGCGTACCCCTGGCGATATAGCTGCGCCCCCAGGGCGCCCGATGCCAGCTTTGGTCTTGCTGCGCTGATCCAATCCCAGATCAGGTATTTCTCTGTCAGCGGCAACGTTGAAAATTTCGCTTGATCATTCGAGCGGTGACCCCGATCGTCGACGGTATCGACTATCCACCAGTCATTCTCATGACGTAGATGTGTCGAATAATCGCGGGATCGGAAAAGGATTTCGCAGTCGGCGCAATCGGTCGACACCGACACATCGTGAAGCCCCGCGGCGGGTGCCCACTGCGCCCAGCTTGCCGACAAGCGTGAAAAGTCTGTGGCCACCTATTCCACCTCTCCGAGGACTCCCTGACGTAACAGATCCAGCACTGAACCAGTGTTGCCGTCGGGCTTGATGATGCGGTACTGCGCGCCGCCTCCTGGCTGGTGGAACCACGGCGCCGCTTGTGACGGAGCGTCACTAGAGTTCTCGCAACTCCGATGCGCCGCGCTCGTCCATCGCTGTGAACGCATTTCCGGCGTGATGTGCCCGCGTGCCAACGTTATTGAGATTTTCGTGGTGGCTCTGCAACGACTGGACGTGTTGTGCGTGCGCAGCGCTGAGGGCTTCGTGGAATTCGTCGGCGTCGGCGAAATCGCCGAACATTCCTGCGGACGGCGATGCACCGGCCAAGTGGTTGGCGCCTGCCTGTGCGTGCTCGCTCGCGCGAAGGGACCCGGACGCACCTGAGTGCAGGTCAGCGGTGTCGACGCGCATGGCCTGTAACGCTACTACCAGCGTGCTACTCGTCAATTCACCTCAGCGCGTCCGCTGGCCCAGCCGCAGCCGGTAGCGAACCAGACCGGCGAGCACCACACCCCACATCACCAGCATCCCGACATCCTGCAGCCAGGCGCCGGGGGTGTGACGCCACAACCGGTCCACCGGCAGTCCGGCTTCGACGGCGGTCAGGTCGACGGTCGAGGCCGACGCGGCAAACCCCCAGCGGGCAGGCACGAACCAGGCCATCTGATCCAGCACCAGCCGTCCGGTCACCGGAATCAGGCCGCCGGCCAACACCATCGACACCATGATGGTCACGACCAGCATCGGCAGCACCTGCTCGGTGGACCGGGCCAGCGACGACAACGCAAGACCGACCATCGCCGAGGTGATCGCGGTCAGGGCCAGGCCGAGGTAGAGCTCCAAAACCGCTTGCACCACACCGTTTCCCAGCAGTGCGCCGCCGTGCGACGGTGTGCCCTTCCCGATGGTCATGATGGCGATCATGACCGCGACGCCGATCAGCGCCGCAATGCTGTAGACGATGACCTTGGCGGCGAGGTATGCCGACGCGGACAGGCCGACGGCGCGTTCGCGCTGGAAGATCAGGCGTTCGCTGACCAGATCGCGCACGGTGAGCGCGGTACCCAGGAACACCGCGCCGATGTTCAGCAGGATCAGGATGTCGATCGGCTCTTCGGTCGCCCCCGCGGTGCTCAGGCCGGTGGTGCCGGGCACCGCCAGCGACAGCACGCCGAGCACGAACGGGAGTATCGCCAGGAACGCGAAATAGCCGCGGTCGGAGGTGATCAATCGCGTCTGGCGGCGCACCAACGTCACGATCTGACGCCACGAACTGGTGCGCGGTGGCTTGCCGAGCGGTACGGCGCCGGCGGTCGGCGACGGTCGGCGCGGGGACGACGGATGCCGGGACAGATACGCCCGGTGCGCGCCCTCGGGATCGGTGCTGACGCGGGCGAAGATGTCGGCCCAGTCGGTACTGCCCATCACCGGACCGATGTCGGCGGGCGGATCGGCGAACGCGGTCTTACCGCCGGGCGCGAGAAGCAGGATCTGGTCGCACATGCCGACGTAGGTCAGCGAGTGCGTGACGACGATGACCACCCGGCCGGCGTCGGCGAGCCGGCGCAACATCGTCATGACCTGACGATCCAGGGCTGGGTCGAGCCCCGACGTCGGCTCGTCGAGGATCAGCAGCGAGGGGCCGGTCAGCAATTCCATTGCCACCGAGGCGCGTTTGCGTTGCCCGCCAGACAGCTTGTCGACGCGAGTGTCCTTGTGCGGAGCCAACTCCAGCTCGTCGAGCACCCGCTCGACGACCTCCCGGCGATCATCGGAGGTGGTGTCGGGCGGCAACCGCAACTCGGCGGCGAAATTCAACGCCTGTTCGACGGTGAGCTGCCGGTGGACGACGTCGTCCTGCGGCACCATGCCGATCCGCGAGCGCATCGACGCGTACTCGCCGTGCACGTCGTGCCCGTCGAACGCCACCAGTCCCGCGCTGGGCGACGTCGCGCCGCCGATCAACTTGACCAGCGTCGACTTGCCGGCTCCGGACGGCCCGATCACCGCGGTGAGCGTCCCGGGCTTCGCCGTGAAGGACACGTCTTGGAGAAGCTGGCGACCGTCGACGGTCAGCGCCAGTCCCTGTGCGGTGAGCCCGCTGATGCGGGTCGCGGCGCGCTGAGGCACCACGGAATTGCCGGTCGTGAGCAGGTCGGTATTGCCGATCGTGACGATGTCGCCGTCACGCAGCCTCGCCTCGGTGATCAGCGTGCCGTTGACGAAAGTCCCGTTGCTGCTGCTGTTGTCGCGGATCGTCAGCCCGGCCGGCGTCGACTCCAACGTGGCGTGCACCCGGGAGGCAAGCGCGTCCTCGACGACGATGCTGTTGCTCTTGGCGCGGCCGATCGTCGCCGTGCCGCGAACGGGGGACGGCCGACTCGGCGGCGGTGCCGGCGGGCGCGGCGAAGCCGGCGGGCGCGGGGAAGCCGGCGGGCGCGGCGCCGGTCGGGACTGTGCACGCGTCGAGGGCGGGCCCGCCGGGGGACGGGGCTGGCTGCGCGGCGGTGCCGGCCGGAACATCTCCGTCGCAGGGCTGTCGGCACGGGCCGGTGCGGATGCGGCCGGTGCCGCGACGCGGAAGGTCAGCTGGGGGCCGCGCGGGTTGCCCAGCGCGACGCTGACGCGGTCCCCGATCGGGATGACCGGAGAGCGGGACCCGTCGACGTAGATGCCGTTCTGGCTCTTGTCCACCAGCACCCAGTGATCGCCGTCGAATCGCAGGATCGCGTGCACCCGCGATATCAGGGTCAGATCTTCGGGGTTGACGTCCCGGAAGCAGATGTCGCAGCCGCGGTCGCGGCCCACCACGACATCACGCGCGACCGGGAAGGTGTACATCGCCGATCCGACCCAGACCGTCAACGGCGGCGCGCTGAGGCCGCCCGCCGCGGCGAGCTTGGTGGTGCTGCCGTCGTCAGCGGGCTGTGGGTGGCGATCTGTCGGTGACATCCAACGCTTTCTATACCCGGGGAAGCGGCGGCCAATGCCTACGAACATATCGGTGCACCAGCGGCGACAGGTTCCGAGATCGACGCCGCAGCCCCGCGGTGACCTGATCGAGGCCAAACCTTGACTTGACCTGCCGATCGCGCCGAGCCGACGATAGGGGCGTGCGCCGACTGCTGGGTTTACTGTGCGCTGCGATGTGTGCAGCGGTTGTGCCCGTGGCGACAGCTCCGAAGGGGGGTGCAGTCGGTGCACCTTGGTTCGCCCCGTCGGTAGGCAACGCCACCCAGGTGATCTCCGTTGTCGGGACCGGCGGTTCGAACGCGAAAATGGACATCTACCAACGCAATGCGGCCGGCTGGCAGCCGGTCGAGGCGGGCATTCCCACCCACATCGGGTCGGCGGGTTTTGCGCCACAGGCCAAGAGTGGCTACCCCGCTACACCGACGGGCGTCTTCGCCCTCCCCTTCGCTTTCGGCACCGCGCCCAACCCCGGCGGCGGTCTCAAATACGTTCAGGTCGACTCGAACCACTGGTGGAACGGCGACGACGGCAGCGCCACCTTCAACACCATGCAGGTGTGTCACAAGGCACAGTGCCCGTTCAACACCGGAGCGAGCGAAAACCTGCAGATCCCGCAGTACAAGCACGCGGTGGTGATGGGCGTGAATCCGAACCGGGAGCCCGGCAAGGGCGCGGCGTTCTTCTTCCACACCACCGACGGTGGGGCCACCGAAGGCTGTGTCGCGATCGACGACGCCAAGCTGGTCCAGGTCATACAGTGGTTGCGGCCTGGCGCCGTCATGGCGATCACCCAATAACCGTTGGGCTCAACGCTTTACAGCGCGAGCGCGATACCCGGGGTCACTTTGAAGTCCAGGTTCTTCAACGACAACGTGGCGTCGTAGGTCCGGTCGTACCCGGTCGCGCTGATCCGCCAGCCGTCGGCGGTCCGGCGGTATCGGTCGTGATAGAACCCGGCACCGATCAGCATGAAGTCGAACTCGGCGACGATCACCCGGTCCTGCAGGTACCAGGTGCCGGTGGCTTCGTCGCCATTCACCTCGATCTCGGGATGAGTGACCCGATGCTCGGTGATCACGCTCGGCCCGAGCTGCGACCGCATGTACTCGACGAGGTCGGCGCGGTTGGTGAAGTGGTGTTCCTCGCCCATCGACGACCCGTAGTCGCCCACCACGTCCTCGGTGAGCGTGTCCGCGAAGTCGTCCCAGTGCTTGGTGTCCAGTCCACGAAGATACCGGTACTTGGTCTGTTCGATCGCGGCGACGTCGGCGAGCCAGGCGTCGTGACGTTGAGAGCTCATCTCGTCATTGCAGCACATGCCTGCGGGTATTCTCCGGGCAACGGAGACTATCTTCGGCCAGCTGTCAGCACCCGGGTCGAAACAAAGGACACACGCCACCATGTTGAGCCCCGGTTCGATCTTCGCCGGATACCAGATCGAGCGGGTGCTGGGCGGCGGCGGAATGGGCACGGTCTACCTGGCACGCAACCCCGATCTGCCGCGTAGCGAAGCGTTGAAGGTCCTCAACCCCGAGTTGTCCAGCGACACGGACTTTCGCGCCCGGTTCATCCGGGAGGCCGAAGTGGCCGCGGCGCTGGATCATCCCAACATCGTGTCGATCCACCAGCGAGGTGAGTTCGAAGGCCAGCTGTGGATCGCGATGCAATATGTCGACGGCACCGATGCGAATGCCGCGCTGAAGAACGGCACCATGACGCCCGCCCGCGCGGTGCACATCGTCGGTGAAGTCGCCAAGGCTCTCGACTATGCCCACCAGCGGGGTGTGGTGCACCGCGACATCAAGCCGGCCAACTTCCTGCTGTCCGGGCCGATCGGCCCCGAGGAGCGGGTGTTGTTGGGAGACTTCGGGATTGCGCGTGCTTTGGACGATGCCGGGTTGACCATCACCGGATCGGTCACTGCGACCGTCGCCTACGCGGCGCCCGAGGTGCTGGCCGGCCAGCCTTTCGACGGCCGCGCTGATCTGTATTCGTTGGCCTGCACGCTGTTTCGGTTGCTCACCGGGCGGGCGCCGTATCCGACCACGAACGGGTCCGCAGCGGTGGTGGCGGCGCATCTGCACGCACCGCCGCCGAAGGTCACCGACGTGGTGCCCGGTCTGTCGCCGCAACTGGACCAGGTGATCGCAACCGCGATGGCGAAAGACCCGACGCTGCGGTTCAACTCCGCGCGTGCCCTCGCCGACGCGTCCGCCGCCGCCCTCAACGAGCACACGGGCTCGACGACGGCGCCATGGCGTCTGGCCCCGCCGGCCGAAGGCGCGACGCCATGGGGGACCGGACCGTACTCGGCCACTGCCCCGCTCGGGTTCTACCGGCCGCCGCCGTTACCGCCGCCGGCACGGCGAGGCCCGCGGTTGGCCGCGGTGATCGGCGCGATCGTCACCGTTGTCGCCGCTGTGGTTGTCGTCGCCGTGCTGAATGCGAAATCCCGTACGCACAATGATGTCTCGCCCCAGCCGCCCAGCACCACCAGTGCCGCCGCGCCCACCGGTCCGTTGAACAGCACCGCGCTCTCAGGCCTGCTGCTGTCGCCCGAGCGAGTGGCCGGCATGGTCGGGGCGGCCGAACTGGTCCAGGAGTCGTTCGCAGACTCGGTGATCGACGACTCCGAGAAGCTGCTGCAGAAAGACTGCATCGGCGTGATGGCGCCTGCGCAGCACCTGGTCTATGCCAACGCCGGGTGGACCGGTGTGCGTTCGCAGGCTCTGCGGAACGCCGGCGAAGGCCCGCGCATCTACGCCGTCATCCAGGCGGTGATCAGCTTCCCGGACGCCGAGGCCGCCAAAAAGCTTTTCGCCGACCAGCAATCGCAATGGGCGAGCTGCTCCGGTCGCACCCTGACGTTGACGTTTCCCGCCCCGCCGACGCCGCAGTTGTGGACGGCCGGCACCCCCGCGGACATGGACGGCGCGATGACCATGACGCAGACCTTGAAGGACGGCGGCGGCATGCAATGCCAACGCGCCCTGGCCGTGCGCAACAACGTCGCCGTCGACGTCTCGGCCTGCCGTTACGACGTTGCCGAACAGGCCCTCGACATCCTGCACGGGATCGTCGCGAAGATCCCCGGTTGACGCTCAGCGCAGATAGTGGGTGACCATCTCGATCAGCGCACGCCGTTCCCGTTGCCAGTCCACCGGTGCACCGACGATCATCTGCGCCAGTACCACCCCGCGCAGCGTGGCCCAAATGACTTCGGCGACACCATCGTTGGCGGGGTTCTCGGTGATCAGCCGGCCGAGTTGACTGATCGCGGCGTTCATCTTCAGCAGGTGCCGCCGCGACGAGCCTTCGCGGTTGGCCCGCAGGATCTCGAAGGCCGCCATCGACGTCGGGCTGCTGTAACAACTCCAGGCGGTGTCGACGACGACCTCGATGCGCTCCCGCATCGGCAGTGCGCTGACATCGGTCGACGAGAGGCTCTCCAGCAGTCTGGCCACCCCGTCGTCGACGACGGCCATCAGCAATCCGTTGCGGTCACCGAAGTGATACTGGATCACTCCCCAGGTGACTCCGGCGCGTTCGGCGACATGCTTGGCCGTCGCGGCGCCGAAACCCTCCTCGACGATGCAGCGGACGGTCTCGTCGATGATCTTCGCGCGGGTGTCATCGCCACGTTTGCGAGGCGCACTCGTCCGTCGGGTGGGACTGGCGGGCGTTCGGGCCTTCTGGCCTGCGGCGATGGACATTGTTGACTTTATAACATAGTCGGATCTATTTTTGGGCAGTGAGCCGATCCCGCTATGCCCAGCTGACCCGCGACCAGCTCGCGACTCTGTTACCCGAGCTGCTGTTGATCGGGCAGATGATCGACCGTTCTGGAATGGCGTGGTGCATCCAGGAGTTCGGGCGCGACGAGATGGTGCAGATCGCCATCGAGGAGTGGGCCGGCGCCAGCCCGATCTACACGCGGCGTATGCAGCGCGCGCTGAAGTACGAAGGGGTGGACGTCCCGACGATCTTCAAGGGCCTGCAGCTCGACATCGGAGCGCCGCCCCAGTTCATGGACTTCCGCTACACCATCCACGACCGCTGGAACGGCGAGTTCCACCTCGACCACTGCGGTGCGCTGCTCGACGTCGAGCCGATGGGTCACGACTACGTCTTCGGAATGTGTCACACCATCGAGGACCCGACCTTCGACGCGACCGCGGTGGCGACCAATGCGCGCGCGCAGGTGCGCCCGATCCACCGGCCGCCCCGGACGCCGTCGGACCGGCACCCGCACTGCGCCTGGACGGTGATCATCGACGAGTCGTACCCGCCGGTCGAAGGGATTCCAGCGCTGGACATCGTCGCTGAAACCCGCGCTGCCACCTGGGAACTCGACGCGATCGACCGCTCGGACGAGGGGCTTGCCGACTACTCCGGACCGGTGGTGTCCGACTTCGACTTCGCCGCGTACTCGCATTCGGCGCTGGTGCGGATGGCCGACGAAGTCTGCCTGCAGATGCACCTGCTGTACCTGTCCTTTGCGATCGCGGTGCGGGCCCGCGCGGGGTCCAACATCGAGCAGGCCGACTCGATCTGCACTCGTCAACTGACCGGCGTCGCCGGACTGGGCGCCGAGCGAATCCATCGAGCACTGGGACTTCCCGCCGGAATCGAAGGCATCCGACGGGTTTTCGAACTCCACCCGCTGTTCAATCCGGTGGGCTATGTGAATGCCGAGGTGGGCGAGCAGCTGGCCGTTCGCCGGTCGCCGGCCCACGACGACGCGGCCTGGATCTCGTTGTGCTCACCGAAGTCGATCCAGCCGTTGCAGGCGATCGCAACCGCGATCGACCCGCGAGTCGAGGTCAGGGTCACCGGTTCGAGCGACGGGTGGACCGCCGAGTTGTTCGAGACCGACACCGTGGTCAAGGAATCGTCCGAGGTTGCGGTCGCCAAAGTCAGCGGCGGCGCGACATTCGAATTCCAGCCGCGCCGATCGCTGCCACTGACCGTGGTTTGACGCGCCACGATCTGTCAAGACGTCGGCTGTCTCACTTCGGTGACGCAACCGCATCGACCGGGTACCGATGATGTTGTGGCCGATGGCCGTTGCGCGACCCGCCGTTATCGTTGACGCTGGCCACCGAACGCTGTCGACGAAAGTATTTGAGTTATGTATGACCCGTTGGGGTTATCGATCGGGACCACCAATCTAGTTGCGGTCCGCAGCGGTAATCCGCCCGTGTCACGTCGCGCCGTCCTGACGGTATTCCCGGACCGCGCGCCGGAACTCGGTGTGCCCGAAGACAATCCGGATTGGGTCGACACCGGAACGCTGATGACCGGTTTCGTCGAGCGGGTCGGCGGTTCGGCGACGCTGAAGTCGGCCGACGGTTCGACCCACGACCCTTCGCTGCTGCTCGTCGAGGCCCTGGATGCCCTGATCAACGAGACCGGCGGTGACGCGGCGACGTCGAACATCACGATGGCCGTGCCGGCGCACTGGGGCGCGGACGCACTTCGCGGCATGCAGGCCGCGTTGAACACCCACGCAGACTTCGTTCACGGCGGGATCGCGCCGCGCCTCGTGCCGGACTCCGTCGCCGCCCTGACCGCACTGAACTCCGATTCCAGACTGCCATCCAAAGGTGTTGTCGCACTGCTTGATTTCGGCGGAACCGGTACCAGCATCACCTTGGCCGACGCCGCATCGGACTTCACGCCGATCGCCGACACCGTGCGTTATGAAGACTTCTCCGGTGATCTGCTCGACGAGACCCTGATGTTGCACGCGCTGGACAACGTGGGTCACGGCGGACTCGATCCCGACAGCACCGCCGCGATCGGGCAGATCTCCGGCCTGCGCGACGAGTGCCGGCTCGCCAAAGAACGGCTCTCCGTCGACGACACCACCGAGTTGACTCTCGATCTGCCCGGTCGTCGCAGCCGTATGGAGATCACCCGGGCAGAGTTCGACAGCATGATCGAGGGCCAGCTCGACGGGCTGTTCGCCGCATTCGACGAGATGTTGCGCTGCAACAAGATTCGTAGCAAAGATCTGGCAGCAGTTGCGATGGCCGGTGGCACGGCAAAGATTCCCATTGTCGCTCAGCGTGTTTCGTCACACACCAAGTCGTCGGTGATCACCGCCAAGCAGCCCGAACTGGCAACGGCCGTAGGCGCGGTCAAGCTGTCGGCGCGTCAGCCGCTCGAGCAGCGCGACGGTGAACGCGAGGAAACGACGATGTCGGCGCTGGTGGGTGCGTCGACCGGCGGTTTCGCGGCGTCGACGGGCGGGCTCGCCACAACTGGAACCTTCCTGGCGCCCACCGGTGCACTGGGAACGTCCACCGGCGCGTTCGGTGCGTCGACCGGGACGTTCGACATCCCCACCGCCGGCGCGCTGTTCGACGACCCGTCCGAACGGCTGACCGAGCTGGCCTGGTCACAAGCCGACGATTCCGACGACGAGCCGGTCGCGTACACCGGTGAGCCCTACGAACCCGACGACAACCGGGCGACCCCGTCGCAGCTGATGCAGTTGCCCAGGTACCAGCCGCCCGACGTGGTCCGGGCCCGCGGCCGGCGTCTGCCACAACTGTTCCTGGGTCTGGCGGCGCTCACGTCGATGGTCGCGATCGGCGGCGTTGCGTTCACACTGACCAGCAGCGACCATGCGCCGACCCTGCCGAGTACCACCAAAGCGCCGCCGCCGCCCCTGACCTCGCAGCCCCCGTCGTCGATCCCACCGCCACCGCCGTCGAGTGTCGAGCCGCCGTCGAGCGTCGCTCCGCCACCGACCAGCGAGCTGCCCCCGCCTCCGCCGCCGTCCGAGACCTACGTGCCGCCGCCCCCGCCCCCACCGCCGCGGACCACGGCCCAGGCCACGACCACCGTCGCGCAGCCGACGACGACCACGCCACAGGCGACGAGCAGCACCACCCCGAGCACACCGCCGCCCCCGCCGCCGCCGTCCTCGACCCTCCCGTCGTCACCGGCGATGACGACGACGTACCTGAACCTGCCGTTCGTGCCGGTGCCGATCCCGGTCCAGGTGCCGGAGGGCCAAGCCGGCGCGAACCAGCAGCCACAGAACCCGTACCAGCCCCAGAACCCCTACTCGCAGGGCCCCTACCAGCAAAATCCGTATCAACCGAATCCGTACATGCCGCAGAATTCCTACCCGGGACCCGGTTACGGCTATTAGACGTGGCGCGAGCCGTCTGTAATGCGCACACTGGGTGTATTGCCCGGTGAGCTGCCAGGAGGCTGCGATGGATGACAACGGTCGGTTCGGATTCGAACCGGAAGACTTCGAGCATGTGATCCGCGACGCGACCGAGGGCCTTCGCGAGGCGTTCGAGGGCGTCGGCCGGTTCTTCACTATGCCCAGTGACCGGGCCGGGTGGTCGTCGGTCTTCGAGGACCTGGCGCGGCGCACCCGGACCAGGCCGGAAACCGCGGGCGAGGCGGGCGACGGGGTGTGGGTGATCTACACCGTGAGCGCCGACGGCGGTGCCCGCGTCGCGGAGGTGTACCCCAGCGAACTCGCCGCGCTGCGGGCCAACCAGAACAACACCGACTCGAGCCGTAAGGTCCGATTCCTGCCCTACGGCATCGCGGTCAGCGTCCTGGACGGCTCCGAAGAAGCGCAGCTGGACGAGGGTCCGTAGCCCGATTCGCCGTGACGCGGTCCTGTGCTCAGCGGCACGTTCGCGTTCTTTACGTAAGAATGGGAACCATGTCCTCCAGCCAGATCGGCCGTGTCCTCTTCGCAGCCCTGGCGATGGGCGGCGGGTTGCTCAGTGCGCCTGCGCCGATCGCCGCCGCACAACAGTGTCCGGACGTCGAGGCGGTGTTCGCCCGCGGCACCAGCGAGCCGCCCGGTGTCGGCGGCATCGGTACGCCGTTCGTCGACCAGTTGCGCACCGCGATCGGCCCCAAATCGCTCGAGGTGTACCCGGTCAATTACGAAGCCAGCAGCAATTTCTCGGACCGCATCGAGTTCGCCCGCAGCGTCGTCGACGGGATCGCCGACGCCAGCAATCACATCGAGGCCACCGCGGCGAACTGCCCGAAGACCCGCATCGTGCTCGGCGGGTACTCGCAGGGTGCCGTGGTGGCGGGATTCACCACGTCGGCCTCGGTGCCTGACGGAGTTCCGGCGGAGTACCGCTCGTTTCTGCCCAAGCCGATGCCGGCCGAGGTCGCCAACCACGTGGCCGCGGTGACGTTGTTCGGCAAGCCGTCGCCGCAGTGGCTGCAGAATTACGGAGCCCCGGTGGTCGCGATCGGCCCGCTGTACGCGCCGAAAACGCTGGACTTGTGCGCCGACGGCGACACCATCTGCAACGGCGATCCCGGTGGATTACCGAGCTTTGCGCACACTACGTATCCGGCGAACGGAATGACGCAGCAGGCAGCCGACTACGCGGCCGGCCACCTGTAGTCCTCAGTCCGACTGGTTCGCCATGATGGTGGCGAACAACTCGGCCATCTCGTCTCCGGGCCCACCGGGCACCGAATAGCCGGTCTCGTCGCGAATGTCGTCGAGGTGGTCGCGCACCTGCTCTACCGACAGGGCCTGGCTGTAGAAGCCCTTGGTCCTGCCGATGAAGAACCGGGCGACGTGGCCCGCGCCGACGGTGTAGATCTCACCGGACACCGGGCACTCCTGGTGCGTCAAGAAGGCCGCGACCGGTGCGACCAGCCCCGGATCGAGCTTCTGAAGGTATTGCGCCACAAGGTCATCCAGTACCGCCTTCGCGGCCGCATCGGCGGGTTGGCCTGCTGCCTCGATGGACTGCGCCAGCATTCGCGTGTAGGCGATCGGGGCGATCGCGTTCACCTTGATGTTGCGCTCAGCGCCCTCGGCGGCGAGCACCCGGGTCAGTCCGACCAGTCCGGTCTTGGCCGCACCGTAATTGCTCATCCGTTCGGCGCCGAGCAGTCCGGCGGCCGAGCAGGTGTTCACGATGCGACCGTAACCCTGCTCGCGCATCACTTTCCAGGCCGGCCGAGACACGTTGAACGCGCCTTTGAGATGCACATCCACCAACGGGTCGAGGCGGTCGGCGGTCATGTCCTCGAACGGTGCGTCCCGGACAATGCCGGCATTGTTGATCACGATGTCCACCCGGCCCCAGGTTGCCACCGCGGTGTCGATGATCGCCTGTCCGCCTTCGGGTGTGGCCACGCTGTGGGTGTCGGCCACCGCCTCGCCGCCGTGCCGACGGATCTCCTCGGCGGCGGTGGTGGCGGCATCGAGGTTGGTCCCCGACCCGGTGACCGAGCCGCCGGTGTCGTTGACCACCACCCGAGCGCCACGAGAGGCGAGTAACAATGCGTACTGCAAGCCCAAACCGCCACCAGCGCCGGTGATCACCGCGACACGATCGTCGAACCGCATGTCGTTACTCACCAGGTGACCGGCAGCTCTTTCATGCCGTAGATGTCGGCATCCTTGAATTTCAGCTCTTCCGGCGGCACCGCCAGGCGTAGTCCGGGCAGCCGTCGCGCCAGCGTCGAGAAGGCAACCTGCATCTCGACTCTGGCCAGGTTGGCGCCGATGCATTGATGGGTGCCGTAACCGAAAGCGACGTGCCCGCGCACATTGCGCTCGATGTCGAGCTTCTCGGGGCATCCGGCGAACTCGGTGTCCCAGTTGCCGGCGGGTAGGTTCATCAACACCCGGTCCCCGGCGCGGATGACCTGACCACCGATGGTCAGGTCCTCGGTCGCGATCCGATCGACCTGCGCGTGCACGATGCTGAGGTAGCGCATCAGTTCCTCGACGGCGCGCGTGACGACGGCGGCGTCGTCGGTCTGGCCGAGCGTCCGGAACGCCTCCGGATGTTCCAGCAGCGCAACGGTTCCCAACGAGATCATGTTGGCGGTGGTCTCGTGGCCGGCCTGCATCATGATCACGGCGTTGATCGCGACGGTGTCACGGGTGAGCTGGCCGGTCGCGACGTAGTCGGTCAGCAGCCGGCTGATCAGGTCGTCACCGGGATCGCGCTCCTTGCGTCCCACCAACTCCTGGATGTAGAGGTACATCTCGGCGAAACCCTGTACCCGTTGCTCCTCGGTCGAGTTGACGTCCAGTCCGGCTGCGGTGTTGTGCTGGAACAGGTCCAGGTCTTCGGGTGGAACACCTAGCAGTAGCGCGATCACCTGGGACGGCACCGGGAGTGCGAAGTCGCGGACGATTTCGGCCGGCGGTCCGGTGTCGATCATCGCGTCGAGGTAGTGGTCGACCAACTCCTGGATCTGTGGCCGCATCGCCTCACAGCGCCGGAAGGTGAACTGGCTGGTCATCATTCGTCTCAGCCGGTGGTGTTCGGGGTCGTCGATACGGGCGAACACGACGGGTGCGGTCTCGTCGTCGGAGGGTGTGCTCAGCTCCGGGAGCGTTTGGGCGGACAACCGGGGATCAACCAGCGCCGCGCGAATGTCCCGATAGCGACTGATGCTCCAGACCGGCTGTCCGTTCCACACGGCACGGCGCAGCCCCGGTTCGTCGCGCCAGTTCTCGAACTCGGCGGGCGGTGCCAGCGGACACCGCGCGTCACGCCGGAGCGGAACCACGGGTAGATCGGAGGTCGTCGACGTCACCGGTATGTCCTCATAAGTGTCAGTTGGCTGCCAATTGTCCCGAGCGTAGAACCTGCCTTACTGGCAGTCAACTGTCAGTTACGCTGAGGTCATGACCGCGGTCTCCGACCGGCCCTTGCGCGCCGATGCTGTGCGCAATGCCGAGCGGATCGTGCGGGCCGCCCGCGACGTCTACGGCGAACTCGGACCGGATGCGCCGATCGAGGCCATCGCCCGGCGGGCCGGCGTGGGTGAGCGCACCCTCTACCGCAGATTCCCGACCAAGGGGGAGCTCGTCCGCGCCGCGCTGGACCAGTGCATCGCCGAGGACCTCACGCCGACGATCGAGACGGCCCGCGACGCGGTCGATCCGCTGGACGGTCTGGCCCGACTCATCACGGCGGCCATCTCGCTCGGTGCGCGTGAGCACAACCTGCTGACCGCAGCGCGCCGGGCCGGCTCGCTGACCTCGGACGTCCTGGACGCGCTCGTCGAGGTGCTCACCGAACTCGTGGAGCGCGGACAGCGGGCCGGAGTCGTCCGGTACGACCTGGCCGCTGTCGACCTGCCGCGGATTCTCGCCATGCTGTACGGCGTGCTGCCGACGATGGACGCCGGCAGCGATGGGTGGCGTCGCTACGTCGCGCTGATGCTGGACGCCATATCGGCTGGTGAGCGGCGTGCGCTGCCCCCGGGCGCCACACTGCGATTCGAGCCCGAGTCGAGCACCTGGCCGATCTGACGCAGGCCGCTTGACCGGGGTCTCGTTATCTGATCGTGACTATTTCGCGATTTGCTCGTAAGCTGCTGCCGTGAGTCGTCACAAGTTAGCCAGCACGCGGCGTAAGTCGCCGGTAGTGATGGCTGCGGTCGCGGCCCCGGCAGCGTTCATCTTTGCCCTGGGCGGCAGCGCCCACAGCGAGGGGCACCACGGTACGGCCGACCCGGTAGCTGGCGACGCCCCCACGTGCTGTCAGGTACAGCTGACAGCTACCACGCCGGCCGCGACGGCATGGGCGATGTCGGCTGTGCAGCCCGGCGCCGACCCCGCCGAATCGGCCTCGGCATCGCGCGCGTCGCGATGGCACGTCGCGTCAGCGAACGCTCCGCAGGTACTTGTTGCCGACGTCGCCCCGGAACGCGGGTTGCAGGTCAAGACGATTCTGGTGGCTCGCACCATCAGCGCCATCTTCCCGGAGATCAAGAACATCGGCGGGGTGCGCCCGGACTCACTCAGGTGGCATCCGCAGGGCCTGGCGCTGGACGTGATGATCCCCAACCCCTCCAGCTCGGCCGGTATTGCGCTGGGCAACGAGATCGTCTCGTTCGCGCTCAAGAACGCCAAGAAATTCGATCTGCAGGACTGCATCTGGCGCGGTACCTACTACACGCCCAGCGGGCCGAGTGGATCCGGTTACGGCCACTACGACCACGTGCACATCACCACCCACGGCGGGGGTTACCCGACCGGGCGCGAAGTTTACGTTCGCTGAGACGGCGCAAAACCTAGGGCCTGCAAGGCCTTCGATGCCGAATTGTGATGTTTCGAATCAAACATCAAGGGCTGGTGCATCTTTCGCCTGGTCAGTATCATTTCTGGTCGTCCGTGGTTCGAAAGCTCAGCGCCAGTAGCCGATTCCGAAGTCCAATAAACCGGATGAAACGTCTCTATTTGGAAACGGTCGGGTGCGGCGTCGTGCGTGTTGAACACCGGTCCATTAATAATGAGTTGGCCGCAAGAAGCGCGGCCCGGTGCGAATGCACTGTGTTGATCTGCGGGCACCGCCCGGGCGTGAAAGAGAGTTGACGTCAATGACAGCCTTCGACCGATTCAGCATCAGAGTTGTTGCTGGCGTTGGACTTTGCGGTGCCGCTATCGCGTTCAGCGCAGCGGCAGCGGCAGCGCCCTGGAAGACGGGTGGCGCCGCGTGCATGTACGGAACGGCGGGCGAAGTCGGCGCGCCGGCAGCTGCCGGAGCCGCCGGGGGAGCCGGAGCAGCGGGCGCCGGGGGAGCCGGTGCGGCGGGTGCGGGTTGTGCGCCCGCAGGCGCCCCGATCGCTGACATGGCCGGCGCACCCGCGGCGGCCGGTGCCCCCGTCCCCGCCGGTGCTCCCATTCCGGCCGGACTACCGTTCCCCGCTGGAGCCCCGATTCCTGCGGGAGCCCCTCTGCCAGTGGCGGTTCCGGCCGGCGCGCCGTTGATCGCGCTGGGTGGAGTACCGGGCGCGCCGCTGGTGGACATGGCCGGCGTAGCGGGCGGCAAGGGTGCACCCGCGGGTTCGGCGCCCACCAGCGGACCGGTGCCCGGTCAGCCGTTGCCGCCCGGTCCCACTGGGTGAGCCTGACAAGGAAATGCCCCCGAGCCTCGAGCTCGGGGGCATTTCCTTGTCAGGGCGAAAAGGCCTGCGCGCCTTATTCCTTGACCACGACCGGATCGCCGATGTTGACGGTGTTGAAGTACCACTCGGCGTCGGCCGGGCTCAGGCTGATGCAACCGTGGCTGACGTTCTCGTGGCCCAGAGCTTGGACAGCCCACGGCGCAGCATGTACGAACAGGCCGCGATTGCTGAAGCGGGTGGCATATTCGACCGGGGTCTTGTAACCCTCAGGGTCGGTGATCGGAACGCCGACGCTGCTCGAATCCATGATCACCGTCCGCTCTTTCGACAAGACCGTGTAAACGCCGGCGGGCGTAGGGAAGTGGGGACGGCCCATCGAGGCGGGCATCACCCCCGGCTCACCCAGGTGTGGTTGGTGGTGTGGCGCCGGCAGCTGCTGCGACGGACCGCTCGGCACCCCGTCGACGCTGACCGTGAAGGTGTGGCCGGAGATGTCGGCGACTCCCAGCACGGCCGGACCCGTCTTCAGCTCTGCCGACGCGCCACCCACCGACAGTGCGATCGTGCTGTGCGCAGGCCAGAAATGTTCGGGAACCCATTGCGCAGCAGTGTCATTGAGCCACTCGAGCTTGCCGTTCATCGCTGGTGACGCTGTGACGTGCATGGCGCGTTCAGCCGCCTTGCGGTCGATCACCGGTGAGCGGAACCTGACGGCTACCGGGTAGCCGACACCGACGATCTCACCCGCCGCGGGACCCAGTGACGCCACCGGGAACCGGGCCGACTGATCCGATGCGGCCAGGGCCATTCCGGAGGGTCCGGCGACCACTGACGCGGCCGTGCCAGCCGCCACTAGAACAGACCGAAAGACCGCGCGCATCACCGTTTCCTTTAGTAGACGAGGTTGCAATAGCGATCGTAAACAAGTCCGGAATGTTGGAAGCGCAACGGCGCGTTCGCAATTCGGTAAAGGGTCGGTCACGTTTCGGCTACGGCCGCCCAAATGCCGGTGGTGGAGATACGACGCGCTCTAAGTCAGCGCGCTGTTTCGCCGGAACTCGTCTGGCCCAGCAGGCCGGGGTCGGCGGTTTCGGCGTCGGTGCGGGTCAGGTCGAAGTGGTTGAACAGGCCGGTCACCTGGAGGACGCGGTCAAGGAATTGCGGGCGGTTGTCGAGATGCAGTGCCACACCCGCTTCGGAGGTCCGTCGATGCAGCAACAACAGGCCGGACAGGGCTGCGGAGTCCAGGAACGCCGTCTCACTGAAGTCGAGGTGTAGGTCGCTCAGACCATTCTGGGCCAGTAATCGAGTTGCGACCTCGACGAGGTCGTCGGACGTCTCGTAGTCCAGGTCGCCGGTGATCCGGACGGATGCCGATCGTGCCGCGGTGCTGATTGCCAGGGAGTAGGTCATCGATTCAGTGGGGGGTCGGTCGCCGATCTCTTCTCGTCGGCGAGGGCGGACAGGGCGGCGCGCAACATACGCTGACTGCGCGGGAACTCATGAAGTTGTTTACCCAAGAGTTCGAGGGTGGGAAACAATGTTGTCGGCGGCACGCCGCGGGCGGCCAGGATATCCGCAGTCCAGGTGACAAAACCGCTGAACAATTCGTCGTCGTCGGTGTAGAGACCGGCGACGAGAAAATCCACTACATGGGCGATGTCCTCGGCCGTTCGCTGCCGCTGTGTCTCGGTGTAGTCACGCATCGCGGGGACACGGCTCTCGAGTGTCGCGAAGGTCTCTTTGACCAGGTGCGTCGCGGTCTGACTGACGGTCGTGTACTCCTGGTCGATCAGGTGCGGCAGGTCGTCGACCGGCTGGCGATTGGACGCCAGATGGGTGCACAGGAAGCCCTCGTCCAGCAGCGCGGCCGCGGCACGGGCGTCAGGCGCCCACGCGTCGGCGCCCAGCTGGCGGGCGTAACGGCCGTCGACACCGAAGGCCGCGCCGCCGGCCAGTACCGCGACGCCGGCCGCCTGGCAGGCGGTGATCGCCGCATGCGCGGTCGGCAGCCCGGTGGGAATGGAACAGGACAACGCGACAGCATCCGGCCCGCTCTGGTGCAGGTGTGCAATCAGGTGGGGGGTGGGGACCTGCGCGCCGAGGAAGTCGACCTGCCAGCCGCGCAGGCGCAGCGTCTCGGCCAGCAGTCGGGCCGGCAACGCGTGCCACTCGCCGTCGACACAGGCCACCGTCACCCGGCCGGCCTGTGCGGACGAACGGCTGGCGGGATGCTGCGCGAGCGCGGCGATGACGCGGTCGTTGATCGCGGTGGCGGCATGCTCCTGAGCGACGGTGATGCGGTTGGCCGCCCACTCGGTGCCGATTTTGTACTGGACCCGGGCGATCACCTCCAGCAGGATGTCCTCGGGCTTCATTCCCGCGTCCGCTGCAGCGAAAATTGTTGTCACGGCGGCGTATTCGTCGCAATCCACGACGGCTCCCCAGAGCTTGTCGCGCACCAGGGCCTGTTCGGCCGCGTCGACGGTCTGCGCGGAGGCAGCCCCGACGTCCGGAGCGCTCAAGCCGTGAACCTTCCCCGGGTGTGGCCGTCGACGGCGCTCAGGTGAGTGCGGCGCGGGGCGGTGATGGCCACGACGGCGATGTCGTCGTGAACCTGCTGGCCGACCCACTGGGTGGCGAGCATCATCACCCGTTCGACGACGGCTTCGGCGGGCATCGCGGCGCATTCGGCCAGCGCGGCCGCCAGGCGCTCCTCGCCGAACAGGTAGCCGCCCAGCGGTCCGCCGCGGGCTTCGGTCACCCCGTCGGTGTAGAGCACGCATGTTTCGCCCGGGCCCAGCGTCGTCTCGAAGGACTGCGCCTCGATGTTGGGTAGCGCCCCGATCAGCGTGCCGCGGGTGTCGGCTTGCTCGACCCGGCCGCCGTCGCGGATGATCAGCGGTGGCAGGTGGCCGGCGCTGGTCAGCCGCAAGGACACCGCGCCGTCACGGTTGGCCACCGACGCCAGGACCAGCGTCGCGAACCGGGCGTGCTCGGTCGACAGCATCGCGCTGTTCAGTAACTCCAGAACGCCCTGGTGGTCGGAGGCCAACGGGGTCAACGCCTGCAGGGTGTTGCGGATTTTCCCGGTCAGCATCGCGGCTTCGAGGCCCTTGCCGCACACATCACCGAGGATCACCAACGTCTCGCCGTCGGGGGTCGCCGCGGGATGGACGTCGTAGAAGTCGCCGCCGACGACCTCATAGTCTTCCGACGCGCGGTAGGCCCCGGCGAATTCGATCCCGTGCACCGGGTGCAACTCCGGCGGCAGCAGGTCGCGCATCAGCGTCCGGGTGATCGCAGCCTGCTCGGCGTAGAGCCGGGCGGCCGACAAAGCGGCGCCGGCCCGCGCCGCGAACAGCCGCGCAAGAACCTCTTCGCCTTCGGTGAATTCGCCTTCCGCGGCGTGACGGAGCAGTACCAGCGCACCGGCCGAGACGCCGTGGCCGGGGAGCGGGGTGATCATCACCGAGCGCACGGGCCGGGGGCAACCCATCGGAATCAGCCAATCCGGCAGGGTCGCCGCGTCGATCCAGCGCGAGGGCACCGGCGGGAATCCCCGCAGCGCCTCACTCAGACCGGTCACCGATGCCGGGTCCGCGTCGACGCTGCGCTGCTCCACACTGCCGGTCTGGTCGCAGTAGAAGATCGGCATGCGTCGACCCCGGCCGGCGGGCGCCACCACGACCGCGGCGTCGGCCAGATCCCGGGCGGCCAGGAGCACGGTCGCTTCGCGGCACCGGTCGATGTTCAGCGAAGCCATCAACACCGACGAAGCCTCGAGCAGGAACTCGGCACGCTCGTGTTCCCGGGTCAGTGCATGTTGAGCTTCGCGCAGCACGTGGCCGGTGTCTTCGACCAGTGACCACGCCACCTCGCCACCGGGCAGCGTCGCATGGTGAGCCTCGAACTTGCGTCCGCTGACCGATCCGGCGACGTTGAACGACTCTCTGCTGTCGGCCGGCAAAGACGCCGCGACGAGCCGAGAGTGCACGGGAGACAACCAGTCGACGATCTCGTCCAGCCGGCTACCCAACGATGCGGCGGGCAGTAAGGCTTGCGCGGAGGCGCTCAGCGCGCAGACGGTTCCGGTTTGATCGACGACGAGGGTGGGGCAGGCAACATAGGTCCAGAGCGAATCGTGACCGGTCTCAACCTGGATGGGAGACGCTTCCTGCATACCGAGCCTAAAAATTGTCGTGTCTACTTAACAAAAGCTAGTCAGAGTTTACGCACAGCCGTTGTCAGGGCGGAAGACTCGCTTTGCTGAATCTGATCTTGATATTCGGCGTCTCAGCTGAACCGAACTCGATACGGTCACAGTACATACGACGGAGGTGTCATGGCGGGGCGAATCCCAATTGTCGACTATTTGGTACTCGACGACGGCGATCCGCACCTGATCGCACGGGAATGCACGAGCTGCCGCGCCCGTTTTTTCGACCGGCGCAATGCCTGCGCCCGTTGTTTCGCGTCTGAATTCACGACGGTTGCAGTGCCCACCGAGGGCACGGTCCGGGCGTTCACCATCGTCACGTTTGCCGCACCTGGCATTCCAACCCCGTTCGTCGCGTCCGTCGTCGACTGCGACGGCACTCAGGTGCGCACCAATTTGGTCAATGTCGAGCCCGATCCCGACCACATCCGCGACGGCATGAAAGTGCGGCTGGCGACCTTTCCGATGGGCACCGACTCCGCGGGTACCGAGGCGGTCGGCTTCGGCTTCGAACCCGCCACCTGACGACGCCAGATAGAAGGAGCAACCATGAGCGCCAGTGACGACATTTGGATCCTTGGAATCCGGATGACGAAATTCGGGAAGCATGCCGACAAAGACACCGTCGACCTGGCGGCCGAGGCCGCGATGGGCGCGCTTGCCGATGCCGGGGTGACGATGGCAGACATGGGCGTGATCGCCGCCGGAAATCTGATGGCGGCCAACGCCGGGATCGGGCAGCAACTGCAGAAGCAGATCGGTCAGACCGGCATCCCGGTGTACAACGTGGCCAATGCCTGCGCGACGGGCGCCACCGCGCTGCGGACCGCGATCATGGCGGTGAAGGCCGGCGAGGTGAACTACGGCCTGGCGGTCGGCGTTGAGAAGCTGTCCGGCGCGGGCTTGCTGGGCGGCGCCGGCACGAAGAAGGGCGACGCTGACGTCTGGGCGCCGAAGGGCCGTTACGGGGCGGTCGCTCCGGTGGACGGGCGGATCGGCACCGAGTCGATGCCCGGTGTCTTCGCGCAGATCGGCACCGAGTACGGCCACAAATACGGCGGCACCAGCTTCGAGTTGTTCGCCAAGATCAGCGAGAAGAACCACGCTCATTCGACCCTGAATCCGCTTGCGGCCTACCAGAAGCGATTCACGCTGGAGCAGATCATGAACGACGTGATGATCGCCTACCCCAACACCCGGCCGATGTGTTCGGCCAACTGCGACGGCGCGGCGGCCGCGGTGGTGTGTAACGGGGAGACGCTGAAGTCGCTGTCGCTGCAGCAGCGCAAGCGGGCGGTCAAGGTCGCGGCATCGATCCTGACCACCGACCCGTTCGAGGACGGTTGCCAGGTGCTGCCGAATGTCAACACGCTGACCCGCAACGCCGCCTCGACGGCGTACGAACAGGCCGGTATCGGTCCGGGCGATCTCGACCTGGTCGAGTTGCACGACTGCTTCGCGACCGCCGAGCTGGTGCACTACGACAACTTGATGTTGTGCGAAAAAGGCGGTGCCGCAGAATTTTTCAACTCCGGTGCGACGTGGCGTGACGGCGCGACCCCGGTCAACGTGTCGGGCGGGCTGCAGTCCAAGGGGCATCCCATCGCGGCCACCGGTATCGCCAACATCTGGGAGATCTGCCATCACCTGCGCGGCGAGGCCGGCGAGCGCCAGATCGAGAACGCCAAAGTCGGCCTGGCCCACGTGATCGGTCTGGGCTCGGCGTGTGGGGTGCACATCCTGGAGAAGTCCGCCGCATAGTCGCGGGTAGTCGCGGTCGCAAGCGCGGCGGTGCCGCGTGTAGCGGGCCGCGACCATCGGACGTAGTCGGGGTCGCAAGCGAGGCGGCGCAAGCGCCCCAAGGCAACTCAATCCACGGCGCAGGGCAGGCTCTTGATGCCGTGCACGAAGGTCGAGCGCAGCAGGTCGGGTGCGGCGGTGGCGTGCAGACCGGGAAAGGCCGCGAGCAGCTTGTCGAGGACGACCCGCATCTCCATTCGGGCTAGGCCCGCGCCGAGGCAGAAATGCGGACCGCCGGCTCCGAACGCGTAGTGCTCACGTGCGTTGGCGCGACGAATGTCGAACGTCGCCGAATCCGCGAAGACGGCCGGGTCGTGATTGGCTGCGACGTACCAGACGACGACCTTGTCGCCGCGCGCGATGTGGTGTGAGCCGAGCGTGGTGTCGGTGGTCGCGGTCCGGCGCATGTGCAGGACGGGTGAACACCAGCGCAGCACCTCCTCGATGGCATTGGCCTGCAACTCGTCGAAGTCGTTGACCAGCAGCCGCTTCTGCTCGGGATGAGCGCTGAGCAGATGCACCGCCCACGCCAGGCCGGTACGTGTGGTGTCATTCCCGGCGGCGGCCAGCAAGAGGACGAACGACCCGAATTCCTGCGGCGTGAGTCGCCTGCCGTCGACCTCGGCTTCCATCAACCGGGACGTGATGTCGTCACCCGGGTGTGCCTGACGCTGTTTACCGAGTCCGATGGTGTATTCGAAGAATTCGACGACGGCCTGGATGCTGGTCGCGGTGTTGCTCACCTCGGCGTCCTGCACGCCCAGAATCAGGTCGATCAGCTCGCGAAGCCGCGGGCGATCCGATGTGGGGATGTCGAGTAAGTCGGAGATGACCTGAAACGGCAGGTGGGCGCCGACGGTGTCGACGAAGTCGAAGTCGTGCGTCTGGCGAATCTGCTCGACGATGTCGTCGGACAGCTCGCCGACGTACTCGGTCATCGCGCGGATCTCGCGCGGGGAGAATGCCACCTGGACGAGGCCGCGATACTGACGATGCTTGGGATCGTCCATGACGATGATCGACCCCATCATCTCGCACAGTTCCCGGGGCATGTCGTCCATCGAGAAACCCTTTGTGCTGGTGAAGGTTTCAGGATCTCGGGTGACGGTTCGCACGTCCGCATAGGACGTCACCGACCAGAAGCCCGTGCCGGTGTCGGGCTGGATGAACTCGACGCCGTCACTGCGGTCGCGGATTCGGTGGAACGCTTCGAGTCGCGACCGGACGTCGCGATCCCAGAACGGACTGAGATTGCCCGGGTTGAGTTGTGTCTCGTCGGTCGCCTGCATAACGACAGCGACATTTCCATACTTTTTGGTATGGATCAATGCGGGGTTCAGATGTCGACCGACACCGCGCTTGCGACCGTGCTGGGCATTGCAATTTCCGGAATGTCCCGCGTCGTCGTACCCGAGGGGCTCTGGCGGGTGACGCGATAGGTGTAGCGGTCGGCCCCGGAATCCTCGTCCAGTGGCTCGCCGCCGTCGAGAAGTTGCTCGAGCGTCGTGCGGTCGCCGGGATCGATCTCGTCACCGTCGAGAACGCAACTGGCTCTCAGTCCGGCCAAGCCCCCACGCCGCTCGATGATGTACTGCATGGTGTGCCTCGTTCCCAGCTCAGACGGCGACGTCGGGCTGTGGAATGCCGACTCGTGTCCAAGCATCGTCGACCCCACGATAGACGTCGCGATCGCGGGGGAACCGTGATCTGGCGGCCGCGCGGGTGAGGGCGGCGAATTCACCGAAATCCATGCAGGGACCGGCTTTCGGGCTGGTCAACGCCGAGTACCAGACCTTGCCGACCTTCTCCCAAGACCGCCCGCCCACGGTGTCGGCCGCCAGGTAGAAGGCGTGGTTGGGGATGCCGCTGTTCTCGTGCGGGTCGCCGCCGGCGATGTAGTCGGCGTAGTGCGACGGCTGCGGTGCCAGGCATTGCCGCGAACCGGGATCCGCCAGGCTGCGAAGGCAGGTGTACCCCTTGGCAATCGCCGCCGGGCCGAGAACTCCCGGGCCGATCAGCCAGTCCGCGTCGACCACCGCCTGGTTGTGTCGCCACTGGTGGAACATCGCGCCGAACGCATCCGAGATGCTCTCGTTGAGAGCCCCGGCCTCGCCGGAATAGTCGAGGCCTGCGCTGAACTGTGTTATGCCATGGGTCAACTCGTGACTGATGACGTCATCTGAGAGGGTGAAGTCGATGAAGACCTGCCCGTCGCCGTCGCCGTAGGTCATCTGAGCGCCGTTCCAGAATGCATTGGCGTAACGCACGCCGTAATGGATCGATGACATGAGGGTCATGCCCGCATCGTCAATAGAGTTGCGTCCGAAGCATTCTCGGTAGTAGTCAACGACGGACCGGGTCGAGTCGAACGCGCGCTTCGCAGTCAGGTCGGTGCTGCCTCCGGGGTCTGCGATCGGCGACCCGGGAAGTGATCTGGTGTTCTTGCAGTCGTAGACCGTGACCGCAGGGACGGTCGCCAGCGAGTCGGAGCGCCGCAGACGGGTGACCTTCGCGGCCAGCAGGCTGGACTGCGTCGCGCTGGTGTGCGCGTTGCGCAGTTCCCGCCAGCTGCTTTCGACGGCCACGCTGTCGCGGATCGCTTCGCGGGACTCCGCCGGGATCGACTCGTCCTCGGCGAGCCGGCGGAGGACGGCTGCCGGCACGATGAACCGATCGCACACGGGGTGACTCCTTGCGTCAGTGGATGCGTGCGCTGCCGCCCAGGCCGATCTCCAGGACGCTGCCGGTGATCACGCCGGGGTCGGTGACCAGGTAGAGCACGCCGCGACTGACGTCTTCCGGCTGAATCCACGGCTGCGGGATCGGGTTGGCCTTCATCATCCGGCGCACCAGTTCGTCCGGGATGTCGTCGCCGCCCGTGGGTTGCACCATTGGGGTCTGCGTGGTGGTGGGGCAGATGACGTTGATGGTCACGCCCTCTCTGGCCACTTCGAGGGCGGCGGATTTCGCCAGGCCGATGACGCCCCACTTGGTGGCGTTGTAGGCGGCGAGGTCGGGGATGCCCATCCGGCCGCCCATCGACGAGGTGACGACGATGCGCCCGAACCGCTGCCTGCGCATGACCGGGATCACCGCACGCAGCGTGTGGAATGCGCCGGTCAGGTTGGTGTCGATGAGTTGCCGCCATACGGCGTCGCTGACTTCGTCGAGCGGCCCGGTGCTGACAACCCCGGCATTGGCCACCACGATGTCGAGGCTGCCGAGGTCGGCGACGGTCTGCGCGACAGCGGCGTTGACGGCGGCTCCGTCACGAACATCCAGGGTGACCGGCACACAGCGCCGGCCGAGTTCGTCGACCAGCTTGGCGGTCTCGCGCAGGTCGTCCTCGGTGCCGAGCGGGTAGGTCAGGTCGGGCATCGCACCCGGCGCGTCGGCGACGACAATATCGGCTCCTTCGGCCGCCAGGGCCAACGCATGCGCGCGGCCCTGTCCGCGGGCTCCGCCGGTGATCAAGGCAACGCGTCCGTCCAAAGCACCCATAGCCGATCAAGCTACCAGCCTGGTCGCAGCTTGGAGCCAAATCAATTGCGGCGAGACTCATTTCGATATGGGCTCGCGCTAGTCGAGCGAGGCCGCCAGCGCTGAGAGCGTCTCCGCCGCGGAGTACTCGGGCTGCCAACCCAGTTGCTCTTTCGCCTTGCTGATGTCCATGACGACCGAGGTCCGACCGGCGTGCAGCCACTCCAGCGCCGATGGCAGGAACGGCAGCCGCGAGATCACCTCCGATGTCGCCACCGCTGCGGCAAGCGGGATCTTGATCGGTCGAGCGCCGAAGGCATCGGCGATATCCGACATCGACAGCACGCCGTCGCCGGCGATGTTGTAGGCGCCCGGGGGCGCGGAGTCGGTGGTGACGGCCAGAGCGATGGCGGTCGCGACGTCGTCGTGATGGACGAGCTGTAATGGGGTGCCCGGATCTGGGAGTAACGGCTTGGGCAGCGGCAGCGCCCGCGTCACCCGACGGACTGCGTCGGGTAGCCGATTCCACGGCAGGGCATCGGCCAGTAACGGCGCCTTCGGGCCCGCGACGATGCACGGCCGCAGGACGAAGACCTCGAGCGAGGCGTCCGAGGTGATTTCGCTGAGCGCGGCTTCGCAGGCCGCCTTCTGCTCGGAGTAGTAGTGCTCCGGCGAGCCTTGTGGCGGTACGTCCTCGGTGAGCGGAATCGGGTTCTCAGAGTGGTAGCCGTATGCGGCAACCGATGACGTGTAGACGAGCCGCCGAGGGCGCCGGGCGGCGGCAGTCGCTGCGAACACGTTGCGGGTGCCGGCCAGATTCACCCGGGCGCTCTCTTCGCGCGAGCCCATGATGATGAAGGCAAGGTGCACGACCACGTCGACGTCCTCGACCAGCGCGTCGACCGCGTCCCGATCAAGGATGTCGCCCTGCCGGTATTCCGTCTTCGACCAGCCTCGCTCGGCGGCGTCGAACGGTCGTCGCGCCATGCCGATGATGTGGTCCACCTCGGGTTGGCGTTCCAGCGCCTCGATGGTCGAAATGCCGATCTCGCCGGTCGGCCCGGTTATCGCGACGCGCAGTGACATGCCCCCGCCTTCCCGGTCTGAGGCCGGGCGAAACTTTGTCGGCCGGCATGTCGAACCTGTGCAGTCGACAGAAGATCGTATGAACCTCACATGAGTCGGCCTAGAGGCTCGAATCGGCCGGCGCAGGGCGGCTTAGTTTTGTGCGCATGGCAATGCGATCGACGCGGTTCATCGGCGACGATGTCCTCAACGGGTGCCAGTCCGGGCAGTGGGTGCTCTCGGACGGCGACGACGATCTCGCCGTCATGCGGGTGCAGGAGGCGCTCACCGTCTTGGGTTACGACCCGGGTAAACCCGACGGCGTCTTCGGCACCAACACCGGCAATGCCGTCAGCGCATTCAAACGCGATCGTGGATTGACTCCGGCAGATCCCGTCGTCGGGCCCGGCACCTCGACTGCGTTGGACGACGCCATGTACTGGGACCCGCCCTATCTCGACCCGTGGTTCGGCGAAGTCGCCTCGTATGTACTGAATCAGGTAATCGAACCATTCGTCGGCTTCGAGCTGAACTACCTGATCACCTGTCCGCTCAACACGATTCGCAACGACATGGGCCTTGCGGCGTTGTCGCTGCTGCGCGACGAGATATGCCTGGCGATGGTCTCGCAGAATCGCACCGAAGGCATTCCCGATCTGCGCGTGGACGACGATGCCAAATCCAGCCTGGCCAATCTCGGCGGATCCGCGGTCACGGTGCCGTTGACGGGACCCGACGCGATCTCTCGGGCAATCATCGGATTTCGGGACACCACCATCATGGGACGCCGGTTCCACACCAACAAGCAAGGCAAAAAGGCCAAGGTCACGTTGCGGTCGGCGGTGATTCACGAACTCACCCACGTGCGCAATCTCGACAGCAGCCTGTGGCAGATAGCCGAGGACGACTCGACGGTATTCCTCGATCCCGGTGTCGCGGTGGCCCTTTCGGCGTCCGGCGATCTGACCAGGTATACGTTCTATCATTTCGCGCAAGAGATCGTCGCCTCACACATCGAATGGCTCAGCCGGCAGGAGGAACAGGGCAATCCCTTCGCCGCGCGGTTCCTCGATCCTGCAGCCCTGGCCGAGGCGATGCACTACTACTTCGTGATGGTCGACTCGGGATGGTTCCGTGACAACGGCTACATGGCGGCCTGCGTGGCGGCCGGCGACATCGGCATCTATCGGCAGGCGGCGCTGTGGCTGAGGGCTGCATCGGGTCTCTATTTCAGCGATAACGCCGAGATCGACGGCATCAGTACCCAACTGTTCCGGGATGCCGCTGACGAGGCCGAGCGTCTTGCCAATAACCCAGGAGCACAGCATGTTCCGGCCGACGGGGTGTCAACTCTGGCGAGGGACTACACCTAGCAACCGCCGGATCAGGCGATCGGAACGACGTCGACGAACACCGTTCGCTGTTGCAGGTCGGCAGCGAATGTCCCCGCCGGCGCCGGCGGCACCGGACTTTCGATGTCCTCGTATTCGCGCACCACGATCCGGCATGCACCGTTGCCACGCCGGAACCGAAGCGGCGCGAGCGCAGTGTTCAACGTGCCCGAGACCGGGTTGCCTTCGCGGTGCCAGAGGCCGACGTGGCCGGGAGCGGCGGCGGTGACGTCGCTGACCGGGCTGAATACCCCCACCGGCAGGGCGCACGTCTCCAGCACCGCAACCACCTTGTTGGGGCGCGCGCCCTTGGGCTCGGGCCCGGTGAGTTGCAGCGTCACCTCGATCACACCGCTGTCCAGCGAGGTGTCGACCAGCAGGGTGCGGTCGGGCATCAGCGACACGAAGTCGGTCATGACGACGCGGGACAGTTCGCAATCCGTCACGCTCTCGGATTGGTAGCGTGCGACACCCAGACGCACCAGCGGGCTGTACGGCCGGTCGGGTGAAGGGACCAGCAGTTCGCTTGTGAACATCGGAATCTCGACGTCGGCGAACCAGCGATCGGTCTCTTCGCTGAAGGAGACGGGGAATGGTACCGCCGTCACCGACGCGTTGATCTCGTCCAACCTGCACGCCACCGGACCGGCGCTGTCGGCAAAGGCATCCCGGTGCAGGTATCCGCCCGCGACGTCGGTCTTCCAGATCGGGTCGCGGTAGAGCCGCGACAGATAGCGACCGGTCTTGCGGAGGTACGGATCCGACGTATCGGTCGCGATGACGACGGCGAGCTGCTCACCTTCGCCGGAGACGTTCCACGGCCTGGCCAGCTCGACTCGGACAGTCTTGCCGCGGCGGGTGCGCTGGACCTGAGTCGACCCGACCTCGGAGATGCTCGTGGTGAAGGCCGGCGACACCGACAGCACCACCGGCGGCGCGGGCCGCGCCGAGTTGGGAATGCTGACCGCGGAAAGTATTCTGCTGCTGCGGAAATCGTCGTCGCTGCCGTTATCGTCGTTGAAGAACTCGCGGTAGCGGCTCAGCGCGGTCAATGTGTAGCTGACCATGCGATGGCGGGTGTCTCCGAAGTCGTGGCGGAACGAGGACACGGTCGTTCCGTCGTCGGCGGACAGCGTGGGATCGCCGATCACAACGGCCTCACGTCCCACGGTCATCGAGACGACCTCCTCGGTGATCACCGGGCCGGGGGTTTCGCTGTCCGAAGGCTCATGCCATTGCGCCTTGATGTCCAATTGACCAGTGCTGGCCCGGTGGATGCCGAATAAAACACCGTGGTCGATCAGCACCGCGACGTGGTCGCCTTTGCGCCTGGCCGCGCTCAGCGCCGAATTAGGTGGCGTGATCGGCCGCCGCACCGCGTGGACGAGTTCGACGACGCGGGGCGGCGTTGCCATCGGGTGGCGGCCTTGCGGGATAAGCACTTCCGCGCCGCCATCCGCCCAGGCCTTCACCTCGAACTTGTCGATGTCGGTGGTGCGGATGGTCGACGAGAGTTCGAGATCGACCTGCAGGCCCGCGTCGAGGCGGGCGAAAAGGGTCCGCACCGGAGCGACGTGACTGACACCCCATTCGACGACCTCCTCGCCGGGTGCCCGCCCGTCCAACTCGAGTCGCTTGGCCTCGAGGTCCGGCCATCGCGGTGCCCACTGGTCGGCGAGTTTGCGTCCCGGGGCCGGTGAATCCGCTTGCCTGCGAACGAATACCTGCACTTGTAGAGCGGCCGGGTCGGGAAGCCAGGTGTAGCTACCGGTCGGGTCGGCCGCGGGCGCGGTCATCGCACGCTGCACCCAACTCCACGTCACGGCATCGGCGCCGTCGAGCGCGCCGTACTGCTCGGCAATCGTCATCGATGTCGGGGGCGGCAGCAGAATCCTCGAGTTGTTCGCGGGATAGGCGTCGGAGTGGGCCGCGGCGAATTGATCGACATCCATCGGCACGTCGCCTGCGGGATCGCTGCGTACGACAAGCCGGTCGATCGTGCCGCCGCGGCCGAACACCTCCACCGCATTCTGGGAGGTGGAGTCCGGCAACAGGCCTGGAACAGGCGCGAATTCAGGTGGAGGAACCGGTTCGTGGCGTCCGTAGAGCACCAGGTCGGACTCGCCCTCGTTGGCGTCGTGCAGGTCGGCCGGCGTCAGACCGCCGCCGGCCATATCGGCGACACGGACCCGCATTTGGTATCCGTGGCCGAACCGTAGCGGGGTCTGTTTCGTCGCGGGTACCTGTTCGAAAGCCCATCGGAAATCGAAGGGGACCTCGACGCGACGCTCGTCCGGCGTCCGCTCCCCGTTCTGGTCGAATATCGGCCGGCGAATGGCGAGACTCCAACCGTACCAACGGACTACGGTCTCGTCAGCCCGAAGCACGTTGTCCTTCTCGACCGCCGCCGCGTTCGCCTTGATGTGGCCCTCCTCCCATTGGCCCCTGGGCCCGAAAGGCTGGTCGTCGAGGAAGTAAGTCGCCACCCGCTCACAGAGCGGTGTCCAGACTCCGGTCTGCTGCTCCTTGATGTCGATGCGGTAGCCGAGCATGAGGTCGTCGGCGGTGAATATCTGTTCGGCAACATCGGGGCCCGGCAACCGCGCTCCGCCGGAGCGATGTGATTGGGCCCGAGCCCTATTGGACACTTTGAACCGCAACTGCTCTTCGCGTCCACACCGCAGCAACGTGATTCCCGCGGAGTGCAGCACCGGCAGCGTGCCCGGGGCCGTTCCGCCCGCCATTTCGCGCTGCGCGCCCTCGCGCAAGCGACTCACCGCCCCCGCGACGTCGAAGGTCGCCAAGGCCCAACGGCTGGACTGACCCTGCCGCTTGGCCGAGACCTTCGCCGCACCCGCGAGATTCACGATTCCGCGGTTCACGTCGCTGTCCGGTGACGACCACGGCAGAAAACGCGAGTCGCCGAATTGGTAACGGGTCCAGGGCGCGACCACGCTGACGGTGGCCGGCATACGGGTGGCGAGATCGGAACCGATGCATACCAGGCGTGAGCCGGCACCGGTCGGGATGTCGGCGCCGGGCAACGTGAACTCGAGGATCAGGCCCAGCTGAAGGAGGACGGTCGGATGCTCGCGCAGCATCGACACCGTGCGCTGAAAATCCGGCACCGACCAATCGTGCGAGTCGTCGGTCAGCGCGGTGTTGCCGAAGTCGTCGGGCGGTGGCGCGACCTTTGGCGGCTCTACCCATTGCCGGTATTGCTCGCGCGCGGCGGCAGCGGCGTTCGCCGCGACAGCCTGGTCGTCATCGCCGGTGTGCGTACCCGCCGTCTTCGTGTAACCCTCCACGATCGTCTGCGCATCCGTCGACGTCGGAGCGACGTAGACTTCCGCGTATTCGGTGAACTGTGGTTGCCGCACCATTGCGTTCGAGAAGAAGCCGTTCCAGACCGCCGGCGATGCGTGCGGTACCAAGGTCAGCGGCTTGGTCACCGGGGTGGTCGCTGTATCGGGTGCGAACCGCGCGACGAAGCTCGGCCGGACCTGTTCGAGAGTGCTCGGCCAGTCGCGGAAACCGAAGTCGGACAACGGCTTTTCGTCATCCACGTCGAACTGTGGCACGATCAGCGCACGCAACCGAGCGGTGCCGTGCGCGTCGACTCTTCCTGCCGGAACGGCGATGACCAGGATACGGCTCACGACTATTTCACCTCCGCGAATGCGGCACGGTAGCGCGCCCACGCCTCGCTGGCAGACGGGTCGGGTGTCGACAGCGCGATGAACGGTGACGTCGCGGGGTTCGCGAGCTCGTGTGAACCGGAGCCGCCCGCGATCACCCATTCGCCACTGTCGAGCTCGAACGAGTCCGAATACAGCGTGATGTCGATCTCGATGACCAGCGTGGCCCGTCCGACGAGCCAGTTGTGCCCGAAGTCGTAGGCGAGTTCGACCCGCAATTCCACCGACACCGACACCAGGCCGAGCACGTCGAGACTGCCGCCGATGTGAATGTATCCAGTGAGTTTCGCCGTGCCGGACTCCAGGGCGTACCGGATGCCGCCGAACGCGTGCACCTCGGCCTTGCCGATTCCGAAGTTCATCCCGATCGCGGCACCGAACTGCAGGGAGATCTCCAGCCGGCGCAGCCCCGTATTGGTCAATTCCAGATCGACGTAGCCACCGCCGCCGAACATCAGCACAGTGAGCGTGAAAGGCTTTTCACGCGAGGCAAATCCGACTTCGATGGCCACCGGGTCTTTGTTGAACGGAATTGTCAGCGCGGCGCTGAAGACCAGGTTGCTCATCACGAACGACATGGCAGAGACGTCCGGCAGCGGCAGCTGATAGCGCGCGACGACCTTGTCCTTGCCGGCTTCGATCTTGACCGGCAGCCGGTTGAAGTCGCCGATTGCTTGCTGGAGCGACTCCAGCAATTTGAGTCGGCCGACGAACCTGATTCCGCTGATGTCGACCGAGACCTTTGCGGCTTCACCGGTGTTCTGGTGGAATTCGATTGTCTTGAAGTCGATCTCGATCAAGGCTTCGGAGTGCGTCGCGTCCGACCCAGGTTGCGGGATCTGCAACGTGAAATTGTTGGCGATGCAGGATGTCGTGTTGTTGGTCCCCGAGCTGACGACGTCGATCGTCACCGTCGAATTGTTGCCGGGCGTGAACATCGGGACCGGCTTGAGCGGGACGGTCTGCCACCTCATCCTGACCTCGTTGGGCACACCGTCGCGAACGATCGTCTTGAGCTCGGGTGGCACGTCGATCGAGCCGATCAGATCGCGAAGCGAGAAGCCCAACAGCGAAGCGCCATCGGACAGCAGTGTGGCGGGGTCGGCGTTGGCAAGGCCGCTGACCCGGGAGATCTGGTCGACCACCATCTTGGGTCCCGCGAGTCCGCCTGCGCGGTCTTTCATTTCGGTGAAGTCGAGTTCGAGCTTGTCGATCAGGTTCAGCGCGACATCGGCTGCGGCATCCTGCAGATAGTCCCGCGTGTAGGAGATCTGCGCAGTCGGGTCCGTGCCGACCAGTGAACGGATCGTGGGCATGCCGATGTGCGCAGCCCACGATGTGGGGTCGCCAGGCACGCCTAGGGACGGCAGGTAGCCGCGCAGGTGGTGGTTGCCGACGATGTTGAGACGCCGGACTTCATGCACAGTGGTCTGGAGCTCGGTCGCGGCATTCGGGCCCGCGAATGTCGCCGGCGCGGCGGGTACCAGATCGATGGGCACACTCGGTAGGTCGACCACACCACCGCCGCTGCGGGTATAGGCGGTGCGCAAGGCGTCGGTCACACGGGAATCGGTCAACGACCGGAACGGCGGCCGAAACTCGTCATCCAGATCGAGATCGGCCACGAAGATCATCTCCAGCGGAAAGTGGATGTCGCCGTTTTTCGCCGTGCACCGGACCTGGAACTGCAGTGCCCTGCCTTTTGTTGTCGGTGTGAAGAACGTTGGTACGTCTACCGTCCCGATGCCTTGCTCGTCCCACAGCGCGATCAACTGCTGGAGGCGCTGGCGCTGCGTATAGAGCTGCAGATATGTGATGGCACCGGCGGTGCCTTCCGCAAGCGTCTCCGTGGTTACTCCACCGATGGCGCCATCGAGGAACACCTCATCGTGGAGGCGACGCAACCGCCCGGTCAGCTCGTCACACTGGCGTTTGAGCTCACCGGAGGCTTTGGCCGGGCGGGGGAACGTCGTCCAGACCGCGGTGTCCAAATTGCGATACTCGCGACTGCCGATTTCGATTTCGCTGAATGGGAAGGCATTCCGGAGGTTGGGCGGGGCATCTGTACCGGGATGTTTCACGGGCTCGGTGATGTAGAGGGTATTCGTCTTACGGAGCACCGCGACGTTCTCGTCGGTGCTGCGCTCGGTCATCTCGACCCATACCGCTCGATGGCCGAACGGATAGAGCACACCCTTGATCGATGTCCGTACCGATTGATCGCGGCCGAGTACCGCGTTGTGGTCCCACTCGAACGTGCTCCACTTTCCAGATGCAGCCAAAGTGCCTCCGAAACAGCTCAATTCGAGACGCTTCGCGGTCGGCAAAGCCTCGGTCTCGGATCCGGCGCAGAATTCGGCGATCAGGACGCGGTCGGCCTTGGAGAGCGCGACCGGAAAGTTCTCATCGCGGCCGGCCCGTAACGCCCTGATGTAGAGGGCGCCGTCTCCGGTCGTTTCGATCCTGCTGCGCCATACCGCGAAGGTGCCCGCGTTTCCGACGGGGTTGGCCGGGTGCCTCACGACAGGTGCCGCTTGGTCCACCGTGGTCTCTGGAGCGATGATCAGGCCGCGCGGCAACTCGATCGCATTGTCGTCCGGCGACACTGAATGGTCGTCGAATGCGGCGAGCAATTCGGCCGAGGTGATGGTCGCGCTCGGCACCTCGGTGAGCGGAACGCGGCTCGGCCCCGACAGCAGGGCACGCCAGACACCGCCGGCGGCAGCTTCCCTCGGCCTCGACACCTGCTCGGCGATATGTTGCGGCGGAAACGTCACGACGACGTCGCCGTCCGGCAGTTCGAGCGTCGGGGGGTCCGGCGTCTGATTCTGGCGAACCAGGTGGCCGGGTGCGCTCACTCCGATGAGGACGTGGTCGTCGGGGCGCACGATCAGGAAGTCGGGCGGATGGTCGTCGCTGGAGCCGGCGAGGGGATCTTGCGGTGGAGCCTGTTTGTACGGACTCGCCTTCCAGACCTTCGGTCCGGTCCACCCCTGCGGCGAACCCGGTATGGCCTCACTCCACTTCCACACGGTCACTTCGTAATCGCCGGTGCGGACCACCAATTCGATGGTGTCCTTGTTGCGTGCGACGGCGACAGGAGTGCTGCGGAAGACGCCAGGACCGGCGTCGTTGGGTTCCCACGTGCGTTCGTTCCAGGACCAGCGTCGCAGCGCTCCCGAGGTCTTGTCGGGATAGAAGATGTCGGCTTGCCCGACTCGGTTGACGGCGACGGGATCGAGCGTGAGTCGTGGAGGGGCAATGCCCGTGATCGACTCGGGTCCATACCAGCCGCCGTCGGTGTCGGCCGGGACATACATCCGGCCGGTGCCCCAGTGAATCAACTTGCCCTCGGTGGAGCGTGCGAAGACGTCCTGCCGTACCTCGTTTCGCGAGTACGCGGTGACACTGCGGGTGTCGAATGTGTGTGCCAGCGTGCGGCATTGGTGTTCCTTGACCGTGTAGCCGCCATGGCCGTTGTGGGTGAGGGTGTCGGTGACGACAATGCTGCGCTTGTCCTGCGGGTCGGCCGGGTTGGCGTCCGGATGTCGCGCGCAGTAATAGATGTCGATCCGGTCTTTGGCCCGGCGGATCGCGACGGGGTCCCCGACCGCGGACCGCGGGCCGATGAAAAGCGGTCCTTTGTCCTTCCAGCCCGCATCGCCTACTTTCAGCCACCACCGAATCGGCCCGTCGACGCTCCGCGCGAAGACGTACAGTCGATCGTCATCGGCCACCGCCCCCGGCGCAGTGGCCGCGAAACCGGGAAGTGCGTCAGGCCCGGTCCACAGTCCGCTCGTGGAGCTCCAGGACCAGTGCAAGATCCTCGGTCCTTCCGGGGAGCCCACGACGACCTTGCTCAATGCGAAGACGTCCATACCCGCCGGGAATCGTCTGACCGCTACCGGCTCGGAGTCGAGTGCGCCGCCCAGATCCATCGCGTTGTCGAAGGGGTTCGCGTCGCCGTCTCGTCCCCAGATGTGCAGCAGCGTGTCTTCGGGGGAGCGCATGAACACGTCGAGATGGAATGAGTCGCGTTGGGTTGCAACGGCTCTGCCGTGTTCGGGCATACTGACGCGCCCTCTCCGAACGGCGGGTAGCCGATTCATCTCGAAAACGTATGCGCGGGCGTGTCCGGCGCACCTGACGCCGGTCGCGACCAGACCAACGCTATGTCGAGGAGCGCTCGGGTGGCTACAGGGATTTCCCTATGTTTTGGCGAGCAGAGCCGCCCTGATCGCTCGGGCGCGGCCGAAACCGCAATGCGGGGGCAGGCAACCAATACGCTGCGTCGAATGGGGTGGACCCGGAAAGCTTTTGGCGCACTCAGCGTGGTGATCGCCGCGGCGGGTGGCTGGGTGCCGCTCACGGTTGTTCCGGCTCGCGCCGAGGGTCTCCCGCTGGTCGCGAATCCGGTCGAGCACGTCAGCACGCTCATCGGCACCGGAACGGGCAGCGACACGATGGGGGAGATCAACAACTTTCCCGGTGCGACGACGCCGTTCGGGATGGTGCAGTACTCGCCGGACACCACCGACACCTACGCCGGCTACGACTACCGCAACCCCCGCTCGACCGGCTTCAGCCTGACTCATGCTTCGGCGGGCTGCCCGACCTTCGGCGACATTCCGATGTTGCCGACCACCACCCCGATCGGCGCGCAACCCTGGTGGGCCTGGGAGACGCTCGCGCACGACGACACCGAGATCGGCACGCCCGGTTACTACGCGGTGCGGTTTCCCGACACCGGGGTGAGTGCGGAGCTGAGCGCCACCACTCGCACCGGCGTGGGCCGGTTTCGCTATCCAGCCGACGGCCGGCCCGCGATCTTCCACGTGCGCCCCGGTGGCTCACTGGCGGGCAACTCGGCGTCCAGCATCGAAATCGGCGACGACAACACGACGATCACCGGGTCGGCGACGTCCGGTGGATTTTGCGGCGCCAAGAACACCTACACCGTGTACTTCGTCATGACAGTCAGCCGGCCGTTCAGCGCCCACGGCATCTTCGACGGCCACGCGGTGCACCCGGGTGCGCGCGCGGCGGAGGCGGCGCAGGTCGGGGGGTGGGTCGAATTTCCGTCCGGCTCGGTGATCGAGGTACACACGGCGATCTCCTACGTCAGCGTCGACGGTGCCCGGGCCAATCTGGCCGCCGAGCGCGGTCGCAGCTTCGACGACGTCCGGGCAGCCGCAGCCAAGGAATGGAACTCAGCGCTGTCGCGGATCCGGGTGGCCGGAACCAACGGCGACGACCTGAGCACCTTCTACACTGCGCTCTATCGATCCCTGTTGCATCCCAACACTTTCAACGATGTCGACGGCAACTACCTGGGTTTCGACGGCGGTGTGCACACGGTGGCGAAAGGGCACGCCCAATACGCCAACTTCTCCGACTGGGACACCTACCGCTGCCTGGCCGCGCTGCAGGCGTTGCTATTCCCAGAGCGGGCCGGCGACATGGCCCAGTCGCTGGTGAACGACGCCGCGCAGAGTGGCGCATTCCCGCGCTGGGGTCTGGCGAATTCGTCGACCGCCATCATGACCGGAGACAACCCGGTTCCGCTCATCGTCGGGCTGTACACGTTCGGCGGCAACGACTTCGACGTCAAGACCGCGCTGTATTACATGCTCAAGGCCGCAACCGACGGTGGGGTCGGGTTGGGCGACTACGTGGAGCGGCCGATAGCCAAGAGCTACGTCGAGTACGGCTACCTGCCCCAGACACGGCCATTCGGCAGCGTCAGTTCCTATCCCGGGGCGTCAGTGACGCTGGAGTGGTCGGTCGATGATTTCGCGATCGCCTGCTTCGCCGAGTCACTCGGATTCGGCTCTGTGGCAACAGAATTCCAGCGGCGCGCGCAGTTCTGGCGGCACCTGCTCAATCCCGCGACCGGCTACCTCTCGCCACGCGACACCGCCGGTAAATTCGCAGACGGTCCGGGGCTCGTCCTGCCCGATGCCGACCACCTCGGGCAGGAGGGATTCGAGGAGGGCAACGCCGAGCAGTACCTCTGGATGGTCCCGCACAACGTCGCCGGCTTGGTGAACGCGCTGGGCGGCCCGCTGGCGACGGGCTTGCGACTCGACCGCTTCACCAGCGAGGTGAATGCCGGGCCGTACAAACCCAACCTGTGGATCGGCAACGAGCCGAACTTCGGGGTCCCGTGGTTGTACGACTACATCGGCCAGCCGTGGAAGACCCAGCTCACCGTCGATCGGGTGCGTCGCTCAGCCTTCGGCCCGACACCCGACGGTGAGCCCGGCAACGACGACCTCGGGGCGATGTCGAGCTGGTACGTCTGGGCCGCGCTGGGCCTCTATCCGGTCACCCCGGGAACTGCGGTCCTCGCGGTCAACACTCCGCTGTTCGATCGAGTCGAAATCGCCTTGCCCGCAGGCAAAACCATCCGCCTCTCGGCTCCGGGAGCGTCGAGCGGGCTGACCTTCATCAACAGCCTCAGCGTCGACGGCCGGCCCACCGATCAGACGTATCTTCCGGAGTCGATCATCCGGACCGGCGGCGACGTCGACTTTTCGCTGTCGGCTGTTCCGAATTTGTTCTGGGGTACCGGCCCCGCGTCGGCGCCGCCGTCGTTCGGTGGCCCGGTAGGTTGAGGGCGGCAGCGACGCCTGGCAGCGTTTGGCAGCGAATGGCATCGACAGTTGCGACGATGTGGACGAGTCTGAGGCGCATGACTATAAGCGCCCGTACGACGCTCGGCGTGATGCGATCCATTGTCGGGGCGGTGTCGCTGACCGCACCTGGTTTCGCCGCTCGCCTCTTCGGCGTTCCCGCCGACCCGTCAGCCGCATGGATCACCCGGCTGTTCGGTTCGCGGGAACTTGTGTTGGCTGCGACCCTGTTGGCCGCTCGGCCCGAGCAGGTGGCGCCGGTGGCCGCCCTCGGCGCTGGAATCGACGGACTCGATGTCGTGTCGTCGGCGGTGGAAATGGCGCGCGTGCAAATCTCCACCTACACGTTTGTCAGCGGCGGGTGCGGTGCCCTTGTGTTCACGCTGCTCGGCCTGGGGGCGATGCGCGCCGCACACTCAGCCTGATCGCACAGTGCTTGGGAGGCACGGGCCGCCACCTGAGGGGATGCGCGGAGTCCGAACCGCAGCGGCTGAGTGTACGGCGGTCTCTCGCGGCATGCGCTACGCCAGCGCGACACCCAGTTCCTGGGCGAAGACCCTGATCATGTGCTGGACGCCGATCTCGTTGCGCCCGATGATCATGTGATCGTGTTGTCCGTGGCGGACTCCCTCTCCGCATTGAGGCAACATCGCGAAGTCCTCGTCTCTGACCGCGGCGTGCACTCCTTCGTAGATTGCGTCGTAACCCGCTCGCATGTCATCGGTGGTCGCCGGGACTCGGCCCATCCAGCTGTGGCGGACGGTGCAGCGGGTGGGTTCTCCGTCGGGGAGGATGTCGATGATCTCCACGCCGACTGGGCTGTTGGCGAGGATGAGGTTGGGATACACCCAGTAGATGACGCCCATGTTGGCGGACGGTTCCGCTGATGCGGCGGGGTCCGTTTGTAAGTTGGTAATCCAGTTGAACGGGAAGCCGAGTCGATGATGTTTTCCGAACTCGTCGTAGATCGTGGTGTTGGAGAGGGTGTTTTGGCCGATGAGGCTCTGGCCATGGACGTAGGGAAAATGGTATCCCTCGGCGAACGCTTCCAGCGCGCCCTTCCACGAGACCTCGGACGTGAACTCGCGCTCGGTGTGGTAGCCGAAAGAGTCGTAGTTCCAGAGCTCGAGTTCAGAGGCCAGGTCTCCGAGGTGCGCGTCGAGGTCGATTGTGGCGTCCGCAGTCAAGACCGCCCAGACGAAGCCGTAGCGCTCATCGGAGGGCAGTTCGACCAGACCGTAATCCGTTGTGTCCATTGAAGCGAAGCCGGCCTTGCCTGGAACCGTGAACAGTTCTCCGGTGTTTTTGTAAGTCCACGCGTGGTACGGGCACACGAAGCGGGACGAGTTGCCGGACCCGCAGGCGGGCATGGCGCCGCGATGGCGGCAGTAGTTCAGGAATACGTGGCTGGTGCCGGATCGGTCACGGGTGACCAGTAGGGAATCACCCAGGACGGAGCGGACCACGTAGTCGTTCTTCTCGGGAATCTGCGCAGACGGCACGACGGCCAGTGGCACTCGACGCAGAATCTGTGACTCCTCGATCTCGGTGATTTTGGGGTCGCGGTAGTAGTGCAGCGGAACCCGCAGCTCCGTGTCGGCGAAGTCGGTCGTTCGGTTGATTGCGTGGTGGAGCGCACGCTTCGTGAGCGTCTCATCAGTTCCGTGGGCAGGTCGGTTGCTTGCCAGCGTCATCGCGCACTCCTCTGAACGGCCACTCAGACCATACATTCAATATGCACTGTATTGTCAACAAATGATGCTGGACGCTATGCGACGATCACGTCATGCGTAGGCATGGGTGGTCGGGCGACATGCCCCGCGACGACGACGAGGCGGTCGAGCGAATCGTCACCGCGACCCGGCGCATCATTGACGAAGGCGGAACCGTCAACGTGTCGGAGGTAGCTCAGCGACTCGGAGTCACCCGCCAGACGATCTATCGGTATTTCCCAACCCAAGAGGCACTCATTGCTGCTACGGCCTTAGCGGCAATAGGCGGATTTTTGGATCGGCTTGCCGCGCAACTGGTTTCGATTTCTGATCCCACCGAGGCTGTGGTGGAGGGCATCGCGTTCACGTTCGAGCAGATCGCCGAAGACCGTTACCTCAGCTTGGTGTTCGAACCCGGTAAGGCCAGTGCCTTCACAGCAGGCGTCACCTCTGACATGGCCGTTGATCTTGGTCGATCCATCCTTGAACGGTTCGATGTCGACTGGGCCGGCGCGGGATTCGCGGATGACAAGCTCGACGAACTCGTCGAAGTGATGCTGCGAACGCTGCAGTCGTTGATCGTGGATCCTGGACGGCCGGCGCGTTCTGGTGCGAAACTGCGGCAATTCCTTGCGGATTGGATTGCGCCCTCAGTTCGCGCCCGCGCAACGATCAGCCGGTAATGCGCGGCCGTCCAGGCGTCAGTGTCGTCAGTCAATACGCGGTAGGCGGTGGCACTCGATACGCCAACAGTCCGACGCTCCTTGCCATGTCCGAGTTTCAGCTCTGCCGGCCGATCCAGGAAGGCGGCGACCGTGCGGCCCGCGGCGGTAACGGTCTCAGTCGATTCGCACACGGGTAGTCGAGCCAATCGAGCGGCGTTGGAACTGCCCGGAAGCTGGAGCGGATGACGGGGATCGAACCCGCGTATGCAGCTTGCGAAGCTCTTCCTCGCCCGAACAGGCGAGCGATAACTGCTGTTCAGCGGCCTAAAAGTGATACCGTTTGCGCTGGTCAAGCGGTACTTCGGTGCGACTCGGCTCGCTTCCGGTACGGCCACAGTCCGGCTGCGTCGACGCTACCGTTACGGAACTGCCGGCACGGTGTCGGAGCGGGCGCTAATTCGGCTGCTAGCGACCGGCTCTTTGGGAGTCAATTTGAGGCAAGGCAGCGGTCGGCACGGGAGGTTGATGTGGCATTACCTGCACTGGTTCTGGTCCATGGTGGCGGCCATGCGGCCGACTGCTGGGACCTCACGATAGAAGAGATCCACCGTATTGAGCCGGGCTTGACGGCACTGGCTGTTGACCTTCCGGGCCGCCGATCGAAGCCGGGAAATCTGCGTACGCTAACGATCGCTGAATGCGTCGATTCCGTCGTTGCTGATATCGAAAACGCTGGGCTCGGTGAGGTGATCGTTGTCGGTCATTCGATCGCAGGGATCACGGCACCCGCAGTCGCGGCAAAACTCGGCGCACCACGAGTTCGTGAATTGATTCTCGCGGCGGCAGTTGTGCCGGGTGAAGGGGAAACGTGCAGAGACGTCATGACCGGTGCACTCAGACTCGCCCGTCCGCAAGCACGTCGAGGTCGCCAGAACGAAACCCCTTTCTGGTGGGTCAAATACCTGTACCTGAACGGCGTGCCACGTGCTCGACGCCGCTTTATCAAAGACAAGCTGTACGCGGAATCTGGATCGATACTCGCCGAAAGAGTCTCGGGCGCCGATCGATCCGACGACATACCGCGAACGTGGATACTTACGACCCGCGACCGCGCGTTGTCCGTGAAGGCTCAACGCCGGAACATGGAGGCGATCGGCGGTGTCCGGGCTCGGGTCTCGATCGACACGTGTCACGACTTGATGGTGAGCGAACCGGAACGGTTGGCAGAGATTTTGGTCGACCGCTGCCGGCTATACGACTAAGTTCGCGCCCAGCCTGCCCGGTTACGGAGCGTCAAAAAGAAGCGGCGACAACCCCATCCGGGGGACCCCCCACCCCGTCTGCCGTGAGTGACCCGGCGGGTCGCGTTCAGAACTTCACCGCGAGGTCCTGGCGAGCCAGCCTGCGGACGCCCCAGAAGTAGGTGACGAACGGCATGGTGCACCACAGCAGGTTCAGGACTACGAATTTGATCCACATCTCGACGGGACTGGTCATGCTTTGCAAGTTGTTGGCGACCTCTACCCCGAAGTAGACCGCAGGCAGTGTGACCTCCACGATCATCCCGCCCATGATGAAAGACAGTTGAGTGCTGGTGAACTGCTTACCATTTCGGAAGAACTGCACCATCGCGTAGGCCTCGAATAGTCCGATGAAGAAGGCAATCCACTCCAGGACGACGATGAGCGGGTCGCCGTTCAGGTAACGCGCGTCGCCGCCAAGGAGGATGGGCGACCACATATAGGTCCAAAGCGCACCGTGTTGGACGCCGGCTTTGATCTGGTCAAAGAGCAAGAGCCACGGTAGTTCCCAAATGAATCGCGGTATCAGGGCGATGAAGACCCACACAATGACCATCGCGCTCAGTCGTTCCGATCTGGTCCAGTCACGCTGGCCCGGTAGCGGAAGCCACGGCATCGCCAGTGCTGTCAAGAAACAGCCCACAACGAAGACGACCAACGTGGTGGACGCTACGAAGTGGGACACCCCGGCATGAAATTCGAGGTACCAGAACACGATGTGAATGATGAAGAAGAACGCCAAGACGCCGAAGAGCGACTTCTGCAACGACGACAGTCCCGGCCTCTCCGGTGACGCTTGCTTGTCGTCGGTCTTGATCGTCTCAGTCATGGTCCACTCCTCGAACGACGTGCAGCGGCATGCCCGAAGCATTGCATGCGCCATGTTTTTAAGGCAAGGGTGTTCCCCTAAGGTGTCGTGGGTGAGGCAGCACGGTGAGCAGGGCGGATTGCGTAAATGACAGGTCGCAAGCGGACCGTCCCGCGTCGTCCGATCGCCGGGCGACAGGAGCGGGGGGACCGGACCCGCGACCTACTCATCGACGAGACCGTTGCGTGCATCCGTGAGGAAGGCTTCTCGGCGGCCAGCGCACGGCACATCATCGAACGAGCGGGCGTGAGTTGGGGCGTCATTCAGCATCACTTCGGAGACCGCGACGGTCTGCTGACTGCGGTAATCGAGGATGCCGTGGACCGGCTGACCGCATCGCTTGAAGTGCTGTCCGATCCGGCGGCAGCCACCAACACCGAAGACTTGGTGCGTGCGACCTGGGAGGCCTTCGCGAATCCAAAGGCTATGGCGGGGTTGGAGATTCTCATCTCCACCAAGCATTTACGGAGTGGACTCGGAAGACGGCACATGGAACGTCTGGGCGAGGCGTTGGCGAACTTGATGGCCCGCTTGAATGCCGAGACCAACGGTGACCACACCGTCGCGTTGGGTTTGCTGCTGTGGACCACACCGGTCGCGATGATGATCGCCGAGATGTTCGCCACGCCTCCGCTGGCCGCGAAAGACGCTCAGAAGGCGATCGCCGCCATGATCGACGCGCAGCACTGACCCGTCTCGGTGGCTCGTCTGGTGTGAGCACCCTCTGCTCTGGCATCGCTCAATCGAACGGCGCTGGCGCCGCTCAGACCTGGGGCTGATGACGGGAATCGAACCCGCAGCCCGCCCTCGACTCTCTGAAGTAGCTCAGAAAACTGTGCAAAACCGAGAAAAGCCCTCGGAAGGTGGCGAAAGTGTGCCTCTAGGCGTTGATCAGCAAACTAGGGAGTACAGACATGACGACTACCATCCGGGCCCTGGCTGCGGGCATCTCCCTGGCTACCGCTGCGGTGATTTGGGCGGGACCCGGCAGCGCCGAAGGCATGGAAGGCACCTACGCCGTAACCAGAAGCAATGGCGGAGACGACACCTGGAACCTGACTGCGTGCGGCAATGGGTGCGTCAACGTCGCTGCGAAGCAATGGAACGGCAAAGCGACGCTTTCAAACGGTCAATGGAATCTGACGACGACTCGCCCGGTCACGTGCCCGCCCGACCTCGATCCGCACCCCATGCAAATGGATATCACGTGGGATGCGGCAACACTCCATGGCACCGAAACCATTCACAACCCCGGCGTGTGCGGTGCACCCGCGGGAGCATCGCAGTCAAACGAGTTCTTTTTGGTCAAGTCCTGAGCGGAGCCGATGACGGGAATCGAACCCGCGTATTCAGCTTGGGAAGCTGATGTTCTGCCATTGAACTACATCGGCGATGTTGCCTCGGAAGGCTAGCACCCGGCGTCGCGCCATTCATCAGCATCGCGGGCCGCTACGCTCGTCGCGTGCTGCTTTCCGATCGCGATCTCAGAGCCGAAATCGCTGCCGGCCGGTTGGGAATCGACCCGTTCGACGACGCCCTGGTCCAGCCGTCCAGCGTCGACGTCCGGCTGGACAGTCTGTTCCGGGTCTTCAACAACACCCGTTACACCCACATCGACCCCGCGCAGCAGCAGGATGAGCTGACCTCCCTGGTGGAGCCGGCCGAGGGCGAGCCGTTCGTACTGCACCCGGGCGAGTTCGTCCTCGGGTCCACCCTCGAAACGTGCACGCTGCCAGAGGATTTGGCCGGTCGACTCGAGGGCAAGTCTTCCCTCGGCCGACTGGGCTTGCTCACGCACTCGACCGCCGGCTTCATCGATCCGGGTTTCAGCGGCCACATCACCCTCGAGCTGTCCAACGTCGCGAACCTGCCGATCATCCTCTGGCCGGGCATGAAGATCGGACAGTTGTGCATCCTGCGGCTGACCAGTCCGGCCGAGCGTCCCTACGGCAGCGCCTCGGTCGGTTCGAAGTATCAGGGCCAGCGCGGTCCCACGCCGTCGCGGTCCTATCTCAACTTCGTCAAAGATTGAGCCGCTTCCCGGGCCGGTAGGCGGCAGCGGGGATTCGGTCCTATTCTCCTTCGAATGTTGCATATCGATCCCGCCGCGACTGCCTGGCTGCTTGCCAGCACGGCCCTGGTGATGCTGATGACGCCGGGGCTGGCGATCTTCTATGGCGGCATGGTGCGCACCGCCGGTGTCTTGAACATGATCATGATGAGCTTTGTCGCCATCCCGCTGGTGACGGTGGCGTGGCTGCTTGTCGGCTACTCGCTGGCCTTCTCCGGCGACGGCGGCGGATTCGGTCTCATCGGCGATCTTGCCCACGTCGGGATGGCGGGCATCGGCCCCGGCACCCCGCACGGCGCTGTTCCCGAACTGCTGTTCGCCACTTTCCAGCTGACCTTCGCGATCATCACCGCCGCACTCGTCAGCGGCGCGATCGCCGACCGCGCACGCTTCTCCGCTTGGGTGGTTTTCGTCCCGGCCTGGGCCATCGCCGTCTACTCGATCGTCGCGCACTGGGTCTGGAATCCTCACGGCTGGATGTCCAAGCTCGGCGTGCTGGACTACGCCGGCGGCCTCGTTGTCGAAATTGTCTCCGGCGCCTCAGCTCTGGCGCTCGCCCTGGTCCTGGGTCCGCGTATCGGCTTCATGAGGGACGCCATGCGGCCGCACAACCTGCCGTTCGTTCTGCTCGGCGTGGGCCTGCTGTGGTTCGGTTGGTTCGGTTTCAACGCCGGGTCGGCGCTGGCCGCCAACGGCATGGCCGCGGCGATCTTTCTCAACACACTGGTAGCAGGATGCCTCGGCATGCTTGGTTGGCTGGCCGTCGAGAAGATCCGTGACGGGCGGCCGACGACGTTCGGCGCGGCGTCCGGTGTCGTCGCGGGTCTCGTCGCGATCACGCCCTCCTGCGGCACGGTCAACACGCTGGGCGCGGTCGTCGTCGGACTGGCTGCGGGCGTCGTGTGCTCGTTCGCGATCACCCTCAAGTTCAAGTTCGGCTACGACGACGCGCTTGACGTCGTCGGCGTGCACTTCGTCGGCGGTGTCGTGGGGGTGCTGCTGATAGGAATGCTCGCCACTGACGTCATGACCGGCGGCCCGTCGGGTCTCTTCTACGGCGGCGGAATCCTTCAGTTCGGCAAGCAGGCTCTGGCGGCCGCTGTCGTCGCGGTGTACGCATTCGTGATGTCGTTTCTCCTGGCCAAAATCGTCGATCGGTTCGTCGGCTTCCGCATCAGCCCTGAGGACGAGACGGCGGGGGTCGACTTCAGTGAGCACGCCGAGACTGCGTACGCGGAGGGTGTGCACGGTCATCTTGCGTCCCGTCGCCCGCCGACGATCGGCGATCAGTGATCGGCGACCTGCCGCCCCGGTCGTATCTGAATTTCATAAGCTCTGCTTAACTTCGGCTGCCCCACCGCATAGCTTGCGCGGAGAATATTCAGGAGTAGCGCCGGACGCGGTGTTCCCTCCGCCTAAAACCGTGGCGCGCTACGAAGGGCTCTGGAGGCGCGGTGGACATCGTGCTCGGGGTGTCAATGGCACCCACATCTGTTCGAATGCTGTTGGTAGAAGGTGAAAACGCCGACGGCGTGACTGTCGAGGACAACAAGTTCGACTTCTCCGCCGACGACGGCGCGGCCACGGTGAGTGCGGCCGACCAGCTGATCTCGGCGATCTTGGGTACCCGCGAAGGAGCCGCCGAGGCCGGTCATGCGCTGACCTCGACCGGGGTCACGTGGACCGACCCGGTGGACGCCGCCGCGCTGCGCGACGCGCTCTCCACTCGCAAGATCGAGAACGTCATGCTGGTGTCGTCCTTCATGGCCGCGGCGGCGCTGGCCCAGACGGTCGGTTGCACCGTCGGCGACGCGCACACCGCGCTGCTCTTCGTCGAACCCGACACCGCGACACTGGCCGTCATCGACTCCGCCGACGGCTCCATCACCGATGTCCACAAAGAGCTGATCTCTGGTGGCCGCGACATCACCGAATTAGCCAACCTGGTGGCGGGTTTGGAGTCGTTGGAGACCCGCCCGCAGAGCGTCTTCATCGTCGGCTCCGGCGTGGACGTCGCCACGCTGAAATTCCAACTCGAAACCGTGACGTCGCTTCCCGTCACCGCAGCCGAAGAACCCGAGACCGCCCTGGCGTGGGGTGCGGCGCTGGCGTCGGCCAACGCTCCACTGTTCGCGTCGTCGACGGCGGCGCTGGCGTATGCGCTGGATCCCGGTACCGGTGCGATCGACCCCTACGCCGTATCACCGGGATACCTTGCGGCACCCGATGTTCCGTTGGGCGGCTCACTCGGTGAGGACGATCTTGCCTACAGTGCGGTTCCGGACGACGATGCCGACGTCCAGACCATCGCCCAGGACGCGCCGATCGACGAAAGCCTCGACCGTGAGCCTGAGCGACGCCCGCTCGTTCTGGTCGGGAGCATCCTCGCGGTTGCGTTCGTCGCCGCGGCACTGTCGCTGGAAGTAGCTCTGGCACTGGGGATTCGGCCGAATGTGGCGTTTCTACCGCGACCGCTGCAGCACTTGATCATCGAGTCGCCGGCACCCGCGCCGGCGCCGAAGGCCGTCGACGTGCCACAGGCCAACCGCATGATCGCGCCGGCCGTCGTGCCCGCGCCGGCGAATGCGCCGATTCCCGCCCCGGCGCCCGCGGCGCCGGCTCCAGTGCCGTTGCCGGCCGCACCGCCCGCCGTGGCGATTCCCGCGGCTCCGCCGCTGCCGGTCGCTGCGCCGCCGGCCCCGGTCCTCGCTCCCGCCCCGGTGCCTGCGCTGATTCCCATTCCCATTCCGATTCCGGTGCAGTCGCCCCCGGTTCGGGTGGGTCCGGTTCGTGGTCCGCAGCCGCCGGTCAAAGTGCCGCCGGTCCAGGTTCCGCCAGTCGATCCGCCGGTGAAGGTGCCGCCGGTTGATCCGCCGGTGAAGGTGCCGCCGGTTGATCCGCCGGTGAAGGTGCCGCCGGTACAGGCTCCCGATCCGAAGCCGCCCGTCGTCGTCCCGGTGCAGCCACCCGTGCAGCAGCCGGACCCGGTGCGCGTGCCCACGCCACAGGCGCCGCTCTTTCCAGGCCTGCCAGGTTTGGGCATCCCCGCAATCCCGGCTCCGTCCCAAGGGTCGTCGGTCAACCCGCCTGGCGGCAACCCCTTCAACCCGCCCGGCGGTTTTGGTGGCGGAAATCCCGGCGGTGGGGGCAACCCCGGCGGCTTCGGCGGGGGCAATCCCGGTGGCTTCGGCGGTGGCGGAAATCCCGGCGGTGGGGGCAACCCTGGCGGCTTCGGCGGTGGTCCGGGTGGTTTCGGTGGCGGCGGAAACCCCGGTGGATTCGGTGGAGGTAGCCCCGGCGGCGGTCACAGCTCGGGCGGATTCGGCGGCGGCGGATTCGGCGGAGGAGGGGGCGGCTTCGGAGGCGGTGGCCACAGCAGCGGTGGCTTCGGCGGGGGCGGATTCGGCGGTGGTGGGCACAGCGGCGGTGGCTTCGGCGGCGGGCACCACTAGCCCGCGGCCCACTACGCAACAAGGTAAAATCGTTTGGGAAGGTCGGCCCGGGGGCATCGTTCGACCATCGCCCCTGGCCACATCTTCATAGAGCACTGCTAAGTCCGCGGTAGTTTCGCCGCGCTCCGGAGTGGCGATAACTTCTCTACTGGCGACCGATGGTCTGCATTGTCAGATGGCCCGCGGACAGCTAGCCAAATGGCGGGAGGATTGGTGGACACCGTACTCGGTGTTTCGATGGCACCCACGGCGGTTCGCGTCGTGCTGGTCGAAGGAGAAAACGCTGACGGGGTGACCGTCGACGAAGACAACTTCGCGGTGGACGCGAACGACGAGCCGGCGACTTTCAGCGGGCCGGATCAGGTGGTCGCGGCGATTCTCGGGACCCGCGAAGGCGCCAGCGAGGCCGGCTATGACCTCCTGTCGACCGGCGTGACGTGGACAGACCAGCGTGCGGCGGCCGAGCTGCGCGATGTACTGGCCGCCCGCAAGGTCGAGAACGTAATGCTGGTGTCGTCGTTTTTGGCCGCGGCCGCGTTGGCGCAGTCAATGGGCAGCGCCACCGGCTATGCCCGGAACGCCCTGCTGTACGTCGAGCCGGACACCGCAACGCTTGCGGTGGTGAACACCCATGACGGTTCCATCATCGACGTGCACCGCCAGCAACTCCCGGACGACGACGACCAGGCGGTGGCCGCACTGGTCGACATGGTTTCTACGGCCGAGGGTCTCGACCTACAGCCCGACGGCCTGTTGGTGGTCGGCTCAGGTGTCGACATTCCGCTGATCAAACCGGCGCTGGTGGATGCCACGTCGCTGCCCATCAGCGTCCCCGAACACCCGGAGACCGCGCTGGCCCGGGGTGCCGCGTTGGCCTCGGCCAACGCACCGCTGTTCGCCTCGTCGACGGCGGCGCAGGCCTACGCCCTGGATCCCGGAACCGGCGTGGTGAGCCAGCACGTGGACACCCCCGGATACCTGGCCGTCGCCGAAGCGGCCGTTCCCAGCGCGGAGGCAGGCGCGGACGCGCTGGCCTACAGCGCCGTCGACGACGACTCCGCGGCGATCTACACGCAGCTGGGACCCGACGCCTACGTGGACGACCACGAAGACTTCACCACCGGCATGTATCCCGACTTCGACCGGCTGGAACAGGAACAGGAGAGCCGCACGCCGTTCCTGGTGGCGATGGGTGTGCTGATCATCTTCGTCGCTGGTGTGATGGGGCTGGTGATCTCGCTCGCGTTCAGCATCCGGCCGTCGGCCAGCACCCGGCCTGGCATCAGTCACAACGTGGTTGCCCCGGCCCGTCCGCTTCCGGCTCCGCTGCCTGCGGCACCGCCTGCGCCAGAGGCCGCACCCGCCCCGGCCCCGGCCCCGGCCGCCGTGCCGGCACCCATCGAAGCGGGTGTCCCGGCTCCGGCGCCGCCACCGGCTTTCGCGCCCGCTCCCGCGCCGCCGCCGGTGTTCGCGCCGCCGCCGCCGGCGGTCGTGCCCGCACCGATTCCGATACCTATCGCGCCGATCCTGCCGGGTCTGCTGCCAGGCGGCCCCGGCTGGGGTGGACCGCCCGACCGTGGACCCGGCTGGGGTGGTCCCGGCGGCGGCGGTCCCGGCCGTGGGCCAGATTGGGGCGGACCGGGCCGTGGACCTGGCTGGGGTGGCCCCGGCGGCGGTGGTCCCGGTCGCGGTCCCGACTGGGGCGGCCCCAAGGGTGGCCGCGGTGGTGGCCCCGGACGAGGCGGCGGCGGTATCCCGGGCATTCCCGGAATCCCCGGCTTCGGCCATGGTGGCGGCGGTGGCGGTTGGGGTCACGGTGGCGGCGGCCACGGTGGCCGCCACTAGGCAATTCGCCGACTAACCCATAGCCGCGGCGTCTGCACGTCGGTATCGTCGTAAAGGCAATGTTCGACCGGCGACTGGTCAGACTTTCAGCCACCCGCGAGTGAGCAGTTTTGGAGGAAAAGTGGACACCGTACTTGGCGTGTCGATGGCACCCACGGCGGTCCGCATGGTTCTCGTCGAAGGCGAGAACGCCGACGGCGCCACGGTCGATGAAGACGGTTTCGACGTCAACGCATCGGCCGACGCTCCGACGATCAACGCGGCCGACCAAGTCGTCTCGGCGATTCTCGGCACCCGCGAGGGTGCTGTCGACAGTGGTTATGACGTGCGTTCGATCGGCGTGACCTGGACGGATCCGATCGACGCGGCGGCGCTGCGGGACGCGCTGGCCGCCCGCAAGGTCGAGAACGTGATGCTGGTGTCGTCGTTCATGGCCGCTGCGGCGCTGGCCCAGGTGGTCGGCAGTTCCATCGGCCACGCCAAGACCGGTCTGCTCTTCGTCGAGCCCGAGACCGCGACGCTGGCCGTGGTGGACACCTCCGACGGGTCGATCACCGATGTGCATCGCCAGCCGTTGACTCCCGGCCGCGATCCGTTTGCCGACCTTGCGGCTCTGGCGTCGGGCGCGGGTTCGCTGGACGCGCGGCCCGACGGCTTGTTCCTGGTCGGCTCCGGGGGAGTGGACATCTCCTCGCTCAAGCCGCAGCTGGAGGCCGCGACCGGGCTGATCCTCAGCGCGCCGGAGGAGCCGGAGACCGCCCTGGCTCGCGGCGCCGCATTGGCCTCGGCCAACGCGCCGTTGTTCACGTCGTCCACCGAGGCGCTGGCCTACGCCCAAGATCCCGGCACCGGGTTCATCAATCCCTACGCCGTTGCCCCGGGCTATTTCGACGTCGCCACCGAAAGCAAGACGGGTGAGCAGGCCCTGGCCTACAGCGCCGTGGCCGACGACGACGACGACTTCACCGCGTTCGCCGACGAGAGCTCAATCGAGACCGGTCTGTACACCGGAGCCGCCTACACCGGGGTCGCGGAAGAGCAACCCGACGAGCAGCCCGAGGGTGGCCGTCGGCCGTTATTCCTGGTGGCCAGCGCCGTCGTCGGGCTTTTCGTGGTGGGCGCCGCCGCCCTGCTGGTTGCTCTGGCGATCAACATGCGCCCGACGGCCGCCACCCGGCCGGACCCGGGCCACAACGCCAAGCCGGCTCCCGCCGCTCCGGCGGCCCCGGCACCAGGGTCCGCTCCGGCTCCGGAGGCGCCCGCTCCCGCGCCCGAGGCGCCGGCGCCGGTTCCCGAAGCACCGGCGCCCGAACCGGCCGTTGTCGCTCCCGCGCCTGAGGCACCCGCGCCGGCACCCGCGGCGCCTGCACCCGAACCCGTTCCCGCGGCACCCGCGCCGGCCCCGATCCCCGCGGCCCCGGCCCCGGCCGCTCCGCCGCCCGCGGTGATCCCGATCCCGATTCCCATTCCCGGTTCGCCACCGGTGTTCGGCGGACCTCGACAGGGTCCGTGGAATCCCGGCGGCGGTGGTGGCGGACGCCCGGGTAACGGTGGCGGCAACCCCGGCGGTGGCTTTCCTGGCGGCGGTGGTGGCGGCGGCAACCCCGGCGGTGGCTTCCCTGGCGGCGGTGGTGGCGGTGGCAATCCCGGCGGAGGCTTCCCAGGCGGCGGCGGTGGTGGTGGCGGTGGCAACCCCGGCGGCGGCGGAGGCGGCTTCCCCGGCGGTGGTGGCGGTGGCGGTGGCCACGGCAGCGGCGGCAGTGGCGGGGCTCACGGTGGCGGCGGCGGCGGCCGCGGCGGTTTCGGCATACCTGGCCTGGGCTTTTAACCTTCGACGGCAAACCGTCACCTCACGTTTGCCCCCCGCTCAGTAGGGCGATGCCGTTAGCTCATCGCCGCGACCTACACACAGGGGTATGAGGTGCACCGTTTTTGGTACGGGTTATCTGGGTGCTACCCACGCGGCCGGGATGGCCGAACTCGGGCACGAGGTGGTCGGTGTCGACATCGATCCCGGTAAGGTCGCCAAGCTCGCCGCCGGCGATGTTCCGTTCTACGAGCCGGGTCTGCGAAAAATGTTGCGTGACAACATCGCCGCGGGCCGGCTGCGCTTCACCACGGACTACGACTTGGCCGCCGAATTCGCCGACGTGCACTTCCTCGGGGTCGGTACACCGCAGAAGCGCGGCGAATACGGCGCAGACCTGAGCCACGTGCACGCCGTAATCGACACGCTGGCACCGCGTTTGACGCGGCCGGCGGTGATCGTCGGCAAGTCGACTGTGCCCGTCGGGACCGCCGCTGAACTGGTTCACCGGGCGCGTGATGCCGCCCGTCCCGGTGTTGACGTCGAGGTGGCATGGAACCCGGAGTTCCTGCGCGAGGGCTTCGCCATCCAGGACACGCTGAAGCCGGACCGCATTGTGCTTGGCGTGCAAGACGATTCGACACGCGCCGAAGCTGCGATCCGGGAGATGTATGCGCCGATGCTGGACGCCGGCGTCCCGTTCTTGGTGACAGACCTCCAGACCGCCGAGCTGGTGAAGGTGTCGGCGAACGCATTCCTGGCCACCAAAATCTCCTTCATCAACGCGATCTCCGAGGTGTGCGAGGCGGCCGGGGCCGACGTCACTCTGCTGGCCGACGCACTCGGTCACGATCCGCGGATCGGTCGTCGATTCCTCAACGCCGGCTTGGGGTTTGGTGGCGGCTGCCTACCCAAGGACATCCGCGCCTTCATGGCCCGGGCCGGCGAGCTGGGTGCCGACCAGGCACTGACGTTCCTGCGGGAAGTCGACAACATAAACATGCGACGTCGCACGAAGATGGTCGAACTCGCGACCAAAGCGTGCGGCGGTTCGCTGCTGGGGGCCAACATCGCGGTGCTTGGCGCAGCGTTCAAACCCGAGTCGGATGACGTGCGCGACTCACCGGCGCTCAACGTCGCCGGCCAGCTTCAGCTCAACGGTGCTGCCGTCAACGTCTACGACCCGAAGGCGCTGGAGAACGCGCAGCGACTCTTCCCGACGCTGAACTACGCAGTGTCGGTAGAGGAAGCGTGTGATCGTGCCGACGCGGTCCTGGTGTTGACCGAGTGGCCCGAATTCCTCGACCTCGACCCGGACACGCTCGCCGACCGGGTGCGCTCCCGGGTGGTCGTCGACGGCCGCAACTGCCTCGACGTGCACCGCTGGCAGCAGGCCGGATGGCGCTTGCACTGCTTGGGACGCCGCGTAGCCTGACCGCTCGACCCATTGTGCCGTCACACGCGGTACGTTTCTCGTCATGACCACTTCGGAGATGGCCACCGTTCTGGCGTGGCACGACGCTTTGAACGCCGGCGACATCGACACCCTGTTGTCCCTGTCCAGCGACGACATCGAGGTCGGCGACGCGCACGGTGCCGCACAGGGTCACGCCGCGTTGCGGGAGTGGCTGACCGCCAACCCTCGCTCGATCGAGGTCGGCCGGCTGTTCGTTCACGACGGCGTGGTGGTCGTCGAACAAAAGATCAGCGGCCCAGGCGAATCCGGCTCCGAGGCCGCGTCGGCTTTTCGTGTCGTGCACGACCACATCACCTCGGCATTCCGCCATCACGACCTGGCGGCGGCGCTGGCGGCCACCGAACTGACCGACGCCGATCTGGTGGAGTAGACATGCGCGGGATCATCCTTGCCGGGGGTGCGGGTACGCGTCTGTATCCGATCACGATGGGCGTCAGCAAGCAGCTGCTGCCGGTCTACGACAAGCCGATGATCTACTACCCGCTCTCCACCCTGATTCTGGCCGGCATCCGCGATATCCAGATCATCACCACCGCGTCCGACGCGCCCGGCTTCGGGCGAGTGCTGGGCGACGGCAGCGCATTCGGTATCGACATCAGCTACGCGGTGCAAGACGAGCCCGAAGGTCTGGCCCAGGCATTCGTGATCAGCGCCGACCACATCGGCGCCGACTCGGTGGCTCTGGCATTGGGCGACAACATCTTCTACGGGCCCGGGCTGGGCACCAATCTCCGGCGATTTCAAAACCTCAGTGGCGGAGCAATTTTCGCCTACCGGGTGGCTAACCCTTCGGCATACGGCGTCGTCGAATTCGGCGGTGACGGGGTCGCAATCTCGATCGAGGAGAAACCGGCCGCACCGAAATCGAGTTACGCGGTGCCGGGCCTGTATTTCTACGACAACGATGTCGTCGAGATCGCGCGTGGTCTAAAGCGTTCCGCGCGAGGCGAATACGAGATCACCGACATCAACCGGACCTACCTCGACCAGGGGCGGCTGGCCGTCGAAGTGCTGGCCCGCGGCACCGCGTGGCTCGACACCGGGACATTCGACTCGCTGGCCGACGCCGGGGATTACGTGCGCACCCTGGAGCGCCGGCAAGGCCTGAAAGTCAGCGTTCCCGAGGAAGTCGCGTGGCGCATGGGTTTCATCGACGACGAGCAACTCGCCCAGCGGGCTAAATCCCTACTGAAATCCGGCTACGGCGCCTATCTGCTGCAACTGCTGGAACGGCGCTGAGGGCTCAGCCACCCGACAGCGGACGCCCCATGACCGTCAGACGGTTTCCGTAGCGGGGACCGTGACCGAACCCACCGGACCTGCCACCCGCGGCGCCCGGCATACCGGGCATTCCGGCCGGGACCGCCCCGGTGCCACCGCCGCTCGGACCGACCGCGTTGGTCCAGCCGCCGCCGGCGTACGTCACGCCGCTGTGGTTGGCGACCTGCGCGGTGGCCGTCCACGCCGGTGGGACGGACAGCTTGCCGACCAGGGTGCTGCCGTAGGCGTTCGCCGACACACCGCCGCCCGGCATGCTCGTCGGCAGTGGCGCCGGCGGTGGCTTGATCGCGGCGGTGACGCCGGCGCCCCCAGGCGCCGTCTCGCCCGGCCCCACTGAGTTGATGTCGGCCAGGGCGCTGAAGATCCCGGGCGCGATGAGAGCGGGGCTGGTGTATCCGGCCGACACGAAACCGTTGGTCAGGCTGGAGTTCAGGAAGGTTCCGATCGAGTTGCCGTCGGCGCCATCCAGGAAGTTCAGGACCTGGCCGAGGAAACCGAAGTCGTTGGGTGCCGCCGGGGCCGCGGCCAGCGGCGAGGTGAGCTGCTGCAATGACGATGGAACATTGGAGAGCACCTGCTGAAGCTGCGACTGCACACCTGTGCCGGTACTCGCGGCCTGCGACTGGGTCACCGCCGAGCCCTGCAACGCCTGCGCGGCCGGGTTCGACGTCTCCGGGGGCTGAGTGAAGGGCTTGACCTGCGTCGCTACCGCTGAATTGCCGGCATAGCCGTACATCGCGGCGGCGTCCTGGGCCCACATCTCGCCGTAGAGCGCCTCGGTGGCTGCGATCGCCGGGGTGTTCTGGCCGATCACGTTGGTCGCGACCAGCATCGCCAGCTGCGCCCGGTTGGCCGCGATCACCGGCGGAGGAATCATCAATGCGAACGCCGTCTCGAAGGCGGTCGCGGCGGCCGACGACTGGGCCGCGGCCTGCTCCGCCTGTGCCCCGGTCGTGGTCATCCAGGCGATGTAGGGGGCGACGGCGGCTGCCATGGTCGCCGACGTCGGGCCGCGCCAGTCATCGTCGGCCAATACGTTGATCGTGTTCTGGTACTGGATGGCTGCCGAATCGAGCTCGGCGGACAGCAGATTCCATGCCGCCGATGCCGTGCGCAACGGTGCCGATCCGGGCCCGGAATACATTCTCCCGGAATTGATTTCGGGTGGTAGCGCGCCAAAATCCATGGTCAGTTACCCAACCGGACTGGTGTCGCGGTACACGATCGGTTGCGGTCGGCCGTTGCTGCGGGCGACTGTGCCTGCTTTGCAACAGAAAACATCGCAACTCTCCTTTCGATGAAAACTGAACTCTTCAGTTCCAATAGTGCAGGAAATCCGGCGTGCATGGGGAACTCAAAAATTCGCCGGTGTGTCAACCGCTGGTTGACCCGCCGTCACCCCCGTGATCAGGTCATATACACCGGTGGGCGACTCGCGCGGCCACGACTGTGTGGCAGCTCAACGCGGCGGATACGAGCGCATAGATGTAATCATCGTGCGCCAACAGCCCACCATGAGGTGGGGCCGATGAGCAAACTCATAGAAACTTCAAATTTTATCCTTCGGCGTCGCTGGGGCGCCGTACATCTGCTCCATTCGGCATTCCGCGGCAGACCCGCGCGCAGTGCTCCGGCATCGGCCGGTGAACAGCGCATACGCTGAACGTTCCATGACGACGCCGAACTCAGACCCCAAGCCGCTCCCGGTCCTGACCGTGGTGGCCGCAGTGCTGATATTGGCCGGCGCTCTGGCCGCAGTGATCGTCTTCGGTCGGATGAAGCACGACCCGACGCACGCCGCGGATTCGGGGACGTCGCCGACGCCGGCCGCCGACAGCCCGGGCAAAGAGGCTCAGTTTCTTCGCCGGCTCGAGGTCCAGAACCTTCAGCTGGACCGATCGGATGCCGACGCGGTCAAAGATGCCCAGTACGTCTGTGGTCGTTATCTGGGCGGCGAAAACAAAGCCCAGATCGTGCAGGACATCCTTCAGGGGTCTCCGGGTATGTCGCCGGACACCGCGACCGACTTCGCCGATACCGCGATCGACGTGTACTGCCCGGACGGGCACCAAGACGACCCGACGTGATCCCGGACGCTACTGGCGATAGCTGGACAGGAAATTGCCCAGCCGCTCGATCGCACGGGCCAGGTCGCGCGACCACGGCAAGGTGACGATCCGCAGATGATCCGGTTCCGGCCAGTTGAATCCGGTGCCCTGGGTGACGAGGATCTTCTCCTGCAGTAGCAGGTCGAGCACGAGTTGCTCGTCATCGGCGATCTCATAGACCTCGGGGTCCAGCCGCGGGAAGGCGTACAACGCCCCGGCGGGTTTGACGCAGGAGACACCGGGAATGTCGTTGAGCTTGGACCAGGCGACATCGCGCTGCTCGAGCAGACGCCCACCCGGCAGCACCAGGTCGTCGATGCTCTGGTGCCCGCCGAGCGCGACCTGAATGGCATGCTGCGCAGGAACATTCGGGCACAACCGCATATTCGCGAGCAGATGAATGCCCTCGATGAAGCTGCTGGCGTGGTCCTTGGGTCCGGTGATGGCCAGCCAGCCGGCCCGGTATCCGGCTACCCGGTATGCCTTGGACAACCCATTGAAGGTCAGGCACAACAGATCTGGCGCGACTGACGCCAAGCTGATGTGTTCGGCGTCGTCGTAGAGGATCTTGTCGTAGATCTCGTCGGCGAGCAGCAGCAGTTGGTGCTTACGCGCCACCTCGGCGATCTGCGTCAGGACTTCGCGACTGTAGACCGCGCCGGTGGGGTTGTTCGGGTTGATCACCACCAAGGCCTTGGTGCGTTCGGTGATCTTGGACTCGATGTCGGCGATATCCGGTTGCCAGCCTTGGGTTTCGTCGCACAGGTAGTGCACCGGAGTGCCACCGGCCAACGACGTCGACGCCGTCCACAGTGGATAGTCGGGAGCCGGAATCAGGATCTGGTCGCCGTTGTCCAGCAACGCCTGCAGGGTCAGCGTGATCAGTTCCGAGACGCCGTTGCCGAGATAGACATCGTCGACGTCGAAACGCGGGAAGCCTTCGACGAGCTCGTACCGGGTCACCACCGCTCGCCGTGCCGGCAGGATGCCCTTGGAGTCCGAATAGCCCTGTGCGTACGGCAGCGCCTGGATCATGTCGCGCATGATCACGTCGGGCGCGTCGAAGCCGAACGGCGCGGGGTTGCCGATGTTCAGCTTGAGGATCCGGTGCCCCTCCGCCTCGAGCCGGGCGGCGTGATCATGCACCGGCCCGCGGATCTCGTAGAGCACGTCCTGAAGCTTCGATGACTGCGCGAACGTCCGCGGCCGCGGCTGGTGCCCCGCGTTCTGCCACGGCAGCTGATGAGTAGTCACGCCATCAATGGTGCCACGGTTGTCTATTCAATTAACAATTCCGGCGAGGGTCTGATCAGCGCTTACCTGGTGGACGGGCGCCCCGTGCGATACCCAGACCCTTCACCGGCGGCTCCTCCGCGGCCTCTCCATTCTCGGATTCCGCGGGCTTGGACGCAGCCTCGTCCTTGGCCTCCGGTGCGGGCGCGGCCTCGGCTTCGGGCTTTGCCTCCGGCTTGGCTTCCGGCTCCGGCTTGGCTTCGGCCTCTGTTTTGGCTTCGGCCTCCGGCTTGGGGGCTGCGGCGGTCTTCTTCGCGCCGGGCCGCTTGGCGCCCGCGGCGATGCCGAGTCCCTTGACGGGTGCGGTGGGTGCCGCAGCCTCGGTGGCGGTCTCCTCCGGCTTGGCTTCCGGCTCGGGCTGCGCCTCAGCCTCGGCTTTGGCCTCGGGCTCCGGCTTGGGAGCCGCGGCCTTCTTCGCGCCGGGCCGCTTGGCACCGCCGGCGATGCCGAGACCCTTGACCGGTGCGGCCGCCGTCTTGGCTTCCGGGGCGGTCTCCTCGGATGCCGAAGTCGCTTGCACGGGTTCGGCTTTGGCGGTCGCCTTCTTGGCGCCCGGCCGCTTGGCGCCACCGGCGATGCCGAGACCCTTGACCGGAGCCGCCGTGTCGGTGGCGGTGTCCTCGGCGGGCTTGTCGTCGGCTTTCGGCGCCGCCTTCTTGGCACCCGGCCGCTTCGCGCCGCCGGCGATGCCCAGACCGGTCACGGACTTGGCTTCGGACTTGTCCTCGGCGGCCGCGGCACCGTTCGACTGCGCGGGCTCGGCGGGCTTCTCCTCGACCGGAGCCGTCGCCGTGGACGCTTCGGCCTTGGGTGCCGCCTTCTCGGCCTTCTCGGCCCGCTCGGCGGCCTCCTTGGCGGCGGCACCCTTCTCGGGCAGCGTGATGGCGTCGTGGTCCAGGGACTCCAGCAGCAGCTGCGCAACGTCGCGGACGTCGACGCCTTCGCGTCCAGCGGCCTCCTGGCGGTCGTTGACGCCATCGGTGATCATCACCCGGCAGAACGGGCACGCCACGGCGACCGTGCTGGCACCGGTGGCCAGCGCCTCGTCGACGCGCTCGTGGTTGATTCGCTTGCCGATGTGCTCTTCCATCCACATCCGCGCGCCGCCGGCGCCGCAGCAGAAGCTGCGCTCGGCATGCCGCGGCATCTCGGCCAGCTTCGCTCCGGTCGCGTTGATCAGCTCTCGGGGTGCCTCGTAGACCTTGTTGTGGCGGCCCAGGAAGCACGGGTCGTGATACGTGACGTCCTGGGAGACCGGACTGACCGGGACCAGTTGCTTGTCGCGCACCAGCCGGTTGAGCAGCTGGGTGTGGTGCAGCACGGTGTAGTTGGCACCCAGCTGCTTGTACTCGCGGCCCAGGGTGTTGAAGCAGTGCGGGCAGGTGACCACGATCTTGCGATCGACCGTCTCGACGCCCTCGAAGACACCGTCGATGGTGTCGACGGCCTGCTGGGCCAGCTGCTGGAACAGGAATTCGTTGCCGGAGCGCCGTGCCGAGTCGCCGTTGCAACTCTCGCCGGTGCCCAGCACCAGGTACTTCACGCCGGCGGTGGCCAGCAATTCGGCGACCGCCTTGGTGGTCTTCTTCGCCTTGTCGTCGTAGGCGCCGGCGCAACCCACCCAGAACAGGTACTCGAAGCCTTCGAAGCTGTCGACGTCCTCGCCGTAGACCGGCACGTCGAATTCGACCTCACCGATCCAGTCGGTCCGCGCGGACGCGTTCTGGCCCCACGGGTTGGACTTGGTCTCGAGGTTCTTGAACAGCACCGACAGTTCCGACGGGAACTCGGACTCCATCATGACCTGGTAACGGCGCATGTCGACGATGTGGTCGATGTGCTCGATGTCGACCGGGCACTGCTCGACGCAAGCCCCGCAGTTCACGCACGACCACAGCACGTCGGGGTCGATCACGCCGCCCTGCTCGGCGGTTCCGACCAGCGGCCGGGTGGCCTGCGCGGGACCTGAACCGGTGATCCGGCCGAAGCCGGACTCCGGCACGTGGTGCTGATCTGCTTCTTTCTCCCCGACCAGGTTCTCGGTGAGGCCGCCCTCGGGCGTGTTCTGGAGCGCGCTCTCCTTCTCGCCGAGAATGTAGGGCGCCTTGGCCATCCAGTGATCGCGCAGATCCATGATGACGAGCTTGGGGGACAACGGCTTTCCGGTGTTCCAGGCCGGACACTGCGACTGGCAGCGGCCACACTCGGTACAGGTGGCGAAGTCGAGGTTGCCCTTCCAGGTGAAGTCCTCGATCTTGCCGCGGCCGAAAGTGGCGTCGTCGGGCGGGTTTTCGAAGTCGATCGGTTTGCCGTCGACCTCGATCGGCAGCAGTGGGCCCAGGCCGTCGGGCAGTCGCTTGAGGGTGACGTTGACCGGCGCCAGGAAGATGTGCAGGTGCTTGGAGTTCAGCACGATCACCAGGAACACCAGCGCGACGGCGATGTGGGCGAGCAGCGCGATGGTCTCGATCCACTCGTTGGCCGGGATGCCCAGCGGCTGCATCAGCACGCCCATGCCGTGCGAGAAGAACGCACCCCAGCCGTAGGGCAGGGTGCCGGTGACCGCGGAGGCGCCGCGGAAGATCGAGAAGCTGAAGATGACCAGGAAGATCATGAACAGGATCAGCCAGGCGCCGCCGGTGTGCGAGCCGTAGAACCGCGACGAACGGCCGTATTCCTTGGGCTCGGAACGCAATCGGATGATGCTGAAGGTGCCGATGCCGAGGAGCACGCCGAGCGCGATGAAGTCCTGCAGAAAGCCCAGCGCGTCCCAGCGGCCCACGATCGGAATGTGGAAGTGGTTGTTGAACAGCGCGCCGTAGGCCTCGACGTAGACCGAGCCGAGGATGAAGAAGCCCCACATGGTGAGGAAGTGCGCCACGCCGGGGATCGACCATTTCAGCAGCTTGCGCTGGCCGAAGACCTCGGAGATCTGCGCCCAGAGCCGGCGACCGACATCGTCGGTGCGGCCGGTGACCGGCTGCCCGGAGAGCGTGAGTTTGACCAGCCAGAGCACGCGGCGCACCGCGAGCAAAGCGATGATCGCCGTCCCGCCCAAGCCGACAATCAGTCTGATCAGCATCTGCGTGTCCACGGAGGTCTCCCCAATTTTCGGAGTTACTGACCGGTAACTTAGGCTGGGTTACTCGTCAGTAACATACTACTGCAGTGCTCAAGCGCTATAAGCATGCTCATAGTGACATCTCCGACCGAGTCTCCGCGACGAAGGATGCCCTAACTTGGCGGGGGACGGTCGATCTGCCGGCCGGCTCAGAAGTGCGGCATCGGCGGCACAGGGGGCAAATTGCCGTGCCACCTGTGACGACGAGGGTGTTGCGAGGTCCACGTCGTCGACGGCGACGGGGTGGGCTCGACCGTCTCGTCGGTTGTCGTGGTCGTCGGCGCGGTAGTCGACGGGGTGGTGGACGTAGTCGTCGACGACAAAGTGGTCGAGGTCCGGGTGGTGGTGGGCGCCGGTGCGCTGCCTCCGTTGCCGCGGGCCAGGACGGTCAAGCCGTAGACGATGATTGCGATCAGGACCACCACCGCCACGCCCCACAGAGCGAGCACCCACCGCTTGAGGTACCACGGCGACGAGGTGCCGACGCTGAAACGCTCGGTCTGGTCGAGGTCCCGAGGGTGATCGTCGTGCGGGTAGCGATTGCCACTCACCGCTACGGCGTCCCGCCGTCATGGTGATGGTGGTGATGGTGGCCGCCCTCGACGGTGGTTGTCGGCGGGGTGGCGGTCGCCGGGCTGGTCGGCTGGGTGGTGGACGGCGCCTCGCTGCTCTCCGGCGGGCTGACGGGTTGGCTGGTCGTCGGGACCGCGGAGGTGGACGGCGCGCTCGTCGAGTTCGTCGGTGACGTCGGGGTTTGCGTCGTTCCGCCGGTGCCGTGCGTCCGGTCGGCGAGCAGATAGAACGCCAACCCCAGCAGGATGGCGACGAAAAGGCCGAGAGCCAGCAGCAGGATCGGGTTGCGGTACCAGGTGCTCCGCTTCGGTGAACCCTGCTCCTCACCGCTGTAGTCGTAGTAGCCGGTCGGCGCTTCGCTGGGGTCCTCGGGAGGTTCGTAACCGGTCACGTGCGCCGATCCTAGCCGCGGATCCTGGCAGCACCCGCGCCGCCCGTGGCTGCTCAGAATCCGTGCGGCAGCGTCACCACCGTGTGCGGCAGTGTGATTGTCGACGGGATGTGCGGGCGGTGGTGATGGCGCGGCGGCTCCGCGGGAGCCGGCGCGGGCGCGCCGTTGGCCGGCGGCGGAGAGTCCTCAGAAGTCTCCTCGGTGCTCTCCGACGGTGGTGGCGCCTCGGCGCTGGTCGACGAGGTGGTGGTCGCTGACGTCGACGAGGACTCCGACGGCGTGGCCGATCTGGACGTGGTGGTGCCGGCCGGGCCGCTGGTCTCGCCGCCCCGGGACAACTCGACGATGCCGTAAATCACCAGCGTCAGCAGCAGCGCGACCACCAGCACCCACAGCGCCAGCAACACGCGGTTGCGGTACCAGGGGGTGGGTGTGGAGTCGGCGGCGGCGGCGTCGTCGGCCGGTGCGTCGGGCTCGGGCTGCAGAACCTGCGGCGGCGTGCCGTCGACGCCGTATCCGGCCAGCTGGGTCGGCCGGTCGCTCGGATCGTCCGGAGGACCAGTCACGTCCCGATGCTAACTCAGAGCTGCCGCTGCACTTCGTCGGCGAAAAGCTGCAGGTGGTCGAGATCCGCCATATCCAGCAGCTGCAGATAGACCCGCTGCAGACCGATCTCGGCGTACGGCCCCAGCTGATCGACGATCCGGCCGGGTGTGCCGGCCAACGGGGAGTTGGACTGCAACTCGTCGACTTCGCGGTTGATCGCGGCGGCGCGTCGGGCGATCTCGGCGTCGTCTCGTCCGGCGCACACCACGAAGGCCGCGGAGTAGGTCATCGAATCGGCCGGCCGGCCGACCGCGTCGACGGCTTCGCGGACCCGGTCGAACTGCGTGCTGATGGTGTCCATCGGCGCGAACGGCACGTTGTACTCGTCGGCGAAGGTGGCGGCCAGCCGCGGCGTCTTCTTGGCGCCCGATCCGCCGATGACGATCGGCGGATGCGGCCGTTGCACCGGCTTGGGCAGCGCCGGCGAATCCTGGACGGCGTAGTGCGCTCCGGCGTAGTCGAACGTCTCGCCGACCGGCGACGTCCACAGGCCGGTGATCAGCTCGAGTTGCTCGGTGAGCCGGGCGAACCGCTCGCGAAGCGGTGGGAACGGGATGGCGTAGGCCAGATGCTCCTTTTCGAACCAGCCGCTGCCCAGGCCGAATTCGACTCGGCCGCCGCTCATTTCGTCCACCTGAGCCACCGCGATGGCCAGCGGACCGGGGTGGCGGAACGTCGCGGAGGTGACGAGCGTGCCCAGCCGGATTGTCGACGTCTCGCGGGCGATGCCGCCCAGCGTCACCCACGAGTCGGTCGGGCCGGGCAGCCCGTCGCCGCTCATCGCCAGATAGTGATCGGATCTGAAGAACGCGGAGAACCCCAATGACTCCGCCGCTTGCGCGACCGCGAGCTGGTCGGAGTAGCTGGCGCCTTGCTGAGGTTCGACGAATACCCGAAAGTCCACGAGCGCTACATTAGGCGGCGTTGCTTAGAGTCACCGATGAGTTTCATCGGCGGTCGGAGTCTGTCCGGACGTGAGCAGAACCAACCTATCGATGTCGATATCGGCCGACGGATACGTCGCGGGCCCCGGGCAGTGTCTGGAACACCCGGGCGGCGTGGGCGGCACCGGCCTGCATCATTGGCACCGCGGTCCGGCCGCCGAGCACCCGGTCAACCGGCGGGTGGTCGCCGACATGCTCGACGGCATGGGCGCAACCATCATGGGCCGCAACATGTTCGGGCCGATCCGCGGACCGTGGAACGACTCCGATTGGCAGGGCTGGTGGGGCGACGAGCCGCCGTATCACTGCCCGGTCTTCGTCTTGACCCACCATGCCCATGATCCGATCGAACTGCGGGGCGGGACGACGTTCCACTTCGTCACCGACGGGATCAAGTCCGCCTACGCTCGAGCCCGCGAGGCGGCGGGCGCCGCACCGATCTCCATCGCCGGCGGAGCGTCGTGCGCGCGGCAAGCGATCGCGGCCGGGCTCGTCGACGAGATCGACCTCCAGCTGAGCCCGGTGATTCTCGGCGCGGGCGAGCGCCTGTTCGATGGGTTCGCCGCGGGCACGCCGGCCCTCGAACTCGATCGGGTGCTCGAAGCACCGGGTGTCGTCCACCTGCGGTATCGCGTCATTCGTTGAGCCGCATCCGAACTCGGGTAACCGGCGATCACGACTCGTCGCGGCTACCGGCGGCCGAATAGCCTTCCAGCGACGCCGCATGGGTCGCACTCGATGGCGGGTTCCACCAGCACCGCACGTGTGCCATCCCGTCGACGAACTTCCACACCTCGATGTCGAAGGTCTCGGTCGTCTCACCCGCGTACTCGGCGTGGTGATACATCAGCAGTGCCACCTCGTCGCCGCGCAGGGACAGAAAATCGACGCGCTGCTCGACGCTGAACCGATTGAATTGATCCCACATCTTCAGCCACATGTCCCAGCCGGCCTTGGGTGGAGTCCCGACCGGGTCCTCGAAGGTGATTCCGTTGGGCGCGATCGCCTGCCAGGCATCCAAGTAGCCCTGCCGGTCGTGTTCGTTCCACTTCGCGCACTGTCGCGCGACGAAGCTCGTGATTTCGTCATCGGTTGGCTGAGACATCGGCTTCCTTTCCTCGATTACTCGACTCCTCAGTCGATGAGTGCCCCGTGGGTCCCGCGGATCGGCAAGTCGATGTGGGTGAGCACACCGGGCGGCGCGGCGCACACGTGAGGGATCGCATTCACCGCGGCCATCGCGGTGCCGACCATCAGCTGGCCCATGATCGTCTGCTCGTCGGAGAGTTCCGCGTCGTGCGGCGGACCGAAGTGAATCACCGCATCCACCCGAGGTTCGCCGTCGATCTCCACGGCGAAGCCCTCCGGGTCGGTCCACTGCGGATCCAGCGCCTCGTCGCTCATGGTCCAGCAGATCGCCAGCTCGACGATGACGCGTCCGTTGCGGTAGCCGCGGTAGGTACGCCGCTGCCCCGCAACGGTGCCTTCGGCAAACGTGATCCAGCCCAAATCCAGATCCTTTGTGGCTAAGGCATTCTCGACTAGACCCTGCTTGTGGTCCAGGTCGACACCGAGCATGCGGGCGACCAGGTCCAGCGACTCGAAATAGCCGAGGCCGTACCGCGCACTCGACGGGTCGAATTCGACGAGCCGATCCTTGGCGGGCTTGGCGAACCCGAGCACCGTCCATGCTTCCCGAACCGGGTACTGAGTGCAGTCCAGAGTCTCGACCAGCTTGACGCTGCGCACCCGCCGGCACGCACCGGACAGGAATCCCGCCACCACGTTGATGAATCCGGGTTCGAAGCCGGTGCCCAGGAACGTGGTTCCGCCGAGCGTTGCGGCGGCGGTGAGCGCAGCGAGTTCCTGCGGATGATGGCTGCCGGTCAGGAAGTCGCCGGTGGTCACGACATTGATGCCCGACTCGAGCAGTCGGCCTACCAGTTCGTAGTCGACGATGCGCGGTGTGTACAGCACGCAGTCGGGTGCCGCACCGATCAGCGTGTCGACGTCATCGGTGGCCGCGACTCCCACCGGATCGATGCCGGCCAGCGTGCCCGCATCGGCCCCGATCTTGTCGGCCGAAAATGCATGCACCCCAACCAGTGTGAACTGATCGCGCTCGAGCACGGCCCTGAGCGCATGGCGACCGACATTGCCGGTCGCCCACTGCACCACGCGATAGACGTCAGGCACTCTCGTCCTTCATCGTTCGTCGGCGTGGCGCAGACCGGTGAGGATGATCTGCAGGCGGTCGCGGAACGTCGCCTCGGCGCGGGCCGCACTCGGCCTGGCCTGCGCGCCGCGATTGTGTTGGAGCTCTACCGATCCCAACAGGTGCACGTAGAGAAGGGCGTAGGCGGCGGTGAAAGACCGCTTGGACAGCCCTGATTCGCGAAGAATGGCCCGCGTTGCCCGGTCCATGTTGGTGGCTGCGGGCGTGTGCGGGCGCTGTTGGAGCAGCGCGGCGATACCCGGCACCTCGACCAGGACGCGCCAGGCATTCGTGTAGAGCGCGAGAGTGCGTTCCCGCCAATCGCCTTCGGTGGGTACCACGATGTTGGTCACGACGGTCTCGATCAGCAGGTCGAGCAGTTCCGCCTTGCCGGCCACGTGGTAGTAGACCGACGACGCCGAGGTGCCGGCTTGGGTGGCCAGGCCTCGCATCGTCACGTTCTCCACGCCGACCTGCTGCGCGAGCTCGAGGAGGTGCTTGGTCAGGTGGTCCCGATCCAGCATCCCGTAGCCGAGCGCTCGTGCGGGCCATTCCTTGGCCACAGCGCGGTCCTTTCGAACAATGTTCTAAATGGAACAGCGTTCAGATTGCCAATCAGTATGCGCTCCCGTCAAGCCCTGCGAGATCTACCGATTTGCTTGCCGGACGAACTCAACGGTGTGAAAATCTGTTCCTGTCCAGTCGCCTCTCGGTGCTGGCATTGCGATGACGACACGTGGTGAGGTGGGTCTGCGGTGGGCTACGACTACCTGGAGGCGATCGCAGCGGACCGACAAGCGTTGGCGGACATCGCTGTTGGCTCCGACCTGGAGCTGCGCGTCCCCGGTTGTCCCGACTGGTCCCTGCGGGATCTCCTCGGTCACGTGTCGGGAGCGAGTCGGTGGATGGCCAAATGCGTCGCGGAAGGCGAGACGCCGCAAGAACGTATCCTGCCGCCGGCGCCCGACGACCGGGGGGAACTGCTGGAGTGGTTCAACCAGTCGATCAACGAATTACTGGATGTCCTGTCCGGCACGGCTCCGGAAGCGTTGGTGTGGACGCCGATCCGCGGCAGCCTGGGCAGTGCCTGGTGGAGGCGCAAGGCCGCCCTGGAGTTGGCGATTCACCGCACCGACGCCGAGCAGGCGGCCGGGGGTGAACCCGGTCGCATCGACCCGTCACTGGCGCTGGACGGGATCGACGAATACGCCGAGGAGTTCCTTCCGCTGATGCTGCACGCGGTTGCCGACCCGCCCCCGGTCACGGCTGTGCTGCTCGCGCCCAGCGACGTCGACGACTCGCGCACGTTGTCGCTCATCCCGGCGGGAGTCGACGCGGACCCCGGGGAGCCGAAGGTGGAGATCACCGCCTCCGCCTACGAGCTTCTGCTGTGGATGTGGAACCGGATACCTGACGGAACTCTGTCGGTACGCGGCGACGACACGGTGGTGACCTGGTGGAAGGGTCTGGCGATCTGACCCGGTACCGAAGGGCCCTGATCGTCGAGGCTGCAGCCAGATCTAGAAGGTGTCGACCTTTTCGATGCTGACGAACATTCCGTGGCCGGTGTGCTCGTTGGTGAAGCGGGTGCCGCTCTCGGTTGCAGCGATGGTCCAACCCGCTGCGTCGTAGGTTTTGTAATCGATTGTCACCGTGGGGATGTCGCCGAGGTTGCCCAACACCCATTGCACATCTCCGCCGGCGGTGACGTTGACGCCGTTGGTGCGTGCGCCGTCCTGCATCGGTGAATTGGTGAACTGCGCCTCGCAGCCGACGCTGTCATTGTCGATCTGGCAGCGGGTCTGGCCGGACTTGGTCTCGATGAACACGTGGCCGCTGTCGTCCGGCGGCAGCGGGATCGCACCGGCCGGCGGGGTGCCGCTGGACGGGCCGGGACGGCTGGGCACCGGTGACGGGATCGACGGCTTGCCCTTCGGGAACGACGGTTCGGCGGGCCCGGCATTCGGCGATGCCACCGGGTTACCGTGCGTCGTGGAATGGCATCCGCTGAGCAGGGCGGCAGCGAGCAGCACGCCGGTCAGCAGCCGGGCGCCGGCGGCAGGGGTAGTTACTCCAGGCGGGGACATCGCACAGCAAGCGTACGCATGGAGTGACGCATGTGACGGCAGTGACGCGCCGGTCGGCCCCCGTGGACGGCGCCGGTCAGCCGCTACTCGGGCGGGAAGCCGCCTGTCGCCACCGGACCCCATCTGCGCGGTGTCACCCGGATCAGGCACTTACCCTGCTTGCGCATCGCGTCGCGGTACTCGTCCCAGTCGGGATGTTCCCCGGCGATCGCGCGGTAATAGTCGACGAGCGGTTCGACCGCCTCGGGCCCGTCGATCGACTCGGCGTCGCCGTCGATCTGTACGTAGGCGCCGTTGAATTCGTCGGAGAGCACGACCACGCTGGCCTTCGGCGTGCGCCGGATATTGGCGCTCTTGGCGCGCTGCGGATAACTCGAGATCACCAGCCGGCCCTGGTCGTCGACGCCGCCGGTCACCGGTGAGCTCTGCGGTGAGCCGTCGGCGCGAAAGGTGGTCAGCACCATGTTGTGTCGCGACCGGACGAAATCGAGCAACTCGGACAGGCCGACAGCGTCGGCGGTGGCGAATTTCGGGGACATGCCACCAACCTAGCCCGCTCCCGGTACCTGACGCAGCGACCGGGTATTCGATTGCCCTGCGGCTCTTAGTGACTGGAGGTCAGCGCCGCCGCGGCAGGCCCGAACATCGACTGTTTGATCGCGCCCAGCGTGCCCTGGTCTTTGCCGCTCAGCGGACGCAGCAGATCGACGGCGGCCGGGGTCACGGCGCCTTCGCCCGCCACGGCGTCGACGATGCCCAGCGCCGCGGCGTCCGCGCCGCCGAAACGCCGCCCGGTGGTCATCGAGGCGACGGCGGCCTGCGGGGTGAGCTTGGCCTGGATCAGCGCGGCCATCCCCGGGGTGAACGGGATGCGGATGTCGACCTCGGGAAAACAGAAGAAGCCGCGGTCCGACCGCATCACCCGAAAGTCGTGCGCCACCGCCAGCATCGCCCCCGCGCCGAACGCGTGGCCGACCACCGCGGCCGAGGTCGGGATCGGCAGGGTGAGAAAGCGAGCCAGCATGCCCTGCACGCGACCGACGTACCACGTTGTCTGATCACCGTGTGCGGTCAGCCAGTCCAGATCCAGGCCGTTCGAGTAGAACTTGGCACCACCGGTGGTCACCAGTCCTTGGGCGTCGGAGCCGACGACCTCGTCGAGGTGCGCGTCGACCTGGTCGAGAAACTCTGGCGAGAACCGGTTTTCGTCGTCCCCCAGGTCCAGGACGGCAATCTTGTCGTCGTAGCTCAGGCTGAGTCCCACGATGTTCTTCCTTTCTCACTGGGCGGTGGTCCTACATCGAGGACCGCTTGTACTGCGGCCCGCAGCTGTTCGCGGGCGGTCGAACTGCGCAATCGGTTGCGGCGCAACACGATCGCGGTTGGCAGATCGACGATGCACGTGGTGATGGTGTCGACGGCCAGCGCGTCTTTGCGGTCCCAGAGCTGGACTGCGAGGCGGATCATCAGGCCGACCAGCGACCGGTGGGCATCGCGGAGCTCCGCGGCGACGTCATCGGGCGGATCCGCCTCCAGCAGCTCGTCGCGGGACACCGCCCAGAACACCGCCGAGGAGTGGGGCAGCCGCTCGGCGAACACGGCCGGCGCGTCGGCGGCCGCCACCACCGCGGCTCGCGGGTTTCCACCCGCAAATGCCTGCTCGACCAGCTCGTTCTGCACGGCGAGGAACCGGCCCCCGGCGCGCAGCCAGGCCCGTCCCATCAGGCCCGCCCGCGAACCGAACGTGTGGTAAAGCGCGCCGTTGGAGACGCCGATGGCCGCGCTGACCGCGCGGATGGTGACCGCATCCGGGCCGGCCGCCACGGTCAACGACTCCACGGCGTCCAACACCCGGTCGGGTTCGTACACGCGGGGACGGGGCACCCCGGAACAATAACAGAGCGGTTGCTCTATTACTCGGGGGCCGGCTCCGGGACGTCTGCCGGGGACTCGTTCAGTTCCGCGGCCGCGGTGCGCACGTGACCGCGGACCAGGAACCACCCGGCGGTCAGGGCCGGTGCAGCCACCACCACGGCGGCGATGATCCAGATGCCGCGCTCGGAGTCGGTGGCCATCAGCACCACGACGGACGCCAGGAACGCCAGGGTGACGTAGCCGCTGTAGGGCGCCAGCGGCATCTGGAACGCGGGCCGTGTCGTTTCCCCGGCCTTGGCCATCCGGAACAGCCGCAGCTGGCACAGCACGATCGTGGCCCAGGCCGCGAGCACGCCGAGCGCCGCGATGTTGAGCACGATCTCGAACGCCTCGCTCGGTTTGATGGCGTTGAGCACTACGCCGAGCAACCCGATCGTGCAGGTCAGCAAGATTCCGCCGTAGGGGACGCCGTTCTTCGACATCCGCGCGGTGAATTTCGGGGCGCTGCCGTTGACCGCCATCGACCGCAGAATGCGTCCGGTGGAGTACAGGCCGGCGTTCAGGCTGGAGAACGCGGCGGTCAGCACGACGACGTTCATGATGCTGCCCGCTCCGCCGAACCCGACGTGTGAGAAGAAGGTGACGAACGGGCTCTCGTTGCGTTTGTAGGTCGTGTACGGCAGCAGCAGCGCCAGCAGTGCGACCGAGCCCACGTAGAACACCGCGATCCGGAAGACCACCGAGTTGATCGCCCGCGGCATGATCTTCTCCGGCTCGGCCGTCTCACCCGCCGCGGTGCCAACCAATTCGACTGCGGCGTAAGCGAATACGACTCCCGAGGTGACCAGCACGACGGGCAACAGGCCGGTCGGGAAGAAACCGTGATTCGCGGTCCACAGCGCCGGCCCGGTGGTGTGACCGTCGACCTTGAAGCGTCCGACCAGAAAGACGGCGCCGACGACCAGGAACGTCGTCAGCGCCACCACCTTGATCAGCGCGGCCCAGAATTCGAGTTCGCCGAAGGCCTTCACCGAGATCATGTTGATCGACACCACCGCGACCAGCGCGACCAGCGCGATCGACCATTGCGGGATAGCCCGCAGCGGCGTCCAGTAGTGGAAATAGTTGGCGATCGCGGTGGAGTCCACGATGCTGGCCATCGCCCAGTTCAGGAAATACATCCAACCGGCCACGAAGGCCGTTTTCTCGCCGAAGAATTCGCGGGCGTAGGACACGAAGGATCCGGCCGACGGGCGCCGGAGAACCAGTTCGCCGAGCGCGCGCAGGATCAGGAAGACGAACCCGCCGCAGACGCCGTAGACCAGAAACAGTCCGGGTCCGGCCTGCAGCAGCCGGCCGCCGGCGCCGAGGAACAAGCCGGTGCCGATCGCCCCGCCGATGGCGATCATCTGGATCTGGCGGGGACGCAGATCGTGGTGGTAGCCGGCGTCTTCGCGGGCGAACGAGGCACTCCTGTCCGCAGCGGGACTGGGCGTGCTGGGCGGCGATGACATCGAGTTCCTATCGTCGTGGGGCAACGCTGCGGCGTCGTTCACGACCGCTTAGGGAGGCTGAATTGCGAAACTATCCCACGGTGTGATGTCCGCCTCAACCGTTGGGGAACAAACGCGGGAACGACCTCGTTGAGCCGTAAGACAATCTTGAGTCACCTAGACTCAACCTTGGCTTGACAGCTAAGCTTCGTTGAAGGCAATGTTGAGCGAAGGTCACTCAGCAGCGTAGTGCATACGAAGCTCGAATAGCAGGGAGGATTCACCATGGCTCGTGCGGTCGGTATCGACCTCGGGACCACCAACTCCGTCGTCGCAGTCCTCGAGGGTGGCGACCCCGTCGTCGTCGCCAACTCAGAGGGTGCGAGGACGACGCCATCCGTTGTCGCGTTCGCGCGCAACGGCGAAGTGCTGGTCGGCCAGCCCGCCAAAAACCAGGCGGTGACCAACGTCGATCGCACCATCCGCTCGGTGAAGCGTCACATCGGCACCGACTGGGCAGTGGAGATCGACGGAAAGAACTACACGGCACAGGAGATCAGTGCTCGCGTTCTGCAGAAGCTGAAGCGCGACGCTGAAAGCTACCTCGGCGAGGACATCGCCGACGCGGTGATCACCGTGCCCGCCTACTTCAACGACGCCCAGCGTCAGGCGACCAAGGAGGCCGGCCAGATCGCCGGTCTGAACGTGCTCCGAATCGTCAACGAGCCGACCGCGGCCGCTCTGGCCTACGGCCTGGACAAGGGCGAGAACGAACAGACCATCCTGGTCTTCGACCTCGGTGGTGGCACGTTCGACGTGTCGCTGCTGGAGATCGGTGACGGCGTCGTGGAGGTCCGCGCGACCTCCGGTGACAACCACCTCGGTGGTGACGACTGGGACCAGCGCGTCGTCGATTGGTTGGTGGAGAAGTTCAAGGGCACCAGCGGCATCGACCTGACCAAAGACAAGATGGCGATGCAGCGGCTGCGTGAAGCGGCCGAGAAGGCAAAGATCGAACTGAGCTCGAGTCAATCGACCTCGATCAACCTGCCCTACATCACCGTTGACGCGGACAAGAATCCGCTGTTCCTCGACGAGCAGCTGACCCGCGCCGAATTCCAGAAGATCACCCAGGATCTGCTCGACCGCACGCGGCAGCCGTTCCAGTCGGTGATCAAGGACGCCGGCATCGCGGTGTCCGACATCGACCACGTGGTCCTGGTGGGCGGGTCTACCCGGATGCCGGCGGTGTCGGATCTGGTCAAGGAAATGACCGGCGGCAAGGAGCCCAACAAGGGCGTCAACCCCGACGAGGTTGTCGCCGCGGGTGCTGCCCTGCAGGCCGGTGTGCTCAAGGGTGAGGTGAAAGACGTTCTGCTGCTTGACGTCACACCGCTGAGCCTTGGTATCGAAACCAAGGGTGGCGTGATGACCAAGCTGATCGAGCGCAACACCACCATCCCGACCAAGCGGTCGGAGACCTTCACCACCGCTGACGACAACCAGCCGTCGGTGCAGATCCAGGTCTTCCAGGGTGAGCGTGAGATCGCGGCGCACAACAAGTTGCTCGGCAGCTTCGAGCTGACCGGCCTGCCGCCGGCCCCGCGTGGGGTGCCCCAGGTCGAGGTCACCTTCGACATCGACGCCAACGGCATCGTGCACGTCACGGCCAAGGACAAGGGCACCGGCAAGGAGAACACGATCAAAATCCAGGAGGGCTCCGGCCTTTCCAAGGAGGAGATCGACCGGATGATCAAGGACGCCGAGGCGCACGCGGACGAAGACCGCACGCGTCGCGAAGAGGCGGACGTCCGCAACCAGGCCGAGACGCTGGTCTACCAGACGGAGAAGTTCGTCAAGGAGCAGCGCGAAGCCGAAGGCGGCTCGAAGGTTCCCGAGGACACGCTGAACAAGGTGGATGCCGCAGTGGCAGAAGCCAAGACGGCGTTGCAGGGCACCGACATCGGCGCGATCAAGACCGCGATGGAGAAGCTGGGCCAGGAGTCGCAGGCTCTCGGCCAGGCCATCTACGAGGCCACCCAGGCCGAGCAGCCTGCCGGTGGCAGCGAGCCCGGTGCGGGCGGTGGAGCCGATGACGTGGTCGACGCGGAGGTGGTCGACGATGAGCGGGAGGGCCAGTGAGCGAAGGCAATCCGGAAGAGCCGGTAGTCGTCACCGACAAGCGGCGAATCGACCCTGAGACCGGCGAAGTACGTCATGTCGCTGCCGGCGCCGTCCCTTCGGGGGCGGCGCCCGGTGCGGGCGAACCGGCCGCAGAGAGCTCAGCTGCCGACGAGAAGGTGGCCGAGCTGACCGCTGATCTTCAGCGGGTGCAAGCCGACTACGCCAACTACCGCAAGCGGGCGTTGCGTGACCAGGAAGCAACCGCCGAACGGGCCAAGGCCGCCGTGGTCAGCCAATTGCTGGGCGTACTGGACGATTTCGACCGGGCGCGCAACCACGGTGACTTGGAATCGGGTCCGCTGAAGTCAGTGGCCGACAAGCTGGTCGGTGCGCTGGCCGGGCTCGGGCTGACGGCATTCGGTGCCGAGGGTGACGACTTCGACCCGGCGCTACACGAGGCGGTGCAGCACGAGGGCGACGGTGGCCCGGGCTCCAAGCCGGTGATCGGCAACGTCATGCGCCAGGGCTACAAACTCGGCGAGCAGGTGCTGCGGCACGCACTCGTCGGAGTGGTGGACACCGTGGTCGACAACTCACCGAGCGCCGACTCGGGCAATAACGAAGCGAACGAGGGTGAGCAGCACGCAGAATCAGAACCGTCGTAGCAGTAGCGGCGGCAGTACAAGACGGCGGAGGAGGTGACGCAACATGGCTCAGCGCGAGTGGGTCGAAAAGGACTTCTACAAGGAGTTGGGCGTCTCCTCTGATGCCAGTGCCAAAGAGATCAAGACGGCATACCGCAAGTTGGCCTCCGACCTGCACCCGGACAAGAACCCGGACGGGGCCGAACGTTTCAAGGCGGTCTCGGAGGCCTACAGCATCCTGTCCGACGAGGCCAAGCGTAAGGAATACGACGAGACCCGTCGGCTCTTCGCCGGCGGCGGATTCGGTCGCCGATTCAACGGCGGTGGCGGCGGTGACTTCACCGGCGGCTTCGGCGGCGACGGTGGCGATTTCAATCTCAACGACCTGTTCGATGCGGCCGGCCGTAGCGGCGGCAGCAACATCGGTGACCTGTTCGGCGGATTGTTCGGCCGCGGCGCGCAGCCTCGGCCGAGTCGGCCCCGTCGCGGCAACGACCTGGAAACCGAGACCGAGTTGGACTTCCTGGAGGCCACCAAGGGCGTGGCGATGCCGCTTCGGTTGACCAGCCCTGCGCCGTGCACGAACTGTCACGGCAGCGGCGCCCGGCCGGGCACCAGCCCGAAGGTCTGCGCGACATGCAACGGCTCAGGTGTGATCAGCCGCAACCAAGGCGCTTTCGGATTCTCCGAGCCGTGCACGGACTGCCGCGGCACCGGCTCGATCATCGAGAATCCCTGCGACGAGTGCAAGGGAACCGGCGTCACCACCCGCACCCGGACCATCAACGTCCGCATTCCGCCGGGTGTCGAAGACGGGCAACGGATTCGGCTGGCGGGTCAGGGTGAAGCCGGGCTGCGGGGCGCCCCGTCGGGCGACCTGTACGTCACCGTGCATGTGCGGCCCGACAAGGTGTTCGCCCGTGACGGTGACGACCTCACCGTCACCGTTCCGGTCAGCTTCACCGAATTGGCTTTGGGGACAACACTTTCGGTGCCTACCCTGGACGGTAAGGTTGGCGTCCGGGTGCCGCAGGGGACGACCGACGGTCGCATCCTGCGGGTCCGCGGCCGCGGTGTGCCGAAGCGTTCCGGTGGTCAGGGTGACCTTCTGGTCACGGTGAAAGTCGCTGTGCCGCCGAACCTCGAGGGCGCCGCCAAGGAAGCGCTCGAAGCGTATGCGGTCGCCGAGCGATCCAGCGGTTTCGATCCGCGTGCCGGATGGGCGGGCAACCGCTGATGGCGAAGAAGGACGATGCCCGGACGTTCCTGATCTCGGTGGCGGCCGAACTCGCCGGGATGCACGCCCAGACCCTGCGCACCTACGACCGGCTCGGGTTGGTCAGTCCCGACCGGAGTTCCGGTGGGGGACGGCGTTATTCGCAGCATGACGTGGATCTGCTCCGCGAGGTGCAGCGACTGTCGCAGGACGAGGGCGTCAACCTGGCCGGCATCAAACGCATCATCGAGTTGACCAACCAGGTCGAGGCGCTGCAGTCGCGGCTGCAGGAAATGGCCGCCGAGATCGAAGCGTTGCGGGCCAACCAGCGGCGCGACCTCGCGGTGGTACCGAAGAGCACCGCAGTGGTGGTCTGGAAACCGCGCCGCTAGACGCGGATCGAGAATTGGGCGATGCCCCAGTCGCCGGGCTGCGCCGACCGGTAGCCGCCGCGGCGCAGCGCATCGGTGACCGCGGTCATCGGCTCGAAGCACACGATGTCTTCGCCGAGCGGCGCGAAGATCTGCGCGGCGGGATAGCCCTCTTCGAAGTGGACCTCGATCCGCCGGTCGCCGCCGGACACCGCAAACACCGCGCCTTCGGCGACCTGGTCGTACCCGTCGTCGAATGCCCTGTCTCCCAAGGGTTCACTGAGCGCTGGCTGGACCACCGCGTCGCCGGTCGGCAGCCCTTTGTCGTCGAGTGCTAGGTGTCGCAACGCCGGGGTCTCGATCACCCACTCCGCGCGAGGGACGCCCGGCAGCTGGAGGTAGGGGTGGAATCCGAAGCACAACGGCACCGCTTGCCGGCCGGTCGGATTCACCGACACGCGCACCCGCAGCGTCCTGTCCACCAGCGTGATGGTCAGGGACAGCCGATGCGGAAAAGGGAAGCTGGCCAACAGCTCGTCGTCGGTGGTGAAGTCGACCTCGGCGGTGAGCTCGTGGGCGGACTCGTGAGTCACCCGCCAATTCGAGAACGCCGCGAGGACGCCGTGGATCGGCAGGCCGTTGGGATCGGTACGCACCCCGTATTCGCCGTCGGTCAATGTGGCGGTCGTACCTTCGGCTTCATATGTGTTGCCGCTCAACCGGTTTGCCCATGGGTACAAGATCGGTATGCCCATCGTCTTCCCGTTGGCCACGTAGGCGTCCAGCCCCCGGCGTTGACCGAGCAACTCGACGCCCGCGTCGGTCAGCGAGATGCCGATCATGCCGGCCTCCGGCACGAACTGCGCCTCTACCGACGATGACGGGTCGCTCAGCGTCACGGTGTGCATGAGCTAGACACTAGTGCGAGCGCTGTGTGCTGAGCCCGGAAAACAGGGCAGGGCGGGGGAGCTCATGGAACTCCTACCGCCCTGCCCGTTGTCGCGCTAGAAGATCGACGTCGCCAGTGCGGTCAATTCGTCGGTGACAGCACTTGGGTCGATCGCGGACGTCACGCTGTCGGTGAGGGCGGAGACGTCGAAGAGCGCACTCCAGTCACCGGCTTCGAACAGCGCGCTCCAGTCGCCGCCGAACAGCGCGGACCAGTCCTCGCCTCCGAGCGCTTCGGCCGGTGCCGCCGCCACCGCGGCGGGGGCACTGATGGCGTTGGCGATCTGGGTGGGAATGGTGACGAACAGGAACTGGAACGGTCCGGCCGGGCTCAGGAGGCCTGGGAAGGTCTCCCCGTTCTCGACGAACGGGAAGGCGGCACCGTTGAGGTAGGCGCCCAGGATCTGGCTCGGAGCGTTGAGCAGGTCGTTGAACGCGTCGTTGTAGTCGCCGGTGTTGATCGCGTCCTCGACGTTGTCGGCAATGAGTGCCGCTTCGAAGTTGGCGGTGATGCCGGGTGCAAGTAGCGCCTTGGTGAAGCCCGTGAGGTCGCTCCTGGTGAACAACGTGTTGAGGACGTTGTACCCCTGCTGGGCCAGATCGTTGAGGATTCCCTCACCGCGCCTGCTGCTGAAGAGATCGAAGATGGGCGCGGCAATGTCCTCGAGGCCGAACAGTCCGAAGCTGTTGAGTTCGCTGTATGCCGCGACGAACTCGCCGTCGGCCAGGTACTCCAGCGAGTTCTGCAGCGTCGTCGGGAATTGCTCGGCCAGGTCCTGGAACGCGTTGGCCGAAACTTCGAAGCTGTTGGCCAGTCGATCGCCGTAGCCGGTGAAGAGGTCGGTCAGTGCGTCATTGAGTGGAACGTTGCCGATGGCCGTCTGGATGTTGTCGATGTTCTCCAGTGCCAGCGGGAACACGGTGGCGGGGTCGATCGGATTCACGAATTGATCGACCAATTGCACCTCGTGGTGCTGCACGGTCGGCAGCGCCGGGTTGGCCGACGGTCCTACGGCGATCAGGCCGGCACTCGCCAATGCGAACCCGGCAACGAGCGCGGCTTTGGCCCGGTTGGCCGCGATCGGGCGCATCGACATCCCACTGCTCAGGTCGGCTTTCAGAGCTAGCTGCACCGCTTCTCCTCTGTTCATTCTCGGTCGTTGTTAGGGTTGCCTTTCCTAAGGCGTGGGCGACGCTACCTTAGAGATAGCTGAGACGCAATAAGCTTCTTCTCAGCTGCGCGAACGTGATCGCGCGCCTTATCACTGCAGGCAGAGGGGCTACGCGCCGAATTTCAGGCCGCTCGGCTTGGACTGGCACGCCGGGCACAAGCGTCCGCTCTTCTTAAGAAGCGCAGGTCTTTTTCATAGAAAGTGCCTAGCCGAATCACATCACCCGGCGGATCCACCAGGGCACTGCCGCGACGGTCCTCCGGCCGCTAGCGGGAGAGCGGGTCGTGCTGGATGCGCTCCGGTGGCGCTCCCTTGGCGATCAGCGCCTCTCTGGTGGCGCGCACCATCTCCGGGCCGCCGCAGATCAAGATCTGCCTGTCACCCCAGTTGCCGTACCGGGTGACGACGTCCATCAATTTCCCGGTCTGGCGCACATGCAGCCCGCGCGGCGGCGTCACGTCCGGATAGTCGTCGGCCCACGCCGGGTCGCGGCCGAACTCGGAGACCGGCGTCACCGACAACCACGGATTGATCGAGGCGATCTGCCACAACGTCGGCAGGTCGTAGAGCTCGCACGGATATCGGCCGCCGAAAAACATGTGTACGCGCGGGTTCTCACCCCAGCGGGTGAGGTCCATGACGATCGAGCGCAATGGCGCGAGCCCGGTGCTGCCGGCCACCAGCAGCACGTCCCCGCTGTCGCGGTCGACCTGCAGGGCGCCGTGCGGGCTGGACAGCCGCCAACGGTCGCCCGCCCGGGTCTCGTTGACGATGGCATTGCTGACCAGGCCGCCGGACACCGCGCGAACGTGAAACTCCACTCCGCCGCTGCTGTCCGGTGGGATGGCCGGGGTCAGGTACCGCCACCGCCGCGGGCATTGCGGCACAGCAACATTCACGTACTGGCCGGCGTGATACGGCATCGGGGTGTCCAGCTGCAGCCGGATCACGGCCAGGTCGCGAGACACCCGCAGGTGTTCCACCACCGCGCCGTCCCACCAGGCCGGTCCGTGTTCGGCTTCGGCGGCGCCGCTCATCACCCCGGTGATCAGGTTCAGCGATTGCCGGGCGGCGGCGTCAACGGGGTCGGTCCAGGCGTCGGCGAGCGCGTCACGCAGGGTCGCGTACAACGCCTGTCCGAGTGTTTCGTAATGCTCGGGCAGCACCCCGTACTTGCGGTGGTCGCGGCCCAACTGCGCCAGGAATGCCACCGGCTCGTCCGAACGCTGCGCGACCAATTCGCCGTACAGCCACTTCAACGCCTGGGCGAAGACGGCACGTTGGGCCGCCATCTCGGGCGGGAACAGATCGCGCGGCGATACGTCGAAGGAGAACCAGCGGGTGTAGAACCGGCCGATCAGCCCGTTGGCGTCATCGGCGTCGACGGCGGCATGCAACACCGCCAGCGCATCCCGATCGTCGAGGCTCACGGCCGCCGATCTTATGCCCGACCGCGGCGTCTGCCGTCACAACGCCTTGATGCCGTTGTGGAACACCATGGCGCCGATCACGACGAAGATGACCGCGAGCAGTGCCGCGTTGTTCTTCTCCATCCAGAGCTTCAGGCTCGTCATCGAATCGTCGAGGCGGGAACCGGCGCCGACGTAGGCCAGCACCGGAACGGCCACCGACGACGCGGCGACCACGAGGAAGATCACCGCGGCCGTCCACTCGTCCGGTCTGGCGAGCCCGCTGCTGCCGATGGCCAAGCCGGCCAACGCGCACATGATCAGCACCTCGAGTCGCACGACCACCAGCAGCAGACCGGTCAGCGCCGCGCGCGACGGCGTCATGGTCTCGAACGCCCGCATCCACTTCGGCGATTCGGAATGTCCTTCCCGGGTCAGCCAGCGATAGACGCCGAAGGCGACCAGCGCCAGGCCGAGCACGACCCGCAGCCAGGAGGCCCAGGTCGGCGGCGACTTGCGCAGCCCGTCCAGTGCGTCGGAGGACGACGCGAAGATCGCGGTGAGAGCACACAATCCGAACAACCAGCTGCCGAGGAAGGCGAGCCCGGTCGGCCGCGGTCGTGGCGTCTGCAGTACGAGCACCGCCGGAATGATCGACAGCGGCGAGATCGAAACGACCAACGCCAGCGGCACGAGCGTGGTCAGCACTGAGCCCAAGCTGGTCGCCACGGGAGAACCGTAACCGACCTAGGACGCCTTGTCTGCCATCGCGAACACCTGCCTGGCGATCGAAAGGATCCAGGCGCCCGCGGCGGGACCGTGAAACTGCGGCCAGCTCAACTGGAAGCTGACCACCCACGGCTGACCGGATCGGTTCACGGCATACCAGCTGAAAGTCAGGTCGCCGGGCAGGTTTCCGCCCTTGGTGCCGATGTAGGGCCACTGCTGTCTGTCGAGTTCGATACCCGGGGTGGACGACAAGATCTGGCGCACCGGCTCGGCCGCCCCGACCGCACCGGCCTGCAGTGCGGAGTGCACTCGGCAGATGTCCTCGGCGCTGCCGTACCACTCGATGCCGTATGTCGACGCCGGAGTGTGGCCACGGCCCGGATCTGGTTGGTAGGGAACCGATTTGACCTCGTCGAGCAATCGTGCCCGGTCCGCCGGTGCACCGGCGGCGTCCTTCCACTGCTGGCGCAGGTCATGCCGGCCCCAGCCGATGGTGAACAACTCATGCATGGTCGGAAACGGGGTCATGCTCTGCGGGGCATGGTGGCCGGCCGCGACCAGGGCGTGCTCGACGGCGACCGTGCCGACCCGGTCGATCAGCAGGTCGGTGGCCATGTTGCTGCTTTTCGCGATCATGATCTGCGCGGCGGCGAGCACCGAGATCGTCGAGCCGGTCGGATGGTCGTCGAGTGTCGCGAATTCGACCGCCCTGGATTGGTCTGTGACGGTCAGCTGTTCATCCCACGACAGCGTGCCGGCCCGGATCGCTTCGGCGACGGCATAGAGCACATACAGCTTGAAAATTGAAGCGAGAGGCAAGGATTCGGCGGTGTTGACACCTGCAACCCGTTCACAGCGCCCGTCGTCGACCTTGGCGACCTGATACGAATAGCGAGCGTGTGACTTGGCCAGCTCGGCGTCCACTTCGGCCCACGAATTGATCTTGGGTGCAACGACTTCGGCGTCGAAACGGTCGACCATGCCGGCGTCGTCGGTGTGGATGGCGATGTTCTGCTGCGCGCCGAACGAGTTGCGCAGGTGCAACACCGCGCGCCCTGCGTTGTAGTCGACTCCGGTGACCGAAAACGGGCGGTCCCACCAGAGGTTCTCCATGGCTGCCTGCACGCCGCCGGCAGCACTGGGCGCCGCCAGGGTAGCGACGTTCTTCGGTCCGATCGGCCAATCCGAGTTCAACATGTCCACCGTCTGCTGCGCGCGAAAGCCCGGCGGTGTGCCGGTGGCGATGGTGACGCCGGCGGACCGCGTGCCGGGCGTCTCGCGCGGCGTCGCGCAGCCGCCGGAGGTCAGGGCGATCGCGACGCCGGTCACCGCGGCGAGCATGCGGATGGCTGTGATGGATGCGTTCATGGGTCTCTGTTCAGGCAGCCGAGACGGGGGTGCGGCTGTGACAGGAAGAGTAAACGGCGACTCGACGGCGGGATACCGGGAATTCCCTGGCGTTACGGTCCTTCGCGCCGCGGCGGACCTTTGCGGAGCGTCCACGCCGGAACCCAGTGCGTGACCATCTTGCGCTTGGCCCCGTAGGCGATCGGGTAGGTCACCAGCCCCCACCAGTCGCCCTGCTCGCAGATGCCCCAGCAGGTCAGCTGACCCTCGACCACCTTGTGCAACTGCAGGCCGTTCGGGTTGTACCGCCCGCTGCGGTGCGGCTGGCGCGGAAACAGCGCGGTCAGGTCGATGAGCACGATGATCGGCGGGCGCACGACGCGGAACGGATTGCGCACCGGCTGCCCGTTGTATCCGATCGGCGCGAGGTCACCCACTGATCGATCATACGTTCGAATGAAGGGCTGGGCGGGTCGTTCGGATCACGGCTCCCGCACAGCCGGCGCGCCCTAGGATCGACGCTCGGGGGCACGCCGGAGGTGCATCGATGGACAGGTTGTCACGCGGCTGGGCGCTCACCCGGCAGAGCTGGGACATCCTGCGCGGCGACGCCTCGCTGGCGCTGTTCCCGGTCCTGTCGACGATCTTCGCCAGCCTGGCGATGGTGTCGATCTGGACGCCGGCGCTGATCTCGCGCGGCGTCTTCGACCATCAGATCGTCGAGCGCAATGACCCCGTCATCTACGCCGCCGGCATCGCTTCGGCGTACGCGTCGACGTTCGTCGCCCTCTTCTTCAATGTGGCGCTGGCGGCGTGCGCGGTCCGCTCGATGCGCGGCGAGGACACCAGGGTTCGCGACGGACTGGCGGCCGCGGCGCATCGGATCGGCCCGATCCTGGGCTGGACGTTGGTGTCCACGACGTTCGGGCTGTTGTTGCGGGCGTTCGAGAACCGGGTGCCACTGCTGGGCAAGATCGCCGCCGGCATCGTCGGCGCCGCGTGGGGGATCGCGACGTTCTTCGTCGTGCCCGTGATCGCGTTGGAAGGCACGGGCCCATTGACGTCGCTGCAACACTCGGCGGCCGTGATCAAGGCCCGCTGGGGCGAGGGTGCGACCGGTGCGGCCACGATCGGCCTGGTGACAGTGGGGTTCAGCATCGTGCTCGGGACAGTCGCCGTGTTCGCCGTCATGTTTCTGCTCACCGGCGGACAACCGCTGCTCGGCTATCTCGTGCTGGCCGTGGCGGCGCTGTCGATGTTCGCCGTGGCGGTGGTCTCGACGACCTTGAGCCAGATCTTCCGCGTCGCGGTCTTCCAGTTCGCGCTGTACGGGCAGGCCCCCGGTGGATTCGACGGCCCGCAGCTGCACGCGGCCTTCCGGTCCCACGCGACGTAGGCGCATGGCGGCGCGGTTGCCGGAAATTGGTTAGAGTTGAGCGGAACAGACTCAACCTTGACGGCGTTGAACATCGCGACAAGCATTTTTGGCGGGCCCGCGAGCCCGTCGTGACCTAGAACGGAGGTGTCGTGGACTCTTTCAACCCGACAACCAAGACGCAGGCGGTGCTGACGTCGGCGCTGCAGGCGGCGACCGCCGCCGGCAACCCCGAGATCAGGCCGGCCCACCTGCTGCTGGCCCTGCTCACCCAGAACGACGGGATCGCCGCGCCGCTGCTGGAGGCTGTCGGCGTCGAGCCCGCTGCCGTCCGCGCCGAAGCGCAGCGGATCCTGGACCGGCTGCCGCAAGCCAGCGGCGCCAGCTCACAACCGCAGCTCTCACGGGAATCGCTGGCGGCCATCACCACCGCGCAGCAGTTGGCCACCGAGATGGACGACGAGTACGTCTCCACCGAGCACCTGCTGGTCGGTCTGGCCACCGGCGACTCCGAGGTCGCCAAGCTGCTGACCGGTCAGGGCGCGTCGCCGCAGGCGCTACGCGAGGCGTTCGTCAAGGTCCGCGGCAGCGCCCGCGTCACCAACCCCGACCCCGAGGCCACCTACCAGGCGCTGGAGAAGTACTCCACCGACCTGACCGAGCGCGCCCGCGAAGGCAAGCTCGACCCGGTGATCGGGCGGGACAACGAGATTCGTCGCGTCGTGCAGGTGCTGAGCCGTCGCACCAAGAACAACCCGGTGCTGATCGGTGAACCCGGTGTCGGCAAGACCGCGATCGTGGAGGGTCTGGCCCAGCGCATCGTCGACGGGGACGTCCCCGAAAGCCTGCGCGACAAGACGGTCGTCAGCCTGGACCTGGGTTCGATGGTGGCCGGCGCGAAATACCGTGGCGAATTCGAGGAACGGCTCAAGGCCGTGCTCGACGACATCAAGAACTCCGCCGGGCAGATCATCACCTTTATCGACGAGATGCACACCATCGTCGGCGCCGGCGCGTCCGGTGAGGGTGCGATGGACGCCGGCAACATGATCAAGCCGATGCTGGCCCGCGGCGAACTGCGGCTGGTCGGAGCCACCACGCTCGACGAGTACCGCAAGTACATCGAGAAGGATGCCGCGCTGGAGCGACGCTTCCAGCAGGTGTTCGTCGGTGAGCCGTCGGTGGAGGACACCGTCGGAATCCTGCGCGGGCTCAAAGACCGCTACGAGGTACACCACGGGGTCCGCATCACCGACTCCGCACTGGTGGCGGCCGCGACGCTGTCCGACCGCTACATCACCGCCCGCTTCCTGCCGGACAAGGCGATCGACCTGGTCGACGAGGCAGCCAGCCGGTTGAAGATGGAGATCGACTCGCGGCCGGTGGAGGTCGACGAGGTGGAGCGCCTGGTGCGTCGGCTCGAGATCGAAGAGATGGCGCTGGCCAAGGAATCAGACGACGCGTCGCGCGACCGTCTGGAGAAGTTGCGCTCCGAACTGGCCGACCAAAAGGAGAAGCTGGCCGAGCTGACGACCCGGTGGCAGAACGAGAAGAACGCTATCGACGTCGTCCGCGAGCTCAAAGAACAGCTGGACTCGCTGCGTGGCGAATCCGAACGGGCCGAGCGGGACGGCGACCTGGCCAAGGCCGCCGAGCTGCGTTACGGACGCATCCCGGAGATCGAGAAAAAGCTCGACGCCACGGTCCCGCAGGCTGCGGCCCGGGAAAACGTGATGCTCAAGGAGGAAGTCGGCCCCGACGACATCGCCGACGTGGTGTCGGCCTGGACCGGCATCCCGGCCGGGCGGCTGCTGGAAGGCGAGACCGCCAAGCTGCTGCGGATGGAAGACGAGCTGGGCCGGCGCGTCGTCGGGCAACGCAAGGCGGTGGCTGCAGTTTCTGACGCGGTGCGTAGGACCCGGGCCGGGGTCGCCGACCCCAACCGGCCGACCGGTTCATTCCTGTTCCTGGGGCCCACCGGTGTCGGCAAGACCGAGCTGGCCAAGGCGCTGGCCGACTTCCTGTTCGACGACGAGCGGGCGATGGTCCGCATCGACATGAGCGAGTACGGCGAGAAGCACTCGGTGGCCCGCCTGGTCGGTGCTCCTCCCGGCTACATCGGCTACGACCAGGGCGGTCAGCTGACCGAGGCGGTCCGCCGACGGCCCTACACCGTCGTGCTGTTCGACGAGGTGGAAAAGGCCCACCCGGACGTGTTCGACGTGTTGCTGCAGGTTCTCGACGAGGGTCGGCTCACCGACGGGCAGGGCCGCACGGTCGACTTCCGCAACACCATCCTGATCCTGACGTCCAACCTCGGTTCGGGTGGCACGGAGGAGCAGGTGATGGCCGCGGTGCGCTCGGCGTTCAAGCCCGAGTTCATCAACCGGCTCGACGACGTGCTGATCTTCGACGGCTTGCAACCCGACGAATTGGTCCGGATCGTCGACATCCAGCTCGAGCAGCTGGCCAAGCGGCTGGCGCAACGACGGCTCCAGCTGGAGGTGTCGCTGCCGGCCAAGGAGTGGCTGTCCAAGCGCGGGTTCGACCCGGTCTACGGCGCCCGCCCGCTGCGGCGGCTGGTGCAACACGCCATCGGTGACCAGCTGGCGAAGATGCTGCTGTCCGGTGATGTGCACGACGGCGACGTGGTGCCGGTCAACGTCAGCGCCGACGGTGAGTCTCTGGTGCTGGGCTGAGGGTGCTCGGCGCTTCGGCGGTGTCATCGCCGCCGAAGCGCTGGCAAACTTTAATTCTGTTGTGACCTGCTGGCATTCTCCGTTCAGGGCCGACAGCCGCTAGGCTACGAGGCGATGGTTCCACTCTGGTTCACGCTTTCGGCGCTGTGCTTTGTGTGCGCAGCGGTGCTGCTGTACGTCGACATCGACCGACGTCGCGGCCGCGGCCGCCGTCGCCACTCCTGGGCGCGCTCACACGGATTCGACTACGAGCGGGAATCCACCGAAATCCTCAAGCGCTGGAAGCGCGGCGTGATGTCGACCGTGGGCAGCAACGTCCCCGCCAACAACGTCGTGCTGGGCCAGATCCGGGGCGAGGCGGTGTTCATCTTCGACATCGAGGAAGTCGCCACGGTGATCGCCCTGCACCGCAAGGTCGGCACCAATGTCGTCGTCGACGTTCGGCTCAAGGGCCTCAAAGAGCCCCGGGAGAACGACATTTGGCTGCTCGGCGCGATCGGGCCGCGGATGGTGTATTCGACGAACCTCGACGCAGCCCGGCGCGCCTGCGATCGCCGCATGGTCACCTTCGCGCACACCGCGCCCGACTGTGCCGAGATCATGTGGAACGAAGAGAACTGGACGCTGGTCAGCATGCCGATCGGCAGCACCCGGGCGCAGTGGGACGAAGGCCTGCGCACCGTGCGTCAGTTCAACGACTTGCTGCGGGTCCTGCCGCCGGTGCCCCAGTCGACGGGGTCGGCCGGTGCGCCGCAGGCCGCCAGCCGCCGCAAGGTCTCGCCCAGCCGTCCGCTGGCCCCGGCCGGGCGCAGCGAGACACCCCGGCCGCCGGAAGCGTTGTCCCGCGAAGGCGGACCCACCACCCGCTCCGCCGCGACCCCGCCGCCTGCTCGTCAGGAGCAGACCCGCCGCCCGCCGACCGGACGCAACGGGCACCAGGCCTCGCACCACCAACGCTGAATTCACATCTGCCACAACAACCTCCCGCGGTGGCGACTATCGATGTGCCCACCTCGTAGCGAATTGGTGTGGTGATTCGCTCCGAGGCGGGCACCGCGGTACCCAGACGGGCCTCGTCCACGAATTCGCGCTCAGTACACTGACGCCGTGCCTCGCCCCGTCGCCCTGATCACCGGGCCCACATCCGGTATCGGCGAAGGATTCGCCCGCCGCTATGCCGCCGACGGCTATGACCTGGTGCTGGTGTCCCGAAACGTCGAGCGTCTCGAGGCGCTGGCCGCCGAACTCTCCGACGAGGGCGGACGCGACGTCGAGGTGCTTCCCGCCGATCTGGCCGATGCCGCCGGCCGGGATGCCGTCGCCGAGCGGGTGGCCGCCGGTGTCGATGTACTGGTCAACAACGCCGGTCTGGGAACATCCGGCGAATTCTGGACCGCCGATCCCGCGCTGCTGCAACGTCAACTCGATGTCAACGTCACCGCGGTCATGCAGCTCACCCGGGCCGCGCTGCCGGCGATGATCGACGCCGGCCGCGGCACCGTCATCAACGTCTCGAGCGTGGCGGGACTGCTCTCGGGACGGGGCTCCACCTACTCGGCGTCCAAGGCATACGTGGTGTCGTTCACCGAAGGCCTGGCCGCCGGGTTGCGCGGCACCGGCGTCGGCATCCATGTGGTGTGCCCGGGCTACGTGCACACCGAGTTTCACGACCGGGCCGGAATCGACATGGCCTCGCTGCCGTCGTTCATGTGGTTGGAGGTCGACGACGTGGTCCGGGAAACCCTCGCCGAGGTCGCCCGCGGCAACGTGCTCATCATTCCGGGCCTGCAGTACAAAGCGATCACCACCGTCACCCGGATGGTGCCGCGTACGCTGTCCCGCGCCGCGACCAGTGTCTTCGGGCGGGGCCGTGGCCGCACCTGAGAAGGCTGAATTAGCGGACCTGGTCACGCAATTGGCGGTCGTGCACGGCCGCGTCACGCTGTCCTCGGGCAAGGAGGCCGACTACTACGTCGACCTGCGCCGGGCCACCCTGCACCACCGGGCCGCCCCGCTGATCGGCCGCCTGGTCCGCGACCTGACCGCCGATTGGGACTACGCCGCGGTCGGTGGGCTGACCCTGGGCGCTGATCCGGTGGCTACTGCCGTCATGCATGCGCCCGGCCGGCCGATCGACGCCTTCGTTGTCCGCAAGTCCGTGAAAACCCATGGCATGCAACGTCTTATCGAGGGCCCCGACATCACCGGTCAGCGGGTGCTGGTAGTCGAGGACACCAGCACCACCGGCGGGTCGGCGCTGACCGCGGTGCATGCGGTGCTGGAAGCCGGCGCGCAGGTGATCGGCGTGGTGACGGTCGTCGACCGGGCCACGGGTGCCGCCGAAGTCATCGAGGCCGAGGGTATTCCATACCGCAGCGTGCTCGGGCTGGCGGACCTCGGGCTGAGTTAGTCATCGTGCGCACTGTCCTCGCGACGATCGCGGCGTTGGCGCTGCTCTCCGGATGCTCGAGTTCGGCTTCCCGGCAACAGGTTTACGGTGCGGGTAGCGCACGGGTCGGCGAGTCGCTGGCAGTGCTGGGCTGGAACACATCGGTGTCGAACCTGCGCTGGCAGGACGACTATGTGCTGGTCGACGTCGACGCCGCCCCGGCGGACGCGGCCAAACCCCATGCCGATCCGCGCGACATCCGTTTCGGGTTGTACGGCGCGCTGGCACATCCGATCGAGACCGTCGGCATCGGCAGCTGCGACGGTGTGAAAAACCTTGTGGTCCAATCTTTTTCCGAATCCAGGGACAAGCGGATGGCAGGCACGGTGTGCCTGGGCCCGATGAAGGACCGAGCCGCCGTCCGCGGCGTCTATCTGTACTCCCCGCGCGATCGGATCGCAGAGACCGCGGCGGCCTATGCGGCGGCGTTCCCGGTCGGGGTGCTGCCGACCAAGGAAAGCGACACCGGCCTGGTGGTGCGGACCACCAGTGTGGCGGCGTGGCGGGCCGACGGCACTCAGCTGAACAAGGACGCGCTGGGCGATCCGGCCGCCTTCAACGGCAGCGGCTACATGCTGCTCGGCCTGCAGGCCGACACCATCGCCGCCAAGTATCGCGACGACTCTGCGGCACGCGGCGGGCCGATGATGCTGCTCGTCTCGCCGACACTGCCTCCGCCCGGCCTGAACCCGGCCTGCACGGCGTACGGCTCGTCGGTGCTGATCCTGCCCGAGGCGTCACTGGACTCGGTGCACGTCAACGCGTCGCTGTGCACCCAGGGCGAGCTCAACGCTGCGCTGCTCTACGCGACGGTCTCGATCATCGGCACGCACGCCGCGGTCTGGACGGTCAAATGAGCGAGCCCGGCCCCACCGAGTGGAGTGTGCCGGTGGCCGGTGTCGGGCCGTGGGCGGGTCCGCTGCCCGACGACCCGCGGTACGACCCGGAGTTGCTGCGCGACGGCGACTCCCGCAACGTCGTCGACGCCTACCGGTACTGGACCAGGGAGGCGATCGTCGCCGACATCGACGGCCGGCGGCACCCGCTGCATGTCGCGATCGAGAACTTCGGTCAGGACGCCAACATCGGCGGGGTGGTGCGGGCGGCCAACGCGTTCGCCGTGGACACCGTGCACATCGTCGGACGCCGCCGGTGGAACCGGCGCGGGGCCATGGTCACCGACCGCTATCAACGTCTCCAGCACCACGAGGACACCGCCGCGCTGCTCTCCTTCGCCACCGGCAAGGGGCTGACGGTGGTCGCCGTCGACATCGTGCCGGGTGCGGCCCGGCTGGAGCAGACCACGTTGCCACGGGACTGCCTGCTGCTGTTCGGTTCGGAAGGTCCCGGGATCAGCGACGACGCCCGCGACGGCGCGGCTCTGACCGTCTCCATCGCCCAGTTCGGCTCGACGCGCAGCATCAACGTCGCCGTCGCCGCCGGGATTGCCATGCATGCCTGGATCAGTCAACACTCCGACCTCGGACAGGCCTGGTAGGGCAGGATCGCAGTCATGGATCAGGTATGGGTCAACCGGGCGGTCAGCGCGGAGGCCGCGGTCGCTGGTCGGCATCTGAAGAAGCTGTGGGCGCTGCCCGGCACCCAACTCGGGGTGGTGGCCTGGCCGCCCGCCCGGCGGGACCGCTGGTTCGGCGGCTGGCACTACTGGTGGCAGGCGCACCTGCTGGACTGCCTGGTCGACGCCGAGCTGCGCGACCCGCAGCCGGAGCGCCGCGTCAAGATCGCGCGTCAAATCCGCGGACATCGACTGCGTAACAACGGATCCTGGGTCAACAAGTACTACGACGACATGGCCTGGCTGGCGCTCGCGCTGGAACGCGCGGCGCGGATTGCGGGAGTGGAGCGTCCGGGCGGGCTGCGCAAGCTCAACGATCAGCTGGTCAACTCCTGGGTGCCGGAGGACGGCGGCGGTATCCCGTGGCGCAAACAGGACCAGTTCTTCAACGCGCCGGCCAACGGCCCGGCGGGAATCTTCCTGGCCCGCTACGGCGATCGGCTGCGGCGCGCCCAGCAGATGGCGGACTGGCTCGACGAGACGCTGATCGACCCGGAGACACATCTGGTGTTCGACGGCATCAAGGCCGGTTCGCTGGTCCGGGCGCAGTACAGCTACTGCCAGGGTGTGGTGCTCGGCCTGGAGACCGAGCTGGCCGCGCGCACCCAGGACGACCGGCACGCGCCGCGGGTGCATCGGCTGGTCGCCGCGGTCGCCGAGCACATGGCCCCGAACGGGGTGATCCGTGGCTCCGGCGGGGGAGACGGCGGGTTGTTCGCCGGCATCACCGCCCGCTACCTCGCCTTCGTGGCCACCACCCTGCCCGGCGACTCGGTCGACGACGTCACTGCCCGCGAGACCGCCCGCCATCTCGTGCTGACCTCAGCGCAGGCGGCCTGGGACAACCGGCAGACCGTCGAGGGGCTGCCACTGTTCGGGCCGTCGTGGGACGACACCGCCGAGCTGCCGGCGGCCGGCGGTCAACAGGCGCAGTTCGTCGGCGGTGCGGTGAACGGCTCGGAGATCCCCGAGCGCGATCTGTCCGTCCAGCTGTCCGGTTGGACACTCATGGAAGCCGCCCACGCCGTCGCCGCCTATGAAGGGATGAGCAATGAGTAAGGTCCACGCCGATGCCGTGTCGGCCTGGGATGGGCTGTTGAAGGACGGAATCACCATCGCCGCAGGCGGTTTCGGCCTGTGCGGCATCCCGGAGAATTTGATCCAGGCCCTCGTGGACAGCGGCATCAAGGATCTCACCATCGTTGGAAACAATGCCGGCGTCGACGATTTCGGCATGGGTCTGCTGCTCAAGGCGCGTCAGGTGAACAAGGTGATCGCTTCCTATGTGGGTGAGAACAAGGAGTTCGAGCGCCAGGTGCTGGCCGGTGAACTCGATCTGGTGCTGACGCCGCAGGGGACACTCGCGGAGAAGTTACGTGCCGGGGGAGCGGGGATCCCCGGCTTTTACACCCGCACCGCGTTCGGCACGAACCTGGCCGAGGGCAAGGACACCCGGGTCTTCGACGGAACGGAATACGTTCTCGAAGAAGGTATTCGGGCCGACGTGGCCATCGTCAAGGCGTGGAAGGGCGATAAGGCCGGCAACTTGATCTACCGCAAGACCGCGCGCAACTTCAACCCGATGATCGCTACGTGCGGCACCGTGACCATCGCCGAGGTGGAAGAACTCGTCGAGGTCGGCGAGCTGGACCCCGACCTGATCCACACCCCCGGAATCTACGTCGACCGGATCATCGAAGGCCCCTCCTACGAGAAGCGCATCGAGTTCCGCACCACCACCGGGGGCGCTGCGGTCAAGAAGGACAGCCCGATCCGCGAAGTGATGGCTCAGCGCGCCGCCAAGGAGCTGCGCGACGGTTACTACGTCAACCTGGGTATCGGCATTCCGACCTTGGTGGCCAACTACATTCCCGACGACATCACCGTCACGCTGCAGTCCGAGAACGGTCTGCTCGGCATCGGCGCCTACCCGGGTGAAGACGCGGTCGACCCCGACCTCGTCAATGCCGGCAAGCAGACCGTCACCAGCCTGCCCGGGTCGAGCTTCTTCAGCAGCGCCGATTCGTTCGCGATGATCCGCGGCGGCCACATCGACCTGTCCATCCTGGGCGGTCTCGAGGTCGCCGAGAACGGTGACCTGGCCAACTGGATGGTGCCCGGCAAAATGGTCAAAGGCCCCGGTGGCGCAATGGATTTGGTGTCCGGTGTCAAGCGGGTGATCGTCGTGATGGACCACACCGCCAAGGACGGCAGCCCGAAGATCCTCAAGCAGTGCTCACTGCCCGTCACCGGCAAGGCGGTGGTGGACATGATCATCACCGACCTGTGCGTCTTCGACGTCGTGCCCGAGGACGGCCTCACGCTGATCGAACTGCACCCCGGCGTCACCGTCGCCGACGTGCGCGCCAAGACCGGGTGCGATTTCACCGTCGCCGTCTGATCGCCACGGATGGCTATGGTGGAAAAGGTGACCACATCGCACAGGCCGGTCCTCAACCGGCGCCAGATTTTGTTCGGCACCGCCGTAGCGGGTGCGCTCGCAGCCACCGGATCGGTGCTGGCCTGCACCGCGTCGGGTGCGCCGCGGACACCGGCGAAGACGTTCGAGGTCAGCCACAGCGACGATGAATGGCGCCGGATGCTCTCACCGGCGGCCTACGACGTGCTCCGCAAGGCGGGCACCGAGCGGCCCTACAGCAGCCCACTCAACGACGAGCACCGCTCCGGCACGTTCACCTGCGCGGGGTGCGGCCAAGACCTGTTTGCGTCGAGCACGAAGTTCGACAGCGGCACCGGGTGGCCCAGCTTCTACCGGGTCCTCGGCAACGCCGTCCTCGAGCAGCAGGACGACAGCGCGGGGATGGCGCGCACCGAGGTCCTGTGTAGCCGCTGCGGCGGCCACCTCGGCCACGTCTTCAACGACGGACCGCAACCGACCGGGCTGCGTTACTGCATGAACGGGGTGGCGATGGGCTTCCGCACGGCCTAGCTTCAGCCGCCGGCCGGCGCCAGCGCCGACGCGGCGATCGTGGCCGCCCGCGCGATGATCTCCCGCGCCCGATCCTCCGGCAGGTGCGGATCGTCGGGCGCGGTGTAGACGGCGACGACGATCGGCGCGCGACCCGGCGGCCAGGCGATCGCGAGGTCGTTGCATTCCCCCTGTGCCCCCGACCCGGTTTTGTCTCCGACCACCCACTGCCGGGGCAGCCCGGCCCGGATCGTCTTGCCGCCGGTGGTGTTGGCCTTTAGGAGATCGGCGAACCGGGTGCGCTGCGCGGGCGGCAGCGGGTCACCGAGGACCAGCGTTCGCAGGTTCCGCGCCATCTGCTCGGGCGTCGACGTATCCCGAATATCGCCTGGCGCAGTCACATTGAGATCGGGCTCGAGTCGGTCGACCCGGGTGACATGGTCGCCGAGGTACCGGGCGAACGTCGTGACCGCAGCCGGGCCACCGAGCAGGCCTACCAGCAGGTTGGCCGCGGTGTTGTCGCTCACCGTGATCGCCGCGTCGCACAGGGCGTCCACGGTCATCCCGGTCTCGACGTGCTTCGCGGTCACCGGGGCCCACTCCAGCACGTCAGCCTTCCCGTAGCGGATCACCTCACCCAGCAGCCCAGGCCGGCGTGCGCTGTGCTGCAGAACGGCCGCGACGGCGAGAGTCTTCGCCGTCGAGCACATCAGGAACCGCTCGTCGGCGCGGTAGCGCAGGCTCGCCGGCGACCCGGTGTCGAGGGCGCACACTCCCAGGCGGCCCGGCAGCTGCTTCTCGAGCGCCGCCAACGCCTCATGGTCCGAGGGGGTCGGTGCGCCGCCGCGACGGGTACATCCGGCGGTCAGGGTTCCCACGCACAGCAGCCCCGCGCGCAGGGCCGTGCGGCGGTTCACTCCGCGACTGTCAGCTGGTCCTGCTCGTCGCGCGCCGCCCGCTTGCGTTTCAGGTAGGCCCGGCCGGTGGCGATGAACGCCGGCAACATCGACACGAACAGGATGCCGAGGACGATCTTCTCCAGGTTTTCGTGGATGAACGGGATGTTGCCCAGGAAGTATCCGGCGATCGTCACCCCGCCACCCCACAGCACCCCGCCGACGACGTCGAAGGCCAGGTAGACCGGGTAGCGCATGTACGACACTCCGGCGACCACCGGGGTGAAGGTCCGCACGAACGGCATGAACCGGGCCAGGATGATCGCCGCGGGCCCGTACTTCTCGAAGAAGGCGTGCGACTCGGTCACGTGGTGCTGCTTGAAGAAGCGCGAGTCTTCTTTCTTGAACAACGCCGGCCCGATGCGACGCCCGATGAAGTATCCGGTCTGGTCGCCGAGAATCGCGGTCAGCGCCACGGCCGGGGCCAGCACCCAGATGTCCAGTGTGCCGTGCGCAGCCAGCAGACCACCGGTGAACAGCAGGGATTCACCCGGCAGCAGCGGAAACAGCAGACCGGTTTCGACGAAGACGATGGCCAGGATTGTCGGCAGCACGGCTGATGCGAACAAACCCTGGGGACCGATCCAGTACATCGGGTCGAGGATGTTGGGCATTGCCACCACAGAGGTGATCACGGTGTTCAAGATACCGGCGGTTCGGGTCGGCCATGACCGGGCGGGCTGCGGACCCGCCGAAGGTATTGCGATACTGATGCGACACGTCAGGAAGGAAGCCGCATGCCCATCGCAACGCCAGACGTCTACGCGGAGATGCTCAAGCGTGCCAAGGAGAACGAGTACGCCTTCCCGGCGATCAACTGCACGTCATCCGAGACCGTCAACGCCGCGCTGAAGGGATTCGCCGACGCGGGTAGTGACGGCATCATCCAGTTCTCCACCGGTGGTGCGGAGTTCGGTTCGGGCCTCGGGATCAAAGACATGGTCACCGGCGCGGTCGCGCTGGCCGAGTTCACCCATGTCGTCGCCGAGAGATACCCGATCAACGTGGCCCTGCACACCGACCACTGTCCGAAGGACAAGCTGGACACCTACGTGCGGCCGCTGCTGGCGATCTCAGCCGAGCGGGTGGCCAATGGCCGTAACCCGCTGTTCCAGTCGCACATGTGGGACGGCTCGGCGGTCCCGATCGACGAGAACCTCGAGATCGCCCAGGAGCTGCTCAAGCTGGCCGCCGCCGCCAAGATCGTCCTGGAGGTCGAGATCGGCGTGGTGGGCGGCGAGGAAGACGGCGTCGAGGCCGAGATCAACGACAAGCTCTACACCACCCCCGAAGACTTCGAGAAGACGATCGACGCTCTGGGGCACGGCGAGCACGGCCACTACCTGCTGGCCGCGACCTTCGGCAACGTCCACGGCGTCTACAAGCCGGGCAACGTCAAGCTTCGCCCCGACATCCTCGACCAGGGCCAGAAAGTGGCCGCCGCCAAGCTGGGGCTGCCGGACGGCTCGCAGCCGTTCGACTTCGTCTTCCACGGCGGCTCGGGTTCGGCGAAGTCGGAGATCGAAGAAGCGCTGCGCTACGGCGTGGTGAAGATGAACGTCGACACCGACACCCAGTACGCCTTCACCCGGCCGCTGGCCGCGCACATGTTCACCAACTACGACGGCGTGCTCAAGGTCGACGGCGAGGTGGGCAACAAGAAGGTCTACGACCCGCGCAGCTACCTCAAGAAGGCCGAAGCGGCGATGACCGAGCGGGTGATCGAGGCCTGCAACGACTTGCACTGCAACGGCAAGTCGGTCTCCTAGTCACTGCCGGGCTGAATCAGATTCAGCCAGAGCTGGATTCGCAGATCTTCCACTGGTCGTCGCGGTACTGCAGGTCGAAGCTGCGCGTCGAGCGGGTCTGCGGCGCGTACGCCATGAACGCGGTGACGTTGGCTTCGGCGTGGTCTCCGTCCACCACCACCTGGTCGATGTCGGCGACGACGGGATACTGCTTCGCTGCGGCCACCCGGTGATAGGTGTCGCTCCACTCACGCTGGTTGTAGTTGACGTAGTCGTCGCGCATGCTTCCGCAGGTGAGGCTGCGCAGCTTGGTCAGGTCGCCGGTCTGCACGGCGGCGTCGAAATTCTGAATAGTGCTGCGTACCTGGTCTTCCCGCGACGCGTTGGCCTTCCGGTCATTGCGGGTCAGCAGGACAGTGCCTAACACCGCGACTGCCGCCAGCGCCAGGATGATCAGGATCAGCGCCAGCACCCAGCCCCAGCTCCGTTGGCCCGATGGCCGGAACTTCGATCCCAGGCGGGGCGGAATCAGTTGCGGCGTAGCGGGTCTCGCGCCGGGCTGGCCACCTACCGGCGCCCGGCCCTGGGCGAACACCTCGGTGGCAGGATCGCTGGCCGCGTCGATGATCGCGGTTTCCTTGGCGTCGAATCCCGGGGCGGTGTAGCGGCGTTCACCGGGCTGAAGCTGCGGAGCCGGCGGCTGTTGCTGCTCCAGTCCGGCCGGGTCGATCACCTCGGTTGCGGGGTCCGCGGTGCGTGGGCTTTCCGTCGTCTTCTCGTCGGCGCCGGCCGTCGGTTCGACAGCGGTATCGGCCTCGGATCGCGCCGCGTCCTGGGTGGCGTCGTGATCGGTGGCGTCGGGGTCCGACCCTGATGGATTGGGCATAGGCGCAGCTGTCCCCTTCGGTGTCGAAATACCTATTGGAGCTTAGCGACCCGACCCCGGTCACCGGTGTCACGGCACCCGCTGTCGCGTCGCACGGCACAATGAGGCGCATGACGCCGATGCATGATCTGTTGGGACCCGATCCGATCTTGTTGCCCGGTGACCCGGAAGCCGAGGCCCAACTGGAGGCCGGCGACAATCCGACCGCGGTCGCCGCGGCGCATCCATCGGCCTCGATCGCGTGGGCCGAACTGGCCGAGGACGCTCTGGCCGACGACAAGGCGATCACCGCCTACGCCTACGCGCGCACCGGCTATCACCGCGGCCTGGATCAGTTGCGCCGCAACGGCTGGAAGGGTTTCGGCCCGGTCCCGTTCGCGCACGAGCCCAATCGTGGCTTCCTGCGCTGTGTGGCCGCGCTGGCCCGCGCCGCCGACGCGATCGGTGAGACCGACGAACAAGCCCGCTGCCTGGATCTGCTCGACGACTGCGACCCGGCCGCCCGCGAGGGGCTCGGCCTGAGCTAGAAGTCGGGCGCGCACTCGGCGGTGCCGTCCGGCGGTTCGATCTGAATCGTCGCGTGGTCGAGGCCACGCGCGGCCAGCACGGCCTGAGCCTCGCGCAGCACCCGCGCCGAGGTGTCACAGCTGGCCAGGTGGGCGGTCACCATGTCTTTGCCGGGCACCAGGGTCCAGACGTGCAGATCGTGGACCTCGCTCACCCCGTCAACCGCCGCCAGCGCGGCTCGCAGGTCGTCGACGTCGATGTGGCTGGGCGAGGCTTCGGACAGGATCCGCAGCGCGCCGGCGGCCAGTGACAGCGCCCGCGGCAGCACCCACAGCGCGACCAGGACGGCGACCACGACGTCGGCGTAGGGCCAGTGGGTGGTGATGGTGACCAGGCCGGCGATCAACACGCCGATGCTCCCGACGGTGTCGGCGATGACCTCCATGTAGGCGCCCTTGACGGCCAGGCTCTGCGACGAGTGCGAGCGCAGCAGCAGCGCGACCGCGGCGTTGGTGGCCAGCCCGGTCAGGGCGACGACGACCATCGGAACGCCCGGCACCTCGGGTGCCTGACCGATTCGCCCGATCGCTTCACGCAGGATCAGCGTGGCCACGCCGATCAGCAGGACGGCGTTGGCGACGGCAGTGAACACCTCGGCGCGATGCCAGCCGTAGGTGCGCGACGGTGACGTGCTGCCGCGCCGGGCGAGGATCACCGCGCACAAGCCCATGAACGTGGCCGCGACATCGGTCAGGATGTGGCCAGCGTCGGCCAGCAGGGAGATGGAGCCGATCAGCAACGCGGTCGTCAGCTCGACGGCAAAGAACCCGCCGAGCAAGGCGGTGGCGATGGCGAGCCGGGGCACGGGTGTGCCCGGGTTCGCGTGATCGTGGCCGGCACCCATGGTTCGCAATATATGCGTCGTTACGCATGTATTGCAAGGACGGTCGCTGGTCGGCGGGACTTCGTCGGCGCCATTGACAGGGCAGGGCGCCTGTAGTTCAGTCGATCGAACTAGACAGGTGTCAAGAGCCGCGGGTCGTCGATGGCGGCGCGAGAAGGATCGAATGGGCTCATTGGTGCGGCGCGACGATGCGGCCGCCTTTGCAGGAAAGCGGGGCTGACGTCCGTGCACGTCGAATTCTCCCCTGAACTGGACGCATTCCGGCAGGAAGTGGCGGCGTTTCTGGATACCGCGCCAACCGCCGCGATCCGCGAGGCCGGCCGCAAGACGACCAGTGCCTTCGCACCGTTCGACGAGGTGATGGAATGGCAGCGCATTTTGCATCGACAAGGCTGGGCCGCCCCGGCGTGGCCGGTCGAATTCGGTGGACCCGGCTGGTCGGTCGAACAGCGGTTCATCTTTGCTGAGGAATACTGCGCACGGGACCTGCCGCCGCTGCTGCCGAATTGTCTGCAGATGGTGGGCCCGCTCCTGATGGAACTCGGCACGGCCGAACAGCAGGCCAAGTATCTGCCGAGAATTCTTGCGGCCGAGGACTATTGGACGCAGGGATATTCCGAACCCAACTCCGGCTCGGACCTCGCGTCGCTCACCTGCTCCGCGGTCGCCGACGGTGACGACTACGTCATCAACGGCAGCAAGATCTGGACGACGCTGGCCCACCGGTCCAATCGGATGTTCATGCTGGTTCGCACCAGCACCGAGGGAAAGAAGCAGCGGGGCATCACTTTTCTGCTGCTCGACCGGACCGACTACCCGGGTATGACCATCCGCCCGATCGTCGGTCTCGACGGCCTTCCCGAGCAGTGCGAAGTGTTCTTCGACGATGTGCGGGTGCCGCAATCCGGTCGGGTAGGGGAGGAGAACGACGGCTGGACCGTCGCGAAGCAGCTCCTGAAACACGAGCGGGGCGGTTCGGCGCAGGGCCCGTTCCTACGTCGGCGGGTGCGCTTGATCCGCGACGCCAGCACGACCGCCAGTGCGCCGAACGGTGGTGTGCTGGCCGACGATTCGGTCTTCCAACGCGACCTGGGCGAAGCCGAGGCCGACGTCGCGTCGTACGAGTACTTCGAGAAACTCGCGATCAGCGGGCATCCCGTTGCCGACGACCCGGCGTTCCCGTCGGTCAAGAAGACGATGGGCACCGAGCTGACGCAGAAGCTCTCGGTGTTGATGACGCGCGTCGCCGGTCTGGAGTCGCTCCCGTTGCAACACGAGGCGCTCGCTGTCGGGGCCACTCATCCCGCGCTGGGCGACGAGCATGACCTGGTCGCCATGCCCTTCTACCTGAACTCGCGTGCCACCACCATCTACGCCGGGACCAACGAGGTACAGCGCGACCTGATCGCGCGCAGCCTGCCGTTCGCGGGCAGGAGCTGACCGATGGACTTCTCCTTCTCCGACGAGCAGACGATGCTGCGCCGAAGTGTCTCTCAGTACCTCAGCCGGTCCTATGCCTTCGACCAGCGGCAGGACATCATCGGCTCCGAACGCGGGACCTCCGCGCAGGTGTGGCAACAACTTCGGGACTTCGGCCTTCTTGCGCTGCCCTTCCCCGAGGAGGTCGGCGGGTTGGGCGGATCGCTGACCGACATCGTCGCCGTCGCCGAAATTTTCGGTGAGCGTCTGGTGAGCGAGCCCTATCTTTCGTCGGTGATCCTGACTGGTCGCGCGCTCGCGACGGTCGTCGGGAATGACGCCGCGCGCAGCTGGCTGGCCAAGATCGCCGACGGCGAAGCGCTCGGAGCCTTCGCTCACGAAGAGGGGCGGGGGACCGCCGACCCGTCGCGGATCGCCACCACCGCCGTTCTCGGCCCGGACGGTTATCAGCTCAGCGGTGAGAAGCGGCTGGTGCTGGGCGGCGGAGACGCGCAGGTCTTGGTGGTGACGGCCCGGCTGCTCGGCGCTGGTCACGGCGAGGGTGAACTGGGCATCGTGCTGGTGGCCCCCGACGACCCTGGGGTGTCGCTGACGACGTACCGCACGATCGACGGACGCAAGGCCGCGAACTGTACGTTCGACGCGGCGCCGGTCACTCTTCTCGCATCCGATGCGGCGACGGCCATCGACGGGATTCTTGAAGGAGCCCTCCTCACGCTGTCCGCCGAGGGCGTCGGCGCCATGGGTGCGCTGGTGGACACAACCGCCACCTACGCGGCAACGCGGCAGCAGTTCGGGGTGCCGATCGCCACGTTCCAGGCGGTGGCGCACCGCCTTGCCGACATGAAGATCGCCCTGCTGAAGGCCCGTTCGACGCTGCTTTACACCACCGCGCTGGTGGAAGCGGCCAGCGCACAGGCGCGCGACATCTCGTTGCTGAAGGCGCAGGTCGGCCGCCTCGGTCGGGCGGTCGCCGAAAGCGCGATCCAGATTCATGGCGGCGTCGGAATGACCGACGAGATCGCGGTCGGCCATTACCTGAAGCGAATCCTGGCGATCGATGCGATGTTCGGCGACAGCGACTATCACTACCGGAAGGTGGGTGCGCGCTAGCGGGCCGGTGATACGCCCGGAACGGTCAGCGCCGCCAGAACTGCGTCAGCCCGGCGCCGGCCTGCCACAGCAGTCGCGGAACCCCGGACAATTCGAAGACGCTGTCGACCAGACCGAAGAACAACTGGTTCAGCGGCGGCGCGAGCAGCAGCAGGAACAGCAGCAGAAAGCCGTACGGCTTGAACTGCTCGAGCGCCCGCTGCGTCTCCGGGCTCAGGTGCGGCTCTAACGCGTTGTAGCCGTCCAGGCCGGGAATCGGCAGCAGGTTCAGCAGCAGCGCAGTGATCTGCAGGAATCCGAGGAACGCGATCCCCGCCCACAGCACTGTGTGCTTCGGGTCGAAGAACAGGTTGGTCGCCGCGAGCAGCAGCACAGCCAGCACGAGGTTCGCGGCGGGCCCGGCCAGGCTGACCAACGTGCGCTGCTTGGCGGACATGTACGACATCCGCACATACACCGCCGCTCCCGGCAGGCCGATCCCGCCGATCGCGGTGATCGCGATCGGCACCAGGATCGACCACACCGGGCTGACGTAGCGCCGCGGATCGAGGTCGAGGTAGCCGCGCAGCGCGATGTCGCGGTCGCCGCATCGCCAGGCGGTGAAGGCATGTCCGAACTCGTGCAGGCACAGCGACACGACCCAGCCGGCGATCACGAGAACAAAGACCGAGGCGTAGGCCAAAGGACCCACCTCGTCGCCCACCCAGTAGGCCAGACCGCCGCCGAGAATCGTTACACCGACGATGGCCAGGAAGATCGGACTGGGCCGCACCGACTGGTGCAAGTCACGGGCGCTCACTCGACGAAGCTACCGGAAGGAATCGACACGCCGGCTCCGCACGCCTCGCGGCGTTCGTCACCGGACGGCAAGCCACCCCTCCGTGTTCCGGTAGATCGTCGACCGGCGCGCCGCCCGCAACCCAGGCACCCCGTCGCGAACCACCACCACCGCGGGCCCACCGAGCTGCGCCGCGCGGCCGACCAACCAGCGCCGGCTCCCGGACACCCGCGCCCGCAGCCCGGGCAGCGCCGCCGTCGGCTCGACCGTCACCCCGGTGACATCGCCGTCGAACAGCACCTCGTCGTCGACGACGGCCTCGCCGTGCAGCAGCGGCTGATCATCAGCCGGACGCCAGACGGCCGACCCGACGATCACCGACCCGGTCTCGTCGCGAATCAGCGGTACCCGGAGGCCTGACCCGCGCAGCGCCCGGCGGGCCGCCCGGCGTCCGGACGGAAGGCGATAGGCCCGGGTTGCCGGCGTTCGACGCCTGGGCACGTACGCCACCTCGACGTCCAGTCGCTCGGCCCGCATCAGCCGGGTCAGCACCGACGCCAGGTCGGCGTCACCGCCGACCACCACCACCCGGCGCGCGGCGGCCAGGGTGGTCTCGACGTCGTCGGGGGCGCTGACCGTCAGCCCACGCAGCGCGCGCGGCACACCAGAGTCGAAAGTCACTACGACCACGTCTGGGGTATTCAGAAGCGTCCTCGCAAACGGCTGAGATAGTGTGGGTCACCGGCTGGACCACAATAAGCGGCCTTAATACGTGGGATTTAACAGGAGTAAGCCATGCCGGCAATCGTCCTGATCGGCGCCCAATGGGGTGACGAGGGCAAGGGCAAGGCCACCGACCTCCTCGGCGGCCGCACAAACTGGGTCGTTCGCTACCAAGGCGGTAACAACGCCGGGCACACGGTCGTATTGCCCAACGGCGAGAACTTCGCCCTGCATCTCATCCCGTCAGGCATCTTGACCGCCGGCGTCACCAACGTCATCGGCAACGGCGTGGTGATCGACCCGGGCGTGCTGCTCGACGAGCTCGAGGGGCTCGAGCGGCGCGGTGTTGATACCTCCGGGCTACTTATCTCCGCCGATGCGCACCTGCTGATGCCGTATCACGTGGCCATCGACAAGGTGACCGAGCGCTACATGGGCAACAAGAAGATCGGCACCACCGGCCGCGGCATCGGGCCCTGCTATCAGGACAAGATCGCCCGCATCGGGATCCGGGTCGCCGACGTGCTCGACGAAGAGGTGCTCACCCACAAGATCGAAGCGGCGCTGGAATTCAAGAATCAGGTGCTGGTCAAGATCTACAACCGCAAAGCGCTCGATCCGGCGCAGGTCGTCGAGGCCCTGCTCACCCAAGCGGAGAGCTTCAAGCACCGCATCGCCGACGCCCGGCTGCTGCTCAACAACGCACTGGAGGCCGGCGAGACCGTCCTGCTGGAAGGCTCGCAGGGCACGTTGCTCGACGTCGACCACGGCACGTATCCCTATGTGACGTCGTCCAATCCGACCGCCGGCGGCGCGGCGGTGGGCTCGGGTATCGGCCCGACCCGGATCACCACGGTGCTGGGAATTCTGAAGGCCTACACCACCCGCGTGGGCTCGGGCCCGTTCCCGACCGAGTTGTTCGACGAGAACGGCGAATACCTGTCCAAGACCGGTGGCGAGTTCGGCGTGACCACCGGCCGGCGCCGGCGCTGCGGATGGTTCGACGCCGTCATCGCGCGCTACGCCACCAGGGTCAACGGGATCACCGACTACTTCCTGACCAAGCTCGACGTGCTGTCCAGCTTGGAGACGGTCCCGGTGTGTGTCGGGTACCGCGTCGACGGCAAGGAGACCTCCGAGATGCCGATGACGCAGAGCGATCTGCACCGCGCCGAGCCGATCTACGAAGAGCTGCCCGGCTGGTGGGAGGACATCTCGGAGGCCCGCGAGTTCGACGATCTGCCGGCCAAGGCGCGCGACTACGTGATGCGGCTGGAAGAGCTTGGCGGAGCCCATATTTCGTGCATCGGAGTAGGCCCGGGTCGCGACCAGACCATCGTGCGTCGCGACGTCCTGGCGGCTCGCCCGTGACCGATTCCGAACAGCGACCCGACCAGCTCGATCCCGACTACGAGCACCACGGCGGATTCCCGGAGTACGGCGCGGCCAGCCCCGGGCCCGGCTTCGGGCGATTCGTGACGGCCATGCGGCGGCTGCAGGATCTCGCGGTGTCGGCCGACCCCAGTGACGAGCTCTGGGATGACGCCGCCGCCCGGGCCGAGGCGCTGGGCGAGCAGCTCGCGCCGTTCACGGCGTCCGAGGGAGTGGCTCCGGCCGGCCGGTCGCCGCAACTTCCTGGGATGGGCAGTCTGTTGCTGCCGCCGTGGACGATGAGCCGCTTCGACCCCGACGGCGTCGAGATGCGCGGCCACTTCAGCCGATTCCATGTCGGCGGTAACGGCGCGGTGCACGGCGGTGTGCTGCCGCTGCTGTTCGACCACGTCTTCGGGATGGTGGTGCACGCCGCGAACCGGCCGATCAGCCGCACCGGCTTCCTGCACGTCGATTACCGCAAGATCACCCCGACCGACACTCCGTTGGTGGTGCGCGGTCACGTCGCGGCGACCGAGGGCCGCAAGGCGTTCGTCCGCGGCGAACTGCTGGACGGGGAGACCCTGCTGGCCGAGGCCAACGGCCTGATGATCCGGTTGCTGCCCGGCCAGCCGTAGCGCCCCACCTATCCTGAGCATCGTGACCACGCCGCAGAACGAATCGACGCCGCAGCCGGGCGATGCCGACCGCCCGACGGTCATGCTGCTGGGCTCCGGGGAGTTCAGTCGCGAGCTGGCCGTCGCCCTGCAGCGGCTGGGCGCCCACGTGATCGCCGTCGAACGCTATGCCGACGCTCCCGCGCACGGCGTCGCGGACCAGGCGCTGGTGGTCAACATGGCCGACACCGATGAGCTGGGTGCCGCGATCCGACGGCTGCGCCCGAATTTCGTGGTGACGGCGTCCGACGCGGTGGCGTCCGACGCGCTGACCGCCGCTGCCGAGAGCGGTGCCGCGGAGTTCGTCCCGACCGCCCGCTGCGCGCGGCTCACCGCTGACCGGGAAGGCATGCGCCGGCTGGCCGCTGACGAGCTCGGCCTGCCCACCGCGCCGTTCTGGTTTGCCGGATCGCTCGACGAATTGCGCGCCATCGCCGACCATGCCGGCTATCCGTTGCGGGTGCAGCCGGTGGCTGCCGTCGGCGGCGAAGGGCAGTCGGTGGTTCTACTGCCGGAAGACCTCGAGCCGTCCTGGCAGCGGGCGGTGTCCGCCGGTGGGCGGTTGGCCCACAGCCGGGTGCTGGCCGAGACGCTGGTCGAGATCGACTTCCACGTCACGCTGCTCACGGTCCGCAGCGAGGGATCCACCGGGCCGACGCTGGATTTCTGCGCGCCGATCGGGCACGGCGAATCCATCGGCGACGTCCAGGAATCCTGGCAGCCGCAGGATCTCAGCCCGGCGGCGCTGGACGCCGCCAAATCCATCGCGGCCCGCGTGGTCAAAGCGCTCGGCGGGCGCGGCCTGTTCGGCGTCGAGCTGATGGTCCGCGGCGACGAGGTGTACTTCAGCGACGTCACCGCGAGGCCGTTCGAGAGCGGACTCGTCACCGTGCGCACGCAGCGACTCTCGGAATTCGAGCTGCAGGCGCGGGCCATCCTGGGACTGCCGATCGACACCATCATGATTTCGCCGGGCGCCGCCGAAGTCATCTACGCCGGCACCGACGGTTCGGCGCAGCGCCCTGGCCGCGGCAGCGCGCTGGGTGACGCGCTGCGCACTACCGAGAGCGATGTCCGGGTATTCACTCGCGATGAGTCTGAGGCACGGCGTCCGCTGGGGGCGGCCGTCGTCACCGCCGCCGACGTGGCCACCGCCCGCGGCCGCGCCCGGGATGTGTCGACCGCGCTGCGCAAGCTCTGGTAGGCCCTCGGCCCGTCGCCGGTGTCCCAGCCGAATGTGCGAGACTCACGCGGGTGAGCCGCGCCGGCGAAGATGGAGAGCGCAGGCGATGAGGAGGAGCGGCGCATGACGTACGCAGGAGATATCAGCCCCGAGCAGGCGTGGAAGCTGCTCAGCGACAACCCCGAGGCCGTGCTGGTCGACGTTCGCACCGAGGCCGAATGGCGGTTCGTCGGTGTCCCCGATCTCGCCGGCCTGAGCCGCGATGTGGTCTACATCGAATGGAATAGCCTCGACGGCAAGCACAACGACAACTTCGTCGCCGATCTGCTCGACAGTGTCCCGGCTCGCGACGACCGCCCCGTGGTGTTCCTGTGTCGCTCCGGCAATCGATCGATCGGGGCGGCCGAGGCTGCCACCGAGGCCGGCGTCGCGCCGTCCTACAACGTGATCGACGGCTTCGAAGGACAGCTCGACGACGAGCAGCACCGTGGCGGAAGTGGTTGGCGCGCAGTGGGTCTGCCCTGGAAGCAGACATGAACCCTGCTCAGCCGGAGGTGCCCTCGGTCCGGATACCGGAGCCACTGCCCGAGGGGGTCAGCCAGGCCACCATCGGCGTGCGCGGCGGAATCCTGAGGTCGCAGTTCGAAGAGACCTCCGAGGCCATGTTCCTGGCGTCCGGCTATGTCTACGGCTCCTCGGCTGAGGCGGAGAAGGCGTTCACCGGCGAGGTGGACCGCTACGTCTACTCGCGCTACGGCAACCCGACGATCAGCATGTTCGAAGAGCGGTTGCGCCTGATCGAAGGCGCACCCGCGGCATTCGCCACCGCCAGCGGAATGGCCGCGGTCTTCACCTCGCTGGGCGCGCTACTCGGCGCCGGCGACCGACTGGTGGCCTCCCGCAGTCTGTTCGGATCCTGCTTCGTGGTGTGCAGCGAGATCCTGCCGCGCTGGGGGGTCGAGACCGTGCTCGTCGACGGTGAGGACCTGGCGCAGTGGGAGCAGGCGCTGTCGGTGCCGACTCAGGCGGTGTTCTTCGAGACGCCGTCCAACCCGATGCAGTCGCTGGTCGACATCGCCGCGGTCAGCGAGCTCGCCCACGCTGCCGGGGCAAAGGTCGTGTTGGACAATGTCTTTGCCACTCCACTACTGCAGCAGGGTTTCCCGCTCGGCGTCGACGTCGTGGTCTACTCCGGTACCAAGCACATCGACGGCCAAGGGCGGGTGCTCGGCGGCGCCATCCTCGGCGACAAGGAGTACATCGACGGTCCGGTGCAGAAACTGATGCGTCACACCGGCCCGGCGATGAGTGCCTTCAACGCCTGGGTGATGCTCAAAGGCCTTGAGACACTGTCGATTCGAGTCGACTACCAGAACCGATCGGCACAACGGATCGCCGAGTACCTGGAAGGCCATCCGGCCGTGCGATGGGTACGCTATCCGTTCTTGACGTCGCACCCGCAGTACGACCTCGCCAAGCGGCAGATGTCCGGCGGTGGCACTGTGGTGACCTTCGGGCTGGATGCCCCCGACGGGGCGGCCAAGCAACGCGCATTCGAGGTGATCGACGGTCTGCAGTTGATCAACATCTCCAACAACCTCGGCGATTCGAAATCCCTTGTCACGCATCCGGCGACGACAACCCACCGCGCGATGGGGCCGGAAGGCCGGGCCGCCATCGGCCTGGGTGACGGGGTGGTCCGCATTTCGGTGGGCCTGGAGGGCACCGACGACCTGCTCGCCGACATCGACCGGGCGCTGGGCTGAGGCCCTCCCACGGTCGCGCGGGCCCGGCGCGACGCGCCCGCTTGGTGACAGCGAGATAACAACTGGCGCGACGCGCTCGTTGAATACCGGGAACCGCGCCTCGCGCGATTTATCGTCGCGATGTGTACCGCCGCACTGTTCTGAAGCTGCCGTTGCTGCTGGCGGCGGGCACGGCTCTGGCTCAAGTGCCACGCGCCTCCGCTGAGCCGCCACGCGCGTCCGCGGAGTCGAGTCGCTGGTCCTCTGATCGCGCCAATCGCTGGTACCAGGCCCAGGGTTGGCCGGTCGGAGCGAACTTCATCACCTCCACCGCGATCAACCAGCTCGAGATGTTTCAGCCGGGCACCTATGACCCGCGCCGCATCGACACCGAACTCGGTTGGGCCCGTTTGCATGGACTCAACACCGTGCGGGTTTTTCTGCACGATCAGCTCTGGGCTCAGGACGCTCGCGGCTTCCAGGCCCGTTTGGCGCAGTTCGTCGGGATTGCGGCACGGCATCGGATCAAGCCGCTTTTCGTGTTGTTCGACTCCTGCTGGGATCCACATCCTCAAGTGGGTCGCCAGCATGCCCCGACTCCCGGGGTGCACAACTCGGGTTGGGTCCAGGGCCCGGGTGCCGACCGCATCGACGACAAGAGCTACACCCGAACCCTGCAGGACTACGTCACGGGTGTGATGGGCCAGTTCCGCAACGACGACCGGGTCTTGGGCTGGGATGTGTGGAATGAACCCGACAATCCCGCGCCGCAGTACGCCAGCGTAGAGCGTGGTGACAAGCTGGACCGGGTGGCCGACCTGCTTCCCCAGGTGTTCACCTGGGCGCGCTCCGTCGACACGCGTCAGCCCCTGACCAGCGGCGTGTGGGATGGCGAGTGGGCAGATGCCGGTAGCCGCACGGCAATTCAGAACATCCAGCTGGCCAACTCCGACGTGATCAGCTTCCACTCCTACGCCGGGCCGTCGGCGTTCGAGTCACGCATCGGTGAGCTGACCCCGCACGGCCGCCCGATTCTGTGCACCGAATACATGGCCCGATCGCAGGGCAGCACGATCGAATCGATCTTGCCTATTGCCAAGCGCCACAACGTCGGCGCGATCAACTGGGGCCTGGTGGCCGGTAGGACGCAGACGTACTTCCCCTGGGATTCGTGGAAGCATCCGTACTCGGCGGTCCCCAAGGTGTGGTTCCACGATCTGCTGCGTCCGGACGGGACTGCGTTTCAGAACATCGAATCTCAGACCATCAGAAGCCTGAGCGCCGCCACGTTCGGCTGACGCATGGACGTCGCAAAGTCGATCGCGTTGTTCATGCTGGCCGCGCTGCTCGAAATAGGCGGTGCGTGGCTGGTGTGGCAGAGCGTTCGCGAGCATCGCCCCTGGATCTTGGCCGGGTTCGGCGTAATCGCCCTCGGGGCTTACGGTTTCATCGCGACATTCCAGACTGACTCGCAATTCGGCCGGGTACTGGCCGCCTATGGCGGAGTGTTCGTCGCCGGGTCGCTGGCGTGGGGCATGGCACTGGACGGTTATCGGCCCGACCGCTGGGATGTCGTGGGCGCGGCGGTCTGCCTGGCCGGCGTCGGCCTGATCATGTACGCCCCGCGCGGAGGCTGATCACTCGGTGTGTTCGATGACACCTGTCGCGTGCTGCGCGCGGTCCTCGTAGCTTCGGCGCGCGCCGGTGTCGAATTTGAGGAACACCGTGTCGTTGCCCATTTTCTTGTTGAGCCAGCGCCGGCCCCGGTCGGGCATCAGGGTCGCGACGGCCGCGAACGATTTACCCCAACTAGGGACCGATACACGGGATTTCGGCTTGTCGAGGACCTTGACGATTGCCGCGGCGATCTCGGACGGCTCGACCGGCTTCTGCGCGGATGACGGTGACGTGCCCGCGATCAGCTCGGTGTTGGTGAACGTGGGCAGCACCGCGGTGACGGTGACACCCTGCGGCGCGAACTCGTCAGCCATCGCGGTCGACAAACCGACCACGCCGAATTTTGTTGCTGCGTACACCACTTGACCGGGCACGGCCACCATGCCTGCCAGCGATGCGATGTTGATGATGTGCCCGCTACGGCGCTTGACCATGTCGGGCAGCACCAGTTGACAGCCGGTGAGCACGCCGTAGAGATTCACCTCGATCGACGACCGGATCGCCTGTGCCGATTGTTCGAGGAACGGGCCCACCGGCATGACGCCCGCGTTGTTGATCAAGACATCGATGTGGCCACCACCGTCGGCGCGGGCCTTGTCGAGGAAGGCCGCGAAGGACTCTTTGTCGGTGACGTCGAGGGGATGACCGCTCACCTGTCCCAGGCTGCTGATCCCTGCGACGGCGGTCTCCAGAACGTCGATGTCCCGGTCGCCGATGACGACCCGGGCACCCCGGGCCAACAACGCCTGCGCGGTCGCATACCCGATACCGCGCGCAGCGCCGGTGATGACGACGGTCTTGCCCCTGATGTTGTCCATCCGACGAACTTTACAGGTGTCAAGTCTGACGCGGAACCGTGCGATCAAGCCCGCCGGGAGAGCTGCCCAGCCAGGAGAAGCCGTCGAAATTCGGAACGGTCGTCACTGGTCAGCGCCGGATTGGGAACGCGGCGCAGCGCAGGGCCGTCCAAAGGACATACCGATCAGCAGGTCTGAGGCTGTCCAATAAGTCGGACGACCCAACTATTGCGCGGTTTCAATACCGTCTGATATTGCTTATGGATCAAACGATACCTAAATCATGAAACAGAGCGGATCTGCCGAAGTCCGGTCTGCTTCCGCAGAAAGGGGAGATCGATGAGGCCAATGTCTACGGGCAGCGTCGTCGGAGGTTTCTCCCTCGGTCGGAGTTTCAGCTGGCCTGATTCTGACATCGAAGGCACTCTCGTCGTGTCACAGCCGTCGATCGACCGGGATCTATGGGCGGAATACGCCGCGGGCGCCGTTCGCAGCTACAGCAAGCGTGGTGTCGAGTGCGCGCTCGATCTCGAGGCCTTGCGCAGCGGTGACGACACCATCATGTTCGCTGCGGTGGTCGATGACGCCGGTCATGTCGTCGGCGGTTACCGCGCGATTGCGCTGCGCTGCGCCGGTGACTCCCACGCTGTCGAAGAGTGGGCCGGCCAGCCCGGCCAGCAGGATGTGCGCGCGATGATCGCCGAGCGCGTGCCTTACGGGGTTCTGGAAATGAAGAGCGGTTGGGTGACCGATGCCGCCGACCGGAATCCACTGCTCACCACCGCCCTGGCCCGCAGCTGCTTCTACATGATGGTCATCCTGGATTTCCAGTACACGATGTGCACGGCCGCCACTCCGGTGCTGAACAGCTGGCGATCGTCCGGCTCGGTGGTTGCACCCGTCCCGGCGACGCCGTATCCCAGCGAGCAGTACCGGACCAAGATGATGTGGTGGGACCGGCGCGACTTCGTCAGCCACGCGCGGCCCGGTCAGCTGGCCAAAATCGTTAGTGAGACAAGGGATTTGCTCCATGAGCAATTCCGCCGCGGGCCAGTCGTCACCGACATCTCGACCTTGATTCCGTCCACCCCGGAACAACTCGTCCTGGCGCAGGCATTCGAGGTGGCGTAGCGATTGTCCGCCACCAAACAGACCCACGTCCCGTCCACCGAGCCCGCAGAGGTAACCACCATGGATAACAGCTCAGAACCCGTTTGGATCATGTTCGCCACCGACGTCGAGAGTCGGGATAAATTGGTCAAATTCGCCGGCGGGTCGCAATGGCAGGTAGACCCGAACACCGCGGCCTCGCTGATTCTGGTCGGCGCCGCCGAACGGCTGCCTTCGCCTCTCGAAGCCCCGGTGGTGCCGGGCGTCAACGGGATGTCGATGATCTCCCGCGAAAGCGCCTGATTTACTTCAGATCCCGAGGTCCTTGGCGACGATCGTCTTCATGATCTCGGTGGTCCCGCCGTAGATGGTCTGGATGCGCGCATCGACGAACGCGCGTGACACCGGATACTCCCGCATGTACCCGTAACCGCCGTGCAGCTGCAGACAGCGGTCCGCGGTCCGGACCTGGAGCTCGGTGGTCCACCACTTCAGTTTTGCCGCTCGCGCGGCAGTCAGCTCACCGGCCAGATGTTCGGCGATGCAATCGTCGAGATAGGTACGGGCGACGTCGATTTCAGTCGCCAGCTCGGCTATCACGAACTGGGTGTTCTGCAGACTCGCGATCGGCGAGCCAAAAGCCTTGCGCTGCTTGACGTAGTTCAGGGTCTCGGCCAATACACCCTCAGCCGCGGCCACCGCGCCGACGGCCAGCGACAGGCGTTCCTGCGGCAGGTTGTTCATCAGTTGATAGAAGCCGCGGCCTTCCTCGCCGAGCAGATTGTCGACCGAGACCCGCATGTCGGTGAAGCTGAGCTCGCTGGTGTCCTGGGCGTGCAGACCGATCTTCTCCAGATTCCTGCCTCGGCTGAAGCCGGGCGTGTCCGGGTCGACGACGAACAGCGACAGACCCTTGTGACGGTCGGTCCCGGTGCGTGCCACGACGACGAAGAGGTCGCCGGTTTGCCCATTGGAGATAAAGGTTTTCGCGCCGTTGAGCACGTAGTCGTCGCCGTCGCACACCGCGGTGGTGCGGATGCCGGCGAGGTCGCTGCCGGCGCCCGGCTCGGTCATCGCGATCGCGATCACCGTCTCCCCGGTGACGACGCCCGGTAGCCAGCGCCGCTTCTGCTCGGTGGTGGTCAGGTCGGTCAGATAGGGCAGCACGATGTCGTTCTGTAGCGAGAGCGCGATGGCCTCGGCGGCCGCGCCGGCCCGCTGGAGTTCGTCGACCACGATCGCGTTGTAGCGAAAGTCCTCGACGCCGGGGCCGCCGAACTCCTCGGGAACCGAGAAGGCCAGCAGGCCGAACTTGCCGGCCTCGGTGAACAACGACCGGTCCACGCAACCGGCTTTCTCCCACTCTTCGTGGGCGGGCACCACCGTCTGCTGCACGAAGTCATGCACCATGTCACGGAATTGCCGATGTTCGGAGGTGTACTCCAAACGCACGCTCACCGGAAGGCGTCCAAACCGGTGAAGGCCTGGCCGAGGATCAGTTGGTGCATTTCGGGGGTGCCTTCGTAGGTGAGCACCGACTCCAGGTTGACCATGTGCCGAATCACGGGGTATTCCAGCGAGATTCCGTTGCCGCCCAGGATGGTTCGCGCGGTGCGGCAGATCTCGATCGCCTCACGGGTGTTGTTGAGTTTGCCGAAGCTGACCTGCTCGGGGCGCAAACCGGCACCGTCCTTGAGCCGTCCCAGTTGCAGAGCCAGCAACAAGCCCTTGTGCAACTCGACGGCCATGTCGACGAGTTTGGCCTGGGTCAGCTGGAATCCGGCGATCGGGCGACCGAACTGAGTGCGTTCGCCGGCGTATTCCAGCGCGGCCTGCCACGCCGATCGGGCGGCGCCCATCGAACCCCAGATGATGCCGTAGCGCGCCTCCGACAGACAGGACAACGGACCCTTGAGCCCCTTGACGTCCGGCAGCAGCGCGTCCTCGGGGAGACGAACGTCGTCGAGGACCAGTTCACTGGTGATCGATGCCCGCAGGGAGAGCTTGTGGTGAATGGTGTTCGCGGAGAACCCGGCCGTGTCGGTGGGCACCACGAAGCCGCGCACGCCGTCGTCGGTGGCCGCCCAGACCACCGCGACGTCGGCGACCGACCCGTTGGTGATCCACATCTTGCGGCCGTTGAGCACCCAGTCCGAGCCGTCGCGCTTGGCGCGGGTGCTCATCGAGGCGGGGTCGGATCCGGCGTCGGGCTCTGTCAGCCCGAAACAGCCGAGCAGTTCTCCTGCGGCCATGCCCGGCAGCCACTGCTGCTTCTGCTCCTCGGAGCCGAATCGCCAGATGGCGAACATGGCCAGCGAACCCTGCACCGACACCATCGAGCGAATGCCGGAGTCCGCGGCCTCGAGTTCGGTGCAGGCCAGCCCGTAGTGCACGGCGGACGCCCCGCCGCAGCCGTAACCTTCCAGGTGCATGCCCAGCAGGCCGAGCTGCCCGAAGTGTTTGGCCAGGTCGCGCACCGGTAGGTCGCCGATTTCGAACCACTCCGCGATGTGCGGGAGGACGTGCTCGGCGCAGAACTGACGGACCGTGTCACGCACCGCGATCTCGTCGTCGGACAGCGAGACGTCCAGGCCGAGCGGATCCTGCGGATTGAAGGCGGGAAGTGTGCCAGTGCTCATGGCCTCATACTGCCACCGCGGACAACCCGGCCTAGGCTGCCTGGGGGGGAACCGGCACGAAGGGATAGCGCCATGCCCCCATTACTTCGCCTCTCGGCCGCCTTCCTGCTGGCTCTCGCGCTGGCGCCGCCGGCCGGCGCCGATCCGGTGGACCCGATCCCGGGAAACGGCATCTTCGTGGTCGGGCCCGACGTCGCCCCCGGGCTGTATCACACCAGCGGGTCGGGTTCGACGTTCGGTGTCTGGATCAACAACGTGCCGACCGAGGACTCGATGTGTTCCTGGTTCACCTACAGCACGCCGGATGCGGCCAAGGACCATGTGCTGCAGACCAATTCATCAGTCGGCCCGATGTATGCGAACATCAACACCGGGGTCAAGGCCTTCGAGTCGAGGAACTGTCAGCCCTGGACGCGGGTGCCGTAACGCGTTCGGCCGCAACGCTAGTCGCAGTTGACGCAGATGCCGGTGAGCGAGCGCTGCATGCCGCAACTGCAGAAGCTGCCCTCCCGGCGAACGTCGGCGGAACGCCGGCGATTGTCGAGGGAGTTGCGCGCCGGTGCGCTGGCCGCGGGATCCGGCTCGCGCGGTGGGTCTGCGGTGGTCACATTTCTCGACGATAAGCGGGCAGCGCATCCGGTGCGGGCGCTCACTGCGCAGTCGGGCAACACTTCAACAGCCTTTCGCCACGTGGCCGGTTGCGGTTCACACCCCGCACACCTCGCGGCCGGGATCGCGCTACTTCTCGATCCGGCTCTTCAACCGCCCGCTCAGGAACATCCGCATGGTCAGGTTCGTCGAGGTGATCATCGGGATGAAGCCGAGGTAGGTCCGCTCGGACGGCTGGGCGCCGTGCAGATGCTCGAGGCTGCCGACGACGTAGAATGCTCCCACGGTGAAGAAGGCGGCCGGGATCGAGAACGCCATCAGAGGTCTACGGGCGTCGACGACCTGGGTGGCGAGTGGCTTTTCGTAGTCCTCCAACGCAACTCGCTTGCGTAACTTGCCCAGCACCGTCGGCACGCTGTTGACTTCGTTGGTCAGCGGCACCGGCTGTCGCCGTAGGACGCGCCCGACGTAGACGGACGCGCATGTGGCGAAGACCAGTGCGAGTACGAAGGTGATCGCGGTCAGGTAGTTCCACACGTTCCAGTTCATTGCCGTACTCCTGTCGGCCTCGATTTCGGTGGCAGTGGACGCGAACGCACCAGTGTTGGCCACCAGAACCACTTTCCGAGAATGGTGACGATCGACGGAACCACGAATGACCGGACCACCAAGGTGTCGAGCAGCAACCCGATGCACACGGTGGATCCGAGCTGGCCGATCGTCCGGAGATCGCTGATCAACATCGCCAGCATGGTGAATGCGAACACCAGACCCGCGGACGTCACCACGCCTCCGGTGCTTCCCAGCGCACGGATCAGACCGGTGTGCAGCCCGGCCTGCAACTCCTCTTTGACCCGGGCGATCAGCAGCAGGTTGTAGTCCGAGCCGACGGCGACCAGGATGATGAACGACAGCGGCAGGATCAGCCAGTGCAGTGGCAGCCCGATCAGGTGTTGCCAGAAGAGCACCGAGAGACCGAAGGCTCCGGCGTAGGAGAATGCCACGGTGCTCGGAATCACGAAGGCTGCCATCAGACTTCGGGTCAGGAACATCATGATCAGGAAGATCAATACGAAGGCGGCGATCGCGGCGATCAGCAGATCCGACATCGCGTATCGCTTGATGTCGCTGTTGTTCGACGCCGATCCACCGATGTAGACGCGCGCGCCGGCCAGCGAGGTCTCTTTGAGGATCGTCGTGATCGCCATGGGGAACTGCTCGACATGCTGCACCCCTTCGGGCCCCATCGCGTTGCCCTCGTGCGTCACGATGAAGCGGGCTGCCCGGCCGTCCGGCGACATCATCAGCTGCATACCGGTTTTGACGTCCTCGTTGTCGAATCCCTCATGCGGGATGTAGAAGAAGTCGTCGCTACGGGATCTGTCCCAGTCGTTGCCGACGTTGATCGAGTCATCGAAGGTCTGCTCGGTCGCGCGGGATTGAAGATCGGCGGAACCGTAGGAGTTGACCAGCTTCGCCTTCAAAGCATCGGTGTCGTCGGCGGTGGCTTTGAGCTGGGTGATGATGGGCGGGAACGCCTTGTCGATCTCGACCAGAGAGACCCGGGTCTTGTTGATGTCCTCGGCCAGGTGGTCGATGTGGTCCAGGGTGTCCCACACCGATCTCAGCGCCCAGCAGATCGGGATGTCGAAACAGTGTTTGTCCCAATAGAAATAGCTCTTGATCGGCCGGAAGAAGTCGTCGAGGTTCGAGATCTCCTCGTTCATCTCTGCCGTGATCTTCTCCAGATCCTCGACCGTGAGCACGGTGTTGTGGATCTCATCCGACACCTTCTGGAAAAAGCCGATCTCTTTGCGCAGCACCGCCACCGAGTGCGCTTGGATGTCCGCCTGCTGGTCGGTGTTCATGTTCTGCTCCCGGTTGAACGGAAGCTGCTGACCGTTTCCGCTGCCTTGCGTCGTGAACAGGTAGGGGATGGAGGCGTGTTCGAGCGGTCGTCCCAACGGCCGGGTGATGCTCTGCACCATGGCCACGCCGGGCAGTCGAATCAATGCCCTGGCAACGCGGTCCAGCGAGATGAAGTCTGCGGAATCGCGCATGTCGTGGTCGGTTTCGACCATCAGCATCTCGGAGAACAACTTGCTCGGCGGAAAGTGCCGGTCGGCTGCCGCGAAGCCCCTCTTCGCCGATGCGCTCGTCGGCTGGTACTGGCGATCGTCGTAATTCTGTGTGTAGGTCGGCACGAACACCGCACCGACCATGACGACGGCGGAACTGGCCGCGAGGATCGGCACCGGCCAGCGCACCACGCTCGCGCCGATCCGCCGATACAGCGTTCCCTTGACCTGTGTGCGCGGTTCGAACAGGCCGAAGATGCTGCCGAGGGTCAGCAGCGCCGGGGCCAGCGTGAGCGCCGCGGCGATCGTGAACAGCATGCTGACCGCGACCGCGGGCCCCATCGTGTGGAAGTAGTTGAGGCGGGCGAAGCTCAGGCAGAAGCAGGCGCCGGCGATGGTAAGCCCCGATCCGATGATGATGGGCGCTACACCTTTGAAAGCGGTGTAATACGCCTCTTCTGGACTCTCCCCGTCCAGGCGTGCTTCCTGATACCGACCCATCAGGAAGATGCCGTAGTCGGTCCCGGCGCCCAGCGTCAGCGAGATGACGACGTTGACCGCGAACGACGACAACGGGATGGCGCCGATGTGGCCCAGTGTCGACACGACACCTTTGGCCACCAGGATCTCGAACAGCACGCTGTACATGGGCACGACCAGGGTGGTGAGCCGGCGATACACCAACAGCAGCATGATGAAGATGAGGATGACCGTCACGATCGTGATGTTGTTCAGGCTTGAATCCGCGATCGACAAGGTGTCCGAGGCGAGCGGAGCCGCACCGCTGACATAGACCTTGAGACCCGCTGGGGGAGTGTCGTTGTCAATGAGTTCGCGGACGGAGTCCACGGATTGGTTGGCCTCCATCTGCCCGATGTCGCCGGCGAGACGCAACAACACGTAGGTGGATTTGCCGTCGATGCTCTGGGCGCCCGCGGCGGTGAACGGCTTGCCCCACAGGTCCATGGCGTACTGCACGTGTCGGGTGTCGCGGCGCAGCCGCCCGATCAAATCGTCGTAATAGGTGTGGTCCTGCTCATCCAGCGGGCGGTTTGCTTCCAACACCACCATGGTCAGACTGGTCGAGGTGGACTCGTGGAACTTTTCGCCGATCTTGAGCATCGCAACCTGGGACGGCGCGTAGGTCGGAACCATCGGGCCGGCGAGTTCTTCGGCGACCCGTTCCACCTGTGGCATAAAGGCGTTGGTGGATACCGCCAGGAACGCCCAGAACACGATGATCGGTATCGACAGCACCCGAACCGTCCTGGCGACGAATGGCCGGCCGGCCCGATGGGCGCTCATGCGGACTTCACCCGGCACTGGACGTCGGCGTCGGAGTGGGTCGTCGACTGCTGGTCTCGGACAACGCCGTCCACCAGCATCCGGCAGACGGCTTGCCCGCCGTGGACGTGCGCCGAGATGCTGCCCGAGACGACGGTCAACACCGTCGTCTCGGTGTGCGACCAGGGCAATGCCGTGATGTCGACCTTGTGCGGATGTCCGTCGATGTCGACGTAGACCAGCATTCCGCCGCTGCCGATGGATCCAGACACCTCGTAGGTCAACCGTTTCGGGTTGAATTCCTCAGGAGCCTGTGGACCGTTGACGGTGATGACCGGCTTCGGTTCGGAGGACTGGTGCACCTTCCACATGCACACCACGCCCAGACTCAGCGCGATGACGGTGACCAAGGCTTGCCACCACCTTTGCAACAGGGCACGGCCGGTCGACCGTTGGCTCACTGGTTTGCCTTTCGTGCTCGCTCCCGATCACCCACGCCGACCGGCCGGGGCTCGGAAATCGTCATGTCGATGCCCGTCGCGCTCTTCAGGTCAGTCGGTGAATTCCGCGCGATGATCGGCGATGAATTCCTGCACCGTGGTGGGCTTTTTGCCGCCGATTCGTTCGACCAGGTCGTTGGTTCCGGCGAAGATCCCGTTCTGATAGTCGACCGCGACATGGGACAGGTGCTGGGTCAGGAAGTCCGGGAAACCCAGCGATGTGATGCCCTCGATCCAGGTCGGGATGTCCGCCGGCTCGTAACGCACCGGGCGTCCCAGCGTCTCGGAGATGGCCTCGGCAATCTGGTAGTGGTTCATCTCGACCGCGCCGAACAGCGGGTAGACCTGTCCGGCGTGCTCAGCCGGGTTCTCCAGGATGGCGGCGATCACGCGGCCCTGGTCCTCGGCGGTGATCGGCGCGTGGCGGCCGTCGCCGAACGGCAGCCGCATGACACCCTCGTCGCGAATCTGCGTCGCACAGAAGATCGTGAACCATTCGGCGAAATAAGTTGGGCGCAAGTGCGTCACAGCGATCGGCGACCAATCCAGAATCCGCTCGCCCAACCAGTGAATGCGTGCCGCGTCACTGGCCGCGGCGCGACGGGCCGAGATCTGTGACATGTTGATGATCGCTTCGACCCCGGCGTCCTCGGCGGCTTCGGCGAACGTGGTGGTCGCCTCGAGCAGTCCTGCGTCGATCGGATAGACGAAGTACGCCGCACGAACGCCGTCGGCGGCCTCGCGGACCGTGTCGATGTCGTGCAGGTCGCCGACGACCACATCAGCCCCGCCATCGCGCAATCGGGCGGCGCGATCGTCGAAACGGTGAACCAACGCGCGGACGCGATGACCGCGCTCCAGGAGGAGTTTCGTGGCGTAGCCGCCGGTGCGCCCGGCCGCTCCGGTGACCAGCAGGGTGGCTGTGTCGGTCGTCATCGTCAGGCCTTTCGAGAGTGTCGCGGAGATGTGCTTCCGCTGGTTACTGTCACAGCTAGCTCTATTCAAGTCAAGCTATCTAGCGGCATTGGCGCAAACTCGAAAAGCGTCGTCAGATTCGGAATAAATGCAGTTCAAAACAGGTTTACAATTGGATTTGTACGTCCGCTCACACCGGTGAGCGCGCCTCCGCCCATGCGGTTGATGTCTTGGCACTGCCGAAAAGCCGCTGCGACAACATCTATCGGATGCCAGAGGATTAGTTGGCTTGACATTAATCAAGACAGCTACCATCGTTGGACGAACCGAGCGAGCGGCGACGTCGTCGCGTGTACCCGAGGAGGGTCTCGATGAGCGGATCAGCCGCACCGATCCTGGTGACTGGTGCCACCGGCCGGCACGGGTCCACCGGCGCGCACGTCGCCCGCAGGCTGCGTGAGGAAGGCAGGCCGGTCCGCATCCTGGCCCGCACGCTCAGCGATCGCACCGATGCGCTGGCCGCCCTCGGCGCGGAAGTGGTGATCGGAGACCTGCACGACCGGCGCAGCCTGGTGGCCGCCCTCGCCGACGTCGAGCAGGCCTACTTCACCTACCCGGTGGACGCCGGAGTTGTCACCGCCGCAGCCAATTACACCGCTGCGGTGCGCGAGACGGGACGTGCACTGAGCACCGTCGTGATGTCGATGGGGCCCGCCCATCCACTTCACCCGAGCGAACTGGGCCGGGCCCAGTGGCTGGCGGAAGAGGTGATGACCTGGGGCGGTCTCGACGTGCTCATTCTGCGGATCGGCGCCACATTCCATCAGAACCTCATCGCGTTGCACGGCGACTCGATCAGACGAGAGAATCTGCTGCGCAACAGCTTCGGTGACAGCGCAGTCGGCTGGATCCATGGCGACGACGCCGGGGAGCTGGCGGTAGCGGCGCTGCTGCGCCCGGGTGCATTTGACGGTCCAGTCTGCTATCCGACCGGGTCGGAACTGCTGAACCACCATGAGATCGCCGAGATGCTGACCGAGGAACTCGGCCGCCCCATCACCTTCGAGCCGATCTCACCAGACCGGTGGCGTGCCGAACTCATCGACGTGTCGAATGCCCATCCGGCCGGCGTCGTCAATCGAGCGATGGCCGGCCATATCGCCAACGTAGGGGCGGCGGTGGCGGCTCGGGGAGCGTTGCCGGTCGACTCCGACGAGCTGACTCGCCTGATCAATCGGAAGCCGGTGTCCATGCGAGAGTTCCTACGCGCCAATCGAAACCAATGGGAGGCATCAGCATGACCGATACATTGGCGACAGAATCGCACAGTGGTCAAGACGACGCGCGTCGCACCCGAACCTTCAGCTGGGAGGATCCACTGACCGGGGCGCAAGCCGCCGCCGAGATGACAGGCCTGGACTACCTGCGCGCCATGCAAGCCGGCACCCTGCCTGCGCCGCCGCTGCTGCACACGTTGAACATGCGGATGGAATCTGTCGAGTCCGGAGTCGTCGTCTTCTCCATGGTGCCGGCGGAATTCCATTACAACCCAATCGGTTCGGTGCACGGCGGGGTCTACAGCACGCTGCTGGACTCGGCAGCGGGATGCGCGGTGCACAGCCTGCTGCCCGCCGGTACCGGCTACACCAGCCAGGACCTTTCGGTGCGATTTCTCGGCGCGATCCGGGTGGACACCGGACCGGTCAGATGCACTGGCACTGTCCGCCACCTGGGCCGTCGAACCGCACTGGCCGAAGCGTCGCTGACCACCGAGGCCGGCAAGCTACTGGCGACGGCGACGAGTAGCTGCTTGATCATCCCCGGGCGATGACCGTCTGGCTATATGAAAGTATGGTCAGCGGCGTAGGATGTGCGCATGAATGCCGTTGACGCGATGACTCTGACGGGACGCCTCGCGGATGGGGACCGAACCGGTTATCGGGAGGTCTGTCCGATCGAACGTGCCTTGGACACGATCGGCACCCGTTCCGCCCTGATCTTGCTTCGTGAGGCATTCTGGGGCACAACTCGTTTCGAAGATTTCGCGCAACGAGCTGGATTCACCGAACAGATTGCCGCGACGCGTCTCAAGCAGCTTGTGGACGCCGGCGTCCTGGTGAAGCAGCCCTATAAGACGCCGGGGCAGCGGACCCGTTACGAGTACGTGCTCACCGGTCGTGGTCGACAGCTGTTTCCTCTTCTGGTCAGCTTGGTCGACTTCGGCATGTTGCTGCAGGGCGACGCTCGGCGGCTCGACTTCGTCCACGGTGAGGGTTGCGGCGCACCATTGGCGACCCATGTGCAATGCGCCGAAGGCCATACCGTCCAGCTCGCCCAGGCGGAAGCGCGCATTCGCCCGCGGCACAAGCGCTGAGCTGACGTCACGCCGGACAGGAAAAGCCCCCGCAGCCGATTCGCTGCGGGGGCTCTTGCCGAAACTGCGCAAGGACTGTCAGCTGATGCCGACTACCTCTTGGGCGATGGCGGCCACGCGGGTCTGGGCTGCCGACACCACGCGCGAGCGATCCTTGTTTGCTTCCTCGTAGGCGACGATCGCCCGGATGTCGTGCGGAGCGGTCAATTCCTTGATCGCCGCCACCGCGTCGGTCTGATTGAGCTCGTCGTAGTTGTCGATGGGCAACTCATCGGAGCTCAGCACACCGGTCACGCTGCGCGCCGAGTGGACCGCATCGGCCAACTGGGTGTTGCCCTGGTCGCGGATCACTCTTTCCGCGGACTGCATCGCGGCATCCCGCGCGGCGACCGCTGCTTTCGCTGCCACATCGCCGGCGTGCGCGCCGCGGCTCAGCAAGTCGTTGAACGCCGGCGCCGTCGAGCGGACGACTTCCACAGCGCGGTCGACGCCCCGGGTCGACCAGTTGACCGGCAGGTTGACCAGTTTGACGACCGACCCGGCCGCCGCCTGGAGAGGTGTGCGACGGAGAGCGGCTGGTCCGCCGAGCGCGTCTTCGGCGAGCACGGTGGTGATCCAGTCCACCGTCGCGGAGTGTGCGTCCACCAGGCGGGTGGCCAGGTCGGCGATGTCCGAACGCTCTGCGGCGACAGCGAGCGCCTTGATGTAACGCGAGCGGTCCAGCAGTTGCCCCTCGAGTGCGAGGTCGCCCAGGAGAGCTTCGCTGAACGGCTGAGCCTGTTCGGTGAGGGCCTTGACTGCGGCCCCGGCACGGCCCAGGAACGGTCCGATCACATCGGGGAAGCCACCCAGATCGCGAATGGCCGCCGCAATCGCTACCGCACGGTCGCGGCCGTTGGCGGCGTTCTGCGTCAGTTCGCGGCGCACCGCATCGGTACGGGCTTGCGCCACACGGGTTTCGGCGATTTGAATTTCAGTATTGGTCAGGTCCAGCACGGTGCGCAATTGCGCGATGAGAGAACTGGTTTGGGAATTAGTCACGAAGGAACTGCTCCTATGAATTGATTGAGTCGATTTGTGCGATGCACCTTGTCAGCGACTACCCTGCAGCGGCGGAAGGTAACCCCAGAAAGCCCGCGTTGTGACCAATGTCATCAACGCTTAATTAGCTGCAACACAGCCGATTTCAGCGGTGCTATGCGGCACCGACGGCGGCGCGGGCCGCAGCTTTTTCGGTTTTGGCTCCGGCGTTGATCAGGCTCCCGCCGGCGTTCTCGAGGTGGGCGCGAATGAACCACTGGAATTTCTCGAGTTCGGTTGCGTGCGCGATCAACAAGTCCTGCGTGACCAAATCCAGGTCGTCGAGTCGCGCGATGTGCTTCCGCGTGTCTTCGACGATGCCCGCGTACACCAGATCGAGTGCGGCCATGTGCGCACCGGTGACGTCGCGTCCCAGCGAGTAGTCGTTCCAGGTCCGGTCCTCGATGATCGCCCCGGGTGTGCCCTTGGGGGAAGCGCCCAACGTGGCGATACGCTCCGCCACCTCGTCGGCGTAGCCCCGCACCAGCGTCACCTGCGGGTCGAGCATCTCGTGCACGCCGATGAAGCTCGGTCCCACGACATTCCAGTGCACGTGTTTCAGGGTCAGGTGCAGGTCGTTGTAGGCGCTGAGTTGCTTTTGCAACAGGGCCGCGACTTCGGCGCCCTGGGAGTCCGAAAGACCCGGAATTGTGAAGCGTGACATTCGATTTCCGTTCATTATCGACCGTGAAATGCGCTCACCAACTGGTCGCGGGGCGCTTTGGTCTCACGAAGGTGTACCCAGAGGGGCCGGTGGTCAACCCGAACCGGTTCCTGACCGATGCTGTCCCGGTAACCTCGTCGCATGGCGCATCGGCGACGGAATCTGGCCTGGCTGGGCATCGACGTCGTCTGTGTTGTGTTCTTTTGCGCGGTGGGAAGGCGCAATCACGACGAGGGCCTCACCTCGGCCGGCATCGCCACCACGTCGTGGCCCTTCTTGAGTGGGACCGCGGTCGGATGGCTGTTGTCGCAGGCCTGGCGCCGGCCGACGGCCGTGTACCCCACCGGGGTGCTGGTGTGGTTGTGCACGGTCGCGATCGGGTTGCTGCTGCGCAAAGCCACGTCCGCCAGCGTGGCCGGCAGCTTCGTCGTGGTTGCCTCGACAGTCACTGCGGTTCTGCTGCTCGGATGGCGACTGATTGCACGGCTCGAATTGCGCCGGTCGGGTTCGGTCTGAGCATGGCCCGGACCGACAGCGATACCTGGGGGCCGGCCACCAGCGTCGGAACCACAGCCACCATGGTGGCGACCGCGAGAGCGTTGGCCAACCGGGCCGGGCTGATCAGCGATCCTTTCGCCGAGCAACTGGTCCGCGCCGTCGGGGTGGACTTCTTCACCAAGGTGGCCACCGGTGAACTGGCCCTCAGCGATCTCGGTGATGACAACGGAATGGCTTTGCTGACAGACCTTTTCGCCGTCCGGACCCGTTTCTTCGACAATTTCCTCACCGATGCCTGCCGAGCCGGAATACGACAGGCAGTGATTTTGGCGTCAGGGTTGGATGCGCGGCCGTACCGGTTGTGGTGGCCGGCCGGCACGACCGTCTACGAACTGGACCAGCCGCGTGTCATCGATTTCAAAACCCGGACTCTGCGTGCACTCGAAGCCACTCCGACGGCCAATCGTCGGGCGGTGGGTGTCGACCTGCGCCAGGATTGGCCGGAGGCGCTTCGGCGGATCGGCTTCGATGCCACCCAGCCGACGGTGTGGATCGCCGAGGGGCTGCTGATCGGATTCCTCAAGCCGGCCGCTCAGGATCGGTTGCTCGACAACGTCACGGCGTTGAGCGCTCCGGGAAGCCGTGCCGCAGCGGATTATCTGCCCGAACGGCAACCCCCGCTGCTGAGCCAAGAACACGCTCTCGCCAAGCGCTGGCGCCGGTTCGGCTACCGAGGCAACATGGCCGAGCTGACCCACCAGGGTGAGCATCACGATGCCGCCGAGTCGCTGGCGGCGCTCGGCTGGCGAACGGTGGTCACCGAACTCCAGAATCTGTTCACCGCGACCGGGCTTCCCGGTTTGCGCCGTCAGGACTTGACCGGCGTTCCGGTGGCCGGGCGCTACGTCCGGGCATTCTTTACCTAGCCGCACCGGAATGTGGTCGACAGCGAGACGTTGGGAATGAAGTGATGCCGTCACCTATCACGCCCGCGCAGCAGCTCCGCTTTGTGACGGTGACTGCGGATGATCCCCGGGCCAGACCACTGCTGGACGAGTTGGCCGTGGAATACGCACAGCGCTACGAGAGCACCACCCCAACCGTGATGGCCTGGCTGAAGTCGGTTCCGGCGGCAGATTTCGCGGCGCCCGACGGCGGTTTTCTGATCGGCGAGCTGGACGGCGTGGCTGTCACCGGCGGCGCGTTCCAGCGCTTCGACGCGCAGACCGCCGAGCTCAAGCGGATCTGGACCGGCCGGGAGTACCGCCGCGGCGGCTATGCCACAGCGTTGCTGGCGGAGTTGGAGAACGTCATCGCCGAACGCGGATACCGGCGGGTGTACCTGACGACGGGTCACCGCCAGCCCGAGGCCGAGGCGCTCTACGAAGCCACCGGCTACACCCGACTTGCGGCACCGTTGCCCGCACGTGGCCCGGTGTTTCCGATCGCATTCGTCAAGGTCTTGTCATGACCGCGCCATCGACCATGCGGAGCGACACATGACGCGGCAGTTGCACCTCGGCGTCGCCCTGGACGGGTACGGATGGCACCCGCACGCGTGGCGTCCCACCCTGGCAGCCGACCCCGCGGTGGAATCGGTGCTCTCCGGTCGCTACTGGGCCGGCCTTGCGGCCACCGCCGAGCGGGGTCTGCTGGACTTCCTCACCATCGACGACAGCCTGCAGCCCCAGCCGGGACGGCGCGAACCGGTCAGCCCGCGGCGGCTGGCCGGGCGCGGTGACGCTGTGCTGGTCGCCGCGCGGATCGCGCCGGTCACCGAGCACATCGGGTTGATTCCGGTGGCCACCGTCACGCATACCGAGCCGTTCCACCTCTCCAAAGCCATCGCGACGCTGGACCACGTGTCACACGGGCGGGCGGGTTGGCAGCCGCGGGTCAGTTCGACAGCACATGAGGCCGCACTGTTCGGGCGGCGCGATGCGCCCATCGACGGCGACGAACTGTTCGACGAGGCTGCCGACGTCGTCGAGGTGGTGCGCCAGTTGTGGGACAGCTGGGAGGATGACGCGATCATTCGCGACGCCGAGACGGCGCGCTACATCGATCGGGAGAAGCTGCATTACATCGATTTTCGCGGCAAGCACTTCTCGGTGAAGGGTCCGTCGATCACCCCGCGCTCTCCGCAGGGTCAGCCGGTCGTGGCAGCCCTGGCGCACGGGCCGCGCATCTACGAATTCGCAGCCGCCAGCGCCGATCTGGTGTTCGTCACACCCACCGACGATGTCTCACTCGACGCGATTCTCGACGAGGTCAAGTCGGCCGGCGGTCAGCACTTGAAGGTGTACGCCGATCTGGTCGTGACATTCGGTGGTGACACCGAATTCGGTTCGGATGCTCTGATTTTCGACGGCAGGCCGGCCGACGTGGTCGAACTCCTGCTCGACTGGCAGCAGCGCGGTATCGACGGCGCGCGGCTGCGGCCGGCCGTCAACGCGACAGACCTTCCGGTGATCGTCGACGACGTGGTGCCGCTGTTGCAGCGGGCCAACCGATTTCGCACGACCTACACCCACGGCGAGACGTTACGGCAACGACTCGGCCTGCCCATCGCACCCAACCGCTATGCGGAAGTGAACCCGTGACTCCCACACCCCTGTCCATCCTGGACCTTTCACCGATCAGTGCCGGCAGCGACGCCGCGTCGGCGTTGCACAACACCATCGACCTGGCCCGGCACGCGGAGCGGTGGGGGTATCGCAGATTCTGGATCGCCGAACATCACTTCGTCGGAGTGGCCAGCTCGGCACCCGCGGTGCTGATCGGGCAGATCGCCGCGGCCACCAACACAATCCGAGTCGGAGCGGCCGCCGTTCAACTCGGCCACACCACCGCCGCGGCAGTCGTCGAAAGCTTTGGCACCCTCGATGCCTTCTACCCGGACCGCATCGACCTCGGCCTGGGGCGTGGCCAGCGTCGCGACACCGGCTTCAAACCCAAGCACCCGTCGAGCAAGGACCGCCCACCCCGCCAGTGGCGCGAGGTCGACGGTGTGGTGATACCGCTGCCCTTCAACCTGAAAGGCCTGCTCGACACCGAGCGCGTCCTGGCCACCATGGGGGTCCTGCAACAACCCGAGGCGGTGGCACCCGACTTCGCCGATCAACTCGGCGACATCCTCGCATTGCTCGACGGCAGTTACCGGGTCGACGGCTTCGATGTGCACGCGGTGCCGGGGGAGCGATCGGGGTTGGCGCCGTGGATCTTCGGCAGTACCAGGGGCCAGAGCGGGCGGCTTGCCGGTGCGCACGGGCTGCCGTTCGTCGCGAGTTACCACATCACTCCGGCAACCGCGCTGGAAGCCGTTGAGGCCTACCGGGACACCTTCGTTCCGTCGGCAACGCTGAAGGAGCCCTACGTCGTGGTGTCCGCAGACGTCGTGGTCGCCGAAGACACCGCCACCGCACAGGAACTCGCGTCCGGCTACGGGCAGTGGGTGTATTCGATCCGCACCGGTGTCGGCGCGGTGCCCTATCCGGCACCCGGCGACACTGCGCCGTTGACCGAGGAGCAGCTGCCGGTGGTCAAGGACCGGCTGGAGACCCAATTCGTCGGCGACCCCGACGTGGTCGCTGAGCGACTGTCGGCACTGCAGCGTCTCAGCGGCGCCGAAGAACTCGTCGTCACCTCGGTGACCCACGACCATCAGGCTCGTCTGCGTTCGCACGAACTACTGGCCAAGCGCTGGGGTATCGGCGGATGAGCACGCGAGAAGGCAAGCAGAGCAAACCCATTCACCTAGCCGCCCATTTCCCTGGCGTCAACAGCACCACGGTCTGGACCGATCCGCAGTCGGGCAGCCAGATCGAGTTCGAGTCGTTCGCGCACATGGCCCGCACCGCGGAACGCGGCCTGTTCGACTTCTTCTTCCTGGCCGAAGGACTGCGCCTGCGCGAGCATCGGGGCCAGATCTATGACCACGACGTCGTGGGCCGCCCGGACACCTTCACCGTGCTCGCGGCGCTGGCCGCCGTCACCGACCGGCTCGGGCTGACCGGCACGATCAACACCACCTTCAACGAACCGTTCGAGGTTGCACGGCAATTCGCCACCCTGGACCAGTTGTCCGACGGTCGAGCCGGCTGGAACATCGTCACATCGTCAGATGCCTTCACCGGGGAGAACTTCCGGCGCGGCGGATTTCTCGGACACGCCGACCGATACCAGCGTGCCGAGGAGTTCCTCGCGGTGACGCGAAAATTCTGGGACAGCTGGGCACCGGATGCCGTCCGGGCTGACATCACGGCCGGTGTCTACGCCGAACCCGACCGAATCGGTGTCGTCGAGCATCATGGCTCGCACTTCGACGTGCGCGGGGTCGCCACTCTGCCCAGTGGTCCGCAGGGGCATCCAATTCTGTTGCAGGCCGGTGACTCCGACGAAGGCCGCAATTTCGGTGCGCACTACGCCGATGCGCTGTTCACCCTGCACGGGTCGCTGGACGACGGGAAGCGTTACTACACGGACGTGAAGGGTCGGGCGGCGTCGTTCGGTCGAGACCCCAACGACCTGAAAGTGTTTCCCGCTGCGACGTTCGTCCTGGGTGACAGCGCCGCGGACGCCGACGAGCGGGCCCGTGTCATCCGCCGTCAGCAGATCAGCGGACCGACGGCGATAGCGATGCTGGAGCAGGTGTGGGGTCGCGACCTCTCCGACTACGACCCGGACGGCCCGCTACCCAACGACGATCCGACCGGCGACCTCGGCATCACCCAGGGCCGGGTCCGGCACGGAGACCCGATCGAGGTCGCCCGTCGCTATCGCGAACGTGCTGAAGCGCAAGGTCTTTCGATTCGCGACTTGATCATCGCGGTATCCAGCCGGGAGCAGTTCGTCGGAACCCCGGAGCACGTCGCCGCCGAGATCGACCGCTACATCCAGGCCGACGCCTGCGACGGATTCATCTTCGTGCCGCACCTGACGCCGCATGGACTCGACGAATTCGTCGACCGCGTGGTGCCGCTGCTGCAGGAACGCTTCGGCTTCCGTACCGAATACAGCGGCACCACTCTCCGGGAGCATCTCGGGCTCTAAGCGACCTTTAGCGACCCCTGGCGCCGAGATCGACGTGAGCGCGGGTCCTTGTCGAACGTTCGCACGGCAGCGTCGATTTCGGTGATGCGCGGCTGACCCGTCAGCGCGCCAGCGCGGCCGCTTGTTCGGTGGCCTCCCGGATCGGGCCGCGCCACAGATCGCCGTGGCCCGGCACCAGTAGCTCGGTGTCGAGCAGGGCGAGTGCGGCGAGGCTGCGGATGCAACCGGCCTGGTCGTGGCTGAACAATTCGGGTAGCAGCTGCGGGCCGCTTCGGGCCAGCAGGGCATGTCCGGTGACCAGAGCGTCGCCACTGACCAGTACGTCGTCGACCAGATAAGAGCAGTGTCCGCCGGTGTGGCCCGGGGTGGGGATGGCCATCGGGCTGCCGGGCAGCGCGGCGGCCACGTCGGCGGTCAGCGGCTGGGTGGTCGGGATCCCCTCCCGGCTCAACCCGCCGTCGCGGACCAGGTGGGCGGTCCAGCGCGCCCAGCGGGGCCGCCACAGGTTCATCGCCACGTCGATCGGCGATGCCTGCTCGAGGTACTCGCGCTTGGCGTGGCCGACCTCGTCGGCGTGGCAGTACACCGGCGTGTGGTGGGTCTTGGCGAACCAGATCGCCGAACCCAGGTGGTCGATGTGGGCGTGGGTCAGCAGAATGGCCCGCACATCGCCGGGCTGGTATCCGAGTCGCCGCAGTGACGACAGCACGTCGTCGCGGTCCCCCGGGTAACCGGCGTCGATCAACAGGACGCCGCGCTCATCGGTGACCAGCGTCCAGTTGACCGCCCCGCCCTGGGCGAGGTGGACGCGTTCGGTGACGGCCTTCAACACCGGTGCCATGCCGGAGAGTCTAGGTCCGCCGGCCCGCGGCGCCCGGCTCAGCCGCGCTTGCGATCGGGGTGTGGAGTAGAAACGACATCGTGGCTGAACTCAAACTCGGATACAAGGCGTCGGCGGAGCAGTTCGCCCCGCGGGAACTCGTCGAGCTGGCGGTCGCCGCCGAAGAGCACGGCATGGACAGCGCGACGGTCAGCGACCATTTCCAACCGTGGCGACACGAGGGCGGACACGCGCCGTTCTCGTTGGCCTGGATGACCGCGGTCGGGGAGCGCACCAAGCGGCTACAGCTGGGCACCTCGGTGTTGACGCCGACGTTCCGCTACAACCCGGCCGTCATCGCGCAGGCCTTCGCGACCATGGGCTGCCTGTACCCGGACCGGATCTTCCTCGGGGTCGGCACCGGCGAGGCGCTCAACGAGATCGCCACCGGATACGAGGGGGAGTGGCCGGAGTTCAAGGAGCGCTATGCCCGGCTGCGTGAATCGGTTCGGCTGATGCGTGAGCTGTGGCTGGGTGACCGCGTCGACTTCGAGGGCGAGTACTACAAGACCAAGGGCGCTTCGATCTATGACGTGCCCGAAGGCGGTATCCCGATCTACATCGCCGCGGGCGGTCCGCAGGTGGCCAAGTACGCGGGCCGTGCAGGTGACGGGTTCATCTGCACTTCCGGTAAGGGCGAGGAGCTCTACAAGGACAAGCTGATCCCGGCGATGCGCGAGGGTGCCGAAGCGGCGGACAAGAACCCCGATGACGTCGACCGGATGATCGAGATCAAGATCTCTTACGACACCGACCCGGAGTTGGCGCTGGAGAACACCCGATTCTGGGCGCCGCTGTCGCTGACCGCCGAGCAGAAGCACAGCATCGACGACCCGATCGAGATGGAAAAGGCCGCCGACGCCCTACCGATCGAGCAGGTCGCCAAACGCTGGATTGTGGCGTCTGATCCCGACGAAGCCGTCGCCAAGGTCAAGGACTACGTCGGCTGGGGCCTGAACCACCTGGTGTTCCACGCGCCGGGACACGACCAGCGCCGTTTCCTGGAGCTGTTCCAGCGCGATCTCGAGCCCCGGTTGCGACGGCTCGGCTGAACCGCAGCGTGCCTGCCTCCGGTCCTGATCGCCCGACTCCTCAACGGGCCGACCAGCGGCCCGCATCGTCGTCGAGCGGCATCTACATCGCCGCGCCGGAAGGCGACAGCGGCAAGTCGGCGATCGCGCTCGGGATCCTGCATCGGCTGGCCGCAACCGTCGCCAAAGTTGGTGTGTTCCGGCCCATTACACGCGCCGACGGCGGCGACCGCGACTACATCCTGGAATTGCTGCTGGCCCACGCCACCGCAGACCTGCCATACGAAGCCTGCATCGGTGTCGACTATCAGCGGCTGCACGCCGACCGTGACGGCGCGATCGACGACATCGTCGAGCGGTATCACGCGGTCGCCGACGGATGCGACGCGGTGGTCATCGTCGGCAGCGATTACACCGATGTCGCCAGTCCCGCCGAGCTGAGCGTCAACGCCCGCATCGCGGTGAACTTGGGCGCGCCGGTGGTATTGGCCATTCGGGCCAAGGGCCGCAGCGCCGAGCAACTGGTGCACGCCGTCGAGGTATGCCTGACCGAGCTGAACAGCCAGCACGCGCACACCGCCGCCGTCGTCGCCAACCGTTGCGAGCCAACCCAATTGGCCGCGATCACCGAAGCGCTGAAGACGCTGACACCCAAGACCTATGCGGTGCCCGAGGAGCCGCTGCTGGTGGCCCCGACCGTTGCCGATCTGCAGGCGGCGGTCAACGGCACCGTGCTCAACGGCGACACCGCACTGATGAACCGCGAGGTGATGGGTGTGGTGGTCGCGGGCATGACGGCCGACCATGTGCTCGAGCGCCTCGACGAGGCCGTGGCCGTAGTCACTCCCGGCGACCGGTCGGACGTGGTGCTTGCCGTCGCGAGCGCCCATGCCGCCGAAGGGTTTCCATCGCTGGCATGCATCATTCTCAACGGCGATTTCGAGCTGCACCAGTCGACAGGCGCACTGGTTGCGGGACTGCGGCTGCGGCTGCCGATCATCGCCACCTCGCTGGGCACGTTCGACACCGCCACCGCGGTCGGGTCGGCCCGCGGCCGAGTCACGACGTCGTCACAGCGAAAAATCGACACCGCGTTGGAGCTGATCGAAACCCACGTCGACCTTACGGACCTGTTGGCACAGTTGGCGATTCCGATTCCCAAGGTGACCACGCCGCAGATGTTCACCTACCAATTGCGCGAACGGGCCCGCTCGGACCGCAAACGCATCGTGCTACCGGAGGGCGACGACGACCGGATTCTCAAGTCCGCCGGCCGGGTGCTGCAGCGTGGTCTCGCCGACCTCACCATCCTCGGCGATGAGAAGCAGATCCGGGCCCGTGCAGCCGAACTCGGTGTCAATGTGGACGACGCCACGGTGTTCGACCCTCGATCCAGCGAGTTGTGCGATCAGTTCGCCGAGCAGTACGCCGAGCTTCGCGCCAAGAAGGGCATCACCGTGGAGCAGGCCCGCGAGGTCATCCACGACGTCTCGTATTTCGGCACCATGCTGGTGCACAACGGCATGGTCGACGGCATGGTGTCCGGGGCGGCGCACACCACGGCGCACACCGTTCGCCCTGCCTTTGAGATCATCCGCACGGCGCCGGGCATTTCGACGGTATCCAGCGTGTTCCTGATGTGCCTGCCCGGTCAGGTGCTGGCGTTCGGTGACTGTGCGATCGTCCCCGATCCGAGCGTCGATCAGCTCGCCGACATCGCGATCAGCGGGGCGCAGACCGCCGCGCAGTTCGGCATCGAACCGCGGGTGGCGATGCTGTCGTACTCCACCGGCGAATCGGGCACGGGAGCCGATGTCGACAAGGTCAGGGAGGCAACCGGATTGGTGCGCGACCGGGCCCCGCAGCTGCTGGTCGAAGGACCGATCCAGTACGACGCCGCCGTCGAGCCGTCAGTGGCGGCCACCAAGCTGCGCGACTCCCCGGTGGCCGGCCGGGCCACCGTATTGATTTTCCCCGACCTGAATTCGGGTAACAACGCTTACAAGGCGGTGCAGCGCAGTGCCGGTGCGATCGCGATCGGCCCCGTGCTGCAAGGCTTGAACAAGCCGGTCAACGACCTGTCTCGGGGTGCTCTCGTCGAGGACATCGTCAACACGGTGGCGATCACCGCGATCCAGGCGCAGGGTGTTACGTGACGACCACCGTGCTGGTACTCAACGCCGGCTCTTCATCGCTGAAATACCAACTGATCGAGCCTGATTCGGGAAGATCGCTGGCCGACGGCACCGTCGAACGCATCGGCGAGCCGTCGTCGCCGATCACGGATCACCGCGCCGCACTTCAGGTGGCGTTCGACACGTTGTCCGACGGCGGTATCGATCTGACGGCCTGCGGGCTGGCCGCGGTGGGGCACCGGGTGGTGCACGGCGGACCGGTGTTCTATCGACCGACCATCATCGACGCCGGCGTCATCGCCGAGTTGAAACAGCTGTCGATGCTTGCGCCGCTGCACAATCCGCCTGCTTTGCAGGGCATCGAGGTCGCCCGCGCAATGCTGCCGGAGGTTCCGCACGTCGCGGTGTTCGACACCGCCTTCTTCCACGATCTTCCTGCCGCCGCGGCGACCTATGCCATCGATCGCGAGATCGCGGAGAAGTGGCACATCCGGCGATACGGGTTTCACGGGACGTCGCATCGCTACGTCAGCGAGCAGGCCGCCGCGTTCCTGGAGCGGCCCTGGGGCGAGCTGAATCAGATTGTGCTGCATCTGGGTAACGGTGCGTCCGCGTCCGCGATCGCCGGTGGACGGCCGGTAGAAACGTCGATGGGCCTGACGCCGCTGGAAGGTCTGGTGATGGGAACCCGCAGCGGCGACATCGATGCGGGCATTGTCAGCTTTCTGCAGCGCGAAGCAGGTATGAGTGTCGAGGACGTCGAATCCATGCTCAACCACCGCGCAGGCCTACTCGGCCTTGCCGGCGAGCGGGATTTTCGGCGGTTACAGGCGATGATCGAGACCGGCGATACCGCAGCGCAATTGGCTTACGACGTGTTCGTGCACCGGTTGCGTAAGTATGTCGGTGCCTACCTGGCGGTCCTGGGCCGCGCAGATGCCATCAGCTTCACGGCCGGCGTCGGCGAAAACGTCGCCGGGGTCCGCCTGGACGCGCTGCGCGGCCTGGAAAGCCTGGGCATCGAACTCGATGAACAGCGAAACTCACAGGTCGCCAACGGCGCTCGGCGAATCTCGGCCGATTCCTCGCCGGTCGCGGTGCTGGTGATTCCGACCAACGAGGAACTGGCGATCGCCCGAGACTGCCTGAGCGTGGTCTAGGACTCGTCCGGTGTCAGCCGGTGAACAAGTTCGCCAGGCTGGTGGCAATCAGGTCCGTCCAGTCGAGCGGCAAAGTCGCGGTGATCGCCAACGGTCCGTCCCCCAGGATGCTCTCCATAGTTGCGTTGAAAATGGAACCGAGATTCATGATCGCGTCCGGCGCAAGGAAGTTGCCGATACCGTCGCTGCTCACCGTTCCGGTGACCGGTGCGGCGATGCTGGCCATGCTGCCGAGAATGGCCATCTGGTGCATGGCCAAATCCCAGACGTACGCGGGCACACCTGGTGCGGTTACATCCGGCAGTCCGATCGTTCCCGCGATGTCAGTCGGGATGCTCGGAATTTCCGGGATCGTCGGAATCGTCAGGCTGACGTTACCGATCGCGTCGATGTCGACTCCGGGAATCGCGTTGATCAGGTCGATGACACCGTCGACGGCTCCAATGAAGGGGTTGACGACAGCGTCCAACGTGCCGCTCACGAAAGTGTTGAGGTAGCCGATGAGTTCGCTCACTGCGGAGTTGACCGAGTCGATGGCGGTGTTGATCCCGCTGATCACGTCACCGACGACGGGGATTCCCAGTAAGTCGAGGTCGATGTTGATGCTGTCCGGACCCAGGATGGTCAGCGCGTCCGTGACCGGCGGCGCGTCGATACCGCTGCCCGGGATCGTCGACGTCACCGTCAGCAGTTCGTGGGCCAATGTCTGCTGAGTCTGAAGCAGCGACGCCAGAGTGCCGGTGACCATCGGAGCGGTACCCAGGAAGCTCGGCGAGGCGCCGTCGCCGAACCCGCCGACATTCTCAGTGAACGCCGCAAACGGATTGGTGAGCAGGCCGAAATACGGCGTGATGGCGACATTCGTCGTTTCGTTGAACGGAGCGTTCAGCGTGTAGGCGTCCCCGACTGACGGCACGATCCCGTTCAAGCCGTCAGGGCTGGCCGAGACGATCGGGTAACCGTTGAGGTAGCTGTTCAGAATCGTCGAAGGCGCCAGCGACAGGTAACCGCCTATCGTCGTCAGGTCGTTGCCGATGTCGGTCAGATCGGTCTGGAACGCGTCGACCGAGAAGGTCCCGTCCGTGAGCAGCGTCTGGAGTTGGGTGGAGATGCTGCTGAATTGGGTGCCGATGTCGTTGAACGACGGAAGCATGTTCTGGCGAATGCCCTCCCAGCCGACCTGGGCGGCGTTCGACGCGAAGTTCGATGCGATCGCGTTCTGCAGGACGAGGGTCAGCACCGACACTGGGTTGGTCACCGGGTTTGAGAAGAAATCGGGTAGCGGCGGTAGCGGGGTGTTCGGGTCCAGTGCGCCGTTCTGCGCGGTCACTGCGGCCGAGTAGGTGGCGAGCGCCTGCAGCTGCGTCACGAGGTCGTTGAAGACCTTCGGCACACCCTCGGAGTAGACGGCCGAAGGCAGCGAGAACAGGTTGGTGCTCTGCCCGTACATCTCCATCAGGCCGTTCCAGTTGGCGGTCGTGTTGGCGACCATCTCATCCCAGCCGACCTCGGGAAAGAACAAGTCACCGTGCTCGATGGTGGTTAGCTGAATCGGCAGATCAAGGATGTGGTGCGGCGGCGCCGCGGCGGGGGTGATCGCGATAAGGGCAGCGCTGACCAGGGCAATGCCGCCGGTGATGGCAGGACGAGAAGTACAAGTCACGCCGTCCTCCTTGGACGTTTAATCCGATAAGTCGGACGTAACATACCTGAGGTTTAGCTTAGGAGTTTGCTAAACGCTCAGAATTTTCTCAGCTGTTGGCCGGTGACGTGCGGAGAGGCAACACGGCGACGACCGATGATGCGAGCGTCTGTGCGAAGCTACTTATCCGGGTACGGCGTGACGGTCAGCATGACGGTGTGTCCGTTCCGTATCACCTCGACCGGTGCCGGCTGACCGATCGTGAGAAGACGGACCGCGACGACAAATTCATCGGCGTCGCTGACAGAACGGTCGCCGACCTTGACGATCACGTCGCCCGGGAGAATTCCGGCATTCTTCGCCGGACTCTCGGCAGTCACGGCTGCCACCTGAGCGCCGAAGTCGGTAGCCTCGCTCACCGGTCGGATGGCGACCCCGAGCTTCGGGTGATTGATGTGACCGTCCTGAATCAGCACAGCGGCGACAGCCTTGGCCTCGTTGATCGGAATGGCGAAGCCCGGCCCGCCCGCGCATGTCTGGATCTGACACGCGGTATTGATGCCGATGACTTTCGCATTCATGTCGATCAGCGGGCCGCCCGAGTTGCCATGATTGATCCCGGCGTCGGTTTGAATGGCATCGATCACGGTGTCGCCCAGAGGCACTGGCCGGTGCATGGCACTGACGATGCCGTGCGTCACCGAGGTACGTAACCCCAGCGGCGAGCCGACCGCGAGTACCAGGTCACCCACCTGAACTCGGTCGGAATCTCCGAGTTCCGCGACGGCGAGGTTGTCGACGTTGTCTATCTTCAGCACGGCCAGGTCGGTTTTGGGATCTCGGCCGACAAGATTGGCCAGTACCTTGCGGCCGTCGTTGAAGATCACCGAGACCGTGCGCAGTTCGAGATTGTTGACCGTCTGCGAGATCCCGTGGTTGTTGGTCACGATGTAACCGCGGCTGTCGATGACGAGTCCAGAACCGTAAGAGCCGACTTTGTCTTTGACTCTTACGTCTTCGATATAGACAACCGAATTCTTGGCGGCCGTAGCGATTTTGGCGAAGCCGCGCGTCGATGGCTCGTCGAACCCGTCGAAGATCGATTTGACCCTCGATATGGCGAGCGCCTCGGCGATCTTGGCGTTCCCGCGAAATATCCAGCCGCCGGCGAAACCGATCAGCAGCGCGACGATCGTGGCCAGCGCGAGCGTGGTGAATGTCGGCGAAGCCTTGCGGCCAGCTCGGCCCTTGCTCGCCGACCCTGGCACCTCGCTGTCACGCTCCGACCGAGCCGGGGCGGGTGCGTGTAGTGCTGGTGAGCCGAGGGGTGCTACCGCGTTTGGGTTGCGCCAAAAATCTTCGGGTGGGGGGATATTCGGACCGCCGCCGCTGATTCGCTGCGGATCGCCGCTGGGATGATTCTGGCTGGACTTCACGGCAACCTCTTCCGGGCGCTCCGCAGGAGGCACGCCACGTACAGACTGTTGCCGTCGCTGAGTACCAGTCGACCCTACTCTCGTCTGCGCCGATGATGGGCGTCTTTCTGCGACGTCATATCGGCAGACGCCTGCTCAGCGAGTGGAGACTGCCCGGTCCGCCAGAGGTCCGATGGCGGGCGCCATGAGTTGCGAGTATTCGAGTGAGATGTGATTCCGGTCGAAGTAGACCATCGTGTTGCCGACGATCACCGGACAGCGATCGGCGGCGCAGAAGAGATCGGTGATATCCGTGTACTGACCACCTGCCGCCTCGACCGCAGCCGCCTCAGCTGCGATTCCGGTTTGGTTGACCGCCACCGATTTGTCCGGTGAACACGCGGTCGCGTCATCGAGATGTATGGACAAGCACTCGGGCACACGGGATTGCGGATCGGGGATCGGCCCGAGTACGAGAACCCCTGCGCCGGTGGCGCGTAGCTGCCGCACCAATGCGGTGAGTCGGTCGATCCAGACCGGGTCGTAGGCCGTGAATCGCGCCGGCACATCCGGAGCACCGTAGCGGCGCCACACGCTGAGCACGATCAGCTTCGGGTGTTCCCTCTGCAACCGGGCGGTGACGTCGCTGCGCCATTGCTCGCATTCGGTGTAGGGACGGCCCGAAATGATGGTCGGCAGGTCCATCACCGGGCAGTTACCCTTCGCCATCATCTCCAGGCGCCAATGCCGCTGCGCGGCAACCTCTTGCAATGCCGGCGTCCACATCGCGCCATTTGAATCGCCGATGAGGGCAACGGTCGTCGACGACGACGTGTCGGCCATCGCGCAGTCGGGCACGCCGACTTCCAGGAAATTTCGCAGGCAACCATCGAAGAACAACCGCTGCGGCTCCCCGGCCGCGCCCTCCAGGGACGGGTCGAGGTTCGAAGGCACGTCTGGCAGGTCCGCGGACTCCGCGACGGCGGTCTGCACCTGCGCGAAGGCCCGCTGGATCGCCTTGTTGTATTCGTCGGCCGTCGCGTTCACCAGCGGTGTTCCCGCAGTGATATTCAAGGCTTGCGCCGCCACGCTCCGACCGACGGGAGCGGGGATGAGCATCAGCATCACGAAGCCGACGCATGCGGCGGCGGCGGTCGCAACGGCGCCGAGTGCGAGACTCGCTTTCGCAGAACGACGCAGCCGGGCGGCGTAGCGCAACGGGTTCTCGACGACGTGCAGTGTGAACACGGCCAATCCACCGGAGATGGCGACTGCGGCCAGCCGATCCGCCAAACCAACTGGGCGATCGAGTAATAACGGCACGAAGAGGAGGATCGGCCAGTGCCACAGGTACCACGAATAGGACAGTCTTCCTATCGCCCGCAGTGGTCCCCACGCCAGGACGCGGCCGCACCCGTCGGTCGGCGCCGCGCATCCTGCGCCGAGCACCAGCAGCGTGCCGAGCAATGGCACGAGAGCTGCGGTTCCAGGATATGGCGTGGTCGGTCGAAATTGGTTACATGCCAGCAGTATTAGACCAAGGCCTACCCACCCGATAGCGATGGCAGGTATTTTCGGAAGCCGGCGCCAGTGGTGGGCGGTGAGCGCCAGTAGGCAGCCGGCTGCCAAGTCCCAGGCCCGCGAGGGGAGCGAAAAGTAAGCCATGGAGGGCATTACGTCGGTAGCCCACAGCGAGTAGGCGAAGGAGGCGCCTCCGATCAGAATGAGCAACACAATGTAGGGACTCTTCGACGGCGCTGCCGGCACCCCGGAGCGTCGCCGCCGACGCATGGTGACCCAGGCCGTACCAACCAGCAGAACCGGCCAAATCAGATAGAACTGCTCTTCGACGCCCAATGTCCAGAAGTGCTGAAACGGCGACGGAGCCCGGTCGGCGGCAAAATAGTCGACCCCTTGAAAGGCGAACCGGTAATTGCCGACGTAGAGAGCACAGGCGATGCCGTCGCCGATCACATTGCGAAGTTGCATCGGGGGCAACAGGATTGCCGAACCGATCATGGTGATGGTGCCTATGAGGGCCGAGACGGGAAGCAGACGGCGAGCCCGCCCCGCGTAAAACCGGCGCAGTCCTACGGTGCCGGTGGTGTCGATGTCCTTCCACAATTGCCCGGTGATGACGAAGCCCGAGATGATGAAGAAGATGTCGGGTCCGACGAACCCGCCGCCCGCCCCCGGCACTTCGGCATGAAAACCGAGGATCGCCAACAGCGTTACGGCACGTAGGCCCTCGATGTCCGGACGGAATCCGGGTTGGGCGGGGCGCCCACCCTGCGCATGTCGAGGAGGGCTGACGCTCGAAGTCTGCACCATAGCCACCAGCTGTTTGAAGGCATGCCTTTTCAGGAGAAGCTCTATCACAGGTCTCGGCCGGATGACCGAATTCCAGAAAGTTCAATCGGTGCGTGAGCGTGGCTGTGGTCGGTCATCACGTTCACGGCGTATCGCCCATATCGCGAAACCAATTCATCTACTCTTGCCAGAGCGTCGACAACTTCAGTCAACATCTCGTCCCGAGAAGCGAAGCTCAGTTAGGAATCTGGTCCACGATGAGTGACGGACGCGGCCGAATGGTCCAGCGCTACCTCAATCTGCTCGAGGCCTCGCTGACCGGCATGCTTTTCGAGGATGCCCCCTGCGATATCTGGTCCGGCGGTGAGTTCGACCCGAACAAACGACTTCTGGGCAAAGATTGGCCGTCACTGTCATTCTCCATGATCGGTAGCGTGCGAATGCGGAACCTACGCCACGCGTGCGAGACGGTACTTCTGGACGGCATCAAGGGTGACTTCATCGAGACCGGCGTCTGGCGGGGCGGCGCCTGCATTCTCATGAAGGGAATCTTGGAAGCTTACGGCGACGACGAGCGTCGCGTCTTCGTCGCGGACAGCTTCGCAGGGCTGCCGCCACCGGACCCTGAAAGTTTCCCCGCCGATACCGGCGATCAGCATTACACCCATACCCGCCTGCAGGTGTCGCGCGATGACGTCGAAGACAACTTCCGGCGCTTCGGTCTTCTGGACGAGAGGGTTGTCTTTCTCGAAGGATGGTTCAAGGACACTCTGCCGGGCGCCGCTATCGACCGGCTCGCCGTCTTGAGGCTCGACGGCGATATGTATGAGTCGACGATAGAAGCGCTAGATGCCCTCTACCGCAAGGTTTCCTACGGTGGGTTCGTCATAGTCGACGACTACTTCCTTCCGCCATGTGCGAAAGCCGTTCACGATTTCCGCGATCGCCATGGGATTACGTCGCCGATCTTGCCCATCGATGGAACCGGGACCTACTGGCGCGTCGACCACAAACCCATCAGAAAAGGCTGAATAGTTCGGTCAGTCGGTCGGGTTCTTCGCAGAGCGGACGCGAGTCGGTCAGTCTCAGGTCGTCCCAGAACGACTTCAGCTGAATCTCGTCGATGTGTAGGGCCGCATGCTTGTCGACGATTTCGTAGTAATGATCCGCGAGCACGCGCGAAGTGGGGTCAAGCCCCGTTATTGCGACCAAGCCCGTCGGCGGACAGTCGAGTATGTGAAGCCGGAGGTCTGGTCGGTACTCCTTGAGAATCGGCAGCAGCTTCCACACGTCGCCCGTCCAGAAGAACGCTGTCTCACCCTCGGTGGCGTCGCCCTGCTGATACGCCCGCAGCGCCATCCGCGGATTCAGCGGCACGCAGTCATGCAGCAGTATCAGTGAGCGAGAATGACAGGCGGCTTCGGCGCCAATCAGATCGCGCAGCAGAAACTCGAACCGGTGCATGCCATCCAGGAAAGCCATATCGACTGGGCCACCGAGCAAACCAGGTACGTCTTCTGAGGCGAAGAAAGCATCCGACGGCATCTGAAAGAAAAAAGTGCGTCGACGGTTGCCGGTAGCACCGGCGCGCAGCTGGAATCTCGGGTCCACCGCAATCGCATCGCAATTGACGATTTCCAGCGAGGTGCCGTTCTCGGTCCCGACTTCCAAGTAGGTGCGCGGCGCGAGGTTGGCGTGCAAAGCCGTCAGAAATTCCAGGTATGGCACGCCGAGCATCTGGAATGTGCCACTCGCCTGATTGAAATCGTGCACCTTCTCGGCCCCCTCACGTGCGCGACTGAATTCGAATCGCATCGAGCTTCGCGGGTAACGGTAACAGTTACCGGCATGTTCGAGGCCTCGTTGGCGGTTACGCTTTTGGGCCACAATCCGTTGGCGCACAGCAGCAAAAGGGACCACGCCGCTATGTGCGATCTGACGCCAGAACGCGACGGAGGATATCTACTTGGCTACGAGCCGAGAAGGCTTTAAAGCCACGTTCGCCGAGCGCGCGGCGGGCGGACTCGTCACCGCAGAGTTGCACGCATCGGTCAACAAGTTCGTCGTACTCGGCGAAGGCTATGCCGGCCTCGAGGTCACGTGTCTCGGCAGAATCTGCGCCGCGCTCCGACACCACGACACGTCTGTTGGCCAGAAGGTAAGACACGCGCGCGATTTCGAAGACCTGTGCCTTGTAGTAGCTCAGATGGATGTTGATGACGACTTTGGAGCGGGCGATCCACGTGTCACGCTCAGCGCCGTAGACGCCGAACAGTTCTTTGACGTTCAGGCCTCGACTACGCAAGCCATCGAGCACTGCGCGGCGGCGCGGGTCGCTGTTCGATCCGTAGAAGAGTACGTCGATGTCCTCGTGGCCTGGGCTGATTCGAGTCAGTTCCGGGACATACCCAATCGGGACGTGCGTGATATCCGGAACGTCAAGCGCCGTCAGGCGATCGATGTTGCTCTGACTGTAGTCCCAAACCGGGAAGCGCCGGAACAGGTCGAGGAGCCTGGGCGTCATCCAGACCGACTCGGCCGACTCGAAATAGACCTGCTCGAGATTGAACAGGATGGGGTTTTGAGGGGGTGCGATGTCGAAGGTGGCGAGGAGGTTGGAGCCGAGAACAATGGTGCGACGGTCGTCCATGTCGAGACGGTTCGTCAGGACCGAGTCGTAGCCGAGTGTTGAAAGTGCACAGTGGAAGCCCTCGGCAATTTCGCGGAATACCTCGCTGTGCTGGTAGTCAGGGGGAGACACGACAGCGACGGCGAATCGCGTCGACGAGCGGACGGTCAGACTTCCGTCCACGTCGGGTTGATTCACCGTCGGCTGCGGTGGCGCGGCACCCGAGTGGATGCAGAGTACTTCGTCGAGTGTGGCCGTCATCGAGTGTTGGTTCGCGGCGCCGCGGGAGTCCATTCGCGTCGTATCGAACATCGCCGGACCGACAGCAGCGGAGTCGGTCAATACGTAGCGGCCGGCTTCGGGAGTGCGGTGTACGGTTGCTTCCTCGGCGCAGGTGCCGGTCAGCTGGGCCGCATCGGTGAAGTTGATTCCTGCTTGGAATACTCGTGTTTCAGCGTCGAGGACGGCGGCCAGCCGGGTGATGTAGTTCTCGGCCGCGAAGAACTGCCAGCCGAAACCCAGGTGTAGCCACAGACGTCCGTCGACACGGTTGCGCAGTCGTGCGAACTGGGCGTCAGGACTGTCTCCGGGAACGTCCGGAATGAAATCGACTAGCGGGTAATAAGACTGCAGCGTCGCGCGATCTTGAGCGGTCAACCCGGCGTCGAGGATCAGGATGCTTTTGATCCGCCATGCGTCGAGACAGCAATTTAGAAATGTATTCAGCGTCTGTTCGGTGGTGCTCCGATCAAGCCCGGCTAGCACGCTCACCACCGTGTCAGCGTTGTCGGAGTTGGGGATGAGGCGCCGCACCACCGCCTCCGGGTATGCCAAGGCAGATTCGACCAGGCTCGGGACACTGAAGTCGCGATTGCCGGCGACCCGTCGCCGGTCGTCGTCGGGGACGCCGGGGCGGGCCACGAGTTGTCGGCACAGGTCGAATGCCTCGGCGTGCTTGCCAATCCAGCTCGCGCAGATCGCTTGTTCATCGGCCGCACGCCAGGTGTAGACGTCCGCGCTGACAAAGAGGTTGTCTTCACCAGGCAGCGGGATTTGAGTGGCCCGCTGGGCGAAAAGGTAACCGAGCTCGAAACGTCTCTCGAGGCGATACCGGCGAGCCAGGAGATGCAGCGGTTCAGCTCGGGTCGGCCGGTACTCCCAGGCCCTCAGGTACGCGTCCTGTACGTCGGGCCACGATTCTCCTAGTTGCGCCATCGACTCCGCGATCCGCCACTTCGAGTAGTAGATCTCCTGATCCCAGCCGTCCATCTCGGCCCGCCGCGCGTACCATTTACGCGCATTGACGAAATCTCCTAAATCGTAATAACTTTGGGCCAGATAGAACACCGATCGAGTGTCTTCGGGGTTACGTTCGACCTCGGCGAGCAAGAGGTCGCGATCGCGGGCATACTTGCGAGCGTCCTGGCTGCGGGAGCCGAGCCTGCGCGATTCGATGTAGTACTCGCCGGGCAGCAGCGCTTGCACTTGGCCCGGTTCTCCGGCGATGCCCTCGTGCACCACACCCTCGTAGCGCACCCGCGCCCCGTCGCGAAACAGCTGCGGCCGCCAGTAAGTGAATTCGGCTCGTCCGATGCGCATGCTGTAGATGTCGGCGCTCAGATCAGCGAAATCCGGTGTGCCTACTACTATGTCGTCGGCGTCGATCACCCAGATGTAGTCGCCGTGACCCTGGGCGAGAACCAACGCTTCGGTGCGGTTGTGTCCAAAGTTGCGCCACGGGCGTTCGTGTAGCTCACCGCGGATGCCGAGCCGGGACATGTGGCTGCGAATCGCGTTCTGGGTTCCGTCGTCTGAGCCGGTGTCGACGATCACCCACGAAGTGATGTACGGCGCCACCGAGTCGAGCACCTCGTGGACGATGTGCGCCTCGTTCCGGACAATCATGTTCAGGCAGATCGCGGGACGCGCGATCACCGGCTCGGACACAGTGCCAAATCGTAGGCGGGAACTGCGGAGCCCGTCGCGGATCGGATAACTGCACGACTCCCCCTCGGATAATTGCGTGGGCGAACAAGATTCGGCCCCAGGCTGCAGTCGGCGGAGTACGTGGAGTGTGTGAGTCGAATCAGTGGCTGGGATGCAAGGCGTCGGCATGGACTCACGACGAGTCCGGACCGTTGCGCAGTCGTCGTTCAGCGTTGGGACATCAGGACGCCGTTCCACTGGCCGATCGAGCAAAATCCGATTCCTGGGCCGCACCGGCAGAGCTCACAGAAACTCCAAACCTGAGCTAAAGCTGAGAAGAAGCTTAGGTTGAGTTGCTCCCGGCTTCGTCGGGAGCTCGTCGACAGGCCCAGGGGAGTGGTGTGCGGCCCGCTGCGACGCGCGAGATGGAGGATTGCGCGCTCAAAATGCCTGTTCAGAGGCCCGCAGAAAAATTCTTCCGAGAATTTGGAGCATTTCGATTGTGGGATTGCCCACAAAGTCGTACCTTAGCGAAACCTGAGAAGAATCTACTGCCAAGCCGGGAGGGGCAATGCGTGGTTGCAACGGCACCGCTCTAGCCGCGTCCCGAGGTGCCCTCCGCGGTCGCCACCGCGGCTGCTTACCGGAGGGCGTTTCGTCCTGTTCAACGGCATTTTCTCGGGGTCTATCGATTGCCTCTCACGACGCCGGCTGCAGTGATCAGGGTGTGACCCAGTGGTCATCTCAGAGGAGCCCGGCTAGCAGTGCCTCAGCCAAACTGAGGCTTTTTAGCCTGGTCTAAAGCCAAAACTGAGTCCTGTCTCAGCTGGACCTCAGGCCGCGTTCGAAGGGGAACACCATGGCTGGTCGACACGCCAAGAAGAAGGCGAAGCGGCGGTCAAGCAAGGCGCTCGAGCGTGGCGTCGGCAAAGTCATTGGTCTCAGCGGTGCAACCAGCGCGTTCATCACTTTCGGGCTAGGCCCGATCCTCAGCGTCCCGCCGGCCAAAGCCGATGGGATCGAAGACCTCGTTATCGACCCCATCATCAACTCGCTCTCGAGTGTCGACCCCGCACTCGCCCTCGATCTGACCAGCTGGCTCGACAGTCTTGATGCCGCCTTGGCCAGCGCCGCAACCTTCGACCCGGCGAGTGTGGACGCCGCACTGGGCTCACTGAACATCGACCCGTCATTTGTCGACTCCGCGCTCGTGGGGGTGTCGAGTCCTGATGCCATGAGCTCGGCAGCCGTCTCGACCGATTTCGCGCAGCTGTACGAGACGTATTTCTATGAACCGATCCATGCATTCCAGCAGGACTGGATCAACGGCACGACCTTCTTGGGTCCCCTAACCATCCAGTGGGACAACAGTTTCAACTTGTTCTGGTCCCAAATTGGGGGGACTGGCATCCTGATCGGCAACGGCGCCGACGGCATCGACGGTGGGACACTTGCTGCGGCCACCGGCGAAGCGGGCGGCTTGTGGTTCGGTGACGGCGGAGACGGTGGCACCGACATCTTCGGTGTGGGTGGTGCCGGTGGCGATGCCTACTTCGGGAACGCGGGCGACGGCGGAGATGCGCTGTTCGGCGGAGCCGGTGGGGACGGTGGCGACACCCTTTACGGCATCGCGGGTGACGGCGGCGACGGTGGCGCCGGCGTTTTGCTGGGTGACGGCACCGGAGGCGCTGGCGGCGACGGTGGTGACGGCGGCAACGTCACTGGTTTCTTCTTCGGCAACGGCGGCAACGGCGGCTTGGGCGGCGATGGCGCCAGCGGTGCCAACGGAAGCAACGGTGTGTTGCTGGGCGTCCCCGGCGGGCCCGGCCACGCGGGCGGTGACGGCGGCGATGGCGGCGTCGGCGGTTACGGCGCAACGCTTATCGGCAACGGCGGTAACGGTGGCGCCGGCGGCGATGCCGGCAACGGCGGGTTCGGCGGAGCCGGTGGCCCAGGGGCCGTCGGCGGTGTGGGCGGCTACGCGGGTGACGGTGGGCTCGGCGGCGACGGCGGGCAAGGCGGAATCTTCGGTCACGACGGGGTTGCCGGAGCGGATGGTGACGACGGCCATGCCGGCGGCGGCGGTCCGGGTGGTCCTGGTGCGACCGGATCGACGGGTGCGACGGGATCTACTGGTGCGACCGGTGATACAGGTGCCACCGGCTCCACGGGCGCGACCGGGTCGACGGGTTCCACTGGCGCAACTGGATCGACGGGTGCGACGGGCTCTACTGGTGCGACGGGTGCGACCGGTGACACAGGTGCCACCGGATCGACGGGCGCGACCGGCTCCACAGGTGCGACCGGATCGACGGGCGCGACCGGCTCTACAGGTGCGACCGGATCGACTGGTGCGACCGGCTCCACAGGTGCGACCGGATCAACTGGTGCGACCGGTGACACGGGCGCGACCGGCGCCACTGGCGCTACCGGGTCGACTGGGGCGACGGGTTCTACCGGTGCGACTGGTGACACAGGCGCGACCGGTGCAACGGGTGCTACCGGTTCGACGGGCGCTACCGGTTCGACGGGCGCTACCGGTGCCACCGGATCGACCGGTGCAACGGGTGACACGGGCGCCACTGGCGCTACCGGGTCGACGGGTGCGACGGGATCGACTGGTGCGACTGGTGACACGGGCGCGACCGGTGCAACGGGTGCAACGGGTGCTACCGGTTCGACGGGCGCTACCGGTGCCACCGGATCGACAGGGTCCACTGGTGCAACGGGTGACACGGGCGCTACCGGTGCTACCGGGTCGACGGGCGCGACCGGGGCCACGGGTGCCACCGGTGCCACGGGTTCGACGGGTGCGACTGGCGACACCGGTTCGACCGGTGCGACGGGTTCCACTGGTGCTACTGGTGACACGGGCGCGACCGGTGCAACGGGTGCCACCGGTTCGACGGGTGCGACTGGTTCGACGGGTGCGACTGGCGACACCGGATCCACGGGCGCGACGGGTTCCACTGGTGCTACTGGTGATACGGGCGCGACCGGGGCCACGGGTGCTACCGGCGCTACCGGTGCGACGGGTGCCACGGGTGCGACGGGTGCCACGGGTGCGACTGGTTCGACGGGTGCGACTGGCGACACCGGATCGACCGGGGCGACGGGTTCCACTGGTGCGACGGGTGACACGGGCGCTACCGGTGCCACGGGTGCTACGGGTTCGACGGGTGCGACTGGCGACACCGGATCGACCGGGGCGACGGGTGCGACGGGTTCCACTGGTGCGACGGGTGACACGGGCGCGACCGGGGCCACGGGCGCTACCGGGTCGACGGGTGCCACGGGAGCGACGGGTTCGACGGGTGCCACTGGCGACACCGGATCCACGGGCGCGACGGGTGCTACCGGCGCTACAGGTTCGACGGGTGCGACTGGCGACACCGGATCGACCGGGGCGACGGGTTCCACTGGTGCGACGGGTGACACGGGTGCCACGGGAGCGACGGGTGCCACTGGCGACACCGGATCGACCGGGGCGACGGGTTCCACTGGTGCGACCGGTGACACGGGCGCTACCGGTGCCACGGGTGCTACCGGCGCTACCGGTTCGACTGGCGCGACTGGCGACACCGGATCGACCGGAGCGACGGGTTCCACTGGTGCGACGGGTGACACGGGCGCTACCGGGGCCACGGGTGCTACCGGTTCGACGGGTGCCACGGGAGCGACGGGTGCGACTGGCGACACCGGATCGACCGGAGCGACGGGTTCCACTGGTGCTACTGGTGACACGGGCGCGACCGGCGCTACCGGTGCGACGGGTGCCACCGGTTCGACGGGTGCGACTGGTTCGACAGGTGCTACTGGTGACACGGGCGCGACCGGCGCTACCGGTGCGACGGGTGCCACCGGTTCGACGGGTGCCACGGGTTCGACGGGTGCCACTGGCGACACCGGATCGACCGGAGCGACGGGTTCCACTGGTGCTACTGGTGACACGGGCGCGACCGGGGCCACGGGTGCTACCGGTTCGACGGGTGCCACGGGTTCGACGGGTGCGACTGGCGACACCGGATCCACGGGCGCAACGGGATCGACGGGTGCGACTGGTGACACGGGTGCCACCGGCGCTACCGGTTCGACGGGTGCCACGGGAGCGACGGGTTCGACGGGTGCGACTGGCGGAACCGGATCGACCGGAGCAACGGGGTCGACTGGCGCTACCGGTGACACGGGCGCCACTGGCGCTACCGGTGCGACGGGCGGCACTGGGGCCACGGGCGCTACCGGTGACACCGGCGCCACGGGAGCTACGGGTGCCACCGGCGCTACGGGAGCCACCGGAGCCACGGGTGCTACGGGTGCCACCGGAGCCACGGGTGCGACCGGAGCCACCGGCGCTACCGGAGCCACGGGTGCGACCGGAGCCACGGGTGCGACCGGAGCCACCGGCGCTACGGGAGCCACGGGTGCGACCGGAGCCACCGGCGCTACAGGTGCCACGGGTGCGACCGGAGCCACCGGCCGCTTGCTCGGACTCTGACCGGTACTTCGGTTCCGTAAGGCAGACGCGACCCGCCGGCGCCGATGCGCCAGGACCTAAGGCGGTTGACCGAACAAGGCGTTTGGTCAACCGCCTTCGGGCGCACCAATTACCATTCCGCCGTCATCGGAATCCCTTTGCATGAGAATTCAGCGACCGAAGGGATCTGACGAACGGGCGGTGCACACCGATTGTGGTCGGATAACCACTCAAACGACTGCCTCGTTCCGAATCCCTTGAACTAAATTAGGATTCGCGATGCCAGCTTTACAAAGCGCCGACGGGTTGCGATTTCGTGCGATATCGTCACCTGATGACTCACACGTCTACCACCGACATTGCCCGTGAGGACAGCTCGAGCAAACGCGTCACATGGAATTCTCCACGTGCGCTGGCAATTTCAGCATTGGTGATCGCCGTTGTCGCTGCAGCCGTTGCGATTGCCGCATGGCTTCACCCGGGATCATCGCAGTCTTACAGTGGTGAACAAATTTCTCGGGCCAAAGCCAATGTCTGCGCCGCGTGGGCACCGGTCCATAAGTCGGTCTGGGTAGGGACGCCCAACCCGCTGCCCGGAGACCCGGTCGCCCAATTGTCGGTGGCCGCCAACGTTCGGTTGGCCATGCTGGGGGGCGGTTCATATCTCCGAGAAACTGTCGCAGCGGAGCCGGCGACGCCTGCCGATCTCGCAAAAGCCGTCAACACCGTTGCCAATACCCTGCAGAAAATGGGCATCAATTACTTGGCAATGAGTGATGGCCACACCGTCATTGATCCGTTGCACCACGATCTCGAGGTCGAAGGCGCTCAAATCGGCAAGTTGTGCAAATGACGCTCATGTCCCGCGACGGCTCGCGGGACGTCCGCCGTCGCGACCCGCACCAGAACTAGAAAGTGCTCGTAGGCCGAACGCGGTTGGCCATGTCAATCAGCTTGTAGCGATGCGCCTGAGTGGGCGCGGCCCGAGCCAGTCCGCGCAGCGACGCTTCTACTCCGAGTCGCAGACCATGCTCGGTGAACGGGAAGCCGAGAATATGGTTGGTGCTGGCCTCGTGGTCTCCCAGCCAGTCCAACGCGCTGCCGAGCACCAGCGCACGAATTTGCAGCACCCGCGGCTCGGTAGGCGGCAGCGCCTCGACTCGTCGTGCGGCATCGCGGATCTGATCCTCGGTGATGTCGGTGGCCGATCGTCCAGACAGCAGCGTCACCGCGCTGGTCAGCCGCGCGGTGGTGAAATATCTTGACGTTGCGGGGACTTCGTCGAGCGTGCGTACCGCTCCACCCCGATCGCCTTCAACCGACTGGGCCCGGGCCAAGCCGAAGGCCGCCGAGATCACTCCGTCGTCGGTCTTCCACACTTCTTCGTAATACTTGTGTTCGTCTGAGCTGCCGGCCAGCTCGGCCGTCGCGGCCAATGCCATCTTCGGCGCCAGCTCGCCGGGGAATGTGTCGAGCACCTCGCTGAAGTGCTTACTCGCGGAATCGTAGTCGCCAGTGAGCAATTCGGAGACGGCGCGATACCATACCAATCGCCAGCGCCAGCCCACCCGTTCGGCCAGATCATCCAGCTTCCGATTCGCCTTCGCGACGTCTCCGAGGTCGAGCAGCGCTCGGACTTCCATCAACGGCAACTCGACGGAGTCTGACAGGTCTATATCCTCGGAATCCATTGCGCCATGGCGGAATGCGCGCAAAGAATCGAGGGTTTGCACGGGCTGAGACAGGACAGTCGCCTGCAGCAGCGGTGCCGCGACGTCGGCCGGGTCCACCAGAGGCACCTGTAGCGCGGTGACGATCTCTTTGGCGGTCAACTTCTCCGAGTGCACGTGACCGTCCAGGTACACGTCGGTGTGGGCGACCAGCAGGGCCTCGCCGAACGTCGCACGACTGCGCGAGAAGATCGTCGACAGGCTAGGCCGTCGTACACCGGTGTCCTGGGCTACCACCTCGCGCAGCACACCGGACAGCTGACCGGACATCTCCTCGGCACTCGCGAATCGTCGGCTCGGGTCGGGATCGATTGCCCGGCGCAGTAATCGGCCGAACGAGTCGTACTCGGCCAGTACCGGGTCGTCCTCGGGGAGGCCGTCGACGTAGCGGCCGCCACGGGCCCGGAGCTTCAATGTCAGCGCCGCGAGCGTACGTCCGACGGTGTAGATGTCACTGGCCACCGTCGGCCCGGTCCGCACGATCTCGGGCGCCTGGTAGCCCGGTGTGCCGTAGAGGTAACCGAAGGAGTTGATCCGCGACACGGCGCCGAGGTCGATCAGCTTGAGTTGCTCCTCGGTGAGCATGAGGTTCTCCGGCTTCAGGTCGTTGTAGACCAGGCCGATCGAGTGCAGATAACTCAGAGCCGGAAGGATCTCCAGCACGTAGGCAATCGCCTCGGCTACCGGCAGCCTGTCACCTTTGCGACGCTTGAGTGACTGTCCACCAACGTATTCCATGACGATGTAACCGACGGGTTCGCCGTGCTGATCGGTGTGCTCGACGAAGTTGAAGATCTGCACGATCGACGGGTGGACGACCTCCGCCAAGAAGCGCCGTTCGGCCATGGCGATCGCCTGCGCTTCGGCATCGCCAGAGTGCACCAGGCCTTTGAGCACGACTGGTCGGTCGTTGACGTTGCGATCGAGCGCCAGGTAAACCCAGCCCAGTCCACCGTGGGCGATGCAACCTTTGATGACGTACTGACCCGCCACCAATTCACCTGGATTGAGCTGCGGCAGAAAGGAATACGGACTACCGCAGTATGGGCAGTCGCCCTCCGACGGCGCCTTCTCTTCGGAGTCGGATCGGCCGACCGGTCGTCCGCAGTTCCAGCAGAACCGTTTCGATTCCGGCACAACCGGACTCGGCATCAAAGCTTCGAGCGGGTCGATGTCGGGGACTCGCGGAATCTCGACCAGTCCACCGCCTAGCCGGCGGACCGGAGCCCGGGTCGCCGGCTTGGTCGTCGGCATCGAGTCCCCGATGTGCACCGAGAAGTCGTCGTCATCGTCGTCGAAGTCGGGCCGGAAGATCGCCTGCGTGGCGATCGGGCGACTCTGAGATGACGTATCGGCCATCGAGTCGGCAGGCTGGGTGGCCGGACCGGCGTCGTCCGCGTCCTGGTCCTCCGGGTCCACCGGCTGCTCGGTCATCAGTCGACGTACCTCGGATTCGGCGGTGCGGGAGCGGGACCCAAGACCGTCAACCACTTGCGGTACAACGTGTTCCATGTTCCGTCGCGACGGATGCGCTCCAGTGTGCCGTTGATGAACTTCACCAGGCCGGTGTTGTCCAGCTGAACCCCGATGCCGTAAGGCTGCGTGCCCATATTCGGTCCGACGATATGCAGGTAGGGGTCCTGGGAGACCAGGCCGGCCAGGATCGAGTCATCGGTGCTCACCGCGTCGACCTGGCGCTGCTGCAGCGTCACCAGGCAGTCGGCCCAGTTGACCACCTCGACAACGAGTGGCGGCGGCGCGATCTCGCGGATCCGGTGCAGCGACGTGGTGCCCTTGGCGACACAGACCCGCTTGCCGGACAGGTCGGCCGGCTTGGTGATCGGCGAATCCCGCGGGGCCAGAATGCGTTGCGAGGCATCGAGATACACGGTGGAGAAGTTGACCTGCTTGCGGCGCTCGCAGGTGATCGTCATCGTCTTGACGACGGCATCGACCTCGCCCTTCTGCAGCGCGGTGATGCGCTCGTCAGACGACAGGATCCGATACTCCACCTGCGCCGGGTTGCCGAAGATGTCGCGCGTGACCTCGCCCGCCACATCGACGTCGAAGCCGACGATCTCGCCGGTGATCGGATCGCGAAAGCTGAACAGATTGCTGCCGATGTCCAGGCCGACGATCAGCCTGCCGCGGGCGCGGATATTGGCCACCGCTGCCTCGGCGTCGGCCGGATTGTCGAATGGACGCAGGCTCTCGGTCGGGTTGCAGTTGTTCGCCGCCGTGTCCGGTGCCAGCGGTGGCTGCGGCGGCGACATCTGCATCCCCGCCGGGGTAGGAGGCGGCAGGGTCGGCGCGGGCGCCACCACCATCGACCCCGACTCGCTGCAACCGGCCAGCACAGTCGCCGTCACCGCGGTGGCGAACCACATCCGCAGCCGCCGCCCGATCATCGGTACTCCATCAGCCGGGGCCACAGGCCGAGGGCAACCGCGACCGCCGCGCCCAAGCTAAGCACGATGCCGCCGACGGTGGCGCCGGCCAGTCCCGCGCGTGCGTTGAGGACGTCGTCACGCAACTCGTGGCGACTCTGCTCCATCGCCTTGACCAACGCGCGATCGAGTTTGTCGAATGCCGGGGTGGAGTCGTCCTCGCCGTTACCCAGCGCCACCTGAGTCGCCGCCCGGTAGTTACCCACCGAGATATAGGAGTTGATCCGGTCATCGGCCCGGCGCCATTGATTCAGCAGTTTGTCGGCGCCCTGCAAGTCGCTCTTGTCGACGGCATCACTACGGGCGAGGTAGTCGTCGAGTTGTTTGTGCATGGCGTCGATGCGTTCGTAGAAGGACTGCTTGCGGACCTCTTCATCCCCGCGCCGAATCAGCGACAAGGTCTCGTCGGCACGTGCCTGCTGCGCACTGATGGACAGGTTGGTGATCGTCTTCAGTGACTCTGCCGCAGTATTTTTGGCGCTGCGGCTGCCGCTGGTGGATATCGCCAGCGCGGTTCCCACCCAGACCACCATAACGAGAATTGCGAGCGCACCGGCGACCAGACCGGGATTGATTCGTCGTTTGGTGCGACGGGCCAGCCATCGGTGCGCGAACGCGCCGAAGATTGCGGTGAAAGTCACGATCAGAATCACCGGAGCCGGAATCTGGGTGGACGCCGTTGTTTCCGCGTCGACCCGCTCGGACGTCTGGCTGTAGAGCCGTGCCGCGTCGGGCAGGATCGTCGACTGCATCAGCGTCGAGGCCTCGGAAAGGTAGGACGAACCGACCGGGTTGCCGGCGCGGTTGTTGGTCCGCGCGATCTCGATCAACCCGGTGTACACCGCTAGTTCGGCGTTGACTCGCCCGAGCAACTGGACCAGCGGCTCGTCCGTCAGCCCGCTCGAGGCCCTGGTCACCGCGACCGCGGCGTCGGTGATCGCCTGCTCGTAGCGCTGTCGGACCGTGCGCGGCTCGGCCCGGGCGATGAAGGCGGTCGCGGCGGCCGCGTCCGCCACCGACAGGGTGGTGTAGAGCCGGCCTGCGGCGAACGCCAGCGGCTCGGTGTGGCTCAACACCGTCGTCAGCGCGTGTTGGCGCTGGTTGATGGTGGTCGAGGTGGCGAAGGCGCTGAGGCCGCCGAGGATGGCCAGCACCAGACCGATCGACAGGATGCGGCCGGGTGTGGTCGCCACGAACCACCACCGGGGGTGGGCCGGCTCGATCGGCGACCGCGAACCCAGCGGCTCAGTCGACGGGTGCGCCAACTCAACGGTCACGTCTGTTCGGACCTCATCTTTCAGGCGTGGGCGTCACGAACTGTATTAAGTGAAGTCTAAGAGTGTTTTCCTGAGATGCGGGGACCTGCTTACTCAGATTTCCTCACTCGTTACCGGTCTGCGACCCGGGTCGTGCGTTTCATGTGCGTTGCTTACTTGCCATGGTCCTCCTCGGGCCGTTGCGCGGCCGCCTCGTCGTCGGGCGTGCTTATCCTGAACGCGTGCGTGGCGACGGTGACGGATGGGTGGTGTCGGACACCGGCAGCGCGCATTGGGGTCGATTCGGTGCGGCCGGCTTACTGCTGCGAGCGCCGCGACCGGATGGCTCGCCCACAGTGTTGCTGCAGCACCGCGCGCCCTGGAGCCACCAGGGTGGGACGTGGGGCCTGCCGGGCGGTGCCCGCGACAGTCACGAGAGCCCCGAGGAGGCCGCCGTCCGCGAAGCGCACGAAGAGGCCGGCCTGACCGCCCAATTCGTTGCGGTGCGCGCGACGGTGGTCACCGCCGCAGCCAGCGGCACCGACTGGACGTACACCACCGTCGTCGCCGACGCGGCTGAGCAGTTGCAGACGGTGGCCAACTACGAGAGTGCCGAGATGCGCTGGGTCGGCGAGGACGAGGTCGACGAGTTGCCGCTGCACCCTGGATTCGCGGCCAGCTGGCAGCGCCTGCGCACCGCGCCCGAAGTCTTGCCGCTGGGCCACGACGATCAGCTGCGCCGCACCCTGCCTCGAACGATAGAAATCGAAGCGGGCGTCTTCGTCTGGTGCACGGCCGGCCGCCCCGATCAGGAGCCGTCTGAGCTCAGCTCGCGGATCAGCTCACTGCTGCAAGTGCCGAACTAGTTGCGCGGCGGCCGCCTGCGGATCGTCGGCGGCGGTGATCGCCCGGACGACGACGATGCGCTTCGCGCCGGCCTCCAGCACCTCCGACACCCGATCCGCGTCGATGCCACCGATGGCGAACCAGGGCTTGTCGCAGGCCAGCTCGGCGGTCGACCGCACCAGCGACAACCCGGGTGCCGGACGGCCCGGCTTGGTCGGCGTGGGCCAGCACGGCCCGACGCAGAAGTAGTCGACGTCCTCGGCGATGGCCGCGGCGACCTGCTGTCGGTCGTGGGTCGACCGGCCGACCAGCGGGCCCGACCCCAGAATGTCGCGCGCCACGGTCAGCGGCAGGTCGTCCTGGCCGAGGTGGAGCACGTCCGCCCCGGCGGCTCGGGCGATGTCGGCGCGGTCGTTGACGGCCAGCAGGGCGCCGTGCCGGCGCGCCGCGTCGGCGAGCACCTCGAGCGCGGCCAACTCGTCGCGGGCCTCCAGCGGACCCAGCCGCTGCTCAGCCGCCGAGCCCTTGTCCCGCAGCTGGATGATGTCGACCCCGCCGGCCAGTGCGGCGTCGGCGAACTCGGCGAGGTCGCCGCGGTCACGACGGGCGTCGGTGCACAGGTAGAGCCGGGCGCCGGCGAGCCGGTCGAGGAGACCGGGGGCGGGGTCATGAGGTTGATGCACACCGCGACGCTAACGACTACCGTGGTGAGTCGACACGGGAGTCCCAGGGCACGGCGACGACGCAGGCCACAAGGTCTGTCAAGGAGCCGGCAAATTCGCGCAAGCCGGGGTCTGAGAGTGGGCACGCCAGCCCTTACCGTCACACCTGATCCGGATCATGCCGGCGAAGGGAGCGAAGGTGCCATCGGAGTCGAGATCGCTGGCCGTCATCGGCGGCGGCGTCATCGGGCTGGCCGTGGCGCGCCGGGCGGCTCGAGCCGGCTGGTCGGTGCGCGTGCATCGGTCCGGACAGCACGGCGCATCGTGGGCGGCCGCCGGAATGCTGGCGCCGCACAGCGAGGGCTGGCCCGGTGAAGAGCGGCTGCTGCATCTGGGGCTCGAATCGTTGCGGCTCTGGCAGGACGGCGGATTCACCGACGGCCTGCCCGCCGACGTGATCACGGCACGCGAGTCCCTGACGGTCGCGGTGGACCGCGCCGATGTCGCTGACCTGCGCACGGTCGCCGACTGGTTGTCCGCGCAGGGGCACCCGGTGGTGTGGGAGTCCGCGGTCCGCGATGTGGAACCGATGCTGGCGCAGGGTATTCGCCATGGTTTCCGGGCGCCCACCGAACTGGCGGTCGACAACCGTGCCCTGCTCGACGGGCTGAGTGCGGCCTGCGAGCAACTGGGCGTCGGGTGGGGCGGACCCGTCAGCGACCTGAGCTCGGTGCGGGCCGACGCGGTCGTGATCGCCAACGGCATCGACGCCCCGTCGTTGTGGCCCGGTCTGCCGATCCGCCCGGTGAAGGGCGAAGTGCTGAGACTGCGGTGGCGCAAAGGGTGTATGCCGTTGCCGCAGCGCGTGATTCGCGCCCGCGTGCACGGACGTCAGGTGTATGTGGTGCCACGCGCCGACGGCGTCGTCGTGGGCGCCACCCAGTACGAGCACGGCCGCGACACCGCGCCCACGGTCTCTGGCGTGCGTGATCTGCTCGACGACGCGTGCGCGGTGCTGCCGGCGCTCGGCGAGTACGAGTTCGCCGAGTGCACCGCCGGTTTGCGCCCGATGACGCCGGACAACCTGCCGCTGGTGGGACGGCTCGACGCGCGGACGTTGATCGCGGCCGGCCACGGCCGGTCCGGTTTCCTGCTGGCGCCGTGGACGGCCGAACAGATTGCATCCGAACTCATTCCGGTTGGAGTCGCGTGATGATGGTGAACGTCAATGCCGAACGGGTCGAGGTCGACGATCAGATGACCGTCGCCGCGCTGCTGCAGTCGCTGGGCTTTCCGGATCGCGGCATCGCAGTGGCTGTCGATCAGGCCGTGATACCGCGATCACGATGGGCCACAGCACTTTCCGACGGGGCTGACATCCAGGTCGTGACGGCGGTGCAGGGTGGTTGATTCGAAGCTGACCATTGCCGGACGCGAGTTCACCTCGCGACTCATCATGGGCACCGGGGGAGCGGCCAATCTGGCCGTGCTCGAAGAAGCATTGACCGCCTCCGGCACCGAGTTGACCACGGTCGCGATGCGCCGGGTCGACGCCGAAGGCGGTACCGGCATGCTGGATCTGCTGAGCCGCCTGGGAATCACACCGCTACCCAATACCGCGGGTTGTCGCAGCGCCGCCGAAGCGGTGCTGACCGCTCAACTCGCCCGCGAGGCGCTCGGTACCGAATGGGTCAAGCTCGAAGTGATCGCCGACGAGCGCACGCTGCTGCCCGATGCCGTCGAGTTGGTCCGCGCCGCAGAGCAATTGGTCGACGATGGCTTCGTAGTGCTGCCCTACACCAACGACGACCCAGTGCTGGCGAAACGGTTGGAAGACATCGGATGTGTGGCGGTGATGCCACTCGGTTCGCCGATCGGGACCGGCCTGGGCATCGCCAACCCGCACAACATCGAGATGATCGTGGCTCAATCCGGTGTCCCCGTCGTGCTGGACGCCGGCATCGGCACCGCCAGCGACGCCGCCCTGGCGATGGAATTAGGTTGTGACGCAGTGCTGTTGGCGACAGCGGTGACCCGTGCGGCCGACCCACCGTCGATGGCCGCCGCGATGGCCGCCGCCGTCACCGCCGGCTACCTGGCCCGCCGTGCGGGACGCATCCCCAAGCGGTTCTGGGCGCAGGCGTCCAGCCCCGACGTATGAGTCGGTATGTGGCGCTCGGCAGCTCGATGGCCGCGGGGCCCGGCATCAAGCCGACCGCCCCGGATGCGCCGTTCGGGTCGGCCCGGTCGGCGCGCAACTACCCGCACCTGGTCGCCGAGCGGCTGAACCTAGACCTGGTCGACGTCACCTTCTCCGGTGCCACCACCGCGCATGTGCTGACCGAGCATCAACGCAGCGCCCCGCCGCAGATCGACGCGCTGAATGGCAACGAGGAGCTGGTCACCGTCACAATCGGCGGCAACGACGTGGGCTACGTTCCGCTGTTGATGGCCGCCGCACTGCCGCGACTGGCGTGGCGTCTGCCTGCCGTGCGTGAACTCCTCGACCCCGGCGCTCGCGAGCAGGCGCTCGACGGGCTCGGGTTTGCGCTGCAGGCCGTCGGGACCGCGGTGCGCCGGCGGGCGCCGCAGGCTCGGGTGATGTTCGTCGACTACCTCACGCTGCTGCCCGAACCCGGTGCGGCCGCGGCACCGCTGTCGGCCGAACACGCCGACCTGGGCCGGTTCGTCGCCGCGCGTCTCGAGGAGGCCACCGCCGCTGCCGCGCGCGCCACCGGGTGCGAAATCGTGCCCGCCGCGCAGGCCAGCCGGGACCATCACGGCTGGTCAGCGCAACCTTGGACGACGGCCGCGGGCTGGCCGCTGCCGTGGCGCCCGGCGCCATTCCATCCCAATGCCGCGGGTATGCGCGCAGTGGCCGACCTGGTTTCAGAACAGGCTTTGCACCGAACTGATTAGTTTCGCGGCGCGCGGGTAAATCTAACGACGCAATTGTGCAGGCAAGTTATGCCTACGGATTTGTTCAATGACATGACACTGAAAGAACACGTGCACACTCGGGGCTTCGACCATTCCGCGCTCTTTTACTACTCGGAGCACGAGTACGTCGAGTCGTTGATGCACTTCATCACCGAAGGACTGCAGCAGCAGGAGCCGGTGCTGGTCGCTGTCCCGGGCGATCGGTTGGTGTCACTGCTCGGGGCGCTCGGTGACGCCGCCGACGAGGTCACCATGGCCGACATGGTCGACTTCGGCCGCAACCCGGGCCGCATCTTGGCCGGGCAGTACTCGTTCGTCGAACGACACCCGGATCAGCGGGTACGCATCGTCGCCGAGCCGGCCTGGGCCGGACGAACGGAATCCGAGTACCTCGCCTGCATGCAGCACGAAGCGCTGGCCAACATCGCGTTCGCCGGCTCGGACATCATCGGGCTCTGCCCGTATGACGCCTCCTGCCTGGACGCGAGCGTCCTCGACCACGTCCGGCTCACCCACCCGGAGATATGGTCGGGCGGGTCGCGCAACCACTGCCCGGAGTACGCCGTCGACGCCGCTCTCGACAAGTGCAACCAGCCGCTGGGCACCAGCCCGGCCGCAGTGACCCACACCGTCGAGCACGCGCTGGATCTCGCCGGAGCCCGCAAATGCGCCGAACGCTACGGTCGACTGCTCGGGATGGACGCCGATCGGGTCGCCGATCTTCTCCTGGTAACCACCGAGCTCGCCACCAACAGCCTCAACCACGCCGGCGGCCCCTGCCAGCTCGCGTTCTGGTACGACAGCGGGTTCGTCGTGTGCGAGGCCCGCGACATGGGTCACTGGGCGGATCCGTTGGCGGGGCGTCGCCCACCCGGTTCGGGCGGCATGGGGCCCTACGGGTTGTTCGTGGTGAACGCCATCGCCGACCTACTGCGCACACACACCACATCGGAAGGCACAACCATTCACGCCTACTTACGCCGCCACGGTCCCTCGGTCGCGGCGAGCTGACACGGGCTCAGATGCCGGGTGCTATCCGACGGGGACGTCTAACCTGGGGCCCAATGGCTACCAAATTTTCTCCGCTGTTCATTGCTGCCGTGACGACGATGCTGGCACTCGGGGGCTGCGACCCCTCCGACACCGCCCGCTCGATGAAGCCGGTATCGGCTGCGGACTTTGCCGCGTCGCTGCGCGGGCGGGTCAGTACCGACGCGATAATGGCCCACCTGACGAAGCTGCAGGACATCGCCAACGCCAACAACAACACCCGCGCGGTTGGTACCCCCGGCTACGACGCCAGCGTCGATTATGTGGTGGGCAAGCTGCGGGACAAGGGTTTTGACGTACAGACCATGCAGTTCGAGGCGCACGTGTTCCACGCCGAGAAGGGGTCGGCGACGGTCGCGGACAAGAAATTCGACGTGCGGGCGCTGGAGTACAGCGTCGGCACCCCGCCGGTCGGGGTGACCGGCCCGCTGGTCGCCGTGCCAGTCGATGGCAGCCCAGGCTGTAATCCCGCCGACTACGACAGCCTCCCGGTCAACGGCGCCGTCGTGCTGGTGGATCGCGGCACCTGCCCCTTCGCGCAGAAGGCGGGCGCCGCCGCGCAAAAAGGTGCTGTGGCAATCGTTGTGGCGGACAACGTGGTCGAGGACACCATCGCCGGCACCCTCGGTGAGACCAACGAGGTGAAGATCCCAGTCGTCGGTGTCACCAAATCCGACGGCGCGTTGCTGCGCACGATGACCGGGCCCGCGACGGTGCAGGTGTCCGCCGACACCAGGACCATTGCCGCACGCAATGTGGTCGCGCAGACCAAGACGGGCTCGGCCACCGACGTGGTGATGGCCGGCGCCCACCTCGACAGCGTTCCCGAAGGACCAGGCATCAACGACAACGGATCCGGGGTGGCAGCGGTCCTGGAGACTGCGCTGCAACTGGGCCCGTCGCCGAGCGTTCACAACGCGGTGCGCTTCGGCTTCTGGGGGGCCGAGGAACTCGGACTGATCGGATCGCGGAAGTACGTCGAGTCCTTGGACGTCAACGCGCTCAAGGACATTGCGCTGTACCTCAATTTCGACATGCTCGCCTCGCCGAACCCGGGATACTTCACCTACGACGGCGACCAGTCGTTGCCGGCCGACAAGCGGGGCAACCCGGTGGTGCCCGAGGGTTCCGCCGGCATCGAGCGATCCTTCGCGGCTTACCTCAACGCGGCCGGAAAGACGCCGCAGGACACCTCTTTCGATGGCAGGTCCGACTACGACGGCTTCACCGTCGCCGGAATTCCGGCGGGCGGGCTGTTCTCCGGAGCGGAGAACAAGAAGTCGGCGGACGAGTCAAAGCTGTGGGGTGGCCCCGCGGACGAGGCGTTCGACCCCAACTATCACAAGAGCACGGACACGTTGGAGCACATCGACCGTGCTGAATTGGGTGTCAACGGCGGCGGTGTGGCGTACGTGACCGGCTTCTACGCCCAGGACATCACCGGTCGCAACGGAGTTCCGGTCCGTGAGGACCGCACCCGCCACCAACTCGACAAGAAATGACGCTGGTTACCTAGCTCTTTTGCGATTGGCGGATCGCGCTACCGCCCAAGTAGGCGAGGTATCCGATGATGCCGACGACGCCGAGGCTGCGGGTCTGCTTACTGGCGAAGCTCAGCCCGAGCACGGTCTCGATGCTGCCGTTGGCGTAGACGTGCTGCCGCGTGTTGCGCGGGAACGCCGACTTCGTCACCGGCTCGAACAACCCCGGGTTCGTGAAGTGGGCCAGACCGGCACCGGCGAGCGCCAGACCCGAAAAGCGGGCGATGCGATTGCTTTTGCGCGACATGCTTCTCCTTAACTGATCGCGTAGTCGCTGATCGGAAAGCTCGATGCCTCTTCGATCGCGGTCGCGGTGGCCATCGGACGCAGCAGCGACGGCTCGCCGCTGGGGTTGAAGTAGTACGACCTCGAGGTGGCGCAGTTGCCGAGAATCCACAGCGAGTCACCCAGCAGGTCGGTCATCCGGTCGAGGTAGCGCGCATTGGCTTCCTCGGTGACCTCGAAGGTGTCGGCGTCCTGCCGCTTGAGCTCGGCGAAGAGGCGGTCCATCAACCGCATCTGATACTCCATCGTGTTGAAGAAGTTCAGTCCCAGGAAGGCGAATGGGCTGGCCAAGCTCAGATAGTTGGGGAAGTAGGGCATCGACACACCCTGATAGGCCTGGAAACGAGTGTCGCGCCACCACTTTCCGAGATTGCGTCCCTCGCGGCCGATCACCTCGATGGCGGGGAAGTTGGCCTCCCACAGGTCGAATCCGGTTGCCAGCACCAGGGTGTCGATGTGGGTCTTCGACCCGTCGGCGTTGACGATGCCGTCGGCCTCGATGCGTTCGATCCCGTCGGCCTGCAGGTGGACGTGCGGCTTGGTGAAGCTCCGGAAATAGGTGTTGGAGAACGTCGGACGCTTGCACCCCAGGTCGTAGTCCGGTGTGAGCTTGCGGCGCAGTTCTTTGTCGCGGACCGCGATGAACTGGTTGATCTTGCACAAGTCCGACGCCGAGATGTTGAGCCGGCGGAACAGCGGCACCCGGTATCGCACCAGCCCGACCGTGATCATCAACTCGTAGATCGTGTCGGTGACGGCCCGGATCGCTCGTTGCGTCCACGGGAAGCGGGCGAACAGCCGCTTGGCGCGCTCCGAGAACTGCAGGTCGATCTTCGGCGCCACCCAGATCGGGGTGCGCTGATAGACCGTGAGGTCGCCGGCTTTCTCGGCGAGTTTCGGAATCAGCTGCACCGCGGTCGCCCCGGTCCCGATGACCCCGATCCGCTTGCCCGTCGGATCGAAGTCGTCTTCCCACTCGGTCGTGTGGATGACCTTGCCCTCGAACGACGTGATCCCGGGAATGTCGGGCGTCTTCGGTTGCGACAGGAATCCGGTCGCGGTGATCAGGTAGCGCACCGACAGCACGTCGCCGCCCGACAGCGCCACCTGCCAGCGCCGCATCTCGTCGTCCCAGCGGGCGCTTTCCACCACGGTGTTGAACCGCATGTGCCGGCGGACGTCGTACTTGTCGGCCACACCCGCGGCGTATTGCTTGATCTCCGGACCCGGGGTGAACAGACGCGACCAGTTCGGGTTCGGTTCGAAGAAGTACGAGTACGTGGTGGTGGGCACGTCAACGGCCAGGCCCGGATAATGGTTGACGTGCCAGGTCCCGCCGAGGTCGTCCTCGCGGTCGAGGATGACGAAGTCGTCGATACCCATGCGCTTGAGCTGAATGGCCGCGCCGATACCGCCGAATCCGGCTCCGACGATAACGGCCTCGAAGTGCTCGGAAGTCATGGCACGACAATATACGCAGTACCACCGGTACCGGTAAACCTTCTTGGTTAACGGCCGGGCGACGCTTTCCGCTGAGATTTACCGCCCATCGCCCGGTTGGCCTCATGCAACACCGCATTGTCGTCCTCGAGCTCGAGGATCCGGCTGATGCCGGCCAGGTTCACCCCAGCGTTCACCAGCTCGCTGATGCGCCGCAGGCGCGCCAGGTCGTCGGCGCTGTAACGGCGGGTGCCCCCACCGCTACGGATTGGGCTGAGCAGGCCGTGGCGCTCGTAGAGCCTCAAGGACTGCACTGCGATGCCGGACAGTTCCGCTGCCACCGAGATGCCGTAAACGCCCTGGTCGGTAGGCGGGCCGTCCGCGCGGTGGGGTCGGTCGTCCATCTACTCAATCCTCGGCATCTCGACGCATATAAAACCTTTCTATCACACTTGCGAATAAATTTGCCGCGTGGTAGACAAAATCTGATGTTCTGAGCATAGATTTTGGGGTGATAGAAACACAGGTCTCACCACACAACGGGGGTCAGGAGGTTGCCGTGTCGTCCCCAACGCGTCAGGACAAGTCTGCGGTGTTCGCGTCGTTGGCCGACATCGTGCGCCATGGCTCGACCTCTCCGGAGATGTACGCCGCCATCTGTGTGGCCGCGACCCTGACCGTCTCGGGCTGCGACCATGCCAGCCTGATGATCTCTCGCGACGGCACCCGGCGTACCGCGGCGGTCAGCGACGACGTGGCACGCCAAATCGACCGGATGGAACTGGCGCTCGGCATCGGCCCGTGCGTCGATTCCATCGAAACGCGAAGTGCTCAGCTCGAACCGGACCTCGCAGCAGCCAAGCGGTGGCCGGCCCTGACGGCGCGGGTGATCTCGCAGACGCCGGTGCGCGGTGCCCTCAGCGTTCAGTTGCCGGTGGATCGAGACAACATCGGCGCGCTCAACTTGTTCGCGGACACTCCACACGCTTTCGACGCCTCCTCGGTGGAGCAGGCGGTGGTGTTGGCGGCCTTCGCCACGGTGGCCAGCACGGCGGCGGCGCACAACGAGGACGTCGCGACGCTTCGGCGCGGGCTGACCACCAACCGTGCTATCGGTCAAGCCATCGGGATGTTGATGGCACGCAACGACGTATCCGATGCCGCGGCATTCGACATCCTTCGTCAGGCGTCGCAGAATTCCAATGTCAAGCTGATCGACGTTGCGACGGAGATCATCCGCGGTCGTGGCCAGCGCAGCACCGGCAAAAGCGCCTGAGCTATCCGCGGCCCAGTAGTAGCAGCGCCGCCGACACCGCCAGCTTCGGCACGTCGAGCGTCTTGGAGCCGAGATCGTGACGCGCACCGGCGATCTCGACGATCTGAGACGGTGCGGCGACCAGTGCTGCGGCAGCCTGTACCTCGCTCGGCGAGCCGAACGGGTCCGACGTGCCATGGGTGAACACCGTCGGCACCGCGATGTCGGGTAGGTGCTCGGTGCGGGCCCGCTCGGGCTTGCCCGGTGGATGAACCGGGTAGGAGAACAACGTCAGCACGTCGACGTGGGCTTGCTTCGCGGCGACCACCATCGACGTCATCCGGCCGCCGTAGGAATGGCCGCCGGCGATCAGCGGACCGTCCGACAGGCCGCGGCACACCGAGATGGCCTCGGCGATGCCGTCGCGATCCGCGGCGGACGAACCCGACGGCGGACCCTTGGGTCGTCGCCGCCGGTACGGCAGGTTGTAGCGGACCGCCAGCCAGCCACGTCGCGCCCACTCGTCGCAAAGCCGTTGCAGCAGTGGCGATTCGCGGTTTCCGCCGGCCCCGTGCGTCAACACCACCACGCCCGTCGGGGGCCCGTCGGGTTCGTGGGCGACGCCCGCGATGTCGTCGAGGGTCATGTGCTCAACCTAAACAGCGGCGACACCGGGCCGTGGCCACCCCCCAGCGGGTAGGAAGCCCGCAGACCCTCGGTGACCCAGTCCTTGGCGAATGCGACGGCGTCCAGCACGCTGTAGTCGTGCGCCAGCGCGCAGGCGGTGGCAGCTGCGAGAGTGTCGCCGGCGCCGTGATCATGGGTGGTATCCACCCGCGGCGATTCGAACTCGTGAAAGTCCTTGCCGTCGAACAACACATCGGTGCTGCTGGCCGACCCGGGCATATGGCCGCCCTTGACCATCGCCCATGCCGGTCCCAGGGCGTGCAGGGCACGGGCCGCATCGGCCTGCGTGCGCGCGTCGACGACGTCGATGTCCACCAGGAGTCGCACCTCGTGCAGATTCGGCGTCACCACCGTCGCCAGCGGAAACAGTTCGGCCTTCAGGGCTGTCAAGGCGTCGCCGTCGAGCAGCGAATCCCCATGCATCGAAGCGCACACCGGATCGACCACCAGTGGCACGCCGCCGCCGTGTTCGCGCCAACTGTGGGCGATCGCCTCGATGATCGGGGCGGTGGCGAGCATCCCGGTTTTGGCGGCCTGCAGTCCGATGTCGCCGGCCACGGCGGCGATCTGCGCGGCTACCACGTCAGGCGGAACGGGGTGAAAACCTTTGACGCCCAGCGAGTTCTGCACAGTTACCGCCGTCACCGCGCACAGCGTGTGCACACCCAGCAGGGTGCAGGTCCGGATGTCGGCCTGCATGCCGGCACCACCGCCGGAGTCGGATCCGGCCATCGTCAACACCCGTGGCGGCGTCGTTCCGGACGGCGCCAGCGGCAGATAATCCGGCTTCGCCGCCTTCGCGGTCACTGCTGGGCGAGCGGCAGATACACCCGGTTACCGTGCTCGGCGAATTCGGCGGATTTTTCGGCCATGCCAGAAGCCAGCACAGCCTCGATGTCTTCTTCCGTTTCGAGTCCGTGCTTGGCCGCGTAGTCGCGGACGTCCTGCGTGATGCGCATCGAGCAGAACTTGGGACCGCACATCGAGCAGAAGTGCGCGGCCTTGGCGGGCGCGGCCGGCAACGTCTCGTCGTGGAACTCCCGCGCGGTGTCCGGATCCAGTGACAGCGCGAACTGGTCGTTCCACCGGAACTCGAAGCGCGCCGTCGACAACGCATTGTCGCGCTCCTGGGCGTGCGGGTGACCCTTCGCGAGATCGCCTGCGTGGGCGGCGATCTTGTAGGCGATCACACCGTCCTTGACGTCCTTGCGGTCCGGCAGGCCGAGGTGCTCCTTCGGGGTCACGTAGCACAGCATCGCCGTGCCGGCCTGCGCGATGATCGCCGCGCCGATCGCCGACGTGATGTGGTCGTACGCCGGGGCGATGTCGGTTGTCAGCGGCCCGAGCGTGTAGAACGGGGCCTCCTCGCACAACTCCTCTTCCAGGCGCACATTCTCGACGATCTTGTGCATCGGGACGTGGCCGGGACCCTCGATCATCACCTGCACGCCATGGGATTTCGCGATCTTGGTCAGTTCGCCCAGGGTGCGCAGCTCGGCGAACTGGGCCGCGTCGTTGGCGTCGGCGATCGACCCGGGCCGCAGCCCGTCGCCGAGGGAGAACGTCACGTCATACTGCGCCAGAATGTCGCACAGTTCTTCGAAGTTGGTGTACAGGAACGATTCCTGGTGATGCGCCAAACACCAGGCGGCCATGATGGAGCCGCCGCGGGACACGATGCCGGTCACCCGCTTGGCGGTCAGCGGCACATATCGCAGCAAGACACCGGCGTGCACGGTCATATAGTCGACGCCCTGCTCGCACTGCTCGATCACGGTGTCGCGGTACATCTCCCAGTTGAGCAGGGTCGGGTCGCCGTCGACCTTCTCCAGCGCCTGGTAGATCGGCACAGTTCCGACGGGGACCGGTGAGTTGCGCAGAATCCACTCGCGGGTGGCATGGATGTCCTTGCCGGTGGACAGATCCATGATGGTGTCGGCGCCCCAGCGGGTGGCCCACACCATCTTGTCGACTTCTTCGGCGATCGACGACGTCACCGCCGAGTTGCCGATATTGGCATTGACTTTGACCGCGAACGCCTTGCCGATGATCATCGGCTCGCTCTCGGGATGGTTGTGGTTCGCCGGGATCACCGCGCGACCGCGGGCGACCTCGTCGCGCACCAGCTCGGCGGGCAGCTGCTCGCGTGCGGCGATGTAGGCCATCTCGGCGGTGATCTCGCCCGCGCGGGCGCGCTGCAGCTGAGTGCCGCGGTCACGGATCACGCCCGGCCGTGGCGCCAGGCCGGTAGACACGTCGATGACCGCGTCGGGGTCGGTGTACGGCCCGGACGTGTCGTAGAGATCGAGGTGTTCGCCGTTGGACAGGTTCACCCGTCGAAACGGCACCTTGGCGGCGGGTCCGCCGGGGGAGATCTCGAGGTCTCGGTAGATCTTGGTGCTGCCCGCGATCGGGCCGGTGGTCACTGTCGGTTGGACTGCCAAATCGGTCATTGTCTGCTCCCTACGTCGGCATTACCCGGTCAGGTTCTTACGGTCGACGGCCCCGAGCCGTCCTCTCAGCGCACTGGGCGTGTGCTCCCGCGTCGGTGGACCTCCCACGCTAGCGCAGCCTGAGCTTCCTGCACGCCGACCCGATCCGGTGCCCGTCAATCAGTAGGCAAGGTGTGGCATCGGTGAGAAGATGATCAGCGTGCGAGAGGTCGCTGAAACAGGCACTGCACCCCAGGTGTGGCCCGCCCGGTGGCCGGCCATCGACGCCGACAAACCGGGCGTCGGAGCGTTCCGGTTCTGGTTCGTCGGTGAGCACTGGGAGTGGTCCGACGAGCTTGCCCGCATGCACGGCTACGAACCCGGGACGGTCGACCCGACGACCGAGTTGCTGATGTCGCACAAGCATCCCGACGACCGCGGTCATGTCCAGGATCTGCTCGACCGGGCGCTGCTGTCCAAGAGTTCGTTCTCCAGCCGGCACCGCTTCATCGACACGGCCGGCACCGTGCACGACGCCATCGTGGTCGCCGACCGGATGCTCGACGGGAACGGCGCGGTGGTCGGTACTGCCGGCTACTACCTGGATCTCACGGCGACCTTCGTGGAGAACCGTCAGGAGGCCCTCGACGAAGCGCTGCCCGACCTGTTCGAGGCGCGCGCCGTCATCGAGCAGGCCAAAGGCATCCTGATGGCCGTCTACCGGGTCGGCCCGGAGCAGGCGTTCGGCGTTCTGCGCTGGCGGTCGCAGGAGACCAACACCAAGCTGCGCTCGCTGGCCAAGCAACTCATCACCGAGATGTCCACGCAGCCACCGCCGTCGGCCGATGTGCAGGCCGCTTTCGACCACCTTCTGCTCACCGTGCACCAACGCGTTCCGGGTGAACCCACCGCGTAATGGCGCTGCCGGTTAGGCTCGTCGAAAACGACGGACGGCACGCCAAGGTGCTTCCGTCCTGCGGTCCGGTCCAAGACCCGTGGCTCCGGATCGGGGAATCACGTGCGTCGAAGCGGGTGAGCGCGATGGAACTGTTGACGGTCAACTCTGAGGTCCGACCCGAAGCCGTGCTGGTGCATGCGTCCGGCGAGATCGACTCCGGCAACGCGACCCAGCTCAGAACACAACTCGGGTCGGCGCTGCAGCAGGCCGGCGCGCAGGAATCCCGCCTGCTCATCGTCGACCTGCAGGGCTTGACGTACTTCGGCAGTGCCGGGCTGAATGCGGTGCTCGACTGCCACAAGAGCGGTCTGCGCGCCGGGACAGCGGTCCGGCTGGTCGCCGAGAACGATCTGGTGGTCCGTCCGATAGAGGTGACGAACCTGGACAGCCTGCTCGACCTGTATCCCACGTTGCCCGAGGCGCTGAAAGGCCGCGAGTCCGAGCAGGGGACGTGAGCGGGAACGATCGCCGCGGCTGGCCGCGCGACCCGAAGATCCTGCCGCCCGATCTTGCCGCCGCCGTTGCGCTCGGCGGGGAAATGGGCCGCCGGTTCGCCGAATTCGATTGGACCGCCCATCCACTCGGCTCGCCGCAGTCGTGGCCGACGGAACTGCGGTCAGTGGTCGCGATGGTGTTGACGTCTAGCTTCCCGATCGTGCTATGGCTCGGCACCGAGGAGCTTTTCCTGGTCTACAACGACGCCTACATCCCGATTCTCAGCGACCGGCACCCCGCCGCGCTGGGCCAGCGCGGGCAGTATGCGTGGTGGGACGTGTGGGAGCCGGTGCGTCCGATGCTGGCCGGCGTGATCGCCACCGGCGAGGCAACCTGGTCGCACGATCTGATGCTGCCGATCCTGACCGCGGGCCGACGGAGAGAGCGGTACTTCACCTTCACCTACAGCCCGCTGGTCGGCGAGGACGGCACGACGATCGGCATCATCTGCCCGTCGTTCGAGACCACGGAACGGGTGCTGAGCGAACGCAGGCTGCAACTTCTCAACGCGGTGGCCTCCGCCGTGATGGACACCAACACGATCGACGACGCGGTGCGGGCGGCAGTGGCGGTGTGCCAGGAACGCCCGGCTGACGTGCCGTTGCTCGCCGCGTATGTCGGCGATCCCGACACCGGCGAGGTCACGCTGCGCGCTGCGACGCCTGCGGTGCTGCCCTTGTTACCGACGACCCTGAGCGCGTTGACCACATCCGCGGCGGTGCCGCGAACCAGGTCCGAGGCCCAGGTCATCGACGACGTCGCCACGATGATCGACGGCATCAACGACGCGCTGGGCACCCACTGCCCCGACCACGCGCTGCTGTTGCCGCTGGGTGAGGGTCCCACCGGCGGAGCTCTGCTGATCGGCACCAATCCGCTCGCGCAGCTCGACGACCAGTACGTCGGTTTCTGCCAGTTGCTCGCCGACCAGCTGTCCTCGGCGATGGCCTCGGCGGTGTCCTACGAACAACAGCGGCAGCGGGCCGACTCGCTTGCCGAGCTGGACCGCGCCAAGAACGCCTTCCTCACCAACGTCAGCCACGAGTTCCGCACGCCGCTCACGCTTTTGCTCGGCCCCCTGGACGACGCCTTGTCGGACAGCAGCGCCGACAGCACGATCGAGAGTCAGCTCGGCATTGCGCGGCGCAACGCGGAGCGCCTACGACGACTGGTCGACTCGCTGCTGGACTTCTCCCGTATCGAAGCCGGCCGGGCCACAGTCAATCTGCTGTGCACGGATGTCGGGGCGCTGACGTCGCACATCGCATCGTCGTTCACCGAGCTGTGTCAGCGGGCCGGACTGGCGTTGGTGCTCGACTGCCGGCCGGCGGTGGCCGACATCGATCCGGGCATGTGGGAGACGATCCTGCTCAACCTGTTGTCCAACGCGGTCAAGTACACGCTGGCGGGGTCCATCACCGTCACGGTCCGCAGTGATGCGTCCCTCTGCCACATCGTGATTCGCGACACCGGGGTTGGCATCGCCGAGGCCGATCGGAAGCGGTTGGGGGAGCGATTCTTTCGTGCTGAGGAGACGCACGGGCGCAGTGTCGAAGGCACCGGTATCGGGTTGTCGCTGGTGCGGGGTCTGGTTGAGTTGCTGCGTGGGACAGTAGAATTCGACAGTGAACTCGGCCGCGGCACGGCGGTCAGCATCCGGTTGCCACGGGCAGTGAGCGGCGAGCCGATCGACCATGCGCCCGCCGCCTTGCTGGACAACCCCTACGTCGTCGAGGCGGGCCAGTGGGTGACCTCGCGACCCGTGTCCTCCGGCGATGCGGCGCCCGCACTCGACGGACGCGAACTGATCCTGATCGCCGACGACAATGCGGACATGCGGGCGTATTTGGAGCAGGTGTTGTCGCCACGCTGGCGCACGGTGCTCGTCGCGGACGGCCAAGAAGCCTTCGAGACCACCCGCAAGCTGCGACCGGACATCGTCGTGACCGACGTGATGATGCCGCGGATGGACGGCTTCGAACTGGTCGCGGCCATCCGCGCCGACCCAGCCTTGGCGGCCACCCCGGTGCTGATGCTGTCGGCCAGAGCCGGCGCGGAGGCCGTCAGCGAGGGCTTCGCCGGCGGTGCCGACGACTATCTGCCAAAACCGTTCACGTCCAAAGATTTACGTGACCGGGTGGCTGCCAGGTTGGCGGCTGCTGCACGCGAACGAACCCGTCGCCGGTCGAGTGACGCCCAGGCGCAGCTGGCTCTGGATTTCGCGCAGCTCGACGCGGCTCTGCAGGCCGCCGACTCGCCCCCGGCGATCGTCGAGGCCCTGCAAGGTGCGGCGTTCGGAAGCGGTGCGGCCCCGATCATCTGCCTGGGGCTACTCGACGCCGACGGCAACAACCTCCGATTCGAGTACAGCGCAGCGGTTCCCGCCGAGATTCGCGATCGCTACCACATCGCGTCGATGGACACCCCGATCGTGCCGGTCGACGTCGTCAAATCGGGTCAGCCGATGATCATCACGGACACCATGAATCTGGGCCCGCGTTACCGACACGTGGTGAGCGAGACGGTCGACGCGGTGCGGTCGTGTATCAGTCAGCCGCTGCACGGCCTGGACGGTCGGATCATCGGCTCGCTCGGAATGCTGTGGCCGACTCCGCGGGAATTCGAACCCGCCGAACTCGATTGGGCCGCACACATCGCCAGCATCACCCAGTCCACCGTCGACCGCATTCGCAGCGTGCAGCAGGAACACCGGATCGCCGTCGACTTCCAGGATCACTTGCTCGACCTCGATCACGCATCGACGGCGGCGGTGGTCGCCGCGGTGTACCAACCCGGTGGTGAGGCCATGCGTGTCGGCGGCGACTGGTATCTGGTGATGCCACAGGAACAGCGGAACCAGATCGCGGTCTCAGTCGGCGATGTCGTCGGCCACGGTCTGCCCGCCGCGATCGCGATGAGCAGGCTCCGGGCGGGAGTGGCGGCCAGCGCGCTGACCGACCCCGATCCCGGTGCGGTACTGGCCACGTTGGACCGCTACGCGGCCACTGTCCCGGGCGGACGCTGCGCGACGGTCAGTTACGCGGTGATCGACGACGGCTCCGACCCGGACACCGGCGACGGGACCGCCCGAGTCAGCTATTCGTGTGCGGGACACCCTTATCCGCTGCTGGTCACGCCGGACCAGCCCCCGGTGTTCCTGACCGACGGTCGGCGTCCGCCGATCGCGGCCTGGGAGAGTCCACTGAAGCGCAACACCGCGAACCACGAATTGCCGCCGGGCAGCGTGCTTTTGCTCTACACCGACGGGCTGATCGAGCGACCGGGTGAGGGGCTCGATCACGGGTTCACCCGCCTGCAGGGTGCGGCGGCGTACCGCGCCGACCTTCCGGTCGGTGACCTGTGCGACGAATTGCTCGACCGGATGGCCCCGCCCGGCGGCTACACCGACGACGTGGTGCTGCTGGCGTTGCGTCCCTGCCACAGCTCGCCCCGCAGTTTTGCCACCGTGGTGTCGGCGACGCTGGACAATATCGCCGATGCGCGACATCGCTTGCGCGACTGGCTTTCTGGAGTCAAGACCGACCCGCGCCGGGAGTCCGACATCCTGCTGGCCACCGGGGAGGCGGTGACCAATGCCATCGAGCACGGCAGCGGCAGCGATTCCAGCATGACGGTGTCCATCGAAGCGTTCGTCCGCGGGCAGACCGTCACCGCGACCGTCAGCGACGCCGGTCAATGGTCGGGCGATTCGTCGGCGAGCCAGCGCAGCCTGGAGCGCGGACGCGGGCTCACCATGATCAACGGACTCGCCGACGATGTGCGGACCGTTCGCACCGCGGCCGGCACCCGAATCACGCTGACGTTCGAGGGTGCGGTTTTATCGAAGTCAGGCCTGGTGGAAGGCGTGACCTCGTGAGCGGCGCGGAGTTCCAACTGAAAACACTCGCGGGCGACGGCGCGTCGACGCCGGCCGAAGTGGCGGTGACGGGCGAGGTCGACGCCTCCAACGTCCGCGAATTCACCCGATTGGTGCGCGAACTACCGGGCGAGCGCCCGGTGATACTTCAGCTGAGCAAGGTCAAGTACCTGGACAGTGCCGGGTTCTCCGCGCTGGACCGACTGCTCGCCGACGACGAAGTTCTGCTCGTGCTGGCGCCGAACAGCTTCATGTATCGGGTGGCGGAGCTGATGTGTATGCCGATTCACCACGACGCCAAGTCCGCGCGCAAAGCACTGCGCAAAGGAGTGGGCTGACGCTACTCGGCGTCCTCGATGGCCTCGCCGAGCTCCTCGAGCAGCCGGTTGCGGTGGTTGCTGGCCAGTAGGTGACCGGCGGCGATGACCACGGCGACCGGCCAGTCGATCAGCTCGAAGGCGGCCAGAGCGGCCAAGCCGCCGTAATAGGCGATGGCCTCGGGCCGCGGAATCTCGACCTGTCCGAGGACCGGCAGGTTGATGGCGAACGTCTCGCCATCGCGGATATGGGCGACGGCGTCGGCCTGGGACGTTTCCCGCCGCGCATTCTTTTCGGCCATCATTTGCCTTTCAGTAATGTTGGCGTTGCCATTGGGACTGGTGATGCGGTCACTCTCGGGTTTATGTCGACGACCGATTCTCTCGCCGACCCACTAGGCGGAGCTGTGGCTGGCCTGCTGACCGTCCCGTTGACCCAGTTGTACGCCGTTCTGTGGCGCCTCGGCGCTGTGGAGGTCGTGGCGACTCGGTCGGGGACGCATCGCCGGCCTCCAGCTCCCCGGGCCGCTTAACCGCGAACGCTCGGGTCGCGACAGCCACTGCGGCGGTCGCGGCTCCGGCCGACCCCAGTGCCTGCGCCCAGGCCAGCGGGCCGAGCGGCGTGCAGCCCAAGAGCTGGCTGACGCCGGGGATGCTGATCAGCGTTCCCATCACAGCCAGCGAACCGCCGGCGGTCAACACCACCAGCGGGGTGCGGGAGTCCAGCAGCGTCTGGCCCAGCTGGGCCGAGACCAACGCCACCAGCGCCACCGTCGACGCCCGTTGCGGGCGGCCGGTGACCCCGGCCATCGCCCAAGCCGCCGTCGCGGCCGCCGCGGTGGTCGTCCCGCGAATGGCGACGGCCTGCCACAGGGCCTGCTGGTCGGGGCCCCGGCCGGCGATCTGGACCGGTCCGCTGGGCTTGCTGACCGCCAGCGCCGCCGCCGGGAGCGCGTCGGTGAAGATATTGACCAGCAGTAGCTGGCGGGTGTTGAGCGGTGAATTGCCGGTGATCGCACTGCCGATGATCGCGAAGGCGACTTCGCCGGCGTTGCCCCCGAGCAGCACCGACACCGCGGCCTGAACCCGTCGCCACAGCTCGCGACCCTCGTCGATCGCGTTCACCAGCGACTCGATGCGCGCATCGAGCAAGACCACGTCGGCCGCAACGCTGGACGAATCGCTGCCGCGTGCCACGACGCCGATGCCGACCGTGGCCGCGCGAATCGCCGCCGCGTCGTTGGCGCCGTCACCGACCATCGCGCAGACCTTGCCGGCCCGTTCCAGCGTCTGGACGACCTGCACCTTGTTCTCCGGCGACATCCGGGCGAAGATCACCCGCTCGGTGACCGCCCGCTCCTGGTCCTTGCGCGACAGCGCGTCCCACTCGGCGCCGCTGATGACCTGCGCCGCCGTCACCGGCATCCCGAGCTCCCGGGCGATGGCCGCGGCGGTGATCGGGTGGTCACCGGTGATCAGCCGGATGCCGATCTCCCGCTCGGCCAGCGCCGCCAGCAGTGCGGGCGCCTCGGCCCGCGGAGTGTCGGACAGGCCGAGGAAGCCGACCAGCGACAGTTCGCCGCCGGCCAGGTCCGCGATGGCGTCCTCGTCGTCAGCGACCAGTCGGGCCTGTTGCGCGGTGAGACTGCGACGCGCGACGGCGATCACCCGCAGCCCCTCGGCTGCCAGACCGCGGACGGTCGCCTCGACGTCGGGGCCGATTCCGTTGCTCGCGGCCAGGACGACCTCGGGCGCGCCTTTGACGGTCAGCTCGTCGCCGAACACCGACGCCGAAAACGACCTGCCCGAGCGGAACGGCAGGTGCGCCTCCGCCTCGGTGGTCGGGTCGGCGACCGACTGGGCGGCCTCGATGATCGCGCGGTCCGTGGCGTGCACCTGTGGTCCGCCGTTGGCGTCCGGCGCGGCGCTCGCGGCGCACCGCAGCACGTCGTCGGGGGAGTAACCGTCGGCGGGATGCACTTGCGACACCCGCAGCCGGTTCTCCGACAGCGTTCCCGTCTTGTCGAAGCACACGACGTCGATGCGGCCCAGCGCCTCCACCGACCGCGGGACCCGGACTACCGCGCCGTAATTGGTCAGCCGTCGTGCCGACGCCGCCTGCGCGAGCGTCGCGACCAACGGCATCCCCTCCGGGACCGCCGCCACGGTGATCGCGATGCCACTGGCCACTGCCTGGCGTAAACCCTTGCGGCGCAACAAGCCCAACCCGCTGACCAGAAGTCCGCCGGTGACGCTGACCGGGAAGGCACGGTTGGTGAGCTGGCTGAGTTGGTGTTCCAAGCCGATCTGCGGCAGTTCGCTGGATACCAGTTCGGCGGCGCGGCGCGCCTGGGTGTCGGCGCCGACGGCGGTGACCACGGCTACCGCGGTGCCCGCGACGATGGTGGTGCCGCCGTAGAGCATGCATCGACGTTCGGCGAGTTCGGCTCCCGGTGTGGCGTCGATCTGCTTTTCGACCGGCAGCGATTCACCGGTGAGCGTCGACTCGTCGACCTCGAGGTCCTCTTCCTCGATCAGCCGCGCGTCGGCCGGGATCACTTCATGGGTGCGAACTTCGATCACGTCGCCGGGTCGCAGTTGGGCGGCCTTGACGTCGGAGTACACCGGGACGCCGTCGGGTCCGGCGGTTACTTTGCGGGCCGGTGGAATCTGTTGCGCCAGTAGCTCGTTCAAGCGGCTTTCGGCGCGCAGCCGCTGGCTGGCCGCCAGCACGGAGTTCCCGGTGAGCACCGACCCGACCAACACCGCGTCGACCGGCGAGCCCAAGATTGCGCTGGCCGCCGAGCCGAGGGCCAACACCGGGGTCAACGGGTCGGACAGTTCAGCGCGAACCGCCTTGAGGAATTGCCAGACCGCTTGGCGCGGACGGTCGGTCAGTTCGGCGCTGCGGTGGGCTGTCTCCACCGCCCGTCCGGCCAGGCCGTGTGCGGGTTCCTCGTCGAGCTCGATGTCCAGCGGCGGCAGCATCTTCTGGACCTGCTCGACCGACATGGCATGCCAATCATTGATGGGCGCGGGTAGCGGAGTCGGTTCGCGCAGCACCCGGCGGGCCATCAGGTATCCCGACAGCAGACCGGCGGCGGCGCCCGTCGTCACCGGGCCGGGCCCGCGGCCACGCACACCGGGCACCATCAGTAGTGCACCCAATGCGGTTGCACCGGTGGCTATTTCGATACCTCGCCGGCTTGCTGATTTGGCGGCCGGGATGGCGTGCAGCAACCGCCAGGCGCCGTCGAGGTCGGCCAGAATCAGATCCGCAGTCCATGGCGGCGGTTCGGAGTCCGAGTTGGGCATCAGGCCCAGGCCGACATCGGCCGACGAAAGCGCTTGTGCCGCAGCCGAAGAGAGCACCGCAACGGTGCGGCCCGCTTCCTGCAGATCGGCCAGCGCCGCAGTCAGCGCGAGGTCGATCGACGATCGGTGCAGCGGCCGGAGCTCGTCGAACGCCGGATGCAACTCGCCGAGGTCTTCCACGTCGACCGACACCAGTTCCAGCCCGGCTCGCCGCGCTTCCGCCAGCACTGCCGTTGCCAACGGATCGTGCGTGGGACCGATCAGCGCCTCGACCTCGGTGTCCAGTGGGTGCCAGCCGACGGTGAGGCCCTTCTTCTCCAGCAGCAACTGGGCGCGGTTCCAGGCGGGTGAGAGCTCGTTGTCGGCGGCTCCACGGACGCGCACAACCCGCAAACTGTTGGTGCACAACACTCTCGGGTCGATCACGATCGCATCGACGCGGTCCAGCCAGCGGAGTTTCTCCGGTTGCAGCGGCAGCACCTCGTGCCGTTGGGCCAGGCCCTGACCCAACGCCGCGGCAAACGACTCGCGGGTGGTGCGGGTGGCTTTCGGGGTGGTGACCAGCGTGGCCGTCGATGCCGTTACCAGGTTGCGGGTGAACGCGCCGACCGCAGCGGTGCTTGCTGTCTGGATCAGAGCGCTGCGACGGGCGTACCGCTCGATCGGTCCGTCGGCCGGCGGCACCGGCCGCGACGGCGGGTGCACCTCCGCGTGTTCGGCATGGCGGGCCAACGCCGGTTCGTGGCGAATCCACGCCTGCGCCTCGGCCTGGTACTCGGCGGCCTTCAGAATTTCCATGGCCAGGTCGACGGTCAGCGAAGCCGGCGACAGTTCCAGGACGTGTGCCACCACCATCGCCACCGACAACACCGCGTCGGTGGCCGAGTGGCCGATGTTGTCTTCGAGGAGTCGCCGCAGTCGCGGTTGGTAGTCGACCGACACCACCAGCGCCTCGACACCGTCGAACACCCGCGGCAACCGCAGCAGCCGGCCCGCCAGAGCGGCGCTGACGCCGACTGCCGTGGCACCTACCCCGATCGCGTTGGTGGCCAGCAACAGACCGTCGCCGGGCAACGGCTTGGGGCGGGTGTCGCTACGGTCTGTGTTGATGGTGTCGGTTGCCCGCCAACGCTTTTCGGCGTCGTCGACATCGCGGCAGAGGTCGCGTAGCGAGATCTGGTCGTTGCTGAGCCCGATCACGATCCGCGACAGCGGGCGGTTGACGCGGACCGATGTGACGCCCGGCCGCGCACGTACGGCGTCGACCACGACGCGGCCGAGCTCGGCGCCGTCCGGGCCGTCGAGACCGCGGACCTCGACCCAGGCGCGTCCGCGGCCGCGCCAGCTGTGTCGGGTCAGCGTCGGTGCGGGCAGGCCCACCGACAGCGCCCGCACGCCCTCCCGCACCGGGATGGCGGCCATCGTCAGGCTGGTGGAGGCCACCGTGCCGAGCGAGTCGACCAGCGCGGTCGTCGCCTGAAAACCCAGCGTTACCGCACGCAGCGGAAAGGATGCTCGCACCAATGCGACGCTATCTACTCGACGAGATCAGCGACGGGTGCGCGACTGAGTGCCGGGCGACTTGCGCGCCGGGGTCCGCTTGGCGGGTGTCTTACGCGGCCTGGCGGCTTTCGTTGTCTTGGCTGCAGTCGCTTTCTCCGGAGTCGCTTTTTTGGCGGGAGACTTTTTAGCGGGAGACTTTTTGGCGGGAGACGTCTTGGTGGCCGCGGTCGTCTTGGTGGCAGCCGGTGTGGCCGGAGCTGACGGGGCGGGCGCCGCTTTGGCGGGAGCCGCTTTAACGGGAGCCGCTTTGACCGGGGTGACCGACGCCAGGCGGCGGCCGTCGTTGCGTGCGGCACCGAGCCTTCGCAGCAGCAGTGCACCGCCGCCGACGGCGAGCAGGATCGGCCACTCGACGAGTCCGGCGACCCCGAGCGCGCCCAGCGTCAACGCGGCGGCCGGTGTCGAATGGCTGCCGCTGTCGAGGCCTTTCTGCACGCCGGCCGCGGCTCCGGTCACAGCGCCGACGACGCCATTGACCGCGGCCCCGCCGACTGCACCCGCGGCGGCGGTGGTTGCGGAGGCGGCACGGCTGACCGTTCGACTTGCGTTGCGTACGGCGCCGTTGACGACACCCATGATGACTCCTAGCTGCTCGGCTCTCGAAGGTGCAATCTTATGACCTTGATCAGCGAATGAACAGCGGATGAATACCCACTGAGCGCGTTCTCATACGTCAGATGCTGTGAAGGTCCACCAAGACCGGTGCATGGTCGCTGGGAGCCTTGCCTTTACGTTCCTCCCGGACGATCTGCGCGTCGCTCACCCGGTTGGCGAATGCGGGGGAGCCGAGGATGAAGTCGATGCGCATGCCTTGCTTCTTCGGGAACCGTAATTGGGTGTAATCCCAGTAGGTGTACACACCCGGTCCGGGAGTGAAAGGCCTTACCACGTCGGTGAATTGAGCGTCGACCATCGCCTGGAAGACTTTCCGCTCCGGTTCGGAGACGTGGGTGGCCCCCGTGAAAAATTCCACGTCCCAGACGTCGTCGTCGGTGGGAGCGATGTTCCAGTCGCCGACCAGGGCAATCGGAGCCGACGGGTCGGCGTGAAGCCACGCTTCGGCTGTATTACGCAGGGCCGCAAGCCAATTCAGCTTGTAGGTGTAGTGCGGGTCGTCTAATGTGCGACCGTTCGGCACGTAGAGGCTCCACACCCGGACGCCGGCACAGGTGGCCCCCAGCGCGCGCGCCTCGGCCGCGGCGGCCACGTCCGGTTTGCCGCTCCAGGTGGGTTGGCCCTCGAAGCCGACTTCGACGTTGTCCAGTCCGACCCGCGACGCGATCGCGACGCCGTTCCACTGATTGAAGCCGACGTGCGCCACCTCGTAACCGAGTTCGAGGAAGGGCATGGCCGGGAACTGCGCGTCGGAGCACTTGGTCTCCTGCATGGCGAGTACGTCGACCTCGGCGCGCTCCAGCCAATCGAGTACGCGCGGCAGACGGGTGCGAATCGAGTTCACATTCCACGTGGCTATTCGCAGGCGCCGGCCATCGGGCATGGCTGAGACCCTACGTGAGTGCGCTGGCCGTCACGTAGCGCGCGTGGTGGTGCAGGACGAACCCCAGTGACCCGGCCAAATCCGAGGCGAAGCGGTCGTCGTCGCGCACCCTGAGGTAGCCGCGACTCGCACCGTGGGAGGCGCCCCACGTCAACAGTGCCTCGCAGAGTTCCGGGGTTGCCGCACCGATGGCCGACAGGCCCACCCAACGAGTGCCGTCCGGCGCCTTGGTGACCGAGGCCCGCGCCGCGGTGTCACCGTGGGTGCCGAAAACCAATTCGCCGTCGACGGCGGTCAATTCGTCGACCGGAATCGGATAGACGCCGCTCGGTCCGGCGGTCAGGAGGATGGCCGGATCAGGTTCGCCGGCGTGCACGTCGCGTACCAGCACTCGATGGGAGTGCTCGCCCGGTACGGGCAGGCGTAACAGACGGTCGGGGACGGCCAGTCGTGGTGGCAGTCCGCGGCCGGAATACCAGTCGATGATCGCCGGGATCGCGGCCAGGCTCGCTGAAGTATCCAGTGGCACAGCAGAGTTCGCCTGGTCGGTGCTACCGTTTGCGGCGCGCAGCAACCAGCCGTCCAGCCAGAGCTGCTCGGTACCGGGCCAGGACAACGCGTCGGCGTACTCGAGTGCGCGGATCTGCGATGTGCGCACCGGCTTGTCGCTGAGAGTGCGCAGGGCGACCACATCGTCGGGGTCGACATGCACCTCCGCACCGGTCTTGGTCTGCACGCGCACCACCGGGGTGATCTCGAGGAGGTGCCCGATGACATCGGTCAGCGGTGGGACCGACCCGGCCGGCCGGCGGTAGCGCAGCGTCACCCTGGTACCGAGATCCGGCCACGAAACCATCAGTGGCCGAAGGGATCCGGCCCTTCACCCGGCGTCCACGACAAACCGGGAACTCCCCAGCCGTGCGACTTGACCGCACGCTTGGCCGAGCGGGCATGACGCCCGATCAAACGGTCGAGGTAGAGAAAGCCGTCCAGGTGGCCGGTCTCGTGTTGCAGCATGCGCGCGAATAGCCCTGTGCCCTCGAGGGTTATCGCGTTCCCGTCGGCGTCGAGCCCGGTGACTTTGGCGAAGTCGGCCCGCCCGGTGGGAAATGACTCGCCGGGCACCGAGAGGCAACCCTCGTCGTCATCGTCGGGGTCGGGCATGGTCTCGGGAATCTCGGACGTCTCCAGCACCGGGTTGACGATTACGCCCCGGCGTCGTGGGGTCTGCCCGCGCTCGTCGGGGCAGTCGTAGACGAAGACGCGAAGGCTCACGCCGATCTGGTTGGCGGCCAGGCCGACCCCGTAGGCGGCGTCCATCGTGTCGTAGAGGTTGGTGATCAGATCGGCCAGATCCGCTGGCAGTGAACCGTCCGCCGCGACCGCCACCGGTGTGGTGGGAGCGTGCAGAACAGGGTCCCCCACGATGCGGATTGGTACGACGGCCATGACCGGGAATCTTAAGCCCGCCGACGATGCGGTCCGTGAAGCGGACTGAGGAGGAGGTGGGCAATTGGACCCGGCGTGCCGATTTGCGCTCTGAGTTGCGGAGTCGTCGTGGGCGGGGCAACCTCACCTCGTCGGCCGACTCGCGGGTCTGGCTTCCAGGTCAACAGTTGTCGACGTGGTTGAATAATCGCCGGAGCAGCGAGCATTCGCGAGTCGCAGGGTCTTGGAGGATCAGGAGCGATATGGACAGCGCTATGGCGCGGGCTAATCGATCGGGAGACGACTCTGAACTCGCCGATGGGTTGACTCGCCGCGAACACGACATCTTGGCCTTCGAGCGGCAATGGTGGAAGTACGCCGGCGCGAAAGAAGAAGCCATCAAGGATTTGTTCGGAATGTCGGCCACTGCCTACTACCGAGTGCTGAACGCGTTGGTCGACCGGCCCGAGTCCTTGGCTGCCGATCCCATGCTGGTGAAGCGACTCCGCCGGCTGCGCGCCAGCCGGCAGAAGGCGCGGGCCGCCCGACGGCTGGGCTTCGAACTCACCTGAGAATTTTGCCTGCTCACCGGGCGTCGGTGTGGGTTTTCCCGCACTCCTGGATACAGTGACGTCAATGAATGAGCGCGTTCCCGACTCGACCGGCCTGCCCTTGCGGGCCATGGTGATGGTGCTGTTGTTCCTCGGTGTCATCTTTTTGCTGGTCGGGTTCCAGGCCATGGGGTCGGGCACGAACACCGACGACGACTCGTCAGTGTCCCGGGCAACCACCAGTTCCCCGGCGCCGAAGACGTCGCCCAAGGTCGTGGCCAAGTCCGACGTGCGGGTCTACAACATCTCCACCCAGGCGGGCATTGCGGGCAAAGCCGCCGACCAGATCAAGCAGGGTGGCTACAACGTCACCGACGTCGGCAACCTGACCCTGCCGAAGGTGACTGCCACGACGGTGTACTTCGGTACTGCGGCCGGTGAGCAAGAAACCGCTGAGGCGATCGGCAAGCTGATCAAAGCTCCGGTAGCGCCGCGCACTCCGGACGTCTCTGACCAGCCGCCCGGCGTGATCGTCGTCGTCACGGGCTGACGCGCCACCAACGGAGTGACCAAACTCGTTGTCGCTGGCCGGTCTTGGCCCACGTCGCTCTCCCTCAGAACGGGGGTGGATCGTCGTCGACGTCGGGCGGTGCCGGTCCGAGGTAGCTCATCGACGCCGACCGGCGAACCTTTCTGGCGTCATGATTGCGCCCACGTTCCGCAGCGACGCGCTGGGTGCGGTCGTGCGCTCGAGTGCGGCGACGCCTCGGCATCATCGCGTTCCGGTCGCCGCACGAAGCGATCGTCGGCCTCGGCTCGGGCGTCGGCACGTCGCCCGTCGGCACGCACAGAGCGGGGAACAGCAGCGCGCTCCCCGGCGTGGTGACGTAAGTCTTTCCCGCAGGCGAATCGAGAATGACTGTGCCATCGGGCAACTGCCGGTCGCGCCATCCCCAGAACGTCTTCACCAGATGATGGGTGCGGCAATAGCACTTCAGGTTTGAGGCATGGGTCGGGCCACCCTCGGCGTAGGGGATGGTGTGGTCGATGTCGCAGTCGAACGCGGGGTGATCGCAACCCGGCCAACGGCACGTCATGTCGCGGCACCGAACGAAGTCGGCGAGCTTCTTCGATGGCACGTATCCCGGCTCAGGCGCCGCGTCGAGGGGATGTACCAATGGGACCAGCTTGGCGCCGGCGGCCAGTTCGGCAATCAGCTCGGGTCCGATCAACCCGTCGGCGCGCACCTCACTCGCCGACGCCTGCTCGGCGATCACGTGGATCACCACAGGTGTTGTGGCAGGACGGTTTCCAGCGGCACAGTCGTGTCTCGCGCACCGGCAGCCCAGTCGGTCCGCCCCGGCGGCGAGTGCACCTAGCGCATCGGCTCGTCGTTGTTCGCGGCTGCGCGGGTCGTGCTCACACACTGTAGCGGCCAGCGCCGTCAGCCTCTTGTCCAACGCGCGCGCTTCGGGACTCAGCATGCTGCCGTGAATTTCCGACAGACCTTCGCCGAGATCGGCGAACCAGATCTCGCGTTCGCTACGACGCTCGGTGCGCCGGCGGACCGCGTCGGCGTCGGCCTTGGCGACGATCCTGTCGATCTGGCCATTGAGCCGGCCCCGTGTCATCGAGGGCCAACGGGGCGCGATGGTCGCCAGCTGCTCGTCGACCGCGGCTAGCACCGCCGGATCGTTGATGAGGTCGGTCCGGAAGACGACCGTGGCGAACGTCCGTTGATCGATGTCGCCCGCAAGGAACACCGCCGCCAGTTTCGGCAGGCGCTCCCGCATGGCGCGGGCGTACCGCAATTGGCTGGCCGCCAGACCCTGACTCATCCGCAGGGCAGCGGCCACCTCGGCGCTCACCGCCGCCTCGGTGTCGACTGCCCAGTCCTCGGTGTCCGAACAGCGCGACAGCCGGTAGGCGAACAGTTCGCTGATCGCCGCCAGTGCTGCGGCGGCACCGCGGTTCTGGTCGCGCCAGGACGCGCTGACGCGATCCAGCAGTGCTGTCGACTCGGTGGTTCGGCTGGGGTAGCGGCGCTCGAACAGCTCGTCGAACCGGGCGATCACCTCAGGCGAGGTCCTCTTGCCGGTTGCTTGTTCGAACATGCTTTCGATTATGCCGGACGGGTCCGACAAGAGCCGCGGGTCGTTCCGGCCCGCGCCGCCGCCGCTCGGGTCCAGCAGGCAAGCGGGTCGTTCCGACCCGCATCGTCGCCGGGCCGGGCTTGTTGATCCCGCTCCTCAGCGGGTCGTTCCGACCCGCATCGTCGCCGGGATGCGGCTATTGATCCCGCTCCTCAGCGGGTCGTTCCGACCCGCATCGTCGCCGGGATAGGCTCTCCCCATGCTCAAGTCCGTCCGCAGCCGCAAAGCTGCCGCCGCCTCCGCATTGATCCCACTCGCCGCATCGGCCGCGCTGATGAGCGCGTGCAGAGCCCCTCAGGACCCGGCAACCACGCCCGGCACCCAGCCGTCGATCTGGACCGGCTCACCGGCGCCCTCGAGCGCGGAGCCGACGGGCCAGCAGGGCGGCACGGACAGCCTGACCACCCAGCTGAACGGGCCGACTGGCACCAAGATCGCCACGGCGAAGTTCGAGTTCAACCAGGGCTACGTGACGGTCACCATCGAGACCGCCGGAACCGGCCTGCTCAGCCCCGGGTTCCACGGAGTGCACATCCACTCGGTGGGCAAGTGTGAAGCCCACTCGACGGCGCCGAGCGGTGGCGAGCCGGGAGACTTCTTGTCGGCCGGCGGGCACTTCGCCGCGCCGGGCCGCGAGCACGGCAGCGGCGACCTGACCTCCCTGCAGGTCCGCAAGGACGGCGGCGCGCTACTCGAGACCACCACCGACGGGTTCACCAAAGCCGACCTGCTGGCCGGTGCGGGAACCGCGATCGTGATCCACGCCGGCTCCGACAACTTCGGTAACATCCCGGCAGACCGCTACAACCAGGTCAACGGCGCACCCGGACCCGACCAGACGACGATGTCGACTGGCGACGCCGGCAAGCGGGTGGCCTGCGGCGTGATCGGCACCGGTTAGTTCTCTCGGACAGGGGTACCGCTATCAGGGTGAACTTCGCATCGTCACCCCGTCCGACACTCGGGGTCGAATGGGAGTTCGCTCTTGTCGACGCCGAGACCCGCGATCTGAGCAACGAAGCCACCGCGGTGTTCGCCGAGATCGGCGAAAACCCACAGGTGCACAAGGAATTACTGCGCAACACCGTCGAGATCGTCACCGGAATCTGCGACTGCACCGCCCAGGCCATGGACGACCTCCGGTCGACCCTGCACTCAGTCCTGCCGATCGTTCGTCAACAGGGCATGGAATTGTTCGGCGCGGGCACTCACCCGTTTGCGAGTTGGTCCGCGCAAAAGCTGACCGATGCTCCGCGGTATGCCGAGCTGATCAAGCGCACCCAGTGGTGGGGCCGCCAGATGCTCATCTGGGGCGTGCATGTGCACGTCGGAGTCTCGTCGCCGGACAAGGTGATGCCGGTGATGTCGGCGTTGCTGAACTGGTACCCCCACCTGTTGGCGCTGTCGGCATCTTCGCCGTGGTGGGTGGGCGACGACACCGGCTATGCCAGCAACCGAGCGATGATGTTTCAGCAATTGCCGACCGCCGGCCTGCCCTTCCAGTTCGAAAAATGGGATCAGTTCGAGGGTTTCGTCCACGACCAGAAAAAGACCGGCATCATCGAGGACGTCAACGAGGTCCGCTGGGACGTTCGGCCGTCGCCGCACAACGGGACCCTCGAGGTGCGGGTCAGCGACGGAATTTCCAACATCCGCGAGCTGGGCGCCCTGGTCGCGTTGACGCACTGTCTGGTGGTGGATCTCGAGCGTCGACTCGACGCCGGGGAGACGCTGCCGACCATGCCGCCGTGGCACAACCAGGAAAACAAGTGGCGCGCCGCCCGCTATGGCCTGGATTCGATCATCATCCTCGACGCCGACAGCAACGAACGTCTGGTCACCGAGGATCTCGATGACGTGCTCACCCGGCTGGAACCCGTTGCCAAATCCCTGGATTGCTCCGACGAGCTGGCCGCGGTCGCCGACATCCCCCGCAGGGGCGCCTCGTACCAACGTCAGCGACGGGTCGCCGAAGAGCACGACGGGGACCTACGCGCCGTCGTCGACGCGCTGGTCGACGAATTGGAGATCTGATGGAATCCACCGCCGATTTCGGCCGCCTCGCAATGTTTCCACTGCAATCGGCGTTTCTGCCGGGCGAGGAGCTTCCGCTACAGATCTTCGAGCCCCGCTACGCCGAGATGGTGCGGGACTGCTTGAAGGACAACAACCCTCGCTTCGGGACGGTTTTGATCTCGCAGGGCCGCGAGGTCGGCGGCGGTGATGTGCGTTCCGACGTCGGGACGGTTGCCAGGATCGCCGAGTGTGTGGACATCGGTGGCTCGGGCCTGTTCAAACTGAAATGCCTGACAGCCGAGCGGATCAAGGTGTGTGAGTGGCTGCCCGACGACCCCTACCCCAGAGCCGTGGTGGAGGAATGGCCGGACGAGCCGGGTGACGCGGTGACCGCGGCCCAGCTGGAGGATCTCGAAGACCGGATGATGGCGCTGTTCGAGCGGATTGCCAACGCCCGCGACTTCCCGGTGCCGCCCCGCGACGACGTGCTCGGCGCCGCGATTGACTTCCCTGATGCCGGAGAACGGTTGTACGCGTTGGCATCCCGTATTCCGATCGGGCCGGCCGACCGCTACTCGGTGCTGTCCGCGCCAACCGCACACGCGCGGCTGACCGCGCTGGGTGAGGCGGTGGAGTCGGTCGCCGCGGTGATCGAATTCCAGCTCTCGGAGTAGCCCGTCAAGCGCTGCGGGTAAACGGCGTCAGCCTGCCTTCGACGAAGACGCTGCGCGGTGCAAGATCTATGAGGTCGTCCTCCGGCAACCGGTCGAAGCGCCGCATCAGATCCAGCGCGCCGATCGTGGTCACCGCCCAGTGGCGAGCGGCCAGCCAGAGGCCGACGTCGGCGCGATCCTCGTGGAACAGCAGTTCGGTGAGGTCCTGCCCGCTGTCGCCCAGGAACTCCCGGCCGCGCTCGAGGTAGTCCCGATCAAACGCGTTTGGGTTCAACACTTCTGCGGCGATGCGGCTGCCCGCGGCACTGAGGTCGGAAATCCGCTCGAACAACAGATCCTGGCCGGTCGCCGGCAGGTAAGGCAGCAGCCCCTCGGCGGACCACGCGGTGGGCGTTGACGGATCGAAACCGGCTTGCCGTAACGCGGTCGGCCAGTCACCGCGCAGGTCGATCGGCACCGCCCGATATACGACGGCAGGTTGGGCGTTGTGGGCCGCCAACGTGTCCGCCTTGAACGCCAAGACCTGGGGCTGGTCGATCTCGTAGACGGCGCTGTTCGACACCCAGGGCAGCCGCCAGGCGCGAGCGTCCAGGCCGGCGGCCAGGATCACGGCCTGGTCGATGCCGTTGGCGCCGGCGGCGATGAAGTACTCGTCGAACCATTTCGTCCTTGCGGCGGCGTAATTCTGCACCAGGGGCAGATGCTTTCGGACGTCCGAGGAATCCCAGCCGCGAGCCGTGGCGGCGTCGACGAACAGCTGTGCGTAGGGGTCGATGAAGAGCGGGCAGCCGCAATCGGATTCGGCGGCGCGGGCCATCGCGACGCCCAGCGCGGTGGCGCCGACGCTCTCGGTGATGTCCCAGCTGTCGTCGCCAGTCCGTGCCCCGACCATGGCTATCTCGCTTTCCCGGCAGTGCTGTAGAGGGCGACCACGCTGTCGGACAGATCCAGGCTAATGAAATTCCAAAGTCGCTGCTGAGTGCCAGGTCGCGTGGTCTACTTCGACGCGATGAACGCCGACGTGCGGGTGGACCTCGAAACCGCGGGCGTGGCCGTGTTGACGCTCAACCGCCCAGAGCATCTCAACGCCTACACGGCCAAGATGGGCGCTGCTCTGAGCGAGGCATACCGCCGCTGCGACCACGACGACGACGTCCGGGCCATCGTCGTGACCGGGGCGGGGCGGGCTTTCTGTGCGGGCGCGGACTTCACTGGCGAGGTGTCCCCATTCGACACTCCGGCCGAGGGGTTCTCCGCGTCACCGATCGACCCGCCCGCCTTCGAACTGCGCAAGCCGGTGATTGCCGCCGTCAATGGCCACGCTATCGGCATCGGTTTGACGATCGCGCTGCAGGCCGACCTCCGCTTTTTCGCCCACGACGCGAAATACGGTGTGGTGCAAGTACGTCGGGGTGTCATACCGGACTGTATGTCGCATTGGACGCTGACTCACCTGGCCAACCTCGGGGTCGCGGCGGAAGTGCTGCTCACCGGACGCAGCTTCGGCGCGGACGAGGCCGTCGCGTGGGGAATCGCGAACCGCGCGCTACCGGCGGCGGATGTCCTCGACCATGCGATGGAGATCGCCCGCGACATCGCGACCAACGTCGCGCCGATGTCGGCCGCGCTGAGCAAGCGCCTGCTGTGGGACACCGCAATCAACGGCTACACCCCGCGGCAGGTGGCGGCGCTGGAGACTCGCTTGCATCAGCGGGTGATGGGCTCTGCCGACGCTCGCGAGGGCGTCGCGGCCTTCCTGGAACGCCGAGATCCGGAGTTCACCTCCCGGCTGTCGACCGAATGGAAGCCGCTCTAAACAGCCACGCGGGCAGTGCGTTTCATCAGCTGTGGTGCCACCACCCGGTGCAGCGGACCGATCAACAGCCACACCGCGCGGGCGGCGAATCTGTGTCGGTAGTGCAGCCGAGTGGTCAACACCGCACGCCGTTGATCATGGCGCCGTAGATCCAACTCGCCGTGCATCAGCGGTCCGTTGGCCTCCAGCACCACCTCGTCGGCATCCGACCGAATAATCGACCAGCCGATGACGTGGTCGGGCGAGGAGGCCGGCCCGAGCCGGAAGCCGAGGACGTTGCGGTGAATCCACAGCACCGCGGCGCCCACGGGGCTCGGTTTGCCTCCGAGCGCGTCGCGAAGCGCTTGCTCGGCAGTGCGGGAGTCACTCGATTCGATCGGGACCTCGAAGACATCGACATAGTCGGCGGCGTCGCCGTGCAGCTGTGTCCGGTTGGCCAGAGCCCTGGCGCTGATGCGCTTCAACGTCGCTCGCACCACCACCCGGTGTGCGCCGGTGCCGATCACCAGCGCGCGATAGATCTTGCCGTGCAGTCCGGGGAAATGAGCCCACGTCGCCGAACGCACGCGAGTGTGTCCGGGTCCGTCGGCGTCCAACTCGAACACCCAGAGGTACCGCGCGAAGAGATGTCGGCCCTTGAGCGCCAATCGCTCTGGTGGCCGGGCCTCGTCCAGGGCGAAACCGAACGGCACCGTCGACGGGTCGTTCGGATCGCGGCAGATGGTTCTCAGCACCGCGGGCCAGGTGTCATCCCGGTTGGTGGCTACGGTTATGGCATGCTCATCGATATAGGGTAATCGTTCCATATAGAAGGACCGTACTAGATCATGGCACCTCCGCGGAAGCACCAAACCGATGTGATTCTCGACGCCGCCCGAGCGCTGGTCCTGGCGGAGGGGCCGAGGGCCGCCAGCGTCGGCGCGATCGCAAAAGCCAGCGGGGCGCCGGCGGGGACGCTGTACCACCGGTTCGGCAGCCGCAACGGAATTCTGACCGCCGCATGGTTACGCGCTCTGGAGCGTTTTCAGGCCCGAGCCCTCGCGGCCGACGGCGACACCGCTGTCGAATCCGCGGTCGCGACGGCCGTTGCCGCCGTGAGCTTCATGCGTGAGCTTCCCGACGATGCGCGGCTGCTGGTGACCCTGCGGCCGAGCGATCTGCTCGACGGCGAGCCCGACGCGGCTTTCCGGGAGACTCTTGCCGCGATGAACGCACCGCTCGTCGAGCGCGTCAACACCTTTGCGCGCGAGATCTACGGCAGCGCCGAACCTCGACGTGTCGACGCCGTCGCGCGAGCGGTGGTGGATTTGCCCGGCGCGGTCGTGCGGCGTCACACCAACGACGACCCGATCCCGTCCTGGCTGGAGGAGGACGTCGCTGCGGGTTCCCGTGCTGTGTTGACATCGTTCGCGTCCGGCTAGCCGGCCACACTTGTTTTCGGCTGGGCGTTTGCGGGTAGATCGTCGGAGTACATGGAACAGCTTGAATGCCCCAAACGCATGCAATTCGGGCCGTGCGGCGGCGTGCGGCCCGATGGTCAGTGCGAAATGCGTTCAGGGCCATGTAGTTTCACCGACGTGGTGCCCTGGCCTGCGGCTGCGGCCAGAGTCGCGACGGTGCCTGCCCCACTGATCCTCACCGACTTCACCTGCACGCCGTTCGACGCCACGGACGTTGCGGCGACCGCGGCCATCCTGGCGCCGAGCTGCGATGCCGTTCTCGTCGGCGAGCATCAGAACCGCCCAGACTTTCCGCCAACGGTGATGAGCCGGTTGTTGCTCGAGCAAGGGTTCGAGCCATGGATCACGTTGTCGTGCCGTGACCGCAATCGCATTGTGTTGGAGCAGGAGCTGCGGGGTCTGCGTTTCAACGGCGCGACGACGGTGTTCTGCGTGACCGGCGACGGGCGTGGCTACGACGTTCGCCAAGACGTGACTCAGACTTTCGACCTGGACGGTCCGCGGCTGGTGGCGCTGGCCGCGTCGCTCGGCATGGTTGCCGCCGTTCCTGAGACGCCCACCGCGCCACCGGTTCACGCGCGCGCGGCACGGCTGGTCGAGAAGCAGCGGGCCGGCGCGAGTCTGGCTGTGCTCAACCATGTTTCGTCGGCGACGGTGCTGTCGACGTTCATGGACGACGCGCGCTCGGCCGGTCTGCACATCCCGGTGTTGGCCGCGGTAGTCGTGTTCACCGACTCGGTGTCGGCCGCGGTGCTGCAGGGCCTGCCCGGGCTGGACCTGGACCCTGCGCTGGTCGACGGCGTTGTCAACGCGCCCGATGCCGTCGAGGCGGGGATCGAGGCGGCGGTAACGGAGGCCCGAAAGCTCATGCAAATCAGCGGTATTCACGGAGTCAACCTGTCGGGTCTGGCGTCCTCGTCGGGTACCCGGCGCGGCGCCGAAATCAAGGCCGAGGTCGCCGCCCGGATTCGAGCGGAGCTTGCCGCATGAGTGAGTCGGCGGACGCCGAGTTCGACACGATGGCCGAATGGACTGCCCGCGTCGCCGAGGATCTGGGTCGGGACTTCCATATTCCGGCGGGCTGCCGCGGCAGCGGGAGTCCGGCCGTCCTGGACTGGCTGATCGAGCAGCTGGATCTCGGCTCGGGTGAGACGCTGCTGGACTGCGGTGCCGGCGTCGGAGGCCCGGCGGCCTACGCGGCGGCGCAACGCGGGGTCCGCCCGGTATTGGTGGAGCCGCAGGCCGGCGGGAATCAGGCCTCCCGAGCGTTGTTCGGCTTCCCGGCGCTACGCGCCGATGCCTCGGTATTGCCCTTCGCCGATGGGGCGTTCGACGCGGCATGGACGCTGGGAGTGTTGTGCACGACCGAGTCGCAGCTGGAGTTGCTCAGCGAGCTCCACCGAGTGGTCCGCCCGCCGGGCCGCATCGGGTTGCTGGTACTGGTCGCCGACGAGCTGTCACCCGCCGGGGAGCCCGACAACAGCTTCTTTCCGACAGTCGAATCCTTGGAAGACCTGATCCGTCGGGCAGATCTTCGCGTCGACGCGTGGCGCAGCGCCGCCGAGATCTGGGATCCACCCGCTGAATGGAGCGAGCGAGTGGAGACGTTCGAGTCCGAGCTGCGGACGCGATACGGGGACCAGCGCGCCTGGCAGGTCGCCGAGCGTCAGTCCGATCTCATCGGCGAGCTGCTCGGTGACTCCACGATTGTGCCGCATGTATTTTCGCTACGACACAGCGCGAGCGGCCAGTAGACGCCGCACGCTCAGCGTTCCGCGGCGAACGCCCGCAGGTTGGCGAGTTGGTCGGGATCCAATGACGGGTGCACGTTTTCGCGTGCGGCCGCGACGTCGGCGGCGGTGATCTCGGCCGCGTCCACCGAACGACGCATCGCGGTGAGTGCGGCCTCGCGCAGCAGCGCGACGCAATCGGCAGCGCTGTAGCCGTCCAAGTCGGCTGCCAGCGCCTCGAGATCGACATCGCGCAGCGGGATCGACTTGCCGGCGGTGCGCAGGATGTCCACTCGCGCCTGAGCGTCGGGCGGTTCGACGAACACCAGTTTCTCCAGGCGGCCGGGCCGCAGCAGACCCGGGTCGATCAGGTCCGGCCGATTGGTGGCACCGACCACCACCACGTCGTTCAGCGGTTCGATGCCGTCGAGTTCGGTGAGCAGCGCCGCCACCACGCGATCGGTGACGCCGGAGTCGAAGCTCTGCCCGCGCCGCGGTGTCAACGCATCGATCTCGTCCAGGAAGACCAGCGACGGCGCGGAATCACGCGCGCGGCCGAATAGTTCGCGCACCGCCTTTTCCGACGAGCCGACCCATTTGTCCATCAGCTCAGAGCCTTTGACGGCGTGCACCGAAAGCCGGCCGGTGCTGGCCAACGCACGGACCACGAACGTCTTGCCGCAACCGGGCGGGCCGTAGAGCAGTACACCGCGCGGCGGCTGGACACCGAGGCGGGCGAAAGTGTCGGGATGCTGCAACGGCCACAGCACCGCTTCGGTCAGCGCCTGCTTGGTTTCCACCATGTCGCCGACATCGTCAAGCGTTACCGAGCCGACCGACACCTCGGTCGCAGCCGACCGCGACAGCGGCCTGATCACCGACAGCGCGCCGACCAAGTCGTCCTGGGTGAGCTTCGGTGGGCTGCCGTCGGCGCTGGCGCGCGCCGCGGCGCGCAAGGCCGCCTCGCGGACAAGTGCCGCCAGGTCTGCGACTACGAAACCCGGTGTGCGCTCCGTGATCTGGCTGATCTCCAGCTGCTCGGTGGGCACGCCTTTCAGCAGCCCCTCGAGCAGCGCGGTGCGCGTCGATGCGTCGGGCAGGCTCAGCACGAGTTCGCGATCGCACAGATCGGGGGCACGCAGTCGGGGGTCGAGGTTCTCCGGGACCGACGACGTGACGATCAGCGCGACTCCCTGGGCGGCAACCGCTCTGCGTAGTTCGGCCAGGATGAGCGTCGCAACGGGCTCTGTCGTCGCCGGCAGGAGCGCGTCGATGTCGGCGATCAGCAGCACCCCGCCGCCGTCGCGTGCTTTCGATGCCGCTGCCGTCACCCGCTGCAGACGGTCGTCGGCGGCCAGGGCGCCGACCTCGGGACTGTCGAGTTCGACGAGCCGTCGCTCGGCGCAGACGGCGCGTACCAACGTCGCCTTGCCGACCCCGGCGGGTCCGGAGACCAATACACCTAAATTGGTTGTCGCGCCCAATGTTTGCAGCAAGTGCGGCTCGTCGAGTGCGAGCTTGAGCCACTCGGTCAATTTGATCGCCTGCGCGCCGACGCCCTTCAGATCGTTCACGGTGAGCTTCGGTGGTGTGGAGACAACAGGTTCCGGTTCGTCCGCCTTGGCTCCGACGGTGCCGTTGCCCCACGTGACGAGTGAATTCGGTTGCACGCTCACGGGTCCGGCGGGGTCCACTCCGGTGACGGTCAACAGTTCCGAGGTCCAACTGATGCCCACCGCGGAGGCGAGCGCACGCGTCGCCGTCGACGTCGAGGTACCCGGTCCCAGGTCTCGTGGCAACAGCGACACCGCATCGCCGACAGTCAACACCTTGCCCAGCAGGGCTTGTCGAAGAGTGGTCGGCGGCAGCGACTGGGTGGTCAGCGTCGAACCGCTCAGCGTCACTGTTCGCGCGCCGTACACGGTGGCGGCAACCACGATGACGGCGGTGTCTTCGCTGAGGCCGGCGTTGGACAGTGTCACGTCGTCGAGCAGCACCGTGCCGACCGGTGTCGTCGGTCCGGCGATCCCGGCCACCGCGGTCGTGGTCCGTGCCCCGGTGATCGACACCGCATCCCACTCCCGAATACCGAGGGCGGCAATTGCGCTGGGATGCAACCGAATAACACCGCGACGGGAATCGACGGCCGAGGTGTTCAGCCGGGCGGTCAGGGTCAGCTGAGCCAAAGCGGTCATGTGCGGCCGGTCGGCCTGCGCAGTCCGAGCCGCGCCACCGACCGGCGGTTGGGCTGGGCCCGGCGGATCGCTCGCCGGGTGGCGCGCCGCTGCTTGGGTTTCTCGCTCCACGCCTCGGGATGTGCGGCCAACCACTGGTAGCTGCGCATCGAGAACGGGATATAGCACAGGTAGGCCGCGACGATCACCATGATCAGGATGAACGGGAACAGGAACGCCGCGGCGGCGACGATGGTGAGCCCGGCCAGCAGCAGCGCGGCCAGATTGGGCGGCACCGACACCGCATGCATCTTGCGCATCGGGATCCGGCTGACCAGCAGCATCGAGCAGATCACCATCCAGGTGCAGACGAACCACGGCGAGGTCCACCAGCCCGCGCCGAACTGCAGCTTGGCGGCCAGCGGACCGAGCGCGCAGATCGCGCCGGCCGGCGCCGGCACGCCCACGAAGAACTCGCGTGCATAGGCCGGTTGGTTGGTGTCATCCAGCAATGCGTTGAATCTGGCCAGCCGCAACACAATTGAGACCGCGTACAGCATGACCACCACCCAGCCGGCCGGCAGTGCTGGCATCATCGACACGTACACCACCACCGCGGGGGCCACCCCGAAGTTCACCGCGTCGGCCAGCGAGTCGATCTCTTCGCCCATTCTCGACTCGGCGTCCAGGGCACGGGCCACCCGGCCGTCCAGCCCGTCCAGAATCGCGGCCGCGGCGATCAACGCGATCGCCACGTGCGGCTGGCCCTCGAGCGCGAATCGGATCGAGGTCAGCCCCGCGCAGATCGCCAGGACGCTCATCGAACTGGGCAGGATGCGCAGCGGGGCTACCCGCCGGCTGCGCGGCTTGGTAATCAGCGCCGCTCCTCCTGCCTTTTCGATCGCACTGCTCTGTTCATCGTCGTCGGCGCGAACGTGATCACGGCAGCTCGGCCAGCACCGTCTCGCCGGCCACCGCGCGCTGCCCGAGGCTGACCGACACCTGGGCGCCGGCCGGCAGGTAGGTGTCCAACCGTGAACCGAATCGGATCAGGCCGTAGGTATCACCGACCGACAGCTTGTCGCCGACGCCGACGTTGCAGACGATGCGGCGGGCCACCAGACCGGCGATCTGCACCGCGACAACCTCCACCCCGTCGGCGGTACGGATGCGCACACTTTTGCGTTCGTTGCTCTCGCTGGCGACCGGGAGATCGGCCGAGCCGAACAGTCCCGGCCGATGTTGCACCGCGATCACCTCACCACTGACCGGGGCCCGCTGCACGTGGGCGTCGAACACCGACAGGAAGATGCTGACCCGGGTGAGCTCCGCGTCGCCCATCTCCAGCTCGGGCGGCGGCGCGGCCGACTCGATCAGGCACACCTGGCCGTCGGCGGGCGCGACGACGACGTCGGACCGGGTGGGTGGCACCCGGGGCGGATGCCGGAAAAAGCCCGCGCACGCGCCGGCGAACAGCAGCCCGGTCCGCCGCAGCCAGCGTGAGCGCCGGCCGACAACAGCCAGCCCCAGCCCAGCGGAGATGAACGGAATTCCGGCCGGATGAACGGGTGGAACCGTCTCCCGCAGCAGCGTCAGCACGTGCTGCGGACTGATCGTCGGGTTCTCGGCGGTCGAGCGGGGACGTCGTGCCACGCGGTTATCTTACGGAGCCGACGTAGCCGTCAGACCGGATACGTGACGTCGGTCAGTTCCTCGGAGACCGCCCACAGCCGGTGCTGCAGGTCTTCGTCGTGGGATTGAGCGCTGGACGAGACCACCTTCGGGTGTCCGCGCTGCTCGCCGAGGCCGTCCGGGCCGTAGTACTGGCCGCCCTCGACATCGGGGTCGGTCGCCGCGCGCAGCGTCGGCAGAGAACCCATCGCTGCACCCTGGAAAAGCAGCGGGCCCGCGATCGCGAACAGCGGTTTGATCAAGGTCGGCGCGTTGCGCCCCAGTTCGGTGCTGGACGAACCGGGGTGCGCCGCGACGGCGATCGTGTTGTCGTGGTGCTCAGCCAGCCTGCGCTGCAATTCGTAGGTGAACAACAAGTTGGCCAGCTTCGACTGCCCGTAAGCGCTGAAGCGGTCGTAGCCGTGCTCCCACTGCAGGTCGTCGAAGTGGATCGCCGCGCGCACCCGGTGGGCCACGCTGCTGACCGTCACCACCCGCGAACCGCGCACCGGTAGCAGGTTGTCCAGCAACAGCCCGGTCAGGGCGAAGTGGCCCAGATGGTTGGTGCCGAACTGCAATTCGAAGTCGTCGTCGGTGAGCTGCTTGGGCGTCCACATCACCCCGGCGTTGTTGATCAGCAGATCGATCCGCGGATAGGCCTTGCGCAGCGAGGTCGCTGCGGCGCGTACCGACGCCAGTGACCCGAGGTCGAGTTCCTGCAACGTCACGTCGGCACCGGGGTGGGCGGCGACGATTTTGGCCAGCGCGAGGTTGCCCTTTTCCAGGTTGCGCACCGCCAGCACGACGTGGGCTCCGGTGTGGGCCAGCGTCGCGGCGGTGTGATAGCCGAGCCCGGTGTTTGCACCGGTCACGATCGCGACGCGGCCGCTCTGGTCGGGTATGTCGCCGGGGGTCCATTTGCCGTCGGAGCTCATCGAAGAAAACGATACCCATCCGAACTCCGCAGTTGCCGTGTCGGTGCTAATCGGCTGGGCGTCGGTGGCATTGTCTACGGCGTGGACATGGTTGATCCCGCCCATCTGCCCAGTCGTCGCGCGCCGCTGCGGTGGGCGGTCGGCGGCGCCCTGCCGTGGTTACTGCTGGCGGTCGGCCAGATCGGCTGGTTGGCGTTCGACCGGCGAATGCCGTGGCTGCACATCCTGATCGGGGTGGTGACGGTGCTCGGCGCCATCGTCTCGACGGCCGTCGTCCCGGTCTGGCGCTACCGGGTGCACCGGTGGGAGCTCGGCCCGCAGGCGGTGTACACCCGCACCGGGTGGCTGGTCCAGGAACGTCGTATCGCGCCGATCTCGCGGGTGCAGACCGTGGACACCTATCGCGGCCCGGTCGACCGATTGTTCGGTCTGGCCAACGTCACTGTCACGACGGCATCGTCGGCCGGTGCGGTGCGCATCGTCGCGCTCGACGTCGACGTCGCCGACCATCTCGTCGCACAGCTGACCGACATCGCCGCGATCGGCACCGAGGACGCGACGTGAGCACGGCCGCCTGGCAGCGGTTGAGTCCCCGGATGCTGCTGGTTCATCCGGTCTACGAATTGCTGCGCGAGTTGCCCTTCTTGATCGGCGCCATCGTGCTGGGGACGACCACCGGTAACCAGTTCTGGACGATCGCGGTGGTGGCGTACACGGTCGTCGTCGGTGTGGCGCGGTGGGTCACCACCAGCTACCGCGTCGATGCGGCGCAACTACAGCTACGGACGGGACTGCTGCAGCGCAAGGTGTTGTCATTGCCGCTCAACAGAATTCGTTCGGTGAGCAGTGATGCGCGGTTGCTGCACCGGGTGATGGGTCTGGCCGTGGTGCGGGTGAGCACCGGTCAAGAAGCCAAGGGCGACAGTGGTTCTGGTGCTTTCGAGCTCAATGCCGTCGAGGTGGCCGAGGTGCCGCAGCTGAAGGCGATCCTGCTGGCCGATTCGACCGAGCCGGCGAGTGAGACCACCGCGGAGGCCCAGGACGAGGTGCTGGCCCGCTGGCAGCCGGCGTGGTTGAGGTACTCGCCGCTGAGCGTGTCGGGGTTGTTGTCGCTGGCCGCCGCTGCCGGGGTCATCTACCAGAGCGGATTCGCCGGGCCGCTGCAGCATTCGCGGATCGGCCGGTGGGCGCTCGACTACAGCGATCGGTTGGGGACGGTGAACACCGTCGCGGTGGTCGGCGGAACGCTTCTGGTCGTGTCGGTGGTGCTCACGGTGCTGCGATCGATGCTCACCTGGGGCAATCTGGTGCTGCTGCGGCACGCCGACGTATTGCATCTGCGGCACGGCCTGCTCCGGCTCCGCGAGCGGGCCTACGACATGAGCCGACTGCGCGGCGGGACGCTGCGGCAGCCACTGCTGGTGCGGATGTTCGGTGGTGCGCGGCTGGACGCGGTCATGACGGGTGTGCACGGTGCCGGCGAGGCGTCGGTGCTGCTGCCGCCGTGCCCGGCGTCCACGGCCGAAGCGGTGTTGACCGAACTCGTCGGTGACCGCGACGTCGTCACCGGGCCGCTGCGCGGACACGGCAGCCGTGCCGCCACCCGACGGTGGACCCGTGCCCTCGGGCTGCCATTGCTTGTCGGTGCCGGATTGGGCATCGCCGTTGCGATCAACGGTGAAAGTATTGTGCCGCTGTGGGTTTGGCCCGCCTGGATTGCGGTGACGGCGTGGTGTGCATTGCTTGCAGTCGACCGGATCGGCGCCCTCGGGCACCGCGTCCACGACGGCTGGCTGGTGATGCGGTCCGGCAGCCTGGAACGCCGCCGTGACTGCCTCGCCACCGCGGGCATCATCAGTTGGACGGTGCGCCAGACGCCGTTTCAGCGACGCGCCAGGGTCGCGACTCTGGTGGCGGCCACCGCCGCCGGCGTCAAGCGCTACCCGTTGATCGATGTGCCGGACCACCTGGTGTGGTCGATCGCGGCCGAGTCGTCGCCGTGGGTGGCCGAAAGCATGTGGGCGACAAGGTAAGCGCGCTCGCCGTCAGGCGGTCAGCCCGCGCACCGCGATGATCCGGGCCGCGAGTTGGTCGCTGGTGGCCGCGGCCACCGGGGGGCCACCGCACAGCCGGCGTAGCTCGTTGTGGATCCACCCGTGCGGTTTGCCGAGTCGGTAGTGTGCCGCCGACACCAGTGCATTGAGCTCACGGCGGAGGTCACGCAGTTGCCCGTGTCGGGTGACGGGCTCGACAGTGGTGACACCGTCGCGGCTTCGGCGGTCGTACTGCTCCTCCTGCTGGCGGCGCAACAACTCTCGCATCTGGCCGGCGTCCAGCAGGCCGGGGATGCCCAGATAGTCGGCTTCTTCCTCGCTGCCGGCGGGGGTGGCGGTGCCGAACGAGGAGCCGTCGAAGATCACCTGGTCGAGCTCGGCGTCGGCGCCCAGCGACTCGAATTTGTTGTCCATCTCCGACGGTTCGTCCTTGCGCCGTTGCGCTTCGGCGAGTTCGTCGATCTCGTTCTCCCGATGCGGTTGTCCGAGAACGTGATTGCGCTGCGCCTCCAGCTCGCTGGCCAGCAGCAGCAGCGACGGCACCGACGGCAGGAAGACGCTCGCGGTCTCGCCCGGCCGGCGGGACCGGACGAACCGGCCGATGGCCTGGGCGAAGAACAGTGGCGTGGAGGCGCTGGTCGCGTAGACACCGACCGCCAGGCGTGGCACGTCGACACCTTCGGACACCATCCGCACCGCGACCAGCCAGCGGGTGTTCGAGGCGGAGAACTGTGCGATGCGCTTGGACGCGCCCGGGTCGTCGGACAGCACGATCGTCGGTTCTTCGCCGGTAATCCGTTTCAGCAGAACGCTATACGCACGGGCGGCCTGCTGATCCGAAGCGATCACCATGCCGCCGGCGTCCGGCACTCCGCCGGCGCGCAGTTGGCGCAGCCGGGTATCGGCTGCGGTGATGACCGCGGGCATCCACTCGCCGGCGGGGTCCAGCGCGGTCCGCCAGGCGCGGGCGGTGTGCTCGGCGCTGGCCGGTTCGCCGAGTCGGGCGGCGTGCTCCGCACCGGCGCTGTCGCGCCAGCGGGTTTCACCGGAGTAGGCCATGAACACCACCGGCCGGACCACGCCGTCGGCCAGCGCGTCGGTGTAGCCGTAGGTGTGGTCGGCCTGCGACCGCATCGTCCCGGCGGCATCCGGCTCGTAGCGCACAAAAGGGATCGGGGAGTCGTCGCTGCGGAACGGCGTACCCGTCAGCGCCAGCCGACGGGTGGCGTCGTCGAACGCCTCCCGCAATGCGTCGCCCCAACTCTTGGCCTCGCCGCCGTGGTGGATCTCGTCGAAGATGACCAGCGTCTTGCGACCCTCGGTGCGCACCCGGTGCCGGGTCGGGTGGCTGGCCACTTGCGCATAGGTGACCACCACGCCGTGGTACTCGGCGGAGGTGTGGGCGGCGCTGTTGCTGAACTTCGGGTCCAGCGCGATGCCGTCGACGGCCGCCGCCATGGCCCACTGCACCTTGAGGTGCTCGGTGGGCACCACCACCGTGATGGCGTCGATGGTGCGATCGGCCAGCAACTCGCCGGCGATCCGGAGAGCAAACGCGGTCTTGCCCGCACCAGGGGTGGCGACCAGCAGATAGTCGCGCGGTTTGGCGCTCAGATAACGCACCAAGGCTCGACGTTGCCAGCCCCGCAAAGCCCGGGTGCTGGGCGCTTCAACTGCCCGCACCCGAGACTCCAATCTGATCGAGATGCAGTCTAGGGCAACGGCATCGGCGCACGCATCTCCGCAGGACGGCGGCGAGTCGCGCCTGGAAGACGAGCTCGGAGGCGGCTCGTGGGCGGGCTCGGGGCCGGCCGGGCCGTAGCATCGATGCGGTGACCGAAGAGAGCGTTCGCGTCGAACGTCTCCTGGATGCTGAGGCCAAAGCGGCGCAGCTGTTCGAGGAGATCGAACACCGCGGCCTGATCCGGCCCGGAGTCGGCGAGAAGGCGCTGTCCGACGAGATCAACGCGTTGGCCGCCGACCTGCTCGGCGTCACCCGGCATTGGCACCGGCGCATCGTGCGCGCCGGCGAGAACACCCTGCAGCCGTTCAAGAAACGCCCACCGGACCGCGTGGTCGCCGACGACGACATCGTGTTCCTGGACCTGGGTCCGATCTTCGAGGAGTGGGAGGCGGACTTCGGTCGCACCTTCGTCCTCGGTGACGACCCGGACAAGCTCGCCCTCCGCGACGCGCTGGCCACGGTCTGGCAGGGCGGCCGCGACCACTTCAACGAGCACCCGCAGATCACGGGTGCCGAATTATTCGACGCCACAGTCGAACTGGCCCGCGCCGGGGGGTTCGGCTGGGGCAGTCACATCGCCGGTCACCTGGTCGGGGAATTTCCGCACAAGAAGATCCCCGGCACGAAGACCGAGTGGTACGTGATGCCCGGATCCACCAAACCGATGCGGCGGAGCGACCCCCGCGGCCGCCGGTGCCACTGGATACTCGAAGTCCATCTGATCGACCCGCAGCACCGGTTCGGTGGTTTTTACGAGCAACTGCTCGATCTGGGCTAGACCGGGAATGTGACCCCGGTCAGCTCTTCGGAGACGGCCCACAACCGGCGCTGCCGGTCGGCGTCGTGCGACCTCTTGTTCGACGCCACCACCTTGGGGTAGCCCCGCATTCCGCCGAGTCCGCCTGGCCCGTAGTACTGCCCACCGGTCACCGCTGGGTCGACGGCGGCGCGAAGAGTCGGCAGCGCACCCATCGCTGCGTCCTGGGAGACCCATTCGAACGCACGCCCCAGACCCGCGGGCAGGTACCGCGCGAGCTCGGTGCTGGAACCGCCGGGGTGGGCGGCGGCGGCGAGCGTCGTTCCGTGCGAGGCGAGCCGCCGTTGCAGCTCGTAGGTGAACAGCAGGTTGGCCAGCTTGGCCTGGCCGTACGCGGCGACCCGGTTGTAGCTGTGCTCCCACTGCAGATCGTCGAAGTGGATGTCGGCGATGATGCGGTGGCCGATGCTGCTGACCGTCACGATCCGCGAGCCGGCGACCGGCAGCAGCCGATCCAGCAGCAGGCCCGTGAAGGCGAAGTGGCCCAGATGGTTGGTGCCGAACTGCAGCTCGAAGCCGTCGCTGGTGGTCGACTTCGGCGTCCACATCACCCCGGCGTTGTTGATCAGCAGGTCGATGTGGTCGTGGTCGGCACGCAGCTGACGTGCCGCGGCGCGGACGGAGTCCAGCGAGGTCAGGTCGAGCTCCTGCAGGGCGACCGCACCGCGCGGACCGTTGGCGGTGATCCGCGCCGCCGCATCCTTGCCCTTGTCGAGATTGCGAACCGCCAGCACCACGTGGGCGCCGTGTTCGGCCAACGCTTTCGCCGTCTCGTAGCCCAGGCCGGTATTGGCTCCGGTGACCACGGCGACGCGGCCGGTCTGGTCGGGAATGTCTCGTGTCGTCCAATTGGCCATGCCATTGCTCCTAAGCTGTAAGGTAAACGGGGCGTGCGCTCCGGTTCAACTATACGGAACGTGCGCCCCGTTTTGTCAACCGGTAGGTGGTGGTATGGCTGTACCCGCTCGACCGTTGCGTGCCGACGCGGCCCGCAACCGCGCCCGGGTCCTCGAAACCGCGTACGAGACGTTCGCCGCCGAGGGCCTGTCGGTGCCGATCGACGAGATCGCCCGCCGTGCCGGCGTCGGGGCCGGCACGATCTACCGACACTTCCCGACCAAGGAAGACCTGTTCTCGGCGGTCGTCGAGAGTCGCCTGGAGCACGTCATCGCCGCCGGGAGGGCCCTGCTGGACGACCCGGGGCCGGGCGAAGCGCTGTTCACATTCCTGCGGTCGATGGTCCTGGACTTCGGTGCCACCGACCAAGGTCTGGTCGACGCCCTCGGCGGGCTCGGCATCAACGTCGAGACGGCGGCGCCGAATGCCGAAGGCGAGTTCCGGGCGCTACTCGGCGAGCTGCTGCGGGCCGCGCAGGGCGCCGGGACCGTTCGTGCCGACGTCGACGTGCCGGCGATCAAGGCATTGATGGTGGGGTGCCAGGCCATGCAGGGCTATGACAAGACGCGGGCGGCGCGCCTGACCGACGTCGTCGTCGACGGTTTGCGTCCGTCGCGGTGACGTGATGCGCACTTCCCGCCCTGCTCCTGGCGCGCATCGGCGCGGGGGCCGCTTCTTGCACTCGGTATAGGCGAGTGCTAAAAATGACACTGGCACTCCCGACCGGTGAGTGCTAGGTCGGGACGGTGAGGCCGGGGCCGCGTCAGCGGAAGACACCCCAACGCCGTCCGTCGCGGGCACTGCACCCGACCACAGCTTGATAGGGCGACCCAACCAGCGGTCGCCCTGCGTGTCTACCTAAATTCGGAGGAATCACTTCGCAATGGCTAAGACAATTGCGTACGACGAAGAGGCCCGTCGCGGCCTCGAGCGGGGCCTGAACGCCCTCGCCGACGCGGTAAAGGTGACGTTGGGCCCCAAGGGCCGCAACGTCGTCCTGGAGAAGAAGTGGGGCGCCCCCACGATCACCAACGATGGTGTGTCCATCGCCAAGGAGATCGAGCTGGAGGACCCGTACGAGAAGATCGGCGCCGAGCTGGTCAAGGAAGTCGCCAAGAAGACCGACGACGTGGCCGGTGACGGCACCACCACGGCGACCGTGCTGGCTCAGGCGCTCGTCAAGGAAGGTCTGCGCAACGTCGCGGCCGGCGCCAACCCGCTTGGCCTCAAGCGCGGCATCGAGAAGGCCGTCGAGAAGATCACCGAGACCCTGCTGAAGTCGGCCAAAGAGGTCGAGACCAAAGAGCAGATCTCGGCCACCGCTGCCATCTCGGCCGGTGACACCCAGATCGGCGAGCTGATCGCCGAGGCCATGGACAAGGTCGGCAACGAGGGTGTCATCACCGTCGAGGAGTCGAACACCTTCGGCCTGCAGCTGGAGCTCACCGAAGGTATGCGCTTCGACAAGGGCTACATCTCGGGTTACTTCGTCACCGACGCCGAGCGTCAGGAAGCGGTCCTCGAGGACCCCTACATCCTGTTGGTCTCGTCGAAGGTGTCGACGGTCAAGGACCTGTTGCCGCTGCTGGAGAAGGTCATCCAGTCCGGCAAGCCGTTGCTGATCATCGCCGAGGACGTCGAGGGCGAAGCCCTGTCGACCCTGGTCGTGAACAAGATCCGCGGCACCTTCAAGTCGGTCGCCGTCAAGGCTCCGGGCTTCGGTGACCGCCGCAAGGCCATGCTGCAGGACATCGCGATCCTGACCGGTGGCCAGGTCGTCAGCGAAGAGGTCGGCCTGTCGCTGGAGACTGCTGACATCTCGCTGCTGGGCCAGGCCCGCAAGGTGGTCATCAACAAGGACGAGACCACCATCGTCGAGGGCAGTGGTGACTCCGACGCGATCGCCGGACGGGTCGCCCAGATCCGCGCCGAGATCGAGAACAGCGACTCCGACTACGACCGCGAGAAGCTGCAGGAGCGCCTGGCCAAGCTGGCCGGCGGTGTTGCGGTGATCAAGGCCGGCGCTGCGACCGAGGTGGAGCTCAAGGAGCGTAAGCACCGCATCGAGGACGCCGTGCGTAACGCCAAGGCGGCCGTCGAAGAGGGCATCGTCGCCGGTGGTGGCGTGGCCCTGTTGCAGTCGGCTCCTGCGCTGGACGATCTGAAGCTCACCGGTGACGAGGCGACGGGCGCGAACATCGTGCGCGTGGCGCTGTCGGCTCCGTTGAAGCAGATCGCCTTCAACGGCGGGCTCGAGCCCGGCGTTGTCGCCGAGAAGGTCACCAACTCGCCTGCCGGCACCGGCTTGAACGCCGCCACCGGTGAGTACGAGGACCTGCTCAAGGCCGGCGTCGCCGACCCGGTCAAGGTGACGCGTTCGGCGCTGCAGAACGCGGCGTCCATCGCGGCGCTGTTCCTGACCACCGAGGCCGTCGTGGCCGACAAGCCGGAGAAGGCCGCGGCTCCCGCCGGCGACCCGACCGGTGGCATGGGTGGCATGGACTTCTAGTCCAACAGGCAAACGAGAAGCCCGGTCCCCTCGTGGGGCCGGGTTTTTCGTATCCGCGGGTACGTAGGGTTGAGCGATGCCTCTTCCGACACCATCGGCGAGCAGTACCGCCGTCGTCACCGGCGCCTCGTCGGGCATCGGTCGCGACATCGCCCGCGAACTGGTCGACCGCGGCCACGGCGTGACGCTGGTCGCCCGCCGGCACCGGGGTCACCGTCGCGCTGCTGTGCCCGGGGCCGGTTCGCACCGAGTTCCTGAAAAGCGCCGGGATGGACGAGAAGGCCTTTGCCGCAGCATTTCCCAAGTTCCTGTGGATGGCCTCACGCGATGTTGCGCGCATCGGTATCGACGCGCTCGACGGCGACCGCGGCACGGTGATCGCCGGTGTGCCGCGCCAGTTCAGCACCCGGCTGTTGCAGTTCATGCCGCGGCGATTGCTGATGCCGCTGCTGAAGAGTCAGCATCCGGGCCTGCGCCGGGACCGGTCAGCGGGCTGACGGCGGCAAGGTGTTGGACGCGGCGCATGCGACTGAGGATAGGCTGAACGTTCGAACAGTTGGGGATGAAGGGAACCGCACAATGGGTAAATCGTTACGGCGCACAGTCTTTGGAGTCATCCCCGGCATCGCTGCTTGCCTCGTTCTTGCGCCGACCGCCGGCGCCGCGCCTGACCCGTGTTCGGCCAGCGGCGTGGCTGCCACCGCCAGCGGGGTGCTGAACTCGGCCAGCGGCTACCTCGACAGCCACCCGGACGTGAACAACGTGCTGACCGCCGCGGTCAACCAGTCGCCCGCCGAGGCCAAGGCGTCGGTTCGGGGCTATTTCCTCGGCCACGTCGGCGAGGCGCTGGCACTGAAGGGCATCGCCCAGCCGCTGCTCGACCTCAAGGGTCGGTGCAACTCCTCGGTGTCGCCGGACCAGCTGGCGGCGTTGTTCGATGCGCTGTCGGCGAACTAGCGCACCACCTGCCACACTCGCCTCTGCCCGAGCGGGCACTCGATGTGCCCACCTTCGAGCGACAACTTCCGCGCGAAGACACCGTTGTCGCTCAGAGGCGGGCACATCGGCACATGTTCCAGGCTCGGTGCCAGGGAGGCGCCTGGGATCAGGCGGGCACCGACTGGCGGCCGCGGATCAGCTTGCCCGGTCGCGCATCGGTCGGCACACCGTTCTCGGCGATCACCTCACCCGAGACGATGGTCGCCACATAACCGTCGGCGGTCTGGTCCAGTCGTCGGCCACCCGCGGGCAGGTCGTAGGTGATCACCGGCTTGTGAATCTGCAGCGCCGCATGGTCGATGATGTTGAGGTCGGCCTTGTAGCCGACGGCGATCCGGCCGCGGTCGCCCAGTCCGGCGACGCGGGCAGGCACCGAGGTGAGTCGGCGCACCGCCTCGGTCACCGAGAATCGGCCGGTCTTGCGATCACGCGCCCAGTGGGCCAGGAAGTACGTGGAATAGCTTGCGTCGCAGATCATTCCGTAGTGCGCGCCGCCGTCGCCCAGCCCAAGCACCACGTCGTCGCGATGCAGCAACTCGCCAACGGTGTCCAGTGAGTTGTTCTCCATGTTGCTGGTCGCCACGAGCAGCATGGCGTGCCCGTCGTCATCGAGCAGCCGGTCGTAGGCCTCTTCCATCGGATCCAGGCCCTTGGCGCGGGCGCGGGCGCCGATGCTGTTCGCGGGGTCGGGCTCGTAGTTCGGGTTCTCGTCCAGCGGGAAGATCCAGTCCCACATCCGCGTGACGAAGAGCAACGGATGTCCCTCGCCGGGCTGGTCCGCGAGGATCCGGGCGCGGACCTCGGGCTTACGCATCTCGGCGACGCGCTCGGCCAGCGGCAGATGCGCGATCTCCTGGTAGCTGGGATACAGCACGAACGGGTTGGCCGTCAGCTGCAGCCCGATGATCAGTCCGATCGGCCGGGGCAGCAGCTGGGCGGTGATGTCTCCGCCGGCCGCGTTGGCCTTCTCGATCATCGTGATGGCGTCCGGCCAGGTCGGGTCCCCGGCGTTGCCCACGACCAGGGTGAAGGTGACCGGCAACCCGACGTCTTCCGCCACATCGAACACCGTCTGCAGGACGGGCTGGTAGCCACCGGCCGGGATGTCGGGCACAAACTGCAGCAGCCCGCCACCGCCGTCGACCACACCGCGCGCGATCTGTTCGATCTCCTCGCGTGCGGCGCCGTAACTCGGTATCGGAGCGCCGCTTTCGGTTTTGTGGATGGTGAAGCGCGACGAGGCGAAGCCCAGTGCGCCGACCTCGATCGCTTCCTTGGCCAGCTCGCGCATCCTGGCCAGATCATCCTCGGTGGCCGGTTCGCGATCGGCGCCCCGCTGGCCCATCACGTAGACGCGCAGCGGCGAATGCGGCAGGTAGGCAGCCACATCGATGTCGCGCCTACCCGCCTCCAGGGCGTCCATGTACTGCGGGAAGGTCTCCCAGTTCCACGGCAGGCCGTCGGTCATCACGACATCGGGGATGTCCTCCACGCCGGCCATCACGTCGACCAGGACGTCGTGGTCCTCCTGGCGGCACGGCGCGAAGCCGACGCCGCAGTTGCCCATCACCACGGTCGTCACCCCATGCGCCGACGACGGCGTCAGCCGTTCCGACCAGATGGACTGACCGTCGTAATGGGTGTGCAGGTCGACGAAACCGGGAGTGACGAGCAAGCCGGCTGCGTCGATCTCGCGGGTGCCGCCCGCGCCGTTCACGTCGCCGACCGCGGCGATGACGCCGTCTCGCACGGCGATGTCCGCCGTGTAGGGCTCGCCGCCCAGTCCGTCGACGATGGTGCCGTTACGGATGATCAGGTCGTAGGTCATCTAAATAATCTACGACCGTGTCGGTGGCAGATGCCAGGATCAACGGATGACCGCCGACGACGATGCAGAGCGAAGCGATGAGGAGGAGTGGCGCCGATGATCGATCACTTCGGTATCAACTGCACGGACTACGCCAGGTCGCAGATGTTCTACGACCGCGTGCTGGGGGTGCTGGGCTATTCGCGGCAGATGGATTTCGGTGTGGCCATCGGATACGGAGAAGACGGCCATCCGGTGTTCTGGATCGCGGATGCGTCAGCGGGTACCGCCGACGGGCCGAACCGGGAGACGCACTTCGCCTTCAGCGCCGCTGACCACGATGCGGTTCGGGCGTTCTACGACGCCGCCGTCGAGTTGGGTGCGGAGTCGCTGCACGCGCCGCGGCTGTGGCCGGAGTACCACCCGGGCTACTTCGGCGCCTTCGTCCGCGACCCCGACGGCAACAACGTCGAAGCGGTCTGCCATGGGTAGGGTCGGAAGGTATGTCTGACAACGCCGTTCGAGAGTTGCTGCGCGACGCGTTCACCCGGCTGATCGAGCACGTCGACGAGCTGACCGACGGCTTGAGCGACGACGTGGCCGGTTACCGGCCGACTCCGGAGGCCAACAGCATCGCCTGGCTGATCTGGCACAGTGCCCGCGTGCAGGACATCCAGCTCGCGCCGATCGCCGGAATCGAACAGGTGTGGACGTCCGGGGGATGGGTGGACCGATTCGGTCTCGACCTGCCCCGCAACGACAGCGGTTACGGGCACGGTCCGGACGAGGTGGCGAAGGTGCAGGTGTCCGCCGATCTGCTGGCCGGCTACTACCGCGCGGTGCACGAGGCCACGCTGGAGTTCGTCGCGCGGGTCACCGCCGAGGACCTGGAGCGCGTCGTCGACCGCAACTGGGATCCGCCGGTGACCGCCAGCGCGCGCATCGTCAGCATCATCGACGATTGCGCTCAGCACTTGGGCCAGGCAGCCTATCTGCGCGGCATCGCGCCCTGACCCGGCAAACTTGACACCTGTCGAACCCGTGCGACGCACGTCACACTCGCGCGACTACCATGGCCCTTATGACCGCCATCAAGCCTCCCGACACCGCGCCCGGCGCCACTGAGTTCTCCGGCACCGGCACCATCTACAACCCGGCCAACGGCGCCATCGCCGGGCAGGTGCAGTGGACCGACGCCGCTGACATCCCCACCATCGCCGCCGGGCTGCGCACCAACCAACGCGAATGGGAACAGCGCGGACCCGACGGGCGCGCCAAGGTGCTGGCCCGCTTCGCGGTGTGGCTGGGCGACCACCGTGACGAGATCGAGGATCTGCTGATCAAGGAGACCGGCAAGTCGGCGACCGACGCGGCGCAGGAAGTGCCGATGCTGATCATGATCCTGTCGTACTACATCCGGACGATGGCCAAGGCGCTCGCACCCGAAAAGCGGCCCGCCGCACTGCCTTTGATGGCGATCAAGAAGGTCAGCATCCATTACCGGCCACGGCCTGTGGTGGGTATCATCGCGCCGTGGAACTACCCGGTGGCCAACGCGCTGATGGACGGTATCGGGGCGCTGGCCGCGGGCTGTGCGGTCCTGCTGAAGCCCTCCGAGCGGACCCCGTTGACCGCCGAGGTGTTGCGCCGGGGCTGGCTGGAGTCCGGTGCCCCCGACGTGTTCGCGGTGGTGCAGGGCGCCCGCGCGGTGTCCGAAGGCGTGGTCGACAACTCGGACTACATCCAGTTCACCGGTTCGTGCGCCACCGGCAGCAAGGTGATGGAGCGGGCCGCCCGCCGCCTGACGCCGGTCAGCCTGGAGCTCGGCGGCAAGGACCCGATGATCGTCCTGGAGGACGCCGACGTCGACCTCGCCGCGCACGCCGCGGTCTGGGGAGCGATGTTCAACGCGGGACAGACCTGTGTCTCGGTCGAACGGGTCTACGTGCTCGAGCAGGTCTACGACCAGTTTGTCGACGCCGTCGTTCGCGACGTCAAGGCGCTGCAGGTCGGTGCCGGCGAGGGCCACGACTTCGGCGCGCTGATCGACGAGCAGCAACTGTCCGTCACCGAGCGCCACGTCCGCGATGCCGTCGCGGCCGGCGCGCGGGCGTTGACCGGCGGACAGCGCACCACCACGTCGGGCAGCTTCTACCCGCCCACTGTGCTGGTCGACGTCGACCACACGATGACGTGTATGACCGAGGAGACCTTCGGCCCCACGCTGCCGATCATGAAGGTGGGCTCGGTCTCCGAAGCGGTCCGGCTGGCCAACGACAGCGAATACGGGCTGAGTGCCTCGGTGTTCTCCAAGGACTTTGAGCGAGCCAAAGAGGTTGCGCTGCAACTGGACTGCGGTGCGGTCAACATCAACGACGTCATCACCAATCTGATGTGCACGACGGCCCCGATGGGCGGCTGGAAGACCTCCGGCATCGGAGCGCGGTTCGGCGGCGCCGACGGGCTGCGCAAGTTCTGCCGGGTCGAGACGGTCGTCACGCCGCGCACGAATGTCGGTGCAGGGCAGAACTACTACAACAATTCACTCAAGGCGCTCAAGCGGGTCAACAAGATGATGACCAAGATGGCGCTGGTGCGCCCCCGCCGCGTCGCCAAGTAGTGCGATTGGTGCTGACGGCGCTGCTGTGGCTGTGTGCCACGGCAGCGCTGGCCGTCGCCGTGCCGACGGTATGGGCGCAGACGCACGTCGTCGACGTCGACGGTTACACCGCGATGGCGCGGAAGACGGCCGGTGACAAGGCGCTGCAGTCGGCGGTGGCTGCCGAATTGGCAACCAAAGCAACGGTTCTGATCAACCAGCGCGGCCAGCACGCCGATTCGGCGAAGGTCCACGCCGTCGCTGCCGGCTACACCGCCGGTCCAGACTTCCCGGCACAGTTCGCCGACGCCAACCGGCTGGCGCACGACTGGATGTTCACCGGCGCCCACGGCCAGTCCGAGGGCGACCAGTGGGTGCTCGACCTCGCTGGCATGCTGAAGGACACCGCCTTCGAGCGGTTGCTGGCGAGTCACAACGTGCAGGTACCCGACACGGTCCGGATCCCGGTGACGGTGTCGACGCCGAAGGTGTTGCAGCCGGGCAAATTACGACCGCTGGCCACCTGGGGGCTGTGGGTGAGTGTCGGTGCGGTCGCGGTGACCGGCGTCTTCGCGCTGCTGACGTGGGCCTCCGCGCGCAGCCGTGGCAGGGCGCTGGCCGGTCTCGGGATCTCAGCGCTACTGGTCGGCGCCGGAGGGTGGGTCGCCATCGAACTCGCCCGCTACCCGCTCAACGACACGCTGAACAACACCACCGGTGGCATCCGCGGGATCGCCGACGTGATGGTCGGCCACGCCGAGACCAGCCTGCACGACTGGTTGGACGTGACGCTGGCGGCAGGTGGCGCGCTGGTGCTGCTGGGCGTGCTAGTTGCGGGCGTCAGCAGCCTGCGGAAGAGCTGAAAGCTGCTCGCTGAGTAGCGTTTCCAGCTTCTCGTTGGCCGAGCGCAGTCCGGCGGTGATCATGCCGAACACTTTGTCGCGGACTTCCTGGGGCTTGCCGACCAGTGGGGCATACATGTGCCGCATCAGGTCCAGCCGCGCATCGCACAACCAATTCACCAGCTCGGCGTCCTCGAACCAGCCGATCTGGTTGCGCTGTTCGGCCAGCGTCGTGGTCAGCCAGTCGATGTCGGTGTTGGGGTGTGGCACGGGTTGACACAGCCGGTTACGCGACTCGTCGTCGTGGTAGGCGGCTTCGACGTGGGCGATCATGCCGGAGCTGAACACCTGCTGGCAGCCGCGGATACTCTGCAGCGTGATCCGGTCGCCGTCGAAAACTGTTGCCGGCGGCCGCTTCTCCAAGCCGTCAGCGCTGCAGTCGACGAACAGGGCCGAGCTGTCGACGCTGATCTCCCCGTCGTCGAGCACCACCTTGCCGGGCTCGATGCTCTGCACCCGTCCCAGCCGTACGACATCGACGATGCGCCGCAACTGATCGAGCTCGGTCGTCGTCACGTTCGCGCAGCGGTACATCGTCGGCTGCACCGCTGGATCCAGCCGCAGCAGATTCCCGCACGCTTCCAGCCGGTCGAACAGGTCGGCCACGTCGGTGGCGGCCTCGATCGCGATCAACCGGTGAGCGAACCCGGTCTGGAACCGCTCCAGGAATTGCGGGCCGGGCTGGATGTTCGCGCGATCCATCAGCCACGAATCGCGCGGCATGATCCAGGTCAGCCGCTCGGGCGGAATACCGTTGCGCAGCAACCACAAACACGCGTCGATGCCGGTCTTGCCGGCGCCGACGATAACGAAACGCTCGCGGCCGGCGGCGCGGGCGGGCATGTCGTTGGGTGGCACGCAGTCGACACCCTCGGCGACCCGGTAGGCCGGCGGGCGCATCGACGGCACAGTGGTCTGCAGGTACGTCGCATCGACGATGCGGCTGCGGACGTTGACCGTGTGGTCGCCGCCGGCCAGCGAGCGGAAGCGGCCCTCGCCGAGATATTCGGACATCGGGTAGTACGACACCCGCCCGCTCGGCAGCAGGTCCTGGTGCATCACCTTTTCGAAGTAGGCGCAGATCTCGCCCACCGTCGCCAGCTCGTAAAGTCCCTGGTTCCAGCCGAGTTGGTCGATGGTGTCGCTGCCCAGTCCACGGGAATTGACGCCGTAATAGGCCGATGGCTGATGCAGCCGGACGAACGGATAGGCACTGTTCCAGTGACCGCCCGGCGAGTGGCCGCGGTCCACGACCACTACGTGCGCGTCGGTCTCGGCCACCAGTGTGTCGGTGAATGCCATACCCATCGCGCCTGCGCCGACGACCAGATAATCGGTGTCCATTGTTGTCACGCCAAATCCTCCCCTTGGCGGCAACGCTAGCCGATGCCCGGAGGCGCGTTCAGGTCAGCGACAGTTTCGCGAAAATCTGTCCGGTCGGTTGGGGGGAGCCGTCGCCGGGCTCGACCGTGAAGGCCAGCACCTGCGAGTTCTGCAGGCTGGTGAAGGTATGTGTGAACGACGGCGTCACCGCGTCACTGTGCATGGTTCCCGCCGACAACGGGCCTTTGTCGCCGACCAGCCACATCTGGTAGACGGTGCCCTGTGACGGCGGCGGGACGTTGTTCATCAACAGCACGGCGCCGTTGCGATCCCGGGAGAACACCACGGTCGCCGTCCCACCGTTCATCGGGGTGGACACCGTTCGTACGTCGGGGGCGCCCATGATCTGCTCGGTCATCGTCGGGGTGGGTGCCGGGCGCAACGAGATGCCCGCTCCAAACGCCGCCAAAGCCACGACGATCGCCGCCGCGACGGCCAACAGGGCTGTGCGCCAACGGGATTTGCTGGGCACATCACCCTGCACGGCGGCCAGCACCGAGGCGCGCAGGTGAGCGGGCGGTTCGACGGCGGTCGCCGCCGACACCAGCGCCATCGTTTCTCTCACCGCACGCACTTCAGCGCCGAAGGCATTGACGACGGCGCCCGGTGCCGTCGCGAGTTCGCGGTCGATGGAGACGCGCTCGCCATCCGAGATGGCATTCAGCGCGTACGGCGTGGCCAGCTCCAAGAGGTCGAATGGTTCGGTCATGACACACCCAAACAGCCGCGGAGTCCGCGCAATGCGTCGCGCATGCGCGATTTGATCGTAGACAGGTTTGCCGACAGGCGCCGCGCCACCTCGGTGTAGGTCAGGCCGCCGTAGTACGCCATCTCGATGCACTGGCGCTGCACGTCCGTCAGCGCGTCCAGACACGCTGCCACCCGGCGGTGCTCGTCGGCGGCGATCGCCGAGTCGGCGACCAGGTCGGCGGGTCGCTCGACCGTCGCCGCGCCGTAGCGGGACTCCCGCAGGCCGGCGGATTGCTCGGCGCGCACCCGGTCGACGGCGCGACGGTGTGCCATGGTCATCAGCCACGACAGCGCCGAACCCTTCGCGGGGTCGTAGGCAGCCGCTGTTCGCCACACTTCGAGGTAGACCTCCTGGGTGGTCTCCTCGCTGTAACCGGCGTCGCGCAGAACCCGAGTGATCAGGCCGTAAACCCGAGCCCGGGTGTGGTCGTAGAAGCCGGCGAACGCGTCGGCATCGCGATGCGCGACCTGGCGCAGCAATGCGTCCAGGTCCGTGCCATGCCTCGGTTCGGTCATCGCCCGGTAGCCTAACGGCTCGACAAGTGCGGTCGTCATGTTCGGGCCGATCTGGGTGGGCACGGAATGAAAAACATTGCCCATCGCCGGTAGCGACCGATACCGAACGCGAGCGTGTGCACCGCGATCAGTGCGACGGCCGACGCGGCGGAAACCAGGGCGAGGGCGGCGATCACGGCGCTACTTCGTTGACAAACGTCCACTGGTAGACGTTGAGGTTGCCGGAGCGGAACCCGGCCTCCCGTTCAGCGAGGTACAGCTCCCACATCCGGGCGAAAATCTCGTCGAACCCGATGTGCATCAGCGTCTTACGGCGCTGCAGGAATTGCTCGCGCCACAGTCGCAGGGTCTCCGCGTAGTGGTCACGCAGCGAGAGCATGTCCACCGGACGGAGCCCGGTGTGGCGCCGGGTGAGGTCGAGAATCGCTTTCGCGGAAGGGATCGTCCCGCCCGGGAAGATGTATTTCTGCATCCACGTCTGGCCGTCGCGAGCGGCCACCATCTGAGCGTGGGGGCTCACGATCGCCTGAATCACCACGCGGCCACCCGGTTTGACGACGCGGTCGATCGCCTCCAGGAAACCCGGCCACGCCCGATGCCCCACGGCCTCGATCATCTCCACCGAAATCACGGCGTCGTAGCTCCCCTCGATGTCGCGATGATCGCACACATCGATGCGCACCCGATCGGATCGTCCCGCCGCGACCACTCGTTTTCGGGCCAGCCACGCCTGGCGACCGGAAGGGGTGACGGAGTGGACGTCGGCACCGCGCGCAGCGGCCCGAATGCACAGCTCACCCCACCCAGTCCCGAGTTCGAGGAGCCTGGTGCCGGGCCCCACTGCGGCCGCGTCCAGCAACCGGTCGATCTTGCGCCGCTGCGCGACGGCCAGGTCGGCCCGCGTCGCGGGCAGGCGAGTGAAGAACGCGCTGGAATACGTCATGGTCTCGTCGAGGAACTCGACGAACAAGTCGCTGGACACGTCTTCGTAGTGCGCCGCGGTGTTGCGCAGTCGCTGATCGCGGCTCGGCTGCGGCGAACCTCCTTGTGCGGCAAGCGCGATAGGCCTCAGCCGGCGTAGCCATCCCCGACTCATCCGGTCGAAGACCGGTGCCAGTGCCGTCAGCACGCCGACCAGATCGGTCGACTCCCATTCGCCGGCCATGAAGGACTCGCCGAAGCCGATCACGCCGTGCCGGCCGACCCGGCGGGCCAGCCGGTCCGGCTCGTTGACGTGCAGGGTCGGTGCGGTCACATCGCCGGCGCCGACCAACGCGCCGTCCGGGTACACCAGCCGGATCGGCAGGGCTGCGGTGGCGCGGCGGATGAGTCGGTCGGCGACCAGTGCCGACGCGGCGGCGGCCGGTCCGGATGGGACGGTAAAAACCTCCGGCCAGCAGGAAGAGTCGTCGAACGACGGTCGGCGGGGACTGTCGGAGATCAACGCGGGACGGTCGAACTCGATGTCTGGGACGTCGTCGACAACCGACAGGTGGCATGGCTCGTACACACCCCATATTCGGAGCGAACCGCGGTGCGGACGAGGACCGCCGAATAGACCACCCATCCGTGCCGACTCCTGCTCCGAATGCCTTGCAATACGAGCCGACAAAGGAGTTTGTGCTGATGAAAGATGGTCACAGGAAGACGCTCGCGGTCAGTTGTGCCGCACTGGCGGCGGTGAGCTTCTCCGCGTGTTCGAGCAAGAAGTCCGACACCGCACAAGAGACCAGCGCGCAATCGACCAGCAGTGCCAGCGCCCCGGCGATGAGCGGTCCTTCGGCGGCCCCCGCTCCGGCCAGTGACTTGATTGGCTCAGGATGCGCCGGCTACGCGGCAGAGCACCCGAACGGCCCGGCCTCGGTGGCGGGCATGGCGCAGGACCCCGTCGCGACCGCGGCATCGAACAACCCGCTGCTGTCAACCTTGACCTCAGCGCTTTCGGGCAAGTTGAACCCGCAGGTGAACCTCGTCGACACGCTCAACAACGGTCAGTACACGGTGTTCGCGCCGACGAACGCCGCCTTCGAGAAGCTGCCGGCCGCCACGCTGGACGAGCTGAAGACCAACGCCGAGAAGCTGAAGAGCATCTTGACGTTCCACGTGGTGCAGGGACAGGCGAGCCCGGCGAAGGTCGATGGCACGCACAAGACGTTGCAGGGCGCAGATCTGAATGTGGTCGGCCAGGGCAACGACCTGAAAGTGAATGACGCGGGTTTGGTGTGCGGAGGGGTGCACACCGCTAACGCGACGGTCTACATGATCGACACGGTGCTGGTGCCCCCCAGCTCGTAGCGTTCGACGATCGTCGCTAGATAAGGCAGTCCGTTTCCCCGGGCTGCCTTATCGCATTTCAGGGGACCGCGACCGATCCGGAGTCCCACCGGTGGCGAATAATGAGCATGATGTCGCTCGCGTTGATCGGTCTTCTCGGCGGCCTCGTCACTGGTATCTCGCCGTGCATCCTGCCGGTGCTGCCGGTGGTGTTCTTCTCCGGAACCACGAGTACGGACGACGGGTCGGTAGCCGTCGAGGCGAAACGTGATGTGTCGCGGCCGTATCGGGTGATCGCCGGTCTGGTGCTGAGCTTCAGCCTGGTGACGTTGCTTGGGTCGGCGCTACTGTCGTTGCTTCATCTGCCGCAGGATGCCATCCGCTGGGTCGCGTTGGTCGCCTTGGTCGCCATCGGGCTCGGCCTGATCTTCCCGGGTGTGCAGGAACTGCTGGAGAAGCCGTTCGCCCGCATCCCGCAGAAGCGGATCATGGCACGCGCCAACGGATTCGGCCTCGGACTGGCGCTGGGAGTGCTGTACGTTCCGTGCGCCGGTCCGGTGCTGGCCGCGATCGTCGTCGCCGGCGCGACGGCGCAGATCGGTCTGCCGATCATCGTGCTCACCGTCGCCTTCGCGGTGGGAACCGCGGTGCCACTGTTGTTCTTCGCGGTGGCCGGTGAACGAATTACCAACCGCGTGACCGCTTTTCGACGCAAGCAGCGGGTGATCCGGGTGGCCGCGGGAGTCGTGACGATCCTGCTGGCGGTGGCACTGGTATTCAACGTTCCGGCGGCGCTGCAGCGCGCGATCCCGGATTACACCGGTTCGCTGCAGGACAAGTTGGCCGGCGACCAGAACGTGCAGCAACAGCTGGGCGGCATCGTCAACGACCAGAACAAGGACCTGTCGAACTGCGCGAAGCCCTCAGCCCAGCTGCAGAACTGCGGCACGGCACCGGATTTGAAGGGCATCACGGCGTGGCTGAACACCCCTGGTGACAGTCCGGTCGACCTGCGTGCGTTGCGTGGCAAAGTGGTGCTGGTCGACTTCTGGGCCTACTCCTGCATCAACTGTCAGCGCGCCATTCCGCATGTCGAGGGCTGGTACAAAGCCTATCGAGACAGCGGTTTCGAGGTGATCGGCGTGCACACCCCGGAGTACGCGTTCGAGAAAGTCACCGACAACGTCGACAAGGGTGCCGCCGACATGGGCATCACCTACCCGGTCGCGCTGGACAACGGTTACTCGACCTGGACCAATTACCGGAACCGCTACTGGCCGGCCGAGTACTTGATCGACGCCAACGGAATCGTGCGCCACATCAAGTTCGGCGAGGGAGACTACGACGGCACCGAGAAGCTGATTCGTGAGTTGCTCACCAGCGCACGGCCGGGCGTCTCGCTTCCGCCACCGGTCGGCGCGCCGGACACCACTCCTTCGGTCAATCTGACGCCCGAGACCTACTTCGGGGTGGGCAAGGTGTCCAACTACGCCGGAACCGGCGTCTACGACCAGGGCAGCGCCACGTTTGGCTATCCCGCTACGTTGCCCCCGGATACGTTCGCACTCCAGGGACCATGGGCATTGGATTACCAGGGCGCGACCGCTGACGGCGATGCATCGAATATCAAACTCAATTATCACGCGAAAAATGTCTATATCGTCGCCGGCGGAAATGGCAGCCTCACCGTAACTCGCGACGGCAAGTCGACATCGGTGCCGGTCAGCGGCCCGCCGACGTCGCACCAGATCGTCGCCGGCGACGCCGTTGTCCGTGGTTCTCTTGATGTCCAGGTCAGCAAAGGTCTGCAAATTTTCTCTTTCACATACGGCTGATCGTCGACTAGGCCAATCCAATTCGAATTCGGCTCCGAATCACCGACTATGAACAAGCACAGCAAACTCATCCCAGCCACCGGTGTCGCGGCTGGCGCCATCGGTCTTTTTCTCGCCACCTCTGTGCCGGCGATGGCCGCACCCGTCGGTCCTGCCTGCGCCGACTACGTGAAAATGAACCCCACCGGTCCGGCCTCCGTGACCGGCATGTCTTCCGTCCCCGTCGCGGTGGCCGCGTCTAACAACCCCATGCTCACCACCCTCACCAAGGCCGTGTCTGGTCAGCTCAACCCCAACGTCAACCTGGTCGACACCCTCAACAACGGCCAGTACACCGTCTTTGCGCCGACCGACGCCGCTTTCGCCAAGTTGCCGGCGAGCACGGTCGACGAGCTCAAGACCAACTCGGACATGCTGAAGAGCATCCTGACCTATCACGTCATTCCCGGTCAGCTGAGCCCGGCCCAGGTCGACGGGTCGCACAACTCCGTCGAGGGTGCCCCGGTCAACGTGACCGGTTCGGGTGACGGCATCAAGGCCAACAGCTCGAACGTGGTCTGTGGAGGCGTGCCGACCGCTAACGCGCAGGTGTACATGATCGACACCGTGATGATGCCCCCGGGGCAGTAAAACCTGCAGCGCCCCAACCGGCTTGTTCGTCACTGCGGACGGTTCCTCACCCCTGATGTTGGAAGGTCGATGAGTGACCACCGAAAACGACGTGGCGGTAGAAGTAGCATCGGCCAGCGCCACCCGGCGCTGGTCGATGCTGGGTGTGTCGCAGGCGGCGTCGTTGTGCGCCAACGTCTTCATCAACGGTGCCGCTTTCCTGATTCCCGCGCTGGTCGGCAAGCACCACGCCAGCCTCGTGGAAGCGGCTCTGCTGGCCTCGATGCCGAACATCGGCATGATGCTCACGCTGATCCCCTGGGGCTACCTGTTGGACCGGGTGGGGGAGCGGTTCGTGCTCACCCTGGGCTTGGCACTGACCGCTGCGGCGGGTTTCGCCGCGGCGTCGGCGGATTCGATGCTGATGGTCGGGATTTTTCTGGTCCTCGGCGGAATGGCGGCCGCCAGCTGCCTGGCTGCCAGTGGCCGCCTGGTGACGGGCTGGTTCGCCGAAGGGCAACGGGCGCAGGTGATGGGCATCAGGCAAACCGCGCAGCCGTTGGGGATCGCGGTGGCCGCCCTGGTCATTCCCGAACTTGCGAAACGGAATCTTTCGTTGGCACTGCTGTTTCCGGCGGTTCTGTGCGCGCTCGCGGCGGTGGCCTGTTTCTTCGGCGTGCACGATCCACCGCGGCCCGATCGAACGAGCGTCGACTTCGGGGTATTGCGTGAGCTCTACCGAAGGCCGGTGCTGTGGCGTATCCACACGGCGTCAGCGTTGCTGATGGTGCCCCAACCGGTGGTGCTGACGTTCATGCTGGTCTGGTTCGTCGGCCGACACGGCCTGTCGATGGTGTGGGCCGGTGTGCTGGTGGGCCTTTCGCAGATTCTCGGCGCGCTCGGCCGCGTCGCGGTGGGGCGATGGTCCGATCGCATCGGCAGCCGGATGGGGCCGCTGCGGGTCATTTGTGTCGCGACCGCGGTCGTCATGGTGGTGCTCGCGTTCACCGACCACGTGGGTTGGGGATTCGCCGCCGTTCCGTTGATGGTCGTCGCCTCGGCGATGGCGGGCGACAACGGACTGCCGTTCACCACGATCCCAGAACTCGCCGGTCCCTTCTGGAGCGGATGGGCGCTGGCTACTCAGAACATCTTCGAACGGCTGGTGGTCGCGGCCGCGCCGCCGCTGGTCGCGGTGCTGATCGTGGCGTCCGGATATCCGCTCGCCTTTGCAATCTGCGCGGTCTTCCCGCTGCTGGCTTTGCCGTTGGTGCCGTTACGAACTCGCGGCGCCCGGCTGTAAGCCGTCACGGCGTGATGATGTGCGACGGATCAGGCCGTAGATCGGGCGGCGCTTGACTGTAATCGCCGAAAGGGCCGTCGCGTTGTTCGACGGCGGCGCGGACACCCTCGTTCGCCGCGGTCTGGATGAAGCCGAGCGCGTCGGGGGTGTTGCGCATCAAGCCGTCGAGGATGCCGCCGAGCGTCTGAGTCGACGCCAACCCCATGTTCTCGTATGCCTGATTGACGATCAGCTTCTGAGCCTGCAACTGCGACAACGGGATTCGACACAGCTCGGCGGCGATCTCGGCGACCCGCGCCTCGAGTCGATCGAACGGGACAGCTTCGTTGATCAATTCGATCTCGGCGGCCTGCACGCCGGTCAACGGCCGACCGGTCAGCGAGTGCCATTTGGCCTTCGCGAGACTCAGCCGATACAGCCACATTCCGGTCAGGTAGGCGCCCCACATACGGCTGTACGGTGTGCCGATCACCGCGTCGTCGCTGGCGATCACGATGTCGGCGCACAACGCGTAATCGCTTGCGCCACCGACACACCAGCCGTGCACCTGCGCGATCACCGGCTTGGACGCTCGCCAGATCGCCATGAACTTCTGGGTGGGACCGGTTTCGCGGGCGCTGACCATCGCGAAATCCTTGCCGGGGTCCCAGCGCCCGTCGGTGTTCATCGCCTCACCCCACTGCTGGAATCCGTCGCCGAAGTTGTAGCCGCCGGAGAACGCCCGGCCGGCCCCGCGTAGCACGATGACCTTCACCGCGGGATCGCGTTCGGCCAGGCCGACTGCGGCCTCGATCTCATCGGGCATCGGCGGAACGATGGTGTTGAGCTGCTGCGGGCGGTTCAGCGTGACGGTAGCGACCGGGCCGGCCGTGGTGTACAGCAGCGTCTCGAAATCGGTTGTCGGCATAGCCGAAGCGAACTCGCTCCCGCGGCGAGGGTCAAGAGGCGTTTGTGGCGGGTGGGCCGGGGTATGCGGCAGCGATGTCGAGGGGGATACCTGATGGGTGAGTCCGACCAGCGCGGCTACGGGTTCCCCGCTCGGCTCTGGCGGGCGATCGACGAGCACCGGCCGCCCGGGTTCGATCGTCTGACCCGCTTTCGCAGCCCGATCCGCGGGCTGTGGCTGACGTCCGTCTTCGGTTCCGTGCTTCTCGTCGCCCTTCCGATCGTCACGTTGACCGGTTTGGTGAGCTACATCGTCTACGCACCGCAGTTCGGCACGTCGGTTCCGGCCCACGTCGGCTGGCTCAAGCTGCCCACTTTCGACTGGCCGACGCATCCGGTGTGGCTGTACCGCCTGAACCAGGGCTTGCATGTCGGGCTCGGGCTGGTGTTGATCCCCGTCGTACTGGCCAAGCTGTGGTCGGTGGTCCCGAAGCTGGTCACCTGGCCGCCGGCACGTTCGATCGCCCAACTGCTGGAACGGTTGTCGATCGCCATGCTGGTCGGCGGGATTCTGTTCGAGATCATCACCGGCGTGCTCTACATCCAGTACGACTACGTGTACGGATTCAGCTTCTTCCCCGCGCACTACTACGGCACGTGGGTGTTCGTCGCCGGCTTCGTCATTCACGTCAGCCTGAAACTGCCGCGCATGGTGGCCGGTCTGCGGTCCCGGTCGATGCGAGAAGTGCTGCGTACCAACACCGCTGACACGCTGCCGGAGCCGCGGACCACCGATGGGCTGGCCACTGATGATCCCGCGCCACCCACGATGAGCCGACGAGGCGCGTTGGCACTGGTGGGTGGCGGGGTGCTGCTGACCGCCTTGGTCACCGTCGGTCAGACGATCGGAGGCCTGGCCCGCCACCTTCCGCTTCTACTGCCACCGGGTGATGCAACAGGCAAGGGTCCCAACGACTTCCGCATCAACAAAACCGCTGAGGGAGTGGCCCTCGACCCGACCACCACCGGGCCGAGCTGGCGGTTGACGCTACGGGGAGGTCCGGCCCCGATAGTGCTGAAGCGGGAGATGCTGGCCGCGATGCCTCAGCACAGCGCGCGGCTTCCGATTGCCTGCGTGCAGGGGTGGTCGACGGTGCAGTCGTGGAGCGGTGTGCGATTGGCGGACCTGGCGAAGCTGGCGGGTGTGCCTGCGCCGCGTTCTGCGGCCGTGGCATCGCTGGGCAGGAAGGGGAAGTTCAACCACGCCACCCTGGAGCACCATCAGGTCACCGATCCGGATGCCCTTCTCGCACTGCGGGTCAACGGTGCGGACCTGTCACTCGATCATGGCTATCCGGCGCGGATCATCGTGCCGGCGATCAACGGCGTCCACAACACCAAGTGGGTGAAATCCATTGACTTCGAGGCGAACTGAGCGGGTCTACGGATCCCATCCGATGCACCTGCTGCTGATGCTGGCCGGCTTCGCGCTCCTGGGTTACGTGATCGTCACCGCGGGGCCGTCCACGCTGTGGAAGCCGGAGGGGTCGTGGTGGCACTCGATGGCGGTGTGGCTGGTCGCCGCTTTCGTGCTACACGACCTGCTGCTGTTCCCGATCTACGCCCTGGCCGACCGGCTCCTCGGCTCCTCGACCCGTCGGTTCCGCGCGCGCCGCGAGTCCACCGTCCCGGTGATCAACTATCTGCGGGTACCCGCGCTCGGCTCCGGTCTGCTGTTTCTGGTCTTTTTTCCCGGCATCGTTCGCCAGGGCGCGACGCTGTACCACGAAGACACCGGGTTGACTCAGGAGCCATTCCTCGGCCGGTGGCTGATGCTGGTCGCGGTCATGTTCCTCAGCAGCGCCGTCGCTTACGGATTCCGCATCACAGCGTGTCGGCGCAACCGCGCTAACCCGCTGCCGGAGGCAGCATCTGAAACCCGGTGAGCACCGACGCCGTGTCGCGCTTGTAGACGGCATTGTCGGGGTCGGTGGACTGCACCGTCACCGTCGTCACGTAGGTGTTGCTGTCATAGGTACCCGCCACCATCAGCGTCTTGATCCTGCGCGGCGGAATGCGGCCCATGCTCGGAGCGTCGTAGTCGACGAGTTCGGCGTCGTTGCCGCAGCGGGTCGTTTCCGACGTCTGCAGGTCGGTGGCGCCCAAGCGGTCGACCAGCGCAGCGCGTTCCTGGTCGAAGATCTCCTTGTTGTCCGACTTGCCGGCGGGCAGAGATTCGAGGGTCACCACCGCGGTCGGCATGAAGTTGTCCGCCGCCAGGTCCTTGTCGCGCATCGTGAAGCGGATGACGTCGGAGTCGAGCATCGCCGCGCGTTCCCAGCCCGGTGGCTGCGGGATCTTCAGTTGAGGTTCGCCGCCCGCGCGCGAATCGATGTCGGTCAGCGGTACTGAAACCTGCTCGCACTCATTCGGTTTGGGAATCGGTGCGTGGGTGTCGCGGACCGCCTCACCATCCACCACCTTCGAACAACCCGGCACGGCCAGCAATGTCACGGACGCAACCAGTGCACACAGCATGTACGGCACGCGCATCGCCCAACACCACACCTTCATCGGTTTCACGTCAAGTACCCAACATTCGCCACAGGAACGCGAAACTCAACGCCGTCTTGAAAGCGCTCTGCGCGTTGTCGGCCGCGCCGGCGTGTCCACCCTCGATGTTCTCGTAGTACCAAACCCGGTGGCCCGCGGATTCCAGCGCCGCCGTCATCTTGCGGGCATGTCCGGGGTGCACTCGATCGTCGCGGGTGGACGTGGTGATCAGGACCGGCGGGTAGTCGGCATCAGCCGAAATATTCTGGTACGGCGAATATTCGGCGATGAACTTCCAGTCGTCGGGATCGTCGGGGTTGCCGTACTCGGCGACCCAGGAGGCGCCGGCCAGCAGCAGATGGAAGCGTCGCATGTCCAGCAACGGCACCTGACAGACCAGCGCACCGAACAGCTCCGGGTACTTGGTCAGCATGATTCCCATCAGCAGGCCGCCGTTGCTGCCGCCCTGGGCGCCGAGTTGTGCCACGGTCGTGATGCCCCGGGTGACCAAATCCGCAGCCACAGCGGCGAAGTCTTCGCCCACCAGATGCCGGCCCTCGCGCATCGCCTGAGTGTGCCAGCGTGGACCGTATTCGGCGCCGCCGCGGATGTTGGCCAGCACGTACGTGCCGCCGCGCGCCAGCCACAGTCGACCCAGCACCGGGCTGTATCCGGGGGTGTAGGAGTTCTCGAAGCCGCCGTAGCCGTAGAGCAGCGTGGGCCCCGGGCCCTCGGCATCACCGGGCCGCACCACAAAGTAGGGGATCGCCGTGCCGTCCTTCGACGTCGCGAAATACTGAGCGATGGACAGGTTTTCGGCATCGAAGAAGGCGGGTGCGGACCTGATGTGTTCGAGCGGACCGGTACCGGTGCCGCGCAACAGATGCGACGGACTGTCGAAGCCGCTGGAGTCGAGAAAGAACTCGTCACCCGTGTCGTCGGCCGCCACGATCACACTCTCGGTCGCCGGCGGAATACCGGCCAGCGGCGCGCGCTCCCAACTGCCCGGGGTGACGATCTCGACCCGGCTCGCGACGTCGGCCAGCGTGACCAGCAACAGCCGGTCGCGTGTCCAGGCGTACTGGTGCAGGCAGGTGTGCTCGTCGGGTTCGAACACCACGCTCAATTCGACGTCACCAGTGAGGAATTGGTCGTACCGGGCTGCCAGCAGTGAGCCGGCTGGATAAACCGTGGTGCCGAATGACCAGTCCGTACGGGGTTCGATCAGCAGCCACTCGCGGTGGATCGAGACGCTGCTGGCATCCGAGGGAATGTCGATGTGGATCAGTTCCGGCCCGCGCAGTTCGTAACGCTCACTGTTCCAGAAGTCGGTGGAGCGAGACACGAAGGTCCGCTCGAAACCCGGTGTCCTGTCGGCAGATCCGCCGACACTGACATCGGTGAGCGCGCCTTCGAAAACAAGCACCGCGTCGTCGATCGACGTGCCGCGGCGCCAGCGCTTGACGACCCGCGGGTAGCCGGACTCGGTGAGCGAGTCCGGCCCGAAGTCGGTACCGACCAACACGGTGTCCGGGTCTTCCCAGCCGATCTGCGTTTTGGCTTCGGGCAATTCGAACCCGCCTTCGACGAATTCCCGTGTCCGCAAGTCGAATTCACGGACGATGGCAGCATCGGCGCCGCCGCGGGACAAGGTCACCAGCGCCCGGTCGAACTCGGGCTCGATGACGATGGCGCCCGCCCAGACCCAGTTCTCGTCGTCGGTGCGGGCCAGCTCGTCGACGTCGATCAACACGTCCCAGTCGGTGGCCGCGTCGCGATAGCTGTCCAGGGTGGTCCGGCGCCACAGCCCGCGGGGGTTGGCCGCGTCGCGCCAGAAGTTGTACAGAAAGTCACCGCGGCGCCGCACATACGGAATGCGGGCGTCAGTGTCGAGCACCTCGAGAGCCTCGGCACGCATCTGCTCGAACTCCGCGCCGGCAAACTGAGCGACCGTCGGATCGTTGCGGGTTCGCACCCAGTTGAGTTGCTCCTCGCCGAGGACGTCCTCCAGCCACAGGTATGGGTCGTTGTCGTCGTTGGTCGTGCGCGCGGCGGCCATGGGTCCCATTGTTACCGCGGCGGTAGTGTGAGCTGTGTAACACCGCAGAGCGAAGCGACGAGGAGGAGTGGCGCACAATGACTGTCTTCGCACGACCGGGTTCCGCCGGGGCTTTGATGTCCTTCGAATCGCGGTACGACAACTTCATCGGGGGCGAGTGGGTGGCGCCGGCCGCCGGCCGCTACTTCGAGAACCTCACGCCGGTGACCGGTCAGCCATTCTGCGAGGTGGCACGTTCGGACGACGCCGACGTCGAGAAGGCGCTGGACGCCGCCCACGGTGCGGCCAAGGCGTGGGGCAAGACCGCCCCCGCCGAGCGGGCCGCGATCTTGAACAAGATCGCCGACCGGATCGAAGAGAACCGCGAGTCACTGGCACTGGCCGAGGTCTGGGACAACGGCAAGCCGATCCGGGAGCCGCTGGCCGCCGACATCCCGCTGGCGGTGGACCACTTCCGGTACTTCGCCAGCGCCATCCGGGCCCAGGAAGGGTCGTTGTCCCAGATCGACGAGGACACCGTCGCCTACCACTTCCACGAACCACTGGGCGTGGTCGGGCAGATCATTCCGTGGAACTTCCCGATCCTGATGGCCACCTGGAAGCTGGCGCCCGCGCTGGCGGCCGGCAACACCGCGGTGCTCAAAGCGGCCGAGCAGACTCCGGCATCGGTGCTCTATCTGATGTCGCTGATCGGCGATCTGCTCCCGCCGGGAGTGGTCAACGTCATCAACGGTTTCGGCGCCGAGGCCGGCAAGCCGCTGGCGTCGAGCAATCGCATCGCGAAGGTGTCCTTCACCGGTGAGACCACCACCGGGCGATTGATCATGCAGTACGCCAGCCAGAACCTGATTCCGGTCACCCTCGAACTCGGCGGCAAGAGCCCCAACATCTTCTTCAACGACGTGATGGCCGCGCACGACGACTTCCAGGACAAGGCCCTGGAAGGGTTCACCATGTTCGCGCTCAACCAGGGCGAGGTATGCACCTGCCCGTCGCGCAGCCTGGTGCAGGCCGACATCTACGAGGAGTTCCTGGAACTCGCGGCCATTCGCACCAAGGCGGTCCGGCAGGGCGATCCGCTGGACACCGAGACGATGGTCGGGTCGCAGGCATCCAACGATCAGTTGGAAAAGGTGTTGTCCTACATCGAGATCGGCAAGGACGAGGGTGCAAAGGTGATCACCGGTGGCGAGCGCGCCGAACTGGGCGGCGATCTCTCCGGCGGCTACTACGTGCAGCCCACCATCTTCGCCGGCCACAACAAGATGCGGATCTTCCAAGAGGAGATCTTCGGTCCGGTGCTCTCCGTCGCGTCCTTCAAGGACTATGACGACGCCATCTCGATCGCCAACGACACGCTGTACGGCCTGGGGGCGGGGGTGTGGAGCCGCGACGGCAACACCGCGTACCGGGCCGGCCGTGACATCCAGGCCGGCCGGGTGTGGGTGAACTGCTATCACATGTATCCGGCGCACGCCGCGTTCGGCGGATACAAGCAGTCCGGGTTCGGCCGGGAAAACCACCAGATGATGCTCGGCCACTACCAGCAGACCAAGAACCTGTTGGTCTCGTATTCGCAGAAGGCACAAGGGTTTTTCTGATGACACCGCGCCGGCGACGATGCAGAGCGCAGCGATGCGGAGGAGCGGCGCCCTGATGACACCGCGCGTGGTTGTCACCGCAGACGCGGCCGCGCTGCTCGACCAACTGCGAGAACAGCACGGCCCGTTGATGTTTCATCAGTCGGGCGGCTGCTGCGACGGGTCCTCGCCGATGTGCTACCCCGACGGCGACTTCATCGTCGGCGACCGCGACGTGCTACTCGGACTACTCGACGTCGGCGTCGAGGGTGTGCCGGTCTGGATCTCGGGACCGCAGTTCCAGGCCTGGAAACACACCCAGCTCGTCATCGACGTAGTGCCCGGGCGCGGCGGTGGGTTTTCACTCGAGGCACCGGAGGGGAAGCGATTCCTGTCCCGCGGACGTGCCTTCACCGACGCCGAGAACGCCGAACTGACGGCCGCTGCGCTGGTCACCGGCGCCGATTTCGAGCGTGGCGAGCGGCCGCCCGAGCGCGCCCCGGTGGTCGCGACCGCCGTCGACGCCTGCCCAGTACCCGCAGGGCGCGCCGCGCAGCTAAAGCCGTAGCGGGCCGTCGCGGCAGTATCTTTGAGTCGTGATTCCGCTGCCGCGGCCCTGGCTGTTGACCAGCGCGATGCTGCTCGGCGTCGCGGTCGGGCTGTTGGGCGGTGCCGCCGCGCTGACCGTGGAACACGCCCGTATGCGCCCTGATGTCGCCATCGCGTTGGTGGTCGGATTCCCCAGCGCCGTCGGGCTGCTGGTGATTCTGATGGCCCGTCGCCGCTGGCTGACCGCGGTGGGGGCATTCATCCTGGCTCTGGCGCCGGGATACTTCGGCGTGCTGGCGCTGGTCGAGGTCGTGACCCGTGGCTGACCGTGAACGCGTCGAGACCGAGTCGATGCCGCTGACCGAGCCGTACAAGCCGACCTTCGACACCGGGATGCAGCAGCGGGCCGAGCCCGAACTGATCGAGCCCGAGGCGCCGCCCCGCCGGCACCGATGGTGGAACCGGCACTCGGACGTGCCCGCGGACGAACAGCCGGCCAGCGGTGTCATCCCGACGGCGTACACCGAGACCGACCCACCGTCCGAGGCGCTGCCGTCCCTTGCGGCCGAGGGGCCGTATCTGTACCTGAAGTGGTGGAAGTTTGTACTGATGCTGCTCGCCGTGTGGGTGCCGGCCGGTGCGATCGGCGCGGGCCTGTTCTATTGGTGGAACCACGACGCGACCAAACACAAGACCGCGGTGGTGTTCGTCGTGCTGGCCTACGTCGTGGCGTGCACGGTGGCCGGCCTGATCCTGGCGATGGTGCCGGAGCGGCCGCTGGTGGCTGCGCTCGCGATCGCGCTGTTCTCGGCGGTGTTCGCGTCGGTGGTGGCCGCGGCCCCGGTCTACGGCAACTTCTACTGCGAACACAGCCAGCGGCACTGCGTGGCGGGCATCCTGCCGTACTGAGCCGGCCCGTCGAGGTGAGCGAGAAATGGCTGGCGGGCGGGCGCCCGCAGCGAGGCCATTAGGGTGGTTGCCGTGACCCATTTTGACGTTGTCGTCCTCGGAGCCGGACCCGGCGGATACGTAGCGGCCATCCGCGCCGCGCAGCTGGGGCTGAATGCCGCCATCGTGGAGCCGAAGTACTGGGGCGGAGTCTGCCTCAACGTCGGCTGCATCCCGTCCAAGGCGTTGCTGCGCAATGCCGAACTCGCCCATATCTTCACCAAGGAAGCCAAGATCTTCGGCATCAGCGGTGAGGTGAGCTTCGACTTCGGCGCCGCGTTCGACCGCAGCCGGAAAGTCGCCGACGGGCGGGTGGCCGGCGTGCACTTCCTGATGAAGAAGAACAAGATCACCGAGATCCACGGTTACGGCAGGTTCACCGACGCGCACACCCTCGAGGTCGAACTCAACGAGGGCGGCACCGAGAACGTCACCTTCGACAACGTCATCATCGCCACCGGCAGCAGCACCAAGCTGGTCCCGGGCACCTCGTTGTCGAAGAACGTGGTGACCTACGAAGAGCTGATCATGGACCGCGAGCTGCCCGAGTCGATCATCATCGCCGGCGCCGGGGCGATCGGCATCGAATTCGCCTACGTGCTGAAGAATTACGGCGTCGACGTGACCATCGTCGAGTTCCTGCCGCGCGCCCTGCCCAACGAAGACGCCGATGTGTCCAAGGAGATTGAGAAGCAGTACAAGAAGCTCGGCGTCAAGATCCTCACCGGCACCAAGGTGGAGTCGATCGACGACGACGGCTCCGTCGTCACGGTCACCGTCAGCAAGGACGGCAAGACCGAGGAGCTGAAGGCCGCGAAAGTGTTGCAGGCCATCGGCTTCGTGCCCAACGTCGACGGCTTCGGGCTCGACAAGGTCGGTGTGGCGCTCAACGACCGCAAAGCGATCGGCGTCACCGACTACATGCGCACCAACGTCGAGCACGTCTACGCCATCGGCGACGTCACCGCGCAGTTGCAGCTGGCCCACGTCGCCGAGGCGCAGGGCGTGGTCGCGGCCGAAACCATCGCCGGAGCAGAGACTTTGGCGCTCGGCGACTACCGGATGCTGCCGCGGGCGACCTTCTGTCAGCCGAACGTGGCCAGCTTCGGGCTCACCGAGCAGCAGGCCCGCGACGAAGGCTACGACGTGGTGGTGGCCAAGTTCCCGTTCACCGCGAACGGCAAAGCGCACGGGGTGGGCGACCCCAGTGGTTTCGTCAAGTTGGTCGCCGACGCCAAGCATCTCGAACTGTTGGGCGGGCACCTGGTCGGCCATGACGCCGCCGAGTTGCTGCCCGAGCTGACGCTGGCTCAGAAGTGGGATCTGACCGCAAACGAGTTGGCGCGCAACGTCCACACCCACCCGACCATGTCGGAGGCGTTGCAGGAATGCTTCCACGGCCTGACCGGACACATGATCAACTTCTGACGCGGATCGGGCGGGTTCGGCGCAGGCATTTTGGTGGCCGACCGCGCGGGCTACCATGGCCAGGTGGCCTCATTCAAAGCGGTACGAGCCGAATCGATTTGGGCTGCGCTCGGCGGTGTTCTCGCCGGTTACGTGCTGTGGCTGATCGCGATCTCGATCGGAGACTTCCTGACCACGCCGGGTTGGTGGGCCCCGATCGTGCTGGCAGCCTCGGTGGTTCTGGCACCGCTGGCGTTGCTGTGGGGAAGACGGGTGCGTGCGCGAGGCGAGGCCTCGCTGGGAGCGTTCATCTACGCACTGCCGGTCCTGCCGGTGCTGTTGTCGGCCGCCGTGCTGGTCGACAGTTACTTGTGATCGCCAGGGTGATCCAGCGGGATCCCCAGCGCTGAGATCGTGGCGGCCAGTCCGTCGTATTGCCCTGCCAGCAAACAGAATTCGATCAACTGGCGCCGATCGAGGTGTCGAGACAGGTGCTGATACACGTCGTCGCCGATCGTCCGGTTCAGGACGAAATCGTCGGTCGCACTCAGCAGCGCCTGTTGGCGATCGGTGAGCCCGCCGCCGTCGGCGGAGGTGTTCGGCCAAGCGAAGATCAACTCCTGGGTCGAGTCGCTGAGTCCGCGACGCCGACCTATCCAGCGATGGTGCTGCAGCTCGTACTCAGAACCGCGCAGATGCGCGACCCGCAGGATCACCAGCTCGGTGTCGGCTTGTGGCAACCGGCCACGCAGCAGTCGGGCGCCGTAAAACGCAAATGCCCAGAACAGCAACCGTCGCTGACCCAGCGTGGTGAACAGGTGCATCTCCGGTGCGCGAACCGTGCGGGCGCCCAGCTTGGCGAGCACCCAGTTGATCGGGCCCAGTTCACGAAATTGCCCGGACGGAATCCGGGCGACCTGGCCGGTCATGCGTGCTTCACCAGGTAGGGCGAGACCGTGCTGCGATGCTCGTCGAGGTCGAGTGCGCGACCCAGCGCAGGGAAGGCCCGCTGTGGGCAGGTATCGCGCTCGCAGACCCGGCAGCCCGCGCCGATCGGGGTGGCTGCAAGATTTCCGTTGCCGGACAAATCGAGTCCTTCCGAGTAGACGAGCCGATGGGCGTGCCGCAATTCGCAGCCGAGCCCGATCGCGAAAGTCTTACCGGGCTGACCATACCGGGATGCCCGCCGCTCGATAGTGCGGGCCACCCACATGTAACTGCGCCCGTCCGGCATCTGCGCGATCTGGACCAGGATCTTGCCCGGGTTGGCGAACGTCTCGTAAACATTCCACAGCGGACAGGTGCCGCCGGCCGAAGAGAAGTGAAAGCCCGTGGCGGACTGCCGCTTTGACATGTTGCCCGCCCGGTCCACGCGGACAAAAGACAGCGGCACGCCACGCATCGAAGGGCGCTGCAGGGTGGAGAGCCGGTGGGCGATGGTTTCGAAACTGACCGCATAGAACGCCGACAGCCGCTCGACGTCGTAACGGAACTCCTCGGCGACGCCGTGAAACTGCCGGTACGGCAACACCGTTGCGGCAGCGAAGTAGTTCGCCAGGCCGAGGCGCGCCAGGGTGCGTGACTCGTCGCTGGTGAAACTGCCCTCGTCGACCAGATGGTCGATGAGCGGCCCGTGCTCCAAGTAGGCCAACTCGGCGGCGAGCTTGAACGCATACTGGCCTGACGGCAGATACCCGCCGATTTCCAGCGTCCGCGTGTCGGGATCGAAGCGATGAAGAACGTTGTCGCCCAGATCCATTCGCTTGATCCGGACGTCATGGACCGAGGTGAGCCGGTCGGACAGGTCGCGAACCAGATCGGCGCGATGCATGCGCATCCGCACCGTGAGTTCTTCAGCGGCGGTGTCCAACTCGTGCAGATAGTTCTGCCGCTCGTAGAAGTAGTCGCGCACCTCTTCGTGCGGCATCGCGATCGACCCGCTGCCGCTGCCGTCCGAGAAGCGGTCCTCGGTGGCGGCCGCGAGCTGGGTGGTGGTGAGCCGGTAGCGCCGGTGCAGGTTGACCAGGGCGCGTGCCAGCGCCGGGTGAGAGTTGACGACGTCCGCCAATTCCGACTGCTCCACCTCGACGCCCAGGTCGTGATCCAGGGTGACCTCCCGCAACTCGGCGAGCAGCCGGGTGTCGTCCTGGGAAGCGAAGAAGGTCGCGTCGACGCCGAACACCTCAGTGATCCGCAGCAGCACCGCCACGGTCAGCGGCCGGACGTCGTGTTCGATCTGGTTGAGATAACTGGGGGAGATGTCCAGCATCTGCGCGAGCGCGGCCTGGCTGAATCCGCGCTCGCCGCGAAGCTGCCGGACCCGCGAGCCAACGAATGTCTTGGCCATTCGGCCAGCGTACCCGCGGTGCTAAGACGCGGTTAGCAATCTTCGCAGCAGGTCGAAGAATTGGCACCGCGGCAAGGTCGTTTGGCATCATTCTCGGACGGGGGAACCTAAGCTAGGCCGCCTGGCCACGACGAATTATGTCGTGTTGCGACGACAGCTGGTCCAGCCTGGACAGTAGCGGGGAGTAGAGCCGTGAGCTTGGACAAAACGATGATGCCGGTCCTCGACCCGCATCCCGATGTCTTCGACCGGGAATGGCCGCTCCGCGTTGCCGACATCGATCGCGAAGGTCGGCTGCGGTTCGACGCCGCCGCCCGGCACATCCAGGACATCGGCCAGGATCAGTTGCGCGAGATGGGCTTTGAAGAGACCCATCCACTATGGATCGTGCGCCGGACGATGGTCGACCTGATCCGGCCCGTCGAGTTCAACGACATGCTGCGGATGCGCCGTTGGTGCTCGGGCACGTCCAACCGCTGGTGCGAGATGCGGGTCCGCATCGACGGGCGCAGGGGCGGCCTGATGGAGTCCGAGGCGTTCTGGATCAACATCAATCGCGAGACCCAGATGCCGTCGCGCATCTCCGACGACTTCCTCGGCTGCCTGCACAAGACCACCGACGTCAACCGGTTGCGGTGGAAGGGCTACCTGAAGGCGGGTAACCGTGAGGACGCTGCCGAGATCCACGAGTTCCCGGTTCGCGTCACCGACATCGACCTGTTCGACCACATGAACAACTCGGTTTACTGGAGCGTCATCGAGGACTACCTGTGGTCGTTCCCGGATCTGCTCAAGGCCCCGCTACGGGTGGCCATCGAGCACGACGCCCCGGTGGCGCTCGGCGACAAGCTGGAGATCATTTCGCACCTGCACCCGGCCGGCTCCACCGACCGGTTCGGCGCGAGCCTCTCCGACCGCACTGTTAGAACGCTCACATATGCCGTCGGCGACGAGGTCAAGGCGCTCGCCGCGATCCTCCCGCTTTAACCGTACGAGCGTTATGCAAACCGCCGGGCTGACCTGCGGATTCATGTTACCCACTGGTAACTGCTGAACCGGTCAAGCTGCCGAAGATCTTCGCAAGCTTTGCAAATAACGCCGAACCCCTAGCCAAAGTTGGCACCAAAATAGGTGGACCTGGGCCGCTGACCTGTGCCATCTTCGTGTTAGCAAGTCAGCAACGATGCTGGGGTCCTTAGCAAGGCTGGAAATCTCGGGTCCTCAGGTCATGAAATTTGAGGAGAACGCTATGTCGAGCGTTGGCACACCGAAGAGACCCGAAGAGATCCAGAAGGATTGGGACACCAACCCCCGCTGGAAGGGCATCACCCGCACCTACACCCCCGCCGACGTCGTGGCCCTGCAGGGCTCGGTCGTCGAGGAGTCCACGCTGGCCCGTCGCGGCGCCGAGGTGCTGTGGAGCCAGCTGCACGACCTCGAGTTCGTCAACGCGCTGGGCGCGCTGACCGGCAACATGGCCGTCCAGCAGGTCCGCGCCGGCCTGAAAGCCATCTACCTGTCCGGTTGGCAGGTCGCCGGTGACGCCAACCTGTCCGGCCACACCTACCCCGACCAGAGCCTGTACCCGGCCAACTCGGTGCCGCAGGTCGTCCGCCGGATCAACAACGCGTTGCTGCGGGCCGACCAGATCGCCAAGGTCGAGGGCGACAACTCCATCGAGAACTGGCTCGCGCCGATCGTCGCTGACGGTGAAGCGGGCTTCGGTGGCGCGCTCAACGTCTACGAGCTGCAGAAGGCCATGATCGCCGCCGGTGTCGCCGGTTCGCACTGGGAAGACCAGTTGGCCTCGGAGAAGAAGTGTGGACACCTCGGTGGCAAGGTGCTGATCCCGACCCAGCAGCACATCCGCACCCTGACCTCGGCCCGTCTCGCGGCCGACGTCGCCGACGTGCCGACCGTGGTCATCGCCCGTACCGACGCCGAGGCTGCGACGCTGATCACCAGCGACGTCGACGACCGCGACAAGCCGTTCGTCACCGGTGAGCGGACCTCCGAGGGCTTCTACCGGGTGAAGAACGGTCTCGAGCCGTGCATCGCCCGCGCCAAGGCCTACGCGCCGTACTCCGACCTGATCTGGATGGAGACCGGTACTCCGGACCTCGACCTGGCCCGTCGTTTCGCCGAGGGCGTCAAGAGCGAGTTCCCCGACCAGCTGCTGGCCTACAACTGCTCGCCGTCGTTCAACTGGCGCAAGCACCTGGACGACTCGACCATCGCCCGGTTCCAGAAGGAGCTCGGCGCGATGGGCTTCAAGTTCCAGTTCATCACGCTGGCCGGCTTCCACGCCCTCAACTACTCGATGTTCGATCTGGCCTACGGCTACGCCCGCAACCAGATGAGCGCCTACGTCGAGCTGCAGGAGCGCGAGTTCGCGGCCGAGGAGCGCGGTTACACCGCAACCAAGCACCAGCGCGAGGTCGGCGCCGGTTACTTCGACCGGATTGCCACCACCGTTGACCCGACGTCGTCCACCACGGCGCTCGCGGGCTCGACCGAAGAGGGGCAGTTCCACTAGACCGTCTTGCATCGAGCGTGCGGCTGTGGCGACTTTTCGCCGGAATTCTCGCCGCGAGTACACGTTCGGTGCGACAAAGACCAGGCCGTAGCCACAAGCGAACGGCTTGACAGCGCAGGCCCCGCCCGGAAACCCTGGGCGGGGCCTGACGCATATCGAGAGGACATTCCTGCAGTGAGCAACGCGATTGAGCGGGTTGGCGTTATCGGCGCCGGGCAGATGGGCGCGGGTATCGCCGAGGTGTCGGCCAAGGCCGGCGCCGACGTGGTGGTCTACGAACCCACCGATGAGCTCGCCGCTGCGGGCAAGGCCCGGATCGAGTCATCCTTGGAGCGGGCCGTCAGCAAGGGCAAGCTGTCCGCCGACGACCGCGACGCTACGGTCAAGCGGCTGCGCTACACCAGCGCGCTGTCCGATCTCGCCGACCGTCAGCTGACCATCGAGGCGATCGTCGAGAACGAGGCGGTCAAGGCGAAGCTCTTCGCCGAACTCGACGAGATCATCACCGATCCCGCTGCGGTGCTCGCGTCCAACACCTCGAGCATCCCGATCATGAAAATCGCTGCGGCAACGAAGAATCCAAGCCGCGTGCTCGGTCTGCACTTTTTCAACCCGGTACCGGTACTGCCGCTCGTCGAGTTGATCAGCACGCTGGTCACCTCCGACGACGCCGTGGAACGCGTCGGGCATTTCGCCGGCGAGGTGCTCGCCAAGAAGGTGGTCCGCTGCGGCGACCGGTCCGGCTTCGTCGTCAACGCTCTGCTGGTGCCCTACCTGCTGTCCGCCATCCGAATGGTGGAGGCGGGTGTCGCATCGATCGAAGACGTCGACACCGCCGTCGTCGCCGGGCTCTCGCACCCCATGGGCCCGCTACGGCTCTCCGACCTGATCGGCCTCGACACCATGAAGCTCATTGCCGACGCGATGTACGACGAGCTCAAGGACGCGCACTACGCGCCGCCGCCGTTGCTGCAACGCATGGTCGAGGCCGGTCAGCTCGGCAAGAAATCCGGCAAGGGTTTCTACACGTACTAGCGTTCGCCGGCGTTGCTGCGCAGACCACGACCTGCACAGTCGGGGTTTGAATTGGTAGCTATCGGGTCACCGTTACAGGGTTGCCCGTAGTTATCGACGCAAGGAATCAGCCACGCCATGGTTCAGCTGTCGACCGGTAATGGTCTCCGCGATGTCGTAGTCACCGCCGTCGAAATGACGACCGCGCTGGCCACCAATGCCGACGACACGTGGAAACGACTCCTGGACGGCCAGAGCGGTATCCGCAGGCTCGACGATGATTTCGTCGACCAGTTCGACTCGCCGGTGCGTATCGGCGGGCATCTGCGAGAAGACCTCGACCACTACCTGACCCGTATCGAGCTGCGCCGATTCCTGTTCTTGCAGAAGATATCCACGCAAGTCGCCCGGCGGTTGTGGGAGCGCGCCGGCTCGCCGGAGGTCGACACCGAGCGGCTGATGGTGGCCATCGGGACCGGGCTGGGGGCGACGCGGGAGTTCATCCAGTTCAGTGACGATTTCCGGCTGCGGGGCCCCAGGGCGATCTCGCCGGTCGGCGTGCAGCAGGCGATGCCGAACGCGGCGGCCGCCGCGGTTGGGCTGGAACGCGGAGCCAGAGCCGGGATCCTGACGCCGATATCTGCCTGCGCCTCCGGTGCCGAAGCGATAGCCCTCGCGTGGCGCAACATCGTGCTGGGCGAGGCTGACATCGCGATCTGCGGCGGTGTCGAAACCAAGATCGAAGCGGTGCCCATCGCGTCGTTCGCCAACCAGGGACTGCTGTCGACCAACAACGACGACCCCGCCGGTGCGTGCCGGCCGTTCGACAAGAACCGGGACGGCTTTGTCTTCGGTGAAGCCGGCGCGGTGATGCTCATCGAAACCGAAGAACATGCAAAAGCCCGTGGTGCCAACATCATTGGCCGGGTGATGGGCGCCGGCATCACCTCCGACGGATATCAGCCGGTATTGGCCGACCCCACCGGTGAACGCGCCGCGGACGCGATGACGCGGGCCATCCAGCTGGCCGGGCTCGCCCCCGGCGACATCGACCATGTCAACGCCCACGCCACCGGCACGGTCGACGGAGACCTTGCCGAGGCGAATGCCATTGAGCAGGCGCTGGGAGCACACGCGGCCGCCGTCTACGCCCCGAAAGCCGCGCTGGGTCATTCGATCGGAGCGGTGGGAGCCGTGGAGGCGATTCTGACCGTGCTGGCCCTCCGCGACGGCGTGATTCCGCCGACCCTGAACCTGACAGAACCCGACCCGAGGATCGCCCTGGATGTGGTGGCCGGCGAACCTCGCACCGGCGGCTACCGCTACGCCGTGAGCAATTCGTTCGCCTTCGGCGGCTACAACGTTGCACTCGCGTTCGGGAAGCGCTGATGCGCCCATTAGACTCGCGCCAACGGTTAGCCTCGCCCACCGGGGGTGGGGCGTAACCTCAACCCTGTGTCGAGCGAACGGCACGGTCCACTTGACAACATTCATCCCCAATTTCAGGACAAACGGTGTCAGATACCTCAAACGCAACGTCCACTGCTCAGTCCGCGTGGTTGTCGAAGTCCGCGTCCCAGACCCGTGGGTCGGACAAGAAGGAAGTCCAGTTCCACTACGACATCTCCAATGACTTCTTCAAGTTGTGGCAGGACCCTTCGCAGACCTACAGCTGCGCGTACTTCGAGAAGGACGACTACACCCTCGAGCAGGCGCAGCTGGCCAAAGTGGACTTGTCGCTGGGCAAGCTGGGGTTGCAGCCCGGTATGACGCTGCTGGACATCGGCTGCGGTTGGGGCTCCACCATTCAGCGTGCGGTGGAGAAGTACGACGTCAACGTCATCGGCCTGACGCTGTCGGAGAACCAGAAGCAGCACATCGAGCAGAACCGGTTCCCCAACATCGACACCACCCGCAGCATGGAAGTACGGCTCCAGCCGTGGGAGGACTTCGACGAGCCGATCGACCGCGTGGTCTCAATCGGCGCCTTCGAGCACTTCGGTTTCAACAAGTACGACGACTACTTCAAGAAGACTTTCAACTTGATGCCCGACGACGGCGTGATGATGCTGCACACCATCATCATTCCCAGCGACGCGGAGATCAAAGAACGCAAGTTGCCGCTGACCATGTCCAAGGTGCGGTTCATCAAATTCATCATGGACGAGATCTATCCCGGTGGTCGTCTGCCACTGAGTGCTCAAGTCGAGGACGCCGCGACGAAAGCCGGCTACACCGTGACCCGCAAACAGCCGCTTCGGCCGCACTACGCCCGCACCCTGGACACTTGGGCCAGCAACCTGAAGTCGAAGAAAGACGAAGCGATCGAAATCACGTCCGAGGAAATCTACGAGCGCTTCCTGAAGTACCTCGAAGGGTGTGCTGACCTGTTCCGCGATGGCTACACCGACGTTTGCCAGTACACCTGCGAAAAAACGCCGGCGTAGCCGGGTTGAGAAAAGTGCGTTATAACGGAGCGTTCGAAACAGCAGAACCAGAACAAGATTCACTGTGAAAGGCCGATCTCTGATGACGGACAGCGGGTCGGAGGGCGCGTCGAAGTTGCGTCCGGCGTACGAAGACGTCCAAGCCCACTACGACACCTCCAACGAATTCTTCGGCCTGTTTCAGGATCCGACACGCACCTATAGCTGTGCGTATTACGAGCGCGACGACATGACGCTGGAAGAGGCGCAGATCGCCAAGCTCGACCTGTCGCTGGGCAAGCTCGGCCTTGAGCCCGGAATGACATTGCTCGACGTCGGCTGCGGCTGGGGCGCGATGATGAAGCGCGCGGTCGAAAAATACGACGTCAACGTCGTCGGGCTGACCCTGAGCAAGAACCAGCACTCGCTGGGGCAGCAGATTCTCGACCAGGTCGACACCGGTCGTTCGCGACGGGTGTTGCTGCGCGGCTGGGAAGAGTTTGACGAGCCGGTCGACCGGATCGTCAGCATCGAGGCCTTTGAGGCGTTCCCGAAGTCTCGCTACAAGGCGTTCTTCGACCTCTGCTTCCGCATCATGCCGGCAGATGGCCGGATGGTGCTGCAGACGATCATGGGGCACCCGCTCAAGCGCTGGCCTGAGATGGGCATCCCGATCACGATGAGCGATCTGCGGTTCATGCGATTCATCGCGGCGGAGATCTTCCCGGGTGGGGCGGTTCCGGCTGATGACGACGTTATCGAATACTCCGCCAACGCCGGGTTCTCGGTGGAGCGCCTGCAGAAGATGACGCCGCACTACGTCCGGACGCTCGACACCTGGACCACCAAGCTGGAGGAATCCCGCGAGGAGGCCATCGCGGCCACCTCCGAAGAGGTCTACGACCGGTACATGCGTTACCTGATCGGTTGCTCAGACTTCTTCCAGCGCAACATCTCTGAGGTCGGCCAATTCACTCTGGTGAAGAGCTAACGACCCGGTAGCCCCGGCACGAAAGCGCCGATCGCCAGACCGACGACGAGCAACGCGCCGGCTTGGCGCACGTGCAGCCAGGCCAGCGCCGCGTACCACAGCGGCCACACCGGGAAATCGGCCGGCGGCTCGTCGGGCGGCGGGCGGCGGAAGTACGGCCACACCTTCACCAGCCGCGGCAGCGCCAGCACCACAACCAACACCGGCCACGGCATTGCCCTGGCCAGCACCGCGGCGACCACCAGCAGGTAGAACCCGGCCATCATGGACAGCGTGATCGCCCGGGCCCGCGCCTCGCCGATCAGCACCGGCAGCGTGTGGATGCCGAGCGGTTCGTCGTAGGGAATCTTGTCGGTGTGCTTGCCCATCAACACCGTCGTGCAGAGCAGTCCGTAGGGCAGCGAGGCCAGCAACACCGGCCAACCGACGTGGCCGACAGCGGAGTAGTAGGTGCCGCAGATCATCAAGGGACCCCAGACCACCAACACATCCGGCTCGCCCAGGCCGCGCTTCTTGAGTCGCAGCGGCGGCGCGGTATAGGCGAAGCTCAGTACGAACCCGGACAGCGCGAACGCCACCACCGGCCAGCCGCGAGCCCAGGTCAGCACGATCAGGATGCCCAGGTCGGCCAGGTTCACCAGCCCGATCGCCACCAGCAGCGTGCGACGGCTGACCAACCCGGAGAGCACCGGGTGCGGCGCGTAGAGCGCCCGCGGATAGGTGTCGCTGTCCAGGCCGGTCTGGGTGTCATACAGATCGTTCATCAGGTTGTTGGCGGTGTGTGCCAGCAGGATCCCGACTACCGCCAAAGTCAGCCAGCGCCAATCCAATCCGGGTTGGCCTACCGCGAGCAGTGCTGCGACCAGACCGGCGAACAGGGTCATCGGCAGCACCGCTGCCCGGGTGACCACCAGCCACCGGGTGACCGCGTCGACCGGGCCGTCCGGCGGGGGATTGGTGGTCCGGATGGCGTAGGCCCAGGAGCTCAACCGGGAACGAGAAGCAGTGTTCGTCACGCGCCGCTCCTGGTCGTCACAGCGCTCTGCATCGTCGTCGGCGCGTCGCTCATGGCGCCAAGGTAGTCCCGCTACTCGCTCAGCGGCGGCACAATCGGCGCGGGATGCTGCTGGGCGCGAAATTTGTCCAGCGAGCCGCCGACCTCGACGATCCCGCAGAGTGCGCTCCAGCTGAGCATCGTCAGGTAGTCGATCAGCTCGTCGGAGCTGGTCCGCGGATCCAGCAGCCATGAGTGCGTGGCCAGCTGCACGCCGCCGACGATGTGGTAGGCCCACGGCTCGACGCCGCCGACGTCCATGCCCGCGGCGCGCATCCGTCGGCGCAGCATCACCGCTAGCATGCGGGCGATGATCCGCTCGGAGTCGGCGACCACCTTGTTCTTGCCGGCCGAGTTGTTGGCCATCACGAACCGGTAGGGCTCGGGTTCGGAGGCGACCGTGTCGACGTAGACGTGAATGATCTCCCGGGTCAGGTCGAAGCCGTCGAGGTTCGACGACAGCGCTTTGGCCATGTTGGGGATCAGGGTGGCCTGCGTGAAGCGCATCATCACCGCGGTGGTCAAGTCGTTCTTGTCGACGAAGTAGCGGTACAGCACGGTCTTGGACACACCGATCTCGCCGGCGATCTCATCCATGCTGACGAACTGGCCGCGCCGCCGAATAGCCTCGATCGTTCCGTCGATGAGTTCGTTGCGACGCTCCACCTTGTGCTGGTGCCAACGTCGCTTCCGGCCGTCGGTTTTCGCCGCTCCGGCTGTCGCTTGCTGTACCACAGTCGCGAATTCCCAATCCGAGTTGTCTATGCGTGATTTCCATAGTAGGGGTTATCGGCGCCGATTTCCTGCCTGGACCACTGACAACGGGGTAGCGCCCGTTGAGCGGTAACAGTTACCTCGCAAAACGGCGGGCCATCGTCTCCCGAGCAGTCCCGCCGATAGCGGATGATGATGGGGTGGCAGTCGAACTGAACGGCAGACCCGCTTCGGAACCGAAGCACCGAGTTGATCCGCCGCGTCGGTCGCTGCCGGCTGTCGAACCCGGCCGGGCGGGGTCGATCGCCGAGTCTTTCGCAGGCGCCGACCCCGAGGCCGACGCCGAACGGCAGCGTGCGTTGCGGCAGATGAAGATCGTGGCCACGAGCTTCCTGGTCGGCGCCACGGTGGTCTTCCTGGGCTGTCGGTGGGCGCAGGCCGGCGGAGGCGCCGCCGCCTGGATCGGCTACCTCGGCGCGGCCGGAGAAGCCGGCATGGTGGGTGCGCTGGCGGACTGGTTCGCCGTCACCGCGTTGTTCAAACACCCGCTGGGCATTCCGATCCCGCACACCGCGATCATCAAGCGGAAGAAGGATCAGCTCGGCGAGGGCCTGGGCAACTTCGTTCGGGAGAACTTTCTTTCCCCCGAAGTGGTCAGCACCAAGATCCGCGACGCGCAGGTGCCCAGCCGGCTGGGCAAGTGGCTTTCCGACGTCTCGCATGCCGAGCGGGTGGCCGCCGAGTCGGCGACTGTGCTGCGCGTCCTGGTAGAACTGCTTCGCGACGATGACGTCCAGCAGGTGATCGACCGAATGATCGTGCGGCGCATCGGCGAACCGCAGTGGGGACCCCCGGTGGGCCGGGTGCTGTCGACGTTGCTGGCGGAGAATCGGCAGGACGCGCTGATCCAGCTGCTCGCCGACCGGGCGTTCCAATGGTCGTTGAATGCCGGCGAGGTGATCCAGCGGGTGATCGAGCGCGATTCACCCACCTGGTCGCCTCGATTCATCGACCAACTGGTCGGCGACCGGATCCACCGCGAGCTGATGGATTTCACCGACAAGGTGCGCCGCAACCCCGAGCACGAATTACGCCGTTCGGCGACGCGGTTCCTGTTCGAGTTCGCCGACGACCTGCAGAATGACGAGGCGACGATCGCCCGGGCCGAGGCCGTCAAGGAACAGCTGATGTCGCGCGACGAGGTGACCACCGCGGCCGCGACGGCGTGGAAGACCCTCAAGCGGCTGGTGCTCGAGGGCGTCGACGACCCGTCCAGTGCACTGCGCACCCGCGTCACCGACGCGGTGGTCCAAATCGGCGAATCGCTACGCGACGACGCGGAATTGCGCGACAAAGTCGATAACTGGATCACCCGGGGTGCCGAGCATCTGGTCGCCCAGTATGGGGTCGAGATCACAGCGATTATTACCGACACCATCGAGCGCTGGGACGCCGAAGAGGCCAGCCGGCGAATCGAGCTCCATGTAGGCCGTGACCTGCAGTTCATCCGGATCAACGGCACGGTCGTGGGTTCCCTGGCGGGGCTGGTGATCTACACCGTCGCGCAGCTGCTTTTCTGAGTCCGGCTAACAGTGCTTGCAAAAGCAAGCACCCGTTAGCTACCGTGGGCCGCGTTCGCATCGACACGCCGACGCCAGGACCCAAGGGAGTTCCCATGCCGCAGGAAGAGAACCTTGCTGCCGTGGTGACGACCGCTGCGTCGGACATCGGCAGCTTCATCAAAGCGCAGCGAGAAGCGGCCCAGGTGTCGGTGCGGCAGCTGGCGGAAAAAGCCGGCGTGAGCAATCCCTATCTCAGCCAGATCGAGCGAGGATTGCGCAAACCTTCGGCAGGCGTGCTCAACCAACTCGCCAAAGCGTTGCGGGTTTCCGCCGAGGTGCTTTACGTCCAGGCCGGAATGCTCGAGCCCGGCCCGACGAGCGAGGTTCGCGACGCCATCGTTGCCGACGTGACGATCACCGAAGGGCAGAAGCAGGTCCTGCTCGACATCTACACGTCCTTCGTTCAACAAAACGAGGCGGCCCGGGAGGAGACACCCCCTGCATAAACCCGGACACCGGCCGAATCCCCCTGACGCACAGAAAGAATGACGAGAGGAACACATCATGGCAGAGAACAACCCGTCGATCGACGACCTGAAGGCTCCGCTGCTTGCCGCGCTTGGCGCCGCTGACCTGGCCCTGGCCACGGTCAACGACCTGCTTACCGAGCTGCGTGACCGCGCCGAGGAGACCCGCACCGACACCCGCAGCCGGGTCGAGGAGAGCCGCAACCGCCTGACCAAGCTGCAGGAAGAGCTGCCCGAGCAGCTGCGCGACCTGCGTGAGCGGTTCACCGCGGACGAGCTGCGCAGCGCCGCTGAGGGCTACGTGGAGGCCGCGAGCTCGCGCTACAGCGAGCTGGTCGAGCGCGGCGAGGCCGCTCTGGAGCGCCTGCGCAGCCAGTCCGGGCTCGAGGACGTATCCGAGCGCGCCGAGGGCTACGTCGACCAGGCGGTCGAGCTGACCCAGGAAGCGCTGGGCACCGTTGCCTCGCAGACCCGCGCGGTCGGCGAGCGCGCCGCCAAGCTGGTCGGCATCGAGCTGCCGAAGAAGACCGACGACGCCGCCAAGAAGGCGCAGAAGGCTGTCGCCAAGAAGGCTCCGGCCAAGAAGGCGCCCGCCAAGGCCCCGGCCAAGAAGGCTCCGGCGAAGAAGGCTCCGGCCAAGAAGGTCACCCAGAAGTAGTCTCAGCACTCAACACTCGACTCCGAGTCGCCCGCTTGGGTGACTCGGAGTCGACGTTTCTGGCGGCACCCATTTACGCTTAACGGGTGAGCCTGGTGAATAGCGTCGTTTTGATCCTGCAGGTCGCTGTGGCGATGACTGCGCTCTACGCCTTCGTGCACGCGGCGATGCAGCGGCCCGACGCCTACACGGCGGCCGACAAGATGACCAAGCCGGTCTGGCTGTTGATCCTGGGCGCATCGGTTCCGCTGACCATGATGCTCAGCGCCTTGGGGGCGACCATCGGCGCCTGCGCGGCCGGGGTCTACCTGGTCGATGTGCGGCCCAAACTCCTGGAGATCCAAGGTAAGTCGCGATAACCCCATGCGACTCCTGATCCTTGCGCTTCTCGGCGCGCTCGTCGCCGCCGCGCCGGCGTCGGCGGACCCCGGTGCGAACACGGTGCCGGATGCGCCACCGTTCGTCGACCATGTCCGCTGGGCCCAGTGGTCGCAGGGCAGCGGGCTGTCGAGTCTTCGCGTCTACCCGACCGTGTCCGGCCGGGCGAGCTCGAAGCGAAGCGGGGTTCCCAGCCCGGAGGCCGACGAAGCGTGGGCCGAGGTGCTCGCCCTCGCGCCGCAGGCCGGCACCCCGGGCATGCGCGAGCAGTTCCGCTGCCACTGGGACTTCGCCGAGACGGCGCAGCCGGGCAAGACGAGTTGGAACTTGGAGCCCTGGCGGCCACTCGTCGACGACGCGACGATGGTGTCCACCGGCTGCAATCCCGGTGGCGCGCAGGAACCGTTCTGATGACGTGGACCCGCGCCCGGGTCGCCGAGCTGGTCGACCACACGCTACTCAAGCCGGAGGCCACCGCCGCTGAGGTGGCAGCGGTCGCCGAGGAGGCCGCCGCGCTGGGCGCCTACGCCGTCTGTGTCTCGCCGTCGATGGTCGCCCACGCCACCCACGCGGGCGTGCCGGTCGCGGCGGTCGCCGGATTCCCTTCCGGCAAACATCTTTCCGAGCTCAAGGCGCGCGAAGCGGCGCTGGCTGTCGCGGCGGGCGCGGCGGAAGTCGACATGGTGATCGACGTCGGCGCGGCGATCTGCGGTGATATCGACGCCGTCCGGGCCGACATCGCGGCGGTACGCGCCGCGGTCCCCGATGCCGTGCTCAAGGTCATCGTCGAGTCGGCCGCCCTGCTGGCGTTTGCCGACGAGCGCACACTGACCGCTGTCTGTCGCGCCAGCGAGGACGCCGGCGCCGACTTCGTCAAGACCTCAACGGGTTTCCATCCCGCGGGAGGCGCATCGCCGGCCGCCGTCACGCTGATGGCCGAGACCGTCGGCGGGCGGTTGGGCGTCAAAGCCAGCGGCGGGATACGGACGGCGGAGGCCGCCGTGACGATGCTCGACGCGGGGGCCACCCGGCTCGGGCTGTCGGGCACCCGCGCCGTGCTCGACGCGCTGGGTTGAACTGCCCGCCTAGAGGTCGGCCAGGCAGGGGTCCTGGTTGCCGCCCGCCGGAATGGTCGCGTTGCTGCTGGAGAACGCCGCTTCCACGCCGCTGTCGGTGACCTTGATGCTGTCGGCGTGTAGCCCCAGCGGATAGTTGCGGGTGGCCTTGGCCATCAGGTCGTCGATGTATTTCTGGGCGGTGTCCGACGAGATCTTCGAACCCAGTGCGGACACGCTGACCACTTGCAGCGACAGTCCGTTGTTGACGATCTGCGGCTTGAGCTTGGCGCTGTTCAACAGCCCCTTGAGCTCGATCGTCCCGTCGCCCGGGTCGGTAGTCACCCCGCTGGTGACGAACGCGCCCAGCACCGGCACGGCGTCCTGGATCGACTGCTTGATGCCGTCGGACGACCAGGTGACGGTGCCGTTCACCGATCCGATGGTGCCTCGGGAGTTGGCGGTGTCGTTCAGCTTGATGTCGCGGATGTCGAAGTTGACCTTCATCCCTTTTGCTTTGCGCACCTGGTTGCCGCCGGTCTGCACAGAGATGTCGCTGTAGTTCTTGGTGAGGTACTGCCACAGCACGGGCGGCGCCGGCGAGAACGACACCGAGGCGCTGTCCTGGACCTCGCACTGCACCGCGTTGGCCACTTTGGTGCTCGCGGTGTGACGGGCGTACAGCTCGCCGCCGATCGGGACCGCGATGAACACCAGCCCGACGATCAGCAAGATCAACAGCAGCGACGTCCGGTTGGCGAAGAAGCGGCGAGCGCCCTTGGTCTCCGCGTCTGTCCCCGTCGACGGGGGAGGCGTCGGTATCGAGATCCGGGTGGTCTGGCCTTCGTGGGCCTGCGGCGGCGGGCCGGGCTGCTGCGCGCGGGGGTTGGGCGGCGGACCTACGTGCGGCGGCTGATTCGGTTGCTGCGGTGGCCGATTCGGCGGCGGAACCGGTTGCTGCGGCGGCCGGCCGGGTGGGCGGCCCGCCTGTTGCGGACGCGGCACGTCACGCGCCGACGGCTGCGGCGCGCGGCCGGGCTGGGGGATGTTGCGGGTGGGCGACTCCGACGGCGGCAGCGGCCTGCGGCGCGGTGGGAAGCCGCGGTTGGGTGGCCCGGCGGGCCGCGGTGGCCGGCCGCGCTCCGGCGGCTCGTTGCCCGGCGGGACCGGAGGATTAGACATGAGCGAAGCAGGGGTCTTCCCCGCCGGGGGGGATGGACGCGTTATGCGTCGAGAAGTGGGCTGCCACACCGTCACTGGTGACCTGCACGCTGTCGGCCTTGATGCCCAGCGGGTACTGCTTGAGCAGCGCCGCAGTGAAGGTGTTCAACGCCGTCTGGGCGGTCTCGTGCGGGATCATCACGCCGAGCGCGTTGACCTTGTAGACCTGCAGCGTCAGCTTGCCGTCGGCCACCTGAGGCTTGACCGAGACGCCGCCCAGCCCCATCGCGCCGGCCAGCTCGATGGTGCCGGCGCTGGGGTCGGTGGTCACGCTGTCGACCAGTCCGCCGATGAAGGGGACGGAGTTCTGGATGGTCTCCTGGATGCCCGCCGACGTCCAGGTGATGTTGGCGTCCAGCTTGCCGATGGTGCCTTTGGAGTCGGCGTTGCCGTGCAGGTCGACATCGTCGATCTCGATGTCGGCCTTCATGCCTTTTGCGTTGCGGATGTTGTTTCCCGCGGTGTGGATGGTGATGTCCTTATAATGGCCTGTCACGTGCTGCAACAGGAATGGGCTCGAACCGAACGAAGCCGTGGCGCCATCCTGGATCACGCACTGTGTCGCCGCGGCCACGACGCTGTTGGCCCGGTTGCGGGCATACAACTCGCCGCCGACCAGACCGGCGATGGCCAGCGCGCCCACGATCACCAGCACCAGGACGATCGACACCGGGTCGCCGCGAAAACGGAAGCGGCGCTTGGGTTTACCGGGCCCGGCGGGACCCTGTGGCGGCGGCTGCCCGAAGGTTGCGGTCTCCGGATACTCCTGGGTGGGAGGCGCATAGGTCGGCGTGGTCGGCGGTTGGTACGCCTGGCCACCCGGCGGTGCCGGTTCGACGGGCGAAGTCTGGTCGCCGGGGCGACCCCATGTCGACGACGGGTCCTGGTGTGGCGGCCCCTGCGGATTCGTCATCTGCGCGATTCTGCCCTATCCGGATGAGCGAGCGCTGTGGAGTTGCGCAGGACAGCGATCGTCTCGCGGGCCTTCGTCACCTGCTCGAGGTCGAGGTCGGTGACCAGTAGCTGCGGGTCGGCGCCGGCCGAAGCGATCACGCGGCCGAACGGCGAGACCACCAGGCTGCCACCCACCCCGGTCGGGGCGCTGGAGGCCAGCGGCTCCCCGGGGTCGGCCTGCCCGGCCGCGACGATGTAGCTGGTCGAATCCAGCGCACGGGCGCGGGCCAACAACGTCCACTGCTCGAGCTTCCCCGGGCCGGTGGCCCACGATGCGCTGACCACCGTCAGCTGAGCTCCACCCCGGGCCAGGGTGGTGAACAGGTCGGGAAACCTGAGGTCGTAGCAGGTACTCAGGCCCACCCCGACGTCGCCGACGGTGACGACGACGGGCGTGGTGCCCGGTGCGACCGTCGTCGATTCGGTGAACCCGAAGGCGTCGTAGAGGTGGATCTTGTCGTAGTGAGCGTCGACGCCCGAGCCGGCCGGACCGACCGCGAGCAGGGTGTTGCGGACCCGCCCGTCGTCGGCCGGGGTGAACATGCCGGCCACCACCGTGATGCCGGCCTCGGCGGCGATCCGACGGACCCCGTCGGCCCAGGGCCCGTCGACCGGTTCGGCGACCGGCGCCAGCGGCACCCCGAACCGGCACATCGTCGCCTCGGGGAAGACCACCAGCGATGCATCCGCTGCCGCGGCGCGGTCGGCGTAGTCCCGCACGATCTTCAGGTTGTCGGCCGGATCGGTGCCACTGAGGATCTGGGCCACCGCGATACGCATGATCGCCAGCCTAAGGGTGGGCGGGTTTGCCCGGATGCCAGAATCAGCTCGGCAAAACCGACGAGAGGAACACCTGATGGTCGAGTTCACCCTGAAGCGGACGACGACAGCGCCGATCGAGGCGGTCTTCGACTCCCTCACCGACCACCGTGGTATCTCCAGCTACTCCAAAGCCGCCCGCCGCAGCACCCTGGACCGCGAAGGGACCCCCGCGCCCAACGGCGTCGGCGCCCGCCGGCGCATCGAGGCGGTCGGACCCGCGATCGTCGAGGAGATCATCGAGTACGAGCGGCCGAACCGATACGCGTACAAGCTGCTCTCCGGTGCGCCGGTGCGGGATCACGTCGGCACGGTCACGCTGCGCCAGACCGGCAGTGGGACCGAGGTCAGCTGGCACTTGCGCTCCACGCCGAAGCTTCCCGGCCTCGGCTTGCTGTTGACGCCGGTGCTGAAGCGGGCGATCGGCGAACTGCTCAACGGCGCCGTGGACGCCGCGGAAGCTCGCGCTTAGGCCCCGTCACCGATCCACCTCGTGGTGAAGCGCTGCTCGCGGATCAACAGCTCCACGAGCTGGCTGCCGATGAAATTCTCCAGCTTCCCGCCGACCAGCGGGATCTTCACCTCGACGGTGGCCTGAAACGTCAACCGCGCTCCGCTTGTCTCGCGCAGCGGTGCCAGGGTCGCTGTGCCGGTCAACGACGCCGGCGAGTCCAAAATCGAACCGGTGACCGTCGCGGTCGCCGCGCCGTCCCCGTCCGGCTCCCAGCGTTCTTCGCGGCGGATGAAGAGATCGCCGCGGTGGAACTGGGTGACCACGGCCGGCATCCGGTCCGCGCGCAGCACCTGGGTGGTGACCACGTCGATGCTGCCGTCGTCGCCGGACGGCCCGCCGAGCTGGATCGAGTCCAGCGTCGCCTCGTCGGCACCCGAATCGTCCAGTCGGGCAAGCCAGTACTGCTCATCACCGAACGCGCGCAGGACCGCTTCGACGGCCTCCGCGTAGTCGGTGGACATGTCGAACGAACGCGGCATAGCAGGTCAGGCTACCGTCAAGAGTCATGGAACCCGATCTGAAGGGGTAGGTGTGGGAACGGTTTTCGCCAGTGCGCACGTCGAGGAGAACGTGCCGCTGGCGCCGCTGACCACGCTGCGAGTCGGCCCGGTCGCGGCCCGGGTGATCACCTGCGCCAGCACCGATCAGGTGGTCGCGACGTTGCGGGAACTCGACGCCGCGGATTCGGGGCCGCTGCTGGTGATGGCCGGTGGCTCGAACGTGGTGATCGCCGACTCGCTGACCGACCTCACAGTGATTCGGTTGGCCAACAACAAAATTCACATCGAGGGCAATATCGTGCGGGCCGAGGCCGGTGCCGTCTGGGATGAGGTGGTCGTCGCCGCGCTCGAAGCCGGGCTCGGCGGACTGGAATGCCTGTCGGGGATTCCCGGGTCGACCGGCGCGACGCCGGTGCAGAACGTCGGCGCGTACGGGGTCGAGGTGTCCGACACCCTCACCCGGGTCCGTCTGCTGGACCGAACCAGCGGGGAGGTCCGCTGGGCGGGCGCCGACGAACTGGGTTTCGGTTACCGGACCAGCGTGCTCAAACACTCCGACGCAGCCACCGTGCTGGAGGTGGAGTTCGCCTTGGACGCCTCGGGTCGCAGCGCCCCGCTGCGTTACGGCGAGCTGGTCACCGCCTTGGACGGCGCCACGGCGGGGGAGCGCGCGGACCCGGCGGCGGTCCGCGAGGCGGTGCTCGCACTGCGGGCCGGCAAGGGCATGGTGCTCGACGAAGCCGACCACGACACCTGGAGTGTCGGCTCCTTCTTCACCAACCCCGTTGTGCCGCAGCGGTTCTACCAAGAGCTGGCCGACAGAGCCGATCAACCGGTGCCGCACTACCCGGCGCCGGACGGCGTCAAACTGGCGGCGGGCTGGCTGGTCGAGCACGCCGGCTTCGGCAAGGGCTATCCGGGCCTCGACGACGCGCCCTGCCGGCTGTCCACCAAGCACGCGCTGGCGCTGACCAATCGTGGCGGCGCCGTCACCGCCGATGTGCTGGCGGTGGCCCGCGCCGTGCGCGACGGCGTCCACCGTGTGTTTGGCGTCACACTGGTGCCTGAACCGGTGCTGGTCGGCTGCTCCCTCTGATTCGGGTGGGAAATGCGGGCGGCATCCGCCGGTATCTTTATGTCGTGAGCACAGAGCGCGGCGACTTGCCGGTCACCCGGCGCCGGGCTCTGACGACCCTGATGCTCGGCGCGGTGGCACCCGGCGTGCTGGCCGCCTGCTCCGGCGGGGTGGCCAAGCAGGCCGACAAGGCCAAACCGGCGGCTCAGGCCGCGCTGACTTTCCGGCCGGCCGACAAAGCCAAGAAAGTCGTGCCGACCGCGCCGGTCAGTGTCGAGGTCCGCGACGGCTGGTTCCAGCACGTCGCGTTGACCAACCCGGACGGCAAGACGGTGGCCGGCGCCCTCAATCGGGACCGGACGCTGTACACGCTCACCGAGCCGCTGGGCTACGACGTGACCTACACCTGGAGCGGCGCGGCGGTGGGCCACGACGGCAAGACCGTTCCGGTGAAGGGCGAGATCACCACCGTGGCACCCACGAAGGTGGTGGACGGTGGATTCCAGCTCGCCGACGGCCAGACCGTGGGCGTCGCGGCGCCGGTCATCATCCAGTTCGACGCGCCGATCGCCGACAAGGCCGCCGTCGAGCGGGCGCTGAAGATCACCACCGAGCCGCCCGTCGAGGGCGGCTGGGCGTGGCTGCCCGACGAGTCGGAGGGGGCCAGGGTGCACTGGCGCAGCCGGGAGTACTACCCGGCCGGCACCAAGGTCAACGTCGAGGCCAAGCTGTACGGCCTGGCCTTCGGCGACGGGGCCTACGGCAAGCAGGACATGAGCCTCAAATTCGACGTCGGCCGCCGTCAGGTGGTGAAGGCCGAGATCTCCTCGCACCGCATCCAGGTGGTCCGCGACGAGGGCGTCATCATGGACTTTCCCTGCAGCTACGGCGAGGGCGACAAAGCCCGCAACGTCACCCGCAACGGGATTCACGTGGTCAGCGAGAAGTACTCCGATTTCTACATGTCCAACCCGGCCGCCGGCTACAGCCACGTCCACGAACGCTGGGCGGTGCGGATCTCCAACAACGGCGAGTTCATCCACGCCAACCCGAACAGCGCCGGTGCGCAGGGCAACAGCAACGTCACCAACGGCTGTGTCAACCTGTCGACGTCCGACGCCGAGCAGTACTTCGCCAGCGCGATCTACGGTGACCCGGTCGAGGTGACCGGCAGCCGGATCGAGCTGTCCTACGCCGACGGCGACATCTGGGACTGGGCGGTGGACTGGAACACCTGGGTGGGCATGTCAGCGCTGCCGCCACCGAAGGACGCCAAGCCGGCGCCGGTGTCGATCCCGCGCAGCGCCCCGGCCACCCCGCGCGATGCCCCGACGCTGTCGGGCACCCCGACCACCACGCCTAGCCCTGCGGAGCCCGGCGGTTGAACCGGCCGTTCGGCGCCTGGTCACGCGGCCGAATGACGATCTGGTCGAGGTCGACGTGCGGCGGGCGCGACGCCACGAAACCGATCACCTCGGCGACGTCGGTCGCGGTCAGCGGCGTTATCCCGGCGTAGACCGCGTCGGCGCGGTCCTGGTCGCCGTCGAAGCGCACCAGCGAGAATTCCGTCTCCACCGCGCCGGGCGCAATCTCGGTGAGCCGCACCGGTTTTCCCAGTAGCTCGCCACGCAGCGTGCGGTGCAGCGCCCCCTGGGCGTGCTTGGCCGCGGTGTAACCGGAGCCCCCGTCGTAGGTCTCCAACGCCGCGATCGAAGTGACGGTGACGATCAGGCCGTCGCCGGACTCGATGAGCTTGGGCAGCAGTGCGCGGGTGACCCGCAGCGTGCCGAGCACATTGGTCTCCCACATCCAACGCCAGTGTTCGAGATCGGCATCGGCCACCGGCGCCAGCCCCTTGGCCCCGCCGGCGTTGTTGATCAGCACGTCGACCCGGTCTAGCCGGTGGGCCAAGGCGTCCACCGCGGCGTCGTCAGTGACGTCGGCCACAATTGCCGTTCCGCCGATGTCGGCGGCCAGGGCATCGATCCGGTCAGCCCGGCGTGCCACGGCAACGACGTGAAAGCCTTGTGCGGCAAGGATTCTCGCGGTCGCCTCGCCGATTCCGGCGCTGGCGCCGGTGACGACGGCGACGGGTTTCCCGTCGTTGGAACGGTCGGATGTCGTCGACTGCCGATCAGCGGGACTCATCTGACCAACTCTAGTAACCGTGCTAAATTCCTCCTGTGTACTCGAGCACCTTGTTCGGCTGTCTCCCCGCGTGTTGTTGCGCGGGCTGCGCGTGTTGTCGCCGCGCAGCCAGCCGCTCCTGAGCTCAGCGCAACGCGCTAGCGACGGTGTGCGGCACAGCCCGCCATCGGAACTCGGACAAGGACACACCAATGCGCTCCACAACATTCACCTCTCATCAGCACAACCCCCTCGCGGCCGCCCGCCGTCGAGGTCCGGGACGCCACCGCGTGGTGGCTCCCTCGCTTCAGCTTTCTGACGCCGCCGCGTCATCGGTATTCCGGGCCGTGCGGCTGCGCGGTCCGATCGGCCGCGATGTCATCGCCCAGGTGACCTCGCTGTCCATCGCGACGGTGAACCGCCAGGTCATCGCCCTGCTGGATGCCGGAATCCTGCGGGAACGCGCCGACCTGGCCGTCTCCGGCGCGATCGGGCGCCCTCGGGTGCCGGTCGAGGTCAACCATGAGCCGTTCCTGACCCTGGGAATCCACGTCGGCGCCCGGACCACCAGCATCGTCGCCACCGACCTGTTCGGTCGCACGCTGGACGCCGTCGAAACCCCGACCCCACGCACCCCCCAGGGGCCCGCGCTGGCCGCCCTGGCCGACGGCGCCCGTCGCTACCTGCGGCGCTGGCACCGCCGGCGGGCACTGTGGGTCGGCGTCGCGATCGGTGGAACGGTCGATGCCGCCAGTGGTCATGTCGACCACGCCCGGTTGGGTTGGCGCGACGCCCCGGTCGGCCCGGCGCTGGCCGAGGCGCTGGAACTCCCGGTGTCGGTGGCGTCGCACGTCGACGCGATGGCCGCCGCGGAACTCCTGCTCGGTATGCGCCGGTTCGGCCCGAACTCCTCGACCAGCCTGTATGTCTACGCCCGGGAGACCGTCGGCTATGCGCTGATGATCGGCGGCCGGGTGCACAGCCCCGCCAGCGGCCCGGGCACGATCACCAACCTGCCCGCGCAGTCCGAATTGCTCGGCGGCTCAGGGTTGCTGGAGTCGACCGTCAGCGACGAGGCCGTGCTGGCCGCGGCCCGGCGGCTGCGAATCCTGCCGGCGCACACCGGCGCATCGGGCGGCAGCGTGACCGAAGTCTTGAAGATTGCGCGCAGCGGCAACAAGCAGGCCCAGGAATTGCTCAACGAGCGGGCCCGCGTGCTCGGCGAATCGGTCGCGCTGCTGCGCGACCTGCTCAACCCTGACGACCTCGTGGTCGGTGGGCAGGCGTTCACCGAGTATCCCGAGGGCATGGCGCGGGTCGAAGAGGCCTATAAGGCCCGGCTCGTTCTGCCCGCCCGCGACATTCGGGTGACCGCGTTCGGCAACCGGGTGCAGGAATCCGGCGCCGGAGTCGTCTCGCTAGCCGGGCTGTACTCCGACCCGCTCGGCGCCATGCGTCGCGCCGCGCCGCCGCTGCCCGCCTACGAGGTCGACGTCGAGACACCCGCCTGACCTGGGACTCCACCCCGTGCTGCAAAGATGGCGGGGTGGGCCTTTCTGATCTGACCAATCCGCGCCGAGTCGCGGTGCTCGCGGTGCACACGTCGCCGCTGGCGCAGCCCGGCGTGGGCGATGCCGGCGGGATGAACGTCTACGTGCTGCAGAGCGCGCTGCACCTGGCCCGCCGAGGCGTCGAGGTGGAGATCTTCACCCGGGCGACGGCGTCCACCGATCCGCCGGTGGCGCGGGTGGCGCCCGGCGTGCTGGTGCGCAACGTCGTGGCCGGGCCGTTCGAGGGGTTGGACAAGTACGACCTGCCGACGCAGTTGTGCGCGTTCACGGCCGGGGTGCTGCGCGCCGAGGCTGCCCACGAACCGGGCTACTACGACATCGTGCACTCGCACTACTGGCTCTCCGGTCAGGTCGGATGGTTGGCCCGAGACCGGTGGTCGGTGCCGCTGGTGCACACGGCGCACACCTTGGCGGCGGTCAAGAACGCGGCGCTGGCCGACGGCGACACTCCCGAGCCGCCGCTGCGAACAGTGGGTGAGCAACAGGTGGTCGACGAGGCCGACCGGCTGATCGCCAACACCGATGACGAAGCGGCGCAACTGGTTTCGCTGCACCACGCCGACCCGTCCCGGATTGACATCGCACACCCGGGTGTCGACCTGGACGTGTTCCGGCCCGGCGACCGGCAAGTGGCACGGACCGAGCTCGGGTTGCCCGCCGACCGTGAGGTGGTCGCGTTCGTCGGGCGCATCCAGCCGCTCAAGGGACCTGACGTGTTGCTACGCGCGGTGGCCAAACTGCCGCGGGTGCACGTGCTGGTGGCCGGCGGACCGTCGGGAAGCGGGCTGGCCGTGCCGGACGGCCTGGTTCGGCTTGCCGCGCAATTGGGTATCTCTGATCGAGTGACGTTCCTGCCCCCGCAGTCGCGGGAAAACTTGGCCACCGTGTTCCGCGCCGTCGACCTGGTGGCGGTGCCGAGCTATTCGGAATCCTTCGGACTGGTCGCGCTGGAGGCCCAGGCCTGCGGCACACCGGTGGCTGCGGCCGCGGTCGGGGGTCTACCGGTCGCCGTGCGCGACGGGGTGACCGGCACGCTGGTCGAGGGCCACGACGCCGACCGCTGGGCACACGCCATCGACCGGACGTTGCGGAGCGACACCACGACGATGGGCCGCGCGGCGGTCGAGCACGCAGCGGCCTTCTCGTGGGACAGCACCGTCGACTCGCTGCTGACCAGCTACCGGCGCGCGATCGGCGACTTCGGTGCGCGGCGCACGGTTCGTGGTCTGGCCCCGCCACGACGCTCGGCGCAGGCCGGATGGCGTCCGTCGCGGCGCAAGGCGTGGGCATGAGCACCAACGGAGACAGCGGCGCACCCATCACGCACGTGCAGCGGCTGATCGAGGACACCCTCGACACCAACGATCTGGAATACAGCCGCCACGAGGGCGCGCACGGCGGCTTGCCCGGTGTGATCGTCGCCTTGCCTGGTGAGCGTCGGCTCAAGACCAACACGATCTTGAGCATCGGTGAGCATTCGGTGCGCGTCGAAGCGTTCGTCTGCCGCAAGCCCGACGAAAACCACGAGGGCGTCTACAAGTTCATGCTCAAGCGCAACCGCCGGTTGTACGGCGTCGCCTACACCCTCGACAACGTCGGCGACATCTACCTCGTCGGCCGGATGGCGCTGGCCTCGGTGGATGCCGCCGAGATCGACCGGGTGCTCGGCCAGGTTCTCGAAGCGGTGGACAATGACTTCAATACGTTGCTGGAGTTGGGTTTTCGCTCGTCGATCCAGAAGGAATGGGAGTGGCGGGTGTCGCGGGGTGAGTCGCTGAAGAACCTCGAAGCGTTCGCGCATCTGATCGAAGACGACGATGCAGAGCGCGAAGCGCGATGAGGAGAAGTCGAGCGTCGAACATCGAAGACGACGTTGCAGAGCGCGACAACTAAACCGCTACGGCCCGCAGGAATGCTTCGGCGAACACCGCGCAGGATTGGTCTAGCGGGGGCAGCGTGACTTCCGGAATGCTCGTCGCTGCCGGACGAACCATCGTGTGGATGGCGATCGGCGCGAGCATCTGCTGAATCACCAAGGGCAGCGGTAGATCTCGGATCCGCCCGGCGGTTATTTCGGTTGCCAGCCAGGTGCCCACGCTGCCGAGCATGAGTGGCACATGGTGCTGAAGCAGGGCCTGCACGGCGGGGTCGGTCGGGCGGGCCAGTCCCTCGGCGAGCATCGCCGGGGCCACCCGCGGTTCGCGACTCAGCGTCTCGGCCAGCGCCCGGTAGATCCGGTGGACGGTATCGCGTAGTTCCGCGTCGGGTTCGGAGAGCACCTCGTCGAGATCCAGGATCGGGCTGTAGCGGTCGAACACCGCGCGCATCAGTTCGTCGCGCCCCCCGAAGGTTGCGTACAGGCTGTGTACTGAGCAATCAGCTTGGGCGGCAATCGCTTCCAGTGTCGCCGCGATGAGACCGCGACTGCTGATCAGTGTCGCGGCAGCCTGCACCGCACGCTCGCGCACCGGTGGACGGCCACCAGGTTCGACACCAGCGGCCCGCACCGCGTCATCCAAGAGCTGACGGGTGCCGTTCAGCCGTCGTATCAGCGTGCTGCGCGACATCCCGGCCTCGCGGGCGATCGCGACCAGCGGCACGTCGGCGACATCCCTGCCGAGCGTCTTCGCGGCTCGCAGCGCCGCATCGACCACCTCGGCAGGGACATCGTCGACCGTTGGCGTCGTCATCTAGCTCATTGTGGTCGACACCGGTTGCGACGTCCGGCGGGCGAACGCCGGGGCGTGTTCCGGCCGGACTCCGACGCCCATGAAGCGCGCGGGTATCGCGGACAGCTGCGGAAAGCGAGCCAGGACACGCAGCAGTCCGGTGGGCGCCGGTGTCGTGCCGCCGTCCATCGCGCGCGACATGGCAGCGTGCAGGAGCCGTTGGAACGTCTGCGTCGCCGCAGTGGGGAACGCGCGGCGTCGCTGCACGGCGGCTAGGTCCTGCGCGGTGACGCGGCGTTCCCGAAGCGGTGCCGCCAGCAGCCTGGCCGCTGCCACAGCGTCCTGGACGGCCATGTTGATGCCGACGCCGCCGGCCGGGGACATCGCGTGGGCGGCATCACCGATGCACAACAGTCCGTCGGTGTACCAGCGGCGCAGCCGGTTGAGTTGGATGTCGAGCAGCTTCACGTCGTCGAGGTGCAGACTCTGCACGGCGTCGGCGAGTTCGGGGATGGCATCGACGATGTCGTCGCGCAACGCGTCGATGCCGCGGGCCCGCAGCTGGGCGTCGGCGCCCTTGCGCAGGAAGTAGCCGGTCTGCAGGTAGTCCTCACGCGGGATGACGCCGACGAACCGGCCGTCCTTGAACCGGGGCAGCAGCGTGTCCCCGATCCCGTCGGCCTTCGGCAGTCGGAACCACCAGACATCGGCGTCGACCGGGTAATCCCGCGGCACGAGCCCGGCCTCGCGACGGCACAACGACCACCTCCCGTCGCAGGCGATCGTCAGGTCGGCGCGCAGTTCGCCGGGCCCGTCGGGGCCGTCGTAGCGCACCCCGGCCACCCGACCGCCTTCGAACAGCAGTCCCGTGACGTCGTAGTTCATCCGGAGCGTGAACGAGGGCTCCTTTTTGCCGGCCTCGGCGAGCAGGTCGAGCAGATCCCACTGCGGGACCATCGCGATGTAGCGATGCGGGAGCCGCAGGCGGGTGAAGTCGATCAAGGGCGCCTTGCGTCCGTCCGGCAGATCCAACCCCCAACCGGTGATCTTGGTGTGGGGCAGGGCGTCGAACTGCTCGAACAGCCCGAGTTCGTCGAGCAGTTGCAGCGTCGAGGGGTGCACGGTGTCGCCCCGGAAATCGCGGAGGAAGTCCGCGTGCTTCTCCAGGACGGTCACCTGCACGCCGCCGCGGGCCAGCAGCAATCCCGCGATCATCCCGGCGGGTCCGCCGCCGACGATGACGCAGGTGGTGTTCTCGCTCATCGCATCCACCTCACTTTGTGATACTCGATTACGGCATAACTGTATATCGGTGTCACAATTCGCGGTAGGGCTGTGAGCCGTCTCACCGTTGGCCGACACCGTGGCGGGCCGGAGCAGTCGGGGTGAAAGACTGGCCGTCATGGGAGACGCTGCTGCGACGCTGGTTCTGCTCCGCCACGGCGAGAGCGAATGGAACGCCAGCAACCAATTCACCGGGTGGGTCGACGTCGATCTGACCGACAAGGGCCGCGGCGAGGCGGTTCGTGGCGGTCAACTGCTCGCCGAGCACAACCTGCTGCCGGATGTGCTCTACACGTCGCTGCTGCGCCGAGCGATCACCACCGCGCACATCGCCCTGGACGCCGCCGATCAATTGTGGATCCCGGTGCACCGCACCTGGCGTCTGAACGAGCGGCACTACGGCGCGCTGCAGGGTCTGGACAAGTCCGAGATCAAAGAGCGCTACGGCGACGAGCAGTTCATGACCTGGCGGCGCAGCTACGACACCCCGCCGCCGCCCATCGAGAAGGGCAGCCAGTACAGCCAGGACGCCGACCCCCGCTACATCGACATCGGCGGCGGCCCGTTGACCGAATGCCTCGCGGACGTGGTGGCCCGCTTCCTGCCCTACTTCACCGACGTCGTCATTCCGGACCTGCGGGTGGGCAAGACGGTGCTGATCGCCGCGCACGGCAACTCGCTGCGCGCCCTGGTGAAGTATCTCGACGGCATGTCCGACGACGACGTCACGGGTCTGAACATCCCGACCGGAATTCCGTTGCGCTATGACTTGGACGCCGATATGCGCCCGTTGGTCGCGGGCGGCAGCTACCTCGACCCGGACGCGGCAGCGGCCGGTGCGGCCGCGGTGGCCAGCCAAGGCGCGAAGTAAGCGGTAATCCGCAGCAACTCGGCAAACGGCGGGTGAACGGGCACCGAACACATGTCTCGCCACGTGTGACATGACCGATTTTGGCCTTGTGCTGCTGGGTTGGCGTTCACCGGAATCGTAAGCTTTTCACGTGACCGTGTTCTCGGCCCTGTCACTGGCCGGGGTGTTGTTCCTGGCGGCGCTTGCCGCGGGAGTCGCCGTCGGTGCCCGCTGGGCGCCGCGGGCGATCGAGCGACGGCAACGGGTGGCGGTCGAAGCAGCCGGAATCACCGTCGCGCAGATGCTGGAACGCATCGTCGCGCTGATGCCGCTGGGAGCCGCCGTCGTGGACCGGCACCGCGACGTCGTCTATCACAACGGCCGGGCCAAAGAGCTGGGTCTGGTTCGCGAGAGACAACTGGATGACGAAGCGTGGAAGGCCGCTCGCAAGACGTTGGCCGACGGCGCCGACGTCGAGTTCGACCTGCTGCCGGGCAAGCGCCAAGTTCCGGGCCGGACCGGGTTGTCGGTGCACGGACAGGCGCGGCTGCTCAGCGACGAAGATCGCCGGTTCGCGGTGGTCTTCGTCTACGACCATTCCGAATACGCCCGGATGGAGGCGACCCGGCGCGACTTCGTGGCCAACGTCAGCCACGAACTCAAGACGCCGGTCGGCGCCATGTCGGTGTTGGCTGAAGCACTGCTGTCCTCGGCCGACGACCCCGAGACCGTCCGGCGGTTCGGGGAGAAGGTGCTCGTCGAGGCAACGCGGTTGGGGAGCATGGTCACCGAGCTGATCGAGCTGTCACGCCTGCAAGGCGCCGAGCGGATGCCGGACATGGGCGCCGTCGATGTCGATGACGTTGTCGCCGAAGCGATTTCGCGACACAAGGTGCCGGCCGACAACGCCGATATCACGGTGCGAACCGACGCGGCCAGTGGTCTGCAGATGCACGGCGAACAGGCCCTGCTGGTCACGGCACTGGCCAACCTGGTGTCCAACGCGATCGCGTATTCGCCCCGCGGTTCGCTGGTGTCGATCAGCCGGCGCCGTCGCGGCGACAACATCGAGATCGCCGTCACCGACCGCGGCATCGGAATCGACCGCAAAGACCAGGAACGCGTTTTCGAGCGGTTCTTCCGGGCCGACAAGGCCCGTTCGCGTGCCACCGGCGGCACCGGGCTCGGCCTGGCGATCGTCAAGCACGTGGCGGCTAACCACAACGGCAGCATCGGGTTGTGGAGCCAGCTGGGCACCGGCTCGACGTTCACGCTGTCGATCCCGGCCTATGCCGGCGAAATCGAGTCCACCGACCTGCAACCCGAGCGCGAACCGCGCCCCATCAAGCCCTTACGGGAGCCCCAACGAGAGGAAGAACTACACCGATGACCAGTGTGCTGATCGTGGAGGACGAAGAATCCCTGGCCGACCCGTTGGCGTTTCTGCTGCGCAAGGAGGGCTTCGAAGCCACCGTGGTCACCGACGGCCAGACCGCGTTGGCCGAATTCGACCGTGCCGGTGCCGACATCGTGCTGCTCGACCTGATGCTTCCGGGTATGTCCGGGACTGACGTGTGCAAGCAGCTGCGGTCGCGTTCCAGCGTGCCGGTGATCATGGTGACGGCACGTGACAGCGAGATCGACAAGGTCGTCGGCCTCGAGTTGGGTGCCGACGACTATGTCACCAAACCGTATTCGGCCCGCGAGCTGATCGCGCGGATCCGGGCGGTGTTGCGCCGCGGCGGCGACGACGACTCGGAGATCGCCGATGGCGTCCTGGAATCCGGCCCGGTGCGCATGGACGTCGAGCGTCACGTCGTCTCCGTCAACGGCGAATCAATCACGTTGCCGCTCAAGGAATTCGACCTGCTGGAGTACCTGATGCGCAACAGCGGACGGGTACTGACACGTGGGCAGTTGATCGACCGGGTGTGGGGTGCCGATTATGTCGGTGACACCAAGACGCTCGACGTTCACGTCAAGCGGTTGCGGTCCAAGATCGAGTCCGACCCGGCCAACCCGATCCACCTGGTGACGGTTCGCGGGCTGGGCTACAAGCTGGAGGGCTGAGGTCCTACTCGGCGGCCCGGGTCGCCGGGTGTACGGCGATGAGGCCTAAACCGCTGCGCCGCTTACACATTGCGGCCAGCTCGGTATAGGCCTTCTCGCCGAGCAGCTCGGTCAGCTCGGGGCCCATGCTCACCCATACCTGGTCGGCGCCGACGTGGGCGGCAGGGTCGCCGGTGCAATACCAGTGCAGGTCCGCTCCGCCGGCGCCCCAGCCGCGGCGGTCGTATTCGGTGACGGTGGTTTTCAGGATCTCCGTGCCGTCCGGCCGGGTCACCCATTCCTGGCTGCGCCGAATCGGCAACTGCCAACACACATCCGGCTTCATCGTCAGCGGCTCGACGCCGATCTGCAGCGCCTTGGAGTGCAGGGCGCAGCCCTGGCCGCCCGCGAAGTCCGGCCGGTTCAGGAAGATGCAGGCGCCCTTGTATTTGCGAGTGCGGAACTGCTCTTCGCCCTCGTGTTCGTCGAGTTCGAGATAACCCTTGCGGCCCAAGCCTTTTTCGCGGAACTGCCAGTCGGCGTCGGTGAGGGTGGTGACGGCATCGTCGAGCCGGGCGCGGTCGTCGTCGTCGGACAAGAAGGCGCCGTGCGAACAGCACCCGTCGTCGGGACGATTCTCGACCGTCCCCTGACAGGCCGGTGTGCCGAACACACATGTCCACCGCGACAGCAGCCACGTCAGGTCGGCGGCGATCAGGTGCTCGGCGTTATCCGGATCGTAGAACTCGACCCACTCACGGGCGAAGTCCAATTCGACTTCGCCGGGATGGTCTGGCTGCGCACTTGCCACAGTTTCAACGGTAGACCAATCCGCGGCCGGGCCGCTGGCACGCTGCGGTGCGTTTTGCCGGTTCCTCCTCGCGCCGCTCGCGGCGCGCATCGTCACCGGGCTAGGTTGTGTCTCGTGCGATTAGGTGTTCTCGACGTCGGCAGCAACACGGTCAACCTGCTCGTGGTGGATGCCCGCCGCGGCGGGCACCCGACGCCGATGAGCTCCACCAAGGCCACGCTGCGACTGGCCGAGTCGATCGACAACTCCGGCAAGATCACCCGCAAGGGCGCCGACAAGTTGATCGAGACGATCGAGGAGTTCGAAAAGATCGCCGACAGCTCCGGCTGTGCCGAACTCATGGCGTTCGCCACCTCGGCGGTGCGCGACGCGAAGAACTCCGACGACCTGCTCTCGCGCGTCCGCAAGGAGACCGGCGTGCAGCTGCAGGTGCTGCGCGGCGTCGACGAGTCGCGGCTGACCTTCCTGGCGGTGCGCCGCTGGTACGGCTGGAGTGCCGGCCGGATCATCAACCTCGACATCGGCGGCGGATCGCTGGAGTTGTCCAACGGCGTCGACGAAGAGCCGGAGGTCGCGATGTCGCTGCCGCTGGGCGCCGGCCGGCTGACCCGCGAGTGGCTCAGCGACGACCCGCCCGGCCGCCGTCGGGTCGGCATGCTGCGCGACTGGCTGGACGCCGAACTGGCCGATGCGGCCGCCAAAATGCTCGACGCCGGCAGCCCCGACCTGGCGGTGGCAACCTCGAAAACGTTCCGCTCGCTGGCCCGTCTGACCGGAGCGGCGCCGTCGGCCGCGGGACCGCGAGTCAAGCGCACTCTCACCGCCAATGGCCTCAGACAACTCATATCTTTCATCTCTAGGATGACGACCGCTGACCGTGCAGAACTGGAAGGGGTGAGCGCCGAGCGAGCGCCGCAGATCGTGGCGGGAGCTCTGGTCGCAGAGGCAAGTATGCGAGCGCTGTCGATAGAAACGGTGGACATCTGCCCGTGGGCGCTACGGGAAGGTCTGATTTTGCGCAAACTCGATAGCGAAGCTGACGGAACCGCCTTCGTCGAGACGTCCGTGCGGGATGCTGGTAGCCAGCGAGCCAATCGGAATGGCGGCAAGAAATGACCGGACCCAACGACACCACCCGACCCATCTCGGTCGCCGAGCTGCTGGCCAAGAACGGCACCCACGGCGCCCCGGCCCCGGCACGCCGTCGCCGCCGTCGTGGCAACTCCGACGCGGTGACCGTCGCCGAGCTGACCGGCGAGATTCCCATCATCACCGACGACACCGATCCCGACGCCGAGCAGCAACCCATCCCCGACTCGCGGGCGCACCGCGCCAACGGGTCGGCCCGCGTCTCGCCGCCCCCCGTGGCACCGCCGGTGGTGGACGACGAGGTCGAGGCGCCCGCCGAAGAGCCGGTGGAAAAGGCGTTCTGGTCCGAACCCGAGCCGCGCTGGCCGGCATCCGCACCCCCTCGTCCGCGTGAAGAATCCACCGTGACCCGCGAATCGCGACCGCAGCGCAGCTCCTACCCGCGCCCGCTGCGAAGGTTCGGACGCACCGACGCTGATCGTCCCGAGCCACGCGAGGACAAGCCGGTCGACCGGTCCGGCGCGGAGGGCATGAACCCCGATCCGATCGAGGACTACGCGGGAATGTCGGTCGACGTGATGGACACCGACGTTCGCGACGCCGACTCGTCCATCGAGGACTCTGCCTACGTCCGCTCATACCTGGGGTCGCCGGACAGCAAGGGCGACGTCGAATCATCCGGTGGCGCACGATATTCCGACATCGACGACGCTGCCGACGACGAGGACTACCCGGACGACGAGTTCGGCGACGGCCACACCTGGTCGCGATCCGACAGCATGCGGTTCACCGGAGCGGTTGTGCTGCAATCGTTTTTGGCGGTCGCGTTCGGGGCCGGCCTGTTCATCGCGTTCGACCAGCTGTGGCGTTGGAACAACATCGTCGCGTTGGTACTTTCGGTGCTCGTCATCCTCGGCCTGGTGATCGGCGTGCGGGTGGTGCGTAAGACCGAGGACATCGGTAGCACGCTGATCGCGGTCGCGGTGGGGGCGCTGGTCACGCTGGGGCCCCTGGCGTTGTTGCAATCCGGCTAGGCCTCAACCGAATCCACGTGCGCCCCGCAATCAAGGTCGGCTTGTCGACGGCCTCGGTCTATCCGATGAAGACCGAGGCCGCATTCGAGTACGCGGCCGACCTCGGTTACGACGGCGTCGAGCTGATGGTGTGGGGCGAGTCGATCAGCCAGGACATCGATGCGGTGGCCAAGCTCTCCCGCAAATACGGGGTGCCGGTCCTGTCGGTGCATGCGCCGTGCCTGCTGATCTCGCAACGGGTGTGGGGCGCCAATCCGATCGCCAAGCTCGACCGCAGCGTGCGCGCGGCGGAGAAGCTGGGCGCGCAGACCGTCGTCGTGCACCCGCCGTTTCGCTGGCAGCGCCGCTACGTCGAGGGCTTCACCGAGCAGGTCGCTGAATTGGAGTCCTCCAGCGATGTGCTGGTGGCCGTCGAGAACATGTTCCCGTTCCGGACCGACCGGTTCTTCCCGAACCAGACCATCGAGCGGATGCGTCGCCGCGGCGGTGGGCCCGGGCCGGGGATTTCGGCGTTCGCGCCGTCCTACGACCCGCTGGACGGCAATCACGCGCACTACACGCTGGATCTTTCGCACTCCGCCACGGCGGGCACCGATGCGCTGGACATGGCCGAGCGGATGGGTGCGGGTCTGGTGCACCTGCACCTCTGCGACGGCACCGGGCTGCCCGCCGACGAGCACCTGGCGCCGGGCCGCGGCAGCCAGCCGACAGTCGAGGTGTGCCAGTTGCTGGCCAACAGCGACTTCGCCGGCCATGTCGTGCTGGAGGTGTCCACGTCATCGGCGCGGTCGGTGCACGAGCGCGAAGCCATTTTGACCGAGTCGTTGCAGTTCGCCCGCACACACCTGTTGCGCTGACCGAAGGAGGGGCGGCGCCCTTGACTGCCGCATTCACCGAAGCGATGGAGCTTCGCGAGATCGAAACCGACGGCGTGCTCAGCGTCTACGAGGCCGAGCTGAACAAGATCTGGACTATCGGAACCAAAGTGCACGGCGGGGTGATGGTCGCGTTGTGCGCCAACGCCGCTCGCACCGCCCACGGCGGGCCCGTCGAGCCGGTCGCGGTGTCGGCGAGCTTCTTGTCCGCGCCCGACCCCGGACCCATGCGACTGGTCACCTCGATGCGCAAGCGCGGGCGCCGGATCAGCGTGGTGGACGTCGAGCTGATCCAGGGTGACCGTGCCGCGGTGCACGCGGCGGTCACGCTGGGGGAGCCCGAGCACCTGGCGCCCCCGCTGCTGTCGGGCAACCCGGTGGTCGGCCTGATGGACCCCGAGCCGCCCGCTGACGTACAGCCGGTAGCGCCCGGCCACCGTCTGTCCGGGCTGGTGAACCTGGCCGAGGGCTGCGAGGTCCGGACGCTGACGTCGACGCTGGGCATCTCGACCGACGGCCGGCCGCCGGTGATCCAGAACTGGGTGCGGCCGCGCGATGTCGCGCCGGACGTGCTGTTCGCGTTGATGTGCGGCGACATCTCGGCGCCGGTGAGCTTCGCCGTAGACCGCACCGGCTGGGCGCCCACCGTGCAGCTGACGGCCTATCTGCGGGGTCTGCCGGCCGACGGCTGGCTGCGGGTGGTGTGCACGTGCGTGCAGATCGGTCAGGACTGGTTCGACGAGGACCACACCGTCGTGGACTCGACCGGTCGCATCATCGTGCAGAGCCGCCAGCTGGCGATGGTGCCCGCTCCGTAACGGCCCGCGCCCTCACCCCGAAAGTCACACAGGTCTGCCATGCTGAGCGGCATGGCCAGAATTGCGCTCGTCGGTGGGGGAAGCATGGGCGAGGCCCTGCTGTCGGGCTTGCTGCGGGCCGGTCGGCAGGTCAAGGACCTGGTGGTGGCCGAGAAAAGCCCCGACCGCGCGCGCTACCTCGCTGACACCTACGGGGTGTTGGTCACCTCGCTGCCCGATGCGGTGGAGAACGCGACGTTCGTCATCATCGCCGTCAAACCCTCCGACGTCGGGTCGGTTGTCGGCGAGATCGGCAAGGTCGCCGCGGCGGCCGCCCACGACAGCCCGGATCAGGTGTTCATCACCGTCGCGGCCGGGGTGACGACGGGCTACCTGGAATCCAAGCTGCTGGCCGGCACCCCGGTGGTGCGGGTGATGCCCAACGCGCCGGCGTTGGTCGGCGCGGGGATCAGCGCCATGGCTGCCGGCCGTTTTGCGACCCCTGAGCAGCTCAAGGAGGTCGCGGCGCTGTTCGACTCGGTGGGTGCGGTGCTGACGGTCGCTGAGGAGCACATGGACGCCGTCACGGCCGTCTCCGGTTCGGGGCCCGCGTACTTCTTTCTGTTGATCGAGGCACTGGTCGACGCCGGGGTCGGTGTGGGCCTGAGTCGCGCGGTGTCGACCGAGCTGGTTGCGCAGACCGTTGCGGGTTCGGCGGCGCTTTTGCTGGACCGCATGGAACAGGACCGTGAGACGGGGGCCGACACGCGGCGAGACCTGTCCCTGGACACCACCGCCGCCCGGCTGCGTGCCATTGTTACCTCTCCCGGTGGCACTACTGCCGCTGCGCTGCGAGAATTGGAAAAGCACGGTTTGCGAGCGGCCGTCGATGCGGCGGTGCAAGCGGCAAAAACCCGCTCTGAGCAGCTAAGAATTACATCAGAGTAATTTATAGAATTTTATTTAATTGCCACCACCCGTCGCAATAACCACACTAGTCCCGCTATTCTCCTTGTTGGTATGCACCTGTTGGTGCCAGCGGAGGGGAAGCCGCTGGAACTGCAGGAGCCTGACGATTGGGTTGCGATGACGTCTATGAACGGGCCATCGGCTGGCGGTAAGGCGGGACGAGACAACGGTTCCGCCGATGGCCAGCAGCCCCGGACGCAATTCCTGACCGTTGCGGAAGTGGCAGCACTGATGCGGGTCAGCAAGATGACGGTCTACCGGCTGGTTCACAACGGTGAGCTGCCCGCGGTCCGCGTCGGCCGTTCCTTCCGCGTACACGCCAAGGCCGTGCACGACATGTTGGAGAGCTCCTACTTCGACGCTGGCTAGCGTTGCGGTGCGGCACTCCAGCGCGCCCACGTGCCTCGACTCGTCGGGCTCACTCGGGTGCCATGACTCTGCGCCGGAATCGGGTGCCGGCACCGGCTTTGGTGTTGGACCTGCCCAGCCGGGTAGAGTGATCGGGTTATTGCATATGCCCGGCCATGGCGGACTCGGGCCGCCACACCGCGCGACGACGTCGCGGGACGCCAGCGTCCCGAGGAGAAGTCGGGCAATCCAGCACAGATAGCGGAGTTATGGGTTCAGTAATCAAGAAGCGGCGTAAGCGGATGTCGAAGAAGAAGCACCGTAAGCTGCTCCGTCGCACGCGAGTGCAGCGTAGAAAACTCGGTAAGTAACTTTCGCTGCGGGCTGTTGTCGTACGCGGCCCGTGCCGCGCTCGCGCGAGATCGTTAGGCTGATCAGGTGGACTCGTCGGGCGGTCAATCAGGGACCGGCACCGATGCCGCGCAGTATCCGAAGGTTGTGCTGGTCACCGGCGCATGCCGGTTTCTGGGTGGCTACCTGACGGCGCGATTGGCGCAGAACCCGACGATCGACCGGGTTATCGCCGTCGACGCCGTCGCACCTAGCAAGGACATGCTGCGCCGGATGGGCCGTGCCGAGTTCGTCCGCGCCGATATTCGCAATCCCTTTGTCGCCAAGGTGATTCGAAACGGCGACGTCGACACCGTGGTTCACGCGGCGGCGGCCTCGTTCGCGCCGCGGACCGGTGGCGGGGCGGCGCTCAAGGAAATCAACGTACTGGGCGCGATGCAGTTGTTCGCCGCGTGCCAGAAGGCGCCGTCGGTCAAACGGGTTGTGCTCAAGTCCACGTCCGAGGTCTACGGCTCCAACTCGCATGATCCGGTGCTGTTCACCGAGGACAGCAGCAGTCGACGTCCGTTCCGCGAGGGTTTTCCGAAGGACAGCCTGGACATCGAGGGTTACACCCGTGGTCTCGGCCGTCGCCGGCCCGACATCGCGGTGACCATCCTGCGGCTGGCCAACATGATCGGCCCGGCGATGGAGACCACGCTGTCGCGCTACCTGGCCGGGCCGTTGGTCCCGACCGTGCTGGGCCGCGACGCCCGGCTGCAGTTGCTGCACGAGCAGGATGCGCTCGGCGCATTGGAGCGAGCCGTCATGGCCGGCAAACCCGGGACGTTCAATATCGGCGCCAGCGGGATCATCATGCTGTCCCAGGCGATTCGACGGGCGGGCCGAGTTGCCTTGCCAGTGCCGGGATTTGGACTCGCGGCGCTGGAAGCACTGCGCAAAGCGAACCGCTACCTCGAAATCAATCGTGAGCAACTCGACTATCTGAGCTACGGCCGCGTGATGGACACCACACGGATGGAACAGGAGCTCGACTACCACCCCAAGTGGTCGACTGCGGACGCTTTTGACGATTATGTTCGCGGCCGAGGTTTGACTCCCATTATCGACCCCGAATGGGTACGCTCCATTGAAGGTCGGGCCGTATCCGCAGTGCAGCGCTTTGGCGGCCGAGCCAAAATCAATTAGGTCGAAGGGAGGTTGGTTCGATGGCGGGCGATTCGAAAGCGAAAGTCATTCCCCTGCACGGCAATTCAGGTCGCGCGGCGGCTCAGCGCCGTGCCGGTCAACGCACCCAGACTTCTCGCCACCATCCCTCCCTGCTTTCCGAGCCCGATGCCCGGGCCTCCGATGACGAGATCGCTGCCGTCGTACGCGAAATCGACGAGCACCGACGCGGTGCGGGTAGCCGATCGACTGCCGAACAGACTCCCAGTGAACTCGCCCAGAAGGTCAGCTCCGTCGCCGACTTTGTGCGGCACCGGCTCGCCGGCGACTACAGCGTCGACGAGTTCGGCTTCGATCCGCACTTCAACGACGCGATCGTTCGGCCGCTGCTGAGGTTCTTCTTCAAGTCGTGGTTCCGCGTCGAGGTGAGTGGCATCGAGCACCTGCCCGACACCGGTGCGGGCCTGGTGGTGGCCAACCACGCCGGTGTTCTTCCATTCGACGGGCTGATGGCCTCGGTCGCGGTGCACGACAACCACCCTGCGCATCGGGACCTGCGACTGCTGGCCGCGGACATGGTCTTCGACCTGCCGCTGGTGAGTTCGGCGGCGCGCAAGGCCGGTCACACCATGGCGTGCACTGCCGACGCGCACCGGCTGCTGGCCGCGGGCGAGCTGACGGCGGTTTTCCCCGAGGGCTACAAGGGTTTGGGCAAGCGCTTCAAGGACCGCTACAAGCTGCAGCGGTTCGGCCGCGGTGGTTTTGTGGCGGCTGCGCTGCGGGCCAAGGCGCCGATCATCCCGTGCTCGATCGTCGGGTCGGAGGAGATCTACCCGATGCTGACCGACGTGCGCACGCTCGCCCGGGTGTTCGGGCTGCCGTACTTCCCGATCACGCCGCTGTTCCCGCTGGCCGGGCCGGCCGGGCTGGTGCCGCTGCCGTCCAAGTGGCACATCGCTTTTGGTGAGCCGATCGACACCGCGCATTACGACGGCGCGGACGCCGAAGATCCGATGGTCACCTTCGAGCTGACCGACCAGGTGCGCGAGACCATCCAGCAGACGCTGTATCAGCTGCTGGCAGGCCGCCGCAATATGTTCTTCGGCTGATTACTCCGCCGGCTTGATCATGGTGAACTGCGCGACGTCGCAGGCACCCTCGCGGAACAGGTTCGCGCACCCCGTCAGGTACTTCATGTAGCGCTCGTAGACCTCTTCGGACTGGATCTTGACGGCCTCGTCCTTGCGGGCCTCCAGCGCCTCGGCCCAGAAGTCCAGCGTCCGCGCGTAGTGCTCTTTCAGCGGCTGGACGCGGGTGATCTCGAAGCCGGCCTTGGTGGCGTGGTCTTCGACGATCGCGACGGTCGGCAGGCGGCCACCGGGGAAGATCTCGTTCATCATGAACAAGGCGAACCGCGCCCGCGTCATGGTCAGCCGGATGCCGCGGTCTGCCAGTTCCTCGTCGCTCGGGACGACGATGGTGTGCAGCATCATCGTGCCGCCGGCGGGCAGTGCGTCCCACGCCATTTTGAAGAAGTCGTCGTAGCGCTCGAAGCCGAAGTGCTCGAAGGCGCCGATCGAGACGATCCGGTCGACCTTGTCGTGGAACTGCTCCCAGCCGTTGAGCAGGACCTTACGAGAGCGGGGAGTGTCCAGCTCGTCGAAGGATTTCTGCACGTGCTCGGCCTGGTTTTTGGACAGCGTCAGGCCGATCACGTTGACGTCGTACTTTTCGATGGCGCGACGCAGGGTGGCCCCCCAGCCACAGCCCACGTCGAGAAGCGTCATGCCGGGCTCCAGGCCGAGCTTGCCGAGCGACAGGTCGACCTTCGCTTGCTGAGCTTCCTCGAGGGTCATGTCGTCGCGCTCGAAGTAGGCACAGCTGTAGGTTTGGCTCGGGTCGAGAAAGAGCCGGTAGAAGTCGTCCGAGAGGTCGTAATGCGACTGGACGTCGTCAAAATGCGGTGTGAGGTCGGTGCTCATGGTTGGGTTCTCCCCCTGAAAGGTTCCGGCTGACCCTAAGCGCCAGCACGAATAGAAGCAATTGCCGCGATTGTCGCCTCGGCGTTCGCGTCTGGGTTTGACGACTCGCCGAGCATCGTCACGATGCTGGTGATGATCGGTTCGCCGTCGGCATCTGTGACTTCGCTGCGGATCTCGGCGATCACCGTGCCGTGTGACTCGATGACGGAGTCGAGGTAGGTGTCGAAGTAGAGCCGGTCGCCGACCTTGATCGGCCGGTGGAAGACGAATTTCTGGTCGCGGTGCAGCACCCGGGCCAGGTTGATTGGGATGTCGAACTTGGTGAAGACGTCCAGCTGGACGCGCCGCCCAGCGACTGCAAGGAAGGTCAGCGGCGCCACCGGGGTGTCGTAGCCGTACTCGGCGGCGGACTCCTCGGAGTGGTGGGCCGGGTGATCGTTACTGATGGACTCGGCGAATTCGCGAACCTTCTCGCGACCGACGTCGAAGTAATCGGGGTACCGGTAATGCGTGCCGATCAGGCCTTGGGTGCCTGCGGGCAATGACATGCGCTGCTCTCCACTCGTATCTGTGCTCAGCGGCGCAGCTTATCAGCGTGATTGCCGGCGAGATGCGACCGCAGCCAGTGCGCCGCCCGCCGCGCCCAAAGCCAGAGCCGACGGTACGCCGATCCGGGCGGCCTTGCGGGCGGTCCGGAAATCACGGATCTCCCAGTCGTGTTTGCGGGCGTAGTCGCGCAGAGCGGCGTCGGGGTTGATGGCCACAGCCGTGCCGACGAGGGAAAGGAGTGGCACGTCGTTGTAGCTGTCCGAGTAGGCGGTACAGCGCTTGAGGTTGAGGCCCTCGCGGATGGCCAGCGAGCGCACCGCATGCGCCTTGCCCGGCCCGTGCAGGATGTCGCCGACCAGCCGTCCGGTGAAGACGCCGTTTTCGGATTCGGCGACGGTGCCCAGCGCGCCGGTCAGTCCGAGACGACGGGCGATCGTGATCGCAAGCTCGTACGGCGTCGCGGTGACGAGCCAGACCTGCTGACCGGCGTCGAGGTGCATCTGCGCCAGATCGCGGGTGCCCTCCCAGATCTTGTCGGCGATGATCTCGTCGTAGACCTCTTCGCCGAGTTGCATGAGCTCGGCGGTCGGTCGGCCCTCGATGAAGGCCAGCGCCTTGCGACGGCCCGCGGCGACGTCGTTGCTGTTCTCTCTGCCGAGGACCTGAAACTTGGCCTGGGCGTAGACGAATCCGAGCACGTCGCGGTAGGTGAAATACTTCCGGGAGGCCAGACCGCGGCCGAAGTGCACCAACGACGAGCCCTGCACCAACGTGTTGTCGACGTCGAAGAAGGCCGCGGCGGTCAGGTCGACGGGCGGTTGTTCGGGCTTGTCGCCAACGCTGTCGCCGAACCGCACGTCCTCCAGCGCCCGCTCGGCGCTGGCGTTGGCGTTGGCGTTGGCGTTGGCGGCCAGCGTTTGGTATCGCTGCTCAGCGGGGGTGGCTTCTGCGTTAGGGCCGGGTTCTTCGGTGCCCGGGCCGCCGGGAGCGGTCACGGGTTCACACTATCCGGCCCTAGGGCGACGGGTTGGGGTTGGCGGCTAGCGGTCTTGCCAGCCTTCGTACTCGGTGCCGGACGTGTCGTCGAAAAATTTCGAAGAAACTTCCGTCAGCCGATCTGCCTCCGGCACGTTGTCGATCTGCTTTTGAAACTCGTCGAACATCTTGCGCGCATGCGCCAACTCTTCGTCGGTCGGTCGGGTTACACCTGCTTCTTCAGGTGTGGAGAAAATTTTTCCGGCAATTTCTTCGGCCATGGTCAGTTCCTCCTATCGCTCGATCATCTCGATGATCGTCCTACCGGTGGTGGGATCAGATGATCGACCCGCCACGTAAAACTGTGTACCGGAAGGAAACAGCACCTCGCGCTCCGTCGGAAACGTGGAGAATGACGAGATATCCCGACCTGTCTTCGACAAGATCCTGAATTCGACATTGCCTGCAAATGCGGAGGATTGGGCGACTGCCGGCTCGACAGAGGTGCTGAGGAAGGCCCGCTCGGTTACGACGGCATCCGGCTGATACCGAGCAAGCACCTCTGGCGGCAGGTCTGTGCCACGAACAACCGGGCCGTGGTGGGGAGGCAATTTCTCGAGCGCGTGATTTAGTGCGTCCACACGAGCTTGTTGAGATGCGTCCACAGTACTGGTCCTCAACGCGTCGTTTAATTCCTCGTGTCCCAGCCCAGTGTAATCGGCCAATGCCGACAGATCCCCGGTCGTCAACGGCTGCGGGGTGAGGGCCACAGGGCCGTGGTGGTCGAGTGCCGGCGACCCCTGCGGGGATAAGCCGCTCGGTGCGCCGCCATGTGGTGGGCCGGGAGTAAGAGGCGTAGTAGGTGTGGCGGCGTGCTCATGTGCGGTGGGGCCAGAATTCGGTATAGGTGGATGTCCGACGGGAGTCGTCGATCCGGCTGCTTGCTTGGGAGCCACTGCTGACGAATTCGTTTCGGTCGCCGTCTTTGAATCAGTGAGCCCATACGGCGGCAGCGCGGTTCCGGCTTTCGGTGCAGGCGCCGGCTGTCCACCCTTCGGTGGTTCGTTCTTCGGGGGCGGGTTGTCGTGCGGCGCAGGGTTGGGCAGCCGCGCCGGATTGGGTAGGTGCAACCCCTTGGGGGCCTCGACCAGATCCCCTGCGACACCGCCCATCTTGCTGAGCTTCGACAGGGGACCGCCCGGCAGCAGCAGCGTTCCGAGGTCGAAGAGCGATTCGCCCGTTGCCTTCAGGGGGTTGGTGGCCCAGTCGTCCCAATGCACGACGTCTTTGCCGAGCCCCTTCCATGCTTCTTCAGCTTTTTGCTCGCCGCTCAATCCCGTGAGCGACTCGAGGTTTTCGAGCGCGCCGGATAGCGAGTGCAGGAAACCTTTTGGATCGATTACTGCCCGCAGCGGGTTGAGCGTCCACATTCCCTTGACTGCGCTCTCCGCTTCGGAGACGACACCGCTACAGATCCGCCCGAACTGGTCGAGGGCCCGACCTACATCGGTGGCGTGCAGGAAGTGATCCCACTCTTTCTCGGCGTAATGCGCCATCGTGGTGAGGATCGTGGTCGCCTCGGTGATCGTCCGCGCGATCTGCTGTCTCAGTACATCGACCTCAGCAGTGAACTGATTGACGATGACGCGAATGTCGTTGGCGATCTTCTTGATCTCGTCTTCGTCCTCGTGGGTGAGGATCTCCCAGACTTCCTTGATGCCGGTCCAGGGATTGCAGATCCGCGATAGTAGATCGATGATCGCCGCGTGAACCGTGTCGATCTTCGATGCGTACGACGTGAGCTGAGTGCCGATGGTCGCGCACTGCTGCAGAATCGCTGCGGCGCATCGATGCGTCTCGGTGAACGCCGCGGCGATGGCCGGGCCTTCGGGAATCTGTTGCGCCGCAATGCTCCCCATCGGCCCGAGCGTGCCGGTGATTTCGCTGACCTCGAATTTGGTGCCGGCGCTGATCCATGCTGCCGCCGCACCGCGGAGCTTGCCGGAGTTTCCGGTCGGCCAGATCATCCCGATGTATGTGGACACCCAGCCCCATCCGGCCGGGACGCCGACGCCGCAGCCCACCGACGACGGCGTTGAACCCGTCGAGATGGCAGCGGTGGCGTGCGGACCGGGCAGGGCATGGCGGTGGCCCGAGATATTGGAGTTTGCCTCGGCGATCGAATAGTTGGATGCCGATATCCGGACGCCATCACCGAGACGGCACAACCCGTTTCGGGTCGTGGTCATCGCTTCGAGCAGTTTGGATGCTGATTTGTCGTAGCTGTGGCCAAATGCCGCGCCGGCCGGGTCGTCGCCGGACATTGCACCGCAGCCGGCGAGCGACGAGGTCAGGGAAACGATCGTCGACCCGAGCCCCTCGCCAATCGAAATGACTGCGGAGCCAGCGCCATCCAATGCCTCGGGGTCGACCGCAAGCGGGGGCATCAGGTCAAGACCACATAGCCGAATTCGTCGCCATGGCCTGGGTGTAGTTGTGGTGCGCGGTGCTGCCGGCGTTATGCAGGTGGTTCAACGCCTCCCGCATCGTCGCTTCGCCATGTGTCCAGCGACGGTGCGCCTCGGCATGCGCCGCAGCCGCATGGCCGGACCACGTCAGGTGTAAATGGTTTACCAGCGATTCGATTTCAGTGACGACACTCTCGGCATGCCGCAGAAACTCAGCCATTCGTTGCGTCGCATCGGCGAGCGCATCCGGATCGACAGCGAAAGCGTCAGCCACGGTAGACGCCGTCTACCTTCTGCGTCGACGCGTGTTCCAGACTGTCGAATTCGACACCGGTGACACCGATGGCCCTCGCCAGGATGGACAGCCCCTGCTGCACCTCACCGGCACCGCGATGCCACGCGTCCCACGCCTCGCCGTAGGCGCCACCCGCGCCCCCGTGCCAACCGTCTAGCAGGTTGTGAACGTGGCCGTCCAGCTCGACGAGGCGGGCTCGAAGATCTTTCGCCGCACTCGACAACGACTGCGCGACAACGTGCATGGCCTCGGGTGCCACCCGTACCGTCTCGCTGCGACCCATAGCGGTAAAGCTAAATGCCGCGATCGTTCGGCACAATTCACCCTGAGCCGGGTGATCTGACTACGAGCTGTTGCGGCTGTTCTCGTCGTTTTCGTCGTCGCGCTTATCTTCGGGCGCGAGGATGCGACGACTGGCGATTGGTTTGCCGGCAACACGTTTGACGACTTCGGGTGCGGTCTGCGGTGTCGTGATGCGGCCCTGCACCGGGGCGCCGTTCTTGACCGTCGGTGGGACGACGCGCTTGGTGTCGGCCTTGTTGTCGCCACCGCCCGCAGCGGCGCCTCCGGCGCCGGGCGGCATCATCGGCATGCCGCCGCCCATCCCTCCGCGGGCACCCGCACCTTCACTGGCAGGTGGCGCGGTCACGGGCGCTTGCTGCGACGACATCGGAACCGTGCCCGCCGTCGGAACCGGTGGTGGGCCAAGGTTTCCAGCCGGGGTTGTCGCACCCGCGAGTCCCGCACCGCCGCCGCCGGCGCCCAGCCCTGCACCGCCCGCACCGAGCGCGCCGCCGAGCGCGTCGGCGGGTAGCGACGCACCGGCGCCCGCTCCGGCTTTGCCGACACTGCTGGCCAACTGCTGACCTACCTGCATGCCTTGCTGCATAGCCTGATTCATGCCTTGTGACAAACCTTGGAACATCTGAGTGAACGCTTGCATGAACTGCTGAGGCATCTGAGTGGCGGAACTCATCAACTGCTGAAGTTGTTGGCTGGCCTGTTGATCGCTCGCAGGGAACTGCTGCATCGCGTCGCCCGTCTTTTCACCGCGCTTTGCGTGCCCCGCCGCGGCGTCTGCCGCGTCCTGGGGATCACCGGCGTTCCCGGCGAGTCCAAGGGTGGCGAGTAGCTGACTCATCAGGGAGGTTCCCGAAGCGATCTGATCTGGCGTCAATGGCGGCGGCGGTGGCAGACCCAACGCCTGCGCAAGCTGGGCGGGATTGATCTGTACCTCGTCCGGTCCGCTCATGAATCTTCTTCCTAGGAAACGCGGTTCAGCGCCTGAAACCAGGCAAAGTGGTAGTTGGCCCCGTTGGTGTCGGAGGCCGCCAGTGCTTCGATCGACGCCAGCAATTGCCAGTTCGCCACCGCGGCGTCGTCCACGTCGTCCGGGTAGGCGTCCAGGACCCGGTCGCGTAACGATGCTAGATGCTGGTGGAGAAATTCGACTTCGTTGTCGACGACACCTGTGCCAGCTGACGCGGCTTTGGCCAAGGTGTGCGCCATCTGTGGCAACCCATCTCGCCAGTTGGTCGCCTGACCCAGCTCCCAGCCGAGTTCTTCGACGGCCGGGACCTGTCGTGGGCGCGGGGAGGTGGGGATCGGCTCGCCGTCGACCGGTGATTCCGGTAGGTAGTGCAGCGGGGTGTAACTGGCCGAGGCGCTGATCTCACCAAGCAAGGTTTCGAGATCGCCGCGTCGTTCGCCCGGATCGAGCAGGGTCATGACCGACGGTATCGCGATGTTCGGCGGGATCCAGCCGCTCGCGAGGTCGGTCACCAGAATGGTTGTGCCATCTGTTTTTTCGCCAGCAGCCCATCGCAGACGGGGCTCTTGGCTGGCGACGAAGTCGACCAACCGCTGCAGACGGGCCTTCGCAGTGGCTGCTGCCGAGGCTGCACCTGCGGCCGCGCCGCCCGCCGCTGCGGCGACGGCCTGCTCGCCGATGCCGGCCGGCGCCGGGTGCGCCATCGCGGCCGTCGGCGGTGTGCGAACGACGGGCTGCGCGAGTCCGCCGGCTCCGGCCGACGGGCTGACGGGAGCGGAAGCCGGTGAGGCAGCTGAAGATACCGAGGAGATCGCTGACGGGCTCGACGGAATCGTCGGTGCGGAGATCGTCGGGGTGGGCGGTCGGATGTCAGATCCGTAGGTCGGCAGCGGGCCAGCGGGTGCCGCAGGGGCCGCGGCTGCCGGACCCGCCAAATAAGCTGGGGCCGAGTCGGTTACCGCTGTATGCGGAGCGACCGGTGCTGGAGGCGCAGGCGGAGGAGCATCGAAGGCGGGCGCGTGGGCAGTCGCCGGAACGGTCGATCCCGAGAAGTCAGACGTCGTTGGTTGGACGGGCAACTGCGGCTGGACTGGGCTGGTAACGGGGGGCACGTTATTGAAGGCGCCTGACATCGGGGTGCCCTGGCCCAAGGCGGGATTCAGGCCTTGCGCTAAAGCATTCGGCTGTGCGCCCGAGGCCAGAGCCGCAGGGCTGAATGCGCCGGTAGAGGTCCCGGAGGCCAATGTGTTGGGTCCTAGCGGGCCACCCATTACCGACGTCGCAGGAGATCCTGGACTGCTCAAATTTGGACCAGTAGACGCCGCCGGTGTCGAAGTCACTGGCACGCCCGCCTGATTGAAGTTACCGAAGCCCGACCGTTGACCGCCCACCGCAGTGGTCGGGTTTCCAGAGGGCGCGATGCCGCCCTGGTTAAGTCCGCCCCCGTCTGATAACGGAGCGGCCTGCGTCGGCCCTGGGGTGGTTGAAGCGGGCGTGCCGCCTTGGCTCATATTGCCTATTGGTGACTTAATGCCGTCAGAAGGAGGCGTTCCGTTCGGACCTCCCTGATTAAGAATATTGTTAACCTGCTTGGTCACTGTCTCTTTACTCGGGGAACTGAGTAAGCGGGTGGTATCTATGCCATGTTCTTGGGCGAATTGGCGGGCCGATTTGGGGATACCGCGCCGATCGAGAACTGACTGCATGGCTTCAAAAATATTTTGAGTGCAAGGCGCCGCAGCTGAGTTCGCGTCTTGTTGGCAGCGCATCAAAACATCAACAATCTTGCCCACCTTAATAGGCGGCAGGTCCTTCGATTGTTGAATATCGTCGATCTCCTTTTTGCCGTTGTGCGCGATCGACTCTAGACGTGAATTTAAGTCACCAACCCAATGATGAGCTGACCCGTGTGCCTTGCTGATGGCCTCGTTGGTATCGGCTACATCCCCTGCTTGATCTGCGCCTCGGGTGAAGGCGTCGCGGATTGAGTCTGCTGTCATCCCCATTTGAATCTCTGGATTCAGCGGCCCGGAAAGTGCCTGCCTCAGCTGTGTGGAGAAATTGTGCCAGGCTGTGGAGGTCGCCTGCCGCTTGGTTGCGGCGGCACCTACGACGCCGAGGTCCAGCGGTGGCGTCCACCACTGACCTACCATCGCTTCAAACCAAGGGTCGCCAGCTTGCGTCATTTGCACAAATCGCTGACTTTTTCAAATGCGGTGTTGCCCTCATTCTTGAGGGCGCTCTGTGCGGGCTGATCGTCCTTCGCCCCAGCCAAATAGTTCGCCCCTAGATCGAGCAGCACGTCTGATAAGTGCCGCACTGCTCCTGCAAGATCAGCCGAAGTAGCTGGTTCTAAGCGCGCCCTCAGATACCACCCACTCGAAATGGTCGTCAGTCGGGCGTTCGTGCCCTGCGCTAATTCCATTGCAGGGTCCTTGCTGAGCTGACCATTTGTTTCGAGCGTCATGCCCTTGTTTACGAGGTCGAACGCTGCGCATGCGTGGCTCTTAGCATCTGAAACTTGTTGCTCGGTGTACGTAGGACCGGGGTTGACTGAAGCCGGCGGCGGTGAAGGTGTTGCTGCTGGGCGAAACCACCCGACGATTGCTAAAACGGTCGCCACGAGCGCAAGCGCCAGCGCTGCTAGCGTCGGCCAGCGCGACGGCTGAGATGTCGGGGTTGGCCACTGCGACGGGGGATACGGCCCCGTCGCCGGCGAAGCAGCTGGAAACCCGCTGGCACTTTGCCCATAGGAAGGCCCGCTAGGCGGCTGTTCCGACATGGGCCAATCGTATCGTCGATCACGAACTCCGGTAGTCAGCTTCTAGAGTCCAGAGCGCTACCAGTGGGGAGGGTGAACGACGTTGACCGCGCACAGCAGTACGTCCGGGTGCCAGCGGTGCTTGATCTCATAGCTAGGGCGGCACAAGCCCTGCGGTCTGGTTTGCGGATCAGCAAAGTGCCAGGTCGGCGACGACGGCTAATGTCAGTGTGCTCAGACGCAGGGTCTGGAACGGTGCGCGAGAGACTTGTCTCACGAATCAGGCGACTCGAGTGTGCCGGCTGGTATGCCGTCACTTGCACTGTTCAGCGGCGCGGTCGACGGCGTCATTCCCTGCTCTTATGAGTGCCGATTGGGATGGATCAGCGTTTTTGGCGCCCGTTAGAGCGTTGACTCCAATATCGAGGGCTATTGCCGCAAATTGGCGGATGTCTGCCACGAGGGGTGCGGGAGTCGCGGGCTCTAAGTGATCCCGTAGGTAATAAGCTCCGGCAACTAGCGACAGCTGTGCGTGTGCTGCTTGAGCGTTCGCCACACCGGGATCGTCGTTTGGCAGCGGATTCGTCTGTAATGCGACACCCTTCTGAATTAGCTCAAAAGCTTCGCACGCGTGAGTTTTCGCACCGGAGATCTGCTGTTCGGTGTAGGTGGGCGATGCCGGGCGCGTTTGAACTGGCGGAGGCATCGGGCGAAACCAGCCCGCGATGGCCAGTCCAGCAGCAAGAAGTGCAACTGCGAGCGCTACGAACGTAGGCCAACGAGGGGGCCGGGCTGGTGCGTTCGGCCATTGCGGCGGACCTGCGGGCGCCGCGTGATGCTCAGCGGCTTCAGGAATAGCTGGAATCCCATGTACGCCCTCCCTACAGGGAGGGCCGCTACGCGGCTGCTCCGACATAAGGCAACGGTATCGCCGATCGGCGAAGCAGGTATTGATCTTGCAATCCCCGTCTGCGCGGCTCCACGTCTGAAGAGGAACCTAACTACCGTCTGAAACTTAGCCTCGCTGGCGTCTGGGTCCTGATGCGCTAATTAACGTCGATTGCAGGCATCTAAACTTTTCAAGAACGCGGCGCTGCAGCGGTATTGTCCTGCTGGATCTCCGAAAAGACCCGGAAATTTGGCTGAGCGTGAGGCGTGTCGGCGTCGTGGCATTCTGGGTGTGATCAATTCGAGAGCTTCCATGCGAGCAAATGTCGGATAATCACAGTAGCAACTCCGTGCCGACCCACGGGCCGAGTTGTACGCTCAACTGCGAGTCGCGATTCGCCGGGCCGTACCAGCTGGCTGGCCTCATGTTCATTTGCAAAGTCCGTCTATTGCCGTGACATCAGAATCGAGTTCGACGCGCAATGCATTTCTGGCGGAATCAGGGCCTCCTAACAGACCAGTTCGTGCCATACCTACTTACACATTTCTTGTACTTGTGCGAAAGCAGCATTACCGTCGCTCTTCATTGCGGACTGCGCAGGGTCATCGTCTTTCGCACCCGCCAAATAATTTGCACCTAAGTCAAGAAGTATGTCGGACAGGTGCTCGACGGCGGAGGTAAGGTCCGGTGGGGCTGCTTTATCCAGACGAGCTTTCAAATACCATCCGCCCGAAATCGTTGATAATCTAGCATTTGCCGCCTCAGCCTGAACAAGTGCGGGGTTGTCGCTATCGGCGCCGTTGGTCTGTAAGGCGATTCCCTTATTCACCACTGCAAACGCCGCGCAAGTACTCGTTTTTGCGCCAGATATCTGCTGCGCGGTGTGTGTCGGAGCAGATGCTTGCGCGGCCGGTGTAGGCGTGGGGCGAAACCAGCCCACGATGGCTAGCGCCGTAGCGAGAAGTGCGATCGCGAGCGCTGCAACTGTTGGCCAGCGGGATGGCTGGGATATCCGGGTAGGCCACTGCGGCGGGGGATACGGCCCCGTCGCTGGCGATGCAGCTGGAAAGCTACTGGCGCTGTGCTCATGAGAAGGCCCGCTAGGCGGCTGTTCTGACATGCGCCAACGGTATCGCCGCTCAACGAGTCGGGTAGTCACCATTCCGGTCCCAGCCTACGCAAATGCCGCGACTGAGACACTGAAACCCATGTCCCGCCGCAACGTCCGACTCCTGACGCGCGCCGGCTGCTCGATCTGCGACGGCGTCCACGCGCAGCTGGCCAAGCTTGCGCAAGAACTCGACTTCGACGTCGACACCACCGACGTCGACGCCGAAGCCCAAGCAGGCAACCCAAAGCTCAGAGCGGAGTTCGGCGACCGACTGCCTGTCGTCCTGCTCGACGGCCGCGAACACAGCTACTGGGAACTCGACGAGCCCCGGCTGCGCAAGGATCTGGCCAGGGAGTGACTTCCAGCGCAAATTTGGTGGGCCCTCAAGTAACCGTCTACGGTGGAGAGCAGTCAATTCACCGGTGTTAGCAAGGGAGCAGGCCAGGTGATTCAGCCGTGAGCGTGCTGCTTTTCGGTGTATCGCACCGTAGCGCCCCGGTCTCCGTCTTGGAGCAGCTCAGCACGGACGAGTCCGAGCAGATCAAGCTCATCGACCGAATCATGCAGTCGCCGCTGGTGACCGAAGCCATGGTGCTCTCCACCTGCAACCGCGTCGAGGTCTACGCCGTCGTCGACGCCTTCCACGGCGGCCTGTCCGCCATCGGCCAGGTGCTCGCCGATCACTCCGGCATGTCGGTTCCCGACCTCACCAAATACGCCTACGTCCGCTACAGCGAAGCCGCCGTAGAGCACTTCTTCGCCGTCGCCAGCGGCCTGGACTCGGCCGTGGTCGGCGAGGCGCAGGTGCTGGGTCAGGTCCGTCGCGCCTACGCCGCCGCCGAGACCAACCAGACCGTCGGCCGGGTCCTACATGAGTTGGCCCAGCGTGCGCTGGCGGTCGGCAAGCGGGTGCACTCCGAAACCGGCATCGACGCGGCCGGCGCCTCGGTCGTCTCGGTCGCACTCGGCATGGCCGACTCCAAAATTGGTGGCCTGCAAGGCAAGACGGCCGTCGTCGTCGGCGCCGGTGCGATGGGTGCGCTGTCCGCCGCCCACCTGACCCGCGCCGGAATCGGCAACGTCTACGTCGTCAACCGCTCGCTGCCTCGCGCGCAGCGGCTGGCCCGCAAAATCCGCGACGCCGGCACCACGGCTGAGGCGATGAGTCTGGAGAACCTGTCCGACGCACTGGCCGACGCGCACGTAGTGGTCAGTTGCACCGGCGCGGTGCGCCCGGTCGTATCGCTGGCCGACGTGCACAACGCTCTGGCCGCCAGCCGCCGCGAAGACCAGCCGCTGGTGATCTGCGACCTGGGCATGCCGCGCGATGTCGACCCCACCGTGTCGGGCCTTCCTGGCGTCTGGGTGGTCGACATGGACCGCATCCAGCGCGAACCGTCGGCCAAAGCCGCCGCGGCCGACGCCGATGCGGCCCGCCATCTGGTGGCCGCCGAAGTCGCCACCTATCTGGCCGGCCAGCGGATGGCCGAGGTCACCCCGACCGTCACCGCTCTGCGGCAGCGCGCGGCCGACGTGGTCGAGGCCGAACTGCTACGCCTCGACAACCGGCTGCCGGGCCTGGACGCCGCCCACAAAGACGAGGTGGCTCGCACCGTGCGCCGCGTCGTGGACAAGCTGCTGCACGCTCCCACCGTGCGGATCAAGCAACTGGCCAGCGCGCCCGGCGGCGACAGCTATGCCGAGGCGCTGAGAGAGTTGTTCGAGCTCGACCAGACCGCGGTCGACGCCGTTGCTAACGCGGGCGAATTGCCCTCTGTGCCAACAGATTCTGCCGAGTAGCCGCTTGGCCGACGTGATTCGGATAGGCACTCGTGGCAGCGTGCTGGCCACTACCCAGGCGGGCAGTATTCGCGATGCTCTGCTGGCCAAAGGTCACGAGGCCGAACTGGTGATCATCAGCACCGCGGGCGACCAGTCGCACGAGCCGGTCGCCGACATCGGCGTCGGCGTTTTCACGGCCGCACTGCGGGAGGCCATCGACGCCCGCGAGGTCGATATGGCGGTGCATTCGTACAAAGATCTGCCGACCGCACCTGACGCCAGGTTCGTGATCGCCGCCATCCCGCCTCGTGAAGACGCCCGCGACGCCCTGGTGGCCCGCGATGGGTTGGTGCTGGGACAGCTGCCGAACGGCGCAGTTATCGGTACCTCGTCGCCTCGTCGGGCCGCGCAGCTTAGAGCACTGGGTCTCGGTTTGGAAATTCGCCCCCTACGAGGCAACCTAGACACCAGGTTGAACAGGGTAAGCAATGGCGATTTGGACGCGATCGTGGTTGCCCGGGCGGGTCTGACCCGGCTGGGACGTCTCGACGCCGTCACCGAGACGCTGGAACCGGTGCAGATGCTGCCGGCCCCGGCTCAAGGGGCGCTCGCCATCGAGTGCCGCTCCGGGGATTCCCGGCTCGCGACACTGCTGGCAGAGCTGGACGACGCCGACTCCCGAGCGGCCGTCACCGCCGAGCGTGCCCTGCTCGCCGAACTGGAGGCGGGTTGTTCCGCGCCGGTGGGGGCGATCGCGGAAGTGGTCGAATCCATCGACGAGGACGGCCGCATCTTCGAGGAGTTGTCGCTGCGCAGCTGTGTGGCGGCGCTGGACGGATCTGACGTGATCCGCGCGTCCGGGATCGGCAGTCCGGATCGGGCACGGGAGCTGGGGCTCTCGGTGGCCGCCGAGCTGTTCGACTTGGGCGCACGGGAAGTCATGGCGAGCGCGCGGTAAGGCAAGCACGCCAACAAGGTAGGTAGGTAGGAGCGACGATGACGACGCGAGGGCGCAAGCCGAGGCCCGGCCGCATCATGTTCGTGGGTTCGGGTCCTGGCGACCCTGCCCTACTGACGACGCGGGCCGCAGCGGTGCTGGCCAATGCCCCCCTGGTGTTCATTGACCCCGACGTGCCCGAGGCAGTGCTGGCGTTGATCGGCAAGGATCTGCCGCCAGTCTCCGGGCCCGCGCCGGCCGAGCCGCCAGCGGCGTCGACCGGTGGAGCCGGCGATGACACGGCCAGTGCCGACACCAAAGAGCAACCCGCCGCCGTGGTCTCAGTGGGACCCGACGTCCGGCCCGCGCTGGGCGACCCCGCCGAGGTGGCCAAGACGCTGGTCGTCGAGGCCCGCACCGGCTCCGACGTGGTGCGGCTGGTGGCCGGCGACCCGCTGTCGGTGGACTCGGTGATCACCGAGGTGAACGCCGTGGCCCGCAGCCATCTGCACTTCGAGATCGTGCCGGGCCTGTCCGCCAGTGACGCGGTCCCGACCTATGCGGGTCTGCCTCTGGGCTCCTCGCACACCGTCGCCGACGTCCGCGACCCGAACGTCGACTGGGGTGCCCTGGCCGCGGGACCGGGTCCGCTGATCCTGCAGGCCACCTCCGCGCACGTGGCCGACTCGGCGCGCACGCTGATCGAGTACGGCCTGGCCGACAGCACCCCGTGCGTGGTGACCTCCTCGGGCACCACCTGCCAGCAGCGGTCGGTGGAGTCGACGCTGGGCGGGTTGACCGACTCGACACTGCTTTTGGGCGGCGACGCCGCGGCCCCGTCACCGGTGATCGTGACGATCGGCAAGACCGTCGCCAACCGGGCCAAGCTGAACTGGTGGGAGAGTCGCGCCCTGTACGGCTGGACCGTCCTGGTGCCGCGCACCAAGGATCAGGCCGGCGAGATGAGCGAGCGGCTGACCGCGCACGGCGCACTGCCGATCGAGGTCCCGACCATCGCCGTCGAGCCGCCCCGCAGCCCCGCCCAGATGGAGCGTGCGGTCAAGGGTCTGGTCGACGGTCGCTACCAGTGGGTCGTGTTCACCTCCACCAACGCGGTGCGCGCTGTCTGGGAGAAGTTCGGCGAGTTCGGCCTGGACGCCCGCGCGTTCTCCGGCGTGAAGATCGCCTGCGTCGGCGAATCGACCGCGGACCGGGTTCGCGCCTTCGGTATCAGCCCCGAGCTGGTGCCCTCCGGCGAGCAGTCCTCGCTGGGCCTGCTGGACGAATTCCCGGACTACGACAGCATTTTCGACCCGGTGAACCGGGTGCTGCTGCCGCGTGCCGACATCGCCACCGAGACGCTGGCCGAAGGTCTGCGTGAACGTGGCTGGGAGATCGAAGACGTCACCGCCTACCGGACCGTGCGGGCCGCCCCGCCGCCGGCAGCCACCCGCGAGATGATCAAGACCGGTGGCTTCGACGCGGTGTGCTTCACCTCCAGCTCGACCGTGCGCAACCTGGTCGGCATCGCCGGCAAGCCGCACGCACGCACCATCGTCGCCTGTATCGGGCCGAAAACCGCAGAGACCGCAGCCGAATTCGGTCTGCGTGTCGACGTGCAGCCCGAGACCGCCGCGGTGGGTCCGTTGATCGAGGCGCTGGCAGAGCACGCCGCCCGGCTGCGCGCCGAGGGTGCGCTGCCGCCGCCGCGTAAGAAGAGCCGCAGGCGGTAGAGACCGTGGCGATCGCAAGCGCGGCCGAGCCGGGTGCAGCGGGTCGCCACCATGAGACCGTGGCGATCGCAAGCGCGGCCGAGCCGGGTGCAGCGGGTCGCCACGTCGCGCCCCTGCAGCGTCCGCGCCGGCTTCGGTCGACCCCGGCACTGCGCCGGCTGGTCGCCCAGACATCGCTCGAGCCAAGGCATTTGGTGTTGCCGATGTTCGTCGCCGACGGCATCGACGAGCCGGTGCCGATCGCGTCCATGCCGGGCGTCGTCCAACACACCCGCGAGTCGCTCCGCAAGGCTGCCGCGGAGGCGGTGAGTGCCGGCGTGGGCGGACTGATGCTGTTCGGTGTGCCTCGCGCCGACGACAAGGACGCCACTGGGTCGGTGGGCACGGATCGCGACGGCATCCTCAACGTCGCGCTGCGCGACCTGACCGAGGACCTCGGCGACTCGACCGTGCTGATGGCCGATACCTGCCTCGACGAGTTCACCGACCATGGCCACTGCGGCGTCCTCGACGAACGCGGCCGCGTCGACAACGACGCCACGGTGCGGCGATACGTGGAACTGGCTGTCGCACAAGCGGATTCCGGCGCCCATGTGGTCGGCCCGAGCGGGATGATGGACGGCCAGGTGGCGGCCATCCGCGACGGGCTGGACGCCGCCGGTCACACCGACGTGATCATCCTGGCCTACGCCGCGAAGTTCGCGTCGGCCTTTTATGGCCCGTTCCGGGAAGCGGTGAGCTCCAGCCTGATCGGCGACCGCCGCACCTACCAGCAGGAGCCGGGCAACGCCCGCGAGGCGTTACGTGAAGTGCAGCTCGACCTCGACGAGGGTGCCGACATCGTGATGGTGAAGCCGGCGATGAGCTACCTGGACATCGTCAGGGCAGCCGCCGAAATGTCGCCGGTACCCGTCGCCGCCTATCAGGTGTCGGGGGAGTACGCGATGATCGCCGCGGCCGCAGCCAACGGCTGGATCGACGAGCGTTCCGCCGCCCTCGAGTCGTTGATCGGCATCCGGCGGGCGGGCGCCGACATGGTGCTGACCTACTGGGCCGTCGCCGCGGCCAACTGGTTGTCGTGACGGGCCCCACCGACCAAGCGCAGGAGCCGCCGGCCAGGCCGGTGGACGTCGACACCGGCTTTTGGCTGTGGCTGGTCGCCGTGCCGCTGATGGTGGTCGGCTACGTCGCTGATTTCGTCGGCTCGTCGAACGGCCACGGCCCCCCGGCGCTGATGATCGGGTCGGGACTGTTCACCGCGGTGATGTGCGCGATCGTGGTGACTTTTCTGATCCTGATGCGGGCCGGATATCGCTGGGCCCGAACAATTTTGACAGGTGGGGCGATGGCGACCGTGGTCTACGTCGGGATCCGCCTGTTCACCGTGACCTGGCCACCGGTGTGGGCCGTCGCGTGCGGCGTCACCGGTATCACCGGGTCGGTGCTGATCGCCGGGGGAATGTTCCTGCTGCATCGCAGGGACTCGCACGAATACTTCACCAGGTGAGGGGCCCGATCTAATGACCCCAGGTGGTTTGCCGACTCTTTCAGCAGGGGATGATGGGTGACGTGACTGCGGGGACGGACACTGACGCGGCGCCGATCTTTCGAGAGGTCGGTGCCAGTTGGTACTGGGTGCTGACCGGGCCGCTGGCGGCCGGGATCATGCTGTGGATCGAGAAGTCCAACGGCAACGGCTGGCAAGTCTCGATACCGTTGTTCTTCCTCGTCATCATCTCGAGTTTCGTTGCGCTGCAAATCAAAGCGGCACGGATTCACACTTCCGTCGTGCTGACCCCGCATACTCTGCGCCAAGGCACCGAGACGATCAGAGTCGCCGAGATCGTCAAGGTGTACCCGGAGCCCGACCATCCGATGGCGGCGAAGAAGGACCTCGAGCGCTGGCAGTCCGCCCGCGCGCTCGGCGAGCTGACCGGAGTACCCAAGGGCCGCACCGGCATCGGGCTGCGGCTCACCGGTGGCCGCACCGCCCAGGCGTGGGCGCGCAAGCACCGTCATCTGCGCAATCTGCTGACTCCGCTGGTCGAAGAGCGAGTCGGACCCGACCAGCCGCCCGAGGATGACCATTCCGACGAGAGCTCGAACTGGTGAAAGAACGCATTCGCGCGGTCATTGAGCTGCTGTTGGCCGGTGCCGCGATCGTCGGTTGCGTGGCCAGCTGGTCGGCGGTGCGATCCACCGTAGCCGTCGCGCCCGTCCTCAAGGATCAACCGGTGACCACGTCGGTGGCCTACGACCCGTCGATGCTGTTCGTGGCCCTGCTGTTGGCGGCGCTGGCCGGGATGCTGGCGGTGGTCGGTGTCGCGCGGTTGCGACGAGCCGGCCGCGCTCCGGTGGCATGACGACCACCGACCTCGACCTGCGGGGCATGAGCTGCGGGTCGTGCGCCGTACGTATCGAGGGTGCCCTCAACCGTCTCGACGGCGTGCGCGCTGCGGTCAATTTCGCGCTCGAACGCGCCCACGTCCAGCACGAGTCCGCGGTGTCGGCCGGCGACCTGATCCGGGCGGTGGAGTCCACGGGCTATCACGCCTCGGTGGTCGTCGACCCGTTCACCCACGCCGACGAGCTGCCGCAGGACGAGTTGCGCACGCGGCTGGTCGGCTCTGCGCTGCTGGCGATTCCGGTGGTGGCGGTGTCGATGGTGATGGGCTGGCAGTTCGCCGGCTGGCAGTGGATGGCGCTGGCGCTCACCACGCCGGTCGTCGCGTGGGGCGGCTACCCGTTCCATCGCCTGGCGCTGCTCGGCCTCCGGCATCGCAGTTCGACGATGGACACGCTGGTGTCGTTGGGCACGCTGGCCGCCTATTTCTGGTCGACGGCGGCGGTGCTGCGGGGCGCGGGCCCGGTCTACTTCGAAGTCGCGGGCGCGGTCACGGTGTTTCAGCTGGCCGGCCGCTACGCCGAGGCGCGGGCCAAACGCGCGTCGGGCGCGGCGTTGCGCTCCCTGTTGAGTCTGGGCGCCAAGGACGCCGCGGTATTGCGCGACGGCGACGAGGTTCAGGTGCCGGTCGGGCAGTTGCGCGTCGGCGACATCGTGGTGGTGCGACCGGGCGAGCGGGTAGCCACCGACGGCGTGATCGTGGACGGCGCAACGGCGTTGGACACCTCAGCGATGACGGGTGAGCCGGCACCGGTCGACGTGACCACCGGCGACACCGTGGTCGGCGGCTCGCTGAACACCTACGGCCGGTTGTTGGTGCGCGCCGCCAAGGTGGGCGCCGACACCCAGTTGGCGCGGATGGCGAAACTGGTCAGCGACGCGCAGAACGACAAGGCACCCGTCCAGCGGATGGCCGATCGGGTGGCGGCGGTCTTCGTGCCGGCGGTGCTGGTGATCGCTGCAGCGACGATGGCCGGCTGGCTGCTGGCCGGAGCGCCGGCGGCGGCGGCGTTCACCGCGGCCGTCGCGGTGCTGATCATCGCCTGCCCCTGTGCGCTGGGGTTGGCCACTCCGACTGCGATCCTGGTCGGCACCGGCCGCGGCGCCCAGCTGGGCATTCTGATCAAGGACCCCAAGCTGCTGGAGACCATCGAAGGTGTCGACACCGTCGTCTTCGACAAAACCGGAACCCTGACCACCGGCGCGATGACCGTGCACGCCATCGACGCCCGGCCGGGGGAGGACGCCGACGTGGTGCTTGCCAAAGCCGCTGCGGTCGAGTCGGCCTCCGAGCATCCGGTGGCCGCGGCCATCGTGACAGCCGCCCGCAGCCGCGGCCTGACCATCGGCGACGGCCCGAGCCGCTTCGCCAACGATCCAGGAACCGGCGTGGTCGGCGTGGTCGACGGCGTCGAGATCGCGGTGTCCCGGGTCGGTTCACTGGCCGGTGTCGACCTACTGACTCCGACGGCACGTCAGACGGCGGTCCAGGTGGCATGGGACGGGCAGGTCCGCGGGGTGATCACGCTGGCCGATCAGGTCAAGCCCGACAGCGCCGCGGCGATCGCCGAATTGCAGGCCATGGGCATCACCTCGATGTTGCTCACCGGCGACAGCGCCGCAGTGGCCCGGCAGGTCGCCGACGAGGTCGGGATCGCACCCGACAACGTGATCGCGGGTGTGCTGCCGACCGAAAAAGCGGACGTCATTACATCTTTGAAGCGCCAGGGTCGGGTCGTGGCGATGGTCGGCGACGGGGTCAACGACTCGGTGGCGCTCGCGGTCGCTGACATCGGCATGGCGATGGGCAGTGGCACCGACGCCGCGATCGACGCCGGAGATCTCACGCTGATGCGCACCGGGGTGCACACCGTGCCGACCGCGCTGCGACTGTCGGCTCGCACGCTGCGGACGATCCGGATCAACCTGTTCTGGGCGTTCGCCTACAACGCCGCGGCCATTCCGCTGGCTGCGCTGGGCCTGCTGAACCCGATGATCTCTGGCGCGGCAATGGCATGTTCGTCGTTGCTCGTGGTGACAAATAGCTTGCGGCTCAAGCGCTTTCGCGGCTAGTCCGGTCAGGACGCCAGCCAGGCCAGCTCACCCGGCAGCTGCTGTGACCAGTACGCCTCGTCGTGTCCACCGGGCCCGAATCCGCCGGCCGGCTGGGTGCGGAGCTGGCCGATGAATTGGTGCGCCGCCGGTGCGAAGCGATCGTCGTTGCCGCAGTCGATCCGCAGCGGAATCGTTGACAGCGCAGGCAATCCGAAGACGGTGTTGCGAGTCCAGTCGTCGTAGCTGTCGAAGGCCCCGAGGGTGCTGGCGGTGTACGACTGATACAGCGCCGGGCTGACGGCGCAGATCCCCGCGGTGCGTGCCGGGCCGAGTCGCGCGCCCAGCAGCATTGCGCCGTAGCCGCCCATCGACCAGCCCAGGAAGCCCACGCGGGTGATGTCCAGGCTCATCGTCGACAACATCGGGATCAGCTCGTTGAGCACCATCGAGCCCGCGTCCTCGCCGCCGGCACGGCGATGCCAATAGCTGTCGCCGCCGTCGACGGCGACCACCGCGATCGGTGGCCGGCCCGCTTTCGCCAGTTCTGCGAGGGCTTGTTCGACGCCGAAGCTCATCACCTGTTTGGCGCTGCCGCGCACGCCATGCAAGGCGATCACCGGGCGCAGCGGTCCGGTAATACCGGGCGGCCGGGCGATGATGTAGTTCGTCAGCACGCCTCCGCGGGCGGCGGAGACGAATGAGCCGGACACCTTCGTCGGCAGCGGCGCAGGCGCGGCGACCGGCGGGGCGGGCGGTGCGGCGGGGTCGAACGGACTCGGATCGGCCGGCACCCGGGTCGGATCCACCGCGGCGCCCAGCGTCCAGATTCCCGCAGCCCCGGCGACGGCGCTGACGCCCATGCGCAGCGCAGCACGACGGGACAGCTGAGGCATGTCGCAATCATGCCGAGCGGAGCGGAGCCGCCGAAATAGCTACGCCGTTTCGGTACTGCACCGTAATCAACGTGTGAGCTGCGGGCTTGGTGAATGGCAGGTGGCGGCGACGGTTGTTAGGGTCGGCCCATGCTCATCGCCAATGTCGGGGTCCGGTTCGGTGTGGCGATGCTGGCCGCTGTTGCCATGACGTCGTGCGGCTCCGGCGGCCCAAAAGCAAATGGTCCACACAGCACCTCGAGCACCGCGAAGCCGTCGTCGACGGTGCTTGCCGAACCGCCCGGTGGATACGACATCGGTCGAATTACCAACCTGGCCAACCAATTACCGCCGGGGTTCACCGTGACCCAGATTCCGCGAACCACCCTCACCAAAGAACAGGCCGACAGCATCGCCGGGTTGTCGAAACAATTCTCGTTCACTTTCGATCCGCCCCAATGCAATACGGTGCTCAAGCCGTCCGGTGTGGAGGCGGGTGCGGTATCGCAGGGACTACTCGCGCACGGTCCGCAAATAGAAGTCACGATCATCGCCACGCAGACGTCTCAGGTCATCCCGAACCCTGTCGTGGGCGGCGGATGCAACCATGTCGCGTTCACATCGCAGGACAGCGCGCGAGGAACGGCAGACGTCATGGCCGGACCGGCTATCGACGGTGCCTCGACCTCCGCGGTCAAGGTGCACCTGGACTTCGCGACACCCGGATTCTCGAAGTCCATCGACCGGCTGACGTACGCCGCCGCGCTGAGCGACAAGACGGCCGTCGTGGTCGACGGTGAGTCCGATCCTCAACTGCTGGCAGATTTTCTCACCAAGGCGGTGGCGGTGCTCCGGCAGAAGTAGAGCGTCGCCCGCAGGAGTTGGTACAAAGTTCGAAATATGTAACACTGTTCCAGTGACCGATCTGAGTGAGTCCGCTGCGATCGAGGCGGCCGACGACGCATTGCCGCTGGGGCCACGCTCGCTGGTGTGGCGCTATTTCGGCGACAACCGGATGTTCCTGATCGGGCCCCGCCCCGCGGTGCTGCAGAACATGCTGGCCGAACTCGGGCAGGGCGTGCTGGACCACTCGGTGTTCTTCAGCGACACGTCGGCGCGGGTCAAACGCTCGCTGCCGCCGATCTTCCGGACCGTCTACGGCTCCGACGACGACAACGCCGGCCAGCAGGTGCGGGACTTCCATCACCAGATCAAAGGGTCCATGCCCAGCGGGGAGCGCTATCACGCGCTGGACCCCGAGACCTATTACTGGGCGCACGCCACTTTCGTCGAGCAGGTGCTCTACTTCGCCGACACCTTCGTCAAGCGTCTGACCGACGCGGAGAAGGAACAGATCTATCTGGAGTCGAAGACGTGGTACCGCCGTTACGGCGTCAGCGAACGTCCGATGCCGGCGAACTATCGCGAGTTCGAGAAGTACTGGGACCACATGATGGAACGCATCGTGATCGCGCACCCCACCGCGAAATACGGTGTGGGATACGTGACCAAGGGTTTTCCGCGTCCCAAGGGTGTGTCGCCGCTGGCGTGGCGATTAGTCGCGCCGGTGTTCAACCCGGTGGCCGCCTTTCTCACCACCGGTGGAATGCCGCCGCGCGGCCGCGAGCTGCTCGGCCTGCCCTGGAGTGATCGTCAGGAGCGGCGCTATCAACGGTTCGCCGCGGTATGGCGGTCGCGGCCGGTGAACTGGGTGTGGGACCATCTGCCGATGCGATGGCGCTACAACGGTTTTGCCTGTGGCGGTTATGCCCGGGGCTGACGCGGCGACCAACGCGATTCTCGACGCCGCCGTCGTCGAGTTCGAGCGGCATGGCTTTCGCCGGGTCGCACTCGATGACGTGGCCCGTCGCGCCGGCGTCAGCCGCACCACGATCTACCGACGCTTCTCCAATCGCGACGAACTGGTCGCCGCCGTCATCGACCGTGAGAACGCGGTCTTGTTCGCCACCATCGCCGACGAGCTGAAAAGACGTCGGCCGCAATCGAATTACTACGTCGAGGCGTTCACGTTGTCGATCGTGCGTTTCCGTCAACATCGGGTGCTGACCCGAATGCTGGCCGACGAGCCGGGACTGATGCTGGAGTTGGCCAACCAGCATTGGGATCCCGCTGTCGAGCGGATGGCGGGCGCGCTGCGCGTGATCTTCCCGGACGGATTCGCCGAGCAAATCGGCGCCGACGCGGTCGACGAGCTGGCTGACACGATCTTGCGTTACGCGGCGATGTTGTTGTTGTTGCCGGCCCGTCAGGCCATGGTCGATGACGACGACATCCGGGTCTTCGCCGCGACGCACTTCCTGCCCAGCCTGCCCGTAGCGCTGCGCGCCCTGCCGGTGTGAGTCGAGCGCGGCGCACCGCCCAGGTGCTAGCGTCCCGTCATGCCGGAGTCCCACGAGGTGAGCGGCGCCGCGCCGCTGCGCCGGGGTCTTTCGCAACGACAGCTGAACATGATCGCCCTCGGCGGCGTCATCGGCGCCGGCTTGTTCGTCGGCTCCGGCGTCATCATCGGCGAGGCCGGGCCGGGGGCCTTCATCACCTACGCGATCTGCGGGGTTCTGGTCGTTCTGGTCATGCGGATGCTGGGCGAGATGGCCACCGCCAACCCGTCGACCGGTTCGTTCGCCGACTACGCCCGGCAAGCGCTCGGCGGTTGGGCGGGTTTCTCGGTCGGCTGGCTGTATTGGTATTTCTGGGTGGTGGTGGTCGGCTTCGAGGCGATTGCCGGCGGAGCGGTGTTGTCGTACTGGATCAAGGCACCGCTGTGGCTGCTGTCAGGCACCCTGATGGTCGCTATGACAGCGACCAATCTGTTCTCCGTCGCGGCCTTCGGGGAGTTCGAATTCTGGTTCGCCGGAATCAAAGTCGCGGCGATCGTGGTGTTTCTGGCGCTCGGTTCGCTGTTCGTTCTCGGGGTGTGGCCGCAGCGCGGCGTTGACTTCAGCAACCTGACCGCGCACGGCGGTTTCTTCCCCAACGGCATCGGCACGGTATTCGGGGCCACCTCGGTGGTGGTCTCGGCGATGGTCGGCGCCGAGGTGGCCACGATCGCCGCCGCCGAGACAGCGGATCCCGAACGCGCCGTCGCACGCGCGACCAAATCGGTGGTCGTCCGGATCATCATCTTCTACCTCGGCTCGGTGTTCCTGCTCGCGGTGATCGTGCCGTGGAATGCGGAGCGTCCCGGTGTCTCGCCCTACGTTGCGGCGTTGGGGCAGATGGGGATTCCCGCCGCAGGCCACATCATGAACGCAGTGGTGCTGACCGCGGTACTGTCCTGCCTGAACTCCGGGCTCTACACCGCGTCGCGAATGCTGTTCGTGCTGGCCGCCCGCGGTGAGGCGCCGATCGAACTGGTCAAGGTCGGTCGCCGCGGCGTGCCGTATGCGGCGATCCTGGTGTCGTCGATCGTCGGATTCCTGTGCGTGCTGATGGCCTGGGTGGCGCCCGATGCGGTGTTCACCTTCCTGCTGAAATCATCTGGCTCACTGGTTCTTTCGGTGTACCTGTTGATCGCCCTGTCGCAGATCGTGCTGCGACGTCGTACACCGCCGGGGCGGTTGCGGGTGAAAATGTGGCTGTTCCCCGGCCTGTCGATACTCACCGTGGTGGCGTTGGTCGGCATCCTGGTGCTGATGGCCTTCGACCAAGGCGCCCGCATGGAGCTGTGGCTGGGCCTGTTGTCCTGGGTGGTCGTGCTGACGCTGTACTTCGTCCCCCGCTGGTGGCGCAGACCGGAGAAGCATGAGGCGGTCGTGACACCGACCGGCAAAGCCAAGCGCGTCCTGGTGTTGGCCAACAAAAACGTCTCCACGAGTGAGCTTTTCGACGTACTGCGCCGTGTCGACGCCCAGCAGCGGGCCGACTACTTCATCTGTGTGCCGGTGAACCCCGTCGACACCGGGCAGGCCGAACGCACCGGACCGGTGTTCGTCCTCGACGCCACCGTCACCGCCGCGCACGACCGGCTCGACGCGATCCTGTCCGCGATGCGCGGTATCGGGCTCTCAGCCGATGGCGAACTCGGTGACTACCGGCCGCTGCGGGCTTTGGACGCGGCGGTGCGACGCTTCCAGCCCGACCAACTGGTCATCGCCGAAGCCCGTTCGGCGTGGCTGCGGCTGGGCATGGTCGACAAGGTGCGGGCGGCCTACCCGATCCCGGTACTGCACGTGGTGCCCGGCCGGCCGTCGGCGCTGAGTTCGGCCTGATCTGTCGATGAGCGCCACACCGCAACTGCGCCAGGGCTTGTCGCAGCGCCAGCTCACGATGATCGCCATCGGGGGCATCATCGGCGCCGGATTCTTCGTCGGCTCCGGCGTCGTCATCGGCAAGGCCGGCCCCGCGGCGTGCCTCACCTACGCGGCGTGTGGTCTGCTGATCATCCTGGTCATGCGGATGCTCGGAGAAATGGCCACCGCTAACCCCTCAACGGGTTCATTCGCGGAGTACGCGCGCGAAGCATTGGGCGGCTGGGCGGGTTTCACAGTGGGCTGGATGTATTGGTACTACTGGGTCATCGTCGTCGGTTTCGAGGCGGTCGCCGGCGCGAAGGTCATCACCTACTGGTTTCCAGCGCCACTGTGGTTGCTGTCGCTGCTCTTGATGGTGCTGATGACGGCGACCAACTTGTTCTCGGTGTCGTCGTACGGCGAGTTCGAATTCTGGTTCGCCGGAATCAAGGTCGCGGCCATCGTGGCATTCCTGCTACTCGCTTCGGCGTATTCCTTCGGGCTCTGGCCGCACCGGCACGCCGACCTGTCCAACCTGACGTCGCACGGGGGATTCTTCCCCAACGGACTGCACGGCGCGTCCGGTGCCATCGTCGTGGTGATCTTCTCGATGATCGGTGCCGAGATCGCGACCATCGCCGCCGCCGAGACCGCCGACCCGGAACGTGCCATCAGGCGGGCGACCAACGCGGTGGCCGCTCGCATCGCGATCTTCTTTGTCGGATCGGTCTTTCTGCTGACGATCGTCCTGCCGTGGAACTCGGTGCAGGCCGGCGCCTCGCCGTTCGTTGCGGCGTTGAAGCAGATCGGAATCCCGGGCGCCGACCATCTGATGAATGCTGTGGTGCTGACAGCGGTGCTGTCGTGCCTGAATTCCGGCCTCTACACGGCGTCTCGAATGCTGTTCGTGCTGGCCTCGCAACGCGAGGCACCGGCCCGGCTGCTCGAGGTCAGCGGAAGTGGCGTGCCGTACCTGGCGATAGTGGGCTCGTCGCTGGTGGGTTTCCTCTGCGTCATCCTGGCCGCCGTAGCACCGGACACCGTGTTCCAGTTCCTGCTCAACTCCTCGGGCGCGATCGTGTTGCTCGTCTACCTGGTGATCGCGTTGTCGCAGATCGTGTTACGGCGCAGGACACCACCCGCTGCGTTGCGGGTGAAGATGTGGTTCTTCCCCGTGCTGTCGATCCTGACGGTGGCGGGAATCGCCGCAGTGCTGGTGCAGATGGCGTTCGACGCAGAGGCCCGAGTGCAGTTCTGGCTCAGCCTGATGTCCTGGGCGGTCACGGTCGGGCTGTACTTCATCACCAAACGGGTTGCGGCCCGGTCTGATTAGCCCGTCTTGGTCAGCAGCACGGCTTGTTCGAACGGCAGCCTGGCAAAGACGCGATGCGTCGCGCCTCCGACATGCGTCGCCGCCTGCTCCTTGCTGACGGTTTGCGGATCGGCGACGCCGAAGGTCTTGCCGTGGCGGCGCATCCGGCCCCCGCCGGCGGCGTTGAGGTTCTTCAGCCAGTCGCGGTCCGGGCCGTAGGTGAGCAGGATCGCCACCCCGGGCTTGCCGTCGATGTCGGCCTTGAAGACCGTCAGTGGGGTGCGATAAGCCTTGCCGGAGCGCCGGCCGACGTGTTCGAGGATGCCGAACGACGGGGCCCAGCCCGCCCACATCCGCTGAATCGGGTTGGTGACATGCCGGTTGAACCGGGCGAGTCGTTGCGGTAGTTGCATACCGCCATCCAACTCTCATCCCATGGGCCGCCTCAAGAACTTCTTTCACTGAGATCGCCGGCGAAGCCACCCGGAGCGACCCACTGTGTCGTCTGAGGCCAGCGAGGCTAGCGGGACTGAAGGTAAACAAATTAGTTAAGTATTTGGGTTTAACCCGTACTGCTGAGGTGTATATATGTGACACGCGCCACACTGCCACGTGGCGCGACATGCGGGCTGGTGCCAGCGACTTCAGCCCACACGCCGACGCGTTGAGTACCCGAAAGGGTTTGGGGGGACAGCAATGACCGATCTTCACGTCGAGGGAAAGCCCGACGACGCTGTGACGACCTTGTTCGGTATCTGCCGGGGGCTGGCGGAGTCGGCCGGCTCGATTTCGCGCGCCGAGCTTGCCGATCTGAACACCGCGGAACTCGCCGAACTCCGACAGGCGGTAGCGGCCGGGGCGGGCAGCGGCGACGACGACTTCGTCGCTTGGTGCACACGCACGGACAAGTTGATCGTGGCCGAGTTCTATCTGCGCACGTACACGCAGGCTGCGATCGATGCGAAAGCCGCGGCCATCATCGACGAGGAGCGTCGCCTGGCGTGCGAGGCGCGGTGAGCTCCTAACGCCCCACCGATCGCCGGCGCCGCCTCGACAACGCCGCTATTTCAAGGCGTCGTCGAGGTTGATCGCCGCGCTGATCAGCGCCAGATGAGTGAAGGCCTGGGGAAAGTTGCCGACCTGATCGCCGGTGGCACTGACCTGTTCGGCGTACAGCCCGACGTGATTGGCGTAGGTGAACATCTTCTCCAGGGCCATCTGCGCGTCCAGCAGTCGACCGGCGCGCGTGAGCGCTTCGACGTACCAGAAGGAGCAGATGGAGAAGGTGCCTTCCTCGCCGTCCAAGCCGTCACTCTCGGGGTTGTACCGGAACACCAAACTGTCGGTAACCAATTCCTGCTCAACGGCTTTCAGCGTGCTGAGAAATTTCGGGTCGGCCGGCGACAGGAATTTCACCATCGGCATGAGCAGCACTCCCGCGTCGAGGTCGTCGCCGTCCTCCGTCTGGGTGAAGGACTCTTTATCGGTGTTGTAGCAGCGGGTCATGATGCGCTCGTAGATCTCGTCGCGAGCGCGCGACCACGCCACGATGTCACCTGGCAGGCCCCGCTGGCGGGCGACGCGGATGGCGCGCTCCAAAGCCACCCAGCACATCAGCCGTGACGTGGTGAACGCGCGCGTTTCACCGCGCACCTCCCACATTCCGGCGTCCTCACGGTCCCAGTTGTTCATCACCCAGTCCACGACGTTGACGACGTCGCGCCACGCCGCGTCGCTGATGCCCGGACCGTACTTGTTGAACAGGTAGATCGAGTCGATCAGGTCGCCGTAGATGTCGAGCTGTAGCTGGTCGGCGGCCGCGTTGCCGACGCGCACCGGCACCGAATCACGGTGTCCGGACAGGTGTTCGAGCTCGAACTCCGCTGGCAGGTTGCCGTCGATGTCGTAGAGGACCCGCAGCGGCCCCAGCTCACCGTCTGCGCCGTGGGCAGTGCCCATTCGTTCGGACAGCCACCGGATGAACGCGCGGGCCTCGTCGACGAAGCCCAGGCGCAGCAGCGCGTACAAGGTGAATCCCGCATCGCGCATCCAGACGTATCGATAGTCCCAGTTCCGTTCGCCGCCGATGAGCTCAGGCAGGCTCGCGGTGGGGGCCGCAATCACTGCGCCGCTGGGTGAGTGCGTGAGGAGTTTGAGCGTGATGGCCGAACGGTGCACCGTCTCGCGCCACCGGCCGACATAGTTGGATTGCGAAATCCATTGCTGCCAGAAGGAAGTCGTGCTTTCGAAGAGGGTGTCGGTCGAGCAGATCCCGTCCGCGGAGGGCTCGTCGCCGTCGCCCAGCACTTCGAGGACGAAACGGGCGGTCTGGCCCTGCGAGAGGCGGAGATCGGCCGTCACCGTGTCGCCGTCGACGGTCAACGGGACGGTGGCGGCAAGCCCCAGTCGGACGTCCCCACCGGTCAGCACAACACTGGTGTCACTGAGAGATTCGACGGTGCACGACTGCCGGGCATAGTCGGGCCGCGCATCCAATTCCATCCGCAGGTCGGTGGTTCCCCGCACCCCGCGAACGCGGCGAACGAGTCGCTGCCGATCGCCACCGGCGCCGTCCGGGGCTACCGGCATGAAGTCGTTGACCTCGGTCACGCCGTGCGGAGTCAGGAAGCGGGTGATCAGGACGGCGGTGTCGGGGCGGTAGAACTGCTGAGTCCGTGTCACGTCGCCGATCGGGCTGAACCGCCAACTGCCTCCGTTGTCCTCATCGAGGATTGCACCGAACACGCTCGGCGAGTCGAAGCGTGGGACACAGAACCAGTCGATGGTGCCGTCGGTGCCCACCAGTGCGCAGGTGCGCATATCACCGATGAGGCCGTGATCGGCGATGCTGAGCCGACGTTCACTCATCGGGCAGATGCCACCCTGTTGGGCCGGGCAGGCCGCCCGCTTCGTCGGGTCCCCAGGTGCCCTGTTCGTAAGGCAGTGCCCGCGGCGGCGAGTCGAGAATCGGTTGGCACACCTGCCAAATGCGGTCGACCTCATCGGCGCGGGTGAACAGCAGTTGGTCGCCGCGCATGACGTCCAACAGCAACCGTTCGTAGGCCTCCAGCGGGGTGTCTTCGGGGTCCTGCTCGGCCACGTCGAGCAGCATGTGTACCGGCATGACATCGAGATCGGGACCGGGTCGCTTTGCGTTGAGGCCGAATTGGACGCTGGGCGAGTCGCTGAGTTCCAGGACGAGCTTGTTGGGGGTGCGCGCGTCATCGCCGAAGTAGCTTGTCTTCTGCCCGCGGAAGGTCAGCGTGACGGTGCGGCGAGTGTCGGCCATACCTTTTCCGGTGCGTAGATAGAACGGGGTGCCACGCCAGCGCTCGGTGTCGACGACGGCCTCCAACGCAACAAACGTCTCGACTGACGAATCGTCGGACACGTCGTCCTCGGCGCGGTAGCCCTCGTACTGTCCGAATATCGTCCGATCCGGGTCGAACGGCTGCAGCGCGGCGAAGACTCGTGCGACTTCGTCACGGACCGCCACTGAGTCGAGGCTCGCGGGGGGCTCCATCGCGATGAATCCGAGCACCTGGGCGAGGTGGGTCGAGATCATGTCGCGGAAGCAGCCGGTCGACTCGTAGAACGTGCCGCGGCCTTCGATGCCGCCGGCTTCCGGGACGTCGATCTGGACGGACTCCAGATGCGTTGAGTTCCAGAGCGGTTCGATCACCCCGTCGTTGGCGAATCGCAGCGCCAGAATGTTCTGCACGGCTTCCTTACCCAGGAAGTGATCGATCCGGAAAATCTGCTCTTCGCTCAGCACCTCTTTGAGTGCCGCGTCGAGTTCGCGAGACGATTCCAGATCGGTCCCGAAGGGCTTTTCGACCACGACGCGCGCACCGGAGGTCAGATCCTGCTCGGCGAGCATCCCGATCATCGGTTGCATTGCGTCCGGCGGCACGGAAAGGTAGATCAGCGTGCGTGATTCGTCGCCGAGACGCTCACGGGCCGCTCGCACTGCCTCGGCCAGATCACTGCCGTCATCGGCGCTCGAGGTCGTGAACGACAGCCGACCCAGGAACTCGTCCGCGATTGCTTCGTCGACGTCGTCGACGAAGTCGTCCAGGGCCGACCTGACCGATTCGCGGAATTCGTCGTCGGACCCCGGTGAGTGGCGACCCGAACCGATCACCACATAGTCCTCGGGCAGCCGTCCGGCGCTGGCGAGACGGTACAGGCCGGGAAACAGTTTGCGTTTCGCCAAATCTCCTCTGGCCCCGAAGAGAACGAATACCTGGGGAGTCGATGTCATCATGCCGCCTCGACGTTTCGTAGCGCGTTGTCGACCACCTCGGTCAACGCCGGATGTATCCAGAACGGCCGTCGGCTCAGGTCGCTCGCGGTGATCTGGAATTCGATTGCCATGACCAGTGGCTGGATCAGGGTGGACGCCTGAGGGCCCATGATATGCGCCCCGAGTATCAGATCGGTGTCCTCATCCACGATCACCTTGCAGAATCCGGTGCTGTCCTGCAACGCCCATCCGTAGGCGACATCGCTGTAATCAACCCTGCCCACAGCATATTTGACGTCCGCATCGCGGCAATCCCGTTCGGTACGGCCGACCGATGCGATCTGCGGGTCGGTGAATACCGCCGACGGCACATGGTCGAGGTCGATCCGGCGCAGGTCGTTCGGGTTGTGCAGGTTGTGGGCCACGACCTCGGCCTCACGGTTGGCGACGTGCTTGAGCGGTACCGACGTGCTGACGTCGCCGAGGGCAAAGATGCCCTCGACCGAGGTACGACAGAATTCGTCGACTGTGACGCGGCCGCTGTCGTGGGTGTCGACGCCGGCAGCATCGACGTTCAGGTGATCGGCGTTGGAGGTACGGCCGCTGGCGACCAACAACATGTCGGCCCGCACGGTACTGCCGTCATCCAGGGTGAGGACCAAATCGCCCGGCTCGCCTGATATTTCGGTGAGCTCGGCGCCGAGTCGGAGGTCGTGGCGCTGCGCCATCAGGTCGGTGAAGGCGATCCGGATGGCGTCGTCCTGCGGTCCGCCGAGTAGGTGCTCACCCTTCTCGATGATGGTGATGCGACTGCCGGCGGTGGCGAACACGCGGGCGAGTTCGGCTGCGATGTACCCGCCGCCCAGGACGGCGAGGTGCTTCGGTGGTGCGTCGATCCGCATGACGGTGTCCGACGTCTCGTACGGCAGGCCCGATTCGGCGACCACCGGTGGGACCACCGGCCTTCCGCCGCAGGCGATCACGATGCGATCGGCGGTGATCTCGACCGACTGCCCGTCGTCAGTGTCGACCGACAGTTGACGTGGGCCGGTGAACCGCGCGTGACCGGCGTAGAGCGTGATCCAGTCGGACTTCTCCCGGCCGCGACGCCCGCCGTCCGACACGTGGTCGGTGTGGCCGAACACGCGATCGCGCACCTCGGCCCAGTCGAAGGATCGCAGCTCGGCGTCGATGCCGAAAGCGCCGGCACTGGAGACTGTTTCGGCTACTTCAGCGGTGTAGGCGAGCAGTTTCGAAGGGATGCAGCCGAAATTGAGGCAGGTCCCCCCGACCAGTCGGTCCTCGATGATGGCGACGTCGAGATCCTTGAACGAATCGTCGGTCACCATGTTGCCCGAACCGCTGCCGATGACGACGAGGTCGTGGTGTGCCGTAGCGGTCATCAGAACGTCTCGGTGAGGTCGTCGTGCGGCAGCGGTCCCAAGGTTTGGAAGCTGTCGCTCTTCGCATCGGGCGCTGCGTAGCCGAGACTGGCGGGCACAGACAACTCCTTGGGGTCGCGTCCAGATGCCGGGCCTGCCGAGCGGCCTTCGCGGACGACGGTGACGATTCCCGTCCTTCGACGGCCTCAAACTGTGAGCAGATTCTTGGAGGCCGCGTCCGTCCGAGCACATGCCAGCTCCGAATACCTGATCACCAGTATGAGGAGGATCACAATGACGTATCCCGCTGTTCACGGTTTGCCCGAAGTGGCCACCTCCACATTGCTCGGAATCTGCGCTCAGCTGTCCCGGTCGCGGCATCCGGGCTTGGCGCGCTGGGCGTCCGGTGTGTCGGACGCGTTGGTCATCCAGCTGGTCTCGGTCACCACCGGGGTGCGCGTCGACGGGGCGAGCGATGCGCCCTGTCCGCTGAAGTCGCTGGCGGCCGCGGAGCTGGAAGGTCTGCACGCGCTGCTGCAGGCCGGGGCCGAAGCCAGTGACGATGAGTCGGTGGTGGCGTGGTGCACCAAGATGAATGGCTTGATCGTCGCCGACTTCTGCCGGCGCGAGCTCGAGCAGGCGGCCTTCGACGCCAAAGCTGCGGCGATCGTCGCAGACGAGCGGCGGCTGGCATGTGTGGCGCGGCCGGCGACGTATTCGGTGGCCGAGACCGCCGGTGGATACGTCCACGAATGATCGGCCACCCCCCGCGGGGCTGATGTGACAGTTGAGATCGTTCGGATGAACAACTACACCCTGTAGTCGACGCGGTCCCCACGGCTGGGACACTGGAAGACGTGCATCGCCCAGTTCGCGCGGCTTCTCCTCGGGCCGCTTCGCAGCCCGCATCGTCGCTGCGCACGGATGTCTCGTCAACGCTGTTCGAGGCCGCCAGCGCGGTCATTCCCGGCGGGGTGAACTCGCCGGTGCGGGCGTTCACCGCAGTCGGCGGAACCCCGCGCTTCATCACCGAGGCCAACGGCTACTGGCTCACCGACGCCGACGGCAATCGCTACGTCGACCTGGTCTGTTCCTGGGGTCCGATGGTCCTCGGCCACGCGCACCCGTCGGTGGTCGACGCCGTCACCCGCGCCGCGGCCAAGGGGCTCTCGTTCGGGGCGCCGACGCCGGCGGAAAGCGAACTGGCCACCGAGATCATCGACCGGGTGGCGCCGGTAGACCTGATCCGATTGGTCAACTCCGGCACCGAGGCCACCATGAGCGCGGTCCGACTGGCCCGCGGATTCACCGGCCGGGCCAAGATCGTCAAGTTCTCCGGCTGCTACCACGGCCATGTCGACGCACTGCTGGCCGACGCCGGCTCGGGTGTGGCGACACTCGGCCTGCCGTCATCGCCCGGTGTCACCGGTGCGACCGCCGCCGACACCATTGTGTTGCCGTACAACGATCTCGACGCGGTCGCCGAGACCTTCGAGAAGTTCGGTGAGCAGATCGCCGCCGTGATCACCGAAGCCAGCCCCGGCAACATGGGCGTCGTCCCGCCCGCCGCGGGCTACAACGCGGGACTGCGGAAGATCACCGCCGCGCATGGCGCGCTGCTCATCGTCGACGAGGTGATGACCGGATTCCGCGTCAGCCGAAGTGGTTGGTACGGACTCGATCCCGTCGACGCCGACCTGTTCACCTTCGGCAAGGTGATGAGCGGCGGACTACCCGCCGCGGCCTTCGGCGGTCGCGCCGAGGTGATGCAGCGGCTTGCTCCGCTGGGGCCGGTGTACCAAGCGGGCACGCTGTCCGGCAATCCCGTCGCCGTGGCCGCCGGCCTGGCCACGCTGCGGACCGCCGACGAGAAGGTCTACGCCGCGCTCGACGCCAACGCCGACCGGCTGGCCGGCCTACTGTCCGGGGCCCTGACGGAAGCCGGTGTACCACATCGGATTCCGCGAGGCGGAAACATGCTCAGTGTGTTCTTCGGCGACGCGCCGGTCACCGATTTCGCGTCGGCCCGCAACAGCGAGACCTGGCGCTTCGCACCGTTCTTTCATGCGCTGCTCGACGGCGGCGTGTATCCGCCCTGCAGTGCCTTCGAGGCGTGGTTCGTCTCGGCGGCGCTCGACGACGACGCGTTCGCCCGGATCGCCGACGCGCTTCCGGCGGCCGCCGGCGCCGCGGCCGCAGCCAAGGAGACCACCCGCTGATGTCCGAGCAGACCCGAGTCCACCTGATCCGCCACGGCGAGGTGTACAACCCCGACGGCGTCCTCTACGGACGGCTGCCCGGATTCCGCTTGTCCGACAAGGGAAATCGACAGGCCCAGGCTGCCGCGAATGCCCTGGCCGACCGTGACATCGTCGCGGTCATTGCCTCGCCGCTACAACGGGCACAGGAGACCGCCGCCCCGATCGCGGCCAAGCACAACCTGACCGTCGACACCGACCCCGACCTGATCGAGTCAGAGAACTTCTTCGAAGGCCGGCGGGTCAGTCCCGGCGACGGCGCCTGGCGCGACCCGCGATTCTGGTGGCAGCTGCGCAACCCGTTCACCCCGTCGTGGGGCGAGCCCTACAAGCTGATCGCGGCCCGCATGACCACCGCGATCTGCAAGGCCAGGGCGCGCGCCACCGGGCACGAGGCGGTCTGCGTCAGCCATCAGCTCCCGGTGTGGACGGGCCGGCTCTCGCTGACCGGAAAGCGGTTGTGGCATGACCCGCGCCGCCGCGAGTGCGCGGTGGGCTCGGTGACGTCGCTGGTCTTCGACGGCGATCGGCTGGTCGACGTGCAGTACAGCGAGCCGGTACTCAGTTGACCAAGCTGGCGATCGTCGCCGCGGTGGCGGCCGGCCTGCTGGTCGGCTGCTCCACCGGTGATGACGCCGTCGCGCAGGGCGGCACCTTCGAATTCGTCTCTCCCGGAGGCAAAACCGACATCTACTACAACCCACCGAGCCAACGCGGTCGCCCGGGCCCGATCAGCGGGCCGGAACTGATGGACCCGGCCCGCAACATCTCAATCGACGACCCCGCCGGCCCCTACGCCGGACGGGTCGTGGTGATCAACGTGTGGGGGCAGTGGTGCGGGCCGTGCCGCGCCGAAGCGCCGGCGCTGCAGCAGGTGTACGACGCCAGCCGCGGCAACGGGGTGTCGATGCTGGGCATCGACGTTCGCGACAACAACCGCGAGGCCGCCCAGGACTTCGTCAAAGACCGCAAGATCACCTTCCCGTCGATCTACGACCCGGCGATGCGCACGATGATTGCGTTCGGCGGCAAGTACCCGACGTCGGTCATCCCGTCCACCCTGGTGCTGGACCGCAGCCATCGGGTGGCCGCGGTGTTCCTGCGCGAGCTGCTGGCCGAGGATCTGCAGCCGGTCGTGCAGAGAATCGCGGCCGAAAAGTGAGCTTCACCGAAACCGCAACCGCCGGGCCACTTTTGCTGGCCCTGGCGGTGTCGGTGCTGGCCGGCCTGGTGTCGTTCGCGTCGCCCTGCGTGGTGCCGCTGGTGCCGGGCTACCTGTCCTATCTGGCCGCGGTGGTGGGTGTCGACGAAGCCGATCACGCCGCGGCGCGGGCCCGGTGGCGGGTAGCGGGCTCGGCGGCGCTGTTCGTCGCCGGCTTCACCGTGGTGTTTCTGCTCGGCACCGTCGCGGTGCTGGGAATGACGAGCTCGCTGATCACCAATCAGCTTGTGCTGCAACGGGTCGGCGGTGCGATCACCATTGTGATGGGGCTGGTGTTCGTGGGTTACGTCCCCGCGTTGCAGCGCCAGTTCCGCTTCGCGCCGCGGCAACTGTCTACGTTGGCCGGTGCGCCGCTACTGGGCGCGGTGTTCGCGCTGGGGTGGACGCCGTGCCTGGGTCCGACGCTGGCCGGTGTGGTCAGCGTCGCGTCGGCGACCGATGGCGCCAGCGTGGCCCGGGGGATCGTGCTCGTGATCGCCTACTGCCTGGGGCTGGGAATTCCGTTCGTGCTGTTGGCTTTCGGCTCAGCGTCGGCCGTCGCCGGCCTCGGCTGGCTCCGCCGGCACACCAGGGCGCTGCAGATCTTCGGCGGCGTCCTGCTGATCGCCGTGGGGGTCGCGCTGGTCAGCGGCGGATGGAACGAGTTCGTCTCCTGGCTGCGCGACGGGTTCGTCTCGGATGTGAGGTTGCCGATTTGAGCCGGCTACTGGCCTACGCCCGCAATACCTGGCGGGCCCTGACCTCGATGGGCACCGCGCTGGTGCTGCTGTTCCTGCTGGCGCTCGGCGCGATGCCGGGGGCGCTGCTGCCGCAGCGCAGCCTCAACGCCGGCAAGGTCGACGACTATCTGGCGTCACACCCGAAACTCGGCCCGCTGCTGGACAAAGTGCAGGGGTTCGACGTCTTCGGCAGTTTCTGGTTCACCGCGATCTACACGCTGCTGTTCGTCTCGCTGCTCGGCTGCCTCACCCCGCGGATGATCGAGCACGCCCGGAGCATGCGTGCGACGCCGGTTCCGGCACCCCGCAACCTCACCCGGTTGCCCAAGCATGCCGTCGCCACGGTCACCGGCGACGCCGACGAGGTCGCCACCACCATCACCGAACGGTTGCGTGGCTGGCGCACAACCGTCCGTCGCGGCGACAGCATCGAAATCTCCGCCGAGAAAGGCTATCTGCGCGAATTCGGCAACCTGGTCTTCCACTTCTCGCTGCTGGGTCTGCTGGTCGCGGTGGCCGCCGGCAAACTGTTCGGCTACGAGGGCAACGTCGTCGTCATCGCCGACGGCGGACCCGGCTTCTGCTCGGCATCGCCCGCCGCGTTCGACTCGTTCCGGGCCGGCAACACCGTCGACGGCACCTCGTTGCATCCGATCTGCCTGCGCGTCAACGACTTCAAGGCCAAGTATCTGCCGTCGGGACAGGCCACGTCGTTCGCCGCCGACATCGACTACCAGTCCGGCCGCGACCTGACTGGCGGCAGCTGGCGGCCCTACCGGCTCGAAGTCAACCACCCACTGCGGGTCGGCGGCGACCGGGTGTACCTCCAGGGCCACGGCTACGCGCCGACCTTCAGCGTCGTCTTCCCCGACGGGCAGGTGCGCACCTCGACCGTGCAGTGGCGGCCCGACAACGCGACGACGTTGCTGTCCTCCGGCGTCGCCCGCATCGACCCGCCCGCCGGCACGTACCCCGACGCCGTCCAACGTCGCAAACACCAGATCGCCATCACCGGCTTGCTCGCGCCCACCGAGCAACTCGATGGCACGCTGCTCTCGTCGAGCTTCCCGGCGCTGATCGCACCCGCCGTCGCGGTCGACATCTACACCGGCGACACCGGCCTGGACAGCGGCCGGCCGCAATCGCTGTACACCCTCGACCCCCGCCTGATCGACCAGCACCGCATCGACCGGGCCGCGCGGGTGAACCTGCGGGTCGGACAGCAGGTCCGCATCGACCAGGGGCCGGCGGCGGGCACGATCGTCCGCTTCGACGGCGCCGTGCCGTTCGTCAACCTGCAGGTTTCCCACGACCCCGGCCAGATCTGGGTGCTGGTGTCGGCGATGGCGATGATGGCCGGGCTGGTGGTGTCGTTGCTGGTGCGTCGGCGAAGGATCTGGGTTCGGCTGCGGACCGAATCGCCGGGTACCGTGAATGTCCAGGTAGGCGGTTTGGCGCGGACCGACAACGCGGGCTGGGGTGACGAATTCGAGCGGCTGGTCGAGCGACTCGAAAACGGGCTCACGGTCGCGTCTGCCGAGCCGATCGCCACCGGAAGGAGCTCCCCATGAACACCACGCACATCCATCTCGGTCTGGCGCGCAACTCCGATTGGGCGTTCACCTCCGCGGTGGTGATGATGGTCGTCGCGCTGCTGCTGCTGGCCGTCGAACTCGCCTACACCCGCAGCCGCGCCGACGACCGCGAACTGGTCGGCGTGGGTGCGGACAGCGCGACCCCCGGCGTGGTGACCGAGACCCCGCGCCGCCCGGTCGACGAGCGGGTCGGACGAGTCGGGCTGCTGCTGGTCTACGCCGGCATCGCGCTGCTGTTCGCCTGCATCGTGTTGCGCGGCCTGGCCACCCAGCGGGTGCCGTGGGGCAACATGTACGAGTTCATCAACCTGACCTGCTTCTGCGGGCTGATCGCCGGCGCGATCGTGCTGCGCCGGCCGCAATACCGTCCGCTCTGGGTCTTCCTGCTGCTGCCGGTGCTGATTCTGCTGACGGTCTCCGGACGCTGGCTCTACACCAACGCCGCGCCGGTGATGCCCGCGCTGCAGTCCTATTGGCTGCCGATTCACGTGTCGGTGGTGAGCCTGGGTTCCGGTGTGTTCATGGTGGCCGGGGTGGCCAGCATCCTGTTCCTGCTGCGCACGTCGCGGCTCGGCGAGCCGGGCACCGCCGGCACGGTGGCCCAGCTTGTGCAGCGGCTGCCCGATGCGCAGACGCTGGACCGGATCGCCTACCGGACCACGATCTTCGGCTTCCCGGTGTTCGGTTTCGGCGTCATCTTCGGCGCGATCTGGGCGGAGGAGGCATGGGGCCGGTATTGGGGCTGGGACCCCAAGGAGACGGTGGCCTTCATCGCGTGGGTGGTCTACGCCGCCTACCTGCACGCCCGGTCGACGGCCGGCTGGCGGGACCGCAAAGCCGCCTGGATCAACGTGGTCGGATTCGTGGCGATGGTGTTCAACCTGTTCTTCGTCAACCTGGTCACCGTTGGCCTGCACTCCTACGCCGGAGTGGGGTAACCGCAGCTCACAGGCGTTCACAAGGCCCTGCGATATGTTCGATGACCAGAACTGTTCGTCGATAGCGGCCCAAGGGTCGCGCCGAGGGGATATTTCACGTGTCTGACCATCCGACGCACGACCCGAACGCGGGCCGTCGCGGAGAGCATCCGACGACCGAACTGCCGCCGCACGCGCCGCCGCCGCCGGCTCCCGAGCCGCCGACTCGGGCGTTCACCGGATTCCGTACCGAGCGCCGCTTCGGCGAAGGGCCGACGCAGAACGCGCCCATGCCCGAGACCCGGGTCGAACCGCGTGCCTGGGCCGAGACGCCGTACCAAGGGCTGCCTCGCGTCGTCGAATCCGACGATGCGCCCCGCCGGGTCTACGGCAACTACGGCGGACCGCCGCCCGCATTCGAACCGGCGCCACAGCAGCCCAACCTGCCGCCGTCGCGCTACCCGGAACTGTCCACCAGCACCCTGCTGCGCCAGGTCAAGCCCGCGCCGACGGAGGGCTGGCGTCGATGGCTGTACCGCTTGTCGGGCCAGCTGATCAACGTCGGCGAGAGCCAACGCACGATCCGCTACAACGACCTCACCGTCCAGGTGAACCGGCCGCTGCGCGGGTGCTACCGGATCGCGATGCTGTCGCTCAAGGGCGGCGTCGGCAAGACCACCGTCACCGCCACCCTGGGCGCGACCTTCGCCTCGATCCGTGGCGACCGGGTGGTGGCCGTGGACGCCAACCCCGATCGCGGCACGCTGAGCCAGAAGGTGCCGCTGGAGACTCCGGCCACCGTGCGCCATCTGCTGCGCGATGCCGAGGGCATCGAGCGCTACAGCGACGTCCGCAGCTACACTTCGCAGGGCCGCAGCCGACTGGAAGTGCTTGCCTCCGAAAGCGATCCAGCGATGTCGGAGGCCTTCAGCGCCGACGACTACGCGCAGACGCTGGAGATCCTCGAGCGGTTCTACGGCCTGGTGCTGACCGATTGCGGCACCGGGCTGCTGCACTCCGCGATGACAGCGGTGCTCGACAAGGCCGACGCGCTGGTTGTGGTCAGTTCAGGCTCGATCGATGGCGCCCGCAGCGCCTCGGCGACGTTGGACTGGCTCGACGCGCACGGCCACGAGGAGCTGGTCAGCAATTCGATCGCGGTGATCAACGCGGTGCGCCCGCGCTCCGGCAAGGTCGACATGCAGAAAGTGGTCGACCACTTCTCACGGCGCTGCCGGGCGGTGCGTCTGGTGCCGTTCGACCCGCACCTCGAAGAAGGCGCCGAGATCAACCTGGACCTGTTGAAGCGGGAGACCCGGGAAGCGCTCATCGAGCTGGCAGCGGTTGTCGCAGACGGTTTTCCGAACGATCAGCGCCGGTTCAACGAGCACTTCATCTAGTCGAGCCTGAGCGCTAGCGCGGGTTGTTGTCGCCGTGACTGAGTCGCCAGAGAAAGTCCGGATCGTCGTCGGGGCCGATGACACGGCTCTTCGGCCGGTTGATCTGCGCGCGTGCCGCGCGCCAACCGACGTAGACCAGTGATCCGAGCAGAAAGACCAGGAGCAGATACAGCACTCAACACCTCCTTGGTCCGAATATACGCGGCGACCTAGGCTCGCACTGTGTCAAACGGACAGAGCTCGGCGGGTCGCGCGGTTCTCAGCATCGTGCTCTACGTGGTGGCCCGCCTGGCATTGGTGGCCGCATTGGCCGGCGCGATCTTCGGGATCGGCCGCGTACTGGGGGTGCACGAGTTCCCGATCATCGTCGCGTTGCTCTTCGCGTTGATCATCGCGATGCCGCTCGGAATGTGGTTGTTCGCCCCGCTGCGACGACGGGCGACCGCCGGCCTGGAGGAAGCCACCGCGCGCCGCCGCCACGACCGCGAACAGCTGCAGGCCCGGCTGCGTGGCGAAGAGTTGCCACCCACGGAGTGACGCCGCCCGCCGAGTGTGCGGGGTACGGGTGCGAAACGGCCTGGAACGCGGTCAGAAGCTGCACAGTCGGTGTGAGCTCAGGCGGTCAGGGCCAACGCCGCGGACACCGCGATCGACCAGACCAGCATCGTCAATCCGGTGTCGCGCAGCACCGGGATCAGCGCCGGGCCGACCTGCCCGGTCCGCACCGGCTTCGCCGCCCGCATCGCCAGCGGCGTTGCCAGCAGGCCCAGCGCGCACCACGGCGTCGCCACGGTCAGCACCAGGGTCAGCACCCCGGCGCCGGCCAGCAGCAGCTGGTAGAAGACGCGTGTTCCCTTGTCGCCCAACCGGACTGCCAAGGTGATCTTGCCGGACTCGGCATCGGTCGGGATGTCGCGCAGGTTGTTGGCCACCAGCACCGCCGACGACAACGCCCCCGTCGTCACCGCCAGCACCACGCCGACCCAGTCGACTCGCAACGCCTGGGTGTACTGGGTGCCGAGCACCGCGACCAGACCGAAGAACAAAAAGACGGCGACCTCGCCGAAACCCGCGTAGCCGTAGGGCTTCGAGCCGCCGGTGTACAACCAGGCCCCGGCAATGCACAGCGCCCCGACCGCGATCAGCCACAGCGCGCTCGTCAGTGCCAGCGCGAGCCCGGCCGCCGCGCCGACGGCCAGGCTGGCCACCGCCACCAGAAGGACAGTTCGCGGCGCTGCCAGTCGCGAGCCCACCAGGCGCAGCGGACCGGCCCGGTTGTCGTCGGTGCCGCGAATCCCATCGGAGTAGTCGTTGGCGAAGTTGACCCCGATGATCAGGGCGACCGCGACGGCCAGTGCCAGCAGTGCCTTCCACCACACGGCGCCGTGCAACCAGGCGGCCGCGCCGGTGCCGGCGATGACGGGGGCAATGGCATTGGGGAGTGTTCGCGGTCGCGCACCGGCGATCCACTGCGAAAGGCTGGCCACCTTGCAATCGTTTCATGCCCGCCGACAACAATGGGCCGGGTGACCGCCGGTGACGATGCAGAGCGGAGCGATGAGGAGGAGCGGCGCAGATGATCGGAGTAATCGGCGGTAGCGGTTTCTACAGCTTCTTCGACTCGGCGGCCCGCAGTGTCAGCCTGGACACCCCGTTCGGCGAGCCCAGCGGCCCGCTCACGGTCGGCTCCATCGGAGAGCACGAGGTGGCTTTCCTGCCGCGGCACGGCGTCGACCACCGCTATCCCGCTCACAAGGTGCCGTACCGGGCCAACATGTGGGCGCTGCGCGCACTCGGTGTCCGCCAGGTCTTCGCGCCCTGCGCGGTCGGCAGCCTGACCCCCGACCACGGCCCGGGAGCCGTCGTGGTGCCCGATCAACTGGTCGACCGCACCCGCCATCGCGCCGACACCTACTTCGATTCCGGTGCCGCGCACGTGGCGTTCGCCGACCCGTACTGCCCGACGTTGCGTGCCGCGGCGACCGGCCTGCCGGAGGTGGTCGACGGCGGCACGATGGTCGTGATCGAGGGTCCGCGGTTTTCCACCCGGGCGGAGAGTCAGTGGTTCGCCGCGGCCGGCTTCACCCTGATCAACATGACCGGCTACCCCGAGTCCGTCCTGGCCCGCGAGCTCGAAATCTGCTATGCGGCAATCGCTTTGGTCACCGACCTGGATGCCGGGATCGAGGCGGGCGGTGGTGTGAAGGTCGACGAGGTCATCGACGTGTTCGCCAAGAACATCGAGCCGTTCAAAAAGCTCGTCCGCGAAGCGATCGGCCGGGTGGCCACCGAGCACTCCTGTCAGGAGTGCCTGTCCCACACCGGGATGCCGAACCCGTTCGACGAGGCGTAGCCGGTCAGCCCACCCGGGCCGCGGGTTTGCGCCCGTCGTCGGCGCCCGGCTGGCGGGGTGGACGTCCCCGTCGTAGCGTCTCGATCAATTCGCGGTAGGGGCCGACCAGGTAGACGGTGTCGTCGGCGTGCAACCGGGCGTCGCGGCGCGGGTGCAGTTTGACCAAACCGTTGGAGGTCACGATCGCGATGACCCGGGCCTGGGTGGACAGCTCGAACATCCGCAGCCCCTCCAGCTCGCTGCCGGCGGCGACCTGCATGCCGCCCACCACGAACGAACTCTGGCCCACCGAGAACGTGCCCAACACCTGCAGGCCGATGGCAGCGCCGATGAACCACGGCACGGCCAGTTCGACGGTGGAGCGGACGTTCTCGAAGCCGAACCGCTGGGCGACCGCGAAACCCAGGGTGCGGTCGTAGACCCGCAGCACCAGCGGGATGTCGGTCCAATGGTCGCGGGTCGGTGTCTTCTTGCCGAGCATCTCGGCGAGCACGATGCCGGTCTCGATGTTGATCATGTCGTTGCGGGTCAGCACCGCCACCGCCCGCGCGCGATCGACGCGGGCCGACTGCAGGGTCTGGCGCAGGGTGGCATCGCCGAAGATGACCGGCACGTCGAGGTCGCGGACGGCGGACAGGAAGCGGTTCTCTTCGTCCTGCTCGATGACGGCGACGTCATGCCCGGCGCCGACCAGGTCCTTGATGACGCGCATGCCGAGCCCGCTGAGCCCGACCACCACGATGTGATTGCGCAGATGGCCGACCCGCGGCCGGGCCGAGGCGAAAACGAAACGGCGGGACAGCAATACATCGGCGACGAAGGAGACCAGCAGGGCAGTCGTGGTCACGCCGCTGAACATCAACAGCGTGGAGAAGGTACGCAGCCAGGTGGGCTGATTGACGAAGCTGAAGTCACCGTAGCCGGTGGTGGTCATGGTCTCGATGGTGAAGTAGAACGCGTCGACCCAGCCCATCTTCGGCGGTGGACGGTAGCCGAATCGCAGCACGAACGTCGCGGTGATCAGGACCATCAACGTCGCGCCGACCACGGGGTAGAAGGTCGGGTTGAAGTCCTTGACCACGCCGCGGACCACGTCGCCCACCCGCCGGAAGAAGGTACGACGGGAGCGCGACCGCGACGAGCCGGGAACCTTGATGCCCTGGGCGGCCAGCTCGTCGGCGGTGCCGATCATCATGGTCCAGTCGCCGGCGTGCACCCGCCGGTCCCGGCCGGGGCAGATCTCGAGCTCGCCGGGGTCGGGGGAGTTGTCGCCGTGGATGATCGCCACCGGCGCGAGGTCGCCGTAGAGCTCGCGCAGCGTCGCCTCGCGCGACGCGGTCTTGCCCGAGACGAGGAAGGTCAGCCCGGCGGCGTCGAAATCGTGGGTCGCCTGCGACAGACAGGCTTCGACGACCGCCGGCGCGGCGATCTCGGCCACGTCGAGGATGGCGCCGGCGCCGTTGTCGTTGGCCACCGCTTCCCGCAGCACGTCGTTGGCCACCCTGGAGACCACGCGCACGTTCGGGTTGGCTTTCCGTGCGAGCAGTGCGATTTCGAGGTTCACCGCGTCGTCGTCACCGGCGCAGACCACCGCCAGCGCGTGCGAGACCTCGGCCAGGGTGAGCTCGCGCGCGACCCCGGCTTCGGACGCTTCGGTGTTGACCAGCCGGACCACCGTCGCGCCGGCATTTTTCAGCTCGTCGGCGATCGTCGTCGCCAGCGAATCGTCACCGCTGACAATGATGTGGCGATGCATCGTCTCGTCCGTTGCTCGAAAGTCCGGTCGACGGCGCGCACTCGATGACGTCGGACCGGTTCACCAGGGCATTATGTCATCCGCTGTGCCGGGCGAGGCGCATAAGCGCCGCTAGGACAAGCCCTTTCCGACCTGGCGGACCAGCGCCGCCCGGTCGACCTTGCCGATACCCCGCACCGGCAGCGCGTCCACCACGTGCACTTCCCGCGGCGCCGCGGTGTGGTCCAGGGTCCGCGTCACCTGAGCCCGCAGCTCCTCGACCGAGGGGGTGGGCGAGCCGTCGGCCAGCACGATGGCGGCCACCACGCGCTGACCGAGCCGCTCGTCGGCCAGCCCGAACACCGCGCAGTCCGACACCGCCGGATGGGTCCGCAGCGCGGCCTCGACCGGCTGCGGCAACACGGTCAGCCCGCCGGTGCTGATCGCGTCGTCGACGCGGCCCAGCACGCTGAGCACTCCCGAATCGTCAACCACGCCAAGGTCGTCGGTGCGAAACCAGCCTGCTTCGGCGAACGGATCGGGGTCCGGCGGATTGCGATAGCCCTTGGCCAGGGTCGGGCCGCCGAGGACGATCCGGCCGTCGTCGAGGCGGAGCCGCACGCCGTCGAGGGGAATGCCGTCGTAGACGCAGCCGCCGGCGGTCTCGCTCATCCCGTAGGTGCGGACCACGCTGATCCCGGCCTGCGCCGCCGCGGCCAGAACCGGCCCGGGAGCGGGGCCACCGCCCAGCAGCACGGCGTCCAGGGCGGCCAGGGCGGCGGTGGCGGCGGGGTCGCCCAGTGCCTTGGCCAACTGGGTGGCGACGAGCGAGGTGTAACGCCGTCCCGAACCGAGTTCGTCCACGGCAGAGGGTAATTGGCTGATGTCGAAGCCGGCCGAGACGTCCAGTTCGACCGGGTCGGAGTCGGCCAGCAGGCTGCGGACCAGCACCTGGATGCCGGCGATGTGATACGGCGGCAGGGCCAGCAGCCACCGGCCGGGCCCGCCGAGCCGCCGGTGGGTGGCCACCGCACTGGCGGTCAACGCGGCCGCGGTGAGCAGTGCCCCCTTGGGCGAGCCGGTGGTGCCCGAGGTGGTCGCGACCACCGCCACGTCGTCGTCGATCGGCTCGCCCACCCGCAGGGCTGCCGCGTCCGACTGGTCGGCGCCCAGCGGTAGCAGCGCGGGGGCCCGGTGGTGCAGCACCTCGTCCAGGGCGGCCAGCAGGGGGCCGGCCGCTGAGCCGTGCGCCACGGAAAAGGCCCGCAGGACGGCTATCTGGGCTCCTCGCCGTCGCGGGCGTCCTCCAGCGGCCAACCTTTGGCGGCCAGCCGTTCCCGGACCCGCTCGACGTCGTTTGGCGCCGGCAGATGATCGGTGATCTGGGTGATCAGCACGCCGATGTCGACGTGGTCGAAGTCGCCGCGCGCGATCAGTTCGCGGGCCACCAGCTTGACTTCGTCGTTGCTGAGCCGGCGTGACAGCAGGGCCAGCACCGGGACATAGTCGGTCGGCGGAATGCCGTCGGGATAGCCGGCGCGTAACCAGGCCACAACGGAGGTCAGGAATCGGTTCACGGTGTGTGCACTTCCCCCGCCGGACGGTCGCTATGCCTACAAACGGAATGAGCTTCCGATGCTACGCGGGCTTGGCTCCCAGGATGTAAAGACCGGTATGCACGCCGATGAACTCGCGCGCGATGTAGAGCACGCCGACGACGACAGCGGTCAGCACCAACGCGTACAGCGCGTAGCTGATCGCGGCCAGCGCCGGGTTCCTCTGCGCGACGGCCGCGCCCCCGGACTCCTGGACGCCGGCGCCTGTCGAGCCGACCCGCACCGCGATCGCGAAAATCGTGGGCAGTCCGCTGCCCAGCAGCAGGCCGAAGAACAGGATCTTCAGCGACGCTTCGTAGTTGAACCAGTGGCTCATCGCGTGCCTGCTTTCTTCACCTCGGAGTGCGGCGCGACACCGGAGACTTCACCGTTGCCGATCGGGGCCCCGGCCAGGCCGGGCTTGCCGTGCTCGTCGAGCCCGGCGGTCAGGTCGCCCTTCCATTCGGCGTTGACGTTGTTGTGGTCCACCTTGTTCTTGCGCGACTTCACGTAGATCACCGACGCGGTGGCCACCAGCAGCGCGAAGCCGATGATCGCGCCCGGGTAGCCGCCGATCTTGTGCACGATGAAGTAGGTGAGGGCGCCGACCAGGCCGGCGGACGGCAGCGTGATCAGCCACGCGGCGGCCATCCGTCCCGCCACCCCCCAGCGCACCTCGGCGCCGGGCTTGCCGACCCCGCTGCCGAGCACCGAACCGGTGACCACCTGGGTTGTCGACAGCGCGTAGCCGAACTGCGCGGACAGCAGAATGATGACGGCGGAAGAGGATTCGGCCGCCATGCCCTGCGGCGACTTGATCTCGACGATGCCCTTGCCCATGGTCCGGATGATCCGCCAGCCGCCGGTGTAGGTGCCCGCTGCCATCGCGCATGCGCAGGCCAGGATCACCCAGAACGGCGGCAGGGTCTCGGTGCGGCTGACCGCGCCGTAGGAGATCAGCGCCAGGAAGATCACGCCCATCGTCTTCTGCGCGTCGTTGGTGCCGTGCGCCAGCGAGACCAGTGACGCCGAGAAGATCTGCCCGCGGCGGAACGCGGCTTCGCTGCGCTGTTCCGGGACGCCGCGGTTGATCCGGTAGACCAGCCAGGTGCCGACCGCGCCGACCATTCCGGCGACGAACACCGACACCAGCGCTGGGATCAGCACGCGGGAGGCGACCCCGGTCCAGATCACCCCGTGGCCGCCGACCGCCGCGATCATCGCGCCGACGATGCCGCCGACCAGTGCGTGGGACGAGCTGGACGGAATGCCCAGCAGCCAGGTCAGCAAGTTCCAGACGATGCCGCCGACCAGCCCGGCGAACACCAGTTGCAGCGTCACCAGGTGACCGTTGACCAGGTCCTTGGCGATCGTCGCCGCGACGGCGGTGGACAGGAACGCCCCGAGCAGGTTCAGCACCGCCGAGAGCGTCACCGCTGTCTTGGGCTTGAGCGCCCCGCTGGCGATCGAAGTCGCCATCGCGTTCCCGGTGTCGTGGAACCCGTTCGTGAAATCAAAAGCGAGGGCGGTGATCACGACGATGATCAGAAGGAACAGCTGAAGATTCACGGGGCTAATTCTGTAGGTAGGAGGGACCGCTTGTCGAAAGAACAGCGTCGCAAAACAAAGGTATATCGCACTAGACGTCAGATGTTCGTCTGGGGTTTACCTGCCAGCTCACGGCGTTAACCGCGGGTATCGCGGCGCAGCGGATGCTCCGGCGGAATCTGGACGAAGATCAGCAGCACGCCGTCGGGATCGACCACCTGCATCTCGTGCAACCCCCAGGGTTCCTGCCGGGCCTCGCGGGCGATCTCGACGCCCCTGCCCTCCAACTCGGCCTGCGTCGCGACCACGTCGCGAACCTGAAGCCACAGCGCGCCGGGGAATGGCACGGCCGCTTTCTCCTCGGCGCCGTGATTGGCCAGCTCGATCAGCGACTGGCCGGCGAAGAACACCGTCCCCGCGCCGTAGTCACGGAAGATCGCCAGCCCGAGCTGATCCCGGTAGAAGGTCAGTGACCGCTGATAGTCCGCCGGCCGAAACAGCATCCGGCTGGCGAGTATCTCCATGCTGTCGTGTCTATCACGCCGTCTGGTTCGGCTGGAGCCGCTGACGCCGGATCGCCGTCGTCGCCAATCCCGGCACGACGGTGTCGATGGCCTGCGCGGCGATCGCCATCCGGGGCGCGATCCGGACCGGGCGGGTGCGCGCCGCGTCGATCATCCAGCCGGCGGCCTCCTCGGACGTCAACGCCGGCAGGCCCTGGTACTCCTTGGTCGGCGCGATCATCGGGGTGGCCACCAGCGGGTAGTACAGCGTGGTCGAGTGCACACCTTTTGTCGCCCACTCGGTTTCGATCACCCGGCTGACTGCCGACAGCGCCGCCTTCGAGGCGTTGTAGACGGCGAACAGCGGTGAGGGCTCGCTGAAGACGCCCCACGTCGCGACGTTGATGATGTGCCCGTCGCGGCGCTCCAGCATGCCGGGGGCGATGCCGCGGATCAGCCGCAGCGGCGAGGTGTAGTTCAGCAGCATGGTCCGGTCGACGTCGTGCCAGCGTTCCAGCGACTCGGCCAGCGGCCGGCGAATGGATCGCCCGGCGTTGTTGATCAGGATGTCGACGCCGCCGAGACGCTCCTCGACGTCTGCGACCAGCGCATCGACTGCGTCCAGGTCGGACAGGTCGCAGGCAATGGCGATCGCGTCGCCGCCCGCGGCGGTGATCCGGCCGACCACCTCGTCCAGCAGATCCTTGCGCCGGGCCACCGCGACCACGGTGGCGCCCTGGCGGGCGAACTGCTCGGCGCCGCATTCACCGATCCCGGACGATGCCCCGGTCAGCAGGACGCGCTTGCCGGTCAGGTCGATGCGGGTGGTGCTGGGCAATAGGCGCGGCACCAGCGGCGGGCGCATGCTGGCCAGCGTGATCTGCTCGGCCAGTCGTCGAATCGGGTTCCAACTCACGTCGGAAGTCTAGGTGGCACGCCTGAGCGCGTTCGGCGCCGACTGTGACCGATGTTCGAATGCCCACCTCTGAGCGACAACTCGTCGTTTGCCTAGACATTTTCGCTCGGAGGTGGGCAAGTCGAACATGGACCTGCTGAGTTGTAGGTGAGGCTGGTGGGACTCGACGGTGATGGACTCGGCCCAGATCGACGCCTAGAAGTAGCGCGGGAACGGCGTCCAGTCGGGCGGGCGCTTCTCGAGGAACGCGTCGCGGCCTTCGACGGCCTCGTCGGTCATGTAGGCCAACCGGGTCGCCTCGCCGGCGAACAATTGCTGGCCCACCAGCCCGTCGTCGAGCAGATTGAACGCATACTTCAGCATCCGTTGCGCCTGAGGCGATTTCGCGTTGATCTCGGCGGCCCACTGGATCGCCTCGGTCTCCAGTTCGGCGTGGTCGACGACGGCGTTGACCGCGCCCATCTGATGCATCTGCTCGGCGGTGTACGGCCGGCCCAGGAAGAAGATCTCGCGGGCGAACTTCTGGCCGACCTGGCGGGCCAGATACGCGCTGCCGTAGCCGCCGTCAAAGCTGCCGACGTCGGCGTCGGTCTGCTTGAAGCGGGCGTGCTCGCGGCTGGCCAGGGTGAGGTCGCAGACCACGTGCAGGCTGTGCCCGCCGCCCGCGGCCCAGCCGTTGACCAGGCAGATCACCACCTTCGGCATGAACCGGATCAGCCGCTGCACCTCGAGGATGTGCAACCGGCCGGCCCGCGCGGCGTCGACCGTGTCGGCCGTCTCTCCCTCGGCGTACTGGTAGCCGCTGCGGCCGCGGATGCGCTGATCGCCGCCCGAGCAGAACGCCCAGCCGCCGTCCTTGGGCGAGGGGCCGTTACCGGTCAGCAGCACCACGCCGACGTCCGGCGACATCCGGGCGTGATCCAGCACGCGGTACAACTCGTCGACGGTGTGCGGCCGGAACGCGTTGCGCACCTCGGGGCGGTCGAACGCCACCCGCACGGTCGCGTCGGCGACGTGACGGTGATAGGTGATGTCGGTCAACTCGGCGAACCCGTCGACCGGCTTCCATTGATCGGTGTGAAAAAGATTGTCAGACAAGGTTATCGAGTTCCATCCAGTCGAAAGACCGCACAGCGGCCGGCCAGCGCCTCGAACTCCTCCGGCCGGCCTTCGGTGACCAGGCCGGCCCGCTTCATGAAACCGACACCGGTGGGCACCTCTTCGGGGAACACCCGCAGCAGCGGGCGGGCTTCGTCGGCGGACAACTCGACCATTCTGACCCGCCGCACGTCGCGTCCACGCGCGACGGTCACCTCACCGGCGGCCCGGACGTTGGCCACCCAGTCGGCACCGGGGAAGCCGGCGACCACGTACTCCCGGCCGTCGACGGTCATCGGTGTGACCGGCGTCGATCGCTCACGCCCGGATTTGCGACCGGGGACCGTCAACACCACCGGGCTCTCGCCGCCGAAATTCAACCCCAGCCGCGACATTCGGATGAATACCTTGTTCGCCGGTTTGAGCCACCACGGCGGGCGGACCGATTTGCTCATACGGCGACGGTACTCGTCAGCCGTGGTCGGCGAACCCTTCGATGCCGTCCGGCAGCGCGCTGGTTCCGGGCGCGGTGATGGCGTCCAGGCGGGCCAGCGCGTCGGCACTCAACGTCACGTCGCCGACGCGGAGGTTCTCCTCGAGGTGGGTGATCGACCGCGTGCCCGGAATCAGCAACGTGGTCGGCGCATGCGCCAACAGCCACGCCAGGCCGACCTGCGACGGCGTCACGCCGAGCTCGTCGGCGATCTCGATGACCACCGGATGCTCCGACGCCTTCGGGAAGCCGGGGAACGCCGAGCCGAGCGGGAAATACGGTACCCAGGCGATGTTCTCGGCGGTGCAGACGTCGAGCATGTCCTCCTGCGAGCGGTCCATCAGGCTGTAGGAGTTCTGCACGCAGGCGATGCCGACGGGCAGGGCGCGTTGCAGGACTTCCAGTGGCACGCTGCTGACCCCGATCGCGCCGATCTTGCCCTCGTCGCGCAGGGCGGTCATCTCGGCCAATTGGTCGTCGAGGTCGACGATCTGGTCTCCCTCGGCCTTCATCCCGGGGCCCAGGTCGAGACGCCGCAGGTTGACGATCGGGATCTGGTCCAGGCCCAGTTGACTCAGGTCGTCTTCGACCGCGGCGCGCAGGTCGGCGGGTCGCTGCGCCGGACCGAGGGGCACCGGCCCGTCGCCGCCGATGTAGCGGGCGCCGACCTTGCTGACGATCACGAGGTCGTCGGGGTAGGGCTGCAGTGCCGCGCGGATCCGGCGATTGACCTCGCCGGGGCCGTAGAACGATGCGGTGTCGATGTGGTTGACGCCCAACTCAACTGCGCGACGCAGCACGGCGACCGCGTCGTCGAGCGCCGGCTCGAAGAGTTGCATGGCGCCGTAGCCGACCCGCGCCACCGAATGGGTGCCGATGGTGGCCGTGCCGCCGAGTTTGTCGGTCATGGTGCTCCTGTCGTGAGACACTTGGCAGAGATACGGAGGTTCCTCCGTTTAGTCGACAGTAGCAGAAACGGAGGTACCTCCGCTTTGGCTGGACCTGTGCGCTCCGATGCTCGACGCAACCGGGAGAAGCTGCTCGAGGCCGCGACCGCGGCTTTCACCGCTGCCGACGGCCGGCCGGTGTCGCTGGAGTCGATCGCCCGAGACGCCGGTGTCGGCATCGGCACGCTGTACCGCCATTTCCCCACCCGGGACGCGCTGGTCGAAGCGACCTACCGGACCGAGCTGGCCGAGGTCGCTGAGGCCGCCGGGCGCCTGCTCGAACGGTATCGGCCGGCGACCGCGCTGCGCCGATGGATGGACCGCTATGCCAGCTTCGTCGCAGCCAAGCGCGGCATGGCCGAATCGCTGCACGCGATGTTCGACTCCGGGGCCGTGGCGCGCAACGAAACCCGGGACAGCATCGTCGGCGCCGTCGAGCTGTTGCTGCGGGCCGGCGTCGACGACGGCAGCCTGCGGGCCGACGTGCCGGCCGACGACGTGGTGTCGAGCCTGATCGGCATCTTCCTGGCCAGCGGCTCACCCGAGCAGACCGGTCGTCTGCTGGACCTGCTGGTGGCCGGAATAGCGAGCGGCTGAATGCGCTTGGAGCAGGCATGGAACTCGATCACGCGGCCCGCGACTTCATCGGCGCCGGCAAGGACGCCACTCTGGTGACGATCAATCCCGACGGCAGCCCGCAGGTCAGCCTGGTGTGGGTGGCGTTTCGGTCGACGCCCGACGGCGACGAGCTGGTGACCGCTCACCGTTCCGTGCATCAGAAGATGCGCAACGTCCGTCGCGACCCCCGCGTCGCGGTGACGATCGTCGAACCCGGCGACATCGGCAGGACGCTGCGGCCCTACCTGACGATCCAGGGCACCGCGCACGTCGTCGACGGTGGCGCTCCGGAACTGCTCACCGAGCTGTCCGAGGCGCTGCTCGACCCGAATGTCTTCCCGCCCAAGGACACTCCGCCCGGGTACGTCACCCATATCCGCATCGAGAAAGTCGGCGGCGTCGGGATCTAGTCCGGACCCAGCAGCTCGAGCGCTCCACTGGCGGAGCGTTCGGCGTCGAGTGTGCGGCTGGCGGAGCGCTCGGCCGGGGAATCAGCCGACCGCTCGGCCGGCGCCCTCCCAGAACTGCGCCCGCACGGCCTTCTTGTCCGGCTTGCCCAGCCCGGTCAGCGGCAGCGCGTCGACGATCACCACGCGCTTGGGTGACTGCACCGAACCCTTGCGGTCCTTGACCGCGGCCTGGACGTCGGCGGTCATCGCCTCGATCGCGGCGTCGTCGCGGGCCGCGTCCTCGCGCAGCACCACGACCGCGGTGACGGCCTCGCCCCATTTGTCGTCCGGCGCGCCGACCACGCAGACCTGGGCCACCGACGGGTGCTCGGCGATCACGTCCTCGACCTCGCGGGGGAAGACGTTGAAGCCGCCGGTGACGATCATGTCCTTGACCCGGTCGACGATGAAGTAGAAGCCGTCCTCGTCCTCGCGGGCCATGTCGCCGGTGTGCAGCCAACCGTCCTTGAACGTGTCGGCGGTCGCCTCCGGCAGATGCCAGTAGCCGCCGGCCAACAGTGGCCCGGCGACGCAGATTTCGCCGGGCTCACCCCGTGCGACGGGCTTGCCGTCGTCGCCGAGCAGTGCCACCCGGGAGAACAGCGTGGGCCGCCCGCACGACGTCAAGCGCTTCTCGTCGTGGTCGGCCTTGGCCAGATAGGTGATCACCATCGGCGCCTCGGACTGGCCGTAGTACTGCGCGAAGATCGGGCCGAACCGCTTGATCGCCTCGGCCAACCGGACCGGGTTGATCGCCGAGGCGCCGTAGTACACCGTCTCCAACGACGACAGGTCGCGGGTCTTGGAGTCCGGGTGGTCCATCAGCGCGTAGAGCATCGACGGCACCAGCATGGTCGCCGTGATCTTCTGCTCTTCAATGACTTTCAGCACTTCGGCCGGGTCGAACTTGCTCAGCACCACCATCTCGCCGCCCTTGACCACGGTGGGCGTGAAGAATGCGGCACCGGCATGCGACAGCGGCGTGCACATCAGGAAGCGCGGATGCTCGGGCCACTCCCACTCGGCGAGCTGAATCTGCGTCATCGTTGCGATGTTGCCGGTGGTGCCGATCACGCCCTTCGGCTTGCCGGTCGTGCCGCCCGTATACGTCAGGCCGCCAACGTGATTCGGCGGCAGGTCGGCAACGGTGATCGGCTGCGACGAGTACTTCGCGGCCTCCGCATTGAGGTCCACCGCAACGTTTTTCAGCTCGTCCGGCACCGGGCCGATGGTCAGGATCTGCTTCAGCGAGTCGACCTTGTCCAACAGTCCGAGGGCCCGCTCGACGAACATCGGGTTGGGGTCGATGATCAGCGCGGTCGCGCCGGCGTCGGAGAGCACGTAGGCGTGGTCGTCCAGCGAGCCCAGCGGATGCAGTGCGGTGCGGCGGTAGCCCTGAGTCTGGCTGGCGCCAAGGATCATCAGCACCTCTGGCCGGTTGAGTGAGAGTAGGCCGACGGTGACGCCGGTGCCGGCGCCCAGCGCGTCGAACGCCTGGATGTACTGGCTGATCCGCTCGGCCAGCTGACCGCCGGTGAGCGTGGTGTCGCCGAGGAAGAGCACCGGCCGGTTCTTGTGGCGCTTCAGGGCGCCGACGAGCAGGTGGCCGTTGTGGGTCGGATTGCGCAACAGATCGTCCGTCATGGGGTCAGACTAGAACGTGTTCCAATTCGTGTCAGCTACCCCCTGAAGTCACTAGTATTTCTGCGCATGGCCGCCGCAGATGTCGTCATGTACGGAACCGTCCTGACCGTCGATGACGCCCGGCCCACCGCGGAGGCACTGGCGGTGACCGACGGCCGGATCGTCGCGGTAGGCAGCCGGTCGGAGGTGGCGGCGTTGGTCGGCCCGTCGACCCGGACCATCGATATCGGCGCCGGCTGCGTGATGCCGGGTTTTGTCGAGGCGCACGGCCATCCGTTGATGGAGGCCATTGCGTTGTCCGATCGGCTGGTCGACATCAGGCCGGTCACCATGCGCGACGCCGACCAGGTGGTCGCCGCGGTGCGTAGCGAGGTGGCCCACCGCGGCCCGGACGGCGCCTACCTCAACGGCTGGGATCCGCTGCTGCAGGACGGCCTGCCGGAGCTGACGCTGAGCTGGCTGGACCAGGTCGCACCGGACAATCCGCTGGTCATCATCCATAACTCCGGTCACAAGGCGTACTTCAACTCGCCCGCCGCGCAGCGGGCCGGGCTGAGTCGCGACACCCCCGATCCCAAGGGCGCCAAGTACGGGCGGGACGCCAACGGCGACCTCGACGGCAGCGCCGAGGAAACCGGCGCGGTTTTCCCACTGCTCAGCGGCGCCATCTCGCCGAGCGACTACCCGGCCATGCTGCTGGCGGAGTGCACCCGGCTCAACCGGGCCGGGCTGACCACCTGTTCCGAGATGGCCTTCGACCCGGCCCTGCAGCCGCTTCTCGACGGCCTGCGCGGCGCGCTCACGGTGCGGCTGCGGACCTACGAGATGTCCAACCCGCAGATGTCGAGCACCGCGACCCCCGGCGACGGCGACGACATGGTCCGCCAGGTCGGCATCAAGATCTGGGTGGACGGCTCGCCGTGGATCGGCAACATCGCGCTGTCGTTTCCCTACCTCGACACCGCGGCCACCCGCGCGATCGGCGTGACGCCGGGCTCGTGCGGTTGCGCCAACTACACCGCCGAGCAGCTCACCGAGATCGTCGGCGCCTACTACCCGCTGGGCTGGCCGATGGCGTGCCACGTGCAGGGCGACGCCGGGGTGGACACCATTCTCGACGTGTACGAGCAAGCGCTGCAACGCAACCCGCGTGACGATCACCGGTTGCGGCTCGAACACGTCGGCGCGATCCGCCCGGAGCAGTTGCAGCGGGCCGCCGACCTGGGTGTCACGTGCAGCATCTTCGTCGACCAGATCCACTACTGGGGCGACGTGATCGTCGACGGTCTTTTCGGTCCCGAGCATGGAAACCGTTGGATGCCAGCGGGTTCCGCGGTCGCCACCGGGATGCGGATTTCGCTGCACAACGACCCGCCGGTGACGCCCGAGGAGCCGCTGCGCAACATCAGCGTGGCCGTCACGCGTAAGGCCCCGAGCGGGCGGGTGCTGGGCCCCGAGGAACGGCTGACCGTCGACCAGGCGATCCGCGCGCAGACCATCGACGCGGCCTGGCAGGTGTTCGCCGACGACATCATCGGCTCGCTGGAAGTCGGTAAGTACGCGGATCTGGTTGTGCTGTCCGCTGATCCACGCACGGTACCGCCGGAGGACATCGCCGATCTGGAGGTGCTGGCGACGTTCCTGGCCGGCCGCCAGGTCCACGCGTCGTGACGCCGACGCTGGACGATGTGCTCGACCGCGTGCACGTGGTGTCGCTGCCGATGCGGGTGCGCTTTCGTGGCATCACGACCCGCGAGGTGGCACTGATCGACGGCCCGGCCGGCTGGGGTGAATTCGGCGCGTTTCTGGAGTACGGCGACGCCGAAGCCGCGCACTGGCTGGCCGCCGCGATCGACTCGGCCTACCGTCCGCCACCGGCGCCGCGACGAACCCGCATCGACGTCAACGCCACCGTGCCGGCCGTCCCGGCGGCCCAGGTCGGGGAGATCCTGGCCCGGTTCCCCGGCGCCCGGACCGCCAAGGTGAAGGTCGCCGAGCCCGGTCAGACTCTCGATGACGACGTCGCCCGGGTCGACGCGGTCCGCGCGCTGGTGCCCATCGTGCGGGTCGATGCCAACGGCGCCTGGACCGTCGCGCAGGCGGTGGAGGCCGCGGCGGCGCTCGGCCCGCTGGAATACCTCGAGCAGCCGTGCGCCACCGTCGACGAACTCGCGCAGGTGCGTCGCCGGGTCGACGTGCCGGTGGCCGCGGACGAGAGCATCCGCAAGGCCGGCGACCCGCTGGCCGTGGTCCGCGCCGGGGCCGCGGACATCGCGGTGCTCAAAGTCGCTCCGCTGGGCGGTATTTCAGCGCTACTGGCAATCGCCGAGCAGATCGACATCCCGGTCGTGATTTCCAGCGCGCTGGACTCCGCGGTCGGCATCGCGATCGGGCTGTCCGCGGCCGCGGCGCTGCCGACGGTGCAGCATGCCTGCGGGCTGGGCACCGGGCGGCTGTTCGTCGAGGACATCGCCGACGCTGTCGAGCCGGTCGATGGTTATCTGCCGGTCGGGCCGGTCGCGCCCGACCCGGCCCGGCTGAATGCCCTGGCCGCGGCTCCGGACCGCCGACAGTGGTGGATCGACCGGGTCAGGGCCTGTTTCCCGCTGTTGTCCTGATCTGTGGGGTGCATGGCGTAGACGACATGGGGTCTGATCGCCAACACTGACAGCCATGGCACAAAAGGTGTTGATCGTCGGCTTCCCGGGGGTGCAGGCCCTCGACCTGGTCGGCCCGTTCGAGGTGTTCGCGGCCGCCTCGAAAGTGCTGGCCGCCCAGGGCCGGGATGGTTACGCGCCGGAAGTGGTCTCGCTCGACGCGCAGCCGGTATCCACCGACACCGGGCTGGCCCTGGGTGCCGCGCCGCTGCCCGATCCGACCGACGACGTCGACACCGTGCTGCTTCCGGGTGGCGGCGGCGCCCGCGGCGACCGGCGCGACCCGAGGCTGGTCGACTGGATCGTCGCCGCGGCACCGCACGCCCGTCGCGTCGTCAGCGTGTGCACCGGCGCCTTCCTCGCCGCGCAGGCGGGCCTGCTCGACGGCTGCCGGGCGACCACGCACTGGGCCTACGCAGATCAGTTGGCTCGCGAATTCCCGGCCGTCGTGGTCGATCCCGACCCGATCTTCATCCGCAGTTCGCCGACGGTGTGGACCGCCGCCGGGGTCAGCGCCGGCATCGACCTGACGCTCGCTCTGGTCGAAGAGGACCACGGCACCGAGGTCGCGCAGACGGTGGCGCGCTGGCTGGTGTTGCATCTGCGCCGGCCCGGCGGACAGACCCAGTTCGCTGCGCCGGTCTGGGTGGCCCGCGCCAAACGCGAGCCGATCCGCGCCGTCCAGACCGCCGTGGAGTCCGAACCCGGTGGGGCGCACAGCATCGCCGACCTGGCGCGCCTGGCGGCGATGAGTCCCCGGCACTTCACCCGGGTGTTCACCGACGAAGTCGGCGAGGCGCCCGGGGCCTACGTCGAACGGGTTCGCACCGAGGCCGCCCGTCGCCAGCTCGAACAGACCGACGACACCGTGACGACCATCGCCAACCGGTGCGGCTTCGGCACCGCGGAAACCATGCGCCGCAACTTCATCCGACGTGTCGGCGTTTCGCCCGACCAATACCGAAAGGCGTTCGCATGACCCAGATCGCCATCGTCGTCTACCCCGGCTACACCGCACTGGACTTCGTCGGACCCTACGAGGTGCTGCAACGGCTACCCGGCGCAGAGATCCGGTTCGTCTGGCACGAGCCCGGCCCGATCACTGCCGAGTCGGGCGTCCTCGTCATCGGAGCCACCCACTCGTTCGACGAAACACCCTCTCCGGACCTCATTCTGGTGCCGGGCGGGATGACCACGGTCGAGCACTCCCGCGACGAGAAGCTGCTCAATTGGCTGCGTCAGGCGCACCAGACCGCTACCTGGACGACGTCGGTCTGCTCGGGATCGCTGATCCTGGCGACTGCCGGCCTGCTCGACGGTAAACGCGCCACCTCACACTGGTGTGTGCTGCCCTTGCTGAAGTCGTTGGGCGTCAACGCCGTTGGCGACGAGCGGGTGGTGCACGAAGGCAACATTGTCACCTGCGCCGGCGTCTCCGCCGGCATCGACCTCGGCCTGTGGCTGGCCGGCCAGATCGCCGGGGAAGACCGCGCAAAAGCCATCCAGCTGGGAATCGAATACGACCCCCAGCCGCCGTTCGACTCCGGCCACATGTCCAAGGCGTCGGCGAAGACCAAGGCGCTGGCCACCGCGAGGCTCGCCCGCGAGACCCCCGTCGCGGCGACGCTGAAGGCCGGCACGCAGCTGCTGTGGGACCGTGCGCTGTCGGCGGCCCGCGACAAGGCCCGCCGCTAGCCGGCGATCGCGTCGACCACCGCGTCGGGCTCGTCCATCGAGACGAAGGTTCGCGCCCGCGGCACCTCGATCAGCTTGGCGTTGCTGAACACCGCCGCCAGTCGTCGGCCCAGGCTCGGTTTGAACACCACGTCGCCCTGACCCCAGACCAGCGTGACCGGTTTGTCGAACCGGGTCAGCCGGTTCGCGACGTCGGTCAGGTCGGTGACCGCGATCTGACGCAGCAGGGCGGCCAGATCACGACGGATGCGGACGTCGTTCAGGCACGGCGCCAGCCAGTCGGCGGTCACCCGCGCGTCGGGCCGGGTGACCAGCAGGCCGAAGCCGAGCGAAGAATTGCGCACCGCTGCCGGGCGCATCAGCGAGAACATGGTCTTGATCGAGATCGGCCCGCGCAGCAAACCGAACACGGTGTTGAACGGGAACGGCGGGCACTGGTCGAAGGCATCGCAGTTGGTCAGCACCAGCCGGCCGATCTGCTCCGGCCGGGCGTCGACCGCGAGCTGGCAGATCCCGCCGCCGGTGTCGCAGCCGACCAGCGTCACCTCGGACAGGCCCAGGGCCGCGATCGTGTCGTTGACTATTCCCGCGACACCGTCCAGCGACAGCACCCCGGCGTCGGTCACCGGGATGGTGTGCGAGCCCAGCGGCAAGGTCGGCACGATGCACCGGTAGCCGAGTCGGCCGAGCTTTTCGGCGACATCGCGCCACATCTCGCCGTTGACGAGAACGCCGTGCACGAAGACGACGGGTGGATACGCCGAATCCTGCGGGCCGAACTCCTGGTATTCGATGGTTGCCTGCGTGAGCGTCAGTTGGGTCATGCGCCCAGTCAAAGCCCGAACCCGCTGCCAGCACGACGCCGCGGACTGCCAAATGCTGCCAACGTGGTGGTGTCGCGTAGGTTCGTCGTCGTGATCAACCTGGCTTATGACGACAACGGGACGGGGGAGCCAGTCCTCTTCATCGCCGGCCGCGGCGGACTGGGACGCACCTGGCACCTGAATCAGGTTCCGGCCTTCTTGAACGCCGGCTACCGCGTCATCACCTTCGACAACCGAGGGTCGGGGGCGACGGCGAGTGCCGACGGCTTCACCACCGAGAGCATGGTCGCCGACACCGCCGCGCTGATCGAGCAGCTCGGCATCGGGCCGGTGCGCATCGTGGCCGTGTCGATGGGTTCGTTCATCGCCCAAGAGCTGATGCTGGCCCGGCCGGATCTGGTGACCCAGACGGTTCTGATGGCCACCCGCGGACGGCTGGACAAGGCGCGCGAGTTCTTCCGCTCCGCCGAAGACGAGCTGGCCGCATCCGGGGTGCAGATCCCGACCGCCTACGACGCCAAGATCCGGCTGCTGGAGAGCTTCTCACCCAAGACGCTCAGCAACGACGAGGCGGTCGCCGAGTGGATCAGCATGTTCACCATCTGGCCGGTCAAGATCACACCCGGGCTGATCCGTCAGGGCGCGATCTCGCCGCAGGGCAACCACCTGCCCTCGTACGGCGGCATCCACACGCCGACGCTGGTTCTCGGTTTCGCCGACGACGTGGTGACGCCGCCGCAGCTGGGCAAGGAAGTCGCCGACGCCATCCCTGGCGCCAAGTACCAGCTGATCGCCGACACCGGGCACCTCGGATTCCTGGAACGGCCCGAGGTGGTCAACGCCGCGATTCTCAAATTCTTCAGCAGCATGGGGTACTGAGGCCCCGGGTCGGGTGTGCAGCTTCTGTGCGCTATTCCTCTGGATCCGCGATCACAAGCCACAGTCGGCAACGCGCTCCTCAGCCGACCCAACGTGGCCCGATGGTTGGGCTCCTCAGCCGACCCTTCGGGTCCGCATCGTCGCCCAACGTAGGCTGAACTGGTGAATCCCTCGACGGCTCAGGCCCGCGTCGTCGTCGACGAACTGATCCGCGGCGGTGTCCGCGACGTCGTGTTGTGCCCGGGCTCGCGCAACGCCCCGCTGGCCTTCGCGCTGCAGGACGCCGACCGCGAGGGCCGGGTCCGCCTACACGTCCGCATCGACGAGCGGACCGCCGGATTCCTGGCCATCGGCCTCGCGATCGCCGCCGGCCGGCCGGTCTGCGTGGCGATGACGTCCGGCACCGCCGTGGCCAACCTCGGCCCGGCCGTGGTCGAGGCCAACTACGCGCGGGTGCCGCTGATCGTGTTGTCGGCCAACCGGCCCTACGAAATGCTCGGTACCGGGGCCAACCAGACCATGGAACAGCTGGGGTACTTCGGCAACCAGGTCCGCTCCACCATCAGCCTCGGCCTCGCCGAAGATGTCCCGGCGCGGATGGAGGCGCTCAACGCGACCTGGCGATCCGCCGTCTGCCGGGTGCTGGTGTCCGCGACCGGGGCCCGCAGCGCCAACGCCGGCCCGGTGCATTTCGACATCCCGCTGCGCGAGCCGCTGGTGCCCGATACCGAGCCGGGCGCCGTCCCACCGGGACGACCCGACGGCCGGCCGTGGACCTACACCCCGACGGTCACCTTCGACCAGCCGCTGGACATCGACCTGACCCTGAACACGGTCGTCATCGCGGGCCACGGTGCCGGTGTGCGGCCGGAACTGGCCGCGCTGCCGACCGTCGCCGAGCCGACCGCGCCGCCCGCGGCCAACCCGCTGCACCCCCTGGCGCTGCCGCATCTGCGCCCGCAGCAGGTGATCATGCTGGGCCGGCCGACCCTGCACCGGCCGGTGTCGACGCTGCTGGCCGACCCGTCGCTGCCGGTCTACGCGCTGACCACCGGGCCGCGCTGGCCGGACGTCTCGGGCAACTCGCAGGCCACCGGCACCCGCGCCGTCACCAGCGGGACGCCGGATCCCGCCTGGCTGAGTCGCTGCGCCGAACTCCACGATCACGCCATGGCGGCGGTGCGCGAGCAGCTCGCGGCGCACCCGTTGACCACCGGCCTGCATGTCGCCGCCGCGGTGGCCGACGCACTGCGGCCCGGCGACCAGCTGGTGCTCGGCGCGTCCAACCCGGTCCGCGACGTCGCACTGGTCGGGCTCAACCCGCACGGCATCGCGGTGCGCTCCAACCGCGGCGTCGCCGGCATCGACGGCACGGTGTCCACCACGATCGGAGCGGCCCTCGCGCACGAGAGGACGGGCAGCCGCGACGGCGGCGTCACTCCCCGAACCGTCGCGCTGATCGGCGACCTGACCTTCGTCCACGACAGCTCCGGGCTGCTGATCGGGCCGACCGAACCGGTGCCCGCGGACCTGACCATCGTGGTGTCCAACGACAACGGCGGCGGCATCTTCGAACTGCTCGAGCAGGGCGACCCGCGGTTCTCCGACGTATCCGCGCGGGTGTTCGGCACCCCGCACGACGTCGACGTCGGCGCGTTGTGCCGGGCGTATCACATCGACAGCAGGCAGATCGAGCTCGGCGACCTGGCAGCGGTGCTCGACGAGCCGGCCGCCGGGATGCGGGTGCTGGAAGTCAAGGCCGACCGGTCGTCGTTGCGAGGGCTGCACGCGGCCATCAAGGCTGCTCTGTGACGCGAGTGGCCGGTGCCGTCGCAGCGCTGGAAACGTGGACTCGCATACTGATTCACGGCCGCCGCGGCGAATTCCCCAATACCCGTGGGCATCGTGCGGTGCGCCTGGCCCGCATCGGCGTGCTCATCCTGGTCAGCCTGGTCACGTTGCAGTCGCTGTTGCTGGTGGCCGGCGCGGTGCGCAATGACATCGCGATCACCCACAACATGGGCGTGGCCGAGGCCGAGGTGCTCGACGCCGGCCCGCGGCGTTCGACCATCGAGTTCGTCACCCCGGACCGGGTCACCTACCGACCGGAACTCGGTGTGCTGTACCCGTCCCAATTGGCAACGGGCATGCGGATTTACGTCGAGTACGACAAACGCAACCCGAATCTGGTTCGCGTGCAACACCGTAACGCCAAGCTGGCGATCATCCCGGCGGGTTCGATCGCGGTGTTCGGGTTGCTGATCGGCGCCGCGGCGCTGACCGGTCTCGCGTGGATGGACAAGCGGCTGGACCGTCAGTTGGTCAGCGCGTCCAGCCAGCCCGGATCTTGAATGTCGACAACGCTTCTGGTGTTCAGGTTGTAGATCGTCGGCGTACCCGGGTTCTCCGGGCTCTCCTCCTTGAGGCGAGCCATGTTTGCGCCGTTGACCGCCACGGTGTCGACCGCGTCGTCGCCGGCCGCGATGCGATCGGCCACCACATCCGGTAGTCCGCTCTCGCGGGCCAGCGCCGCGACGGTGTCGCGCGACGGGCCGCCGGCGCTTTGATGACGGTAAAGGGCTTGCACGAAGGCTTGATACGCCGCGGGCGGTGTCGCCGGGTCGGCGGCCAGGAACAGGTCGTTGACCAGTCCGGTGGACACGTCGTTGTGGTGCCTGCCGTTCAGGAACGTCAGCCACCGATACGTGATCGCCAGCCGGCCGCTGGTCAACGCGGCGGCCAACTTGTCACCGTCGGTGTTCTGCAACTCCGCGCAGTACGGGCATTGCGGCTCGCAGAAGATCTCCAACTGCACCGGGGCGATCCACGACCCGACCAGCACCCCGTTGGCGTCGAACGTTCGTGGCACATCGGCGTGCGCGGTGCCGGTGGTGAACATCACCAAACCCAGCATCGTGGCCACAACGCCCAGGTAGGACCGCATTGTCTGATTCCCCTTTGGGTGAGAGTTCGTGTCGTGTACGCCCGTCGGTAACCATAACGACAGGCGACGCTGCGACCGTAGTCAGCGTGCGAGTAGCGATTGTCGCGGAATCTTTTCTCCCGCACGTCAACGGCGTGAGCAACTCCGTCATCCGAACGCTCGAGCATCTGCGGCGCACCGGCCACGAGGCCCTGGTCATCGCGCCCGACACCCCACACGGCGAGGAACCGGCCGACCGTCTCTACGACGGTATCCGGGTCCACCGCGTCCCGTCGTGGATGTTCCCCAAGGTGACCACGCTGCCACTGGGTCTGCCGATGCCGCGAATTCTGCGGGTACTGCGCGGATTCGAGCCCGACGTCGTGCACCTGGCCTCGCCGGCACTGCTGGGCTGGGGTGGCGTCAAGGCCGCCCGCCGGCTGGGGGTGCCCGCGGTGGCGGTGTACCAGACCGATGTGCCGGGATTCGCCGCCAGCTACGGTATCGGCATCACCGAAAAGGCCGCCTGGGCCTGGTTCCGGCACCTGCACAAACTCGCCGACCGGACGCTGGCCCCGTCCACCGCGACCATGGAATCCCTTGTCGAGCACGGCATTCCGCGAGTGCACAAGTGGGCCCGCGGCGTCGACATGATCGGCTACGCGCCCTCGGCGCGCGACGAAACGCTGCGCCGGCAGTGGTCACCGGACGGCAAACCGGTGGTGGGCTTCGTCGGCCGGTTGGCACCGGAGAAGCACGTCGAGCGGCTCACCTCGCTGGCCGCCGCCGGCGACGTGCAGGTCGTCATCGTCGGTGACGGTGTGGACCGCGCCAAACTCCAATCAGCAATGCCCACAGCCGTATTCACCGGCGCACTGTACGGCGAGGAGTTGGCCACCGCGTACGCCAGCATGGACGTCTTCGTCCACGCCGGCGAGCACGAGACGTTCTGCCAGGTGGTGCAGGAGGCGCTGGCGTCCGGACTGCCGGTGATCGCGCCCGACGCGGGCGGACCGCGCGACCTGGTGACGCCGTGGCGCACCGGATTGCTGTTGGGAGTCCAGGAATTCGAGGCGCAACTACCCAACGCCGTCGCGCACCTGCTGGAAGACCGGCAGCGCTACGCGGTGGCCGCGCGCAAGAGCATCCTCGAGCGCAGCTGGCCCGCCATCTGCGACGAGCTGCTCGGCCACTACGAGGCGGTGCTGTCACCTATTGCCCGCGCCCGGATGGCACGCCGGCAGCAGGCGCTGGGGCAGTAGTTCAGCCCTGCGCCAACTCGGCGACCGGCTGCCATTCCTCCCAGGTCTTCAGCCGCTGCTCGTAGTCGGCCTTGGCCAACCCCAACGGCGCCTCGCCGAAGAACACCCGCAACGGCGGCTGGTCGGCGTCGACGACCTTGAGCACGGCCGCCGCGGAGGCCTTCGGGTCGCCCGGTGCGGCCCACCGCGTGCTGCGGATCTCCTCGGTCGCTTTGTGCACCTCGGCGTAGTCCGACAACTCCTCGGCCCGCCGCGACGACGACCCGGACCAGTCGGTGGAGAACCCGGCCGGCTCGATCAGTGTGACGTGCACTCCGAACGATTCGACCTCCTGCGCCAGCGACTGCGAGAAGCCTTCCAGCGCCCACTTCGAGGCGTGGTAGATGCCGACGTTCGGAAACGCCGTGATGCCACCGATCGACGAGACCTGGATGATGTGGCCGCTGCGCTGCGCCCGCAGGTACGGCAGTGCGGCCTGGGTGACCCACAGCGCGCCGAACACGTTCGTCTCGAACTGGTCGCGGGCGTCCTGTTCGGAGAGCTCCTCGACGAAGCCGAACTGGCCGTAGCCGGCGTTGTTGACCACGACGTCGAGGCGTCCGAAGTGCTCGTGCGCCTGCTTGACGGCGGCGAAGTCGGCCGCGCGGTCGGTGACGTCGAGCTTGAGCGGCAGGATCGCGTCGCCGAACTTCTGCACCAGATCGTCCAGCGTCGCGGTGTCGCGGGCGGTGGCGGCGACCTTGTCGCCCCGCTCCAAGGCCGCGATGGCCCACTCTCGTCCGAAGCCGCGCGATGTCCCGGTGATGAACCAAACTTTTTCAGCCATGACGCAGTGCAACGCACAGGTCGGCTGACCATTCCCGGCGACAGGTAGGTTCGAGGCGTGAACCGCGCCACGCTGGACAAAGACCCCCGTGAGGTCGCGTCGATGTTCGACGGCGTCGCGCGGCGGTACGACATCACCAACACCGTGCTGTCGCTGGGCCAGGACCGGTACTGGCGTCGGGCGACCCGCAAGGCGCTCGACATCGGGGCGGGGGAGACGGTGCTGGACCTGGCTGCCGGCACCGCGGTGTCGACGGTCGAGTTGGCGACGTCCGGAGCGTGGTGTGTGGCGGCGGACTTCTCAGTCGGGATGCTCGGCGCCGGTCATGCCCGCAAGGTGCCCAAGGTGGCCGGCGACGCGACTCGATTGCCGTTTGCGGACAACGTGTTCGACGCGGTGACGATCAGCTTCGGGTTGCGCAACGTCGCCGAGCGGGAACGGGCGCTGAGCGAGATGGCCCGGGTGACGCGACCCGGTGGGCGCCTGGTGGTCTGCGAATTCTCCACGCCCACAAGCAGATTGTTCGCCACCACGTATAAGGAATACCTGATGAAGGCGCTGCCGCGGGTGGCCCGCACGGTGTCGAGCAACCCGGAGGCCTACGTCTACCTGGCCGAGTCGATCCGGGCCTGGCCCGACCAGGCTGATCTGGCGCACCAGATCTCCGCTGCCGGGTGGTCGGCGGTGCGGTGGCGCAACCTGACCGGCGGCATCGTGGCCCTGCACGCCGCGTACAAAGCCCTGCACTGACTTTCATTCGCGTTGATTCTCGGTCTGGTCCGGGGCGTTGGCGTATGCAACTATCGGGCCCGGTGAGCCGCGAATTTCTCTGGTACATACCGAATACTGTGCTGTCCGGTCATCGGGGCGATGACACTGTCGACGGCTGGGGCAGCCTGGAATACTCGGCCGAACTCGCGCAGCGCGCCGAGCAGAACGGCTGGGGCGGCGCGCTGATCGGCGCCGGTTGGGGGCGGGCTGACTCGTTCACCATCGCCACCGCGATCGCCGCCCGGACCACCACGTTCGCGCCGCTGGTCGCCATCCGTCCCGGCTACTGGCATCCCGCGCACTTCGCCAGCGCGGCCGCCACATTGGACCAGCTCAGCCAGGGCCGGCTGCTGGTGAACGTGGTCACCGGCGCCGACGACGTGCTGGCTTACGGTGACGTCGACCTCGACAAGTCCAGCCGCTACGACCGGACACGGGAATTCCTACAGCTGGTCCGCAAACTCTGGACCGAAGAGGACGTCACCTACGAGGGCGAGTACTTCTCCGTCGAACACTCGACGCTGCAGCCGCGACCCTTCGGTGACGGCCGGCACCCCCCGCTGTACTTCGGCGGCGCATCGGCGGCCGCCGAGGAAGTCGCCGCCGAAGAGGCTGACGTGCAACTGTTTTGGGGCGAGCCGCTCGACGGTATCGCCGAGCGCATCGAACGGCTCGAAGCGTTGTCCGAGAAGCTCGGACGCGAGCACGATCCGCTGGAGTACGGGCTGCGCATCACGACACTGGTCCGCGACACCTCCGAAGAGGCGTGGCGCGATGCCGAGGCGAAGGTCGCCGAACTGGCCGGCAAGCCTTCGGTGCTGGCGCTGCACAACGCGGCCTCGGCAGAGGGGCAGCGACGATTGAGCGATCTCGCCGGCCGGGGAGAAGTGCTCGACTCCTGCCTCTACACCACGCCGAGCAAGTACGGCGGCGAGGGCGCCGGGACCACGTGGCTGGTCGGCTCAGCCGACGAGGTGGCGGCCGCGCTGCAGAAATACTCCGACCTCGGGGTGAAGCACTTCGTACTCTCTGACACCCCGTACTTGTCGGAGGTGTCGAGGATCGGCCACCAGGTTCTGCCGTTGCTGCGCAACGCGATCAGCTGAACGGTTTGCGGCGATCCAGCAGCCGCGACACTCGTCCGCTACCGCGCCACCCCCGGGCGACCCAGTCGGCGTCCTCATCGGTGACCAGGTTGCCCATCACCCGCACCGCGATGCCCATCAGCGTCGTCGACCGCATCCCGATCGGGCCGGTCGCCGGCAGGAAGCGCGGGAACGTCAGCAGCAGGCCGAGCCGGCGGGCCACCGAAAACCCACGCCCGTAATGGGATTGGAGCACATGCGGCCACGCCTTGGAGAGATCGCCGGAGCCGAGCATCTCGACCGCCAACCGGCCGGACTCCAAGCCGTAGTCGATGCCTTCTCCGTTGAGCGGGTTGACGCAGGCCGCGGCATCACCGATCAGCATCCAGTTGCGGCCCGCCACACCGGATACCGCGCCGCCCATCGGCAGCAATGCCGACGACATGGCCCGAGGATGGCCTTCGAAGCCCCACTCCTCGCGGCGCAGGTCGGTGTAGTAGGACATCAACGGTCGCAGGGCGAGTTCCGCCGGTCGTTTGATCGTCGACAGCGCGCCCACGCCGATGTTCACCTCGCCGTTGCCGAGCGGGAAGATCCAGCCGTAACCGGGCAGCACCGCGCCGTCGGGCGAGCGTAGCTCCAAATGTGAAGTGAGCCAGGGGTCGTCACTGCGTGGCGTGGCCAGGTAGCCGCGGGCCGCGATCCCGTACACGGTCTCCTGGTGCCAGCGCCGGCCCAACACCCGGCCCAGGGTGGACCGGGCCCCGTCGGCGACGATCAATTCGCGGCAGCCGACCTGGCTGCCATCGGACAGCGTCACCGACGTCACCCGTGCCGAGGAATCGTGATTGGCGCCGACGGCTTTGACACCGAGCCGCATGCGGGCGCCGGATTCCTCGGCGACTTTGCGGATCCGGTCGTCCAGCTCGACGCGGGCCACCGCGCTGCCGGTGGACGGAAACGACGGGCCGGGCCATTCGACCTCGACCGCGCCGCCGAACCCGCTCATCCGCAGGCCGCGATGCCGGATCCGGGCGTCCAGCCACTCGCCGAGTCCGAGCCGTTCCAGCTCGGCGACCGCCCGCGGCGTCAGCCCGTCGCCGCAGGCTTTGTCGCGCGGGAAGTTGGCGGCGTCGATCACCAGCACGTCGCGTCCGTCGCGCGCCGCCCAGGCGGCGGCCGCTGAGCCGGCCGGGCCGGCGCCCACGACCACCACGTCGGCATGGGAGTCCATGTTCACCAGTATGTTGGTCAGGTGAGGACTCCGGCGACTGTGGTGGCGGGCATTGATCTCAGTGCCTTCGGTGACGCTGCATTCGCCACCGGTGTGCGGGACGGGGTAGCCCGCGTCGAGCAACTGATGGAAACCGAGCTCCGCGGATCAGATGACCTGATGACGGACGCGGTGCTGCATCTGTTCGAAGCCGGTGGCAAACGATTCCGGCCGCTGTTCGCGGTGCTGTCGGCGCAACTGGGCCCGCGGCCCGACAGTGACGACGTGGCGATCGCCGGGGCGGTCATCGAGCTGGTGCACCTCGCGACGCTGTACCACGACGACGTGATGGACGAGGCGCAAGTCCGCCGCGGCGCACCCAGTGCCAACCTGCGGTGGAATAACAACGTCGCGATCCTGGCCGGCGACTACCTGTTCGCGACGGCGTCCCGGTTGGTGTCGCGGCTGGGCCCGGACGCGGTGCGGATCATCGCCGACACCTTCGCCCAGCTGGTGACCGGGCAGATGCGCGAAACCCAGGGGGCCGCGGACAAAGCCGACCCGATCGCGCACTACCTGCGGGTCGTGCACGAGAAGACGGCCTGCCTGATCGGTGCGGCCGGCCGATTCGGCGCGATGTTCTCCGGCGCCGACGAGGAGCAGACCGAGCGGCTCAGCCGGCTGGGCGACCTGGTCGGCACCGCATTCCAGATCTCCGACGACATCATTGACATCGACAGCGATCCCGACGAGTCGGGCAAGCTGCCCGGCACCGACCTGCGCGAGGGCGTGCACACCCTGCCGGTGCTCTACGCGTTGCAGGACGACGGACCCGACTCCGACCGGCTGCGTGAGTTGCTGGCCGGGCCGATCGACGACGACGCGGCGCTGGCCGAGGCGCTCGGGCTGCTACGGGCCTCGCCGGGCATGGCCAAGGCCAAGGACATGGTCGCCCAGTATGCCGATCGGGCTCGCGAAGAGTTGGCCGCGCTGCCCGAGAGCCCGGGGCGTACCGCGCTGGCCACGCTGGTCGACTACACAATCCACCGACACGGCTGATCGTGCGGAACTCTGCCGCGCCTCCTCGGCGTTAGATGGGGGAGACCCCGGCTGTTCGCAGCCGGTCATAGGAGGAATTTTTTGATGACCTGGCATCCGCATCACAACACGGCGAAGACGTTCGCGTTGCTGGTTGGCATGTCGGCGCTGATCGTGTTCGTGGGCAGTCTGTTCGGCCGTGGCGTGATGTTCATCGCCGTGCTGTTCGCCATCGGCATGAACGTCTACACCTACTTCAACAGCGACAAGCTGGCGCTGCGGGCAATGCACGCGCAGCCGGTGTCGGAGGTGCAGGAGCCGGTGATCTACCGGATCGTGCGCGAGCTGGCCACCGCGGCGCACCAGCCGATGCCCCGGCTCTACATCAGCGACACCGCCGCGCCCAACGCGTTTGCCACCGGCCGTAATCCGCGCAACGCCGCGGTGTGTTGCACGACGGGAATCCTGAGCATCCTCGATGAGCGTGAACTGCGCGCGGTGCTGGGCCACGAGTTGTCGCACGTCTACAACCGGGACATCCTGATCTCCTGTGTGGCCGGTGCGCTGGCTTCGGTGATCACCGCGCTGGCCAACATGGCGATGTTCGCCGGCATGATGGGCGGCAACAACCGCGAAGGCAGCAATCCCTTTGCGCTGTTGCTGGTTTCGATGCTGGGACCGATCGCGGCGACGGTGGTGAAGTTGGCGGTGTCCCGCTCGCGGGAGTACCAGGCCGACGAGTCCGGTGCGATGCTGACCGGCGATCCGCTGGCGCTGGCGTCGGCGCTGCGCAAGATCTCCGGCGGCGTGCAGGCCGCTCCGCTGCCCCCGGAGCCGAAGCTGGCCGCCCAGGCACATCTGATGATCGCCAGCCCGTTCCGCGCCGGGGAGAAGATCGGCTCGCTGTTCTCCACCCACCCGCCGATGGCCGACCGCATCCGTCGGCTGGAAGACATGGCCCGCGGCTAGCTCACCCGCGCAGTGGTCGCGGTCGACGCTCGGACACAGTCACACCAGGCTCAGCGGTCACTGTCAGCGAGTCGAGCAGTGGATTCGAAATCGTATCCACCCGCGATATCACGGTCGGCTTGGTGATATCGCATGCGAGTCGATTTGCAAAAACGGATCACCCCGGAGTCTCGGTGCAGTCGAGGCCAGTGTGACTCGGCGAACCTTCTGCACAGGGTGACTGACGAACCGGCAGCTCAGGTGATATCACCCAACGGGTGAACCACTACACCTACCGTGCCGAATGGTGTTCTGAATTCGGCGAATACGTCGGCCGTTGCCTGGAACTGCCCTGGCTGTCCCACCGGGCGGCGACGGCCTCGGAAGTGATGACCGGCATCGAGCATGCCGTCGACGAATACCTCGCCGATCGGGAGGGAGATGTCCCGCCACCACTCACCGAGCGGACGTTCAGTGGACGATTCCTGGTGCGAACATCGCCGATGCTGCACTCGCGGCTCACCGTGGAAGCCGCCGAGCAGAACGTGTCGATGAATCAGTGGGTTGTGCAGAAGCTCGCGGGTAGGCCGCCGCTCGGCCTGTTCGACCTGTGACTAGAACCCGGAGCCGTGCACCTCGTGGCCGGGCGTCTCCGCTGCCAGTCCGCGATAGGCGTCCTCGACGGTCGCGCCGTGGTTGATCACGCCGTCGACCTCGCGGGCGATCGGCATGTTCAGTCCGTACTTGTCGGCGAATTCCATGATCACGCTGGCGGCTTTGACGCCCTCGGCGACCTGGTTCATCGAGGAGATGATCTCGTCGATGGTCTTGCCTGAGCCCAGCTGCTCGCCGACGTGCCGGTTACGGCTGCGTTGGCTGGTGCAGGTGACGATCAGGTCGCCCATGCCGGCCAGTCCCGCGAAGGTGTCGCGTTGTCCGCCCATCGCCTCGCCCAGCTTCGACATCTCGCGCACCGACCGCGCGATCACCATCGCCCGGGTGTTCTCGCCGATGCCCAGCGAATAGCCCATGCCGACGGCGATCGCGTAGACGTTCTTCAACGCACCGGCCATCTCCACCCCGAGCACATCGTCGATCGTGTAGACGCGAAAACGCTTGGTGCGGAACAGCTGACCGAGCTGCGCCGCGAGATGCTGGTCGGGCATGGCCAGCACGGCTGCCGCCGCGTAACCCTCGGCCACCTCGCGGGCGATGTTCGGCCCGGCGAGAATGCCGGCCGGGTGCCCGGGCAGTACTTCGTCGACGATCTGCGACATGCGCATGTTGGTGCCTTGTTCGAGGCCTTTGACCAAGGAGATGACCGGCACCCAGGGTCGCAGTTCGGCCGCCAACTCGGTGAGCACGTCGCGGAACCCGTGCGACGGCACTCCCATCACGACCACGTCGGCGCATTGGGCGGCCTCGGCGAAATCAGTTGTAGCGCGGAGACTCTCGGTCAACTCGTGATCTTCACCGAGGTATTTGGTGTTGCGGTGATTCTCGTTGATGTCCTTGGCGGTCTCTTCCGAACGCACCCATTGCAGTGTCGGGCCCCGTCGTGCGGAGATCGATGCGACGGTGGTGCCCCAGGAGCCTCCACCCAGAACGACGACGTTCGGTTCGCGCGTAGCTGCCATGACGACCAGCGTATTGCCGCCGCCTGATCTTTACCGGCGGTTGGCGAGAAGTTCTGCCTAGGGCCGAACCTGTGCATCCACCTGCTGGCTGTGCTGCGATTCCATCGTCGCGAAAGCCTGCCCGCAGGTCGACAGGTGCTGCGCGTGGTCACCGAGCTGCGTCACCAGGGCCGTCGAATTGCCCGTCCACTGCGGAGTCCGACGGGCCAGCGCCTCGGCCGAGCGGCCGGTCCAGCCGCCCTGAGCACCGGCGATCCGGTCATCGGCGGACAGGTGCGAGGTCGCCAGGTCTTCACCGTGACCGGTGACCTGGACCGCCGACGTCGCAAGGTGTTCGAGGTTGACCCGCAGTGCCATGAACACTTCTTACCAGCTATCGGCGTATTGTCACTTCACCAAAAACAGGCCGATCACGCCCGACTCGCCGATCCGCACCGCGAACGACGTCAGCCAGCCCGCAGCCCAGGTCAGCAGCGCGAGCGGAACGACGAGTCGAAATCGTGCGAACGGCAGCGCGCACACGACCGCCAACCCCCAGGCAATCAAGGTCACCCAGCCGGGCACCGACTGGGCCACCAACGCGCCGGCGATCGCGACGGCGGGTGACCAGGCCGAGTAGCTCGGCGCCGTCATCGGAGCCTGACCGTGTCAAGCGCGAGCACGCCCAGCATGAGAATCAGCGCCGCCGCGGATGCGACCGCAATCGCTCGCGCCCACGCCCGCGGTATCGCGGCGAAGACGACGGCCAAGACCGCCAGTGTGCCGACGCGAACAGCCTTCTCGGCATGGATCGAGTGCGCCAGGTCCGCTCCACTGACGACGAGCCATACCCCGTAGGCGATAGCCGATGCGATGGGAATGAAAAACGTTGCGAGTGCCCAGTTTTGCGGCGACATCCTGATCGATTTGATGGTCGGCAGCGCTTTCTGTCAGGAGGGTGGCGCGGGTAGCGGCGGCGGGGTGGGCACGGGCAGCGGGGGAGCGGCGACCGGAGGCGGGGGTACGAACGGCGGCGGGAGGGTATAGATCTGCGGCACGTGCGGCGCCGGCATCAGGGTGGTCCCGGGCAACCGCTGAGTGGGTGTCAGGCGCGGCGCATCGGGAGGCAACCCGTCGGGCATCTGCGGCGCCCACGGCCGCGGCAGGTCCGGCAAGTCTGCTCCGACGTGGTTGCCTGGCAGCGGAAGTGTCAGTGGTCCAAGCTGATTCGTCGTCACCTGTTGGTTGAACAGTTGTGTGATTGTGCCGTCGGGCTTGAACTGGTATCCCTCCGTGCTGGGATAGGGCGTGATGTCGCCGCCGATGGCGACGGTGCCGTCGGCGTGCGGGACGATGTTCATCGTTCCGTTGACGTTGACGAACGGCTTGGCGATTCCCGGCTCGAACGGGTCGGCGGCCGTGTAGTTGATCATCAGGGAACCGTCGGCGGCTTGTAGTGCACTCACCACTGGCTTGCCGGTGCCCTTGTCGAACCCGTCGGTCGACATCGTCGGATTCTGGCGAGCGACGATGATCCCGTGCTCCATGTCGACAAACATGCTGACCCGCGATGATTCTGCCGGAGCGAACGGGGACGGACCCCTGTTGTCGCCGACCATGTGGGGGTTGACGCGATCGTTGAACTCGAAGTTCTGCACCTCCGCGCTGGGGATGTACATGTTCTGCCGGTACACGCCCCCGCCCGGGATCGGGTTGAACCGACCGACGACGACATTGGACTCGTACCCGCCATAGCGCGGATCGTAGGTGTGCGGGTCGAGTCCCTCGGCCATCCGCCAGTCGTTGGCCGACACCGGATCTCGGCCGTATACCTGTTTGAACGCGTCGCGCTGGTTCTTCTCCTGCGCGGCGCCCTTCGCGATCTGATCGGGCGTCAGCCCGTCGGGGCCGACGCGATCGATCGTCGGAGTCGCATGCGGGATGGGCACATCGCCGTCGGCCATGTCGATCGCCTGCGCGAGATCCTCGTCCAGCACGGTCGCCTGGCCGACGATCGCGTCGAGCTGCGGCTGGAACGTGGCGAGTTTGTCCGCGAGCATGTGTGCGCTGCCCTTGAACGCCGGGGTGGCCACGATCTTGTTGGCCACCGGGTCGATGGTCAGCCCGTCGCCGAGTGCGTCGCGCAGCGCTTGCAGCTTGGCCTTGACCGCCTCGATGCCGTCGGCGGCCCGGTCGGCGGCCATCGCCACCGCAAGCGCCTCCCGGCCGTCTTTGTCCAGGTCCTTGCGGGTCTGCTCGACGGAGTTCTTCGCCGCCTCCGCCGCGACCCCGCCCCACGTCTGGAATGCGGGCAGGGTGGCGAGGCCATCACGGGCCAGCTGGTTGGCCTCTGCGCGGCTGCGCGCCGCGTGGAAGACCTCGCGGACGTCGCCGGGCTTCCAGCGGTCGATATCCGCAACAGACAGACCCGTCACGGGACGGAGCTTGTCACGGACCCACCGGACATGTCACTTCACCCCTGTGCAGTCATCCGGCCAGTGCGGATTTCTCCTCGGCTCGGCCGAACACCATCGCTTCGGCGATCCGGTCGAAGCGGTAGTCGATCGCATCGGCGAAGTAGTTCTGCCGCACGTTCCACGGCCGCTTGATGCCTGACTTGGGCAACGCGTGCGGTGCCCGCAGCACGTAACCGGCCTGAATGTCCCAGGCCGGCTTCTCGGGCATCGGCTCGCCGGACAGATGCGGATAGGCGTGGGTGTAGCCGTGTGAGGCCATGTGCCCCAACAGCTTTGCCGTGGCGCGGGCGGTCATGTCGGCGCGCAACGTCCATGACGCGTTGGTGTATCCGACGCACCAGAACAGGTTCGGCACGTCCTCCAGCATGTGGGCCTTGTAGACGAAGCGGTCCTGCGGTTTGACCTCGCCGCCGTCTATCGACACCGTGACGCCGCCGAGCGCCTGCAGCTGCAGGCCGGTCGCGGTGACGATCACGTCGGCGTCCAGATGCCGGCCCGACGTCAAAGCGATTCCGGTGGAATCGAAGTGGTCGATGTGATCGGTCACCACCTCGGCCCGCCCGTCGCCGATCGCGACGTAGAGGTCGGCGTCGGGAATCAGGCACAGCCGCTGGTCCCAGGGGTCGTAGCGGGGTCTGAAGTGGGTGTCCACGTCGTAACCCTTGGGCAGATAGTGCACCGCGATCTGACGGATCCACCACTTCACGAAGCCCGGCGTCTTGCGGGCCAGAAACCAGATCACGCCTTCCATCAACGCGTTGCTCTGCCGTGCGTACGAGTGAGAAAGCCTGCGCGGCAGAATCTTTCGGATGAGGTTTGTCGCGCCGCTGCTGCGGGCGGCGGAGAACAGGTAGGTCGGCGAGCGCTGCAGCATGGTGACCTTGGTGGCCTGCTCGGCCAGTGACGGGATCAGCGACATCGCGGTCGCGCCGCTGCCGATCACCACGATCTTCTTGCCCCGATAGTCGAGATCCTCGGGCCAGTGCTGGGGGTGGACGACCGTGCCGCTGAATTCGCCGAGGCCGGGGAAGTCCGGGGTGTAGCCCTCGTCGTAGTTGTAGTAGCCGGACCCGAAGAACACGAAGCGGCCGCGGAAGGTCTTTTCCGTGCCGTTCTGGGATGCGGTGACGGTCCAGGTGTCGCTGCTGGAATCCCAGTCCGCCGAGCGGACGTGGGTGCCGAACCGGATGTGCTCGTCGATGCCGTACTTGTGCGCCGTGGTGGTCAGGTAGTCGCGGATGTCTCCGCCGTCGGCCACCCGCTCCTGCTTGGTCCAGGGCTCCCAGGGGAAGCAGAGCGTGAAGATGCTGCTGTCCGAGCGGACCCCGGGGTAGCGAAACAGGTCCCAGGTGCCGCCGAGTTGCTCGCGGCGCTCGAGGATGACGTAGCTGGTTCCCGGGTTGCGCTCGGTGATGCGGTACGCGGCGCCGAGCCCGGAGATGCCCGCGCCGATGATGACGACGTCGACGTCGGTGATGTCTGGTGGCGTCACGGTCATCGCTGCCCCTCACTTCGGCTGTTACCTACGTCACCAGATTAGGCACCGACCGGTTGATCGGGCGAGGGCCTACCGGTAGTTGACGAACTGCAGCGCGACCTCCAGGTCGGCACCCTTCAGCAGCGACTGGACGGACTGCAGGTCATCGCGGCTCTTGCTGCTCACCCGGACCTCTTCGCCCTGGATCTGGGTCTTGACGCTTTTGGGGCCCTCGTCGCGGATCAGCTTGGTGATCTTCTTAGCGTGTTCGCTGGTGATGCCCTCTTTCAGGGTTCCGGTGACCTTGTAGGTCTTGCCGGAGGCCTGCGGTTCGCCGGCGTCGAAGGCCTTGAGGCTGATGTCGCGCCGGATCAGCTTCTCCTTGAAGACGTCGACCGCGGCCTTCACCCGCTCCTCGGTGGAGCTGGTCAGCTCGATCGCCTCTTCGCCTTTCCAGGCGATCTTGGTCTCGGTGCCGCGGAAGTCGAACCGGGTGCCGAGTTCCTTGGCGGCTTGGTTGAGCGCGTTGTCGACTTCCTGGCGGTCGAGTTTGCTCACGACGTCGAACGATGAATCTGCCATCGGATACGTCTCCTTCCATCGATGTTGGCCGTTTGTTGTCTCAGTACATCTTCGTTGTAGGCTAGCTACCCGTAATACACGGCAGATTGCCCGAGCGGCCAATGGGAGCGGACTGTAAATCCGTCGGCTAACGCCTACCCAGGTTCGAATCCTGGATCTGCCACCGAGGTCGAAGGATAACGGCCCCGCAGCATATGTCTCCGCTGCGGGGCCGAACCGATTCTCGGGGCCTGGGGAACGGGCGCGTCCGGACGGCGACCGTGCCCCGACGCCCACACCATGATGCCGACGATCTGCGACACATCCGCCCACCTTGTCGGAGTGCGCCTCTAAACTCGCACCCGACACATATGATCCGGAATTCCGGAGCTTTGATCCGAGGAGTTGGATGACCGGCATGGTCGCGTTGGTGGTGATCGACGACCACCCCGTCGTGTGCGCCGGCATCGTGCGCTGGGTTGCCGACGCAGCGATCCCCGCCGGCACAGTGCACGCCTATCCCTCGGCGGCGGATTTCCTCGGTGAACATCCGTCTGACTCGGGCACACCCCACGTGATCGTCTACGACCCGGAGTGCGGCGAGCAGCGGCCCGATTACGTTGGCCTACAACAGTTGTGCAGGCGTCGACACCGGGTCGTGGTGTACTCCCGCGTCGCGTCCCCGGAAGTCATCCTGAATTGCCTCGACGCCGGCGCCGTGGACTACATCGTGAAATCGGAGTCGCCCCAGCACCTCATCGAGGCCATCAGTGCCGCCCTCCGTGAGGTGAAGTCTCGTGGACCGCTCGCGGCGGACGCCGAGCGCGGCGCCCGGCAACGGGGCCGTCCCGAACTCACCGCCCAGGAGCGGCGGGTGCTCACCGCGTGGCTGCGCACGGACAACAAGGAGTCGGTCAGCCGGGAACTGCACATCGCACCGAGCACGGTCCGAACGCATCTGCAGCGAATCCGACGGCGCTACCGCGAGATCGACCGCTCGGCTCCGTCGAAGGCGGCGCTGTTCGCCCGCGCGGTCCAGGACGGGCTGATCGGCGTTCACGACGTCTGATCGGGCGTTGAGTGTTTCAGCGCCGAGGCTGGGCCATCACCGACGTCGGTGCGGCCCAGTCGGTGGACACCTTGCGGTGGCTGATCCGCCAGGTGTCGCCGTCGGGCAGCAGGATGTCGCGGTATCGGCCGATGTGGTCCAGGCCGATATGCGTGACCACGGCGAAGTAACAGGACACCTGAGCCCGCTTGCGACTGATGTCGTCGAATAGCACGTTGGTGACGTTGTGCCGCACGATCGGTTTGACGTCGGCGCTGAGCGCCACGTTGCCGGTGACCCCGCCGAGAAAACTCACGATCTCCGCCCGCCCCCGCAGCGGCTCGAAGCCGCGGATCTCCAAAACACCGTCCTCGCAAAAGGTCTCGGCCAAATCGTCGAGCCGACCGGCATCGCCGGACCAGTTGTACCGCGCCAGTGTGTCGCGAATCTGCTCGCGCGCAACGAGTTCCCAGATCTCCATGACGTTTCGACTCCGGTTGGCGGTTACGCGTTGTGGGCGGTCCGCTGATGTAGGAACGCCAGCGCATCGGGCGGAAAGAGTTCCAGCGGAAGCGCCGTCGTGCTCGGGCCGTAGCGCGTTCGCACCATCACCGAGGGTCCGGACACCAACAGCGGCTTGAGCGCCGCATAGTCGATCACCAGCGTGCTGATCGGGGTGACGATCAACAACTCGTTGGCGCCTAATCCGGTGGCCCACACCGATCCGGGCGTCATGATCGCCTCCTGGGCCTTGCCGCGCTGCCACAGCAGGAAGGCGAACAGCGCCGGAAACAGGATCACCAAGATCAGCCAGGCCAGGTTACGGGCGGGGTCGAGCACCACCGAGACGACGATCAACGCCAGGCTGAGCGCCCACAGGATGCCGACGCGGCGCAGGCCGCTGGTTCGGATCAGCGTGGTGCGATACAGCCGTCGCCCATCTCCGGGGCCCGCGACCCACACATGATGAACCGGCGGAAGCGGGCGTTGCGGCACTGTCGGCAGCGACATGGTCGTCCTCACAGGGAGATTCCGGGTGATGCGGAGAACCCTAGCTGGACGCGCATGTCGGCGGGTTGCGCCGGCCGGGTCCACGCATCACATGACGGACGCCCACTGTTAGTTTGCCGGCCACCGGCGAGCGGGCTGTTTCTGCGAACCTTGACCTGACGTTCTCCGAAAGGTCCGCCATGACAGAACACCTGCGTGCGTACAACAGTCTGTGGCAGGTCCGCAGCGACTCCTGGTGCCGACTGGAGGAAGCCGCCGACCGGCTGACCCGTCCGGACACCGGCGGTGAGCTGAAAGAGAAGTGCGTCGCGGCGTGCCAAGAATTGCTGACCCGCCTGAGCTCGCTGGAGCCGTATTGGGCCTACCCGGGTTCGCCCCAGTTCGCCCGTGTGCAAAGGCTTTTCGCCGGAGGCAACCATGACAAGTTCTGCCAGGCCGTCGCGCGGATCAATCGTGCGCTGACCCAGGAGTCCTACCGCTCCGGGGATGTCGAGAACGCCGGCGCCGACGAGTTGGACATGTTTCCGTCCGACCCGCGCCAGCTCGAGGGTCAGGCCGACATCGAGCGTGACCGCCCCTACTTCGAGGTGCTGGTGGTCGAGAAGATGACCGAAGCCCAGGAACGGGCGCTGCGCAACGAGGTTCGCAAGTGGCGCCGTCCCGACGACGAATTCGTCTACGAGCTGGTGGTGGTGGCCAGCGGCGACGAGGCGCTGATCGCGGCGCGGCTCAACGTGAATCTGCAGGCGGTGGTGATCCGACGGCGCTTCTCGGCGAAATCGACCCGCGACCTGTCGTCGCTGTCGGAGTTCGTCGACACCGACGTACTGCACGACCTGGTCGACCACTACTCGCCCGAAGAGCGGGCCCAGATCCTGGCGACTTCGCTGGGCAAGCTACGGCCGGAACTCGACCTCTACCTGATGACCGAGATCGACGTCGAGGACATCGCCGGCCGGCTGGGCCAGTACTTCCGCCGGGTGTTCCACGCCCGCGAGGGCATGCTCGAACTGCACCTGTCGATCCTGCACGGCGTCGCGGCCCGCTACCGCACCCCGTTCTTCAGCGCGCTCAAGCAGTACAGCCACCGCCCCACCGGTGTCTTCCACGCGCTGCCGATCTCGCAGGGCAAGTCGATCGTCAACTCGCACTGGATCAAAGACATGGTCGGGTTCTACGGCTTGGAAGTCTTCATGGCCGAAACCTCGGCGACGTGTGGTGGTCTCGACTCGTTGCTGGAACCCACCGGCCCGCTGCGCGAATCACAGCAGCTGGCGTCGAAGGCCTACGGCTCGCGGCACACCTACTTCGTCACCAACGGCACCTCGACGGCCAACAAGATCATCACCCAGGCGGTGGTGGCCCCCGGCGACATCGTGTTGCTGGACCGCAACTGCCACCAGTCGCACCACTACGGCATGATGATGGCCGGCGCGAGTGTCGTTTACCTGGAGGCATATCCGCTCAACGACTACTCCATGTACGGCGCGGTGCCGCTGCGCGAGATCAAGTCGAAGTTGTTGGCGCTCAAGCGGGCCGGCAAACTCGATCGCGTCAAGATGATGTCGCTGACCAACTGCACCTTCGACGGAATCGTCTACGACGTCGAGCGCGTCATGGAAGAGTGCCTCGCGATCAAGCCCGACCTGGTGTTCCTCTGGGACGAGGCGTGGTTCGCGTTCGCCCGGTTCCACCCGGTGTATCGCACCCGGACCGCGATGGCGTCGGCGGCGGCGGTGCGTGAGCGGCTGCAGAGCCCGGAGTACAAGGCGCAGTTCGAGACATACCTGGCTCAGCAGGCCGCCGAAAACCCCAGTGACGACGACCTATTGGACCGCCGCCTGCTGCCCGACCCGGCCCGGGCCCGGGTGCGGGTGTACGCAGCGCAGTCGACACACAAGACGCTGACCTCGTTGCGGCAGGGGTCGATGATCCACGTCTTCGACCAGGACTTCGACCAGAAGGTCGCGGTGCCGTTCCACGAGGCGTACATGGCGCACACCTCGACCTCGCCGAACTATCAGATCCTGGCGTCGCTGGACCTGGGTCGTCGCCAGGTCGCCCTGGAGGGCGCCGAACTGGTGCAGCGTCAGATCGAGAACGCGATGCAGTTGCGCGATGCGATCGACAACCATCCGCTGCTGAGCAAGTACATGAATTGCCTCGGTACGTCACACCTCATCCCGGACCAGTTCCGCCCGACGGCGATCGACCAGCCGTTGCGCTCCGGTCTGCGCAACATGATGGCGGCCTGGCACGACGACGAGTTCGTGCTCGACCCCTCGCGAATCACGTTGTCCATCGGGCGAACCGGCTACGACGGTGACACCTTCAAACGCGAGCAGCTGATGGACCGCTACGGCATCCAGATCAACAAGACGTCGCGCAACAGTGTGCTGTTCATGACCAACATCGGCACCACTCGAAGCTCGGTCGCGTTTCTGGTCGAGGTGTTGGTCAGCATCGCCGCCGAGCTCGACCAGGCCATCTCGGAGATGAGCCTGGGCGAGCGTGAGCATTTCGAGCAGGCGGTCTGGCGGCTGACCGAACGCCCGGTGCCGCTGTGCAATTTCAGCGGATTTCATCCGGCGTTCCGGGATCACAGCGGTGACGAGCCGACACCCGAGGGCGATGTGCGCCGCGCCTTCTACCTGTCCTACGACGACACCAACTGCGAATACCTCAGCGGCGAGCAGATCGACGAAAAGCTGGACGCCGGAGTCGATGTGGTGTCGGCGACCTATGTGACGCCGTACCCACCGGGTTTCCCGGTGCTGGTGCCGGGTCAGGTGTTCAGCCGCGAGATCCTGCAATTCATGCGCGACCTGGACACCAAGGAGATACACGGTTACGAGCCGAACTTCGGCTACCGGGTGTACACCGAGAAGGCGATCGAAACCGTCGCCGCAGGGCAGCCGACGGGCAAGCCCTCCAACGGGCATCAGCCGGCGCCGGTGATCAAGGCGCCGGCGAAGAAGAAGCCGGTGAAACAACTCGACGAGCTCGCCGAGGTGGCCGCCGACTAGACCTCGAACGGCTCGCCGTCGAACCGCTCGCGGCTGGCCAGGTCGGCGACGCTCGCCCGCCGCAGTTTGGTCAGCTGCTTGACCGGCTTGCCGAGCGCCAGGAACGCCGCGATGGCGTATGTCGCTGGCACGCTTAGTAATTCGCGAACCCGCGGCTCCTCGGCAACCGCCATCGTCGAGATGGTGCCGCCGAAGCCCTCGTTACGTGCGGCCAGCAGGATGTTCCACACCAACGGATAAACCGATCCGCCGCTGATCACCCCGACCCGGTCCAGGTATTGATCCATCGCCGCAACGACCTCGAGGTTGACGCAGACCGCAAGAACCACATCGGATTTGACGAACGGCACGGTGAACTGCGCCGGCACCTCGGTACCCGCGATCTCTTCAGCCGTCGGGCCCGGCTCATGCAGGGGATTCCACGGACTCTCTCCGGCAGCCACCTGAGCCGCATACCGGCGGGCACCCGTCATCGACAACTCGGCGAGCGCTTCCCGGGTCGCAGGGTCGCGGATCACGATCACCCGCGCGCCTTGGCGGTTGCCCCCGCTGGGCGAGAAGCGTGCGTTGTCGAGGATCCGCTCCAGCACGTCGTCGGGTAAGGGGTCGCCGGTGTATTCGCGCGCCGCGAACGTCGTCCGCATGACGTCGTAGATGTCCACTAGTTCATAGTGCCTCTACAGTCCATGTCGTGAGCACTCGCGTAGATGCCCGACGGCGTGACGTCGCATTCAGCGTCCTCGGTGGCCCCACCACGGTCGTCGATCTCGGCGGCCGGCGATTCCTGATCGACCCGACGTTCGACGAGCCCGGCCCGCACGACTACCTGAAGAAGTTGGTCGGGCCCGCGGTGCAGCCGGAGGCGCTGGGGCCCGTCGACGCGGTGCTGGTCAGCCACGACAATCATCCGGACAACTTCGACGACGAGGGCCGTCGGGTGGCGCTCGCGGCGCCGCTCGTGCTGACCAATCCCGGGGCGGCCTCGCGGTTGGGTTCGACGGCCGTCGGTCTCGAGCCGTTCGCGACGTTCGAGCTACCCGCCGGTGACGGCGTGAAAGCGATGACAGTGCAAGCGGTTCCGGCGGTACACGGTCCGGCCGACGGGGTGCGCGACGCCGATGGTCACGTCAACTGTGAGGTGACCGGGTTCGTGCTCTCGGGCGCCGGACTGCCGACGGTGTACCTCAGCGGTGACAACGCGTCGGTCGCCGCGGTCCATGAGATCGCGCAGCGGGTCGGCAGCGTCGACGTCGCGGTGATCTTCGCCGGCGCCGCCAAGGTTCCGGCCAAGGAGCGCGGGCGCCCGCTGACCCTGACCGGTCAGCGGGCCGCCGCCGCGGCGGAGGTGCTGGGCGCCCGGCTGGTCATTCCCGCGCACGTCGACGGGTGGGCGCATTTCAGCGAGGGGGTCGGAGAAGTCGGCGTCGCCTTCGACGATGCCGGGATTCTCGACCGTCTCGCCGTTGCCCCGTACGGCGAATGGATCGTGCCGCCCTGGTTGTAGACCGTCGGTCACAGCAGCCTCAAGAGCACCCGTGAGTAGGGATGCAGTGACTTTTTGATTCATGACCACAGGCGATATCACCGACCGGAGTGATATCGCATGTGGTCACGTTTCCGAAAATGGTTGTGCCCCTGGACCAGGTGCGTGTGGCGGGTGAGACTGCGTCGCTATCCGTGCACAGCGGAGACGGTCCATGCCGGCAGAATCGGCGCCCGGGTGAGAAAGTGGTCGCCCTGGCCGATACTGCGCAGCAGCGCCTGGGTGCGCAGGATGCAGCAGCCCATCCGGGCCATCGCGAAGATCTCGTACCAGTCGAGGGCGATCAGTTCGCGGCCGATCATCTCTTCGAAACGGCGGATCAGGACCTCGCGGCTGTCGAAGCCAGGCAGTTCGGGGTCGGCGTCAATCCCGTTGACCTCCAACATCTGTCGGCGCGTAGCCAGCCACCACGCGAAGTCCGTTTCGGCCGGGCACAGGCACGCCTGCTCCCAGTCCAGCACGCCGACGATCTGTCCGTCGTCGCCGAAGATCGCGTTGGACAACCGAGCGTCGTTCCAGCACACCGCGGCGTCGCCCTCGTCGTCGGGCTGGTGGCGATGCAGCCACTCGAATGCCTCGGTCATCACGTCCGGCGTCTGGTTGTCGGTGCCCCAGGCCGCGTACTCCTGCCACCAGGCCAGCTCGGCGGAAACGCCTGTGCCGGTGGGGCGGTGCAGCCAGCTCGCCTCGTCGACCGGCACGCGTTGCAGCGTGGCGAGCGTCTCCAGGAACGAGTCGTGGGCGCGGCGTTGCACCTGCGGTCCGGCGTCGTGCAGCCAGCCTCGGGTGGCGTAGGTGGTATCCGACGGTGTGTGTCCGACAATGCGCGGCATGACCAGGAATTTGGAGTCGATCCACGACTCGTCGGGCTCGTACAGGATTGGCGACGGCGTCGCGATCCCGTGCTCGTGCAGGAATTCCTGGGTGCGGGTCTGTGCGTCCAGGTCGTACTCGGGGTAGATCCCGCCGCCGGTGGGCGGGATCCGCAGCACGTACTCGGTGGTGCGGCCGTTGACGTCGGCGCTGAACACCAAGCTCTCGCTGGACCACCCGGCCGCGCGGTTCGCTGCCTTGAGCTCCGAGACCGTCGCATCGGCAGCGCTCCGGTGGCTGAACCACGTCTCGAGCCGGGCCCGGGTGTCCGCCAGGTCGCGTTGGACAAGTGCGATTCCCGCCATGCCGTTCAGATTTACATATGGCCGGTCGGATGTAAATGACCGAACCTTTACGTCAGGGCGCGCAGCTGTAATACGCTCGCCGGGTGACTTCGCCGCAGACGCTCACCTTCGGAGCCATCGAGGACACGTCGTTGCCGCTGGCGGTGCTGGTCCACGGCTTCCCGGACACCCCCTTCACGTGGCGTCATCTCGGGCCCGAGCTCGCCGGACGCGGTTACCGGGTGGCGGCGCCCTGGCTACCCGGTTACGACGCACCGACCGACCAGCCGATCAGCACGGGAACCTACGTTCGCCGCGTTCTCGACGTCCGTCGGCACTACGACGGCGACGACCGCGCAGTCCTGATCGGGCACGACTGGGGGGCGCAGGCCGGCTACGGAGTCGTCAGCGCCGACCCGAATGCGTTCAGTCGCTTTGTCGCCCTTGCCGTTCCACCGGTTGCCGCCCTGGCCGGGGGATTGTTCACCCACGCCCAGCTCAAGCGGTCGTTCTACATCTACTTCATCCAACAGGTCGGCATGGCCGAGGTGGCGCTGCTGGCACCCGGCTTCTGGGAGTCGCTGTGGGCGGATTGGTCGCCGGGGTACGACGCGACCGACGACATCGCCGAACTGCGTAAGCGTGTCAGCGCGGACAACATCGCCAATGTCGTTGGGCCCTACCGCGCGTCGTTCAACCCGCAATTCGCCGACCCTAATGCCGAGGCGGAAACGCTGGCCACCATGCAGCTGCCCCCCTTGCCGACGTTGTATCTGCACGGGGCGAACGACGGGGCGGTCGGCGTCGACCTGCTCGGCGACCTCGGCCAGTACTTCCCGGCCGCGGGATCGGTCGCCGAGATCATCGACGGCGTCGGCCACTTTCTGCATCTGGAAAAACCCGAGCTGGTCGCGGAGAAGATCGGACGCTGGCTCGGCCGTTAGGCCCGATTTGCGCTCTGTCGCAACACGATTGGACCTGCTTCAGACCGAGGCGCGAGCGTGACTGATCCCCAGCCCGGCGGCATGCCGCAACTCGGCCAGGAAGCCCTCAGGAGTATCGTCGCTGATCACGTAGTGGCACACCGCGATTCGCACCACCGCCGCCGCTGCGACCTGTGCGTGCTCGCCGCCGATGATTCGTGCGATGCGGTCTCGCATGATCGGCAGTACCCGTTTCATCTGCTGAAGCACATGTTCGGGCTCCGTCTCGGCCAGCGAACCGAGCGAGTAGCTGTGCTGGAAGTCGACGACGAAGCGCAGCGCGGCGTCCAGCCGGTCCGGTCCGCTCAACCCTGCGATCGCGGTGGCGATTCCGGCGTCGAAGTTGTCCTGCTCGTAAAGGCCAAACGCCTCGAGCAGGCCCTCTTTCGAGCCGAAGTAGCGGTACAGCGTCGGTCGCGACACCTTGGCCTGGGCCGCCACGTCGGACAGTTGTAGCCGTCGACGGCCATCGCGCGCCAACACGACGAAGGTGGCGGCAAGGATGCGCCGCCGCGTCGACTGCTCGGCGTCGACGGCATGCCCGGAAGCCACAATCGTGTCCTTTACATTCAGGGGGCCAAATGTCACACTGACCCTACCGCTGACCCTGGCCGATTGGAAGGTAGCGACGGTGACCAACCTCGTGATCCGCAAGATCCCGTGGGAATTCGACGCGAGCGTGCCGTTCATGTGGCAACCCGACAACCCAAATTTCGGGTTGTTCTGCAACGCATTCACATTCATCGCCGTGCCGTTCGAGCGCTACATCGTCAACGTCGTCCGCCGGGCTCACGAGACTCTGCAGCAGGACCCTGCCGTCGCCGCCGAGGCCGAGGCGTTCCTGCGGCAGGAGGCGCAACACGCCTCCGCGCACCGCAAGCACATGCTCGCTCTGGTGCAGCGTTATCCCGATCTCGAGCAGTGCTACGTCGACGCCTGCCGCGCCTACGACCAGTTGCTGGCGGAACGCCCGATCGAATTCCACGCCGCCTACATCGCCAACCTGGAGGCGACATTCACTCCGCTGTTCAAAGTGATTCTGGACAACCGGGATTCGCTGTTCGGCACGGGTGATCAGCGGGTTGCCTCGTTGATGACGTGGCACTTCGTCGAAGAGATCGAACATCGCAGCTCCGGGTTGATCCTCTGTCGGCAGATCAACCCCAACCCCTGGTACCGGATCAAGCACATCCGGGCCACTTTCGACCATGTCGGCGCTGTATCCGCGGCGATAGCAAAGACTTTCGATGACGTCGTCCCGTTCGAGGATCGCGGTGCCTCAGCGCAGGAGCTGCTCTCGATCGAGCTGCTGTACGGGGAGCTGCGGAATCGCGGGCTCGGGGGGCGTCGCCGGCGGGCCCGGCGCCCGGGTGCGCCGAATCTTTTCGCCACCGTGCCGACCCGCCAGCTGCTTGCCATGACATGGCGGTTGTTGCTGTCGCAGACACCGCATCACGACCCCGCTGATCAGCCACTGCCGGAGTGGGCCGACACCTGGATGCGCGAATACGCCGACGGTGTCGACATGACCCGGTACTTCCCTCCGTCGGAAAGGTAAACGATTTGCTGTCAACGAATTACGGCGCTCTGGTGCCGGAGGATGAGCTGCTCACCCATCAGATCGTTGACACATTCGCCACGGTCAGCCAGTCGGACCCGTCGTGGACGGAGAAAATCTGGACCATCGCGCACGCTCGCGACAACTCGTTGCAGGTGGTCCTCGGGATCGGGAAGTACACTAACCGCGGTGTCTTCGACGGCGCCGCCGGTGTGTGCCGCGGCACCGAGCAGTGGACGGTGCGGGCGGGCCGCCGGTTGTCGTCGTCGCCGGCCGGCACCGAGGTCGGGCCGATTCACTACCGGGTGGTCGAACCGCTGCGGGCGATCCGGATCAGCCTGGACGCCAACGAGCACCAGCCGATCGCATTCGATGTCGAGCTGCGCGGCAGCTTCGACGCTGCACTGGAGGACCCCTGGCCTGATCGGAGCCCGGACGGCTACCGCGTGTCGCACAACATCCTGCGCTACCACCAGGTGGGCGTGGCGGACGGTTGGGTCGAGGTCGAGGGTGAGCGCACCGAAATCGCAGCGGATCAATGGATCTCGATCCGCGACCACTCCTGGGGTCTGCGACCCGGGATCGGCAAGCCGATACCGGGCCTGCCCCGGGGTAGTCGCAAGATCAAACAGATGTTCATGACGTGGCTACCGATGACATTGACCCGGCCCGACGGGTCCGCCTACTCGCTGTTCGTCATGTATCAGGAAGAGCGCGGCGACGGATTCACCGAAATACGTTGCCAGGCCGAGCAACAGAATCCCGACGGCAGCTCACACCGCTTCCCGTCAGTCGAGCAGGACATGCACTTCCAGGACGACAACCGCCGGTTCACCCATGGCACGATCACCCTGATCGACACCGACGGATCCAAGCGTCCGCTGAGCGTCCGCGCAGCCGGCCCGGGCGGATTCCATCTCGGCACCGCCGGCTACTACGGGTGGAACGACTGGGTGTACGGGCAATGGGTCGGCGACCTCAAAGTCGAGGGGAGCCACGTCACGCAGTGCGACCAGCCGGAGAGAGCCCGGGAACTGCATCAGCTGCGAGACCTGTTGGTGCATATCGACGATCCGGTCGGCGGCGGTAGTGGGTTGGGTAACGCCGAGACGTTCGCGCTGGGCGCGTTTCCCGAGCGCGGTCTGACCGCCGAGAATTCCTTTCTCTGAACAGAGATCTATCTCGAGTGTCCTTCTAGTCCGGACAAGCGTAGTGTTGGTCCGGTCTTGACGGCGTGCCAAGCGAGCCTCGATTGGGAAGCGCCGTCTGCTAGGTCTGGTCGATGTGCCCGCAAGTTTTCTGACTACTGTCCGGTCATCGGCTGTCGACGCGCTACGGCTTCTTGAGAAGAAGTCGACAACCGATGCTTCTACCGTTTCGTTCGTCGTCATGGAGCCGGCCGATCACCTCAGCCACGAGCTGCTCGGGCAGTTGGTCGCTTCGGCCCTCCCGCGGCTGACCGGTCTGCGCAGCCGGCGGGTGACCAGGCCGCTCGGCGTGGGTCCACCGTACTGGGCCGAGATCGATCAGTACGACCCCTCATCGCAGATCCACCGCGCCACCCTCGAGGCGCCCGGTGGTCAACGCCAATTCGACGAACTAATTGCCCGCCTGGGTATCGAATCGCCCGATCGACCTGAAATCCTCTGGGAGGCATGGAGTGTCGACGGCCTACCGGCCGGCCGCTGGGCACTGGTGCTGCGGCTGTCGTCGGTGCTGTCCGAGAGTGGACTCGACGTCGCGTTGATCTGGTCACGCCTGCTCCGTTCCCGGCCGCTGGACGACGGCAGCGAAGATCAGCCCAGCCAGCCGAATGCGGACAATCCCGAGATGGGCGAACTGGCCGCCGAGGCGATCGCCGCAGTCATCGAATTGCAGATCAAGAGTGTGCTCTTGGTCGCCCAGACGCTCGCCGGTACGGCGCGCTCGGCCCGGGGTCATCAACCCGCTGACAAACACATTGTCGCCGAACGTGATTCGGAGTTCCGCGCGGTGCTGCCAGTGCGGGCCCGACCCGCAGACAACGCTTTCACCGCGCCCCTGACCGATCGCCGCGCGGTGGCATTCGCATCGGCCCGGCAAGCCGATCTGGAAACGGTCAGCAATGCCTTCGGCGGAGACGTCACCAACGTCCTGCTGGCCGCGTGCACCTTGTCGTTACGCGCGTGGCTGCGTCGGCACGGCACGGTGCCCGACCACCCGCTGGTGATGTGGATGCCGCTGCCACAGTCCGCCGCCCAGATTTGGGTGCCGGTGCAGCTGGGTGATCCCGTCGAAGTGCTGACCAACCTGCATTCCGCCACCGAGAGTCTGAACACCGCCGCTCCGGACGAAGAGGGCGGAAATCGTCTCAGCGTCGACGTCGGAGCCATCGCGACGCTGGTCCCCTTGCCGGTGCTGAACGCCGGGATGCGGATCGTGCGGAAATTGGATGTGCTGCAACGACTGACGCCGCTCTCGCACGGAAGTGTCTTGCCGGTGCCGGACGAGCCGCTGGCCGCCTACTGTGCCGGTGCCGAGGTGGTCGGAATGCACACCGTGACGCCCCTGGCCCGGGGCTGTGGTTTGACCATCACGCCGACCACCCACGGCGACGAGTTGCATCTCAGTGTGTGCGTATGTCCCGACAATGTGCCCGCCGTCCACGAGATCGCGACCGGAATTGTCGAAGCGCTGGGCGCCTTGGTCGATGCGGCGCGCAAATCACCACGCGGACAAGGCCGTTCGGTTGTCACCGAGATGGCCACACACGCCGGCCGGCGTGGGCAGGCGCGGGCTTAGTCGTTCAGCAAGCCGTCGACGGTCGACTCGTCCTGAGGAGTCGCGGCCGACATCAGGATGTCGTGTGCATGCTCCGGTTCGGTGCGGCTCGCCACCACCAGCAGCACGATCTTGGCTCGATCGGCGCCGATGACCTCGATGGTGTTGCCTTCTTGCTGGTAGAAACCGCTGAGCCTGACCGTGACCCCGCCGGTCGAGAAGGTGGCCGGTGCCGCCGCCCAATCCGCGAAGTTGTAGGTGACCTGCTCGATCGGGCCGAGGCGCACAGACAGTACTGCCAACAAATCCGGGAGCTCGACGGCGAGGTCGTCGCTGTGCGGCCACCACGCGCCATCGACATGGCCGGTGCTCGGCGCTTTCGGCTTCAGGCGCAGGCGGGGAGTGTTCTGCGGCCCGGCGTGGGCGGAATCGGGTACGTTTCGGGCATCTCGTAGCGTCATGCGACGCTCCTGTCTTGGCCGCGAATCGACCAGATAATTCAGATCGGCGACGACACAATCTCAACCGGTCGTGTGCGAAGAATCGCCGACTCCTTCGACGCTACACCGCGCGTGTACTCTCGGCAGGGGAACGCTCTCAGCCAGCGGCGATTTTGCGACGGCACCTAATCACTTTCGAGGACAAGGAATTTCTGATGGACCGCCAGCTCGAACGGGAGGTGGCCGCCGAACTCGAGGTCGAGATCACCGATCCGACGACGTTGGAATTTCAGATCGCCGTTGCTCCGCACCCGAATACCCAAGTGTCAGAACGGTTGTCGTTCATGCTGGACGGTAAGCCGGTCCAGGCTCTGGAGATCAGCGGAACCCACGGCAACCGCATCCACAAACTGGAAGTCCCGGTCGGCTACCTGACCGTCGACTATGCCGCGACAATCGTCGGCCGGACCGATCCGGCGCCGGTCACCGAAGCCGACCTGTCGATGTATCTGCGCCCGAGCCGCTACGCCGAGGCCGACAAGCTTTATGGTTTCGCCGGAACGGAATTCGGCAGCTACGTCGATTCGACGACACTGCTGGAGCGAGTGTCGCTCTGGGTGGGCACTCGGCTGAACTACGTGCCGGGCTCGAGCGACCCGATCGACGGAGCGGTGGAGACTCTTCTCGCCGGAGCCGGGGTCTGCCGCGACTTCGCGCATCTGGTGGTGGCTCTGCTTCGAGCGGTCAAGATCCCGGCCCGGGCGGTGTCGGTGTACGCGCCGGGCTTGTATCCGATGGATTTTCACGCGGTGGCCGAGGCTTTCGTCGGCGGGCAGTGGCGGGTGGTCGACGGAACCCTACTGGCCCCCCGGCAATCGCTGGTGCGCATCGCCACCGGGCGCGACGCTGCTGACATCGCCTTCCTGGACAACCACCGCGGGGCGATTGTCTTACACAAATTAGCGGTGATCGCCATCGTGAACGGTGATCTGCCGATCGACTCGATCGATCAACTCGTCTCGATCGGCTAGCGGGCTGACTGCGCCGATGTTCGCAAATCGACGCCAACTAGTGAATGGTGGAGTCATGACCTCGCCACTTCGACATTCGGGCATGCCGATCGCCGCCCGATCCTCGCTCGGCTAAATGTGGCGATCGACGAGCAATTACGCGCGGCCGTCGACGGCCGGCGAGGCTTAGCCGCGGCCGACTCGCTGTGCGAGGCCTGCGTGATGCTGTTCGGCATTGACGCAGCGGCCATTTCGCTGGTGTTCTCCGGAGTTGCCAGCGGAACGCTGGGTTCCAGCGGCGCAGCTGCCCGGGTCTACGACGAACTCCAGTTCACCATCGGTGAGGGGCCCTGCCTGGACTCCGTCACCACGCGCGGCCCCATCCTGATCGCTGACCTGGCCAAGCCCAGCAACGTTCGCTGGCCGCTGTACCGTCCGGCGCTGCTCGACTACAAGATTCGCGGCGTATTCGCCATTCCGGTCGTGCTGGCCGGCGAATTCGTTGGCGCTCTTGACCTTTTCCGCGTTCAACCCGGTGAGTTGCGCAGCGAGGAACTGGCCGGCGCCATCGTCGCCGCCGAATTGGCGGGGGCCCCTTTGCTCGACTTGATGGATGCGGATTTACAGGACGCGGTCAACGACCCGACCAGCAGCTCGTGGGCCGAGTTCAACGCATTGAGCCGCACGGAGGTCAGCCAGGCCACCGGCATGCTCGTCGCACAGTTGGAGATCGAACCTGCGGAGGCGCTGGTGCGTCTTCGCGCGCACGCCTACGCAACCGGCCGCAGCGCCACCGATGTCGCGCGCGACATTTTGGATCGAAGGTTGCGTCTTGATGCCGATTAGCCCGTTAAGGAGGGCGACATGACCGATCAACCTCGTGAGGCCCGAGTGCTCGACGCGGTGGTTTCACTCGTCGACAGCCTGCTCGATGACTTCGACATCGTCGAACTATTGACCGAACTCACCGAACGCTGCGCCGAATTGCTGAATGTCGGAACGGCGGGGTTCCTGCTCGCCGATCCGCTCGGGCAGCTTCGGCTGTTGGCCGCGACGTCCAGCCAGACCCGTGAGCTGGAACTCTTCCAGTTGCAGGTCGACGAGGGTCCCTGCGTCGAGTGTTTCGCGAGCGGCCAGCCGGTTTCGGTGGCGGATCTGCGCACCGAATCCCGGCGGTGGCCGCAATTCGTTCCGGCCGCGCTCGGAGCGGGCATTGTCTCGGTGCATGCCGTGCCGATGCGGGCCGCCGGAATCGTCCTGGGTTCCCTCGGCCTGTTCGGCAATCACGCCGGCCGACTCGACGAATCCGATCTGCTGGTGAGCCAGACGCTGGCGCACGTCGCATGCGTGGCGATCCTGCAGGAGCACCCGCCCACACCCGCGTCGGTGATACCGCAGCTGCGGTCGGCGCTGACCAACCGCATCGTCGTCGAGCAGGCCAAAGGATTTCTGCGGGAACGGCTCGACATCTCGGTGGACGAAGCATTTTCGCTGCTGCGCAGATACGCGCGTTCCCACAACGAACACCTCACCGATCTGGCACGACAGTTGATGTCCGAACCCGGCGCGCGCCCGGTGCTATTGCGGAGACTCGGTCAGCTGGCTCACGACTGAGTCCGGCGTGCCTGCGCGCGTCGCACGGCGTCCTCGACCAATCGTGCCGCAACCACCCTCAGCTTGAGGTTGCCGTTCTGACTCATCTGGACCAGGCGGCTGAACGCCACCTCATGGCTGACGCCCGTCCGGCTGCGGACGATCCCGATCGCCTGGTCGATCACCGCGCGGTTGTCCAAGGCCTCTTCCAATTTCTCGGCGCGTGCTCGTGCCTCGGCCAGGAGTTCGGCGTTGTAGATCGACACCGCCGCCGGCTCGGCGAACTGAGTGCCCAGCTGGATGGCATGTTCGCCGAACGCATCGTGGCTCCTGGCGTAGCAATTGATCGCCCCGATCAATTGCTCGCCGACCAGTAGCGGCAACGACAGCGCCGAGTGCACGCCCATCCGTCCGACCCGCCCGCCGAAACGAGGCCAGCGGTCGTCGGCCGCGAGCGATCCGCTGACCGTGGTCCGTCCGGTGTGGATGCATGTGACGCACGGGCCTTCGCCCAACTCGTTGTACTGGAATGAATCGATTTCGTGGACGAATCCGGCCGTGGCAGAGGCCGTTTGAAGTACCGGTAACCCTTTGCCGTCGTTGACCAGTGCGACCCCGGCGCCATCGACACCGGGTATGGCGTCGGCGGCGAACTCGGCGACCTGGCACAGCAACTCGATCACGTCGCGGGCGCCCGCCACCATCCGGGCCAGTCCGCGCAGCCCGGCGTGCAAATCGAGTTCGTCGGAACCCTTTTGAGCGCTGGACATTTCGGTGATCCGGCCCGGTTGGGCGTCAAAGCTTCTCATCGACCGCTCGACCTAGGTGACCAAGGTCAACGCGTGGCCGCGGCGCAGTTTTCCGGACGGCGTCTTCGGGATCATTCCCGGTTCGAGCACGACGACGTTGCGGGGCCGTACGTCGACCTCGGCGATCACCTCGTGGGCGACCTGACGCTCGACGCGGCGCACCTCGTCCGGGTTGTCCCAGACGGTGGCCTCGACGGCCACCGCGAAAGTCTCCCGCGGATGGCCGGCCTGTAGGCGCACCGCGACCGCACAGCCGGGCCGGACCCCCTCGACCCGAGCGGCGGCACGCTCGATGTCGGTCGGGTAGATGTTGCGCCCGCCCATGATGATCACGTCCTTCAGCCGACCGCACACCACCAGATCGCCGATCTCGGTGAGGTAGCCCAAATCGCCTGTGTCATACCAGCCTTCGTGGTCCTGCGCGGACACGAAACCGTCGATCGTGGTGTAGCCGAGCGTCACCGGCTCCCCTCGAACGTTGATGATACCGACGCTGCGGGCGGGCAGCGGCATGCCGCTTTGATCGACGATCCGTGCCTCCAGCCCCTTGAGTGGACGGCCCAGCGACGCCAACCGCCGGGTCTTGCCCCGTGACGTCGGCACCGCCCGATGCAGCGCGGCAAGCAAATCGGCATCGACTTCGTCGACGAGCAATCCCCGGCCGCACTCGGTGAACGACAGCGCAACCGTCGTCTCCGCCATGCCGTAGGCGGGCACCATCGCCTCCGGGCGTAGCCCGAACGGCGCCCCGGCTTCGCACAGGTCCTCGACGTCGGCCGGCTCGACCTGCTCCGCGCCGGACAGTGCCCATCGCAGACTGGACAGGTCGAACTGCCCAGGCTGGGCCTGGTTGCGCAGCCGCTTGGCCAACAGGGTGTAGGCGAAGTTGGGGGCTGCCGTCATGGTCGCCCGGTATTTGTCGATCAGCCTGGCCCACAGCAAGGCGTCGCGCAGGAAGTCCATCGGGGTGATCTTGACCAGCTCGATGCCGAAGTACATCGGCGCGGTCAGGTAGCCGGTCATGCCCATGTCGTGGAAGCACGGCAGCCAGCTGACGATCACGTCGAGGTCTGGGTCGACTTCCGCTTCGACGTACATCGCCTCGGCATTCGCCACGACGTTGCGATGGCTGATCTGGACCGCCTTCGGCGACCCGGTCGAGCCGGACGTCAGCTGCAGCAGCGCGATGTCGTCGTCGTCGGTCTCGACGGGCCCGATCGACTGGCTGTCGAGTAGTTGTTCGGCGGTGAGCACCTGCATGCCCCGCTCGACCAGCAGCGGGACCGCGGCCATGAACGGGTCGGACACCACCACGGCCCTGGCGCCGATCAGATTGATGACGGCTGTCGTCTCCTCGGACCAGCGCAGCAGGTCGGTGCGCGGCGTGGGCTGATGCAGCATGGTCACGCTGGCGCCCCGCATCCAGATGCCTTGAGCGACCGGCGCGATCTCGACCGGCGCTCCGGCCAGCACGGCGACCGCGTCGCCGTGGCCTACGGCGGCCTTGGCCAGGCCACCTGCCACCCGGCCGGCCCGCTGGTGCACCTGGCGCCAGGTGTGGCGGACGGGCGCGTCCGGCTCCCCGGTGATCAGGCCCTGCGGGCTGCTCTCAGCGTTGTCGAACATGGTTTGGGTGAAGCGGCTCACTATGCGACTCCCAGCGCAAAGTAGAACCCGAATTTGTTTGCGGTCCACATCGGCGCTTAGGCGCTCGTCGGCGGGGAAATCGCGTCGCCACCGTGACGTTTCCGTGAGGCTGGAGTGTCAACCGGTGAAGACGTTACCAAGTCGGCTGGCGTCTCTCCACCACATCGGGGTTGATGTCGGAACCACCCGCGACACTTCGCATCACGCTAAGCATGTTCGCCCACGCGTTTTTCCGGGATCGTCGCACAACAGTTGAGCCCACCGGCGATACTTCGCGTCATGAGAACCGAGGCCAACCTGCAGCGTTGGGAGCGGCGTTCCGAGTGGCCGCTGGCCTTCGCCGCATTCTGTTTCTTGGTGATCTTCTCGATTCAGGTGCTGGTCCAGCCGCACGGGCTCACCACCCGCGTGCTCTGGGCGACCGACTGGTCCATCTGGGGCCTGTTCATGGCGGATTACGTTGTGCGGCTTTACCTCGCGCCGAACCGGTGGCACTGGTTCCGGCGGCATCTCCTGGATTTCGCGATCGTGACGTTGCCGCTGTTGCGGCCACTTCGCCTGTTGCGCTTGCTGATTCTGATCGAACTGATGCAGCGGGCGGTCGGCGATGCCTTTCGCGGCCGCATCGTCGTCTACACCCTGTCCGGTGTGGTGCTGTTGATCTACAGCGCGTCACTGGCCATCTTCGACAAAGAGCGCTACCTGCCCGGCGCGAAGATCGACTCGTTCGGCAAGGCCATCTGGTGGTCGATCACCACGGTGACGACGGTTGGTTACGGCGACTTCTATCCGATCACCAACGCCGGCCGCGTCATCGCCGTGATGCTGATGATCGGCGGCATCAGCCTGGTCGGGGTCGTGACCGCCGCGCTCGCGTCGTGGATCATCCAGCGGGTGGCCGAGGAGGAGTCCACGATGCAAGCGGCCACCGTCGCGCACATCGAGGATCTGCGCGGCGAGATCCGGGCATTGGGCCAGCAGCTGCGGGAAAGGGACGAACGTGACGCTCGCGCCTGAAACCTTCACCACGTCAGGTGTCGGCGGCACCCGGATCGTCGCCGACCGGATCGGGGATCCGGCGACACCGGCGGTGGTGTTCCTGCACGGCGGCGGGCAGACCCGGCGCTCGTGGGGCAAGGCGGCTGCCGCGGTCGCCGGGCGCGGCTGGCAGGCGGTCACCCTCGACTTCCGCGGTCACGGAGAATCTGATTGGTCAGACGAGGGTGACTACCGATTGACCAGCTTCGCCGGCGACGTGCAGGAGGTGCTGCGCCGGCTTCCCCCGAAACCGGTCCTGGTCGGTGCGTCGTTGGGCGGGTTCACCACAATGCTTCTGGCGGGCGAGCTTTCGCCGGGTATCGCCCGTGCGGTGGTGTTGGTCGACATCGTTCCCAACATGAACCAGTCCGGCGCCAGTCGCATTCACGACTTCATGGCCGACCGGATGCAGACCGGATTCTCCTCGCTCGACGAAGTGGCCGACATGATCGCCGAGTACAACCCGCACCGGCCGCGGCCGTCCGACCTCGACGGGCTGCGCACCAATCTGCGGCACCGCGACGGCCGCTGGTACTGGCACTGGGACCCGAAGTTCATCAGCGAGAATGCATCTCTGCCACCCCACGAGCTGACCGATGTCGACCGGATGAACAACGCGGTCGAGGCGATCCTGGCCGGCTGCGTGCCGATGCTGCTGGTGCGCGGTCAAGTCAGCGACCTGGTCAGCCAGGACCGCGCCGAGGAGTTTCTGGCCCGCTTCCCGCAGGTCGAATTCGTCGACGTGCAGGGTGCCGGGCACATGGTCGCCGGCGATCGTAACGACCTGTTCGCCGATGCGGTATTGAATTTCCTTAATCGTCAAGCGGTTTGAAGCGGCAGCAGGACGCCGTTGTGGGCGCCCAAGTCGATCGCGGCGTTGATGACGACCCGGTCCAGCTGGCGCAGGGCGTGCAGTGCGTTCATCAGCCGTCGGTGCTGCGGTGCCAGCGGATCGTCGACGTCGTGGCGGGCGAGTGTCTCCGCGGCGTCGATGTAGTCGGTCGACGGGAAAACGTTCGCGGGCTCGTCGAACTCCAGCGCCGTGACCAACACGTCGATGTTGCGGCGGATCTGGCCGGCGGCCGCCCGGATCGCCTCCGTCAGCTCAAGGGGCGTTTCGATGTGTAACTCGCTGCTGCGAGCCAGGATTCGCGCGTAGCGATCGCTCGCGGTGAGCATCCGGACGCCGTGCCGCATGGTCTGGCGGCCGGACAGTCCGGCGATGCCGGTGCTCATCGGTTTGGCGGTGATCCGGAACTGCTGCAGGTCGCGACCGAGCTGACGCGCTGTCTCGGTCAGCCTGGCGGGCGCGGGAGTGCCCAGCAGACTGGCCACCGATGCCTCGACGAGATCGGACAGGGTGAGGAAGAAGGTATGGGCGTCGCCGCGAATCTTGGCTCGGGTGTTGATCGGGAGCACCAGGATCGCGGACGCGATCCCGATGACCGCACCGACCGCCGTCTCCTCGATCCGCAACACCAGCAACCCATAGGTGAATTCGCCGAGCAGGCCGTACATCAGGGCGAGCATGGTGCTGATCCAGAACGTCATCAGGCTGTAGGTGACCTTCATGAAATAGAAGGCACAGAACAGACATATGAAGATCATCGACAGCGATGCGATCTTGCTGCCGGACACCAGGGTGGCGACCAGCACCCCGCTGGGCACACCGAGCACGGTGCCGAGCAGTCGCTGCCAGCCTTTGTCGAGAGTCTCGGCCCAGGTGTTGGTGCCGGCGAAGATCACGAACGCGGCGATCGCCGCCCAGTACCAGTGCGACGGCGAGACGATCTCGCCGACGATGATGGCCAACGCCCCGGCGACCGCCACCTGAACGGCCTGCCGGGTGGAGGGCAGCATGCCGTGCTGCGGCCGCGTCTCGGGCAGCGCGGGGCTGTCGGTCGGCGGCATCTCGGTCGCGATTCCGTCGATGCGCCTGCGGACTTCGGCGGTGGCTTTGGCGGTGTCGATGATGGCCAGCGCGACGCGGCGCACCGGCACGTCGTCCGGATCCCGATCGAGTTGCTCGCGAGCGACGTGCGCGGTCTGGGTGAGCCCTTCGGTGTGCGGCGTGCGGATCGCCCGCGCCAGCATTGTGACGGTGTCCGCCAGTTCGGTCCGGGTGGTGGCGGGCAGGTCGGCGAACGCAGCGCGGGTGCCCGCGGTCGCGAGGCGTTCGACGGTGAGTTCGGCGTCGAACAGCCACAGTGCGAGGTCTTCGCCGCTGACCCCCGGCCACAACACGCCCGGATTGACGCGGTCTTCGATCTGGGCTTGGACCGCCAATGCCGTCTCGTTGAGGCGGCGCAACCGAATTCGCAGCCGGCGCTGACGCCGCTCGTCCGGGTCGCCGAGTCGCACGGCGTCGGCGGTGGTGTCGACCGCGATCGCCATCCGCGCCCGCAATGACCGGATGCTTTCCCGCAGGACGCTTTTCGGCCGGTCCGGCATCAGATAGGTGCTCCACACGAAGCTGCACAGCGTGCCCACCACCGTCGCGCCGATCAGCCACGGCAGCTCGGACAACTGAGCCCGCAGGTACAGCGAGAAGAAGTACGACATGAAGGCGACCATGCCCAGCGCCGTCCCGCGCGGGCCGAAACGGCGCACGTAGACCGCACCGAACACAACCACCACGAACAGCACGTCGCCCACCACCGGATGCGGTGTGACCAGTGCCGCGGCGGTGATCGTGAGCGCGGCGGGCAGCGGCAGCAGCGCCATCGTGACGAGCTGGCGGCGCGGATCGGTTTCGTTCACCGAGCGGGCCGAGATCATCGTGATCACCGCGCCGAGCAGCGCCACCGTCAGTGGCTGTCCGGTTGCCTTCGCCAGCAGGAACAGGAGTAGCAGCGAGGTGCCCAGCGCGGCGGTCGTGCGGGCGGCCATCCGCAGCCGGAGCAGCCCGGGATCGGACCCGATCGCCCAGTTGCGCGCCCGCCGGTACCGCGCGGTTGCATCACCGAACACCCGTGGCCAGCCTCTCTCACGCGAATCGCGTGTCTGTCGTACTCGACTCTGGCACAGCGACCAAGATGGGACGCGATGAGCACGCGAGCGACGCTGGCCGACGGCCGTGAGTTGTTGTTCTTCTCACTGCCCGGCCGCACCCCGGCGCCAGTTGCCGACCGCCGGCCGCTGTCCCCTTTCGAGCCGGGGCAGTCGCAGTTGCGCTTCGACCAGAGCACCGGGCAGTGGGTCATCATCGCCGCGCGCCGCCAGGACCGTACCTACAAGCCGCCCCCGGACCAGTGTCCGCTCTGCCCGGGGCCGACGGGGCTGACCAGTGAGGTGCCCGCACCCGACTACGACGTGGTGGTCTTCGAGAACCGCTTCCCGTCGCTGTCCGGCGCGGGGGCTCCCGCCTCGGCCGCGGACGGTTTCACGCCGCTGCCGGGGGTCGGGCGCTGTGAGGTGATCTGTTTCTCCAGCGACCACACGGGTTCTTTCGCCGCGTTACCGAAGCCGCACGCCCGGCTGGTGGTCGACGCCTGGCGGGACCGGACGGCGGCCCTGCTGGCGTCGCCGGTTGTGCAGCAGGTGTTCTGCTTCGAGAACCGGGGCGAGGAGATCGGCGTGACGCTGGCCCATCCGCACGGCCAGATCTACGGCTACTCGTTTCTGACACCCCGGACGGCGGCGATGATGCAGCAGGCCGCTGCGCACCAGGGTGGCAACCTGTTCGCCGACTTGCTGGCCGCCGAGGTCGCCGACGGCAGCCGGATCGTGGCCCGAACCGACTTGTTCACCGCGTTCGTACCGTTCGCCGCGCGCTGGCCGGTCGAGGTACACATCTACCCGAACCGGTTCGTGCACAACCTCATTGACTTGTCCGAGGCCGAACTCGACGACTTCGCCTCGCTCTACCAGGACATCCTGCGCCGCTTCGACCGGATGTACGCCGGCCCGCTGCCCTACATTTCGGCGCTGCACCAATACTCGGACACGCCTGCCTTGCGCGAGGGCTACTTCCACGTCGAGCTGATGTCGATCCGGCGCAGCGCCACCGCGCTGAAGTATCTGGCGGCGTCGGAGTCGGCGATGGACGCGTTCATCACCGACGTGGTGCCTGAGGCTGTCGCCGCCCGGCTATGTGACCTTGCATGACGATCCGATATTCGGCGCCGGGTCGGGTCAACCTGATCGGCGAGCACACCGACTACAACCTCGGCTGGTCGTTGCCGATCGCGTTGCCGGAGCGGACGTTTGTGGTGTTCGAGCCCTCCGGCGACGGTGCCCTGACCGTGTCCAGCGACCTCGCCGACGGCGCGGTCCGGATTCCATTGACTACCGAACCCGCGGACGTGACCGGGTGGGCGGCCTACGTGGCGGGCGTGGTCTGGGCGCTGCGTAGCGCCGGACATCCGGTGCCTGGGGGGACGATGTCGATCACCAGCCAGGTGCCGATGGGCTCGGGGCTGTCGTCCTCGGCGGCGCTGGAGTGCGCGGTGCTGGGTGCGTTGGCCCCGCACCTCGACCGGATGGAACAGGCCCGGCTGGCCCAGCGTGCTGAGAACGAGTATGTCGGCGCCCCAACGGGTTTGCTGGATCAGATCTCGTCGCTGTTCGGTGCGGCGTCGACGGCGCTGCTGGTCGACTTTCGCGACCTGACCGTTTCACCGGTCGGCTTCGACCCGTTGTCGAGCGGTGTCGAGTTGTTGCTGATCGATTCGCGGGAGCGGCACGGCCACGTCGGCGGTGAATATGCGGCGCGCCGATTGTCGTGTGAGCGGGTGGCCGCGCAGCTCGGTGTCGTCTCGCTGCGGGAGGTCAACGACCTCGCAGCTCTTACCGAGGTGAGCGATCCCGTCGATGCCCGCCGCGCGCGGCATGTGCTGACCGAGAACCGACGCGTCCTGGACTTCGTTGCGGCGTTGGGTGATTCGGATTACGCGGAGGCCGGCCGGATTTTCAGCGCGTCGCATGCGTCGATGCGCGACGACTTCGCCATCACCACCCCGCATATCGACTCGATCGCCGCTGCCGCGGTGGACGCCGGTGCGCTGGGTGCCCGGATGACCGGCGGCGGCTTCGGCGGCTGCGTGATCGCGTTGGTGCCCGTTGATCGCGTATCTGCGGTGCGCGCGGCGGTGCCTTCGTCGGCGGTGGTCACATCGACCTACGCCGCAGCAGGCGCATCCGCCACGTGAGTAACAGCGAGGTCGGGGTGTTCGATGTGCCCGCCTCACAGCGACAACCGCGCACCCCTGCCGAGTTTGTCGCTCAGAGGTGGGCACATCGACACTCGGTCACCTCAGGACGCAGGAGTGAACCGAATCGCCCGCAGCCCCAGCGTTGCGGCCGCCTCGCCGAACTGCTCGCGGGTCGGCATGCGGTGGTCGCGGAACCCGATGCCCATCACCCGCTCGGCTCGCTTGACGCCGTAGTTCTCGGCGCAGCGGGCGTACAAGTCGGCGGAGTGAGCCGCATCGGTGATCAGCTCGCCCTGCATCGCCGTCGTCGCGCCGTCGAACCGCACCCGCGCTGGAGCACCACCACGGAAGTTGGCCTTCCAGGTGGCCCCGGTCATCGCGTAGAGGATGCCGTCGATCAGATGTGCGCTCAGCACAAGCGAATACGGTCGTCCGCTCTTACGGCCGGTGAAGTCGACGACCATGAACTGGGTGCGCGCCGGGCCCGCGAATGGAGTGTGCAGCAGGCGCGCCAGAATCGGATTCAGCACCAGCCGCATAAACGCCTTCGGCGGGTGCGACTGGGTGATCGGGTTGGACTGCTCGGTCATGCCTTCACGGTAGCTCCCAGCCGATGGTGAAACCGTGCCGCAGGACCAAATCGGTCAGCACCTCGGTGCGTTCGGCCAGCGGCCACGACTCGACGGTGAACGGCTCGAGGGCGAAGAACGCGTAGTTGATCGACGTCTCCGGCGTGGTGCGCGGTCGGTAGACCACCGCGTCCACCGCGTCGTTAGGCGGCCACCACCGCTTGACGGCGTCGGCGAGCCGATTGCAGGTTCGCCACACGTCCTCGTGCTGGCCGGTGCTGATCTGGTCGTCGAGACCGAGGATGTCGAGGTTGGCTTCGGTGCGCAGGTCCAGCACCCGCAGGTGCCGGGTGGCGACGAGCCGCACCAGCCGGTGCTCGGCATGGTCGGCGGGGATCATCAGACCGGTGGGGCGGTAGCGCTCGCGGAATGCGCCGACGAGAGCGCTTGCCGCATAACGGGTTCGGAAAGCACCGGATTCCGGGTCGAACCGGTAACGGGCTGAGGGAAATCCAGCCCAGGTCCACTGGTCGGGTGGTGCCGCTTCGACTCGCCACAATTCGGTGCCGGCGTCCACGCGACGGCGTCGCAGCCCGACCGGTCGGGTGTCGGGAAGCGGCTTTCGATAGCCGGCGGAAAGGTCAGGCACCGATGCCGGCGAGCATCCGCCAGGCGGCGTCAACGCTCTTGGGCCGGCGTAGCGCCTCGGCGATCGACGAGCCGCCCAGGTCGTCGTGTTTGAGCCGCATGATCCGGTCAGCAGCCAGCGGGTCGGAGGTGAACGTCGACAGCAGGTCGAGGATGCGCGGCAGATCCGTGCGCACCCGGTCGGCATCGAATTGCCAAGCGGGGAAGTAGGTTTGGTTGCCCACCGCCGAGCCGATCAGCTTGCCCCGGCTGCGTAGCCGATGCACGGCCTGCGGCGACTGCAGGGCCAGGCGTTGCTGCACCTTCGGCGTCGCCAGCGAGCCCTCGACGAATTCGCGCACGAGTGCGCCACGGCGTTCTTCGTTCAGGCTTTTCGCGGCGACACGCTGCAGGGTTCCGTGCGGGGTGGTCGGTGCGCCGAGGATGGCGTCGAGCACCTCGGCGAAACCGGGTTCGGTGCGGGCACGTTCGGCGACCTGGCGAACCAACGGGGCGACGGTAGTGGACACGACTCCAGGCTACCAGCAGCCCTCACCTATTGAAACAATCGAAACAGGTCTCAGTAGGCGGTGCGGCGTGACGCTCCCGCGCCGGCGCCACTGCGGCGGCCACGCCCGCCTGCACGCTGGCCGCTGTGAGCGGCTTTGGCCCGCTCGCCGCCGCGGTTCGGACGGCGTCGCTGCTGAGACCGCTGTGCGGGCTGTGCCTGCACCGGCTTGGGGGATGGGGCCTGGTAGGGGGCGATTTCGCCGACCAGTTGCGCGACGGGCTCTGACGCCGCGGTCACCTGCTGCGGGCGGGCAGCGATACCGGCCCGCTTCATCAGCGCGGAGGTGTCGCGGCGTTGGTCGGGAAGCACGACGGTAACCACGTCGCCGGAGCTGCCGGCGCGGGCGGTACGACCGGAGCGGTGCAGGTATGCCTTGTGCTCGGCGGGCGGGTCGACGTGGACCACCAGCTGCACGTCGTCGACGTGCACACCGCGGGCGGCGATGTCGGTGGCCACCAGCACGCGGGCCTCGCCGGAGGCGAAGGCGGCCAGGTTGCGGTCACGGGCCGGCTGGGAAAGGTTGCCGTGCAGGTCAACTGACGGCACCCCGGACTCGGTGAGTTGGCGGGCCAGCTTCTTGGCCTGGTGCTTGGTGCGCATGAACAGGATGCGACGGCCGGTGCCGGAGGCCAGGCGGTGCACCAATTCGGTTTTCGCGCCGACACTTTCGACGTGGAATACGTGGTGGGTCATCTCCGCGACCGGCGAGTTCGCCTCGTCGACGGAGTGCATGACGTGGTTGCGCAGGAACCGCTTGACCAGCTTGTCGACGCCGTTGTCCAGGGTCGCGGAGAACAGCAGGCGCTGACCGCTCGGCGGCGTCGCGGCCAGGATGCGGGTGACACCCGGCAGGAAGCCGAGGTCGGCCATGTGGTCGGCCTCGTCGAGAACCGTGACGTCGACCGCGTCGAGGCTGATCAGCCGTTGGCGCATCAGGTCTTCCAGCCGACCCGGGCAGGCGACGACGATGTCGACGCCGCCGTTGAGCGCGGATTCCTGGCGGGTCTGCGACACCCCACCGAAGATCGTGGTGACCTTCAGGCCGTAGCTGGCCGCCAGCGGCTCCAGCGCCGCGGTGATCTGGGTGGCCAGCTCACGGGTGGGTGCCAGGACAAGGCCGGTCGGATACTTGGGCCGCCGCTTCGCCGTGGCGAGGCGGGTGACCAGCGGGATCGAAAAGGCAAGTGTCTTGCCACTACCGGTCTTGCCGCGGCCGAGCACGTCGCGGCCGGCCATCGTGTCGGGCAGGGTGTCGATCTGGATCGGGAAGGGCGCGTCGATACCGCGCGAGGACAGGTTGCTGATCAGTCGCTCGGGCACGCCGAGTTCAGCGAAGGAGACAGAAGTCATTGTGAGACAGTGCCTTTCGGGGCATCAGGAAATACAGGTGGCGAGATTGCCGGTGGGCAAAATCGATCGCCGCGAGAAAGCTTGGAATGGAATGTCGGAGCAGTCCACGACGTGTCAGCGTGCTGATGATGCCGACGTTGAGACCAGACTAACCTACCGGCGGGTAATTCCAGCCATGGTGTGAGCTAGACCATGTCGTTGCGGGTCAGCCACTGCATCACCGGCCAGCCGATAAAGACCGGTAACCAGCAGGTCAGGACCCGATACAGCAGCACCGAAGGCACGCTGACGGCCGCCGGGACGCCGAACGCGGCGAGGCCACCGATCAGGGCCGCTTCGACGGCGCCGACCCCGCCGGGCGTCGGAGCGGCCGAAGCCAGCGTGCCGCCGACCATCGTCACCACCGTGACGGTGACGAAACTCGTGCTGCCGCCGAACGCCTCGACGCTGGTCCACAACGCCAATGCCGCACCGAGGGTCGTCCCCGTGCAGCCCAACACGATCAACGCCATCCGCTTGGGCTCGCGCGCCACCTCGACGATGTCGGTGGTGATCTCCTTGAGCTTCGGTGTCACCGCCGTCGACAACCAGCGCCGGAGGTTGGGGACCAACAGGAATACGCCGACGAGGCCCAGTGCCGCGCCGGCAATCAGGTACAGCACCGTCGAATTCGGCACGAAGTGCGACAGGTCGGTTCCGGCGCCCGCGACGGTGCTGAACAGGATCAGCAGCAGCACGTGCATGATCACCTGCATCGACTGCTGCAGCGCGACGGCGGTGGTGGCACGGGTGGTGCTGAGCCCGCTCTTCTGCAGGATGCGGGTGCTCAACGCGAGTCCGCCGACGCCGGCCGGCGTTGTAGTCGCCGCAAAAGTGTTGGCCACCTGTGCAATCGAGAGACGCCAGAAGTTCACCGACTCGTCGGCGCTGGCCCACAACGCGGCCGCGGCGCCCACGTACGTGGAGGCCGAGATGGCGAGACCGAGGAGCGCCCACCACCAGTTGGCCTTGCCCAGCGCGTTGAAGAACGTCGGCACCGTGCTGATGAACGGGTAGGCGACGTACACCAGCGCGACCAGCAGTACCAACTGGATGAGCTGGCTGCGGGAGAACCGGGTGACCGTCTCGGATTTGATCTTCTCCGTGCCGGTTTGGCGCATCACCGCGGCCCGGCTGCGTGAGATGACGGATTTCGGGTCGTTGACTGAGTTCCGGACGTGTTTGGGCACAGCCGTTTTGGTGAGCCGTCTGGATGCGGTCAACACGGTGTCGCGGCCGAGCACTTCGATCGCAGCGGCGACGGCTTCCTCGGCGCCGTACAGCGCGGTCGTCGTCACCAACAGCTGGGCGATGTCGCCCTGGAGTTGGTTGTCGGTGGCACCGTATTCCGCGCTGCCAAAGCCGCCGAAGAACACCGCGCCGTTGCTGACGGTGATTTCTTTGTCGCGCAGATCGCCGTGCGCGATCTGATGGTCCTGCAGCTTGCGCAGCGACTCCCACACTTCGGCCGCGGGTATCGAGCTGTAGCACTCTTTGAGCGGGCCGCCGCGAATTCGCTTGTGCGCATACAACGTCCAGCCCCGGTCCAGGGTGCCGACCGCGATCGTCGTGGTGTTGGCGACACCCAGGTCGCCGATCGCGATGGCCATCAGTGCCCGGTGCTCGACAGCGCGTCGCATCGAGGCCTGCAGGGGAGCGGTCTCGTTCTCGCGCAGCCGCATGATGCGCCACGCCTGCCGCAGCGCGCCCCCGCTGCGTTGATGCGGCCCGTACATCTCGACAACGGCGTTCTCGTCCGGGTCGGTGGTGACGGCCGACAGCACCAGCGGGCCGGAGCCGGCGGGGCGGACCACCCGCAGCTCGTCGACCGCGAAGCCGCGTTTGGCCATCGCCCGTACCGCGCCGTCGAGCGGCACCTCGAGTGCCGGCGTCCCGCTGACCAGCACCACCAGCGCTCCCACGAACCAGCCGACCGCAAGACCCAGCAGAGAGCGGGCCGGCACGATCGCGCTGACCACAAGGTGGATCGGGATGAAGGCCAGCAGCAGCGCCCACCACCAGTGCCGCCAGCGGGCCGGCAGCCACGGTCCCGACACCGTCAGCACGGCGGCGAGCATGCCGATCCAGCGCGGGTCGTCGAGGAATTGGGCCAGGACTGTGCGCAGGCGCTCGTTCAGGTCGAAGTGCCACCGCGGCGCGGCCAGGCCGGTGCCGGTGATGGACAGCGCGAGCACGGAGATCAGGGCCGCGGCGGCGTAGGGGATGAGGAGCCGCCACTGCCGGGCCAGGATCAGACCGAACAGGATCATGAACGGCAGCGCCAGCACCGCGAGGCCGTAGACCAGGTAGACGATGTCGGACTGGGTCGGCGTCAGCACCCCGATGATCCGGGAGATGGACATCTCCAGCCCGTCCCACCGGGTACGGGTGATCAGCGAGCTGGTGATGACGGCCGCCAGCAGCGCGCCCGACAGGGCCACCCGCAGCATGTCGTTGGTACGGCGAGTCAGCGGCTGCAGCAGGCTGCCGGAAACCCTGACCTCGCGACCGTCGACGTGCATGCTTTGAGGCGACCTCCGGCGTCTGTCAGCGTTCCGCGGACAACATAACCGGTGACCTCCGCCGATAGCCGGATTGCCGGGGGTCGCGGGCCGCTTCGATGCCATGCTGAGTCACAGCTGTCACCTGCGCATCAGGGTCCGGGCACAACAGTGTTCCGGAATCGTGCTCACATGCGATATCACCAGGTCGTTACCAGCCCGAGCTGCCCACCCCAGAGCCAGTGACCGATGTGGCTGCCGGGACAACGCACAGCGACTACCTAGCCGACTCACGTAGTTTCGAGTCATGGCGAGAACGGACAACGACTCCTGGGAAATCACCGAAAGCGTCGGCGCGACGGCACTGGGGGTGGCATCGGCGCGCGCCTCGGAGACCGAGCGGGCCGATCCGCTGATCCAGGACCCGTACGCGCGGGTCTTTCTCGACGCCGCGGGCGACGGGGTGTGGAACTGGCACGCCGGCGGAGAGCTACCGGCCGAGGTCGTCGAGGCTGTGCCCGAGTTGCCGCTGCAGATGGACGCGATGGTTGGCTACATGGCTTCGCGGACGAAGTTCTTCGACACGTTCTTTCTCGACGCGGCCGAGGCGGGCATCACGCAGGCCGTCATTCTGGCCGCGGGGCTCGACGCCCGGTCGTGGCGACTGCCGTGGCCCGACGGCGTGACGGTCTACGAGCTGGATCAGGACCGGGTGCTGGACTTCAAGCTGTCGACGCTGACCGACCTTGGCGCGCAGCCGGCCGTGAACCGGACTGCCGTCGCCGTCGACCTACGCCACGACTGGCCAAAGGCATTGTTGGAGGCCGGTTTTGACCCGTCACAGCCGAGCGTGTGGTCGGCCGAAGGGCTGATGCCGTACCTGCCGAACGCGGCACAGGAGCTGCTGTTCGAGCGGATCGCCGACCTGGCGGCTCCCGGCAGCCGGGTAGCGGTCGAGGCGCTGGGGCCGACCTTCAACGACGAGGATTTGCGGGCCAAGCGGCGCGAGCGGATGGATCGGGTGCGCGAGGTGCTGGCCAAAACGGAGACGGACCGCGAGGTGCCCAGGACTGACGAGCTGTGGTACTTCGAAGACCGCGAACGGGTCGGCGAGTGGTTCGCCCGCCACGGCTTCGAGGTGACTGTGACGCCCGCTGCCGACCTGATGGCCGGCTACGGCCGCAGCGCCGACGATGCGGTGGCCGATCTGGTGCCCGGCAACGAATTCGTCGACGCCCGAGTGTCTTAGGGGACTGGCTTCAGCGGAGGGATGTGCCAGGTCCCGTCCAGGATCGACGGCTTCTTCTCGGTCGGCCAGTAGAGCCGCAGTATCAGCGAGAACCGATCCTTGGGTGCGGGAAGCCAATTGGCCTCTTTGTCCGGGCCGGGGGAGTCGGCCTGGATGTAGAGGTCGGTCGAGCCGTCCGGGTTGGGCACCAGCTTGTCGCGCGGGCTCAGCGTGAAGCGGTTGAGCGGGTTCTCGACGAAGAAGTAGTCGCCGTTATACATCGTCAAGGACCAAAATCCGCGCGCCGGCGGTAGCTGACCTTTGTCGAAGTGCATGGTGTATTTGGTTGCGCCGCTGTACTTCTGCTTGGTGTCGGGGCCGTCGGAGGTCGGGTAGACGGCGTCCTCGGGCAGGTTCGCGCCGACGCCGACTTGGGTGACGAAGGCCCGCTGGCGATAGTTGGTGCCGTAGCTGCCCGCTTTGATCGTGTAGGCCCAGCCGTTCTTGAAGACGAAGTCACCGGCGACCACGCCGTCTTCGCGCCAGCCGGAGATGTTGTCCTGTCCGAGTTTTGGCGCCATAGCCAGGCCTTTGTTCGCATCGGCGGGCAGCTTGGACGGGTCGAAGTCCTGTCCCGGGGCAATGCCGATTCTGGCGAGCTTGGCCACCATCGGCCCATCGGCCGCGGCCGGCGGGTTGGTCTTGAGCAGGCGGGCGAACAGTTTGAAAAACTCGGGCGCGCCAAGGGCATTCACTTGTTGGCGGACTGACGTCGTCATGTCCACCGATGCGGTCAGCTGGGGGATCGGCGGCAGGTAGGGCTTGCCGAACGACGACAGCGGAGTCGCCGTGATCTCGTCCTGCAGCTTGTGCACCGCGTCGTAATCCTCCGGGGTGCCCGAGCAGTAGATGCGGCCGAGAAGCCACACCAACGACGTCGGCGACTTGTACTCCAGCACGTCCTTCGGTAAGGCCCCGTGCCAGCCGGGGCCGGTGATCGCGAACGTCCGGGCTTTGCCGCCGCCGTTGCGGGTGCCCGGCGAAGCGAAGACGTTGGTCCAGGCGTCCAACATCGGCAACAGGAAGTAGCGGTCGGCCATATCGGGGACGGTGACGATCCAGGGTTCTTTCGAGACATCGAACCAGGCCTGCGTGTAGACGGTGTCGGCGTTGGGGACGGCGGTGGTGTGGGAGGCGGCGGTCGGGTAGGTGCGCTGGCGGGCGAACTGGCCCATCGGAGCGCGGGCGTCCTCGCCGGCGGGGACGTTGGTGAATTCGCGGCGGGTGTATTCCATCGTGACGAGCGGATAGGCGTAGGCGTAGGCCTCAGTCGCGATGTCGGTGGCCTCGGACTGCGACAAGACCGGTGCCGCAGGCGCTTTCGGCGCCGGGGCCGGTTCGTCGTTACCGCCGCAGGACGTGATCAGCATCAAGGTGGCCAGCAGCGCGCCGACCCGGGTGATGTTTGATCGCATATTCGGATACTTTCATGCCTTCAGGCGGGGCGCGCGATTGCCGGCCGAAGTGGTGCTTCGACGTGGCCACCTTGCCCAATCATCGGCCGCCACCGCCGCTAGACGGTGTTCAGCAGAGGGTCGTCCCTAGCCCCGACTGGGCGGCCTGCGCGTTCCGTCTCGGCCAACGTGCAGGACGTCGAAGGATTCTCTCGGTGTCCTTTTGCCCGTGTCCCAAATTTCGAGTGCCTGCTCCGGGAATACCGACGACGGGAAAAACATCGCCGACAGATCAGGGCCTATGAGTACAGATCCCAGACCTCGAATGTCGCTGGAGACTCTGATAATTCCGTCCCGCGCGTCGTAGGCCCGGCTTTCGGCGAGCACCGGATCCATGTTGAGAAGTTCCGCGGCGAGGGCGATTTGATCTTTCCTCATTTAGTTACCCCGTAATCCCAGTTCGTGACCGGATAGTCAGGCGCGTCCATGTTGGGGGCTACGCCCGCGTCGTTGTGTTCGGTCCCGACACGACGTGAATTCTGCACTGCTTGGTTGGGTCGCCCCACCGGTCTGCCTCCCACACGAAGCGGCCGCCAAGGAGCAGAATTCGGTTATGCGGTCACGTCGAGGTGCCGTGGCATTTATCGCTGCTGCCGTGCTGGTCAGCGCGATGCTGGTGAGCGCTACACCCACGTCGTACGAGCCGCCGCCGATGGTGGCCAACCCGGTCGAGCACGTCGACACCCTGATCGGCACCGGCAACGGCGGCAAAACCGTCGGCGAGATCAACAACTTCCCCGGTCCGTCGGTGCCGTTCGGGATGGTCCAGTATTCGCCGGACACCGTCGGCAACTACGCCGGCTACAGCCACTCCAACGGGCGCGCGAGCGGGTTCAGCATGACCCACGCCTCGGTGGGTTGCCCGGCATTCGGGGACATCTCGATGCTGCCGACGACCAGCCCCGTCGGCTCGGAACCGTGGAAGGCTTCGGAGGAGATCGCGCACGACCGACACGAGCGCGGCGTGCCCGGCTACTACACGGTCCGCCTGCCGTCCGCGGGTGTGACGGCCGAGCTCACCGCCACCAATCGCACCGGCGTGGGGCGGTTCCACTATCCGAGCGGTCGTGCGGCCCGGTTCTTCGTGCAACCCGGCGGCTCGCTCGGCGGCACCTCAGCCGCGAACATCAAGATCGACGACGATAACGCCACGATCACCGGATCGGCGACCAGCGGTGGCTTCTGCGGCAAGAACAACGTCTACACGGTGTACTTCGTGATGAAGTTCAGCAAGCCGTTCAAGGCATTCGGCACCTGGGATGGCTACGACGTCTTCCCCGAGGGCCGCAGCGCCTACTCGAGCTACCAGGGATCCAGCGGCGGATATGTCGAGTTCGATGCCGGTTCTGATCTGGAAGTGCGAACGGCGTTGTCGTACGTTGACATTGACGGGGCCCGCAAGAATCTCGACGAGGCAGCGGCCGGTTTTGACGACATCCGCGCCGCTGCATCGCGGCAGTGGAACGACGCGCTGTCACGGATCAGGGTCGCGGGCTACACCGAAGACGACATCGTCACGTTCTACTCCGCGCTTTACCATTCGCTGTTGAACCCCAACACGTTCAACGACGTCGACGGCCGCTACATCGGGTTCGACCGCGAGATCCATCAGGTGCCGCCGGACCACACCCAATACGCGAACTATTCCGATTGGGACACCTACCGCGGGGTGGCGGCACTGCAGGCGATGGTGTTTCCGCGCGAGGCCAGCGACATGGCGCAGTCGTTGGTCAACGATGCCGAGCAGAGTGGGTCGTTCCCGCGGTGGGCGCTGGCCAACACCGCGACTGCGGAGATGACCGGTGACAGCGTGGTGCCGCTGATCGCTAACTTCTATGCGTTCGGCGCCAAAGACTTCGACGTCCGGCGGGCGTTGCACTTCATGCTCGACGCGGCGACCGAAGGCGGGGTTGGCCGCAACGGCTACGTCGAGCGGCCGGCGGTCGACATTTATCTGAAGCGCAGGTATCTGCCGTTGCCGTCGTCGTCGTGCCACGGGTCGTTCCCCGCGGCGTCGATCTCGCTGGAGTGGTCGGTCGACGACTTCGCAATTTCTCAATTCGCCTCTGCACTGGGCGATTCCGATGCCGCACGCGACTTCCAGGATCGCTCGCAGTACTGGCAGAACCTGTTTAATCCGACCACGCATTCCATCCAGCCACGCAACTCGCTGGGCTTCTTCCCCGAGGGGCCGGCGGTGGTGCCGCCGGGGAAGGGTTGCTTCAGCCAGGTCGGTTTCGACGAGGGCAACGCCGAGCAGTATGTCTGGTACGTGCCCCAGAATGTCGCCGGCCTGGTGACCGCTCTTGGCGGGCCTTCGGCTGTCTCGGAGCGACTGGACACCTTCACCTCGAAGCTGAATGTCGGCCCGGTGGAGCCGTATCTCTGGGCCGGCAACGAGCCGAACTTCTCGGTACCTTGGTTGTACAACTACATCGAGCGGCCCTGGAAGACACAGGAATTGGTCGATAAGGTGCGCAGCGAGCTGTTCAGTCCGACGCCTGACGGCGAGCCCGGCAATGACGATCTGGGTGCGATGTCGGCCTGGTACGTCTGGTCGGCGCTGGGCCTGTATCCCTTTGTCCCTGGAACGTCCGTGTTGACGGTGAACACACCGCTGTTCGACAAGGTCGAAATCGCGCTGCCCGCACACAAATTCATCCGGGTTTCCGCGCCCGGCGCGTCCGGGCATCATCGGATGCAATACATTTCCGGCCTGCACATTGACGGTCGGTCGACCGACACGACATATCTTCCGGAGTTACTGCTTGCTGGCGGCGGCGAGCTGGCGTTTTCGTTGTCGCCGAAGCCGAACAAGTCGTGGGGGACTTCCGCTTCCTCAGCGCCGCCGTCATTCGGTGCGGGGAGTCTGGCAGTGACGGTCAACGTCTCGCCTTCGGTGGTCGCGATGGACGCCGGTACGTCGACGGATGTGACGGTCAACGTGCAGCGAATGATCGACGGACCGGCGGACTACCAGATCAGCGGAAAGTCCTCTGAGCGTGGCATTTCCGTGGAGTCGGTGTCGGGCAAATTCACTGACGACGGGGCCGGAACGTCGACGGTGACGATCAAGGTGGCGGAGTCGGTGCGGGATGGGTACTACCCGCTGACGCTGACGACGAAGGCCGGCAAGGGGGAGCGGACGTTCATGCTCTTGGTGGCGGCGGGGGAGGGTTGGTCGGTGAGTGGGTGACTGGTCATTCGGAGCGAACCTGGTCCAGTTTAACTACGACCAGGAAGCTCTGGGCGATTACTCTTGATTGAAGAGTTTCGGTTCTTGGGAGTCACTGAAATCTGAACGCACCGCTCCATTGCGCGCAGCCTGCTTGGCTTCCCAGCGACGTTGCGACGAGCCATCGGCGTGCAGACAAACCCACTCGTCACTATTCGTTGGAACCGGGCCACCGAGCCTCGCCGCTAGAGCTCGATTGGGCTTCCAGTGCCCGTTCAAGACTTCGAAGCCGTCTTCGCGTAACTGCCGTCGGGTCTCTCCCCTGAATCGGCGCATATCATCGCGTTGCTGGCCAATCGACTCCAGGGTGTGGCGCCTGATGATTACGCCGTCACATCGTGAGAAAAGCTCCCTCGCCCGCGCATCGCCGCCGCGGTGACTCAGGATCGCGTCGCGATCTCGCGACGGGAGATGCAGGATGAAGTTCTCAGGGAGCAGCTTCGACTTTGTAAGCCAACGTATCTCGTCTCTCGCTGCCGCCCTGATATTCCGCTTGCTGTCTTTATTTCCCTTGCCGGCAGTGAGCGTCTCACGTCTGATGCGGACTAGTCCCACCGCCATCTCAAGGTCGTGATCGGCCGCCCAGACCAGTAAGCAGATGTGCCCGATGGCCTCGGTCGGAATCGACCATTTTCCCCAGTCTTTTGTCCATTTGCAGTCGACATAGACGCCGTCGATGCAGTAATCAGGCTTCCTCGGCTGAACCCGACCAAGGTCGAATTCTTCCCGGATGACGTGCTCAAGCTTCACCCCGACGTAGGCCATTTCCTGAGTGCCGCATGACCGCAGATCCCACCGCCGGGTTCGTGGAGTATCAATTACCTCATCGAGTGCAGTCCGAATGCACATTCCGAATCTGCTTACGCAGTCGGGTCGTTCGGCGAACCAGTGAAGAACCCGCTCCAAGTCAGGATCGGGTTGCGCGTCGCCAGAGGGCGGAAACCCGATGTCGAGTCGAGGACGACGCGGATGGTTCATAGGTGCGGTTTGAGGTGCTTCGCGATGGCATCGGCCAGGCCGACCGGCACCGCGTTGCCAATCTGGCGTGCGATCTCAATCTTGCTGCCGCACCACAAAAAGTCTTCGGGGAATCCCTGCAGTCGCGCCGCCTCGAAGTGGGTGATCGGCCGGTTCACCCGGTTGCGCCCGCGCGCATCCCACTGCGGGTGAAGGTACGCACCCTTCTCGGGCTTGTAGAACTCGGTGCGGATCGTGTGCGACGGGAAGTCCCACTGCATCCGACCCATCACATCCGTTGTGCCGGTACGCTTCTCGCGCCAGCATCGCGGCAGGAGGTGATCGGGCACGTCGAAACGCCCACCACCGGGTGGAACGTGGTCGTAACGTTGCAGCGACAGCGGCGTCGGGTTGCGGCCGATGTGCAGGTCGCGTCCCTTGAAGATGCCGGGAACTGTCTCCCCGAAGAACTTGGTAGTGCTTGCGGGCAAGCTGGTGGTTGAAGGTCGGGCTGGCAGCCCCTTGATGCACGTCTTAGTGCCATTCCACCGCCGGAGTGCGGAATCTGCAGCTGGATTCCTGGCGTGGGTAGCCTTCGGCAGTTCTATAGGGCCTATACGGGAACCGATAACGATGGTTCTGATCCGCCGCTGGGCGACACCGAAGTCGGCTGCGTTCAGGTGGTCGTAACTCAACGTGTAGTTTTTGAGGGCACCGTTCTCCGTCTCGTCGAGCAGGAGTGCGAACTCTGGCGACTTCTTGAAGCGATCGACATTCTCGATGACGAACACCTTCGGCCTGGCGATGCCGACGATCCTTAAGTACTCGCGCCAAAGCTGATTACGCGGGTCGTCAATGTCCTTCGATCCAAGGTTGGAGAATCCCTGGCACGGAGGTCCACCAATCACCACGTCGGCGCTTGGGATCTGGCTTCGGGTAATCGACTTGATGTCGCCCCAGATCGTGTGGTCCTCGCCGAAGTTGGCGGCGTACGTCGCGGCCGCATGCAGATTGAATTCCACGGACAGCACCGGGTCGAAGTCGTGCGCGACGAAACCGGCGGTCATGCCGCCACAACCTGCGAAGAGGTCGATCATCGTCAACCGTTTCACCACGCCCGTATCGTATTCAAACCCACCGACAGCACACGCTTGGCGCGCCGCTCTAATCTGGCCGTGTGGCGGACTCGTGGGCTCGATCGCCGGCGGTGCGAGCCAGCATGCAGTCAAACAGGGGCAGAGACACCGCACCTGAGCTGGCACTGCGGCGCGCAGTGCATGCGCTCGGACTGCGTTACCGAGTATCGGCCCGTCCTCTGGCATCCGTGAGACGTACCGCCGACCTAGTCTTCACCCGGGCCAGGGTGGCGGTATTCCTCGATGGGTGCTTCTGGCACGGCTGCCCAACTCACCACACTGTTGCGGCAACCAACGCGCAGTTCTGGGCGGATAAGGTCGCCGGCAATCGAGCGCGCGACCGCGACACCGACAGCAAGCTGCTAGCGGCGGGGTGGGTCAGTGTTCGTATCTGGGAACACGAAGACCCGCGGCAGGCGGCCGAGAGAGTTCGCGATCTCGTGCACGCCCGCAGGGCCACCTAGATTGGCCCGACCGTCGCGGCTAGCTCTGGGGAAGGCCCGCGTATTTCCATCCGCGATCGACGACGGTGCCGCCACCAGATCGAGACGCCCCCGTGGTGTCACTGGCGGGTGGTCCGGAGGGCAGCGGGTTCCAGTCGGCGACGCTGTCTTTTTCGGAGAGCACCCACGTGGTGTAAGAATCCAGATCGTCGCTCTGATAGCCGGTTTCAGCCTCAGGGGGCGATCCGGCCGTCGCGAGGTTGAGGGTCCGCGCCAGTTTGTTGACCTGCCGCGAGCTGGTCGACGGCGAATCGTGCAGTCGATCGACGATCGCTAGCGCCAGCGATCGGCAGCGGACCACCGGGCGGTGTAGGTAGCTGTTGGGCAGGTCCTGTAGAACGAACGCGCGCTCGACGGGGCGGTAGTCGGCGCCGTCGCGAAAGATCTCTCCGCCCCACCAGAGCCGGGCGAACGCCTGTTTGTGAATCGGACCCCACCACCTGTCCTCGGCCACGACGGCGCTGGCGTCGCTCCATCGCCATTCGACGTACCAGGGGTAGCGCAGTGCGACCCACTGCCACACCCCGCGGTCGGCGGCTTCGTTGCGAAAGAGTCTGAGTGCGTGGTGTATGCGTGGCGCCAACCAGCGATCGCTCACAGCGCGATCCGGCCACGCCGCCTCCCGCTGACGTTCATGAGTCCACGACATCAAGGAGTCGAGATTGTCCAGCTCGGGTGGGCGCCCGGTCATCCGATCGACCGGTGTCGAGAGCCGTTCGGATTCGTGGTCCGCGAGGATCTCGGCGCGCTCATCGGCGTCCAACTTCCGCGGCAGTAGGCGTAGAACCTCAGACATGCTTGACCTCCTCACATATCCGGGCGATCGCCGCGGACAGCCCGGTCATGCGGTCCAAGGCCAGGTCGACGTCGGCCCAGAACGAGGCGGTGACCGCAGTTCCCTCTCGCAGTTCGGCGAGGGCTTCGTACAGATCGCCCACCGTCTCGGTGGCCGTAAGTTCCGCTGCGACCGCCTCGCACATATCGCGCAACACACGATCGGCGGGCCCGTCGGGCCGCTCGTCCGGGCCGTCAGCGATCACCTGTTCGGACGCGGCACGAAACAACGCGCCGGCGACGTACCGAGCGATCGACGCTCCCAGCAGGTCTCGGTGTCGGCGCCGTTCGAGTTTGGCGGAGTTGGACAGGATCAGCAGCTGCAGCCCGTCGATGCCCTTGTTGAGATAGAGCACAGGCGGCGAAGCCGCGACATCTACGTAGGCGTGCGCCTCGCTGTGCCTGCGCGCCTCGGCGGGTGAGTCGGAGTCCGCGAAGTCGATCCAGACCGTCTTCAATGGCGGCACCCCCGGCCGCTCAGGCGCCTCGCTTTTATCCACGATCAAGCCCCAGGGGACTGTCGACCCCACGACCCGCGCACGCCCGTCGTAGGAGCCGACGACTTGACCCGTCAGAACCGCTTTGCCAGCGACCGCGTTGCGCGGAATCCGCAGTGTCCCGGTGAATGTCACGTTCGAGTTGGTGCTCTTGAGTGTGAGCGGATACGAACGGCGAACCTGAGTGGCCGGACACGACAGCAGCACGTGGGCTCTGAGCTCGGCTAGACCGGCTGGCGGAGCCTCACCGGTGCAGACCTCCACTTCCAGCTCGGCCAGCTGCCAGGGCGCATCGTAGGCATCAATGCGAAAGTGGTCACCGTTGATCTCGATTGCTCCCGCCGTGCCATCGAGTTCGATGCCGGTGACGATGCATTCCCACGGATCCTGGTAAGACGGCCACGCGAACCTTGTCACTGGGCTGCCTCGCCGTTAGCGGGCACAGGGGGCGCGATGTCGGCGTGCGCCACACGCACATCGATAGCCGATTCGGCCGCCGGTATCGGCAGGTCACTCACACTCATCGCGCGCACCGTGGCATTCAGAATCCGTCCCCGAGGTCTGCCGCGCAGAATCACGGCGCCCCGCTCATCCACCTCGCCATGGTCATCTACGTCGAAGGTCTGCCAACCGATGTCGACGTGGCCCCCGTCGAGACCAACGAACGCCAGTCTGGGGATTATTACCCAGCCCTGGGGACGGTTCTTTGCCCGCAACTCGAACGTAATCTGCCAGACCCCGTCGACCACTCGCGCGCTTTGGATCCGGACATCGGGTTTGTGGGGCGCCGCGGCACCGCGTCCACCGGTACCCGCGTCGCCACGCAGGAAAGCCAGGTTATTGAAGATGGCTTTCGGAGGCTGGTCTTCGGCCACCGGAGGCGCGCCGAACAGCGTGAACAACCGATCGAGGATCGCGGTCTGGATGTTGCGAAGGTTAGGAATCCACGGTGCCCGGTAATGCGCGGTCAGGTTGGCCTGCGAGGTCTTATTACGCCCGCTGCGCGGGATCCATTGGTCATGCGCCGGTGGCTCGGCGAACCGGAGGAAGTCATCGGCCCGCGATTCATTCAACGACGGGTTGTCGGGGTGAATTGCCGCGCCCGCCAACAGGAATGCGTGATAGGTGCGTCCCTCGAAGCTCTTCTCGATGGTCTGGACCACCATCTCGGGCTGGCGCAACAGGCAGACCTTGTTCTCCAGCGAGTCCGGTTGGTCGTCGGACAATGTCACGACCAATTTGGCTATGTGCTCGAAACTGGGGTGGCGATCGTGGGCGTCGGTGCATGCCGACACCGTGATCGGCACATCGCGGACGACTACGTCGCCGACCTGATCCAGCTCGTCGGCGACGACGCCGGAGTCGAACTTCCGCAAGGCGCGCGTCAACTCCGTGTACCGGTCCTCAGGATCCACTGTCCGCTCGTAAACGGACTTCTCACCGTCGCTGACCTCGATACGGACTGTCAGGCGTCCTCGCGTGAGCAGCGGCCAGAAATCCTCCTCGAGCGCATCGCCGAGGTTCTTGGCGAACGTCCTCAACTCGGAAATGTCGCCGAGACCTTTCTCGGGTTCGTCGGGATCGTAGAAACCCAGCAGCAAGGCCGACGTGCCGGGACGATCGTCCGTGCGGCCCAGCTGCAACCGCGCGACGAGGTCGTCGTTCTGCCAGATCGAGGCGACGTCACCGTTGCCGTCCGGAGCCCCGAAGAACCCGCGGCCCTGATAATTCACCCCGTCGAGTTGGTGGACCACCCCCTGATTGACGCCGATGAGTCGGTTACGAAACTTTCCATCCACTGCTTCAGCGGCCGAAATCGTGGAGTTGAATAAAACCGTTTGCAGCCGTGAGAACCGCCAGTACACAGCCTTGCCAAGGCCGAACGATCCGCCGGCGGCTCGGTCCTTGCCGCTGTACAGGTCGAGGCGGCATAACTTGATGAAGTTGCCGTAATCGGCGACGTCGCCCTCGGCGAACTCGGGGCCGGTCAAGCCCCGAGCGCCGTAGTCCGAGATACGCAGCAGCGCAAGAGAATCCGACGACTCGACAGCTTTGAGTCCAGACTGCAGCTGGCCCGCGGTGACCGCGCCCTCCGACGCGTCCGCCATCGCGGTCAGGTGGGGCCTGAGTTCGGTGGTCCATCGCAGTGCTTCCTCGAAGCGGGTGCGCGCCTTACCGGAGAGCATCAAGAACGTGTAGACCAACTCCGCCTTCGATCCGTCCATTCGGGCGTCATTACTGTTCTGAGCGCTCTCGCGCGCCAGCGAGGCGAAACCTGCATTCACGGTCCATTGGTTGGCGTTGCCGTAATTGCCGTAGCGGCGACTCTGCTTCTCCCACTGCCACCTGGTCAATCGTTCGTCCTTTCGCTACCGTCCGGAAAAACTATGACAATTGAGTGCGGCCCGTGTCACGCGATCCCTATTGCTAGTTCCGATTAACGTTCGAGACCAAACATTGGGGCGCGCCTGCCAGATCCAGGCGGGGCTAGCTGATGAGCTCACTTGGCCACGGCGATGCGGCAAGGACGGATCCTTGACTAACTTCATCACTCGGCTGGTGATCGATGACCAACTTCTAGAGAGCGAGACGCGAAGACATTCGGGCTTTGCGTTACAGAGGCCTCGGAGTTCCGGATCATCATGGCGTTCAGATCCTTGATGCACGGCGTAATCGGCGAGGAAGTCCTTGCATCCACAAGGACTAGCGTGCTTGAGTCAAATGAATGACTTCGCAGCCCTCCGAGCCGGACTGGCAGCGCGACATACCCATCAGCGGCTCACACCGGCTTCCCCCGGACCCCCACGTCGTCGACTCGATCAGCCGTAACCACCGGCTCGAGACCGCTATCGCCGACCTCGTCGACAATTCCGTCGACGCCGACGCCAGCGCAGTCCTTATTCGATTCGTGATCAACAAGCATCGGCTGACCTCGCTGTACATCGTCGACAACGGACGCGGCATCAGCGCAACCGACATCGATCCGGCTATGAGATTCGGCGGTGTGCGACGCTACGGAAAGTCCGAGCTCGGCCACTTCGGGCTGGGGCTTAAAGCCGCGTCGTTCTCGCAAGCAGACAGTCTGACGCTGATCTCACACGCTAAGAAATCAGACCCGGTGGGTCGGCGTTGGCTCCAGGCCAAAGCCAGCCAATCGTTCACCATCGACGTCGTCGACGCCGTATTCTGCGAACACGAGCTGAGCAAGTCGTGGCCATTCGAAGGTCGCAAAATGCGCACCGTCGTTAGGTGGGACCAGCTCAGAGGCGTGCCGTCAGGCAGTAATCAAGATGTTGCCCAACGGTTTATCTATGATGCGCTCAACCGCCTTCAACAGCACCTCGGATTGATTTTCCATCGGATCATCAACGGCTCGGGCCTCAGAATCGGAATTGAGGTCCAAGACGCGCGCTCCGGCGATACCGGCCCTCTCATGGAGGTCCAGCCCATCGATCCGTTCGACTACCCGCGCACCGGTCGGACCGCCTACCCGAAGGAACTCCGCGGAAAAATCCAGGGCACCGCACTTCGCGCGATGTGCCACATCTGGCCTGGCCGCTCCCAGCTACCGCAGTTTCGTCTGTTCGGCGAAGCGCCTGAGCGACACCAAGGCCTCTACCTGTACCGCCGCGACCGACTTGTTCAAGCCGGTGGCTGGAACGGTCTGGAAGTGCCACGCAAAGCCTTGCAACTGGCCCGAATTCGAATCGACCTCGAGGACAAATTCGTGAACTCCGGTGTCTACCTGATGAATCCGGAGAAAACAAGGGTGGAGACAGCGGCGGCATTCACCACCGCCATGCAGGTCGCGCTCGCCTCCGACGGCACAACCCTAGAACAATACGTTGATGCGGCGTCGGAGGCCTTCCGGCAGGCGAACAAACGGACCCGCCAGCGCGCGCCGATCGCGCCGCTCGGCAAGGGCGTGCCCCCAAAGCTACGCGCAGCCTTTCAGCACGAGCTGAAATCCATCCCCGGTCTCGCTCAGGTCGATCTGCGTTGGGAGAATTTTCCCGATGACACGTTCTTCTCGATCGACCGCGTTAACAGCGTCATCCGCCTGAATAAGAACTATCGAAAACCGCCCTCCGGCAACCAAGAACGGTCGTCACTGAACGATGACCCGGTCATCAAAACATTGCTGTTCCTTCTCGTCGAGCGACTCTTCCACGGCTCACGCCTCGGCGCCGAAGAACGCGACAGTCTCGAGCTGTGGCAGGCGCTACTGACCGCCGCCGCCCGGGAGGAACTGCCGTGACGAATCCAGCGCGACACCTTCCACTTGAGATTCTCGATGAATACGTTGCAACACAGGCACTATCGGCCCACATCATCGAAGGGTCGCCCGACACACGCCTGATCACCGACCCGGCTCATGAGGAATTACGCCTCGAAATCAGTTGGGACGGAGTGGAACCCCCCGATATCGCCGACTATGTCCACATCGATACCGGCCGGCGCTTCGACAAAGGACACCACTGGTCGTTCCTGCGTGTGCGCGGCGCCGGCTTTTTCCGCGAAAGCTACCCACTGCTGTGTCAGGTCGCCGACCTTGTGCAGCTCGATTCATTGACTTTCGGAGACGCGGTGCACACCGCGCTCACGTCCTATCACGAGCTTCTCAGCACCCAGTCCCGGATGCCGCACAGCGCTGAGATCGGCCTGTGGGGCGAATTACTCACCCTGGCAACACTTATCGAACAGACCGATGCCTTAACCGCGCTCGATTCCTGGCGCGGAGGAGATGAGCATGACGAACACGACTTCGGACTCGTCGACGACGACGTCGAAGTCAAAACCACGACTGCCGAGACACGACGGCACTGGATCGGATCAATAACCCAGCTGGTGCCCACCGCAAAGCGCCCGCTCTGGCTTCTGTCGATACAGGTCACAGGAGCCGGCGCAGCGGATGGCACTCGCCTTCCCGATCTCATCGCGCGCATCTCCAGCGCGCTACCCGCAGAACTTCGGGCACGATTCGAAAAGCGCATCTCTGCTGCGAAATATCGTCACACCCAGCCCACGAACACCTTCCAACTACTCACACTGCGCACGCAGCCCGCCTGCTACCGAGTCGACGACACGTTTCCGCGGCTCACGCCCGAAAGCCTCACCGGCGCAGGGGTAGCCGAGAATCGAGTCGAGCAAATCTCTTACACCGTCCGCCTGGACGGATTGCCGCCGGCGCCCGATGCGCCGCACGTGCTACACGCCCTGACTGAGAAAAAGAGCTCCCCATGAACCTCTGCGAGGCCTACCTCAAAGCCGTCAAAAGCATGGACGGCGAGGAACCTGAATCGCTCACCCAGACCGCGGAGTTTCACGCCAGAAAGGGGTCGCCGCCTCCTGACGTTTCGCCGGCGGCGCTCATCGACTACCTCGACTCCGCCGGGATCGATGACAAACTGCGCACACTGCTTCACATGGCTATCGCGGTCTGGGATAACGACGAGTCGCCCGCCTGGGCAGACGACACCGCCGCCCACAGCGATGAACGCCGCGACCGCGTTTACGCACTCCTCGGACTCGACAACATCACCGCTGCGGCGTTCGACAAAGTGTTTCCGCGCATCAGCAACGAGACGATCGTCATCACAAACCAGGCGATCGCACCGTGGTACACCACCAAAGTCCAAGCGGCACATACCTTTTACTGGGACGCCTACCGGAAATATCTGCTCAGTCACGGCTGGGACGCCGAGGCCGTTAGTAAGCTCGATATGGCCACGTCAGATGTCGTCGGCCAGATCGCCGACCCCACCAACCCAGCAGAAGGACAAAAAGCCAAGGGCATCGTTGTCGGCTACGTACAAAGCGGCAAAACAGCCAACTACACCGGAGTGATCGCCAAAGCCATCGACGCGGGTTACCGGCTGATCATTGTCCTCGCAGGCATGACCGACATCCTCCGACAGCAGACGCAGCGCCGACTTGATAAGGAATTGGTCGGCACCGACAACATCTATTTGGGTGCTGATCCCGCAACTCTGGACGACTCTAAAGACGTCGACTACCTCACCGATCCCGACCGTCTTGCGGGGAAATTTCTGACCTTCGGTTTCAGGCCGTCGCAACACGGATTCCCCGACATCATACGCTTGACATCTCACGGATCAGACTACCGAAACCTCAAAGCAGGTATCACGGCCCTCGAATTCGAGAAACCCTACAAACAGCAACCACTCTACGCTAAAGAAAACCTCTATAACAGCAGCGCCCGCTTAGCTGTGGTGAAAAAAAACAAATTTGTTTTAGAAGACCTGAACAAAAATCTCAAATCAATTCAAATGAACCTGAGCCAAATTCCCGCGCTTATTATCGACGATGAGTCGGACCAAGCTTCCTTGAACACCACTAATCCCGACGATTGGGCAGACGAGAAACCGGATCGTTCCGCGATCAACGAACAGATTACCACCCTGCTCAATCTACTTCCGCGAGCACAGTACATCGGCTACACCGCAACACCATTCGCCAACGTATTCGTCGACCCTAGCGACATCGACGACATCTTCCCCACAAATTTTCTGATCGGTCTGGACCGTCCCGCCGATTACATGGGCGGCGCCGACTTCCTTGACCTCGACGTCGTCTTTGAGCATGAGAGCGACAAAACTTACGCGAATTCTAATGAGAAAGCGTTTGTGCGCGACCTCAAAGGCAAGACTGTCGACGACAAGGAAGCCGAACTAAGGCGCGCACTCGACGCGTTTTTACTTACCGGCGCCATCAAACTTTTCCGAGCCGACAGAAAACCATCGCTACGTTTCGAGCACCACACCATGCTCGTCCATCAGTCGGTCAAGATGAAAGATATGTCCGCTCTGGCCGACCAGATTAAAAAGCTATGGGCTGGCGCAGGTTATGCAGACGGATCGTCCAAAACCCGCCTCTCAGATTTGCTCAAGGATGACTTCCGTCCCGTGCACGAGGCGCGAGCACCGAAAATGCCTTTTCCCGACAACTACGAACAGCTCAAAAAATATATTGGTCTCGCCCTTCAGAACATTCAAAAAAGCAACGGCAACCCCGTGCTCGTAGTTAATAGCGACACGACCATCGAACAAGAAAAATTGGACTTCTCACAGCCCGTATGGCGAATCTTGGTCGGTGGCTCAAAACTCAGCCGCGGCTTCACCGTCGAAGGCCTGACCATCTCGTATTACCTGCGCCGCACCGGCTGGGCCGACGCTCTCTTACAGATGGGTCGCTGGTTCGGCTTCCGGCGCGGTTATACCGATCTGGTGCGGTTGTTTATCGGACGCGCCGTGCAACAGGGCAAGAAGACCCACGACCTCTACGAGATGTTCACCGCCGCAGAGCTGGACGAGCGGGCATTCCGCGACGAGTTGAAGCGCTACAGCAAACCGGTCGACGGCAAACGCCAGATCACGCCCCGCGACATACCTCCACTGGTTAGCCAGCACCTCATCCCGCCTACAGCGCCCAGTAAAATGTTCAACGCGGAACTGGTCATCCGCCGCTCACCAGGCCAACCCATCGAGCCGACCGCCTATCCCAAAGATCCCCAGGCAATCGCCGCAAACTACGCCGTGGCGGCGCCGCTGTTCGGCAAAGCCGATACCGCGGAGACGTTGGCATTCCCGGCCGTGGCGGAAAAAACCGCTGCAGGACAATTTGATGCATTCATCGGCATCGAGTCATCGACCGCGGTCTTGGAGGTCCTTCGACAGCTGATCTGGGAAGGGGATCGATTCCGGCCCGATCTCGCCTACCTGAAAGAGATCACACCGCATCTTGTGCACGACTGGGTGCTCATCGCACCGCAGCGGAACGCACATCAAGCGCTCGACGTAATCGGCGAGCGCTCTGTCTTCTCACGTCAACGTCGCCGAGACCCGCTCTTTGGTGCGATCAGCGACCCCAAGCACCGTTTCGCCGCCGCGCGCGTCGCTGGCGCCATTGCCACCTATGGCGACGCGTGCATCGATTCTTATGTCGCCGATGACCGCGGTGCAATCCTGCTCTATCCGATCACGACGACAGAACAGCCAGAACAGATCATCCTCGCTTTCACGATCTTCGCGCCCGCAACGGCAAGAACCGGCGACGGGCGAGTCGTCCAATTCAAAGCCAAAGACAGCAAATCCAATAAGCCTATTGTGGATCGACCAAAAAACAGTCTGCCGCCAGCGAAGGGACCGACGGGCGTGTAGGCGACTACTCTGAGTGGCTTGCCATCGGTGGGTCAGAAGGGAAGGTGTCACAACGGCATGGCGTATCCCGAGGGAGTTGAAAGAGGTGGATGCGATTACATGTTCGGTCGGGAACAGCCAGCATTCCACGAGGTGATGCGAAGGAGAGTATGACTGCCCCACAACGAAATTGGTCTCAGGCGGAAAATGAGGCAACCGTCGCCAGCTATCTGTCCATGCTTAAGTTGGAGCTTGCCGGCGTGGATTACATCAAGAAGCACGAAAATGCGAGGCTCCGAGGACTTCTTGACGATCGAAGCCCGGGCGCGGTTGAGCGCAAATACCAGAACATCAGTGCGGTACTCGCCGAGAGCGGCTGGATATTCATCGACGGTTACAAGCCGCTGAGCAACGTTCAGGCCGGGTTAAGGGATGAAGTGGTAAGACAGCTGACGGCTGACTCGGAGATAGAGTTGCTCGAAAATCGTTGTGCTGACGAACTTATTTCGCGTGCGTCTGTTTCGGTCGTCGACCTCACGCGGGTTGATCCGCCGAAATTCGATCCCCCTGAGAGATCCTCTTGGCTGCCGCGCAAGACAGGTTTCAAGCGGGACTATGCGTCACGAGATGCGAGTAGCCGTCGGCTCGGGCTAAACGGCGAGAAAGCAGTGGTGGCTTATGAGAAGCAGCGACTGGAATCACTTGGCCTTCGCGACCTTGCGCGGAGAGTTGAACATGTTTCGCAGACGGTAGGTGACGGTCTGGGTTACGACGTGCGGTCATTTGACAATGATGGAGCCGAACGCTTCATCGAGGTCAAAACGACGGTGCATTCGCGCCACACGCCTTTCTTTATCTCGCAAAACGAAGTCACCGCGTCCGAATACTACGAGCAGCAGTACCTTCTCGCCCGACTCTTCCGATTCGGTTCGCAATCTAACGGATTCTACGAGCTTCGGGGAAGCCTTAAGGGTCAGTGCCACTTGGAACCTACTGCTTTTCAAGGGTATCCGCGGTCCCCAGGGGCTTATTGAGAGCCTTTGTCGCGATACGCGATGCGTCGTAGACCGACAGCAAGGCCCGCAAGGACGCCGAACAGATGATGTCAGTCTGGCTGTGAGAGTTCTACGTTGACAGCTTTGCGCGCTCGACCGGTGAGCCGGCGTAAGCGTTCGACGAAGGTCTTTTCGTTTACTGATTTCGTTATCGTCACAGGAGCATTGCTTGTGATCCTGATCGTCGAATCCTCTTGTTCTACAACCGATTGCGCGGGCAAATCGATGACCAGATCGACAGGCCAATTCATCTGCCGCGAGACCTTAACACGCGCTGATGATCGCTTCTCCTCGCTCAGGCTCTGATAGAGCAAGGCAGGATTGGGAACGAGGGGTGGGCTTGTCCGCAGCTCCTGGTCGTGTATTGCCAATGAAGTTTTGGAGTCGTCGAAGCTGAAAGTTGCTGGCCCGAAACCCGCTGCCGGGCTGGTTACCTGCTTTACGGCCCAGTCCGCCGTCAGGTCGTCGAGCGCCTCATTTCGGAACGTCGTAGATTCTCGCGCGACACCCCGTAAGCAGCCGGCCATTATCGCCGCCACCGATCGCGTGAGCTCGTCGGCACCTGATTCTTCTATGGGCCATGCCAGAAGCTGCCCGAGGTCGGGACGCAGCAGGGCCATCAGCAATCCCTTCGCGGCTACGTTAGGACTGCCGGTACTGCGGAACGGTTCGAACTCTCGCTCAACCTCGATGACCTGACGAATGTATTCCAGATTCCGATTGATGATTGCTCGGGTCTCATCGGTGGCATGTGCTTCGATGACCCCACGGCTGACATCGGTGAGCACTGTCGATGGACTCCAAGCCTGAGACTGGTCCTGTTCGCAAAGTAGCTTGTACGCCGATTGAAAGACGAGCCAATCCGCCTCCGCTGGTGGAGAATCCGCGCCTTCCACGGCGCTGTGGCCCCCGGTGAGCGCGCTCCAAGTGAGCCATGGCGCGATTGTGACGTCGGCTGGCAAGTCATGGGCTCCGAGGGCGGCTGCCGCGATGGCGAGCGCCTCACCACTATCGGCCGCAGCTACAACCGCGCTGATAGCCCCGCGTACTCGGTCGAGGCGCTGCCAGTCGATTACGGATTGTGTTGCAGGCGCATCGATCGATACTGCCTCAGTTATTTTGGCCGCAAACAGTTCTGGGGTGACTTTCAGAAGGTCCTCATGCGGGTGAACATTGTCGTATCCGCGGGCTTGGTGCTCACGAAGGCTTCGCTTGTCCCGAAAGTGTATGTCTGTGGCATCGGAGAGCAGAGCGGCCTGCACGTATGTAACTGGTTGGGTGCGCGGCACGCCTCGGAGCGCTGACTCGGAAAACTCGACAATGACGGGCGCCCCGGCTCCGCGCTCAACCGTCACTCGCTCGACGAGTTCGACAGGTGGCGGGGCCGTTAGCAGCGGCACCCATCCCGGGCAGAGTTCGAGAAGATCTGAGTAGTACTTCTGGAAAGAGGCGATCGGAGCCACCATCCGCGAGCTGAGCACGCCGTTGAGGTTCATCCTGTTAGTTAGATAGAACAGCGAGCCCGATTTCGATTCGATTAGCTCTGAGCGCCTTTCGTCGCGCACGCTCGACTGCTCTTGGTCGGCCGAGGCCGGTGAGGTGTTGTCAGAAGTTGTCTTTTTGTCGTCCACCTCCTGATCGGCGGTCAACGGCTGCGGTGCGGCGACCACATACACGTCGGGCGACTCGAGTGAGTCGTCGCGGAGACTGCCCGTGGGAGTCTGATCTGGCCGGTCGCGGTTGCTGCCTGCGACGCCGTCCAGGTCTAACTGATCATCGTTCGTCACTTCAGCTGCACCAAGCCTTTCAAGTCAGCCACGATGTCTGGCGCGGTGGTGGATTCACTCCATGAGAGGTGGAGTTCGTCCCGCGCTCTGGACATCACGACGTAGAAGGTCATGCGGGTCGAGGCTGAGGTCGGATCCATCGTGACCTGTTGGAGTTCTGGCACGAACAAGGTATCGAACTCCAACCCTTTCAGTGATCGGTAATGCACAAGGGTGACTGCGGGTGCGCCGAAGTTCAGGACGCTATGAGCACGATTGTTGGAGAGGTACATCTGGACCGGGATAGGTAGCTTTCGTGCTGTCAAACGGTTGAAGAGTTTCTTCTGGACCGACTGGTTCGGGCAGGCGATCCCGACTGTGAGATTGGTGCGCGCCTTCACGTAACGTGCTACATACTCGACGAACTCGTTGAGATTCGCGTACTCCCTCAGTGTTGGCGTGTCACCGTGACGCTCAGGAGGATCGGGTATTCCGGTCGGCGCTCCTGAGTAGTACTTGGCAGCAACTGCCGCGATCTCGGCGGTATTGCGGTAGTTGCGGCGCAGTTCAAGATGCTCGGACGCTCCTATCGCTTTTTTGATCTCGCGCAGCGTTGTGTGGTGCTCGAGCAGTTGCTGGTTCTCGTCGGCGAACACGGTGATGTTCTTGGCAACGAAGCGGGCTATACGAAAGAATCCCAGCGAGAGGTCCTGTCCCTCATCAACTATCAGGTCAGTGAGACTGCCCAGCTCGGGAGGTTTCGTCATGAACTGGTGGGCGATTTCTGCCCAGTCATGATCGTACGAATTGCTAGCGAGTTTCGGTGGTTGAGTCCCGTAGTGCCCTTTCCAAAAGTGCCAGAACCACTTGTGAAACGTTGTGACGTAACCCGAAACATCGACTTCGTTAGCGGCTTGTTCTGTGTACTGCTGGAGGACTTTGGAGTACATGAGGACGGCGGGCACACGGTCGTCGAACGTGAGCACCTGACCGCGATACAGCGCCATGACGGATTTCCCGGTACCAGGGGGTCCGCTAACCAAATAGTTTCCGTCGAGATCGAGGTTGTAGATGAGGTCCTGCTCCTTCGAAAGGTCCTCAAACGCGGGGAGCTTCACCTAATACCCCTGACACCCTCTCCGGCCTGTTCGATGACGGCTTCAAGTACCGGGCTGAAGAATCCGCGGATGCGGTCGTTTCCGATCACCATGGCTCGATCGAGTAGGTAATTGCCACTCTCGCAACTGGTTTCGGAGACCAGCGTGCAGGCGTGGCACGCTGCGAAGTTCAGACTGGCGAAGGTCGATGCGAGATTCTCGCTGCACAATGGGTCAGAAGAGCACCACATCGCATCCTGTAAAGCTTCGAGAATGGTTGTTTGCAGTGCGGGAGGCTCGCCCTGACGCACAAGTCCGCCCAGCGTTCCCTCTGAGTCGCCAGCCGCCGTGTAGATGAGAATGCCCGCCTGCTTGGACGCCCCGTCGCCTTGCGTGGCGCTGCGCGCGTAGATGCGTTCGCGCAAACTTGTTGCGGCATAGCCAGACTCAAACGCAAGGCGCCGGATCAGCAAATGGGCCAAAGTGTGGAGAAGCACGTACCGCGGTGTCAAGACTGGTCCGGTTCTCTCGCGGAGGCGAGCAACCATAAATGAAGCCTGGAGGCGCTTTTCCAATTCGGCTGCACGGGCCTGTACGCCGTCTGATTCTTCCCAGACGTTGAGCCGGCTTTCGTCGAGCGACAAGAAGATACCTTCACCGCGTACGTCGATGGCGGGCAGCCAGTTCAATGAGTACCCCAGCGATGCTTTCACAAGGGCGTCCTTGCTGCCCGGTGTCACCCGGTGAAAGCCCTCCAGCGCACGCACCTCGCGCAACCTGTCTGCAAGCACAATCTTGTCGATGCGGTCAGACAGCAGCGAAGTAATCTCGTCGGGGTCGCCACTGCCGATGGTCAGACCGACATGGCGGGTGCGAAAGTAGGGGTCTTCTTCATTTTCTGAGGGTGTTAGGAATGCCGCCCATTCCTCGCTCAGTAGATCACCCGGCGTGGCCTCGACGGCGGTAGCCCTACCTGCCTCGCGCTGCTTCTCATCGCGGGCCAAAGCTCTTACATACTCGGCCGATACGTCATGCCCGTCGGCCAAGGTCTGCACCATCATCGCGAACATTGGGGCGTCTTCATTGACCGCAAGGAGCGGCCGGAAAAAATCGTCCGCCTTAATGGCCATGGCCTTTTCGCTGTGCGCATCCGAACGTGAAGGATTCGGTATCTCGATTGACGAGTGCACTAATGGGAAGTAGACGTTGCTCGCGCCGCGCTGCACGGCGAGCGGCACCTCCTGGCAATTGACGCGATCGTCGAAGCGTTGCCACGGCTGGCGTCCACCGCACGTGACGCCGATTGATTTCAGCGAACCGCGGGACGTGATGCCCATTAGATTTCTGCGGCTTTTACAGCTGCGGCAGTGCACCTGAAGGGTGTCAAGGCCGCCGGCCCCCTTGCCTTTCAACGGCTCGAAAAACAGGTTGTCCTTCTGGCATTGACGGGCTTCGGGATTGCTATTGCGGGAGTGCGCCCACCGTTTCCAGTCGATATCGTCCATATGGCCCATTGGGCAGATCTGGATCCACCTCATCGGCACGAGCGGCTTTCGCCCTGGACAGCTGCCGCATGTTGGTGCCTTTCCTTCTCGCTCCAGCGAGCGTCTCCAACGGGTCATGCGACGGCAGTGTTGGCAGAAGAGCCAAGTTGGAAACCGCGCGTAGGGAACACCCGCACTCGAGGGGGCCCACGCGTTGCTGTCGACCGCCGGCGCCGCACGAAACTGAGTGACGCCTAGCGCTGCGGCTAGCCGCTCGCTTTGGATGTTCTCGCCACGCGCACCCCAGCGGAAAATGTCACACCCAACAAGCGACTCGCCCTTGAAGTCGAAAATAGCGCCGACGCCGAAAGGGACGATGGTCTGGGACTGCCTGATTTTGCGTTGCATTAATTGCTCATCCCCGCGGATGAGGCACCGTGGGCAACCTCAACCAACGACTCCATATCCACGTTGCGCATCGAGCCAAGGGTCTGCCACGCATCCCCTTTGGAGTTGAACTGTCTGATTAGGTTGACCTGTCCTTTGCCACTCGAGCGGTAGTAGAGAATCTTGTCGTCGCCGTCAGCGCGCTTAGCGCGGTCGAGCCAGTCGTCGATAAAGTGGTCGAGGTAGTTCTGGGCCCCGACTCGTTCTCGCGGCTCCACCCGCTCGACGACGTCAACAAGCGCGCTTGCGAGGGCACGAACCTCGGCGATCCGGTCGACAATGCGGCCCGCGTCGCCGTCTGCGGCAAGGCCGAGCCGGTGGCGAACAAGGATTACCAGTGCTGCGTGCAAAGCCCGATCTCGCGATGGCGGTGAGTATGGTGTGACGCTGGTTGGCTCAACGTGCCGGTAAAGCGCGGAGTGATAGGCGCGGAAATTTTCGTAGTGCGATCGATCGCGAGGCTTCGTCGAGCGAAATAGGCCGAACACCAGACCGGGCGCCGATGAGCGTCCGACACGGCTTGTCGCTTGGATGTATTCGGCAGTTGCCTTGGGCTGCCCGTTCATCAGCATGAGACCGAGTCGCGGCACGTCGACTCCTACCGACAACATGTTGGTGGTCGCTAGAAAGTCCACCGCGTATCGGTTGGAACACGGCAGGTTTAATCGCTCCAGAAGTCGTGGCTGCTGTGCACGTGGAACTGAGGAAGAGAGCTCATCGACGTCGTATTCCCGTTGCGGGCGACCGACTATGAGACCACCTAGGCGCGAATGAATATCATCGCGGGCGATCGTGACGGTACGCCCGAGTTCGCGCAACGAGCTGTGGTAGGCCACCACTGTCCAGTACGCGTCCCGTGAGGCGCCATCAAGGCCAAGGTCGACTGGAGCTTGAAGCAGGGCCGCGCCGGTGTGCACCACTGCGGTGTCGGAGGTGTGACCTTGAGCCATCATTCCGACGTATAACCGCCCGGGTGACTCGTGATCGACGCGAGCAAAGTAGGAGTCGTCGGCGTCGATGCCGGCGGGTGGGAACAAATCAACCGGGCGTCCGAAGAGCCCCTGTATCTGGGCAGTCGCGCGTCGAATAGTTGCAGTGGAGGCAATTACTTTCGGTGGTCGGTCGTGGGCGCAAAGGAGGTTGATGGCTGCTTCATAGAGGCCGACCGTTGTTCCAAGCGGTCCGGTGAGCAAATGCAGCTCGTCTTGAAGTATAAGTGAGGGCGGTAGCTTTCTTGCCGGGCGACCAAATAGCCTGCCCGATTCGGGCACCCACGCGAGTTGGGCGAACTTATCGACCGTGCCCAACAGGAATGTCGGTGGGTTCTCGTACAACGCATCATCGATCACTAGCACCGGAAGTACCTGGTGAAACTCACAAGTGCTCGATGTGCAGAAAAATGCGAACGATCGATCAGTTGCCCGGATGCCGTAGTCAGCGTCATCGTCGGTGTGCTCGCGGGGAATGATCTCCGTTCCGCACCACGGACAGCGTTCGAGTAGAAACCGGTCGTCTGTTTCGCCGGCGTCGCGTAGCTCGTCGAATCTCTCCCGAGCCTGCAGGTAGCGATTCGGGGTCGTGCCTTCCCCAACCCACAGACCGACCGAGATTGCTTCCTCGCCCAGTTCGGCGCCGCTGTGCCGCCGGAGGTACTCGCACGCCGCGATAGTTGACGCGGTGCGTTGAAACTGCTGCGCAGTGAGCAACGACAGGGTGTAGCGGCTGATGACAGATGTACCCGACCCGTCGACGCCGTGCAGCAGGCGCCGTCGGAAAATCTCGAATGCTGCGACCAGAAGGTAGGCCTCGGTTTTTCCGCCACCGGTTGGAAACCATATGAGGTCGACGACATTTCGGTCCTCGTGCGTTGAGTCCACCAAACCCCGCAGGGTGGTCAAGAAGAAGCCCAGCTGAAATGGTCGCCAGGCCGCGCCGGCGGGGTACGCCGTCGGGGCCGCAGGAGCAGCGCTTCGCGGATGCCGGACGCCAGCAAGGTCGTCTTTGCTATGCCGCATCTGCATCAACATCGCCCTGTTGGCAAGGCGGAATGCCATTAGCAAGTCCGCTCTGTCGGGATGCTCGGCGAAAACTGTTATCCCGTCGCGCATTCGATCCCGCGCGCGCCTCAGGCGATCGAGTATTGGCCCGGCTGCGGAGGCGTAGCGCTTGTCCAGCAGCCGCGTTTCGTCTGCCACTCGCTCGATCCACGCCTCGTAGGGGTCGACGAAGGCGCCGAGTTCTGCCACAAGATCGTCGGCTGGGACCGCTTCGTCGGCAAGCCAAGCAACGTCAAGCGCTCGCATAATGTCGCCATCTGCGCTCACCCGGGGTACGACATACGAGGGCATGACCTCGGATCGCACCCTAAAGACGGAGCCATCGTCTTCGGTCCACTCCGGAGAACAGCCATGGCCGATCGCGAATACACGAGCTTTACGGTGAATGAGTCGAAGTTCTTGCTCTTCGGCGTCGTGAGAGGCCATAGCGACGGTGGGGTACTCCAGGATCTGGCCGCTGTCGGCGACCCCGACATCGAAAGAAACCTGCAGCAGCATGTCGTCCCACGCGCGCTCGGGATGTTCGTCGTCGCTCGTTTTAGCGTTGACCATCGTGATGGTCACTAGGTTGCCGTGTGGGTACGGTCTCCAGCGGACATGGATTTCGGCCGCGCGGTCCCAGATGTATTTGGCGGTCGTATTGTCGGCCGTGATCGAGATTGTTGCCTCAGGAAGTGAGAGGCGCCGCCATACCCGTTTCGCGCCAGCCGATTTCGATCGCGGGTCGTCGTCTTGGGCTTCCGTTGGTCCGCCATCGCGCGCCTCGGCGGCGGCAAGAGCAGCTCTCGCCGCGTCACCGCTTAGTGTTTCGTATTTCGCTCCGCGCACCGTGACCGTCAAAGCAGCTGCAGTGGTGAAGAATGACATGCCCTGAGATGCCGGGAGGAAGTCATTGGCCGCCGACACCGGGTCGTCGCTGAACGAATTCTCGTCTCCGCCCGCAGAGGCGGCCGAGTTGTCCTCTTCCTCTCCCTCACTCTCGACGTACCCAGCGAAAGACACTTGCCGCGGGAACAAAATGCCCATGAGGTAGCGGCGATTCGGCGGGTCGAAAATAATCTCGGTCTGTCCTCCGAAAGGTCCGACGAGCTGGCGGCGTACGTATGACACGAAGTCTTCGCGCGTATCGGTAAGAGTGCTCATGAACCCGCCCTATTGAGCGCCTCGACTGCCGTCGCCGAATGCTGTTGGTACAAATCGGTCATGCGTGCGCCGATCGCCGGCCGCGTAGCAATCCATAGACCAGCCCGCGGTCTACTCAACGTGACGTAGAGCAGATCGATGTCGGTGTCGGACTCCAACGAGTCAATGTCGATGGCGCACACGAAGCGGTTCTCCAATCCTTTTATATCGACCGCCGAAGCCCACGTCAGGGTCGACCCTGGCCAGCTGGCCGCGACTGCCTCGTCGAGCTTGAGCAATGTGCCTTTGCGTGCCTCTCGCAAACCCTGAGCGGCGCTGCTGCCCCAATCGCCGCGCATCGAGACGATGGTGACATGGCCGACCGACACTTCCTGTTCGCGCAGTGCGCGAAGGTGTGCTGCTAGGGCTGCGGTTTCGGCAGCAGCGTCGGGCACAGCCACGAATTCGACCAGCGGCCCCGCGCCAGCCGCCGACACACCTGTGTCCGCGCCGGTCAGCGCACGCGTCTGGAAAACGATCTCGCGAGTATTTCGACAGTTCGACCGCAACATGGCTGGCACGGGGTGGAATGATTGAACGTAGAGCAGTGCATCGAGATCGAAGTCGCCGTACAGGTGGGCCTGACGGTTTTGGTCCATGAACATCACCCAGCGGCCGTCGCTCCAGCCGTTAAAAACGCAGGATTCAAGGCGCTCAAGTGCGCTGAAATTCATCAGGTCCTGCGCCTCGTCGATCACCAACATGTCGAATGGCTGACCGCCACGAACATCGTTGAGAGCGCAGACGGTTACGCCGGTGCCAGCCAGCAAGGTTCGCGCAAATGCCGCGAGGATAGGACTGCGGCAGACAAAAAGCACTGTTATCCCTGAAAGGGTCTGCCGCCGGGCGACTTCGGCTGCCAAGAAGGTTTTTCCCGTGCCGGCACCGCCGCTGCAAATCACACGCGGTGCATCGCTCACGAGGTCCAGCCTGGAGAACTGCTCATCAGTCAACCGCACAAAGGCAGAGTCCAGAGTTGCGGCGCGGGCGTCGAGCAACGGAGAGTAGTCGAAGCTTGGTCGAAGGTCCTGCAGAAGCCGATCACGCAACTTGCTCGATAGCGGTACTTTTCTCGGTTCCCGCTGACGCCAGTAGGCGGCCGCCTCACCCACCGCTTTGGTGAAATCGCGATTATATTGGCCTCGCCCGCAATACGTGGCTGCTTCCCATTCGAACGCGCTTAACGCCAGATCAACGTCCGGGGTCACGACGAGGAAGCCGAATCGAACGGTGTCAATCTCAGATCCGAGGCGAACTTTCAGCCGATCACGCAGCGCGTACATCCCACTTACGACTTGGTTAAACGGTCCCTCGTGATCTTGTCGGAAGTTCCCGCTACGGTCGCTGTACGTCCACAATCCGTTGTTACAGGAGACCCGCGCCCCCTTGACCTCAACCACGAGCACCATGTCAGCTAGTACGAGCACGAAGTCCAATTCGGACGTGAGTTTGTACTCGTGCGTCGGGAGGTTCAAGGAATGCAACGCAGTGCCGGCGATGTCGCTGATCTGCAGCGATGCGAACACCCGTCGCTCAGAGGACGTCGTCTCGTCCAGGCCGAGCTCGGCTGGAATCATCTTCACAGTTGGTCCCCTACGCGTGATCTCACAGCCATCCTGCACGATTCGGGCCGTCCTTCGCAGTGGCTTGTCAGCCGTTCGGAGTTTTAGCTGAGTGGAATCCGTGGAGCTCAGTCTCGTTCTCAACCGCCTCGGCCCCTTCATCCGTGAGGATCTAGTCCGGAGATCGAGGCTTGAGCGGGTTCTCGGAACCTTTCGAGAGGCAACCGATGAACTGCGGCTTCAGCTCGAGCACCTTCTAATTGAACTCGGCATTACGATTGAAGAGGACACTCAAGAGACTGAGCTATCGCTGGCGGAGGATGCCGCTCTCGTACTCCTTGAGGACGACTCCGTCGAGCCTAAAGGCCCGAAAGACCTCGGGCCCGTTCGCGACGATGCGGCTGTCGCTGCAGCCCGCCAGCGAATTCGAAAGGATCGATACCTCAAAAACCACGCAAAGGTGCTGCTGCGGCCTGAGGAAGAGGTCGGCCTGGCGATTCTGATCCGGGGTGAGCGGGGCTTGCCGCTTCATCAAGGTGAATTTGGTCGACTCAGGGGTGAGCCGCGCAGCGCCGCCGACTGTTTACTACTCCACAACCAAGGCCTCGTCTGGTCGTTCGCGCGGCGGTTCGCGCCGCCCGGTATGTCTCCTGACGACCTCTTCCAACACGGCGTTCTCGGGCTAATCCGTGCAGTCGAATTGTTTGACCCGGCACGCGGCTATAAGTTTTCGACGTACGCAATGAATTGGGTGCGCCAAGCGGTCACTCGAGGGATAGCCAACGAATCTCGCATCATCCGGCTACCCGTGCATATGTACGAGCGTGTGCTCAAAGTGTGGGCAACCCGTAATCGACTCAGCGACAACGGCCAAGCGCCATCAGTTCAAGAGCTCGCAGTGGCCTGCTCGTTGACCGAAAGAGAGGTATCCGAATGTCTACGCCTCGGTCCGCAGAGCATTTTGTCGTTGGACATGCCGGTCGGCGCCGAGGGTGACACCACACTGGCCGACTTCATCGATAGCAGCGATCCCGACAAATCGTTCGAGCATCGACTCGAATACGAGGCGCTAAAAGAGCAGCTTCAGTCTGTTCTTGAAACCTTGAGCGAGCGTGAGGCAGGTGTCATCAGACTCCGCTTCGGACTCGTTGACGGCGAGCCTCGGACTCTAGATGCGATCGGCGATGTTTACGGAGTCACCCGTGAGCGAATACGTCAGATCGAGACAAAGACGATGGGAAAGCTTCGTCATCCGACGAGGTCAGAAGTGTTGAGGCCATTCCTGTTTGGTGATGAGGCGGCGGACGATGATTGTTGCGAACCTGGGTCTGCCGACTCGTCCGGCGGTAAGTCCGAAGATAAGGACGAGGACTCGGGTGGCTTCTGCGAGAGTGCATGATTCGCTAGGGCAGCAGCAATTGCTGCTGCCCTAGAGGGAAATTGGGCGCGGAGCTTGGCCTCACCAGCCGGTCCTTCGCTCTGGACTGTGATGGCATTCCGCTTCGAAGCGCTAGCGGTTTCGCATGCCAGCTGGCGCGCCCGTCTGTCGAGACTGCTGCCGAATGGACGGCGACGCTCTACGCAGGTTGGCGCGCCGCCTGGCCTCCTGCAAATTCTTAAGCTGTTCACGTTGATTGTTTCTTTTCCTGCGGCATTCCTCGAGCTGTTGGGCGGTTTCCTCGGCTTGCTGGCGCCACCACTTCAACTCGTACGTCAACAGCAATGCCTGACAAGCTCGACAAACGGCCTTCGGTCGAGAAATCTTGCCCAGCAGAACTGGATCGACGTACCCATGACCACACAAGGCACGATCGATGCGCTCATCCAAATAATCCCAGTGATGGAAGGAGGGTCTAGACCGGTCGCGGACGTAGTAGTACGGCGGCTCCATAGCGTCAAATTTTATAGTCAGTCCCCGAACCGCTTGGCCATTTGATAGCGACGCCCACGTAAAATATTCACGCTGGCGCTCAACTCCCAACCCGTTTTCGGCCGCCTAACCGCGTAACTGGTGATGATAAAGGCTTCTGCTGCTTGTCCTGAACAAACTCGGCTGTGCTCAAAGCATTTGAAGGCGACTCGCCATCCCGCTTGCCCGCAAGGCCCTTTTTTCGATCGCTGCCCTCACCGAATCCTCTGACCCGATCACCCGCACCTTCCTCTTCGCCCGAGTCACCGCCGTATAGAACAACTCCCGAATCAACAACCGCGAATCCTCGCATGGCATGAGCACAGTCACCTCGTCAGCCTGACTACCTTGCGACTTATGGATCGTCATCGCGTGCATGGTCTCGACGTCAGACAGTCGGCTAGTCGCGAAGTCCAGCGGCCCGCTTGCGCCAGCGATTACGGCCCGAAGGCCGTCGGCATGGGCGACGGCCACTCCAGTATCGCCGTTGTAGACATGCAGCCCGTGATCATTGGCGGTCAACAGCAGCGGCCGCCCGGGATACCATTCCGTCCACGGCGGCTGGCCCGTCGACTCGGAAAGCCATTGCTCCACTTGCCGATTCCAGTGCCGTACCCCGTAGGGCCCCTCCCGGTGTGCGCACAGCAGCCGGTGCTCATCGAGCGTCGCCAACGCGACACCGTCGGCGCCAAACTGCGCCGCTTCGCGCAGGCGTAACGCATACGGCAACAGCACTGAGCGCAAAGCGTCGGACGCGTCGTCGGTTTCGACGAACTCAATATGTTCTCCGCCGGCATGCAATAGCTCCAGCGCCTGGTCTGCGTCACCGACCCGGATCGCCTCGGCGAGAAGGCCGATCGACTCGCCGAACCGGTGCGAGGTATTCAGCGTCGCGACCCGCATATCGCTGCGAGCCGAAATGCCGTCGACCAAATCGGCCAGCACGGCTCCGGCTTCCACCGACGCGAGCTGGTCCGCATCGCCGACCAGGATCAGCCGGGAATCCGGGCGCACGGCTTCGAGCAGCCGCGCCATCATGGTCAGCGACACCATCGAGGTCTCGTCGACGACGATCACGTCGTGCGGCAACCGGTTTCCGCGGTTGTGCCGGAACCGCGAGGACGTGTCGGGTCGGCTGCCGAGTAACCGATGCAGCGTCATCGCCTGTAATGAGTCGAGCCGCACATGGTCGGGCTTATCCAGCCGGGCTACTTCGAGTTGTACGGCTTCGGCCAGACGGGCCGCCGCCTTCCCGGTGGGCGCGGCCAATGCGATTCTCAGTCGGGACGCACCAGCTTGCTCGGCGAGCAGCGCCAGCAGTCTTGCAACCGTAGTCGTCTTGCCGGTTCCTGGTCCACCGGTCAGCACCGTGACCGCCTGCGTCAGAGCGATTTCCGCGGCTTCGCGTTGCTCTTCGAAACCGGCCGGGAAAAGTCGCTCAGAGGTGGGCACATCGCCGGTCGACTTGGACACCTGCAGCGCCAGCAGGTCGTCGCAGACCTGTTTCTCCTCACGCCAATACCTGTCGAGGTAGAGCAGTCGCTCGTCGTAGAGATGCAGCACCTGGTCAAGCAGCGGACTGGCTCGCACCGCCGCAAGCCAATCCGCAACCGAGGGCCATGGCACATCGTCGACATCAATGTCAGATGCGATGGTAGCCAGCTCGATGCATACCGATCCGCCGCGTAGTCCACGCACCAGCAGCGCGACCGCCAAAGCCACGCGTTCGTCGGACTCTTTGCCGAGGGCGCAGATCCGTTCGGCGACTCGGACGTCCGAGATGTCGAGCACGCCGGCTTCGTTGAACTCCTGCAGCACGCCGCTGGTACCGACGGCCAACTCGACTTCGGTGACAGTCACGCCGCCTTCCTTCCCTCGTCGAGCAACTCCGAGAGCGCAACCACCAGACCGGCGGGCGGCTGCCAGGTGAACACTCCGCAGGGCTGCCCGTCGATCACCGGCGTCTGCGGCCCGCACATGCCGCGCACGAACAGGTACAGCACCCCGCCGAGGTGTATCGAAGGGTCGTAACCAGGCACCCGCCACCGCAGAAAGCGATGCAGCACAACGGTGTACAACAAAGCCTGCAACGGATAGTCGGAGTGCAGCATGGCCTCGGCCATCCGCCCGGCCCCATAGTCGGCAGCGTTGTCGCCGAGGTAGTTGGTCTTGTAGTCCACCACCAGGTAGCGCTGGTCGGGCAGGCGCAGCACGGCGTCGATCGAGCCGGACAGGTATCCGCGCAGCGACTGGCTCCCCAAAGCGACCGACGTCAGGCGGTCGACGTAGGGCGCAAAAGGATCATCGTCCGGCAGAAACGCGCGCAACAGCTCGCCGACATCGGCCACCGACACGTTCGGTGCGGCACCACGCACATCACCGCCGGCGAGCGGAATCTCGAAGTCCAACTCACGTAACCGATCTGGCATGCCGATCTGTCTCAACGTGAGGCCGCCAGCTAGCGTGCCCAACGATGTCTCGTTCATCGGCACCAGCGCGGCAGCCAGGTCGGCCGGCAACACATCCACTGAATACCAGTTCAGTTCCTGTCGGCTACATCTCTCGAGCTCTGCAGCGAAGTCCGCGGCAAACGGGTCGGCCTTCTCGAGCACCGCATGTACCAGCGATCCGAAGGTCGCGCCCCGCGGCAACGACGCCATCGGGGAGGCCACCATAGGTCCGGATGCGTTCTCCGTCAACGAGATATCCCCGGTCTCGTCGTCCAGCTCGACCACTTCCGGCTCACTGGTCACCCCGACGGTTTCGGCGACACGGATCAGACCGGAATACGAGGTGCGCCGCCACCCGGCGTCGATCGAGCGGTGAAAGTGCCGCATCTTCAGGTCTGCCGGCTCCGGCTTGACCGGCACCGGGGGAGCTGCGGCCACCACCGACGCTTCGATCACCGGACCGCCCGCGGACTCCCACTCCCGGAACCGCGCCATCACGTCGTCGTCGGAGATCTTCGGCGGATCGCATCGGTCGGGCACCTCGGCCTCGCCGGGGCGACGGCCGCGCAGTAGCCGTGACAGCCCGCCGTTGGGCTCGTCGTAAGCCGGCGCCCACCACACCACCACCTGCGACTGTGCACGGGTCATCGCGACGTAGCTCAACCGGCTGACGTCGCTGGCGTCCTCGCGGCGCCCCTGCTGCTTAGCGGCGTCGGCACCGGCACCGCGCTTGCCGCCGACATACAGGCAGCGCACCCCGTCGTCGTGAAACACCACCATGTCGTAGTCCTGCACGTTGCGGTTGAACGCGAACGGCACGTAGACAATAGGGAATTGGAGGCCCTTGGCGGCATACACCGTCATCACCTGCACGGCAGTGGCGTCGCTGTCCAGTCGTCGGTTGCGTTCGGTTGCGCCGCTACGCTCGTCGCGTTGTTTGCGCAGCCAGTCACGCAGTCCCGGTAGGCCCAACTGCTCGTTGTGGGCGACGTCCTGCAGCAACTGGGTGACGTGCGCGAGGTCGGTCATCCGTCGCTCGCCGTCCTCCCAAGACAGCACGCGCGCGCCCATTCCGCGCAACTGCGCGGCTTCGTAGACCGCGGCAACCCCGCGTTCGCGGGCATGCGCGGACCATTCCCGCAACGTATCGGCGATTCGATCGGTGAGCGTGTCGCCGCCTGCCGCAAGGGTTTCCGCGGTCTCGCCGAAGAACACCGTCGCCGCAGCGGCGCGCACCATCCCGGGGCGGTGTGGTTGGTCGAAGGCTTCCAGCAGGCAGAGCCAGTCTTCTGCGGCATCCGAAGTGAACACGTCGGTGTTGCCCGGGTAGACCACGGGGATGCCGGCCTCGCAGAGAGCCTGGAAACAGACCTCGGCGTCCCGGTGCCGCTCGACGATCACCGCGATGTCGCGGGCCCGCACTGGCTCTCCATCGAACGTCGCGCCGCTGGCGAGCAGCGCGCGAATGTCGGCGGCAAGGTCAGCGCCGATGTGCTCGCGAGTCATGTCGATAGGCGGACTCTGAACACCTTTGCGGCCAAAAGTTTCTCGCGCAACCACTCGTAGTCGAAACGGATCGTTCTGCGGTGCGCCCGCAAGCCGGTGCCCCTGATGGTGGGCCTTGACATCCTCCACCACGATGGCAGCGTCACCGAGTTGCGCGCCGCGCAACAGCACCTGCAGGCGATCCAACAACGCTGAATCGCTGCGCCAGTTGGTGGCCAACGTCTTTCGATCGCCCGCCGTCTCCGCCGCCTCGAGGTACGTCACGATGTCACCGCCGCGAAACGCGTAGATGGCCTGCTTTGGGTCGCCGATCAGAATTACCGTCGAATGCCCGCTGAAGGCGCAACTGATCACCTCCCACTGCACGCGGTCGGTGTCCTGGAACTCGTCGACCATGACGATCGGCCAACGGTGCCGCATCCGCGCTCGCGCGGGGGAGTCGTCGGTGTCGAGTGCGGCTGCCAGCCGGCTCAGTAGATCGTCGTAGCCCAGGACACCGAGGCGGCGCTTACGTGTTTCCAACTCGGCTAGAACGTCTTTCGCAAAATCGAGGCGGGCAGCGGACTCTGAACCCGGGTCCGCGTCACGCGGCCGAAGCTCGGCTGCGGGGTTGCCGACCACTTCGCGGGCCAGCTTCAACGCAGCGCCGTACGGCAGTGCCGGGTCGTCGCGCTCCTGGCCGAAGTGCGCCAGGTACAGATCTGCGACGATTTCGGCGGTCAGGTCGTCCAGGCTCTCCATCAGCGTGACATTGGAAGCGGTGTCACCGGCCACGCCGAGCGACTTGAGCACCAGCTGGCAGAACTGATGCGTGGTGGCGATCGTCGCGGCGTCAAAACCGGCCAACGCATCGCGCAGACGCTGCTCGCGAGCTGCACGCTCGTCGTCAGGGGCAGCGATCAGCCAGGCCACCAACTGGTTCTCGCCGACAGTCGACGGATCAGCGAAAGCGGCTACCGCGTCGACGATTTGGCGACGCACCCGCTCCCGGAGCTCCTGGCTGGCCGCCCGGCTGAATGTGATCAGCAACATCTGATCCAGCGTGGCCCTGCCCTCCGCCAGATACCGCGCCACCAAACCGGCCAACGCGAACGTCTTACCGGTGCCCGCACTGGCTTGCAACACGGTGGTGGACTTTTCGGCGGGCAACGGGCCGAGCAGGTCGAACGGTTCCATCAGGTCGGGATCCTCTCGGCGCGCAGCATCGGCAGCCAGAGCCGGCAGGCGTACGCGCCCAGCCGGTTCTTTTCGCTGTCGAACTCTTCACCCGCCCGAAGCGGCGTCATCAAATCTGACAGCCGCGCGCCTTTGCCCCAGGCCCGCACGTGGGCCGGGGATTGGTCTTCACCGGGATACAGGCCGCTCTTCCAGCGGTACTCGGCGGCGTGCTCGGGATCGTCGCCGGAATGCCGGGCGACGGCCCAGGCGTGGGACGTCTTGACCGGTAGGGGGAGCGGTTCGCGACGGCCCGCGTCGTAGATCGTTACCAACTCCCGCAGCACTTCGACGGCGTCACCATCGGGCCGACCGATCTCCTCGACGCGTGGTGTGGTGCCTCGCTTCGGCCGTCCGATGCAAGCGGCCGACCAATCCTGGCGGGAATCACGAGCGAACAACGCCAGCAACGGAATCCAGGACTCCAGCAGATGCTTGCCGTCCAATTTGGAATACGTCACCGACACCAAGCGCTGGCCGTACACCGACGGCACGGTGCCGCTCAGTCGCCGCCCGCCGCCGAGTTCGATGTCGACGTCGTAGGGCGTTGCCTCGGTCGTCCGGTAATTCTGAGCCTCGGTCGCCAGCAGGCCGGCCTGGTCGCGGATCTCGGTCGCTTTCCGCCAGCCCAGGTGGCCGGGCGGCAAGGTGCCGCGGCGCCATTCCGCTTGGCGCGCTTGCTCCGCGGTCATGCCGCGCCGAAGGTCGCTGAGTATCCGGTCGCCGACCGACCACTCCTCGAGGTTGTCGAGGTCGACCGGAATCGCGTCCTGGATCCCGTCGACGTCGCGCGGCAGCGTGAAGTCCAGCGCCCGGAAGAACCCTTTCACCGGGTCTTTGAAGAAGGCGATCAAGTCGGCCAGGATGACGTCGTCGGCGGGTGGCGGCGGCAGCGGTCCAGAGATGAATTGTGGTTGTTCGCTTCGGTCACCGGCGCTGGCCTTCGCGGCCCGCAGCGCGGTCGGGTCGAAGCTGAACGGGACGTCGGGCACCAGCTCGCCGGGGACAACGTTGCGAATGTCGAACGGCTGCAACGGATGGTCGATGACGATGCGTCGGCGGATCTTCTCGCGGGTGGTCTGGTCGAGGGTGTCCAGTAGCTCGTCCAGTGGCACTGCCGGCGGACGGGGTAGGCCCGAGTACTGGTTGGCTCCGGTGTAGGTGATGACGAGTTTCTCGGCGGCCGCGCCGATGGCGTCGAGCAGCAATTGCCGGTCCTCGGAACGGATGTCGCGTTCGCCGGTCATCGGGTCGCGCGCCAGTGCATCGTCGCCGTCCACGACGCCGATCCGCGGGAAGACGCCGTCGTCGAGACCGACCAGGCAGACCACCCGGTGCGGTACCGATCGCATCGGCACCATCGTGCACACGGTCAGGGTTCCGGTGCGGAAGTTGGCTCGGGTGGGACGTCCGGCCAGGTGCTGGTCGAGTAGTGCCCGGATGTCGGGTAGGCGCAGTGTCGTGTCAGCCCGAGAACCGGCCTGCTGCAACACTTCCGCGAACTCACGCTCCACCTGGCGCGTCTGCCACGCGTCGGAATCGCTGATGCGCGTCAGGGTGGTGATTCCGTCGCTCAAGGCGTGGAGCCACTCGCTCAACGGGCGGGCGCCCGACAGTGAATCAGCTGCACGTTCGAGCCGGCAGACGAATTCGGCAAGCTGTCCGGCAAGTTCGACTTTGTTGCTGCCCACATCGTCGAGCGGGAGCGTGTTGTCGATCCAGGCGTGGGCGTCGTCGGACATCGCCACGCCGGCCAAGATCCGGTCGATGCCGAAACGCCATGTGTTGTGGACGAAATCGACGTGGTAGGGCCGTCGATGTTCTTGGTCGAAGCCCCACCGGATGTTGGCCTGGCGCACCCAGCGGGTGATCGATTCCAGGTCGTCGTCGGTGAAGCCGAAGCGAGCCCGCACCGGCGCTGCCTCTGCGATGTTGAGCACCTCACTGGCTGTCACCCTGCCGTCAGCGAGCGATAGCAACTGCGAGGCCAGACCCAGTAGCGGATTGGTTTGGATCAGCGAGCGGTCGGCCAGCTTGACCCGCAACCGATGCGCTGGATGCGCGCCGTGCACCACGTCGCCGAGCCCGAAGTCCGCGACGATCAGCGGCGCATACGTCTCGATGTCGGGGCACATCACCAAGATGTCGCGCGGCTCCAGGGTTGGATCGTCTTGCAACAGCCCCAGAAGCACCTCGCGCAGCACGTCGACCTGACGCGCCGGGCCGTGACAGCTGTGCACCTGCACCGAGCGGTCATCGGCGGCGAGGGTACGGCCTTGCGGCTGAACAGCATTGGCGGCGATATCGGTCTGCAGCCAGCCGAGCAGGGTGTCCGGACGGTCTTGGTTGGGCAGGTACTCATCGGTCTGCAGGTCGGTCGGCAGGCTGCGTTGCAGTTCGCGGAGATCGCGTCCGAGCGTGGCCAGCAGCGGATGGTCGACTTCGCGGTGGCTGGTGTCGTCGCGGCGGGGGATGGACCCGTGGTGACCGTTGAGCTTCTGCCACAACGCGTCGCTGGGGTGGGGGAGCCAGAGATGCAGATCGTGATGCGCCGACAACGCCTGCAGTAGCTCGATGTCGGTCGAGGCCAGGCGGGTGTGTCCGAACAGCGACAGCCGTGCGGGTAGGTCGCTTGGACCTTCCTGCAGCCGCGTCACTGTTTTCTGCTGACGGATGTGCGGGGGATCGGCGTCAATGCGCGCGACGAGTGCCCGCCATAGTTCGGGCTGCCAGCACAGGTCGACGTCGAGGTCTGTTGCGTTGCCCTCAAGCCAGTCGATGAGCAGCTGCGGGCGCTGGCGGGCGTAGGAGGCAAAGAGCCTGGCAAGCTTTCGCGCCACCGAATACCTTCGACCCCTGCGTAACTCGGCCTCGTCGCCAGCGTCGAAATGGCCCAGGTGTTTCGCCAGGATGGCGCACCAGGGCTGGTCGAGCGAGGCGTCGATGGTCTCGATCAGCGGCCACGTCATCGCGTCCGGCGACCACCGGTCATCGTCGACGGTTCCAGTGATCTCGGCGATCAACGAGCCCGGGCTGCGAAACGCGACTCCCGCGCACACGCCGTCAGCCGCGGTGCCGGTACCTAAGAGGTGAGAGAGCCGTTGACTCAGCCAGCGTTCGACACCGCGGGCCGGCACCAGGACCAGTTCTTCGGCAAACGGGTCCGGTAACGGACTCGCCAGCAACGCGCCCAAACCGTCCGCTAGCTGGTCAGGGCGCTCGGCACGGTGGACGTGGAGTGCCATCGTTGGCCACCCTAAGACGGATCGCGAAGGACCGTGGCGGGATCAGCCAATTTGTCGTACCAACGTACTAATCGACACACAAAGGCCCGGCTCACTCCTCCGCCAGGTGCCTGCGCTGCGTGTCGGTGAACTGCGGCATGGCTGCGCACGCGTCCTCCATCCTGGCGTTGCGGTAGCCGCGGACGTTGCCAGACGCCGCCATCATCGCATCGCGAGACTTGCCCCTGGCGTACGTCACGGCGTGCGACTCTTTGACACCCAGACCCTTGCCGACTTCGACGGCGTCCTGGTCAGCGCCCATGTAGAGGAATTCCCACCCGTGGTCGTTAGTTTGTTTCTCCACAAGGGCTTTGATGTCTGGCCGCCGCCATTCCTGGCTGGCGTTTTCCAAACCGTCGGTCATGATTGCCACGATGACTGTGCCCGGTTTGGCGCCCTCGGGCAGTGCGTTGATTTCTGCCGCGGTCTCCGTGATGAGCTTGCCCATCGAGTCGTGCAGCGCCGTGCAACCGCGCGGCCACAATGCCAACGGGGGCACCTGGCCGATGGCAATGCCGCGGTAGACAACCTCGTACTCGTCGTCGAACTGCGCCAGCGTCGCGGTGCACAGCCCTTCGCCTTTCCGCTGCTCAGCGACGAATGCTTCGAATCCGCCGACGACGTCGGACGCGATGGATTGCATCGATCCGGACCGGTCGAGCAGGAACGCCAGGTGAGTGAGTTTCTGGTTTGACATGAGTAATCCTTTCGAGATCGCTAGGAGGGGTTGGCTTTTCGGCGCGGCTTGAACCGCATCGGCTCAGCGGGTGGTGCCTGCGGCAGTGGTTGGCGGGCGTACTTGTCTTGGCGGGCGCGCTTGACGTCTTCGGCCTTCACGCGACCGGGCGACGTCGTATACGGGGCCAGTCTGGCCGTGTTGGCCAGCCGCGGCCCCACCGCATTTTCAGTCAGCCCGGCGTGCTTGCCGGCCGCCGCGATAGACAACTCGTCGTCGACGACGGCGCTGGCCAGGTGCTCGTCAAGTAGTCGGCCGACTTCTTCCAGGATCGACCGAAGGTGTTCAAGTGATTGGGCTGTGGACTCGGCAGATTCCGCTTGGTCAAGAAGCGAACGGATCAGCTTGTATTGCTCGGACACACGTCACTGTACCGCACAATGTGCGGATTCCGCAATAACTGCGGATCAGTAAGTTTCTGCGATCGCGTGCTCACCCGGCGTCGTTCGTCGAACCGGCTGGTGGGATCTCTGACCTTTCATGCACTGATTATCGCGCCTGGGTACGACAATTTTCGGCGGTGGCACTATGGCGGACAACGCCAGAGGGAGCGAAAAGATGGAAACTTGGGACGCGATCACGGCCCGACGCAATGTTCGGGAATACACGGAGCAACTTGTCTCGGAGACCGACCTGAACCGCATCGTCGAGGCCGGCTGGCGGGCGCCGTCCGCGAAGAACCGCCAAGCGTGGGATTTCATCGTCGTCACCAACAAGGAACACCTGCAGGAGCTGTCGACGGTGTGGCGCGGCGCCGGCCACATCGCCGGGGCCGCGGCCGCGATTGCCTTGGTGATCCCCGAACCACCGGATGAGCGCCGCAGGGTCACCGACCAGTACGACGTCGGGCAGGCGACGATGGCAATCATGCTCGCGGCCACCGATCTCGGAATTGGAACCGGCCATTCGTCGGTGGGGGAGCAGGACAAAGCTCGAGCCATTCTCGGTGTGCCCGAAGGTTACGAGGTCGCGTACCTGCTCGGCGTCGGCTATCCGGCTGACCGTCCGCTCAAGCCGATCCGCAAACCGAACCGTCGACCGTTCGAAGAGGTTGTCCACCACGAACATTGGTGATCAACCGACTCAGTCGTAGCAGAGAACATCGGGGCCTTTCTCGATTCGCGTGGAGCCGCATTCTGGACAGCGCGGCGGGGCGCTGAAGCTCAGAGATCCGCCGCAAGAACACGAGGTCGCCGCCTCGACGTGGGCGTAATAGTCCTCGTCGGAGATCGCTTCGATGTCGAGTTGTTCTCGGACGTAATGGTGCTCGCTGGCGAATGCGACCGTGTACGGGGTTGCGCTGCCCTTGAGATAGCGGAGGTGTAGATCACCCAACTCGTCGAAGCCAACACTTTTCTCTCGTCCGCACCGAACGCAACGCAACAGGTGGAAAGCAAAGCCTCCACCGTCACTGACGATGAACTGATCCGCACAATCAAGGCACGTAGCCGAACTACTCGATCCCATGTGCCCCACGTTAGGAGTGGGCACCGACAGCGTTATGCCTCGCGGGCGACCTCAGGACGTCAGGTGTCCGCACCGGCCAGGGGCTGGTTAGCCAACAACAATGCTGTCGATAGATGAGTGATCGAAGGGCGGATAGGAGGTGTCAGCGGCGCCAGTTATCGGCGATCGTCCGCATCGAGGTCTCCACATGACCGTGGCTGACCAGTCGAACATCCAGGCCCGCGTGCTCCACGATGCCGAGCGACCGGACGATCGCGTCGTCGATCCAGGCGTCGTCGTTACCGAACACACCACCGCCTAATCTGGTGAGGAGCAACGTGTTTGATCCGCCCGCGGTTACCTGCTCGACAGCCCCCAGCATGGTTGCTTCGTAGGCTGCTTCGAGAATCAGTCGGGCAAACGTCTCCCAGCTCGACTGCGGACCGCCACCATACGTGACAGGGAGCGCGGAGCAGAACGCCTGCGAAACATGTTGCCCGCGTGGTACTTCGGTTGCGGTGACTTCGACGTTACGATGCACGCCGATGGCGAGCTTGCCGCGCAACGAATCGCGAAAACCTTCGTCGCCTTTCGCGATGAGGTCGTCAATCGCGCGCAGGCCGGCTTGGGTGCACAGCGCGTAGCCGTTGCGCATCGTCCATAGCTCGGTCACCGGGCGGTTGAGATGAGTTGCCAATGCCGCGCCGATATCGGCGAGCCCATCGAGCTGCCGATCGCGTGTCTGCCCCGTCCGCCCGTCGAAAGGAACAAGGTAGTTCCGGTAAATGGTGGCGGCGCCTGCCGCGATCGCACAGGTGGGCCCCTGCGTGTGATCGAAGGCGTAGCGCGCCACCCCTTCTTCGGGCGTGATGTTCGGCCCCGTCATCTCCAACAGGTTGAACTGTGAGGCGACCTGAAACAGCGCCTGACTGTATTCCGGTCGGGTGTGCAGCTCCCCGACATCGGCGGCGATGCACTGGACGGTTGTGCGTTCACCGTCGGGCACGTTGACTCGCGCTCGCAACTCGCTCAACGGCTCCAGTGCCAGACTGCCGATACCGTGGCGCTTGCCGTTGGCGGTCGATACCAGCTGATCGCCCTCGACCGACAGTTGCTCCTGAGTGGTCTTGTAGTCGCGCTCTTGGAAACCGGTGAGCTTCTCGAACCAGTCGGTCGATGCCATGTGGCGAATCCTCCCAGCAGTCATAGCAGATTGTAAATCAGCCGATGAGACTGTCCAGCAACCAGATTCGGGTGCGACGCGCACTCATCAGGATGTCGGCCACACCTCGAAGTAAGTGGTCACGGCGCGTTCCACCGCCAACCCGTGCTCGTTAGGCATCCAATCTTCGCCCATGCTCGCAACTATGGCGGTTGCCAGCAGAGCGTTAACTGCGGAGCTCTGCTCCACGCTAGGAATTCGTGCCGCGCGAAGCTCGGCTAGTAGGCCAGGATCGCGTCGAGTTAACTCGTCCACAATCACGGCGTGTGCCTCCACCGGAAGAGCGTCCAGGACGTTGATCTCGACCTGCCGCGGATCTTCGCCGGCGTGATCATCGCCTGTCGGCATGAATTTCACGCCGTCACAGCTGCGACGGGGACGTCGACACTCAGCCAGCGTTCACGAATCTCTTCCAGGCGATCGAGAGGGGCTGAGAGCAGCAAGCCAAAGGCTGCCGGCGGGCTAGCTTCGTCGCGATAATAATCACGGTAGAAAGGCGCGGTTTTCGCGAACCAGGAGAAAGCGTCGGGCTGGTCAATCAAGATCAAGTGCGCATCGGTGATGTGAGTGAAATAGCCTGGCGCAGGCGGCTTTCCGCTCGCGGTATTGATCATGTTATCGAGGTCGCGCATGAAATCGTCGAAGGCGTCCATGTTGCGTCCAAACCAGGGTGGGAAGTGCCACGCCTCAGCGAATGCCTCGTAAATCCCGTCGCGCGTTTTCACACGCGATCCCTCGACAGTGCGTTTCTCGAAGCCGGCAGGGAGCATCGGTGCGGAGGCCGTCCCGTCCGCAACGCCGACGCACGGCCCGTGGGCGCCGGCCTCTGATACGAATTCGTGTGCGTTCACGGTGACTCCTATCTACCGGACCCGCCGGAACGATCCGTAATGTCCATCGGTATACCAGGCTGAACCGTCACTCCCGGTAACAATCCGCTGAGAGTCGCGACCTTGACCTGGCACCTTCGGATTGACATCCCATTCCTGGTAGGTGATCGGCTCGCCAGAGGAGCCTGTTCTGGGCAGGAGGCCTTCCCGATTTTCAAAGCTCCGTCCGCCCTTCGTACCTGGTGCGTTCGCTGACCCCGGCCACTTCCCAGCGTCGATCTGGTTCAGCGTGTCTTGCACATTCTGCGGAAGCGGCCCGCTGCCCGTGTTTCCGCTCGGCGGGGCGGGCCCTCCCCCTTCTACCGGAATCCCGAGCTGGTCGAGTCGCGCCTTGATCAACGCCCGTCTGTCGAAGATGGAACGCTGAGAGACAAGACAGGCCTCGTATTGGGCCTGCGGTAGCAGTCCGACGTTTTCGATGCCGCATCGGGCGTTCCACGCTCGCTGCTCGGCGTTCAGCCCCTCCCATTCGGCTAATGCCTCTTTCGCGGTCATCTCGCTCGGATTCACCGGCATCTCGGGGCTCTGCTTGAACGTGTGGTTGTCAACCGCCCGCACCTGGCCATTGGTCGACGGCACCTGCGGAAACGTCGACCCGACCCCGGCCACCGCCGCGGTAACCCGCGCCGCCACCTGAGCATCAGCGCTGACTAGTTGCGCCGCATGCCCACCGATATTCGCGGCGTGAGCCTCGGCTTCCGCTTGCCGAGCGGCCATCTGCGCCGCCGATCCACCTGACATTCGATCGGCGACCGAAAGATCCTCGCCCACTTCGAATCCCGCGGCGCGCGCATCATCGACGGCGTAGCGAACCCGCGAGCGAGCCGAATCTAGTTCCGAGGCGCCACTGCGCGCAACGCCGGCAGCATCCTGGAGTTGATCGACCGTCGCGCTGGTGGTCACCAGGTCGGCGTGGGTGTCGGTGCGCAACGCGTCAGCGGTCCGGCCGCTCCAATCGACAGCCATCGCGTCGCTCCACACACCGTGGGCCAACCCGTAGCTGCTCTCGCCGACCGCGTCCCAGTGACTGGCGGCCTCGGTGAGATGGTCCGTCGGCCAACTCAGCAAGGCCGACAGGCCTGGAGTCCCTGTTACGGCTGCCATCGCTACATGCGAATCGTTTGCCGAAAGATGGCGGCCATCGCAGCCGTCGACGCCTCTTCCCGCGCCAGATAGCTGCTGTCGGCCTTGACGACGTGCGCTGCTCGCCCATCCACCAGCGCGGCCAGACTGGCCGTGAACGCCGCGACCTCGCCGTGCGCGGCCTCGACCGCAGCCGCGCTGCTCTGGCAGGACAAGCCCAGCCCGCTCGGCGCGGCCACCCGGTGCAGGTCACCCGTCAAAGCACCCCAGCGCGTGGCCATCGCCTGCACGCCGGCGGTGTCTACGTGCAATTCCTGCTCCACAGCCCGGAGTGTAGGCACCGACCGTGCCGCTCACCAGTCACCACATAGTCTGGTGAAGCAACGATGCACAACAGGAAGAGGCGGCAATGTCGCACGCGATGCCACCAGACCACAAGGGCGACTACGGAATCGACGGGTCGTTCCACATTGTCTCCGCGCGCGGGCAGGCGGGCCTCATCGGTGCTGCCGCAACAGCTCTCGCTGCGTCGTCCGCGGTCAGCGTGGCGAAGGGTAAGCGACTGACTGCCGCACTCACCGGCGCCTCGTCGCTCGGCATCGCCGCCAGCACAGCGCTCTACATCTACGTCACGAAGGCCGGCAAGTTCGCCGTCTGGCAGCGGATCCTCGACGAACTGGTGCTCCAGGGCGACGAGACGGTGCTCGACATGGGCTGCGGCCGAGGCGCGGTGCTACTCGCCGTGGCCAAGCGACTGCCGCAGGGCAAAGCCGTCGGTGTCGACCTCTGGCAGGCCGATCAAACCGACAACTCGCCGACGGCGACCCTGGCCAACGCGGAAATCGAAGGCGTGCAAGACCGTATCGAACTGCACACCGGCAACATGACCGCACTTCCATTCGACGACAACACCTTTGATGTCATCGTCAGCAGTCTCGCCATCCATAACATCCCAGGCCATGACGGGCGTCGCGCAGCCCTGAACGAGGCCATTCGCGTCATGAAGCCCGGCGGTCGCCTCGCGATCGCCGATCTGATGGAGACGAAACAGCACGCCGAGCACCTGCGAGCCCAAGGCTGGCAAGAGGTCGAACACAGAAGCATCGGATGGCGCATGTGGTGGGGCGGACCCTGGATGACGACGCACCTTGTCACGGCGACGAAGCCGCGATGAATCACGCGGGAACTCCTGCGTAACACTGCGCACATCGGCTGCTTCGACCCTCAGCACCGGGGCAAACGGTCCCTAGTCTCGAAGTCGATGGACAATCCACTGCGGCATCCTCCCGGAGTGCCACGCGTCGAAAAGCCACGCGCCGAAGGCCAATTCCACCTCGCCGACGGCCGCCGTCTCGGCTACGCCGAATTCGGTGACCCGAATGGCCCGGTGGTGCTCTGGTTCCACGGAACCCTTGGCGCCCGACGCCAATTCCTGGCCAAGGGCAGGCGTGCCGCGGAGCGACTCGGGTTGCGCGTCATCGTGATTGAGCGACCGGGCACCGGGTTGTCCGACTCGCACCGCTACACCTCGGTCAGCGAATGGGTCGCCGACATGGCCCAGGTGGCCGACGCCCTCGAGGCCGAAAAGGTGGCCGTCGTCGGCATGTCCGGCGGCGGACCCTACGCCCTGGCCTGCGGTGCCCTGCCTCCGATGGTCGACCGCGTTGCCGCCGTCGGCGTGCTCGACGGAACCGTCCCCGCCGTCGGGCCGGAGGCCACTCGCGCCGGCGCCACCAACATCGCCCGGCGCTTCGGCCCCGTCCTCACCCAGCTACGCCGCCCGCTGGCGGTGATCGCCACCATCCTGCTCGCTCCGCTGATTCCGTTCGCGCACTACGCCTATCGCGTCTACATGCGGATGTGGCCCGAGGTCGATCGGCAGGTGCTCAACGATCCAGAGGTCGAGGCGATCTTCGTCGACGACATGGTGAACGCCTTCCGTGGCCGCTGTCTGGCCATGGTCGACGACGCTCGACTTCTGGGGCGCGACTGGGGCTTTCGACTCGTTGACGTCAAGGTTCCGGTGCGGTGGTGGCACGGCGAGACCGACCACGTCGTCCCGATCGACGGGGTGCACACCGCTGTCGCGCGCCTGCAGGACGGCGAGCTCACCGTGCGCTCCGAAAGCCACCTGGGCGGTTTCGCGATGACCGAGGACGTGCTCGCCCACATGCGTGCGATGCTCTGAGCCGCACGACGCGCCGCGGCGTTGAGCGGGCACACCGGCGCGGCTCCGATAACGTCGACGTACATGACCGGCGCCGCAACCCGAATAGCGCTGGCCGGTGTTTTGTTCATCGCCCTGGCAACGCCACCTGCCGCCGCATCGCCCGCCGCGCAGACCGCCTACGTCACCGTCTCGGCGGCCACGGTATGGACCACGCCGCAAAGCCCGCGCCCGGTCGACCACCCCGCCGTGACCAACCCGGTCGACATTCGCGGCTGGCTGACTGCCATGACGCCGGCTCAGCAGGAAGCGCTCACCTCGGACGATCTCGACCAAACGCAGGCACTCTACGGCGACCGCGTGATCGTGCTGCGCGAGCAGGGTGACTGGGACCAGGTACTGGTGACCGGCCAGCCCACACCAAAGAATCCTCAAGGCTATCCCGGTTGGATTCCGAAGGCGCAGTTGACAACCGATCCGAACTTCGGCACCCAGCAGGACCACGCGGCCGTCGCGATGGCCGGTCACGGGATCACCACGTGGCTGTACCGCGAACCCGGACTCTCTGAACGTGACCTCGAGATCAGCACCAACACCCGGCTTCCCGTGGTGAGCCGCACCGACAAGGCCGTCCAGGTGGGCACCCCGGACCGTGGCCCGCGATGGCTGGACGCCCGAACGACCACCGTCTACCAAAAGCCAACGGACACAGCGCATCCCAGCGGATCAGATCTGGTCCGGTACGCCACCGGGTTCGTGAACGTCCCGTATCTGTGGGGCGGCCGGGCCGGATTCGGGATGGACTGCTCCGGTTTCACGTCGACGATCTACCAGGTGCACGGCATCACCCTGCCGCGCGACGCCGGCCCGCAAGCCGCCGACAGCCGAGGCCGTGCGGTCGACAAATCCGCGCTGCAACCCGGCGACCTGCTGTTCTACTCGCACGGCAAGGACGCGGACGCGATCTACCACGTAGCCATGTATTCCGGCGACGGCAACATGGTCGAAGCGTTCGAAACCGGGACCCCGGTACGCATCACCCCGGTCCGACTCGGCGCGGACTACTGGGGTGCGCGCCGCTATCTCTAGCTCGCGACTTTGTGCCCGCCTCAGAGCGACAAATGCATATCCACCGGGGCAACAGTCGCATGTTGTCGCTGTGAGGTGGGCACAACGAGTGCCTGCCCCCCGAGAGGCCGGTGTGGCGGATGTGACTTCATGCTCCCGACCACCGTGGAAGGATGACCGCGATGATCCTCGCCGTCGACCTCGGCAAAACGTCCTGCCGCGCCGCAGCGGGCGGCCGTAGGACCGAGGGCGCCGGCGCTCCCGGACTCGCGACGCCCGGCGGCGTGCGGGCGGCCGAGACAGCAATCCTCTCTGCCGCAGAGGAATTGGGCCCGGTCGATGAGGTGATCGTGGGCGCTGCCGGGGCGTTCGCGGCGCCGGACGCGGCCCGCGCCCTGGGTCACGCGCTGCTGACCTCGCTGCGGGCCCAGCGCGTCGCAGTGACCAGCGACGCTGTGATCGCGCATGCAGGCGCGCTGAACGGGCAGCCCGGCGTGGTGCTGATCGTCGGCACCGGCGTCGTCGCGCTCGCGATCGACGCGGCGGGCGCGCTGCGGACGGTCGACGGCTGGGGCCCGTGGTTGGGCGACGAAGGCGGTGGGGCGTGGATCGGTGCTGCCGGTCTGCGCGCGGCACTACGCGCCCACGACGGCCGCGGCCCGGCGACGATGCTTCTCGACGCTGCCCGCGCTCGCTTCGGTGCGCCGGAGACGTGGCCCGCCCAGTTCGCCGGTGCTGCGGTGTTAGCGTCCTTCGCCCCCGACGTGGTCACCGCGCGGGATGACGCTGTGGCGCAGGCGATCGTGCACGCCGCCGCCGACGCAATCGCCGCGGCGGCCCGCGCGGTCGGGCACGGTCCGGTGGCGATGGTCGGAGGATTGGCGTCAGCGTTGAACCCCGTACTACGCGAGCGAGTCGACCTCATCCCAGCGGCGGGCGACGCCCTGGACGGCGCGCTGCGTCTCGGATCGATCCACGGACCGCATATCATCCGGATACACGCCAAACCCGTTGCTGTACAGGGCCTGGACACACTCGCCACCGAGGGTGCCCGTCCCGACCTCGACGACCTCGACGCGCGGTCGATAAGTGAGGTCGTCGCGCTGCTGGTCGCCGCGGAGGGCGAGGCGCATGCTGCGATCGAGGCGGCGGTCCCGAGCATCGCCCGGGCGGCCGAGGCGATCGTCGGTCGACTCGAGCAGGGTGGCCGTCTGATCTACGCCGGCGCCGGAACGCCCGGACGGCTCGGTGTGCTCGACGCGGCCGAGTGCGGACCCACATTCGGGACCGACCTGGTGCGCGGCGTGATCGCCGGCGGTCCAACGGCTTTGACCGAGGCGATCGAGGGTGCCGAAGACACGTTCGACCTCGCCGACCTCGCCGACCTGACCGCTGCCGACGCGCTCGTCGGGATCACGGCGTCGGGACGCACGCCGTACGTGCTCGGCGCGCTGCAATACGCCCACGAACGAGGTGCGCTGACCGTCGCGATCGTCAACAACCCGGGCAGCGAGGCGGCCGCCGACATCGTCGTCGAATTGCTCACCGGCGCTGAGGTTCTCGCCGGGTCGACCCGGTTGACCGCGGGGACGGCGCAGAAAGTCGTGCTCAACGCCCTCTCGACGAGCGTCATGATCGCGCTCGGCAAGGCCTACGGACCGCGGATGGTCGACGTGCGCCTGACCAACGCGAAGGTGCGCCGCCGCGCGGTCCGCATCGTCCGCGACGCCGCCGGTGTCGACGAGGAGACCGCCGCCGCAGCGCTCACCGCCGCCGGTGGTCACGCCAAGACCGCGATCGTCGCACTGCTCGCCGGTGTCGACGCAGCCCAAGCCGCCGTTCGGCTCGATCAGGCGCGGGGCCACGTGCGTGCCGCGCTCGGTGAGCGCTAGCCGGGTTGGTGCGGCGGGACGACGCGAACCGCGCCGCGGTACCGCGCGGGACCGCAGCCGAACCAGCGCCGGCATGACCGGCTGAGCACACTCTGCTCGGCGTAGCCGAGTTCTCTGGTCAGGTGCGTGAGGCTGATGTCGGTGTCGCGGAGGTAGTGCTCGGCGGTTTCACGGCGCACGCTGTCGATGAGTTCGCCGAATGTGGTGCGCTCCGCCTGCAATCGGCGGTGCAGTGCCTTTGGGTGCAGATCGAACTGGGCGGCGATCAAGTCGAGGCTGGCTGCGCCGGTGGGTAGCAACTGGCGGACCATCCTGCGCACCGACTCCGTCATGGCGGGTTGGTGGGGAGCGATCCCACGCAAATACCGCACGACCGCTTGATGGGTCAGCGCGTCTTGTTCCAGCGGGCGCGCGAGATCGGCTGTGCGAAAGGTGAATCCCGCTACGGGTTGGGCGAAACGCGGCCGGCAGCCGAAGTAGCTCGCGTACTCGGCCTTCGCGGTGAGCGGCCGGTGCGGCAGGTGCACCGTCAACGGTGTGTACTCGGCGCCGAGCATGAACCTCAACATGCCCAGCGACACTCCCAGCGACAGCTCGGTGGTCTGGGGATGCGGCGGCGGTCGCTCGATCAACACCTCGAACGCGTAGAAGGAGTGCTCGGGATTGGCGCAGGTGTCGATGCGCGCGGAAATCGCTGGGCTGTACGCCGCCAGAAACGTCTCCACAATCGCGAAGGCGTCGCCGACGGTGGCAGCAGTGCGTGCGGCGACACCGAGCGGCCCGAGGATCTCGATGCCCTGCCGCAACGCCAACCGCCGCCCGAAATCCGCAGTCGAGGTGGCTGCCGCCGCCGTCTCGATGGCCTCGATGAGACTCAGGTAGGGCAGAAAGACCTCGTGGTCACCGACGTCGCTGGCCCCGATGCCGGCGGCCTCCAGCAGCGCGACCGGGTCGCCGCCCAACTCGGTCACCAGCTGCGGGTAGCCCGACAGCGATGTGCCACGGACCACAGACATGTCAACTAATGTCAAATATTTGTCCGCAACTGTCAAGACGTCGATGCGCTCGCGCCCGCATCCTGGATACATTGCAGGAAAGGACCACCATGAGCTTCGACACCGTAATTCGCAATGGGCGCTGGTTCGACGGCACCGGCGCACCGTCAGCGATCCGCAGCATCGGCATCCTCGGCGGCCGCATCGCGGCGATCAGCGACCAGCCGCTCGACGAAACCGGCTGCGGCCACGTCATCGACGCCGACGGCAAATGGGTGCTGCCCGGCATGGTCGACATCCATACCCACTACGACGTCGAGGTGCTCGGCGGACCGGAACTGTCGGAGTCGTTGCGCCACGGCGTGACGACGGTACTGCTGGGCTCGTGTTCGCTGTCGACCGTCCACGTCGACAGCCAGGACGCCGGTGACCTGTTCGGCCGGGTGGAAGCCATTCCGCGCGACCACGTCATCGGCACGATCGACCAGCACAAGACGTGGAGCAGCTGCGAGGAATACATCACCGCCTTGGAGTCGCGGACGCTGGGCCCGAACGTCGCTGCGTTCATCGGCCATTCGGACATGCGCGCTGCGACAATGGGTTTGGACCGCGCCACTCGAAAAGACGTAACTCCGACCGCGTCCGAGCAGGCGCAGATGGAGCGGATGCTCGTCGAGGCGCTGGATGCCGGGTTCGTCGGGATGTCATCCCAGCAACTGCTGTTCGACAAGCTCGACGGCGAGACCTGCCGCTCGCGTACCCTGCCTTCGACCTACGCCAAGCCACGCGAGCTACGTCGGCTGAAGTCGTTGTTGCGGCGCAGTGGACGAGTCTTGCAGGCAGGGCCCGATATCCAGAATCCGCTGAACATCGCATCCCAGGTGGCGCAGTCGCTGGGTGTGCTGCGCAAGTCACTGAAGACCAGCCTGCTCTCGGCCGCCGACATCAAGGCAAACCCGTGGCTGATCGCGATGCTGGGACCCGGAGCCCGCCTGGTCAACCGGCTCGGTGGCGACTTCCGCTGGCAGCACCTGCCGGTTCCGTTCGAGGTGTACGCCGACGGCATCGACCTGGTGATCTTCGAGGAGTTCGGCTCCGGTGCGGCCGCCATGCACTTGAAAGAGCAAGTGGCGCAACGCCTGGATCTGTTGCGAGACGAGGGCTACCGGCGACGGTTCCGCAAGGACTACGACAACAAGTTCGGTCTACGGGTGTGGCACCGCGACTTCTTCGACGCCGAAATCGTCGACTGCCCGGATCGCTCGGTGATCGGGAAGTCGTTCGGGCAGGTGGGAGTCGATCGCGGCGGCCTGCATCCGGTGGATGCGTTCCTCGACCTCGTCGTCGAGCACGGCACCGCGCTGCGCTGGCGTACCACGATCTCCAACCACCGACCCGAGATGCTCAAGAAGGTGGCCAGCGATTCCGGCGTCCAGATGGGCTTCTCCGACGCCGGCGCGCACCTGCGCAATATGGCCTTCTACAACTTCGGGCTGCGCCTGCTACGCCACGTCAACGACGCCCAGCGGGTTGGCAAGCCGTTCATGACCATCGAGCGGGCGGTGCACCGACTCACCGGAGAACTGGCCGACTGGTACGGCATCGACGCCGGACATCTGCGGCCCGGCGACCGTGCCGACCTGGTGATCGTCGACCCCGCACACCTCGACGACTCGCTGGACGCCTACGCCGAGCAGAAGGTCGAGCAGTACGGCGGACTGTCGCGGATGGTCAACCGCAACGACGACACCGTCAGCGCCGTACTCGTCGCCGGCCGGGCGGTATTCCTCGACGGCAACCCCACCGCGGTACTCGGCACCCAGCGCACCGGCAGCTTCCTGCGCGCGAACGCCACCGCGATGACCAACCACGCCGGTGTCGAGTTGGCCTCCGCCGCAACGGGGGCCGGTACGTCGTAAGCCGCGACGCCCGGCGGATGAGTAGGTTGATCCCATGCGGATCCCCGTCGGCAGCCGACAACCTGCTCGACACCGCTACCTGACGTGAAGCGGAAAGCCGCTGCGTGTGCGGTCGCCGTGCTGATGCTCGTGACGGCGTCCTCGGCCAGGTATGTGGTGAGCCGCGAGGGAACACATTCGGCCGCAACCGAATTCGCGCCGATCTCCACCCTGATGAACGATGCGATCGCGGCGGAGAAGCTGCCGGGCGGCGTGGTGCAGATCGGACACGACGGCAAGACGGTGTTCTGTCAGGCGTACGGGTCGCGCAAACTCGCCGGCGAACAGGGGTTGGACGGATCACCCGCACCTGCCGAGTCGATGACCGAGGACACCATATTCGACATCGCCTCGTTGACGAAGCCGCTGGCCACCGCGACTGCGGTCATGCAGCTCTACGAGCAAGGCAAGGTGGCACTCGACGAGCCCGTGCACACCTACTTGCCCGACTTCAACGCGGCCAACGACCCGGAGCGGCAACGAGTCACCGTGCGGATGTTGCTGACGCACACGTCCGGCGAACCGATCGACGTCGACCTCGCAGACCCGTGGGGCCTGGACCGACCCGACAAAGCCGAAGGCATACACCGCGCGCTCGCCATGCCGTTGCAGTCGGCTCCCGGTGAGGTTTTCCGCTACGCCGACATCAACTACATCCTGCTGGGCGCGTTGGTCGAAAACCTCACTGGCGAAACAGAAGACGACTACGCCCGGCAGAACATCTTTGCGCCACTGGGGATGACCGAAACCCGCTACCTACCGCCGGCCGGCCTGGTGCCGCGCATCGCGCCGACGGCCATCGACGACCAGAGCGGTGCGGATCCGGGCAAGAATTCCGATTTCGGCCGTCTGCTGAGGGGCATCGTCCACGACCCGACGGCGCGGCGGATGGGAGGGGTCGCCGGGCACGCCGGGGTGTTCTCGACGGCGGGCGACGTCGGCCGCTACGCCCAGGCGCTACTGGATCGACTTGCCGGCCGGCCCAGCACATTTCCGCTGAACCAAGCGACTCTTGCGGTGATGACAAGTCCGCAGCAGCCCGGACATCACCCGGGACAGGTCGAAGCGGCGAATGACGCCGTCCGGCACGCCGCCGCGACGACACCGAACACCACCGATCCGCTGCTCGCGCCGCACTATCCGGCCATCGAGGGGCAAGACCTCTTCGGATTCGGCTGGGATATCGACACGGCGTTCTCCAAACCGCGCGGTCTGATCTTTCCCGTCGGCAGCTTCGGCGCCACCGGGTTCACCGGCACCTCGCTGTGGATCGACCCGGGCTCGGATACCTACGTCATCCTCCTGACGAACTCGATTCATCTGCGCGGCAGTCCACCCATCTCCGCTCTGCGCGGTGACGTGGCGACCGCGGCAGCCCAGGCGCTACGGCTCTGACCCCGGGAATAATCCGGACCCTAGTCCGGTTAGCCTGCGGTGTTGTGCGAAAGTCCAAGCCAAAGGGAGACCACTATGACCGCAGCCGTTGACACCCACCAACTCACCGCCGGAACCTGGGCGATCGACCCCGTCCACTCATCCGTCAACTTCGCCGTCCGCCACCTGGTAGTCGGCAAGACGTACGGCCGGTTCGGCCAGTTCAGCGGGGCTATCACGATCGGCGAAGACGGCACCCCGTCCGTGCGTGCCGAGGTCGACGTCAACTCGATCGACACCGGCAACGAACAACGCGAGGCACACATCAAGGCGCCGGACTTCTTCGACGCCGCGCAGTTCCCGACCGCGACGTTCGTATCGACCGCGGTGCGGCCGGACGGTGATAACTACCTGCTCGACGGCGAATTCACGCTCAGGGGCGTGACCAAGCCGGTCACCCTGTCATTGGCGTTCAACGGTGTCAGCCCCGGCATGGGGCACGGGGAAGTCGCCGGATTCGATGCGTCGGTTGTGCTGAGCCGCAAAGACTTCGGCGTCGGCGGGGAGCTCCTGCTGGACGGCGGCGGTGCCATCGTCGGCGACAAGGTCACCATCACGTTGGCGATCGAGGCACTGAAGCAGGACTGAATTCGCTCAGAGGCGGGCAACTCGACTACTGGTTCGGCGGGGTGACGGGTGGGACTTCAGCGGAGTCCTGCTCGTCACGCCCGCGCCACCTCCGAAACCCCTGCCGCGCCGCGAACGCCCCCGCCACCGCGGTCACGCACCACACCCCGATCGCCGTATACGCGAGCGCGGGTGACTTGTTGCCGATCGAGGCCCCCAGCGCGGTGTAGACGAACGCCCGAGGTACCGAGCCGATGAACGCCCCAACCGCCATCTGCCACAACGGAACTCCAAACGCTCCGAACGCATACGACGCCAGCGCATCCGACAGGCCGGGGATGAACCGCTGACCGACCACCGCCCACAGGCCGCGACGCTGGATCAGCTCATCGAGCTTGTCGGCACGTGCGGCGCCCAGCAGCGCACGCGCGCTGTCCCGACCGGCCCGGCGCCCCAGAAAGGCCGCGACCACCGCCGTCCCCACCGTGGCGCCCAGCGTGACGAACACCCCCAGCAGCGGGCCGAAGAGCAGGCCGCTGCTGGCCGCCAGGATCGGACCCGGCACGAAGATCGCGCCCAACGCCGCCGACAGCACGACGTAGGTGAACGGCGCCAGCGGCCCGGTCGCCTTCACCCAGCCCCGCACGTCCTCGATGTTCACCACGTGCTTGACCGCCAGCAGGTAGAACATCACCACCAGAAACACCGCGAACACCGCGAGCCGGATGATGTGCGGGCGTCGCGAGGTCGAGGTCATGGTGACCGTGATTCTTCCGTATGTCCGGCTCGGTTAGGGTCAGGTCGTGGCGAGAACCGACGACGACAGCTGGGAAATAACCGAGAGCGTGGGCGCGACGGCGCTGGGCGTGGCCGCGGCCCGCGCGGCCGACACCGAAAGCAGCGATCCGCTGATCAGCGACCCCTTCGCACGGGTTTTCCTCGACCGCGTCGGCTCCGGGGTCTGGGACTGGTACGGCGCCCCCGAACTGCCCGCCGAACTGGTCGAAGCCGAGCCCGACATGCCGCTGCGGATGCGTGCGCTGGTGAGCTACTTCGCCACGCGCACCAAGTTTTTCGACACCGCTTTCATCGACGCGACCGACGCCGGCGTCCGCCAAGCGGTGATCCTGGCGGCCGGGTTGGACGCCCGGTCGTGGCGGCTGCCGTGGCCGGACGGCACCACGGTCTACGAACTCGACCAGGACCGCGTGCTGGACTTCAAACTCGACACCCTGCACGAGCACGGGGCCGAGCCGACGGCCAACCGCATCGCCGTCGCGGTGGATCTGCGCCAGGATTGGCCAACAGCGTTGCGGCAGGCCGGTTTTGATGCTACCGCCCCGAGCGTCTGGTCGATCGAGGGCCTGCTGATGTATCTGCCGGCCGCGGCGCAGGACCTGCTGTTCGAGCGCATCCAGGAACTCTCCGCCCCCGGCAGCCGCGTCGCCGTCGAGGGGCTCGGACCCGAGTTCGCCGTCCCCGAGCTGCGGGAGCAGCGCCGCGAGCGGATGGATCGGGTCCGGGAGCTGATGGAGCAGTCGGGCTCGCAGCTCGAAGTGCCCAAGACCGACGAGCTGTGGTACTTCGAGGAACGGGAAGACGTCGGCGACTGGTTGCGCCGCCACGGCTGGGACGTCACCGCGACGCCGTCCGACGAGCTGATGGCCAGCTACGGGCGTCCGTCTCCCGAAGGCCTCGAAGAGGCGTCTCCCACCCATTGGTTCATCTCCGCGCGCAAAGCGTGACTTGCGGGCCGCCGCGCCGCACTTAGGCTGGCGGGCATGGATATCGGTGGGCTGCCGCCCGGCGTGCCACAGAACTGGGCCGAGGTGCGGCCACTGCTGCGGTCGATCCTGCGGCCGGCCACCTTCGGCAGCCTCGCCAAACCGGGCGACCCGCTGGCGTGGCGGATCCCGCTGACTGCGTTCCTGCACGAACTCGTCGCCATCGACCTGCCCGACATGCGCCTGATCGCCACCATGGACATCACCGACCAGTGGGGTGTCAGCGGTACCGATCTGTTCGTCGCGGGCCGGGAAAACATCGCCCGTCTACACCCGCCCGGCAGCGTCGAAGTCGGCACCGAAGGGGTGCTCGTCGATGCCGATCAGAGCAGCTACATCACCTCGGCCATTCTGACGCCGGGCTGGTTGGCCGCATTGGCCCGGCCCGGAGGCCCGCGACCGATGGCGTTCGTGCCGACCGAAGACACGCTGATCCTGGGCAACGACGCAGACGCGCAGCTCTTCGACACCGCAGAGCAGATGTACTGCGAATCCGATCGCGGCGTCTCACCGGAGGCGTTCACGGTCGGGCCCGACCGCAACCTCACATCGTTCTTCGACTCCGGACCGCACCCGTTGCGGCGCAGGGCAATACAGGCCCGTACCTGTGTGGCGGTTCGGCAGTACGGGGAGCAGGCCGATTTCCTGAAAGAGCTGTACGACGAGCAGATGATCGAGGCCTATGTCGCCGCGACGGACATCGTCGACACCGGCCACGGCATGCGCTCGGCGGCGGTGTGGGGTGAAGGGGTCCTCTACGAACTGCCCGAAGTCGACTACCTGTTCTTCATCAACGACGACGGCCATTTCGCCGTCCCGTTCTCCATCGTGGTCGACCTGGTCGGCCTCCAGCCGACACCGGGCTACTTCCCACCTCGCTATCGCGTGACGGATTGGCCTGAGCCGTCGGTGATCTCGGCGCTGCGCGCCCACGCGATCACTCTGCCGACCGGCTAACGCAGCCGCACCATCCGCGTCGTCGAACTCTCGTCGAGCTCCACCACGTCGGAGCGGGACCGCAGGAAATCACTGAAAGACTTGAAACCGAGCGACTTTTCACTGAACGACGGATCCATCCGCTTCATCTGCGACTTGACCGCGGAGTTGTGCAGCCAGTCGACATCGTCCTTCTCGGTGCCGATGCGCAGCGCGCGGGTGAGCAGCGCGGTGGCCGCCTGCGGATCGGGCCCGGTCGGCGGTTCGTCGTCGTCGGCCTTGGTGCGGTTCGCCTTGGGCTCGGGCACCGGAACTCCGGGCAGTGCGTCGTAGATGACGAAGTCGTCGCATGCCGCGGCCAACGCCTTGCTCGACGAACCGGCAACCCCGACACCCACCACGTAGCGGCCGAGGCGCTTGCAGCGCTGCGCCAGCGCGATGTAGTCGGAGTCGCCCGCCACGATCACCACGTGGGTCAGGTCCGGCAGGCGGAACATGTCCTCGACCGCGTCGACCGCCAGGCGGATGTCGGCGCCGTTCTTGCCGTACGCCGCGGCGGGAAACAGCTGCACCAAATCGACTGCCCGCCCGACCAATTGCTCGCGGTAGCCGTTGTTCACCTCCGACGACCAGTCCGCGTACGCCCGGGTCAGCACCAGTGTGCCGAACGACGAGGCGAAGTCGATGATGGCGCCGACATCGACGGTGCCCCGCTGCAGCCGATCCTCCTTCAGCCCTTTGGCCTTGTCCTTCTGGAACGAGCTGCGGCCGTTGACCTGGTCATAACGCGAGATCACGATGTTGTCGAAGTCGAGGTACACCGCAACCCGGTCCGCGTCGGCATCTGTCATCGGTCCAGTCTTGACCATCGCTGGCCCGACGAGCCTGATTTGCGCATAGTGGGTGTCATGATCGAGCTACTGCCGGATATGCCCACGGGGGTGACCGGTGTGCGGGTGTCCGGCCGCCTAAGCGGCGACGAGCTGCGCGAGGTGAAGCCCGCCATCGAGGAGATGCTCAAGACCGACGAGATCAGGATCGTCGAAGTGATCGGGGACGACTACGAGGGCTTCGGTCCGGGCGGGTTGTTCGAGGACTTGAAGCTGGGCCTGGGTACCGTCTGGCCGCATCACGCGCACTTCAAGCGGATCGCGGTGGTGTCGGACAAGGCGTGGGTGGGCAACACCCTGCATGCGTTGGCGTGGATGATCCCCGGCGAGCTCGCGGTCTTCACGCTCGACGAGCTCGATGCGGCCAAGCGGTGGGCCGCCGGCTGAATAACGCCGCGGCCGTGAGCAATTGCCACACGGTGATCGAGTAGACGCTGCCGCGCTCCCAGACCCCGAGCGGCCCGACGCCGGAGTGCCTCAGTCCGTAGACGAACACCGCGAAGCTGAGCAGACCGACGACACCGAGGCCGATCGACACCCGGCGGTGCCATCCGCCGATGAGCGACGATCCCGCAAGGACTGCCGCGTTTCCACCCACGATCGCAAGCACCGCGCCGATGGCATGTGTGGCCGATCCGCTGTCAAAGAACGCGATGACCACGTTGCCGAGCGCGTTCGCGGCGGCCAGAGCTACCAGCGATCGCGCCCCGCCGGCCAGGATGGCGCCCGCTAGAAACAGTGCGCCCTGAACGCAGAACGCCGTATTCATCACCCATGCAACAGACGACTGCGACGGGACGCCCAAGTCGCTGATCAGGTTGTCCGCGTAGCTGTAAAACGGCCGGAATGCCGCCGCCGCAACAGCTTCCAGCACCAGATACGTCGTCGCAGCACAGAGCCATACCACCGCGGCGCGACTCGAATGTGCCATCACCGATGAACGCTATCGGAATCGGCCCTCAGACACCTGCCGCGGCCGTTACCGTGGCCGTACGCCCAAGAAAAGAGGTGCCCCTATGAGTAACTACCAGGTCAAACTCATCATCCTGTCGACCGACGACCTCGACCAGTCGATCAAGTTCTACAGCGACACCCTCGGCATGGCGCTGAAGTTCCGCGACGGCGCGCACTTCGCCGCGCTCGACGGCGGGCCGGTCACCCTGGCCCTGGCCACCGAGGTGGACCATCCCATCCCGGGCCAGGTCGTCGTCGGCATCAAGACCGACGATGTCGACGCCGCAGCCAAGGCCATCGAGGCCAACGGTGGCGGAATCGTGCGCGGCCCGTACGACGACGCCCACGAGCGACGGGCCGTGGTCTTTGACAACAAGGGCAACGGCATCGTGTTCTACAAACCCCTGGGTCGATAAACTCACCGCGTGATCCATCACGTGCAGGTCGCCTGCCCGGTGGGCGGCGAAGCGGCGCAACGCGCCTTCTACGCCGACGCGCTGGGCTGGGACGAACTGGAAAAGCCGCCGCTGTTGAAGCGCCGCGGTGGCTGTTGGTTCAAGGTCCCCGGAGTCGGCGGTCCCGACGGTGAGATCCACGTCGGCGTCGAGGAAGACTTCCGGCCGGCCCTCAAAGCGCACCCGGCATTCGTGTTGGCGGACATTGCATCGACTGCTGCCCGCCTCACCGAATCCGGCTACCGGGTCGACTGGGCCGACGAGGCGGAGATCCCGGGCCGTCGCAGGTTTCATTCCCGCGACGGGTCGGGCAATCGGATCGAGTTCCTCGAGGGCTAACCGCCGAGATGCGCGCCGTCGTCGTCTAACTCGTTACGGCGCAACGCCATCGGCGTCATCGCGGGCACGTCGCCGGCCTCGACCACGATCCGGGTGATCGGCGTCAGCGCTTGGAACAACGTCTCTACCTCGTCGTCGCTCAGCACGTCGAGCACCGTCGCTGAAAGTTCGTCGGTCTGCGATTCGATGCGGTCTTTCAGTTCCTGCCCGGCGGTGGTCAAGGAGCCGTCGGCGTTGAGCAGGCCCTTCGCCGCCAGCTGCTGTTCGCGGGCCTGCCACTCATCGTCGTCGTAATCCCTGGTCCGGGCGATGTAGTCGCGGGGTATCGCGCCCGACGCGGAATGCAGGACATTGCATTCCCGGCCGGTGACACCTGCGGCGCTCAGCACCGCGATATGGGTGTCACCGCGATGCTCGCGCAGCAGCGTCGTCGCGTGCCACAGTGCGGCCAGCGGCTCGTCGGGCCAGGGGAGGGCGCGGTTTGCGGCGAACAGCGGTCGCCCGCCCAGCGGCGCCTCGCGGGCCACCTTGCCGAGCAGTTCCGCTGCGGTAGAGATGTTTTCGTCGGCGTCGAGGCCGTAACGGCGCAACACCCCGACCGCGGTGTCCAGCCGGACGCGTAACGCCTCACCCGGACCGGCGATGTCCCATGCGGCCGGCAGCGCCTTGGCCACCCGGGACGGGGCGAAGTTGTAGAAGATCGCCGTCACCACCTCGGGCGGCACCGTGCCCAGCGGAGCCGAGCGGGCAGCGAAGTAGCCCATCCAGTAGCCCTTGTAGCCCAGTCCGTCCAACGCCTCGCGCACCTCCGGCGCGAAGTAGGTCACGCCGTGGATGGGCTCGAACCGGTCCAGGAAGCGCCGCGCAAGTTGTGGTTCTCTGTGCATGAAAATCGAGCCTAGGTGTTGTCGAAGTCGCCGACAACGTCCGCTGCTCGCCGTGGTCCTACGTCGGGGTGGCTTCTCGACGTCTCAACCGCGAGAGGCGTACGGCCACGGCCGGTTTCGTTCCGGGATCGAGCTGAACCGCGCCTGTTTCAGCTGCGCCCGGAGCTTTTGGCGCAAATCATGCAGCTCCGGATCGGTCCACCGGTTGCGGGTCTCGATCGGATCGTCGGTGAGGTCGTAGAGTTCCCACTGGTCGTCGAGCGGACTCATCCGATACGCCTCGCCGCCAAGCCCGTTGGCCGCGAGGTGCCGCACTCCCGGCTCGGTCCAGGTCGCCGGATCGTCGAACGTGCGCACCAGCTTCCACAGCCGGTCGTCGACACGCACCACCAGACCTTCGAAGTTGGACCCGACGTGTGCGGGCACCCGAATACGGATCGGGGCAGGGGGATTGGTGGTCCGTCGCAGCCGGCGTGCCACCGCGGAGGCTCCGGTGTCGCCTTCGAGAATGTTGTCCCGGGTCATGATGTAGACGGCCCGGTCGTCGTCGGCCGGTCCGCCGTCGACCACCGGCATCAGGTTCTGGCCCGGCAGTGGGTGCACCTCGGAGAACGAGTCGGCCAGGTCGTTGGCCGCCAGTTCGACGTCGACTCCGGCGGCGGCCAGCAGCGTGGGCAGCAGATCGACATGCGAGGTCGGCGACGTCACCTTGCGCGGCGCGGTGGCCTGCGGACCGATCCGCGCGATCACGAACGGCACCCGGGTCGCCTCGTCGTACAGGTTGAACCACTTCTGATGCAGACCGCCGTGCGCCCCAAGCAGATCGCCGTGATCCGAGGTGCGTACCAGCACCGCGTCGTCCGAGCCGCCTTCGGTGACCGCGCGGCGCACCCGGTCGATCGGGCCGTCGACCTCCGCGTGCAGGCGGTAGTACAGGTCGCGGTAGCGCTGCGCGTTGGCGCGGTACGCCCGCTCGATCAGCGGCGCGGGGCCGTAGCCGGTGGCGTAGGCCTCCCGGAACGCGATCTGCGCGGCCGGCTTGGTGGACAGGTCCTCTTCGGCGGTGGGAGGCGCGGGGACCCGCGGCGGATCCAGTGGCGACGGGGTGATCGGGCTGCGCCGCAGCCAGCCCGGGAACAGCACGATGTCGTGCGGATTCACGAAGCTGGCCACCAGCAGGAACGGGCGTAGTGCGGCGGTGTCGCCGGCGCGGCGTCGGGTGTAGCGGTCGATCAACCACGTCACGACGCGATCGGCGACCAGCGGGTCGCGCCGTACGCCCGCATTGCCGGGCAGCGCGCCGTGCGGCTCCGGGCCCACCCATCCCGAAAACCCAAACGGCCCAAGCGGATCCGCGTCGAGATAGCGCTGCACTGCATCGTGATCGACGAACCCGCTCGCGTCGTTGGTCTGGACCACGGTTCCGTCGGGGCCGTGCAGATCGGCATGCGAGATGTGCCACTTGCCGTCGTAATGGGTGTCGTACCCTGCGGCACGGAACCAGTTGCCCATCGTGGGTACTTCGCCGGGGCGCAACCAGCGCATCCGGGAATCGTCCGGCATCTTGCCGAGTCCGTCGGTCTGTGTGACGCCATGCAGATCGGGGTAGTGCCCGGTGAAGATCGTCGGCCGGCTGGGCGCGCACGCCAGTGAACCGGTGTAGTGCCGGGCGAAGCTGACGCCGTGGTCGTCGAACCACTTGCGGCCGTGCAGGGTTCGCTCGCGCCAGGCCAGCACCTCGGGCGACTCGTAGGGCGGAACAGCGCGTTCCTCGTCGGTCATCAGGATTATCACGTCGGGGCGACTAGTCATGAGGCTGCTCCCATCGCCGCGCGAGACCGGTCAGCATGACGTCGGACTGTCGGGTCTGAACGAGGCAGACCGCCCGCTCGGCAAGTTTGTGTAGTGGGCCAGAACCGATTTCGACGGTGCTGGTCAGCGTGACGACGGTGCCGTCACCGGATGGTCGGAGGCTCCAGCGGTTGTTGAACCGGCGCACCCGCCGGGGCAGGCCGTCGACGTCGTAGGCGATGGTCCTGCCGAGGTCGAACTCGACGATCGTCTCCACCAGGGCGTCACGGCCGATCTGTACGCGCCGGGTGGTGCCGAGCGGCTGGCGGCCCTGAACGAGGATGCAGGAGTGGTCGATGTTGTCGGCCCAGCCGCTGATCGACCCGAAGTCGGCAAGCACGTCCCAGACGGCTCGCGGTTCAGCTGAGATGGTCCGGCTGCGGTCTATGGCGGCCACCGCCTCACGGTACGTGGCGGCGGGCCGGTTCACGGACGCATTCTCCGGAAACAGCAGGCTGCCGTTGACAGGGGCGTTAACGTCTGCGTATGACGACCTACAACACTGTGCTGGTCGGTACCGACGGCTCCGAATCGTCACTTCGCGCGGTCGATCGTGCCGGCGCGATCGCCGCGGACTCCGACGCAAGGCTGATCATCGCGACCGGGTACCTCCACGAGAAGGACGACACCCGCGCGGCGGACGCTCTGGGCTCCGAGGCGTACAAGGTCACCGGAATCGCACCGGTGTACGCGACGCTGCACGACGCTCACGATCGGGCCAAGGCAGCGGGGGCGACCAAGATCGAGGACCGTCCGGTCGAGGGGAGTCCGGTTCGCGCGCTGGTAGACCTCGCCGAGAAGGAGCATGCCGACCTGTTGGTGGTCGGCAATGTCGGCCTCGACACCGGCGCCGCGATCATCGGGCGGGTGTTCTCGATTCCCGGCGCGGTTGCCAATCGGGCCAAGATCGACGTCCTGATCGCCTACACCAGCGGCTGACCCACGCCGATTTAGATTGCGCGGCCCACTCTTTCGCGGCTGCTGTCAGTGTCGACGAGCTAGCGACAAGAAGCTCGTAGGAAGTATCTACCGCTAACAGGTTTCGGATCGCCGGTGGGCGTGTATCCCACCCGAACAACGCCAAATCATGTTGCGTTGGAATCAGCGTTTAGCAACCCGCACTGTGCCCGGGTTCAATTCTGCTCATTTCTAGGAAGGTTTTTCCATGTCGAATAGAAATACTGTTGTCAGGTCTATGCACGACCTCGGCGCGGCCGCGTGGTTCGGTGGCGCACTGATGGGTGCTGTCGGCGTCAACGGCGCCGCTGCCGCAGTCCGCGAGCCGAAGGATCGCGCGCGCGTCGCGTCGGTCGGTTGGGCGAAGTGGAGCCCGGTCAACGCCGCTGCGATCGCAGCGCACCTGGTCGGTGGGGGCGCGATCCTTTACGCGAACCGTCGCCGCGCCAAGCACCAGTCCGGTGTCACGGCCAACACCGTCACCAAGCTCATCGCCACCGGTGCCGCCCTGGGCGCCACCGCCTACAGCGGCGCGCTCGGCGCCAAGACCGCACAGGGTGACGGCCACGCCGCGCACGGCGCAACCGAACCGTCGTCGGAAACCCCTGACGATGTCGCCAATGCGCAGCGCCAGCTGCGGTACCTGCAGTGGGTGCTGCCGGTGCTGACCGGAGCTGTGGTCGTCCTCGGCGCGCAGCAGGGTGAGCAACAGCGCCCCGGAGAGATCCTCAGCGGGTTCGGTAGCAAGCTTGCCGCCCGCACCCGCTCGAAGGCGCTGCCCTCCCTGTCCGCAGCCTGACATGCATCGCTGCGGCGGAACCTCGCTGAACGGGGTTCTGCCGCAGCGTGTTTGACCGTGAGTCGACATCGCTTCCACCGTGCCATGCGCGGGGGCCGCGACGCGGCGCTACCGCATGGTCCATGCTGGTGTCCATGACCCGCAACGAGATCACCGAACAGATCGTCGTCGCCCGCCTGGCCAAGGGCTTGACCTGGCAGCAACTGGCTGACGCCATCGACCGGCCGGTCGTCTGGACCACCGCCGCCCTCCTCGGCCAGCACCCGATTCCCGCCGAACTCGGCGCGGTGCTGGTCGACACACTCGGCCTCGACGAATCCGCCATCCCGATCCTGGCCGCGGTCCCGTACCGCGGTGGCCTGCCCACCGCCGTGCCGACCGATCCGACCATCTACCGCTTCTACGAAGCCCTGCAGGTGTACGGGCCGGCGCTCAAGGAACTCATCCACGAGAACTTCGGCGACGGCATCATGAGCGCGATCAACTTCAGTATCGACATGCAGAAGAAGCCGCACCCGTCCGGTGATCGTGTCGTGGTGACATTCGACGGCAAATTCCTTCCCTACGACTGGGTTTCGGCTGAGCCGTAAATAATCCGTCAAGACACGGGCGCCGCGCGCGCAGCGCGCCTAGATTCTCCAGATGCGCGGTCCGTACTTCGAGGCCGATTGGCGGCGCGAGGCGCTGCGAACCAATCTGTGGGTGGTTCCGTTCGTCCAGACGGTCGCGGTGGTCGTGCTGTTCGGAGTCACGTACAGCGTTGACCGCTTCGCCTACAACGGGCGGATCACACTGCCGTCGTGGGTGATCAGCGGCAGCGCGGACGTAGCACGGGTACTACTGGCGACGGTGGCGGCGGCCATCATCACCGTGGTGGGCATCGTCTTCTCGATCACGATAGTGGCGTTGACGCTGGCCTCGACTCAGTTCGGACCGCGGATGTTGCGCAATTTCGTCCGCGACCCCGGAACTCAACTGGCTCTCGGAACCTTCGTGGCGAGCTTTTGCTACGCGATGATCGCGCTGGTCTCGGTCGGCGGCGGACCGCACGGCGACTTCGTCCCGCACCTGTCGATCACGACGACGCTGATCCTCACGCTGCTCGATGTGGCCGTGCTGATCTACTTTCTCAACCACGTCGCCACGATGATTCAGCTACCGGTAGTCATTGCGAACATCGCCACCACACTGGTCAACGAAGTCACCGCGATGGAAAGTGCCGACGCGTGCCCCGCCGGTGTCGCGCGCGGCCCGACCCACGACGAACTGCTTCAACGCCTGGTCGGGCAGGGGTCTCCGATCCGCACTCCGCGTAGCGGCTACCTCCAGGTGATCCGTCATGACGTGCTGGTCAAGATCGCAGCGAAAGCCGACGCTGTCGTCCAGTTGCCCTATCGCCCAGGACATTTCATGGTAGCCGGGCAGGTGATCGCCAGAGTGTGGCCACCGGAGGCGGCCGGCTCGGTGGCCGAGAATCTGGCACTGGGTCACGTTGCGGGCGCGTATCGCACGCTTCCGCAGGATGTTTCGTTCGGCTTCGACCAACTGGTCGAGATCGCACTACGGGCGTTGTCGCCCGCGGTCAATGACACCTTCACCGGAATGACCTGTGTCGACTGGATCGCAGACTGCCTGTGTCGGATCGCGCCGATGTGGCATCCGCAGCGCGTACGCCGCGATGCCGACGGCTTGATTCGCGTCATCGCGTTCCAACCCGATTTCGACAGGTTGGTCGAGCGCGCCTTCGACACGATCCGCCAGGCTGCAGTCGGTATGCCCGCCATCATGATTCGCCAACTCGACGCGATCGCCAAGGTCATCGAACAGGTTCCGGATCGCAAACGTCGCACCCCGTTGATCCGGCAAGCCGAGGCGATCCAGCGTTCCAATGTCGCGACGGTTGCCGATCCGACCGATCGTGACGCCGTGACCCGGCGGTACGAGGCGGTCATGAAGCTGGTCACCCCAGCCGTTACCGTGGGTGGATGACCGACGACCTGAAGGCAGACCTCGTCCTATCCGGTGGCGGCGTCAAAGGTATCGGACTGGCCGGTGCCGCCGTCGCGCTGATGGAGGCCGGCTACGCCATCCAACGGGTCTCCGGCACCTCGGCCGGCTCGATCGTCGGTGCGATCCTCGCAGCCGGTGCCGACCAACTGACCCCCGAGCAGGTCGAGCAGCTCACCATGACGCTGCCGTACAAGAAATTCCTCGATCCCACCCGGATCACCGGTATCCCGTTGCTCGGCCCGGCCTGGGGTGTGTTGAGCGAAACCGGTATCTACAAAGGCGATTACGCGCACGACTGGATAAAGTCCGAACTGGCCAACCTCGGCGTGCGTACCTTCGGTGACCTGGCGTTCAAGAACACCAGCGTCCCGTCGGAGCAGCGCTACCGGTTGGTGGTCACCGCCGCCGACGTCACGACGGGCCAGCTGGTCCGCCTGCCCTGGGATTACCGCCGGCTCTACGGCCTGGACCCCGACGAGCAACTGGTCGCCGACGCGGTGCGCGCGTCGATGTCGATCCCGTTCTTCTTCAAGACGGTCAAGTTGACCAGCGCCGCGGGTCTGACTTCGACCCTGGTCGACGGAGGTATGTTGTCGAACTTCCCGATCGACTCGTTCGACCGGCGCGACGGAAAGCTGCCCCGCTGGCCGACTTTCGGGGTGACGCTGCTGCCCAACCTCCCGCAGGGCAACGACAAGGTGATTCCCGCGCTGGGGCCGGTGAATTGGCTTTTCGGCGGTCCGCCGCTGATCGAGGCGCTGATCACCACGATGATCGTCGGTCGCGACCAGGCCTACCTGAATCAACCGTGGGTCGACTCGCGGGCGATGCGTGTCGACTCCTCGAAAGTCGGTTTCCTCGACTTCGGTATCGGCCCCAAGCAGATGCAGGAGCTGTACCGAAGCGGTCACGAGGCCGCCGATGAATTCCTGGAAACCTGGAACTGGGACGAATACCTCGAGCGGTTCCGGCGGCCCGTCGCCTGATCGCAGAGCGGGTGGTTCAGCTGGTGAATTCGTCTGCCATGTTGTCGATTCCGGCTCGAATCGCAGTCAGCGCGTCGGCCCGGGTACGCAACTTCGTCGATGCGTGAGCGTGCTGCTTCAACGTGGCGAAGTCGCGCGCGGCTTCCTCGGCCCGGCTGAGCACCATGTCGGGCAACACGATCTCGTCGACCCAGCCGGAGGCCACCGCGGTTTCGCCGAAGAACGTCTTCGCCAAACCCGCCGACTGCTGGAACGCTGCCCGCGTCAAGCGTAGCTTCATCACTTCCAGCGCCGCATAGGGAATAGTCATGCCGATCGTGACCTCGTTGGCCTGAATGTTGTACCCGGGGGCCGCAATTCGGTGATCGCCACTGGCCAACAGGAAAGCGCCCATCGCAATGGCGTGACCGGTGCAGGCCATCACCACCGGTTTGGGGTAGGACAGCAGCCGGTGCGACAGCTCGAACCCGCCCTTGAGCATCTCGACGGAGGCCTGCACGTCACCGGAATTGAACACCTTGAGGTCGAATCCGCCGCTGAAAACGCGGTCGTTACCGGCGATCACCAGTGCGCCGGCGTTGTCGCGGTCCGCCTGGTCGATCGCGTCCTGCAACGCCTGCTGCATGGCCGGGCCGAGCACGTTGACTTTGCCGTCGTCCATGGTGATGAACGCGATGGAATCGTCGAGACGATAAGTGACTGGACCGCTCATAGCAGCGATTGAATCAGACGGGCAGCTAGACGCGTTCGCCGCGGTGCTTGCCGAGTTCGTCCTCGGCGCTGCCCCACCGCAGGCTGACGTCGGTCGGCGGCGCTTCGATCTGCCGGGTGCGCCAGCGGTCCTTGGTCTCGTCCACCGCGCGGTTGATCCGTTCGATCTCGGTGCGGAAGACGTCCGCCCGGGTCTCTTTGGCGGCGTAGTGGAAGTAGGTCAGCAGGCTGCGCAGCAGCTCGAGCTTCTGCTTCTCCCGCTTGGCCAGATCGTGGGTGGTCATCAGCTCGATGCGCTGCACGGGCGGCAGCGACGCCCAGTCGAGCACCACCTTGGTCTCCAGCGGCCGACGGCGGCGCTGCCAGAACTTCCAGCCGCGAGGGAGCTCGGCCCGGTCGTAATAGGTGACCGTCCCCGGAAAGCGTGACTCGATGCCCTCGCCCAGCTCGGTGCGGTCGAGCGCGGAATCCCACACCGTGCGCCATTCCTGACCGGGCGCCAGCGTCGGCAGCTGACGGGGGAGTTGCAGCTCGACCACGTCGGCGTAACCGTCGTTGGCGTTTTCGTATTCGGCGACGGTCGGCGGGTGGGGGAAGGTGAAGGAGACGTCGTGAGCCGAGGTCTTACCGAAGTTGCGGACCACCAGCTCGATCACGTGCCAGTCGGCAGCGTGCGGCTCCATGAACATGCTGACGTGCGGACGGTTCGTCTCGGCGAGCTGGCGACGGTTCCGGCGGATGGCGGCATTGGCGAAGAGAAGCGCGACGACGCCCAGCGCCAGCAACGCCCAGACGGCCCAGGCCAGCCAGGTAGCGGACCCAGCCGCCTCCACGTCGTGCCATCGATCGCGGAGCCAGTCCATCGAGGAACCCATCGCTTTCGCCTAAATCACGCGCTTGGCCGCGTGATATTCGCCGGCGAGCCGGCGTGCATCACAGCTATCCGCCCATCAGCGTTCGCCACTGTTCGAGATCGGTCACTCGGTAAACGTAATTCGAACGCTTGACCTCAGACAACGAGGCACTTGGCTCCGCTGAATACCAGTGTCCGGGAAATACTGTCGGATCACCCGATAGCTGTGCAAGTTTTCGCAAGCTGCGGAATATCTCGTCGGAATCTCCGCCGGGAAAATCGGTGCGACCGCAACCCTCCAGAAAAAGCGTGTCACCGGCGATCAACCGGCCGTCGAGCAGGAAACATTGGCTGCCCGGCGTGTGGCCCGGCGTATGCAGCAGTTCGATGTCGATATCGCCGACGCTCACCTTGTCGCCGTGTTCGTGAGAGGTGAGATCGCTCAACGGAATTCCGGTGATGCGCGAAACATAGGACGCCTCATGCGAATTCACGTGGACCGGAACACTGACCCGTTCGAGTAGTTCGGACAGTCCCTTCAGCTCGAAACCCATCATCGAGCCGCCGACATGGTCGGGGTGGTGATGGGTGACCAGCACACCGGACAGGTGCATGCCGTCGGCCTCCAGCGTGTTGACCAGGTCGCCGGCGGCGTAGGCGGGGTCGACGACGACGCAGTCTCCGGTGTGTCGGTCGCCGATCAGATAGGCGAAGTTGCGCATCTGCTCGGCGATTCCGTCACCCTGGGCGAAGTCGCGGCCGGAGAGCAGTTGGCGGAAGTACAGCTGGTCGGTATCGGGCACCCAGACAGCCTAAAGGGGTTCGCGACAGGGGGTAAACCTCACCGTTTGGTGCCCTCGCGGACCAGGCTGTACCCTCTTTTAGGCCCGACCATGACCCACCGGTCGCTATCGGGTGCGCCCCCTTAGCTCAGTCGGTAGAGCGTTTCCATGGTAAGGAAAAGGTCAACGGTTCGATTCCGTTAGGGGGCTCGGCGGGCGCCGGGCAGGCAAGCGGCGCGGCAGGCGGGGCGGTGTAGCTCAGCTGGTTAGAGCGAACGACTCATAATCGTTAGGTCGCCGGTTCAAGTCCGGCCATCGCTACAAGAGAACAACGAAGAAACCGGAAAGAAGAACTCACGTGGCCTCCAGTACTGACGTACGGCCCAAGATCACCTTGGCCTGCGAGGTGTGCAAACACCGCAACTACATCACCAAAAAGAACCGCCGCAATGACCCCGACCGGTTGGAGCTGAAGAAGTTCTGCCCCAACTGCGGGAAGCACCAGGCGCACCGCGAGACACGCTGACACCTCCCGTCAGCTATCTACACAGACGGACTAGGTATATTTAAGAGCCATGTCGCTGGGCCAGAACGCCATCGGGAAGCGATTTCGCTACCCCGATTGCTACGTCGTCGAACGGGAGAAGATCCGCGAGTACGCGGCCGCCGTCAAGAACGACGATGCGCTGTTCTACGAGGAACGCGCAGCCGCTGAACTAGGCTACGACGGGTTGGCGGCACCGCTGACCTTCATCTCGGTGTTCGGCTACAAAGCGGTGGCAGCCTTCTTCGAGTGGGCGAATATTGCCACGCACGATGCACAGATCGTCCAGGTAGACCAGGCGCTGACATTCTTCGCCCCGATCAAGGCCGGGGATCGCCTGTTCTGTGATGTAGAGATCGAGTCGGTACGTCGAGCCCACGGCACCGACATCATCATGACGAAGCAAACCATCACCAACGACGCGGGCGAGCTTATTCAAGAAGCCTTCACGACCTTGGCGGGTCGGGCAGGCGAAGATGGAGAAGAGGGTTTCACAGATGCCACTGCGTGAGTTCGATTCGGTGAAGGTCGGTGATCAGCTACCCGAGAAGGTCTACCCGCTGACCCGCCAAGATTTGGTGAACTATGCGGGTGTCTCCGGCGACCTGAACCCCATCCACTGGGACGACGAAATCGCCAAGGTCGTGGGACTCGACACGGCGATCGCCCACGGCATGCTGACCATGGGTCTCGGCGGCGGATTCGTCACCTCGTGGGTCGGCGACCCCGGCGCAGTCACCGAATACAATGTGCGCTTCACCGCGGTGGTGCCGGTGCCGAATGACGGCAAGGGCGCCGAGATCGTGTTCACCGGGCGGGTCAAGTCCGTCGACCCCGACAACAAGTCGGTCACCATCGCGCTCACCGCGACCACCGACGGTAAGAAGATCTTCGGTCGGGCGATCGCGTCGGCAAAGCTGGCGTAACCATGGCGATCAACACCGACATCCGCGGGATGGTCTGGGACTACCCGGACAGCTTTGTCGTCGGCCGGGAGATGGTCCGGTTGTTCGCTCGCTCGGTCAAGGCCGACGACGCGGCGACCTTCGATCCGGCGGCCGCGGTCGAGCTCGGTTACGACGACGTGGTCGCGCCGCCGACGTTCGTCACCATCCTCGGCAAGCTGGTCCAGGCGGACTTCATGCGAAAGGTCGACACCGGCTACGAAACCCTGCAGATGGTCCAGGTCGACCAGCGGTTCGTGTTTCACAAGCCGATTCTGGCCGGTGACGAGTTGCGTGCCCGGATGGAAATTGAATCCGTCGTGGAGCGATTCGGTGCCGACATCGTCGTCACCCGAAACACGTTGACCAATCAGCACGGCGAACTCGTCATGGAGTCCTTCACCACGATGATGGGCCACGAGGGAGACAACTCGATCGGGCTCAAATGGGACAAGGAGAGCGGCCAGGTCGTCAGGACGGCGTGATTAGTACCTGAGACCTGCTCCGCTGTACACTCTTATCTCGGGGTTTTCCCAGTACCAGCGTCTTTTTCCCTTCAGGTGGGCGAAGCGCGCGTCGCGGTAGGCCCCACCCGCGCAGGTTGGCCTGCCAACCGGCGAAGGGGCGTAGCTCAACTGGCAGAGCAGCGGTCTCCAAAACCGCAGGTTGCAGGTTCAAGTCCTGTCGCCCCTGCAATGCGTCTGGTGACGATGCGGGCCGGTACGGCCCGTAACGGAAGCAGACCTGTAAAGGTGGACACTGGAAGGTGATCACCATGCACACGAGTGAACGAAGGAGCATGCGGTGAGCGACGAACACGTCGATGCCGACGCCGCAGCCGACGGCGAAACCGACACCTCGCAGGGCGGCGGCACGGCCGTGGTGGCGCCGCAGCGTCCCACCGGTAAGCGGTCCCGGCTGAGGTCGGACGACGGCGCAGCGGCGTCGGGCGCCGTCGAGCTCACCGACAGCGACTCCGGCAAGAAAGCCAAGAAGCCGAAGAAGGCCAAGAAGGCCGGCGAACCGTCAAGCAACCCACTCGTCTTCGTCCTCACCTACCTCAAGCAGGTCGTTGCGGAGCTGCGCAAGGTCATCTGGCCCAACCGCAAGCAGATGGGCTCCTACACCTCGGTGGTGCTGGCGTTCCTGGTGTTCATGGTGACGTTGATCGGCCTGGTGGACCTGGGCTTGGCCAAGCTCGTGCTACTGGTGTTCGGCTGAGACGTGATGAGAGGACAGAACAAGTGACTTCGTTCGAGGGCCAGACGCCCTCTGAAGTGTCCGACGCGCGCATCGCTGCCGCGGATCCGACGACCACGATCGCGAGCAGGACCGCCGAGTCGTTGGACCAATCGACGGCCGAAGCGGTGTCGGAGGTGGGCGAGGCGCCCGAGTTGACGGCCGACGAGGCCCCCGAAGCGACTGCCGCACCCGAGGAGCCGGCCGAAGACGACGAAGACGTCGACCCGGCCGTCAAGTTGAAGGCCGAGCTTCGTTCCAAGCCCGGCGACTGGTACGTCATCCACTCCTACGCCGGTTACGAGAACAAGGTGAAAGCCAACCTCGAGACCCGCGTGCAGAACCTGGACGTCGGCGACTACATCTTCCAGGTCGAGGTGCCCACCGAAGAGGTCACCGAGATCAAGAACGGCCAGCGCAAGCAGGTCAACCGCAAGGTGCTGCCGGGTTACATCCTGGTGCGGATGGATCTCACCGACGAATCCTGGAGCGCGGTGCGCAACACCCCGGGCGTCACCGGGTTCGTCGGCGCAACCTCCAAGCCGTCGGCGCTCACGCTCAACGACGTGGTGAAGTTCCTGCTGCCGCAGGGCGCCGCCAAGAAGCCCGTCAAGGGCGCCTCGAGCACCGCGACCGCGGTCGCCGATGGCGGTCTGGAACGTCCCGTGGTCGAGGTCGACTACGAGGTCGGCGAGTCGGTCACCGTCATGGACGGACCGTTCGCCACGCTGCCGGCAACGATCAACGAGGTCAATGCCGAACAACAGAAACTCAAGGTGCTGGTGTCCATCTTCGGCCGCGAAACACCTGTCGAGCTGGGCTTCACCCAGGTCTCCAAGATTTAGGACGTCGGACGACGAAGCGGGCGGTCCCGCTGAGGAGTCCGGCACATAGGAAGGAACACCAAACTCATGGCCCCGAAGAAGAAGGTCGTCGGGCTGATCAAGCTGCAGATCAAGGCGGGCGAGGCCAACCCGGCTCCGCCGGTCGGTCCGGCGCTCGGCCAGCACGGCGTCAACATCATGGAGTTCTGCAAGTCGTACAACGCCGCGACGGACAGCCAGCGCGGCAACGTCGTCCCGGTGGAGATCACCGTCTACGAGGACCGCAGCTTCACCTTTGCGCTGAAGACGCCGCCGGCCGCCCGCCTGCTGCTCAAGGCCGCCAAGGTGGCCAAGGGCTCGCCCGAACCGCACAAGGAGAAGGTCGCGACGGTCACCTGGGATCAGGTCCGCGAGATCGCCGAGACCAAGAAGGAAGACCTCAACGCCAACGACATCGACGCGGCCGCCAAGATCATCGCCGGCACCGCCCGATCGATGGGCATCACGGTCAAGTAGTTCCCGGCGCGCTGCGCCGACAATGAAATGAGTGGGAGGGCCAGCTTCGGCCCGCGAACCACAACCCAACACCCGATTGGACGAACGAATGAGCAAGACCAGCAAGGCATACCGCGCGGCCCTCGAGAAGGTCGACCGCGACAACCTCTACACCCCCCTGCAGGCCACCAAGTTGGCCAAGGAGACGTCGTCGGCCAAGCAGGACGCGACCGTGGAGGTTGCGATCCGGCTCGGCGTGGACCCGCGCAAGGCCGACCAGATGGTCCGCGGCACGGTCAACCTGCCGCACGGCACCGGTAAGACGGCGCGTGTGGCGGTCTTCGCCGTCGGCGAAAAGGCCGAGGAGGCAACGGCGGCCGGCGCCGACGTGGTCGGCAGCGACGACCTGATCGAGAAGATCCAGGGCGGCTTCCTCGACTTCGACGCGGCCATCGCGACGCCCGACCAGATGGCCAAGGTCGGCCGGATCGCCCGCATCCTGGGCCCGCGCGGCCTGATGCCGAACCCCAAGACCGGAACCGTCACCCCGGACGTCACCAAAGCGGTGAACGACATCAAGGGCGGCAAGATCAACTTCCGGATCGACAAGCAGGCCAACCTGCACTTCGTGATCGGCAAGGCCTCCTTCGACTCCACGCAGCTGGTGGAGAACTACGGCGCCGCGATCGACGAGGTGCTGCGGCACAAGCCGTCGTCGTCGAAAGGCCGCTACCTGAAGAAGATCACGGTGTCGACGACCACCGGCCCGGGCATCCCGGTCGACCCGGCCGTCACCCGCAACTTCACCGAGGCCTGAGCGCAGACGCCGTTGGCTGCTGATCAGTCGATGACGACGAACAGAACCACCGTCTCTTAGAATCCTCACATGCCAGTTGCCTCGGAGAACGACGGCAGTCGGTTTGACCGGCCGGAGTTGACTGACTACCTCGACGCGGACGGCAGCATCGTGCTGCCCGACGGCGTCAGCCTGGTCACCTTTCTGGACCGCCACATCGACGACATCGGCGATTCCATCGCCTACCGATTCCTCGACTACTCCCATGATCCCGACGGGACGACGATCGAGCTGACCTGGGGCGAGTTGGGCACCAGGCTGAGGGCCGTCGGCGCTCGCCTGCAGCAGATCACCACCCGTGGTGACCGGGTGGCAATCCTGGCGCCGCAGGGGATCGACTACATCGTCGGCTTCTTCGCGGCGATCAAGGCGGGCGACATCGCGGTGCCGCTGTTCGCGCCTGAGTTTCCCGGCCACGCCGAGCGCCTCAACGCGGTGCTGAACGACGCCCAGCCCTCGGTGGTCTTGACCACGACCGCCGCGGGGGCCGCGGTCCAGGAGTTCGTCCGCTCGCTGCCGCGTGAGCGTCGACCGCGGGTGATCGCGATCGACGAGGTGCCGGACTCGGTCGGCGCCACCTACACGCCGGTGCACCTGGACACCGACGACATTGCCTACCTGCAGTACACGTCGGGCTCCACCCGGGCCCCGGTCGGTGTCGAGATCACCCACCGGGCGATCGGCACCAATGTGCTGCAGATGGTGATCTCGACGGGAATCGACTGGGACATCCGTAGTGTCAGCTGGTTGCCGCTGTATCACGACATGGGCCTGCTGATGATCGTGTGCGTGGCGGTGTTCGGCACCCAGGTGACGCTGATGTCGCCGGTGGCCTTCGTCCGACGGCCCCAACGCTGGATTCGTCAGCTGGCCGCGGAATCCCAGCACGGCCCCACCTTCGCCGCGGCCCCGAACTTCGCGTTCGAGCTCGCGGTCGAGCGCGGCCGTCCGGACGACGGCGAAGACCTCGACCTGACCAATGTCGTATCGCTGATCAACGGCTCGGAGCCGGTGAAGATCGCCTCGATCGAGAAGTTCAACGCGGCCTTCGCCCCCTACGGTCTGCCGACGACGGCGATCAAGCCGTCCTACGGCATGGCCGAGGCGACGTTGTTCGTCGCGACGATCGACCTGTCCGCCGAGGCGACCGTGGTCTACCTGGACCGCGAGCAGCTGAGCAGGGACTGCGCGGTCAAGGTGGCCCGCGATGCACCCAACGCCGTCGCGTCGGTGTCGTGCGGTCGAATCGCCCGCAGCCAATGGGGCGTCATCGTCAAGACCGACACCGAAGCCGAAGCGCCCGACGGGGAGATCGGCGAGATCTGGTTGCACGGCAACAACATCGGCCAGGGTTACTGGGCGCGCCCCGACGAGACCGAGCGGGTGTTCGGCAACAAGCTGCAGCGGCCCCTGCAGCAGGGCAGCCATGCCGAGGGAGCACCGAGCGGGGCCACCTGGCTGCGGACCGGCGACCTCGGCGTCTACCTCGACGGTGAGCTGCACATCACCGGCCGGATCAAGGATCTGATCATCGTCGACGGCCGCAACCACTATCCGCAGGACGTCGAAGCCACCACCGCGGCGGCCTCACCGAAAGTCCGATCCGGTTACGTGGCAGCGTTTTCGGTGCCGGCCAACGAGGTGCCCGGAGCACCCGCCGACGAGGTCGGTGAACGCGTCGTCATCGTCGCGGAACGGGCCCCGGGCGCCGGCCGGGCGGACCTACAGCCGGTGATCGAGACCATTCGCGCGGCGGTGTCGCGCCGGCACAGCCTGCCGCTGGCCGATGTGCTGCTGGTGGCGGCCGGCGTCATCCCGCGAACCACCAGCGGAAAACTCGCGCGCCGGGCGTGCCGGGCGCTCTACCTCAACGGCGAGCTGGGGCACCGCGGCCATTAACCGCCGCACTCGGCGATCCGGCGACGCAGATAGTCCCGCCCCGGGTCGGAACCGTTGGACGCCAACGCCTCTCGATACCAGGTGAGCGCATCGTCCGGTCGTTCCGCGCGGCGCAGCAGGTCGGCGCGCACCGATGCGACGAGGTTCGAACGCTGTAGTCGCGGATCGTGCGCGACCTTGTCCAGCGCCGCCAGCCCGGCGTCCGGGCCGTCTCGGAACCCCACCGCCAGCGCCCGGTTCGCCCGCACCACCGGCGAATCCGTGATGGCCACGAGTCGGTCGTAGGCCGTGCAGATCGTGCGCCAGTCGGTCTGCTCCCAGGAGGGCGCCGTCGCATGCGCCGCGGCGATCACCGCCTGGGGCAGGTACGGTCCGGTGGACCCGTGGGCCAGCGTGATCCGCTGCAGGCCGCGGCTGATCCGGCCGCGGTCCCAGCGGCCACGGTCCTGCTCCTCGAGCGGCACCAGAGCTCCGTCGGCGTCAACCCGGGTATCGCGCCGCGAATCGTGAAGCAGCACAAGGGCCGCCAATGCGTGTGCTTCGTGTTCGGTGGGCATCAGCGTGCACAACTCGGTTGCCAGCCGGACGCCCTCGTCGCACAACTCGTCGCGGATGGCCGACGGCCCGGCGGTCGACCAGTACCCCTCGGTGAACACCGAGTAGATGCAGCTGAGCACATGCGGTGTGCGCTGCGGCAGCAGCTCGGCCGGGGGCACCCGCAGCGGGATGTTGGCGTGCCGCACCTTCGCCTTGGCCCGGGTAATACGTTGTCCGACGGCCGCTTCGGTCTGCAGTAGCGCGCGGGCGATCTCGGCGACGGTCAACCCGGACACCAACCGCAGCGTCAGCGCCAGCTGCGACAACCGGTCGAGTGCCGGGTGCGCGCAGGTGAACATCATCCGCAGCTCGTCATCGCGGACCGGGTGGAGGTCCAGCTCGGTGCGCCGCTGGATCCGGTCGACGTAGTCCTTCATGGCCGCTAGCTCCTTGCTCGGTCGCACCGACTCGCGACGCAACCGGTCGAGGGCGCGGTTGCGCGCCACAGTGAGCACCCAGCCCCCGGGGTTGTCGGGAACGCCGTCGCGCGACCACGCCCGCAACGCCTCGGCGAAAGCTTCCTGAACGGCGTCCTCGGCGACGCTGAGGTCACCCGACCACCGGGCCAGCGCGGCCACGGCCGGACCCCACTCGCGCCGAAAGACGCCGTCCAGGTTCACCATTGGTGAGTTAGAGCCCCGACGCCCCGGCCAGCTTGCGGACCTCGATCGCCGAAGCCGGGATCTTGCCGGCCAGCTTGACGACTTCGTCGCGGTCGGCGGTGGACAGCAGGTAGAAGCCGGTCGCGATCTCGGCGCTCTCCGCGAACGGGCCGTCGGTGAGCAACACCTCGCCGTCGCGGACCCGGACGGTGGTCGCCGTCGCCGGCTCATGCAAGGCCGCGCCGCCGACAATCTGGTCACCGGCCGCGGCGGCGAAGTCGAAGTGGCTCGCGGCTTCGGCCTGCCATTCCGGAGTGCCTGGGATGTTGACACCCTCGGGCGGCTCGAGCAGCAGAGCCAGCCACTGGGCATCAGAGCGTGCCCACTGCTCGTCGACGGTGTGAAAGATCGGCCGGACCTCGATAGCGCCGTAGCGCGCGGCCGGAATACCACGGGCCAGTTCCAGTGCGTCGTCCAGGTTTTCGGCCTCGAACACGTAATAGCCCTCGGCGATCTCGGCGGCTTCGGCGAACGGGCCGTCGGTCGGCGCGTCCGGCCCGCCCGTGATGCGCGCACCGGTGGCCGGTGGCACCAACGCATCACCGGCCCGGATCGCCGGACCCGCCTGTGCGTGGAAGCTTTGGTAGAGCGCCATCTCCGCCGCGTGCTCGTCGGGCGTGAGGTTCCGCTCGGGGCGGAACAGCAAAGCGAGATACTGCATCGTCGTCACCTTTGGTAGTGAGCAGAACCTGGTGTTCCACTCTCTACCTGTCCGACGAACGGCGCGACCCGAATCCGACAGCCGCGCGGCAGAAACATCTAAGCGGCGGCGCCCGGCTTCAGGTAGGTGACCAGGCTGACGTCCAGCATCTCCTCGGAGAAGTAGAACTCGCAGCCGCGCAGGTACTTCATGTAGCGGTCGTAGACCTGCTCGGACTGGATCTCGATGGCCTTGTCCTTGCTGGCCTCGAGCGCGTCACCCCACTGATGCAGGGTCCTGATGTAGCTCTCCCGCAGCGAAATCGGCTCGGGCACAACGAAGCCCGCCTTCTCGCCGTGCTCGACCATCATCCCGGTGGACGGCAGGCGGCCGCCGGGGAAGATCTCGGTGAGGATGAACTTGATGAAGCGCGCCGTCTCGAAGGTGACCTTCTTGCCGCGTGCGTTCAGGTCGTACGGGTGGTAGGCAACGCTGCTCTGCACGGTCATCCGACCGTCGTCGGGCATGATGTTGAAGGTGTTCTTGAAGAAGTGGTCGTAGTTCTCGAAGCCGAAGTGCTCGAACGCCTCGATGGACACGATCCGGTCGACCGGCTGGTGGAAGTCTTCCCAACCCTGCAGCAGCACTGTGCGGGTGCGGTCGGTGTCCAGACCGTCCAGGACCTGCTGGGCGCGGGCGTGCTGGTTGTTGGACAGCGTCAGGCCGATCACGTTGACGTCGTACTTCTCCACCGCCCGGCGCATGGTGGTGCCCCAGCCGCAGCCGATGTCCAGCAACGTCATACCGGGTTTGAGGTCCAACCGGTCGAGGTTCAGATCGACCTTGGCGATCTGGGCTTCCTCCAGCGTCTGGTCCTCGCGGGTGAAGTACGCGCTGCTGTAGGTCCGCGTCGGGTCCTGAAACAGTCCGAAGAAGTCGTCAGAGAGGTCGTAGTGCGCCTGGATGTCCTCCGGACGCGTCCGTGTCTGTATCGAGCTGTCTTGGTTATCAGGCATCAGCGTTCGTTAACCCTTTCCTACTGCCTGGGCTTTTACCGCAACCCGGCTGCGTGAGCACAATACCCGGCTCTATCAGACGCCGGAGTAACAACGCGGTTGTTCTGCGCGCCGATCGAGATCACTTCTCCAGGGTGAACTGGTTGACGTCCACATACCCAACCCGGAATCCCTTGGCACATCCCGTCAAATAGTGCATGTAACGGTCGTACATCTCCTGCGACTGGATCTCGATGGCCTCGTCTTTGTGCGCCTCCAGCGCGGCCGACCAGCAGTCCAGCGTGCGCGCGTAATGCGGCTGCAGCGACTGCCGGCGGGTCAGCGTGAAGCCGTGCTGCGACGACCGCTCCTCAACCATCTCGATGGACGGCAACCGGCCGCCGGGGAAGATCTCGTCGACGATGAACTTCATGAATCGCGCCAGCTCGAAGGTCAACGGCATGCCGCGCTCGGTCATCTGCGACGGCACCAGCGCGGTGATCGTGTGCAGCAACATCACCCCGTCGTCGGGCAGGGCGTTGTTGGCCATCGTGAAGAAGTCGTCGTAGCGGTCGTGGCCGAAGTGCTCGAACGCGCCGATCGACACGATCCGGTCCACCGGCTCGTTGAACTCTTCCCAACCGGCCAGGCGGACTTCCTTGGTGCGGGGGCTGTCGATGGCGTCCAGCGTCTTCTGGGCGTAACCGGCCTGGTTCTTCGACAGCGTCAACCCGATGACGTTCACGTCGTACTTCTGGACGGCGCGGCGCATCGTGCTGCCCCAGCCGCAGCCGACGTCCAGCAGCGTCATCCCGGGCTGCAGGCCGAGCTTGCCCAGGGCCAGGTCGACCTTGGCCTGCTGGGCTTCCTCCAGCGTCATGTCCTCGCGCTCGAAGTAGGCGCAGCTGTAGGTCTGGCTGGGATCGAGGAAGAGGGCAAAGAACTCGTCGGACAGGTCGTAGTGAGCCTGGACGTCTTCGAAATGCGGCCTCAGCTTTTCGGCCATCGCGCAACGCGCCTTCCTGGATTTTTTAGGTATCCACCCGCGGTGAGTGTGACTGCCCGCCCCCCGGCGATCCGTCCGACAGCCTAGTCGATCGGCCTGGTCAGACCGAATCGTCGAAACCCCCGGTCAGCCCAGGGCAAACGTGGTGGTCAGCTCGCCGGTGATGTCGTCCCACAGCTCTTCGGGCAGGTCGTGGCCCATGCCGTCGAACAGCACCAGGCGGGCCCCCTTGATCGCGCGGGCCACCACCCGGCCGCCGAACGGTCGTTGCAGCTTGTCGGCCTTGCCGTGCAGGACGACGGTCGGTGCGGTGATCTGCCGGTCGTAGCGGGCCAGGCTGCCGCTGGCGATGATCGCGCTGAAATGCCGGGCCGTGCCCCACGGGTAGTAGCAGCGTTCGTAGGCCTGGATCGCGTCGTCACGCAGGCGCTGCTCGGGAGCCGGATAGCGCGGGCTGCCGATGATCCGCCAGACCTTCACCGAGTAATCGGCGATCACGTCGATCGGCGACTTCGGCGACGGGCCCCGCAGCACCGCGAAGAGCGCCTGCGGGTGCGGCGGCGGCAGGAACGGCTGGTTGTTGCTGGAGAAGATCACCGCCAGCGAGCGGGTGCGTTCCTTGAACCTGGCCGCGAAGATCTGGGCGATCATGCCGCCCATCGAGGCGCCGACGATGTGGGCCTTGTCGATCTCGAGGTGGTCGAGCACTGCGGCGGCGTCATCGGCCATGTCTTCGAGCCGGTAGTCCGCGCTGCCGGGAACGCCCACGAAGAACTTGACCATGCTCGGGATCATCGCGCCGCCGTTGCTGCGTCGCTCGGTCTTGCTGGACAGTCCGACGTCGCGGTTGTCGTAGCGGATCACCCGCAGGCCCTGGGCGACCAGCTTCTCGCAGAACCCGTCGCGCCACAGCAACAGCTGCGAACCGAGGCCCATGATCAGCAGGACGGCCGGATCGGTCGGCTCGCCCATGTCCTCGTAGTAGATGTCCAAATCGCCCGAACGTGCTGTGCCGGTGCGGATTTGCATGTGTCAGACCTCTAGCTCTGATTCGTTGTGTTCGCGGGCGACCTCGACCATGAAGTTGGCGAAGTATCCGGTGAGCTGCGGGTCGGACATCATCTGCCACTTCGGGGCGAGCAGTTTCATGTAGCGCTCGACGTAGAGGAACTGCTTGCCGATCAAGACCAGCTCGCGCGGCAGCTTGACGTCGTAGGCGTCGGCCAGCGTGGACAGCTGCTTGCCGATGTCGGCGTAGGACAGGTCGCCGAGCGTCGACATGGTCAGCGGGGTGGCGAACTTCTCCAGGTCCTTGGCGGCCTCGGCTTCGGGGCGCATGGTGCCGACCGCGCCCATCAGCACGACGATCTTGCCGGCCGCGGCGTGGTCCTTCTTGACGAGCAACGCGTGCACGAGTTCGCGCAGCAGCCAGCGGGTCCGCGGATCGATGCGACCCATGATGCCGAAGTCGAAGAACACGATCCGGCCCTTGTCGTCGACATAGAGGTTGCCGGCGTGCAGGTCGCCGTGGAACAGGCCGTGCCGCAGGCCACCCTCGAACAGGCTGAACAGCAGCGCCTTGACCAACTCGGTGCCGTCGAAGCCGGCCTTGCGGATGGCGGCGACGTCGTCGATGCGGATGCCCTGCACCCGTTCCATCGTCAGCACCTTCTCCGAGGTCAGGTCCCAGTACACCTGCGGAACCCGGATGTTCTTGCCCAGCGGCGAGGCGTGCAGGTGGGAGACCCAGGCCTCCATCGACTGTGCCTCGAGGCGGAAGCTCAGCTCTTCGGCCAGGTTGTCGGAGAAGTCGGCGACGACGTCCTGCGCGGACAGCCGGCGGCCCAGTTTGGCCAGCTCGACCGCCTGCGCAAAGCGTTTGAGGATCTGCAGGTCGGCAGCAACCCGGCGCCGGATTCCCGGCCGCTGGATCTTGACGACGACCTCTTCACCGGTGTGCAGGGTGGCGTAGTGCACCTGGGCGATCGACGCCGAGGCGAATGGGTGCTCGTCGAAGTGCGCGAACAGGTCGGCCGGATCGCCGCCGAGCTCCTCTTTGACGAGTTTGTGCACCTGGTCTCTGTCGGCCGGTGGGACCCGGTCGAGCAGGCCGCGGAACTCGCGGGACAGCTGCTCGCCGAAAGCACCGGGGCTCGACGCGATGATCTGGCCGAACTTGACGTAGGTGGGGCCCAGGTCGGCGAAGGTCTGCGGGAGCTGCTTGATGACCTTCTGCTGCACCGGACCCTTGCGGGGCAGCCTGGTCAGGATGCGGCCGACAGTGCGGGTGAGCTGCCAACCGGTCACGCCGATGCGAGCCGCCTCGACCGGCAACGGCACCCGGTCGAGCCTGGCAACCCCACGGTGGTTGTTGGAACTCATCTATGCAGTGTCTCAAATGGGTCGGAACAAGTCCCAATTCGTGTGAGCCCGCTCACCGTCGTGCGGCCCTGGCAAAGTTTTCGGTCAACGTTTCGACGATCGGCCGCCACACCGGTTCGGGGAGGTCGTGGCCCATCCCGTCGATCACCACGTACCGGGCACCGGGGATGGCCGCGGCGACCGCCCGGCCGTTGCGCGGACGCAGCATCGGGTCGTGCGAACCGTGCAGCACCACCGTCGGCGCGGCGATCGCCCGGCTGAAGCGCAACAGGCTGCCGGTGCCCAGCACGGCGTCGAACTGGCGCAACATGCCGGCCGGAGAGGTGGACCGGTCGGCGAGTTCCCGGACGCGACGGCGCAGCTCGGTTTCGGGCGGCAGGAAATTGGGGCCGTTGAACACCGCGACATTGCGGACCTCGAAGGCGAGCTTCTCGTCGTCGGTCGCGCCCTCGCCGGGCGCGTTGAACGCCAGCCGAATCACCCGCCACGCCGGCAGCCGGGAGAACGGCTTGCCGGTGGTCGACATGACGATGGCCAGCGAGGAGACCCGGTCCGGTTCGGTGGCGGCCAGGATCTGCGCGATCATGCCGCCCATGGAGGCGCCGACGACGTGTGCCGTGCGGATGTCGAGGTGGTCGAGCAGCGCGACCACGTCGGCCGTCATGTCCTCGAGCGTGTACGGCACCTGACTGCGGCGGCCGACCAGGTAGCGCCCGACCCGCCGGTACACCGAGCCCGCGGCCCGCATCCCGTGCATCTTGGCCGACAGTCCGGTGTCGCGGTGGTCGAAGCGGATCACCCGGTAGCCCTGTCGCACCAGCCGGGCGCAGAAGCCGTCCGGCCACATCGGCAGCTGGGCACCCAGGCCCATGATCAGCAGGACGGCGGGGTCCTCGCTGTTGCCGAGGTCCTCGTAGTACAGCTCGACGGCGCCGCTGTCGGCGCGGCCGCTACGCGTCTGCACCGGGTTGCTCGGCTTTCCATGGCTGAACGAATCCGTCGATCGACCAGCCCTCCAGAGCGGCCAGCAGCTCGTACATGGTGGCGCCGTCGACGCTTTCGCGGATGATGTCCGCGTGCCCGGAGTGCCGGGTCAGCTCGTTGATCACATGCAGGATCACCCACCGCACCGACCAGTCTTTGATCCCCTTCGGGAACCACGGGATATCCTGCGGTACAGGTACTTTCGCATCGAGGTCAGCCGTCTCGACCAGCCTCAGCGCCGTGGCGTTCTCGGCCGTGAAGGCGTGGAGCAGCTGCTCCAGCGTCTCGTCGTCGCGCATGACGTGCTGATCGGCGAAATCCTTGGCGATCTCGTCGAACGAGCGAGGGTCTTTCGGCGGTGCGTCGGGTGCCGCGGCCACCCGCGACATCCAGGTGCGCTGCATGCAGGTCACGTGCTTGATCAGTCCGCCGACCGACAGCTCGCTGACCGTCGGGCGGGTCCGGGCCTGCTCGTCGGTCAGGCCGTAGGCCACCGCGAAGAACGCGCTCTGGTGGTAGGCGAGGTACTCGCGCAGTGCGTCGCGTTCGTCAGCGACGGGCGAGGCGAGAGCGGGCATCGGCGGTCCTTTCGGCGACGTGTCTCAAGCCTTTCACCCCGGTGCCTCCGCGAAGTCGTAGGGTGCGGGAATGCAGGTGATTTCGGCGGAGTCGACCGAGCTTTTCGTGGGCCCGGCGGACGCGCCGGTGCAGCTGGTTCGGGTGACGCTGGACGGTGTCACCGAGCCGGTGCGCGTTCGTGTCGACGGTGACGGGCTGCACGGCTCGGCTCCGGCTGAGCCGGCCGACGGGCAGTGCACCGTCGAGGTGCCGGTGACGGTCGAGCGTCCGGTGATCGGGCAGCGGCACCAGGCCTCGGTGCACGCCGGTTCGAGCTCGGTGTCGTTTGACTTCGTCGTCGCCGAACCCGGCTGGACCATGTTCATGGTCAGTCACTTCCACTACGACCCGGTGTGGTGGAACACCCAGGGCGCCTACACCAGCCTGTGGACCGAGGACCCGCCCGGCCGGTGCCGACAGACCAACGCCTTCGAATTGATCCAGATGCACCTCGAAAGGGCGCGCCAGGAACCGGATTACAAGTTCGTCCTGGCCGAAGTCGACTACCTCAAACCTTTCTGGGACACCCATCCGCAACTCCGCGCCGAACTGCGCAGGCTGATCGCCGAGGGCCGCGTCGAGATCATGGGCGGCACCTACAACGAGCCCAGCACCAACCTGGTGCACCCGGAGACCACGATTCGAACCCTGGTGCACGGCTTAGGTTTTCAACGTGACGTGCTGGGCGCCGACCCGGCCACCGCCTGGCAGCTCGACGTCTTCGGGCACGACCCGCAATTTCCCGGCATGGCCGCCGATGCGGGTCTGACGTCGAGCGCGTGGGCGCGGGGACCACACCATCAGTGGGGCCCGACGCACAACGAAGACGGCGTCGACGGCATGCAGTTCTCCAGCGAGTTCGAATGGATCTCCCCGTCCGGACGCGGCCTGCTCACCCATTACATGCCTGCGCACTATGCGGCCGGCTGGTGGATGGACGACTCGACGTCGCTCGCCGACGCCGAGGACGCCACCTACCGGCTGTTCGACGATCTGAAGAAGGTGGCGCTGACCCGCAACGTGTTGTTGCCGGTGGGCACCGACTACACGCCACCGAACCGGTGGGTCAACGAGATTCACCGGGACTGGGCGCAGCGCTACACCTGGCCGCGGTTCGTGTGCGCGCTGCCGCGGGAGTTCTTCGCCGCGGTGCGGGCCGAATTGGCTTCCCGCGGCGGCGAGGCGTCCCCGCAGACCCGGGACATGAACCCGATCTACACCGGTTGTCATGTCTCCTACATCGACACCAAGCAGGCGAATCGTGCCGCGGAGCACGCGGTCTTGGCGGCCGAGAAGTTCGCGGTGTTCGCCGCGCTGCTCTCGGGTAGCGAGTATCCGCAGGCGGCACTGGCCAAAGCTTGGCTGCAGCTGGTGTACGGCGCCCACCACGACGCGATCACCGGGTCGGAGTCCGACCAGGTGTACCTGGACCTGGTGACGGGCTGGCGGGAGGCCTGGGAGCTCGGCCGGGCTGCGCGGGACAAGTCGCTGGCGGTGCTGTCCGGGGCGGTGGATGCGGGCGAATCCCTGATCGTGTGGAACCCGCTGGTGCGCAACCGAACTGACATCGTCACCGTGCATCTCGACGAGCCCGTCGGTGCCGGGGTGTCGCTGGTCGACGCCGACGGGATCGAGCTTCCAGCGGTGGTCGAGGACGCCGGTCACACGGTGAGCTGGCTGGCGCGGGATGTGCCGTCGCTGGGGTGGCGGGCCTACCGGGTGGCCGAAGGCGGTGCCGACGCGCATTGGAAGCCGTTGTACGGCAACGAGATAGCAAACGACCACTACCGGCTGGTGGTCGACCCGGCGCGCGGGGGCGGGGTGTCGTCGTTGACCCACCGGGGTCATGAGTTGATCGCCGCCGGTCGGGTGGGCAACGAGCTGGCGGTCTACCAGGAGTACGCGGCCCACCCGAGCGAGGGCGAAGGGCCGTGGCATCTGGTGCCCAACGGAGCCGTCGTCAGCTCGTCGGAGTCGGCGGCGCAGGTCAGCGCCGAGCAGAGTGCGGTGGGCCAGCGGATCACCGTCCGCGGCCGGGTCGGCACCCTGCTCCGCTACACCCAGACGGTGACGTTGTGGCGCGGAGTGGATCGGGTGGACTGTCGGACCACCATCGACGAGTTCGGCGACGCCGACCAACTGCTACGCCTGCGCTGGCCCTGCCCGATACCGGGGGCGATGCCGGTCAGCGAAGTCGGCGACGCGGTCGTCGGACGAGGATTCGCCCTGCTGCACAACGGGTCTGACCCGGTCGACTCGGCGCGTCACCCGTGGACGCTGGACAACGCGGCCTTCGGCTGGTTCGGCCTGTCGTCGGCCGCGCGGGTGCGCGACCGTGCCGGCGTGCGGGCGCTGTCGGTCGCCGAGGTGGTGGTGCCGGCGGAGACGGAGTCGGCGCCGTTGGCCCGGTCGCTGACGGTGGCCTTGGCGCGCGCGGGCGTGACCGCCACGTGCAGCGGCGCCGACCGTCCGCGGTACGGCTACCTCGGCGCCGACTCCAACCTGCCTGACGTCCGCATCGCGGTCGGTGGCCCGGGCCAGAACGCGTTCACCAAGACGTTGCTGGCGAGCGCCGACCCGGCCTACGCCGCCGAGGTCGACCGGCAGCTGGCCCACTCCGGCCGGGCCCTGGTGTGGGTGCCCGCGACGGCGTCACTGGTCGACGGCTGGATCCCCGGGGCGGACCTGCGCGAGCCGCTGGCGCTGCCGGTGCTGGTCATCGCCGCCACGGACGACGCCGACCTCGCGGCCCACGTGGCCGACGTCGCCGCCGACCTCGACGACGCCGAGATCACGATCGACCAACACGCGCCGACCGGTCTGCAGCACTACGAATCTCGGACGGTCGCACTGTTCAACCGGGGGGTGCCGAGCTTCGCCGTCGACATCGACGGCACGCTGCACTCCGCGTTGATGCGGTCGTGCACCGGTTGGCCGTCGCGAGCCTGGATCGACGAACCGCGCCGCACCGGCCCCGACGGCAGCAGCTTCCAGTTGCAGCACTGGACCCACACCTTCGACTACGCGCTGGCTGTCGGCGAGGGCGACTGGCGCGCCGCCGCCATCCCCGCGCGCAGCGCCGAATTCTCCGAGCCGATGCTCGTCACCGCGAGCCCCGGCGGAACCGGCCCGCTGCCCGCCGCGGGTTCGCTGCTGGAAGCCGAACCCGTCGAGGGCGTCCACGTCTCCGCCCTCAAACCGGCGGGAAACCCGCTGGCGCGCAACAGCGCCCAAGCGGTCGATCCCGCCGCGCTGGCCATCCGGCTGGTCGAGACCAACGGCCGCAGCGTCGACGCCGTCCTGCGTTCGGCGCTGGGCACCTTCTCCGACCTCCGTGCGGCAGACCTGCTGGAGACGCCGCGGCCGGACCAGCCGGGCGATCGCCGGTCCACCGCGCTGCAGGGCTACGAGATCAGCACCGAGTTGGCGCGGCTCGAGTTCCAACACCGGATCGCATCCGGGACCACGTCGCTGGGTCCGAACGCCGAAGCCGCGCAACCGCTCTATGCGCGCTACTGGCTGCACAACAACGGGCCGGCCCCGCTGGGCGGATTGCCCGTTGTCGCGCACCTGCATCCCCACCGGGTCGCGGCCGGTGCCGCCGATCTGGCGCTGCGCTTGACCGTCGCCAGCGATTGCACCGACGCGCCGCTCGGCGGCAGCGTGACGCTGCTCAGCCCACCGGGCTGGTCGACGACCCCGGCCGAGCGGCCCTTCGCACTGCAGCCCGGTGCCTATTCGGAAACCGATGTCGCAGTGCATATCCCGCCGGATGCCGAGCCGGGACTGTACCCGATCCGGGCGCAGCTACGGCCCGCCGGCGCGGGTCTTCCGGCGTCCTGGCATCAGGTGGTGGAGGACGTGTGCGTGGTGTCGGTCGGCGGCGCGGCCGACGACGGCCTGGTGTATCTGGTCGACGGCCCGACCGAGGTCGAGGTGGCCGCGGGCGACTCGGCGCGGATTGCCGTGACGGTCGGCACCGACGCGAACGCCGAGGTGAACCTCCAGGCCCATCTGGTCAGCCCGTGGGGGACCTGGGAGTGGATCGGCCCGTCGACTGTGGGCGCCGTGCTGCCCGCTCGCGGTCGCGTGGAACTCGGCTTCGATGTGCGCCCGCCGGTCTGGGTTCAGCCGGGCCAGTGGTGGGCGCTGATACGGGTGGGCTGCGCCGGGCAACTGGTGTATTCACCCGCGGTGAAGGTCACGGTTCGTTGATCCGCCGATGCTGACCCTGGCGCTCGACATCGGCGGTACCAAGATCGCCGTCGGACTCGTCGACCCGGCCGGCGAGCTGGTCCACCGCGCCGTCGAGCCCACCCCCAAAGGTGTTGACGCCGAGCAAGTCTGGGCGGTCATCGCGCGGATGATCGGCGACGCGTCAGCAGTGGCCGGCAGTGCGATCCGGGCGGTCGGTATCGGGTCCGCGGGACCGGTGGACCTGTCCGCCGGGACTGTCAGCCCGGTCAATGTCGCTTCTTGGCAAGGGTTTCCGCTACGCGACCGGGTAGCGGAGGCGCTGCCCGACGTGCCGGTGCGGCTGGCCGGCGACGCCATCTGCATGGCGTTGGGCGAGCACTGGCGTGGCGCGGGCCGGGGCGCCCGCTTCGTCCTGGGCATGGTGGTGTCGACCGGGGTGGGCGGCGGACTGGTACTCGACGGTCAGCCCTATCACGGCCGGACCGGCAACGCGGGGCACGTCGGCCATGTGGTCGTCGAGCTGGACGGTCAGCCGTGCCCCTGCGGCGGTCATGGCTGCGTCGAGACCGTTGCGTCCGGACCGTGGATGACCCGGTGGGCGCTGGGCAACGGCTGGGCCGGGCCGCCCGGTGCCGACGCTGTCGCGCTCGGCCACGCGGCCGAAGCCGGTGACCCGTTGGCGCTGAGGGCGTTTCAGCGAAGCGCCACCGCACTCGCCGCGATGATCGCCTCCGTCGGTGCGGTGTGCGACCTCGACCTCGTCGTCATCGGCGGGGGAGTGGCGAGGTCGGGCCCGATCCTGTTCGACCCGTTGCGGGCGGCGCTGGCCGGCTACACCGGGTTGAGCTTCATCCGCGGCCTCCGGGTGGTGCCGGCCGCGCTCGGCGGCGACGCGGGGCTGATCGGCGCCGCCGCACTGGTCTCGTCCGTCACCTGAGCCACATCGGCCGGCCGGGTACCGATGTGCCCGCCTCTGAGCGAATTGCCGGGCGATGTCGTACCGGCGTGTGATGTTGCTGCGATGACCACGCTGCGGGGTATCGAGTTGCGTTACGTCCTCACGATGCAGTTGGCGCGCCACGGCCGAGCGACGATCGGCGAGCTGGTCGAGGCGTTGGTGCGGCACGGCTTCACGGCCGACGCCCCGGCCAACAAGTCGGTATCGGACGCTTTGCGATGGGAGTGCCGGCGCGGGCGGGTCCGCCACATCAGGCGCGGAATCTATGGTCCTGGCGAGATGCCGCGCGGTACGGAGCATCGGATCAGGCAACGTGAGCTCGCATTGCGAGCCGCGGTAATTCGCTCAGAGGCGGGCAGATGGACACCCGCTTCCGGGCTGTGACGGCTGGGACATCGCCGTTTTGCCTGTTGACGACCGCTCACTGTATGGTGGGCGGCGATCCACCGAAGACCGTCGGTCACCGAGCAATCGGTCGAAGGTCCGGGAGTACCCGGGCGGCCCACGCAGGAGGACGAGGCAGACCTTCGTTGGCGCGAGCCGATGGAAACATCACGCCCCGACCGCTTCCTGCGTCGGGGCGTTCGTCGTTTCCGGGCGAGCGGGCCGTCGGGCGACGGCCCAGAACCCAAGGAGGAATGCATGGCACAGGCTGACAAGGCCACCGCCGTTGCAGACATCGCTGAGCAGTTCAAGAGCTCAACGGCGACCGTGATCACCGAGTATCGCGGTCTGACGGTCGCGAACCTGGCCGAACTGCGCCGCTCGCTCAAGGGTTCCGCGACCTACTCGGTCGCCAAGAACACGCTGATCAAGCGCGCCGCATCGGAGGCCGGCGTGGAAGGCCTCGACGAGCTGTTCGTCGGACCGACCGCGATCGCGTTCGTCAGCGGCGAGGCCGTCGATGCTGCCAAGGCGATCAAGAAGTTCGCCAAGGACCACAAGGCGCTGGTCATCAAGGGCGGCTACATGGACGGTCGCGCGCTGACCGTCGCCGAAGTCGAGCGCATCGCCGATCTGGAGTCGCGCGAGGTGCTGCTGGCCAAGCTGGCCGGAGCGATGAAGGCCAACCTGTCCAAGGCGGCCGGGCTGTTCAACGCGCCCGCCTCGCAGGTGGCCAGGCTCGCGGCCGCGTTGCAAGAGAAGCGTGCCGCCGAAGAGCCTGCGGCGCCGGCAGAAGCTGCGGCTCCCGCCGAAGCCCCCACGGCAGAGGCCGAGGCCCCCGCCGCGGAGTCGACCGAAGCACCTGCGGAATCACCCGCCGAAACCACCGAATAAACCCCGTAACACCCAGGAAGGACCCACCACATGTCCAAGCTCTCCACTGACGAACTGCTCGACGCCTTCAAGGAACTCACCTTGCTGGAGCTCTCGGAGTTCGTGAAGAAGTTCGAAGAGACCTTCGAGGTCACCGCGGCCGCTCCGGTCGCCGTCGCCGCCGCCGGCCCCGCCGCCGGTGCGCCCGCCGAGGCCGCTGAGGAGCAGTCGGAGTTCGACGTCATCCTCGAGGCCGCCGGTGACAAGAAGATCGGCGTCATCAAGGTCGTGCGTGAGATCGTCTCGGGCCTGGGCCTGAAAGAGGCCAAGGACCTCGTCGACGGCGCGCCGAAGGCTGTGCTGGAGAAGGCCCCCAAGGAGGCCGCCGAAGAAGCCAAGGCCAAGCTCGAGGCCGCCGGCGCCAGCGTCACCGTCAAGTAGTCGTTTCGCGAAAACCCCCGGAGCCAACAGGTTCCGGGGGTTTCGTGTATCTAGCGCTGGACCGACGCCAGCTGGGACTGCCGTACCTGGTCTGGCGAGTCACCAAGCGCGACAAGCAAATTTGAGGTCAACGCCGCAAGCACCGACCCGACGGCGTTGCCCTGCGCGCCGTAGGAGCCGGCCAGCTCCAGCATGACGAACCCGTGGATGGCCGCCCAGAACTGCGCCGCGGTCGCCACCACGGCAGCGTCGTCGTCGGGCGAGCCGTTGATCCGCCCGGCCTGCATCGCCCGATGCACGCCGCGAACGACGTGGGCGAAACTCGGGTAGTGGTCGTTGATCTCGGCCAGGCTCAGGGTCAACACGTCGTGGGCCGGTGCGTTGATGCCGTGGGCGCTGGTACTGCCGAACATCAGGCGGTACATGTGCGGGCACTCGATGGCGTAGCGGCGATACGCGATCCCGGTGGCCATCAGGTCCGCGACCGGGTCTGACGTCGACGGCATCGTCAGCGCCGCGTCGAACTGCCGCAGACCCTCTTCGGCCACCGCCGCGATCAGCCCCGGCAGGCCGCTGAAGTACGTGTACACCGCCATCGTCGACGTGCCTGCCGCGCTGGCGATCTTGCGGGTCTGCAGACCGTCCGGGCCGTCCTGGTTGAGGATGTCGACGGCAACGCCCAGCAACTCGTCGCGCACGTTGCGTTCGGCAGATGGAGCCACCGAAATATCTTGACACAGCCCCGCAGCGATCGGTATAACTTAGGAATAACAATGTTATCGCAGCTAGGAGCCAGGATGAGCGCCACCGTCAGCACGCCGCCAGTGAATCCCTATCTCGATGACTTCCTCGCGCCGGTCGATCGAGAGGTGACCGCGACCGATCTGACGGTCACCGGGCACATTCCCGAGTTCCTCGACGGGCGCTACCTGCGCAACGGCCCGAATCCGGTCGCCGAGGTCGACCCGGCCACTTACCACTGGTTCACCGGTGACGGCATGGTGCACGGCGTCTCGCTGCAGGGCGGCAACGCCAACTGGTACCGCAACCGCTGGGTTCGCAGCCCCGCCGTACGACGCGTGCTGGGGGAGCCCGCGGCGGCCGGCCGCAACCTCAGAGCCGGGATGCAGTCGCTCGGGGCCAACACCAATGTGCTGGCCCATGCGGGTAAGACGCTGGCGCTGGTCGAAGGCGGGGTCGCCAATTACGAGCTCACCGACGACCTCGACACCGTCGGGGCGTGCGACTTCGACGGCACGCTGGCCGGCGGCTACGCGGCGCACCCGCACCGCGATCCACGCACCGGCGAGCTGCACGCGGTGTCCTACTCCTTTGCGCGCGGCAATTCGGTGCAGTATTCGGTGATCGGCACCGACGGTCAGGCCCGTCGCACGGTCGACATCAAGGTGTCGGGGTCGCCGATGATGCATGACTTCTCGCTGACCGACAAATACGTCGTGCTCTACGACCTGCCGGTGACGCTCGACCCGATGCAGGTGCTGCCCAGGAACATGCCGCGGTGGATGCGGCGCCCGGCGCAGATCGTGGCCGACGCGGTGGTCGGGCAGGTCCCCGTACCCGGGCCCATCGCGGCGATGTTCAATCGCAACGACAAGCCCGTCTATCAGATGCCGTACGCCTGGAACCCGAAATATCCGGCCCGGATCGGCGTGATGCCGCGCGAGGGCGGCAACAGCGACGTGCGGTGGTTCGAGATCGAGCCGTGCTACGTCTACCACCCGCTCAACGCCTACTCCGAAATGCGCGACGGCCATGAGGTGCTGGTGCTCGACGTGGTGCGCTACGAGCGGATGTTCGACCGCGACCGGCGTGGGCCGGGCGAGGTCGCGCCCACCCTGGACCGGTGGACGATCAACCTGGCCACCGGAGCAGTGTCCAGCGAGCGCCTCGACGACCGTTCGCAAGAGTTTCCGCGGATCAACGAGACGTTGCTGGGGAGCAAGCATCGGTTCGGCTACACCGTCGGCGTCGAAGGCGGCTTCGTGGACTCAGGCAGATCCGAAATGACCTCGTCGCTCTACAAGCACGACTTGGCCACCGGATCGAGCATGGTCGCGCCGCTCGACCCCGAACTGCTGATCGGCGAGATGTCGTTCATCCCGCGCCCGGCCGCCGGTTCGGCTAGCTTGTCTGAGGACGACGGAATCCTGATCGGTTACGGATACCACCGCGGACGCGGCGAAGGCCAGCTGCTGCTACTCGATGCGCAAACGTGCGAGTCGGTGGCGACGGTCCATTTACCGCAGCGGGTACCGATGGGATTTCATGGAAACTGGGCGCCGCAGGACTAAGCAAAACTGACCCCCCTGTGCGCTACAGTGACTCAAGCCACAAGCTGGGCTTGGGCTGCGATCAGCAACATCAGCGGGAGGGTTTCGCGTGGGCATCGGTATTCAGGTAGAAGGATTGACGAAGTCCTTCGGGTCCCAGCGAATCTGGGAAGACGTCACGATGTCGATTCCAGAGGGCGAGGTCAGTGTTCTGCTGGGACCGTCCGGTACGGGTAAATCCGTCTTCCTGAAGTCGCTGATCGGTTTGCTGCGCCCCGAGCGCGGCTCGATCATCGTGGACGGCACCGACATCACCGAGTGTTCGGCCAAGGAGCTCTACGACATCCGCACCCTGTTCGGTGTGATGTTCCAGGACGGCGCCCTGTTCGGGTCGATGAACCTGTACGACAACACCGCATTCCCACTGCGCGAGCACACCAAGAAGAAGGAAGGCGAGATCCGTGACGTCGTCATGGAGAAGCTGGAGATGGTGGGTCTCGGCGGCGATGAGAAGAAGTTCCCCGGTGAGATCTCCGGTGGTATGCGCAAGCGCGCCGGCCTGGCCCGATCGCTGGTGCTGGACCCGCAGATCATTCTCTGTGACGAGCCGGACTCCGGTCTGGACCCGGTCCGTACCGCGTACCTGTCGCAGTTGCTGATCGACATCAATGCCCAGATCGACTGCACGATCCTGATCGTGACGCACAACATCAACATCGCCCGCACCGTGCCGGACAACATGGGCATGCTGTTCCGCCGCAAGCTGGTCATGTTCGGCCCCCGCGAGGTGCTGCTGACCAGCGACGAGCCGGTGGTGCGCCAATTCCTCAACGGTCGCCGTATCGGCCCGATCGGTATGTCGGAGGAAAAGGACGAGGCCACCATGGCCGAGGAGCAGGCCCACATCGAGGCCGGCCACCACGACGGTGGCACCGATGAAGTCGAAGGCGTGCCGCCGCAGATCTCGGCAACTCCCGGAATGCCGGAGCGCAAGGGAGCCAAGCGCCGCCAGGACCGAGTGCGGGAGAACCTGCACCTGCTGCCCAAGGACGCCCAAGAGGCCATCCTCGAGTCGTTCGAGAACGACAAGAACGAAAACGCGAAGAACAAGGATTACGACAGCCAGCAATCGCGACACCGCGACGAGGCCGACACCGCGTCAATTCCTACCCAACGCGGATAGCCGAATCGAAAAGGAGTTGTTCCACAGCCACGGTGCGTCACCTCTTGACTGAAGGCCCCCAAAGGGTCACTCTGTTGGGCAGAATGAATGCACGGGAATTTCGACTCGCCAGCCAGCGCCGATACCCCCGAGCACGGTAGTTGAGGAATGCGCCGTCCTGCGCTATTGTTGGACGTTGCGCTGGCTGCCTCCTGCCCACCTCACACCCGCCACACGACACCGTGGTCTTAGCTTGAGCTATCGCTGATACAGCGAATTAGCTGCGTGCGTGAGAACGGACAGATCGTTCGCCAGCCGAACCGAACAAAGTCATAGCGACAGACGGTTCCGGTGGCCTCCGGATCGCACGTCGCATGAGGTGCTGGAAGGAATGCATCTTGGCAGTCTCCCGCCAGAGCAAGAAAACCCCTCAAAGTTCGATCTCCAACAGCTCCGTACCCGGTGCTCCCGACCGAGTCTCCTTCGCCAAACTGCGCGAGCCTCTCGAGGTTCCCGGGCTGCTTGACGTTCAGACCGACTCGTTCGAGTGGCTCATCGGTCGGGAAAGCTGGCGCGAGCGCGCGGTCGAGCGTGGCGAGTCCGCCCCCAAGGGCGGCCTCGAGGAGGTGCTCGAAGAGCTGTCCCCGATCGAGGACTTCTCGGGTTCCATGTCGCTGTCCTTCTCCGACCCACGGTTCGACGAGGTCAAAGCACCCGTCGACGAGTGCAAAGACAAGGACATGACGTACGCGGCCCCGCTGTTCGTCACCGCGGAGTTCATCAACAACAACACCGGCGAGATCAAGAGCCAGACGGTGTTCATGGGTGACTTCCCGATGATGACGGAGAAGGGCACGTTCATCATCAACGGCACCGAGCGCGTGGTGGTCAGCCAGCTGGTCCGGTCGCCCGGTGTGTACTTCGACGACACCATCGACAAGTCCACCGAGAAGGTGCTGCACAGCGTCAAGGTGATCCCGAGCCGCGGTGCGTGGCTGGAGTTCGACATCGACAAGCGCGACACCGTCGGTGTCCGCATCGACCGCAAGCGTCGCCAGGCCGTCACCGTGCTGCTCAAGGCGCTGGGCTGGAGCAACGAGCAGATCCGCGAGCGCTTCGGCTTTTCCGAGATCATGATGCAGACCCTCGAGCGCGACCCCACCCAGAACTCCGATGAGGCGTTGCTGGAGATCTACCGCCGGCTGCGTCCGGGCGAGCCGCCGACCAAGGAGTCCGCGCAGACCCTGCTGGAGAACCTGTTCTTCAAGGAGAAGCGCTACGACCTGGCCCGCGTGGGTCGGTACAAGATCAACAAGAAGCTCGGCCTGAGCGCCACCCCGGCCGAGACCACGTCGACCACGTTGACCGAGGAAGACGTCGTCGCGACCGTCGAGTACCTGGTGCGCCTGCACGAGGGTCAGCCCACGATGACCGTCCCCGGTGGCGTCGAGGTGCCGGTCGAGACCGACGACATCGACCACTTCGGTAACCGTCGTCTGCGCACGGTCGGCGAGCTGATCCAGAACCAGATCCGGGTCGGTATGTCCCGGATGGAGCGCGTGGTCCGCGAGCGGATGACGACTCAGGACGTCGAGGCGATCACGCCGCAGACCCTGATCAACATCCGCCCGGTGGTCGCCGCGATCAAGGAGTTCTTCGGCACCAGCCAGCTGTCGCAGTTCATGGACCAGAACAACCCGCTGTCGGGTCTGACCCACAAGCGCCGTCTGTCGGCGCTGGGCCCCGGTGGTCTGTCCCGTGAGCGCGCCGGCCTCGAGGTTCGTGACGTGCACTCCAGCCACTACGGCCGGATGTGTCCGATCGAGACGCCGGAAGGCCCGAACATCGGTCTGATCGGTTCGCTGTCGGTGTACGCGCGGGTCAACCCGTTCGGGTTCATCGAGACGCCGTACCGCAAGGTGACCGAAGGTGTGGTGACCGACACAATCCAGTACCTGACCGCTGACGAGGAAGACCGCCACGTCGTAGCCCAGGCCAACTCGCCGATCGACGACGACGGCCGCTTCGAAGAGGACCGCGTGCTGGTCCGACGCAAGGGTGGCGAGGTCGAGTACGTGTCGTCGGCCGAGGTCGACTACATGGACGTCTCACCGCGGCAGATGGTCTCGGTGGCCACCGCGATGATCCCGTTCCTCGAGCACGACGACGCCAACCGTGCCCTGATGGGTGCCAACATGCAGCGCCAGGCGGTTCCGCTGGTACGCAGCGAGGCACCGCTGGTGGGTACCGGCATGGAGCTGCGCGCCGCGATCGACGCCGGCGATGTCGTCGTCGCCGACAAGGCCGGGGTGATCGAGGAGGTGTCTGCCGACTACATCACCGTGATGGCCGACGACGGCACCCGGCACACCTACCGGATGCGTAAGTTCGCCCGGTCCAACCACGGAACGTGCGCCAACCAGCGCCCGATCGTGGACGCCGGCGAGCGGGTCGAGTCCGGTCAGGTCATCGCCGACGGGCCGTGCACCGACAACGGTGAGATGGCGCTGGGCAAGAACCTGCTCGTTGCGATCATGCCGTGGGAGGGCCACAACTACGAGGACGCGATCATCCTGTCCAACCGCCTGGTTGAAGAGGACGTGCTCACGTCGATTCACATCGAAGAGCACGAGATCGACGCCCGCGACACCAAGCTGGGCGCCGAGGAGATCACGCGGGACATCCCGAACGTCTCCGATGAGGTGCTGGCTGACCTCGACGAGCGCGGCATCGTCCGCATCGGCGCCGAGGTCCGCGACGGCGACATCCTGGTCGGCAAGGTCACTCCGAAGGGTGAGACCGAGCTGACCCCGGAGGAGCGGCTGCTCCGCGCGATCTTCGGTGAGAAGGCCCGCGAGGTCCGCGACACTTCGCTGAAGGTGCCGCACGGTGAGTCCGGCAAGGTCATCGGCATCCGGGTGTTCTCCCGCGAAGACGACGACGAGTTGCCCGCCGGCGTCAACGAGTTGGTCCGCGTCTACGTCGCGCAGAAGCGCAAGATCTCCGACGGTGACAAGCTGGCCGGCCGCCACGGCAACAAGGGCGTCATCGGCAAGATCCTGCCCGCCGAGGACATGCCGTTCATGCCCGACGGAACGCCGGTGGACATCATCCTGAACACCCACGGTGTGCCGCGACGGATGAACATCGGCCAGATCCTGGAGACCCACCTCGGGTGGGTGGCCAAGGCCGGCTGGAACATCGAAGGGTCGCCCGAGTGGGCGGCGAACCTGCCCGCGGATCTGCACACCTCCGAGCCGGACGCGATCGTCGCGACGCCGGTGTTCGACGGCGCCAAAGAGGACGAGCTGACGGGCCTGCTGGCCTCGACGCTGCCCAACCGCGACGGCGAAGTGATGGTGAACGCAGACGGCAAGGCGCGGTTGTTCGATGGCCGCAGCGGCGAGCCGTTCCCGTACCCGGTGACCGTCGGCTACATGTACATCATGAAGCTGCACCACCTGGTGGACGACAAGATCCACGCCCGCTCCACCGGCCCGTACTCGATGATCACCCAGCAGCCGCTGGGCGGTAAGGCGCAGTTCGGTGGACAGCGATTCGGCGAGATGGAGTGCTGGGCCATGCAGGCCTACGGTGCCGCGTACACGCTGCAGGAGCTCCTGACCATCAAGTCCGACGACACCGTCGGCCGGGTCAAGGTGTACGAGGCGATCGTCAAGGGCGAGAACATCCCCGAGCCGGGTATTCCCGAGTCGTTCAAGGTGCTTCTCAAAGAGCTGCAGTCGCTGTGCCTCAACGTCGAGGTGCTCTCCAGCGACGGTGCCGCCATCGAGATGCGCGATGGCGACGACGAGGACCTGGAGCGCGCTGCGGCGAACCTGGGAATCAACTTGTCGCGCAACGAGTCTGCGTCCGTCGAGGACTTGGCCTAATCGGTGAGCGCTTGCGCGAGCCGGCCATTGAACACAGTGGTTTCGATTTCTAAACCCGCAAGGGGAAAGGGAGTTACGTGTTAGACGTCAACTTCTTCGATGAACTCCGTATCGGCCTGGCCACGGCGGAGGACATCCGTAACTGGTCCTTCGGTGAGGTCAAGAAGCCGGAGACGATCAACTACCGCACCTTGAAGCCGGAGAAGGACGGCCTGTTCTGCGAGAAGATCTTCGGACCGACTCGCGACTGGGAGTGCTACTGCGGCAAGTACAAGCGCGTCCGCTTCAAGGGCATCATCTGTGAGCGCTGTGGCGTCGAGGTGACTCGCGCCAAGGTGCGTCGTGAGCGGATGGGCCACATCGAGCTGGCCGCGCCGGTCACCCACATCTGGTACTTCAAGGGCGTGCCGTCGCGGTTGGGCTACCTGCTCGACCTGGCGCCGAAGGATCTCGAGAAGATCATCTACTTCGCCGCCTACGTGATCACCGCGGTCGACGACGAGATGCGGCACAACGAGCTGTCGACTCTCGAGGCCGAGATGGTGGTCGAGCGCAAGGCGATCGAAGACCAGCGCGACAGCGACCTGGAAACGCGGGCGCAGAAGCTGGAAGCCGACCTCGCCGAGTTGGAGGCCGAAGGCGCGAAAGCCGATGCGCGGCGCAAGGTTCGCGACGGTGGCGAGCGTGAGATGCGCCAGCTCCGGGACCGTACCCAGCGCGAGCTGGACCGGCTGGAGGAGATCTGGACGACGTTCACCAAGCTGGCTCCCAAGCAGCTGATCGTCGACGAGAACCTCTACCGCGAGCTGATCGACCGCTACGGCGAGTACTTCACCGGTGCCATGGGCGCGGAGTCGATCCAGAAGCTGATCGAGACGTTCGACATCCACGCCGAGGCCGACAACCTTCGTGACGTGATCAAGAACGGCAAGGGGCAGAAGAAGCTCCGTGCCCTCAAGCGTCTGAAAGTCGTTGCGGCATTCCAGCAGTCGGGCAACTCGCCGATGGGCATGGTCCTCGATGCCGTTCCGGTGATCCCGCCGGAGCTGCGTCCGATGGTGCAGCTGGACGGTGGCCGCTTCGCGACCTCCGACCTCAACGACCTGTACCGCCGCGTGATCAACCGCAACAACCGACTCAAGAGGCTGATCGACCTCGGCGCGCCCGAGATCATCGTCAACAACGAGAAGCGGATGCTGCAGGAGTCGGTCGACGCGCTGTTCGACAACGGCCGTCGCGGACGCCCGGTCACCGGACCGGGTAACCGCCCGCTGAAGTCGCTGTCCGACCTGCTGAAGGGTAAGCAGGGCCGGTTCCGCCAGAACCTGCTCGGTAAGCGTGTCGACTACTCGGGACGTTCGGTCATCGTGGTCGGCCCGCAGCTCAAGCTGCACCAGTGCGGTCTGCCCAAGCTGATGGCACTCGAGCTGTTCAAGCCGTTCGTGATGAAGCGACTGGTCGACCTGAACCACGCGCAGAACATCAAGAGCGCCAAGCGGATGGTCGAGCGTCAGCGCCCCCAGGTGTGGGATGTCCTCGAAGAGGTCATCGCCGAGCACCCGGTGTTGCTGAACCGTGCACCGACGCTGCACCGGCTGGGTATCCAGGCTTTCGAGCCACAGCTGGTGGAGGGCAAGGCCATTCAGCTGCACCCGTTGGTGTGTGAGGCGTTCAATGCCGACTTCGACGGTGACCAGATGGCCGTGCACCTGCCGTTGAGCGCCGAGGCGCAGGCCGAGGCTCGCATCCTGATGCTGTCGTCGAACAACATCCTGTCGCCGGCCTCGGGTCGCCCGTTGGCCATGCCGCGGCTGGACATGGTGACCGGGTTGTACTTCCTGACCACCGAGATCCCCGGCGACCAGGGCGAATACACGCCTGCCGCCAAGGATCAGCCGGAGTCCGGGGTCTACTCGTCGCCGGCCGAGGCCATCATGGCGCTGGACCGCGGTGCGCTCAGCGTGCGCGCCAAGATCAAGGTCCGGCTGACGCAGCTGCGTCCGCCGGTCGAGATCGAGGCCGCGCAGTTCGGTCAAAACGGTTGGCAGCCAGGCGATCCCTGGATCGCCGAGACGACGCTGGGCCGAGTGATCTTCAACGAGCTGTTGCCCGTCGGGTATCCGTTCGTGGACAAGCAGATGCACAAGAAGGTGCAGGCTGCGATCATCAACGACCTGGCCGAGCGGTACCCGATGATCGTGGTGGCGCAGACCGTCGACAAGCTCAAGGACGCCGGTTTCCACTGGGCCACCCGTTCGGGTGTCACGGTGTCCATGGCCGACGTGCTGGTGCCGCCGAACAAGGCCGAGATCTTGGATGCCTACGAAGGTCGGGCCGACAAGGTCGAAAAGCAGTTCCAGCGCGGTGCTTTGAACAAGGACGAGCGCAACGAAGCCTTGGTCGAGATCTGGAAGGAAGCCACCGACGAGGTGGGTGAGGCTCTTCGCGAGCACTACCCGTCCGACAACCCGATCATCACGATCGTCGACTCGGGTGCCACCGGTAACTTCACCCAGACGCGAACGCTGGCCGGCATGAAGGGCCTGGTGACCAACCCGAAGGGTGAGTTCATCCCGCGCCCGATCAAGTCGTCCTTCCGTGAAGGCCTGACGGTGTTGGAGTACTTCATCAACACCCACGGCGCACGTAAGGGCCTGGCGGACACCGCGCTTCGTACCGCTGACTCGGGTTACCTGACCCGTCGTCTGGTCGACGTGTCGCAGGACGTCATCGTCCGCGAGACCGACTGTGGCACCGAGCGTGGCATCCTGGTCGAGCTGGCCGAGCGTGGCCCGGACGGCGTGCTGATCCGTGATCCGCACATCGAAACCTCGGCGTACGCACGGACTTTGGGTACCGATGCGACCGACGAGGCGGGCAACGTCGTCGCCGCTCGTGGCGAGGACCTCGGTGACCCGCAGATCGATGCGCTGCTGGCGGCCGGCATCACGCAGGTGAAGGTCCGCTCCGTGCTGACCTGCACCACGGGTACCGGTGTCTGCGCGACCTGCTACGGCCGGTCGATGGCCACCGGCAAGCTGGTCGACATCGGTGAGGCCGTGGGTATCGTTGCGGCACAGTCGATTGGTGAGCCCGGCACGCAGCTGACCATGCGTACCTTCCACCAGGGTGGTGTCGGTGAGGACATCACCGGCGGTCTGCCCCGTGTGCAGGAGCTGTTCGAGGCCCGCGTGCCGCGCGGTAAGGCACCGATCGCCGACGTCACCGGACGGGTTCGTCTGGAAGACGGCGAGCGCTTCTACAAGATCACCATCATCCCGGATGACGGTGGCGAAGAGGTTGTCTACGACAAGCTCTCGAAGCGTCAGCGTCTGCGCGTCTTCAAGCACGAGGACGGCTCCGAGCGGCTGCTCACCGATGGTGACCACGTCGAGGTGGGTCAGCAGCTGATGGAAGGCTCGGCCGACCCGCACGAGGTGCTGCGCGTGCAGGGCCCCCGCGAGGTGCAGATCCACCTGACCAAGGAGGTCCAGGAGGTCTACCGCGCCCAGGGTGTGTCCATTCACGACAAGCACATCGAGGTGATCGTCCGGCAGATGCTGCGCCGGGTGACGATCATCGACTCGGGTTCGACGGAGTTCCTGCCCGGATCGCTGATCGACCGTGCCGAGTTCGAGGCGTCGAACCGCCGCGTGGTGGCCGAGGGCACCGAGCCCGCGGCCGGACGTCCGGTGCTGATGGGTATCACCAAGGCGTCGCTGGCCACCGACTCGTGGCTGTCGGCGGCGTCGTTCCAGGAGACCACGCGTGTGCTGACCGATGCGGCGATCAACTGCCGCAGCGACAAGCTGCAGGGTCTGAAGGAGAACGTGATCATCGGAAAGCTGATCCCGGCCGGTACCGGCATCAACCGGTACCGCAACATTCAGGTGCAGCCGACCGAGGAAGCCCGCGCTGCGGCGTACACGATCCCGTCTTACGAGGATCAGTACTACAGCCCGGACTTCGGCCAGGCGACCGGAGCCGCGGTTCCGCTGGACGACTACGGATACTCCGACTACCGTTAGAGCAACACTTCGATAGCCCCCGCTATCGGCGCACAACGAAAAGGCCCCGGGTCAACCCCCGGGGCTTTTTCGTGCGCGGGGCCCTGCCGTCCCATCCGTACCAGCTACCACCGAGGAACTCGGTAGTCGGTGTGCCCACCTCACAGCGACAATCGGCAGTAAGCGGACTCAACTGGTCGACGTTGTCGCTCGAAGGCGGGCATGGCGTTGCATGCTCGCGTTCCTGTGACTCATGAGAAGCTGCCAGGCTGTCCGGCCGGCTCACTAGACTGGCCGTCGTGCTTATCGGTTCACACATCAGCCCGCAGGATCCGCTGGCCACCGCTGCCGCCGAGAACGCCGACGTCGTGCAGATCTTCCTCGGCAACCCGCAGAGCTGGAAGGCCCCTAAACCGCGTGAGGACGCCGCGGAACTCAAGGCCGCGGCGCTGCCGATCTATGTGCATGCGCCGTACCTGATCAATGTCGCCTCGGCGAACAACCGGGTGCGGATCCCGTCGCGCAAGATTCTGCAGCAGACCTGTGATGCCGCCACCGAGATCGGAGCCGCCGCGATCATCGTGCACGGCGGACACGTCACCGAGGACGACGATCTCGACGAGGGCTTCCTGCGTTGGCGTAAGGCACTCGATCGCCTGGAGACGAAAGTCCCTGTCTACCTGGAGAACACCGCCGGCGGCGACCACGCCATGGCCCGGCACTTCGACACCATCGCGCGGCTGTGGGACCACATCGGCGACGCCGGGGTCGGGTTCTGCCTCGACACCTGCCACGCCTGGGCGGCGGGGGAGGGGCTCGTCGACGCCGTCGACCGGATCAAGGCCATCACCGGTCGTATCGACCTGGTGCACTGCAACGATTCCAAGGACTCGGCCGGCTCCGGCCGCGACCGGCATGCGAATTTCGGCACCGGTCAGATCGATCCCGAACTGCTGGTGGCGGTGGTCAAGGCCGCCGACGCGCCAGTGATCTGCGAGACGGCCGAAGAGGGGCGCAAGGACGACATCGCTTTCCTGCGGGAGAAGACGAGCGCCTGAGATGCGACATCGGATCGCGATGCTGCTCGGCGTCGTGCTGCTGCTGGCCGGATGTGCGGTCCTGCACCCGAAGCCACCGTCGGGCTTCGTCGACGGCGCCAGCATCCACACCATCGGGGTGGCCGGGCACGACCGGGTCTACCGCCTGCACAAGCCCACCGGGCTGACCGGTCCGGCAAGCCTGGTCGTCGTGCTGCACGGTGGCTTCGGCAGCGCCGAGCAAGCCGAAAGATCCTACGGCTGGGACCAATTGGCCGACTCGGCAAAATTCGTCGCGGTGTACCCCGACGGCGTCAAACGGGCGTGGAACGTCAACGGCGGCGGCTGCTGCGGCCGACCGGCCCAGCAGAACATCGACGACGTCGGCTTCATCAGCGCGGTGGTGGCGGACGTGTCGAAACACATCGGCATCGACGCCGCACGGGTGTTTGCGACCGGCATGAGCAACGGCGGCATCATGTCGTACACGCTGGCGTGCACCACCACGCTGTTCGCCGCGATTGGCCCGGTCGCCGGCACGCAACTGGATCCGTGCCGAACTCCGCAGCCGGCCTCGGTGATGGCCATCCACGGCACTGCCGACCCGATGGTCCCTTACGGCGGCGGGCCCGGCCACGGGTTCGCGCACATCGACGGGCCGCCGGTACCGGAGCTGAATGCGTTGTGGCGCAAGCTCGATGACTGCCGGCCGCCGACCGAGACGACCGATGGTCAGGTCACCACATCGACCGCCGCGTGTGCCGGGGGGCGCGGTGTGGCGCTGGTGACGGTCGCCGATGGAGGGCACCATTGGCCGGACTTCGCCACCGCCAAGCTCTGGGAGTTCTTCGCGGCCCACCACCGCTGAGCATTACACCTCTTGTGCGGTTGTAGAAAATATGTAACATTGGCGGCATGCCAGATACTCATGTCGTCACTAACCAGGTGCCGCCGCTGCAGGAGCACAACCCGGCATCGTCGCCGGTGCTGATCGAGGCGCTGATTCGCGAGGGCGGGCAGTGGGGTTTGGACGAGGTGACCGCGGTGGGCGCGATCTCCGGCTCGAAGCAAACTCAGCGTTGGGGCGAGTTGGCGCAGCGCAACCGGCCGATCCTGCGCACCCACGACCGCTACGGCAATCGCGTCGACGAGGTCGAGTTCGACCCGTCGTACCACGAGCTGATGCGGGCGGCGATCGAGCACGGACTGCACGCCGCGCCGTGGGCCGACGACCGCCCGGGCGCGCATGTGGTGCGCGCGGCCAAGACCAGCGTCTGGACCGCGGAGCCCGGCCACGTCTGCCCGATCTCGATGACGTATGCGGTCGTTCCGGCGCTGCGATTCAACCCCGAGCTCGCCGCCTCCTACGAACCGCTGCTCACCAGCCGCGTCTACGACCCCGAATTGAAGCTTGCCTCAACAAAACTCGGCATCACCGCCGGCATGTCGATGACCGAGAAGCAGGGTGGCTCCGACGTCCGCGCCGGCAACACCGAGGCCGTCTCCAACGGCGACGGCACGTACCGGCTGACCGGCCACAAGTGGTTCACCTCGGCGCCGATGTGCGACATCTTCCTGGTGCTCGCGCAAGCGCCCGGCGGGTTGTCCTGCTACTTCCTGCCGCGCGTGCTGCCCGACGGCAGCCTCAACCGGATGCGCCTGCAGCGCCTGAAGGACAAGCTCGGCAACAACGCCAACGCCTCCAGCGAGGTCGAATACGACGGCGCGACCGCGTGGCTGGTCGGCGAGGAAGGGCGCGGCGTGCCGACCATCATCGAGATGGTCAACCTCACCCGGCTCGACTGCACACTGGGCAGCGCCACCAGCATGCGCACCGGGCTCACCCACGCCGTTCATCATGCCCAGCACCGCAAGGCATTCGGTGAATACCTGATCGACCAGCCGTTGATGCGTAACGTGCTGGCCGACTTGGCCGTCGAAGCCGAGGCCGCCACCATGGTGGCGATGCGGATGGCCGGCGCCACCGACAACGCCGTGCGCGGTGACCAGACCGAGACCCTGCTGCGGCGAATCGGGCTGGCCGCCAGCAAGTACTGGGTGTGCAAGCGCGCGACACCGCACGCCGCCGAAGCCATGGAATGCCTGGGCGGCAACGGCTACGTCGAGGAGTCCGGCATGCCGCGGCTCTACCGCGAAGCCCCGCTGATGGGAATCTGGGAGGGCTCCGGCAACGTCAGCGCGCTGGACACGTTGCGCGCCATGGCAACTCGGCCCGAATGCATCGAGGTGCTGTTCGACGAACTGGGTAAGAGCACGGGGCAGGACGCCCGGCTGGACCGCCATGTCGAGCAGCTGCGTCCGCAGCTCGGTGACCTGGAGACCATCCAGTACCGCGCCCGTAAGGTCGCCGAGGACATCTGCCTGGCACTGCAGGGGTCGCTGTTGGTGCGGCACGGACACCCGGCCGTCGCCGAGGCGTTCCTGGCCACCCGGCTGGAAGGCCAGTGGGGCGGCGCCTTCGGGACCATGCCCGCCGGGTTGGACCTCTCGCCGATCATCGAGCGTGCTCTGGTGAAGGGATGACACACGCGATCAGGCCGGTCGACTTCGACAACCTGAAGACGATGACCTATGAGGTCACCGATCGGGTTGCCCGAATCACGTTCAACCGTCCCGACAAGGGCAACGCGATCATCGCAGACACCCCGCTGGAGCTCTCGGCTCTGGTGGAGCGCGCCGATCTGGACCCCAACGTCCACGTGATCCTGGTCTCGGGTCGGGGCGAGGGCTTCTGCGCCGGCTTCGACCTGAGTGCCTATGCCGACCGGACCGGCTCGGCCGGCGGAACCGGCGCCTACAGCGGAACATCGCTGGACGGTAAAACCCAGGCGGTCAACCACTTACCGAACCAGCCGTGGGATCCGATGATCGACTACCAGATGATGAGCCGCTTCGTGCGCGGCTTCTCCAGCCTGTTGCACGCCGACAAGCCGACGGTCGCGAAAATCCACGGCTACTGCGTGGCTGGCGGAACCGACATCGCGCTGCACGCCGACCAGGTGATCGCCGCGTCCGACGCCAAGATCGGCTACCCGCCGACCCGGGTCTGGGGCGTACCGGCGGCCGGCATGTGGGCCCACCGACTCGGTGACCAGCGCGCCAAACGCCTTCTGCTGACCGGAGACTGCATCACCGGCGCCCAGGCCGCCGAGTGGGGTCTGGCGGTCGAGGCGCCGGATCCGAAGGATCTCGACGAGCGGACCGAGCGACTGGTCGAGCGGATCGCCGCCGTCCCGGTCAACCAGCTGATCATGGTCAAGCTGGCACTCAATTCCGCTCTGCTGCAACAGGGTGTGGCCACCAGCAGAATGGTCAGCACGGTGTTCGACGGGGTCGCGCGCCACACGCCCGAGGGCCACGCATTCGTCGCCGACGCCGTCGAGCACGGCTTCCGCGAGGCGGTCAAACACCGCGACGAACCGTTCGGCGACTCCGGCCGGCGAGCTTCCCAGGTCTGACCTGATGCCCAAGTCGCTGGCCCGCATGACCGCCCGGTCGGTGGTGCTCAGCGTGATGCTCGGTGCGCACCCGGCGCGGGCCAGCGCCGCCGAATTGATCCGGCTCACCGACGACTTCGGTATCAAAGAGACAACCCTGCGGGTGGCGTTGACCCGGATGGTCAGCGCGGGCGACCTGGTGCGCTCGGCCGACGGCTACCGGCTTGCCGATCGATTGTTGGCCCGTCAGCGACGGCAGGACGACGCGATGCGGCCCAAGCTGCTGCCCTGGCGTGGAACCTGGACGACGCTGATCGTCACCAGCGTGGGCACCGACGCCCGGACCCGCGCGTCATTGCGAACGACGCTGCACCACAGGCGTTTCGGCGAACTGCGCGAAGGGGTGTGGATGCGGCCGGACAACCTCGAGCTCGACCTCGACCGCGGGGTCCGCTCCCGGGTGCGGATCATCGAGGCCCGCGACGACGATCCGGCCGACTTGGCGCTCCAGCTGTGGGACCTGCCGTCCTGGGTGCGCACCGGCGAACTTCTCCTGGAGGACATGTCGAACGCGCAGGATGTGCCGGCCCGATTCGTCACGGCCGCGGCGATGGTGCGCCACCTGCTGACCGATCCGGTGCTGCCCGACGAGCTGCTGCCCGGCGACTGGCCGGGTACCCGACTACGCGCCGCCTACAACGACTTCGCCGCCGAACTGCTCGCGCGGCGCGACGACGTCCGACTGATGGAGGCCAGATGAGCGATCCGGTACGCGTCGAGCAGCATGGCGCCGTGACCACCGTCATCCTCAACCGGCCCGAAGCGCGCAACGCGGTCAACGGCCCCACCGCCGCGGCCCTCTACGAGGCGTTCGATGATTTCGACAGCGACGAATCCGCGTCCGTGGCAGTGCTGTGGGGCGATCACGGAACCTTTTGCGCTGGAGCGGATTTGAAGGCATTCGGCACACCGGACGCCAACGCGGTCCACCGGACCGGGCCCGGTCCGATGGGCCCTAGCCGAATGGTGCTGTCCAAGCCGGTGATCGCCGCGGTCAGCGGCTACGCCGTCGCCGGTGGTCTGGAACTCGCACTCTGGTGCGACTTGCGGGTCGCCGAGGAGGACGCCGTGTTCGGGGTGTTCTGCCGCCGCTGGGGGGTGCCGTTGATCGACGGCGGCACGATCCGGTTGCCCCGCCTGATCGGGCAGAGCCGGGCGATGGACATGATCCTCACCGGTCGGCCGGTCGACGCCGGCGAGGCGCTGTCGATCGGGCTCGCCAATCGTGTTGTGCCCACCGGGCAGGCGCGCGAAGCCGCCGAGCAGTTGGCCGCCGAACTGGCCGCCCTGCCTCAGCAATGCCTGCGCTCGGACCGGCTCTCGGCGTTGCATCAGTGGGGCCTGCCCGAAGCCGAGGCCCTGGACTACGAGTTCGCCAGCATCTCCCGGGTCGCCGCCGAAGCGAACGAAGGGGCCGGACGCTTTGCCGCCGGTGCGGGTCGCCACGGCGCGCAGGCTTAGTACTGCGGCAACGTGAACGACCGCGCGACCGCCAGCGACTGACGGGCTACCAGCTTGCTCACCAGCGGAATGCGCAGTGCACGCAGAGCGATGTTACGCAGCGGGGCGAGCCGGCCGGTAGCGAAGCGCTCGGCTCTCAGCGCGTCGACGGCGCTTTTCTGGCACCGCGCGACATACGGCGCCATCCGTCGCTGGTATCGATCGAACGCCGCAGCGTAATCGTCTCCGGCCGTGCGTAATTCGTGCGCCAACAGATAGACGCCGACCATCGCGAGGGTGGTGCCCATGCCCGACCGGGGTGAAGCGCACCAGGCCGCATCGCCGGTCAGGCAGACCCGTCCGCGCGCATAGGAGTTCAGATGGACCTGCGCGATCGAATCGAAGTACACCTGCGGAGTTTCGGCCAGGCCCGTGAGCAGGTGCGGAACCTCCCAGCCCATCCCCGCGTATCGCTGCGCGAACAACCGCTTGTTGCCTTCGGTGTCTCGATAGTCGAAGTTCAGGCCGGGGTCGGCGAGGAAGAAGCTGGCGCGGGCCGGTTCGTCGGGGTCGATGCCCTGCAGCGCCGCGGTCCGGCCCGCATCGATGTGGGCCACGCCGCAATGGTCAAGGCGCCAACGGTTTTCGACGTCGAAGAACCCGAAGCACTGTCCGAGCTGAGTGACGTAGTCGGCCTCCGGGCCGAACACCAGCCGGCGCAACCCGGAATGTAGGCCGTCCGCCCCGACGACGAAGTCGTAACTGCCGGTGGTGCCATCGCTGAAGGTCACCGTCACCCGCTGTCCGTCATCGTCGACCGCCGTAATGCGTTCGCCGAAGCGATAATTCACGTCGCCGCGAACGGCGTCGTACAGAATGCGGGTGAGCGTGCCCCAGTGGATCTCCACCTCGCCGCTCACCACCTCGGCGGGCAGACGCCCGACCTCGCGACCCCGGCTGTCGACCAGCGCGAGTGGCCCCATGCTGGTGGCCGCCGCTCGCACCGTGTCGAGCAGGCCCATCTTGTCGAGCACCGTCAACGCGGGCCCGCGGAAGTCGACGGCCTGCCCACCGGTGCGCAGCTCGCGGGCCTGCTCGATGATCGTCACGGTATGGCCGTGTTTGGTCAGCCAGAAGGCCAAGCTGGGTCCGGCGATACCGCCGCCACTGATGAGTATGTCGAAAGACATTGTCGGGAAGGGCTAACCGGCTTTGTTGATGGAGTTTCCGCTGCCGAGGTTGTCGATCTTGGGGTCGCCGTCTTTGTAGCTGATGGTGTTGTTCAACCCGACCACATTGATCTGGGTGGCGATCTTGTCGATGGTGATCTTGTTGTCGGCCCCGCCGATGCTCACCGTGCCGCAGGTGCCTTTCACCGTCAGCGTGTTGTTCGACCCGCCGACATTGAGTGACTTGCCGTCGCCGCAGTCGAGAGTCGTCGTGGTACCCAGTGACGTGTAGTTGATCGTGTTGCCGATGTCGAACTGCGCGCCCGAGCTGCTGGTCGGCGGTGTGGACGTCGATGAGGTGGGGGATCCGCTGGACGGCACGGCGCCGTTGTTGCTGCCGTGTGTGCAACCGGCGATAGCGAGCGCCGCCGCTGCGGCCACGGCCACAACGAGAACTCGAGAGTCGTTCCTGCGCATGCTGTCAGCTCCCCACGTGGCTGACGCGATTCGTCATACCGAGTTCGCGGCCGCGGTCCCAGACGATCGGGTCACCGTTCTTGAAGAAGACCGACTCGTTGGAGCCGTAGACCGTGATGTCGTGGATGACGTTGTCTGCCACCACAGTATGGCCCGACCCCATCACCGATATCGCCCAGCACGTCCCGAGCGCGTTGACGGTGTTCCTGGTGCCGTCGACCAACAGTGTCGCGCCGTTGCAGTCGACGGTCTGCTCGATGCCCATCCCGGTGATGTGCGTGTCGCCGTTCTTGGCGAGCCCGCTCGGCGCCCCGGCGGCGGAGGTGAAGCCGATCGCGAGTGCACTGGCGGCCACGGCCCGGCCGGGGATCGACATGTTCATCGCGGGTTCCTCTCGCCACGGCGTGCGATCTGCTGGAAAAGAGCCTACGTCCCGGCATCACCGGCAGACTAGAGTTCTTCGTTCCGGGGCAGCGCGGACAACAGTCCGTAGACGACACCGGCGAATGCAACCGAAGGACGACCGCCATGCCAGCAGAGCCGGAGTCACCGGCCGCTCGGTCGGGCACGAAGTCCGGGGCCCGGGTGGCGCGGCTGAGTCGCGACATCATCGTCAACGCGGCGCTCACCTTCCTGGACCGCGAGGGCTGGGACGCCCTGACGATCAATGCCCTGGCGACGCAGCTGGGAACCAAGGGCCCGTCGCTGTACAACCACGTCGACAGCCTGGAGGACCTGCGCCGCACCGTGCGGATCCGGGTCATCGACGACATCATCACGATGCTGAACCGGGTCGGGGAGGGCCGCGCCCGCGACGACGCCGTGCTGGTGATGGCCAGCGCCTACCGCAGCTATGCCCATCACCATCCCGGCCGCTACTCGGCCTTCACCCGGATGCCGTTGGGCGTGGGCGACGATCCGGAGTACACCGCCGCGACCCGGGCCGCCGCCACGCCGGTGATCGAGGTGTTGTCGTCCTACGGGCTCGACCTCGAGCAGGCTTTCTATGCCGCGCTGGAGTTCTGGTCGGCCATGCACGGTTTCGTGCTGCTGGAGATGACCGGCGTGATGGACGACATCGACACCGATTCGGTGTTCTCGGACATGGTGCTCCGCCTGGCGGCCGGCATCGAGCTACGCAGCGGATCCGGTGCGCGTGACGCCCCGTGAGACGTGCCGGTAACTTGGTCGGTTGGACGCCGACGTCGTCGCTTTGACCTGCCCGACTAGCGGCGGGTATTGTGGAGCCTCGTGCCTGGCGGTTTTGGGCGCCTCACCTAACGACGCGAACGCCGGGCCAATTCGCATGCCAACCACGCAACGGATTGATTCTGCGGCGGGCGCGTGCGACACACCCGGCCGCGGGGGACCGCGGAAGGGTGAAACTGCACTACAGAGACTTAGCACCACCAGAATCTGACAGCAACAAAAGAACGAAGTAGGAAGCCGGTAGATGCCAACCATTCAGCAGCTGGTCCGCAAGGGTCGCCGTGACAAGGTCGCGAAGGTCAAGACCGCGGCCCTCAAGGGCAGCCCGCAGCGCCGCGGGGTCTGCACCCGCGTGTACACAACGACCCCGAAGAAGCCGAACTCGGCGCTGCGGAAGGTCGCGCGCGTCAAGCTGACCACGGGCGTCGAGGTCACCGCCTACATCCCGGGCGAGGGTCACAACCTGCAGGAGCACTCGATGGTGCTGGTGCGTGGTGGTCGTGTGAAGGACCTGCCGGGTGTGCGTTACAAGATCATCCGCGGCTCGCTGGACACCCAGGGTGTCAAGTCCCGCAAGCAGGCTCGCAGCCGTTACGGCGCCAAGAAGGAGAAGAGCTAATGCCGCGCAAAGGGCCCGCGCCGAAGCGGCCACTGGTCAACGACCCTGTCTACGGGTCGCAGCTGGTGACGCAGTTGGTCAACAAGGTTCTGCTGGACGGGAAGAAATCCCTGGCTGAGCGCATTGTTTATGGTGCCCTCGAGCAGGCTCGCGAGAAGACCGGTACCGATCCGGTCGTCACCCTCAAGCGTGCGATGGACAACGTCAAGCCGGCACTCGAGGTCCGCAGCCGCCGCGTCGGTGGTGCGACCTACCAGGTGCCCGTCGAGGTGCGCCCCGAGCGGTCGACGACGCTGGCACTGCGCTGGCTGGTCAGCTTCTCCAAGCAGCGCCGCGAGAAGACCATGGTCGAGCGGCTCGCCAACGAGCTGCTGGACGCCAGCAACGGTCTGGGCGCCGCCGTCAAGCGACGCGAGGACGTCCACAAGATGGCCGAGGCAAACCGCGCCTTCGCGCACTACCGCTGGTAGGGGCCGCAACGGTCCGAACCGGCACAACGCCGGGGCGCTGACAGCGAAATAACCAAGCAATCGAAAGAGTGGGAAGACTTCCGTGGCACAGAAGGACGTGCTGACCGACCTCACCAAGGTCCGCAACATCGGAATCATGGCGCACATCGACGCCGGTAAGACGACGACGACGGAGCGCATCCTCTACTACACCGGCATCAGCTACAAGATCGGTGAAGTCCACGACGGCGCCGCCACGATGGACTGGATGGAGCAGGAGCAGGAGCGCGGGATCACCATCACCTCCGCGGCGACCACCTGCTTCTGGAACGACAACCAGATCAACATCATCGACACCCCCGGCCACGTCGACTTCACCGTCGAGGTGGAGCGCAGCCTGCGCGTGCTGGACGGCGCCGTGGCCGTGTTCGACGGCAAAGAAGGTGTCGAGCCGCAGTCCGAGCAGGTCTGGCGGCAGGCCGACAAGTACGACGTCCCGCGGATCTGTTTCGTCAACAAGATGGACAAGATCGGCGCCGACTTCTACTTCTCGGTGAAGACGATGGAAGACCGACTCGGCGCCAACGTCATCCCGATCCAGCTGCCGGTGGGTTCCGAGGGCGACTTCGAGGGCATCATCGACCTGGTCGAGATGAAGGCCAAGGTATGGCGGGGCGAGACGAAGCTCGGCGAGACCTACGAGACCATCGACATCCCGGCCGAACTGCAGGACAAGGCCGACGAGTACCGCGAGAAGCTGCTCGAGGCCGTCGCCGAGACCGACGAAACGTTGCTGGAGAAGCACTTCGGCGGCGAGGCGCTGACGATCGACGAGATCAAGGGCGCCCTGCGCCAGCTCACCATCAGCTCCGAGGCCTACCTCGTGCTGTGCGGTAGCGCGTTCAAGAACAAGGGCGTGCAGCCGATGCTGGACGCGGTCATCGACTACCTGCCGTCGCCGCTGGACGTGCCGCCTGCCGAGGGCCACGTCCCCGGCAAGGAAGACGAGTTGATCACCCGCAACCCGTCGACCGACGAGCCGTTCTCCGCGCTGGCGTTCAAGGTGGCCACCCACCCGTTCTTCGGCAAGCTGACCTATGTCCGGGTGTACTCGGGCAAGGTCGACTCCGGCAGCCAGGTCATCAACGCCACCAAGGGCAAGAAGGAGCGGCTGGGCAAGCTGTTCCAGATGCACTCCAACAAGGAGAACCCGGTGGAGACCGCTTCGGCGGGTCACATCTACGCGGTGATCGGCCTCAAGGACACCACCACCGGCGACACCCTCTGCGACCCCAACAATCAGATCGTGTTGGAGTCGATGACCTTCCCGGACCCGGTCATCGAGGTTGCGATCGAGCCGAAGACCAAGAGCGACCAGGAGAAGCTGAGCCTTTCCATCCAGAAGCTCGCCGAGGAGGACCCGACCTTCAAGGTGCACCAGGACAACGAGACCGGCCAGACCGTCATCGGCGGTATGGGCGAGCTGCACCTGGACATCCTGGTCGACCGGATGCGCCGCGAGTTCAAGGTCGAAGCCAACGTCGGCAAGCCGCAGGTGGCCTACAAGGAGACCATCAAGCGCACGGTCGACAAGGTCGAGTTCACCCACAAGAAGCAGACCGGTGGCTCGGGTCAGTTCGCCAAGGTCCTCGTCAGCCTCGAACCGTTCAGCGGTGAGGACGGCGCGACCTACGAGTTCGAGAACAAGGTCACCGGTGGCCGCATCCCACGGGAGTACATTCCGTCGGTCGACGCCGGCGCCCAGGACGCGATGCAGTACGGCGTCCTGGCCGGCTACCCGCTGGTCAACGTCAAGCTGACGCTGCTCGACGGTGCCTACCACGACGTCGACTCGTCCGAGATGGCGTTCAAGATCGCCGGTTCACAGGTGATGAAAAAGGCTGCGGCGCAAGCACAGCCGGTCATCCTGGAACCCATCATGGCCGTCGAGGTCACAACACCCGAGGACTACATGGGTGACGTGATCGGCGACCTGAACTCCCGCCGTGGCCAGATCCAGGCCATGGAGGAACGCAGCGGAGCGCGCGTGGTCAAAGCCCACGTGCCGCTGTCGGAGATGTTCGGCTACGTCGGCGACCTGCGGTCGAAGACACAGGGCCGGGCGAACTACTCCATGGTGTTCGACTCCTACGCCGAAGTTCCGGCGAACGTGTCGAAGGAAATCATCGCCAAGGCGACCGGCGAGTGAGCTGACCCGGCCAACGGAGTAATCTTGCCCGGTCACAACCGCGGCACAACGGAAATAACAACACTGCTTTAACAAGCACCAACAAGTCCAGGAGGACACAGAAGTGGCGAAGGCGAAGTTCGAGCGGACGAAGCCGCACGTCAACATCGGGACCATCGGTCACGTTGACCACGGCAAGACCACGTTGACCGCGGCTATCACCAAAGTTCTGCATGACAAGTACCCCGCACTCAACGAGTCGCGTGCGTTCGATCAGATCGACAACGCGCCCGAAGAGCGTCAGCGCGGTATCACGATCAACATCTCCCACGTGGAGTACCAGACCGAGAAGCGTCACTACGCGCACGTCGACGCCCCCGGTCACGCTGACTACATCAAGAACATGATCACCGGTGCCGCCCAGATGGACGGCGCGATCCTGGTGGTTGCCGCTACCGACGGCCCGATGCCGCAGACCCGCGAGCACGTGCTGCTGGCCCGCCAGGTCGGTGTGCCCTACATCCTGGTCGCGCTGAACAAGGCCGACATGGTCGACGACGAGGAGCTGCTGGAGCTCGTCGAGCTCGAGGTTCGTGAGCTGCTGGCCGCCCAGGAGTTCGACGAGGACGCACCGGTCATCCAGGTATCGGCGCTCAAGGCCCTCGAGGGCGACCCGAAGTGGGTCGAGTCAGTCGAGAAGCTGATGGACGCGGTCGACGAGTCGATCCCGGACCCGGTCCGCGAGACCGACCTGCCGTTCCTGATGCCCGTCGAGGACGTGTTCACCATCACCGGTCGTGGGACCGTGGTGACCGGCCGTGTCGAGCGTGGCGTGATCAACGTCAACGAAGAGGTCGAGATCGTCGGCATCAAGACGACCAGCGCCAAGACCACCGTCACCGGTGTCGAGATGTTCCGCAAGCTCCTCGACCAAGGCCAGGCCGGCGACAACGTCGGGCTGCTGCTGCGTGGTATCAAGCGTGAGGACGTCGAGCGCGGTCAGGTTGTGATCAAGCCCGGCACCACCACGCCGCACACCGACTTCGAGGGCAGCGTCTACATCCTGTCCAAGGACGAGGGTGGCCGGCACACGCCGTTCTTCAACAACTACCGTCCGCAGTTCTACTTCCGCACCACCGACGTGACCGGTGTTGTGACGTTGCCGGAGGGCACCGAAATGGTGATGCCCGGTGACAACACCGAGATCTCGGTGAAGCTGATCCAGCCTGTCGCCATGGACGACGGCCTGCGGTTCGCGATCCGTGAAGGTGGCCGTACCGTCGGCGCCGGCCGGGTCACCAAGATCCTCAAGTAGTTCGCTTCAACGCCGACGGCGCTCATCCCTTCGGGGGTGGGCGCCGTTGCGCTTTTCCGGTGTGTTGGCCACGGGTTCGGTGCGGACCAACCCATTTCCAAACCCGTGGCGATACGCTGACCGGCGTCATCGGTCGCCGACCAGCGGGAGCGCCAATGTTAGCTCGGTACCTCAAAGCCCAACTCATCGTCCTGGTCTGCGGCGGTCTGGTCGGCCCGATTTTTCTGATCACCTACTTTGCTCTGCCCAAGCTGTTGGGGTCGTTCGGTAGCGAGGCGGACTCGATCGTCGAGCAGAGCACGTCGTGGTTGCTGTGGGCCGGGCTTTTCATCACCGTCGTCGACGTACTGGTCGCGCTCTGGCTGGCCAACCGCGGGGCCCAGGCGTCCGCAAAAATGGCCGCGCTGCAGCAGACCGGCGTGCTTGCCACCGCGCAGATTCAGGGCCTGGCGGAGACCGGTATGCGGATCAACGACCACCCGGTGATCAAGTTGGATCTGCGTATCACCGGCCCGGGGGTCGATTTCAACGACCAGAAGCGGGTCACCGTCGACTTCTCCAAGCAGGCGATCGTCACGGCGCGCAAGCTCGTCGCCCTCGTCGACCCGACCACGCGCGAGTACGAGATCGACTGGCAGGCAAGCGCATTGATAGCGGGCGTGGTGCCCGCGCAGATCACCGTCAGCGAGGACAACAAGACCTACGACCTGAGCGGTCAGGCGGGTCCGCTGATGGAGATCATGCAGATCTACAAGGCCCACAACCTGCCGCTGGCCGGCACCGTGGACATCCGCAACTTTCCCGCCGTGCGCCAGCAGGTGCTGGCGGTGGTCCGGCGAGCCGGCGAAGCGCCGCAGGAGCAGCCCTCATCGGTAGGCGGGGGCGTGTCGGACCGCCTCGAGGAGCTGCAGAAACTGCACACCAGCGGCGCCATCTCGGATGCGGAGTACGCCGCGGCCCGGCAGAAGATCATCGCCGACCTCTGAGCAGTGGGCTGTCCCGCACCACCCGTTCCGTCTCACAGTCGTGCTCGGCATCGTTAGCCGGGAGGCAGGACCAGCCGATTAGAACACGTTTCAGTTTCGCTGTTAGCCTGATCGACAATCGGCGAAAGGGGCAGGCGTGTCCGGAGCATTGCAGGGGCGGGTGGCGTTCATCACCGGCGCGGCGCGCGGCCAGGGTCGCGCCCATGCGATCCGGTTGGCGCGCGAGGGCGCGGACATCATCGCCTCGGACATCTGCGCGCCGGTGTCCGACAGCATCAGCTACCCCCCGGCCACCGCGGCGGATCTGGCGGAGACGGTTCGCGCCGTCGAGGCCGAGGGCCGCAAGATCCTGGCCCGTCAGGTCGACATTCGTGACGACGCGGCGCTCCGCCAGTTGGTCGCCGACGGTGTCGAACAGTTCGGCCGCCTCGACATCCTGGTTGCCAACGCCGGCGTGCTCAGCTGGGGACGGGTGTGGGAACTCACCGATGAGCAGTGGGACAGCGTCATCGGCGTGAATCTGACCGGCACATTCCAGACCGTGCGCGCGGTGGTACCCGCGATGATCGAGGCCGGCAACGGCGGAGCCATCGTCGTGGTCAGTTCGTCGGCCGGTCTGAAGGCCACCCCCGGCAACGGCCACTACGCTGCCTCCAAGCACGGACTGACCGGGCTGACCAACACCCTGGCAATCGAGTTGGGCGAGTACAACATCCGGGTCAACTCCATTCACCCTTACTCGGTCGAGACCCCGATGATCGAACCCGACCTGATGATGCAGGTGTTCGCCAAACACCCCCACTTCATCCACAGTTTCGGCCCGATGCCGCTGCAGCCCAACGGGTTCATGGGAGCCGCCGAAGTGTCCGACGTGGTGGCGTGGCTGGTCAGCGATGGATCAGGCACACTGACCGGAGCGCAGATCCCGGTCGACAAGGGCGTGCTGAAGTACTAGCCCGCCGTCTCCGACAGCACCTCGGCCAATCGGTCGATGGCCCAATCGATTTCGGTTTCGGTGACCACCAGTGGTGGAGCGATCCGCAGCGTCGAACCATGCGTGTCCTTGACCAGCACCCCGCGGTCGGCCAGGCGCAGGCTGAGCTGCTTGCCACTTCCGAGCGCCGGGTCGAGGTCGACACCAGCCCACAGTCCCCGCCCGCGCACCGCGAGCACGCCGTGGCCGATCAGCTCCCGCAGCCGGCCGTGCAGGTGTTCCCCCAGCCGGGCCGAACGCTCCTGAAACTCGCCGCGGGCCAGCATCGACACCACGGTGTGGCCGATCGCGGCCGCAAATGGGTTGCCCCCGAACGTCGAGCCGTGCTCACCGGGATGCAGCACACCGAGAACGTCGCGGCCGGCCACCACTGCGGACAGCGGTACCACGCCGCCGCCCAGTGCTTTGCCGAGCAGATAGATGTCGGGCACCACATCCCAGTGGTCGCAGGCGAAGGTGCGGCCGGTGCGAGCCAGACCCGACTGGATCTCGTCGGCCATCATGAGAACATTCCGGTCAGTGCAGATTTCACGCACCGCCGGTAGGTAGTGCTCGGGCGGAACGACCACACCGGCCTCGCCCTGAATCGGCTCCAGCAGCACGGCGACGGTGTGCTCGTCGATCACCTCGGCCAGCGCGGAGGCATCGCCGAAGGGCACCGATCGGAAACCCGGTGTGAAGGGCCCGAAGCCGCCCCGCGCCGTCGGGTCCGAAGAGAAGCTGACGATGCTGATGGTCCGGCCGTGAAAGTTGTTGTCGGCGACCACAATATTGGCCTGGCCGGCTGGAACGCCCTTGACGTCGGTGCCCCATTTGCGCGCCACCTTGAGCGCGCTCTCGACCGCTTCGGCACCGCTGTTCATCGGCAACACCATGTCCTTGGCGCACAAGGTCGCCAGTGCCGCGCAGAACGTGCCGAGCGCCTCGGCGTGGAAGGCGCGGCTGACCAGTGTCACGGTGTCGAGCTGGGCATGCGCTGTCGCGGTGATCTCCGGGTTCCGGTGCCCGAAATTCACCGCCGAGTAAGCCGACAGGCAATCCAGATACTGGCGGCCCTCGACGTCGGTGATCCAGCACCCCTGCGCACTGGCGGCGACCACCGGCAGCGGCGAGTAGTTGTGCGCGGCGTAACGCTCGTCGATCGCGATCGCCGCTTCGGTCAGCGCGCCGTCACCGACAAGGGTGCCCAGGGTCACGAATACACCTCCAGCGTGCAGCATTTGACCGAGCCGCCGCCCTTCAACAGCTCGGGCATGTCGACGCCGATCGGCTCGAATCCGGCGTCGCTGAGCTGATCGGCGAACCCGGTGGCGGCGGCCGGGAGCACGACGTGGCGACCATCGGAGACCGCGTTGAGCCCGAACGCGTAGGCATCGGCGCTGTCCACCGCTATCGCGTCAGGGAACAGCGTCTCCAGATGCGCTCGGGAGACATAGGTGAAGGCCGGGGGATAGTAGGCGATGGTCCTATTGTCGAGCACAGTCAGCGCGGTGTCGAGGTGATAGAAGCGCGGATCCACCAGTTCGAGGCTGATCACCCGGCGCCCGAAGATACCGGCGACCTCGCTGTGGGCCCGCAGACTGGTTCGGAAGCCGTATCCGGCCAGGATGATGTCACCGACCGGCAACAGATCGCCCTGGCCCTCGTTGACCTGCCGGGCGTACACCGGTTCGAAACCCCGCGACTGCAGCCATTCACCGTATGCCACCGACTCCTGTTGACGTTCAACGTGTTTGAAGCGCGCAACCACCGCGGTGCCGCCGATGATCAACCCGCCGTTGGCGGCGTACACCATGTCGGGCAGGCCGGGCACCGGCTCGACCACGTCCACCTGGTGGCCCAGGCCCAGATAGACGTCGTGCAGGTGTTGCCACTGATCGACGGCGGCGTCCGCGTCGACCGGCGTGCTGGTGTCCATCCAGGGATTGATCGCGTAGTCGACCGCGAAAAACCGCGGCGGCGTCATCACATAATGCCGAACGCCGGCTCGCCGGGTGTCGGGGCCGGCAGCCGCCTCGGACTCCGCGAAGATAGTCATAAATTAACGGTAGAGCAGCATCGGGCACAATGTATCGACGAATCTTGCTTGCTTATACTGACTTTATTGCGCCAAACGACCTATTTTAGAGGTCTGTTGTGAGTGGAGGTTCCGATGGACCGACTGGACGGCATCGACGAGCAGATTCTGGCCGAGCTCGGCCAGCACGCCCGCGCGACGTTCGCGGAGATCGGTGAGCGGGTGCGGTTGTCGGCGCCGGCGGTCAAACGGCGTGTCGACCGGATGCTCGACAGCGGGGTGATCCGGGCGTTCACCACGGTGGTCGACCGCAACGCGATCGGCTGGAACACCGAGGCTTATGTTCAGGTCTTCTGTCACGGCCGGATTTCGCCGGACGAGCTTCGGCGGGCGTGGGCCGACATCCCCGAAGTCGTCAGCGCCGCAACGGTAACCGGTACCGCCGATGCCATTTTGCGGGTGCTGGCGCGCGACATGCAGCATTTGGAGGACGCCCTCGAGCGGATTCGCACCAGTGCTGACATCGAGCGCAGCGAAAGCATCGTGGTGTTGTCCAACCTGATCGATCGTTCGCGCGCGCAGGGGTGAGCAACCGTCGGTCGCTGTAATCGTGTATGAACTCCGAATGACTACTAGCTCTGGCGACAACGGAATTCTGATCGTCGGCGGAGGACTCGCCGCGATCCGGACCGCCGAGCAACTGCGCCGCTCGGAGTTCGGCGGGCCGATCACCATCGTCAGCGACGAGGTGCACCTCCCGTACGACCGGCCCCCGCTGTCCAAAGAGGTACTGCGCAGCGAAGTCGACGACGTCACCCTCAAGCCGCGCGAGTTCTACGACGAGCAGAACATCACCCTGCGACTGGGGTCGGCGGCCACCGGCATCGACACCGAGGCGCAGACCGTCACGCTCGATGACGGAGCCACGCTGAGCTATGACGAACTCGTGATCGCGACGGGCTTGGTGCCCAGGCGCATTCCGGCCTTCCCCGAGTTGGACGGCATCCGGGTGCTGCGGTCTTTCGACGAGAGTCTGGCGCTGCGCAAGCACGCCGCCGAAGCGCACCGGGCCGTCGTGGTGGGAGCCGGGTTCATCGGCTGCGAAGTGGCGGCCAGCCTGCGCGGCCTCGGCGTCGACGTGGTGCTGATCGAGCCACAGCCCGCGCCGCTGGCCGCGGTTCTCGGTGAGCAGATCGGCGGCCTGGTGGCCCGGCTGCACCGCAATGAGGGCGTCGACGTGCGGACCGGTGTGGGGGTGGCGGACGTACGCGGCGACACGCACGTCGAGACCGTGGAATTGACCGACGGCACCGAGTTCAACGCGGATCTGGTCGTGGTGGGCATCGGTTCGCGACCGGCCACCGACTGGCTCGACGGCAGCGGCATCGAGGTCGACAACGGCGTCATCTGCGACGCGGCCGGCCGGACCAGTGCGCCCAACGTGTGGGCTCTCGGCGACGTCGCGTCCTGGCGCGACGCCAAGGGACACCAAGTGCGCGTGGAACATTGGAGCAACGTCGCCGACCAGGCCCGGTCCGTGGTGCCCGCCATGCTCGGCAAGGATGCACCGACCACCGTCGTCGTCCCGTACTTCTGGAGCGACCAGTACGACGTCAAGATCCAGTGCCTGGGCGAGCCTGTCGCCACCGACACCGTGCACATCGTCGAGGACGACGGCCGCAAGTTTCTCGCCTATTACGAGCGGGACGGTGCGGTGGCCGGGGTCGTCGGCGGTGGCATGCCCGGCAAGGTGATGAAGGCACGGGCCAAAATCGCCGCCGCGGTGCCGATTTCAGAAGTCCTGGGTTAGTCCCTCCCAGACGACCGGCGGCCCGTGCGGCGAACACGCAGCCAGCAGTCGGTCGTCCCCGCCAGGCCAGCAGCGGGCCTGCACCACGAACTCGATATCGGCGTCAGGAGTCCGCCGGTGCGGCTCCAGCCGCAGATGGGCGAACGGCGCCTCGGGTGTTGCGCGCGACCCTATCGCCTCGACCTCGGTCGAGATGGTCGACTGCTCGGGCAGCGAAAGGTATTGCCACATAATCGAATGCCACAACACCGTGAGGGCGCCGTTGGCCAGCGCGAGGCCGGCCACGGCTTCGGTCGCGTTGCGGCGATGCAACTTCGCCGGCACCCGACGGGCGATCTCGATCGCGCCGCGCAGCCGGTCCAGCCGGGCCTGCTGGTCGGGCCAGACATAGCTCAGCAGCGTCATTTCACCGTCGGCGCCGGTGGCATCCAGCGGCGCGATGTCATAGCCGTGACGCTCGACGATGTTCAGGTCGGCAGCGGGTGGAACTTGTCCGCGCCATGCGTCGTCGATGGTCACCGGTGATTCGGTCGGACCCCACTCGCCACTGGGATGGCGATAGCGATAGTGGTCGGCGCGTAGGTTGAGTCCGGCGCTACAGCCGATTTCGAAAAGCCTCACCGGAGCCTTGAATCGGTCGGCCAGCATCAGCAGACCACCGATCAGCGCGGCCGACCGGCCGACCTCGTTGGTCTGCGGCGGCTGGTCGAGCGCGGCGCGCAGGTACTCGGAGTGCGCGGCCGCGGCCTGCACGACATCGGGCCATGCCGACTCGGCGTTCCATACTCCGCCGGCGCTGGGATACCAGCGGCGTAACGCGGGGGCGCGCCCGTCGAGCGCCAACCGGTGCAACCCGCCGAGCAGTCGCAGCGGCAAAGCCATGCGGCCAGAGTCGTTTTCGTGGCCCGCGAAGATCTCAGCGAACACCCCGTCGGCTTCGACATCGTCGGCCACCCGTGGCAGGAGTTCGCCGTACATCGCCGACCCCATGCCGGCGCACACCTGACCCTGCACCACGATGGTCTGCAGTAGTCGGCTCATGTCTGTAGATCCTTCAGCCCGGCGCGCACCACGTCAAAGGCATCGCCCAAAGCTTGCGGTAACGAGACCGATTCGTCATCCAGCCAATGCTCGTAGGCGCTCAGGGCCACGCCGAGCATCATCCAGGCGACGGTCTGCGGTCTTAGGTCGGAGGTCTTGGCGCCGGTCCGGTGCGCGATGAAACCGGCGATCACCTCTCGCCATCCGGCGTACATCGTCATCGAATACGCTTGCAGCTCAGCAGTTTGCAGGATCACCCGCATCCGCTGGCGGTGCCGGGCGGTCTCGGATTCGTCGAATGTGTTGAACGACAGCAGCGCTGCCCGCAGCGCGTCGTCCAGCGGTAGTCGCGGATCGACCCCGCTGAGCAGTTCGCTGAAGTGTTGGAGGTGAGCGTCGAAGTCGCCCCACGGAAGCGCGTTTTTCGATGCGTAATACCGGAAAACGCTCCGGCGGGCGATGCCGGCTGCGCGTGCGACGTCGTCGACACTGACCTCCGCGAATCCGCGATCGGCGAACAGCCTGATCGCGACATCGGAGATGTGTTGCGGGGTGGTGGACCGGCGGCGGCCAACCCGCGGCTGCTGCTGCGCCATCAACCCCAGCCTTCCATTCCGGCACTCGATGCCATATTCTGTCCGTGATTCTGACCACATCGACACGACTTGTCGAGCCCTTTTCCGAACGAAAGGCAACGTCATGGAGCCGAACCAGCAGACCGACACGACCACCGAGCTCGTCACCGAAACCCTGGTCGAAGAGGTGTCCATCGACGGGATGTGCGGGGTCTACTGACCGTGAGTGCCCCCACCACGGGGCTGGATGGCCCGTCCTCGCAGCGGACCGTCACCCGGCCCGCATCGCCGGCGGGCGGGCCGACCGAGTTCGATCTCGACGTGCCGTGGCGACTGCACCCGCAGGTCGCCGTGCGCCCCGAATTTTTCGGAGCGTTGTTGTACCACTTCGGAACTCGCAAACTGTCGTTTCTGAAGAACCGCACCATCCTGACGGTGGTGCAATCGTTGGCCGATCATCCCGACGTCCGGGCCGCGCTTCGTGCGGCCGGCGTCGAGGATTCCCAGCAGGGTCCGTATGTGCATGCGCTCGGCGTGCTGGCCGGCTCCCAGATGCTGGTCCCGGCGGAGAAGGAGCAGCGCCCATGACCTCAACGGTTCCACGGCTGATCGAGCAGTTCGAACACGGCCTCGACGCGCCCATCTGCTTGACCTGGGAGCTGACCTACGCGTGCAACCTGGCGTGCGTGCACTGCCTGTCGTCGTCTGGCAAGCGCGATCCGCGTGAGTTGTCCACCCGGCAGTGCAAGGACATCATCGACGAGCTGGAACGCATGCAGGTGTTCTACGTCAACATCGGCGGCGGGGAACCGACTGTGCGACCGGACTTCTGGGAGCTGGTCGACTACGCGACCGCCCACCACGTCGGGGTCAAGTTCTCCACCAACGGCGTGCGGATCACCCCTGAGGTCGCGGCCCGCCTCGCCGCCAGTGACTACGTCGACGTCCAGATCTCGCTGGACGGCGCGACCGCCGAAGTCAACGACGCCGTTCGCGGGGCCGGATCGTTTGCGATGGCCGTCCGCGCCTTGGAGAACCTGGCCGCCGCCGGCTTCTCCGACGCCAAGATCTCGGTGGTGGTGACCCGCCACAACGTCGACCAGCTCGACGAATTCGCCTCGCTGGCAAGCCGTTACGGTGCGACACTGCGGATCACCCGGCTGCGTCCGTCGGGTCGGGGCGCCGACGTCTGGGACGACCTGCACCCCACAGCCGACCAGCAGGTGCAGCTGTACGACTGGCTGGTCGCCAAGGGCGAGCGGGTGCTCACCGGCGACTCGTTCTTCCACCTGTCCGGCCTGGGTGAGCCGGGCGCGCTGGCCGGGCTGAACATGTGCGGCGCCGGTCGGGTGGTGTGCCTGATCGACCCGGTCGGTGACGTCTACGCCTGCCCGTTCGCAATCCACGACCGCTTCCTCGCTGGAAACGTGTTGTCGGACGGCGGTTTTGACAAAGTCTGGAAAGACGCCCCGCTGTTCAACGAGCTGCGCGAGCCGCAGTCCGCAGGTGCCTGTGGCAGTTGCGGGCACTACGACAGTTGCCGCGGCGGTTGCATGGCGGCCAAGTTCTTCACCGGTCTGCCGCTCGACGGGCCAGACCCGGAGTGCGTCCAGGGCTACGGCACGCCGGCGCTGGCACAAGACCGCGACAAGCCGAGGCCGTCCGGCGATCACTCCCGCGGTCAGCGCAAGAGCGGACCCGTACCGCTGACGCTGACCATGCCATCGCGGACGGCACCGCGAAAAACATGTAACGAGAGCCCGGTCTAGCCGTGGCCCGTGACGTCTGGTTCGAGACCGTCGCCATCGCACAGCAACGCGCGAAGAAGCGGCTGCCCAAATCGTCGTACTCGGCCCTGGTGGCCGCCAGCGAGAAAGGGCTGACCGTTGCCGACAACGTCGAGGCGTTCGGCGAGCTGGGATTCGCCCCGCATGTCGTCGGCGCGCTCGAGAAGCGTGACCTGTCGACAACGGTTATGGGACAAGAGATTTCGCTGCCGGTGTTGATTTCGCCGACCGGCGTTCAGGCGGTCGACCCGGACGGTGAGGTGGCGGTGGCACGTGCCGCCGCCGCGCGGGGGACGGCGATGGGATTGTCGTCCTTCGCCAGCAAGCCGGTCGAGGAAGTGATCGCCGCCAACCCGAAGGTGTTCTTCCAGGTCTACTGGTCCGGCGGCCGCGACGTGATCGCACAGCGCGTGGAACGGGCCCGGCAGGCCGGCGCGGTTGGGCTGATCGTCACCACCGACTGGTCGTTCTCGCACGGCCGGGACTGGGGCAGCCCGAAGATTCCCGAGCAGATGAACCTGCGCACCATGCTGCGGATGTCGCCGGAGGTGATCACCCGCCCCGGCTGGTTGTGGAGGTTCGGCAAGACGCTGCGGCCCCCGGACCTGCGGGTACCCAACCTGGCCGGCCGCGGCGAGACCGGTCCGCCGTTCTTCGCTGCCTACGGGGAATGGATGACAACGCCGCCGCCGACGTGGGCCGATATCGCGTGGCTGCGCGAATTATGGGGCGGCCCGTTCATGCTCAAGGGTGTGATGCGCCTCGACGACGCGAAAAGAGCTGTGGATGCCGGTGTTTCGGCAATCTCGGTGTCGAATCACGGCGGCAACAACCTGGACGGCACGCCGGCGTCCATTCGCGCGCTTCCGGCCGTTGCCGACGCCGTCGGCGACCAGGTCGAAGTTTTGCTGGACGGCGGCATCCGGCGCGGCAGTGACGTCGTCAAGGCGCTGGCGCTGGGTGCCCGTGCCGTCATGATCGGACGCGCCTACCTCTGGGGTCTGGCGGCCGCCGGGCAGCCCGGCGTCGAGAACGTCCTCGACATCCTGCGGAGTGGCATCGACTCGGGATTGATGGGGCTCGGACGAGCATCGGTGCATGACCTGAATCGGGACGACGTACTGGTGCCGGACGGCTTCACCCGGACGCTCGGCGCCGACTAGTCGCTCCCCGGACGCGAGACCAGCGGGTATGTTGGTACTCACGTGGCTGACGGGGCGTCGGTGACCGGTTTTAGTGAACGCGCCTCGGGAAAAACTTTTTCGATAGCGCCAACAACCGATGCACTGCAGGTGAATTCGTCTTACCATCACCAAGTGGTAGTCCAGCCCGATCTCGGGGGCTCTACGTCGAGCCAACTGCGAAGCTTGCCGATAGGGCTGGCAATACCAGTTGGCTCCACCGAGCAGCACGGGCCGCACCTGCCACTGGACACCGACACCAGGATCGCGACCGCCGTCACCGGAGGGGTCACGTCCGGCTTGTCCAACCACCCGGACCTGTCGTGGTTGGCGGCTCCGCCGATCGCCTACGGCGCCAGCGGTGAGCACCAGAGCTTCCCCGGCACCATCTCCATCGGCACCGAAGCCCTGACCACGCTGCTGGTGGAGTACGGCAGGTCGGCGACCTGCTGGGCGCAGCGCCTGGTCTTCGTCAACGGCCACGGCGGCAATATCGCCGCGCTGGGCGGGGCCGTCGCGCAACTGCGTCGCGAAGGGCGCGACGCCGCGTGGTGTCCCTGCGCGGTGGCCGGCGGCGACGCGCACGCCGGACACGCTGAAACTTCAGTATTGCTGCATATTTCGCCGACCGATGTCCGGACCGACCGGTGGCGCGCAGGTAACAGCGCGCCGCTGGCCGAGCTGCTGCCGTCGATGCGCAGCGGGGGAGTCGCCGCAGTCAGCGACGTCGGAGTGCTGGGTGACCCGACCACCGCCACCGCGGTCGACGGCGAACGGATGCTGACCGAGATGATCGACGACTGCCTGCGCCGCGTACTGCGCTGGACGCCGGCAGCCGACGGGATGCTCGCATGACACCTACGCGGTTGCCGGACGGGTTTGCTGTGCAGGTCGACCGTCGGGTCCGGGTGCTCGGCCAGGGGTCGGCGCTGCTGGGTGGATCGCCGACCCGGATCCTGCGGTTGGCGCCCGCCGCGCAGGACATGCTCGCCGACGGCCGGCTCAAAGTCAGCGATGCGGTGAGCGCGGAGCTGGCCAGAACGCTACTGGACGCGACCGTCGCGCATCCGCGACCCGCAGGCGGCCCGTCGCATCGCGACGTGACGGTCGTTATTCCGGTGCGGGACAACGCATGTGGGCTACGCAGACTGGTCACTGCGCTGCGCGGACTACGCATCGTCATCGTCGACGACGGATCCTCGACACCGGTCCGGAGCGAGGATTTCGCCGGGGCGCATCCCGAGGTCGAGATTCTGCGGCACGCGCAGAGCACGGGCCCGGCCGCGGCGCGCAACACCGGCCTGTCCGCCTGCAAGACGGACTATGTCGCCTTTCTGGACTCCGATGTCGTCCCGCGCCGCGGCTGGCTGGAGGCACTGCTCGGGCATTTCTGCGACCCGACCGTGGCGCTGGTGGCCCCGAGGATCGTGGGTCTCGCGCAGACCGATCATCTGGTTGCTCGATACGAGTCGGTGCGCTCGTCGCTGGACCTCGGGCAGCGGGAAGCCCCGGTGATTCCCTACACCACGGTGTCGTACGTACCGAGCGCCGCAATCATTTGTCGCACTTCGGCTTTGCGCGATATCAAGGGATTCGACGAGACACTGCGATCCGGTGAAGACGTCGATCTGTGCTGGCGTTTGGTGGAAGCTGGTGCCCGCCTGCGATACGAGCCGATTGCCCAGGTGGCACACGATCACCGGACCGAACTGCGCGATTGGCTCACGCGCAAGGCGTTCTACGGCGGTTCGGCAGCTCCGCTGTCGGTCCGTCACCCGGACAAGATCGCACCGCTGATGATCTCCGGCTGGGCGCTGACGGCATGGATCCTGATGGCCGTCGGTTCGAGCTTCGGCTACCTCGCCTCGCTGTTCGTTGCCGGGCTCACCGGTCGCCGGGTGGCGAAGAGCATGCAGGGCACCGAAACTCAGATGTGGGATGTGGTCACCGTCGCTGCCCGCAGCCTGTGGTCGGCGGCGCTGCAGCTGGCCTCGGCGATCTGCCGGCACTACTGGCCGGTCGCGCTGCTCGCGGCGATCATCTTCCGTCCGGTCCGGCGGGTGGTGCTGGTCGCGGCAGTGGTCGACGGGGTGGTGGACTGGCTCAGCCGCCGGCAGACCGCGGACGACGACGCCCGCCCGATCGGCCTGCTGACGTACTTGGTGCTCAAGCGGCTCGACGACCTGGCCTACGGCCTCGGACTCTGGTACGGCGTGCTGCGCGAGCGCAATGTCGGTCCGCTCAAACCACAGATTCGAGTCTGACTCCTGACCGCAGCAGCGCTGCACAGCGATGTGCTGATCATCGGCGCCGGAAGCGCTGGATCCGTTGTCGCGAGCCTGCTTTCAGCGGATCCGAACCGCCTGGTGACGGTTCTCGAGGCCGGCGTCGGTCTCGCTGACCCGACGTTGCATGCGGAGACGTCCAACGGGCTCCGGCTGCCGATCGGAGCGGCCAGCCCACTGGTCCAGCGCTACCAGACCAGACTGACCGAGCAGCCGGTCCGTCCGATGCCGATCGTGCGGGGCGCGACACTCGGCGGTTCGGGCGCCGTCAACGGCGGCTACTTCTGTCGCGGTCTGCGACGCGACTTCGACGGCTTCGGCATACCGGGTTGGTCGTGGTCGGACGTGGCCGAACACTTTCGCGCGATCGAGACCGATCTGGACTTCACCGGACCCGCCCACGGCGACGCTGGTCCGATCCTGGTTCGCCGGACCAATGAAATCATCGGCAGTACAAGGCTTTTCGTTGATGCAGCCGAACGATTCGGACTGCCGTGGCTGCCAGACCTGAACGACGTGCCGGACGCCGACGCATTGCCTTCCGGCATCGGCGCCGTCCCGCTCAACATCGTCGACGGCATGCGGATCGGGCCCGGCGCCGCTTTCCTGCTGCCCGCCCTCAACCGGGCAAACCTTTCGCTGTTGACGCAGACCCGGGCGTTGCGCCTGCGGATCTCGGGCGGACGCGCCACCGGCGTCCTTGCCGTCGGGCCGAGCGGGCCGATCACCATGACCGCCGATCGCATTGTGCTGTGTGCCGGTGCGATCGAATCCGCCCATCTACTCATGCTTTCCGGCATCGGCGACGAGGCGATGCTGCGCGCCGTCGGTGTCGACGTAATGGCTCCGGCTCCGGTCGGGATGGCCTGCAGCGACCACCCGGAATGGGTGCTGCCGACCACCTGGACCGTCGCCACCGGGCGACCGGTGCTCGAGGTCGTGCTGAGCACGCCCGACGACATCGAGATCCGGCCGTACACCGGCGGCTTCGTGGCGATGGTCGGTGACGGAACCGCGGGCCATCCCGACTGGCCACACCTCGGGGTGGCGCTGATGCGCCCGCTGTCCCGCGGCCGGGTGTCGCTGGTCTCGGCTGACCCGCTGGTGCCGCCGATGATCGAACACCGATACGACAGCGAACCGGCCGACATCGCGGCACTGCAGGCGGGTTGCGAGCTGGCTCGCGAAATTGCCGGTCCTACAACCGAAGTCGGCGATCCGGTGTGGTCGACCTCGCAGCATCTGTGCGGTACCGCCCCGATGGGCGGTGCCGACGACCCGTCGGCTGTCGTCGATCACCAGTGTCGGGTGCGCGGCATCGACGGACTGTGGGTGATCGACGGGTCGGTATTGCCTTCGATCACCAGCCGCGGCCCGCACGCCACCATCGCGATGCTGGGGCACCGGGCGGCGCAGTTCGTCGGCTGACCAGCCAAGCTCTGCACCGAGACCAGCGCTCTATTGCGTACCCTTGACTAGGTCGGACACAAGGAGGTGGTCCTCATCGCCGAGAAGAGCGATCCGCGCCCAGCTCGCTCCCGGGCCAGGTTGCTGGAGGCTGCCACCGCGTTACTTCGCGCCGGCGGTCCGAGTGCAGTGACCGTCGACGCGGTGACGCGCGGCGCGAACGTCGCCCGTGCGACCCTCTACCGCCACTTCCCGAGCGGAAACGACTTGCTGGCAGCGGCTTTCAGCGGTCTGATCCCGCCGGCGCCGATGCCGTCCGCTGAGGGCGCGCTGCGTGATCGGCTGATCGCACTGGTCACGGATTTCGCGCAGACGATCGGCGATCGACCGAGCATGGTGATGGCGATGAGTTGGCTGTCGCTGGGCCGTGACCTCGAGCAGTTGCCGGAATCGGACCGCAGTCGCACCGCGGACAGTCCCGCGGTCAGCACTTTGCGTGAGCGCATCGCCCAGCAGTACGCCGCCCCGTTCGACGCGATCTTCGACAGCCCGGACGCCGCGGAGTTGGGCGAGATCGACCGCACCCGCGCGATCGCGCTGTTGATCGGGCCGGCGGTACTGGGTCGGCTGTCCACCCTGCCCGACTTCGATTACCGTGACGCCGCACAGGCTGCTGTAGACGGCTTCCTGCACGTGCAGCGGGCGCAGCACGAAGCGCTCGAGAATGCTCCCGGTGCCGGTGCTTGAGGTCAATGCCCAACAAACACGTTTCGGCACAATAGATTTCAGCCTCCTCGACACCTCGGCAGCCCCGGGTCAGCGGCCGATCTCGGCAGCGGCACTTTTGGACACGTGTCACACAGTGACTTCGTGATCGCGGAATCGCCGATGGCCGGTTTCCGGTGATCCGTAGGCTGTTATTTCGTGCCCATCCGAACGCCGCGTCGCCGACGAGCGTGGGCCGTCGTGCTGATGACGGCCCTGCTCGCGGTGGCGTGCGGCCAGGATGCCGTCGTCAAGCCGCGGAAGGCGGAGCCGGCTTACGCGGGCCCGTTGGACGGAGGGGTGGTGAGCACCGCGCTCGGATCGATCCGCGGCGAGGTCGCCCCGGATTACCGTCTGTTCCAGAGCATTCCGTACGCGGCGCCGCCGGTGGGCCCGCTGCGGTGGCAATTGCCCCGGCCGGCGGCGCGCTGGCCGGGCATGCTGGATGCCACCAAAGCCGGGCCGCAATGCATGCAAGACACCGGCCTCAAGCCGGGCGTCGGCAAACCGACCAGTGAGAACTGCCTGACCCTCAACGTCTGGACGCCGCCGCGTGCCCAGCACGGCGAGAAGCGTCCGGTGATGGTGTGGATCCACGGGGGCGGGTTCGTCAACGGCAGCGGCGACATCTACCACTCGCGCTGGCTGGCGGCCAAAGGCCACATCATCGTGGTCACGCTCAACTACCGCCTCGGCGCGCTGGGTTTCTTGGCCCACCCGTCGCTCGGCGCGCCCGGAACGGTCGGCAACTACGGACTGGCCGACCAGCAGGCCGCGCTGCGCTGGGTCCACGACAACATCGCCGCATTCGGCGGCGACCCGAAGAAGGTGACGATCGCCGGCGAATCCGCGGGCGGAATGTCGGTCTGCGACCACCTGGTCGCGCCGGGGTCGGCCGGGTTGTTCCGCGCGGCGATCATCCAGAGCGCGCCGTGTCAGGCGCAGACCGACCTGGAGTTCGGGCAGAAGCAGAGTGTGAACTACGCCATCGCGGCGGGTTGCCGCAATCCCGCCACGACCGCGCGGTGCCTGCGTGGCCTACCGGCGACCCGACTCGAACATCCGCCCTGGTACTCCTTCCTTGGAGACTCCGACGCGCTGTCCGGCCCGGTCACCGGAACGCCTGCGCTGCCGGACAATCCGGTCGCGAGCATCGCCGCCGACCGCGCCGCTCACGTTCCGGTGTTGCTCGGCGTCAACCACGACGAGTTCACGCTCTTTGCCGCTTTGCGGGCGGATCGGTTGCGCCGGGGTGTCAGCGCCGCCGAATATCCGCGCACGCTCAGTGACATCTTCGGCGCCGACGGTGCCGCGGTGCTGGCGCACTATCCAGCCGACCACTACGGCGGCGACCTGTCGCTGGCCTACTCGGCGGCGGCAACCGATGGCGTATTCGCCTGTGTCGCAGACAGAATGGCCGACTCGCTGAGCCGCAATTCGCCGGTCTACGCCTATGAGTTCGACGATCCACACGCGCCCGCGCCCGATTTCCTGCGCCACGCGCCGTTCCCGGTGGGTTCCAGCCATTCGCTGGAACTGAGGTACCTGTTCAGCATGGGCGGGGCCCCGCCGCTGAATCGTGGCCAGCAGATCCTGTCCGATCAGATGATCAGCTACTGGAGCCACTTCGTCACCAACGGCGCACCGAAGGCGGCGGGCCTGCCCGACTGGCCGGCCCAGGACGGCACTCCCGAACACAATGTCTGGATGTCATTGCGACCCGGAGGAAGTCAGGTCAGTCTCGACTTCGAGGCCGAACACCAGTGCCCGTTCTGGGCGACACTCAAAGGCGCGCAATGAGCGGTCTGGAGCCGGCCGGTTTCGCCGTAGAGTGGGCCGCGGCGTGGAACCGTCGCGACGTCGACGCGGTGCTCGCGCATTTTCACGACGACGTGGTGTTCACATCACCGATCGCGGCCCAAATAGTCCCTGGCTCAGCGGGAGTGGTGCGGGGCAAAGCGGCGCTGCGCGAATACTGGTGTACTGCAATCGAAGCCGTGCCCGACCTGCACTTCGAGGTTGTCGGCGTGTACCGCGGCGTGTCGACACTCGTGATCCACTATCGCAACCAGAAGGGCGGTCTGGTCAACGAGGTGCTCGAGTTCGACGGCGCGCTGGTGCGCCGCGGCCACGGGACCTATCTGGCCTGAGGTCTAGGGGTGGTTGGCGCCGTTCGTGCCGGTCGCCGTGTGCCCGTCAGCGTTTCCACCGCCAGTCGCACTCACGCTGGCGTCAGTGCCGTTTCCGCCGGTCTGACCGGACCCAGTGCCGCTGCCACCGTTGCCGCCCGCGGCGGACGCGCCGCTCGCGGAACTGCCTGTGCCTGTCGCGGAAATGTCCGCGTTGCCGCCAAGTCCGCCGTGGCCCCCGTTCGATCCTGCCCCTCCGTCGGCGCCTTGGACTGTGCCGCTGGCGAGAGCGTTACTTCCGTCGGCAGAGATGAAGGAAGAACCGCCAGGGCCTCCGATCGAGAACCTGCCGCTCGAATCGCCGCCGGTGCCGCCGGTCGCCGAGCCGCTCGCTGTGCCACCATGACCCGTCTCGCTGCTGGTGATGTAGGCGCTTCCACCGTTGCCGCCGTCCGAAAAGCCAGAGTCCGTGCCGACGGCGTTGCCACCGTCGCCTCCGGTGGCCTCGCCATAGGACACGCCGTCGGTCCCCGCATAGATTTCACCCCTTCCACCGTCACCACCCCAGGCGGAGTCGGTGGCGGAACCGCCGTCACCGCCGATCGCGATCGCGTCGTGACCGACCCCGTCGATCGCGCCCCCGTTCCCGACGCCGAGGACGCCGGCCCCGCCGAAGCCGCCGTCGCCTCCGAATCCGATGCCCGCGCCGCCATCCCCTCCGCGAGCGATGCCACCGCTGATGCTGCCGCCGTCGTTGTGGACCTCGGCGAAGCCGCCCGTGCCTCCGATGCCACCGCCGGAGCTGCTGCTCGCGCTACTACTACCTGCACCGCCGTCACCGCCGATCGCCGTTGCTCCACTCGTAGTACCGGCGGAGGCCGATGAGATGGCTGCGGAGCCGCCGTCCCCGCCGCTGCCTCCGATACCGTCGCCGCCCTCGCCGCCGGTGGCGGTTCCGCTTGCAATCGCGCCCAGTGGGGTCTGAGACGGATGGGACGTCTCGATCGAGGCAAAGCCGCCGTTGCCGCCTGTGGCGTGGCCGGTGGCATCGCCTCCGTTGCCGCCGTTGGTGATTCCGCTTGCTGTGCCGCCAAACCCGTGGATGAGGGCGTTGCCGCCGTCACCACCGTCGCCGCCAGACCCTATGCCGCCGTCGCCGCCGTCGCCGCCATTCGCTGTGCCGCTTGCCGAGCCGAAAAACTCCGCTGTAATGGAGGCGTTGCCACCATGGCCGCCGTACCCACCGGACTCGCCGTTGATGCCGCCGGTGCCCGCGCCGCCGCTGCCGCCGTCGCCTCCGGTGGCGGCACCGCTGGCCGAGTCGCCGTGAATTTGCGCACCGCCGCCACCCCCGCCGCCGCCGCCGCCGTGGCCGGGTCCGGTGAAGTCGCTTGTCCCGCCAATTCCGCCGGCACCACCGTGACCGGCGACCGCCCCGCTGCCGTCGCTCAATCCGTCAGTCCCGGCACCGCCATGGCCACCGTCGCCGGCTTCGCCCAGCAACGACACGTTCGACCCGCCGGTGCCGCCGATTCCTCCGTCACCGCCCGCGCCGCCACTGAAGCCGTTGTCGAAATCGCCGCTGGCTCCGCTGCCGCCGACACCACCATCACCGCCGATGCCGAAAAGGAACCCGCTGGCGTCGCCACCGTCACCGCCGAATCCGCCGACGCCATGACCGCTAAAGCTGAAGACACCGTCGCCACCCGCCCCGCCGGTTCCACCGATGCCCATGGCGGTCGCGCCGCCGTCGCCGCCGTTGGCACCGAGGCCGCCGTCGCCGCCCATCCCGCCGTCCCCGTAGAAGGCGGCTCCGCCGTCGCCGCCGTCCATCCCGGCGATGGTGCTGTCCCAGCCATCACCGCCGTCGCCGAACCAGAGACCACCGGCGGTGCCGTCAGGGGCCGCCTCGATGCCTTCGGTGCCGTTTCCGATCAGGAATTGCCCGTACATCTCGTTGATGTTGTTGTCGAAGGTGATGGTGCTGGGCCCTAGGAATGAGGTCCCGTCGATCCACTGCTGCTGGAAGGAGTGGATCGGTTCGTAGACGAACTGTGCGTAGAGATGCGCGAAGTCCATGGAGTTCGTCGCCGCGGCGCTGGACGCATCGATGCTCGCGGCCGCATCGAAAGCGGAGTCGAGGTTGGCCACCCAGCTGGTCCAGTCGGCCCCCAAAACGGGATCGAGGCTGGCCAGCGAATTGATGATCGGGTCGATGATCGCGTCCAGGCCGTCTGCGTGAGCAGCTGGCGCGCCGGCCAGGGGCGTCAGACCGAACGCCAGTACAGCTCCGGCGCTGGAGCTCCAGCCGATCAGGCGACGGCTGATACCGGCCTTCGCCTGCGGTTTGACGAACCAACTGCGCCCATCGCTCATGCCAAGACCCCAATCAGCGTTCTCTTACGCTTTTCTCCTGCAAATCACAGGAAACTCAGTCCAGACGCTAGAGCGACAGCGAGCGCGGCGATACAGGGATTTCCCTCGTTATTCGAGGGAAGCGGGCGGGGCAGCGTTATCGAGCAGGCGTGACCCAGGTGGTGATGTCGGCGTGCACGACCTCCACCCCGTTGCGATCGGTGATGCTGACCGGGACGACGAGATCCCATCCTTTTTGGCCCTCGGTGATCGCGGCGAAGTCCGGCGGGTCGAGCTCAGCGCGGGCCAGTAGCGATGTAGTGGCCTTGCCGAGGTACTGGACGTTCATCGCCTTCGGTATCCACCGGTGGCTGCGGGGGACCGTGGCTTCCATCAGCATCCCCATCGCCACCTCGGCCGCGTTGCAGGACGCGATGGCATGCACGGTGTGCAGGTGGTTGTGGACGAAGAACCACTTCGGCACCCGCACCTCGGCCAGGCCCGGTTCCATCGTGACCACATGCGGCAGCACTGAGGCGAAGTACGGGACGCGCGCCATCGCCGCCACTGAAAACAACCGGCTGCCGCCGGGTGCGCCGGAAAGCCGTTGCCAAGCCGCATATGTGCTGGTCGAGCGTGCCATGTCCGGACACCTTACTCTGGAGTAAGAATGGTGCGGCGGGTGATCGGGCATCCGCGCGGTCGCCTATTCGCAAGGATTTGGCCCGCACCGGGTTCTGGGGCATACTGTTCGGGTTGCCTTGAGGCAGGTTCGCGCCTGGCTGGGCATACGACCAGCGCCCACACGGGCGCATCCGGTCCCAATCTGGAGCGTGACCAATTTCGGTCGCGGCCCAGGCTGCGTGAGGGCGACACACCCGACCGCGGGGGTCGGTGAACCAAGACAGGTAAACAGCGGCGCACAACCGGGCGCAGCGTCATGTTCGGCCGAGCCGGACGTTGACGATGGTGTCCGGCAGGAAACCGGGTCTCGACCTGGAGAGTGAGGAAGCGTGGCGGGACAGAAGATCCGCATCAGGCTCAAGGCCTACGACCACGAGGCCATTGACGCCTCGGCGCGCAAGATCGTCGAGACGGTTGTCCGTACGGGCGCCAGTGTGGTTGGCCCAGTGCCGCTGCCGACTGAGAAGAACGTGTATTGCGTTATCCGCTCACCGCACAAGTACAAAGACTCGCGGGAGCACTTCGAGATGCGCACTCACAAGCGCCTGATCGACATCCTTGACCCAACCCCGAAAACCGTTGACGCGCTGATGCGCATCGATCTGCCTGCCAGCGTCGACGTCAACATCCAGTAGGAGAGCTGCGAGCAATGGCGAGAAAGGGCATTCTGGGCACCAAGCTCGGCATGACGCAGGTGTTCGACGAGAACAACCGCGTCGTCCCCGTGACGGTGGTCAAAGCCGGGCCGAACGTGGTGACCCGCATCCGTACCCCCGAGGTCGACGGGTACAGCGCGGTGCAGCTGGCCTACGGCGAAATCAGTCCACGCAAGATCAACAAGCCGTTGGCGGGTCAGTACGCCGCCGCCGGTGTGAACCCACGCCGGCACCTGGCCGAGTTCCGTCTGGAGGACGAGGCCGCGGCTTCCGACTACGAGGTGGGCCAGGAGCTGACGGCCGAGATCTTCGCTGCCGGAACGTATGTCGACGTGACCGGCACCTCGAAGGGTAAAGGGTTCGCGGGCACCATGAAGCGCCACGGCTTCAAGGGCCAAGGCGCCAGCCACGGTGCCCAGGCGGTCCACCGCCGGCCCGGATCCATCGGCGGTTGTGCCACCCCGGCGCGTGTCTTCAAGGGCACCCGGATGGCCGGTCGGATGGGTAGCGACCGGGTGACCACCCAGAATCTGTTGGTGCACTTGGTCGACGCCGAGAACGGCGTGTTGCTGATCAAAGGCGCGGTGCCCGGCCGCACGGGCGGACTCGTCGTGGTCCGCAGCGCGATCAAACGAGGTGAGAAGTAATGGCTGCCGAAAAAGCGGCGAAGGGTCTGACGATCGACGTCCAGACGCCCGCCGGTAAGAAGGAAGGCTCCGTCGAGCTACCAGCCGAGCTGTTCGACGCGCCCGCCAACATCGCGCTGCTGCACCAGGTCGTCACGGCCCAGCTGGCCGCGAAACGCCAGGGAACGCACGCGACCAAGACCCGCGGCGAAGTTCGCGGGGGTGGACGCAAGCCGTACCGGCAGAAGGGCACTGGCCGCGCACGCCAGGGCTCGACGCGTGCGCCGCAGTTCACCGGTGGTGGTGTGGTGCACGGTCCGCAGCCGCGCGACTACAGCCAGCGCACCCCGAAGAAGATGATCGCCGCCGCACTGCGTGGCGCGCTGTCGGACCGGGCGCGCAACGGCCGCATCCACGCGGTCACCGAGCTGGTGTCGGGTCAGACGCCGTCGACCAAGAGCGCCAAGGTTTTCCTGGCCTCGCTGACCGAACGCACGCAGGTGCTGGTGGTCATCGGTCGCAGCGACGAGGCCGGTGCCAAGAGTGTGCGCAACCTTCCGGGCGTGCACATCCTCTCGCCGGACCAGCTCAACACCTACGACGTGCTGCGCGCTGACGACGTGGTGTTCTCGGTGGAGGCGCTCAACGCCTTCATTACCGCGAACACCCGTGGCGCCGAGGAGGTTTCGGTCTGATGGCAACCATCACTGACCCCCGCGACATCATCCTGGCCCCGGTCATCTCGGAGAAGTCCTACGGCCTGATCGATGACAACGTGTACACGTTCCTGGTTCACCCCGACTCGAACAAGACGCAGATCAAGATCGCGATCGAAAAGATCTTCTCGGTCAAGGTGGCCGCAGTGAACACCGCGAACCGCCAGGGTAAGCGCAAGCGCACCCGCAGTGGTTTCGGACAACGGAAGAGCACCAAGCGCGCCATCGTGACGTTGGCGCCTGGCAGCAAGCCGATCGAGCTGTTCGGCGTCACGGCGTAGCCGCGGAACAGCCGAGGATAGAGAGACTTAACAGACATGGGAATTCGCAAGTACAAGCCGACGACCCCCGGTCGTCGCGGTGCCAGCGTCTCCGATTTCGCCGAGATCACTCGCTCGACTCCGGAGAAGTCGCTCATCAAGCCGTTGCACGGCAAGGGTGGGCGTAACGCGCACGGCCGCATCACGACTCGTCACAAGGGTGGCGGGCACAAGCGGGCCTACCGCGTCATCGACTTCCGTCGCAACGACAAGGACGGCGTCGACGCGAAGGTGGCGCACATCGAGTACGACCCGAACCGCACCGCGAACATCGCACTGCTGCACTTCCTGGACGGCGAGAAGCGCTACATCATCGCGCCCCAAGGACTCAAGCAGGGCCACGTGGTGGAGTCCGGCGCCAACGCCGACATCAAGCCGGGCAACAACCTGCCGCTGCGCAACATCCCGGCCGGTACCTTGATCCACGCGGTCGAGCTGCGGCCCGGCGGCGGTGCCAAGCTGGCTCGCTCGGCGGGCTCCAGCATCCAATTGCTGGGTAAGGAAGGCACCTACGCCTCGCTGCGTATGCCCAGCGGTGAAATCCGCCGGGTCGACGTGCGCTGCCGCGCCACGGTCGGCGAGGTGGGTAACGCCGAGCAGGCCAACATCAACTGGGGTAAAGCCGGCCGGATGCGCTGGAAGGGCAAGCGCCCCACCGTCCGTGGTGTCGTGATGAACCCGGTCGACCACCCGCACGGTGGTGGTGAGGGTAAGACCTCCGGTGGTCGTCACCCGGTCAGCCCGTGGGGTAAGCCCGAAGGCCGTACCCGTAAGGGCAGCAAGCCCAGCGACAAACTCATCGTCCGACGCCGGCGCACCGGCAAGAAGTCTCGCTAGCGGCAGCCAGGAGAAACAGACATGCCACGCAGCCTCAAAAAGGGTCCGTTCGTCGACGACCATCTGCTCAAGAAGGTCGACGTCCAGAACGAGAAGAACACCAAGCAGGTCATCAAGACCTGGTCTCGCCGTTCGACCATCATTCCTGACTTCATCGGCCACACCTTCGCCGTCCACGACGGCCGCAAGCACGTGCCGGTGTTCGTCACCGAGTCGATGGTGGGCCACAAACTGGGTGAGTTCGCACCGACGCGCACCTTCAAGGGACACATCAAGGACGACCGGAAGGCGAAGCGGCGATGAGCACGGCTACTGAATTCCCGTCGGCGACCGCCGTCGCACGGTTCGTGCGGGTGTCGCCGACCAAGGCGCGCCGGGTCATCGACCTGGTTCGCGGCAAGTCGGTGACCGAGGCACTCGACATCCTTCGCTGGGCGCCCCAGGCGGCCAGCGAGCCGGTGGCCAAGGTCATCGCGAGCGCTGCGGCCAACGCGCAGAACAACAATGGGCTCGACCCGGCGACCCTCGTGGTGGCCACGGTCTACGCCGACGGCGGCCCGACCGCCAAGCGGATCCGTCCCCGCGCCCAGGGCCGCGCGTTCCGGATCCGCAAGCGCACCAGCCACATCACGGTGATCGTCGAAAGCCGGCCGAGCAAGGACGGGCGGGGCTCGCAGTCCGCGAGCGCCACCCGCGCCCGGCGCGCGCAGGCCAGCAAGGCCGCGGGCACCGCACCCGCCAAGAAGGCTGCCGCCGACAAGGCACCCGCCAAGAAAGCAACAGCCGACAAGGCGCCGGCCAAGAAGGCGTCCCCCAAGAAGGCAACCGCCGCGAAGTCCGCTGCTCCTGAAGCGACTTCGGAATCGAAGGAGGGCTCGGAGTAGTGGGCCAGAAGATCAATCCGCACGGATTCCGGCTCGGCATCACCACCGAGTGGAAATCCCGGTGGTACGCCGACAAGCAATACGCGGACTACATCAAGGAAGACGTGGCGATCCGCAAGCTGCTGTCGACCGGCCTGGAGCGCGCCGGCATCGCCGACGTGGAGATCGAGCGCACCCGTGACCGGGTCCGGGTGGACATCCACACGGCCCGTCCGGGCATCGTGATCGGTCGCCGCGGCACCGAGGCCGACCGCATCCGCGCCGACCTGGAGAAGCTGACCGGCAAGCAGGTCCAGCTGAACATCCTCGAGGTGAAGAACCCCGAGTCGACGGCGCAGTTGGTCGCGCAGGGCGTTGCCGAGCAGTTGAGCAACCGGGTGGCGTTCCGTCGCGCGATGCGCAAGGCGATCCAGTCGGCGATGCGCCAGCCCAACGTCAAGGGCATCCGGGTGCAGTGCTCGGGCCGTCTCGGCGGCGCCGAGATGAGCCGCTCGGAGTTCTACCGCGAAGGTCGGGTGCCGCTGCACACGCTGCGCGCCGACATCGACTACGGCCTGTACGAGGCCAAGACCACCTTCGGCCGCATTGGCGTGAAGGTCTGGATTTACAAGGGCGACATCGTCGGTGGCAAGCGCGAGCTGGTTGCGCCTTCGGCCGGCGCCGAACGTCCGCGTCGTGAGCGTCCGTCGGGCACCCGCCCGCGTCGTAGCGGATCCGCGGGTACGACGGCGACCAGCACCGAGGCCGGCCGCGCCGCGTCGAGCGCCGAGGAGGCTTCTGCCGCACCGGCAGCGGCGCCCACCGCCGAGGCGCCCGCCGCCGAGGCGCAGAGTACGGAGAGCTAATCATGTTGATTCCCCGCAGAGTCAAGCACCGCAAGCAGCACCACCCGCGTCAGCGCGGGATCGCCAGCGGCGGAACGTCGGTCAGCTTCGGTGACTACGGCATCCAGGCACTGGAGCACGCCTACATCACCAACCGCCAGATCGAGTCCGCGCGTATCGCGATCAACCGGCACATCAAGCGTGGCGGCAAGGTGTGGATCAACATCTTCCCGGACCGTCCGCTGACCAAGAAGCCCGCCGAGACCCGCATGGGTTCGGGTAAGGGTTCGCCGGAGTGGTGGATCGCCAACGTCAAGCCGGGTCGCGTGCTCTTCGAGCTGAGCTACCCCAACGAACAGACCGCCCGGGAAGCACTGACCCGCGCGATCCATAAGCTGCCGATCAAGGCACGCATTGTCACCCGAGAGGATCAGTTCTGATGGCAGTGGGAACTTCGCCGGGCGAACTGCGCGAGCTCAACGACGAGGAGCTCGTCGAGAAGTTGCGCGAATTCAAAGAAGAATTGTTCAACCTGCGCTTCCAGATGGCGACCGGCCAGCTCGCGAACAACCGCCGGCTCCGCACGGTCCGCCAGGAAATCGCACGGATCTACACCGTGCTTCGTGAACGTGAACTCGGCCTGGCTTCCGGGCCGCTCGGTGCAGAAGGTGGTGAGTCGTAATGGCTGAGGCGAGCAAAGCCGCCCCCGCGAAGACGGCGGACAAAGACGCTGGCGCCAAGGGGCCCAAGCGCACTCCGGCCACGCCCAAGCCGCGTGGTCGTCGTAAGACGCGCATCGGCTATGTGGTCAGCGACAAGATGCAGAAGACCATCGTGGTCGAGCTCGAGGACCGTATGCGTCACCCGCTGTACGGCAAGATCATCCGGACCACCAAGAAGGTCAAGGCGCACGACGAGCACGGCGATGCCGGCATCGGCGACCGCGTCTCGCTGATGGAGACCCGCCCGACGTCGGCCACCAAGCGCTGGCGGCTCGTCGAGATCCTGGAGAAGGCCAAGTAGTCATCCGCCCCGCGGCCGACTAGACGGTCGCGGGAGCCGGAGCCTTCCGGTAGGCGGGGTCGAGCCGGCGAATCGTGAAGACGAACGCCAGCGCGATCAGCGGCGCGATCGATCCGTAAACAGCTGCGGGCGTGGCAATTTCGACGCTGTTGAGCAGTTGCGGACTCAAAGCGATGCCCATCGCCAGCATGGCGTTGTGCAACCCGATCTCCAGGCTGACGGCGACGGACTGTGGCGGCGCCAAGTTCAGTCGACGTGGTGCCAGGTAGCCGACAGTCAGGCTGACCACGCAGAACGTGACGACGGCTCCGACCAGGGGGCCGAGGTTGGTCCATATCGTCGTCTTGCCGCCGGCAATGGCCCCGAGACTGACCGCCACCAGCAGAACCGCGGCCGCGATCCGCACCGGCTTTTTCAGCCGTTCCGCCAGCGCCGGATACCGGTGACGGACGGCGACGCCGATCGCCGTCGGTATCAGGATCAGCCCGAACACCCCCAGGAATTTGTCCGCCTGCAGCGGGATGAATCGGCCCTCGTCCAGGAACCAGAACATCGAAAACGCCACTGTCGCGGGCAGGGTGACAACCGACAGGACCGCGTTGATCGCGGTGAGAGTCAGGTTGACCGCCAGATCTCCGTTGACCAGGTGGCTCATGATGTTCGCCATCAGGCCGCCCGGCGCCGCGGACATCAACAGGAGTCCGACCGCCAACTTCGGTTGCAGGTGAAACGCCTCGGCGATCAGCAGGCAGAACCCGGGCAACACCAGGGCTTGGCACAGCAGGGCCACACCCAGCGGGCGGCGTAATGAGGCTGCGCGGCGGAAGTCGGCGACCGTCAGCGTCAGCCCGAGGGCCAGCATGACGGGCACGACGACCAGCGGGAAGTACCGGTTGTCCATGACGCTCCAAGTGTCGAGGGCCGCATCGCCAGTGCCGATCGGCATCGAGCGTGCGGCGACGCAGGCAGCTAGTTAGCTCGGCTTAGCTGACTATCTAGGACTCTACGGCCTGGCGGATCGGTGGCGTCAGCTCCGGGCGGTCTCGGGCGTCGTCGGACGCGTCTGGAGCCCCGGCCTTCCGTCCCCGGCCGCGCCAGCGGTCGTCCATCGAAACGTCGAGATCGGCAGGCTCAAATACATTGTCGGCCAATCTATTTGACGCTACGAAGCCCCCGAGTGCCGACTACCCGGCAAGTCTCTTATGGCACCGATTCGGCACCGATTCGGCTCGAATCATCATGAGCCAAAACTCGGCGGCGGTGCGGTGCTGCTGGGCGGCACAGTGGGCGCCGCGAAAGCCGAGTGCACGCAGATACTTCAATATTTGAAACACGTTGACGCGGTGGCGATGTCAAAACCACCGTGATTCAAAGCAGTGTAGACAGCAGCGCCCTGATCAGTACATTTGCCAGAAAAAACACCGAATAGCCATGCAAGTGAACATATTTGGATTTCGAGCTGGTGAAAGCGCGCTTGGTACAACGCGCGGCGGGACACAATCGCGGTGGCTCTCGACATCAGGCAGCCGGACCTCAATTGGATAGATTTCCAATGCTCCCCATGTCAGCCCCGACCAACCCATCGAAGGAGTGGCAGTTATGACTTTGCGCGTCGTTCCCGAAGGCTTGGCCGCCGCTTGTTCCGGGGTAGAGGCCTTGACGGCCCGCCTGGCGTCCGCCCACGCCGCTGCCGCGCCGCTGATCACCGCCGTCGTGCCGCCTGCCGCAGATCCGGTGTCGCTGCAGAGCGCCGCGGAGTTCAGTGCCCGCGGTGGACTGCACGCGGCGGTCGCCGCCCAGGGTGCCGAAGAACTCGGTCGCGCGGGGGTCGGTGTAGGGGAGTCGGGTACCAGCTATGCCGCGGGCGACGCGGCGGGGTCCTCGGCATACCTCTCCCCGGTGGGCTGACGATGACCGCGCCGATCTGGATCGCGGCACCACCGGAGGTGCACTCGACGCTGTTGAGCAGCGGTCCGGGGGCCGGCCCGCTACTGCAGGCGGCCGGCGCCTGGACTTCTCTGAGCACCGAATACACCGATGTGGCAGACGAACTCACCGAACTGCTCGCCGAGGTGCAGGCCGGTGCGTGGCAGGGGCCGAGCGCGGAGTCGTTCGTCGCCGCGAACGCGCCCTTCCTGGCCTGGCTGAACCAAGCCGGCGCGAACAGTGCCGCCGCCGCCGCTCAGCACGAGACGCTGGCCGCGGCCCACACCGCCGCACTGGCCGCCATGCCGACCCTGCCGGAGCTGGCCACCAACCACGTGGTGCACGGCGCGCTGGTGGCGACCAACTTCTTCGGGATCAACACCATCCCGATCGCGCTGAACGAGGCGGACTACGCACGCATGTGGGTGCAGGCCGCCGCCACCATGGGCACTTACCAAGCGGTCGCCGGATCAGCCGTCGCGGCGACGCCGGTGACCGAGCCTGCGCCGCCAATCCTCAAGGGGGACAGTCAAACCAGCTCGACAGCGGCACCGGCCGATTCCACCGTCACGCCGTTGGATCAACTCATCGTCCAGTTCCTGCAGGCGCGTGGTATCACCTGGGATCCGGCCAGTGGCACCCTGAACGGGCTGCCCTACTCGGCGTACACCAACCCGCTGACACAGCTCTACTGGGTGAAGAACACGGTCACCCTCGTTCAAGAGCTCGAGACCTTCGCCCAGTTGCTGGCCACCAATCCTCAGGCGGCACTGGCGAGCCTGACGCCGGCCAACATCATCGCGTTCCTGGTGGCGCATCCCGTGGTCGCCGCCGCCGTTGCGGCCAGCTCCACCCTTACTGCACTGCCCGCGGCCGCCGCGGCAGCGGTGGCATCCGTGGCCGCTGTGGTGGGCCTGATCGATCCCTCGCTCTTTCAGCCCTTCCTTCCGCCGGTCCCGCCGATCGCGCTACCGATCGCACCGGTGATCGCGTCGACCCCGCTGGCCGCCGCAACCGTCGTACCCACGGCGCCGGCGCCATCGGCCCCAGCCGCACCCGCACCAAGCGCTGCCGGCGGCTCGGCACCGGCGTCACCCCCTCCGCCGCCCGCCGCCGCCCACGGGTTGGCATTGCCGTACGCGTTCTTCGCCGGCGGTGGACCGCCGATCAACTTCGATTCCGGGGCCAAGGCCGGCGCCGCCGCCAGTGCGCGAGCGAAGGCACCCGCCGAGTCGGCTGGGGTGGCCGCCGCCGAAGCCGCCCGTCGACGGTCACGACGGAAACGGACGCAGCAGGCGCACAAGCATGACTATGCCCATGCCACAATGGATTACGAGGTCGACCCGGAATGGGACAACCCGCCGCCCGCCTCTACTGCCGCATCGGACAGCGGCGCAGGTTCGCTCGGTTTCGCCGGCACGGTGACAAAGTCCACCGAGCAGGCGGCGGGACTGGCGACGCTGGACGGCGACGACTTCGGCCCTGGACCCAGGCTGCCGATGTTGCCGCATACCTGGACGCCGGACGAGGGTCAGAACGGCTAGCAGCGGTGTAGTCTGCATCGGTAGTCCCGGGGGTCCACTACGAGAGTGAGGCCAGCGATGGCTACCGAGTTCACCGGCAAGATCGAACTGGATATCCGTGACTCGGAGCCGGATTGGGGCCCGTACGCCGCGCCGACCGCGCCGGAGGGCGCGCCCAACGTCCTGTATCTGGTGTGGGACGACACCGGCATCGCGACCTGGGACTGTTTCGGTGGACTGGTGGAGATGCCCGCCATGACCAGGATCGCCGAGCGCGGCGTGCGGCTGTCACAGTTTCACACCACCGCGCTGTGTTCGCCGACCCGTGCCGCACTGCTGACCGGTCGCAACGCCACCACCGTCGGCATGGCGATGATCGAGGAGTTCACCGAGGGCTTCCCCAATTCCAACGGCCGGATCCCCTTCGAAACCGCTTTGCTGTCCGAGGTTTTGACTGAGCAGGGCTACAACACCTACTGCATCGGCAAGTGGCATCTGACCCCGCTCGAGGAGTCCAACCTGGCCTCGACCAAGCGACACTGGCCGACCTCGCGCGGCTTCGAGCGCTTCTACGGGTTCATGGGCGGCGAGACCGACCAGTGGTACCCGGACCTGGTCTACGACAACCACCCGGTGAACCCGCCCGCTACTCCGGAAGAGGGCTATCACCTGTCGAAAGACCTCGCGGACAAGACAATTGAATTCATTCGCGATGCGAAGGTGATCGCCCCGGACAAGCCGTGGTTCAGCTACGTATGCCCGGGCGCCGGCCACGCGCCGCATCACGTCTTCAGGGAATGGGCCGACCGCTACGCCGGCAAGTTCGACATGGGCTACGAACGCTATCGCGAGATCGTGCTGGAGCGGCAGAAATCGCTGGGCATCGTGCCGCCGGACACCGAGCTGTCGCCGGTCAACCCCTATCTCGACGTGACGGGGCCCGACGGCCAGCCGTGGCCGCTGCAGGACACGGTCCGGCCGTGGGAGTCGCTGGATGACGAAGAGAAGCGCCTGTTCAGCCGCATGGCGGAGGTGTTCGCAGGTTTTCTGAGCTACACGGACGCCCAGATCGGCCGAATCCTGGACTATCTCGAGGAGTCGGGTCAGCTGGACAACACGCTGATCGTGGTGATCTCCGACAACGGCGCCAGCGGTGAGGGCGGTCCCAACGGTTCGGTGAACGAGGGCAAGTTCTTCAACGGCTACATCGACACCGTCGAGGAGAGTCTCAAGCTGTTCGATCAGCTGGGCGGGCCGCAGACCTACAACCATTACCCGATCGGGTGGGCGATGGCCTTCAACACCCCGTACAAGCTCTACAAGAGGTACGCCTCCCATGAAGGCGGCATCGCCGATACCGCAATCGTCAGCTGGCCCAACGGGATTGCCGCACACGGCGAGGTCAGGGACAATTACGTCAACGTCTCCGACATCACCCCGACGGTCTACGACCTGTTGAACATCCAGCCGCCGGACAGCGTCAAAGGCATTCCGCAGAGGCCGCTGGACGGTGTGAGTTTCAAAGCGGCGCTAATCGATTCGTCCGCCGACACCGGTAAGGAAACCCAGTTCTACACGATGCTGGGCACTCGCGGAATCTGGCACGACGGCTGGTTCGCCAACACCGTGCACGCCGCCACCCCGGCAGGCTGGGGACACTTCGACGCTGACCGCTGGGAACTGTTCCACATCGAGGCCGACCGCAGCCAGGTTCACGACCTCGCCGCCGAGCATCCCGACAAACTGGAAGAGCTGAAGGCGCTGTGGTTTTCGGAGGCGGCCAAGTACAACGGGCTGCCGTTGTCGGATCTCAACATCATGGAGACGCTGATGCGCTCCCGCCCGACGTTGAGTGGTGACCGCGACAGCTACGTCTACTACCCCGATTGCGCAGAGGTGGCCACCGGCGCCGCGGTCGAGATTCGCGGGCGCTCCTTCGCGGTGCTGGCCGACGTCACCGTCGACACCGCCGGGGCTGAAGGCGTGCTGTTCAAGCACGGCGGCGGTCATGGTGGTCACGTGCTCTTCATCCAGGACGGGCGGCTGCACTACGTCTACAACTTCCTCGGCGAGCGCCAACAGGAGGTCGCGTCGTCGGGCGCGGTGCCGCTGGGCCGGCACCTGTTCGGCGTTCGCTACGCACGCACCGGCACCGTGCAGAACAGCCACACGCCGCTCGGCGACATCACGCTGTTCGTCGACGACGAGACGGTGGGCACGCTGGCCGACGTCCAGTCGCATCCCGGCACGTTCGGTCTGGCCGGTGCCGGCATCACGGTCGGGCGCAACGGCGGCTCGGCGGTGTCCAGCCGCTACACAGCGCCGTTCGCGTTCAGCGGCGGCACCATCGCACAGGTCACCGTCGATGTCTCCGGTCGGCCATACCAAGACGTGGAAAAGGAATTGGCGCTAGCCTTTTCGCGTGACTGAGACGCCGTCCCGCGCCCGCTGGGCCGCACTGGGCGCCGCGGGTCTGCTGGCGATCGCCGCGCTGCCGGGCTGCGTCCGGAACACCGGCGGCGCGGCCACCTGGACAGGCGGGTCGGTGGTACCGCAGTCTCGTCAGCCACCGACTCACCAGGGCAGGCCCGCGCCGGGGATCGAGACGACGCTGCGGCAGCCGGTCCCGCCCAACGCGTTCGTCTGCTTCCCGGCGCCGGGTGGGGACGGCATCGGCACCGTGGCGCAGGTCGACGATTCGGCCGCACCGCGGATCACCGTCACCGTTCCCGACGGGTGGACCAGCGAACCGGGTCAGCGGGACCTGGCACTGTCACTCAGCGGTCCCGACGGGATGACCGCAACGGTGACCATCGTCGCGACGAAACTCGATCCGGCCCGGGCTTTTTCCGACTACGCGGCCACGTTGGCGCATTCGAAGTCCGACTTCCAGGTGCAGACCCTCGGGGCCAAATTCTGCGGGTTCAGCAGTCAAAAGCTGGTCGGGACGTTCGTGGAGCCGTCGGGCACCGTGGAGTTCGGCGACCGGCTCACCCACATCTGGACCAACACCGCCGACTACCTGGTCGCCGTCCACGTCGAGGGCCCGCTCGACACCCCGGGGTTCGGCGCCGCGAAAACCACCCTCACCCAGGACTTCGCGGTCGTCATACCCTGAACTCATGCCGACCGAGCTCGTCGCACTGCCACCCGGCTCGTTCCGGATGGGCTCGACCAGCTTCTACCCCGAGGAAGCGCCGATCCACACCGTGGCGGTCGACGCCTTCGCCATCGAGCGGCACCCGGTGACCAACGCACAGTTCGCCGAATTCGTGGGCGCGACAAGCTATGTCACGGTGGCCGAGCAACCCATCGACCCCAGCCTCTACCCGGGAGCGGATCCGGCCGAACTCCAGCCCGGCGCAATGGTTTTCCAGCCCACACCCGGTCCGGTCGACCTCCGGGACTGGCGGCAGTGGTGGATCTGGGTGCCGGGTGCCAGCTGGCGCCGTCCGTTCGGCCCGGACAGCGATGTCGACGATCGTGCCGATCACCCGGTGGTGCAGGTGGCCTATCCCGATGCGGCCGCGTACGCGCGCTGGGCCGGCCGCCGGCTGCCGACCGAAGCCGAGTGGGAATACGCCGCGCACGGGGGAGCCGTCACCACCTATGCCTGGGGTGAGCAGGAGAAGCCGCACGGTACGCCGATGGCCAACACCTGGCAGGGCAGCTTTCCCTATCGCAACGACGGATGGTCCGGCACGTCTCCGGTGGCGGCATTCCCGCCCAACGGGTTCGGATTGTTCGACATGATCGGCAATGTCTGGGAGTGGACGACCACCGAGTTCTCCGCCCACCATCGGCTCGACCAGCCGCCCAAGAGCTGTTGTGCCCCAACTGGACCCGCCGACCCGACAGTCACGCAGACACTCAAGGGCGGTTCACACCTGTGCGCCCCGGAGTACTGCCACCGCTATCGGCCCGCGGCACGCTCGCCGCAGTCGCAGGACACCGCGACCACCCACATCGGATTCCGCTGCGCGGGCGATCTGCCCTAGCCGGCCGGTCAGCTCATGGCGTTGGCCGCGGCCATCACTTTCGACTGGAATTCGGGTGGCAGCGGGATGTAACCGTGCTTGTCCAGGTCGATCTGACCGGGCCCGAGCGTAGCCTGCAGGGCGGCTTTGACCGCGATACCGGTCTGCGGATCGGGGTACTTCGAGCAGACGATCTCGTATGTCGCCATCACGATCGGATAGACGTCGTCCTGGCTGGGGTTGTAGAACGACGAGAGATCGAGCACCAGGTTGTTGCCCTTGCCGATGACCTTGGCGCCGGCGATGGTCTTGCCGACCGAATCGGTGCCGATCCGTACCGGCCGTCGGGTCTTGCGACTGGCCGGCGTCTTGATCTCGGCCGCGAACAGGCCCTCGTCCATCGCGAACGACAACTCGTTGTAGGTGATCGCGCCTTCGGTGTTCTTCACCATCGCGGAGGTTCCGTCGTTGCCTTTGGCACCGGTCCCGACCCCGCCCTTGAACGCTTTGCCGGTGCCTTGTTTCCAGACGCCGCCCGCCGCGGCTTGCAGGTAGGCCTGGAAGTTGGCAGTGCTGCCGGAGTTGTCGCTGCGGTGCACGACGTGAATCTCCTCAGGCGGCATGGACGCGTTGAGCGAGGTGATCTGCGGGTCGTCCCAGCGGGTGATGCTGCCGTTGAAGATGCCGGCCAGCGTCTGCGCGTCGAGCACCAGGAAATCGACCGGGAGGTTGTAGGTGACGGCCAGCGGGCCGAAGACCACCGGGAGGTTCCACGCCTCGGCCCCGCCGCAACGCTGCTTGGCGGCGTCGTACTGGTCCTCACTCAGCGGGGTGTCCGAACCCGCGAAATCGCTCTTGCCGGAAAGGAAGTCGGCGATCCCGGCGCCGGAGCCATTGGCCGTGTAGTTCAAGCCGTGCCCGGGGCAGGACTTGCTGTAGGCCTCGACGAACCGCTTCATCGCGTTGGTCTGCGCGGTGGACCCGCTGGCCGAGATCGTCGACTTGCCGCCACAGGTCACGACCTCGCTTGCATACGCCATGCTGGTGTGCGGGACCTCGCACCCCGACAGCACCGTGGCACCCGCCGCCAGCAAACTAACGGCAGCGGCCATTCGGTTGCGCTTCATCTTGGTTGCCTCACCCCGAGCATCGACCCATTGTTGAGATTTTCGGCGCACGATTCGACCCCGTGAACCGCCGTTAGATTAACCGCTCGACAGCCGAACTGTCCCGCCCCATGGGCGAATTCATGTTTTCTGTTTGTATTCCTGAACTCCGAGTGACTGCCGGGTGGACAACGGGTGACGAGCGTCGGGCACCCTGTGCACGATCCCACTTTCGGCGCGCTTCGGGCATCGTGGTTCGCTAACCTGACGACCGTGTTGCCCCGACCGGCTGACGTCCACCGCCCCGGGCCCGTCCGCGTGCGGCGCGTGGCCCCGAATTCACCGAACGGCGGCCGGCGATGACCGTCCAGACCCCGTCCTCGATCTCGGCGCCACCGACGCCGCAGGACCGGCAGCGGCCGCGAATCGTGATCGGGGTGGCCATCATGATGGCGGTGGTCGCCGCCTACGGCCTTTCGCTGTTCGGTGTCCACTTGCTGCAGAAGTCCGAGGGCCCGCTCCCGCCGCTGGACCTGAGCCAGGCCGGAGCCGACGAAACCGTCGTGCAGATCCGGCTCGAAGAGCTCAAGTCCACGACGAACCGGCTCACCGTCAACGTGCTCATCTATCCGGGCGAGTCGCTCGAGGACAAGCGCTTCGACGAGTTGAACACCGACATCGCGGTCCGGCTGTACCCGCCCAACGACCTCGGCGACTTGCAGTTTCCGAAGGGGAAGGCGCCGGCCCAGGTCAGCACGACGATCCAGGCGCACGGTGATCCGGGTAACTGGCCCTTCGACTCCTACCGCACCGAGCCGATCTCCGCGGACGTGTTCGTCGGCAACGGTGCGCAGCGCAAGCGGCTACCCGCTCACGTCCAGGTCACCGGATCGATGGACGGCTGGGATGCCACCGTCCGGCGCAACAGCGACTCCAGTGAGACCGGTAACCACAACACCAGCAACGTGGTGGTCACCCTGCACCGGGCCAAGGGACCCCTGATCTTCGACCTGGGCATCATCCTGGTCTTGATCAGCCTGCCGACCCTGGCGTTGGTGGTGGCCATTCCGATGGCGATGGGCCGGCGAAAGTTCGTGCCGCCGTTCGCCACGTGGTACGCGGCCAACCTCTTCGCGATCGTTCCGCTGCGCAACATCCTCCCCGGTGCGCCGCCGCCGGGCTCGATGATCGACCAGGCGCTGGTGCAATGGGTGTTGCTCGCACTGGCCACCGCGATGGCGCTCTACATCTACTCCTACATCCGCCAGGGCGACTGAAAACGCGGGTCACGACGCCCGCGGGCCGCCGCTCACCGCGGTTGACCAGGAATTTGGCTCTCGGTAGGACTTCCCCTAGACTCTAGGGGTTGCCGTGGGCAGACCTCGGCTGGCATCTCGAGTTTTACCGTCAGCCCTGCGTGCCTTTCGACGACAAAGACCATGCAAGACAGGTCTGGTGGATGCTGCTTTCGGGTGTCCTCCGGCCCGGTCACGCGTGGGCGTGCATACGTGAACCAGGGCAGGAGATCGAGTGATTCAGCAGGAATCGCGGCTGAAGGTGGCCGACAACACGGGTGCCAAGGAGATCTTGTGCATCCGCGTTCTCGGCGGCTCGTCGCGGCGTTACGCCGGCATCGGCGACGTCATCGTCGCGACGGTGAAAGACGCCATCCCCGGCGGCAACGTCAAGCGTGGTGATGTGGTCAAGGCGGTCGTCGTACGCACCGTCAAGGAGCGTCGCCGCCCGGACGGCAGCTACATCAAGTTCGACGAGAACGCGGCCGTCATCATCAAGCCCGACAACGACCCGCGTGGAACCCGCATCTTCGGCCCGGTCGGCCGCGAGCTGCGTGAGAAGCGCTTCATGAAGATCGTCTCGCTGGCCCCGGAGGTGCTGTAGATGAAGGTGCACAAGGGCGACACCGTCCTCGTCATCTCGGGTAAGGACAAAGGCGCCAAAGGCAAAGTGATCCAAGCTTTCCCGACCCGCAACAAGGTGCTGGTGCAAGGCGTCAACCGGATCAAGAAGCACACCGCGGTCTCGACCAACGAGCGCGGCGCACAGTCCGGCGGCATCGTCACCCAGGAAGCCCCCATCCACGTGTCCAACGTGATGGTGGTCGACTCCGACGGCAGCCCCACCCGGATCGGTTACCGGGTCGACGAGGAGTCCGGTAAGCGGGTTCGCATCTCCAAGCGCAACGGCAAGGACATCACGGCATGACGACCACCGAGCAGCAGAAGGTTCAGCCCCGGCTCAAGACGCGCTACCGCGAAGAGATCCGTGAGGCGCTGAACAAAGAATTCGGCTACGCCAACGTGATGCAGATCCCGGGCGTGGTCAAGGTCGTGGTGAACATGGGCGTGGGAGACGCCGCCCGCGACGCCAAGCTGATCAACGGCGCGGTCAACGACCTGGCGCTGATCACCGGCCAGAAGCCGGAAATCCGCAAGGCCACCAAGTCGATCGCGCAGTTCAAGCTCCGCGAGGGCATGCCGATCGGTGCGCGCGTCACGCTGCGCGGCGACCGGATGTGGGAGTTCCTGGACCGCCTGATCTCGATCTCGCTGCCGCGTATCCGTGACTTCCGTGGTCTGGGAGCCAAGCAGTTCGACGGCCGGGGTAACTACACCTTCGGGCTGACCGAGCAGTCGGTGTTCCACGAGATCGACGTCGACAACATCGACCGCCCCCGGGGCATGGACATCACAGTCGTCACATCGGCGACCAACGACGACGAAGGCCGGGCGCTGCTGCGCGCCCTCGGCTTCCCGTTCAAGGAGAACTGAGCAATGGCGAAGAAAGCACTGATCAACAAGAGCCAGCGCAAGCCGAAGTTCGCGGTTCGCGCGTACACCCGCTGCAACAAATGCGGCCGTCCGCACGCTGTCTTCCGCAAGTTCGGGTTGTGCAGGATCTGCCTGCGTGAGATGGCGCACGCGGGCGAGCTGCCCGGTGTGGCGAAGAGCAGTTGGTGACGGGGCGGGAGAACCAACAATGACGATGACTGACCCCATCGCAGACTTCTTGACGCGTCTGCGCAACGCCAACTCGGCGTACCACGACGAGGTGACCCTGCCGCACTCGAAGCTCAAGGCGAACATCGCCGAGATCCTCAAGCGCGAGGGCTACATCACCGACTACCAAACCGAGGACGCGCGAGTGGGCAAGGCGCTCAAGGTTCAGCTCAAGTACGGGCCGAGCCGGGAACGCAGCATCGCCGGCCTGCGCCGGGTGTCCAAGCCGGGTCTGCGGGTGTACGCCAAGTCGACCAATCTGCCGCGGGTACTCGGCGGCCTGGGCGTGGCGATCATCTCGACGTCCTCGGGTCTGCTCACTGACCGTCAGGCTGCCAGACAGGGCGTGGGCGGCGAAGTCCTCGCATTCGTGTGGTGAGAGGGGACTGACACATGTCGCGTATTGGTAAGCAACCGATCTTGATCCCGTCCGGGGTCGAGGTTTCCATCGACGGCCAGCAGGTCTCGGTCAAGGGGCCCAAGGGCACCCTCGATCTGAAGGTCTCCGAGCCGATCACCGTGGCGCGCAACGACGATGGCGCCATCGTGGTCGCCCGTCCGGACGACGACCGGCACAACCGTTCGTTGCACGGGCTGTCCCGCACCCTGGTGTCCAATCTGGTCGTCGGTGTGACGCAGGGCTACACCATCAAGATGGAGATCTTCGGCGTCGGCTACCGCGTGCAGGCCAAGGGCAGCAACCTCGAGTTCGCCCTTGGCTACAGCCACCCGGTGCTGATCACGGCTCCCGAGGGCGTGACCTTCGCGGTCGAGACGCCCACCAAGTTCTCGATCACGGGTATCGACAAGCAAAAGGTCGGCCAGATCGCGGCCAACATCCGCCGTCTTCGCAAGAACGATCCCTATAAAGGCAAGGGCATCCGATACGAAGGTGAGCAGATCCGCCGCAAGGTCGGAAAGACAGGTAAGTAGTCATGGCGCAAACACAAGTTGGTACCGCGCAGAAGGCGCCCGGGCAGAGCGTGTCTGCCGTGCGGCGCAAGCAGCGGCTGCGTCGTCACGCGCGGCTGCGTAAGAAGATCTCGGGCACCGCGGAGCGTCCGCGCCTGGTGGTGCACCGTTCGTCGCGGCACATCCACGTGCAACTGGTCGACGACCTCACCGGCACCACCGTGGCCGCCGCCTCCTCGATCGAGGCGGACGTGCGCGGCGTCGACGGCGACAAGAAGGCCCACAGCGTGCGGGTCGGCCAGTTGATCGCCGAGCGGGCCAAGGCCGCCGGTATCAACACCGTGGTGTTCGACCGTGGTGGCTACACCTACGGCGGACGGATCGCGGCTCTGGCCGACGCCGCCCGTGAAGGTGGATTGGAATTCTGATGGCAAGCAACAACCTTGCGGAATCAAACCTGAGCGGAAGGACCGCATAATGGCGGAGCAACCGGCTGGAACGGCCGGCCCCACGAACGAGGGCCGCGACGACCGTCGCGACTCGCGTGACAACCGGGGCCGCCGGGACGGTGGCGGCCGCGGTGGTCGTGACCGTGACGGCGACAAGAGCAATTACCTGGAGCGGGTTGTCACGATCAACCGAGTCTCCAAGGTGGTCAAGGGTGGTCGGCGCTTCAGCTTCACCGCGCTGGTCATCGTTGGCGACGGAAACGGCATGGTCGGTGTCGGCTACGGCAAGGCCAAGGAAGTACCCGCCGCGATCGCCAAGGGCGTCGAAGAAGCCCGCAAGGGATTCTTCCGGGTGCCGATGATCGGTGGAACCATCGTCCACCCGGTACAGGGTGAGGCGGCCGCCGGCGTGGTGCTGCTGCGCCCGGCCAGCCCCGGTACCGGTGTGATCGCCGGTGGTGCGGTGCGCGCGGTGCTGGAATGTGCCGGCGTCCACGACATTCTGTCCAAATCGCTGGGTAGCGACAACGCGATCAACGTCGTGCATGCGACCGTTGCCGCGCTCAAGATGCTGCAGCGGCCCGAAGAGGTCGCCGCCCGACGTGGACTTCCGCTGGAAGACGTCGCTCCGGCCGGCATGCTGCGCGCCCGCCGCGAAAGTGATGCGCTGGCCGCCAGTTCCGCTCGTGAAGGAAGCGCATAATCATGGCAGCGAAATCAGCACAACCGACGCAGCTGAAGATCACTCAGGTCCGCGGCGTGATCGGCGCCCGCTGGAAGCAGCGGGAAAGCCTTCGCACCCTGGGCCTTCGGAAGATCCGGCAGTCCGTTATCCGCGACGACGACGCGCAGACCCGCGGGCTGATCAAGGCCGTCCATCACCTCATCGAGGTCGAGCCGGCTGAGGGAGGTAGCAAGTGACCATCAAATTGCACGACCTGCACCCAGCGCCCGGGTCGAAGACCAAGCGCACCCGGGTCGGCCGCGGTGAGGGCTCCAAGGGTAAGACCGCCGGCCGCGGAACCAAGGGTACGAAGGCTCGCAAGAACGTGCCGGCCACCTTCGAAGGTGGGCAGATGCCGATCCACATGCGGCTGCCCAAGCTGAAGGGGTTCCGCAACCGGTTCCGCACCGAGTACGAAGTCGTCAACGTCGGCGACCTCAATCGTCTGTTCCCCGAAGGCGGTTCGGTCGGTCTGAACGAGTTGGTCGCCAAGGGTGCGGTTCGCAAGAACACCCTCGTCAAGGTTCTCGGCGACGGCAAGCTGGCCGTGAAGGTGGACGTCACCGCGCACAAGTTCAGCGGCAGCGCGCGCGAGAAGATCAGCGCGGCGGGCGGCTCGGCGACCGAGCTCTAGACGCCCTCGCTACTTCTGCGGTCGTGCGCCCAGCACGTCGCGGAACAACGCTTGGCGCAGCGCGAGTTCGCGCGGATCGCTGGTGAGGTGGAAGCCGAGCCGGTTCATCACGTAGCCGAACCCGATCCCGGTATCGGGATCGGCGAACCCGAACGAGCCGCCGTAACCTGGTGTGCCGAAAGCTTTGTCGCTTGATCCGAACTCGCACAGCGGGGCCGGTTTCGACAGTCCCAGTGAATACAACACATTGACCCGCAGCACCTTGTCGCGCAACCCGCGGCTCGGCGTGGCGGGCTGGGCCATGAGTTCGTCGAGCACGTTCGGCTCGAGGCCCAGCGCCCGGTCGCCGACCGTGGCCGCGCTGTAGAGCTTGGCGACGGCCCTCGCGGTCCCGATTCCATTGGCCGACGGGATCTCGATGGCGCGCACGTCATCTCGGTTGTAGTCGCCGTCCCACGGTACGACGCCGCGCGGAAGAGACCCGGCGCGGGCGAGCAGACCGGCCGGGTTGAACGATGCGGCCACCAGTGGAGCCGGCAGCGTGTGCAGGTGCAGCAGAGACTCGGCGCGACGCCAGTTGTGCAGATGCGCCACCCGATCGCGCGACACGGAATCCGGAAGTCCGATGTGGAGATCCAGCCCGAGCGGGCCGGCGACCTCGTCGGCGAAGAAGCGGCCCAGGGTACGGCCGGCCGGGTCGGTGCGGCGGATGAGCTCGGATTCGTACCAGCCCAGCGTGATCGCGTGATAGCCGTGCCGGGTGCCCGGCCGCCACACCGGTTTCTGGGCTGCGAGCAGCTCCGACAGCCGGGGCGGGTCGGCGACATCGTGCACGGTCGGCGCTGGTTTCAGCACGCACAGTCCGGCTTGGTGGCCCAGCAGTTGGCGCACGGTCACCTCGGCCTTGCCCGCCTGGGCGAACTCCGGCCAGTGGTCCGCGACCTTGTCGTCGTAGCCGAACAGCCCTCGCGACACGGCGAGCGCAAGGGCAAGGGCGGCAACACCTTTGGTGGTCGAGAACATATTGACCATGGTGTCTCGCTGCCACGGCGTCTTGGTCAACCCGTTGCGATAGCCACCCCACATATCGACCACTTTGATGCCGTCGCGATACACCGCGACGGCGGCGCCGACCTCGCGGCCGGCCGCGAAGTTGGCCCGGAATGCATCGGCGACCTTGCCGTAGCCGTCCTCGACGTCGCCGCCGATCAGGTCCGGCGACACCGCGACCTTGAGCACCATGAGGCGGTTATACACCAGAAGTCACCGCGGCAAAGTCAGTTGAGTGACACCGCTTCGAATTCGTTGCCGGTGGCACAGCACGGCACAAGCGAGCCGCCCCTGCAGAGCGCGGATGAGGCCGGGGTGACTCAGTTCAGCCGCGGAATGACCTCTGCCGCAAGACGTTCCATCTGTTCGCGGTCCTCGGCGACAGTGCCACCGACCGGGTTGAGCAGGATCGTCTCAGCGCCGGCCTCGATCACCGCACGCAGACCGGACACCACGTCGTCGGCGGTGCCGGCCACCGGGACGTCGTCGATCCCGGACATCCCGCCGTAAATGCGGTGCAGCCCGTCGAGCACCCGCTTGCGCGCCTGAGCCGGGTCATCGTCGATCATCAGATAGACCCGCTTCCCGATCGGAAACTCCGCGGAATCCCGTTCCTGCGTGGTCAATTCGCCTCGCAGGACTGCGACCGTCTCGGCGAATGCAGCGGTGGTCGACGAACCTGCACCGAGAAACGCGTCGCCGTGGCGCACCGCGCGCGCCAGTGCCTTCGGCGCCCGGCCGCCGAACCAGATCGGTGGATGCGGCCGCTGCACGGGCTTGGGCTGAATCGGTAGATCGTCCACCTGACGAAAACGGCCGTCGAACGTCACCCGCGGGTTGTCGGACCATGCCGCCTTCATCAGCTCGAGCCCCTCGGTGAAGCTGCCCACGAACGTCTTGTCGTCCACCCCGAACGCGGCGAACCGGCGGCCCCCACCGCCCGGTGCCACCCCGACGTCGAGTCTGCCGTGGCTGAGTCGGTCCACCGCGGTGATCGACGACGCCAACTGCAGTGGATCGTGCAGCGACGAGACCAGCACGCCCACGCCGAGGCGCAGGCGCGTTGTGCAGGCGGCCGCGTAGGCCAGCAGTTCCAGCGGCGCGAGCAACGGCGCCGGGCCGATGATCTGCTCCAGCACCCAGCCGGCTTCGAAGCCGAGCTCCTCGGCCCGGGCCAGATAGTCGCGCACGCCGGCCGCGTCGAAACCGGTCGTATCGAGCTGAGGAATCGAGATCGAGAATCGCACCCCATCACGGTACGGCGGGCCATCGGTAGGCTCGTCGCATGTTCTCCTTCCTGCCCGACCCGCCCGGCATCGACGACGTCCGCGCGCTGGCCCGCCGGGTGGACACCGCCCGCCACCACGGCGTTCCCAACGGCTGCGTGCTCGAACTCGACCTGCGGGCGGCGCCGCCGGAGACCAGTGGCCTGGATCCGCTCGCAATGATCACCGGCGGCGGACGTCCGCTGGTGTTGCGCGAGGCGGTTGCCGCCCTGCACCGTGCCGCCGAGGACCCTCGGGTCGCGGGCCTGATCGCACAGGTCCAGCTCCCCGCCGCCGCGGCTGGACCGGTTCAGGAGTTGCGGGAAGCCATCGCGGCATTCTCGGCGAAGAAGCCGTCGCTGGCCTGGTCCGAGACCTACCCGGGCACCCTGTCGTACTACCTGGCGTCAGCGTTCGGTGAAGTCTGGATGCAGCCGTCGGGCACCGTCGGGCTGATCGGGTTTGCCACCAACGCGCTGTTTCTGCGCGACGCGCTCGACAAAGCGGGCATCGAAGCGCAGTTCGTCGCGCGCGGCGAATACAAGTCCGCGGCAAACCTTTTCACCCAGGCCGGCTACACCGACGCGCATCGAGAAGCCGACACGCGACTGCTGGAAAGCCTTCGCGGCCAGGTGTGGCAGGCGATAGCGGAGTCACGCACGATCAGCCAGGACAGCCTCGACGGCCTGGCCGACCGCGCGCCGCTGCTGCGCGACGTCGCGCTCGAGTCGGGACTGATCGACCGGGTCGGCTTCCGCGACGAGGCCTACGCGCGGATCGCGGAACTGGCTGGCAGCGAAGGCATCTCGAGCGACGCCGACGACCACGATGCCCCGCCGCGGCTGTTCGTCAGCCGATACGCGCGGGCCACCGGTCCGGGCGGGCCATCGGTGCCCGGGCGCGGGCCCAAGTCGACGATCGCCGTCGTCACCGTCGCCGGGCCGATCGTCAGTGGACGCGGCGGCTCGCGGGTTCCGCTCGGCTCGTCGAACGCGGGCGGCGACACCATTGCGGCGGCGCTGCGCGAGGCGGCGCACGACGATTCGGTGTCGGCGATCGTGCTGCGGGTCGACTCGCCGGGTGGTTCGGTCACCGCGTCGGAGACCATCTGGCGGGAAGTCAAGAAGGCTCGTGAGCGCGGTAAGCCGGTGGTGGCGTCGATGGGTGCGGTCGCGGCCTCCGGCGGCTACTACGTCTCGATGTGCGCCGACGCGATCGTCGCCAATGCGGGCACGATCACCGGCTCGATCGGCGTCATCACCGGAAAGCTGATCGCCCGTGACCTGAAGGACCGGCTGGGTGTGGGCTCAGACGCGGTGCGTACCAACGCCAATGCCGACGCCTGGTCGATCAATGCGCCGTTCACGGCCGAGCAGCAGGCACAGGTCGAGGCCGAAGCCGACCTGTTTTACACCGACTTCGTCGAGCGGGTCGCCGAGGGGCGCAACCTCAGCGTCGAAGCGGTCGATGCGGTGGCCCGTGGCCGGGTCTGGACCGGTGCCGACGCGCTCGAGCACGGCCTGGTCGACGAGCTCGGCGGCCTGCGGACGGCGGTGCGCAAGGCCAAGGTGCTGGCCGGGCTGGACGAAGACGCCAAGGTCCGCCTCGTCGGCTACCCGGGCTCGTCGCTGTGGGAGCTGCTACGGCCGCGTGCCTCGTCGCAGCCCGCAGCGGCGTCGCTGCCGGATGCGTTGGGCGGGTTGATCACCGCCTCGGTGGCCGGCCTCATCGAGCAGGCCGAGCGGTCGCTGACCGGAGCGAATGTGCTGTGGCTCGGGGAGTCCCGCTTCTAGCCGGCGAACGTTGCGCTGACGTAGATGATGTCGCCCAGCGGATCGTCGTTCTCCGGTGTGGGGACGGCGCGGTCGTTTGCGGTGAACAGCTCGGATCGCGACGTGTCGACGACATCCCACGATTTACCGCGCAGGTAATCGACGACGTGGTTGCGCTGCCCAGCGTAGATCAGCGACGGCATGTCGATGTCGACACCGTGCTGGCGGAACGGGGCCAACATCTCTCGCGCCTTGTCGGCGTCGAAATCAACGATGCCCGGGACGTATTCGGTGGCGACGGTGCTACCCGGTGCGCTCAACGCGGTGATGTTGTCGAACAACCGATCCTGGGCCTCTGGCGGCAGGTAGATCAGCAGACCTTCGGCCAGCCAGGCCGTCGGCGCGTCGGTGTCGAGACCGGCGTCCCGTAACGCGGCCGGCCAGTCGCCGCGCAGGTCGATGGCGACGGTGCGACGCGTCGCGGTGGGCTCGGCGCCCAGGTCGGCGAGGGTACGGGTCTTGAACTCGATCACCTGCGGCTGGTCGATCTCGTAGACCACCGTGCCCGCGGGCCAGTCCAACCGGTATGCGCGGGCGTCCAAACCGGAAGCCAGGATCACCACTTGCCGGACACCGGTGTCGGCGGCGGCCAGCAGATAATCGTCGAAGTACTTGGTGCGCACGCCCATTCCGTCGGCGATCGCTTGCGTCCGATCCGGCGATGAATTCGGGAGCAGCGAGAGATCGAGTTCACCGTCGATCATCTTGACGAAGAAATCCAGTCCGACCGCGCGCACCAACGGGTCGGCGTACGGATCGTTGATCAGTGGCCGGGCGTCGTTGGTCGCCATCGCGCGACCCGCGGCGACCATCGTCGCGGTGGCACCCACGCTGGAAGCAAGGTCCCAGCTGTCGTCATCGGTCCGTGTCATTGCCGTCCTCAGTCCGGGTCGCCGCGACGTAACTCATGTCCCGGAACACCGTCATCGACTCGTCGTCCGGGAAGGGAAATCCGTTGCGTTCGTACAACACAAGAGCGGGATGATTCTCGACCCGCCAGCCGTGCTCGGTCAGATAGTCGATCACGACGTGGCGTTCGCCCTGGTAGAAGAGATCGGCCGGATTCAGGTCAAATCCCGCTCGGCGCCAACGCTCGCCGAGGCGCTGCAGCTTCTCCCCGGAGAACGCATCCGGGTCGGAGATGTTCTCGGTCGCGAGCCGGCTGCCCGGCGCGCTGAGCGCGGCGATGTTGTCGAACAGCCGATCCTGGGCATCGGGGGGCAGGTAGGGGAGCAGACCCTCGGCGCTCCACGCGGTCGGCCGGCCGGTGTCGAAACCGTGCTCGCGCAGTGCCGCCGGCCAGTCTTCACGCAGATCGATGCTCACCGTGCGGCGTTTGGCGGTCGGCTCCGCCCCGAGGTCCGCCAAGGTCGTGGTCTTGAATTCGATGACCTCCGGCTGGTCGACCTCGTAGACGACGGTGCCGGCCGACCACGGCAGTCGATACGCCCTGGTGTCCAAGCCGGAGGCCAGAATGACCGCCTGCTGGATGCCCGCTGTGCTGGCGGCGACGAAGAAGTCGTCGAAAAACCTTGTGCGCACCGTCATTTGCTGTGCGCGCGCTTCGCTGGTCAGGCCCGGCCCGTCGTCGTCCTCGATGTCACCGTCGATCAGCCGAATGAACGGAGCCATGCCCACCGCGCGCACCAATGGCGCGGCGAAGGGATCGTCGAGCAACGGCTTGGGGCCTTGCGAGGCCAGCGCGCGGGCGGCGGCGACCATCGTCGCGGTCGCGCCCACGCTGGAAGCCAGATCCCAGCTGTCGTCGTGCGTGCGTGGCATCGGTGCCTCCTATTTCTTGTCGGCCAGCGTTCCGCTGACATAGAGACGATCGGCGAACGGCAGATCGTCTTCGTGCAGCGGCTCGAGACCGTTGGCGGCGAACAACTCTCGGATGGTGCTACCGCCCATCTCCCAGCCCAGATCGGCCAGGTACGGCGACGCCTCGTTGCGGTCGCCGTCATACACCAACTGCGTCATGTCCAGATCGAGTCCGTGTTTACGCCAGCGTTGCGCAACCAGCTGCATCCGGGCCCTGATTCGCTCCCGGTGGGCCTCGTCGCGGGCCGGTCCGCTCTCGGTCGCGATGCGGCTTCCCGGGACGCTGAGCTCGGTGATGGTGTCCAGCAGTCGATCCTGCGCGTCGGGCGGGAGATAGCCCAGCAGACCCTCGGCGCTCCAGGCGGTGGGCCGGCCGGAGTCGAAGCCCGCGTCCTTGAGCGCCGCCGGCCAGTCGTCGCGCAGATCGATCGCCACCGTGCGCCGCTGCGCGGTCGGTTCCGCACCCAGATCGGCCAGCGTGCGGGACTTGAATTCGATGACCTGCGGCTGGTCGATCTCGTAGACGACGGTGCCCTTGGGCCAGGGCAGCCGGTAGGCCCGCGAGTCGAGCCCGGACGCCAGGATCACCGCCTGCGTGATGCCGGCGGCCGTTGCCTCGATGAAGAACTCGTCGAAGAACTTGGTGCGCACCGCCATGTTGTCGGTCATCCGCTGGGCGCTGGGCGCTTCGCCGTCTTCCTCGAGGTCGGTGGGGGACAACTCGCCGGTCGCCAGTTTGGTGAACAGGTCCAGACCCACGGCCTTGACCAGCGGTTCGGCATACGGGTCGTTGATCAGCGGGTGATCGGCCTTAGTGGCCATCGCGCGGGCCGACGCGACCATGGTCGCCGTCGCGCCGACGCTCGATGCCAGGTCCCAGGTGTCGTCGTCGGTGCGTGCCATCGCCGTCCCCTCGCCTCGATTCCGAGTTATTACTTAGCCAATATAACGAGGCTACCACCGTGATTCATTCGGGCCGGGTCGCGCGGTAGAACGCGAGACGCCCGATGACGGGATGCCGTCGAGTGCCGACCTCGGTGCAGTCGAAGCCGGCCGCGGCGAGCAGGTCTGGAATCGACTCGCCGAAGTGCGCGGAAGCATGCCGGCGTCGCGCCAGGAACCGCGCGACCGGGCCGCCGTGCTCGGTCTCGTCGGCGTCGATGTCGACCACGTGTAGGCGGCCGCCGGGCCGCAGCACCCGGAAGGCCTCGGCCGCCGCGGCGGGTTTGGCCTGGCTGTCGAGGTGGTGCAGCATCAGCGACGACAGCACCCGGTCGAATTCGCGGTCGGCGTACGGCAGCTGTTGGGCGTAGCCGTGATCGAAGCGAATACCACTCTGGCGCTGCACTTTTCGTTGCGCACGGGCCAGTGCGAGCGGGTCGGGGTCCACGCCGACCACATCGGCTAAGGGATGCGAATGCTTGGTGCGCATGGTCAGGTTGCCGGTTCCGCTGCCGATCTCCAGCACCCGCTGGGCGCCGGCGATCTCAGCCTGATCCACCAACGTCCGGTGCACCTTGGCGATGCCCAGCACGCGCGACAGCAGATCGTAGGCGGGCAGCAGGGCGTCGTGCTGAGCGGCGGGCATGTAGTCGTGAGGATGATGTTTGGTCATGCCATCAATCATCAGATACCGGGGCTGAACAGGTTTGGGTGATCTTTGACGATACTTGGACTATCTTCGGTCCAATGCCCGAGGAGATGGTCGCGCCGACGAGGCTGATCCGTCACCGCAGCGGAGTCCCGGTCTATCAGTACCGGACCGACCCGCACACGCCGCCGTTGTCGGTGATCCGCCGTGGCCGACAGGTGCGCAACCAAGGCCGGCACATTCACGATTTCCCGGCCCTGTGGTACCGGCCGGCGGTGGGTGCGGTGTACGTGGTCGCGGCGGGGGAGGTGCTCGACCCGCAGAAGCTCGGCGACCTCGAGGGGGGTATCGGGGTGCTGTTCGACCCGGCCGCGCTGGGCGAGGATGCGCAGTCGCCGTGGCCGACCTGGCGGACGCATCCCCTGCTGTTCCCTTTCCTGCACGGGCAGTCCGGTGGGCTGCTGCGGCTGGACTTGCCGAAATCTCGCCATCCGAACTGGGATTCGGCGATCGAAGCGATCGAGTCCGAACTCGCCGACCGCCGTGAGGGTTACCAGCAGGCCGCCTTGGCGAGTCTCACCCTGCTGTTGATCGACGTGGTACGGCTGGCCGGCGATGTCGTCGGCGACTTGCGGCGCAGCGGCGAGCCGATGCTGGCCGAAGTCTTCGCGATCATCGATCGACGGCACAACGAGCCGTTGTCGCTGCGGGACGTCGCCCACGAGGTGGGCATGACGGCCGGGCATCTGACCACCGTGGTGCGCCGCAGAACCGGCCGTACCGTCCAGGAGTGGATCATCGAACGCCGGATGGCCGAAGCGCGAAAGTTGCTGACGGACAGCGACATCGCCATTCACGAGGTGGCGATGCGAGTCGGCATTCCGGATCCGGGGTATTTCAGCCGGTTGTTCCGCCGCAAGCACGGCGCTTCGCCGCGCAGCTGGCGTGACTACAGCGGGTTGGCGCACAGGTAACGCACCCGGCTGCAGACGCGTCGGCGGCGTTATGGCAGCTCGGCCGAGAGGTACCTGATGTCGCCGAAGGCAACCATCGACGGCGCATCCGGGAACTCGAAACCGTTGGCGGCGTAGAGCTCCGGTGTGGTGTGCACGGTCGTCTGCCAACCGCGCTCGGCCAGGTACTCGGCGGCGTCGTTGCGTTCGCCGTCGTAGACCAGCTCGGACCAGTTCAGGTTCAACCCGAGCCGGCGCCAGCGTTCGCTGATCTCGTTGCCCCGCTGGGCGATTCGATCGCGGATGTCCGGGACGTAGCCGGTGCCGATCCGGCTGCCGCTGAAGCTGACCGTGGTGATGGTGTCGAACAACCGGTCCTGCGCGTCCGGTGGCAGATAACCCAGCAGCCCTTCGGCGATCCAGGCCGTCGGCCGTTCGGAATTGAATCCGTTGTCCCGCAACGCACCCACCAAGTCGTCGCGGAGGTCGACGGCCACCGCTTTGCGCTCCGCGGTCGGGGCCGCACCCAGATCGGCCAGCGTTCGGGTCTTGAAATCGATCACCTGCTGCTGATCGACCTCGAAGACCGTGGTGCCCGCGGGCCAGGTCAGCCGGTAGGCACGGGTGTCGAGCCCGGCGGCCAGGATGACGGCTTGGCGCAGCCCAGCGGCAGCGGCGCCGGCGAAGAAGTCGTCGAAGAATCGGGTCCGGACGGCCATTCCCTCGGACAGTCGTTGCGAGGTGAAGGCCGGATCGTCGTCGCCGAGTTCGAGCTCGCCGTCGACCATCTTGATGAATGCCTCCACGCCGACCGCCCTGACCAAGGGCTCGGCGAACGGGTCGTCGATCAGCGGATCGGGTCCCTTGGACGCCATGGCGCGCCGGGCGGCCACCGCGGTGGCGGTGGCGCCGACACTGGACGCCAGATCCCAGCTGTCGCCGTCGTGGCGAATGGTGTCGTTCTCGGCCATCTCAGGACCTCCTATCGGCGAGTTGCGATGACGGACACGATGTCCCGGAAGGCGGCGTGCGCCGAGTCGTCCGGGAAGACGCGGCCGTACTCGCCGAACAGTTCACGGCGATTGCGCGCCAGCACGTCCCAGCCGTGGCCGGTGAGGTAGTCGGAGACGTTGCTGCGCTCGCCCTCGTAGAACAAACCGGACAGGTCGACGTCGCAGCCGATGCTGGCCCACCGGTCGCTCATCGCTTTGCCGCGCTCGGCCATCGACGGGCCGCTGACCGGGTGGTACTCGGTGGCGATCTGGCTGCCGGGGGCGCTGAGCGCGGTGATGTGGTCGAAGAGCCGGTCCTGGGCTTCGGGTGGCAGATACATCAGCAACCCCTCGGCGCTCCAGGCCGACGGCCGGGTGGGGTCGAAGCCGCTGGCGCGCAACGCGGCCGGCCAGTCTTCGCGCAGGTCGATGCTGACCGTGCGGCGCTCGGCCACCGGCTCGGCGCCCAGGCCCGCCATGGTGTCGGTTTTGAACGTGACGACCTGCGGCTGGTCGACCTCGTAGACGACGCTGCCGGCCGGCCAGTTCAGCCGGTAGGCCCGGGAATCCAGGCCGGCGGCCAGGATCACCGACTGCTCGATGCCGGCCGCGGCCGCATCGTTGAAGAACTCGTCGAAGAATTTGGTGCGGACCGCGATCGAGTCGGTCTCGTTCTGCAGTTCGGTCTTGCCGTTCTCGCCCGCATCGGCCGGGTCGATGTCGCCGTCGACCACCCGGGTGAAGAACTCGATGCCCACCGCGCGCACCAGCGGGGCGGCGAACGGGTCGTTGATGATGGGGTCGCTGTCCTCGGTGGCCAGCGCTCGTGCCGCCGCGACCATCGTCGCGGTGGCGCCCACGCTGGAGGCCAGATCCCAAGTGTCGGTATCGCTGCGCGTCATGCTCACCCTTTCCGTCAACACTCAGCTGTAGTCGATTGATATTTAGCCAAGGTAAAGAGCCAATGAAACCTTACCCGCCCTGTCTGTGGATGGGCTGCGAGCCGGGGCGGCGCCCACCGGCCGATCGCAGTCCACCCATTTGCGGGCGGGCGCTTCACGCGCTGTTAGTCTCGTAGACTGTCTGACGCGCGCGTGTCCACGTCCTGCCTGCATGTGCCAGGCGCGCGACGAAAGACCATCCAGGACATTTCGGTGCTGGATACACCAGCCAGTAGGCATGCCGCGACCAGAGCTCGGCTGCGCAGGAGGAAGAGTGCTTTCGGCTTTCATCTCATCGCTGCGAACAGTCGACCTGAGACGGAAGATCCTGGTCACGCTGGGCATCGTGGTGCTGTACCGGCTCGGCGCCACGGTGCCGTCTCCCGGTGTGAACTACCCCAACGTGCAGAAGTGCCTCGCGCAGATCAGCGGCGGGGACTCCGCGCAGATCTACTCGTTGATCAACCTGTTCTCCGGCGGGGCTCTGCTGCAGCTGACCGTGTTCGCCGTCGGCGTGATGCCCTACATCACCGCCAGCATCATCGTGCAGCTGCTCACCGTGGTCATCCCGCGGTTCGAGGAGCTTCGTAAGGAGGGCCAGTCCGGCCAGGCCAAGATGACGCAGTACACCCGCTACCTGGCGATCGCGCTGGCCGTCCTGCAGGCCACCAGCATCGTGGCGCTGGCCGCCAACGGCGGGCTGCTGCAGGGCTGCAGCCTGGAGATCATCGCCAACCAGAGCATCTTCACCCTGGTCGTCATCGTGTTGGTGATGACGGCCGGTGCGGCGCTGGTGATGTGGATGGGCGAGCTGGTCACCGAACGCGGTATCGGCAACGGCATGTCGTTGCTGATCTTCGCGGGCATCGCCGCGCGCATACCGGGTGAGGGCAAGAGCATCCTGGACAGCCGCGGCGGAGTGGTGCTGGCCACGGTCTGTGTGGCCGCGCTGATCATCGTTGTCGGCGTGGTCTTCGTCGAGCAGGGTCAGCGCCGTATTCCGGTGCAGTACGCCAAGCGGATGGTCGGCCGGCGAATGTACGGCGGCACCTCGACGTATCTGCCGCTGAAGGTCAACCAGGCCGGTGTCATCCCGGTGATCTTCGCGTCGTCGCTGATCTACATCCCGCACCTGATCACCCAGCTGATCCGCAGCGGCAGCGGGGGGATGGGCAACAGCTGGTGGGACAAGTTCGTCAGCAACTATCTGTCGAACCCCGGCAGCCCGGTCTACATCGGCATCTACTTCAGCCTGATCATCTTCTTCACGTACTTCTACGTGTCGATCACGTTCAACCCCGACGAGCGCGCCGACGAGATGAAGAAGTTCGGTGGGTTCATCCCCGGTATCCGGCCGGGCAAGCCGACCGCCGACTACCTGCGCTACGTCCTGAGCCGGATCACCCTGCCCGGGTCGATCTACCTCGGCGTGATCGCGGTGCTGCCCAACTTGTTCCTGCAGATCGGCAACGGCGGATCGGTGCAGAACCTGCCGTTCGGTGGTACTGCGGTGCTGATCGCGATCGGTGTCGCATTGGATACGGTGAAGCAGATCGAAAGTCAGCTGATGCAGCGCAACTACGAAGGGTTCCTCAAGTGAGAGTCGTGTTGCTGGGGCCGCCCGGGGCCGGCAAGGGGACGCAGGCGGTCAAGCTGGCCGAAAAGCTCGAGATTCCGCATCTGTCCACCGGTGACCTGTTCCGCGAGAACATCGGCAATGGCACCGAGCTGGGTCTGGAGGCCAAGCGCTATCTGGACGCCGGTGACCTGGTGCCGTCTGAGCTGACCAACGAGCTGGTCGACGACAGGCTGAGCAATCCCGACACCGGCAACGGCTTCATCCTGGACGGCTACCCCCGTTCGGTGCAGCAGGCCAAGGCGCTGCACGACATGCTCGAGCGGCGCGGCACCCAGCTCGACGCGGTCCTGGAGTTCCGGGTTTCCGAGGAAACCCTGCTGGAGCGCCTGAAGGCCCGCGGCCGGGCCGACGACACCGACGAGATCATCCTCAATCGGATGAGGGTCTACCGCGACGAGACCGCGCCGCTGATCGAGTACTACACCGATGAACTGAAGACCGTCGACGCCGTGGGTGAGGTCGACGAGGTGTTCGCCCGCGCGCTGCAGGCGCTCGGGAAGTAGCGGTGATCGGCCTGGCCGGCCTGCGCACCCGCAAGGTGGTGCCGCAACGCAGCGCCGCAGAACTCGACGCGATGGCCGCGGCCGGCGCCGTGGTCGCCGCGGCCCTGGCGGCGGCACGCGAAGCCGCCGTCCCCGGAGCCACGACCCACGACCTCGACCAGATTGCCGAGGCGGTGATCCGCGACGCCGGCGCCACGCCGTCTTTCCTCGGCTACCACGGCTACCCGGCGTCGATCTGCTCCTCGGTCAACGACCGTGTCGTGCACGGAATCCCGTCGGCGGCTGACGAACTCGCTGCCGGCGACCTGGTCTCCGTCGACTGCGGCGCGATCCTGGACGGTTGGCACGGCGACGCCGCGATCACCTTCGGCGTCGGCCCGCTGATTGCCGCCGACGAACTGCTGTCGCAGGCCACCAGGGAGTCCATGGAGGCCGGGATCGCCGCGATGATCCCCGGCAACCGGCTGACCGACGTCTCGCACGCCATCGAGACCGCGACCCATGCCGCCGAGGCCCGCTACGGGCGCACGTACGGCATCGTCGAGGGCTACGGCGGTCACGGCATCGGCAGGCAGATGCACATGGACCCGTTCCTGCCCAACGAAGGAGCTCCCGGCCGCGGTCCGCTGCTGGCCGCCGGATCGGTGCTGGCGATCGAGCCGATGCTGACGCTGGGCACCCGTAAGACCGTGATCCTGGACGACCAATGGACGGTCGTCACCGGAGACGGCTCGCGCGCGGCGCACTGGGAGCACACGGTGGCTGCCACCGACGACGGGCCCCGCATCCTGACGCTCGGCTGAACCAAACGGACACCGACTTCGTGTCATCACCGAGAAGCTGGTGATCGGGAGGTGTTCGGGTGAGTCGATCCACCGGCACTACTGACGCCGAAACCGCGTTGATGACGTCGCTGTATCAGGAGCATGCAGCGCCATTGTGGCGTTTCGTGCTCCGGCTGACCGGCGATGCCAGCCGCGCGGAGGACGTCGTGCAGGAGACGTTGTTGCGGGCGTGGCAGCACCCGGAGGTGATCGCCAATCCGGAACGCCCACCGCGGGCCTGGCTGTACACCGTGGCCCGCAACATCGTGATCGACGAGACGCGCAGCGCCCGGTTCCGAACAGCGGGGGGCTCGCTGGACGAGCCGGGCGTGCCGGAGCGGGCCGCTCCGGACGAGGTGGACGCGGCGGTGGACCGGCTGCTGATCGCCGACGCGATGGCGCAGATGTCGGCGGATCACCGGGCGGTTGTCGAGCGGGCCTACTACCGGGGCTGGACGACGGCACAGATCGCCGCCGACCTCGACATAGCGGAGGGGACAGTGAAGTCGCGACTGCACTATGCGGTGCGGGCTTTGCGACTGACAATGCAGGAGATGGGGGTAACACGATGAACACGACCCACGGTTTCAGTCCGCCGGGTGACGAGTTCGCCACCTGGGACGCGGCTTACGTGCTCGGGTCGCTGACGGCCGCTGACCGGGTGGCCTACGAGGCGCACCTGACCGGCTGTGCGTCATGCCGGGCGGCCGTCGACGAAATCAGCGGGATGCCCGCACTTCTGGGCAAGCTCGACGGTGACGTGGTGGCCGCGATGGACGATGTCCACGACCTCGACGCGCCGCCGAACATGTTGCCGGGGTTGATGTTTGCCGTTCGCCGGCGCCGCCGTCGCTCGCGTGCGGTGGCCTGGTCGCTGGGGGCGGCGGCCTCGGTACTGCTGGCGATCACGATCCTGGTGGGCGTGTCGAACCACTCGCCGACGACTCCGCCTCCGCACGCGAGCGTGTCCGCGCAACCGATGGCCCAGGTCGGCACCACGGCGCTGGCCTCGACAGTCGCTCTCAGCGGCCAACATTGGGGCACCTCGATCGACCTTCGATGCGTGTGCCTGGCCCCGGTGAATGCTCGTCATGACCGGCTGGCGATGATCGTCGTGGGCCGCGACGGCAGCCAGACCCAGTTGGCGACCTGGGTGGCCGAGCCGGGTCACACGGCGAACACCGCCGGCAGCATCTCCACCCCGGTCGACCAGATTGCCGCGGTGCAAGTGGTTTCCGCCGACACCGGAGCGGTGCTGCTACAGCGTTCGTTGTAGCCCCAACGCCCGCATCGTCGCGACCGGGCTGGTATGAAAAGGCGTGGCCCCATCCAGCGACCGCGGCAGAGCGGACAACCGCGACCCGATCGCCGTCGCGCGGGTCAACTGGGAGCGCGCCGGATGGGGCGGTGTCGCCGAAGGCATGGTCGCGGTGACCTCGGTGATGCGGGCCCACCAGATTCTGCTGGCCCGGGTCGAGAATGCTTTGCGGCCTTACGATTTGAGCTTCTCCCGGTTCGAGCTGCTGCGGCTGCTGGCATTCAGCCGCAGCGGGGCGTTGCCGATCACCAAAGCGTCCGACCGGTTGCAGGTGCACGTCACCAGCGTCACCCACGCCATCCGCCGGCTCGAGGCCAACAATCTGGTCCAGCGGGTGCCGCATCCGACCGACGGACGGACCACGCTGGTGCAGATCACCGATCTCGGCCGATCGACCGTCGAGGACGCCACCGTCACGCTCAACGAGCAGGTGTTCGCCGACATCGGCATCTCCGAACACGAGTCGCAGGCGCTGGTGTCGTCGATCGAGACGCTGCGGCAGAACGCCGGCGACTTCTAGTCGATCGGCGAGGGCACCGGAATCGTCGCGGTGACGGCCGTCCCGGAGCCGGGCCGCGACCGGATGTTCAGCGTGCCGCCGACCAGCTCGGCGCGTTCGGCCATCGACAGCACGCCGTAACCACCCATCTCGTCGCTACCCAGCGGATTCTCGAAGGTGTCGAAACCTATTCCGTTGTCCACGATTTCGAGCCGGGCGGTGGCTTCTGCGACCGTGAAGCGCAGCCGTGCCACCGACGCGTTGGCGTGTTTGACGATGTTCTGCAGGCCCTCCTGGGCGATGCGGTACAACGCGATCTCGATGTGCTCGGGCAGCCGCACGTCGGCCAGGTCGAGTTCGCTGTCCAGCTGCGGAATCGACCGGGCCAGGCTGGCCAGACCGCCGGCCAGGCCCAGGTCGTCGAGCACCGGCGGGCGCAGCCCGCTGATCGCCACCCGCGCCTCGCCCAGCGTCAGGCCGACCAGCTCGCGGGCTTCGGCGAGTTGGCTGGAGGCCTCGGTCGGATCGGTACCGATGGCCCGCGCCGCCGCGTCGAGCCGGTAGGACAGCGTGATCAGGCGCTGCGAGATGCCGTCGTGGATGTCGCCGGCGACCCGGCGGCGCTCGATCTCCTGCGCCTCGATCACCTGCTCGACGAACAGCTCATGGGCGCGCTCCCTGGCCACCAACCGTCGGTGCAGCCGAGCTTGGTGCATGGCGCCGGCGATGAGTCGGCCGATCACCCGCAGGAGTTCGACGTCGCCGTCGGTGAATTCGCGCCGGGCGACCGTGTGCACGTTCAGCACGCCGACCAGCCCGCCCGGATCGGTCTCCATCGGCATGGACACCATCGAGGTGAAGTCGCGTCCGCGCAGCGACTGGATGGGCAGATAGCGGGGATCGGCCTCTTTGTCGTCGGTGATCACGACCGGCTCACGATGCCGCGCCACCCAGCCGGAGATGCCGGATCCCAACGGCAGCCGGATCTTTCCCACCGACGCGTCGAACGGCGGAGTCGCGCCGGCCAGCGTCAGCGAGCGGTCGCCGTCGTCGAGCACGTGCACGAAGCACACGTCCGCTCCGGTGGCCGCGGTGATCATCCGCGCCGCGGCGGCGGCCAGCGGCTCGACGCCGGGTCCACTGGATGCGGCCTGGATCAGTTCGCGCAGCAGTGCCAGTTCGCGATCGGTGTCGACGAGGTCGTGCACGGCGTTCGAGCCCCGCCGCGAGGTGGTGCTCACTGGTAGATGCCTTCGCGCAGAGCCGTTGCCACCGCGCCGGTGCGGTCGTTGACCCCCAACTTGCGGTAGATCGAACGCAGGTGGCTCTTGACCGTCTCCTCGCCGATGATCAGCTTGCCCGCAATCCCCCGGTTGGACAGCCCGTTGACCATGCACGACAGGATCTCGCTCTCGCGCTGCGTCAGCCCCTGCCGGGCGCCCGGCCAGAACTCGTCGCGTTGCATCCGGGCCGCGGTGTCGGCCGCGCGCGCCGCCATGCCCGGATCGATGACGGTTTCACCCCGGTACGCCAATTCGAGCTGACGGACCAGCTCGTCGCTGTTGATGCTCTTCAGCAGGTAACCGCTGGCACCGACGCGGAGTGCTTGATACAGGTACTGCTCGTCGTCGTAGACCGACAGCATCACCACTTTGCGGTCCGCCCGCCGCTCGAGCAGCATCTTGCACAGGTCGAGGCCGCTGGAGCCCTGCATACGCACGTCGGACAGCACGACGTCGGGTTGCAACTCGTCGACGACCTCGACGGCACGGTCGACGCCCACCGCCTGCCCGACCACCTGCACCCGGTCCTTGAAGGCGGTCAGCATCGCTTTGAGGCCCTCGATCACCATCTCGTGGTCATCGACGAGTACGACGCGCACCGGCGCAGAAATCATGGCAACACCCTAGGAGGAGGCAGGTGTTTGATCATCCGAATCCCCCTAATGGGGGAGGCTGGGCCGTGGCGATCCGGGGCACCCTGTGTGACGTGCGAGCCAACGGATCGATTCGTCCTGCCCGGACGTTCTGGTGGGATCGGGAAGCCCGGACCGACGCCGACCAACTGCGGGCGGTGATCTTCGACGCCGACTCCGCGCTGGATGCCATCGATTCCGACAGCGACGAGTCGGCCAGGACGGAATTGATCGACGCGGTGATGAGCCTTTTCGTCGCCGGTATCTGGGTGAGCGTGGTGAGCGCCCGACCGCGTGCCCAGGTGGAGACCATGGTGCGCCGGCTGCTCGGCGACGGTCTCGTCGAGACCATCGTGACCATCGACGACTTACCCGAACCCGATGGGGGACTGGCCTGTCGGAGCGAGTTGTACCGGCTGGCGTTGTGGGAGATGGGCATCACCGCGCGCGATGCGCTCGCCGTCACCGGCGGCGTCACCGCCCCGGCCGCGACCGGATTTCCCGCCGTCCATGTCGCGGAGCGGTTGTCGGCGGCCAGTTGCCAGCAGGCGCACCGGCGTTGGTGGATCCGCCGGGCCGCCTGATTAGCGCAATGTCTCGATGATCGCGCTGAAGTCCTTGTCGCCGTAAGCAGTTGCGAATTTCGCGTAGAGGTCGGCGGCGTGGGTACCCAGCGGCGCGGTCGAGCCGGTCGAGGTGACCGCGTCCATCGCGAGACCGAGGTCTTTGTTCATCAGCGCCGTGGCGAAGCCGGGCTGGAAGTCGTTGTTGGCCGGCGACGTCGGAACCGGGCCGGGCACCGGGCAATTGGTGTGCACCGCCCAGCAGTTTCCGGTCGCACCGGTGATCACGTCGAACAGCGCCTGTGCCGACAGCCCGAGCTTGTCGGCCAGCACGAACGCCTCGCCGATGGCAATCTGGTGCACGGCCAGCACCATGTTGTTGCAGACCTTCGCGGCCTGGCCGGCTCCGGCGCCGCCGCAGTGAATGATCTTGCCCGCCATCGGTTCCAGCACCGGCCGGGCCCGCTCCAGCGCCGCTGCGTCGCCGCCGACCATGAAGGCCAACGTGCCCGCGACCGCTCCTTTGACCCCGCCGGACACCGGGGCGTCCAGTTGGACCACACCGCGTGAACCGGCCAGCGCATGGACCTCACGGGCATCGTCGACGGAAATGGTTGAGCTGTCGATGAACAACGTTCCTTCGCCGACGGCCGGCAGAATCTCGGCGTAACACCGCTTCACCAGGTCGCCGTTCGGCAGCATCGTGATCACCACGTCCGCTCCGGTGGCTGCTGCCGCGCCGCTGTTCAACACCTCGATGCCGTTGGCGGTCGCGGCCTCGACGGCGGCGGGCACCGGATCGAAGCCCCGCACGGTGTGGCCGGCGTCGACCAGGTTCTTCGACATGGGGCCGCCCATGTGACCCAATCCCAAGAACGCGACAGTGAATGTCTGTGTCATCTGGCCCCTACCTAGGCGCTGGCGCGGACTCGGGCTGCCTCGGCTCGGCCGATGACCACCCGCATGATCTCGTTGGTGCCCTCGAGAATGCGGTGCACCCTGAGGTCGCGCACGATCTTCTCCAGACCGTACTCGCGAAGATAGCCGTAGCCGCCGTGCAGTTGCAGAGCCTGGTCCGCGACCTCGTAACACGCGTCGGTGACATACCTTTTGGCCATCGCGCACAGTTGGACTTTGTCCTCGGCGCCGTCATCCAGCGCTGCGGCCGCCCGCCACAGCATCAGTCGCGACGTTTCCAGCGCGGTGGCCATGTCGGCCAGGGTGAAGCGGATGGTGGGCTCATCGAGCAGGGGAGCGCCGAACGCTTCGCGGTGGGCGACGTAGGTGGCGGCTTTGTCGTAGGCGGCCTGCGCGCCGCCCAACGAGCACGCCGCGATGTTGATCCGGCCGCCGTTGAGGCCGTTCATCGCGATGCCGAACCCGCCGCCCTCGCCGTCGACGCCGCCGAGCATCGCGTCCGCGGGCACCCGCACCCCGTCCAGGATCACCTGCGCGGTGGGCTGCGCGTTCCAGCCCATCTTCTCCTCGTGCGCACCGAAACTCAGCCCGGGCGTGCCTTTTTCGACGATGAACGCCGAGATGCCGCGCGGTCCGGGCTTCTCGCTACCACCGGTCCGGGCCATCACCACGTAGACGTCGGAGGCTCCCGCCCCGGAGATGAACTGCTTGACGCCGTCGAGCACGTAGTCGCCGTTGCTCTTGACGGCTTTCGTGCTCAACGCGCTGGCATCCGAGCCGGCGCCCGGCTCGGTCAGGCAGTAGCTGGCGATCGCGTCCATCGTTGCCAGTCGCGGTATCCAGTCCTTGCGCTGTTCGTCGGTGCCGAACGCGTCGACCATCCAGGCGCACATGTTGTGGATCGACAGGAACGCCGCGGTGGTCGGATCGGCGGCGGCCAGCTGCTCGAAGATCCGCACCCCGTCGAGGCGACGCAGTGCGCTGCCGCCGACATCGTCGCGACAGTAGATCGCCGCCATCCCGAGGCTCGCGGCCTCCCGCAGCTCGTCGACCGGAAAGTGGTGTGTGGCATCCCATTCCAGGGCATACGGGGCCAGCTTCTTGGCGGCGAACGCGGCGGCCGTCTCGGTGATGACCCGTTCGTCGTCGTCCAGACCGAACAATTGCATCGCCGGCTACTTCATCGTCGGGATGCTGAATTCGGCTCCGTCTTTGATCCCGGACGGCCAGCGCTCGGTAACGGTCTTGGTCTTGGTGTAGAACTGGATCGACGCGGGGCCGTGCTGGTTGAGATCGCCGAAGCCGGACCGCTTCCAACCGCCGAAGGTGTGATAGGCCACCGGCACCGGGATCGGCACGTTCACTCCCACCATGCCGACCTGCACGCGGGACACGAAGTCGCGGGCGGCGTCGCCGTCGCGGGTGAAAATGGCCACCCCGTTGCCGTATTCGTGCTCCGAGGGCAACCGCAGCGCGTCTTCGTAGTCGTGCGCCCGGACGATGCACAGCACCGGGCCGAAGATCTCGTCGGTGTAGATCGACATGTCGGTGGTGACGTTGTCGAACAGGGTGGGCCCGATGAAGAAGCCCTTTTCCAGGCTCTGGTCGTCGAAGGTGAGTTCGTCGGTGGCGCGTTCGCGGCCGTCGACCACCAGGTCGGCGCCCGCCTCGACGCCCTGACCGATGTAGTCGCGCACCCGCTTGAGTGCGGCCTCGGTGACCAGCGGACCGTAGTCGGCCTTCGGGTCGAGGCTGTGTCCGACCCGCAACTGGTTGATCCGCTCAACCAGCCTGTTACGCAACCGGTTAGCGGTATCTTCGCCGACCGGCACAGCGACGCTGATCGCCATGCACCGCTCACCCGCGCTGCCGTAGCCGGCGCCGATCAACGCGTCGACCGCCTGGTCGAGGTCGGCGTCGGGAAGTATCACCATGTGGTTCTTCGCACCGCCGAAGCACTGCGATCGTTTGCCGTTGGCGGCCGAGGTCTCGTAGATGTACTGCGCGATGTCGGAGCTGCCGACGAAACCGACCGCTTCGATGTCGGGGTGATGCAGGATCGCGTCGACCGCTTCCTTGTCGCCCTGGACCACCTGGAACACCCCGGCCGGCAGGCCGGCTTCGAGAAACAACTCGGCCAGGCGCACCGGTACCGACGGGTCACGCTCAGAAGGCTTGAGAATGAACGCATTTCCGCATGCGAGCGCCGGCCCTGCCTTCCACAGCGGGATCATCGCCGGGAAGTTGAACGGGGTGATACCGGCGACCACGCCGAGCGGCTGGCGAATGGAGTAGACGTCGATTCCGGTGCCGGCACCCTCGGTGAACTCACCCTTGAGCAGATGCGGAATGCCGATGGAGAACTCGATGACCTCGATGCCGCGCTGTATGTCGCCGCGTGCGTCGGGGACCGTCTTGCCGTGCTCCAGCGAGAGCAGTTCGGCCAACTCGTCGACGTTCTGGTTGACCAGATCGACGAACCGCATCATCACCCGGGCGCGCCGCTGCGGATTGAACGCCGCCCACTCGCGCTGCGCCTTCTTGGCGGAGGCCACCGCGGTGTCGACGTCGGCTGCCGACGCCAGCAGCACCTGCGCCTGCACCTCGCCGGTGCTGGGGTTGAGGACGTCGGCGGTTCTGGTGGACGCGAGATCGCTGCGGCGTCCGTCGATGAAGTGCGGAATCTTTTGAGTCATGTTGTCCCTCGGACATAGAAAAGTAAGCGCGTTGGTTACTAGGACATCCTAGTAAATGGGCCCGACCGGTGGCAAGCGGCTGCGTTATCGTCGCTGGATGAGCGGCGTCTGCATGTACCGGCCGACGTCCGCGCTGGCCGACTACACCGAGATCGTCGGGCATTGGCAGGCTCCGATCGGATACCGCAGCCGGGCGCTGCCGCGCGGGGCGGTCACGGTCATCATCGACGTCGGTCAACGACAGCGGGTGGACTTCTACGCCGCCGATGGTGTCACCAGGCTGAGTGTCCCGCCGGCTTTCGTCACCGGCTCGCACACCGATTCGTACGTGTCGGAGATGCCCGCTGACGAGCCGGCGATGGCAATCCATTTCCGGCCCGGCGGCGCGTACCCGTTCCTCGGGATCCCGTTGGGCGAACTGGAGAACGGCTCCGTCGGCCTCGACGACATCTGGGGCCGCGACGGCGCCGAGTTGCACGAGCGGCTTATCGACGCGCCGACGGCGGCGGCACGGTTCGCCATCCTGGAGGCCTTCTTGCTGACGCGGCCCTGGTCGTCGGTGCGACGGCATCCCGCCGTTGCGGCCGCGGTCGCGGCGATCGAAGCCAACCCCTCGATCCGGATGAGCGACATCCGCGACCTGGTGGGCATGACCACCAAGCGACTGATCGCGGTGTTCCGCGCCGAAGTCGGTTTGTCACCCAAGGCCTATGCGCGTATTCGCCGGCTGCAGGCAGCTCTGCGATTGCTCGGCACGATGAACGGGGCCCGGGTGGCGGCCGAGGTCGGCTACTTCGATCAGGCCCACTTCGTCCGGGAATTCCGGACTTTCACCGGGATGACGCCGACCCAGTACGCCGAACAGCCGCTCGTACTGCCCAGCCATGTACCCGTCATCCAGCGGCACAAATATCCAAGACCGCCGGCCGGCGCGCACCCATGATCGTGGGATGGACGACGCCAAACATGCGGTAGCGGCGACGGGCTTGCTCGTCGCGGCGATGCGCGCCGAGGAATCCCGGCGCGACGACCCGCTTTTCGATGACCCCTTTGCCGACCGACTGGCGGGTGCCGACGGCCGGCAACTGCTTGCCGAAGCGACCGCGGAGACGGGGCAGGCGTCGGCGGCAATCGTGGTGCGCACCAAGCTGTACGACGACGCGCTGCTGCGGATGTCCGGCGTGGAGCAGGTGGTGATCCTGGCCGCCGGGATGGACGCCCGCTCGTTTCGGCTGCCGTGGCCCGACGGCACCACGGTCTTCGAAATCGACCAACCGCAGGTGATCGCGGCCAAAGAAGCGGGTCTCGGCGGAGAACGGCCGCGCTGCCGGCGCGTCGCGGTCGGTGCCGATCTGGCCGGCGACTGGACGAAAGCGCTTGTCTCGCAGGGGTTCGATACTTCAGCGCCGACCGCTTGGACGATCGAAGGACTGCTGCAGTATCTGCCTGCGACCGACGTCGAGCGGCTGTTCGCGCGCGTCGACGGGCTGTCCGCGCCGGGCTCCGCGCTACTCTACGACGTGGTCGGCACGGCGCTACTGCAAGCACCGTTCTCCGCGGCCACCCTGGCGTACATGGAAAAGCTGGGCGCCCCATGGGTTTTCAGCAGCGACACCCCAGCGGATCTGGTTGAGCGCCACGGCTGGACCGCGACCGTCACCGACCTGGCCGTCGCCGGCCACAAATGGAAACGTTGGGCACATCCGCCGGTTCCGGCTGACGTACCCAACGCTCCGCGTGGCTATTTCGTGCAGGCGGTCAAGGCCTAGCCACCACCACCGCCGCCGCCTTTCATGACCGCCGTCTCGTCTTCCCCGGTGCCCTTGCCCGGGGCGTTGCCCTTCAGGTATTTCTTGCCGGGTTCCTTTTCCTCATCGAGCTGCTTCGGGCAGTACGCCTTCGCCGAGATCGTGGCGAACTGAGCGGCGCCGTTCTCGGTCAGCGACGGGTTGCTCTCCTGTAGGTGCTGGATCAGGTGCAGACCACCCATCCCGTTGTGCAGTGCTCCGCAGACGGCCTGGCCGGCGCTGACGGCTTGACCCTCGTCGGCGAAACCGATTCCCACCTTTTTCAGGTCGGCGATGAACGAGCCGTTGTTCTCGTCGCCGGCCGGCTCGTCGAGGCCGGGTTCGGCATGCGCCGGCGCGGCGAGCATCAGTCCAAGCGACACCCCGAGTAGGGCAAGTAGTTGTTTCATGTGATCCTCCTCATCCGGTTTCGGCTGCGGCCTTCGCGACCGCTTCGGTGGCTTTGCCGTCGGTCAGGTGCACGGCGTGAATGCCCGGCTTGGTCGACAGCTTGGCGACCAGATCGTCGAGCCCGGCCTCGTCGACGTTCCAGTGCTGCACCTCATCCGGAGACTCCTGCAGCTTCGCGATGACCTTGTCGAGCGGTACTGGACCCTGCTTGCGGGGCGCTGCGACCTTGGCCCGCACCCCCGTCGAGCTGACGACCCGGGACGCCGGGCTGCCCAGTGCGCCACCTGCGAGGCTGCCCAGGCTGGCCTGGTTCAGCGCGCTCAGCGGGACCTCCATCGTCGGAGCCGCCGTCGCAGCAAAAGCCCCATCCGGCAACGACGTGGCGGCCAGCCTGATCGCCGGTGTGGCACCGGCCCAACTCGGCGGCACGGACAGCTTGCCGATGGTGTGCGCGCTGCCGATCGCCGCCGACGCCGCCTTTGCTCCGATACCGAGGCCACCGAGATGGCCGGGGGACGACAGGCCGGCGCCCAGCGAGCCCAGGCCGACGCCGTGGCTCCACGGCTGGTAGATGAAGAAGTTCTTCCACTGCGAGATACCCAGGCTCTGGGAGCTGTTGATGACGTTGGTGTAGGTGGCCTGGCTGCCCACGTTGTTCGCGAATGTCAACACGCTCTGGTACGCCGACGAGATGCTTGAGCCGCCCGGGATCGCATTGAACGCGTTGGTGAAGAAGTTCGTATAGGTGCTGTTCAAGCTGGTCAGCGCTGTCGAGAACGAGTTCAGGTTGGTCTCGATTGCGGTGAGGACCCCGGAGGGGTCCAACGGAGCTACCGCGGCAGCCTGGGTGGCGGCGGCCTGTGCTGTCGTCCCCGCGGCGTTGGTGGTCTGCGGCGCTTCGGTGAAAGAGCCCAACCCGGTGGTCGCCGACTGCGCCGATGCGGAGTAGCCGGTGATGGCGGCTACGTCCTGGGCCCAGAACTGGGCGTACTCGGCTTCGAGGGCCGCAATGGCCGCATTGTATTGACCGAAGATGTTCGCCGGCACCAGCTGCAGTAGCTGAGCGCGGTTCGCCGCTATCTCGGCCGGCGGCACGGTCGCCGCCAATGCCGCTTCGTAAGCGCCGGCCGCGGACCGGGCCTGGCCGGCGGTCTGCTCGGCCTGTCCCGCAGTCGTCCCCAGCCATGCTACGTACGGCTGTGCGGCCGCTGCCGCGGCCTCCGCCGACGGACCAGTCCAGTCGCCACCCACCAGGCCGGCAATCGTAGACTCGAATTGCGTTGCCACCGACTGCAATTCACCGGCCAACGCGTCCCAGGCAGCTGCAGCGGTCTGCAACGACTCCCCACCGGGACCGGAGTAGATCTTGGCGGAGATGAGCTCCGGCGGTTGCGCTGCAAAATCGAAAACCATTGCTGAATCTCCTTATTCCGCGCTCGGCGGGATCACGATGATGGTGGCGGTGGTGGCGATTTCGTCGGTAGCGACCGCGCCCGGCACGCGATAGCCCTGGCCCACAGCCGCCCGGGTCGCGGAACCGCCGATGGCCCGGCCGGCCAGGCTGGACAGCGCCGTCTGGCCGAACATGCCGGGCTGAGCCAGGCCCATCTCCGGGGCGGCGTCGACCGCGCTGGCTTCCATCTCGGCGGCAACGGAGCGGACGGCCGGCGTCGCGGCCGCCCAATTCTGCGGCACCGACAAGGCGCCGATGGTGCTGGCCCGGCCCGCCAAAGCCGTTGCCGGGGCGAAACTCTGGGTGGAGCCGCTCAGCAAGCCGCTGTGCAGCAGCGGCGACAGCGCTCCCGTGATGGGCGTCGGGTGGAGCAGCGGGCCGATGCCCTGGATACCCGTACCGAGGCTCGGGATACTGATCGAGGCCTGGTAGAAGCTCCTGACGACACCGCCGGTGTACCCCAGTGGGGTGAACGGCCCAGAGAGGAACGTGCTGATGCTGCCGTTGATGGCAGTGAAGAACTTGGAGATGCTGGACAGCCCGCCCGTCACGTCCGGTGGCAGGGATGCCGTGAGCGCGGGTATGCCGAGCGAGTTGATGAATGCATTCTGCGCATTCGTCAACTGGGTGCCGAAGTTCAGGATCTCGGTGTTCAGCGACCCCCATTGGGTGTTCAGCTGCGTCAGGTAACTCAAGAGGTCGCTGGTCGCGTCGGCGGGCTGCGCGGCGGCCGCCTGGGCGGTTGACGCCGCTTGACTTGCCTGGCCGCTGGCGTTGGTGGTCTGCGGCGCTTCAGCGAATGACGTCAGCTGGGTGGCGGTGCTCGCTGCTCCTGCGTAGGCGTACATCGCCCCGGCGTCTTGCGCCCAGAACTCGGCGTAGGCGGCCTCGGTGGCTGCGATCGCCGGGGTGTTGATGCCCAGGAAGTTGGTGGCGACCAGTGCGGCCAGCAGCGCCCGGTTGGCCTCGATCACCGGCGGCGGGATGCTGGCGGCGAACGCCGCCTCGTAGGCAGCCGCCGCGGCCTGGGCCTGGGCTGCGGTCTGCTCGGCTTGTGCGGCGGTGGTGCTCAGCCAATCGATGTAGGGAGCGGCCGCGCTGGCCGCCGCCGTCGACGACGGTCCGGTCCAGCTCGAACCCAACTCGGTGATCGTGGCCGTATAACCGGCCGCCGTGGTCTGCAACTCGCTCGCCAGTGCATTCCAGGCCGTGGCGGCCGCAATCAGCGGCGCCGATCCCGGTCCGGTGTAGATCCTGCCGGAGTTGATCTCCGGCGGTAGCGCTCCAAAATCGAAAACCATCCGTGTGCCTCGCTCCGGGTGAGTGGGTCGTCAGTGAGTGCTGCGCGCTGTCCCAGCGCTGAGCGGAATTGGTTTGACGAAACGTCCGGGACAGCTGGCAATTGAGTGCAAACCGGCTGGCAGCTACCTGGATCTTTTCGTAGATGGAAGGTTATCGACGTTCGCGAAAACCGGCGTGCGCCAACGACGCTCGGTTGGCCCCGACACCCCCGGTCAGGCGCCTCACAGGAACCGCTGCGAAGCGATGAATTTGGCCTGAAATACTGCCGATGAGCTGCAGAGAAGCCCGGCTGGACGCAGGTCGCCGGCCGCGGGGCGGGCGGTGAACGGTTGGTGGCCTAGATTAAAAATCTGGACATCCAAAATGCCGGACTCGGCGACCAGCGTTAATGCACCGGCAGATTCTTACTCCCGCCTGCGATCCGCGGCGGGTGCGTGCCGCCGCGGAAGTCGGCGTTTCACCAGGCCAAGGCCCTTTCCGGGGCAAGCGACTGGCGTTTCGCTGTCGACATGCGCACTGAACCTGGACCCGTCGCCCCGTTTTCCGGCATAGTTGGGTCATACAGTCTTGGCCACAAGCCACGGTTATCCACTCCGCGACCTCGTGGAGTTCGCACCTGAGGAGACACGCCCATGTCATTCGTGACCACCCAGCCCGAAGCCCTGAGCTCGGCAGCAACCGCCCTGGGCGGTATCGGCTCATCGTTCTCCGCGCAGAACGCCGCCGCCGCCGCACCCACCACCGGTGTCGTGCCGGCCGCCGCCGACGAGGTGTCGGCCCTGACCGCCGCGCAGTTCGCCGCGCACGCGCAGCTGTACCAGGCTGTCGCCGCGCAGGCCCAGGCGATCCATGAGCAGTTCGTCAACACGCTCGGGACCAGCGCCGGTTCGTACGCCGCCACCGAGGCCGCGAACGCCGCATCCGCGGGCTAGCCACCACCTATCTTCATCTGTCGGCCGGGCACCGTGTGGTGTCCGGCCGATGGCTTTCCTGGCGCATGGTTTCTGTCGGACCCGCTCGGTAGAGTCGAATGTATGTTCGATGACGCCGCGTCCGCAGTGCAGCGGTTGCAGGCCGCCGTGCGAGCGGAGAATCGCGCGGCCGGTGAGCGGCTGGCCGTCATCGGAGAACTCGACGTCATGTGGCTGCGCGAGGCCGGCGAGCGTGAGACGTGGTGTAGCGACACCCACGAAGCGATCACCGCGGAAGTGGCAGCGGCACTGAGCATCACGCGGGGGTTGGCGACGAGCTACCTGGAGTATTCGCGGGCGATGCGGTTGCGGGTGCCACGGGTGGGCGCGCTGCTGGTGGCCGGTGACATCGATTACCGGACGTTCAGGACCGTCGTGTATCGGACCGATCTGATCACCGACCCCGACGTGCTGGCCGCGGTCGATGCGTCGTTGGCCGTCAGGCTTGCGCGATGGCGTGGCGTCACCCAGGGGCGACTGGGCGGATACGTCGACCAGGTCGTGGCGCGCGCGGATCGTGATGCGGTGCGGCGTCGACGGGAGCGCCGCGGTGATCGCGAATTCGCCATCTGGGGTGACGAGGCCGGTCTCACTGAGATTTTCGGGCGACTGGTCACCACTGATGCGCACGCCGTCGACGCCCGCTTGGACGCGCTGGCTGCCACGGTTTGCGCCGACGATCCTCGCACGCGCAACCAACGCCGCGCTGATGCCATGGGCGCCATGGCCGTCGGGGCCGACCGGTTGAACTGCCTTTGCGGACAACCACATTGCGCCGCCGCCGCGACACCGGTGCCGAGCCCGGTCGTGATCCATGTGATCGCCGAGCGGACCGCGCTCGACGGTACCGACCCGGCTCCGGGCTCACTGATCGGCAGTGACGCGCTGATCCCCGCGAGGCTCCTCGCCGACCTCGCGCGCTCGGCCCGGTTGCGGCCGCTGGTCCATCCCGCGGACGCCGCACCGGAACGCCGTTACGTGCCCTCGCACGCATTGGCCGACTTCGTCCGGTGCCGCGACCTCACGTGCAGGTTCCCCGGTTGTGAACAGCCCGCCACCGCTTGCGATCTCGACCATACGACGCCCTATGGCGACGGTGGGGCCACTCACGCGTCCAACCTGAAATTCCTGTGCCGACTTCATCATCTGATGAAGACATTCTGGGGCTGGAGCGACCGCCAGCTTCCCGACGGAACCCTGATCTGGTCTTCACCCTCGGGGCAGACGTACGTCACCACACCGGGGAGCGCGTTGCTGTTCCCGCAACTCTGTGCGCCCACGGGCGGGCTCGAGCAGTCCGCCCGCCGGTCGCGATGCGTCGACCGGACCGCGATGATGCCCCTGCGCCGCCGAACCCGCGCCCAGAACCGCGCGCGTTACCTTGCGACCGAGCGCCGGCGAAACCGGGAAGCGCGCAGCCGAACCCAGCACGCCTACCACGGTTGGTCCGAGCCGCTTGTCGCCAACGACGAGCCGCCGCCCTTCTAGGACGGCCGGGCCGCGCCTACTTCTTGGACGGGATCACGGTCACCACGATCAGCGTGATGATGCTGAAGAAGAAGCCGAGAATGCCCCATCCGAAAGGGTTGCGGCCCTTGAAAGCTGCGATGGCGCCGCAGACGATGGCGGCGATGAAGCCGCCGATGAGTACAAAGATGCCTTTGATGCCCCGCAGGATGAACCCCGCGGCTTCGGGCTGGCTGTAGCTGGCCAGCAGTAGTTGGTGGAGCATGTCGACCTCCTCGATGAGGAAAAGGTGTAGGTACCCCGGTCGGCCCGGCTCTAACCGCCCCGGAGGCCCCGCGTGAACGCCTGGGCCTCTTCCCACGTCGGCAGCAGCCCGGCGGCCCGCACCTCGTCCAACGACGGCGCCGCGGCGTCCCGGTCCGAGATCACCAGCTCGTGCCCGTCCGGCCATTCGATGGCCAACGCCGGATCGGTTGCGGCGATGGTGTGTTCACGCTGTGGGCTGTATTCCGCCGAACACAGATACATCACCGTCGAATTGTCCTGCAGCGCAAGGAAACCATGCGCCAAGCCCTCGGAGAGATATACCGAATTGTGGCTGTGGTCATCCAGCACCACCGCGTCCCATCGGCCGAAAGTCGGCGAACTCACCCGGATGTCGACCACGACGTCGAATACCGAGCCGGACAGGCACGTCACGTATTTCGCCTGACTCGGCGGCAGTTCGGCGAAGTGCAGCCCGCGCAGCACGCCGGCCGCCGAGACCGAGCAGTTGGCCTGACGAACATCGAGCCGATGTCCGGCGAAGGCGGTGAAGTCCCGGTCGGTCAGCCATTCGAAGAACAGCCCGCGCGAATCGGGATGCACTGCGGGCGTGATCTCCCACGCGCCGGCAATGTCGAGTTCGCGGATGTCCACGTCATTGCCCCCACTCTTCGTACCGCGCCTCGACGGCATCCTTGAGCGGCCGCCACCACGACTCGTGACACCGATACCAGTCGATCGTGGCGCGTAAGCCACCGTCGAAGTCGACATGCGAAGGCTTCCAACCCAATTCGTCGCGAAGTCGGGAAGGGTCGATCGCGTAACGAAGGTCGTGGCCGGCGCGGTCGACGACGTGATCGAAGTCGTCGGGATCGCGATCCATCAGCTCCAGCAGAGTGCGCAGCACCGTCAGGTTGTCGCGCTCGCCGTCGGCGCCGATCAGATAGGTCTGCCCGGTGCGGCCGTCGTCGAGGATGCGGCGGACCGCGGCGTTGTGGTCGTCGACGTGAATCCAGTCCCGCACGTTGGCGCCGGTGCCGTACAGCTTCGGGCGTCGGCCGGTCAGCACGTTGGTGATCTGCCGCGGAATGAACTTCTCCACGTGCTGATAGGGCCCATAGTTGTTGGAGCAGTTGGAGATTGTCGCTCGCACGCCGTAGGAGCGCACCCAGGCGCGCACCAGCATGTCGGCGGCGGCCTTGGTCGACGAGTAGGGGCTCGACGGGTTGTACGCGGTGGCCTCGGTGAAACGATCCGCGGCGTCCAGCGACAGATCGCCGTACACCTCGTCGGTGGACACGTGATGCAGCTGGACCCCATGCCGGCGCACCGCCTCCAGGATGGTGAACGTCCCGATCACGTTGGCCTGCAGGAACGGCGCCGGGTCGGCCAGTGAGTTGTCGTTGTGCGTCTCGGCCGCGAAGTGCACCACCGCGTCGCTCTCGGCAACCAAGTCCGTCACCAGGTCCGCATCGGTGATGTCGCCCTGTATCAGCCGGATGTCGCCCGCGACGGGAGCCAGCGATTCACGGCTACCCGCATAGGTCATGGCGTCCAGCACCGTCACCGCGTCGGCCGGATGGTCGCGCACGGTGGCGTGCACGAAGTTGGCGCCGATGAAGCCAGCGCCACCGGTGACCAGCAGCCGCATGCAGAAACCCTAGCCCGGCGATCAGCCCGGAGGCGTCAACCCCAGCGGTCCGGCGAGCGCTTCCAAAGCGCCGAGCAGCTTGCCGTCGGGCCCGCCCAGCACCTGGATCGCCACGTGATCGGCGCCCGCATCCAGGTGTTCGACCAGGCGCGCGGCAATCTGCTCGACCGTCCCGTGGGCCACCACCGCGTCGATCAGCCTGTCGCTGCCGGGCTTTTCCACATCGGCGTCGTCGAAGCCGAGTCGGCGCCAGTTGTTCACATAGTTGCTCAGGCCGAGGTAGAACTCGACGGTCCGCCGGCCGATCTCACGGGCCTCGTTGGCGTTCTCGGTCAACACGACCTTGTGCTCGGGGGCCAGGAACACGGTGTTGCCGACCAGTTCGCGGGCGTTCGCGGTGTGTTCGGGCGTGGTGAGGTACGGGTGGGCACCGGCGCTGCGCTCGGCGGACAACGCCAGCACCTTGGGGCCGAGCGCTGCGAGCACGCGGCGACTGGTCGGCAACGACGCGCCGTCGAGCACGTCGAGATACTCGACCAGTGCGTCGTAGGGCTTCTTGTACTCGTCGGTGTGCTCGGGATGCCCCACCCCGACGCCCAGCAAAAACCTTCCGGGGTAAGCACTTTCGATGCGGCGGAAGGAATCGGCTACCTCGGTGGCCGGCGACGACCAGATGTTGACGATCCCGGTGGCCAGGTGCAGCGTGGAGGTCTCGGCGAGCGCCGGTTCCACCCAGCTGAGGTCGGCGTCGGGCGAGCCGCCGACCCACAGCGCGCCGTAACCCAACGCTTCGATCTGCTGCGCGACGCCCGGGCTGACGGATCGGCCGGGAAGCCAGACGCCGAAACGGCCCAGATCGGGTTTGAGCGAAACGCCCTCGGTCATCTCATCCCTCTCTGGTTCGTCAGGCCGGTGTCAGTCCCAGCGGCCCCGCGAGTTCGGCCAACGCCGAGACCAGGTTTTCATCTTTGGTCAAGATCTGCACAGGCACGTGGTCGGCGCCGGCATCAAGGTGCTCCTTGAGGCGCGCCGCGATCGCCTCCGGAGTGCCGTACGCGATCAGCGAGTCGAGCAGGCGGTCGCTGCCCGGGAAGGTGGTTTCGGCATCGGTGAACCCGAGCCGCTTCCAGTTGTTGCGGTAGTTGGCCAGATTGAAGTACACCGGCAGCACCTTTCGGCCGACCGCCCGGGCCTCGTCGCCGTTGGTGGTCAGGACGACCTTGTGCTCGGGTGCCAGGAACGCCGACGGTCCGATCAGCTCGCGGGCCTGTGCGGTGTGTTCGGGGGTGGTGAGGTACGGGTGCGCGCCCGCACTGCGACGCGCCGACAGCTTCAGCACCTGCGGACCCAGCGCCGCGACCACCCGGCGGTTGGCGGGCACGCCGTGTTCGTCGAGTAGGTCGAGGTATTCCACCAGCGCGTCGTAGGGCTTGCGATATTCGGCGATCGCTTCGGGATGCCCGACGCCGATGCCGAGCAGGAAGCGGCCCGGGTAGGCCCGGTCGATCCGGTGGAACGACTCGGCGACGGGTCCGGCCGCGTCCGACCAGATGTTGACGATGCCGGTAGCGACCTGCAGCGTGGTCGTCGCCTCGAGAATCGGCTCCACCCACGCCAGTTCGGCGGGCGGCGAACCACCCACCCACACGGATCCATAGCCCAGCGCCTCGATGTCCTTGGCTTGGGCGGGAGTGACGCCGCGTACGAATGATCCGAAGCGTCCGAGATCGGGTTTAGCTGTCGCTGAGTCGGTCATGGTTGCTCCAACCTACCGTCCGACCGCCGCTATTCCGGGTTTGGCGGCGGGTTGCCCTGGGTAGCATCGCCTGGATGCTTTCGCTGCTGGCTCGTCTCGTCATCGCAGCCCCCAAGCGAGTGCTTGCCGGCGTGCTGCTGCTCACCGTCGTCGCGGCGGCGTTCGGCGCCACCGTCACCGAACACCTTGGCGCTGCGGGCTTTCAAGATCCGAGCTCGCCGTCGGCTCGCGGCATGAAAGTACTCACCACCACGTTCGGCCAGGGTGATATGGACCTGACGCTGGTGGTGCGCGCACCCAGCAGCGTGCAGGACCCGGCGGCAGCGGCAGCCGGACGCAAACTCGTCGATGAATTACGGCGATCCGAATTCGTCAACGACGTCGAATCGCCCTGGGACGGCACCCCGCAGAGCCCCGGTCTGGTCAGCAAGGACGGCAAGACGGGTCTGGTGATCACCGGTATCACCGGATCGGAGAACGACGCACCCAAGCACGCCAAGGCGATCTCGGACCGGTTCACCGGCAAGCGCGACGGAGTCGAGGTGCTGGCCGGTGGCACCGCGACGGTGGCCTCGGAGATCAACGACCAGTCCGAGAAGGACCTACTGGCCGCCGAGGCCATCACGCTGCCGTTGTCACTGATCGTCCTGGTGTGGGTGTTCGGCGGGCTTTTCGCCGCCCTGCTGCCACTGGTTGTGGGTGGGCTGGCGATCGTCGGGACGCTCGGGATGCTGCGGGGGATCACGCTGTTCGCCGACGTGTCGATCTTCTCCCTCGACCTCACCACCGCCATGGGCCTGGCGCTGGCCATCGACTACACGCTGCTGTTGATCAGCCGCTATCGCGAGGAGTACCTCGATGTCGGCGATCGCGACCTCGCGTTGCGCCGGGCGGTCACCACTGCAGGGCGGACGATCTTGTTCTCCGCCTGCACGGTGTTCCTCGCGGTCAGCGCGCTCGCGGTGTTCCCGATGTACTTCCTGCGTTCGATGGCCTACGCCGGATGCGGGGTGGTGGCCCTGGCCGGGCTGTACGCCGTCGTCGTGGCTCCGGCGGTGATCAAGCTGCTGGGCGACCGGATCGAATCGCTGAACATCCGGACGCTGTTCCGTCGCGCCAAGCCGGACCCGGACGTGCGGCACGGCGCGCTGTACCGGGTCGCGACGTTCGTGATGCGCCACGCGTTGCCTTGCGCCCTGGCCGTCGTGGCACTGTTGCTCCTGCTCGGGTCGCCGTTCGCGCGGGCCCGCTTCGGCTTGCCGGACGACCGGGTCCTTCCGACCACGGCACAGTCCCGCCAGGTCGGCGACATCATGCGCAGCGAGTTCCCGGCTGATCCGGCGATGGCCACGTCGATCGTGATCCCCGATGCGCGCAGCCTGAGCGAGGGCGATGTCTCCGACTACGCGACCGCGCTGTCCAATGTTCCGGGCGTGGAAGCCGTTGCCGCGCCCAATGGTTCGTTTGTTGCCGGCAACAGCGTCGGGCCGCCGATGTCGCCGACGGCGGCCAAAGACGGCAGCCTCTGGCTGTCGGTGTCGGTGCCCGGCTCGTCGCTGGACTCGCGGTACCGCACCGCGATCGACCAACTCCGGGGCGTCCCGGTGCCGCACCGGGCCGAGGCGTTGTTCACCGGGGCCGACCAGCTGAACCGGGATTCGGTCGACGAGATCGTCCGGCGGTTGCCCGTGGTGCTGTTACTGGTCGCCGCAACGACTTTCGTGTTGATCTTCCTACTGACCGGCAGCTTGGTGCTGCCGCTGGAAGCGTTGGTGCTCAACACGTTGTCACTGTCGGCGACGCTCGGCGCGCTGGTGTGGGTGTTCCAGGAGGGCCACCTCGGCGGGCTCGGCACCACGGCGACCGGCACCCTGGTCGCCGACGTGCTGGTGTTCCTGTTCGCCACCGCGTTCGGTTTGTCGATGGACTACGAGGTGTTCCTGCTGTCGCGGATCCAGGAGCACTGGCTGAAATCAGCTCAGGGGCCGGAGGACAACGCCGAAGCGGTGACAATGGGCATCGCGACGGCGGGCCGGGTGATCACCGCCGCCGCGCTGTTGATGGTGATCGTCTTCGCCGCGCTCAGCACCGGTCAGGTGTCGTTCATGCGGATGATCGGTGTGGGTTTGGCGCTGGCGGTGATCGTCGACGCCACGCTGGTGCGGATGGTGCTGGTGCCGGCCTTCATGAAGCTGGTCGGCCGGTGGAACTGGTGGGCGCCCAAGCCGCTCGCCAAACTGCATGCGGCCGTGGGGATCAGCGAAAGCTAGCTGCGCGTCAGGTCGATCTTGCCCGCCAACTCGTGGTCGATCAGGAAGGTCCCCGCCTCGCGCAGGTTGGGCGGGTGGAACGAGTAGGCGCTGATGCACCCGACCAGATAGGCGACTTCGGGATCGGTGGCGAATCCGACACCGCCGACCCGCGACACCAGGCGGGCGACGCTGCTCTGCAATTGGTCGCGCAGACCGAGCCGGATCCACAACAGGTCGGCGAACAGGTCGTCGCTGCGATCGCCACCGTCGTAGCGGGCCGCGACCATGCGTAGCGCCCGCCATACTCCCTCGATGGGGGAGAACAATTCGACGAAGTCGGCTTCGGTGAAGTTGGGCCGCTCGACGAGTTTGAGTGCCAGTCGCGTCGCGGCGCCGACATAACCGGCGGTGATGATCAGCCCGAACAGCACGTAACCGGACTTCTCGTTGCGGCCATCGGGATCTTCGATGTCGCTGACCATAGACAGATCGTTTGGCACGAAGACGTTTTCGAAGTTGACCGCATGGGTTTGCGCGGCACCCAGCGCCGGGCTGGTCCAGAGCGGGCTGACGGACAGACCGGGGCTGCCGTTCCAGATCAGCGTGATGGCGCGCTGCCCGGTGTCGCTGAGCACCACACTCGCCATCACGCAGTCCATACTGTCGGCCAGACTGCAGGGCTTCTTGCTGCCGGTGACGGTGTAGCCGCCGTCAGCCGGGTCCGCCTTCATGGTCGGACGAAAGACGCTGCCCTCGATCGTGCCCTCCGAGAAGCCCGACGCGAACACCGTGTTGTTCTCGATCAGGGATTTGACCAGTCCCACCGTCGCCTGGTCGGCGGTTTCGGCGAAGTCGACGAGGCCGGCCACCGAGAGGTAGTGCATGGTGGTGGCGGCGGCCAGCGACGGACTCAGGTAGCCGACACCCCGTTGCAGCTCAACGGTTTCCACGCAGCTGGCGCCGAGGCCGCTGAGCTCCGTCGGCGCGGTCAGCCGCGGGCCGTCGTGCTCCTTCCACAAGTCGATGACGCCGCTGCCCGGGTCCTCGATGGCCAACAGTCCCAGCTTCTCGAGCTGGTCGGCCAACGTGGGCAGGTGTCGGCGCACGGCGTCGACATAGGAGAGTCGCGCTTCGAGTTCGGTGCGATTCATGCGGTGTGTCCTTCCTGGATCGGGAGGTTGTCGCGCGCGGTCAGGTATTTCCGCAGTGCCGCAGCCGAATTCATCGACGGCCGCCAGTCGGTGGTCGACTGCAGCAACCCGGAGTCGAGCACCGGGTCGCCGAGCGTCACCCAGTGCCCGGAGAAGGGGGACAGGCGCAACCGGAACAACAGGTCCGCGCCCGGCTTCAGCAGGCTCAGTGGGCCCGGGATCAGTCTGGCGCCGGTGATCGTGCAGATCTCCGCGACGCTGGTGTGGTCGGCCGGCGCCACGTTGTAGAGGCCGCTCAGCCCACCCGAGAGGATGGTCGCGTAGGCATCGACCAGATCGGAGTCCCAGAGAAACTGGTAGAACGATCGCGAAGGTTTGGGATAGACAACCGATTTCGACAACATCGTCTGCAGGCCCGAGTTGTCGAAATGGTCGCCGACGACGTAGCAGGGCCGCACGACGGCCAAGGACATCTTGCCGTCGGTGGCGTTCACCCAGTACCAGTTGGCCAGGTGCTCCAGCAGGGCCTTGTGCTGGAAGTAGTAGTGCCCGGTGTCCCGATCGCCGGCCGGATAGCTCGTTTCGGTGTGCGCCTCGCCGGTGCCGCACGCCGACACACCGAGCGCGTTGGCACTCGACGTGAGGACGAGTTGCCCGATGCCCGCCAGGCGGGCCTGCTCCAGCAAGACCCGGGTGGACGTGACGTTGACCTGGTAGGCGCGGCGTTTGTCGTGCGGTTCCTCGACGCAGTAGGCCAGGTGGATCAACGCGTCGTAGCCGCGCACCGACTCGAGATCGAACGGGCCGCTCAGGTCCAAGGTCGTCTCGCGCACCTTGTCGTGGCGCACACCGGACGGGCGTCGGCCGAGCGCGGTGATCTCGGCGATGTCGTCGCAGCCACACGCCCAGCGCAGCACGCTACGGCCGAAGTCTCCGGTCGCGCCCGTGATGGCCAGGCGGAAGCCGTCTCTCATGCGGCGGCCAGGGCCCACGACAGTTCTGCTGACAAAGTCTTTGCGCACCAACGGATGTCGTCTTCGCTGAGCTCCGAGGTCATGCACACCCGAAGCACCGGTTTGCCGACCGGCACGGCCGGATAGACCGCCGGCGTGACGAAGACGCCGGCGTCGCTGAGGTTGTTCCAGCTCAGTACGGTGCGCAACTCGTCGAACAGCCGGATCGGGATGATCGGCGACCAGTCCGGACTGCGCTCGTCGGCGCGGTTCAGCTCGACATCGAGGGGTCGCAACGACTCACGCATCAGTCGGGCGTTGCGCTCCAATTGCTGTCGGCGCCGGGCGCCCTCGTCGCTGCGGATCACGTCGATCGCCGCCGCCGCCGCCGCCATCGACGCCGGGGTGCCGGAGGTGCTGAACCACAGGGAGCGTGCACTGAACCGGATCTCGTCGACGATGTCCTGCGATCCCGCGACGAAGCCGCCCAACCCGCCGACGGCCTTGGACAGCGAACCCATCAGGACGTCGATGTCCTGGGTGACCCCGGTGAGTTCGGACAACCCGGCACCGGTCGGCCCGAAGACCCCGATGCCGTGGGCCTCGTCGACCATCAGCAGCGCGCCGGCGTTCTTGCACACGTCGATGATCTGCTCGAGCGGGGCCGTCGATCCCTCCATCGAGTACAGCGAGTCGACCAGCACCAGGGTCCGCCGGAACTGCGTACCGGCGTGCCGGTGCAGCGCGTCCTTCAGCGACGCAACGTCGTTGTGGTCGAACCTCTCCTCGACGGCCCGGCTGAGCCGGACCCCGTCGCGGATCGAGGCGTGCGCGTACGAATCGACCACGGCGAGGCAGTCCGAGCCGATCAGGCCCTGGATGGTGCCGACGTTGGTCTGGTAGCCGGTGGTGAAGACGACCGCGTCGTCGTGTCCGAGCCAGTCGGCGAGCTTCTTCTCCAGCGCGACGTGCAGGCTGTAGGTCCCGTTGAGTAGGCGGCTACCGGTGGTGCCGGTGCCGAATTCCTCGGTGGCCCGCGTCGCCGCGGCGATCACGCCCGGATGCGTCGAGAGTCCGATGTAGGAGTTCGAGCCCAGCAACACGCACTGATGCCCGCGAACACCGACGCGCGGCGGGTCGACCGAACTGATCTCCTGGAAGAACGGCAACTGTCCGATCGACGCGAAATGCCGGGCCATCGCGACCCGCTGGCTGACATCTGTGGAGATGTCGCCGGTTACCGAAAAAGTTTCCCGCTGACTGTCCATGTTCGCAGCACCCCCGTGTAGTTACCCCTTGCGGTCACGGAGATCTCTGAGATACACGTGCAGGCAGTAGGCCGAAAGGCTCTGTGAGCCATCGGCGTCATAGCCACCCCCAACACGCCACCTCTGATGAGGAGTCCCCGCGCGTAGCTTGGTCCGGCGTACCCGATTGGACCACCGGTCACAATAATAGTTATTCGACGCCGTTATAACGATTGTTGGTTACGTTTTGTTCAAATCACGCTCGGCGGGGTCGCCGTCCTCGGGCAGCGTGACATCGACCGCCGGCGGCATCTCCAGCGGAAGCAGCACGATGAAGCGGGTGTCGCCGGGAACCGACTCCACCCGCAGATCGCCGTGGTGCTTGTTCACCACGATCTTCCACGCCAGGTCCAGGCCCAATCCGGTGCCTTCGCCGACCGGTTTGGTGGTGAAGAACGGCTCGAAGATGCGTTCGCGAACGTCCTCGGGGATGCCCGGCCCGGTATCGCAGATCTCCACCCGCAGCATCTCGTTGGCTTCGCGGCAGGTGCGGATCGTCAGCGTGCCGCCCGCGGTCCCCATGGCCGAGATCGCGTTGTCGATGATGTTGGTCCACACCTGGTTGAGATCGCCTGGATAGCAGGGGATCGGCGGCAGTGCGTGATCGCAGTCCTTGGCCACCTTGATGTGGCACGTGCTGTCCTTGCCCAGCCGGTCGGCGAACATGGTGAGCGTGCTCTTCAGCAGGTCGTGCACGTCGGCCACCTGGAACGGCGCCCGGTCCATCTGCGAATACTGCTTGGCGTCGGCGACCAGCGCTGTAATCCGTTGGCTCGCTTCGACGAGCTGACTCATCAGCAGCTCGCTCTCGATGGTGTAGTTGATCCACTGGATCGCCTGCCCCAACGAGGTCGCCGCTTCGAGTTCCTCGGCGGTGGCGGCGATCCGCTCGAGCCAGTCGGTGTCGATGCCGCCTTCGACGAAGTTGGGCGCGATGTCCCAGCCGCCGTCGATGCCGTGGTCTTCGAGCCAGTCGCCGACGGTGTCTTCGAGGTCCGAGGTCTCGATCGCGCTCAGATGCACCGCCGCCGACTTGGAGACCTGTTCGGCGACCGCATCCTGCAGTCGCACCAGGGCGTTCAGCGTCTCCGGGCTGACGGTGCCGTCGGCCAGCATCGCCAATTTGCCGCGCATGTTGGAGATTCGGCCGCGCAACTCCTGGGCCGCCCGCGAGATGGCCGCCGCCGGATTGTTCAGCTGATGGGTGAGGCCGGCCGACAACTGGCCCAGCGCCAAGAGCTTCTCGCGGTTGTCGATCAGGCGCCGGGTTCGTTCGGTGCCCACGGCGATGCCGTCGAGCAGGTGGACCGCCATCGGGAACTGGTCCTTCATGAACGCGGCGAACGCCGGAGCGTCCATCACGAAAAACCGCGACGGCTTGGTCACGTGCACCGACGTGGTGTAGAGCTGCTGCTTCTCGCCGGTAAACGCCTGCCAGGCACCGCAATACACGCCGCGGTGCGACGTCCGATTGGTTTCGATGTCCTGCCCGCCGGACAGCTTGGACATGGCCAGCTCGCCCTCGATCAGCACGTAGAAACAGGTGGCCGGCTCGCCTTCCACGCAGAGCGGCCCGGGTTCGTAGACCTGGATCTCCCCGTCGGCGCACAGCGTCGCCAGCTGCGCGTCATTGAGGTGCTCGAACAGGAAGAGTGTCCGCAATTCGTCTGCGTCGCAACCTTTTTCGATCGTCATGACTCCGCCAGGTAACGGTGGACCAGCATGACGGCCATCGACCCTTCGCCGACCGCCGCGGCGACCCGCTTGGCCGATTCGGACCGCACGTCGCCGGCCACGAACACGCCCGGCACGCTGGTTTCCAGGTGGTGTGGTGGCCGATCCAGCGTCCAGCCGCACACGTTGCGCAGATCGGGGCCGGTGAGGATGAAGCCGTGGTCGTCGCGGGCGAGCACATCCTGGAGCCAGTCGGTGCGGGGTGCGGCGCCGATGAAGATGAACATCCGGGCGCAGCTGACGTCTTCGGTCTGACCGGTGCTGTTGTCGATCAGGGTCAGTCGTTCGAGGTGGTCGGTGCCGACGGCGCAGTGCACTTCGGTACAGGTGCGGACGGTGATGTTGGGTCGCTGCTCGATCTGCTGGATCAGGTAGTGCGACATCGAGGCCTCCAGCGACGGCCCGCGGACCACGATCGTCACCGATTTCGCCTCGCGGGACAGGTACATCGCAGCCTGGCCGGCCGAGTTCGCCCCGCCGATCACGTAGACCTCTTCACCCTCGCACTCCGCGGCGATGGACACCGCCGCCCCGTAGTGCACGCCGCGGCCTTTGAGGTTGTCGCAGCCGTCCGCCGACAGCTCGTTGTAGGCGACCCCGGTCGCGACGATGATCGCGTGCGCGTCGATGAAACCGCCGTCGGCGAAGCGGATCGTGCGTTTCGGTCCGTTGACCTCAAGGGCGGTCGCCGTGCGGGCGGTGATGAGTTCGGCGCCGAACTTCTCTGCCTGCCTGCGGGCGCGCTCGGCCAGTTGGCTGCCCGACACCCCGTCCGGAAAGCCCAGGTAATTCTCGATTTTCGAGCTCTGGCCGGCCTGGCCGCCCGTTGCGGTGGTTTCGATGAGCACGGTGCGCAGACCCTCGGAGGCGCCGTAGACGGCGGCGGCCAGACCCGCGGGCCCGCCGCCGACCACGATCAGGTCGTAGAAGTCTTGCGACGGCGTCGTCGTCAGGCCCAGCGTGTCGGCCAGTTCGGCGTCGCTGGGCTCGACGAGTGGGTCACCGTGTTCGGTGACGACGACCGGGAGTCGTTTGTCGTCGACGCCGGCGGCTTGCAGCAATTGCTCACCAACGGGCTCGTCGGAGGAGAACCAGTTGTAGTGCAGTCCGTTGCGGGCCAGGAAGTCGCGGACCTCCAGGGATCGCGCCGAGAAGCGGTGGCCGATCACCTTGGTGTGCGGGATGGGCCGCTCAGGCGCTCGTCTCCACACTTCGAGCAGCTCGTCGATGACGGGGTACAGCTTCTCCTCGGGCGGATCCCACGGCTTGAGCAGGTAGTGGTCGAGGTCGACGACGTTGATGGCGTCGATCGCGGCGTGGGTGTCGGCGTAGGCGGTGAGCAACACCCGCTTGGCGGCGGGGTAGAGGTCCATCGCCGCTTCGAGGAATTCGATACCGGTCATCTGAGGCATCCGGTAGTCGGCGACCAGCATCGCGACCGTCTCACCGCGCAGCTTGTACTGCTTGAGGGTTTCCAGCGCGTCAGGACCCGATTCGGCCCGCACGATGCGGTGAGCGTCGCCGTATCGGCGCCGCAGATCCCGGGCGACGGCGCGGGACACCGCCGGGTCGTCGTCAACGGTCAGCATCACCGGTTTGCGGGATGCGTTGTCGGCACTTGGGGGACTAGTCATCGCTAGTAAGTATGCCCTCGTCACGACCGCTGCGGCAGGTTGTCCGAGCGGGCTGGTGTCGGTGCCGGCGGCGAGTCGACGGACCCGGCGGAATGTCGCCCCGGCTCGCGGCGAAGTCGCGCCAATGCGGCGACGCACGATAGCTTCACATGCAACCATGACAAGCTGTTAAAGGTGCGACGGGAGGGACTTGTTGCAGGGATCGACGTTCGGGAACTACCGGCTGATCGAGTTGCTGGGCCGAGGCGGCATGGGCGAAGTGTGGCGCGCCCACGACACCGCCATCGACCGCACGGTCGCCATCAAGATCCTGCCTGCCGAGATCTCCCGCGACGAGGTGTTCCAGCAGCGGTTCCGTCGTGAAGCACATGCCGCCGCGCGACTGAACAGTCCGCATATCGTGCCGATCCACACCCACGGTGAAATCGGCGGGCGGCTGTTCGTCGACATGCGGCTCGTCGAAGGCACCGATCTGCAGTCGATGCTGAGCGTCGGCCCGCTTCCGCCGGCGCGGGCGGTCCGCTTCGTCGAACAGATCGCGATGGCCCTGCAGACGGCGCACCGGGCGGGCTTGCTGCACCGCGACGTGAAGCCGTCCAACATCCTGATCGACGACGACGACTACGCCTACCTGATCGATTTCGGCCTGGCCCTCGCGGTCGGTGAGCGCGGTCTGACCAGTGTCGGAGATGTGATCGGCACCTTCCACTACATGGCTCCGGAACGGTTCTCCGGCCAGGAGTCCGGCGCGCCCGCGATCGACGCCCGCTCGGACATCTACTCGTTGACGTGCGTGCTCTACGAGTGCTTGACCGCCGAGCACGCCTTCCCCGGCGACAGCCTGGAGCAGCAGGTCGGCAACCATCTGGTCGCTCCACCGCCGCGACCGTCGCAGTCCAGGCCGGGGCTGGACAACTTCGACGCCGTCATCGCCAAGGGCATGGCCAAGGCGCCCGCGGAGCGCTTCGGCAGCGCGATGGACCTGGCCCGCGCCGCGCGCGAGGCACTCACCGCGCCGGCGCCCTCGCCCGGACGGCATGGACGGCGGCGGTCCGGCCCGCAGCCGGGCCCCCCGGGCAACGTCGCGTCGGGCTCGTTACGCGGAGCGCCCGAGCCGACCGCCTCGCGGCCGGAGTCCTTCACCCAGATCGGGCCCCGCAGCCAGCAGGCGTTGCTGCTGGGCCGGCCGCCGTGGTGGCGCCGACCGCGTGTCCTGATCCCGGCCACCGCGGTGCTCGCGCTGATCGCCGTCGTCATGGCCGTCACCCTGAGCGGCAGCAACGGAACGCCGGTCGAGAACGTGCGGCAGAGCCTGCTGCCCTTCACCGGACTGCGGGAACCGCAGGGATTGTCGGTGGACTACGGCGGCACGGTGTATGTCGCCGACACCATGCACAACCGAATCCTGGCGCTGTCCGCGGGCTCCACCGAGCCGGTCCAGCTGCCGTTCGAAGGCCTCAACTCGCCGACCGGAGTGACGGCCGACAACACCGGCACCGTCTACGTCAACGACTCCGGCAACAAGCGGGTGCTGGTCTTGCCGGCCGGCACCAGGACACAGAACCAACTGCCGTTCGCCGATCTGGACCGGCCGACCGGGCTGACCGTGGACGCCGCCCGCACCGTCTACGTCACCGACACCACCAGAAACCAGGTGGTCGCGCTGGCCGTCGGGTCGAACAAGCAGTACCGGCTGCCCTTCAACGGTCTGAATTCGCCCACCGGTCTGGTGGTCGGCAAGGACGGCACCACCTACGTCGCCGACGGCGGCAACAACCGGGTGCTGGCGTTGGCCCCCGGCTCGGACAGCCAGACCACCTTGCCGTTCGTCGGCCTCGCCGACCCCGGCGGCGTCACGGTGGACAGCAACGGCGCGGTGTATGTCACCGACAGCGCGGACAACCGCGCGCTGAAGCTCACGGTGGGATCGACCCAGCAGGAGGAGCTGTCCTTCACCGGCCTCGACTATCCGTGGGGCCTGGCGGTCGACAACAACGGCACGGTGTACGTCGCCGGCCGTAACAACAAGATCCTCGCGTTGCGACCCACCTAGGCACGGCCGGTGGACCCCGGCTGGCGCATTTTGCGCCGACTGCGCTGATACAGGTACAGTCTTCTATCTGTGCGGCGTGTCTTGCCGACCTTTCGTGCCCTGTCCTAGGAATTTCCTGTCACCGGCTCACGTTTGGGGTCGGGTGACTGCTGCGCTCCTACGGGCGAGCAATACGAAACTAAAAGACGAGGATTCGAAGAGAAGTATGGCCAAGAAGGACGGCGCCATCGAGGTCGAGGGCCGCGTGGTCGAGCCCCTGCCCAATGCGATGTTCCGCATTGAGCTGGAAAACGGCCACAAGGTGCTGGCGCACATCAGCGGCAAGATGCGGCAGCACTACATCCGCATCCTGCCCGAGGACCGGGTGGTGGTGGAGTTGTCTCCCTACGACCTGTCCCGGGGCCGCATCGTGTACCGATACAAGTAAAAGCCCGAACCACCAGCCAACGAGTAGACAGAACAGGATCTGAACAGCCGTGAAGGTGAACCCGAGCGTCAAGCCGATCTGCGACAAGTGCAGGGTCATCCGTCGGCATGGACGGGTCATGGTGATCTGCTCCGATCCGCGCCACAAGCAGCGTCAGGGCTAGCCCCGACGCTCAGTCCCACCGAACCGCGGGCGCGCACAACTGAATGAAGACCTCCCAGCACCACTGAGCGCATAGGGCGCTCAGCCACGTCCGGAACGGAGGCCGGACCCCGGAGCCCCGAGTTGTTGTCTGGGCCAGGGAACGGGCTGGGATTCAGACCTCCGCTTAGAGAAGGAACGCCATTCATGGCTCGACTAATGGGCGTCGACCTCCCGCGCGACAAGCGCATGGAGGTCGCGTTGACCTACATCTATGGAGTGGGTCGCACCCGTTCCAACGAAATCCTGGCCGCTACCGGGATCGACAAAGATCTGCGCACCAAGGACCTCACCGACGACCAGGTGACCCACTTGCGTGACTACATCGAAGGCAACCTCAAGGTCGAAGGTGACCTGCGCCGCGAGGTTCAGGCCGACATTCGCCGCAAGATCGAGATCGGCTGCTACCAGGGCCTTCGGCACCGCCGCGGCCTGCCGGTCCGCGGTCAGCGCACCAAGACCAATGCGCGTACCCGCAAGGGCCCCAAGCGCACCATCGCCGGCAAGAAGAAGGCCAGGTAAGTCATGCCTCCAGCAAAGAAGGCCGCCTCCGCGCCGAAGAAGGGTCAGAAGACCCGGCGCCGGGAAAAGAAGAACGTCCCGCACGGCGCCGCACACATCAAGAGCACGTTCAACAACACCATCGTGACGATCACCGACCTGCAGGGCAACGTCCTGGCGTGGGCATCGTCGGGCCACGTCGGCTTCAAGGGGTCGCGTAAGTCGACTCCGTTCGCCGCACAGCTGGCCGCCGAGAACGCCGCCCGCAAGGCTCAAGAGCACGGCGTCAAGAAGGTCGATGTGTTCGTGAAGGGCCCGGGTTCGGGCCGCGAGACCGCGATCCGTTCACTGCAGGCCGCCGGCCTGGAGGTCGGCGCGATCTCCGACGTCACCCCCCAGCCGCACAACGGCTGCCGCCCGCCGAAGCGCAGAAGGGTCTAGGTAAAGAAAAATGGCTCGTTACACCGGACCCATCACCCGCAAGTCGCGCCGCCTCGGCGTCGACCTGGTCGGCGGTGACCAATCGTTCGAGAAGCGTCCTTACCCGCCCGGCCAGCACGGCCGCGCGCGGATCAAGGAGAGCGAGTACCGCCAGCAGCTGCAGGAGAAGCAGAAGGCCCGCTTCACCTACGGCGTCATGGAAAAGCAGTTCCGCCGCTACTACGCCGAGGCGGCCGGTCGTCCCGGCAAGACCGGTGACGAGCTGCTGCAGATCCTGGAGAGCCGGCTGGACAACGTCGTGTACCGGTCCGGCATCGCGCGGACCCGCCGGATGGCCCGTCAGCTGGTCAGCCACGGTCACTTCACCGTCAACGGCGTCAAGGTGACCATCCCCAGCTACCGGGTGTCGCAGTACGACATCATCGACATCAAGGGGACGTCGCTGAACACCGTGCCGTTCCAGATCGCCCGCGAGACCGCCGGCGACCGCCCGATCCCCGGGTGGATCCAGGTGGTCGGTGAGCAGCAGCGGATCCTGATCCACCAACTGCCCGAGCGCGCGCAGATCGAGGTGCCGCTCACCGAGCAGCTCATCGTCGAGTACTACTCGAAGTAACCGCAGTTTTCTCGGAGCACAACGCCCCGAGGTCTGAACGGCATCAAATAGCGGGTGCCGAGAAGGAGATAGAAGAACACCATGCTGATTTCACAGCGACCGACTCTGTCCGAAGAGGTCATCAGCGACAGCCGTTCGCAGTTCGTCATCGAGCCGTTGGAGCCGGGTTTCGGTTACACGCTCGGTAACTCGCTGCGGCGCACGCTGCTGTCCTCGATTCCGGGCGCGGCCGTCACCAGCATCCGTATCGACGGTGTGCTGCACGAGTTCACCACCGTGCCCGGGGTCAAGGAAGACGTCACCGACATCATCCTGAACCTCAAGAGCCTGGTGGTGTCCTCCGAGGAGGACGAGCCGGTCACCATGTACCTGCGCAAGCAGGGCCCGGGTGAGGTCACCGCGGGTGACATCGTGCCGCCGGCCGGCGTCACCGTGCACAACCCGGACATGCACATCGCGACGCTGAACGACAAGGGCAAGCTCGAGATCGAACTCGTCGTCGAGCGGGGCCGCGGGTATGTCCCAGCCGTGCAGAACAAGGCCTCGGGTGCCGAAATCGGCCGCATCCCAGTCGATTCCATTTACTCGCCGGTGCTGAAGGTCACCTACAAGGTGGACGCGACCCGTGTCGAGCAGCGCACCGACTTCGACAAGTTGATCCTCGATGTCGAGACCAAGAGCTCGATCGGCCCCCGTGACGCGCTGGCGTCGGCGGGTAAGACGCTGGTCGAATTGTTCGGTCTGGCACGCGAACTCAACGTCGAGGCCGAAGGCATCGAGATCGGCCCGTCGCCGGCCGAGGCCGACCACATCGCGTCGTTCGCCCTGCCGATCGACGACCTGGACCTGACCGTGCGTTCGTACAACTGCCTCAAGCGCGAGGGTGTGCACACCGTCGGCGAGTTGGTCTCGCGTACCGAGTCCGACCTGCTCGACATCCGCAACTTCGGTCAGAAATCCATCGACGAGGTCAAGGTCAAGCTGCACCAGTTGGGTCTGTCGCTCAAGGACAGCCCGGCCAGCTTCGACCCGTCGGAGGTCGCGGGTTACGACGTCGCCACCGGCACCTGGTCCGCCGAGGCCGCCGCTTACGACGACCAGGACTACGCCGAAACCGAACAGCTCTAAAGCCCAACCGCTCGAAGAGCACCGTCCCGGCCCTACCTGATACGGGGGTCGGCCCCAATGAGGAGAAGTCGCAATGCCCAAGCCCACCAAGGGTCCTCGCCTCGGCGGATCGTCTGCACACCAGAAGGCGATCCTGGCCAACCTGGCGACGGCGCTGTTCGAGCACGGCCGGATCAAGACGACCGAGCCCAAGGCGCGGGCACTTCGGCCGTATGCCGAGAAGCTGATCACCCACGCCAAGAAGGGCACGCTGCACAACCGGCGTGAGGTGCTCAAGAAGATCCGCGACAAAGACGTGGTGCACAACCTGTTCGCCGAGATCGGTCCGTTCTTCGCCGACCGCAACGGTGGCTACACCCGCATCATCAAGGTCGAGAACCGCAAGGGTGACAACGCCCCGATGGCGGTCATCGAGCTGGTGCAGGAGAAGACGGTGACGTCTGAAGCCGACCGGGCGCGTCGGGTGGGCGCCTCGAAGGCGCCTGCGAAGGCACCGGCACCGGAGGCCGCCGCGGCGGCGCCGCAGGCCGCGGTCGAGCCCGAGGCGGTCCAGGAGGTTGCCACCGAGACCGGTGGGGCCGACACCGCCGAGGCTGAAACCACCGAGGCCGAAACCGCCGAGGCCACCGAGACCGAGGCCGCCGGGGAAGAAGCCAAGGACGCTGACGAGTCCTGACGATCTGCCGTTGAACGACGTGCCCGCCATCGACGCCGATGGCGGGCTCGTTCGTCTCAGGCTCGACATCGCCTACGACGGAACAGATTTCGCGGGGTGGGCCACTCAGTCGGGTCAACGCACGGTCGCGGGTGTCCTCGAAGAATCGCTGTCGACGGTGTTCCGTACCTCGCTGCGGCTGGGCGCGGCCGGCCGTACCGACACCGGTGTACATGCGACAGGCCAGGTCGCCCATGTCGACGTTCCGCTGGAATCGCTGCCGCACGTCTATCCGCGCACGCCGCGACCGGATCAACCGGAGTTCCAGCCGCTGGTCCGTCGACTCGCCAGACTGTTGCCCGCCGACGTGCGGGTGCGCCGGATCATCCGTGCGCCAGCGGGTTTCGACTCGCGCTTCTCGGCGCTGCGCCGGCACTACGTCTACCGCATCTCCACCGCCGACTACGGGGTGGATCCGCAGCAGGCCCACTTCATCACCAGCTGGCCGCGGCCGTTGGATGTCGAGGCGATGGCGTCCGCTTCACAGAAACTGCTGGGGCTCAATGACTTCGCGGCCTTCTGCCGCCATCGTGAGGGTGCGACCACCATTCGCGACCTGCAGCGCTTCGACTGGGAGCGCGACGGCGACCTGATCACCGCGCAGGTCAGCGCCGACGCGTTCTGCTGGTCGATGGTGCGATCGCTGGTCGGCGCGTTGCTGGCGGTCGGTGAGCACCGGCGGACCGCGGAGTGGTGTGGCGAGTTGCTCGCCGACACAAGGCGTTCCAGTGACTACGCGGCCGCGCCGGCGCGAGGTTTGACGTTGGTCGGGGTGGACTATCCGCCCGACGGCGAGTTGCAGGCCCGGACGCTGATCACCCGCGACCTGCGCGCCCGGGACTAGAGCCGGCCCGCGACGAAGTTCGCCGCCTGATCGACCAGACCCGAGTCGAGGTACGACGGCTGCAGATGCGAGTGCCAGTGCAGGTCCTGGATGCCGCCGGTGCAGATCGGATCGCCGGGCGCGCACAAGTCGATCACCTTGCCGGCCAGGTCCGGCCGGGGGCCGCGCACGGCGCCGACCACTTTCTGAGTGCCGTTGCCGAACAATGCGATCGCGGCGATGTGCTGATCGGTCGCCGGCGGTAGGGGATTGACGAAGCCGAATCCCGGTTGGTTCACGGCGATTACGACGTCGGCCGCGGCAGCGCCCAGCGAGTAACCGCCCAGTACCTGGCGGGTGTTCGGGCAGGCGTTGGCCATCGACTGGACGTGGGCGCTCATGTCGTTGGAACCTTTGGTGACGCTGACGTCGGCGGGGTAGTTGACGCCGTAGGCGCCGATCGTCCTGTGCGGCACGCGCTTTTGCAGTCCGTTGATGAGGGCCTGCCCGACCGCGCCGACACCGGGGGCTTCCTCCCGGCCGCGGGCGAAGGTGACCTCGACGTCCGGGCACGCCGCCGACGCCGTCGCCGCATTGGTGATCGAGCGGGGGGCGAGGGCGGAGGCGGTCAGCAGGACGGCCGCCGACAACGCCACCGCCGCCAGCCGGAGCAGACCTGAGCGCATAGGGGAAAGTTAGCGGGTGAAACTAGTTGCCCGCTGGTACCGACCTGTGTGTTGGATCAGTGGCTCAGGAGAGCTTGCCCGCGACGAAGTCGGCTGCCTGGTTGACCATGCCGTCTTGGATGTAGCCGCTGGCCATGTGCTGATTCCAGTTGTCCGACCAGGTGTGCGGGTCGGCCGGATTGCAGATCGGGTCGGCGCCGTGGCACAGGTCGATGGTCCGGTCGGTGTAGACCGGGTTGAAGTTCGCGATCGGCCCCACCCACTTGGTGCCGTTGCCGAACAACGCGACCGCCGCGATGTGCTGATCGGCGCCCGGCGGCAGCGGGTTGGTGAAGCCGAACATCGCGCCGGGAGCGGCCATGACGACGTCGGTGACCGCGGCGCCCAGCGAGTAGCCGCCCAGCACCACGCGGGTGTTCGGGCAGCTGTTGATGGTCGACTGCACGTGCGCGCTCATGTCGTTGGCGCCGATGGTGACCTCGGTGTTGGCCGGGTACTGCACCGCGTAGAGACCGACATCCCGGTTGCCTCTCGATCGCAGCGCACTGACGAAGGCGTTGCCGAGGATCCCGGCGCCGGGCGATTCCTGGCGTCCGCGGGCGAACACCACCTCGGCGTCATGGCAGGCGGCGGAGGCGGTCGAGAGCATCGAGGGAGCCGCGGCGGGCGCGAGCATCGCCACCATGACCAACGCGACGAGGGCACCTGCGGCCCGCAGTGTCACGGTGATCAGCGGAACGCGATGGGATGGGTCTGGTCGACCACCGACGGGGTCGGGACGTTGGGGTTGGGTCCGGGCAGCGGACCCTGGTTCGACTGCGGGCTGGGTCCGGGCAACGGGCCGAGGGGACCGGTGGGCCCGGTCTGCGGGCCGACGGGACCGGTGGGCCCGGTCTGCGGCAACACCGACAGCAACCGCGTCGAGACGAAGCTGACGGCCTGGCTGGTGTACACCGGCACGTAGCCGTCGGTGTGGCCCTTCCATTCGTTGCCCTGGCCGGCGTGACAGATCGGGTCCTCGGGGTTGCAGTAGTCGACGGCCTTGGCGCCGAACAGGGCGCTCTGCGCGGCGATCGACCCGCCGCTGCGGTCGGCCGGGTTGCCGAAGGTGGTCACGGCGACCACGTGATCGGCATATTTGGCCGGCAGCGAATCGCCCCAGCCGACACCGCCGATCTGGGTTCCGGTGACGATGTCGACCACCGACGCGCCCTGGGAGTAACCGCCGAGCACCTGCGGGGTGGCCGGGCATTTGTCGGCCATGTCCTGGATGTGCTTGATCGCGTCCTTGGCGCCGTCGTTGCCGTGGATCTGGAACAGGGTGGCGCGGTAGTTCACGCCGTAGGCGTCGACGTTCTTGCCGGTGTTCTGCCGGATGCCGTCGACCAGAGCGTCGCCGACGCGGCCCAGCCCCTTGGGTTCGTCGGTGCCGCGGGCGAAAGTGACCGCGATGTCGGGGCAGTTGTCGGCCCCGGCGGTCGGCGTCCCGTGGGGTGCAACGAGCAGTACGCCCGCGCTCAGCAATGCGGCCGCGGTCAGGCCGAAGGCACGTGACCAGGCGCGACGAGGCGCGGGACGGCTCTTGCAGTTAATGCTCACGGGGTGATTCTACGGATTTTCGGCCGCGCGGTCATATCTACCGGCTTAGGCATTGGCTGTGGATTGCCGTCGGGATACGGCGCGACCGGTGCCTACCGTGACCGGGTGGCATGGCATCCGACCACCAGGCTGCAGATCAGCGGTCAGCGATTCATGCGCCGGCGTATCGAGTGCGCGCTGCTGGGCGGCGACGTTCAGGCCGTCGAGGAGCCGGCGCGCGGCCCCGTGAAGGCGTTGACGGTCGGTCTCGCGCTCTCGACCGTCCTGCTCGTGGGATGTCTCGCACTCGCTCTGATGCGCCCGCAACCCGGCTTGGGGATGGCGCCGATCCTGATGGAGCAACAGACCGGGGCGCTGTACGTCCGGATGGGTGACACCGTGCATCCGGTGCTCAACCTGGCGTCGGCCCGGTTGATCACCAAGACGAACGCCGACCCGCAGCCGATGGCCGCGACCGCTTTGCGCCACGCCAAACTGGGTCGGCTGGTGGGCATCCCCGGCGCTCCCCAGTTCGTCGGTGCGCCGCTCGAGGCCGACGAATCACAGTGGACGGTGTGCGACGGCCGCGACGGCACGACAGTGATCGTCGGCGCGGACCGGCGATCGGATCTGCTGAAACGAGACCAGACCTTGCTCGTCACACCGACTTCCGGTGGCTCGACCTATGTGCTGTTCGACGGGCGTCGGGCCGTCGTCGACCCGGCTGACACTGCGACGGCCCGCGCCTTGCTGCTCGACGGACGGTCACCGCGACGGGTCTCGCCGGTGCTGCTGAACCTGATACCCGAGTCGCCGTCGATCACCGCCCCGCGCATTCCCGACACCGGCCGCCGCGGCCCGGGCACGCTCTCCGGTTTCCGGGTCGGCAGTGTGCTGCGGGTGACCCGGGCTGGCGGCGACGAGCATTACGTCGTTCTGCGAGAAGGGGTTCAGCGTGTCGGGCAGGTCGTCGCCGATCTCGTGCGATTCGCGGATTCACAGGGCACCCGCACCGCCATCCCGGTCGCACCCGACGTCATCCGGACGACGAGGGTGGTGACGCGTCTGCCGGTGACCGATTTTCCCGATCATGTGCAAGCTCCCCCGATCACCGATGGCCCGACGTTGTGTGCGGGCTGGCGACCCGCAACGTCGGGTTCCCCGGTGGTGTCTTTTTCGGTTGGTGGACTGCCCATTGCGCCGGGACAGGCACCGGTTGCGCTGGCGCAGGCGGACGGCGCAGGGCCTGCCGTCGACGCGGTGTACCTGCCGCCGGGGCGGGCGGTCTTCGTTCGCGCCACCGGGCTGTCCGGTGTCGGCGCCCGCGCGGGCGGTCGCTATCTGGTGTCGGACACCGGGGTTCGATTCGGCGTGCATGACGATGATGCGGCTCACGATCTCGGCCTGGCGGACCCGTTGGTGGCCGCACCGTGGTCACTGCTGGCGGCGCTGCCCACTGGTCCGGAGCTGAGTCGGGCCAATGCCTCAGTCGCGCAGGATGTTCCGCCCGTCGCCGGAACCCGATCGCCGTAACCGGGTCCAGGTCGTCCGTATCGACAGCAATACCGCCAACGATCCGCCGCACACCGTCGCGCCGCGCAGTGCCACACGCTGGGCGCGGTGATCCGGCATCGGGGTCGGCACGGGTTCGTCGAGGGGTGCCGGTGCGCGCACTGTCGTGGAGGAGGGCGCGACGGGAGCATCGGTGCTCACGGCGGCAAGCAGGTCCACCACGCCGGCGCCGACGCGCGGATCCCGTCTCCCGGGCGGATGATGCGCGGTCGCCGTGATGCGCTGCATCACCTGGCGGGCGTTCCAGGCCGGGAAGCGGGATCGCACCAGCGCTGCCAGCCCGCTCACCACCGGCGCGGCGTAACTCGTACCCGAGAGCGGAGTCGAACCATGGCCTCCACCAAGCACATTCGCCAAGCCACCTGATGTGCCCAGCGAGACGACGTCTTCACCGGGCGCTGCGACGTCCACCCATGGCCCGGCAAGGGTGAACGATGAGGGCTCTCCGGCCGTGTTCACCGAACCCACCGTGAGCACGTAGTCGTCGTACCAGCCTGGGCTCGCGACGACTGTCGCGGTGTCCCACGTTGCATCGTGTTGCTGGGGAGGGCACTGCCCGGCGCCCACATTCCCCGCGGCGGCCACCACGACGGCGTCCTTGGTGTCGACCGCATACGACAGCGCGGCGCCGAGGGCGCGATCGTCCAGATCCGAGCCGACGCGGGTGCAGGCGACCGTGGATATGTTGATCACGGAGGCGTTCAGATCGGCAGCGATTCGGACCGCGTGTGCCAAGGTGGTCACGTCCCCGTATCCCGTCGTCGCGGGATCCGCGGCGCCGAACTTGGTGCTGGACTGCCGGATGCTGATCAGGGCGGCATCCAGGGCGACGCCACTGAAGTCGTCGGAGTGGTTGGATTCTGCTGCGGCGGCGATGATTCCGGCCACGGCGGTACCGTGTCCGTCGCAATCCTGTGTCCCATCGCCGGCGGACACATAGTCACCTCCGGGCAGCACGTGCGGTAGTCGTGGGTTCGGCGCGACCCCGGTGTCGATGATCGCGACGCGTTGACCGGCGCCGCGGGTGAGGCGCCACACCGGTCGCACGTCGAGCGCAGCGAGTTGACCAGTCCCGGTGTCGTGGTCGAAGGCCGGCACCGCGCAGATTTCTCGCTGTACCGTCGACCCGGGCGGGCGAGCCGGACCCGCGTGCGGCAGGTAACTCTCGTCGACCGGCGGTGGCGCGACCGCGCGTGCCGGCGATGCGACGCCAAGCGGCCACGTGGCCAACGTCGCCGCCGCCAGATATCGCCACCATGCCGATCGCTTTGTCTTCACCAGAGATTCACCGCGCGCGCAGCGGTGAGCAGGCCGCACAGCCACAAGCTCAGCGGAACAACGGCTGCGAAGCCGAGATACTCGACCACCTCGACGGTTCGCCGCCAGGCCAGGGAAGGTGTCGCGGGCGGCCCCAGATAACCGACGTGCAAGGCGACGAACCCCAGCATCATCGACAGGGCAGCGACGTGCGGTGCGTACTCCGGCCACACCGCCCCGACCGCAACCAGGACAGCGCCCAGCGTCACCGCTCCGCCGATCAGCGGCGGCAAGGACCGGCTCAGGTCCCGATGGGCCCGCGACCGCAGCAGCAGAAGAACGCCGATCACCGCGCCGAAACACAACCTCGGCGCAGACGCCCCCGACAGTGCGCCGACGGCCCCCAGGGCGGCCGACGCCGAGAACGCCGACGTCACGCCGGCGAGCCAACGGTGGGCGCGGATTGTGCTCAGCCGCCACCGATCTGACTCGGTGGCGGGCACACCGCGACCCTGGTGTGACGACAGCCGCGTGAACATGACCGCCACCGCGGGCGATGCTTCGATGACGGCCAACGACACCGCCGCCAGCACCGCGCCCATCACCGGAAGCGGAGCGCCGACAAGCACGGACACCCCGGCCACGGCGACACAGGTCACCGCGAAGCAGGTCAAGGTAGTGAAGATGATTGCCTGGCAGGCGATCACACGCATCAGCAGCGCGCATGATGCCGCAGCGGCGGCAGCAAGGAGCGCGTTCGGTGCGCCCAAGCCGTCGGGAACGGCGAACAGTCCTGAGATGGCGGCGAACACGACGGCGATCACGCCCAGCGCCCACCCCGCCCGGGGTACGCGCGCAACGCGATACGCGCCGACCGCCGCGAGCAGCGCAAGCAGGCTGACCGCCGCGGAGATGCCGACGCAACCGGCGTGACGCGTGTCGTCGGCATCGGTCCCAGCCCGAACCAGCAGCACCGCGGCGACACCGGCCGACCCGATCGCCAGCAGCGTGCCGGCTCGCTGCAGCGCTGATCGGGTCCAGCCATGCTCGATGTCGGTGACCACAGCCGACACCGCCTCGGCGGGATCGTCGCAGCGCGGGGCCGCCCACTCCGTCGACGACCGGGCCAACGACAGCGTTGTCCCGTCGCGAATACCCAACTCAGCCAACGTTTTCGATGGATCCAGAGCCGCCCCGCTCGGGGTGTGCAGCTGGAACTCCACTGCAACCGGGCCGGGTTCGATGCCCAGCACATCGACGATCGCGGGAACCAAGGCCTCCACCGGCGACTGCGCCGACAACACCACGTCGACCCCGCGGGTGCCGGTGTGAACCGTCAGGTGACGCACACCTGACGGTGCCGCCGATGTGTGGTGCACGCCGATCTCCCTCTCGCCGGCTCGCACATTAGCCGGAACGTCGACGCCCCGGTTTCGTTGATCCACAGGCGACTTGCCGGTGATTCGGCCGGTGCATAGCGTGCCCGAGGCATGGAGCGACTGCCGCCGCCGCTATGCGAGATCCGGGACCTCGTCGTCGCGGCCCCGCCGGACGTGGCCCCACGACCACACACGCATCAGCTGGTTCGCTTACTTCCGATCGTCGCCGCTCTGGTGACGGTGGGGGCGATGGCGTTCGCGTATCACGCGCACTCCGCGGTGGCGCGCAATCCGGTGTTCATGATGCTCCCGGTGATGATGCTGGTGTCGGCGGTCGCGACGGCGCTCTCCGGGGTCGATCGGCGCCGCGGCGAGGTCACTGCGCAACGAGTGGACTACTTCGCTCATCTGTCGGAGGTGCGGGCCACCGCCGTCAAGGCTGCTGCGGCACAGCATGAGTCGTCCGTATGGTGCCATCCCGACCCGCGCCTGCTGTGGACCCTCATCGGCGGGCCCCGGATGTGGGAGCGGGACGTCGCGGACGCGGACTTCGGCCACGTCCGGATCGGCCTCGGAGCGCTGCCACTCGCCACCCGCCTGATTCCTCCGGTCCTCGAATCGGCACACCGGGTGGACCCGCTGTCCTTGGCTGCGATGCGGCGATTCCTCGATACGCACTCGACCATGCCGGACATGCCGATCGCGATCGCGCTGCGCGGCGTGACGACGGTCGGCATCGGCGGAGAACCGGGCCGGGGCCGTGCCTTGGTGCGGGCCATGATCTGCCAGTTGGCCGTCCTGCACAGCCCGGCAACGATGTTGATCGCCGCCGTGGTCGACGAACACCACCGAGCGGCGTGGGAGTGGTTGAAATGGCTGCCGCACAACAGACATCCGCTCGCTGTCGACGAGATCGGCCCCGCGCGAATGGTGTACGCGTCGCCCGTGGCCGCGGGCGAAGCGGTCGGCGATCTGACCGAGCGGTCGCATCTCGTCGTCATTGTCGACGGCGAACACGATGATGCCGAATGGGCCGCCGGAAACGTGACGACACTGACGGTCGACGGCGGTTGCGGCGGGCCGGTGGTGGTCATGGTGTCCGGCGACGAGGTAGCCGTCCATCCGGATCAGCTGAGTTGCGCCGCAGCGTTGATGTGCGCACAACGGCTGGCCGGCTACCGGGCAGGCCCGTCGGCGCTGCCGAGCGGCAGCACGTGGCAGGAACTCGTCGGGATACCCGACGTCGAACGCTGTGCCCCACACGCTCACCGAGCCGGGAAGGCGCTTCGCGTTCCGGTCGGCACCACGGCCGCGGGGACACCGATCGAACTGGACATCAACGAGGCCGCCGCGGGCGGGATGGGCCCGCACGGACTGTGCATCGGCGCAACGGGTTCGGGCAAGTCGGAACTTCTCCGGACCGTCGCACTGGGGATGATCGCCGGACACTCGTCGCAGGAGCTGAACCTGGTGTTGGTCGATTTCAAGGGTGGTGCGACGTTCGCCGGACTGGAGCCGGCTCCGCACGTCGCAGCGCTGATCACAAACCTGTCCGACAAGGCGGCGCTGGTCGCTCGAATGCGCGACGCGTTGATGGGCGAGATGAACCGCCGCCAGGAAATGCTTCGCGAAGCGGGCAACCTCGACGGAATGGCGGCCTATCGGCGCAAGCGGACGCTCGACGCCGGTCTCGAACCGCTGCCGTCGTTGTTCGTCATCGTCGACGAGTTCTCCGAATTGCTCAGCCAGCAGCCGGAGTTCGCGGAGGTATTCGTCGCCATCGGCCGGCTCGGGCGATCGCTGGGTGTGCATCTGCTGCTGGCCAGTCAACGGCTTGACGAGGGGCGGCTGCGGGGACTGGAATCACATCTGTCCTACCGGATATGTCTGAAAACGCTGTCATCCAACGAATCCCGAGTCGTCCTGGGCACGTCCCAGGCCTACGAACTACCCGCTACGCCGGGCGCGGCATTTCTGCGAGTCGGCACGGCTGCGCCGGTGCAGTTCCGTACGGCCTACGTGTCCGGCCCGGCGGCCACCGGCTCCGCCGGACAGCGGAGCGTGCCGCACTGCGACGCCGCAGCGGTCCGCCCGTTCACCGCTGAACCCGTCGGGCCGATCAGTCACGGCCTGATCACCGAGGCCCACCGAAGCGAATCGCCCACCGTGCTGGAAGCGGTCATCCAGCGACTGTCGCAGGACGGGCCACCGGCACGGGAGGTGTGGCTGCCGCCGCTGGAGGCGGCGCCGGCCCTGGACACGGTCGTGCAGCTGGCTGGAACGCTACCGGCGCTCTCTGCTCCTATCGGCATCGTCGACCGCCCGTTCGAGCAGCGGCACACCCCATTGATCGTCGAATTATCCGGTGCTGCAGGCAATATCGCACTGGTCGGCAGCCCACGGTCCGGCAAGTCGACGGCGCTGCGCACCCTGATCACCGCGCTGACAGTCGATCACCATCCCCGCATGGTGCAGTTCTACTGTCTCGACTTCGGTGGTGGGGCTTTGGCAGCGCTGCGCGACTGGCCGCACGTCGGTTCGGTAGCCGGGCGAGCCGACCCGGAGCGGGTGGGCCGCACGATCGCCCGACTCCTCGCGATAACCCGCTCGCGTGAAAGGCTTTTCCGCCACCACGGGATCGAATCGATGGAGCACTACCGGCGGCTCAAGACGGCGCGCGACCCGGTGTGCGACCCGTTCGGCGACGTCTTTCTGATCGTGGACGGATGGCAGGGTCTGGTACGCGAATCCGAGACCGCGGAAGCCTCGATCACCACGCTGGCCGCCGAGGGTCTCGCCTACGGCGTGCACGTCGCGGTGTCGGCATCCCGCTGGGCCGAGATTCGGCCCGCCCTGCGGGATCAACTGGGGACGCGGATCGAATTGCGGCTCGGCGATCCGTCGGACTCCGAGCTGGACCGTCGGCGGGCCCATCAGGTGCCCCAGAATATGCCCGGACGCGGACTCAGCCACGACGGTCTGCACATGATCATTGCTTTGCCGCGACTCGACGGTGACGAGTCCGAACAGGGCCTCGCGGATGCGGGACTGGCGATTGGGGAGACGCTGCGGCGTCGCCATCACGGGTGGACTGCACCCGCCATCCCGGTGTTGCCCGCGCAGATCCAGCATGCTCGGCTGCTCGAGCAGGCCGGTGACCCAGCGACACCGATCCTGGGCGTCGAAGAGGACGAACTTCGGCCGGTGGCAATTGATTTCATGCAACACCAACATCTGATGATCTTCGGCGACAGCGAATGCGGGAAGACGTCGACGCTGCGTCTGCTCTGCGGTGAGTTGCTGAGAACCTCGACAGCTACCGAACTTTTCGTTGTCGACCCGCGGCGCTCTCTGTTGGACGCTGTCGACTCGGGGTCTGCACAACTCGGCGGATACCTGGCTTCCGCGGACGCAGTCGCCGAGGTGATGCCGGAGTTGATGCAGCGGCTGCGGCAGCGGATGGCGCCGGCGAATGCCACGTCGCGGCAGTTGCGCGACCGGTCATGGTGGTCCGGGCCGGAGATCTTCGTCGTCGTCGACGACTACGACCTGATCGGCAGCGCGGCGGGTGGTAATCCGTTGGTGCCGTTGGCGGACATGCTGCCCTACGGCCGAGACCTGGGACTGCATCTGGTGGTCGCGCGACGAATCGGCGGCGCCGCGCGTGCCATGTTCGAGCCGCTGCTCGCGGGGTTGCGGGATGCCGGTTGCACGACGCTGCTGATGAGCGGAAGCCCAGACGAGGGACTGACGATCGGATCGGTGCGCCCCGCTCTGTTGCCACCCGGGCGTGGTGTCCTGGTCACGCGCCGCGGTGATACGCAACTCATCCAGGTCGGCTGGACGCCGGCGCCATGACCGCGCACCTTGTGGAAGTCGGTCCGCATTCGATCCGCCGATTGTGTTGCGGCGGAGGCACGATCGCCGACACGGAGGCAGAGCGGGCCGCGTTCGAGAGCATCGACGATCACATCGCACTGGTCGAGCTCCGGCCGGTCGCCGTCACGGCGCTCTGGAAAACTGTCCTTGCCTCGATCGACTGCGGCGCGTCCGGACACGTCACCGTGGTCCACCCGTCCTGGTGGTCGCCGGCCCGCGTCACAGTCGTCGACGAGGCCGCGCAGGTGCTGGCCGGGTCGGCCGAAATCCGGCCGCGGACATGGCTGTTGCGTCAGGCCGGTACCGGCCGGGGCGAACCTGTGGTGGTCGAAATCGCGGACGACATTGTCGTGATCACCGGCACCGCGGTGACCGTCGAAACCCGCAGTGGTCATGTCGATGCCGACGCCGGGACGGTCGCGGGGTCGGTGGTCGCGATGGCGCCGGACGCTGCCGAGACGGTGGTGATCGATGCACCGCCCATCGTTTGCGGTGCCGCCACGTTGGCGACGGCGATCTCGAAACGGTTGGCGGTCTGCCGCGGCGGGGACGTGGTGATCGTGGACGACCTGCGGTGGAGAATGCTGGTTGGACAACTCACGTCCTCAGCGCGGGCTGTCGCTATCGCCGACCATCCGACGCGGCGTATTCGTAGGCTGCTGCCGGCGGTGCTGCTGGCGGTGGTCTTCCTCGGCATCGCCGACTGGCAGCGCCAGGCCGAACCGCGCCCGCCCCAACACTTTCCGACGACATTGCTCGTCGAGGGTCGGATAGCACTCGACGTTCCGGCCCAGTGGTCAACGCGGCGGATCGTGGCGGGACCGGGATCGGCACGGGTTCAGGTCACGTCACCCAGCGATCCCGATGTCGCTGTCCATGCCACTCAGTCACGGGTGGCCCTGACGGGCTTGGCTGCGACCGCAGAATTTCTCAAAGGGGCGATCGACGCAGCGCCCGCCGGTGTGTTCGTCGACTTCAACCCCGCGGGCCGAACCGCGGGTCGCCCGGCGGTGACCTACCGGGAGGTCCGGTCCGGGCACGACATCCGGTGGACCGTGTGGGTCGACAAGGCCGTCAGGATCAGCATCGGCTGCCAGAGCGGGAGCGGCCGCGCCGAACTCGTGACCGAGGCGTGCGACCTGGCTGTCCGTTCCGCGCGGGCACTCGATTGAACAGGGAACCGGATCGTCCCGGCCGGAGTCTTATTGGTTGTCAGGACGAGTGGGCGCGGCCCATCGCGGAGAGGGGATTCAGTGAGCGCACCGGCAGGCGGCAATGCACTCAGCACCGACTTCGACCTCATGCGATCGGTCGCCGGTGCGATCGACACCCGCAACGAAGAGATCCGGGCGCAGCTACAGGCGTTCATCGGCCGGATGAGCGGTGTGCCGCAGTCGGTATGGGGCGGGATGGCGGCGTCGCGGTTCAAGGACGTCGTACAGCGGTGGAACGCGGAGACGATGAAGTTGCATCAAGCGCTGCACGCGATCGCCGACACCATCCGCTGCAACGAGGTCGCGCTGCGGGACGCGGCGGACAGCCACGCAGCGCACATCGGTGCCGCCGCCGGGAATCTGTGAGGCCGCGCTGATGGACACCCGGCTGTCGTACAACTTCGACGAGATCGAAGCGTCGGTACGCCAAGAGATCCACGCCACCTCATCCCGATTCAATGTCGCGCTGCAGGAGTTGAGAGCGCAGGTGGCGCCATTGCAGGAACAGTGGACCCGCGAAGCCGCGACCGCCTACGGCATCGAGCAGGTCAGGTGGCATCAGGCGGCGACGGCGCTCAACGAGATCCTGGTCGAACTCGGAAACGCGGTGCGGGACGGGGCCGACGATGTCGCGGCCGCCGATCACCGAGCGGCAGGTGCGTGGGCCCGCCCGGGCCACTGACCCAAGACTCTGCGCGGTTCCGCCGGGAAGGAGAGACCGGCGGAATCGCGCAGTCAATCGTTGGCCGATCTAAGCGGCGTGGTGGCCCCGCCACAGCTGGGAATCGCCGGGCACCGGGGGAGCGGGTTTCGCGGGTCGAACGGGGGCCGCGGGACGGTCGGCTTCGTCATTCTTCGCCCGGGTCATCAACTCGTGAAATCCGATCCACGCGGTGGCGATCGTCGCGATCACCAGCGCCGCACCGATCAGTACGACAGGGCTGATGAAGGTCAGCAGCAGGATCACCGCCGCCAGGCCCCACAGCAGTTCGGCGCGTTTGTGCCACATCTTGTCGATCAGTCGGTCAGCTCGCTCGGGTTCGTCGATCCCGTTGCTTGGCATGTTTGACCTCCTCGAAATTAAAGTCACCGCGATTTTATCTACCTTACGCGGCGCCTTTGCGCCTCGCGCATCGGCCGGGCAGACCCGGCTGTTCCCCGGCCGGAGGCAGCCGCCGCCAGCGCTGCAGGAGGCGTTTTGACCTGCCCGGATATCCGCCGGTAAGCTGCTCCGTTGGCGTGCGGTACGTCGGGTCTCGGGTCAATGTCGGTCGCCGAGAACATCCCAAAGCCGCAAACGAATGACCGGCACCCGGGTCACCGGGATCCACAACGGGCTGACGGCCCGATTACGAGAGGTAAGCGCTGTGTCCACATACGCGCCCAAGGCGGGTGACACCACGCGGACGTGGTACGTCATCGACGCCCAGGACGTGGTGCTCGGTCGCCTGGCCGTCGCGGCAGCGAATCTGCTGCGCGGCAAGCACAAGCCGACATTCACACCGAACACCGACGGCGGTGACTTCGTCATCATCGTCAACGCCGACAAGGTCGCCATCGGCGGCGACAAACTGCAGAAGAAGCTGGCTTACCGCCACTCGGGTTACCCCGGCGGGCTGAAGAGCCGCACGATCGGCGAGTTGCTGCAGAAGCACCCCGACCGCGTGGTCGAGAAGGCCATCATCGGCATGATCCCCAAGAACAAGCTCGGCCGTCAGATCAAGCGCAAGCTGCACGTCTACGCCGGTCCGCAGCATCCGCACGCTGCTCAGCAGCCGACCCCGTACGAGATCAAGCAGGTGGCCCAGTAATGACCGAAACCGCAGCAACCGAGACCGAAGCCGTCGTCGAAGAGGTCGCCGAGACCGAGACCGCCGCCGCCACGGCGCCGCGCGAGGACGCCGTCTACATCGAGCGCCCGATCCAGACCGTCGGCCGCCGCAAGGAAGCCGTGGTCCGGGTTCGCCTGGTGCCCGGCACCGGCAAGTTCGACCTCGACGGCCGCAGCCTGGAGGCCTACTTCCCGAACAAGGTGCACCAGCAGCTGATCAAGGCTCCGCTGGTGACCGTGGACCGGGTCGACGCCTTCGACGTTTTCGCCCACCTCGACGGTGGTGGCCCGTCCGGCCAGGCCGGTGCACTGCGTCTGGCGATCGCCCGGGCGCTGATCATCGTCCAGCCCGAGGACCGGCCCGCGCTGAAGAAGGCCGGCTTCCTCACCCGTGACCCGCGTGCCACCGAGCGCAAGAAGTACGGCCTGAAGAAGGCCCGTAAGGCGCCGCAGTACAGCAAGCGCTGATCTTTCTTCGTTCGCCGGCGGCGATCACGGCCGCGTACCAGTTGGATGGCACTACGGCCAATCCCTTTGTCGTATGTGTGCGCGGTTACCAACTGTGAGAGGTTTGACCGCATGGGTCGACTATTCGGCACTGACGGCGTCCGAGGAGTCGCCAACCGCGAGCTCACCGCCGAGCTCGCGCTGGCCCTCGGCGGCGCGGCAGCACGGCGGCTGACCAGGGCTGGAACCGGCCGTCGGCGCGTCGCGGTGATCGGTCGCGACCCCCGGGCCAGCGGCGAGATGCTGGAAGCCGCGGTGATCGCCGGTCTCACCAGTGAGGGCGTCGACGCGTTGCGCTGCGGCGTACTGCCGACCCCGGCGGTGGCGTACCTGACGCACGCCTACGACGCCGACTTCGGGGTGATGATCTCCGCGTCGCACAACCCGATGCCGGACAACGGGATCAAGATCTTCGGGCCGGGCGGGCACAAGCTCGACGACGCGACCGAGGACCAGATCGAGGATCTGGTCGCGGGCGGACCGGGCTTGCGTCCGGTGGGCGCCGACATCGGTCGGGTGATCGACGCCGAGGATGCGCTGGACCGCTACCTCCGTCAGGTCGGCAAGGCCAACGCCGTCCAGCTCGACGGGCTGACCGTGGTGGTCGACTGCGCCCACGGCGCCGCCTCGACCGCCGCCCCGCGTGCCTACCGCGCCGCCGGTGCCCGCGTCATCGCGATCAACGCCGAACCCAACGGGCGCAACATCAACGACCGCTGCGGCTCCACCCATCTCGACGTGGTGCGTGCGGCGGTGCTGGAACACGGCGCCGATCTCGGCCTGGCCCACGACGGCGACGCCGACCGCTGCCTGGCCATCGACGCCGCGGGCGGCGTCATCGACGGCGACGCCATCATGGTGGTCCTGGCGCTGGCGATGCAGGAGTCCGGCGAGCTGGCCGGCAACACCCTGGTGGCCACCGTGATGAGCAACCTGGGTCTGCACCTGGCGATGCGCGCGGCCGGTGTCGAGGTTCGCACTACCAGCGTCGGCGACCGATATGTGTTGGAAGAGTTGCGATCTGGCAAGTTCAGCCTCGGCGGCGAGCAGTCCGGGCACATCGTGCTGCCCACGCTGTCCACCACCGGCGACGGCATCCTGACCGGTCTGCGGCTGATGTCGCGGATGGCGCAGACCGGCAACTCGCTGGCCGACCTCGCCTCCGCGATGCACACCCTGCCGCAGGTGCTGATTAACGTCGACGTCGCCGACAAGGCGGCTGCGGTTGCGGCGCCGTCGGTGCAGACCGCGGTGCAGCAGGTCGAGGAGGAACTCGGCGACACCGGTCGTATCCTGTTGCGGCCCTCGGGGACCGAGCAGATGATCCGGGTGATGGTCGAAGCCGACGACGAGCACGTCGCCCATCGGTTGGCCGCGCACGTCGCCGATACGGTACGCAGCACCCGCTAGCGGCGGAACCGTTTCGCAACTCGTTGCGTCGAATCTGTTATGGCACAACGAGACGTATACGTCGACGCGGCGGCCCTACACACCATCGCAAATCGCTTCGACGAGGCCGCACACCTCCTCGACGGTGCAGCACGGACCCATTTCGGCAGGCTGGCTTTCGACGGCACCAGCTCTGGCCGCGCCCACATCGGCCAAGGTGACGCGCTGAGGTTCGCCCTGCACCGCCTCGGCGCGGAGCTCGCCCAGTGGTCCCGGGCCAGCATGGAAGTCGCCGCTGCGCTACGGGCCGGCGCCGATCGCTACGACGACGCCGAGCACCTCGCCGCCGCCCGGATCGCCTGAAAGCAATGAGTGAGCGTTATGACGTCGCCGCGCGCCTCGACGAAGGCCGGCCGGCGGTTGAACACACGCGAACCTACGTGCAGGCCTGCCAGGCGCTCGGCTACGAGCAACCCGCCCTCACCGCACACCCGTCGCAGGTGCAGGACTGGTACGAGAGCGAGGCCGGGCTGGACTTGCGCGTGCTCGACAGAGACGCCGCCGAACTCCGCGTCGCGCTCACCGCGGTCGAGGAGGCGCTGTGGGTGCAGCGCACCCAGGCCACCGAAATAGCCTCGGCCTGGCGGGGTTCCGGCGCTGACGCGGCGACGCGTTTTCTACGACGGCACTGCGATGCCGCTGCGGTGGTCGCCGACCATGTCCGCGCCGCGGCCGGTCAGTGCACCGCGCTGCGAGACCAGCTGTGGCAGACGATTGACGGAAAGGTCGCGACCGCTGTCGCCATCGACGAACGCCGGGCCGCCGACCGCTCGACATGGCTCGCTGCCGCGCACACCGTCACCACCGGATCGGGTGAGCGATCGGTGGCCGAGACGGTGATTCGCGAGCAGGTATTGCCCTACGTGGACAACGACATTCGCAATGACTGGGTGGCGGCGATGAGCTCTGCCAGTGCCTCGGTCGCGGCGGCCTACGACTCCGCCATCCAGGCGCTGGCCGCTACCGCCGACGTGTCTTTCGAGATTCCGGGCGACCTCGGCCCGGGCTGGCAACCCGCGCCGGAGGAGCGCCCGGTCCCGGCCACGACGCCGGCGTTGTCGCTGCCCGCCGGCCCGGCGCCGACCGTGCCGGCTGCGTCGCCGCCGCCACCTGACCTGCCGCCGCCGGTGTCGCCAGATGCACCGGAGGACATCGGCCCGGCAGCACCGGAGGCGACGGCGCCGCTTGGTGACGCATCCGGGTTGTCCACCGGCGCAGGCGGTCTCGGTGGGCTCGGGGGCATGACGGGCGGCATCGGCGGCATCCTCGGAAGCCTCGTCGACAGTATCGGCGGCCTGCTGGGCGCTCTGGGCGGCGGTTCGAACGGCAGTGGACTCGGTGACGACCCCTTGGGCCTCGACGACGGGGATCCACGGCACGACGACGATCTGCCCGACGATGCACTACCCGGCGACCCGCCCGACGCCGCCGCACCGGCCGGCGATGACCTGCTGCCTGATCCGCCGGCGATCGAAAGCCCGCCGGCGACCGAGAACCCGCCCGCTACTGCTGAAGCCGTCGGCGACCCGGCCGCGCGTCAGGCCGAACCACCGCCGGATGCGCCGCCGCCAGATGCGCCACCGACCGGTGGGCCGCCCGCCGATCAGCACCCGCCGTCCGGAACGACGGCCGGCGGAGCAACGCCGTGCGAGATCGCCGAGGACCAACTGCCCCAAGCGGGCCAGTGACTCAGCCGACCGGTAGCTCAGCCCTTGAGCAGCGCGACGAACTTCTCTTCGGGTGTCAGGGCCGCGGCCTCCTCGCCGAGTGGCGAGGTCTTGGGTAATTGCACGTCGGGGTCGGCGAAATCGCGATAGGTCTTGTCGCCGCCGAGCGTGCTGAGCAGGTAGCCGGTCAGCAGGGCGCGGATCGTCTTCTGCGTCTTGCGATCCGGTCCGCCGAGCCCGAAGGCCGTCGCCAGTCGCCGGCCTTCGGCCAAGCCGTCGGCCTGAGCTTTGTTGACGATCCGCAGCGTCGCGGTGTCCCATGCTTTCCAGAGTGCAATGGCGTTGGAGCGCAGCGCTTTTGCCGAGCCGGGCGCACTGAACACCACGCCCGGAACCCGTAGGCCGGCGGCTGGCTGCTCGGCCGACGGGGTGGTGACGGCCGGGAAGATGGCCGCTACCGCTGCGGGTTTGACCTTCATCCCGGCGGCGGCGAACACCGCGGCCGAGGCGCCGAACCCGTGTCCGATCACGCCGAGCTTGTCGGAGTGCACGCTGATCCGGCCCGGCCCGAGTCGCACCCCGGTGGCGATGTCGAGCGCAGTGCCCAGGTCGTAAGCGAAGTTCAACGCCGACGGCGCCACCCCGCGTTCGGTGTCCGGCGCCGCCGCGACGATGCCCCACGACGCCAGGTGCTCCAGCAGACCCGAGTACCGCGCCGCGCCGGTGAGCCAGTCGTGGCCGAACGCCACAGCCGGCAGATGCAGACCCGCCTCCGGCGTGTACACCACGCCAGGCAAGCCCGCGAAAGCCAAGTCGCCGCGCAGCACTCGGTGCGGGCCTCGTCGGCTCAGAGTACCGACAACCTTGCTGGTCTTCGCCACCCGATGACGGTAGCGCACCGGCCTGCCCAGACCGACGCCTCGTCGACGCGCCGTTCCAGCCGATATCAAGCACATTGACAGCAAGTCGGCAGTTGCTGACACGGGTGGACACACACGTCGGCTGCGTGGGTGGCCGCTCGGCGGTCCACCGCAGCCCAGGGCACGTGCGCCGACGTCAACACAGGTCTTGCGCAACTTCGAACACACGACATACCAACGATATTCACGGCGATTCACAACAAATTTTGTCAGCTAAGGGTTTAGCTGCACGGCCTCGGGTGGTACGAACAGCCGGTGATGAACATCAAACGAATCGCAGCTGCAACCGCCATCGCCTCGGGTCTCGGACTCGCCGGCGTGGGCGCGGCGAGCGTCGCTGAGGCCATGCCCTCGGCTCCGATGCCGGACTACCACTGGTGCCCGGGGCAGTGGTTCGACCCGGCGTGGGGACCGAACTGGGACGGGGGCCGCTGCCACGATGACAACTTCTTCGACGGCGAACCCCACGACCAGGGCCATTGGCACGGTCAGGGCCCCTGGCAGGGCGGCCCGGGGGGCTGGGACAACCACGGCCCGGACCACGGGTGGAACAACGGACCGGACCACGGCTGGAACAACGGACCAGACCACGGCGGCTGGCAGCACTGAGCCCCGGCCACGTCTTCCACGCCACGACATTTCGCTGACCTTTCCCAGGTCACAGGCAGGCAGCCGCCCCCATCGGGGCGGCTGTTCTGCTCTCTAGGCAGCCCTGGCGGACCGCCCGAACGCGCCGTCTGCACTACCCTGAAGGGCTATGTGCGGAATCGTCGGCTACGTCGGGCATCAGCCTGCCCTCGATGTCGTCGTCGACGCGCTGCGCAGGATGGAATACCGGGGATACGACTCCGCCGGCATCGCCCTGGTCGACGGCGCAGGTCAGCTGACCGTCCGCCGCCGGGCCGGCCGGCTGGCGAATCTGGAGGTCGCGCTCGCCGAGACCGACGCCGCCGCGCTGCGCGGCACCACCGGTGTCGGCCACACCCGCTGGGCGACGCACGGCCGCCCCACCGACCGCAACGCGCACCCGCACCGCGACGCGGCCGGCAAGATCGCCGTCGTCCACAACGGCATCATCGAGAACTACGCACCCCTGCGCCAGGAGCTCGAGGCCGCCGGGGTCGAGTTTGCCAGCGACACCGATACCGAGGTCGCCGTCCACCTGGTCGCCCAGGCCTACCAGCACAGTGAGACGGCGGGCGACTTCACCGCGTCCGTGTTGGCCGTGCTGCGTCGCCTCGAAGGTCATTTCACCCTGGTGTTCGCCAACGCCGACGAGCCGGGAACGATCGTCGCGGCACGCCGCTCGACACCGTTGGTGGTCGGCATCGGCAAAGGCGAGATGTTCGTCGGCTCCGACGTCGCCGCCTTCATCGGGCACACCCGCGAGGCGGTCGAACTCGGGCAGGACCAGGCCGTCGTCATCACCGCGGACAGCTACCGGATCACCGACTTCCACGGCGATGACGTAACCGCGACCGCTCGTACTTTTCATATCGATTGGGACGTAGACGCCGCCGAGAAGGGCGGCTTCGAGTACTTCATGCTCAAGGAGATCGCCGAGCAGCCCACCGCGGTCGCCGACACTCTGCTGGGGCACTTCGTCGACGGCCGCATCGTGCTCGACGAGCAGCGGCTCTCCGATCAGGAACTACGTGAGATCGACAAGGTCTTCATCGTGGCCTGCGGCACGGCCTACCACTCCGGTCTGCTGGCCAAGTACGCGATCGAACACTGGACGCGGTTGCCCGTCGAGGTCGAACTCGCCAGCGAATTCCGTTACCGCGACCCGGTATTGGACCGCAGCACGCTCGTCATCGCGATCTCGCAGTCCGGTGAGACCGCAGACACCCTCGAGGCGGTTCGGCACGCCAAGGAGCAGAAGGCCAAGGTGCTGGCGATCTGCAACACCAACGGCTCGCAGATTCCCCGCGAATGCGACGCGGTGCTCTACACCCGCGCCGGCCCCGAGATCGGGGTGGCGTCGACCAAGACTTTCCTGGCTCAGGTCACCGCCAACTACCTTGTCGGACTGGCGCTGGCGCAGGCGCGCGGCACCAAATACCCCGACGAGGTCGAACGCGAGTACCGCGACCTCGAGGCGATGCCCGACCTGGTGGCCCGGGTGATCTCCGAGATCGAGCCGTTCGCCGAGCTGGCCAAGCGCTTCGCCCAGGCCTCGACGATCCTGTTCCTGGGTCGCCACGTCGGCTACCCGGTCGCGCTGGAAGGCGCCCTGAAGCTCAAGGAACTGGCCTACATGCACGCCGAGGGCTTCGCCGCCGGCGAGCTCAAGCACGGTCCGATCGCACTGATCGAAGACGACCTGCCGGTGATCGTGGTGATGCCGTCGCCGAAGAGTTCGGCCATGCTGCACGGCAAGCTGCTGTCGAACATCCGTGAGATCCAGACCCGCGGCGCGGTCACCGTGGTGATCGCCGAGGAGGGGGACGACACGGTTCGCCCCTATGCCGACTACCTGTTCGAGATCCCAGCCGTGTCAACGCTTTTGCAGCCACTCCTGTCGACGATTCCGCTGCAGGTGTTCGCGGCGGCGGTTGCCCAGGCCCGCGGCTACGATGTCGACAAGCCGCGGAACCTGGCCAAGTCGGTCACCGTCGAGTGACGATGCGCCGCGGAACGCGGCGAGGAGGAACGAGGCGAGTCAATCACCTCGAGTGACGATACGCCGCGGAACGCGGCGAGGAGGAACGAGACAACTCAGCACCGTCGAGTGACGATGCGCCGCGGAACGCGGCGAGGGGAACGAGACACGTCGACTACCGTCGAGTAGTACGGGTCACGAACGCCGACCAGTCCGGTTCGCGGGTGGCCGACCAGTATTCGTTGAGCCGCCACGGGCTGACCGTGTGGATCTCGCCGTCGGCATTCTTGAAGTAGGAATGCGTGACTTTCGGGTGCGCCCACACCATCTGGTTGATCTCGCGCTGAGTGCGCCGATGCCAGTCCGCCGCCGCCTCGGCGGTCGGCTCGATCGAATGTACCTCGGGTTCAGACAGTTTCGCCAGGCAGCTGTTGATGTAGCGCATCTGTAGCTCGGAGTTGAAGATGAGGCTACCGCCGTGGGCCAGGTGGGCACCTGGGCCGTAGATGACGAAGAAATTGGGAAATCGCGGAACTGTGATACCCAGGTAGGCGAACGGCCGACTGCCCCAGACGCCGTGCAGGTCGACGCCGTCGCGGCCGGTGACCGTCATCGGCCACAGCACGTCGGTGTGCCGAAATCCGGTGGCGTAGACCATGATGTCGACATCATGGTGCCGGCCGTCCGCGGTGACGACGCCGTCGGCGGTGATCTCGGTGATCGGCGTGCGCACCAACTCGACGTTGTCGCGGCACAGCGTCCGCAGCCAGGTGCCGTTGTCCTGCAACGTCCGCTTGCCGGTGGCCGGGTAGTCCGGCAGGACCTTGCCCAGCAGATCCTCGTCGCCGTCCACCTGACCGCTGATCCAGTCGGTGAACATCACCCGGGCGATGGCGTTGATCTCGCTGACCGCGTAGTCCTGGTTGGCGTAGGCCGGGTCGACCCGCGCGGCGTCCAGACCTTTGTCAGCACCCGGCCAGAGCACCAGAAACCGGTACCAGCGTTGGTAATAGGGCAGGTGCTGCATCGCCCAGCGGACCCCGTCGCCGACCTCGTCGTGGTACATCGCGTTGGGGAACATCCACTGCGCGGTCCGCTGAAAGACGGTGAGGTGCGCGACGTCGTCGGCGATCGCCGGCGCGATCTGGAATCCGCTGGCGCCGGCGCCGATCAGCGCGACCCGTTTGCCGGTCAGATCGACCGAGTGGTCCCAGCTCGCAGAATGAAACGATGGACCGCGAAAGGTGTTCGCGCCGGGAAACTCTGGCACGTGCGGGCGGTTGAGCTGTCCGACGGCGGTGATGACGGCCCGCGCCCGCAATGTGGTCAGACCTTCGTCGTCCTCGCGGGTGGTGACGGTCCACAGGCCGTCCTCGTCGTCCCACTCGACCGCGACGACTTCGCTCTGCCATCGCACGTGTTCGTGCAGACGGTGCTTGTCCATCACGCCGGCGAAGTAGCTCTGCAGTTCCGGCTGCTCGGCGAAGAAATGCGACCAGTCGTTGCTCGGTTCGAAGCTGTAGCAGTAGAAGTGGTTGGCGACGTCGACCCGCGCACCCGGGTAGCTGTTCTCCCACCACGTGCCGCCGGGGCCGGCGTTCTTTTCGAGGATGGTGAACGGAATGTTGGCCTGGCGCAACCGAATACCGGCCAGAATTCCCGACTCTCCGCAGCCGATCACCACCATCGGCACCTGCGCTGCGCGGTCGGAGTCCAGCGCGGCCGGCCGGCGCGGATCGACGCCGTCGAGGTCCATCTCCTCGGCGAGCAGCGGCAGGTAGTCCTCCGGCACGTTCTCGCAGACCGCCCAGTCCATCATCTCCCGGATGAGCTGCTGCGGCAGCGCAGCGGGTTCGGGGCAGCCGCGGTCGCGGTAGTCGGCGATCACCGGAAGAGCCTCGGCGCGGGCGCGGGCCTTGTCCTGCTCGGACATGTAGCCCTGGACTTCGTTGAGGAAGATCCCCGCGGGCCTGAAATCGCGGATGAAGCGAGGGTCACCGGAGATGTGCACCAGGGACAGCAGCAGCGTCGGAATGCTGACCTGCTCCAGCGCGGCGGCGATGTCGGTGTCGGAACTGGTGAAAGGTTGGCCCGCGTAACGGCTGCGCACCGGGGGAGATCCTTTCGCGTCATCGCTGAGCGCCTGCGGCGGAAGCCTCAATTACGATACGCAGGGTTTCGTAATTGCAACTCAACGTTACGCGGGGTGCCGCACCGGATCAAGGGTTACAACCGCGTCGCGCTCACATAGCTGATCCCGGCAAAATTCTTGGCTGCGTCGTCGCCGGTGGCGACTGCCGAAATACCGTGCTTGGCAACGAGTTCCGCAGCTCCGACGGCGGATACCTCCCAGCCGTGGCGGCCAAGGTACTCGACCACGTCGTGCCGGTCGCCGCCGTACCAGAGGTCGGTCATCTCCACGTCGAACCCGTGCCTGCGCCAGGCCTCGGTGGACTGCCGCATCCGGTCCGCCATCACCGGTACCGCCTCGCCGGCGTTCGGGATGTTCTCGGTGGCCAATCGACTGCCTCCGGCGCTGAGTTGAGTGATGTTGTCCAGCAACGCATCCTGAGCCTCGGGTGGCAGGAACGGCAGCAGGCCCTCGGCGCTCCAGGCGGTTGGCTGGGTGGAGTCGTGACCGGCTCCACGCAGCGCGGCGGCCCAGTCATTACGCAGATCGATCGCGACCGATCGCAGATCGGCGGTCGGTTCGGCACCGAGTTCGGCGAGGGTGCGCGCCTTGAACTCGATGACGGTGGGTTGGTCGATCTCGTAGACGGTGGTGCCGTCCGGCCACGGCAGTCGATACCCGCGGGCGTCGAGACCGGAGGCGAGGATCACCGCCTGGCGGATGCCGGCGTCGGCCGCCCCGGTGAAGAAGTCGTCGAAGAAGCGGGTGCGCACGGCCATCATGTCGCCCATCCGCTGCATGCCGAACTCGCCGCCGTCGTCGACCTCGGCGGCATCCAGTTCACCGCTGGCCAATCGGGTGAAGAAGTCCACGCCCACCGCGCGCACCAGGGGCTCGGCGAAGGGGTCGTTGATCAGTGGGTGGGCTGCCCGGTTCGCCAGTGCGCGTCCGACCGCGACGCCGGTCGCGGTGGCGCCCACGCTGGTGGCCAGGTCCCAGGTGTCGTTGTCTGTTCGTGCCATGCGCCCGACCGTACGGACGGGCCCTGAGTATGGGCTGTGTGTGAATCCCTCTCCCAGCGTGGAATGCTGGCGGTGATGCGGCATTACTACTACGCAGACGCGATCCGTGAGGCCGAGGCGCCCTTGCTGGCGAACCTGCCCGACGGCGCCCTGATGGCGCGTGCGGCATATGGATTGGCGGCCGCGATCCTCGCCGAGCTGAAAGCCCGCACCGGCGGAGTCGCCGGCCGGCGGGTGTGCGCCGTCGTCGGCTCCGGCGACAACGGCGGCGACGCGTTGTGGGCCGCGACCTACCTGCGGCGGCGCGGGGCGGCTGCCGACGCGATCCTGCTCAAGCCGGAGCGCACGCACCCGAAGGCCTTGGCCGCGTTCCGCAGGGCCGGCGGCCGGATCGTCGACAGTGTCGACGGGGCAACCGATCTGGTGATCGACGGGGTGGTCGGTATCTCGGGCTCCGGGCCGCTGCGGCCCGACGCGGCCGAGGTCTTCGCCGGGGCGCGCGGGATACCCGTGGTCGCCGTCGACATCCCCAGCGGCATCGACGTCGCGACCGGTGCGGCCGACGGCCCGGCCGTGCAGGCCGCGCTGACGGTCACATTCGGCGGACTCAAGCCGGCGCACGCGCTGGCCGACTGCGGGCGGGTGCAACTGGTCGACATCGGCCTCGACCTGCCCGACACCGGCCTCGTCGGCTTCGACGCGGCCGACGTCGCGGCCCGCTGGCCGGTGCCGGGACCTCGCGACGACAAGTACAGCCAGGGCGTGACCGGCGTGATGGCCGGCTCGTCGACGTATCCGGGCGCCGCGGTGTTGTGCACCGGCGCTGCCGTCGCGGCGACGTCGGGAATGGTCCGCTACTCCGGCAGTGCCCACCGCGAGGTGCTCAGCCACTGGCCCGAGGTGATCGCCTCGCCCACCCCGGCCGCCGCCGGGCGGGTGCAGGCCTGGGTGGTCGGGCCGGGGCTGGGCACCGACGAAACCGGTGCTGCCGCACTGTGGTTCGCGCTGCAGACCGACCTGCCGGTGCTGGTCGACGCCGACGGCCTGACCATCCTGGCCGCGCACCCCGACGTGCTGGCCGGGCGCCGCGCCCCGACCGTGCTCACCCCGCATGCCGGCGAGTTCGCCCGGCTGGCCGGCGCACCTCCCGGTGACGACCGCGTCGGCGCGACACGCAAACTCGCCGACGCACTGGGCGCGACCGTACTGCTGAAGGGCAACGTCACCGTCGTCGCCGATCCCGGCGGCCCGGTCTACCTCAACCCGGCCGGTCAGTCCTGGGCGTCTACCGCCGGTTCCGGAGACGTGTTGTCCGGGATCATCGGTGCGCTCTTGGCCGCGGGCCTGTCCGCTGTCGAGGCCGCGACCGCTGGGGCGTTCGTTCACGCCCGCGCCGCCGCGTCGTCGGCCGCCGATCCGGGACCCGGCGACGCACCGACCTCGGCGTCGCGCATCCTCGCCCACATCCGTCCTGCCCTCGCCGCGCTTCTGCCGAAAGGATCCACATGAGTCACCCGTCCGTGCCATCGCATTCCGTCAGCCCCGCCTACACCAGCCGGCTCTTCACCACGCCGGTGCCCGCGCTGCGGATGCCCGAGGAGTCGATGGACCCCGAGGCGGCGTACCGCTTCATCCACGACGAGCTGATGCTCGACGGCAGCTCCCGGCTGAACCTGGCGACCTTCGTCACGACCTGGATGGACCCGGAGGCCGGGCGGCTGATGGCCGAGACCTTCGACAAGAACATGATCGACAAGGACGAGTACCCGGCAACCGCGGCCATCGAGCAGCGCTGTGTGTGCATGGTGGCCGACCTGTTCCACGCCGACGGTCTGCGCGACGACGACCCGTCGACTGCCACCGGGGTGTCGACGATCGGGTCCAGCGAAGCGGTGATGCTCGGCGGACTGGCGCTCAAATGGCGCTGGCGCGAAAAGATCGGCAAGGACTGGAAGGGCCGCACCCCGAACCTGGTGATGGGCTCCAACGTCCAGGTGGTCTGGGAGAAGTTCTGTCGCTACTTCGACGTCGAGCCGCGCTACCTGCCGATGGAGGTAGGCCGCTACGTCATCACGCCGGAGCAGGTGATCGACGCCGTCGACGAGGACACCATCGGGGTGGTGGGAATTCTGGGTACCACCTACACCGGCGAACTCGAACCGATCGCCGAAATCTGCGCGGCGCTGGACACATTGGCGGCCGACGGCGGCCCGGACATCCCGGTACACGTCGATGCGGCCAGCGGCGGATTCGTGGTGCCGTTTCTGCACCCGGAGCTGAAGTGGGACTTCCGGCTGCCCCGGGTGGTATCGATCAACGTCAGCGGTCACAAGTACGGCTTGACGTATCCCGGCGTGGGTTTCGTCGTATGGCGCAGCAAGGAGCATCTGCCCGATGATCTGGTGTTCCACGTCAATTACCTCGGCGGTGACATGCCGACGTTCACCCTGAACTTCTCCCGGGCGGGCAATCAGGTGATCGGCCAGTATTACAACTTCCTGCGACTCGGCCGCGAGGGCTACACGCAGGTGATGCAAACGCTGTCGCAGACCGCGCGCTGGCTGGGCGAACAGTTGCGGGTGGGAGACCACTGCGAGCTGATCTCGGATGGCTCGGCGATCCCGGTGGTCAGCTTCCGGTTGGCCAGGAACTGCGGCTACACCGAGTTCGACGTCTCCCACGAGTTGCGCGGATACGGGTGGCAGGTGCCGGCGTACACCATGCCGGACAACGCGACGGACGTGTCGGTGCTGCGCATCGTCGTCCGCGAGGGGCTGTCGGCCGACCTGGCCCGGGCCCTGCACGACGACGCCCGCAGCGCCCTGGCCAGCCTGGACAAGCTCAAGCCCGGCGGGCATTACCAGGCCGAGCACTTCGCCCACTGAGTCTCTCGCTCGCCGAACGTGCAACCAGGGGGATTTTCGGCCTCGTGGCCGCCGTAGCTGCACGTTCGGCGCTTCGGCGGAGTAACTCGCCCGGTCTGGGAGAATGGCGTCCGTGTCCGTCACGCCGATCTCCTTGACTCCGGGCGTCCTCGCCGAGTCAGTCGTGGATCTGGGTGCGATCCAGCACAACGTGCGGGTGCTGCGCGAGCACGCCGGTGACGCGCAGGTGATGGCCGTGGTGAAGGCCGACGGCTACGGTCACGGCGCCGTCGAGGTCGCCCGGGCCGCTCTGGCCGCGGGCGCGGCGGAACTGGGCGTCGCCACCGTCGACGAGGCGCTGGCGTTGCGCGCGGCGGGCCTGACCGCCCCGGTGCTCGCCTGGCTGCATCCGCCCGGCATCGACTTCGGGCCGGCGCTGCTGGCTGACGTGCAGATCGCGGTGTCCTCGGCGCGCCAACTCGACGAGCTGTTGGCCGCGGTCCGCCGCACCGGGCGCCCCGCCGCGGTCACGTTGAAAGTCGATACCGGCCTCAACCGCAACGGCGTTCCGTTGGCGCAGTACCCGACGGTGCTCAGAGCGCTGGGCCGGGCCATCGCCGAGAACTGCGTGACGCTACGCGGTCTGATGTCGCACATGGTGTATGCCGACCAGCCCAACAACCCGATCAATAACACTCAGGCGCAACGGTTCACCGATATCCTGGCGCTGACCCGCGAACACAAGGTGCCCTTCGAGGTGGCGCACCTGTCGAATTCGTCGGCCACCATGACGCGCCCGGAGCTGGCCTTCGACCTGGTCCGGCCCGGGATCGCGCTGTACGGCCTGAGCCCGGTGCCCACGCTCGGCGACCTGGGCCTACTACCGGCCATGACCGTGAAATGCACTGTCGCACTGGTCAAGTCGATCAAGTCCGGCGAAGGCGTGTCGTACGGACACACCTGGATCGCCCAGCAGGACACCACCGTGGCCCTGATGCCGATCGGCTACGCCGACGGGGTGTTCCGGTCGCTCGGCGGACGGCTGGAAGTGCTGATCAACGGCCGCCGGCGGCCCGGTGTCGGTCGTGTCTGCATGGATCAGTTTCTGGTGGACCTCGGTCCCGGGCCGGTCGACGTCGCCGAAGGCGACGAGGCGATCCTGTTCGGGCCCGGCTCCGAGGGTGAATCGACCGCGCAGGACTGGGCGGACCTGCTGGACACCATCCACTACGAAGTGGTGACCAGTCCGCGTGGCCGCATCGTCCGAACCTATCGCGAGGCTGAAAAGCATTGAGCGACGACCATTTCAACGGCTTTCATCGCAGTAGGCCGGTGCGGGGACGCTGGCTGGCCGGCGCCGCCGGAATCGGTGCGGTGGGCACGATTGCGGGGGCGACTGTGGCGCACTCGATGCTGAACCGGCGCGCCGCGGTCGAGGATCCGTTCGAGCACGAAGATTTCGAGACCCTCGACGGTGATCGCAGCTACCTGGTGACCACCCCCGACGGTGTGCATCTGGCGGTGCGTGAGGTCGGCCCCACCGATGCGCCGTTGACGGTCGTGTTCGCCCACGGTTTCTGTCTTCGCATGGGCTCCTTCCACTTTCAGCGCATGCGATTGTCTGAGGAATGGGGCCCACAGGTCCGGATGATCTTCTACGACCAGCGGGGTCACGGACGCTCCGGCGAAGCGCCGTCGAAGACCTACACGATCACCCAGTTGGGCCGCGACCTGGAGACCCTGCTCCAAGTGATCGCACCCCGCGGTTCGATTGTCCTGGTGGGCCACTCGATGGGCGGCATGACGGTGTTGTCGCATGCCCGGCAGTTCCCGCAGCATTACGGCAGCCGGATCACCGGGGCCGCGCTGATCTCGTCGGCGGCCGAAGGTGTCGCCGAGTCGCCGCTGGGTGAGATCCTCAACAACCCTGCGCTGGAAGCGGTTCGGCGAGCCGCACGGTCGGCGCCCAAGCTCGTCCACCGTGGCCGCACCGCCGCGCGGTCGCTGATCGGACCGATCCTGCGGGCCGCGTCGTACAGCGACAAGCGGGTCAGTCGCCGCATTACGACGTTCTCCGAGTCGATGATGCTCGACACCCCGGTCCGGACGATGGTGGAGTTCTTGCAAGCCCTGCAGGCGCATGACGAAACGGCGGCACTGCCGACACTGGCCAAGATCCCGACGCTGATCGTCTGCGGCGACCACGATCTGCTCACTCCCGCCGACTACTCCAGGAGGATGGCGGAGGCATTACCGGAATCCGAATTGGTGATCGTGGCGCGGGCAGGCCATTTGGTTCTGCTGGACAAGCCGGCGTCGGTCAACGACGGGTTGGTGCGGCTGGTCAAGCACGCGAGCCCGGGGAGGTTCGCGGTGCTGAGCCAGCGGCTGCGCGATCGGGTCTTGCGCCGTGACTGACGGGGCGTCGGGCATAGCGACGCTGCCGAACGTCGACGACACCGTCGCGCTGGGCTCGCAACTGGGCAGCCAGCTACGGGCCGGCGACGTCGTGGTGCTCTCCGGACCGCTGGGGGCGGGAAAGACCGTGCTGGCCAAGGGGATCGCGGCGGCCATGGATGTCGACGGCCCGGTGACCTCACCGACCTTCGTGCTGGCCAGGGTGCATCCGGCGCGGCATGACGGAGCTCCGGCGATGATTCACGTCGACGTCTACCGGCTCCTCGACCACACCGGCGCAGACCTGCTGGACGAACTCGAGAGCCTGGACCTCGACACCGAACTCGACGACGCCGTGGTCGTGGTGGAGTGGGGCGAGGGTCTGGCCGAACGACTGTCCGATCGGCACCTCGACATCAGGCTGGAGCGGATCAGCAACTCCGACACCCGAACCGCGACATGGCAGTGGAGCGTGCCGTGAATCTCGTCCTGGCCATCGACACCTCGACACCCGCGGTCACGGCGGGCCTGGTCGCCGACGGCCGGCTGGTGGCCGAGCGGATCAGCATCGACGCCCGCGCGCACGCCGAACGCATCACCCCGAATGTGTTGGCCGCGCTAGCCGACGCCGGACGGTCGATGGCCGACCTCGACGCGGTGGTGGTCGGTTGCGGCCCCGGGCCGTTCACCGGTCTGCGGGTCGGGATGGCGACCGCCTCGGCGTACGGCCACGCGCTGAACATCCCGGTGTACGGGGTGTGCAGTCTGGATGCCATCGGCGTGCAGACCAGCGGCGAGGTCTTGGTGGTCTCCGATGCCCGTCGGCGCGAGATCTATTGGGCCCGTTACCGTGACGGGATCCGCGTCGACGGGCCCGCGGTCAGCGCTCCGGCCGACGTGGTACCGGCTGGTGCGCAGTCGGTCGCCGGTTCGCCCGATCACGCGGTGACGTTCGGTTTGCCCTGCGTCGAACCGCTGTATCCCAATTCGGTTGGCCTGGTTGCCATGATCGACTGGTCGCGGCCGCCCGCGGCACTGGTGCCGCTGTATCTGCGGCGACCGGACGCCAAGACACTGGCAGAGCGGGCCGCCCAGTGACCGTGACCATCGACCGGTTGACCAAGGCCGACGCGGAGCGCTGCGCCGAATTGGAAGCGATACTGTTTCCGGGTGACGACCCTTGGCCCACAGTCGCATTCGTCCGTGAACTCGCAGCTGAGCACAACCACTATGTGGCCGCCCGCGACGGACTGCTGGTCGGCTACGGCGGCATCTCCCGGCTGGGCCGCACGCCGCCGTTCGAATACGAAATCCACACCATCGGTGTCGACCCGGACTATCAGGGTCGCGGTATCGGCCGGCGCATGCTGGACGCCCTGCTGGGCATCGCCGGCAACTCTGTCGTGCACCTGGAGGTCCGCACCGACAACGACGCGGCCATCGCGTTGTACCGCAGTGTGGGGTTCACCCAGGTGGGCGTGCGTAAGCGGTACTACCGGATCAGCGGCGCGGACGCGTACACGATGCGACGGGAGGCGCTGACCCAGTGACGACCATCTTGGCGATCGAAACATCCTGCGATGAAACAGGTGTCGGGATCGCACGACTTGACGACGACGGCACCGTGACGCTGCTGGCCGACGAGGTGGCGTCCAGCGTCGAGGAACACGTCCGCTATGGCGGCGTCGTGCCGGAGGTGGCCTCGCGGGCGCACCTCGAAGCGCTCGGTCCGGCGATGCGCCGCGCCCTGGACACCGCCGGCCTGCAGAAGCCCGACGTCGTCGCGGCGACCATCGGGCCGGGTCTGGCCGGCGCCCTGCTGGTGGGAGTGGCTGCGGCCAAAGCGTATTCAGCCGCCTGGGACGTGCCGTTCTACGCGGTGAACCATTTGGGCGGTCACTTGGCGGCCGACGTCTACGAGCACGGGCCGCTACCGGACAGCGTCGCGCTGCTGGTCTCGGGCGGCCACACCCACCTGCTGCACGTCCGCTCGCTCGGCGAGCCGATCGTCGAGCTGGGCAGCACCGTCGACGACGCCGCGGGGGAGGCCTACGACAAGGTGGCCCGGTTGCTGGGCCTGGGTTATCCCGGCGGCAAGGTGCTCGACGATCTCGCGCAGACCGGTGATCCGCAGGCCATCGTCTTTCCGCGCGGGATGACCGGACCGCGGGACGAACGAAACGCCTTCAGTTTCTCCGGCCTCAAGACCGCGGTGGCACGCTACGTCGAGAGCCATCCGGACGCGTCGACTGCCGACATCGCGGCCGGCTTCCAGGAGTCGGTCGCCGACGTGCTGACCGCCAAGGCGGTTCGCGCCGCGACCGAGTTGGGAGTGTCCACGCTGCTGATCGCGGGTGGGGTAGCCGCCAACTCGCGGCTGCGGGAGCTCGCCGCGCAGCGCTGCGAGGCGGTCGGACTGACCCTGCGCATCCCGCGGCTTCGGCTGTGCACCGACAACGGGGCGATGATCGCCGCGTTCGCCGCGCACCTGCTAGCCGCCGGTGCGGCGCCGTCTCCGCTCGACGTCGCCAGCGATCCGGGGTTGCCGGTGGTAAAAGGCCAAGTCGCCTGAAGCACCAGCCCAGCCTTGAGTGCTAGCACTCGCATGTATAGAGTGCTAGGTGGCAATCGGCCAAGCCCGGCGTCGGCTCCCGCGACGACGACGCGCAGGTACGGACGAAAGCCAAAAACACCTGGTAAATCGGGGCAACCGCCCCCGACCTGACTAATTAAGTGGAGGGCTCCAATCGTGGCGAGCGTCAACATCAAGCCACTCGAGGACAAGATCCTCGTACAGGCCAACGAGGCCGAGACCACGACCGCATCCGGTCTGGTCATTCCCGACACCGCTAAGGAAAAGCCCCAAGAGGGCAAAGTCGTCGCCGTCGGCCCCGGCCGGTGGGATGAGGACGGCTCGAAGCGGATTCCGCTGGACGTGTCCGAAGGCGACACCGTCATCTACAGCAAGTACGGCGGCACCGAGATCAAGTACGGCGGCGAGGAGTACCTGATCCTCTCGGCCCGCGACGTGCTGGCTGTCGTCAACAAATAAGCACCTGTGTCCGCCCCGGAGCTTCCCGTCACGACGGGTGAGCTCCGGGGCGGCACTCGTCAGTCAGAAGGACATTCATGAGCAAGCAGATTGAGTTCAACGAGACTGCGCGCCGCGCAATGGAAGCCGGTGTCGACAAGCTCGCCAACGCGGTCCGCGTGACGCTGGGCCCGCGTGGCCGTAATGTGGTGCTGGCCAAGGCCTTCGGCGGCCCGTCCGTTACCAACGACGGCGTCACCGTCGCTCGCGAGATCGACCTGGAAGACCCGTTCGAGAACCTGGGTGCCCAGCTGGTGAAGTCGGTGGCCACCAAGACCAACGACATCGCCGGTGACGGCACCACCACCGCGACCGTGCTGGCGCAGGCCATCATCAAGCACGGGCTTCGCAACGTCGCGGCCGGCGCCAACCCGATCGCGCTGGGCCAGGGCATCAGCAAGGCCGCCGACGCGGTCTCCGAGGCGCTGCTGGCCGCTTCTACCCCGGTGTCCGGCAAGACCGGCATCGCGCAGATCGCCACCGTCTCGTCCCGTGACGAGGAAGTCGGCGAATTGGTCGGTGAGGCGATCAGCAAGGTCGGCGACGACGGTGTGGTCAGCGTCGAGGAGTCGTCGACGCTGAACACCGAACTCGAGTTCACCGAGGGCGTCGGCTTCGACAAGGGCTTCTTGTCGGCCTACTTCGTGACCGACTTCGACGCTCAGCAGGCCATCCTCGAGGATGCCCTGATCCTGCTGCACCGCGACAAGATCAGCTCGCTGCCCGACCTGCTTCCGCTGCTGGAGAAGGTGGCCGAGGCCGGCAAGCCGCTGCTGGTGATCGCTGAGGATGTCGAGGGCGAGCCGCTGTCGACGCTGGTGGTCAACGCGATCCGCAAGACGCTGAAAGCCGTCGCGGTCAAGGCGCCGTTCTTCGGCGACCGCCGCAAGGCGTTCCTGGAGGACCTGGCGATCGTCACCGGCGGACAGGTCGTCAACCCCGACGTCGGTCTGTCGCTGCGCGAGGTGGGCCTCGACGTGCTGGGCTCGGCCCGCCGCGTGGTGGTCAGCAAGGACGACACCGTCATCGTCGAGGGTGGCGGTGGCACCGACGCCATCACCAACCGCGCCAAGCAACTGCGCGCCGAGATCGAAGCCACCGACTCCGACTGGGATCGCGAAAAGCTGCAGGAGCGGCTGGCCAAACTGGCCGGCGGCGTGGCCGTGATCAAGGTCGGCGCGGCGACGGAGACCGCGCTCAAGAAGCGCAAGGAAGCCGTCGAGGATGCGGTGGCCGCGGCCAAGGCGGCGGTGGAAGAAGGCATCGTCTCCGGTGGCGGGTCGGCGCTGATCCACGCGCGCAAGGCGCTCGGCGAGCTGCAGGCATCGCTGTCCGGCGACGAGGCCAGCGGTGTCGAGGTGTTCTCCAACGCACTCAGCGCCCCGCTGCACTGGATCGCAACCAATGCCGGGCTCGACGGCGCGGTCGCGGTCAGCAAGGTCAGTGAGCTGCCGGTAGGGCACGGTCTGAACGCGGCAACGCTGGAATACGGCGACCTCGGCGCCGACGGGGTCATCGACCCGGTCAAGGTCACCCGCTCGGCGGTGCTCAACGCCGCGTCGGTGGCCCGCATGGTGCTGACCACCGAGACCGCGATTGTCGAGAAGCCGGCCGAAGAGGCCGACGACCACGGGCACGGCCACCACCACGGCCACGCTCACTAAGTAACAGCCACGCGAAACACCCCCGGCCCCAACAGGCCGGGGGTGTTTCGCGTTTTTCTATCTCTAGATGAGATTCTCTTGGGAAATGAATTGCGCTTGCCATTGGCGATGCTGGCCTCGCCTGCGTGAAGAATCAGAGCTACATCAAAACGCTGCCTAATCACAAAAAAGCGAACGCGGTGTGTGGTTCCAGAAAACATAATTTGCGATTACGGATCTGTGATCGAGATCAACAACGGGAACCCGAGCGAGGGACAGGCGGCGACGCGGATGTTTCTAAGTCACGTCGCCATCTGTACCGGATAGGCACGACACGCCGCGACCGGCGCGTCCGGGCCGAACCCCAGCCAGGGCAGAAAACCCAGCACCGGGGTGAGGAGCGACGGCGGGCTGTGCCTGCTCAGCAGCGGTGCCACCTGCCACTAGCGCAGGTATGTCAAGCAGTCCCCTGCGCGAGAATACGAGGGAAATCCCTGTATCGCGTCGGAGTCCGGTCGGCATACGGTCTGCGGAGCGGGGCGAATCTGTCGCTCCGATCGGATCTGAGCAGAAGGGGAGCGCGCCCATGAAGACCACACGGATTGCGGCCGTAGCCGCAGTGATAGCCGGTGCGGCGGTGGGGTTGGCCGGTTCAGCGTCGGCGGCGGAACCGCTGTCGGGTAATTACAGATATACGGTCAACGACTCGAACAAATTTCCGGCGGGGTCCTTCATGCCACAATTGTTCGTTCCGTGTGGTCCGGATTGCACCCGAGAGGAGAGCCATCCGGATCAATCAACCAAGGAATATCATTTGCGGGGCTCCACCTGGTCCGCGCAACTCGCAGATTGCCAGGAAACTATCGACGCTAATTCCTTGGCCGGTCGCTATACGTGCCCTGATGGAAAGTATGTCAACTTTCAGTTGACACGGTATCAGTGAGGTCAGCGGGTTAATGGGAACGATGGCATTTACTCGTGGACTTGCGGTCGGCGTTGCCCTGGCCGGCGCAGCAGTTGGGCTGGCGTCTCCGGCATCGGCCGAACTAACTGACGGCACCTACCAGCTGACGTACCTAGCCGGACCCAACAACCCGCCACCCGTAACTGTCGTCTTCACTTCGTGTGGCGACGGCTGCAAGCGCTCGCAAGTGGTCGGGCCATACAACGCGCAGGAGTTTCACTTACAGGGAGACACCTGGACCGCGCCGCGGTCAAACGGTATCGAGACGATCGACAACAACACTCTTGTGGGACAGACCCTTCACTACACCATGCAATACACCAAGATCAGCTGACGCCACAGGACACGAGGTAGCCGGGCCGGCCCCAGCCTCCGGTCAGGGAGGCGAGGGCCGATCCTGTTGTGCTAGAACCGATCAGGGCTTAGCAGGCGTGGAAGATTCGCACGATGCCGGCAGGGTTCAGGAACGCGAATCCGGCTCGGGGCGTTGGCCCGGACGTACTGGCCGTCGTTGGTCACGCTAGCATCTGAGCGCTTCGTCAGTTGGCCAGGCGAACGCCTCCGTCAGCGGGACGACCGGCGGATCGTCCGCATCGATCCACCGCTGAAGATGTGCCCGTAAGTCGGATCCACATAGCGCTTGGGATCGGGCGGGCAGTCTGTCACCTCGCTCAGCGCAAGGACGTTGCGATGTCGACCTCGGATTTCAGTGTCTGATGGACGGGGCAGCGTTCTGCAATATGCAGCAACTGCTGCCGCTGCACATCGTCGAGGTCTCCGGTCAACTCGATGTCGCGATCGATGTGGGAGACCCAGCCGGATTTGGTTTCGCAGTCGGCGCAATCCCGCGCGTGAATCCGACTGTGCTGCAACGTCACCTGAACCCGATCAAGCTGCCATCCCTTGCGGTCGGCGTACATCCGCACTGTCATCGAGGTACATGACCCGAGCGCGGCGAGCAACAGATCGTACGGATTCGGCCCCTCATCGTCTCCGACAGGCTGCGGCTCGTCGGCAACGAGCCGGTGTCGCCCCGCGGTGATCTGCTGCGTGTAAGTCCCTGTGCCGCTCTCTGTTACGGTCACGGTTCCTGCGGGCGCTGCGGCAGGCGTGTCAGGTGCAGTCATGCGGTTCTCCTTCGGCCGTAGCGGCGTTTAGTCCTCAGAGCCCGACGATCACGATGACGACGCCGAGGACGATCGCGACCGACAGCGAAATCAACAGCGAGCCGAAGATCCGCTCCTTGAGCGCCGAGGTTTCATGGTCACCCGCGGCGATCGGTGCGTACCTGTGGCCGGCGCCCCACACCGCGGCGAGCAGTGTCGCCAGCCAGTTCGCGTAGGTGGAATACACGATCAGCGCGACCGCGGTGACACTCCACGCATGCGGCAGGTGGACGTGTGGCCACAGCAGGCCGAGCAGCACCAGGAACATGCCGTTCAGCACTCCCTCGAGATGACTGGTCAAACCCATCCGTGGATTCTTCAGCGCCTGAACGGCGAACCCGGTCAACAGGCCGATCACAAACAGGATCAGCCCGAGTTTGATCAGCAGCATCTGCATTGACGGATCTTATCGACGCGGCCTCCCGGCACGCCGTTCAACCAAATATATGTTCGGGTTTGCCCGTCGCTCCGGCCTAGCCCGCGCGACGAAAGCACCGGTATCAGCACCCCGAGCAGCTGAATCGCTGTGATCCCGGTCTGACGACGGGAACGAGCGGTCGGTCGGCCGCCCGCACAATAACCAAACATTTGTCCTTACAGAGTTGACGCGATCCGTAACGCTGGCTAGGTTCGGTGAATTCGAGCACGGGGACTGGGCCCGCGCTCAACGATCGTCGAGGACGGAGCACGGATGCCCGGAAAGCTAGAGGGGAAGGTCGCTTTCATCACCGGGGCGGCCCGGGGGCAGGGCCGCGCCCACGCCATCGCGATGGCCCGGGAGGGCGCCGACATCATCGCGACGGACATCTGCCGCGACATCCCCTCCAATCCCTATCCGCTCGCAACTCCGGACGATCTCGCCGAAACCGAGCGCTCAGTCAAGGAATTGGGCCGTCGCGTCGTCGCGCGGATCGCCGATGTGCGTGAGCGCAATGAACTCCGCGAGGCGGTCGAGGCCGGCCTCGCCGATCTCGGACGTATCGACATCGTCGTAGCCAACGCAGGGATCCTGCCGATGGCGATGGGCCGCCCGCACGACGCGATGTCGTTCGTCGACGCCTCGGACGTCGACCTCCTCGGCGTGATGAACACCGTCGCCGTCACCGTGCCCCATCTGCCCGACGGGGCGTCGATCATCGTCACCGGATCGACCGCCGGCATGATTCGCGGCACCACCGACAACCCGAACATGGGACCCGGCGGTGCGGGCTACGGCTGGAGCAAGCGAGTCGTGATGGAGTACATCGAAGAGATGTGTATGCACCTGGCGCCCCGCATGATTCGCGTCAACGCCATCCACCCGACCAACTGCAACACCCAGCTGCTGCAGAACGACGGCATGTACAGCATGTTCCGGCCCGACCTCACCCAGCAGGGCAAGCAGGCAACCCGCGAGGACGCCGAGCCGCTGTTCACCATCTTTCAAGCGATGCCGATCCCGTACATCGAACCCGAGGACAGTGCCAATCTCGGCGTGTTCCTGGCCAGCGACGACAGTCGGTACATCACCGGTCAACAGATCCGCGTCGACGCCGGTTCGCTCCTGAAGTGGCCCAACGGCCCGGGGGGATAGCGTCATCGAGGTGACCCCGCTCGACGGCGCCGAAGCCGATCGGCTGCGCACCCTCGGCATGCTGGCCTCCGCGTTTGCAGGCCGTGCGGTGGCAATCGACGCGCAGCGCCCGGGCGAGCCGCCGTGGACGGATGGGCAGACGATCTTCGTCGACCCGTCGCTGCCCGCTCGGACGAACCTCGCGGCGGTCGCCGTGCAGGCCTCGATGATCGCCGCGAACAGTTTCGAACCCGCTGTCGTGCGCTCGCTGACCGGTCATTCCCGTTCGGCCAGGCGCTATTTGGCCGTTGAGGGGCATCGCGCTCTGATCGCCAACGCCGATGTGCTGCCGCGGGCACTGGCATCGCTGGGCGACCTGGACACAGCCAGTCGCAGTGATTGTCCTGCCGCGTCGCTCACCCTGGCGTCTGGACGCGAAGCGGTCGACGACCCACCGCCGGAATTCGGTGTCATCCGGGTGAGAAAGCTGATCGCCGCGTCGTCGCGCGCCGCCAAGCAGGCGGAAGGCGAACAGGCCGCGCATGTCCCGCGCAGCGTGAAGAGCCGGGAGCTGGACGAGCTCGACGACGGTGAAGTCGACGACACCGATGACCCCGACCTGTTCACCAGCCCGGTGGGCGGCGGTGGGTTCATCGGCAAGTGGTTGAAGAAGATGTTGTCCTCGGCACGCAAGACCGGCAGCGGCGGCGGCCCGCCCGGTGCCGACAACCCCACTCATCGCACCAACGCCTCGGTTCGCGGCGCGTTGGCCGTCTCATCGCTGGCATCGTCGGTGAGCGAGGACGTCATCGATCACGCGGCCGACCTGAGCAGCCGCGGCGTGAAGTATCCGGAGTGGGACCTGCATCGTTGGAGCTACCGGGCCGACTGGTGCACCGTGCTCGAAACCGATTGTGCGACAAAGGTATCAGCGAGCGCGGCGATCGACGATGCGATCGGCTTGCGGCGCCCGCTGGCCAGGCTCGGCATGGGTCTGCATCGCCGGCACCGACAGGCGCAGGGTGACGACATCGACATCGACGCGGTGGTCGAGGCCCGTGTCGAGGCGATGGCCGGTTCCGTGCCCGACGAATCGGTGTATCTCGACAGCCTGCGGCGCCGACGGGACTTGTCGGTGCTACTGCTGCTGGACATCTCGGGTTCGACGGCCGAGGCCGGCACGCTGGGACGGACCGTGCATCAACAGCAGCGGACCGTCGTGGCGAACCTCGCCGTCGCATTGCACGATCTGGGCGACCGGGTCGCCCTGTACGCCTACTACTCGCAGGGCCGGGGTGCCGTGACGATGGTGCCGGTCAAGCGATTCGACGACGCTCTCGACAGCCACGTCCTGCGGCGGTTGAACAGCCTGGAACCGGGCGCTTATTCGCGACTCGGCGCTGCGGTGCGACACGGTTCGGCCGTCCTGGAGGCGCGCGGCGGCACGTCACGCCGACTGCTGGTGGTGTTGTCCGACGGACTGGCCTACGACCACGGCTATGAACGCGCTTACGGTGCCGCGGACGCCCGCCGTGCACTGACCGAGGCCCGCCGGCGCGGCACCGGCTGCGTGTGCCTGACTGTCGGCGCGGGCACCGATGTGGAGTCGCTGCGCCGGGTGTTCGGCAGCACCGCGCACGCCGGCATCGCCCGACCCGATGAGCTGACGAGTGTCGTTGGGCCGCTGTTTCGTTCGGCGATCCGCTCGGCAGAAGTGAAGCGGCGGGTGTCGTGACGCCCGGGCGGGCCTCGAGCTCTGTTGAAACTAACATCTGTTCCGTTTAGGCTCCAGGGACCGCAATGCAGCGGCTGGCGGAAGGGTAGTGATGGCCAACGAGTCCGCGCTTGCGCACCAGAACGGTGCATCGTCCGCGGCGGATGCGACGCGACCCTTCTACACCGCGGTCGGCAACGAGGAGGCCGTGTTCAAGGCGGCCTACCGCCAGGGCCTGTCGATTGTTTTAAAAGGTCCGACCGGGTGCGGCAAGACCCGGTTCGTCGAGGCGATGGCCCACGACCTGCAGCGGCCACTGATCACGGTGGCCTGCCATGACGACCTCACCACCGCCGACCTGGTCGGCCGTTATCTGTTGCGTGGCGGCGAGACCGAGTGGGTGGACGGCCCGCTGACCCGCGCGGTGCGTGAGGGTGCGATCTGCTACCTCGACGAGGTGGTGGAGGCGCGTCAGGACACCACCGTGGTGCTGCACCCGCTGGCGGATTACCGCCGTCAGCTGCCGATAGAGCGGCTCGGGGTGACGCTGGACGCGGCACCGGGATTCGGTCTGGTGGTGTCGTACAACCCCGGCTACCAGAGCGTGCTGAAGGACCTCAAGGACTCGACACGTCAACGGATGGTCGCCATCGAATTCGGCTTTCCGGCACGCGAAATCGAGGAAGGCATCGTCGCTTACGAGGCGGGGGTGGATTCCGCCACCGCCGCGGAGCTGGTGCGTTTCGGGCAGGCGATCCGTCGCCTGGAAACCGGCGGCCTGCGCGAGGTGGCCTCCACCCGGGTGCTGATCGCCGCCGGCCGACTGGTCGCCGAGGGTTTACCGATGCACGCCGCCGCTGAGGCGGCGATTGCCGGCCCGCTCACCGACGACGCAGCGGTCACCCGCAGCCTCAAGGAAATGATCGGCGTCTACCTCAGCGAGTCTGTCGCATCCGGAGATTGACGCACCTCGGCGGCGACGCTAGGGTCTGAACAAATATTAGGTTTGCCGAGGCCGGGCGACCACAGGCGGTGAACCGGCCCAGTGGAGGTTCTATGTCCTACGAGAGCACTGCTGAGCCGATCAAGGTCGGCTATTTGATGGACTTCAAGCTCCCGCCGGGTTTTCCCGAGGAGCTGTTCGCCTCCTTCACTCAGACCTTCGACCTGATATTCGAGGAGGCCCTGCAGCAGGGTCTGATGGACCGTCCCGTCCAGATGATCTATCGCGAGGTCGAGGGCCTGCCCAAGGGTTCGGTCAAAGCGGTGATCGACGCCTACGGCGAGCTGGTCGACGAGGGCTGCCTGGTGGTCTTCGGCCCCAACATCACCGATAACTGCGTGCCGTTGCGCGAAGCCATCGAGGAACGGTTCAAGGTGCCCGCGATCAGCGTGACCGGCACCGACGACTGGCTGGGCGAGTGGACGTTCGCCTTTCCGCAGGGATCGATGACCGACGAGCCGATCTTCATCGCGGACCTTGTTGCCAAACGCGGCCTTACCGAGATCGGTGTTCTGGTCGAGCAGAGCCTGATCGGCGAGAGCTACCTGGAGAATCTGCGAAGTGCGTGTCGGCGCAAAGGGATTCGGATCGTCGCGGAGACGTCCATAGCCCAGACGGCTCAGGACATCAACGAGGCGGTCAGCACGCTGCACCAAGCCAAGGCCGAGGCGATCGTCCACCTGGGATTCGGATTCGGCGTCGTCTTCATCAACCCCGCGCTGGAGGCCATCGGCTGGGACCCGCCGCGCTTCACCACCACCGCATGGCAGAACGCGTGGGTCAACCCGATCATGTGGAACGCGTTCATGGGCTGGACCGGTGTCGACCAGTACGACGAGGCGAATCGAATCGGGCAGGACTTCCTCGACAGCTACGCGACCAAGTACAGCGGCAGTCGCCCCGAATTCTGCGTAACCGTCGTCAATCGCGACGTTGCCGCCACCCTCGTGCGGGCATTCACCGACGCCCACCCGCTCAGCCCGCGCGGCGTCAAAGAGGCGCTGGAGCGGGTCAAGATGATGCCGGCTGCGTCCGGCGCCCCCGGGACTCGGGTGTCGTTCGGTAAATGGACCCGCCGTGCCTGGATGGGCGCCGGCTATCTGGTGGCTCGCACGCTGGACGCCGACGGCGTCAACTCGCACCTCGTTGACCGCTTCGGCGAAGAAGGGTGAGCAAGAAATGAGTACCGACCAATCCACACCGCCGGCCACGGGCACCCGGCCGGCTGCGCCGAAGCGCAGTTGGGGTGGCTGGATCGCCGGCGCCGCGCTGGCCGCTTTCGCGCTGTTCTTCATCGTGAATTGCCGTGTGGCCCTTGACCCGCGCGTTGCCAACCCCAATGTGCAAGGTCGCCCGCGTCCGGTGAAGTTCAGCTTCGGGCTGGACTACATCGACTTCCTGGACGGCGCCACGGTGGTGGCACTGCTGTTGCTGCTGGTCGTGTTCATCCGGGGTTGGCGGCGCAACCCGGGTAGCCCGGCGATGCTGATGTTCCTGTGCACCACGTTGATCGTGTGGCAGGACCCGATCATGAACTGGTCGCCCTTCGCGGTGTACAACCCCGATCTGGTGCACTGGCCGGAATACTTTCCGCTGGTGTCGATCTCGCCGACCGTCGAGCCGTTCGTCGTCTTCGGCTACGTGATGTTCTACTTCGGCCCCTACTTCCCGGCGGTCTGGATCCTGCGCAAGCTGCAGGCCAAACACGGACCCGCGAGTTACGTGTCGCGGCACCCGCTGATCAGCCTCGGTCTGCTGACGCTGGCGATCGGGTTCGTCTTCGATGCGTGCCTGGAGAACATCCTCATTCACTGGGGCATGTACATCTACTCGCAGGTGATTCCGTGGGGCTCGGTGTTCACCGGCACCACCTTCCAGTTCCCGCTGATCTGGGAGTCGTTCTCGGTGTGCTTCGTGATGGTGCCGGCCGCGATCCTGTGCTACCGCGACGACACCGGCAAGTCGGTCGCGGAAAAGCTTGCGGCCAAGGCGAAGTTGTTCCCGACTCGACCGGTGCTGGGCACGTTCCTGGTGATGTTCGCGATCATCAACGTCTCCTACTTCGCCTACGGTGGCTGGTTCTGGGTCATCAAGGTCACCCACTCGGCCACCTCGGTGGCCTGCCCGTGGCCGTATCCGGAGGCCAAAGTGTATGACCCTCAAGGCTTTTACGAGAAGGCCGGGGCGAAAGGTCCGTACTCGGTGGGCATCTGGTCGACGTGGGCGAGCGGTGAGCCCAACGGTCGCCCGCACGTCGATGCACCACCGCCCGGCGTCGGCGCCTGCGCGAGCAAGAATGGCTGAGCCGCGCAGCGTCGTCGTCACCGGCGCCTCCCGTGGTCTCGGGCTCGCCACCGCCGCGCGCCTGTATCGCGAGGGGTGGCGCGTGGTCGCGGCGATGCGCACACCGGACACCGGAATGGCATCGCTACGTGAGGCGACCGGCGCGGCGGCGGAAGACGACCGCCTGATCGGTGTGCAGCTCGACCTGATCGATCAGGCCTCGGTCGCGGCCGCGGCCAAGACGATCGGTGAGGCGGTGGGCGCGCCGTTCGCGGTGGTGCACAACGCCGGTATCTCCGCCGCCGGAATGGTCGAGGAGACAGATATCGCGTTGTGGCAGAAGCTGTTCGCCACCAGCGTCCTCGGCCCGGTCGCGCTCACCCAGGCACTGCTGCCGTCGATGCGGGCGGCCGGCGAGGGCCGGATCGTGCTGGTGTCCAGCGCCGCCGGGGTGCGCGGTCAGCCGGCCACCGCGCCGTACTCGGCGGCCAAAGGTGCGTTGGAGCGCTGGGGCGAGTCGATGGCCGTCGAGATCGCACCGTTCGGGTTGGGCGTCACCGTGCTGGTGGCCGGCACCTACGACACCGAGATCATCACCGATGCCGGCACCATCGACGATCGGGACTTCGGCGGCCCCTACGCCCGACTGCACAACACGATGAACAGCCGCGGTCGGGCCGCCATGCGGATGGCGCGGCGACCGGACAAGTTCACCGACGGAGTGGTCAAAGCGCTGGCCGACACCACGTCGTTTCGTCGCCGCGGGGTGGGACCCGATGCGGCGATGTTGTTGACCGCCAGCCGGATTCTGCCGGCGATCGGCATGCATCACATGTCGCGGGTGGTACTCGGCATACCCAAACAAGGATCGATGCGCAACGGCGCGTGGCCATTGACAACAGCCCAGAAAGCGATGGTGTTGGCGACCAAGGTCGTTCCGGCACCGGTGATGCAGCGTTTGGTGGCATTAGCCGCCAAGCGCAGCGGAAATTGAGGAGTGAGTAGTAATGGAACAGCTTTTCGACGACCTCGAGGACTTCGGCGCGTTCGACGACGCGATCTCCGGGGACGTTCGCGACCCCTACACCGAGCTCGCGCGACTGCGCCGCGAAGAGCCGGTGCAGCGACTCGACACCTCGGGTGCGTTGCCGCACGAGGAGTCGCTGCCGATGTTCATCGTGTACCGCCACGAGGACGTCCAGCAGATGCTGCGCGACAACGAGACGTTCTCCTCGGCGGCCGTCATCGCGGCGTTCGGGCCGGTGCTGGGTGACGGCGTGATGCTCGGCATGGACGAGCCCCGGCACGGACGGTTACGTTCCCTGGTGTCGAAAGCGTTCTCGCAGAAGGCTTTGGCGAAGTGGCAGGACGAGCTGGTCGGCCGGGTGGCCAACAGCCTGATCGACAACTTCGCGGCCAACGGCAAAGCGGACCTGGTCAAGGAATTCACCTTCGACTACCCCAGTCAGATCATCGCGGGCTTGCTGGGGCTGCCCGAGCAGGACTACCCGCAGTTCCAGCGCTGGTCGATCTCACTACTGAGTTGGCTGATGAACCCCGAGCGCGGGCTGGCGGCCTCGGCCGCGCTGTGCGAATACTTCGCGCCGATCCTGGAGGCGCGCCGGGCCGAGCCCAAAGAGGATCTGATCAGTGCGCTCGGTGCCGCCGAGATCGACGGCGAGAAGCTCACCGACGAGGAGATCTTCTCGTTCCTCCGGTTGCTGTTGCCCGCCGGGGTGGAGACCACCTATCGGTCGCTGGGCAGCCTGCTGCTCGGTTTGTTGCAAGACCCCGGGCAATTGGACGCGATCCGGACGGATCGCTCGCTGATTCCGCAGGCCATCGAAGAAGGCGTGCGCTGGGAGCCTCCGCTGCTGACCATCACCCGGGTGACGACCAAGGACACCGAGCTCGGTGGTGTGAAGATCCCCGCCGGGTGCACGGTGATGCCGATGCTGGGTTCGGCGAACCGGCAAGAGGACCGGTACACCGATCCCAACACCTTCAACATCCACCGTGAGGCCAGGGCCAACCTGGGCTGGGGGCACGGTGTCCATGTCTGCCTCGGCATGCACCTGGCCAGGTTGGAGATGCGTACCGCGATCAACCTGCTGCTGGACCGGCTACCCAACCTGCGGCTCGATCCCGAGGCCGATGATCCGCACGTTCGCGGGCAGGTATTCCGGTCGCCGACCTCGGTCCCGGTGCTGTTCGATCCGCAGTAGATCGGCGATACCGCCTTTACATTGACGAGGGCAGCCGTAAAGTCCTAACCGAGCGTCCGCTCAACTTTGCGCTCAGGAGGGACGACGCGAGTGACCGAGCCGCTACGCGACATCCGGGAATTCCTCGACGACGCCGAGGCCTACCGGGACGAGCTGCACCGGCGCTGGACGGGACTGCTGAGCTACCGCTACATCGGGCGCAGCCACTCGTCGATGAACATCGGCGACACCGACGACACCGTCGTCATCCGGCGCGACATGCGCAACGAAGCCGGCGGAATCATGGTGGCGCCGTTGGCCATAGCGTCTCCGGAGGGCTGCCAGACCGACATGGTCGCCGTGCCGAACCCGGTGATCGCCTCGGTGCAGATCGTCGATCCGGGATACGACGTGAAGCGGGTCGAGATCGTCGACTCGGGCAACGTGCACCAAGGCCGGATGATGGGCTACGGGCGATGCAAGATCGTCGACGCCGACAACCCCGACCGCGTCATCGCGTTCAACGAGGGTCAGGGTGCAATCATCGGCATTCCACCCGAAGGTCTTGGCAAGATGGATGTTTCAGGCACCGAGTTGGTGATCGAGGATACCCCCGACCTGCCGCCGCTCTGGAAGGCCTTCGGCGCGTCCCAGCGTTCCGACGGCAGGTGGCAGCTACCCGCGCTCAGCGCCGAGCTGGCGTCGCCGGATGCCGCGCTGCACATCGGGCCGCAGCACGTGCTTCTGGAAACCGCCGCGATCGATCTGGCCGCGGGTGCGGTCGGCACTCGCAAGCTGCAGGTGGTGAGCTGGCATGTGATGTTCATGTCGCGGGGCAAGGTGGGCCCGTTTCGGGTCGACGGCACAGCGCACGTGAGTGGATCCGGCAAGGTCGGCGTGCGCATGTTGCTGCACGACGAGGGCAACGGCGACAAAGCAGTGACGTCGGCGGCGGCGATCTTCGAGATCGTCAGCTGATTCAGGGAGTCAAAGATGGCCAACGCCAAGGATGCTCGTCAATGGGCGCGAACTTCGCTGCACGGTATCGGTGACTCGCTCTACACGCCGTTCAGTGGCCGCGACGGTGACGACATCGACTGGGATGCCTATCGCACACTGGTCCGGCACTGCGTGGGCACGTTGTCCCACCCGATGCTCTGGGTGACCAGTGGTGTCGCCGAGTTCTGGTCGTTGACCATCGCCGAGCGAAAACAGCTGCTGGAGATCGCCATCGAGGAAGCTCGTGGCATCAACCCGGAGGTGGTGATCCAAGCTTGCACCGCCGCGATGTCGGCCAAGGACTGCCTCGAGCTGACCCGGCACGCCCAGGACGCCGGCGCCGACATCGTCTACATTCAGACTCCGATGATGGAATTGCACGGCGGGGAAGGGGTTTTGGGCTTTTTCTCTTACATCGCCGATCGCACGGACATCGCGCTCGGAATGTTCAACTCGCCGAGCTCTGGCTATGTTCTCTCCGCGCAGGAGAGCGCCCAGATCGTGGACAAGATTCCCGCGGTGTGCGCCACCAAAGAGGGTTCTTTCCGGCCGCACCAGAGTCGCATGCTGCATGAGCTCGCCCCCGATCTGGTGATCTGGGAATGCGACACCACGGTGTACCGGGCCGGCTGGCTGCGATCGGGCATCGTCGGCCCGGGGCAGCTCGGCACCACCGGCTACCTGTTCGAGACGGTGGGAAAGCCTGCGCTGTCTCAATATTGGGATCTGGTCTGGAACGACAAACTGGTCGAGGCAATGGACTTCGCCCGGGAGTCGGGGCTCGACCAGTTCGAGCTCGACATGCGAGGGTGGTTCACCCGATACCCCGGGCGGCCGGACTACTTCACCCACTGGGGTGGCGCGTTCAAGTACGCGGCGTCGGTGGTCGGCTTACCGATCGGGTCGTATCCCGAATCCCGTCCGCCCCAGGCGAGACTGCCCGAGCAGGCGCGTGCCGACATTCGTGCGGCATACCGCCGTTTCGGACTCATCACCAACGACCAGTGACAACGACTGCGAGAGAGAAGGATTCGTTATGACTGACGCCAAACCGCTGAGCGGTATCCGCGTGCTGGAAGTCGCGGCGTGGACATTCGTCCCGGCCGCCGGTGCGGTGCTGGCCGAGTGGGGCGCCGACGTGATCAAGGTCGAGCCGCGGGAAGGTGGCGACCCGCAGCGTGGTCTGGTCACCATGGGCCTCATCCCGGGTGGCCCGACCGCGGTCAACTACATGATCGAGATGCCCAACCGCGGAAAGAAATCCATCGGTATCGACCTGACCACCCCGGGCGGCCAGGAGGTCGTCCACGAGCTGGCCAAGAGCAGCGACGTGTTCCTCACCAGCTATCTGCCGAGTCGCCGCAAGCATTTCGGCATCGAGATCGAACAGATCCGCACCGCGAACCCCGACATCATCTACGTCCGCGGATCCGGTTACGGACCCGAGGGTCCCGACGCCGACCGACCCGGTTATGACGGTGTCTCCTTCTGGTCACGCGGCGGAATCGCCGATGCGCTGACCCGCGAGCTTCCCGAGCCGGTGATGCAGACCCCGGCATTCGGTGACCTGATGGGCGGGCTGACCATCGCCGGCGGGATCGCCGCCGCGCTGTTCAAACGCAAGGCGACCGGCGAGACCTCGATTGTGGACGTCTCGTTGCTCGGCCTCGCGGCGTGGGCGATGACCCCGCAGGTGACCGCCTCGATGCTGTACGGCGGCGATCCGATCCCGACGTTCACCCACCGCGACATGCCCAACCCGCTGGTCGGCAACTACAAGACCAAGGACGACCGCTTCATCACGCTGATGATGTTGCAGGGCGACAAGTTCTACCCGGAGTTCATGACCGTCATCGGACGCACCGACCTGATCACCGACGAGCGCTTCGCCGACGGCCACTCGCGTTTCATGAATCGCGGTGACCTGATCGACATCATGGACGCCGAATTCGCCTCCAAGACGCTCGACCAGTGGCGCGACATTCTCAAGCCGCTGACGGGTGCCTGGGCGGTGCTGCAGAAGTCGGGCGAGCTGCATGAAGATCCCGCCGTCATCGCCAACGGCTACATCCCCGAGGTGACGGCGATGAACGGCAAGCCCTACATCCTGCCGACCAACCCGGTGCAGTTCGACGGGCATCACGTGCAACCCACCGGAGCCCCCGAGCACGGCCAGCACACCGAGGAGATCCTGCTCGACGCCGGGGTCGACTGGGACAAGATCGAGCAGTACAAAAAGGACGGGTCGATCCTGTAAATCGACCCGTCCCTGTCCCGGCCGGCGCTGACCGGTTCGGCTCTCACCAGGGCGTGCCGCCCTGGATCGTGGCCGACGTCAGGCGCTGCGGCGGATGCTGCGTGTCCTGCCGATGTCGCGCTTGAGCAGCAGTTCGCGTTCGGTCTCGGAAAGGCCGCCCCAGATTCCGTACGGCTCGCCCACGTCGAGGGCATGGGTACGGCACTGTGCCATCACCGGGCAGCTGCGGCACATTTCCTTGGCTCGGCGCTCGCGCTGCAGGCGGGCCCGGCCACGCTCACCGTCGGGGTGGAAGAACACTGACGAATCCACGCCGCGGCAAAGGCCTTGAAGTTGCCAATCCCAAATGTCTGCGTTGGGCCCTGGTAGTTGCTCTGGTTGCGGCATTGAAGTCCCTCTCTACGCGCCCATGATCAGGTCGAGCGGGTCATCGGTGACTACTCGTCGCCATAAACGTAGGGGCGCTAGGGAATTGCAGTCAACACGCGGTAACGTGCCGAATGACCAAGCGCGGCTTGGCAATTTACCCCGCGTTCATACGTCTCAAAATCTGGTAGGAGGCGAGCACTGCATGTTGACGGCATGCAGGCCCGAAATGTCGCAGCTCGCAGCCGAATCGCAGGGGATGCACACCAAATTCCATCCTCGGTGCATTTAATACCGGTGTAACGCAGAAACCATGAATTCTTAACGAGTACGGGACCGTGATACATCTCTCTCAAGGCGCGTCCAACGGACCGGAACTGGCCGCGGCCGCATTCGGCGACACTCCAGGGGCGTGGCCGCTACCCCCAGCGAGTTCACCACAGCAGCGCTGGTTGCGCGCGGTGGCCGCCGCGGGGCAGGGCCGCTACGGCTCCGCCCACGCCGACCTGGCCGCGCTGACCCGGTCAGCGCCCTCGGCCCGGCTGGTCTCGCTCGCGCACAGCGCGCAGGCGTCGTTTCTGCGGCAGCTGGGCTGGCACGGCCTGGCCCGCGGCTGGGACGGTCGCGGGTTGGCGCTGGCGGGCGACGATCCCGAGCCGGCCGCCGACGCGTTGACCGGGCTGGCGGCGGACGCGTTGGGTGTCGGGCGGCTGGCCGCCGCCGCGGCCCTGCTGGAGCGGGCGGATGAGTTCGTCAACCGGGCTCCACCCCGGGCGGCGGTGCGGCGGGCCTGGATCGCCGCGGAGTTGGCGATGGTCGGCGGTGCGGGTGAGGCCGCGGTCCGGCACGCGGAGTCAGCGGTCGAGCTGGCTGCAGCCACCCTCGAGGGCGCCGCGCGGCACGCGGCGAAGAGTCAGGTGGTGCTGGCCGCAGCGTTGTGCAGCGCCGGCAACCTGGACCGGGCCAGGGACGTCGGCGGCGCGGCGCTGGAACTCACCGGTCGCCTGGGGCTTGTTCCGCTGCAATGGGCGCTTGCCTGCCTGCTCGGGGACCTCGCGGCCACCGATGACAGGGCCACCGAAATGCGCGTGATCCGCGACGACTGCGCGCTGCGCGTCGAGCGATGGGGTGGAACATGGCGGCGGCCGTAGAAACCGGCCGGGCGAGCACGGCGGCTAGCGGCGGCCGTGGAACCCCTCGGTGTCCGACGTCGCCTCGTTGAGGGAGGCGTCGGCGTATCCCCGGCAGTAATCCCAGGTCACGTAAGAGTCTGGCTCAGGGTCGTAGGCGGGCTCGTGTGGGCGCACGGTGCCGTCGACGAGTAGCTGCAGCAGATTGGCGCGCAGCATGTCCCAGTCGTGATAGTGGTCCTGCTGACATTCGTCGCAACAGACGACCAAGCCGCGGATTCCTTTGTGCGCCAACAACGCTTCGTACACCGCGAGATCCGCCAGGTCGGCCTCGACTGCCATGCGCTCCTGGGGATCCAGTGGCTGGCCGGGTTCGACCGCATCCAACGCCGCCGACGGATCGGTCGGGTCGTCGGCAAATGGATCAGGCGGCAGCCCGGGCGGAAGGTAGTCGCGCACGGGTCCACATTACGCAGCCCGGCGGGCATCACGCCAGCGCTACCTCGCAGCCCAGCTGCCATGTCGCGGCCTGGAGAAGCGGCGCGCGTCGTCGTCGAGCGGGTTGAATCACCCGACTCCTCCTCGCGCCGCACGGCGGCGTGCGTCGTCGTCGCTGGGGAGACTGCCGATAGGATGGCGGTTTCACTCCGCGCTCGCACTGGGAGGGCCCCGGCTATGTCATCTGGCTTGTCCCGTCTCGAAGACAGCAGCGACCTGATCGTCGCCTCCTACCCGCGAGTCGGCGGTTTCGGGGAAGATTCGGTGCCGACCGGTGGCGACGATCCGCAGAAAATCGCGATGCTGGGGCTGACCTTCGACGACGTCCTGCTGCTGCCCGCTGCGTCCGACGTCGTGCCGGCCACCGCCGACACCTCGAGCCAGCTCACCAAGAACATCCGGCTGAGGGTGCCGTTGGTCAGCTCCGCGATGGACACCGTCACCGAATCCCGGATGGCGATCGCGATGGCGCGGGCCGGCGGGCTCGGCGTCCTGCACCGCAACCTGCCGATCTCCGAGCAGGCCGGGCAGGTCGAAACCGTGAAGCGGTCCGAGGCCGGCATGGTGACCGACCCGGTCACCTGCAAGCCGGACCACACCCTGGCCGAGGTGGACGCGATGTGCGCCCGGTTCCGGATCTCCGGGCTGCCGGTCATCGACGATGTGGGCCAGCTGGTCGGCATCATCACCAACCGCGACATGCGCTTCGAGGTCGACCAGTCCAAGCCCGTCGCCGAGGTGATGACCAAGGCCCCGCTGATCACCGCACAGGAGGGCGTCAGCGCGGATGCGGCGCTGGGCCTGCTGCGCCGACACAAGATCGAGAAACTGCCGATCGTCGACGGGCACGGCCGGCTGACTGGGCTGATCACCGTCAAGGACTTCGTCAAAACCGAACAGCATCCCTACGCCACCAAGGACAGCGACGGTCGGCTGCTGGTGGCCGCGGCCGTCGGGGTCGGCGACGACGCGTGGGTGCGGGCGATGACGCTCGCCGACGCGGGCGCCGACATCCTGGTGGTCGACACCGCGCACGCCCACAACCGCCTGGTGCTCGACATGGTCCGTCAGCTCAAGGGCGAAGTCGGCGACCGGGTCGAGATCGTCGGCGGCAACGTCGCGACCCGCTCGGGCGCCGCCGCGCTTGTCGAGGCCGGTGCCGATGCGGTCAAGGTCGGCGTCGGGCCCGGTTCGATCTGCACCACCCGCGTGGTCGCCGGTGTCGGCGCGCCGCAGATCACCGCGATCCTCGAGGCGGTCGCGGTCTGCGGCCCGGCCGGCGTCCCGGTGATCGCGGACGGGGGACTGCAGTACTCCGGTGACATCGCCAAGGCGCTGGCGGCGGGCGCGTCCACCGCGATGCTGGGATCGCTGCTGGCCGGCACCGGCGAAGCGCCCGGCGACCTGATCTTCGTCAACGGCAAGCAGTACAAGAGCTACCGCGGGATGGGTTCGCTCGGGGCCATGCAGGGCCGCGGCGAGGCCAAGTCGTACTCCAAGGACCGCTACTTCCAGGACGACGCGCTGTCCGAGGACAAGCTGGTGCCCGAGGGCATCGAAGGACGGGTGCCGTTCCGCGGCCCGCTGTCGTCGGTGATCCACCAACTCACCGGCGGCCTGCGTGCCGCGATGGGCTACACGGGCGCCGAGACCATCGAGGCATTGCAGCGGGCGCAGTTCGTCCGCATCACCGCGGCGGGTTTGAAAGAAAGCCATCCGCACGACATCACGATGACCGCCGAAGCGCCCAACTACTACGCTCGGTGATTGATCGAAGGACCCTTCATGCGTGACATGGTTGAAATCGGCATGGGCCGAACCGCCCGGCGCACTTACGAACTCAGCGACATCAATATCGTCCCGTCGCGACGCACCCGCTCGTCGCAGGACGCCACGACCGCGTGGCAGCTCGACGCCTACCGGTTCGAGATACCGATCGTGGCGCACCCGACCGATGCGTTGGTGTCGCCGGAGTTCGCCATCGAACTCGGTCGGCTCGGCGGTCTGGGAGTGCTCAACGGCGAAGGACTGATCGGCCGGCACGCGGACGTCGGGGCCAAGGTCGCCCAAGTCATCGAAGCGGCCGCCAAGGAGCCCGAGCCGTCAGCGGCGATCCGGCTGCTCCAGCAGTTGCACGCCGCGCCGCTGGACCTCGACCTGCTCAGCACCGCCGTGGCCCGCGTCCGGGAGGCGGGGGTCACCACCGCGGTCCGGGTGAGCCCGCAGAATGCCCAGGCGCTGACCCCGGCGCTGGTGGCAGCCGGCATCGACCTGCTGGTCATCCAGGGCACCATCGTCTCCGCCGAGCGGGTCGACAGCCACGGCGAGCCACTGAACCTCAAGACCTTCATCTCCGAGCTGGACGTCCCGGTGGTTGCCGGTGGCGTCATCGACCATCGCAGCGCACTGCACCTGATGCGCACAGGTGCGGCGGGCGTCATCGTCGGCTACGGCTCGACCAGCGGGGTGACCACCAGCGACGAGGTCCTCGGTATCAGCGTGCCGATGGCCACCGCGATCGCCGACGCCGCCGCTGCCCGTCGTGAATACCTCGACGAGACCGGCGGCCGCTACGTCCACGTGCTCGCCGACGGCGACATTCACACCTCCGGAGACCTCGCCAAGGCCATCGCGTGCGGTGCCGACGCCGTTGTGCTGGGCACTCCGCTCGCCGAAGCCGCCGAAGCTCAGGGCGAAGGGTGGTACTGGCCGTCGGCGGCCGCCCATCCGTCGTTGCCGCGCGGCGCCCTGCTGCAGGTCGCGGTCGGCGAACGGCTGCCGCTGAGCCATGTGCTCAACGGTCCGTCGGACGATCCGTTCGGTTCGCTGAACCTGGTCGGCGGGCTGCGCCGGTCGATGGCCAAGTCGGGCTACTGCGACCTCAAAGAGTTTCAAAAGGTCGGCCTGACGGTCGGCAACTAGCTGCTGACCTGGTTCGCTGGATCATTACCGGCGAGTAAGTCCATACTGGACGATGTGGAACCTGACTACGACGTCTTGATCATTGGCTCGGGTTTTGGGGGCAGTGTCACCGCGCTGCGGTTGACTGAGAAGGGTTACCGGGTCGGTGTGCTCGAGGCCGGCCGGCGCTTCGCCGACGAGGACATGGCCAAGACCTCCTGGAACCTCCGCAAATTCCTGTGGGCACCCAAATTCGGCATGTACGGCATCCAGCGCATTCATTTGCTGCGCAACGTGATGATCCTGGCCGGCGCGGGCGTCGGCGGTGGTTCGCTGAACTACGCCAACACCTTGTACGTGCCCTCGGACCCGTTCTTTAAAGACAAGCAGTGGTCACACATCACCGACTGGCGCGCGGAGTTGATGCCGCACTACGAGCAGGCGAAGCGGATGCTCGGGGTGGTCACCAACCCGACCTTCACCGACGCCGACCGCATCCTCAAAGAGGTCGCCGACGACATGGGTTGCGGTGACACCTTCGTGCCCACCCCGGTCGGGGTGTTCTTCGGTCCCGACGGCACCAAGACGCCGGGCAAGACCGTGCCCGATCCGTACTTCGGCGGCGCCGGTCCGGAGCGCACCGGCTGCCTGGAATGCGGTAGCTGTATGACCGGTTGTCGCTTCGGTGCCAAGAACACGCTGCTGAAGAATTATCTCGGCCTGGCGGAATCCAATGGCGCAGACGTGATTCCGATGACGACGGTGACGAATTTCGAGCAGCGCGACGACGGCATCTGGGAGGTGCACACCGCACGGACCGGCCGCGCACTGCGTCGCAAGAAGCGCACCTTCACCGCCAAGCACCTGGTGTTGGCCGCGGGGACCTGGGGATCGCAGCAGCTGCTGTTCAAGATGCGTGACAAGGGCAACCTGCCGGAGCTTTCCGGTCGACTCGGGGAGCTGACCCGGACCAACTCGGAGTCCATCGTCGGCGCGGGCCGGTTGAAAGTCCGCGACGATCTGAACCTGACCCACGGGGTGGCGATCACCTCGTCCATCCACCCGTCGTCGGACACCCACATCGAGCCGTGCCGGTATGGCAAGGGCTCCAACGCAATGGGTTTACTGCAGACGCTGATGACCGACGGTCAGCTCCCGGACGGCACCGGCGAACCCCGCTGGAAGCAGCTGCTCACCAACGCCGGGGGCGACCCTCGGGGCACCCTGCGGCTACTCAACCCGCGGCGCTGGAGCGAGCGCACGATGATCGCGCTGGTGATGCAGAATCTCGACAACTCGATTACCACGTACACCAAGCGCACGAAGTTGGGTCGCCGCCGTGTCGTGAGCAAGCAGGGCCACGGTGTGCCGAACCCGAGCTGGATCCCGGTCGGCAACGAGGCCACCCGTCGCATCGCCGAGAAGATCGACGGCGTTGCGGGCGGGACCTGGGGCGAGCTGTTCAACATTCCGCTGACCGCGCACTACCTGGGGGGCGCCGCGATCGGCGACAGCCGCGAGGCCGGCGTCATCGACCCCTACCACCGCGTCTGGGAATACCCGACGCTGTTCGTGGTCGACGGCGCGGCGATATCGGCCAACCTCGGCGTCAACCCGTCGCTGTCGATCACCGCGCAGGCCGAGCGGGCCGCGTCGCTGTGGCCGAACAAGGGCGAGGACGACCTCCGTCCCAAGCAGGGTGAGAGCTATCGCCGGCTCGACCCGATCGCGCCGGACCACCCGGTGGTTCCGGAGTCCGCGCCGGGAGCGCTGCGCTGGCTGCCGATCGAGTCGATCAGCGAGGTCGCCCAGGAGGAGACGCCCGGCACCGACGATGCAGAGCGCAGCGATGCTGAGGAGGGCCGCAGATATTCCGGCACCGACGATGCAGAGCGCAGCGATGCTGAGGAGGGCCGCAGAAACTCCGGCACCGACGATGCAGAACGCAGCGATGCAGATGCAGAGGTGACCCGCACGAGTCCAGGCTCGGTCAGTTCGGCTGGTTGACCGATCGGTACGCGTTGCGGTGCATCGGGGCGCGTCCCGACGGCTGCTGCGGTGTGGGCAGCAACGGCTCGCGCTTGGTCAGTGTGACGGTCGTCGGTTCGGTGGTGCTGAGTTCCAGCTCCTCGCCGGCGTGCAGGATGGTCAACTCTTTGTCTTTGGGTCCGTCGCGAAGGGTGTAGGTGACCTTCTCGTGCTCGACGTCGACAGTCACCCGAAAGTCGCGCCAGCGCAACCGAAAACGCAAACGCGAAATGGCGTCGGGTAGATACGGGTTGAGTGACAGGACGCCTTCGTCGTCGCGCAGGCCACCGAAGCCGGCGACCAGTGCGGTCCACGAGCCGGCCAGCGACGCCATGTGCAGGCCGTCCTTGGTGTTGTTGTGCAGATCGCGAAGGTCGACCAGCGCCGCCTCGTAGGTGTAGTCGTGCGCCAGATCCACATGCCCGACGTTGGCGCACATCACCGCCTGGGTACAGGCGGACAGCGACGAGTCGCGCACCGTGCGGCGCTCGTAGTAGTCGACGTTGCGCGCCTTCTGCTCGTCGCTGAATTTGTGGCTCTGCCAGTACATCGCGAGCACCAGGTCGGTTTGCTTGACCACCTGCGACGAGTAGAGCAACGCGTAGGGCTCGTGCAGCAACAGCGGGTACTTGTTCCTGTTCTCGAAATCCCACTCGGCATAGGTGGTGAAGCCCTCGGACTGCGGGTGCACCCCGAGCTCTTCGTCGAACGGAATATGCGCGGCGTCGGCGGCAGCGCGCCATGCCGCGGTCTCGTCGCTGGACACGCCCATTTCGTGGGCGACTTCGGAATGCCGGGCGCACGCGTCGGCCGCAACCCGAAGGTTGTGCGCCGCCATCATGTTGGTGAACACGTTGTCCCGGACGATCGCGGTGTATTCGTCCGGACCGGTCACTCCGTCGAGGTGCCAGACGCCGTGACGGTCGTGGTGGCCGAGCGAGTTCCACAACCGGGCCGTCTCGACGAGTACCTCCAGCCCGCATTCCAGTTCGAGCGAATCATCGCCGGTGACAATGCGATAGCGCTCGAAAGCCATCGCGATGTCGGCGTTGATGTGCCACGCCGCGGTGCCAGCCGGCCAGTACGCCGAGCATTCCTGGCCCCGAATCGTGCGCCACGGATAGGCGGCACCTTTGAGGTCCAGCTGCGCGGCTCGTTCTTTCGCCAGATCCAATGTCGAAGCGCGCCAACGCAATGCGTCGGCGGCCGCGTGCGGCAGCGTGTAGGTGAGCACCGGAAGGACGAACCCGTCGGTGTCCCAGAACACGTGCCCGTCGTAGCCGGTGCCGGTCAGCCCCTTGCTGGCGATGCCGCGACCCTCGGCCCGCGCACTGGCCTGCAGCAGGTGGAAGAGCCCGAACCGGACCGACTGCTGACAGATCGGATCGCCCTCCACCTCGACATCGGCGCCGTCCCAGTAGTCGTCGAGGATTTTGCGCTGGGCGTCCACCAGGCCCTGCCAGCCGCTGTATCGCGCGCTGTGCAACGCGGCGGAGGCCTGGTCGCGCAATGCGGGACGGGACCGCTGGCTCGACCAGCCGTACGCCAGGTATTTCACGATGCGCAGCGTCTGGCCGGGACGAAGCCCGCAGATCACGGTGGTGCGGGCGAGATCGCCGCTGGCGTCGTTGCTGACCTCGTAACGACCTTCGACTTCGATCTCGTGGTCCATCGCCGCGGCCATCATCAACGCGCTGGCGCGGGTCCGGTGCATCAGGAGCGCGCCACACTCGGTGTCCTCGTGCTGGACGGCCTCCAGCGGGCTGTCGAGGATGGCCGCAACGCGCGGGTCGCCGGACGTCACGGGCTGTTCCTCGTTGGCGACCAGCTCGGATTGCACTGTGACGCGGACGAATTGGTCGACCGCTTCGACGATGTACTCGATGGCCACCACGCTGCGCTGGGACAACGACACCAGCCGCGTCGAGGTCACCCTGACCTGCTTGCCGACCGGGGACTGCCAGTGCGCATCACGGGTCAGCGTCCCGGCTCGCAAGTCGAGGATCCGTTCGTGGCTGAGCAGCTTGCCGTAGCGAACGTCGAACGGCTCGTCGTCGACCAGCAGGCGCAGGATCTTTCCGTTGGTGACGTCGACGACGGTCTGGCCGGCTTCGGGATATCCGTAGCCCGCTTCGGCGTATGGCAGTGGCCGGACCTCGTAGAACGAGTTGAGGTAGGTGCCGGGCACGCCGTGCGGCTCTCCCTCGTCGAGGTTGCCGCGAATTCCGATGTGCCCGTTGGACAATGCGAACAGCGACTCCGACTGGGCCAACACGTCGAGGTTCAGTTTGGGTTCGCGGATCTGCCAGGGTTCGACGGGGAGCGTGTCATCAGGGATCATCACGGCCTCCTAAAGTAGATCGCCAAGGTCGGTGACCACGACATCGGCACCGTGACTGCGCAATTCGTCGGCTTGGCCCACCCGGTCGACACCGACGACGTAACCGAAGTTGCCGGCGCGGCCCGCCTCGACCCCGGACAGTGCGTCCTCGAACACCGCCGCTGCGGAAGGTTCCACGTTCAGCAGTTCGGCGCCACGCAGGTACGAGTCCGGTGCCGGCTTGCCGGCGATGTTCTCCTCACGCAGCGTCACGCCGTCGACGCGTTGCTGGATGAATTGTTCCAGCCCGGTGATCTTGAGCACCTCGCGGGTGTTGGCACTCGACGACACCACCGCGGTGGCCAGCCCGGCGGCGGCGACCTCTTCCAGGTAGCGGCGCGAGCCTTCGAAAACCTTGACGCCGTCTTTGTGCAACGTCTCCTGGAAGGCATCGTTCTTGCGGGTGCCCAAGCCGTGGACGGTGTCTTTGTCGCTCGAGTCGTCGGGGTCGCCGTCGGGGAGCTCGATGTCGCGGCTGGCCAGGAACGCCCGCACGCCGTCTTCGCGCTTCTTGCCGTCGACGTATTTCAGGTAGTCCTCGACGGGATCGAACGGCACGAACGACTCACCGTTGTCCTCGGCGTGCTGCTTCAAGAACGCATCGAACATGACTTTCCATGCTTTGGTGTGCACGCTTGCGGTGTCGGTGAGCACGCCGTCGAGATCGAAAAGGCAGGCGTGCACGGCTTCCGGTAGACCCAGCACTGCGGACCTCGCTTCTCGGGTTGGTTTCTGCCGTGAGCAACTACCACCTCACCATGCCCGGTGCAGGTTCGCCAGGCGTTCCGGGCGAACCACGGGTTTCGGCACCCCGGTGCGCGGCCTTCCGGGTGTGCGGTCAGCGCGCAGGTGTGCCGGTGAACACCCCTTCGGCCAGGCGGAGCCAGGCGTCGCGGAACCGGTCGACATCCATGTTGCCGGGGGTGCGGCCGACCAGCATCTGCGCGATCGGCAAGTAGGCCAGGGCGGCAACCAGCACGGTGCTGGTGGCTTCGGGGTCATCGACCGGTGCGACGCCGGCGTCTCTGGCCGCGGTCAGCGCCCGACCGGTCCGTCGATAGGCGGTGGTTGCCACTGTGGACCACACCTCGTCGATCATGTCGGCAAGCGCCTCGGGCTCGCGGAACATCACCCGGAGCAAGTCGGTGTTGTTCTCGATGCTGGCCCAGATCTGCTCGGCCCCCAGGCGCAGTGCCCCCTGGACGTCGGTGGGACGGTTGCGGTTGTAGTCGTCGCGCATCGCGGCCATCTGTCCCATCTGCCGCCGCGCGGCCTCCTGTAGCAACGCCTTTTTGGAGGGAAAGTGCTTGTACAGGGCGCCGGATCCGGGGGACAGCCCGCAGGCCCGCTGAATGTCGGCGATCGACGTGGCGGCGTACCCCTGGCGGCCGAACAGTTCCATGGCCGCGTCCAGCAGACGGTCGCGGGTGCTGGCATCGGGGGAGGTCATGGGCGCGACGGTACCGCGGATCGCACCATGGTGAGCGACCTCTCACCCGCCGCGCGGCTCAGCTGGCGGCTCGCAGCGGCGCCCCGCTGATCACCCGGCTGCGCCGGCCGTGCACGTCGACCGGCACATCGCCCTGCACGGTGACCCGGTTCATCAGCCGATACTGGTCGTCGTAGTCGTCGACGGCCCGGTGCTGGGTGGCGCGGTTGTCCCAGATGGCGACGTCGCCGGCAGCCCAGTTCCAACGAACGGTGTTCTCCGGCATAGTGATTCGACGCTGCAACAATTCCAGCAGAGTGTGCGACTCGTAGTTGTCCAGCCCGACGAATCCGCGGACGAAGTCGCCGGCGACCAGCGAGCGCTCGCCGGTCTCGGGATGAACGCGAACGACGGGGTGCTCGGTGCGGAAGTCGACCTTCTCGAACCGGGCCCGGTGCGTCTGCTGGTCCTCGGTCTGCGGGTGCGATCCCGCGATGTAGTCGAAGCGGTTGCTGTGCAGCGCCCATAGATTCTCGGCCAGGTGCTTGAGTGAATCGGGAAGTGCGTCATAAGCCGCGGCGGTGTTGGTCCACAACGTCGACCCGCCATAGCTGGGCAGGGTGACCGCGCGCAGGACCGAGGCGGCCGGGTAGTTCGCGACGAAGGTGACGTCGGTGTGCCAGCGATTCGCTTTGCCGAACTCGGAGTCGATGGGCGTGATCACCGGCATGTCCGCCTGTTGCAGCGCCGGGTGGGCGATCGGCGTGCCGAGCCTGGCGGCGAAGGCGTGCTGCCCCGCGTCGTCGAGGTGGTACTGGTCGCGGAAGAAGATCGTCTTGTGCCGTAGCAACGCTTTTCGGATGTCGGCGACGGTATCTGCATCGAGGTCGCCGGACAGCTGCACGCCGTCGATTCGGGCGCCGATGCGGCTGCCCAGCTGAGTCACGGTCAATGCCATGGGAGTCCTTCCGGGTTTCAACTGTAGTCAGTTGACTACAGTCACATACCTTGGAGTGTAGGCATACGACTACAGGCGCGTCAACTGAGGGGCTGACGTGCGCGCGGCTCTAGACTGTGCCGGTGGAGTCCGCAACGCCCCGTCCCGTGCTGGTTGTCGATTTCGGTGCGCAATACGCCCAGCTGATTGCCCGCCGGGTGCGCGAGGCCCGGGTGTTCTCGGAGGTCATTCCGCACACCGCCTCGGTCGACGAGATCAAGGTCCGCGACCCGCTCGCGGTGGTGCTGTCCGGCGGCCCGGCCAGCGTGTACGCCGACGGCGCGCCGCAGCTCGACCCGGCGTTGTTCGACCTGGGTGTGCCGGTGTTCGGCATCTGTTACGGATTTCAGGCGATGGCTCAGGCGCTCGGCGGCACGGTCGCCCGTACCGGGACCAGCGAGTACGGCCGGACTGAATTGAAAGTCGTTGGCGGCGAACTACATTCCGACCTTCCCGAGACCCAGCCGGTATGGATGAGTCACGGCGACGCCGTCACGTCCGCGCCGGACGGCTTCGAGGTGATCGCCACCAGTGCGGGTTCGCCGGTGGCCGGTTTCGAGAGCCGATCGCGGCGACTGGCCGGCGTGCAGTACCACCCCGAGGTCTTGCACAGTCCACACGGCCAGCAGGTGCTGACCCGCTTTCTGCACGAGTTCGCCGGGATCGCCCCGGACTGGACGCCGGCCGGCATCGCCGAGGCACTGGTCGAGCAGGTGCGCGCGCAGGTCGGCGACGGTCACGCGATCTGCGGGCTCTCCGGTGGGGTCGATTCGGCGGTGGCCGCCGCGCTGGTGCAGCGCGCGATCGGGGACAGACTGACCTGTGTGTTCGTCGACCACGGGCTGCTGCGTGCCGGCGAGCGGGCCCAGGTGCAGCGCGACTTCGTCGCCGCGACCGGCGCCAACCTCGTGACCGTCGATGCCGAGGCGACGTTTCTCGAAGCGCTGTCCGGGGTGACCAACCCCGAAGGCAAGCGCAAGATCATCGGGCGGCAATTCATCCGTTCGTTCGAGGGCGCCGTTCGGGATGCATTGGGCGACAACGAGACTGAGTTCCTGGTGCAAGGGACGCTCTATCCGGATGTGGTGGAGTCCGGTGGCGGCAGCGGCGCCGCGAACATCAAGAGCCACCACAACGTTGGCGGTTTACCGGACGACCTGAAGTTCGCGCTCGTCGAGCCCTTGCGATTGCTGTTCAAAGACGAGGTCCGCGCGGTGGGGCGCGAGCTGGGTCTGCCCGAGGACATCGTTGCGCGGCAACCGTTTCCAGGGCCGGGTCTGGCGATCCGCATCGTCGGCGAGGTCACCGCGAGCCGGCTGGAGACACTGCGTCGTGCCGACTCGATCGCTCGTGAGGAGTTGACCGCGGCGGGCCTGGATCACCAGATCTGGCAGTGCCCGGTGGTGCTACTGGCCGACGTCCGGTCGGTGGGCGTGCAGGGGGACGGCCGGACGTACGGCCACCCGATCGTGCTGCGGCCGGTCTCCAGCGAGGACGCCATGACCGCCGACTGGACCCGGGTGCCGTACGAAGTGCTGGAACGGATTTCGACCCGGATCACCAACGAGGTCGCCGAAGTCAACCGAGTGGTGCTGGATGTTACCAGCAAGCCGCCGGGCACCATCGAGTGGGAGTAGTTCGCCATGGCTGCTGCCGTCGATCCCTCGGTGCCGCCCGGTGGTGTCGGCTGTAGCGAGTGTGACGCCGGCGGTGGTTGGTGGGTACACCTGCGGCGCTGTGCGGCGTGCGGGCACGTCGGCTGCTGCGACGATTCGCTGTCCCGGCACGCGACGCAGCACTGGCGGGAGACCGGCCACCCGATCATCCGGTCGTTCGAGCCGGGCGAGGACTGGTTCTGGAATTACGAGACCAACGACTACTACGACGGCCCCGAACTCGCCCCGCCGGAATGCCATCCCGCGGACCAGACGGTGCCCGGCCCCCGGGGTCGAGTGCCGCGCGACTGGGCCGAACTCCTCCGTCGGCGCAACGACTGACGACCGACGCCGCCCGTTGACTGTTCATCAGGTGCGTGGTAACAACTACTCAATTGAAAACATCATTTTCAATTGAGCGCTGTGCAACCTCGCGGGAGGGCTTTCGTGGCCGATGACGGCGGTGATCAGGCTCAACCTGCCTGGAAACAAACGATGGCGTGGCTGCCACATGCGATCGCCGAAGCGGCGCTGTCGCCCAGTGACGGCGGGGCCGCCGACCTCCCGGCGGCGTGGGCGCATCTGCAGGAGCGGCTGAACGCGGCCGAGCAACTCGTACGGTCGGCGCCGGTCAACAAGAATCGCCTCGACTACGGGTCGGGGATGCGACATCTGATGGTGCTGCTGGCGGTCGGCACGGACATGGCACTGCGGGCGGATCCGGACCCGCTTCTCGCCGTCGACCGGGCCAGCATGGACGACATCGTCACCTGGGGGCTGGAATGCCCGGACTGCGTGTATCTGAACGCCAGCCTGCGTGCGGGCGAGACGTATCGGATCTTCGGCAACCGTGGAACCGCCCGGTACGTCGGCCTGCAGACCATGGACGGGATCGCCGCGACCGCCAACTGTCTGGTCGACGAACTCGAGGTCGATGCCGACGGGAACTTCGAAGCGATCCTGTCCGCCGACGAGCACAGCGGTAATTGGTTGCGGCTGACGGGCGATCATCCGACGCTGACGGTGCGAAACTTCTTCTACGACTGGGACTCCGAGGTTCCCGCGGCATTGCAGATCGAGCGCGTCGGCGACGAAGTGACACCAGCGGCTCATGCTGTCGAACTGGATGTCTCGGTGGCACGACAGCTTCTTGCGCTGGGTGATTTCGTCTACGACAACCTGAAATTCTTCCTCGACTTCGGTGCCATGCCGCCGGCCAACGGCTTCATACCGCCGATGGACATGAGCGACATGGGCGCGGCAGCGGAAAACCGCCCTGTCATCGGACGATTCGACCTGGCTCCGGATGAGGCGCTGATCCTCGAGGTCGAACCACCCGAGGGCGTCTACTGGAGCATCTCCCTGGGCAACCCGTGGCTGGAGACGATCCACTACGGACGCCATCAGTCCAGTCTCAACGGTCATCAGGCGGTCATCGATCCCGACGGGGTCTTCCGTGCCGTCATCTGTGCGACGGATCCCGGGGTGGCCAACTGGCTGGATACCGCCGGTCACAGCAACGGCGCGATGCTATTGCGTTGCGTGAGAACCGAAACCGCGCCGGTCCCCAGCGTGCGCGCGGTGAAGGTCGACGAGGTCTTGGCATCGTTGCCCGTCGAGACCACCATGACCACCCCCGACGAACGCTCTCAGGTGATCGAAGCCCGGCGCCGCGCCGTCTACGAAAGGTTCTACCGGTGAGTTTCTCCGCTGACGACCTCGAAGACGGTGCCCGCGCCGCCACGGGCCTCGACGATTTCGGTTCGGACTATTACCGCGAGGGCCTCGAGCGGACGGTCACCGCGTTGAACACCGAGGCCGACCTCAACGATCTCGGCCGGGTCATGCAACACGCGACCATCAGTAACGCGCTGATCCAGCGCTTGAAGATCATCGACACCTACAAGCAGCATCCCGAGATCGGCGACGAAGTCGTCGACGGCCCGATCGTCGTCCTGGGTCTACCACGAACCGGAACGACGGCGCTGGGCCAATTGGTCTCTGCCGATCCACAATTGAGATCCCTGCGCACCTGGGAATCCCAGGCGCCGACCCCGCCTCCGGAGGCCGCGACCCAGCACAACGACCCGCGGATCGCCCGAGCCGCGGAAGGCATCGCGATGATCGACCAGATGTTTCCCGAATTCCGGACGATGAACAGTTTCGATGCCGAATCCGCGACGGAGTGCCAAGACCTGATGGGCATGAGCTTTCGCACCTTCCACTTCGACGGAGTGGTACGGGTCCCGGGATACGTCGAATGGCTGCTGCAGAGCGACATGCGCGAGACCTACACATTTCACCGTGACGTGTTGAAACTGCTGCAGTGGCACTGCAAGCCGAGCCTGTGGCACCTGCGGACGCCGGTGCACATGTTCGCACTGGAAGCGTTTGTGGATGTCTATCCGAACGCCAAATTCCTGTGGAGCCACCGGGATCCGGCCAAGGTGCTGGGGTCGGTCTGCAGTCTGATCGCCTATGTCCGGAGCTGGAGCAGCGACCATCGCGATCCGCAGGAGCTCGGGGCTGAGCAACTGGCCTGGTGGGCCGAGGGGATGGGCCGCGCGATGGAGTTCCGCAGAAAGTTCGGCGACGATCGTTTCGTGGACGTGTCTTTCGCCGACCTGCAGACCGACCCGATCAACACGATCGCGCACAGCTACGACAAGCTCGGTCTGACGTTCACCGACTCGGCGCGCGCGAGGGTGCAGGCATGGGCGGATGGACACAAACCCGGTCAGCACGGCACGCACACCTACGAGCTGAGCGACTACGGGTTGACCCCGGAAAAGGTGCACGACGCGTTCGGCGAATACATTGCTGCCTACGATGCCTCAGCATGACGTGGTCGACGCCCATGCCGGCGGGCGCCGAAAGCTCGAACCCGATCCGTACATTCATGCGGCAATCCTCGCTGCTGCCGCGGAAGTCGTTCGGACCGACGGAGTTCAGGCACTATCGGTAGCTCGCGTGCTCGGCAGTGTGCAGCTGGGTACCCGGGCGTTCTATCGGCACTTCGCGTCGAAGGACCAGTTGGTCGCGGCGGTGTTTCTGGAGATGGCCCGCGCCGAGGTCGTACGTCTGGAGCAACAGATGGCGGACTCTGATCCGATTCGCGCGGTGGCGGCCTGGATCGACGGACGGCTGGATCTCGCCTTCAATCAGCAGATCCGCTCCGACCTCCGCCAGATGTCGCTCGAGGCGCAGAACCAGATGGTCGCCGCGCCCGAACTCGTCGCCCCCGCCTATCGCGAGATACTGCGTCCACTTGTCGAACAACTCACGCGTGGAGCAGATCTGGGGATCTTCACCGAGATCGATCCCGACGGCGAAGCGCTGTCCATCCATGGCGTCGTGTGGACCAACATCGAACGGCACTGGGGTAGTTCCCAGCGCGATCCGGCCGAAATCCGGAGGCGTGTGCAGTCTTTCTGTTTACGTGGTCTCGGGGTCACGCCGGAAGCGATTGACCCCGTGCTCGATGATGCACGGGGTCAACTCGGTCCGAGCGCGTAGGCGCCGGTATCCGGATGGTGATACCAGCCGCCGGCCGCCTGGGTGCCGCCGTCGACGTGGATGGTCTGCCCGGTGATGTAACTGGACATCTCGGATGCGAGAAAGACTGCGGCGCCGGCCATCTCGTCGACATGGCCCGCTCGCCCGAGGGGAACCGTGTGGCCGAACCGCTCGTCGGAACGCGGGGGAGCGATGTTCTTGATGCCTTCGGTCAAGGTGATGTCGGGGGCCAGGGCGTTGACCCGGATTCCGTGCGGCGCGAGTTCGAGGGCCGCGGTCTTGGTGTAGTTGATGACGCCGGCTTTGGCCGCCGCATAGGTCGCGTAACCGGGTGCGGCGCGGACCCCTTCGATGGAGGTCACGCTGATGATGCTGCCGGGCAACTTCTGCTCGACGAGGCCGCGGGCGACCCGCTGGGTGCACAGGTACACGTGCCGCAGATTGGATTTGTACAGTGCGTCCCAACCGTTTTCGCTGGTATCGAGGATTCCTGACCAGAACACTCCACCGGCATTGTTGACCAGGATGGTGACCGGTCCGAGTTCGGCGACTGTCTGCGCGAGTGCGGCGTCGACGGCGGCGCTGTCACGGACGTCGGTCGTGATGCCCAGTGCGCCGATCTGCTCGGCGGCGGACGCGCACGATTCGGGGTCGCGCTCCCAGATCGCCACCTTGGCGCCGAATGCTGTCAACCCGGCGGCGATGCCGCGTCCGATGCCGGCACCACCGCCGGTGACGACCGCGACACGGTTGGTGAGCAGGATGCTCGACGGATCAATTCCCATGAACTGTGGACACTATTCGCAGGTGGGCCGTGCGGCGCCAGATTCCTGCTGCGATTGCGGTTCCGCTGTGTCGGCTGAGTCGCCGCCGAGAGTGCAACCAGCGAGACGTCTACTCGAGGAATGCCTCGGTAGCTGCACTCTCGCGGCGTCCGTGCCGATAGTTTGCTGGCCGGCGTCTTCGGCAGGCCCCCGCTTGACCTTGTCGGTGGGTGGGTATTGACTACTGGTATTCGAACACACATTCGAACAACACCAGTCACACCCGTACCGCAGGAGTAGCTGATGACGGCGATGCTTGCCTCCGAACAGCCGCATCTCGACCGTGCTGAGCAGCTGAAACAGCTGCGACAGCAGATGGCGGCGGTGTCGGGCAAGATCGGCTCGACCCGGCGCGGTCACGCACCGGCGGAGGATCTGCTTCCGGATTCGGAAGCCAGGCTGCCGGTGCCGCAGTTGCTGACGGATGTGTTGCCCAATGCGTTGCCACGGGGGGCGGTTGCCGTGCTGTCGGGCGCCCGTTCGCTCGCTCTGAGCATGGTGGCGGCGGTGACGGCCGCCGGTGGGAACGCGGCCATCGTCGGCCAGCCGGACGTCGGCCTGCTGGCCGCGGTGGAAATGGGCGCCGATCTGAGCCGGCTCGCGGTGATCCCGGATCCCGGAACCGATCCGGTGGAGGTGGCGGCGGTGCTCATGGATGGGATGGACCTGATCGTGCTGGCGTTGATGGGGCGCTCGGTGCCGCTGACCCGGGCCCGGGCCGTGGTGGCCAGGGCTCAACAGAAAGGGTGCGCGCTGCTGGTCACCGACGGCGACTGGCAGGGTGCGTCGATCCGGCTGAGCGCTCGAGTCAGCGGTTACGAAACAACCTCGGAAACGCCGGGCTTCGGGCGGATCAGCAAGGTGCGTCTCGAGGTGTGCGCTGCGGGACGGGCGACCAGGCGAGCTCGGACGGGGTGAGCGTGGCTTCCCGGGTGATGGCGATCTGGTGCATGGACTGGCCCGCGGTCGCCGCCGCTGCCGCAGCGGAACTGTCGGCGACCTCCCCAGTCGCCGTCACGTTGGCCAACCGCGTGATCGCCTGCTCGTCGGCGGCCCGCTCGGCGGGTGTGCGCCGGGGGCTGCGGCGTCGCGAGGCGTCGGCCCGTTGCCCGCAACTGCACGTCGTCGCCGCCGACCCCGACCGTGACGCCCGCTTCTTCGAAGCTGTGGTGGCAGCGGTCGACGACCTGGTGCCGCGCGCCGAGGTGCTGCGTCCCGGTCTGGTGGTCATGCCGGTCCGCGGAGCGGCCCGGTTCTTCGGCTCCGAGCAGCAGGCCGCCGAACGGTTGACCGATGCCGTCGCGGCGGCCGGTGCCGAGTGCCAGGTCGGAATCGCCGATCAGCTGCCGACCGCGGTCTTCGCCGCTCGCGCGGGTCGTGTCCTGGCGCCGGGGGAGGACGCGCGGTTTCTGTCGGCGATATCGATCCGGCAAATCGCCACCGAGCCCAGCTTGTCCGGTTCTGGGCGAGCCGATCTGGCGGATCTGTTGTGGCGGATGGGAGTTCGCACCATCGGCCAGTTCGCCGAGTTGTCGCGAACAGACGTGGCCTCCCGGTTCGGCGCCGACGCGGTGATCGCGCACCGGTTCGCTCGGGGCGAGCCGGAACGCGGGCCGTCCGGTCGCGAGCCACCCGCCGAGCTCGATGCGGAGTTGCAGTGCGATCCGCCGATCGACCGGGTCGACGCCGCGGCGTTCGCTGGGCGCTCGTTGGCCGGCACACTGCATCAGACGTTGCTGGCCGCCGGGGTCGGCTGCACCCGATTGGCCGTGCATGCCGTCACTGCCAACGGTGAAGAGCTGACCCGGGTTTGGCGATGCGCCGAGCCGTTGACCGAGGATGCCACCGCCGACCGGGTCCGCTGGCAGCTGGACGGTTGGTTGAACACCCGGATTGTGGTGGACCGGCCTTCCGCGCCGGTGGTGCAGTTACGGCTGCAGGCGGTGGAGGTGGTGTCAGCGGGAGCGCTGCAGTTGCCGCTGTGGGGTGGTCTCGGTGAAGAGGACAGGATGCGGGCCCGTCGAGCACTGGTCCGGGTGCAGGGTCTGCTCGGCCAGGAGGCTGTACAGGTGCCGATGTTGTCCGGCGGTCGCGGGCCGGCCGAACGCATCACGCTGACACCGTTGGGTGACGAGCCGGTGCCGCTTGCCGATCCGCATCGGCCGTGGCCCGGTCAGCTGCCGGAGCCGTCGCCGACGGTGTTGCTCGACGATCCTGTGGAACTGTTCGACGTCCAAGGCAATTCGATTCGAGTGACCAGCAGGGGGTTGTTCTCCGCCGATCCGGTCCGGCTGACCGCCCGCGGCCGCGACACCAAGCTGCATTGGTGGGCCGGCCCCTGGCCGGTCGATGAACGGTGGTGGGATGACCGGCTCGAAGCCGGCCAAGGCGCCAGCGGCACCGCCCGGGCGCAGGTGCTGCTGGAAGGTGAGCGGCCGTCCGATCCCGGCGCCGCGTTGTTGCTCTGCTATCGGCAGCGGAGGTGGTATCTGGAAGGAATCTACGAATGAAAAATGCGTCTCACCAGTCCGCCGCGCGCAGGTACGATCATGCTCAATCCACCAGCGGCCAAGGGGAAGACGCTCTTGCCGGATAACGAAGGCGAACCGCCGACTACCGTCGACGGCGATGGTCAGGCCGTCGCCGAAGACCAACAGTCCACGGTCTGGCAGCGGCTTTCGCTCAAACAGCTGCGCTGGACGGCTCTTGCCGTCATCCTCGTCGTCACCGCGGCGTTCGGTGGCCTGAAGACGGCTCACCACGTCACGACCATCTCGTTCGGCCAGTCGTACATCGCGGGAGCGCTGACGGTCACCCCGCGCTCGGTCTCGCTGGTCGACCGCTTCGTCGGCCTGCCGCGCATGGCGCCGGAGTGCCGACTGCTGGTGTTGAAGGTGACGATCCAGAACACCGCCCACGAGTCCGTTCCCTTCCCGCTCGACGGCGGATTTGGCGGTAAACCCGACGATTGCACACACCGGCCTCGCGCAGACACCGAATTGTTCGGACTCACCGGTATCGCCAATCAATTCGGAGCGACATTCCGTGGCACGGAAACCATTCCCGTTCCTTCGATCGATGCCGGATTCACCTACGACTACTCGGTGCTGTGGGCCGTGCCTCGGGCCGACCTGTCGCGCCACCCGGTGATCACCGTCCGCTTTCACAAGATGAGCTCATTCATCTCAACGTTCGTTCTCGCCCACCGATGGGCCGGCGACGCGGACCGCTTTGCCGAGCTGCGGATCGCCAACCTGGAGTCGTCATGACCGGGCGTAAGACGCTGCTGCCCGCGGCTCGCGGAATTCTGGCCGCCGTGCTGCTGGTCAGCGCGGGCGCGATGTGGTCACTGCTACCGACAAAGCTGCAGTCGTGGGCGCCGATCGAGATACACGGCCCGGTTGGGCAGCGAATCGTCGGCCGCGACATCGCCGTGACCGTTCACCGCACCTACCTGGCGCGCGAGGTGACCGCCAACAGCCGCAACGGGCTGAATCGCTTTCCGTCGAAGGGCGTCTGGCTCGTCATGGTGCTGACCTACCAGCCGCTGCTCAGGTCGCACTCGGCACGCTTCGATCTGCGGGCCGACGGAAATATGTTCGACACCAACCTCTCCGACCTTCAGGGCATCGCGCAGCCCGAAATGCCGGAGAGCGGACCCTTGGCCTACGAATTGCCGAAGGTCCCGCGCAGCGCCACGTTGCTGGTCAGCAACGAGATCACCGAGAGCAGCATGGCCAAAATGGACTTCGCGCCGCTCGATTCCCAGATCGCGGTCGATATCCCACTATCGGGTGTCGTCCCGCTCGACTCGCTGAAACTCGACGACTTGGTCGACCAATGACGTCCTGGCTCCGTCGCAACGGCCGGGCGATCGTGATCAGTGTTCTTGTCGTCGGACTCATCGGAATCACGATCACCCTGCCCGCGTGGCGGGAGAACATCGGGTTCAGTCGACCTAAACACGTTGTGCCATATGGAAGCTCGATCACCATCGGCAATACTCAGTGGTCGCTGTCTCCGACGACACCGCCCAGTGTCGACGAGTTGCGCAAACACATGCACTACCTGCCCGACGACCCGTACAACCTTCCGCCGGACACCCGGTTGGCAACATATCTCCTGCGGCGTACCAAGAACGGTAAGCCGGTCGGAGTTCCGGACGGCTACACGAGCTGCGTGGCAATGGTGAACTCGGGCGACCGGCAATGGATGAAGATGTCATTCTCGATCGGTGTAACCGAGTGGGAACTGACCGGGGGCGTCTCCGCCATTTGCTCACCCCGCCACACTGAGCCATTGCTGGTCGCAATCGCTGTCCCGAAGCATGTCCACCTCACCTCGGTCGACGTCCAATTCCTCCCGACGTCGTGGGACGACAAGAAGACGTTGTCCAAGTCGACCGATCTACTCGTGATCCGCTTCGACACCGGATAATTCGGCGCCGGCCGATTCTTTGCCGGTCGATTCGTTGCGGGCGGCCTCGATACGGACCCGGTCGGCGCAGAACCAATACGCCGCGGCGACCAGCGAGATGCGGAGCGGGTCGACCACCGCGCCGATCAGCGCCCTGATCAGATCCTGGTAGGTCTGCCACCAGGGATAGTCATGCGGCCCCAGCAGCAGCGCGACGCCACGCCACAGATAGCCGTCGCTCACGGTCTGATTCCAGTAAGCCCCGCTCGGTGCGAGCAGTACCAACGCCGAGTAGGCCAGTACAAAGAAAGCGATCGGCAGCGCACCCCCATGCAGGATCAGTCGCCAGGCATCCGCGATCGGGCCGAAACGGCCGAGCTGCGACCGGGCGAACTCGACTGCTCGCCTGCGGAGTTGGGCCGGAACCCGCTGCCAGCGCGGCTGTGCGGCGCGTCGGCCACGTTCGATCGCTGAGCCGACTGCGGTCGCAGCCCGTTCCCCGAGCAGCACCCGGCGCGCACTCGCCCAGGTCGGGGTGAGCGGGGTGCCGTAGACCGCGGATCCGATGGCCAGCCATGCCAGCGCCAACGCCACCACCGAGATCACCGCACCCAAGACCGTTCCGGCGGTGTTCCACAGCTGCGCAAGCCACGCGACGTGCGAGAAGGCCGCATCGCGAACGCTGCCGAGCCACACCACAATTCGCCGCTCCCGAATCCACTGGGGAGAACCGAACAGCACGACCGCCGATGCCTTGATCGCGAAATACAGCCACACCACCTCCAGGTAGGCGGCGATGATCATGGTCCATCGCGGCAGCCGTTCGCGGAAGCGGGTCATCAGTTGGCGCAGGAGGAAGGCGGCCAGGATCGCCAGCCACAACTTGGATCCGATCGACGAGCTGTAGATCTCCCGGGCTGCCGCTGATTTCCAGTCGTTGAGCAGCAGATGGGTCACGCTGGTGACGTAGATGTAGTAATCCTCGACGACCATCTTCCAGGCGGTATAGATCACCAGGAACGGCAGAATGGCCATCATCACCACATCGAAGACGCCCTTTGCCTCCTGGCCGTCGGTCTCGACATCCCGCAACCCCGGAGTGACGGACCGAATCACCAAAAACATGGCGAGATATGTCAGCAGTCGGGTCAGCGGCGCGAGCGGAAGGATCAGGCTTCCCCAGAAGTCACCGTGACTGAGCGCCACATGCATCGCCAGATGCAGTGCCCAGTACCTCAGGAACCAGCCGATCAGATAGATGGCGACCAGCCAGGGCCACGTCTGCCACCACAGGCTGACCGTCCGCCGCAGGATCGTGAGCACTGCACCTCCCAGTGGCCTAACGATAGCCGGTCGGTCACGGTGCAGGTGACGCCTTTTCAGCCCAACCGACGGGCGAATGGACCTACCCGCTCGATGAACCGGTCGAAGAACTCTGCCGGATCAGCGTGAACGGCGACCAGTGCGTTGGGCTTTCGGGCCCACCGGCCCACCCAGTCGGTCACCGTCATACCGCGGGTCAGGGTGCCGGCCAGCTCGACGTCCACGGTGGCCTGCCTGGCCTGCACGAGTTGCGGATCCAGCGCGACGGCCGCGGCCAGCGGATCGTGCAGATGCGCAAGGTAGCCGTGGCCCAGGTCGTGGTAGGACTCCATGTAGAACCGAGTCGCATCTTCGATCACCCGAATCAAGGGGTTGGACGCCGACGATCGTTGGCCCCGCTCGTCCTCGACGCTCATTGCGATCGTGGATGAACCGGCGGCCGCGGCCAGCCGCGAAAGGATCTCCGGGGTGATCGCAATCTGCCGCGTCACGTCGAGTCCGCAAAGAATCGGAAGATGAAGCGGCTCAAAGTGTTCCGACGGCGACCAGGCGTTGAACACCTCGGCCGCCGCTTCAGGGTCGAAAGCGATGTTCCACTCGGCCACCGGGCTGGTGTTGCCGCGGTGATCGTAGGCACCGCCCATGATCACCAAGCGGCGCAACAGCTTCGGCAGCGCCGGTTCCTCGCGTAGGGCAAGCGCCAGATTCGTCAGGGGCCCGGTGGCCAACCCGATCAACTCACCGGGATGCCGCCGGGCGGCCTTGACCCATGCCGTCGCGGCATCATCGCCGCTGAGCTGACGGGCGGTCGGCGGTAGTTCGGCGTAGCCCAGGCCGCGCGAGCCATGGACCGGACTGTCGGCCCGATGCGAGGAGTTCAGCGGCTGCATGACGCCCCGTGACACCGGCACGCCCTCGACCTGGCAGAGGTCGAGCAGGCTCAGGTTGTTGTCGCAGACCTGGTCGACCCGGACGTTTCCGCTTGTCGAGGCGATGCCGACCAGGTCGACGTCGGGACTGGCCAGCAGGTAGATCAGCGCGATGGCATCGTCGACACCGGTGTCGACATCGGCGAAAACTGGCGCGGCCACCGCGGAGACGATACCGGCTCGGGGCTCAGTCGACTCGGTCGGAGATCGGCGTGCTCACGAGCGGCAAGCCGACCAACGCCAGTACGTGATGAGCCGGACTCCCTGCCGGAGCGACCAGGCCCAGTTCGGTCCCGTGTTGGCGCGAGCGTTCCAGCGCTTCGGCCAGGATCCGCAGCCCGGACGAGCCCAGATGGCTGACCCCGGACAGGTCCACCCTCAACGAATGTGTGCCTGAACGGCTTTGGCGTGCGATCTGTGTTCCCAGGGTGGGTGAGGTCGCGTTGTCGACATCCCCTCTGACCACCAGGCATTGGTCCACGACCTCAATGAAGAACTCCGGAGTGGCGGTTGGCTCCACGACGGGCGCCAGGTTCGGGTCGAGCACGATGCGCGCGGGCCGACTCAGCCGGTGCGAGATCGACGCCGTGGTGCCGTCGTCGGTGCCGACGACGCGACTCTCGGTAGCCAGCGCGTCCGCCAGCATCAATCCGCGTCCCCGCATCCCCGGGTCCGCCGACGGAGGCTTCCACCGGCCGTGGTCGGACACCGACGCATGCACCACGCCCTGGTCGTCCAGCACGGCCTCGAGGTTGATGTGATCGGTTGTCGCTGAGCGGTATCCGTGCTCGAACGAATTCTCGACGAACTCGCACAGGATCTGCACGATGATCATCACATCGACGTCATCGGCCCCGATCTCGGATAACCAGGCCCGCAGCGGTGCGCGCACCTCGCGGGCGGCTTGCACGCTCGACTCGACAGTCAGTGTGAGAGAGGGCGGTGGTGTACGACGTTGCGCAGCAAGCAAAGTCACGTCATCGTTGTAGCCGGTGGTGCGCAGCATCAACTCCAGCGTCTGCGAGCAGAGCCGCTCCGCGGGACGGGTCGTCGACTCGATCGGGAACGCCGATCCGGCCAGGACGCGCGACGCGATGTCGGCGAACTCAGCTGTGCTGGCCGACGGCGGCCGGCCCGGTCGCTCGATGATGCCGTCGCTGTAGAGCAGCACGGCATCATCGACACCCAAATTCTCGGTGCGGGTGGCGAAGCCGGTTCCACCACCCAACGGGCCGGCGCCGGTCGGCTCGAGAAACCGCGGGATGTCGCCGCTGATCAACAGCGGGGGAGGGTGCCCTGCGGTGCAGTATTCGAATGTCCCACTGCTGGTGTCGAGGCGGCCGATACATACAGTCGCCGCCTTCGAACCGGGTACGAATCTGCTGAAACTGTCTACGGAGGAGAGACTTTCGGTGATGGTTTTACCGGCGAGCAACTCCATCCGGATCGCGGTCCGCAATTGAGCCATCACCGCCGCAGCTTCGACGCCGTGCCCGACCACATCCCCGACGACCAGGAAGACGCTCGCCGAGTGGCCGGGCATCGCTTCAAACCAGTCGCCACCCGCGCCGGAGTCCTCGGTGGCGACCAGATACTCGGCGGTGATGTCGGCCCCCGGCAGCACCGGCAGGGCCGGCGACAGCAGCGCGCGTTGGACCAGAATTCCGAGATCCCGTACCTGGGTGTAGCGCTCGGACAATTCTGCCTCGCGGGCTTCTGCCGCCCGGCGCTCCTGTACCGCGGCGGTCACGTCGATCAGCATCACCTGAGTGCCCTCGATGTGCCCGTCGGGACCGAGGCGGGGACTGACAACGATGTCGCCGCAGACTTCCTGCATCGTCCCCGATCCGTCGAAGTCGAACTGGAAACGCCACTCGCGTCCCTGCTGGACCTCCCCGGTGCGATAGACGCGGTTGAGAATCTCGATCAGGTTCTGATCTTCGAATTCAGGAAACAGCTCTCGTGCCGAGACGCCGAGCCGCACCGCCGGAAAAGCCGCCCGCGTCGCGGCGTTCGCGGCGACGTAATGGTGCTCCGGACCTGCGAAAGCAACGACGAAAGCGGGGATACCGTCGAACACGCGCCGGACCACGTCGGCCTTGCCGACCGTGTTGTCCAGGTCCGTCTCGTCCCCCACGGGGTTCAGGGTAACCCGAGCGGTAGCAGCGTTCGCGCAACTACCAGTGCACGCCGGGAACCAGGCGTACCAGCCGCTTGACGGAACCAGGGACCCGGACGCGGCTCACCACCACGCGAGCCGGCCGCTTCGGTCGACGTGACGACTGCTGTTCCCCAAGAGGTTTCGGGACCTCCGGACCGGTTTCGCCTCGTGCTGCCGCCGAGTCCGGGTAGCCGAGGTAGACCTGGTGCAGAATCCGCCGCGACAGCTTCGGGGTGAAATAGTGACCCGCCTCGGACAGCGTGCCCAGCGGTGTGTCGATCCGCAACGGCTTCTCGACCAGGCCCCGGACCACCATTGCCGCCGCATGCTCGGCGGTGATCGGCGGAACCGGGTTGAGTCGACGTGACGGCTTGATCATCGGGGTGGCCACCAACGGCATGTGAACGTTGGTGAACGTGACGTGATCGGAAAGGGTTTCGGTCGCGACCACTTCGGAGAACGCGTCGAGCGCGGCCTTGGTGGGCAGATAGGCGCTGTACTTCGGGCTGCGTGCCTGCACGCCGGCGCTCGACACGTTGACCACGTGGCCGAACCGCCGCTCACGCCAGTGCGGCAGCAGCGCCAGCACCATTCGCACCGCGCCGAAGTAATTGACCGCCATCACCCGTTCGTAGTCGTGCAGTCGATCGGTCTGGTTGACCACCGACCGGCGGATCGACCGACCGGCATTGTTGACCAGGTAGTCGACGTGACCGAAACGACCGAGGATGTCCTTGACCGTGTGCTCCACCGACCCGCTGTCGGTGACGTCGCAGGTGAAGGCGTAGGCCCGCCCGCCGTTGGCGCGAATCTCGGTGACCAGGTCGTCGAGCGCGTCAGCGTTGCGGGCCAGCGCGAACACCACGGCTCCCCGCTCGGCGACCGCGATCGACGCCGCTCGGCCGATACCGCTGGATGCCCCGGTGATGATCACATGCCGTCCGACCAGCGGCCCTTCCGGATCGTCGCGACGGGCCCGGTCGGGATCGAGGTGCTCGGCCCAGTACCGCCACAGCGCGGGCGCGTAGTCGGCGAACTCGGGAACCGCAATTCCGCTGCCGTGCAACGCCTTCTGCGTCTGCTCGGACAGGAAGGTCGGTGCCAGGTCGACGACGTCCAGGACTTCGCCGGGGATGCCCAGCTGAGTGGCGACCATGTTGCGCCACACCTTGGGCCGGCCACGCACTTTGAGCACCGGCGCCGCGACCGAGCGGGGGAGTGAACCCCGCAGCGGCGGCAGACCGGCGGCCGCCGCGACTCCACGGTAAATGCCCTGCAGCCCAATGGTTTTCGGTGAGGTGAGGTGAAATGTCTGGCCGTCGCGTCCGTCGGCGTGCAACAGCTCAACCAGCGCGTCGGCGACGTAGTCGACCGGCACGATGTTGGTGCGGGCGGTGTCGGGCAACATCATCGGTGTCAGGCGCGGCAGCACGGCCAGCTTGGCCAGCGTGCCGAAGAAGTAGTACGGCCCGTCGATCTTGTCCATCTCGCCGGTGCGCGAATCACCGACCACCACGGCCGGCCGGTAGATCCGGTACCGCAGCCCCGTCGTCGAGCGCACCAGCAACTCGGCCTCGAACTTGGTCTGGTGGTACGGCGTCGGCAGCTGCTGGCCGATGTCGAAGTCGTCTTCGGTGTATTCGCCGTGGAAGTCACCGGCCACCGCGATCGACGACACGTGATGCAGCGTCGCGTCAAGCCGGCGGGCCAGCTCGATCACGGCCTGGGTGCCCTCGACGTTGGCGGCCCGCTGCTCGGCTTCGGCGGCGGTGATGTCGTAGATCGCCGCGCAGTGCACCACGTGGTCGACCGCGCCCAGCTCGGCGATCGCTGCCTCGGTCAACCCGAGCTCTGGCTCTGTCAGCTCGCCGACCAGCGGCTTTGCCCGCTCACCCCAGGTCTTGGCCAGGTGTTCGAAGCGGCCCAGCGAGGAGCGGCGCACCAGCACCCACACTTCGGCGTCGGTGTGGGCGGCCAGCAGACGAGCCACCACCCGCCGCCCAATAAACCCGGTACCGCCGGTAACGACATAACGCATGCAGGACATGGTGCGCCCGGTTGAGCCGCACGTCAACGGGGTGTGACGTGATCGTCGATCAGGTCAGCGCGACGGTGCCGCCGACTCCTGTTCCTCCGGGTCGTCCCAGAGCAGCAGCTGGCGCACCGCGGGACGCGATCCGTAGGGCTGCAGCATCGAACTGGCCGGGCGCGGGCGCACCCGCAGCGGCCACCAGAACCAGCGGCCGAGCAGGGTGGCGATCGACGGCGTCATGAACGAACGCACGATCAACGTGTCGAACAGCAACCCCAGTCCGATCGTGGTGCCGATCTGGCCGAGTGTCTGCAGACCGCTGAAGACGAACCCGCACATGGTCACCGCGAAGACCAGACCGGCGGCGGTCACCACCGAACCCGACCCGGCCATCGCCCGGATGATGCCGGTTTTCAACCCGGCGGGAATCTCTTCCTCGAACCGGGAGATCAGCAACAGGTTGTAGTCCGACCCGACGGCCAGCAGCAGGATGACTGCCAAAGGCAATACCACCCAATACAATTCGATACCCAGCAGGTACTGCCACAGCAGCACGGAAAGTCCGAACGAGGCCCCCAGCGACAGGGCCACCGTGCCCACGATGACGATGGCGGCGACCAGGCTGCGGGTGATCAGCATCATGATCAGCAGGATCAGGCTCAGCGAGGCGACGGCGACGATCAGGATGTCGTATCCCGCCATCACCTCGATGTCCTTGTAGGTCGACGCGGTACCGCCGAGATAGAAACTGGCACCGGCCAGGGGAGTGCCTTTGACGGCTTCGTGCGCGGCGAGCTTGATCGGCTCGACCCGCGAGATGGCCGCGGGTTCGGCCGGGTCGCCTTCGTGGGTGATGATCATCCGCGCCGCCTTGCCGTCCGGCGACACGAACAGCTTCAGTCCGCGTTTGAAGTCGGGGTTGTCGAACACTTCGGGTGGCAGATAGAACAAGTCGTCGTTCTTCGATTTGTCGAAGGCCTGCCCCAGTGCGGCGGGGTTGTCGTTCGCAGTCTCGGACTGCTTGTTGATCCCGAGGTTGGTGGCGTAGTTCTTCAGAGTCAGTTCGCGGTTGACTTCCTGGCTGGCGATCTGTGGTGGGATCAGCCCGACCAGTTGCGGCTGGATCGAGTCGAGCTTGTCGAGGCTCACCACCAGGTCTTCGAATTTCTCACTGAGCTCGTCGATGCTGTCGATCGCCTCGAAGGTGTTCCGCAGCGCGAAGCACGCCGGGATGTCGAAGCAGTGCTTCTCGAAGTAGAAGTAGCTGTGGATCGGCCGGAAGAAGTCGTCGAAATTCGCCAGCTTGTCGCGCACCTCGCCGATGATCTCCAGGGTTTCGTGAAACTTCTGGGTCTCCTCGTGGGTGGCGCCCGCCAGTTGCTGCTGCAGGGTGTATTGCTGCTGCAGGATGCCGATGGTCTTGTCCAGTTCCTGGGACTGGCGCATCAAGTCCTGCGCCCGGTCGGCTTGGTACTTCAGGTTCTGCACCTGCCCGACGCTCTGCTGGCTGATCTGGAACGCAATCGAGCTGTGGTCGAGCGGAGAGCCGAGCGGCCTGGTAATCGACTGCACCAGAGCGACTCCGGGAATGTGGAAGACGTTCTTGGCCACCTTGTCCAGCACCAGCATGTCGGCCGGATTGCGTAGGTCGTGGTCTGCCTCGATCATCAGCAACTCGGGTTCCAGCCGGGCCCGCGGAAAATGCCGTTCCGCGGCGGTGAAACCCACGTTCGCCGCAGCCGTCTCCGGAATGTAGGGGCGGGTGTCGTAACTGGTTTTGTAGCCGGGCAGGGCCAGCAGGCCGATGAGCGCGATCGCGATGGACACCACCAGGATCGGGCCGGGCCAGCGGACGATCGCGGTGCCGATCCGGCGCCAGCCGCGGGTCTGCAGAACTCGCTTGGGATCGAACAGCCCGAAATGGCTTGCGATGACCAGGATTGCCGGGCCCAGCGTGAGCGACGCCGCCAGTGCCACCAGGATGCCGATCGCCGCCGGAATACCCAGGCTCTGGAAGTAGGGCAGACGGGTGAAGGCAAGGCACGCGACGGCGCTGGCCACCGTCAGTCCCGAACCCAGCACCACGTGCGCGGTGCCGCGATACATGCTGTAGTACGCGTCTTCTCGCTCCTCGCCGGCCGATCGGGCTTCTTGGTAGCGGCCGACGAAGAAGATGGCGTAGTCCGTTCCCGCCGCGATCACCAGCAACGTCAGCAGGTTCGTCGCGTAGGTCGACAGGCCCAACACGCCCACATTCCCGAGAAACGCCACGATGCCCCGGGCGGCGGCCATCTCGATCAGCACCGTCGCCAGGACCAGGCCGGTGGTGGCGAACGATCGGTAGACGAAGAACAGCATCACGGCGATCACCGCGATGGTGAGCGCGGTGACCTTGTTGGAACCCTTACTGCCCTCGGTGAATTGGTCGGCGATCAGCGGGGCCGCGCCGGTCAGGTAAGCCTTGACGCCGGGCGGCGGCTTCATCTGGTCGACGGTGGCGCGGACGGCGTCGACGGACTCGTTGGCCAACGCCTCGCCCTGGGCTCCGGAGAGAAACAGCTGAACGTAGGCGGCCTTGCCGTCGCTGCTCTGCGAGCCGGCCGCGGTCAGGGTGTCGCCCCAGAAGTCTTGGATGTGCTCGACGTGCTTGGTGTCCTTCTCCAGCTTGTGGATCAGCGCGTCGTAGAAGGTGTGCGCGTCGGCGCCGAGCGGCTTGTCGCCCTCGAGCACGATCATCGCCGAACTGTCACTGTCGAACTCGTGGAACACCTTTCCGATGTGCTTGAACGCCTGATACGACGGCGCATCGGGGGAGCTGAGGCCGACGTTGTGCAGCCTGCCGACCTCTTCCAGTTGCGGCACAAGGATGTTCGGAAGCATCGCCAACGCCACCCAGACCAACAGGATGGGCACGGCCAGGCGGTGGATGGTATGCGCGACCCGCGGCCGGCGAGTGCTGTGATCGCTCATCCGGACTTGTCCAGGCAGAAGGTGTACGCGCTCAATTCGTTGACGGTCCTTTCGTCTTTGACGACGCCGTTGACGGTGATACGGCAGCCCAACGTGGTGCCATCGCCCTGAGCGACGACGTTGGCGATGACTGCGGGATCGGTGGTGGTGATCGTGTACGACCACGGCAGCGGGGCGTTGTCCACCCGTTGCGGGGCGGCGTGCACGTCCTGGAAATTGATGGTCGCGGTGCTCCCGGGATTGCCGAAGACTTCGTAGACGACGTGCTTCGGGTTGAACTGAACGATCTCGTTGGAGGCGCCGCCGCCGTGCGCCGCGCTGGTGCTGGCGCCGAACTCGCCGTGCAGTTTGGCCACGGCGAACGCCGCCAGGGCCACCACGACAACGGTGACCAGGATCATCCATCGTCGCCGGACCACGCCGGTCACCGAAATGCCCTTCATCTGTTCACCTTTCGGGTGAGGCTCGGGATGATCACGTCATCGACGAGAGCTTCGACCGTTTCACGCGTCGGCGGCCGGCTCGGCATGACGATCCGGAAGATCAAGTAGCCGGGCAGCACATCCCAGAGTTCGTCGCTGATCGCTGCGGCGTCGATCTCGCCGCGGTCGGCGGCATCCCGCAGTACCTCGTGGATCAGTGCTTTGCGCTGGTCGAGGAATTGATGCTGCAGCGCGTCGTTGAGCGCGGGGTGCCGCGACGTCTCGACCAGGACCGCGCGGATCGTGCCCGCTTGTTGGGAAGCCTGCTCGCGACACGCTTCCCCCAACTGCATCAGGTCGCCGCGCAGCGTGCCGGTCCGCGGATGCACCGCGACCTGCCGGACTCCTTCGATGAATGCGGCCAAGACCAATTCGGCCTTCGACGGCCAGCGTCGATAGACGGTGGCCTTGCTGGCCCGGGCGCGGGCGGCCACGGCGTCCAAGGTCAGCCGGTCGTAGCCGTGTTCCTGCAGCAGCTCCAGGGTCACGTCGAGTAACTCGGTCTCGCGGGGCGACCACGGTGAGGGTGGCATGCCTCGTTCGGCCGTCTCGGTCACAGCGGCTAAGACTAGGGCTGCGAGGGCAGTACTGTCCAGTACCGTACCGCTTGGCCGGTGCGCTCAGATCAGTAGCTGAAGTCCTTGATGCCGTCCCAGTCGACCAGGGTCCAGCCCCCCGCCGGGCTCCCGGTGACCACGACCCGGCCGAGGTTGGGCAGCGGGTGGCTGGTCGCCAGGCTGTCCTTCGGGTTCTTCACGTTCAGCAGGGTCCAGTACATGATCGACTCCGCGTGGGCGAAAGCCACCGGCCGGCTGTTGCCGCTGTCGTAGATCTTCTGCACCGCCGCGGTGAACTGGTCGTTGAATTCCTTGCCGCTGATCGAGCCGGGGACCGCGTCCTTGACGTCGCCTTTGAGCCACAGCGACGGCGCGACCAGGTAGGTCAGGTCGGCCCGCTTGGCCGGGAGATTGTTGAACCGGCCGGCGTCGATCTCGCGCAGCCCGGGCAGGATGTCGACGTGCTTGCCCAGCGCATGGGCGAGCGGCTCGGCGGTCTGCTGGGTGCGGACCATGTTGGAGGCGTAGATGCCGTCGAAGTTGTTGCGGGACAACTGGTGGGCCAGCTGTTCGGCTTGCCCCTGGCCTTCCTCGGTCAGCTCCGGTCCCGGGATGTCGGTGTTGATGACGTGTTGGGCATTGCTCTGCGACTCGGCATGCCGAATGAACGTCAGGGTGATGCTGCGTACCTGCGGTGATCCCGAGCAGGCGCCGACGGTGACGACGGCGGCGAGAACGGCGGCGGCCTTCCAGATGGCGGTGCGGGTGCGATTGCGCATGGCGACAGCCTGCCTTGCCGGGGGCCTCGACGTGGCGTGTTTGCCCGGGTTGGCTGGACAAATCACACAACCGGGCGCAGGTCGCCGCCGCATCGGCGGGTGATGGAATGGCGGGAACCGACCGAAGAGGAGACCCCGCATGGCGATCGACCCGGCTGCCGTCGGCGCAACCACCGAGCCCGCGCTGTTCGAATGGACCGACCGCGACACGTTGCTCTACGCGCTCGGTGTGGGCGCGGGCCTCGACGATTTGAAGTTCACCACCGAAAACAGCCACGGCGTCGACCAGCAGGTGCTCCCGACCTACGCGGTGATCTGCTGCCCGGCATTCGCGGCGGCCGCCAAGGTCGGATCGTTCAACTGGGCGATGCTGCTGCACGGTTCGCAGGGGATCCGGCTGCACAGGCCGCTGCCCGCGGCGGGCACGCTGTCGGTGGTCACCGAGGTGGCCGACATCCAGGACAAGGGTGAGGGCAAGAACGCGATCATCATGCTGCGCGGTCGTGGCTCCGACCCGGCCAGCGGCGAACTCGTTGCCGAAACGCTCACCACGCTGGTGATCCGCGGCGAGGGCGGGTTCGGCGGACAACCGGGTGAGCGCCCGGTCGCACCGCAGATCCCCGACCGCGAACCCGACGCCAGCATCGCGCTGGCCACCCGCAAAGACCAGCCGCTGATCTACCGGCTCTCCGGCGACCGCAATCCGCTGCACAGCGACCCTTGGTTCGCGAAGGAGCTCGCGGGGTTCCCCGAGCCGATCATGCACGGGCTGTGCACCTATGGCTTCTCCGGCCGCGCGCTGGTCGCCGAACTTGGCAAGGGCGACGCCAACGCGATCACGGCGATCGACGCGCGATTCACCAAACCGGTGTTTCCCGGCGAGACGCTGACCACGCTGATCTGGCGCACCGAGCCCGGCAAGGCGGTGTTCCGCACGCTGGCCTCCGGGGCGGCCGGCGCCGAAGCACGTCTTGTGCTCGAGGACGGCGCGGTGGAGTACGTCGAGGTTTAGCCGGGCCGCCAACGTGGCAGTCCCGGGCATGGCATTCAAACTCACCTACAGCGACGGGCAGTCCACCGACTACGACGACAGCACCAAGTGGGAAGTCGACGACGGGGTCGTCAAGTTGGGCCGCGACGAAGGGGACTGGACGGTCTACATCTCCCCGAGTCATTGGGCGACACTCGAACTGGGCACCGGCGGCGACGACAAGAAGTCCGACGACGAGAAGAAGTCCGACAAGAACGAGAAGTCGGACGACGACGAGAAGAAGTCCGACAAGGACAAGAAGTCCGACGACGACTGAGGCTGACCCCGAAGGCCGTCGGGCGCTTACCTCGAAGGTAATCGTGGCGGTGATCGTCCGCGGCTAGCATCGGGGCGATGACGACCCTGACCCGCAGCTCACGGGCGACTCCGGCAGTCGGTCAGCTGTTGCGCGAGTGGCGTGAGCGCCGCCGGATCAGCCAACTCGATCTGTCCATTCAGGCCGAGATCTCAGCACGTCACCTCAGCTTCGTCGAGACCGGACGCTCCCGGCCGACACCGGGAATGATCCTGCGGTTGAGCGAGCAACTCGACGTGCCGCTACGCGAGCGCAACGCGCTGCTGCTGGCCGGCGGGTACGCGCCCGCCTACCCCGAGCATTCGCTCGACGAGCCGGAACTGACCCGGCTGCGCGCCGCCCTGCGCCAGATCCTCACCGGCCACGAGCCGTATCCGGCGCTGGTGATCAACCGTTGGTGGGACATGCTCGACGGCAATGCCGCCGTCGCCGTGCTGATCGATGGGTGCGACCCCGCCTTGCTGACGCCGCCGATCAATGCGCTGCGCGTTTCGTTGCATCCGGACGGCATGGCCGCGCGCATCGTCAACCTCCCGGAGTGGCGCGCGCATGTGCTCGAGCGGCTGCACCGCCAGGTTCGGGCCACCCGCGACCCGCGTCTCGCCGATCTGCTGAACGAGTTGTCGGGTTACCCGGGCGGCGAGGCGGCGCGTCCCGAGCCAACCGACGTCGCCGTTCCACTCCGACTGCGGCACAACGGAACAGAGCTCTCGTTCTTCAGCATGACCGCGGTCGTCGGCGCCCCGTTGGATGTCACCGTCGCCGAGGTCGCGATCGAATCGTTCTATCCGGCCGACGCGGACACCGCCGAGGCTCTGCAGGCACTGGGAAAGTGAGCCGATGACCGACACCGCCGCCACCGAGATGATCCACGGGCTGGTCCCGCTGGCCGTGACACTCGGAATCACCGCAGACGCGGCGGCACCCGAAGAGGTTGTGCTGAGCCTGGATTGGGCGCTCGGCCTGACGACGGGCGGAGGCGTGCTGCACGGCGGGATCGTGATGGCGCTGGCGGACACCTCCGGTGCGGTGTGCGCATTCCTCAACCTGCCCGAGGGCGCCGGCGGCACGACGACCATCGAATCCAATACCAACTTCTTCGCTGCGACACGCTCCGGAACGGTCAAAGCCCACAGCCGCCCGCTGCATGTCGGGCGGCGTGTCATCGTGGTCGAGACCGAGATCCGCGGCGACGGCGGCAAGCTGGCCGCCAAAACCATTCAGTCGCAAGCGGTTCTGTGATCAGTCCGCGAGCCGGCGGGCCAGCTCTTCGGTGAATTCTTTCGCTCGGCCGGGGTCGTCCAGCGCGTAGTGCGCGGCGGTGGCGCGGTCACCGTCGTCGCCGTGGCGCACCAGGACCGCGATGCCGTCGCCGGCCACCGCGTCGAAGGCGTCCTCGTCGGTGATGTCGTCGCCGAGGTAGATGGGTAGCAGCGGATCACCGCCCTCGTTGTCGCGGATGTAGTCGAGCACCCAGCGCAGCGTTTTTCCCTTGTCCCAGTCGACATCCGGCCGAAGCTCGATCACTTCCCGCCCGGTCGTCACGCGCAGCGCCGTCCGCCGCCCGGCCTGCCGGACCGCTGCGGTCACCTCGCCGACCCGGTCGCGCGCCGCATTCCGGTAGTGCACGGCCACTCCGAATCGCTTGTGTTCGACGGCAACTCCGGGAATGTCACCGAGCTGTTCGACCAGTGCTTCCGCCGCGTCGGCCAGCACCGGGATGCTCGCGGCCGCGTCGCTGTTCTGGTGGTGCCGGCCGTCGGGTCCGGTCAGCTCGAAACCGTGGCTGCCGGCGTACCAGAGGCCGGGCAGGCCGATCCGGTCGCGGACGTCGGCCAGGTCGCGGCCGCTGAGAATCGCGACCGGGCACCGCGCGCTCAGCGATGTCAGCGCGTCCGCCGCGCCGTCGACAAGCCGGGCGGAGTCGGGGTCGTTGACGATCTCGGACAGCGTCCCGTCGAAGTCGTAGAAGACCGCGGGCGCCCCGGTGAAGTGCAGCGCCTGCAGTCCGTCGGGCAGTTCGGACATCCGTCGGTAACCGGAGCGGACGTCGATGTCGCCCGCGTCGGCGAGCACCGCGTCGGCACCGTGCGGGCTTGCGTTCGGATCGATGGCGACCACCAGGGCGAAACCCGCGGCGCGGGCGGCGGTCACCCCCGCGTCGGTGGCCGTGACGACGGCACAGCGGCCCGGGCGCACCGACAGGGCGTCGGCCGATTCGACCAGCGAGGCGGAATCGGATCGAGCGGAGCGCACGCCGGCGTGGTCCAGCCGCGCGGCAATGCCGGCATCGGGTTCGCCGTCGAGGTCGAACAACACCGCGTCCACCCGGCGCGGGTCGATGCTGACCGACATTGCGCGCCGCCTTCCCGGCCCGCGGTCGCGGGGCCGGTTGCCAGGTTAGACGGCACTTCGCATTCGAACACACATTCGATACACTCGGGTCATGGGGTGGAGCAATGGGCCGCCGGGCTGGTCGGAGATGGAGCGGGTGCTCTCCGGCAAACCGCGTCGTTCCGGTACACCCACCGTGTGGACCCCGGCGGACGAAGCGCCCCGATCGCCCAAGCGGATGGCCTATCGGCCGCCGGACGACGGCCGGCCGGCCCGCTCGTCGGTCCCGTATGCCGAGCTGCACGCGCATTCGGCGTACAGCTTTCTCGACGGCGCCAGTGCGCCGGAGGAACTGGTCGAAGAGGCGGTGCGGCTGGGCCTGCGGGCCATCGCGCTGACCGATCACAACGGGCTCTACGGCGCGGTGCGATTCGCCGAAGCGGCCGTCGAACTGGACATGCGCACAGTGTTCGGCGCCGAACTGTCGCTGGGAGCCGGCGCCAGGACCGACGCCCCCGATCCGGCCGGGCCGCATCTGCTGGTGTTGGCCCGCGGGCCGGAGGGCTACCGGCGGCTGTCGCGTCAGCTGGCGGCGGCGCATCTGGCCGGCGGCGAAAAGGGCAAGCTGCGTTTCGATTACGACGCGCTCACCGAGGCGGCCGGCGGCCACTGGCACATCTTGACCGGCTGCCGCAAAGGCCACGTCCGTTCCGCGCTGGCCACCGGCGGGCCGGATGCGGCCGCGGCGGCGTTGGCCGATCTGGTGGACCGGTTCGGCTCCGATCGGGTCAGCGTCGAGCTGACGCATCACGGCTGCCCGGTCGACGACGATGTCAACGCTCAGATGGCCTTGCTGGCAAAGCAATTCGGGCTGAACAGGGTGGCCACCACCGGCGCGCATTTCGCGGCGCCGTCCCGTCGCCGACTGGCGATGGCGATGGGTGCCATCCGGGCCAGGCAGTCGCTGGACGAGGCGGCCGGCTGGCTGGCCCCGCTGGGCGGCTCGCACCTGCGCTCCGGTGAGGAGATGGCGCGACTGTTCGCGCAGCATCCCGACGCGGTGACCGCCGCCGCCGAGCTCGGCGAACAGTGCGCCTTCGGCCTGGCATTGATCGCCCCGCAGTTGCCGCCGTTCCCGGATCTACCGCCCGGCTCGACCGAGGACAGCTGGCTGCGCGAGTTGACGATGGCGGGCGCCCAGCGCCGCTACGGTCGGCGGTCCCAGGCCCCCCAGGCGTATGCCCAGATCGAGCACGAGCTGAAAACCATTGCCAACCTGAAGTTTCCGGGATATTTCCTGGTGGTCTACGACATCACCCGGTTCTGCCGGGAGAACAACATCCTGTGCCAGGGCCGGGGATCGGCGGCCAACTCGGCTGTGTGTTACGCCCTCGGCGTCACCGCGGTCGACCCGGTGGCCAACGAGTTGCTGTTCGAGCGTTTTCTGTCGCCGGAGCGCGACGGTCCGCCCGACATCGACATCGACATCGAGTCGGATCTTCGGGAAAACGTCATCCAGTACGTCTACGACAAATACGGCCGCGACTATGCCGCCCAGGTCGCCAACGTGATCACCTATCGCAGCCGAATCGCGGTGCGCGACATGGCCCGGGCCCTGGGTTTCTCGCAAGGGCAGCAGGACGCCTGGAGTAAGCAGATTAGTCACTGGAGTGGACGGCCGTCGGACATCGACGGCATTCCCGAGCAGGTGATCGAGCTGGCCGACCAGATCCAGAACCTGCCCCGGCACATGGGCATCCATTCCGGTGGCATGGTGATCTGTGACCGTCCGATCGCCGACGTCTGCCCGGTCGAATGGGCCCGTATGAAAAACCGCAGCGTCCTGCAGTGGGACAAAGACGATTGTGCGGCAATCGGTTTGGTGAAGTTCGACTTGCTCGGGCTCGGCATGTTGTCGGCGTTGCACTACGCCATCGACCTGGTGCACGAGCATGAGGGACTCAAGGTCGACCTGTCGACGCTGGACCTGTCCGAACCCGCGGTGTACGAGATGTTGCAGCGCGCCGATTCCGTCGGGGTGTTTCAGGTGGAGTCGCGCGCGCAGATGGCCACGTTGCCACGGCTGAAGCCGCGGGTGTTCTACGACCTGGTGGTCGAGGTGGCGTTGATCCGCCCCGGTCCCATTCAGGGGGGATCGGTGCACCCGTACATTCGGCGGCGCAACGGCCTCGACCCGGTGGTCTATGACCATCCGTCGATGGAGCCGGCGCTGCACAAGACGTTGGGAGTGCCGTTGTTTCAGGAACAGCTGATGCAGCTGGCGGTGGATTGCGCAGGCTTCTCCGGAGCCGAAGCCGATCAACTGCGTCGCGCCATGGGATCCAAGCGGTCTACCGAGCGCATGCAGCGGTTACGCGGCCGGTTTTTCGACGGCATGCGGAGCCTGCACGGCGCCACCGACGAGGTGATCGACCGGGTCTACGAAAAGTTGGAAGCATTCGCCAATTTCGGCTTCCCGGAGAGCCATTCGCTCAGTTTCGCGTCGCTGGTCTTCTACTCGTCATGGTTCAAGCTGCATCATCCCGCGGCGTTCTGCGCGGCGCTGCTCCGTGCGCAGCCGATGGGCTTCTACTCTCCGCAGTCACTGGTCGCCGACGCCCGCCGGCACGGAGTGGCGGTGCACGGTCCGTGCGTGGCCGCCAGCGTGGTGCATGCCACGCTGGAGAATGCCGGGGCCGAGGTGAGGTTGGGGCTGGGCAGCGTCCGTCAGATCGGGGAAGACCTGGCCGAAAAGCTGGTGCAGGAGCGTAAAGCGAACGGTCCCTTCGCTTCTCTGCTGGACATGACGACTCGGGTTCAGCTGTCGGTGCCGCAGACCGAGGCGCTGGCCACCGCGGGAGCGCTGCGCTGCTTCGGGATGTCGCGGCGCGAGGGACTGTGGGCCGCGGGTGCGGCCGCCACCCAGCGACCGGATCGCCTGCCGGGAGTGGGCTCGTCGTCGCATGTTCCGGCGCTACCCGGGATGAGTGAGACGGAACTGGCCGCGGCCGACGTGTGGGCCACCGGCATCTCGCCGGACAGTTACCCGACGCAGTTCCTGCGCGCCGATCTCGACGAGCTGGGAGTGGTACCCGCCGCGGACCTGCTTTCGGTGCCCGACGGTGACCGGGTGCTGGTCGCCGGAGCGGTCACGCACCGGCAGCGACCCGGGACGGCGCGGGGGGTGACGTTCGTCAACCTCGAGGACGAGACCGGAATGGTCAACGTGCTCTGCACGCCGGGGGTGTGGGCGAGACACCGCAAGGTGGCGCAGACGTCGTCGGCTCTGCTGATCCGCGGTCAGGTTCAAAATGCCAGTGGCGCAATCACTGTCATGGCGGAACGGATCACCAAGCTCACGTTGCGGATCGGATCGAAGTCCCGCGATTTCCGATAACCTCACCAGGCTCGGCCCCATTGCGCCGAACGTGTGATCACGGCGGGAAAAGCGCCGAAAAGTCGCCACCGTTTCACGCTCGACGCGGCATGAGTAATCTCGCGCTCATGGCCCTTAACCTTTCCGTCGATGAATTGCTCACCACCACCCGTTCGGTCCGCAAGCGCCTCGACTTCGAGAAGCCGGTATCGCGCGACGTGCTGATGGAATGCCTCGACTTGGCGCTGCAGGCGCCCACCGGCTCCAATACCCAAGGCTGGCAATGGGTTTTCGTCGAGGACGCCGAGAAGAAGAAGGCGATCGGCGACATCTACCTGGCCAACGCCCGCAAGTACCTCAGCTCGCCGGCCCCCGAATACGGTGAGGGTGACATCCGCGGTGAGCGGATGGGCGCGGTCCGGGACTCGGCCGGATATCTGGCCGAGCGTATGCACGAAGCGCCGGTCCTGCTGATCCCGTGCATCGAGGGTCGCGAGGACAAACAGCCGCTGGGCGGAGTGTCATTCTGGGCGTCGCTGTTCCCCGCGGTGTGGAGCTACTGCCTGGCGTTGCGCTCGCGCGGGCTCGGCACCTGCTGGACGACGCTGCACCTGCTCAAGGGTGGTGAAGAACAGGTCGCCGAGATTCTGGGCATTCCCTTCGAAAAGTACAGCCAGGGCGGTCTTTTCCCGATCGCCTACACCAAGGGCACTGATTTCAAACCGGCCAAGCGGCTGCCTGCCGAGCAGTTGACGCACTGGGACACCTGGTAATTCAAACCGCATCCGTTTGATTGCGCGGTTCCTCCTCACAACGCTGCGCGTTCTGCATCGTCACCGCATCCGTTTGTTTGCGCGGTTCCTCCTCACAACGCTTCGCGTTGCGCATCGTCAACCGCGCCGGCAAAGCTCTGCTGTCGCCACGCCTCGTACACCGCGACCGCCGCGGCGTTGGCCAGGTTCAGCGAACGCCGGCCGTCCAGCATCGGAATCCGCACCCGCGCGGTGACATGCGGATCGGCCAGCGTGGCCGCGTCCAGCCCGGTGGGTTCCGGGCCGAACATCAACACGTCACCGGGCTGATAGCTCACGGCGGTGAACAGCTGCGTGGCGTGAGCGGTGAACGCGAACACCCGCTGCGGCGCGAGCGCTGCCCACGCGGCCTCCAACGACGGATGGACAGTGACCGAGGCCAGGTCGTGGTAGTCCAGCCCGGCCCGACGCAGATTCGGCTCGGACAGGTCGAAACCCAACGGCTCGACGAGATGCAGTTCTGCCCCGGTGGCCGCAGCCGTTCGGATCGCATTTCCGGTATTGGGCGGGATTCGCGGCGAGAAAAACAGGAGCCTGAACACAACACACCGTAACCGGAATGAGGGCATTCGCTCGAGGAGCGATAGGTCGCCGGTGCAGAGATTGACGAATCGACTAATCGCTCGGCATGCGGCGGCGAAGACGGTATCGGGTGAGTTTCCGATCGACCGTTTTGAGTGTTGCGGCACGGCCGGTAAACGGTTTCGAAAGTTTGCTGGAGGCTCAGGAGTCACGCTTGAACGGCGTCGGTGAACTCTGTCTGTTCAGTAAGAATTGTGGTCACTACCGCCGCAGCCTGGCATACTCGCAGAATTGCCAGGCGTATCTTGCTTGCCCGTCGCTCGGGGTGAGCGCAATTAGCAGGAAGTCTCATGAACGACGCGCTATCACTGCGATTCAGCGGAGCGGACGCTAACACCGCGCAGGTTCGGTGACCATATTTGCCCGCGCCACGCGGGCGATCTCACCGGCCAAGGGTGAGCCCGCGGTGCGCGACGGTCTCGAATCAGCGCCGACCAAACGACCCGCGTCGTGGTCGCTGCACAATTGGCCTGTCCGTTGGAAAGTCGCGGCAATTGTCGCGCTGCCTTTGGTGCTGGCAATGGTGTTCGGAGGATTTCGCGTTGCCGGCGCGCTGACCGACGCGCACCGGCTTCGGCTGGCCGCCGACCGGGCCGAGATGGTTCCGGCGATCACCAAATACATGTCGGCTCTCGACGTCGCCCTGCTGGCGAACTCGACCGGTGGCGATGTCGCGGGAGCGAAGAAAAACTACGACGCCCGTAAAAACGAGCTCGAGGCCCGCCTGCACGGCACCGACGTCGCCGCCGACGTCAGTGCCGGCGTCGACGCCATGCTGGACGGCGGGCAGTCTTTGCTGGACAACGTCGCCTCGAACACGTTGGGTCTGCGCCCCCGGGTGACCACCTACGCGCCCATCCTGTTGACCGCCGAGAACGCGATCGACGGCTCGGTCCGCCTGGACAACGAGCAGATCCGCGCCGAGGCGCAGGGGCTCAGCCGGGCGGTCGGCGCCCGCGGGCAGATGATGATGCAGCAGATCCTGATCGCGCGCGGCGCAGACCTGCCCGAGCCTGAGCTGCGCACCTCGATGACGACCCTCGCCGGTACCGAGCCGTCGACTCTGTTCGGAATGGCCGAAGTGCTCGGCGTCGGCTCTCCGGAGGCCAAGACGCTCCAGCAGCAGATGGTCACCCGGATGGGCCTGATGTCGGACCCCGCGCAGAAGCTGGTCAACAACCCGGCACTGCTGCGGTCGGTGCAGACCACCGACCGGATCGCCTCGCAGATCATCGAGGACATCACCGCCAAGGTGACCAAGGCCGTCGAGAACCAGGCGCACGATCGGCGCACCGCGGCGATCCGGGACACCGTTCTGGTGCTGACCGCCATCCTCGCCGCCATCGCCATCGTGTTGCTGGTCGCACGCTCGCTGATCCGGCCGCTTCGCGTGCTGCGCGACGGCGCTCTCAAGGTCGCCCACGAAGACCTCGAACGCGAGATCGTCCGGGTGCGGGCCGGTGACGAATCACCGCCGGAGCCGCTGCCGGTGCACACCACCGAGGAAATGGGTCAGGTCGCGCACGCGGTCGACGAGCTGCACACCCAGGCGCTGCTGCTGGCCGGCGACGAGGCCCGGTTGCGGCTGCTGGTCAACGACATGTTCGAGACGATGTCGCGGCGCAACCGGTCCCTGGTCGACCAGCAGCTCTCGCTGATCGACCGGCTCGAGCGCAACGAGGAAGATCCCGAGCGTCTCGACAGCCTGTTCCGCCTGGACCACCTGGCTGCCCGGATGCGGCGCAACGGCGCGAACTTGCTGGTGCTGGCGGGCGCGCAGAGTTCCAGGGGAGATCAGCGCACGACCGTGCCGCTGTCGTCTGTCATCCACGCGGCCGCCTCCGAGGTGGAGGACTACCGTCGCGTCGAGACGTCGATGGTGCCCGACTGCACGATCTCCGGAGCGGTCTCCGGCGACATCGTCCACCTGCTCGCGGAGTTGATCGACAACGCGCTGCGCTACTCGCCGCCGGCATCGCCGGTCCGGGTGTCGGCGGGATTCCGCAGTGACGGCGCGGTTCTGCTGCAGATCGTCGATGTCGGGCTCGGCATGACCGAAGGCGACCGCCGGATCGCCAACATGCGCCTGCGGGCCGGGGGAGAGGTCAGCCCGGACAGCGCGCGGCACATGGGTCTCTTCGTGGTCGGCCGGTTGGCCGACCGGCACGGCATCCGGGTGCGGTTGCGCGGGACGTCACTCGAGGAAGCGCGCTCGGGTTCGACGGCCGAGGTCTACTTGCCGTCGACCGTGTTGGCGGGGGGTAACGCCGGCCCGACGGCGCCACGCACGGCGGAGCCCGCAGTGCCGCCGCCGGCCGAGGCGCCGCTCGACGAACCGGATTACGTGGCCGACCTCGCTCCGATCGAGGACGACTTCGAGCGCAACGGCACGCTCACGACCGAGTCCTCGGTCAGCCTGCTGCCCCGCCGCCGGCCTGGCAGCAGTGGCATCACCGGCGCGCCGGCCACCCCGGAGCCGGCTCCGCAACGAGCCGACCGCGACGAGGCTGTTCCGCCGATTCCGGAACGACCTGTGGCGCAACCCGTATCGAATACGTCGTCGTTCTTCGGCTCCCGGGTCCGGCTCAACAAGGAGAACCGGAGGCGACCGGAAGCACAGCCGGCCCCGCCGCCAGCGCCGGCCGCCGAGCCCGACGCCGACGATGTCTGGGCCGCCGAACCGGCCGCCGCGCCGACGGACACCGCCGAGGACGACCTGATCTACCAGCGGATGCTCTCCGAATGGCTGGTCGACCCGGGTGATCTCGTCCAGAGCCCGGACCTGGACTGGCAATCGGTGTGGGACCACGGCTGGACGGCCGCCGCGGGGGTGGACAACACACCTGTGCAGACGCACACCGAACAGGGCCTGCCGGTGCGTGATCCCGGTGCCCGGCTGGTACCGGGCGGCGCCTCAGAGCAGAATGGCAACGCGCACCAGCGGGCCGACGGCGACGGGACAGTGCCCAACGGCGAATCGGGGCATACCCCCGCGCATCAGGCGCCGACCCGCGACCCCGAGGCCGTCCGCGCGTCGATAAGCAGTCATTTCGGCGGGGTACGCGCCGGCCGGGCCCACGCCCGCGACAACGATCAAGGATCCGACACCGAATGACCTCAGGCCCTTTCGCACAACCCGGCCATCCCGCAGGGCCCACTCAATCCGCTCGTCCGGGCGACTCGCTGGACTGGCTGGTGTCCAACTTCGCCCGTGACGTCCGCGGGGTCTCGCACGCCATCCTGGTATCGGTCGACGGGCTGCTGATCGCGGCCAGCGAGCGGCTGCCCAAGGAGCGGGCCGACCAGCTCGCCGCGGTGTCGTCGGGCCTGGCCAGTCTCGCCAGCGGCGCAGCGCAACTCTTCGAGGGCGGCCAGGTGCTGCAGTCGGTGGTGGAGATGCAGAACGGCTACCTGTTGCTGATGCAGGTCGGCGACGGGTCACATTTGGCGACGCTGGCGTCGACGTCGTGTGACATCGGCCAGATCGGCTACGAGATGGCGGTCCTCGTCGAACGCGTCGGCAATGTCGTGCAGTCGACCCGACGCGCCACGTCGCCGAGCCAGACGTACTAGCGAGTCGTGATGGAAAGCCGCGAGCCGAGATTCGAGCCCCCGCCACCCGAGGCCAGCCTGGTCCGCCCGTACACGCTGACGGCGGGCCGGACGAAGGCCAGCGTCGACATTCCGCTGGAAGCGCCGGTGCAGGCGTTGCAGTCGGCGATGTTCCACCAGTGGCCGCAGAACGACGTCCGGGGCCGAATCGTCAAGCTGTGCGTCAAAAGCCCGTCAGTGGCCGAAATTTCGGCGCGGCTGGATTTGCCGCTTGGTGTCACGCGTGTGCTGGTCGGCGATCTGGTGACTTCGGGTTACCTTCGAGTGAATCAGTCGTTGACCGAACGCTCGACCCGTGACGAACGCCGCGAACTGATAGGAAGGACGCTCCGTGGCCTACGAGCGCTTTGACGCGGGGCCTCCTCCGCATCAGAAGTCGCGCGATACCGCGTCCACGAAGATCGTCATTGCCGGTGGATTCGGCGCGGGCAAGACAACTTTCGTCGGCGCGGTGTCGGAGATCATGCCGCTGCGCACCGAGGCGATGGTCACCGATGCCTCCGCTGGGGTCGACATGGTCGACGCCACCCCGGACAAGCGGACCACGACGGTCGCGATGGACTTCGGCCGCATCACCCTCGACGAGGATCTGGTGCTGTACCTGTTCGGAACGCCGGGACAGCGCCGGTTCTGGTTCATGTGGGACGACCTGGTGCGCGGTGCGATCGGCGCGGTGATCCTGGTCGACTGCCGGCGACTGGAGGACTGCTTCGCCGCGGTCGACTTCTTCGAGCACCGCAACCTGCCATTCCTGATCGCGGTCAACGAATTCGACGGCACACCACGGTATCCCGCGGCCGAGGTGCGTAAAGCGCTGACCTTGCCCACGCATGTCCCGGTGATCAACGTCGATGCCCGCGATCGCAGATCGGCCACCGACGCCCTGATCGCCGTCAGCGAATATGCGCTGGCGAGTTTGTCGTCCACCGCGTAGTGGATTGGACCGAACGCGAATTCGTCGGCCGTGACTTTCGCGACGACGATCTCAGCCGCCTCCGCACCGATCGGGTGGTGTTCACCGAATGCGACTTCAGCGGCGTCAACCTGGCCGAGTCGGAGCATCTGGGGTCGGCATTTCGCAACTGCACCTTCAACCTGACGACTCTGTGGCACAGCACGTTCCGTCAATGCAGCATGCTGGGCTCGGTGTTCGTGCGGTGCCGGTTTCGCCCGCTGATCCTCGACGAGGTCGACTTCACGCTCACCACACTCGGCGGAAACGACCTTCGGGGCATTGATTTCACCGGCTGCCGGCTGCGCGAGGCCAACCTGGTGGAAGCCGATCTGCGCAAGACCGTGTTGCGCGGCGCCGATCTGTCCGGTGCGCGCAGCACCGGAACCCGCTTGGACGAGGCCGATCTGCGCGGCGCAATCGTCGACCCGTCGCTGTGGACGACGGCGACGATGACCAAGGCGCGCATCGACGTCGAGCAGGCGTTGGCCTTCGCCGTGGCGCACGGGTTACAGCTGGACGGTTAGCGTTTCAGCCGGATGTGCCACCGCACATAGCCGCTGTAGAACAGTGACAGCGCGACGAGCATCCCCAGGTCGAAGAAGAAGATGCGTTGCGTGTGCTGCCAGATCGGGTCGTTGGTCGGGATCTGCTTGACTTTCACCAACCCCGGGAAGTCGATCGACGATGCGCCGGCGGCGTACCCCCAGCGTCCAGGTGTCAGCCAGGACATCTGGTTGAGTCCGGCCCGGCCGGTCACCGGAATCATGCCGCCGGCCAGCACCAGCTGGGACATGATCGTCACCACCAGCAGCGGCATGATCTGCTCGGTGGTCTGCGCCAGCGCCGACATCATCAGCCCGAGGATGGCCGACGCAACACAGGTTCCGGCAACCGTGATGAAGAGCGCGAAGGTCGAGTCGCCGAAGAACGGGGGATGCGCTGTGGGGGCGCCCTTTCCGAGCCGGACGATGAAAGTCGCAATGGCCGCCTGTGCGGTGGCGAACACGCAGAACACGAACACCTTGGCCAGCAGATAGGCCGTCGTGGAAAGCCCGACCGCCTGTTCTCGGCGGAAGATCGGACGCTCGCCGATCAGATCTCGGATGGTCAGCGCGGTGCCCATGAACACGGCCCCGATGTTGAGCAGCACCATGATGTACTGCGGCTGCGTGGGCGCCAGGCCCAGCGGATCCGCCGGTCCCAGACCGGGTTTCGGGCCCTTCACCGTCAGTGATAGGGCACCGATCAGGAACGGCAGGATTGCCAGGAACACCGAGTAGCCGCGGTCGGAGATGACCAGGCGGACCTGGCGTCGCGCGATGGTGGAGAACTGGCGGAACAGGTCAGAATGCACCGGTTCGCCCAGGTCGGCGGGACTCTGCTTGTCCGGTGGCTTGGCCTGCGACCGCCCACCCATCTCCACGAAACGACGGTTGGCTTCGTCAGGGTCGGCGCCGACATTGGCGAAGATGTCGGCCCAGTTGGTGGTGCCGAGCGCCTCGCCCACCTGGCTGGGCGGGCCGTTGAAGGCCATCCGTCCGCCGGGAGCCAACAGCAGAATCTGATCGCAGACGTCGAGGTAGGACACCGAGTGGGTGACCACCAGCACCACACGTCCGGCGTCAGCGAGTTGCCGCAGCATCAGCATGACCTGCCGGTCCAACGCCGGGTCGAGGCCGGAGGTCGGTTCGTCGAGCAGCAGCAGCGACGGCTGGGTCAGCAATTCCAGTGCGACCGACGCACGCTTTCGTTGACCACCGGACAGCTTGTCCACCCGGGTGTCGGCGTGCTTGGTCATGTCGAGTTCCTCGAGCACCTGCGCGACGACCTGGGCCCGTTCCTCTTTGCTGGTGTCGGGCGGTAGTCGCAACTCGGCGGCGTAGCCGAGCGCCTGGTTGACCGTCAGCTGACGGTGCACGACGTCGTCCTGGGGCACCATCCCGATCCGGCTGCGCATGGTGGCGTACTCGGCGTGCAGGTCGTGACCCTCAAAGGTGACGTTGCCGGAGCTGGGCCGGGTGTAACCGGCGATGAGCCGCGACAGCGTGGTCTTACCCGCACCGGAGCCGCCGATGATCGCGGTCAGGCTGCCCGGGCGGGCCGTCAGGGAGATGCCGTTGATCAGCTCCTTGCCGTCGATCCGGAAGTGCACGTTGTTGACCTCGAGTCCGCCGGTCCGGGTCGCGGCCTCGGTGCGCCGGACCAGGCTGCCGTCGGTGTAGACGAGGTCGATGTTGCCGATGGTGACGACGTCACCCTCGCTGAGCACCGCCGAGCCGACCCGTACGCCGTTGACGAACGTGCCGTTGATGCTGCTGGCGTCGCGGATCTCGGTGCCGAGCGGCGAGTCGACCAGGAACGCGTGATGACGCGAGGCCAGGACGTCTTGGATGACGATGTCGTTGTCGTTGGCGCGGCCGATCGTCATCGATCCGGCGGGTTTGTCCGGGGTTGAGGAGCCCGGCAGGATCGCCTGGATCATCTTGGTGGCGAGATTGCCCGCCTCCGGCGGCGTGCTGATCTTCGGCGCCGGCCCCATCTCGGTCTTCGGCGCGTAATTGACCGGCGCCGGTGCGGGTTGCCTCGGGGGCGGCGGCTGATACGACGGGACCTGGGGAGCTGGACCTGGCGGGTAGCTGGGTTGCCGTGGTCCCGGATACGGCTGCTGCGGTGGTCCGCCTAAATAGGGGCGAGGCCCAGGGCCCGGCGGCGGCTCCTGCGGTCGTGGCGGCGGGCGGTTCGGCTGCTGCGGGCCGGGGCCTGGCCGTGCGGGCGCGCCGGCCCGGGCGATCGGCATCGACGTCGTCTGCGGCGGCCGTCCCACCCCGTCGTTCCGGCCGATCTCGAAGCTGAGCGCGGGGCCGTCAGGGTTGCCGATGTTGATCGTCTGGCCGTTTTGCAGGTCGATCACCGGTGCGCGGCGGCCATGGACGTAGGTCCCGTTCAGCGACCCGTTGTCGATGGCCACCCACCGGCCCTGGTCGAAGCGGAGCAGGAGGTGTGCCCGGGAGATCAGCGGATGCGTGATGCGCATGTCGGCGCGCAGATCGCGGCCGACCACGATGTCGTGGCCTGCGGCGAAAGTGCGTTCTGACCCGTCATACCGGACCGTCAGCGCGGGCTGTGCTGCGTGACTCATCGGCCCAACATTAGCTGCTTGGCTCACTGGGCCGACTGTATCGGCTGCCGTTCAATCCATTTCGATAGACACGGGCGGTCAATGTGCCAGCAGGTCGGGGGCGCCGGTGACCACGCAGCGGGTGCGGCTGTAGATCGTCGGCATGCAGCGGTTGCAGTGCGTACAGGCGGAATGCACCCCGGCGCCGTCGCGGGCGATCCGGTTGATCAGGTCCGGCTCGGCCAGCAGCGCGCGGCCCATCGCGACGAACTGGAAACCCTCCGCCATCGCCAGATCCATCGTGTCGCGATTGGTGATGCCGCCCAACAGGATCAGCGGGATGGTCAGCTCGGCGCGGAACTGCTTGGCGTGCCGCAGCAGGTAGGCCTCGCGGTACGGGTATTCGCGGAGGAACTTCTTGCCCGTCATCCGCATGCCCCAGCTCAGCGGTGGTTTGAACGCGCCGGCGAATTCTTTGAGCGGGGCGTCGCCGTGGAACAGGTACATCGGGTTGACCAGCGAACTGCCCGCGGTGAGTTCGATCGCGTCCAGGGCGCCGTCGTCCTGCAGCCATCTGGCGGTGGTGATCGCTTCGTCGACCGAGATGCCACCGCGCACGCCGTCGGACATGTTGAGCTTGGCGGTGACGGCGATCTGGTCGCCGACGGCGCGCTTGACGGCCAACACCATGCCGCGGGCGACCTTGGCGCGGTTCTCCAGCGACCCGCCGAACTCGTCGTTGCGTCGGTTGATCAGCGGGCTGAGGAATGCGCTGGCGAAGTAGTTGTGGCCCAAATGCACCTCGACCGCGTCGAATCCGGAGTCGACGGCCAGCCGGGCCGCGTTGGCATGCGCGGCGATCACGGCGTCGATGTCGTCGCGGCTGGCCTTCTTGGCGAATCGCAAGCCGATCGGGTTGAAGAACCGCACCGGCGCCAGGGCCGTCGCCTTGTTGGAGCGCGCGTTGGCGACGGGGCCGGCGTGCCCGATCTGCGCGCTGACCGCCGCGCCCTCGGCGTGAATCGCCTCGGTGAGTCGCTGGAACCCGGGCACGGCTTCCGGGCGCATCCAGATCCCGTTGCCTTCGGTGCGGCCGCCTTGGGAGACCGCGCAGTAGGCGACGGTCGTCATGCCGACTCCGCCGGCGGCGGGCAGTCGGTGGTATTCGATGAGGTCGTCGCTGACCAGCGCGTCCGGCGTGCGGGCTTCGAAGGTGGCGGATTTGATGATGCGATTGCGCAGCGTGATGGGTCCGAGCTTTGCCGGTGCCAGCACGTCCGGGGCTTCGGACATGTGAGGGAGCCTATCGGCGATGGCGAGGTCGGCGAAGCCGAACGCAGCGGGTCGCCGACAATCGGGCACAGTGGCGACTGCAAGGTCGGCGGAGCCGAACGCAGCGGGTCGCCGTGGATCGGTCCAGCATCGGCGCGGGCGCACATGCCAAACTGGACGACGTGGGTGCAATCACGTTGGACGGCAAAATCACACGTGACGAGATCTTCGTCGATCTCAAGGAGCGCGTCGCCGCGCTGACCGCGGCGGGCAAGACCCCGGGGCTGGGCACGGTCCTGGTGGGCGACGACCCCGGTTCGCAGGCATACGTGCGCGGCAAGCACGCCGACTGCGCCAAGGTGGGCATCACCTCGCTGCGCCGCGATCTGCCCGCCGATATCAGCCAGGCCGAGCTCAACGACACCATCGACGAACTCAACGCCAACCCCGAATGCACTGGCTACATCGTCCAGTTGCCGTTGCCCAAGGGCCTCGACGAGAACGCCGCGCTGGAGCGCGTCGACCCCGCCAAAGACGCCGACGGGCTGCACCCGACGAATCTGGGCCGGCTGGTGCTGATGGATCCAGCGCCGCTGCCCTGCACGCCGCGCGGCATCGTGCACCTGCTGCGGCGCTTCGACGTCGAGATCGCCGGTGCGCACGTGGTTGTGATCGGTCGCGGCGTCACGGTCGGCCGGCCACTCGGCCTGCTGCTGACCCGGCGATCGGAGAACGCCACAGTGACCCTGTGCCACACCGGAACTCGTGATCTTCCGGCCCTGACCAAGCAAGCCGACATCATCGTCGCGGGCGTCGGTGTGCCGCATATGCTGACCGCCGACATGGTGCGCCCCGGTGCCGCCGTGATCGATGTCGGCGTCAGCCGGGTCGACGGCAAACTCACCGGCGACGTGCATCCCGACGTCTGGGATGTCGCGGGTCACGTGTCGCCGAACCCGGGCGGCGTCGGACCGCTGACCCGCGCGTTCCTGCTGACCAATGTCGTCGAGTTGGCCGAAAGCCGTTAGTCATGCGTCGACTTGGGCCGCAGTGGCCGATCGTCTGGGTCACGTTGATCTTCGTGGTGGCATTCAGCTTGGTAGCGGCCAACTTCTGGCGCCGGGGCGCGCTGTTGATCGGGATCGGCGTGGGCGTGGCCGCGGTGCTGCGGTTGGCGTTGACCGAGGACCGGGCCGGCCTATTGGTGGTGCGCAGCAAGGCAATCGACTTCACGACGATGGCAACGGTCGCCACGGCGATGGTCTACATCGCTTGGACGATCGACCCGCTCGGGACCCGCTAAAAGCGCGGAGCGGTGGTGACGCTGTTGCCGCCCATCAGGTTTGACATCTGCTCGGGGCAGTAGGTCTGAATCGCGATCTTGGTGAACGCGCGGGCCAGTTGCGGTGAGATACCGCGGCGTGCGACGCCCGAGGCCGCAGCGGCGAAACTGCTGCCTGGCTGAGCCAGCATCGGGCAGATGGACTGACCGACCGCCATCGCGTTACCCGGTTCGCCGTACTCGACCCCGGCGTGGCTGAGCGCGTCGATGAAGTTGTCGTCACTGGGATCGGCTTCACCCGGGATCGAAAATGCGGTGGCGACGGTGATCAGGCATGCCAGGCCGATCAGTGCACGCACGGTCAGTGGCTGATTGGTGAGCATCGCTACCCCTTCGCGTTGCGTGGTTCGAATCGAACTATGTTCTAGTGCAGTCACATTCAGAACACGCCGGGGTAAAGGTTCGCGTACGTTTGGCGCGACACGCGGTCCTGTACGGGACGGCGCGGGCGGGTGATGTCCTCGGCATGCCGGTGTGATCGTGGTGTCTGGCCTGACCCGGTGTTATCCACAGTCGCAGCGTTATCCACAATTGCGCTTCGGGGAGCACCGGATGTCGGTGCCCAGCAATATAATTCGAACATGCGTTCTGGCAGTCGTGAGGAGATCGTCGAGGTTCTCGACGCGCTCGACGCTGCCTACAAACGTGCTCTGGACCTGAGCTTCGACGCGCTGACCACCCCCGAGCGGGTCGCGGTTCTGGAGCGCTTCGAAGGGTTCCGCCGGCTTCAGCCGGCGATCGAGCATGCGTTGATCACGGAGCTGGTTGGTGAGGACCCGGCTGTGTTGGGCGGCAAGCTGGCGGCGGTGTTGGCCAACCGGTTGCGGATCAGCCGGGCTGAGGCGTCGCGGCGGGTGCATGAGGCGGCCGATCTGGGTGAGCGGCGGGCGTTGAGCGGTGAGCCGTTGGCGCCGGTGCTGGCGGCGACCGCGGACGCCCAACGCAACGGCGACCTGGGGCCGGGCCATGTGGCGGTGATCCGCAGCTTCTTCCATCGGCTGCCCGACGTCGTCGACCTCGACACCCGCGCGAAGGCGGAGGCGCAGCTGGCCCGGCTGAGCCTCGAGCACCGCCCCGACGAGCTCGCCAAGCTGGCCGACACGCTGATGGACTGTCTGATACCCGACGGTGACTTCACCGACGTCGACCGCGCGCGGCGGCGCGGCCTGAACATCGGCAAACAGGACATCGACGGCATGTCACCGGTCAGCGGGTGGCTCACCCCCGAAGCCCGCGCCACCCTGGACGCTGTGATGGCGAAGTTGGCAGCGCCCGGCATGTGCAATCCCGATGACGAACACCCCTGTGTCAGTGGCACCCCGTCGCAGGTCGCCATCCAGGGCGACACCCCACCGCGGGCCAGCGCCACCACGACGCCCTGCTCGCGGCCTGCCGCGCACTGCTGGCATCGGGTGAGTTGGGTCAACACCACGGTTTGCCCACCTCGATCATCGTCACCACCACCCTGCAGGAGTTGGAGAGCGGCGCCGGGCGCGGCCTGACCGGCGGCGGGACGCTGCTGCCGATGTCTGATGTGATCCGGCTGGGCTCCCACGCCCATCACTACCTGGCCATCTTCAACCAGGGCAAGGCTTTGGCGCTGTATCACACCCGACGTCTCGCCTCACCCGCCCAGCGAATCGTGTTGCACGCCCGCGATCGTGGCTGCACCTCCCCCGGCTGCACCCTGCCGGCGTATTTGTGCGAGGTCCACCACAACAACCCCTACCGCACCAACCCCGTCACCGACATCAACGGGCTGACCCTGACCTGCGGCCCCCACCACAACCTCACCGAAAAAGGCTGGACCACCCACAACACCGCCCGCGGCCACACCGAATGGATCCCGCCACCACACCTCGACCACGGCCAACCCCGCACCAACAGCTTTCACCACCCGGAAAAGCTGCTCCGGGACGACGACGATGAAGCGCCCTAGTAGGTCAGAGTCGTCGGCACCAGGGTGGCCTTGTCGAGGCAGAAGTTCGACAGGGCCGCGCCAATGACGAGTGCGGACAGATGCATGTTCAGGCCGCTGGCACTGTTTTCCTGGTTCACCGCTGCCACCAACGGATCGAAGCCGACCGCGGGAAGTCGGTCGCACAGCTGCCTGCCGTACGCGGGTGAGGCCGCAGGGCTCCCGTCCGGGACGCCTACCGAGTGGATGCCGTACAGGTACGCGTTGTCGTTTTCGTCAGCCTGGGCCGGCGGTGCAACGCTGATCGCCAGCACGCAACCGACGACGAGCGATGTCAGTTTCACACCACGAACCATAGCCCCGGCCAGTCAGCCGCGACGTCAGGTCAACGTCGCGCGCACACACACCGTCACGTACGGCAGCGCAAGACCACCGGCGTTGGCCAGGGCGGGATGCGTGGCCAGCAACTCGCGCACCTGATCCAGCGTCTTGGTGCGGACCTGGGTCGGCGACGTGATGCAGTAGCTGCGCGACGCGACCAAATCGATCAATGCTTGCGGCGTAAGGTAATTCGTCCACTCGACTTGATGGCGCTCCACGTCGGCGAACGGCTCGGGCAGCGTGACATGGTCGCGCATCGGATCGCCGTCGCGGCCGATGATGCGCCCCAGTTCGCGGACCCAACCGGATCGCTCGTCGCGGGTGTTCCACACCAAACCCAGTCGCCCGCCAGGCCGCAGCACCCGGGCCAACTCGGGAATCGCGCGGGCCGGGTTGAACCAATGCCACGCCTGCGCCACCAGAACCGCGTCAACGCTGTTGTCCGCCAACGGGATATCTTCCGCCGTACCCAGCAGTGCGGGTGTGCCCGGCAGCGAGACGCGCAGCATCTCCAACATCTCCGCGATCGGGTCGACGGCGACCACGTCCAGCCCACGCTCCACCAGTCGGCTGGTCAGCTTGCCGGTCCCGGCGCCGAGGTCCAGCACGTCGCGGGCGCCGGGCGGCAGCAACCAGTCGATTGCGTCCGGCGGATACGACGGGCGGCCGCGCTCGTACGCGGCCGCTTCAGAGCCGAACGACAATGAGCGGGCCTGTGAATACTGAGTCACCGCGAACACGCACCCTTCGCCGCGGCCAGATCCAGGGTCCGTTGCACGAGCACCCCGACCGAGTCGGTCTCGACCAGAAAACCGTCGTGTCCGTAGATCGAGTCGACCACTTCCAATCCGGCGCAACCGGGCAGCAGGTCAGCCAACTCGGCCTGCAGCCGCAGCGGGTAGAGGCGGTCGGAGGTGATCCCGCCGACCACCGCCGGCACCGGACAGCCGCGCAGCGCGGCCTCGACGCCACCACGGCCCCGACCGACATCGTGACTGGACAGTGACTCGGTGAGCACCACGTAACTCCCGGCGTCGAACCGCGACACCAGCTTGCCGCCCTGGTGCTGCAGGTAGCTCTGCACCGCATAGCGGCCACCGGACGCCGGATCCGCGGGATCTTCGCCCACCTGCGGCGAGTTGCCGAACCGGGTGTCCAGCTCGGTCTCGCCGCGGTAGGTCAGGTGGGCGAAACGGCGGGCGATCTCCAGGCCGGCATCCGGGGACCGCCCGGTGTCGTAGTAGTCACCGCCCTGCCAGTTCGGGTCGGCCTTGATGGCCGCGATCTGGGTGCACTGCGTGCCGATCTGGTCGGCGGTCGCACGGGCGCCCACCGCCAGCAGCAACCCGGCGCCCACCCGGTCGGGGTGCGCGATCATCCACTCCAGCGCTCGCGCGCCGCCCATCGAACCGCCGAGCACGGCCGCGACCTCGGTGATGCCCAGCGCGGCAAGCGTCGCCACGTCAGCCTCGACCTGGTCCCGGATGGACACCAGCGGAAACCTTGAGCCCCATGGCTTTCCATCAGGAGCGGTCGAGCTCGGCCCGGTCGAGCCGCGGCAGCCGCCCAGCACGTTGGTGGCCACCGCGCACCACCGGTCGGTGTCGATCGGTGCACCCGGTCCGGCGATTCCGTCCCACCAGCCCGGCGTCGGGTGTCCGGGCCCGGCAGGGCCGGTGAGGTGCGAGTCGCCGGTCAGCGCATGCAGCACGACGACGACGTTGTCGCGGGTCGGTGAGAGTTCACCCCAGCGCTGGACGGCGATGCTGACGTCGTCCAGCACCGCGCCGCTCTCCAGCGTCAGCGAGCCCACGTTGACAACGCCGACCTCGCCTTCGGCGGGCAGCGTCTGCGTCGGCATGTCAGAGATTGTCACCTGCGGACTCCTCAGAACGCCGCCGCGGCATGCGGATCGCCGGCTCCGGCGCGCCTGCGGGCACCGGTGAAACCGAGCTCGAGGTCGGCCAGGATGTCGTCGATACCCTCGATGCCCACGGCCAACCGCACCAGGCCGGGGCTCACCCCGGCGGACAGCTGCTCGGCGGCACTGAGCTGCGCGTGTGTCGTCGACGCCGGGTGGATCACCAGCGATCGCACGTCGCCGATGTTGGCGACGTGGCTGTGCAGCTCGAGCGCGTCGACGAAAGCCTTGCCCGCCTCGATGCCGCCGGCCAACTCGAACGACAGCACGGCCCCGGTTCCCTTGGGCGCCAGCTTCTTTCCCCGCTCGTACCACGGCGAGCCGGGCAGCCCGGCGTAGTTGACCGACAGCACGTCGTCGTGGCCGTCCAAGAATTCGGCGACCCGCTGCGCGTTGGCGACGTGCCGCTCGACCCGCAGGCTCAGGGTCTCGAGGCCCTGGGCAACCAGGAACGCGTTGAACGGCGACGCCGCCGACCCGAAGTCGCGCAGCAGTTGCACCCGCGCCTTGACCGCGAAGGCCGGCGGTCCGAGCTCGGCGTACACCACGCCGTGGTAGCTGGGATCGGGCACGGTGAACCCGGGAAACCGGCCCTGGGTCCAGTCGAAGGTGCCGCCGTCGACGATCACCCCAGCGATCGCGGAGCCGTGACCCCCGAGGTACTTGGTCGCCGAGTGCACCACGATGTCGGCGCCGTGCCGGATCGGCTGGATCAGGTACGGGGTGGCGACGGTGTTGTCGACGATCAGCGGCACACCGTTGTCGTGGGCCACCGCGGCGACCCCGGGAATGTCCAGGATGTCGATCTGCGGGTTGGAGATGGTCTCGGCGAAGAACGCTTTGGTGTTGGGGCGCACCGCGGCGCGCCAGGAGTCCACGTCGTCGGGATCCTCGACGAAGCTGACCTCGATGCCGAGCTTGGGCAGCGAGTAGTGGAACAGGTTGTAGGTGCCGCCGTAGAGCCGGGGGCTGGAGACTATGTGGTCGCCGGCGGCGGCGATGTTCAGGATCGCGAACGTCTCGGCGGCCTGGCCGGAGGCGAGGAAGAGTGCAGCCACCCCGCCTTCCAGCGCGGCGATGCGCTGTTCGACGACGTCGGTGGTCGGGTTGCCGATGCGGGTGTAGATGTTGCCCGGGACTTCGAGTCCGAACAGCGCGGCGGCGTGCGAGGTGTCGTTGAAGACGTAGGACGTGGTCTGGTAGATCGGCAGCGCGCGGGCGCCGGTAGCCGGGCAGGGTTTCTGGCCGACGTGGATCTGCTTGGTCTCGAACGACCAGTGTTCGCTGGGATCGGGTTCGTTGTCAGTGCTCACGATGGTTGGCTTTCTGGAAAGGATGACGATGTGTATTCGTTGCTGAGGCGGCCCGGGACGTCGTCGCGGGGACGACGTCAACCGGCCTGGGTGTTCAGCAGCTTCGACGCGTGACGTGCCGACCCATGTAGGTGCGCATCAGGTTTCCCTGTCTACTCCGGGGGGCCCATCACGGCGGACCCGCGCTTGCCGCGTAGCCGCTGCTGGCTACGAAACCTGGTCTTCACCCGGAGCACCCCACCGCGGTTGGAGGGTTGCCGGCCAGCGAGCCGGGGCTTGACGCTGGCGCTCATGACCGAGATGAAGCTTAGCTCATCGAGGCGAACGGGTGCCAGCCGTCAGCCGGGTGTACTCACCGGTAGCAAGCGCGGCCAGATCGAGGTCGACATCAGCGCAAACGTGCTTGATAACGTGACAACCAGATTCACCGCGAACCCCCGTCAGGATCTACCGATACCGGGAGAAACACCGTGAGCGCCGACCAGCCGACCATCATCTACACGCTGACTGACGAGGCGCCGCTGCTGGCGACCTATGCCTTCCTGCCGATCGTGCGGGCCTTCGCGGAACCCGCCGGAATCACCATCCAGACCAGCGACATCTCAGTGGCCGCGCGGATCCTGGCCGAGTTCTCCGACTACCTGACCGACGAGCAGCGGGTGCCCGACAATCTGGGCGAGCTCGGCCGGCTGACCAAAGAGTCCGACACCAACATCATCAAACTGCCGAACATCAGCGCCTCGGTGCCGCAGTTGGTGGCCGCGGTCAAAGAACTGCAAGGCAAGGGATTCAAGCTCCCGGACTACCCGCAGAGCGCGAAAACCGACGAGGACAAGGAAATTCGCGACCGCTACGCGAAGTGTCTGGGGAGCGCCGTCAACCCCGTTCTGCGACAAGGCAACTCAGATCGCCGCGCACCGAATGCCGTCAAAGAGTATGCGCGCAAGCACCCGCACAGCATGGCCGACTGGTCGCAGGCGTCGCGCACGCACGTCGCGACGATGAAGCACGGCGACTTCTACCACGGCGAGAAGTCGCTGACCCTCGATCGCGACCGCGAGGTCAAGATGGAGCTGAAAACCAAGAGCGGCAACACGATTGTGCTCAAGCCAAAGGTATCCCTGCATGACGGCGACGTCATCGACAGCATGTTCATGAGCAAGAAGGCGCTCATCGACTTCTACGAGTCCGAGATCGAGGACGCCTACAAGACCGGTGTGATGTTCTCGCTGCACGTCAAGGCGACGATGATGAAGGTCAGCCACCCCATCGTCTTCGGCCACGCAGTCAAGACTTTCTACAAAGAAGCTTTCGACAAGCACCAGGAGCTGTTCGACGAGCTGGGCGTCAACGTCAACAACGGCCTGGTCGATCTGTACAACCGGCTCGAGTCACTGCCGGCGTCCCAGCGCGAAGAAGTGATCCGTGATCTGCACGCCTGCCACGAGCACCGTCCCGAGTTGGCGATGGTCGATTCGGCCAAGGGCATCAGCAATTTTCACTCGCCCAGCGACGTGATCGTCGATGCGTCGATGCCGGCCATGATCCGTGCCGGCGGCAAGATGTACGGCGCCGACGGCCGGCAGAAGGACACCAAGGCCGTCAACCCCGAGTCCACCTTCTCGCGGATCTACCAGGAGATCATCAACTTCTGCAAGACCCATGGGCAGTTCGATCCGACCACGATGGGCACGGTGCCCAACGTCGGGCTGATGGCGCAGCGCGCGGAGGAATACGGTTCGCACGACAAGACTTTCGAGATCCCCGAGGACGGCGTCGCCGACATCGTCGACCTCGAGACCGGTGAGGTCCTGCTCTCGCAGAACGTCGAGGAGGGCGACATCTGGCGGATGCCGATCGTCACCGATGCGGCGATCCGCGACTGGGTCAAGCTGGCCGTGACCCGCGGTAGGAATTCCGGTATGACGGTGCTGTTCTGGCTGGACACCGAACGGCCGCACGAGGCCGAGCTGCGCAAGAAGGTCAAGGCCTACCTCAAGGAGTCCGACACCGAAGGTCTGGAGATCCAGATCATGCCGCAGGTGTGGGCCATGCGGTACACCCTGGAGCGCGTCATGCGCGGCGAGGACACCATCGCCGCAACCGGAAACATCCTGCGGGACTACCTGACCGACCTGTTCCCGATCCTCGAGCTGGGTACCAGCGCGAAGATGCTGTCCATCGTTCCGCTGATGGCCGGCGGAGGTATGTATGAGACCGGGGCGGGCGGATCGGCCCCCAAGCATGTCCACCAGCTCGTGGAGGAAAACCACCTGCGCTGGGACTCGCTCGGCGAATTCCTGGCGCTGGGAGCATGTTTCGAGGACATCGGGGTCAAGACCGGCAACGAGCGCGCCAAGATCCTGGGCAAAACGCTCGACGACGCTATCGGCGCGCTGCTGGACAACAACAAGAGCCCGTCCCGCAAGACCGGTGAACTCGACAACCGGGGCAGCCAGTACTACCTGGCGCTGTACTGGGCCCGCACCCTCGCCGAACAGCACGAGGACGAGGAGTTGCGCAAGCATTTCGCCGCGCTGGCCGACGAACTCGGCAAGGACGAGGACGCGATCGTCACCGAACTCGCTGCCGCGCAAGGCGAACCCGCGGATATCGGGGGTTACTACCGTCTCGACGACGAGAAGACCATCGCGGTGATGCGTCCCAGCAAGACCTTCAATGCCGTGCTGGCGGCGGCCCGGAACTGAGGGTCAGTCCACCAGGCCGCGCAGCGTCTCGATCAGCTTGATCCGGTCGGACGCGGTCTCGGCCACCGGCACCACGTTCAGGGTCGTCACGCCCACTTCGCGGAATGCCGCGATGCGCTCCTTGACGAAGCCCGCCGACCCGATCAGCGAGACGTCACGCACCAACTCGTCCGGAACCGCCTTGGCGGCGGCTTCCTTGTCGCCGGCCAGATAGAGCTCCTGGATCCGATCGGCTTGTGCCCCAAAGCCGTAGCGGGTGGCCAAGGTGTGGTAGAAATTCTTCCCCTTGGCGCCCATGCCGCCGATGTAGAGCGCCAGGTGCGGCTTCACGATTTCCCGCAGCGGCTCGACGTTGTCGCCGATGGCCAGGGTCGGGCCGGCGAACACCTCCAAGTCGCCCAGCACCGGGTCGCGCTTGGCCTTACCGGCCGCCAGCGACGTGCCCCAGACGTCCTGCGCCTTCTCGGGCAGGAAGAAGATCGGCTGCCAGCCCTCGGCGAGTTCGGCGGCCAGCTCGACGTTCTTGGGTCCGAGCGCGGCGATCAGAATCGGAATGCGCTCTCGCACCGGCTTGTTGATCAGCTTCAGCGGTTTGCCCAGGCCGGTGCCCTTGTCGGCCGGCAACGGGACCTCGTAGTGCGCACCCTGGTACTGCAGCTTCTCGCGACGCCATACCTGGCGACAGATCTCGATGACTTCGCGGGTACGGGCGATCGGCGCGTCATAGCGGACGCCGTGGAAACCCTCGATCACCTGGGGGCCCGATGCGCCGAGGCCCAACGTGTAGCGACCATCGGAAACGTAGTCGAGCCCGGCGGCGGTCATCGCGGTCAGGGTGGGCGTGCGGGTGTAGAGCTGCAGGATGCCGGAGGCCAGTTCGACCCGGTCGGTGCTGGCGGCGAGATAGCCCAGCGCGCTCACCGCGTCGTACGAATACGCTTCGGGCACAAAGACAATGTCGAGGCCGGCGCGCTCGAGGTCGGCCACTTCGGCAGCCACCTCTTTGAAGCCGCCCGCGTAGTTGATTCCCAGTCCGATTCGCATGTCTGGCTGCTCCCTTGTCTTTCTGAGGCCCTGTGCTCTACGCCTTGGCCAACTGGTCGGCCAGTGCGGCGGCTTCGGTCTGAATTCGCGGAAATTGTGCGGCCATCGCTTCGGACAATGCCGTCGCGCCGGAAAGCGGTCGCACCATCACCTTAAAGTCGTCGATCAGGCCGTCTGCATTGACATGCAGGAAGTCGCAGCCGTTGACCGTCACGCCGGGGGCGCCGACGACACCGGTCTCGAACTCCAGTGCGTGCAGACCGCTGTCGGCGTCGTGGATCTCGCGGACGTAGCGGAAGTCTTCGAAGACCCGCAGCACGCCGCTCAGGATCGCGGCGGTGATCGGCTTGCCGACGTACGGCTTGAACGCCACCGGGCTGGTGAACACGACGTCGTCGGCGAGCAAAGCCTGGACGGCCGCCTCGTCGCGATCTTCGACCGCCTTGCGGAAGGGATGCATCGGGATACCTCGACTGGTCAATTTGTTGAGTAGGTCTGCTCGACCATAAGGGCCGACCCCGGTTAAGTCCAGAGGCGATTAATCAATTTGTTGATTACTCTCGGGTACGCTTGCCTGATGTCGTTGCGTGACGCGGTGCTGGCGGCCCTGCTCGAGGGGGAGTCGTCCGGCTACGACCTGGCCAAAGACTTCGACGCGTCGGTGGCGAACTTCTGGATGGCGACTCCGCAGCAGCTTTACAAAGAACTCGAGCGGCTGGCCGAGCAGGGCTTGATCCAGGCGCGGATCGTGCAGCAGGAGCGCCGGCCCAACAAGCGGATGTTCTCGCTCACCGAAGCGGGATATGAGGCGATTCGGCAGTTCACTGCGAAGCCGCCGAAACCGTCGACCATCCGCGACGAGCTGTTGATCAAAGTGCAGGCCTTCGACGTCGGCGACGCGGCGGCCGTTCGTCAGCTGATCATCGAGCGTCGCGACCGTGCCGAGGTCAAAGTGCAGCGCTACGAGCGGCTACGCACGCGCATTCTCGATGGCCGTACCGAACAGGAGTTCCTGGCCACGGCGCCGCGGGTGGGGCCGTATCTGACGCTGATGCGCGGGATTTCCTACGAGGAAGAGAATCTGCGCTGGGCCGAGCGTGCGTTGGTGGTCGTCGAGCAGCGTCAGGGCGCGGGTTCGGTCAGGTAGTGGGCGAGTACCGGGCGTAGCCACTCGATGAGCCGCGCGTCGGACATGCCGGTCAGCGGCGGTACGCCGAGGATGTAACGCGCCACCGCGACGCCGAGCAATTGCGATCCGACCAGCGCTGCGCGTTCGGGGGCGTGGTCGGGCGTGACAGCCGCCAGCGCGGGGGCCACCTGACCGACGAACACTGTCAGCAGGGTATCGGCCGCCGCCCGGTTCGTCGCGGCCGCGCGCAACAACGGCAGCAGCGGACCCTGCGGCCCCCACGCCTCGACGAACACCGGCAGCAGCACGTCGGCGAGCCGGTCGGGGGTGACACCGGTCAGGTCCGGAATCGTGACGACGAACTGCGATGCCGCGGCGAATAGTCCCGACTTGCTGCCGAAGTAATGCATGACCAGCGCCGGGTCGACGCCGGCCGCCGAGGCCACCGAACGGATGGTGGTGCGCTCGAACCCGTGGCTGCCGAACTGTGACCGGGCGGTATCGAGGATGGCGGCCCGGGTGGCCGGACCGTCGCGCCCATCGCGTGCTCTCGGAGGCATGGCGGAAAGTGTATTCAACAACCGTTGACATTGGTGGCGAATCGGCCTAGCTTCGAGTTCAACAGTTGTTGAATCACCCGCACGAAAGGTCACGCCCATGACCGTCACCGCCATCCAGATCGGGCTCGATCCGGACGTCATCGACTACTGCTCGGCCGACTTCGCGCGGTTCCGGGGGCTGTCGAAGGAGAAGTTGCGAGCCGCCAACGACGAGAACGTCGCCGGGTTGCGCGCCGCCGGCTACCACGTCGACAACTGTCTGATCGACGTCGGCCAGGCCGGGGTGGACCGCGCCCGGCAGTGGCTGGAGGCCAAGCGGTACGACGCGGTGCTGATCGGCGCCGGCGTGCGGCTCGTCGCCGCCAACACGCTGCTCTTCGAGGCGATCGTCAACGCCGCACACGTCGCACAGCCCAGCTGCCGGTTCGTCTTCAACCGCGATGCCGTCTCGACTCCCGACGACATCCGTCGCTGGTACCCCGACCCGGAAGCGGTGGCGTGATGCCGACACAGGACGTCGACGTTCTGATCGTCGGCGCGGGACCCACCGGTCTGACCGCCGCCGGTGATCTGGCCAGGGTCGGTCGGTCGGTCACCGTGCTGGAACGCTGGCCCTCGGTCAATCCGGCGAGTCGCGCGTTCGCCACCATGGCACGGACGCTGGAGGTGCTCGACGCCCGCGGGATCGCCGATGAGCTACTGGCTCACGCGCACAAAGCCCCGGGGGTGACGCTTTTCGGCGGCGCCCGGCTGGACCTGACCCATCTGGAGTCGCCCTATCAGTTCGCGATGATCACCCCGCAGACCAATGTCGACCAGGCGATCGCGGCCTACGCCGTCGCGCAGGGAGCCGATATCCGGCGCGGCGCCGAGGTCGTGGGGCTCGAGCCGGACGCCGACGGCGTGTCGGTGACCAGCCGGCCACATCACGGTGGACCCGAGACACGTTGGCGGGCAAAGTACCTCATCGCTGCCGACGGAGCCCACAGCACGGTCCGCGCGTTGTTGGACGTGGATTTCCCCGGCAAGACGGTGTTGTCGTCCATCGTATTGGCCGACATCAAACTCGCTGACGGCCCGACCGGTGGCGGGCTGACGCTCGGTAGCACTCGCAACGAGCTCGCGTTCTTGGCGCCATACGACCGTCACGAGGGGGACGGTCGTTGGTACCGCGCGATGGTGTGGGATCGCGCCCATCAGGTCCCGGACAGCGAACCGGTGGACCGCGCCGAGATCGTCGGGATTCTCGCCCGCGCGATGAAGGCTGACCTCGGTCTGCAGGAGATCAGCTGGAAGTCCCGATTCCATTGCGACGAAAGACAAGTCACGCAGTATCGGCATGGCCGCGTATTCCTGGCCGGTGATGCGGCGCACGTCCACTCGCCGATGGGCGGTCAGGGCATGAACACCGGCATCCAGGACGCCGCCAACCTGGCCTGGAAGATCGACGCGGCGCTGGCCGGGGCCGACGATGCGGTGCTGGACAGCTATCAAGACGAGCGACACCCGATCGGCAAGCGGGTTCTGCTGCAATCCGGAATGATCGCCCGCGGCGTCACCCTGCATCCACGGATCGCCCGCGGCCTCCGGAATCTTTTGGCGCCCAGGCTGTTACGGATACCCCGGATCCGGGACGTGGTGGCCGGAAGTTTCGCCGGGACGACGCTGCGCTACGGGCATCGGGCCGACGAGAACGCTCTGGTGGGCACCCGCGCGACACAGATTCCACTGATCGGCGACCGGTTGACGCTTCTGCAACGCGAGCCGGGGTTTGTGTTGGTCCGCGAGTGCGGCCGGGCCGCGGTCGGGGTGACCGATCTGCATCAGGCGGAGCGGGCCGACGCCGGTCCCGCGGTGCTGGTGCGACCGGACGGCTACATCGCCTGGGCCGGGGACTCGGCCAACTGCTCGCAGTGGCTGGATGCGCTGGCCCGGTGGACCGCGCCGGCCGCGCGGCCGCACGTGGTGCCGGCGACCGCTTAGCTGGCCGGCGGGTCGACGGCGCGGCTGCCCTGGGTGTGCTCGGACAGGAAGCCGTGGATCGCCTCGGTGACCCGGGCGGGGGCCTCGAACATCGGAATGTGCCCGACGCCCTCGAGCTCGGTGATGCGGGTCCCGTGCGGCAACTGCGCCTGGAAATAGCGGTGCGAACGCGGGCCGGGGAACACCCGGTCCTTCTGGCAGAGCACCAGGTGAGCCGGTACGTCGGTCTGCGCCAACTCGAGTAGGCCGGGGTTCCACAGCGACTTGACCAGCAGCTGGAAGTACGCCGGGCAGTGCGCCACGTCGTCGACGATGGCGGCCAGCTGTTCGTCGTTGACCCCGTCGGGTGTCCCGCTGATCGGCAGGGTGGCCAGCTGTCGGGTGCCGGGTATGCGCAGCGCCTTGGGTCCCAGGAGGCGGGCGAATGCCCAGAACGGCATGCCCGATACGAACTTCGCGATCACCTCGAACTTGGCCGGCGTCCAGCGGGTCCATCCGCCGGCCGGGGCGATCCCGGTCACGGTGCGGGCCCGACCACGGCGCTCCAGTTCGAAAGCCACCCAGCCGCCGAGTGAGTTGCCGACGATATGTGCTGTCTCCCAGCCCAACTCGTCCAGCTGGCGCTCGACGTGGTCGGCGAGCACCGCCGAACTCAGAAACCAGGTGCCGGACTTGGGGCCGCCGTTGTGGCCCGCCATGGTCGGGGCGAACACTTCGTAGGGTCCGGTGTCGGCCAGTTGCGTGGCGACGTCGTTCCAGACCAGCTGGGAGATCAGGAACGGATGCAGCAGCACGACCGGTTCGCCCGAGCCGACGTGGATGGGGGCGCGATTTATCACGTCGCCGACATTATGGCGATACCGCCGGTACTGCAAGAACCGCCGGTGGTCACATGAAAAGATCGGTGATCATGCAGAGCGAACCTACGAGGAGGAGTGGCGTCGATGAGCCCCTCTGAATCCAGCCGGGTGTTTTCTGGTGTGCAGCCCACCTCCGACTCGCTCCACCTCGGAAACGCGCTGGGCGCCGTCACCCAATGGGCTCAGCTGCAAGACGACCACGACGCCTTCTTCTGCGTCGTCGACCTGCACGCCATCACCGTCCAGCAGGACCCCGACACCCTGCGGCGCCGAACCCTGGTGACCGCCGCCCAGTACCTGGCGCTCGGAGTCGACCCCGCCCGCAGCACGATCTTCGTGCAGAGCCACGTCCCGGCGCACACCCAGCTGGCCTGGGTGCTGGGCTGCTTCACCGGCTTCGGCCAGGCTTCCCGGATGACGCAGTTCAAGGACAAGTCGTCGCGGCACGGCAGCGATGCGACCACCGTCGGCCTGTTCACCTACCCGGTGCTGCAGGCCGCCGACGTGCTTTCCTACGACGCCGAACTGGTGCCGGTCGGGGAAGACCAGCGACAGCACCTGGAGCTGGCACGCGACATCGCACAACGCTTCAACAGTCGCTACCCGGACACGTTCGTCGTGCCCGAGGTCCTGATTCCCAAGGCCACCGCGAAGATCTACGACCTGCAGGACCCGTCGTCGAAGATGAGCAAGTCGGCCGCCACGGATGCGGGCCTGATCAGCCTGCTCGACGCGCCGGCGGTGTCCGCCAAGAAGATTCGGTCCGCGGTCACCGACAGCGAGCGTGAGATCCGCTACGACCCGGTGGAGAAAGCCGGCGTCTCGAATCTGCTGAGCATCCAGTCCGCGGTTACCGGTGTCGACATCGCGACGTTGGTCGACGGGTACGCCGGCCGCGGTTACGGCGACCTGAAGAAGGACACCGCCGAAGCCGTCGTCGAGTTCGTCACGCCGATCAAGGCGCGGGTCGACGAATTGCTGGCCGATCCAACCGAACTCGAGACGGTGCTGGCCTCGGGGGCGGCGCGGGCCGACGGAGTCGCTGCAAAGACGGTCGAGCGGGTATACGACCGCCTAGGATTTTTACCGAGACGTCTGTAGCGGGTGGGCATGAGCGAACCGGCCAAGCCAGGAATTCTGGATCGACTGCGGGCGCGGTACGCATGGCTGGACCACGCCATCCGGGCCAACGATTGGTTCGACGACTGTCAGGGCAACTTCTTCGCGGCCGGGCTGACGTACTACACGATCTTCGCGCTGTTCCCCTTGCTGATGGTCGGATTCAGCGTGGCCGGGTTCCTCTTGTCGCGTCGTCACGACGTGCTGATCGCGATCGACAACAAGGTCAGGCACGCGGTGCCGGGCGCACTCGGTCAGCAGATGCTCGACCTGATGAACTCGGCGATCGACGCACGGGCATCGGTCGGTGTGATCGGGTTGGCCGTCGCACTGTGGGTGGGACTGAATTGGATGAGCAACCTGCGGGTGGCTCTGACCGAGCTGTGGCGCCAGACCGACGGGTCGCACGGATACGTCCGCACCAAGTTCTCCGACCTCGTTGCGATGGTGTCGTCGTTCTTTGCCATCTTCGCCACCCTGGCGCTCAGCGCGCTGGCCGGAGCGGGACCGATGGCCCGGCTGTTGCGGGCGCTGGGTCTGCACGACCTCCCGGTGCTGGATGCGATTCTGCGTTCCGTGTCAGTGCTGGTGTCATTCCTGTTGTCGTGGTTGGTGTTCGGTTGGATGATCGCCCGGCTGCCCAGGGATCCGGTCAACTTCGGCAGCGCGGTTCGAGCGGCGCTGCTGGCGGCGGTCGGCTTCGAGGTGTTCAAGCTGGTCGGGTCGATCTACCTGAAGTCGGTGCTGCGCAGCCCGGCCGGGGCCACCTTCGGCCCGGTGCTGGGCCTGATGGTGTTCGCCTACGTCACGGCGCGGCTGTTGCTGTTCGCGACCGCGTGGGCGGCGACGACGGGCCCCGTTCCGCCGCCGGAGCAGCCGAAGTCCCCGGAGCCGGCCGAGCTGCGGAAGCAGCCCGAGCTCAGGGTCGCGATCCCCAGGCTGCCACCGGCCGACGCGCTCAAGGCGCGACAGCTCGGCACGGCCGCCGTCGTGGGTGCCGTTGGGGCACTGGGTCTTTCCCGACTCGTTCGGCGCGGAAAGCAGCAGTGATCAGCTCACCAGTTTCAGGCCGGCGATGCAGCCGACGACGCCGGCGATCAGCAGCACCTTGACCGGCGAGGCCGTCTCCTGGCCGGTCAGCATCGCGTACCCCACGGTGAGCACCGCGCCGACGCCGACCCAGACCGCATAGCTGGTCCCCGTTGGCAGGCTGCGCATTGCCACGGCCAGCCCTATCATCGAAAACAGCACGGCCACAGCGAAAATCAGTGACGGAATCAGCTTGGTGAATCCGTCGGACCGGTCCAGCGCGGTGGCCCACACCGCCTCGAGAACCCCGGAGGCCACCAGAATCAGCCACGCCATCGCACACCTCTCCCCGCGCCGTCTTGTCGTGGCCGGGTACGGTGCGCCTCGTCCGGGTGTCAGGTGCTGACCCGTTCGACGGTAGCAAACGTCAGGGCTCGACGGCCCAGTCGCCGCCTTTCATGACGCCGCGCACCAAGAGATCGCGCTCCAGCACAACAAGATTGGCATCGTATCCGACCTGCAGGCGTCCCGCGCCGACCAGGCCGATCGACCGCGCGGGCGTGGTCGACGTCAACTGCACGGCCGCCAGCAGCGCCGCGTCCCGGTCGGCACCGAGCCCGGCCGCTGTCGCGAACAGCCGGTCCATGGTCGCAGTGCTGCCGGCGATGGTCGAGGTCCCTCGCACCCGCGCCACCCCCCGGTCGACATCGACCGGCACCGAGCCGAGCTGATACTCGCCGTCGTCCGCGCCGGCCGCGGCGATGGCGTCGGTGACCAGTGCGACCCGCTCGGCGCCGGCCGCCTGCGCGGTCGTTCGCAGCACCGCGGGGTGGACGTGCAGGCCGTCGGCGATCAACTCCACGGTCACCCGCGGATCTTCCAGCAGCGCGAGCGCGGGACCCGGCTCGCGATGGTGCAGTGGCCGCATCGCGTTGAACAGATGGGTTGCGACGGTGGCACCCAAATCGATGGCCCGGCGGGTCTGCTCATACGTCGCATCGGTATGACCAAGCGCCACAACCACTCCGGCATCGACCAACCGGGAGATCGCGTCGTCGCTGCCGGGCCGCTCGGGTGCCAGGGTGACCATGCGGATCGCGCCGTCGCCGGCAGCCAGCAGGGCGTCGACCTCGCCAGGCGTCGCATCACGCAGCTGGGCCGCGTCGTGGGCTCCGCACTGCGCGGTGCTCAACCAGGGGCCTTCGAGGTGGATGCCGGCGATGACGCCCGCGCGGGTCGCCTCGGCGAGTCCGCGCACCGCGGTCGTCAACTGCTCCGAAGGTCCGGTGACCAGGCTGGCCAGTGTCGCAGTGGTGCCGTGCTCGCGGTGAAAAGCCGTTGCCCGCAATACTTCTGACAGCTCACCCGAAAGAAAAGACGCCCCACCGCCGCCGTGCACGTGGATGTCCACGAAACCGGGAACGATCACCGCCTCGGGCAGGTCGACATCGGGGGACCGGGGCGGTGTTCCCACGCCGCAGCCGGCGATGGTGGCGCCCGAGGTGTACACCCAGCCCGGGCGGCAGACGCCTTGTTCGAGTACGACGGTACCGGCCGCTATCAGCGGCATACTGATACATCCGTTGCCGCGCTGGGAGTTTCGTCCGGCCAGCGGCCGTTGTTCTCCCAGAAGTGGCGGATGTCTTCGAGCTGTCGGCCCTTGGTCTCCGGCGCGAACCGGTAGACCATGACGAGTCCGACCACCGCCAGCAGCGCGAAGATGCTGAACATCCAGGCACCGCCGAGGTTGTTCAGCATGGTCAGAAAGACGGACTCGATCAGCGCATTGGCGGTCAGGTTGGCGGTGAGCATGGCGCTGGATCCCAGCGACCGCAGATGGGCCGGGAAGCTCTCGCCGGCGTAGACCCAGACCAGGGCGCCGAACCCGAAGGTGAATCCCATGGTGAACAACAACAGCCCGGCATATCCGAAGCCCGAGACGGCGCTGGACTTCGCGGCGAACACCACGACCAGGACCAGATCGCCGAGGATCATCGCGGCGATGCCGGACAGCAGGATGGGCCGGCGTCCGATCCGGTCGACCAGTAGCAGCGACGCCACCACCGACGCCAGCGAGGCGAGCTGAACGAGGGCCGGCAGCACCAGCAGGGCGAAGTTGCCCTGGAATCCCATGGCCTCGAACAGCAGCGGGCTGTAGTAGATGATCCCGTTGATTCCGCTCAGTTCGGCGAAGAAGCCGATCCCGACGACGAACAAGGTGGCGCGAAGATACGGCAGGCGCAGCATCTCGAGGATCGATCCGCCCCGTTCCTCGGCCATCGCTTCGGCGATCTCGGCGAGTTCTTTCTCGACGTCGCTGTTCGGCTCGATCCGCAGCAGCGAGCGACGGGCGTCCTCGACCCGGTTCTTGAACAGGTACCAGCGGGCGGTGTCGGGCGTGGAGGCCAGCAGCGGAAGGACCAGCAGCGCCGGTACCGCCGCCAGCCCGAGCATCCAGCGCCAGCTGCCCGAATCCGCCAACGCGAACGCCGACAGGTAGCCACTGATGATGCCCAGGATGGTGGCCACCTGATAGGTGACCAGCAGGGAGCCGCGTTGTTGCGCCGGTGCGGATTCGGCGATGAAGACCGGTGTCACCGCCGCGGACAACCCGATGGTCATGCCGAGCAGCATGCGTGCCGTCATCAGCCAGGGCATCGACACAGCGGCGGCCCCCAGCAGCGAGAACACCGCGTAGCCACCGGCCACCATCATCATCGAGCGTTTGCGCCCGATCGCGTTGGCCAGGAATCCGCCGCTCAGGGCGCCGCAGATCTCGCCGATCACGACCATCGTCGTCAGCAGTTCCTGTTTACGGACGGTCAGGCTGAAGTCGTTGGTGATGAACAGCAGCGCACCGGCGATGTTGGACAGGTCGTAGCCGCAGATGATGCCCAGGGTCGCTGCAGTGACGGCGATCAGCATTCGCCGTCGCGCCCGCAGTGACTCGCCGATGCGGCTCACGGATCTCCCTCCGGGTAGCCGCCCGGTCCACGGTCGCTGCCTAGTGCTGCGGCCGTCGGTTCATCGAACGCGCCACCATAATCAAGCCGAACACGACGACCGTACCGATCACCGCGACACCGACCCTAATCGGCAAAGCGTCAACGCTCGGGATTAGCGCGGCCGCGTTTGCGGCGGGTCCGCCGCCGTTGTCGCCGGGTGCTGCGGCTTTGGGTGTGGCCAGCGACGGGTCTGGTTCGATCAGCGTCCCCACCCGGGTTCCGGGTGCGGTCGCGAAGCCGTAGTCGAGCAGATGGGCGGCCTGCTGCCACGGCGCGATCGGCATGCGGGTGCCGTGCAGCAACACCGCCACCAGCCGGCGACCATCCCGGTTGGCCGCGCCGACGAACGTCTGCCCGGCGTCGTCGGTGTAGCCGGTCTTGCCGCCGAGCGCCCCAGGGTAGTGGTAGAGCAGCTGGTTGTCGTTCTCCAGCTCGTAGCCGGGATGGTCGGCGTGGCCGGGGAAGTCGAACTTCTCGGTGTGCACGATGTCGGCGAAAGTCGGGTTCTGCCAGGCATATCGGTAGAACAGGCCGATGTCGTAGGCCGACGTGCTCATGCCCGGACCGTCGAGGCCCGACGGCGTCGCGGCGCGGGTGTCCTTGCCGCCGAGCTTGGCGGCCAGTGCGTTGATCTTGTCCAGCGCGACCGGCATGCCGCCCAGTTGCATGGCCAGCGAGTGGGCGGCGTCGTTGCCGGAGTGCATCAGCAGGCCGTGCAGCAGTTGGTTGACGGTGTACGCGCCGCCCGGGGACACGCCGACTTTGGTGCCCTCCGCGGCGGCATCCTCGGGTGTGCCGTCGACGGTCTTGTTGAGATTGAGTTCACGCAGCGCGGCCGTCGCGACGAGCACTTTGATGACGCTGGCCGGGCGGTGGCGACCGTGCGGGTCGCGGGCGGCGACGATGGCGCCGCTGTCCAGGTCGGCCACCACCCAGGCGTCGGCCGAGATGTCGTTGGGCACCGGCGGCGTGCCGGCGGCGGTGATCACGCCACAGCCGCTCAGCGAGTTGCCGCCGATCGGCGATTGCGGCACCGGCAGCGGCAGGGGTGGTTCGCCGGCCTGCGGGACCTCGGAGGAGTCGACGGCGGCCGGGGTCGCCACCTTGTACGGGCACAGGTCGTGCACCACTGCGGGCTCGGCGAGCGCCGCGGGCACGCCGAGCAGAACCGGCGAGGCCAGCAGGAAACCAGCCGCTGCCAGGCACGACGCACGTCGAAAGGCGGGCCCCAAGGCGGTCATGTGTAGGCAGAGTAGGCGATCGGAGGCCCGATTCGAGGGAGCCGCGCTGTTACTGGTGTTACGGATGTTGCAATTCGAGGTACCCGATACCGGGTCCGGCGATGCGGCCGAGCCACAACCGTCCGGGTACTTCGACCAGTCCGGTGACCAGTCCGAAGTCGGGATGCTGGGTGTGGGCCTGAGCCACCACCCGACCGTCGTCGGGGTCGAAGGCGGCCACCCACACCGTCGCCTTCGGGTTGGGCAGCCAGTGGTAGGGCAGCAGCCGCCACATCACGCTGCGGATGACCGGGGCCCGCGGGCCGAGCCATTCGTTGAGCGCGTTGCGTTCCGAGACCAGCGCGACCCAGATCCGGCCGTCCAGACCCGTCGAGATGTTGTCGGGATAACCGGGTAGGTCGGTGACCAACGGCGTGATGGTGCCGGCCCGCTCGCCGGCCAGCCAGTACTTCGACAGCCGGCAACCGGCGCTCTCGGCGAAGACCACAGCCGACTCGTCGGCGGTCAGCGTCACGCCGTTGGCGAAATACAGCCCGCCGGCCAACTCGGTGACGGTCCCGTCCGGGTCGCGCTTGAACAGCGCGCCGGTCGGGCGTCCCTCGATGACCGAGCCTTTGTAGTACTCGTAGTAGAAGCGGCTGGTCGAATCGGTGAAAAATATTGTGCCGTCTGATGATTCGACGACGTTGGAGCAGAAGGTCAGCGGGCGCCCGTCGATGTCGGCGACCAGCGTCTCGATCTCACCGGTTTCCGGGTCGAGACGTAACAGACCGCGGTGGCTGTCGCAGATCAGCAGCCGGCCGTCGCGGGCGACCGCCAGTCCCAGCGGCCGTCCACCGGTGTCGGCAACCACCTGGACGGCGACGCCGTCGGGGCTGACCTTGACGATGCGGCCATCCTCCACGCCGGTCCAGATGTTGCCGGCGGCGTCGGCGACGACATCCTCGGCGGCGGTGCCCGGCACCTCGACGATGTGCAGTGCCGCAGTGAAATCGGGTTCGGGGAGCAGCCGTGACCCAGGTGGTTGCCAGCGGATCGGGTCGATGCGCGGCTTAGCCAAACTGGTTCAGCTCCTCGGTCAGCACACCGCGCACGATCGCTTCGATGGTGTCGAACTCGGCTTGACCGCTGATCAGCGGCGGTGCCAGTTGGATCACGGCGTCGCCGCGATCGTCAGTGCGGCAATACAGCCCGGATTCGAACAACCCGGCCGACACCCGGCTCAGCAACGCGCGTTTTTCGTCGGCGTCGAAAACCTGCTTGGTGGCTTTGTCTTTCACCAACTCGATGCCGAAGAAGTACCCCTCACCGCGGACGTCGCCGACGATCGGGAGGTCGTAGAGCTTTTCCAGGGTGGCGCGCAGCGCCGGGGACTGCTGTGTGACGCGATCGTTGAGGCCTTCGCGTTCGAAGATGTCGAGGTTGGCCAGCGCGACCGCCGTGGAGACCGGGTGGCCGCCAAAGGTGTAGCCGTGCGGGAACATCGTCTCGCCGTCGTTGAACGGCTCGAATACCCGGTCACTGGCGATCATCGCACCCAGTGGGGAGTAGCCCGACGTCATCCCTTTGGCGCAGGTGATCATGTCCGGCACGTAGCCGAAGTCGTTGCAGGCGAACGTCGATCCGATTCGGCCGAAAGCACAGATCACCTCGTCGGAGACCAGCAGCACGTCGTAGTCGTCGCAGATTTCGCGGACCCGTTCGAAATACCCGGGCGGCGGTGGGATCGAACCGCCGGCGTTCTGCACCGGTTCCAGGAATACCGCGGCGACGGTGTCGGGCCCCTCGAATTCGATGGCTTCGGCGACGCGGTCGGCCGCCCATCGCCCGAACGCCTTGATGTCAGTGTCGAACGGTTCGGGCGCGCGGTAGAAGTTGGTGTTGGGCACCCGGAAACCGCCGGGCGTCACCGGCTCGAACGGCGCCTTGTACTTCGGCAGGCCGGTGATCGCCAACGCCCCCTGTGTGGTGCCGTGGTAGGCGACTGCCCGCGAAATGACCTTGTGCTTACCGGGTTTGCCGGTCAGCTTGAAGTATTGCTTGGCGACTTTCCATGCGGTCTCGACCGCCTCGGTACCACCGCTGGTGAAGAACACCCGGTTCAGGTCGCCGGGGGCGCGGCTCGCGAGCCGTTCGGACAGCTCGATCGCGGTGGGAGTGGCGTATCCCCACAGCGGGAAGAACGCCAGCGTCTCGGCTTGCCGGGCGGCGGCCTGCGCAAGCTCGGCGCGTCCGTGACCGACCTGGACCGTGAACAGGCCCGACAGTCCGTCGAGGTAACTCTTGCCGGCGTCGTCGAAGATCGTCACGCCCTCGCCGCGGGTGATGACCGGCGGTGTGACGCCGGGACCGTGCTTGGCGAAGTGCAGCCAGAGATGATCAGTCATGTAACACGTTGGTGGACGAAGCTTTTCAGCTCGGCTGACAGCGCCTCGGCCGGCAACAGCGCGGGAGCCAGACCGGGATCTTTCATCCGGGCGGTGAACGCCAGCCCGATGGTGACGTCGTGGTCGGGGCGGTACTCGACTGTGATGCCGTCACCCGCGCGCACCTCGCCCGAGGCGAGGACCCGGAAATAGGCACCCGGCAGTCCGGCGTCGGTGAATGTCTTGATCCAGCGCGGCCGGTCGAGAAAGGCCGCGAACGTCCGGCACGGTGTGCGTGGCGCGGAGACTTCGAGCAGCAGCGTGCTGCCGCCGATCCGCCATCGTTCACCGATCCGGGTCTGGGTCAGGTCCACCCCGACGGTAGTGAGGTTCTCGCCGAACATGCCGTTGTCGAGGGTGACGCCGAGCTGGTCTTCCCACCGGTCCAGATCTTCGCGAGCGTAGGCGTAGACGGCTTGGTCGGGTTTGCCGTGGAGCTTCGGATTTCCGATGTGGTCGCCGACCAGACCGCTGGCATCGCCCTGCGACTCTCCGGGCGGCCGGACCAGGACCGGCTCGGTGACGGGACGTTTGTCGATGCCCGTCACGTTGGACTGCGCGCGCGGATCGGGATTTGTGCTGAGCCGGGCCACGTTGACGGACAAGACGTGCACGGCCTCAAGATACGCTCGCGAGATGGCCTCTGACGAGCAGGTCACCGAATTCGAGTCGCTGCGGCCGCATCTGATGTCGGTCGGTTACCGGCTGACGGGCACGGTGGCCGATGCCGAGGACATCGTGCAGGAGGCGTGGCTGCGCTGGAACGCCTATGCCGGCGAGATCGACGACCTGCGAGCCTGGTTGACGACGGTGGTCAGCCGACTCGGGCTGGACCGGTTGCGCTCGGCCGCGCACCGGCGGGAAAGCTATGTGGGCCAATGGTTGCCGGAACCGGTGGTGACCGGATTCGACGGCGACGACCCGCTGTCGGTGGTGGTCGCCCATGAGGATGCCCGGTTCGCGGCGATGGTGGTGCTGGAACGTCTGTCGCCCGATCAGCGGGTCGCCTTCGTCTTGCACGACGGCTTCGCGGTGCCGTTCACCGAGGTCGCTGGTGTGCTGGGGACCAGCGAGGCGGCCGCCCGCCAGCTGGCGTCGCGGGCCCGCCGTGCCGTGACCGCCGAGCCGCCGCCGAGCCCCGACCCGGCCCACGACGAGGTGGTGGGCAAGTTGATGGCGGCGATCGTCTCCGGGGACATGGCCGCCACGGTCGCCCTGCTGCATCCGGGGGTGACGTTCACCGGCGACTCCAACCGCGCGGCACCCACGGCGGCCCGCGTCATCCACGGGCCGGAGAAGGTCGCCCGGTTCCTGTTCGGGCTCGCCCGGCGCTACGGGCCGGCCTTCATGACGTCGAGCCAACTGGCGCTGATCAACGGCGAGCTCGGCGCGTACACCGCGGGATCGCCCGGTGACGACGACCACCAGCCGATGATGCCGCGGATCACGGCCATGACGGTGCGCGACGGGAAGGTCAGCGCGATGTGGGACATCGCGAACCCGGACAAGTTCACCGGTTCGCCGTTGTGGAATCCGCCCAGGGAACGCGGCACGAGTCCCCGGAGCTGAAGCCCTGCTCGGTGATGCCGAGCGCGGAATTCATTCGGGCACGCATGTTTTCGACGCCGATCTGATAGGTCAGCTCGATCACCCCGTCGTCGCCGAAGCGGGCCTGCAGGTCGGCCACCTGCTCGTCGGTGACGGTGTGGGGATCGGTGGTCATCGCGTCGGCATAGGCGATCGCTGCTCGCTCGTCCTCGGTGAAAAGCGCTGAGGTGGCGTAATTGTCGATCTCGCGGAGGCGGTCGATGTCCAACCCGTCGAGGCGCTGCAGCATCGAGCCGAAGTCCACACACCACGAGCAGCCGATCGCGCGTGCGGTCCAGAACACCGCCAGCTCACGCACGTTGGCCGGCAGCCGGCGTGAACCGGACTGCAGCAGGGCCTCGTGCACGGCGTTGGCAACCAGCAGTCGCGGGTGGTGTGCCACCACCGCCAACGGCTCGGGTACTTCACCGAAGCGTCGCTTCGCGTAGCGGTACATCGTGCGGACCAGCCGGCTGGCCCGCGTGGGAGGCAGGGGGTCGATGCGTGTCTTTTGTGTCATGCAGATCAGACGAGGCAGCCCACGGATGTGTGACAGCCGCCCGCTTCGACTCAGCGGGAGAACATCAGTGCGCGTTTGACCTCTTGGATCGCCTTGGTGACCTCGATGCCCCGCGGGCAGGCGTCGGTGCAGTTGAACGTGGTGCGGCAGCGCCAGACACCGTCGACCTCGTTGAGGATGTCGAGCCGTTCGGCGGCGGCCTCGTCGCGGCTGTCGAAGATGAACCGGTGGGCGTTGACGATGGCCGCGGGGCCGAAGTAGCTGCCTTCGTTCCAGAACACCGGGCAGCTGGTGGTGCACGCCGCGCACAGGATGCACTTGGTGGTGTCGTCGTAGCGGGCGCGGTCGGTCGGGCTCTGGATCCGCTCCCGGGTCGGGGGATTGCCGCTGGTGATCAGGTACGGCTTCACCGCGCGGTAGGCGTCGAAGAACGGCTCCATGTCGACGATCAGGTCTTTCTCCACCGGCAGGCCGCGGATCGGCTCGATCGTGATCGTCACGTCTTTCTTCGGCTTCTTGGGCAGCAGATCGCGCATCAGCATCTTGCAGGCGAGCCGGTTGTGGCCGTTGATCCGCACCGCGTCGGAGCCGCACACGCCGTGCGCGCAGGAACGCCGGAAGGTCAGCGAGCCGTCCAGGTAACCCTTGACATAGATCAGCAGGTTGAGCACCCGGTCGGTCGGCAGGCAGGGCACCCGAAAGCTCTGCCAGCCACCGGAATCGGCGTACTGCTCCGGGTTCTCCGGATTGAACCGGGCGATCTTCAGCGTCACCATGACGGCGTCCTCCGGCACAGGCGGCAAGGGAGGGGTCACCGGGGCGTCCTGCACGTCCGCGCTCATCAGTACTTCCGCTCCTTGGGTTCGTAACGGGTCTGCACCACCGGCTTGAAGTCCAGCCGGATGTCGCTGAGCAGATCGGTGCGCTGCTTGTCGGCCCCGATTTCCTTGTAGGCCATGGTGTGGCGCATGTAGTTGACGTCGTCACGGTTGGGATAGTCCTCGCGGGCGTGGCCGCCGCGAGACTCCTTGCGGTTCAACGCCCCGACCACCGTCACCTCGGCCAGTTCCAGCAGGAAGCCGAGCTCGATGGCCTCCAGCAGATCGCTGTTGAAGCGTTTACCCTTGTCCTGCACCGAGATCCGAGAGTAGCGCTCCTTGAGTGCGTGAATATCGGTCAGCGCCTGCTTCAGCGTCTCCTCGGTGCGGAACACCGCGGCGTTGTTGTCCATCGTCTGCTGCAGCGCGCCGCGCAGGTCGGCGACCCGCTCGTTGCCGTGCTCGGACAGGATGTCGCCGACCCAGCTGACCACCATCGTCGCCGGGTCCGGCGGCATCTCGACGAAGTCGTGGCCCTTCGCGTAGGCGGCGGCGGCGATGCCGGCGCGCCGACCGAAGACGTTGATGTCCAGCAGCGAATTGGTGCCGAGCCGGTTGGCGCCGTGCACCGACACGCACGCGCATTCGCCTGCCGCGTACAGGCCGGGCACGGTATTGGTGTTGTCCCGCAACACCTGCCCGGTGATGGTGGTCGGGATTCCGCCCATCACGTAGTGACAGGTCGGATAGACCGGGACCAACTCCGTGACCGGATCCACCCCCAGATAGGTGCGGGCGAATTCGGTGATGTCAGGCAGCTTGGCGGCCAGCACCTCCGCGCCGAGATGGCGCACGTCGATGTACACATAGTCCTTGTGCGGGCCGGCGCCGCGACCCTCCAGCACTTCACGGACCATCGAGCGGGCGACGATGTCGCGGGGCGCGAGGTCGACGATGGTCGGCGCGTAGCGCTCCATGAAGCGCTCGCCCTCACCGTTGAGCAACCGGCCGCCCTCGCCGCGCACGGCCTCGGAGATCAAGATGCCCAGCCCGGCCAGACCCGTCGGGTGGAACTGGTGGAACTCCATGTCCTCCAACGGAAGTCCCTTGCGGAACACGATGCCGATACCGTCGCCGGTCAGGGTGTGCGCGTTCGAGGTGGTCTTGTACATCCGGCCCGAGCCGCCGGTGGCCAGCACGACGGCCTTGGCGTGGAAGACGTGGACGTCACCGGTGGCCAGTTCGTAGGCGACGACCCCGGTGGCCACCGGGCCCTTCGGGGTGTCGGTGAGCACCAGATCGAGGGCGTAGAACTCGTTGTAGAACTCGACGTCGTGCTTGACGCAGTTCTGGTAGAGCGTCTGCAGGATCATGTGGCCGGTTCGGTCTGCGGCGTAACAGGATCGGCGCACCGGCGCTTTGCCGTGGTCGCGGGTGTGTCCGCCGAAGCGGCGCTGGTCGATGCGGCCTTCGGGGGTGCGGTTGAAGGGCATCCCCATCTTCTCCAGGTCGAGCACCGCGTCGATGGCTTCCTTGCACATCACCTCGACGGCGTCCTGGTCGGCCAGATAGTCCCCACCCTTGACGGTGTCGAAGGTGTGCCATTCCCAGTTGTCGTCCTCGACGTTGGCCAGCGCCGCGCACATACCGCCCTGGGCCGCGCCGGTGTGGCTGCGCGTCGGGTAGAGCTTGGTCAAAACCGCTGTGCGGACGCGGGGTCCGGCCTCCACGGCGGCCCGCATACCGGCGCCGCCGGCGCCGACGATCACCACGTCGTATCGGTGTTCGCTGATCACTGCCACCCTCGCCTCCTAACCCGAGATGTTCGGGTCGAACGTCAGCAGCACATAGGTCCCGAGCACCAAGGTGAATGCCATCGACAGCACCAGCAGGCTGTTCAGCCAGAAGCGGGTGGAGTCCTTGCGGCTGTAGTCGTCGATGATGGTTCGCAACCCGTTGCCGCCGTGCAACTGCGCCAACCAGAGCAGCAACAGGTCCCACGTCTGCCAGAACGGCGAATGCCACCGCTGCGCAACATAATTGAAGTCGATGCGGTAGACGCCGTCCTCCCACATCAACATCACGAACAGATGTCCGAGCGCCAGGAAAACCAGCACGATGCCGGAGAACCGCATGAACAGCCAGGCGTATTTCTCGAAGTTCGGCATCCCGCCGCGCCGGCGCGGTGCCCGCGGGTTGTCCAAGCTCGCCGGGCGGTCATGGCTGCGTTGCCGAACCGGAGCGATCTGGCCCCGCCCGAGTTGGAGGTCCGGTGAGCTCATCGGAAATGCCCGATCATGTGGATGGCGACGACCACCGCGGCGGGCACCACCACCAGTAACCAGACGACGGCGATCGTCCACAGCATCTGCCGTTGGTAGCGGGGGCCCTGTCCCCAGAAGTCGATCAGGATCACCCGGATGCCGTTGAGCGCGTGGAAGAGCACCGCCGCGACCAGGCCGAGTTCCATCAGGCCGACCAGCGGTGTTTTGTAGGTCGAGATGACTTCGTCGTAGGCCTGCGGGCTGATCCGGACCAGCGCGGTGTCGAGAACGTGGATGAACAGGAAGAAGAAGATGGTGGCACCGGTGATCCGATGCAGTACCCAGGACCACATTCCGGGATCGCCGCGATAGAAGGTGCGGCGCAGACGCCGTAGTGGCGAGCCGTCTGGATTCGCGGACGTCGTCGTCATCAGCGCCTCCTGGTAGAGCCTGTCGCTTGCGACCCGCCGTGCCCGGCGCGATCACGGGGACCTGTTGCATTCGCGAATCTAGACCTTTTTGCACTCGTCGATGAACCGCTTCGCTGCTTCCGCCATTGACGCTCGCCGGGAATCTAGAGTGACCATGTGAATTAGCCAACAGAGGACGGAGTTCTCCGATGCATGGCAATGACGTGCGAAGCTGCCGCCGTGGTTGACGCTATCGAGTGGAAGCTGCTGCGCGACAGGGCGATTGAAGCAGCTGGCGGCGCATACGCGCCGTACTCCGGCTTCCCGGTGGGCGCTGCCGCGCTGGTGGACGACGGCCGGATCGTCACCGGTTGCAATGTGGAGAATGTCTCATATGGCCTGGGTCTCTGCGCGGAGTGCGCGGTGGTGTGCGCTCTGCACTCCAGCGGTGGCGGCGAATTGGTCGCGCTGGCCTGCGTCGACGGCAGGGGAGCGACGCTGATGCCGTGCGGCCGGTGCCGGCAGGTGTTGCTGGAGCACGGCGGACCGGATCTGCTGATCGACCATCCCGACGCGCCGCGGCGACTAGGAGACCTGTTGCCGGAAGCCTTTGGCCCGCAGGACCTTGTCGCCTACGGGCGGCACACGTGATGTTCGCCGGCGACGACGATGCCGGCTCGGCCGGGATCGAGGGGCCGCGCCGATGACTTTCGATGCGCCGACGGTGATCCGAACCAAGCGCGACGGAGAACGGTTGTCCGATGCCGCGATCGACTGGGTCATCGACGCCTACACCCGGGGGCAGGTGGCCGACGAGCAGATGTCGGCGCTGCTGATGGCGGTGTTCCTGCGCGGCATGGACTACGGCGAAATCGCGCGCTGGACCGCGGCCATGGTGGGGTCCGGCGAGCGGTTCGACTTCAGCGACCTCCGACGGGACGGCCAGCCGGTGCGCACCGTCGACAAACACTCCACCGGAGGGGTGGGCGACAAGATCACACTCCCGCTGGTCGCGGTGATCGCGGCGTGCGGCGGGGTGGTGCCGCAGGCGTCCGGTCGCGGTCTGGGGCACACCGGGGGCACCCTCGACAAGCTGGAGTCGATCGCAGGCTTCTCTGGATCGATCACGTATCAACAAGTGCGCCAACAACTCTGCGATGTCGGAGCGGCAATCTTCGCGGCCGGGCAGCTGGCACCCGCCGACGCGAAACTCTATGCGCTGCGCGACATCACCGCCACCGTCGAGTCGCTCCCGTTGATCGCCAGCTCGGTGATGAGCAAGAAGATCGCCGAGGGAACCGGCGCTCTGGTGCTGGACGTCAAGGTCGGGTCCGGGGCGTTGATGCGCTCGGAATCGCGATGTCGTGAACTCGCCGAGACCATGGTGGCGCTGGGGGCCGAACACGGGCTGCCGACCTGCGCGGTGCTGACCGACATGAACCGGCCGCTCGGTGCGGCCGTCGGTAATGCGCTCGAGGTCGCCGAGTCGCTGGAGGTGTTGGCCGGTGGCGGGCCGCCCGACGTGGTGGGCCTCACCGTCGGACTGGCCCGCGAGATGCTCGAACTGGCCGGCATCGACCGCCGCGATCCGGAGCAGACGCTGCGGGACGGGACGGCGATGGACCGGTTTCGCGCGCTGATCGCGGCGCAGGGCGGCGACTTGTCCGTACCGTTGCCGGTTGGTAAGTACTCCGAAACCGTCACCACGAACCGGAACGGCACAATGGGTGACATCGACGCAATGGCAGTGGGGCTCGCAGTCTGGCGGCTCGGCGCGGGCCGATCCCGCCCGGGCGAACAGGTCCAGGCCGGTGCCGGTATCCAGATCCACCGCCGCCCGGGCAGTCCGGTGTCGGCCGGCGACACGTTGTTCACCCTCTACACCGATACGCCGGACCGCTTTCCGAGCGCGATGGCCGAGTTGGACGCGGGCTACACCGTCGGCGACACGTCCCCGGTCGGTCGCCCGCTGATCATCGATCGGATCACGCCATGACGACGCCGCTGAATGCCGAGACGATCAAGCAAGCGCCGAAGGCGCTGTTGCACGATCATCTCGACGGTGGCCTCCGCCCGTCGACCGTGCTCGACATCGCCGGTCAGATCGGCTACGACGAGTTGCCCACCACCGACATCGACGAGCTGGCGCAGTGGTTTCGCACCGCGTCGCACAGTGGGTCGCTGGAGCGCTACCTCGAACCGTTCTCGCACACGGTCGCGGTGATGCAGACGCCGGAGTCGCTGCACCGGGTGGCGGTCGAATGCGTGGAAGACCTGGCAGCCGACGCGGTGGTCTACGCCGAGGTGCGGTTCGCTCCCGAGCTGCACATCAACCGGGGTCTCTCGTTCGACGAGGTGGTCGATGCGGTGCTGTCCGGTTTCGCCGACGGGGAGAAAGCAGCAGCCGCAGCCGGGCGTCCGATCGTGGTGCGCTGCCTGGTGACCGCGATGCGGCATGCCGCGTTGTCCCGCGAGATCGCCGAGCTGGCGATCCGATTCCGCGACAAAGGTGTGGTCGGATTCGACATTGCGGGCGCCGAGGCCGGTTATCCTCCGACCCGACACCTCGACGCCTTCGAATACATGCGAAACAACAACGCACGCTTCACCATTCATGCGGGTGAGGCGTTCGGACTGCCGTCCATCCAGGAGGCGATCGCGTTCTGCGGTGCCGACCGGTTGGGCCACGGCGTGCGGATCGTCGACGACATCGACGTCGCGGACGACGGCGAGGTCCGACTCGGCAGGCTCGCATCGATCCTGCGGGACAAGCGGATTCCGCTCGAGATGTGTCCTAGCTCCAACGTGCAGACCGGGGCGGTCGCCAGCATCGCCGAGCATCCGTTCGCGCTGCTGGCGCGGACCCGGTTCCGGGTCACCGTCAACACCGACAACCGGCTGATGAGTGACACGACAATGACGCGCGAAATGGCGCTGCTCGTCGACGCTTTCGATTACGGGTGGAGCGATCTGCTGCGGTTCACGGTCAACGCGATGAAGTCGGCGTTCATCCCGTTCGACGAGCGGCTGGCCCTCATCGACGAGGTGATCAAACCGCGTTACGCGGTGCTCGTCGGCTAGCCCGGCTACATGACGACGTGGCCGGCATCGACCGGAACCGCCACCCCCGTCACATAGCGCGCTCTCGGGCTGACCAGCCACAGCACCGCGTCGGTGACATCCTGCGGCTCGACGAGTGGCACATCGGGCAGCAGCATCTGCGAGACGGCCGGATTGGGGTTCGCCATCATCCGGTTGATCACGAAGTCGTTGAGGATCATCGGCGTCGCGACACCGCTGGGGTGTACGGAGTTGACCCGAATCTTGTGCGGCGCGTAAGCGTTTGCGGCTGAACGCATCAGGCCCACCACGCCGTGCTTGGAGGCGGCGTAGGCGAACATCGCGGTGCTGCCGTCACCGCCACGGCCCACCAGGCCTTGCGACGAGCTGACCAGAACGATCGACCCGCCCGTGCCCCGGCGGACGATCGAGGGCACCGTCGCCACCAACGTGTGCCACACGCCTTTGAGGTTGGTGTCGACGATCGTGTCGAAGAGCGGTTCGGCACTCGTCTGGGTGTCGCCGATGGCCACGACCCCCGCGTTGGCGATGACGATGTCGATCTCACCGACCTCGTTGATGCCCGTCTGCACGCCGGCCTCCAGCGCGGAGAGATCGCGGACGTCGGCGATCACGGGCACCGCTCTGCGCCCGGTGGCCCGGACCAGCTCGGCGGTGGTGTCGAGATCGGCTGTGGTGGCCAGCGGGTAGGGAATCGTCTCGACATCGGCGCAGATGTCGACGGCGATGATGTCGGCCCCCTGCTCGGCCAGGGCGACGGCGTGGCTGCGCCCCTGGCCGCGGGCGGCACCCGTGATGACCGCAACGGAGTTGTCCAGTTCACCCATGGGTGGAAACGTACCGCTCGATTCGGCCCAAAACGCCTGCGACTCGGATCGGTTCTGCCAGGATTTCAGGGTGGTCCGACGTGGGCGCCCAGCGACGTGAGTGACAGCGGGCGGGAAATCACCAATCTGATCTACCACTATGCCGAGCTCCTCGATGCCGGTGACTTGGACGGCGTGGCAGGGCTGTTCGCGCACGGTCGCATCTGCGGAGTCGAGAACGGGCCGCCGGAGACGGTGTTCGAAGGAGCCGAGGGTGTCCGGCGGATGTACGACATGGCCACCCGGATTTACGAGGACGGCACCCCTAAGACCAGGCACCAGACGAGCAACGTTCAACTCGACATCGACGAGACGCAGGGCGCCGCCCGCAGCAGGTCCTACTACTGCGTCACGCAGGCCACGCCCGACCTGCCGTTGCAGGTGATCGTGACCGGCCACTACAAAGACACCTTCCACCGGCTGGACGGCGTCTGGTGGTTCGACAGCCGGATCATGTTCGTCGACCAGCTCGGCGATGTCAGCCACCATCTGAAGTTCTGATCGCGTGGAACCATTCGATCTGGCGGCCGTCCTTGCCGACGCGCAGCGCAAGGAATCGCTGAGTGACTGGGGGCCAGGCGAATTCGAGCGCCCGCTGGAGGCCTTGCTGGCCGACTATGCGACGGCCGACCTCAACGCCATCGGAGTGCTCATCCTGCGCGCCGGCATCGTGCACAGCCTTCGGATGCGACTGCGCGCCCAGGAGTGGATCCGTCGACACCCGGAGATCCTCGCGGAGCGCGTGGTCGCGCCGGTCGTCGTGGTGGGGATGATGCGCAGCGGAACCACGCTGTTGCAACGGCTATTGGCCGCCGATCCGCGTTTCCACTGCGCTTACGGCTGGGAAGTCGTCGAAGCGGCGCCCAAACTGGACTACCCGTTCGTCGTTCCCGGTGTCAGCGATCCAAGGATCGCAGTGAGCGAAGGACGCGAGGCGAAGTCCCGCGAGTTGGCGCCCGACTTGTTCGCCATCCATCCGATGTATGCGCGGGAGGCCGAAGAGGAGATCGTCTTCCTGGCCGATGCGTTCTTGTCGCATGTCCCGGAATCCGGCGCGCACTTGCCGAACTACCGATCCTGGCTGGACGCACAGGATTTCGGGCCCGCCTACACCTACCTGCACCGCATGCTGCAGTTCCTGCAGTGGCAGAAGCGGCAGACCGGGGTGCTGGCCCGGCGCTGGGTACTCAAATCGCCGGCCCATCTCGGCTATCTCGACCAGTTGCGGGCCCAGTTCGGCGACCTGCACGTCGTGCACATGCATCGCGACCCGTGTGCCACGATCGCGTCGGGGGCCAGCCTGAATGCGACGCTGCACGCGATGCATGCCGACACCGTCGATGTCGACCGGGTCGGCGCGCAGTGGTTGCAGCGGATGGGCTGGACGAACGACCGAGCGATGGCGACCCGGGACGCCTGGGCAAGCGAAACCGGCGCAGAGCCGGAGCGGGTCACCGACATCGCCTTCGAGGACGCGGTAGCCGACCCGATCGGCCAGGTGGCCCGGGTCTACGACGCCATCGGACTGCCGCTTGCCGTCGAGGCCGAGGCGGCGATGCGGCGTTGGCTCGAAGAACGGCCGCGCGAAGCGGCGCGCCCGCCGTACGGCCTGGAGGATTACGGCCTGCGCCGCGAGCAGGTTGACGAACGGTTCACCCAATACAACAAGCGTTTTGACCAGTACGTCGGGAAATGAGGAGAGTCATGGCATCGGACCCCGTCGCGACGGCGGCTCAGCACGAACAGGAATTGGCGGCGCTCGAACTGATCGAGCACCCCGTCGTCAAAGCCGCGTACGAGTCGGTGGCCGAGACCTGGCTGGGACGGGCGAAAGCGTCGCCGGCCATGCGGGAACGCTTCGAGGACGCGTTCGCCGAGGTGATGTTCTCGGCGGCGATCTGGTCGTCCAACCAGGACAAGTTACGGCCCAAGGTCAGCTGCATCACGCGGCTGGCCCATCCCGTGGACGGCCGACGAATTCCCGGATCCCGTTGGGGCATCGACAATCCCGACAGCGTGTACCGGGTGATCCCGATATCGGGGGACGAGCGCTACGAGATCCACGGCCGCGTCGGTGAGCACCGGATGACGGAGAATTACTTCACGCTCTGGGATGCCCACATGGGAACCGTGGATGTGCTGAATGGTCGCACCATGCAGGTGGATTCCGATGGCAGCTTCACCATCACGGTCGACTCGGACGCCGCCAACGGCCGGCCCAACCATGTGCAGAGCACCCCGTCGGCGCACGAGTTCTACATCCGCGACGTGCTGTTGGACTGGGGCCGCGACGATCCCAATCACTTTGAGGTGCAACGCCTCGGCGGGTCACCCGGGACGCCGGCGCGGACGTCGGACGAGCAGGCCGAGGCGACGGCGGCGATGATGGACTACTTCGCCAATTTCACCGGCAAGCTCAGCCACGGCGTGTACAAGATGCCGCCCAACCACTTCAACCTCGCTTGGTCGGCCGACAAGGTCGGCGCGATGCGCAATCAGGTTTACGTCATGGGCCGCTTCGAGCTCGCGCCGGACGAGGCGTTCGTCGTCGACGTACATGACGGTGGCGCCGGATATTTCACCGTGCCGCTGAGCAACATCTGGGGCACCACGCTGGACATCGTCGACCGCACCGGCAGTCTGAACAAGGCCCAATCGGTCGCCAACGGCGACGGCAGCTACACCTACGTCATCGCGCCGAGCGATCCCGGAGTGGTCAACTGGATCGACTCCGACGGTCTACCCGAAGCCATCCTGACGCTGCGGATGGCCGAGTTCGGCGAGGCCGGTCCCCGGGAAGACCTCGGCGCTCACGGCAGGGTGGTCAAGCTGGACCGGCTCGACACCGAAGTGCCGGACCTGCCTCGGGTGACGCCCGAGCAACGCAGGGCCGAGCTCGCCGAGCGGCGTGCGGCGTATCTGCGGCGGCTACCGGAAGGGACGGCCTGACATGTCACGCTGGCTGATCACCGGATGCTCCACCGGCTTCGGTCGCGAGATCGCCCACGCGGTCTTGGCGGCCGGCCACAGCGCCGTGGTGACCGCGCGCCGGTCCGCCGCGGTGCAGGATTTCGCCGACGAATTCGGTGACCGCGCACTGGCCGTCGCGCTCGATGTCACCGACACCGGCCAGATCGCCGATGCGGTGTCGGCGGCCGAGACGACGTTCGGCGGTGTCGACGTACTGGTCAACAATGCCGGGCACGGCTACCTGGCTGCGGTCGAAGAAGGTGAGGACGACGAGGTCCGAAAGCTGTTCGACGTCAACTACTTCGGTGCGGTGAACATGATCAAGGCGGTGTTGCCGGCCATGCGGGCGCGGGGTTCGGGCCACATCGTGAACATCTCGTCGATGACGGGACTGGTGGCCAACCCGCCGAATGCGTACTACTCGTCGACCAAGTTCGCCCTCGAGGCGGTGACCGAGGCGCTGGCGACCGAGGTTCGGCCGCTGGGCATCAAGGTCACCGCCATCGAGCCGGGCGCATTCCGCACCGACTGGGCAACCCGCTCGATGAAGGAATCAGCCACTCCCATCGCGGATTACACCGACGTGGCGGCCCGCAAAGACCTCATCAAACAGTTCGCCGACCACCTGCCCGGCGATCCGAAGAAGGTCGCCGAGGCGGTGCTGATGGTGACCGGGCTCGACGACCCGCCGCTACGGCTGCTGTTGGGCCGCGATGTCCTCAAGGCGATGCGCGACAAGATCGCCGCGACGTCGGCGTCGATCGAGGAATGGAAGGCCGTGACCAAGGACGTGAACTTCCCCGGATCCTGAGCCGCTGCTCGCGCCGCAGCCGCTAGCCGCAGCCGCTAGCCGCAGCCGCTACTCGCGCCGCAGCCGCGACTCTCGCACACCAGTCGTCGCAGGCTTGCGGCGCTATTCGCGCCGCAGCCGCGACTCTCGCACACCAGTCGTCGCAGGCTTGCGGCGCTATTCGCGCCGCAGCCGCGACTCGACGAATTGCACCAGGTCCTCCCACGCCGCCACCGCATCGGCGTACGGGGGAGTCGGCTCGCTCGTCGAGTCGGGTTCGAGGATGTAGCCGACCAGCCTGCCCAGCGGCTCGTCGGCGTCGAGCGCCTTTTCGACGGTGGGGTCCTCGGAGTACTCGCCGAGGTCGCGCAGGAATTCAACCGCGAGGTCGAGCTGCTCGTGGTCGACCTCCTCCGGGCCGCCGGCGAAATCGTCGGCCAGTCCACTGAGCACGTAGACGTTGTCGTCGGTGATGTCGACGTGCAGCGAACCGTCCGTGGCGGCGGTGCGGATGTCGTCGTAGGTGCTCAGGTCGGACAGGTCGTGGTCGTGCTCGTCGGCCAGGTAGCGGGCCAGCGCGCGCTCGGACGTGAACACGCTGATTCGTCCGTTGCGGCCCAAGAAGATCGGGCGATCATCGAAGTAGCACCGCAATGTGTAAAAGGTGCTGGTGCCGGTCATGATCCGGATCGGATCGATGCCGACCTTCGCCCAGAAGTCCTCGTCGCCGCCGAGCACCACCCCGTCGCCGGCCGCGCGGGCGGTTGCCGGATCCACGGCGATCGCCGTGTCGGGCTCGGACTCCTCGGTGGTCTCCGGCTCGACTGCGGGCTCGTCTTCTTCGAACGGCTCGGCCAACTCGGCCGCGGCGGCGTCCGATACCGCGCTGTCCACGTCGGGGATGCTGACGATCCCGTCGACAGCGCTGAGCACGTCGTCCCAGCCACGACCGACGACGTCGGCGATGACATGCCAGCGCTTGAGCCCGGCCTTACCGGTGAAGTGGTCGATGCCGCCGCTCAGCGAGCCCAGTGTCGGGTTGCCGTTGAAGAATTTCATCACCGCGGGCAGCTCGCAGACGGACCCGATCGACGAGACGATCGTCAACGCGTTGGCCAGCGTCGCGACCGACTCGGCGGTCGGCTTGTCCGACACCAGATCCTCGACCGCGATCAAGTCGAACTGCCGGTCCTCGGCAGGCTCGAGCTTGTGGGCGTTCGCCTCGGTCAGCGTCTGCCACGCGGGGTGGTCGACGAGGTCGTGGTCGGAGTTGGTCCGCACGAACGCGACGAGGTCGGCGGCCGACTCGAAGGTGTAGAGGTCTTCGTCCTTGCCCAGGAACGCCTCCCACTCGTCACCGGCGTCACGCCAGCGAGGCGCCCACACCGTGTAGCGGTCGCCGTCGGTCAGGCTCAAGCGGATAGGCACGAGGTCAGCAGCCATGCGGCTCACAATAGCGACGCGCCCCCGCGGATCGGGGTCAGGCACCCCAGATGTCGGTGATCGCCGGCGCCCTGGCCGCAAGGCCGAGCTTGGGCAGGCCGTACATCTGCTCGATCGTGGACAGCACGTTGAAGTGGCTGATCGGCTCGTCGTAGCTGCCCGGCCGGATGCCCGCCCCGTAGAACACGGTGGGGATCTGGTTGCGGGAGCTGTTGTCGTCCTCGTCCCAGGTCAGGATCAGCAGGCTTCGGTTGGCCCGCGCCCACAACGCGTACTGCGACAGATTCTGGTACAGCCACTGGTCGCCCTGAGCGATCGAGCCGTCATGCATGTCGTTGTCGAGGTTCGGGATCACCATCGAGACGGTCGGCAGGCTGGCGTAGTTCGCCGGGCCTGGAAACGCCGAGAACGGCAGCGACCGTGCACTCGGGATATTGGCGAAGCTCGCCCACGGCACATGCTTGCGGGCGTACTTGCCGGCCCGGCAGTCCGCCGAGCCGGGCGCGGGCAGGTCCTCGGCGAAGCCGACGAAGGTGTACCCGGCGCCGAGTAGCTGGGAGCCGAGGTTGGGCGTGTTGCCCGCGTTGACCGGACAGAGGTTGTCCTTGACCAAGGTGTCGCCGGCAAAAAGTGCGTAGTAATTGGGTTCGCTGGGGTGCACTTCGGCGAAGGATTGCGCCATCATCGCGCCGCCCGCCGCCAACTGGTTGATGAACGGCGCCGCCTTGTTGCCGATGATGTTGGACTGCGACCGGTTCTCCTCGACGACGATGACGACGTGCGCGAGTGTCGGAACCGCCGCCGCCCGGGTGTCGAACGGTGTATCAAACGGGTGTTGAACAGCGGTGGACAGCGACATCAGCGCCGTCGCGACGGTCACGACTCCGAACAGGCTGACCACCGGATTCCGGCTCGCACGGCGGCCCGGTCGGCGTTGCATGGCCGGAGTATAGGAGCGGTCGGGAGGGCGTCCGGGGACGCGCGCGGCGGTGTCGTTCCCCACGTTCCTGAGAAATTTTTATAAATTTGCCGTCGAGCGGGATCTCGAGGCCATACGATCAGCCACGTCGCAGGGTCGGGGGTGCCACCCGCGGGCAGGGAGGACTTCGATGACCGTTGCGCGGACCCGTGCGTTCGGGGCTGCTTTCGCGGCAGCTGCCTGCGCCACCACGCTGACTCTGACGCCGGCGTTCCAGTCCGGGGTGCGGTCGCTGATCGCCGAGGTCGGGCTGGTGGACAACATCGGCTGGATCATGGGTGGCACCGGGAACCCGATTCCCGATTCGGACTATTTGAGCAGCGTCCAGTCGCTCTACCTCGGCGGACTCGCGGGATATACCTTCCAGGGCCTGGAAACCCCCGAGCAGTTCTGCCCGATCATCTGCAATCCCACCCAGCCGGACCTGACCTTCGGTGAGTCGGTGAACGCGGGCGTCGCCAACCTCAACGACGTCGTCATCCCGGCGCTGCAGGACGGCGACAACGTCGCGATTCTGGGCTACTCGCAGAGCGCCACCGTCGCCACCGTGTTCATGAACGACCTGATCAACAACACCCCCGAGGGCGTCGACCTGGACAACCTGCACGTCACGCTGCTCGGCGACCCCAACAACGTGGTCAGCGGAATTCTGGACCGCTTTCAGTTCGCCGACGGCACGCACCTTCCATTCCTGAACATCCCGCTGGACCTCGACCCGACCCCGACGAGCGGCATCGACACCGATGTCTACATCGGCCAGTACGACGGCTGGAACAACTTCCCGTCTGACGTCAGCAACCTGTTCGCCGTCACGAACGCACTGATCGGCATCCAGACCGTCCACCCGTACTACCCGGATCCGACCGCCGACGTGAACCTCGACGTCAACAACATCATCGATCTCGGCCAGATCGACGACACGAACTTCTACGCAATCCCCGCGCCGCTGCCGACGCTGGCGTTCATGTACGACGGTGGGCCCGTCGGGCGCTTCTTCTACGACAGCTTCAGCCCGTACGCAACGCTGATGAACAACTGGGCCTACGGCAATCCGGGCGACCCCTTCGTCGGGGTCAACGGCACGGACGCGATCGGCCCCTGGCAAGTCGACGCCTACGGTCAACTGATGGAGTCCGGTGTCGCCGGGTTCTTCCTCAAGATGGATCCGTTACAGATGCTGGCGGGCGTGCAATACGCTGCGGCGCAGACGATTATCGGGCCGACCAACGACATTCTCACGGCGCTCGGCCAGCCGGAATTGTCGCAATCGGTCATCGATTCGCTGCTGTCGGGTTATGACTTCACCAACCAGCTCGATGTGGCATTCCTCGCCGAGTTGACCGCGCTGTCGGCGACTATCCCGTCGCTGGCTCCGGACGTGCTTTTCGACGGCTCGCCACTGATCTCCGCACAGCCGTTGATCGACCTCGTCGGGTACGGCTTCGACCTCTTCAACTCCTTCGGCGCCTGATTCGCGGGGGTCTAGGCTCACTTCGCGTGGACGTCCACGTCGTTGATCATCCGTTGGCCGCGGTGCGGCTGACCACGTTGCGCGACGAGAAGACCGACAGCGCGGCGTTTCGAACCGCGCTGAGCGAGTTGGCGCTCATGCTGGTCTACGAGGCGACGCGCGACCTGCCGCGCGAGAAGGTCGCCCTGCGAACCCCGTTGGCGCGGACCATCGGTACGCGCCTTGCCGCGCCGCCACTGTTGGTGGCGGTATTACGGGCCGGGCTGGGCATGGTCGACCGGGCGCATGCGCTGCTCCCGGAAGCCGCGGTGGGATTCATCGGTGTCGCCCGTGACGAGGAAACCGCAAGGCCCACGCCGTATCTGGAATCACTACCCGACGACCTGGCTGGCCGTCCGGTGATCGTGCTCGATCCGATGCTGGCCACCGGTGGCTCGATGACGCATGCCGTCGGCCTGCTGCAGGCCCGCGGCGCCGACGACATCACCGTGGTGTGTGTGGTGACGGCACCGGAAGGTGTTGCCGCACTGGGCAAGGCGGCGCCGCAGGCGCGACTGTTCACCGCGGCCGTCGACGACGGCCTCGACGGTGACGCCTACATCGTGCCGGGCCTCGGCGACGCCGGCGACCGCCAGTTCGGACCGCGCTAGGCGGCGGCGGCTCACCAGGCCCGAACGTCCGCGGTCAGCCGATCGCACAACGCGGTGGCGCGGCGACGCTCGGCCGAGCGAACCTCGATGTAGAACTTGACCTTGGGCTCGGTGCCCGAGGGGCGCACCACGACCCGGACCGTCGTGTCGGCGGCGGCGCCGGTGAAGATCAGCGCATCCGTCCGCAGCGCTCCGCCACTCTGCAGCAGATCTGTTGTGGTCGAGGCGAATCCGGCGACCTCGGCGGGTGGCGCGGACCGCAGCCGGCGCATCAACGCGGTGGCTTCCTCGGCGTCGGCGACCGGACGCGTCACCGCCGCGCCGGCATGCACCCCGAAGCGGTGCGCCAGGTCATCGAGTGCATCGAGCACCGAGCGCCGCTCACTCTTGAGCGTGGCCACCAGATCGCACACCAACACCGCGGCGCTGATCCCGTCCTTGTCACGGACCGCCGCCGGGTCGACGCAATGGCCGATGGCCTCCTCGTAGGCGTATACCAAGGTGCTGCCCGGTATACCGTCGTCGGCGCGGGCCAGCCACTTGAAACCGGTCAGGGTTTCGACGTGCCGGGCGCCCCGGTGCGCGGCGATCGCCGCCAGCATTCGTGAGGACACCACGGTGCTGGCCACCACGCTGCCGGCGGTCTCGATCCGCGACAGGATGTAATCGCCGAGCAGCCAGCCGGTTTCGTCGCCGGAAAGCATTCGCCAACCGCCCGGCGTCGGGATGCCGACCGCGCAGCGATCGGCATCGGGATCGAGTGCGATCGCGACGTCGGCATCGGTGTCGGCGGCCAGGGTCAGCAGCGCGTCGGTCGCCCCCGGTTCTTCCGGGTTGGGGAAGCCGACGGTAGGAAAGTCCGGGTCGGGAGCGAATTGACCGGCGACGGTGTGCACGTCGCCGAAGCCGGCGCGCCGCAGGGTTTCCACTGCCACCTCGCCGCCCACCCCGTGCAGGGGAGTCAGGGCCACCCGGACCGGGCCCGAGGTCGAGCGGCGCACCTGCGATGCGCGCTCGATGTAGTGCTCGACCAGCTCGGCGCCGGCGGGCTCGACGGGCGACCTGTCGATCTGGTCGGCGAAAGGCGCTGCGGCGATGGCATTTTCGATATCGCGATCGGTAGGGGTGACGATCTGGATACCGCCGTCCAGGTACACCTTGTACCCGTTGTCGGCGGGCGGATTGTGCGACGCGGTGATCTGGATGCCGGCCGCCGCCCCGGTTCGCCGCACCGCGTACGCGAGGACAGGCGTCGGTGCCGGATCGGGCAGTAGCGTCACCGAAAATCCCTGAGCGGCAAGCACTTCAGCGGTCGCGGTGGCGAAGGTCGCCGATCCGTGTCGTGCGTCGCGGCCCACGATCACGCCTCCGCCGGCCAGCCCGCGGTCGGTGAGCACCGCCGCCACCGCCCAGCTGGCGCGCAACACCACCGCGAGGTTCATCCCGTCCGGGCCGCCGCGCAGCGGACCGCGTAGTCCCGCGGTGCCGAATGACAACGGGCGGGCGAAACGCGCCGCCAGGTCCGCCTCGTCGCAGGCGGCGAGTTCGGCGGCGGTCAGCGGGTCGGGGTCGTGCGCGATCCAGTCCTGCGGGTTAATGGCGCCGCTCCTCCTCATCGCCGGGGCGCTCGTGGCGCCGCTACAGCCGTGCCACCACGTTGGCCAGTAGTGCGCCCATCCGGGCGGCCGACGCGACTCCGGTCTCGAGCACCTCGACATGGCTGAGTGGTTCGCCGGTGATTCCGGCCCCCATGTTGGTGACCAGCGAGACGCCGAGCACCTCCGCGCCGGCGGCCCGTGCCGCGACGGTCTCATGCACGGTCGACATGCCCACCAGGTCGGCGCCCAGCGTCCGCAACATCCGGATCTCGGCGGGCGTCTCGAAGTGCGGTCCGGGTAGTCCGGCGTACACGCCTTCGGCCAGACCCGGGTCGACCTGGCGGGCCAGCTCCCGCAACCGGGGGGAGTAGGCGTCGACCATGTCGACGAACTGGGCCCCGACCAGCGGTGACCGCGCGGTCAGGTTGAGGTGGTCGCTGATCAGCACGGGCTGCCCAACGGCGAACGTCTCACGCACGGCGCCGGCGGCGTTGGTCAGCACGACGATGCGGGCGCCGGCCGCGCAGGCGGTGCGCACGGGGTGCACGACATGCGACAGATCCAGGCCCTCGTAGGCGTGCACGCGTCCAGCCAGCACCAGCGCCCGGTGGCGCCCGATGTCCACCGACAACACCTGGCCGGTGTGGCCGGCGGCCGACGGCGAGGTGAAGCCCGGCACCGCGGCCATCGGCACGGTCGCGATCGGCCGGCCGAGCGCAGCGACGGCCGGCGCCCAGCCGGACCCCAGCACGATTGCGACGTCGTGTTCGGCGAAGCCGATGTGATCGGCAATGAACTGCGCCGCCGTGCGGGCGAGCGCATCAGAATCGAGCCGGCCGTCATACACAGTCCAGCAGCCTAATCGGCACCGCGACGGCTGAGTTGGTTCAGCACCCGCAGGAACACGTCGCGCTCGTCGGCCGTCAGCGGTCCGAGCCAGCGTTCCTCACCGCGTTGAATCTCGGCTTGCACCGTGTCTTTGACCGTGCGACCCGATGCGGTGATCGCGAGCAGGCGTGCGCGCCGGTCGTCGGGGTCAGGCATCCGTTCGATGTAACCGCGGTGCTGCAGCTCGTCGAGAGTGGCGATGATCCGGGTCTTGTCGGCGCCGATGGCCTCGGCGAGCGCCGTCTGGGTGCGGATCGGTGAGCGGTCCAGGGCGGTGAGCACGACGTAACCCCACATCGACAGCCCATGTGACTCCAGCACCGGCATTTCGGCGGCCACCGTCTGGCGAGCGAACTCCGCCAGCATCTCCGCGAGGTCCCGTCGCGTCGCCCCACTCGCCACCCGGTGATGATAGTGCTGGACATATCGTATGCATCTGCATACGATATGCGAATGCCTACTATTAACGACCTTCGACCCTTTCACCGGATCGCCGTGCAGGCCTCGGTGGACGTGGTCGCAGGCGTCCGTGCCGACGACCTGTCCATTGCGACGCCTTGCGTCGGCTGGAACCTCGGCGACCTGCTGGCGCACATGACCGTCCAGCACCGCGGCTTCGCCGCTGCGGCCCGCGGCCTGGGCGCTGATCCGTCGGTATGGAACGTCGACACCGTCACGACTGCCGTCGCGGCGGACCCCGCCGGGACGTACGCCGCGGCCGCTGCCGACGTGATCGAGGCGTTCGCCGGTGCAGGCGTGCTGGAAGCGTCGTTCGTGCTGCCGGAATTGGGCGGCGACGCGGCCTTCCCGGGGGAGATGGCGGTCGGCTTCCACTACATCGATTACGTCGTGCACGGCTGGGACGTGGCCCGCAGCCTGGGCCGCCGCTACGAACTGCCGGCCGACGTGGTGGCGGCAGCGGTGCCGCTGGCGCTCTTCGTGCCCGACGGTGACTTCCGCGCCGACGACAACGCGCCCTTTGGCCCGGCGATCCCGTCGTCCGGGCCGGCGGACGACCTCGACCGCATCCTGGCGCACCTCGGCCGTTCGCCGCAGTGGCAGCCGCCGGTCGTGGCGGGTGGTCACCACTAGTCGTTGTGCCTGGCTTCGAGCGGCGGTGAGATACTGCGTCGATGGCCTCGACCCCCGCGCTGGATCGCGTCGATGACACGGTGCAGCGTCGCGGCACCGAGCTCGTCGAGCTCTCGCACGCGATTCACGCCGAGCCGGAGCTGGCGTTCGCCGAATACCGCAGCTGCGCCAAGGTGCAGACCTTGGTCGCCGAGCGCGGTTTCGAGCTCACCCCGGCGGCCGGTGGCCTGGACACCGCATTTCGCGCCGACTACGGCAGCGGGCCGCTGACCGTCTGCGTGTGCGCCGAATACGACGCCCTGCCCGAGATCGGCCACGCCTGCGGCCACAACATCATTGCCGCATCGGCGGTGGGGGCGGCGCTGGCCTTGGCCGATGTCGCCGACGAGTTAGGCCTGCGGGTCTCGTTGCTGGGCACCCCCGCCGAGGAGTTCGGCGGCGGAAAGGTGTTGCTGCTCGACGCCGGCGTGTTCGACGATGTGGCAGTGTCGGTGATGGTGCATCCCGGGCCGGTGGATATCGCCGCCGCCCGCTCGCTGACGCTGTCCGCGGTCCGGGTGGCCTACCGCGGCAAGGAATCTCACGCATCCGCCGCGCCGTATCTGGGCATCAACGCCGCCGATGCGGTCACCGTCGCACAGGTGGCGATCGGGTTGCTGCGCCAGCAACTGGCGCCGGGCCAGCAGGTGCACGGCATCGTCACCAAAGGGGGACACGTCGCCAACGTCATCCCCGGCCGGACCGAACTGCAGTACACGATGCGGGCCACCGATGCCTCGTCGCTGGCCGACCTGGAAGCCAAAGTGGGTGACTGCTTTCTGGCCGGGGCGGTGGCCACCGGCTGCGACTTCCACGTCGAGCACACCGAGCCGATGTACGACGCGCTCAAGCCCGACCCGTGGCTGGCCGACACCGTCCGCGCCGAGATGACTCGGCTCGGCCGTTCGCCGGTCGACGCGGCGCTGGAGGCGGCGCTTCCGCTGGGCAGCACCGACATGGGCAATGTCACCCAGCTGCTGCCCGGCATCCATCCGATGGTCGCGGTCGAGGCCGGTGGGGCGTCTTTGCATCAGCCTGATTTTGCCGCCGCCGCCGCCGGGCCGTCGGCCGACAAGGCGGTGCTCGACGGCGCAATCATGTTGGCGCGCTCGGTGGTTCGGCTGGCCGAGTCGGCCGAGCAACGCGACCGGGTGCTGGCCGCGCACGCCCAGCGGGCGGCGTCATGAGTCTCTCCGACATCGCGGCCCGGTGGCTGGGGGAGCACCACGACGACCTGATCGGCTGGCGGCGGCACATCCACCGCTACCCGGAGCTCGGCCGTCAGGAATTCGCGACCACGCAGTTCGTCGCCGAGCGGCTTGCCGGTGCCGGGCTCAACCCGAAGGTGCTGCCTGGCGGGACCGGGCTGACGTGCGATCTGGGCGACGGCGAGCCGCGGGTCGCGCTGCGCGCCGACATGGACGCGCTGCCGATGGCCGAGCGAACCGGCGCCGCCTATGCCTCCACGATGCCCAACGCCGCGCATGCCTGCGGCCATGACGGGCACACCGCGATCCTGCTGGGCACCGCGCTGGCGCTGGCCCAGGCGCCGGAACTGCCGATCGGGATCCGGCTGATCTTCCAGCCCGCCGAGGAGCTGATGCCGGGCGGTGCGATCGACACCATCGCCGCGGGCGCGATGAACGGGGTCAGCCGGATCTTCGCGCTGCACTGCGATCCGCGGCTGGCGGTCGGCAGCATCGCGGTGAAGCCGGGCCCGATCACCTCGGCGGCCGACATGGTCGAGATCACGTTGTCATCGCCGGGCGGGCACACCTCGCGGCCGCACCTGACCGGTGACCTGGTCTACGGCCTCGGCACGCTGATCACCGGGGTTCCCGGGGTGTTGTCGCGCCGCATCGACCCGCGCCACAGCACCGTCATGGTGTGGGGCGCGGTCAACGCCGGCGTGGCCGCCAACGCGATCCCGCAATCCGGAACGCTGGCCGGCACGATCCGTACCGCCAGCCGCGAGGCCTGGCTGGGCATGGAGGCGATTTTCCGGGAGACCGTGACGGCCCTACTGGCGCCGTTGCACATCGAGCACTCCGTGCAGTACAACCGCGGCGTGCCGCCGGTGGTCAACGAAGAGGTCTCGACACGCATCCTGACCCACGCCATCGAGGCCCTGGGCCCCGACGCGCTGGCCGACACCAAGCAGTCCGGCGGCGGGGAAGACTTCTCCTGGTACCTCGAGGAGGTGCCCGGCGCCATGGCCCGGCTCGGTGTGTGGTCGGGGCACGGTCCGCAACTGGACCTGCACCAGCCGACGTTCGACCTCGACGAGCGTGCCCTGGGCATCGGGCTGCGGCTGATGGTCAACATCGTCGAGCAGGCCGCAGCGCTGGGCTGACCGCTCGCAGGCTTGCCGAACCCCGGCGCTAGCCGCCGTGCCCCGGCCCCACGTTGCGGGCCGGGCAGGTGCGGATCTTGTGCACGTAATCGCTTGGCGCACCGGCGATTTCAGCGGCGTCTGCCATCACCCCGATGTAGCGCGCCGACGGCAGACCGCCTTCCCACGCGTCCACCACGTAGAGCCACGCCAGCACCGGGTCGGTCGTCGTGTCCGAGGACAGGCGTTCCACCCGGCAGCGGATCTTCTTGTGGATGCCGAGCTCGGAGCCTTCCCAGCGATCGAGGGTGTTCTCGTCGGCGGTGGTCATGTCGTAGAGCACGACGAAGACCTTCGACGTCGGGTCCTCGACGACGGTGGCCAGCGCACCCTCCCAGCCGATGTCCTCGCCGCCGAACGTCAGCCGCCAGCCGTGCAGCCAGCCGGTGCCGGCCATCGGCGAGTGGGGTGCACGCTGCTGCATTTGCTCGGGATGCATGTTCGAGCCGTAAGCGGCGTATATCGGCACGGGGAAATCTTAAACGGCCTCCGCACGCACGGCGCATACCCGCAAGGTTCGCGCGGCTCGATTACCCTGCTCCTCCTCAGCCGACGCGCGGTTGCATCGTCGCCAGGCTAGTTTGAGGGACGTGGCAACCCGCATCGTGATCATCGGGGGAGGGCCGGCCGGTTACGAGGCGGCGCTGGTCGCGGCCGCGCGCGACGCCCGGGTGACCGTCATCGACTCCGACGGTATCGGCGGCGCGGCGGTGCTGTTCGACTGCGTGCCGTCGAAGACCTTCATCGCCTCGACCGGGGTGCGCACCGAACTGCGGCGCGGTCCGCATCTGGGCTTCGACATCGACATCGAGGCCGCCAAGATCTCGTTGCCCGAGATCCACCAGCGGGTCAAGCGGCTGGCTGCCGACCAGTCGCAGGACGTCAAGGCGCAGCTGCTCAGCGCCGGCGTCGAGGTCGTCCACGGCAAGGGCGAGCTGGTCGACACGAGCCGCGGACTGGCGGCCCACCGGGTCCAGGCCACCGGCCCGGACGGCACGACCTCCGTCTACGACGCCGACGTGGTGCTGATCGCCACCGGCGCCAGCCCCCGGGAGTTGCCGACCGCGCGGCCCGACGGCGAACGCATCCTGACGTGGCGGCAGCTCTATGACCTGCAGGCGCTGCCCGAGCATCTGATCGTGGTCGGCTCCGGAGTCACCGGCGCCGAATTCGTGCACGCCTACACCGAGCTGGGCGTCGACGTGACGGTGGTCGCCAGCCGCGACCAGATCCTGCCCTACGAAGACGCCGACGCCGCCGCGGTACTCGAGCGGATCTTCTCCGAGCGCGGTGTCGAGCTGGTCAAGAACGCCCGCGCCGACTCGGTGACCCGGACCGACGACGGGGTGCTGGTCACCCTGGCCGACGGCCGGACCGTCGAAGGCAGCCACGCGCTGATGACGATCGGCTCGGTGCCCAACACCAACGGCCTGGGTCTGGACCGGGTCGGCATCGAACTCGGGCGCGGCAACTACCTGACCGTCGACCGGGTCTCGCGGACCTCGGTGTCCAACATCTACGCCGCCGGCGACTGCACCGGCCTGCTGCCGCTGGCCTCGGTCGCGGCGATGCAGGGCCGGATCGCGATGTGGCACGCCCTCGGTGAGGCCGTCACCCCGATCCGGCTCCGCACGGTCGCCGCCGCGGTGTTCACCCGGCCCGAACTCGCCGCCGTCGGCGTCCCGCAGTCGGCCATCGACGACGGATCGGTGCAGGCGCGCACCATCATGCTGCCGCTGCGGACGAACGCGCGGGCCAAGATGTCCGGCCTGCGGCACGGATTCGTCAAGCTGTTCTGCCGCCCGGCCACCGGTGTGGTGATCGGCGGTGTGGTGGTGGCACCGATCGCGTCGGAACTGATCCTGCCGATCGCGATGGCGGTACAGACCCGGCTGACGGTGAACCACCTGGCCCAGACTCTGAGCGTCTACCCGTCGCTGTCCGGCTCGATCACCGAGGCGGCCCGGCGCCTGATGGCGCACGATGACCTGGATTGACCGCCCTGCCGACGCGACGACGCGGAGCGTAGCGATGCCGAGGAGTTCGGCGATGGCCCAGGTAGCCTGGGAAGCAAGAAGCTACTGACGAGTAACCGACAGGAGACCGTGCCGTGAGCGACCCGATTCGCGTCCCGGCCAGCGAGCAGAGCAGGCCGAGTTCGTTCCTGGGGGCCGAACAACGCGCGTCCGCCTGGGACCGGCTCGGCAGCGAACAGTTCGACGTCGTCGTTATCGGCGGCGGGGTTGTCGGCTCCGGCGCCGCGCTGGACGCCGCCACCCGCGGGCTGAAGGTCGCCCTGGTCGAGGCCCGCGACTTCGCCTCGGGTACCTCGAGCCGGTCGTCGAAGATGTTCCACGGCGGGCTGCGCTACCTCGAACAGCTCGAATTCGGCCTGGTCCGCGAAGCCCTCTACGAACGTGAGTTGTCGCTGACGACGCTGGCGCCGCATCTGGTCAAGCCGCTGCCGTTCCTCTACCCGTTGACCAAGCGGTGGTGGGAGCGTCCGTACACCGCCGCCGGCCTGCTGCTCTACGACCAGCTCGGTGGCGCGAAATCGGTTCCCGCACAAAAGCATCTGACCCGGGCCGGGGCGTTGCGGTTGTCGCCGGGGCTCAAGCGCAGCGCCCTGATCGGCGGAATCCGCTACTACGACACGGTTGTCGACGACGCCCGGCACACCCTGACGGTGGTGCGCACCGCTGCGCACTACGGTGCTGTGGTGCGGTCGTCGACGCAGGTGGTGTCGCTGCGTCGCGAGGGTGACCGGGTCACCGGCGTGCGGGTGCGCGACTCCGAAGACGGCGCGGTGACCGACGTGCGTGGACACGTCGTGGTGAACGCGACCGGGGTGTGGACCGACGAGATCCAGGCATTGTCCAAGCAGCGCGGACGTTTTCGGGTGCGGGCCTCCAAGGGCGTGCACATCGTCGTCCCCCGGGACCGGATCGTCAGCGATGTCGCGATCATCCTGCGGACCGAGAAGTCGGTGATGTTCGTGATTCCGTGGGGCAGTCACTGGATCATCGGAACCACCGACACGGACTGGAATCTCGACCTGGCACATCCGGCCGCCACCAAGATCGACATCGACTACATCCTGGGCACCGTCAACAGTGTGCTGGCAACTCCGTTGAGCCACAACGACATCGACGGCGTCTACGCCGGGCTGCGGCCGCTGCTGGCGGGGGAGAGCGAAGAGACGTCCAAGCTGTCCCGGGAGCACGCGGTCGCGGTGCCGGCCCCCGGGCTGGTGGCCATCGCGGGCGGCAAGTACACCACCTATCGGGTGATGGCCGCCGACGCCATCGACGCTGCGGCGCAATACGTTCCAGCACGAATCGCGCAGTCGATCACCGAGAAGGTGCCGTTGCTGGGAGCCGACGGCTACTTCGCTCTGATCAACCAGACCGAGCACGTCGGCGCGATGGAGGGCCTGCATTCCTATCGTGTGCGGCATCTGCTGGACCGCTACGGGTCGTTGATCGACGAGGTGCTGGCCATGGCGGCCGGGCAGCGCGACCTGCTGAACCCGATCGCCGCCGCACCGGGCTACCTGCGGGTCGAGGTGGCTTACGCGGTCGCCGCCGAGGGCGCACTGCACCTGGAGGACATCCTGGCCCGGCGGACCCGCATCGCCATCGAGTACTCCCACCGCGGCGTCGACTGTGCCCGCGAGGTGGCCGACATCGCCGCACCGATCCTGGGCTGGTCGGATGCCGACATCGACCGGGAGGTCGAGACGTACATCGCCCGGGTCGAGGCCGAGGTGTTGTCCCAGACCCAGCCCGACGACGAGTCGGCCGACGCGCTGCGGGCCAGTGCACCGGAAGCCCGCGCCGAGATCCTCGAGCCGGTGCCGCTGAACTGAGCCGTCGGCCGGTCTGCTGGCGCGTGCGCAACGGATAGGCTTGTGGGCCAACCGTCGTCGTTGTCAGGAGCCCCATGCGCCGCCCCATCCCGCTGCCGGTGCGCGAGGGGTTGGGACCGGCGCAGCTGCGGTTGCGCGGCGGATCGGTGATCGACGAGCTGGACGAGCGATTCGGGGCACCAGCCCGAGTCAAAGTGCTTGCCGGCGAAGTGTTGTGCGCGGACGGCTCGGTCGTCGACGAGACGACGATGTTGCCGACCGGCGCGGTGGTGTACCTCTACCGCGACCTTCGCGACGAGGTCGAGGTTCCATTCGACATCCCGGTGCTCTACCAGGACGAGGACATCGTGGTCGCCGACAAGCCGCACTTCTTGGCCACCATGCCGCGTGGCCGACACGTCGCGCAGACGGCGCTGGTGCGGTTGCGCCGGCAACTCGGAATCGACGAGCTGAGCCCGGCGCACCGGCTGGACCGGCTGACCGCCGGGGTGCTGTTGTTCACGACGCGACGCGAGGTCCGCGGGGCGTATCAGACGCTGTTCGCCCGTGGTGCGGTGCGCAAGACCTATCTGGCCAGGGCTGCGGTGGACCCCGGTATCGGGCTGCCGCAGGTAGTACGGAGTCGAATCATCAAGCGGCGCGGCCATTTACAGGCGGTCGAGGAGTCGGGCGAGGCGAACGCCGAAACGCTGGTGGAGCTGTTGTCCGCGGACGGGTTGTACCGGCTGACGCCGCGTACCGGTCGCACCCACCAGCTTCGGGTGCACATGGCATCGCTCGGCGTCCCGATCTATGGAGATCCGCTGTATCCCGACGTGATCGATGTGCCGCCCGACGATTTCGGCACGCCGCTACAGCTGTTGGCGCAGCGGATCGCATTCGACGACCCGCGCAGCGGCATCCAGCGCGAATTCGTCAGCCGACGGCGGTTACCGGCGTGACCTCAGCACCGCTCGACGCCGGGGCTGATCAGCGGTAGGTCGTGGCCGACGAAGATGTGGCCGGGTCGTGCCGTCACGGCGGCAGCGGCGGGGGTGCCGCGAACCGACGAAGCGGCCGAGGTGACCGCGTTGAGCGCCTGGCGCGCCCAATCGGTCAGACCGGTTGCTGCGGTCAGTTCGGCGAAGCGTGCGCTGACAAAGTCTTGAAGAGTTTCCACTAGGTCCGTCCTTTAGTAAGTGGCGGGCAATTCGTAAACGTTTGGGGAGCCGACATTGGCTCAAATAATTCGGTTTTTGTGATGAAGCCCATTGCATATGGGTTGTGCGACGCAGGTCACCTGAGCTGCAACGGAATGTCGCCTATTGATATTCCATGGTAATCGCTGGACGTATTTCGGCGTCGGCGGCACACGTCAACAACGGATGAATCTTTGCGGTGCGTTCCTTCGGGCGTCATCCGGATGAATCGTGAACGGGCGGCAAACGGCGGCTGAAATCGTCAAACCCGCCCGTTTGGCAAAAGCCGGCCACAAATGACGGCCCGCGAATGTTGTTACCATGCCCCATGGATGCGAGCGACACGGCAGCGTGGCGTGCACATCGTCGGTGCGATCAAATCCAGAAGACCATCCGAAGGAATTGGATTGAAGCTCAACCGATTTAGCGCCGCACTGAGCGTTGTGGCGGCCGGCATGCTGGTCTTGTCGGCGTGCGGTAGTCACCACAATGCCGCCGGCGGCGATACGAGCACGACCGCGCCCCCGGTCAAGGTGACCTGCGGCGGCAAGCCGGCGCTGAAAGCCAGCGGTTCCACCGCCCAGAAGAACGCGATGGCCGAGTTCGTCAAGGCCTTCGCGCAGGCCTGCCCGGGGCAGTCGCTGGACTACGCCGCCGACGATTCCACTGCCGGCATCAACGAGTTCCTGGAGAGTCAGAACGATTTCGCCGGGTCCGACTCGGTGCTCACCCGAGCGGAGTACGACCGGGCCCAGCAGCGCTGCGGGTCGCCCACCTGGAACCTGCCCATGGTCATCAGCCCGATCGCGATCGCGTTCAACGTCAACGGGGTGTCGTCGTTGAACCTCGACGGCCTGACCGCGGCCCAGATCTTCAACGGCCAGATCAACATGTGGAACGACGGCGCAATTCAGCTGCAGAACCTGGGGGTGAAGCTGCCCAACGAGCCGATCCACGTCGTATTCCGCGAAGACGAGTCCGGGACGACGGACAATTTCCAGCGTTACCTCGACACCGCTTCCCGTGGCACCTGGGGATTTCCGGCCGGGCGAAAGTTCAACGGGGGTGTCGGCGAGGGTGCTGTCGGCAATGACGGCGCCGCCGAGAAGGTGAAGAACACCGAAGGCTCGGTCACCTATCTCGCTTGGTCGTTCGCCCAGTCGCAGCACTTGAACGCCGCCAGCATCATCACCTCGGCCGGCCCCGACCCGGTCAGCATCAGCCCGGATTCGGTGGGCAAGACGATTTCCACGGCGTGGTTCATCAAGAAGGGCGACGATCTGGCCCTCGACACGATCTCGTTCTACCGGCCGAATCAACCGGGTGCGTACCCGATCGTGCTGGCGACCTACGAGATCGTGTGCTCCAAGTACGCCGATCCCAAGGTGGGCGAGGCAGTGCGGGCCTTCCTGCAGAGTTCTATCGGTCCAGGTCAGAAGGGTTTGGTAGCGGCCGGTTACATCCCGATTCCCGACGAGTTCAAGCCGCGGCTGCTGAACTCCATCAACGCGATTTCCTAAGGCGGCGAGGTTCAATGTTCGAAAGTATTTTGCGCCGTAGTCAACCCGCTGTTTCCAGCGTTTGCCCAGGGTAGTAAGTCTTTCGAATCATGGATTTCACGACGCTGCCGCCCGAAGTGATCTCGGCGCTGATCCATTCCGGCCCCGGTTCGGAATCGCTGGCTGACGCCGCGGCCGGGTGGCGTCAACTCGGCGCCGACCTGGAAGAGGCCGCGGACAACTACGCGGCCGCGATGGCGTCGATGGCCGATACCTGGCAGGGCCCGTCGTCGACGGCGATGTTCCAGTCGGCCGCGCCGTACCTGGCCTGGCTTCGCACCACCTCCCAGCAGGCTCAGCAGGTCGCCGGGTCGGCTCAGGCGGCGGCGGCCGCGTTCAATTCCGCGAGCGCATCGGTGACACCGACCGCGCAGGTACTGGCCAACCGGACGCGGCTGGCGCAGCTGCTGGCCACCAACATCTTCGGCCGGAACATGCCGGCGATCGCCGCGACCGAGGCCGACTACCAGCAGATGTGGGCGAACAACGCGGCGGCGATGACGCGCTACCAGGCCGCTTCGGCGCAGGCCACCACCTTGCCCCAGTTCACCTCGCCGGCGTCGACCACGAACCCGTCGGCGCAGGCCACGCAGGCCAACGCCCAGACCGCCGCGGCCGCCAACTCGGGGACCTCGACCGCGGCCAAAGCCGCAGCCGCCGCCGCGCCGGCCGATGCGCTCCCGGTCGCCGGCGACCCGAACGCGGGTTACGTCGGTCTGGCAAACACCTACGCCAACCAGTTCGTCTCGTCCGGCTTCCCGATCAACCTGCTCAGCTACCTGGCCCAGAGCCAGTCAGCCCAGGCGTTGCAGGGCGTGAGTGCCCAGGTCGGTCAGGGTGTCTCGGAGGGTGAAGAGGCGCTGGGCGGTGCTGCGGCCAACCTCGGCGGCGGCGCTGCCGGCGCACTGGGAGCCCTCGGTGGCGGGGGAGGGCTCGGAGCGCTGGGTGCCGCTGGGCTTTCGGCCCCTTCGACCGCTGCGGCCACCGGTGTGGGAGTGCCGATGGGCGGTCTGATGGCGCCACCGGGCGCCGGAACGCTGCTGGCGACGTCGCAAGCGCCGGTCCAACTCGCTTCGGCCGCAACGCCGCTCGGTGCGGGTGAGGCCGCGGGTATGCCGATGATGCCGCCACTGATGGCACCGCCGATCTCGCCCGGCAGCGGGTGGCGCAAGCGCAAGTCGCAGAAGTACGAGGACATTTCGATCGGCGCTGAGCTCAAAGGCAACGTGATGAAACCGCCGCCGTCGGCGGGTTGAGTCTCAGCAGCATCGCGAACGCGTTTGCAGCAGAACAGAAGCCGCTAGTTCGGCGTCAGGCTCCGGTGTGTCGAGGGCAGAACGCGGCGATGCTGACACCGACGAAGAAGCCGGCGTGGTAGCCGTCCAGACCGCTCTGCTGCATCACGTCGTTGGCCACATCGCCCGACGGCCGACCACCGTCGAGGGCGTCGCAGACCTGATGGCCGGCGATCACGGCGGCCTGTCCGGACGCGAATTTGATCTGCTTGGACTGCAACGCATTCAGGAAACTCGCGTCGACCGAATCGGCGTTTGCGCTGGACGGGGTGATCACCAGGAGGCTGAGCGACACCAACGCCAGGACCAGGCCGGTCGATCGCACAGGCTTGAGCAGGCGCACTCGGGAGGTCGTCCTTTCTCGTCCGGTCCGCTGAGCAGAAATCGCGAGTATTGCCGCAGCGAGCAAAGTCGCCGACAGCGATCATTGCATGCCGCACCCAGACTTTTGAAGCGCGCACTGTGGCCGGGGCGGGCAACCTGGATCGTTCACCGAATGGACATGCCCTGGGCATTCAGCGTTGGCAGGCATGGCACCAGTACGCTACCCGCTCGCCGCTGTCGTCGAAGTTGATCGGCGTCCCACAGCGAAGGCAACGTTCGCCTTTGCGTCCGTACACCCAGTATCGGCGACCGGGACGATCGTCACCGGTGATGCACCGATTCTTGCGTAACCGGTTGACCCACAACATGTCGCGAGCCCGGATGGCGAGACGCAGCGGGTCGGCGATCGTGCTCACCGGGGCGGTGGGTAGGTGGCCACTGACAAAACACAACTCGTTGCAGAAGACGTTGCCGATGCCGGCCATCACCCGCTGGTCGAGCAGCGCTTCGGCGATCCGGCGATCCGGGTCGGCGATCAGATTGCCGGCCGCCACTTCTGCGTCCCAGTCCGTACCGAGCAGATCGGGCCCCAGATGGTCGACGACCTCGTCGTCGCGGTCGCGTTCGAGGATCTGCAGTACGCCCAGGTCGATACCGAGCGCCCGAATATCGTTGGCTTCGAGAAGAATCCGAACCCGATAGTCGACGCGTCCACTCGGCGGCGTGATCCTCCAGCTGCCGTCCATCTTCAGATGCGAGTGGATGCTGGCCGGCCCCACGCGGATGAACAGGTGCTTACCGCGGCTGCGTACTTCGTCGACCACATGGCCGCTCAGATCGACTGTGGCATAGCGGGGTACCCGCACATCGCAGCGCGTCAGCGGGTGGCCGACCAGCGCTTTGCGCAGCTTCTCGGCAGTCCGGTACACGGTGTCACCCTCGGGCATGGGCTATCGCAGCCGCAGGCCGCGTGGGGTCCGGGCAAATCCGGCGTCGGTCAGGGCGGTGGCCACGGTGCCGGGCACCTCCGGCGCCAACACCGGTGCACTGTTGATCCGCTCGATGAGAATCGAATTGACCTGTCCGGCGGCGACCAGTTCGGCAAGCGCCACCGCGGCGGAGTGGTTGGCCTCCGGGACGTCGTCGGCGAAGCTCAGCAACGACTTCCCGCCGCGTTCGAGGAACCACACGAGTTCGCCGTCGACCAGCACCACCAGCGCGCCCGCCTTACGGCCCGGCCGGGCGGCGCCGTCCTCGCTCGATCGCTGCGGCCAGGGCAGTGCCGCGCCGTAGGGGTTGGCCGGGTCGGCGGCGGCCAGCACGACCGCCCGGTAGTCGGGTCGTTCGGGATCGACGCCGTCGAGGTAGCTGCGCAACCGGTCGACGGTGGAGGCGACCGCGAATTGGGCGCCGCCCAAGGATTCGACGAAGTAACCGCGCTGGCATCGGCCGGCGTCCTCGAACGCGGTCAGCACCTTGTAGAGCATGGCGAAGCCGCCGGGAACGCCTTCGGCGCCGACGGCACCCCTGGTCAGCACCCCGTGCCGGCTCAACAGCAACTCCGCCTGATGGTGGGCGCGGGTGGTGGAGTCGGGCTCGGCTGCGGGCAGCGCCGACCACCGCCCGGCGACGGTCGGGTCGGAGGCGCGCGCCTGGGCGTGCGCGACGCTGTACCGACTCAGCCGCGGTGGCCGCTTGGTGCGCCCCTGCCGGTGTGCCGGCGCGGAACGCTTCCGACCCGGTCCGCCCGACAGCATTGCGCGCACCGGCGCGAACGTGTCCCCGGTGACCCAGCCGGCCCAGATCAGCTCCCACAAAGCAGACCTCAGCTCGGCTTCGCCGACACCGTCCTGGCCCAGCTGGCGGAAGAAGAACGCGCCGCCGCCGGACAGCATGTCCAGGACCGCGCGATGGGTCGCGGTGAACTCGATCTCCGATCCGGCGGTCAGCGTCAGGGGAGCGGTGTCGGCGGCGTGGAACGCGACCCAGCCGTCGCTGCCGGAGATCGAACCCGCGCCCGACCACATCACCTCCCCGGAGGCGAGTAACTCGTCGAGCAGCGACGGGGAGTAGCCGCGCACCCGCGGCGCCAACACCAGCGATTCGATCGCCGAGGCCGGCAACGGCACCCCGGCCAGCTGGTCGATCACCCCCAGCAGCCCGTCGAGCCCGGAGTTGGACGCCGACCCGGCGCCGACGCCCTGCCAGGCCGGCAGGAACCGCGCGTAGGCGCCGGTGCTGACCGGCTCCACCTGGGCGCGCAGCGCAGCCAGCGAGCGACGCCGCAGAATCCGCAACACGTCTGCGTCGCACCACTGGTCGCCGACGGCATCGGTGGAGAACTCGCCGCGGACCAGTTTCCCGTCGGCGGCCAGTCGGCCCAGCACGTCGGCGGCCACCCGGAGCCCGAGCCCGAATCGAGCCGCCACGTCGGCCGTGGTGAACGGCGCCCGGGTGCGCGCGTAGCGGCTCAGCAGCTCACCCAGCGGGTCGGCGACCGTCTCGGTGAAGCTGGCCGGCACGCCGACCGGCACCGCCACTCCGACGCCGTCGCGCAACCGGCCGATGTCCTCGATGGCCACCCACCAACTGCCGCCGGCGAAGGACACCGGCAGCGCGCGTTTGGCCGCGTACAGCGCCTCCAGCCAGCCGCCGACGTCGGCACCGCCGGATCGGGCGGCCACTTCGTCGGCGGTCAGCGGGCCGAGCAGCCGCAGCAGGTCGGCGACCGCCTCGGCGTCGCGGGCCGCCCGATCGGGTGACAGATGCTGCAGCTGGCGGCCGGTGCCCGCGACGACGTCGGGATCCAGCAGTTCGCGCAGCTCGACCCGGCCCAGCAATTCGGCCAGCAGGGTGGGGTCCAGCGACAGCGCCGCCGCGCGGCGCTCGGCCAGCGGGCTGTCGCCCTCGTACATGAACGCCCCGACGTAACCGAACAGCAGCGAAACCGCGAAGGGTGAGGGGGTCGCGGTCTCGGTCTCCACCAGGCGGATCTTGCGGGCGGCGATGTCGTTCATCAGCCCGGCCAGAGTCGGCACGTCGTAGACGTCCTGCAGGCACTCGCGGACGGTCTCCAGCACGATCGGGAAGTCCGGGTACTTGCGCGCGACGTCGAGCAGTTGGGCGGCACGCTGACGCTGATGCCACAGCGGCGACCGCTTGCCGGGGTGGCGGCGCGGCAGCAGCAGTGCGCGCGCGGCGCATTCGCGGAACCGGGAGGCGAACAACGCCGAGCCGCCGACCTCGGCGGTGACGATCGGGTCGATCTCGTCGGCGTCGAAGACGAACAGCTCAGCACCCGGCGGTGCGTCGGCGCCGGACTCGGAGACGGTGTCGGGCAACCGCACCACGATGCCGTCGTCGGAGGCGGTCGGCTTCTCGTCGATGCCGTAGCGCTCGCGCAACCGCCGGCTCACCGCCAGGGCCAGCGGGCCGTGTACCCGCAGTCCGTAGGGGGAGTGCAGGATCACCCGCCAGTCGCCGAGCTCGTCACGGAACCGCTCGACCAGCAGGGTGGCGTCGGTGGGCACCACGGCGGTGGCGGTGCGCTGGTCGTCCAGCAGCCGCCACAGGTTTTCGGTGGCATAGGAGTTGAATCCCAGCTCGGCGCAACGGCTTTCGAACGGCCCGCGGTCGAGCGCGGCCAACTCTCCGGTGAACGCACCGACAGCGCGGCCGAGCTCCGCGGGCCGCCCGGAATCGTCGCCGCGCCAGAACGGCAGCCGGGCCGGCTCACCGGGGGCCGGTATGACCAGCACCCGGTCGTGCGTGATCTCGGTGATCCGCCAGCTGGTCGCGCCCAGCGCGATGACATCGCCCGGCCGGGATTCGTAGACCATCTCCTCGTCGAGTTCGCCGACCCGGGAGGGGGTTTCGGAGTCGGTGGCCAGGTACACGGTGAACAGGCCGCGGTCCGGGATGGCGCCCCCGGACGTCACGGCAAGCCGCTGCGCCCCGGGCCGGGCCGTGACGGTGCCGTTGTCGCGGTCGTACACCAGACGCGGCCGCAACTCGGCGAATTCGGTCGACGGGTACTTGCCGGACAGCAGGTCGAGGGTGGCCTCGAAGGCGCTGTGCGGCAACGTCGCGAACGGCGCGCTGCGCCGCACCGAGTCGAACCAGCGGTCGACGTCCAGCGGTTCCAGTGCCGACGCCGCGACGGTGTGCTGGGCCAGGATGTCGAGCGGGTTGGTCGGCACCCGCATCGACTCGATCTGGCCGCTGAGCATGCGCTGCACCGTCACCGCGCAGCTGATCAGGTCGGTGCGGTGCTTGGGGAACAGCACGCCGCGGGAGATCTCGCCGACCTGGTGTCCGGCGCGGCCGATGCGCTGCAGACCGCTGGCCACCGACGGTGGCGCCTCCACCTGGATGACCAGGTCGACGGCCCCCATGTCGATACCCAACTCCAGGCTCGACGTCGCCACCACCGCTTTCAGCCGACCGGATTTGAGGTCGTCTTCGACGATGGCTCGCTGCTCCTTGCTGACCGAGCCATGGTGCGCGCGGGCCAATATCGTCGGAGCGCCGTAGGTCTGGCCGCTACCCAACACGTGGGCCGGAGCGCCGCCGGCGACTTTCGGGTTTGCGTCGGCCGGGCCGTCGGCGCCCGTTCGCTCGGCGTGTATCTCGTTGAGCCGGGCGGTCAATCGTTCGGCCAGCCGCCGAGAGTTGGCGAACACGATGGTCGAATTGTGCGATTCGACCAGGTCGACCAGCTGCGCCTCGACGTCGGGCCAGATGCTGCCGTTCTCGAGGTTGGCCATGTCGGGGATCGGCACCTGCACCGCCAACTCGAAAGTCTTCGCCGCCGGCGGCGAGACGATGGTGGTCGGCGAGCTGCCCGACAGGAAACGAGCCACCTCCTCGGCCGGGCGCACGGTCGCCGACAACCCGATCCGTTGGGCCGGTGTGGGCAGCATGTCGTCGAGCCGCTCGAGAGACAGCGCCAGGTGCGCACCCCGTTTGGTGCCGGCGATGGCGTGCACCTCGTCGACGATCACGGTCTGCACGCCGGCAAGGGTCTCCCGGGCGGCCGAGGTCAACATCAGGAACAGCGACTCGGGTGTGGTGATCAGTACGTCTGGCGGATTGCTGATCAGCTGCCGGCGCTGGGCGGGCGGTGTATCGCCGGAGCGCAGGCCGACGGTGATCTCCGGCGCGGGCAGGTCGAGCTGGGCGGCGACGCGGGCCATGCCGGCCAGCGGGGTGCGCAGATTGCGCTCGACGTCGACGGCGAGCGCCTTGAGCGGCGAGATGTAGAGCACCCGGGTGCCGGCCCCGCGCTCGCTGCGGGGAGCGGCGGCCAGGGCGTCGATCGCCCACAGAAAGGCGGCCAGCGTCTTACCCGAACCGGTCGGGGCGATGACCAACGTGTTGTGACCGTCGGCGATGGCGGTCCAGGCGTCGGCCTGGGCCGGGGTGGGAGCGGCGAACGTGCCGGCGAACCAGTCGCGGGTGACGACGCCGAAACGCGCCAGGGCCCCCGTCGGCGGCTGATCGGACACAGAGTGCACCCAGTCATCATGACAACGGGGTCCGACAAACCGGCATCGCCGCCGGTCAACGCTGGTCTGGAGCTACCGCCTTGGCCAACTGTTCGGGGATGTTGTTCACCCGGGTGATGGCATCGAGCAGCGAGTGGGCGCAGGAGTCGCTGAGCAGGCCGGCATCGGTCTCCGGGTGGATGATGCGTTGCCGGCAGACTTCGAACGTCAACGCCAGCCACCCGTGGATGACAATCCGCAGGTCGCGCTCGACGTCTGGCTCGAGCTGGCCGCCCGACCCGTCGACCTCGACGATGCGGCTCATGATGTGTTCCATCTGGCGGTCTTTGGCCTCGTCGTCGATGCCGAGCAGGACCGGATCGGAACGGCCGAGCCCCACGTACGCCGCCCAGGCGGCATGGGGATGCTCCTGGTGATACTGCATGTAGGCGAGTACGCCGCCCCGCACCTCCTCGAACAGGTTCTGCCCGGGCGTCGGCGGCGTGTTGGTGGTTTCGAAAAGCTGGTCGGCCTGTCCTTTGACGACGGCGGCGAAGAACGCCCGCTTGTCGGGGAAGTAGTGATACATCAACGCCCGCGACACACCTGCGCGCTCGGCGATCTCGTCGATGCGTACCTCGTCGTACGGCCGCTGCCCGAAGACCTCGGCGCCCAACGCCAGCAACTCCGCGCGGCGGTCCTCCGGAGACAACCGGCGCCTTGGAGTTCGCATAGAGCAGATGGTACTGGTCGCCGCTATGCGTGGGCCGTCAACGCCCGGGAAGCACGTGCAAACTTCTTTTTGCCCAGCGCAGGCTGTGATTCGCGGTCGCCGCGACGTTGTAGTCGCCCGTCTACCAGTGCGTTCGTCCGTCCAGCGAATTATCGGGCGGTCTCACCGGTTCATCGGCCGGCTACGCCGGCAACTCCCGTGGCGGGCGGGTTTATGACCGCCTCTGCGCTGGGTATATCCGTGTAGCGCAGGTGGGCGCGTGGGACAGCGATAGAGGTTCTCCGATGCAGATACAACAGGACCCCTCAACGGGCGACCGGCTCGGGCAAGCGGACAGCGAAGTCCATCACGCCATCCGATACGCGGTGCTGGCCGCGCTGGCCGGCGTAGGTTATCTTATCGTCGCCGCGCTCTGGGCCAGCACCTGCCAGGGCGCGATGTCCGTTGACACCGCCGCCTGCGGAGCTCCCCAGCTGACCCTTCTGGCGTTCGGCGGTCCGGTGATCCTGCTGGGTGCCGGGGTGTGGGCGTTCGTGCGCACGTACCGCGTCTGGCGGGACCACGGAACGTGGTGGGCCTGGCAGGGCGCCGGCTGGCTGCTGATGGTTCTGATGCTGGTCACACTGTCCATGGGCGCGCCGATCGCCGGACCGGTGCTGGCCGGCTAGCCAGCCGGCTCTTTGGTTTGGCTCGCCGCCGGTAATGGGTACTGGTTCTCATCACAACGTGCATTTGGCAGAGCAGTTCGCTGGTCACCCGAACATGGGTGACAGAATCACGAACGCGACGACGTAAATGCCCACTGCGATCAACACCAGGATGAGCAACGTGATGACCGAGATCAGCGCGATGCGCCGGACTCGGCGCGTGCGTTGGATATCCGCTTGCTCGCTCGGATCCATGGGGCGGGTAATACCCGGCGGCGATCATGACTAACCAGCTCGAGCGCGAGGGTAATGTCGGTCAAACTATGCTTGGAGGCCCGATGACGGTTGCTGCGAAGCCCGCGAAGAACCAGCAACGCGGGGACCGCGCCATCGAGTTGCGAGTGACGGCAACCCTGGACAACCTTGCGGTGTTGCGGACCCTGGTCGGCGCGGTCGGCACCTTCGAAGACTTGGACTTCGACGCGGTCGCCGACCTCCGACTCGCGGTCGACGAGGTGTGTACCCGGCTGATCCGCTCGGCGGTCCCCGGCGCCACGCTCGAGATCGTGATCGACCCCCATGCCGACGAATTGGTGGTCGAGGCTTCGACGACGTGCGCCACTGAGGATGTCGTGACGCCCGGCAGCTTCAGCTGGCATGTCCTGACGTCGCTGGCCGATGACGTTCAGACGTTCAAGAACGGCAGCGGCGTTTTCGGTGTCACGCTGACTACCCGACGGGCGGGCTCCCAGAGGTGACAGCGCGAGCTGTCGGCGATTCCAAACCCAAACGTCCCAATGAATACGCCGACGTTCCCGACATGTTTCGTGAGCTGGCAACTCTCGACGCCGGTTCGGCCGCATTCCAGCGCCACCGCGACAAGATCGTCGAGCGCTGCCTGCCGTTGGCTGATCACATCGCCCGCCGCTTCGAGGGCCGTGGTGAGCCGCGCGACGACCTAGTGCAGGTCGCCCGGGTCGGATTGGTCAACGCGGTAGCCCGGTTCGACGTCGACACCGGTTCCGACTTCGTCTCGTTCGCGGTGCCCACCATCATGGGTGAGGTCCGCCGGCACTTCCGGGACAACAGCTGGTCGGTCAAGGTTCCGCGTCGGCTCAAAGAACTGCACCTGCGACTCGGGACCGCGACCGCCGATCTGTCACAGCGGCTGGGTCGCGCGCCGACCGCCTCGGAACTGTCCCAGGAGCTCGAGATGGACCGCACCGAGGTCATCGAGGGTCTGGTCGCGGGAAGCTCCTACAACACGCTGTCCATCGACAGTGGAGGCGGCAGCGGCGACGAAGAGGCCCGTGCGATCGCCGACACGCTCGGTGATGTCGATACTGGTCTGGAGCGCATCGAGAACCGCGAGGCACTTCGCCCGCTGCTGGAAGGACTACCGGAACGCGAACGAACCGTGCTGGTCCTGCGGTTCTTCGACTCGATGACACAGACGCAGATCGCCGAGCGGGTCGGCATCTCGCAGATGCACGTGTCTCGTCTGCTGGCGAAGTCGCTCGCGCGACTACGGGACGAGCTGGAATAACCGGTTCTGGCCCGGGTCCTCGTCGTTGGCCTCCGGCAGCGTGTGGACTGACGTGATCAGCGGCAGCGTGTGGTCGGGGTCGCAGATTCGAAGTAGCCGCGACACCGTCTTGTTCGGCACGATCGCCCAGAGCAGATTTGCACCGGCGCACTTGACATTGATCAGGTGCAGCGCCGAAAAGCCAGCAGTACCAAAGAATTTCAGCCCGCTCAGATCCAACACCAGCGGAGTCGAATGAGCGATGCAGAGGTCGAAGTAATCGGCCAGCTGCGCGGCGTTGGACGCGTCGAGCTCACCATGAGCGGTGATCACCACGCGGGCGGTGTCCCACTCCGCGGTGAAGCGGGCGGAGTGATTCTCCCAAGCGGGCGGAGGAAGTGCCGCGTCGGTGCCGCGGACAGGTGTGACAGGGGTGGGTTGTGCAACGAACATCAGGTTGACTCCATCAGTCGACTAAGCGGTCTGTGGATCACGTCAAGCGGATCAGGTGCCGCGCGCGAGGAGAGATCGGGAGAACCGAGCTCCCCTTACGTCGATTAACGCTTACTCCATGCGGCTGGAAACTCAACCTCAATAAGACACTACTCCGGCCACTGTGGGCATTCAACATCTCAGGAGCTTTCAAAGGAAGCCTGGTCAGAGACGCGAAGCCCCAGGGTCGCTCAGCGCGAATTCCCGTTCGGCGCAACGATTGCCGCGGCGAACCGGCTCACCGATTCCGCTGCCGCGGTGACCGCGTCGTCGTGCCCGGGACGCGCTCGGCCGGTGACCTCTCCGGTCGTCGGATCCAGCGTCACCTCGGCCAGCAACTCGCCGGTGGTGGGCTCGCAGACCGCCCACGAGTAGCGCGAGTCCGCCGCCCACTCGGCGCCGCTGCGTGCCACGTGCTCGGGATCGGTGACACCCAGCTCCGCCAGCGCTGGACGGTCGTCGACGCGATCGTCGGCGCGCAGGCCGCGCAGGTACCACTGCCCGGCGTTGATCTCGATCGGGTCGATGTCCGACGACCCGCGCTACTTGATCTCGGCGATGACCGTGCCCTGGGTGATGGCGGCGCCTGCCTCGACGGCCAGCCCGGTGATCACACCGTCTTTGTGAGCGGTGACCGGGTTCTCCATCTTCATCGCCTCCAGAACCACCACCAGGTCGCCCGTCGAAACCTCTTGTCCCTCTTCGACAGCCACCTTCACCACGGTGCCCTGCATCGGGGCCGTCACCGAGTCGCCGGATGCCGCTGCGCCGCCGCCGGCACCGCGCTTGCGCGGCTTCGGCTTCTTACGGATGGCGCCGACGGAGTCGGTGGCGGGACCGCCACCGCCCGACAGGGCCAGGTCGCCCGGCAGCGACACTTCCAGCCGCCGGCCGCCGACCTCGACGACGACCTTCTGCCGCGGCAGCGCGTCGTCCTCGTCGAGGGGCTCTCCGCCGGTGAACGGCTCGATGGTGTTGTCCCACTCGGTCTCGATCCAGCGGGTGTGCACGGTGAAGCCGTTGTCGTCGCCGATGAACGCCGGGTCGGACACCACGGCACGGTGGAACGGGATGACGGTGGCCAGGCCCTCCACGTGGAACTCGGCCAGGGCACGACGGGAGCGTGCGAGCGCCTCTTCGCGGGTGGCGCCGTACACGATCAGCTTGGACAGCATGGAGTCGAACTGGCCGCCGATGACCGAGCCGGCCTCCACGCCGGAGTCCAGCCGCACACCGGGCCCGGTGGGGATGTCGTAGCGGGTCACCGGGCCGGGGGCCGGCAGGAATCCGCGACCGGCGTCCTCACCGTTGATCCGGAACTCGATGGCGTGACCGCGGGGAGTCGGGTCCTCGGTGATGTCGAGTTTCTCGCCGTTGGCGATCTTGAACTGCTGCAGCACCAGGTCGATGCCCGCGGTCTCCTCGGTCACCGGGTGCTCGACCTGCAGGCGGGTGTTGACCTCGAGGAAGGAGATCAGCCCGTCCTGACCCACCAGGTATTCGACCGTGCCGGCGCCGTAGTACCCGGCTTCCTTGCAGATCCGCTTGGCGGACTCGTGGATCTCCTTGCGCTGCGCGTCGGTCAGGAACGGGGCCGGAGCCTCTTCGACCAGCTTCTGGAAGCGGCGCTGCAGCGAGCAGTCGCGGGTGCCGGCGACGACGACGTTGCCGTGCGTGTCAGCGATCACCTGGGCCTCGACGTGGCGCGGCTTGTCCAGGTAGCGCTCGACGAAGCACTCGCCGCGACCGAAAGCCGCGACGGCCTCGCGGGTGGCCGACTCGAACAGCTCGGGGATCTCCTCGATGGTGCGGGCCACCTTCATGCCGCGGCCACCGCCGCCGAACGCTGCCTTGATGGCGACCGGAACGCCGTACTCCTTGGCGAACGCGACCACCTCGTCGGCGTTCTTGACCGGGTCGGGGGTGCCCGGCACCAGCGGTGCCTGCGCCTTGGCGGCGATGTGGCGCGCGGTGACCTTGTCGCCGAGGTCGCGGATCGACTGCGGGCTGGGCCCGATCCAGATCAGCCCGGCGTCGAGCACCGCCTGCGCGAAATCGGCGTTCTCGGAGAGGAAGCCGTACCCCGGGTGGATCGCGTTGGCGCCGGACTTCTCCGCGGCCTCCAGCAGCTTGCCGAAGTCGAGGTAGGACTCGGCGGACGTCTGGCCGCCGAGCGCGAACGCCTCGTCGGCGAGCTTCACGTGGGGGGCGTCGGCGTCGGGCTCGGCGTACACCGCCACGCTGGGCAGTCCCGCGTCCTTGGCCGCGCGGATGACCCGCACCGCGATCTCACCGCGGTTGGCGACAAGAACTTTCGAGATCGTCGAGCTGGCGTGACTGGCCACTTCGCCTCCTGGTGCGCACGTCGTCGTGTTGTCTAAGAGAAATTCTTACAAGTCGTTTCGGGGGAAGTTTAAGCGGCGCGCCGTGAGAGGCGAGACCCGGTGTCTACTTCTCCGCGGACTCGCGCAGGCGGCGCTTGATTCGTGCCAGCATCGCCGACATACCGCGCAGCCGTAGCGGGCTGATCAACTCGGCCAGACCGAGATCGGTGTAGAAGTCCTCAGGCACCGCGAGAATGTCGGCCGCGGGCTGCTCGTCGAGGCCGGCGGCCAGGATCGACGCGAAACCCCGGGTGGTGGGAGCCTCGGCCGGCGCGCTGAAGTACAGCCGCACCCGAGCGGCGTCGCCCGCGTCGACGTGCAGGAACAGCGGCGACTGACACTCCGGCACCGGTTCCATCGCGGCTTCTTCGAGATCGGCGGGCAGCGCCGGCAGCTCGTTGGCGAACTCCAGCAGCAACGTGAGCTTGTCCTGGCCTTGAACTTCGGCGAAGTCGGAAACCACCTCGGCCAGCGGTGCGGGCATGCTCATCAGGCGGGGACGGCCCCCGGCGCGTCGCCGGCCACGATCGGCACCCGCACGGCGTTGCCCCACTCGGTCCAGGAACCGTCGTAGTTGCGCACGCCGGGAATGCCCAGCAGATGCGTCAACACGAACCAGGTGTGGCTGGACCGCTCGCCGATGCGGCAGTAGACGATCGTCTTGTCGTCCGGCTCGATGAAGCCGTACAGCTTCTCCAACTCGTCCCGGCTGCGGAAACGGCCGCTGTCGTCGGCGGCCTTGGCCCACGGGATCGATTGCGCCGAGGGAATGTGGCCGGCGCGCAGCGCACCTTCCTCGGGGTAGTCGGGCATGTGGGTGCGCTTGCCGGTGTATTCGTCGGGGGAGCGCACGTCGATCAGCGGACCCGTGCCCAGGGCGCCGAGCACGTCGTCCTTGTAGGCGCGGATCGGTGCGTCGTTGCGTTCGACGACGGGGTAGCCCGACGACTTCCGGCTGGGCACGTCGAGCGTGGTGTCGCGCCCGTCGTGGACCCACAGGTCGCGTCCGCCGTTGAGCAACCGGACGTCCGGATGGCCGAACAGGGTGAAGACCCACAGTGCGTAGGCGGCCCACCAGTTGCTCTTGTCGCCGTAGATCACCACGGTGTCGTCGCGTGAAATGCCTTTGCGGTCCATCAATTCCGCGAATTGACGGCCGTCGATGTAGTCCCGGACCCGCGGGTCGTTGAGGTCGGTGTGCCAGTCGATTTTGACTGCGCCGGGAATGTGGCCGACGTCGTAGAGCAGGACATCCTCGTCGGACTCGACGATGGCGAGTCCGGGCCGGCCCAGGTTGCCGGCCAGCCAGTCGGAGGTGACCAGCCGTTCCGGGTGGGCGTAGGCGCTCAGCGTCGGACTGGGGTCTGCTGGTAATGGCACACCGCGAGCCTACCCGCCGGTTAGCCTCGGGCGCTGCGCCGTTGACGCTCGCGGGATTTCACGAAGCGACCGGGTTGGCCGCCCACAGTTCGGCGATCGACACCCCGACCCGAGCCAGTAGTGCCCGGGTGTGCGGCAGGCTCAGCCCGATGACGTTGGACGGATCGCCGTCGATCCGGTCGACGAACCAGCCGCCCAGCCCGTCCAGCGTGAATGCCCCGGCCACGCCCAATGATTCGCCGCTGGCCAGGTAGGCGTCCAGGTCCTGCGGCGCGGGCGTCGCGAAATGCACTGTGGTGACGAATGATTCGGAGGCGCGTCGGGCCTCGCCGTCGACCATCCGGATGAGGCAGTGGCCGGTGTGCAGCTGACCGGACCGCCCGCCCATGGATTGCCATTCGCGCCGCGCCGCGTCGATCGACGCGGGTTTGCCGACCAGTCGACCGTCGATGTAGAGCATCGAATCACAGCCGATCACAACGCAATTGGCGACAACGGCGGCTTCGAGCAACGTCACGACGTGCTCGGCCTTGGCTTCGGCGAGGCGACGAACCACGTCGCCCGGAGCGGCATCGGTGCCCAACGCCGCGATGATCGCGTCCTCGTCGACCCCGGACACCACGACCGTCGGCTCCACACCGGCCTGTCGGAGCACCCGTCGCCGGCCTTCGGACGCCGAACCCAGGACGAGTCGGGTCATCGCCCCCGCATGTGCGTTCGCTGCACCAGCGACATCCGCTGCCAGCTGTGAATGGCGTAGCGCAATTTGTCGACGGGCAGTCCCCAGCGCGAGAACTCCGGCTCGACCGGCGCGCCGCCGCCGCCGGAAGCACCGGCCAGCACGGCCACCAGCGCCGCGACTTCGGCATCGGTCGGGTTGCCCTTGAGCACCTGGATGTGCGGCCCGTGCGGGGCCTCCGGAGCCTGGCCGTTCTCTTCGCCCGTCACAGCGGCTTCTTTCCCACTCACAGTGGCCTGACCGTTCGCCTCGTTCCCGTCACTCACTTCGTTCGTTCCGCTCACTCGGCTCACAGTGGCCTGACCGTTCGCCTCGTTCCCGTCACTCACTTCGTTCGTTCCGCTCACTCGGCTCACAGTGGAATGTTCCCGTGCTTCTTCGGCGGCACCTGAGCGATCTTGCGCTCCAGCAACCGCAGCGCGGTCCCGATGTAGCCGCGGGTGTGCGACGGCGGAATCACCGCGTCCACGTAGCCGCGCTCGGCGGCGATGTACGGATTGACCAGGGTGTCCTCGTACTCCTGCTGCAACTGCAGCCGCAGTGCGTCGACGTCGTCGCCGTTGGCGGCGGCTTCCTTGAGCTGCTGGCGGTAGACGAAGCCGACCGCGCCGGAAGCACCCATGACCGCGATCTGGGCGGTCGGCCATGCGACGTTGACGTCGCAACCCATGTCCTTGGACCCCATCACGCAGTACGCGCCGCCGTAGGCCTTGCGGGTGATGACGGTGATCTTCGGAACGGTGGCCTCGCCGTAGGCGTACAGCAACTTGGCGCCGCGCCGGATGATGCCGTTGTACTCCTGACCGGTTCCCGGCAGGAAGCCCGGCACGTCGACCAGCATCACCACCGGAATGTTGAAGCAGTCGCAGGTCCGCACGAAGCGGGCGGCCTTCTCCGAGGCGTTGATGTCCAGGCAGCCGGCGAACTGGGTGGGCTGGTTGGCCACGATTCCCACCGGCCGGCCTTCGATGCGCCCGAAGCCGACGACGATGTTTCCGGCGTAGCCCTCCTGGATCTCGAGGAACTCGTCGTCGTCGAGGATGCGCCGGATCACCTCGTGCATGTCGTACGGCTGGTTGGGCGAGTCCGGAATCAGCGTGTCGAGCTCGAGGTCCTCATCGGTCAGGTTGTCCTCGATCGCACCCTCGGGCACGGGGAACGGGAACTTCGGCGGATCGGTGAAGTTGTTCGGCGGCAGGTAGCTGAGCAGATCGCGGACATAGTCCAGAGCGTCCTGCTCACCCGAGGCGACGTAGTGCACGGTGCCCGACTTGGCCATGTGGGTGTGGGCGCCGCCCAACTCCTCCATCGTCACGTCTTCGCCGGTAACGGTCTTGATCACGTCCGGGCCGGTGATGAACATCTGGCTGGTCTGGTCGACCATGACGACGAAGTCGGTCAGGGCGGGGGAGTAGACATGGCCGCCGGCCGCAGCGCCCATGATCAGCGAGATCTGCGGGACCACGCCGGAGGCCAGGATGTTGTTGCGGAAGATCCGGCTGTAGAGGCCGAGCGAGACGACACCCTCCTGGATGCGCGCCCCGGCGCCATCGTTGATGCCGATCAGGGGACGGCCGGTCTTGATGGCGAGCTCCTGGACCTTGACGATCTTCTCGCCGTAGACCTCGCCGAGGCTGCCGCCGAACACGGTGGCGTCCTGGCTGAAGACACAGACGTCGCGGCCGTCGACCGTGCCGTACCCGGTGACGACACCATCGCCCAGCGGGCGGTTCTTCTCCAGGCCGAAGTTGGTGCTGCGGTGGCGGGCCAGGGCGTCGAGTTCGACGAACGAGCCCTCGTCCAGCAGGGCGTTGATCCGCTCGCGCGCAGTCAGTTTGCCCTTTTCGTGCACCCGCTCGACGGCGGCTTCGCCAACCGGGTGCAGGGTCTCCTCGCTGCGCTTGCGCAGTTCGGCGAGCTTGCCCGCGGTGGTGTGGATGTCGATCTCGTGCTCTGCGCGTGCCTCGACCGGAGTCTCCGAAGTGCTCGTCATGGTGACAGATCTTAGCGGTCCCTTAAATTACGGCCCGCACCCAGCACTGGGGTTTGTCGCGTGTCCTCCGGAGCGGACTGTTGGTCCCCGGGGCCAGCAAAGGTAACCTTCGTCACTTGTCACCTTGATTGTCCCATCGGGCTCGCCCGTCCTGTGGGATGAGCGCCGGAGGAACGTCGGTGAAGTCGGAGAGCACAGGCCTGCTGCGTCAGTGGTGGGACGAACCGGGCGACTACAACTGGGTGGTCGAGTTCTACCGGCGCCGCGGACTGATCGGTTCGCTGCGGGCCAGCGCGGCATTCGGAGGCGTGATCACCGCGCTCGCGACGATCTGTCTGCGGTCGGAGGACCTGATCCGGCCGCACTGGCTGACCCACGGCGTCGTCATCTGGATGTTGGTGAACTCGGTCGGCTGGACGGTCTACTGGTGGTTCGGACCCTGGCCGACCGCCCGGCAGGCGGCGTTGCTGTTCGCCGGCGCCGACATCGGCATCGCCCTCGCCACCGGCCTGCACGCCGAGCCGCTGGCGGCGCTGAGCACGACCCCACTGTTCGCGATGCCCGGCGCGTTCATCGTGTTCTTCTACGGGCCGAAGGCCAACGCCGTGCACATGGCGTTCGCGGCGACGACCATCGTGACCGCCGCGACCTGGCTGGCGCTTTCGGACCGCCCCGACGCGGTGGCGGTGGCGCTGGCCAAAGCGGTGATCGCGTTGACGATCACCGTCGGCATCTTCCCGTTCGTGCAGTTCGGCTTCTGGCTGATCCGCAGCAACTCGATCGAGTCGCTCACCGACCCGCTCACCGAACTGGCCAATCGCCGCGGACTGGCAAACTATCTGGACCGCAAACTGGACACGCTGGCCTCGTCGTCGAAGCCGTTGTGCGTGTTCGTGATCGACCTGGACGGGTTCAAGAACATCAACGACATCTACGGCCACAAGATCGGCGACGCGGTGATCGCAAGGACGGCCGAGCAGATCCGACTCGCGGTCGGCCCGTCGGCGTTCGTCGCCCGCACCGGCGGTGAAGAGTTCGTCGTTCTCGACCAACTGACCCTGCAGGCCGCGGCGGGTATCGCGGAGAGCATGCGCGCAGCCATCGAGGCGCCGGAGACGCCGCAGGCCACCGCCAGCATCGGAGTCGCCACCGGCGACGTCGGGAATATGGCGGCATTCGAGGCGATCCACGCTTGCGCAGACGAGACGATGTACGCCGCGAAGCGCAACGGCGGCAACAGGATTGCGCTGGCCGGGCCGGGTGACGACGCGGAAACCAGGCAGGCGGCCGACGAGATTCCGTTCCGGCCGCAGGAACTCAGCGACGTCGACGCGGAGTCGCTGGAGCTGTGACGTCGGGGGGCAAGCGTTTGCTGCGGGAGTGGTGGGACGAACCGGGCGACTACGCGTGGGTGGTCGAGTTCCTCGGCCCGCGGGGTTATCTCGCTGGCTTGAGGTTGATCATCGGTACCGGCGGACTGTTGATGGGGCTCTCGCTGCTGTGCCTGTGGTCCGAGCAACTCCAGCCGATCGCCATCAGCCGTGTCGTGGTCGCTCTGATGACGGCGTGCGCGTTCGCATGGGCGGCCTACTGGTGGCTTTTTCGGTGGCCTACCGCCCGACAGTCCGCGGTCCTTTTCGTGCTGGCCGACATCGGCATCGCCCTCGCCACCGCCGTCCACGCAAATCCGCTGGCCGCCTTGAGTACTACTCCGCTGTTCGCGATGACCGGCGCGTTCGTGGTGTTCTTCTTCGGCCCACGTGCCAACGCCGTGCACGTGGTCTTTGCAACGGTCACGATCGTGGCGGCGGCGACGTGGTTGGCGCTCTCGGATCAGGTCGACTCGGTGCAGGTGGCGATCTCCAAGGCGATCATCGCGCTGACGGTGACCGTCGGCATCTTCCCGTTCGTGCAATTCGGTTTCTGGCTGGTGCGCAACAACGCGGTGGAGTCTCTGACTGATCCGCTTACCGACCTGGCCAACCGTCGCGGGCTCTCGAATTATCTCGCTCGGAAGTTCGGCAAGCTGACATCGTCGTCGGTTCCGCTGTCTGCCTTCGTCATCGACCTCGACCGGTTCAAGCAGATCAATGACGTCCACGGTCACAAGATCGGTGACGCCGTGATTACCCGGACCGCCGACCGGATCCGCGTCGCGGTGGGTCCGTCGGCATTCGTCGCCAGAACCGGCGGTGAGGAGTTCGTCGCCATCGACCTGCTGTCGCTGCAGGACGCGGCCGCGATCGCAGAAAACATCCGTGCCGCGATCGAAGCCCCGGGCTCGCCGAAAACCACCGCCAGCATCGGGGTAGCCGTCGGCAGGATCGACGACGTCGCTGGATTTGATCCCATCTACGCGTGCGCCGATGAAGCGATGTATGCGGCCAAACGTGATGGCGGTAACCGGATCGCGTTGGGCGGCGTGGTAGGTGGCCCGCAAACCGGTAGGCTCGACGGTGAAATTCCCTTCCGGCCAACGACATTGGGCTCTGATGGATCTTGACTCACTCGCTGCACCCCTGGACGCGACGGCGCTGCGTGACGGGCTGGTCGGGCCCGGCCTGCCGTGGCGTCGACTCGACGTCGTCGCCGAAACCGGCTCCACCAACGCCGATCTGCTGGCGCGTGCCGAAGACGGCACCGACATCGACGGGACGGTGTTGCTCGCCGAATACCAGAACGCCGGCCGCGGGCGGCACGGCAGACGGTGGTCGGCGCCGGCGGGGACGCAACTGGCGCTGTCGGTGGGGGTGGCCGGTGCCTCGGTTCCCCGGCCCGGATGGGGCTGGCTGACCTTGGCTGTCGGCGTCGCGGTCGCGGACGCGCTGGCCGCCATCGGTGTCGAGGCCGGCCTGAAGTGGCCCAACGACGTCCTGGTCGGGGGCGGCAAGCTGGCCGGTATCCTCGCGGAGGTGTCCGCGCCGGCGTCGGCGATCGTCGTCGGCCTCGGCCTCAACGTGACGCTGACCGCCGACGAAGCCCCGGATCCCGCGGCCACCTCGCTGCTCATGCTCGGATCGTCGGCGACCGATCGAAACGCGTTGGCGCGAAACGTCCTTCGTGAGCTCGCGCGGCGTATCGACGGCTGGCGCACCGCCGGCGGCGCCGACCCGGGCCTGGTCGCCGACTACCAGCGCTACAGCCTGACCGTCAATTCGCGGGTGCGGGCCATCATGCCCGGTGACCGGGAAATAGTGGGCGTCGCTCGATCCGTCGACGAGACGGGGCGGTTGTGCGTCGACACCGGCGCCGAAACGGTGGCGATATCTGCCGGAGACATCACGCACCTGCGTCCCAGCGTCTAAAGTCCCGCAGGTGGGCTACCCCGACAACGTGCTGGCCGGTGACGAGCAGGTGGTGCTGCATCGCCATCCGCATTGGAAGCGGCTGTTCTGGCCCGTCGTCGTCCTGATCCTCAGCAGCGGGGCGGCATCGTTCGGCTGCGCGGTGGTCAACGGCACCGCCTGGGACCACAACGCCAAGCAGGTCGTGTACTGGGTGATCGGCGCCATCTGGCTGGTGCTGATCGGTTGGCTGACGGTCTGGCCGTTCCTGAACTGGCTGACAACACATTTCGTCATCACCGACCGGCGGGTGATGTATCGGCACGGGGTGCTCAGCCGCAGCGGCATCGACATCCCGCTGGCCCGGATCAACAGCGTGGAATTCCGCCACCGGTTGATCGACCGGATACTGCGCACCGGCACCCTGGTGATCGAGTCGGCGTCACAGGATCCGCTGGAGTTCCATGACATTCCGCGCGTGGAGCAGGTCCACGCGCTGCTGTATCACGAAGTCTTCGACACCCTCGGCTCCGAGGAATCCCCGAGCTGATTCGCCCGCTTACGGGTCCGCCACGCCCGCATCAGCGTGACGTTGCCGCCTGCTTCGACGTCCTCGAACACCTCGGCGATACCGCCGGCGGTGAGTGCCGATTCCAGCGCCTTGTCGCCGCTGCGGGCCGAGGAGTCCGGGAACACCCAGCGCCGGAACGCCCAGAAGCGGAACGCCATCTGCAGCAGGTTGCCGATGACGTAGGCCGAGACGAAGTCGGCGATGTTCTCCGCGGTCAACGACACCGCCGGCACCCGCAGGTTAAGCATGTAGCTGGACACCCACAGGGGCGCCATGCTCAACACCACGCCGACCCCGCTGAACGCGAAGAACAGCAGCGCCTCGTGGTGACGCTCGCGACCCCCGCGGTCGCGGAAGCTCCACTCCCGATTCAGGATGTAGGACGCGATGACCGCGACGATGCCGGAGATGACCTTGGCCGTCACCGGCTTGGGCTCCAGAATCGTCAGCTTCAGCGTGTAGAAGATCGCCGAGTCGATCACGAACGTCGTCGCGCCGACGATCGCGAACTTGATCAGCTCATGATGACGCTCGGCGTAGGGGCGGATAACCCCCGGCAGTCGGGCGATGGTGGCATCGGCGAAGGACACAATGTCGCAGTCTACGTATTACTAGTTAAGGGTGCTCTGTGACTGTGGCAGCGCCCGCAAACGGCCCGTTCACACCTGCTTGGGGATCATGACACCATTGACTGCCGTGACGAGTACTCCCAACTCCTCGCCCAAGGTCGCCATGGTCGGTGGCGGCCAACTCGCCCGGATGACCCACCAGGCGGCCATCGCGCTGGGTCAGAGCCTGCGGGTGCTGGCCGCCGACCCCGCCGATCCCGCCGCCCAGGTGAGCCCTGATGTGGTGATCGGCGCGCACACCGATCTCGATGCGCTGCGCCGGGTCGCCGCCGGCGCCGCGGCCCTGACCTTCGACCACGAGCATGTGCCCTCTGAGCTGCTGGAAAAGCTCGTCGCCGAGGGCGTCAACGTGGCGCCGCCGCCGCAGGCGCTGTTGCACGCGCAGGACAAGCTGGTGATGCGGCGCCGGCTGGATGCCCTCGGCTCCCCGGTGCCGCGCTACGCGGTCGTCGAGCAGGTCGACGATGTGGATGCGTTCGCCCGGTCGGTGGGTGGCCCCATCGTGGTGAAGGCGGCGCGCGGTGGCTACGACGGTCGCGGCGTGCGGATGGCCGCGGACCTGGCCGAGGCCCGCGACATCGCGGGTCAATATTTGGAATCCGGCGTACCGGTACTGGTCGAGGAGAAGGTCGCGATGCGTCGCGAGCTGTCGGCGTTGGTGGCGCGGTCGCCGTTCGGCCAGGGCGCGGCCTGGCCGGTGGTCGAGACGGTCCAGCGGGACGGCATCTGCGTGACGGTGATCGCGCCGGCCCCGGATCTGCCCGACGACGTCGGCGCCGCGGCGCAGCGCCTGGCTCTGGGCCTGGCGGCCGAACTCGGCGTCGTGGGTGTGCTGGCCGTCGAGCTGTTCGAGACCGTCGACGGCGAATTGCTGGTCAACGAGCTGGCCATGCGCCCGCACAACTCCGGGCACTGGACCATGGACGGCTCGCGTACCAGCCAGTTCGAGCAGCATCTGCGGGCGGTGCTCGACTACCCGCTCGGCGCCACCGACGCCATCGCCCCGCTGACCGTGATGGCCAACGTGCTCGGCGCCGCGCACACACCCGAGATGACGATCGACGAGCGGCTGCACCACCTGTTCGCCCGGATGCCCGACGCCCGGGTGCACCTCTACGGCAAAGACGAACGACCGGGCCGCAAAATCGGCCACATCAACCTGCTCGGCAACGACCCGGCCGAACTGCCGAATCTGCGTGAGCGTGCCGAGCGCGCGGCACACTGGTTGTCAGAAGCGGAGTGGACCGACGGATGGGATCCGCATTCAGATGAGTGAGTCTGTGCGCGTTGGCGTGATCATGGGCAGCGACAGCGACTGGTCGGTGATGTCCGACGCCGCCGACGCGCTGGCCGAGTTCGGCATCGCCCACGAGGTCGGGGTGTACTCGGCGCACCGCACCCCGCAGCGGATGCTGGACTACGCCCAGCAGGCCGCCGATCGCGGCATCGAGGTGATCATCGCCGGGGCTGGAGGCGCGGCCCATCTGCCTGGAATGGTGGCGGCGGCGACGCCGCTGCCGGTGATCGGCGTTCCGGTGCCGCTGGCCAAGCTGGACGGTTTGGACTCGCTGCTGTCGATCGTGCAGATGCCGGCCGGGGTGCCGGTGGCCACCGTGTCGATCGGCGGAGCCCGCAATGCCGGCCTGCTCGCGGTGCGCATCCTGGCCGCGGCCGAACCCGGCCTGCGCAGCCGGATCGTGGCTTTTCAGAAGGAGTTGGCGGAGTCGGTGCTGGCCAAGGATTCGGCTCTGCAGCAGCGTCAAGGTAAAGTTACCGACGAGTAGCACCCGCGGTCGGGACAGAAAAGAGGAGGCCGGAAATGGCTCAGTGGGCCGGAGATTCGTCGTTCGATCTGTTCCAGCTGCCGGACGAGCACAACGAGTTGCGGTCGGCGATTCGCGCGCTGGCGGAGAAGGAGATCGCCCCCTACGCCGCGGAGGTCGACGAGCAGTCACGCTTCCCCGACGAGGCGCTCAAGGCGCTCAACGCGTCGGGCTTCAACGCCGTCCACGTCCCCGAGGAATACGACGGTCAGGGTGCCGACTCGGTGGCCGCGTGCATCGTGATCGAGGAAGTGGCGCGGGTCGATGCGTCCGCGTCGCTCATCCCCGCGGTCAACAAGCTGGGCACCATGGGCCTGATCCTGCGCGGCTCCGACGAACTGAAGAAGCAGGTGCTGCCGACGCTGGCCAACGACGGGCTGATGGCCTCGTATGCGCTGAGTGAGCGCGAGGCCGGCAGCGACGCCGCGTCGATGAAGACCCGCGCCAAGGCCGACGGCGACGACTGGATCCTCAACGGCGCCAAGGCGTGGATCACCAACGGCGGCAAGTCATCCTGGTACACGGTGATGGCCGTGACCGATCCCGACAAGGGCGCCAACGGCATCTCGTCGTTCATCGTGCACATCGACGACGAAGGCTTCACCGTCGGCCCGAAGGAGAAGAAGCTCGGCATCAAGGGTTCGCCGACCACCGAGCTGTACTTCGAGAACTGTCGCATTCCCGGCGACCGGATGATCGGCGACCCGGGCACCGGCTTCAAGACCGCGCTGGCGACCCTGGACCACACCCGTCCGACCATCGGTGCGCAGGCGGTGGGTATCGCCCAGGGCGCGGTCGACGCCGCGATCGAATACACCAAGGAGCGCAAGCAATTCGGCAAGTCGGTCAGCGACTTCCAGGGTGTGCAGTTCATGCTCGCCGACATGGCGATGAAGGTCGAAGCCGCCAGGCTGATGGTCTACAGCGCGGCCGCCCGCGCCGAGCGCGGTGAGTCGAACCTGGGCTTCATCTCGGCGGCGTCGAAGTGCTTCGCCTCCGACGTGGCGATGGAAGTCACCACCGACGCCGTGCAGCTGTTCGGTGGCGCCGGCTACACCACCGACTTCCCGGTCGAGCGGTACATGCGCGACGCCAAGATCACCCAGATCTACGAGGGCACCAACCAGATTCAGCGGGTGGTGATGTCGCGCGCCCTGCTGCGCTGACGACGACTACGCCTGCGCCGGTGCGGCGGCGGCCGTCTGGCTCGCCGCCGCGCTCTCGACGCTGAGCAGGCTCTCCGCCTCGTGGTCTTCCCGGTAGGCCTTGCCGCCGCCGTTGAGGCCGAACAGCCGTTTGCTCCACAGCAGCCACACCACCGCGACGATGTTGACGACCAACGCGAAAGCCCGGAGCGCGGTGACCTTTTCGGTCACCTCGTAGATCTCCAGCGGCAGGAACACGCTTGTCGCGATCACCGCGAAGTACTCACCCCAGCGCTTCATCAGCCAGAGTCCGACTGCCTCGATGAGCTCGATCAGCGCGTAGCCGGCCAGACCGATCGCGATCCACTGCAGCGTCGACGACGACAGCGCGAAGGCATGGGAGATCTGGTGGACGAGTTTAGAATGCTCCGGGTCCCAGCCGATCTGATTGGCCAGCGGCTTCAGCAGCGGAATGTCTCTGTCCAAGGCCTGTTGCAATCGTTCGCGCGAGCCGCTGAATTTCAGCACCCCGGCCGCGACCAGAAGGAACATCAGGCCGCGAAAGGCCCGCTCGACCGCGAGTAGGCGCATCAAGGTGCGATCCCGCAGGAACCGGCCGCGCGGAATCTCCGGCGCGGTGTTCGCCGGACCATGATTGCGCGGCGGCCCGACGACGAACGTCTCGCAGCGCAGGCAGCGCCAGGCCTCCCCGGCGGGCGTCTGGACCGTCAGCCGCTCGCGGAGATTGGGTTCATCGGGAGCAAATGTCGCGTGTCCGCGCAGTCCGCACGAGCGCAGCGCAAAATCCACCATGAGGGCACGCTACAGCGACCGGCCGCGATCGGTCTCAGTCCAGGTCCGGGTTCCAGGTGCCCGGCAGCATCGGCATGGTCGAGTCGGCGCCGAACTGGTCGCGGGTCAACGTCGCCAGCCCGGCCGGTTCGGCGCCGTCCGCACGCGCCGCGCTGCCCGCGAAGCCGAGGCGACCGCCGTCGAGATCGGATGCCGTCACGTCCGGCTCCAAGTCCATGTATTCGTAGCCACGCCCGATCATGGTGGCCTGCGCGCGCCGTCGCCGCCGCACCGGCTGCTTGTCCTCGAGAGCGGCTGCGGCGGCCGGTATTTCGGCGCTGTCGACCGCCGTCTTGGTGGCGCGCTTGCTGGCGCCGCGGGCCTGCCGAGCGGCGAGGCCCAAATCGCCGACCATGTACATGTAGGCCGGCATCGTCACACCCGTTGGACCCGCGGGGGTGGGCGGCGGAGGAGGTGGCGCCGGCGCCGCGACCGGGGCGTGCGCCACCGTCACCGGGGCCGGGGCGGGGGCCATCGGCGCGGGCGCCGGCGGTGGGGGCGGGGTCGGAGCCAACGCGATCGCCGGGGTCAGCGCCGGCAGGGCTGTGGCGGGCGCCAGTCCGGCCAGGCCGGCCAGGCCCGCCAGACCTGCCGCGCCCAGCGGTGCCGCGGCCAACGGCAGCAGCGACGAGGTCGCCAGCGGCAACAGGCTGGGCAGCGCCAGGAGCAGCGGCTCCAGGATGTAGTGCAGCAGCTGGATGGTGTTGCCGATAGTGGACCCGACGATCTCCACCAGCGCCAGCGGCGCGACCAGGATCAGCGCCTGTGGGTTGACCGCGGCGGTGTAGACGATCGCCAGCAGGTCGTCGACGATGACCATGCCGGTGAAGGCGATGTAGGAGCCGGGGTCGAGCGGGACCGACAGCACGTAGGCGAGGCTGAACGGGTTGAGGTAGCTCAACGGGTTGCCGGTGAAGGCCAGCCACGACCCGGGCACGCCGATCGGCGGCAACCACGACGGGTCCAGACCCTGCAACCACGCTCCGATCGGATCGTTGACGCCGGTGTAGCCGATCTCGTTGAAGAAATCCAAAAGCTGCTGATAGAGCGGGAAGTCGCCGGTGTTCGGATAGGGCGGTTGCGGGAACAGGCCTTCCAGATATTGCTGCAGTTGGGTGAACCAGGCCGGCGGTGCCGTCGGATCGGTGGCATCGGCCGCCGCAGCCTTCATGATCGTCGGCGCCGGTTGGGCCGGCGGCGCGGCGGCGACGCTCGCTCCCGCGACGCCCTCGTAGGTGCCCATCACGGTGGCCGCTTGTACCCACATCCGCGCGTAGTCGGCCTCGGTCAGCGCGATCGGGATGGTGTTGATGCCAAAGAAATTGGTCGCCGACAACACCGCGTGGGTGGCGTGGTTGGCCGCCAGCTCACCCAGGGTAGGCATGGCGGCCAGTGCGGCGGTGTAGGCCGCTGCCGCAGTTTCCTGCTCGGCGGCCATCGCGGCGCTGTTCACGCTCTGTTGCAGCAGCCACTCCAGATACGGCGCGTGCGCGGCGGCGTAGCTCTCAGCGCTCGGGCCCTCCCAGCCGCCTTGCGCCGCGCTCAGCACCGCGGTCAATTCGTCGGCGGCCTCGGAGTATTCGGTGCTCAAGCCGGTCCACGCCGACGCAGACGCCAACAGGGAGCCCGGACCCGGGCCGCTACTCAGTAGCGTCGAATGCACTTCCGGGGGTGAGGCGATCCAGATCGGCGCGGTCACGGCCGGCCGTCGGAATCTGGAAACGACAACGCGCGCAGCGCCATGAGGGACTCTCGCTCCCGGGGTCGACCGCCCCGTGTTGCAGGACGCGATGACGTGAGTCTCCTGGCTCTCGGATCGCTGCTTGCCTCGCCTTCCGGCCGTGGCCGTGGCTGGTGAGGGTCGCTCCCCGATGACAGTGGCGGGACCGCGCCGGATTCACACCGGCTTCCTCTGTCGTCATCGCCTAACGGGGGAATTTTGCCACACCACGTCAAATGCCGCTTTCGAACCGTCGGCGCGTCATCCCTATCGGGTCCCGGGCGGCGAAGCCGAACTGTACGGTGACCGCATGACGGGCAACCCGCGCGAGGCCGTGCGCAATCAGCTCTTGCTGAATGCGCTCAGCGGTCCGGTCGATCTCAATGCGGTCGATTGGCTTGTCAAGCACCACCATTCGTCCGCCTCGCCGCACGAGGTGCAGGCCGAGACGCTGGACGCGATCAGCGAATGGGTGGGCGAGGGGCTGTTCCGGCTCGGCGAGCCCGCGGGCAAGGCGAGACGTTTTGCCGCCTGGCATCATTCGCTCGAACATTCACTGCACAAGATCTCGCACGCCTACATCAAGCGGTACGACGATCCCGAGAAGTGGATGTACTCGGTGTGGCTGGCCTTGACGGCGAAGGGCGAACTGCTGGCCCGCTCGATCGAAGACAAGGACATCGACGGGTACCGGTCGCCGGCGACGTGAACGCGCCCCGGATCCGGCTCGCGACCGCCGACGATCTGGTGCGCGTCCGCGAGATCGTCAACCACTACATCGAGCAGTCGGTGTTCAATTTCCGGACCGAGCCGCAGAGCCTCGACGAGGTGCGGGCGTCATGGGAGAAGCTGCACGGGCGGTTCCCGTGGCTGGTGGCCGGCATCGACGGCCGTGTCGTCGGGGCGGCCTACGCGGGACCGTGGAACGAACGCGCGGCCTATCAGTGGACCGCTGAGGTCACCGTCTACATCGAGGAGTCCGTGCATCGCCGCGGAGTCGGTGACGCGCTCTACACCGAGTTATTGGACCGACTGCGTATCAACGGGTTTCACAGCGCGGTCGCGGTGATCGCGTTGCCCAACGACCCGAGTGTGCGGTTGCACGAACGGCACGGGTTCGTGCGCGCCGGACACCTTCGCGAGGCGGGTTTCAAGCACGACGCCTGGCACGACGTCGGGTTCTGGCAGTGCGTCCTGGCTCGCTAGCCGGCGACGAGTTCTGCGGTGCAGTAATAGTTTTCGGTCTGACCGTCATTTCGTTCCGGCGCGGGCAGTCCGGCGTCGGCCAGTAGCCGGCTGGACCGGTGCCGGGTGGTCTGCCAGCCGCGTTCGTCCAGGTAGGGCGCCACGTCGCGGCGTTCACCGCTGTACCAGAGGTCGTCGAGGCGGGCGTCGAGGCCGTGTTGGTACCACTTCTCCGACGACGCGTGCATGACTTCCAGCGATTCCGGTGAACTCAGAAAGATCTCGACGACCAGCCGGCTGCCGGGCGCACTGAGCTCGGTGATGTTGTCCAGCAAGCGATCCTGGGCGTCGGGCGGCAGGAAAGCCAGCAGGCCCTCGGCGACCCACGCGGTGGGCAATTGGGCGTCGAAACCCGCGTGTGCCAGCGCCCCCGGCCAGTCGTCGCGCAGATCGATCGGCACTGCCCGCAGGTCGACGGTCGGCTGGGCCCCGGCCGCAGCCAGCGTCGCGGTCTTGAAATCCGTCACCTGCTGCTGATCGATCTCGAACACCACCGTCTGCGCGGGCCAGGACAACCGGTAGCCCCGCGCGTCGAGGCCGGAAGCCAGGATCACGACCTGGCGGATGCCCGACGTCGTCGCGTCGGTGATGAATTGGTCGATCAACCGGGTGCGCACCGCCAGCAGGTCGGTCATCGGCTGCATGCCCCACGGGTGGCCCGCGATATCGACCTCGTCGCCACTGATCTCACCGTTCGCCCAGCGGGTGAAGAAGTCGACTCCGACCGCGCGAACCAGCGGCTCGGCAAACGGATCGTCGATCAGCCCGTCCCGGGTGGCTCTGCCCCGGCCCGCGGCGACCATGGTGGCGGTGGCTCCCACACTCGTTGCCAGATCCCAGGTGTCGTTCTCGGTACGCGCCATGTGAGCCAGGGTAGCCATCCGATGCTGGGAGTTACCTTGCGGCGGGAGGCCGCAATTCGGCGACATTCCTTAACGCAGCGGCCAGTTGCCATTCACTTTTCTGGGATCGCGGCCGCATAAGGTACCGCCTTATGAGCGCACCTTCACCCGTGCCCCCGACAGGCTTGTCCGCCGGCAACTGGTCTCCACCGCGCTGGGAGACCACGTTCATCAGCGTGACGAACGCGACCCTGCAGGTCGTCATCGACGAGGCCGACCGCGCTCTCAACGCCCACGGGGCCGAAGGCTGGGAAGTGGTGAACTCCTCGGTGCAGCGGGTCCAGGTTTCGCACCACTTCGCGGGCTACGACAAGGGCGGCGAGTTCTACTTCGAGTGGAGCATCGTCTGCACCCTGAAGCGTCCCTTGGCGCCTTCTTGACGGCCGGACTGGTTCGCCCCCGGCGCGCATTGACCTAACATCGCTGGGTGACCGAATCCCGTTCGACGAGCGATCAGGCCGGCCTCGTCGTCGACGCCTGCTGCGCCGAGACCGGGCACGGACACGGACACGCGCACGAACGCGACGCCCAGTGGCAGCGCGGCGCGCAGTGGGCGTACCGGCTGGCCTGGGTCAGCATGGTCGCGATGCTCACCGAAGGCGTGGTCGGGCTGTGGCAGGGCCTGTCGGTCGGCTCGATCGCGCTGACCGGTTGGGCGCTGGGCAGTCTGCCCGAAGCGCTGGCCAGCGCGATGGTGGCGTGGCGATTTTCCGGGTCGCGGACGGCGTCGGCGACCGCCGAGCGCCGCGCCCAAGTCGGCGTCGCCTGGTCGTTCTGGCTCACCGCGCCCTACATCGCCGCGGAATCCGTCCACCACCTCCTCGAGCGGCACGACGCCGAGACCTCAGTCGTCGGCATCGTCTTGACCGCTGCCTCGCTGGTGCTGATGCCGATCCTGGGCCGGGCCAAGCATTCGCTCGCCGAGCGGTTGGGCTCGGCGGCCACCGCGGGGGAGGGCACCCAGAACTACCTGTGCGGCGCGCAGGCCGCGGCCGTCCTGGTCGGTCTGGCCGTGGCGGCGATCTGGCCGGGCGTCTGGTGGTTCGACCCGGCGATCGGCCTCGGCATCGCCGCGGCGGCGATCTGGCAGGGCGTCAAATCCTGGCGCGGCGAGGACTGCTGCTGACGTTCTCAGCCGTGCCGAAATCCCTTGCCAGAGCGGTCGAGTGGATCGGGTTCCAACCCCAGGAACGTCGCCCGCAGACGGTCCCACAGCTCCAGCTGCGTCCAGTCGGGCTCGTCGCGCATCTGCTGAGTGTTGGTCAGGAACGGGCCGGGCAGCATCAGCGTCATCAGCTGGTCGTCGCGGCCGTTGAACAGTCGCACGCCCCACGAGGTGGGCGCCCCGTCACTGCCGATGCGGCGGTACATCTCGGCGCGGGCACAGCGACGGATCCGGCCGAGCTCGGGACCGCTGTCCCGGTGCTCGCCGATGCACAGGTGAAAGTGCCAGCGGCCGAAGTCGATCGTCGCGTATCCGTCGTACATCGAGATCCGCTTGGGCGGGTTGGGTGCGGCGACCTCCCAGGCGGCGCCTTCGACCAGCACGCCGAACCAGATGTCGTCCCAATACTCTTCGAAGCACAGCGTGATCAGAGCGAGCAGATTTTTCTCGTCGGTCGGCAGCGGCCAGACCTGCTCGCGTCCGTTGTCCTCGGTGGTCTGGACCGCGGGACTGAAGTCGATCAACACAACAACCTTTCCGGCACCCGGTCGAGGGCGCAGTCGCCACACAGCCCGCCTCCGGGCGTGCGGTAATACAAACAGCAGCTGGTTCGGCGGTAGCCGTTATCGTCAAAAGAGACGGCTGCGCTCAATCTTTCGTCGCATATGCGTCGAGCCAGTTGCCATCCTGACGTCGTCGCGCGGTTCTGGTCGAAGACCCGCGCGGCGCCCAGTAGCGCCGAGGCCGCGTTGCCGCGGAGCAGTCCCTGCGAGATCGGACCGAGTCGCCGCAGCGCGACCCCCAGCGGGTCCAGGTGCCGGTCGAGCACCATGTCTGCCAGCGCGGTGTGCGGCTCGTCGCGCTGCCGGGTCGCGGGATGCTCGAGGTGCAACTGGATCTGGCCCTCGCTCTCCCGGTACAGCAGCCGGTCGGGTGGCAGGTCGACGAGCAGCCGGTAGCCCGCGGCCGCGCCCAGCCCGATCGACCACAGCCGGGCGGCGAAGCCCAGGAAGAATGTCGACGCCGCGACGCGCTGTTCGGTGACCTGCATGCGGGCTGCGATCCGGCCGACCACCTCGCCGAGCAGCGCGGTGTCGTCGTAGAGCTGCTGGACCGGCCGCCATCCGCTGTCCAACGCTCCGGTGCCCAGGGCGAAATACCCGCTCACGTCGCTCAGCTCGGCGAGCGCGGTGACTACCGCCGGGTCACTGGATGGGGTTATCTCGCAATCGAATACGGCATTCAGCTGTCCGTCCCGGGCGAGCCGGCCGGGCGTGGTGTCGACCAGGGTGCCGTCGCGGCCGAGTAGCCACGCCCGATCGGCCTCCCGTAGCGCCGGCTCGAGGTCATGGGTGGACAGCACGATCGTCAGCCCCTGTTCGTGGGCCAGCCGGCGCAACATGGCGATCAGGCCGATACGCGACGGCACGTCCAGGAACGCGGTCGGCTCGTCGAGCACCAGCACCTCCGGCTGCTGAGCCAGCGCGCGGGCGGTCAGCACACGTTGCCGCTCGCCGTCGGACAGGTCGGCGGCCGGGCGCTCGGCGAGGTGACCGGCACCGACGGCGGTCAGTGCCTGGGCGACGATGTCGTGGTCGTCGCGCGAGAGTCGGCCCGTCACACCGAGATACGGGATGCGACCCAGCGCCGTGAGTTCACGGACCGACAGCAGTCCCGGGTCCACCGGGTCGGTGAGCACGACCGCGACCCGCCGGGCCAACCGGTCGGCCGCGACGCCGGCCAGGTCCGTCCCGTCCAGCGACACCTGTCCGCCCAGTGCGGGCTGCAATCCGCACATGGTGCGGATCAGCGTCGACTTTCCGCACCCGTTGGGACCGAGCAGCACGGTGAGCTCACCGCCGTGTGCCACCGCTGACAACTCCGCGGCGACAGTGGTGACTTGTCGCCGGCGGCGATAGCCGATCGTCAGGTCGCGCAACTGCAGGATGCTCACTGCGGCACCCCCAGCCCGCGGCGGCTGCGGACCAGCACCGCGACCACGATCGGCGCCCCGATCAGGGCGGTCACCGCGTTGATCGGGAGTACCGCGTCGCTGCCCGGCACCTGGCTGACGATGCCGCAGGCCAGCGCGATCGCCGAGCCCATCAGGACCGCCGTCGGCAACACCACCCGGTGGTCGGACGTGCCGAGGGCGAAGCGGGTCAGATGCGGCACCGCGAGCCCGAGGAAGGCGATCGGCCCGCAGAGCGCGGTGGTGGCACCCGTCAGCAACGACGCCGATGCGAGCGTGATCAACCGGGCCCGGCGTACGTCGATTCCCAGTGTGCGGGCGTAGTTCTCGCCGAGCAGCAGCGCATTCAGCGCGCGCAGCGTCGACGCGGCCGCGACCACCCCGACCGCGACGATCGGCAGCAGCAGCCGAAGGTCGCCCCAGCTGGTGCCGGCGAAACTGCCCAGACCCCACATCAGATACTGCTGGACCCGCAGCGGGTCGGCGTAGACCAGCAGCACGCTGACCACGGCGGTGGTGGCGGCGCTCACCATCACCCCGATCAGCAGCAGGGTCGCCGCCGAGCGCACCCAGTGCGCCAGTGTCAGGACGATCGCGAGCACGGCGGCGGCACCCGCCGCGGCCGCAGCGGTCACGCCGACCCGGTCGTCGCTCAGACCCGCGGCGAAGCCGGACCCGGTGGCGATCACCACCACCGCCACGCCCAGGCCGGCGCCCGAACTGACGCCCAGTACGTAGGGGTCGGCAAGGGTGTTGCGGAACAACGTCTGCATCTGCAGACCGGCCACGCCGAGGCCCGCACCCGCGGCAATCGCGGTGAGCACGCGGGGCAATCGCATGCCGTGCACGATCACCTGCCACCGGGCGTCCGAGGGTGGGGCGCCCACCAGGATGCGGGCGGTGTCGAGCAACGGCACCCGCACCGGGCCCAGCGCGATACCCAGCACGCTCAGCAGTGCCACCGCGACGACCAGCCCCGTCAGGACCACCGCGGTTCGGTTGAGCCGCAACGAGATCGGCGCCGTCACGGCCGTCACGGGCGGGCCAACTTTCGGTAGAAGGTGAACTCGTGCTGCGGCTCGAGGTCCGGGTGCAGGATCGCCACCAGATCGGCGAGCACAAGATCCGGCCGCGCCGGGCCGCGCTCCCAGTAGTCGTTGCCCGCCTTGGTCGCCGACCAGACCTGACCGCTTCGGACGGCGGCGAGTTCGCCGTACCGGGAGTCGGCGGCCAGCGCGTCGTCAGTGGTCTTCCAGTCGTCGGCGACCAGCCACAGCGATGCCTGCCCGGCCTTGGCGTAGACGGACTCGAAATTCAGCTGCAGCGACCCGCTGCCGGGGTCACCCGCCCACGGATAGCTGCCGCCGGCATCGACGATGAGGCGCCCGGCGTAGTCGCCGCCGGCCGGCATTGACCACACACCCTGGTACATGGCGCCGGACAGCACGTCAACGGGTCGCGCGCCGGCCGATCTGCGGGCCACCGCGGCGTAGTCGTCACGCAGCCGCGAATAGATCTGACCGGCTTTCTTCTCGGTCCCGGTCAGCGCGGCGAGCACCTTGATCCACTCGGCCCGGCCCAGCGGCGTCGCTTCCAGCCATTCGGCGTCGGCGAGCACGCTGATGCCGGCGTCGCGCAGTTTCGGGTAGCTCGGCTCCTCGAGTCCGCCGCTGACCAGCACGTCGGGATGGGCGGCGACGACACCCTCGGTGTCGACCTGGGTGCCGGGTGCGTAGCCGACCGTCTTCCCGCTGCTGATCCGTTGCCGCAGTTCGGGATTGACGACGTCGTCGGTGGCGGCGACACCGGTGACCGCGTCGGTTCGGCCGAGCTCCCCGAGCATGCCCAACTGGGTGATCGACGCCGAGTACATGCTGGCGACCGGTATGGTAATCCGTTGCGCCCCAACCAGATCGCCGGTCAATTCGGGGATGGGCGCGCCGCATCGCACCAGCACGTAGGACTCCGGGTGGCCGTGCGGGTAGGACTGCTTGACGGTCAGGACCTGGTAACTGTCGTGGTAGGCCAGGCTGAAGTTGGTGGCATCCAAGACCGTCGATTTGTCCGGGAAATAGTCGACGCCGGGCCGATAGTCGGTGATGCAGTCACGGCGGGGGAGAGCGCTGGTATGCGGGCTCGCGCCGCAGGCCGCGGCGGCAACCGGCAGCCATGCGCTCACCGTGAGCGCCACCCAGAAACGGCGTGACATCGACGCTCGCCAGCTCTCTCGGGGTCGACCGCCCCGGGTCGCAGGACGCGATGACGTGAGTCTCCTGGCTCTCGGATCGCTGCTTGCCTCGCCTTCCGGCCGGGTGGCCGTGGCTGGTGAGGGTCGCTCCCCGATGACAGTGGCGGGACCGCGCCGGACTTGCACCGGCTTCCTCTGTCGTCATCGCCCAACCGGGGGATTATCGCATGTCGTGCGGGGGTCGACGGAGGGGTCAACCCGCCCCGGCGCTCAGGGCGTCCACCGCTGCGTCGATGTTGGGGACGACCGTCGCGCCGTGGCGGGCGGCCAGTTGGCCGAGGGAACGGGCCAGATGCGGGCCGACCGCGTCGGCGAGCAACACCTCTTCGCCGATCACGACGCCGCCCACGACGTGGGCCGCCAGCAAGCGGCCGTCCGGCGTCACCTCGTAGCGCCAGTCGCCGATCTGCAACCGCGCCGGCTGCGACTTGAACATCCCGCGCCGGGCCGGGGTGTGTGTCACGCCCGGCAATCCGGCGAAAACCTCGATGATCAACCCGATTCCGCCCGGGCCGGTCAACGCGCGGGTCACCGTGGCGCTCACGCGTTGCGCGTCGAATTCCGCCATCAGTCGTTCATGGCGAGCACGAACTGCGGCGTGATCGTTTCGCCCGTGCCGATGCGACGCACCGCCGTCCCGGCGGCGTAGAACTCCACCGTGTGATAACCCCAGGCGTAGTTCTGGATGTTGAAGTGCACACCGACGACTCCCCGCGCGCCATCGCGCTCGGCTTCGCCTTGCATGCGCGACATGGCCAACTCGCGTGCCTCGTAATTGCCTTGCGTCCACTGCGGCATCTCGATGTTGCGGCCCATCTGGCGCAACGTCTGCAGAAAGCCTTGCGCGGCAATGTGAAACACGCAGTTGCCCATCACGAATGCCACCGGCGCCCAGCCCGATCGCAGCAGGGTGGCCAGGTCCTGGCCCGACAGGTGGCTGGAAAAGGCCTGGCCGTTGCTGCGCCGGAAGGACCCGGGTTTGGCCGTGTAGCGCACCGCGGTACCGACCGCGATGAACTCGAGGTGCTCGGCCTCGGCACCGTGCTGGCGCCATTCCAGCCGCACACCGACGACGCCGTCGGCGCCCAGCGCGTCGGCCTCGGCCTGCATGCGGGCCATCGCATTCCAGCGGGCCCGGTACGTCGCCTCGGTGAGCACCGGCAGCTCGGACTGCTGCCGGATTCCGGTGAACTGGTAGCCCACGTGGTACACCGAGACGCCCATCACCAGATCGAGTGGCTCGAAGCCGGCTCCGTGCAGCAGGGCGAATTCATTGACCGACAGGTCGGAGGTGAAGACCTTGTCGGCGTGTGAGAGCCGTTCGCTGGCAACCGGGTCGAGCGGGGTCGATGACACGGGAACGTCCTTTCACCGATCGAGCCTTTCGCCGGTAGCGCACATCGTACGAGGCCGACGCCGGGCGTAGCGGCGTTCAGTCCAAGCGGTACCGAATCAACCGTGAACTGTTCGCGACGACGGCCACCGATGACGCGTTGTGCAGGATCGCCGCGAGCACCGGTGACAGAGCGCCGCCGGCGCCGATCAGCAGCCCGGCGGCGTTGACGGCGATCGACATGCCGTAGTTCTGCCGGATCACCTCGACCGCACGGGCGCCCAGGTCACCGACGTCGAGCAGGCGTCGCAGATCGTCGTTGGCCAGTGCGATGTCCGCGGTTTCGACGGCGACATCCGTTCCGGCCAGGCCCATCGCGATGCCGATGTTGGCCGCGGCCAGCGCCGGCGCGTCGTTGATGCCGTCGCCGACCATCCCGACGATGTAGCCCTCGTCCTGCAGTTGGCGCACCACTTCGAGCTTGTCCTCGGGCATCACCTCGGCGCGCCACTCGTCGATGCCGAGTTCGGCCGCGACCACCGTCGCGATGTCGGGGTGATCACCGGTGAGCATCACGATGCGACGAATTCCGTTTGTGCGCAACTGGTTGAGCACCTCCGGTGCTTCGGTGCGGACTTCGTCGCGCAGGCTGATCAGCCCGACCAGCGTCTCGTCGACCGCGAGCAGCAGCGGGGTCTCCGCCTGGCGGCGCAGTTTGTCCACCCAGTCGGAGGCCTCCTCGGAGACCTCGACGTTCTCGGCCCGCAGCAGCGACGGGCTGCCCAGTAGCAGGGTCCGGCCGTCGGCCCAGGTCCGCATGCCCAGGCCGACCAGCACCTCGCACTCCTCGTGCGGCGGGATCGTGATGCGGCGCTCTTCGGTGGAGCGGATCACCGCCTCGGCCAGCGGGTGCCGGGAGTGCAACTCGGAGCTGGCTGCATACGCGAGCACCTGCTCCGGTTGCCAATCATCATGCAGGGCAATGATATTCGTGACGACCGGGCGGCCCACCGTCAGCGTCCCAGTCTTGTCGAAGACGATCGCGTCGACCCGGCCGGCCTGCTCGAGGTGCGAGCCGCCTTTGATCAGAATGCCGCGCCGTGCGCCGTTGCCGATCGCGGCGCTGATCGCCGTTGGGGTGGACAGCCCGACCGCGCACGGGCAGGCGATCAGCAGCATGGTCATGGCGCGCCGGACATCGCCGGTGAGGACGAGGGTGACCGCGGAGACGATGAAGGAGATCGGCACGAAGCGGCGGGAGAAGTTCTCGCCGACGGTCTGGATGGGCGCCCGGTCGTGCTGAGCCTCCTCGACGCGGGAGATGATGCGCCCGATCGTGGTCTGGTTGCCGACCGCGCGGGCGCGGATGACCAGTCGTCCGCGCAGCACCACCGATCCGGCGTGCACGGCCGAGCCGGCGACGATGCTCACCGGCAGTGTCTCGCCGGTGATCGCGGACTGGTCGACGACGGCCTCGCCGTCGACCACATCACCGTCGACCGGGATGGCGACATGGTCGTAGACCACGACGTCGTCGCCGATCTGCAGGGTGTCGACGGGCACCTGGACCTCGGTCCCTTGTTGTTCGCCGTCCGAGATCAGGACCCACGCGGTATCCGCGGTGCCCCGCAACAGATCCGAGATGGCCCGCCTGGTCCGGCGCAGGGTCAGATCCTGGAGGTACTCACCGATGTTCAGCAGCCATAGCACGGTGAGGGCGACGACGTTCTCGCGCAGCACCAGGCTGGCGACGGTCGCGGCGGTCACCAACGCATCGGTGCCGGCGCGTCCCGACCGTAGCGCGCGCAGTGCGCCGCGCAGGAACGGGTAACCCATGAAGACCGTGGCACCGGTCGCGACCAGCTGGCCGGATGCACCCAGCAGCGGGGGACGGTTGAAGCCGTAGCGGCGGATGCCCAGCAGGGCGAGCGCGGCACCGCCGATCACCATCCGCAGGACCTCGGTGTTGCGGATGTCCGAGGAGCGCGGGGTACGGACCGGAATGAGTTCGGCAGCAACGTGTTCGGCCTCGGCGATGGCCGCCAGCACGTCGTCGCGGTCACAGCGCTTGGGCGAGTACCAGACGACGACGGAGCCGGTGTAGGGATAGGCGTGCACCGCCCGGACGCCGTTCTGGCGGTCGACGGCCTCTTCGACCGCGACCGCGCGCCGCGAATTGGCGCGCACCCACGGCACTTTGACCCGCATGCGCCCCGCGGCGTCGGACACGACCTGTAGATCGGTCGTCATGGTCGCGACGCGCTCAGTGCTCGTGATCGTGACCGGGGTCGCCGATCGCCGGCGGTTGTGCCTCCTCGCCGATGCGGTCGCGGGCCTCGGCGACCACGTCGGCCAGTTTCAGTCGGGCGGACTCGGCGGCTTCCTCGGCCCGTCGGGTGCCACGCAGGCTCCACTCGGTCGCCGACACCGCGGCCTCGTGCAATGGGGCCTTGTTCAGCGCCTTGCGCAACAGTTCGTAGGCACCGACGCCGACGACACCGGTCACCACTGTCCCAGCTGCTTTGCCCAGCAGGCCTTGCACCACCATCGTCGAACGTCCTCCCTCGGCGTCATGCGTTTCGTCGACCGTAGCATCGACATATAGCGATATCAACATGCTTTCGGGGGCGCGGCGATCTGCTGGTCTCTGTCCTGCGGGGTGCTCCTGGTCAGAGGTTGCGGGTGACCTTCTCGGTCTCGGTCTTGCGCGCCAGCGTCGCCGGGTCGGCGTTGGCGACGTACACCAGCGACCCACCGACCGCCAGCACGGTCAGCAGATTGTGGACCACGTCGTCGGGTGTCTCCCAGGGTGCCGTCGACAGCACCCGGTCGCCCGCCGTCAAACCCGTTGCTGCCGACTGCGTGTGGCAGGATTCCAGCACCTGGTCGACCGATCTGCCGTCGAATGCCGGACCCGGGTTCGGCTCGGCGATGATCTGATCGCCGTGCACCCGCACCGCGGTCGCGTAGTCGGTGACGCCGATCGGCAGGTCGGGCGCCGGGCGGCCGAACGCATCCAGTGACAGCACCGCCACTTCGCCGGCGCCGGTGTCGTCGGCCTCGTCGAGTCGTTCGACCGTGCACAACGCCACATCGGCGTCGGTCACCGGGCCGAGCAGCACCTCGGCGCCGATCCACCATGCCCCCAACAGCACCGCGGCCGTCTGCCAGTGGGCCGGAAGCAACACCGCGACGCGACTCGACGGCCCGGCTCCCAACTCGTCGCGCAGCAGGTTGCCGGTCTTGGCCGCCCAGTTGGCCAGCGTCACGGCGGACACCTCGATGCGCTCGCCGGTGGCGTCGTCGTAATAGGTGATCCGCGGGCCGACCGGGTCGGCGCGCAGCATCGGATCCAGGATCGCGGCGCTCAGAGTCGTCACCGCATCAGTACATCAGTCCGGTGCCGCTTCTCCTCATCGCGCTTCGCGCTCTGCATCGTCGCCGGCACGAGATCAGTTCGGTGCCGCTTCTCCTCATCGCGCTTCGCGCTCTGCATCGTCGCGGCACGAGATCAGTTGACGCACTCCGGGTGATCGCTGCCGGCGGTCAGGATCGGCGACGGCGGGGGAGTGTCGGACCCCGCGGAGTCCGGGTGCGATGCCGCCGCCAGCTTGGGGCCACCGTCACTGAGGCCCGAACCCGGTCCGGTGTAGTCACTGCTGAGCACCACCCGAACCGACCCTTGCGGCACGGTCGTGTTAGCGACGACGGGCAACCCACCGAGTTCCTTGGCGACCGCCTGAGCACCCATGTCATCGGGCGTCGCGGCCTGCACCTGGCTGCTCTTGACGTGTGCGGTGTCGTTGTTGCCGACTTTTCCGGTGCCGAACCCTTTGGAGCTCAACACTTGTGACACCGATGCGGCCAGCCCGTTGACGTCGGTGTCGTTGACGACGGTGGCGCTGGTCTTGTCCGGCGCGTAGGTGAGTTGTTCGGTCTTGCCTTTGGCCTGACCTTCCAGGAGCCCGCCGACCCAGCTCTGCACCTGATGCGGGTCGACGCGCACCACGCTGTGCATCCCGTCGTCGCTCCAACCGGATTCGTCGAGCACCGGGATGGTGGCGAACGCGATGCGGCCGGCGGCCAGCTTCTGCAACTGGTTGACGAAATCCATGATGTCCCAGCCGGAGGAGAGCACCACCGAGCGCTGAATGGCTGCCTGCAGCCGGTTCATCGTTGCCGGGCTGGACAGCGTCTTGCCGGAGATCACCTTGTGGGCCAGCGACGACATCACCACCTGCTGACGCACCACCCGGTCGAGGTCACCGCGGGGGAGTTCGTGACGCTGGCGGACGAAGCTCAGCGCTTGCGGGCCGTTGAGCTTCTGCGGCCCCGCTGGGAAGTCGGCGCCCGACATCGGTTCGAAGACAGGCTCTTTGAGGCAGACGTTGACCCCGCCCAGGGCGTCGGTGATCAGCGAGAACCCGAGCAGCCCGATCTCGGCGTAGTGGTCGACGGTGACGCCGGTCAGGTCGGCGACGGTCTTGATCAGGGCTTCGCGGCCGGCCTCGGTCCCCTGGCGTTCGGCCTCGTCCGGCGCGGTGCCCGATTCGACCAGGCTGACCCGCTTCTCCTCTTTGGTCTGGCCGTAGACACCGTTGATCTTGGTCTTGCCCAGGCTGGGTGCAGAGACGTAGGTGTCGCGCGGAATCGAGATCGCGGTCGCGGACTTCCCGTTGTCGGGGATGCGGATCAGGATGATCGTGTCGGTGTTGCTGGCCACCTCGTCGCCGGCGCGCAGCGACGCGAGCTCCTCCTGGCTGAGCGGGTTGCCGTGAGCGTCGGTGCGGCTGTCCATGCCGACCAGCAGGATGTCGAGCGCGCCGTCGTCGCCGCCGTGGCCCAGCGATGGCGCGAAGACGTGGTAGATCCCGTCCTCGAAGGAGCGGACCTTGCTCCACGCCATCCCAGTCACGAGCACGACCAGCGCGGCCGTCACGGTTGCAATCACACGGGTCACCCGTTGCTCAGGCATCACAACAGGTTACTTGCGTAACAGCCGTAACTCGGGTAGCAGAGGCTCGGCGTGCCAGACTTGAGACCAATGACTGCACGCATCGTGATCACCGGCGCCGGCGGACAGGTCGGCAGCTTCCTGGCGGCCGAGGCGACCCGGCAGGGACGCGACGTCCTGGCGTTGACGTCGTCTGAGTGGGACATCGCCGATCCGCGCCGCTCCGGCGAGATCGTGCAGGCCGGAGACGTGGTGATCAACTGTGCGGCCTATACGGCCGTCGACGACGCCGAACGTGACCGGGACCGGGCGCACGCGATCAACGCGGCCGGCCCGGGATATATCGCCCAGGCCTGCGACCGGGCGGGAGCCCAGCTGGTGCACATCTCCACCGACTACGTCTTCGACGGCTCGGCGTCGCGACCCTACGAGCCGGATGACGCGACCCGGCCGTTGAGTGTGTACGGGCAAACCAAGTTGTCCGGTGAGCAGGCCGTGCTCGACGCGCTGCGGGGAGCCGTCGTGGTCCGCACCGCGTGGGTGTACACCGGCGGCGACGGCAAGGACTTCGTCGCCGCCATGCGCAGGCTGGCCGCCGGCGACGGCGTCGTCGACATGGTCGACGACCAGACCGGCTCACCCACCTACACCGGAGACCTGGTCAGCGCGTTGCTAGAGGTGGCCGACGGGCGGGTGCACGCCCCGAACGGCATCGTGCACGCCGCCAATCAGGGTGCGGCCACCCGCTGCGGGCAGGCCCGGGCGGTGTTCGAGATCCTCGGCGCCGACCCGGAGCGGGTGCGGCCGGTGAGCAGCGCGGAGAACCCGCGGCCGGCGCCGCGGCCGGCGTATTCGGTGCTGTCCGGTCGGCAGTCGCAGGACGTCGGCCTGTCGCCGTTGCGGCCGTGGCGGGAAGCACTCGCCCATGCGCTCTCCGTTCCCTCCTGAGCAGCAGGCGCGGCCCCGACCGCTACCCTCAACCCGTGAGTGACGTCCTGCCCGTGGTCACGGTGACCTATTCGCCGGGCGTTCATCTGGACCGTTTTCTGGCCTCGCTGTCGCACGCGACCGAGCGGCCGGTCAGCGTTGTGATGGCCGACAACGGCTCCACCGACGGGACACCCGAGGCCGCGGTGCAGCGCTATCCGGGCGTGCGGCTGTACTCCACCGGCTCCAACCTGGGCTACGGCACCGCGGTCAACCGCGCGATCGCCCAGCTCGGCGAACACGACGGAGTCGCCGACGAGTGGATCATCGTGGCCAACCCGGATGTGCAGTGGGGACCGGGCAGCATCGACGCGCTGCTCGCCGCCGCGGCCCGCTGGCCCCGCGCGGGCGCGCTGGGCCCGCTGATCCACGACCCCGACGGGTCGGTGTACCCGTCGGCGCGTCAACTGCCCAGCCTGATCCGCGGCGGGATGCACGCGGTCCTGGGCCAGCTGTGGAAGAAGAATCCCTGGTCGGTGGCCTACCGGCAGGAACGGCTGGAGCCCAGTGAACGACCCGTCGGCTGGCTGTCCGGGTCGTGTCTGCTGGTGCGGCGGGTCGCCTTCGAGCAGATCGGCGGCTTCGACGAGCGGTACTTCATGTACATGGAGGATGTCGACCTCGGCGACCGGCTGAGCCGGGCCGGCTGGCTCAACGTCTACGTACCGACGGCCGAGGTGCTGCACCACAAAGGGCACGCGACCGCGCGGGAGTCGTCGCGCAATCTGGCCGCCCACCACAAAAGCACCTATATCTACCTCGCGGACCGGCATTCTGGACCGTGGCGAGCGCCGCTGCGTTGGGGCTTTCGAGCCGGCCTGGCGGTGCGGTCGCGGTTGATGGTGCGTAACTCGGCGGATCGGCGGCGGTGATGGGCAAGCAGCAGGTTGACGCAGTCGTCCTGGTCGGGGGCAAGGGCACCCGGTTGCGGCCGCTGACGCTGTCCGCTCCCAAGCCGATGTTGCCGACGGCCGGGCTGCCGTTCCTCACCCACCTCCTGTCGAGAATCGCCGAGGCCGGTATCGAGCACGTGATACTCGGAACGTCATACAAGCCAACAGTTTTCGAAGCAGAGTTCGGTGACGGCTCCAAACTCGGCCTGCAGATCGACTACGTGACCGAGCAGAGCCCGCTGGGCACCGGCGGCGGGATCGCCAACGTCGTGGACCGGCTGCGCCATGACACCGTGATGGTGTTCAACGGTGACGTGCTGTCCGGCGCTGATCTGGGGCAGATGCTGGACTACCACCACGAGCAGCAGGCCGACCTGACGCTGCACCTGGTCCGGGTCGGCGACCCGCGGGCGTTCGGGTGCGTGCCGACCGAAAACGGCCGTGTGACAGCATTTTTGGAAAAGACCGCGGACCCGCCGACCGACCAGATCAACGCGGGTTGTTACGTGTTCACGCGCGAGACGATCGACCGGATCCCGCGCGGCCGGGAGGTGTCGGTCGAGCGTGAGGTGTTCCCCGCGCTGCTGGCCGACGGGGTCAAGGTGTGCGGCTACGTCGACACCAGCTACTGGCGTGACATGGGCACCCCGGAGGACTTTGTCCGCGGCTCGGCCGACCTGGTGCGTGGCATCGCGCCGTCGCCGGCGCTGGGCGGCCATCGCGGTGAGCAGTTGGTGCACGACGGCGCCGCGGTCTCGCCGGGGGCGCTGCTGATCGGCGGCACGGTCGTGGGGCGCGGTGCCGAGATCGGCCCGGGCGCAAGGCTCGACGGCGCGGTCGTCTTCGACGGCGTGCGGATCGAGGCGGGCAGTGTGATCGAGCGATCGATCATCGGGTTCGGCGCGCGCATCGGCCCGCGAGCACTGATCCGCGACGGCGTGATCGGCGACGGCGCCGACATCGGAGCGCGCTGCGAACTGTTGCGCGGCGCACGGGTGTGGCCGGGCGTCCAGATTCCCGACGGCGGGATCCGCTACTCCAGCGACGTCTAGGCGAAGAGCTCGCGGTGGGCGCCGACGAAATACTCGACCGTCTGCGGTGATCGGCCGGTGATCGCCTGCACCTGGCCGGTAGAGCGGTCGTAGCGGTCCTCGCGATGGAGCCGCGCCATCGTCGCAATGTGTTCCTGCACATGCGCATCGAGTCCGATGCCGGTGAGCTCACGCTCCCAGTCGTCGACGTCCAGGCGGTGCCCGGCGATGTCGCGCCCCAGCGCGCGGCTGTACTGCGCCGCGAGCCCGTCGATGTCGAGGGCGGCGGGCCCGGTCAGCTCGTATACGGCGCCGACATGCTCGGCGGGGTCACGCAGTATGACGGCGACGACGTCGGCCACGTCGCGGGCCGCGATGGGTGATGTGCGGCCGGCGCCGAAAGGTAGTGCGAGCACGCCCTGCTCGCGGATGGAACGCGCAGCGAGCGTGGTGAACAACGGATTCTCCAGGAATGCCGTGGGCCTGACGTGGACGGCCGGCACCGGGGACCAGTCGACGACGTGTTCGGCGAGCCAGTGGAGTCTCTGGTGATGCGACTCGGTGGTGCTGGTCGACGTCATCTGCGACACGGTCATCTGCGACATGTTCACGAGTACTTCGAGGCCGCTGAGTTCGGCGGCCAGCGAACACACCACGGCCGTGGCTTCGAGGTACGAAGCGGACACACTCATGCTGAAGAACATTCGGCTGACGCCGTCCAGCGCGGCGGCGACGTCGACCGGATTTGTCAGGTCTCCGACGACGACCTCGGCGCCGCTGTCGCGGAGCGCATCCGCGCGGGCATCGTCGCGGTGGACCATGGCGCGTACCGCGAGCCCGCTGGTCAGCAGATCTTCGACGACCATGCGGCCCACTCCGCCGATGCCGCCGGCCGCCCCGGTCACCAGGTACTTCGCTGAGGTCATGGCGTTCCTTCGCGGGATCCGACGGTTGGGTCTACCCGATTAGAGCCAACTCCGAGGCCCCGCTATTCCCGGTGACTGCCGCGGCCGGCGGCACGCTGCACCAGGTAGACCAGACCGTCGTCGACGCCCTCGGGCAGCGCGTCGATCGGCCACCACCGCAGATCGTCGGACTCGTCGCTGATCTCGATCTGCGCCCCGGCGCACGCATGGGCCAGGAACTGCAGGTCCAGGTGGCGGGTGGGTACACCCAGCGAGCAGGTCAGCGCGTGAACGTTGATGGCCACCAGGTCGGGGGAGAGCCGCAGATCGTCCACACCGGATTCCTCGGTGGCCTCGCGCAGCGCCGCAGCGAGAATGTCGGCGTCGTCATCCTCGCAATGCCCGCCCAATTGAACCCAGCGGCCCAGCCGCGGATGCAACGTCAGCAAGACCCGGCCACCGGTGTCGTCGAGCACCAGCGTCGACGCGGTGATGTGCCCGGGCACGCATTCCCGTCGGCACGCGTCCTCGCGGGCGTCGAGAAATGCCAGCACCGCGTTGCGCAGCGAATCCTGTGCGCGATCCGGCGGTTGCCAGTCGGACAGCAGGGTGATCGCCGACGTACGAACACTCACTTGCGCACCAGCAGATCGCTGACCGGCACCGGGTCGCGCGGCTCCGACTGCTCGAGCGGATAGCCGATGGCGATGGCGCCCAACGGTTCCCAGTCACCAGGCAGATCGAGTTCCGCGCGAACCAGATCCGCGACGAAGATCGTCGATCCGATCCAGCAGCTACCCACGCCGCGGACCGCGAGCGCCACGAGCAGAGCCTGCACGGCGGCGCCGACGGCGACGGTGAACATGGTGTGCTCGGCGTCGGTCCGCGCCGCGTCCGGATAGCTGTGTGCGCCATCGGGTACCAGGAACGGAATCACGACTTCGGGTGCGTCGTAGAGGATCTGGCCGCGCGCCACCCGACGCTCCACGGCGTCGGCGGGCTTGCCGTCAGCGGTCAGATCGGCGCGCCACTTGTCCCGCATCCGCGCGAGAAGACGGTCTCGGATGGCCTCGGTCTGCAGCCAGACGAAGCGCACCGGACGGGTGTGGTGCGGGGCGGGGGCGGTGAGCGCCTCGGCGACGGCCTCCTCGACGAGCGCAGGTGGCACCGGGTCGTCGGCGAACTGCCGCACCGAGCGGCGGAGCAACTGCGCCTGGCGGCGGCCCAGTTCCAGGGCCTCGGCGGTGCCCAGCCAGAACAGGTCGTCGGTGCCCGACCTGACGAGATGGCGTGCGGTGGCGTTGGTCTCGGTCACCACCCCGGCGGGTAGCCCGCGCACCACGGCCACCGGTATCGAGGTCAGCTTGCCCTTGACCAGATCGGCGGCTGCGGCGATCTCGTCGGCGACGGCGACCTCGGTGACCAACAACTCGTTGCCGTGCCGGTCGACCGCACCGGCATAGCCGTGCAGCACCGAGACGCCGGCGGCGCCCACCGCGGCATCGGTCTGGCCGTTGCGCCAGGCCCGGCCCATGGTGTCGGTGATGACGACGCCGACGGTGACGCCGAGGCTCTCCCGCAGGCCGGCTCGCAGGGCGGCGGCGCTGCCGTCGGGATCGACTGGGAGCAAAGCCAACTCGTCGGTGCCGATGTTGGACCCGTCGACGCCGGACGCGGCCTGCACGACACCCAGCCCGTTCTCGGTGATCAGCGTCCTGCCCTTGCGGGCCAGCACCCGCACGGACTCCGCGTCGACCAGCTTGCGGCGCAACGTGTCTCGTTCCTCGGGGTCTTCCGGGGCGGGCACCAACCGGCCTTCGCACTTGGACAGCACCTTGCTGGTGACGACCAGCACGTCGCCGTCGCGTAGCCAGGGCGCGGCCGTCGCGAGCGCGGCGCCGAGGTCGTCTCCCGGCCGGAATTCGGGAAGCCCCGTCACCGGCAGGATCTCGATCGGCGACGCGGTGCCGTGCTCGGTCATCTGGCGCCGCTCCTCAGCATTGCCATGCGATGCATCGTCGCCGGCGCGGTCATCTCGCCACCCCCGCTAGATCCAGCCCGGCCTTGACCATCTCGGCCGTCGTCGGGGGGTCGGTCATCAGCAACGGCACCGAGCGCACCGCGATCCCGTCGATGTCGGCGTGGTCGCCGTCGTGAATCAACCAGCAGTCCAGGATGCCCGTTCCCGCCCGCGCGCCGTGATATTGGCCGACGGCCTCCGCGGTGGAATCCACGCCGATGACCTTCAGGCACTCATCGGCCATCCCGCGCAACGGCTTTCCGTCGATGATCGGGGAGTAGCCGACGACCGGTGCGCTGGTCGACCGCAATGCCGAACGGATCCCGGGTACCGCCAGGATCGCCCCGACGCTGACCACCGGATTCGACGGCGCGATCAGGACGACGTCGGCGTCGGCGATGGAATCGGTGGCTTCGATTGTGGCAGTTGCCTTTTCGGCACCCACGAAGGCGAAGCTGTGGGTGGGCAGTTGCGCGCGGTAGCGCACCCACCACTCCTGGAAATGTATCGCGCGCTGACTGCCGTCGTCGGGATCGGTGATCACGACGTGTGTTTCGCAGCGATCGTCGCTTGCCGGCAGCAGCCGGGCGCCGGGTTGCCATCGGTCGCACAACGCCGCGGTCACCTGCGACAGGGGGTAGCCGGCGCGCAGCATCTGGCTGCGCACCAGATGGGTGGCCAGGTCCCGGTCGCCGAGCTGAAACCAGTCCGGCTGTACGCCATAGGCCACGAGTTCCTCTTTGGCGTGCCAGGTTTCACCGCGATGGCCCCAGCCGCGCTCGGGGTCGATGCCACCGCCCAGGGTGTACATGCAGGTGTCCAGGTCCGGGCAGATGCGCACGCCGTGCATCCAGGCGTCGTCGCCGATGTTGACGACCGCCGTCAACTCGTGATCACCGTCATTCGCAGAGGCGGAGGCGAATTGGCCGAGACCGAGAAGCTGCTGCACCCCGAGCAGGAAGCGCGCGCCGCCCACCCCGCCGACCAGAACCGTCACCTTCACACCGCACGACAGTACGCGCGGCCGGCGGACCGACGCCCGGATGAGTCGGTAAGCCGACACGCGGGCATGGTGCCGGAATGCCTTGTGTGACTGGTGTGACCGACTCGCCACGCCCCATCGGCCTCAGTGCCGCAAAAAATAGGTCACGAGATGATATGGAAATCTGTCCAATCGCTTGCGAATCGACTCTTACCCGTGTGTAATCACAGCAGTGTCATTTCGGTTGGCCGGCCGGATTCGGTGTCGCAGACCGAGATTCGATCAAATGTTCGAATCGGGATGACCGACATCAAAACAGTGGTGACATTCGTGTGATCTACGAAACCAGGTGAGGAGGCGGAGCATGTCCTATGAACACCTTCGGGGGCTAATGGGAGGAACACCGCACACCGCTCCCGGTCTGCCGTTGACAGGGGTATCCCAAAGGCCCCATTTGAGTTTGGTTCCCGACGCTTTCGAAGACGAATTCGAGGCAATCGAGGAAGCAACCGATCAGTGGCAAGACCGTGCGTTGTGCGCTCAGACGGATCCGGAAGCGTTCTTCCCCGAGAAGGGCGGCTCCACTCGCGAGGCCAAGAAAATCTGCCTCGGCTGCGAGGTTCGAAGTGAATGCCTGGAGTACGCGCTGGGCCATGACGAGCGCTTCGGCATCTGGGGTGGGCTTTCCGAGCGTGAGCGTCGTCGCCTCAAGCGCGGAATCGTCTGACCTACAGGGCTTGACGAATAGCGGATGACCCGCTGAGCCCGGCTTCGGCTGAGCTCGCGGTCGTCCGCTATTCGTCTTCCATCGTCGGATCGATCACCGACGGTTCGACGTCCAGGTACGTGGCCACCTGTGCCACCAGGATCTCATGCAGCAATTCAGCCAGTTCGACGGTGTCTTTCGCCCGTCGCTCGATCGGCTTGCGAAACAACACAACTCGCGCGCGCGTGGCGCTGCCGCGCACGTCGACGCCCGCGGCGATCAGACGGGCCAGCGCGATCGGCCCGTCGGCGACCACCTCCGGTGGCCACTGCACGTTGCCCGGATCCTTGGCCGAGATGCGGGGGATCTCGTCGACGGCCACGTCGAGCCCGGACAGCCGCTCCTGCCAGCGTCGCTCGATCGGCTCGTAGGCCTCGAGGACGGCCATGTCGAACCGCTCGGCGCGGCTACGCCAACCCGGCACCGTCGGCGGCAGCAGGGGTCCGCGCATATCGCGGCCGCGGCGCGAGACCCTCTTACCCGTCGGGCGGCGGCCGCGCGGGGAGCTGCGCGAATCGCTCACTCGGCGATGGTAACGGTTGGGCATCCTGGCCCGACCCATTGCGCGTGTCCGCCGCCGTGTGGACGTTTTCGCACGATAACCTCTCGATCGTGAACGTTCCTCGTCGCTGCTGCCGGCCAGGGTGTCCGCATTACGCGGTCGCGACGTTGACCTTCGTGTACTCGGACTCCACCGCGGTCGTCGGCCCGCTGGCCGTCGCCAGCGAACCCCACTCGTGGGACCTCTGCGTAAGCCACGCCGGCCGCATCACCGCCCCGCGCGGGTGGGACCTGGTCCGGCACGCCGGTCCGTTGGCCACCAACCCCGACGAAGACGATCTGATCGCGCTGGCCGAAGCCGTGCGGGAGGGACGCGACGTCGCCGCCGGTGGCGGCACGGTGAACGGATTCCACGAGGTCGCCGGCCAGTTGACCGCCGCACCGGCCGAGGCGCCGGCCGCCGGTGTGCTGACGTCCGCTGCTCCCCGCCCGGCCACCAACGGCCGCCGGCGCGGTCATCTCCGGGTGCTGCCCGACCCGTCGGAGTAGTTTTCTGCATCGCGTCTGCCTCCAGGGCGCAGAAGTGCGGGTGCTCGAACAGAGTCACGCATGAGCTCCTCAACGGACCGTGCCGGTCCGCATCGTCGCCCGGCTAGGCTTGACGGGCTACACGTCCCCGTCGTCAGGAGCCCTCTCGATGTCTCGGCCCGCTGCGGCTGTTCACCGTGTGATCAAGGCGTATGACGTGCGAGGTCTGGTCGGCACCGAGATCGACGAGGCGTTCGTGCACGACGTCGGCGCCGCCTTTGCCCGGCTGATGCGCAGCGAGGGCGCCGGCCGCGTCGTCATCGGCTACGACATGCGCGACAGCTCGCCTTCGTTGGCCGCCGCCTTCGCCGACGGTGTCACCGGCCAGGGTCTGGACGTGGTCCGGATCGGGCTGGCGTCGACCGATCAGCTCTACTTCGCTTCCGGACGGCTCGACTGCCCCGGCGCGATGTTCACCGCGAGCCACAACCCGGCTGCCTACAACGGCATCAAACTGTGCCGGGCCGGCGCCAAGCCCGTCGGCGCCGACACCGGGCTGGCCACCATCAGCGACGACCTGATCGCCGGCGTCGCATCGCACGAGGGCGCCGCCGGCACCGTCACCGACCACGACCTGCTGGCCGAGTACGGCGAATTCCTGCGCTCGCTGGTCGACACCGGCGGGCTGCGCCCACTGCGGGTAGCCGTCGACGCCGGCAACGGGATGGCGGGCCACACCGCACCCGCGGTGCTCGGCGTAATCGACTCGCTCACCCTGCTGCCGCTGTACTTCGACCTCGACGGCTCGTTCCCCAACCACGAGGCCAATCCGCTGGACCCGGCCAACCTCGTCGACCTGCAGAAGTTCGTCGTCGAGAACGGTGCCGACATCGGGCTGGCTTTCGACGGCGACGCCGACCGGTGCTTCGTCATCGACGAGCGCGGCCTGGCGGTGTCACCGTCGACGGTGACGGCACTGGTCGCCGCCCGCGAACTGAGCCGCGAGATCGGTGCCACGGTGATCCACAACCTGATCACGTCGAAGGCCGTGCCGGAGTTGGTCATCGAGCGCGGCGGCACGCCGGTGCGCTCGCGGGTCGGACACTCCTACATCAAGGCGCTGATGGCCGAGACCGGCGCGATCTTCGGCGGCGAGCACTCGGCGCACTACTATTTCCGCGACTTCTGGGGTGCCGACTCGGGCATGCTGGCCGCGCTGTACGTACTGGCCGCGCTCGGCAACCAGGAGCGACCGCTGTCCGAGCTGACCGCCGACTACCAGCGCTATGAGGCGTCCGGCGAAATCAACTTCACCGTCCAGGATTCCGCCTCATGCGTCGAAGCGGTGCTCAAGGCGTTCGGCAACCGCATTCATTCGCTCGACCACCTCGACGGGGTCACCGTCGATCTCGGTGAAGGCAGCTGGTTCAACCTGCGCACCTCCAACACCGAACCGCTGCTGCGCCTGAACGTCGAGGGCCGATGCGCCGAGGACGTGGACGCGGTCGTCGAGCAGGTGGCCGCGGAGATCCGCGCGCAGGTCAGCCAGCCGGAGGCGGTGACGTGAACGCGGCCCAGGCCGCGATCGACCTCGACGACATCGACGGCCTGCTCGGCGCCGACCGCGAAGGGCTGCTGCGGGCGGCGTCGTCGTCAGGCGCGCATGTGCGGGCGGTGGCCGCGGCGGTCGAGGAAGGCGCCCTCGACTCCGTGCGCGACGCGCTGGACCGTCCGCGCACGTTGATCTGGGTGGCGGGGCGCGGCGCCGCCGACACGGCGGGCACCATGCTGGCCGCGACGGTGGGGGGTTCGGCGCCCGCGCCGATCGTGGTTGCGGCCGAGGCCCCGCCGTGGATCGGACCGCTCGACGTGCTGATCGTGGCCGGCGACGATCCCGAGGATCCGGCGCTGGTCGGAGCCGTCGCGAGCGGGGTGCGCCGCGGCGCGCGCGTGGTGGTCGCCGCACCCTACGAGGGCCCGCTGCGCGACATGAGCGCGGGCCGGGTCGCGGTGCTCGAACCCCGGTTACCGGTCGTGCCCGAGTTCGCGCTCTGCCGATACCTGGCCGTCGGGCTGGCCGTGCTGGAAAGCGTCGATCCCCGGTTGCGGGTGGACCTGGCCGCACTGGCCGACGAGCTGGACGCGGAAGCGTTGCGTAACAGCGCCAGTCGCGAACTGTTCACCAATCCGGCCAAGGCGTTGGCCGAGCGCACGTCGCGGCGGCGGTTGGTGCTGGCCGGCGACGGCGCGGCGACGCTGGCGTTGGCCCGCCACGGTTCGGCGGTGCTGCTCCGGGTAGCCCACGAGGTGGCCGCGGCCAGCGGGATGGCGGACGCGTTGATCGCGCTACGGGCCGGGCCGGGACCGGCGTTCGTCGACCCGACGGAATCGCTGTTCCACGACGAGGAGATCGACGGTCCGATCACCGACCGGCTGCGGGTTTTGGTGTTGACGCTGGATGCCGAGCGGCCGGTGGTGGCGTCCCGGGTCGCCGGTCTGCACGACGTCGACCTGGTCGGTGCCGAGGATGTCCCGGACCCGCCCGACGGTCTCGCGCCGCGGCCCGGCGCGCAGCGGGCTGAGCAGCAGCTGGCGATATTGTCTGTCCGGCTGGAGATGGCGGCGGTTTATTTGCGGCTGGTGCGGGGATAACTGGTTCTGAGGTAATGGCAAGTGCAGGTATTACGCGGCGCGATACGGACATACGCGTGGGGGTCACGGACCGCCATCGCGGAGTTCACTGGTCGCCCGGTACCTGCCGCGCACCCCGAAGCTGAGCTGTGGTTGGGCGCCAACCCGGGCGACCCGTCCTGGCTGCAAGAGCCCGACGGCGAAGTCTCGTTGCTGCAGGCGGTGGACACAGATCCCGAGGGCCAGCTCGGCGCCGCGGCCCGCGCCCAGTTCGGTGACACCCTGCCGTTTCTGGTCAAAGTGCTCGCCGCGGACGAACCACTGTCGCTGCAGGCGCACCCCAGCGCCGACCAGGCCGCCGAGGGTTACCGGCGCGAGGAGCGGCTGGGCATCCCGACCAACTCGCCGGTACGCAACTACCGCGACGCCAGCCACAAGCCCGAGCTGCTGGTTGCGCTGCAGCAATTCGAGGCGCTGGCCGGATTTCGTCCCGCCGCCCAGACCATCGAGCTACTGCGCGCTCTGGCGGTGTCCGACCTCGACCCCTACATCGACCTGCTGAACGACCAGTCCGACGCCGACGGGCTGCGGGCATTGTTCACCACCTGGATCACCGCGCCGCAGCCCCACGTCGACACGCTGGTGACATCGGTCCTGGACGGCGCGATCAGCTACCTGAGTTCCGGTGCAACGCAATTCGCCGCCGAGGCCAAGACCGTGCTGGAGCTGGGCGAGCGGTATCCCGGCGACGCGGGGGTGCTGGCCGCGTTACTGCTCAACCGGATCACGCTCGGCCCGGGGGAGGGCATCTACCTGTCGGCGGGAAACCTGCACGCTTACCTGCGCGGCGTCGGCCTGGAGGTGATGGCAAACTCCGACAACGTGTTACGGGGCGGGCTGACCCCCAAGCACGTCGATGTTCCCGAGCTGCTGCGCGTCCTGAACTTCACCCCGACCACCGTGCAGCAGTTGCGCGCACAGACTCACCCCGACGGGTTGGCGTCGATCTACGACACGCCTACGACGGAGTTCGCGGCGTCGATGCTCACGCTCGGCGACGACCAGGTCGGTCACGAGGTGGACGCGCCGTCCCGCCACGACGGTCCGCAGATCCTGCTCTGCGTCGAGGGTGAGACGGCAGTGCACGGCAAGGCCGAGAAGCTGACGCTGACCCGCGGCGCGGCCGCCTGGGTGGCCGCCGACGACGGCCCGATCCGTCTGGTCGCACACGAGCCGACGAAGATCTTCCGGGCAACCGTCGGCCTGTAGCGCGCCGACGACGACGCAGCGCTAGCTGTCGACCAGCGCGCCGGCGCGGTCCAGCTTCCCTGCGCGGCGCTCGGCCAGCCACAGCCGCATGTTGTGTCGGATCGTGCGGCCGACCAGCTTGGCCGACGGGACCATATAGAGGCTGTCCAGCAACGAGAACCGGCGCAAAAACCATTCGGCGAGAACAGGATCGGTCTCGGCGGCACCGAGGAACTGGTCGAACAGACTGCCGACGGGGCGGTACCACCACGGGCTCTCGCCGGTCGCGTGGTGGAAGGTGAGGTCGCCGATCGCGGTCATCGTCCACACCGGGAAGGTGGTTTTGGCGGTGGCCCGATTGACCGCCCGGGCCACGTCCGTGGTGCCGCTCGCCAAGGCGCGGCGCAGATGACCGGCCTGGATCGACGTCATCGTCATACCCTGGCCGTAGGTCGGATCGAAGCTGACCACGGCGTCGCCCAGCGGCAGGATGCCGGCCGGAAAACGGTCCAGCTCGTGATAGCGCCGCCACCGGCTGGCCGGGTAGCGGTGGAACGCCACCTCGCCGACCAGGTCAGCCTGCCGTAGCGCCCCAGCGACGTGTTCGGGCAGCAACTGGTCGGCCAGCGTCAGCATCTCCGAAAAGGTATGCGGCGGTTCGACTTTGCCGACGCCGAACGTCGTCAGAGTCCAGGTGCCGTCCTCGTAGCCCAGCAGCCCCAGCCCGAGCGGATGCTCACGCGATGCGCCGGCGACGACCACCCTTTCCCGGATCGCGCCCTCGGGAAGCCGAAACTGTTGCGACGCATAGCCGATGCCCACATCGACGGTCTTCTCCGGAGGACGCTGGTAGCCCCACTGCTCCAGCCAGACCGGCAGCCGCGTGCCGCGTCCCGCGGAGTCGACCACCAGATCGGCGGCGACGTAGTCGGGTTCGGCGTTATCGCTGTCCAGCAACACCCCGGTCACCCGCTGGGCGTCGACGTCGAAAGACGGCTGAGCCACCGAGCGGCGCTGAACGTCGACATTGGGAATCTCGAGGACCCGGCGCCGCAGTTGCCATTCCAGCTGCGGACGGCTGGGCACGTAGGCGGTGAACTCGTCCTGCAGGGTATGTCCGGTGCCCAGCACGTGTCCGGCGGCGCCGAAGTAGATGCAGTCCGGGCGGTTCTCCAGGATCGGCACACCGGAGGCCACCATGTCGTCGAGCAGCCCCGGGAACAGCCCGTCGAATTCCATCGCGCCACGGGCCATCAGCAGGTGAACGTGGCGGCCCTGCGGAACGGCGGTGCGATTGCCCGGCCCGCTCGGCAGTTCGTCGCGCTCGAACACCGTGACCCGGTCGTAGAACTCCGACAGCACCTTCGCCGCGCACAGCCCGCCGATGCTGGCGCCGATGACAATCGCGTGACCGCGAGCGCTTCCCCCACTCATTCCGCCACCGTACTCGGTACTGTCCGGGTGCATGGCGGGTCGCTGGCGCACCAAGTCGATCGAGCAGTCGATCGCTGACACCGACGACCCGGACACCCAGCTCCGCAAGGATCTGAGCTGGTGGCACCTCTGCGTATTCGGGGTGTCGGTCGTGATCGGCGCGGGTATCTTCACCGTCACCGCGTCCACCGCGGGAGACATCACCGGGCCGGCGATCTGGATCTCCTTCCTGATCGCCGCCACCACCTGCGGGCTGGCCGCGCTGTGCTACGCGGAGTTCGCGTCGATGTTGCCGGTCGCCGGTAGTGCCTACACCTTCTCCTACGCGACGTTCGGCGAATTCGTCGCCTGGATCATCGGCTGGAACCTGGTGCTGGAACTGGCGATCGGCTCTGCCGTCGTCGCAAAAGGGTGGTCCAGCTATCTGCAGACGGTGTTCGGATTTGCCAGTGAGACAGTCGCTTTGGGTCCGGTCAAGGTCGACTGGGGGGCATTGCTGATCGTCGCGCTGGTGTCCACCGTGATCGCGCTGGGCACCAAGTTGTCGTCGCACTTCTCCACGGTGGTGACCGCCGTCAAGGTCGCGGTGGTGCTGCTGGTGATCGTCGTCGGCGCCTTCTACGTCAAGGCCGCGAACTACACGCCGTTCATCCCGCCTCCGGAGGCCGACCGGTCCGGCAGCGGCATCGACCAGTCGCTGCTGTCCCTGCTCACCGGCGCCCACAGCAGCCATTACGGCTGGTACGGCGTGCTGGCCGGGGCGTCGATCGTGTTCTTCGCGTTCATCGGATTCGACATCGTCGCCACGATGGCCGAGGAAACCAAGAATCCGCAGCGCGACGTTCCGCGCGGCATTCTGGCCACACTCGGCATCGTGACCGTGCTGTACGTCGCGGTGTCGGTGGTGCTGTCCGGGATGGTGTCCTACGCCCAACTCAAGACCACTCCCGACGGCCACCACGCCAACCTGGCCACCGCGTTCGCGGCCAACGGCGTGCACTGGGCGTCGGGAATCATCTCGGTCGGCGCGCTGGCCGGCCTGACCACCGTGGTGATGGTGCTGCTGCTCGGGGGCTGCCGGGTGTTGTTCGCGATGGCACGCGACGGGCTGCTGCCGCGCAGGCTGGCCAAGACCGGGGCGCGCGGTACGCCGGTCCGCATCACCGTGCTGGTCGCCGTCATGGTCGCGATCACCGCATCGGCGTTTCCGACCGACAAGCTCGAGGAAATGGTCAACGTCGGAACGCTTTTCGCGTTTCTCCTGGTGTCCGCCGGCGTCATCGTCCTGCGCCGCTCCCGACCCGACCTGCCCCGCGGCTTCCGCGCGCCACTGGTGCCGCTGCTGCCGATCGCCTCGGTCGGCGCATGTGTCTGGCTGATGGTCAACCTCACCGTCGTCACCTGGCTGCGGTTCGGAATCTGGATGCTTGCCGGCGTGGTCGTCTACGCCGCCTACGGCCGTCGCAAGTCCGTGCTGGCCGCCCGAGATGCCGCTGTCGAGGATGGTGTGCAACTGGGTACGACCTCCGTTTGAAAGAGGCGGCCCCTACCTTTAATATCGCTGCTTCAAGATCAAACGCGGGGTGCCCTTGCGCCTCATTGCGTCTCGGGGGGAACGAGTCGCACGGAGGTCAGCGATATGGCAGCAGGATCACCCGACCACACGATGGAGTGGCAGGACCGTAAGCGCCGGTTGTGGATGATGGGCCTGGTTTTCCCGACGCTGACGATCACCGTGACGCCATTCATCTGGGGAATGAACCAACTGGGCTGGTACCCCGCATCGCAAGTGCTTTTCTGGATCGGCCCGATCCTGCTGTACGTCGTGATGCCGGCGCTCGACGTGCATTTCGGGGCGGACGGGCAGAATCCCCCCGACGACGTCGCCCAGCGACTCGAGGAGGACAAGTACTACCGGGCCTGCACGTACGCGTTCGTGCCCCTGCAGTACCTGAGCCTGTTCATGGCGGCCGGAGTGTTCACCGCGCCGAACTTGAGCTGGTTGGGTCAGGAAGGGCCGCTCGGCTGGCCGGCCAAGATCGGCCTGGCGCTGTCGATCGGCGCGCTGGGCGGAGTCGGTATCAACACCGCCCACGAGATGGGGCACAAGAAGGCCTCCCTGGAGCGCTGGATGTCCAAGATCTCACTGGCTCAGACCGGCTACGGCCACTTCTACATCGAGCACAACCGAGGCCACCACGTCCGCGTCGCCACACCGGAAGACCCGTCGTCGGCCCGCTTCGGCGAGACGTACTGGGAGTTCCTGCCACGCAGCGTCTTCGGCAGTCTGCGGTCGGCGTTGCGGCTGGAAGCCAAACGGATCCGACAGAAGGTCGGCAACCCGTGGAATCCGAGAACCTACCTGTCCAACGACGCCCTCAACGCGTGGCTGATGACCGTCGTGTTGTGGGCCGTGCTGATCGCGCTGTGCGGCTGGGCGCTGCTGCCGTTCCTACTCATTCAGGCGGCCTTCGGCGTCAGCCTGCTGGAGGCGGTCAACTACCTCGAGCATTACGGCCTGCTGCGGCAGAAAAGGGCCAACGGGCGGTACGAGCGGTGCACCCCGGAGCACAGCTGGAACTCCGATCACATCGTCACCAACCTGCTGCTGTATCACCTGCAGCGGCACAGCGATCACCACGCCAACCCGACCCGGCGCTACCAGACGCTGCGCAGCTTGGACGGGGCACCGAACCTGCCGTGCGGCTACGGGACGCTGATCGGAGTGACCTACCTGCCGCCCTTGTGGCGCCGGCTGATGGACCACCGCGTGCTGGCGCACTACGGCGGTGACGTCACCCGGATCAATCTGCAGCCGCGGCTGCGCAACAAGGTGCTGACCCGCTACGGCGCTGCCGCCTGATCGCGGCCTGAGGCCGCCGAGGCGGCATCCACGCGCCTGTTTCTCGGGCTGCGAAAAAATTCACGTGTGAACAGGCACGACGCCTGTATGCGCGATGGTGCTCGCGGCCATGCCGTTTACAAAACATGCCTCTGTGTCTAGACAGGGGACGCCAAACGCGCTAATGTCCAATCTCAAGGTGTTATGGCTCACAAGGAGGTTGGCGATATGACCGCCGGATCAACCGAAGACACGACGATGTGGCAAGACCGGAAGCGTGGCCTGTGGCTGATGGGACTGATCGTCCCGACGCTGCTGCTGGCGGTGCTCCCGATTGTCTGGGCGATGAACCAGCTGGGCTGGCAGACGGCGTCGCAGGTGTGGTTCTGGATCGGCCCGATCCTGCTGTACATCGTGCTGCCCGCGCTGGATCTGCGCTTCGGCGCGGACGGCCACAACCCGCCCGACGAGGCGATGAAATGGCTGGAGAACGACAAGTACTACCGCTATTGCACGTACGCCTTCATTCCTTTTCAGTACCTCAGCGTGGTCGTGGGCGCCTATCTGTTCACCGCGTCGAACCTGAGCTGGCTGGGCTTCGAGGGGTCGCTCAGCTGGCCGGCCAAGATCGGCCTGGCACTGTCGGTCGGGACTCTCGGCGGCGTCGGCATCAACACCGCGCACGAGATGGGGCACAAGAAGGAGTCGCTGGAGCGCTGGTTGTCCAAGATCACGCTGGCGCAGACCGGCTACGGCCACTTCTACATCGAACACAACCGCGGCCACCACGTCCGGGTGGCGACGCCGGAAGACCCCGCGTCCGCTCGATTCGGTGAGACGTTCTGGGAGTTCCTGCCGCGCAGCGTCTTCGGCAGCCTTCGGTCGGCATTGCGGCTGGAGGCCCAGCGGATCCGCCGCCAAGGCGCCAGCCCGTGGAACCCGAAGACCTACCTGTCCAACGACGTGCTCAACGCGTGGCTGATGACGGCCGTGCTGTGGGCCGTGCTGCTGGTGGCGTTCGGACCCGCACTGATTCCGTTCCTGATCGTCCAGGCCGTCTTCGGCTTCAGCCTGCTCGAGTCGGTCAACTACCTCGAGCACTACGGCCTGCTGCGGAGCAAGAACGAGAACGGCCGCTACGAGCGCTGCACGCCGGAGCACAGCTGGAACTCCGATCACATCGTGACCAACCTGTTCCTCTACCACTTGCAGCGGCACAGCGATCACCACGCCAACCCGACCCGGCGTTACCAGACGCTGCGCAGCATGGACGGGGCGCCGAACCTGCCGAGCGGTTACGCCGCGCTGATCGGCGTAACCTACATTCCCCCGCTGTGGCGCAAGCTGATGGATCACCGGGTGATCGAGCACTACAACGGCGACATCAGCCGGATCAACGTGCAACCGCGCCTGCGCGAGAAGGTGCAGGCCCGCTACGGCGCCGCCGCGTGATGGCGGCCTACCGTTGCCCGGGTTGCGACTACGTCTACGACGAGGCCAAAGGCGCTGAGCGGGAAGGGTTCCCGCCGGGAACCCGCTGGGAAGACATCCCGGAGGACTGGTGCTGCCCGGACTGTGCAGTTCTCGAGAAGACCGACTTCGAACAATCAACGGAGGTATCGACATGAGCGACTACAAACTCTTCGTCTGCGTGCAGTGCGGCTTCGAATACGACGAAGCCAAGGGCTGGCCGGAAGACGGCATCGAGCCCGGAACCCGTTGGGACGACATCCCCGAGGACTGGAGCTGCCCGGACTGCGGTGCCGCCAAGTCCGACTTCGAGATGGTGGAAGTCGCGCGGTCGTGACCACCGCCAGCGCGACAACGCCGGCCGCCGCGATACACAGTCGCGGCGGTCTTGGCGCTAGGGTCGCGCGTATGCGAAGGGTCCCGTACGCCGAGGCGTCGCGGGCCCTACTGCGTGACTCGGTGCTCGACGCGATGCGTGAGTTGCTGGGCAGCCGCGACTGGTCGTCAATCACGCTGGCCGACGTGGCCCGCGCCGCGGGCGTCAGCCGGCAGACCATCTACAACGAGTTCGGTTCGCGCCAGGGTTTGGCGCAGGGCTATGCGCTGCGCCTGGCCGACCGGCTGGTGGACGCGGTCGAGGACGCCATCTACGCCAACGTCGGCGAGGTCTACGCCGCGTTCCTGCAGGGTTTTCGGGCGTTCTTCGCCGACTCGGCGGCCGACCCGCTGGTGATCTCGCTGCTCACCGGCGCGGCGAAGCCCGATCTGCTGCAGATCATCACCACCGACAGCGGACCGATCATCTCGCACTGCTCGGCCCGCCTGACGTCGTCGTTCATGGACAGCTGGATGCGCGCCAGCGAGGCCGATTCCGGGATGATCGCCCGGGCGATCGTCCGGCTCGCGATGAGTTATGTGTCGATGCCGCCGGAGGCCGACCACGACGTAGCCGCTGACCTGGCACGACTCATGACCCCGGCCGCTGAGCGCTACGGTGAGCTGCGGACTGACGTGGGCCAGTGGGCTGCTGGTGGTCCCACCGGCGAGGGCTCACAACCCAGCGAATAGGCTTGTCGCCATCGCCTGACCTCAGATCGCGACCAAGAACATGTCGCGTCTAATATGTAACCAAGCTAATTAGTTGACCCGGAGGAATGAGTAGTAGATGACGACGACCGAACAGCAGCTGACCGCCGATGTGGTGAACGGGCTCGACTTCAAGGTGGCCGACCTGTCGCTGGCCGAATACGGACGCCGCGACATCGAGCTTTCCGAGCAGGAGATGCCAGGCCTGATGTCGCTGCGCCGTGAGTACCACGACGTCCAGCCGCTCAAGGGTGCCCGCATTTCGGGCTCGCTGCACATGACCGTGCAGACCGCCGTGCTGATCGAGACGCTGACCAGCCTCGGCGCTGAAGTTCGATGGGCGAGCTGCAACATCTTCTCCACTCAGGACCACGCCGCCGCCGCGGTGGTCGTCGGACCGCACGGAACTCCGGAAAAGCCGCAGGGCGTCCCGGTTTTCGCGTGGAAGGGTGAGACCCTCGAGGAGTACTGGTGGGCCGCCGAGCAGATCCTGACCTGGCCGAACGAGCCGGCCAACATGATTCTCGACGACGGTGGTGACGCCACCATGCTGGTGCTGCGTGGCGCGCAGTTCGAAAAGGCCGGCGTGGTGCCGCCCGACGAGGAAGACGACTCCGACGAGCACCGGGTGTTCCTGAGCCTGCTGCGCAAGAGCCTGGAAGCCGACAAGAACAAGTGGACCACGATCTCGGAGTCCATCAAGGGTGTCTCCGAGGAGACCACCACCGGCGTGCTGCGGCTCTACCAGTTCGCCGCCGCGGGCGACCTGGCCTTCCCGGCGATCAACGTCAACGACTCGGTGACCAAGTCGAAGTTCGACAACAAGTACGGTTGCCGGCACTCGCTGATCGACGGCATCAACCGCGGCACCGACGTGCTGATCGGTGGCAAGAAGGTGCTGATCTGTGGCTACGGCGACGTCGGCAAGGGTTCGGTGGACTCGCTGGCCGGCCAGGGCGCACGGGTGACCGTCACCGAGATCGACCCGATCAACGCTCTTCAGGCGCTGATGGAGGGCTACGACGTCAAGCGGGTGGAAGACGTGATCGGCGAGGCCGACATCGTCATCACCACCACCGGCAACAAGGACATCATCACCCTCGAGCACATCAAGGCGATGAAGGACAAGGCCATCCTGGGCAACATCGGCCACTTCGACAACGAGATCCAGGTCTCGCGGCTGGAGAAGTCGGGCGCGACCAAGGTCAACATCCGTCCGCAGGTCGACGTGTGGACCTTCCCGGACAGCGGCAAGTCGATCATCCTGCTGTCCGAGGGCCGACTGCTGAACCTGGGCAACGCCACCGGCCACCCGTCGTTCGTGATGAGCAACAGCTTCTCCAACCAGGTCATCGCGCAGATCGAGCTGTGGACGAAGAACGACGAGTACGACAACGAGGTCTACCGGCTGCCCAAGCACCTGGACGAGAAGGTCGCCAAGATCCACGTGGAAGCACTGGGTGGCGAGCTGACCAAGCTCACCAAGGAGCAGGCCGAGTACATCGGCGTCGACGTGGACGGCCCCTACAAGCCGGACCATTACCGCTACTGAGTTATCGCCTCGGGTGCCGACCGCTCCGCCAGCGGAGCGTTCGGCACCCATCGCTCCGCTAGCGGAGCGCTCGACACCAACAATCAGCACGGCGCGGCCAGGTCATCCGACTAGGCTCGCGCCGTGCTGATTGCTATCGAAGGCGTCGACGGCGCCGGCAAGCGGACGCTCACCGACGGCCTGCGGGCGGCGTGGCAGGCCACCGGGAAATCGGTGGCGACAGTGGCTTTTCCGCGCTACGGGCAGTCGGTGACCGCCGACGTGGCGGCCGAGGCGCTGCACGGTCAGCACGGCGACCTCGCCTCGTCGGTGTATGCGATGGCGATGCTGTTCGCCCTCGACCGCGCGGACGCGCGCACCGAGATCGAGGCGCTGCGCGACGCGCACGACCTGGTGATCCTGGACCGCTACGTGGCGTCGAACGCCGCTTACAGCGCGGCCCGCCTACATCAGACGGCCGACGGCGAAGCGGTCGGTTGGGTGCGCGACATCGAATTCGGCCGGCTGGGTCTGCCGGCGCCGGACTGGCAGATCTATCTCGGGGTGTCGGCCCAACTCGCCGATCGGCGGGCTCGCCACCGCGCCAGCGTCGACGCCGGCCGGGCGCGGGACGCCTATGAACGCGATGCCGGGCTGCAGCAGCGCACCGGCGCGGTGTACGCCGAGTTGGCGGCGGCGAACTGGGGCGGGCGTTGGCTGGTGGTCGACGAAATCGTCGATCCGGGCCGCTTGGCGGTCCAATTGATGGCCTAGTTGCCGTCAGCGATGGGGCAGTTGTGGTAATAGGTGCCGAAACACGCGCGTGGTAGCGGTGTTTTATCAAGATCTGGTGACACCATGGACGCCATGAGGCAAAGGATTCTCGTGGTCGACGACGACGCGTCATTGGCCGAGATGCTGACCATCGTGCTGCGGGGAGAAGGGTTCGACACCGCGGTCATCGGTGACGGCACTCAAGCGCTGACGGCCGTGCGCGAACTGCGGCCAGATCTGGTGTTGCTGGACTTGATGCTGCCGGGCATGAACGGCATCGACGTATGCCGGGTGTTGCGCGCCGACTCGGGAGTCCCGATCGTGATGCTCACGGCCAAGACCGACACCGTCGACGTGGTGCTCGGACTCGAGTCGGGTGCCGACGACTACATCATGAAGCCGTTCAAGCCCAAGGAACTGGTCGCCCGGGTCCGGGCACGGTTGCGCCGCAACGAAGACGAGCCGGCCGAGATGCTCTCGATCGCCGACGTGGACATCGATGTGCCCGCCCACAAGGTCACCCGCAACGGCGAGCAGATCTCGCTGACGCCGCTGGAGTTCGACCTTCTCGTGGCGTTGGCGCGCAAACCGCGTCAGGTGTTTACTCGTGATGTGCTGCTCGAACAGGTGTGGGGCTACCGCCACCCCGCGGACACCCGTTTGGTGAACGTGCACGTCCAGCGTCTGCGGGCCAAGGTCGAGAAAGACCCGGAGAACCCGACCGTTGTGCTGACCGTTCGAGGAGTGGGTTACAAGGCCGGACCTCCGTGATCTGTGCCCGCCGGCGACGATGCAGAGCGTCAGCGATGCGGAGGAGCGGCGAAAACGGTTCGGTGCGGCGAAGATGCAGAGCGTCAGCGATGCGGAGGAGCGGCGAAAACGGTTCGGTGCGGCGACGATGCAGAGCGTCAGCGATGCGGAGGAGCGGCGTCATTGAGGTCACGCGCGACTCGCAGGAGCGGCGTCGTTGATTTGGGCATCGAGACCGCGGTTTCGTGGTCGTTCGGGCCGTTCCGGCCCGGTAGTGCGGGGCATGGGAACGTTGAGCCGCGCGCTTGGTGTGGCATGGCGGCGCTCTCTGCAATTGCGGGTGCTGGCCCTGACTCTCGGAATGTCGCTGGCCGTGATCCTGGCCCTGGGCTTCGTGCTGACCAGCCAGGTGACCAACCGGGTGCTCGACGTGAAGCTGCGCGCGGCCACCGAGCAGATCGAGCGTGCCCGCAGCACCGTCAGCGGAATCGTCAGCGGTGAAGAGGCGCGCTCGCTGGACAGCAGCCTGCAGCTGGCCCGCAACACGCTGACGTCGAAGACCGACCCGACCTCCGGCGCCGGTATGGCCGGCGCGTTCGACGCCGCGCTGATGGTGCCGGGCCAGGGTCCCCGGCCGGCCGCGTCGGCTGGCCCGGTCGACCAATTGCCGGACTCGCTACGCGATTTCGTGAAGGCCGGGCAGGTGGCCTACCAGTACGCGACGGTGCACACCGAGGGCTTTTCGGGCCCGGCCCTGGTGATCGGCACCCCGACGATGTCGCGGGTCAACAATCTCGAGCTGTACCTGATCTTTCCGCTCGGCAACGAGCAGAGCACCATCGCGCTGGTCCGGGGAACCATGGCGACCGGTGGCCTGGTGCTGATGGTGTTGCTGGCCGGGATCGCGTGGATGGTGACCCGGCAGGTGGTGGTCCCGGTGCGCGCGGCCGCCCGGACCGCCGAGCGATTCGCCGACGGCCATCTCTCCGAACGGATTCCGATCCGCGGCGAAGACGACATGGCCCGGCTCGCGGTGTCGTTCAACGACATGGCCGAGAGCCTGTCGCGCCAGATCGCCCAGCTCGAGGAGTTCGGCAACCTGCAGCGCCGATTCACCTCCGATGTCAGCCACGAGCTACGCACTCCGCTGACGACGGTGCGGATGGCCGCGGACCTGATCCACGACCACATGGAAGACCTCGAGCCGGCGCTGCAGCGATCCACCGAGCTGATGGTCAACGAGCTGGACCGGTTCGAGTCGCTGCTCAGCGACCTGTTGGAGATCTCCCGACACGACGCCGGTGTCGCCGAATTGTCAGTCGAGGCAGTGGATTTGCGGACCACGGTCAACAGCGCGCTGGGCAACGTCGGACACCTGGCCGAAGACGCCGGGGTGCAGATGATCGTCGACATGCCGGAGGAAGACGTCATCGCCGAGGTCGATCCGCGCCGGGTGGAGCGCATTCTGCGCAACCTGATCGCGAATGCGATCGACCACGCCGAGCACAAGCCGGTGCGGATCCGGATGGGCTACGACGAGGACACCGTCGCCGTCACCGTGCGCGACTACGGCGTCGGGTTGCGGCCCGGTGAGGAGAAGCTGGTGTTCAGCCGGTTCTGGCGCTCGGACCCGTCGCGGGTGCGGCGCTCCGGTGGCACCGGTCTCGGGCTGGCGATCAGCGTCGAGGACGCGCGGCTGCACCAGGGCCGGCTGGAGGCCTGGGGTGAGCCCGGCAACGGAGCCTGCTTCCGGCTGACGCTCCCACTGGTCCGCGGCCACAAGGTCACAACGAGTCCGTTGCCGATGAAACCGGTTGCCCCGGAACGTAAAGAGCGTTCTTCGCGGCAGCGCGAGCACGCCGAGCGGGCCTTGTGATCCGCCGGCTGACCGCACTGCTGATCGCGCTGGCTGTCGTCCTGACCGGCTGCGCGGGCGTGCCGAACGGGTCTGCCCCGCAGGCCATCGGCACCGTCGACCGGCCGGCGCCGGCCAACCTGCCCAAGCCCTCGCCCGGTATGGACCCCGACGTGCTACTGCGCGAATTCCTCAAAGCCACCGCCGATCCCGCCAACCGGCATCTGGCGGCGCGGCAATTCCTGACCCAATCAGCGTCCAACTCGTGGGACGACGCCGGCAGCGCGTTGCTGATCGACCACGTGGTGTTCGTCGAAACCCATAGTGCCGAACGTGTTTCGGTGGTGATGCGGGCCGACATCCTGGGTTCGCTGTCCGATATCGGCGTGTTCGAGACCGCCGGGGGCCAGCTACCCGACCCCGGTCCGATCGAACTGGTCAAAACACCCGCGGGCTGGCGCATCGACAAGCTGCCCAACGGTGTCTTCCTGGACTGGCAGCAATTCCAGGCCACCTACAAACGCGACACGCTGTACTTCTCCGACCCTACCGGCAAGACGATGGTGCCGGACCCGCGATATGTCGCAGTGTCCGATCGCGACCAGCTGGCCACCGAGCTGGTGTCCAAGCTGATCGCCGGCCCGCGCCCGGAGATGGCGAAAAGCGTGCACAACATGCTGACCCCGCCGGTGCGGCTACGCGGCCCGGTGACCCGTGCCGACGGCGGCAAAGGCGGTGTCGGCCGCGGCTACGGCGGCGCCCGCATCGACCTGGAACTGCTCACCGTCGCCGACCCGCGTAGCAGGCAACTGGTTGCGGCGCAGATCATTTGGACGCTGGCGCGGGCGGACATCAAGGGGCCGTACGTGATCAAGGCCGACGGCGCCTCGCTGGACGACCGCTTCGCCGACGGCTGGAACACCACCGACGTCGCCGCCACCGACCCGGGGGTGGCCGAGGGTGCCGCGGCCGGCGTACACGCGCTGATCGGTGGACGGGTGGTGGCGTTGGACGGTCAACGCTCCGACCCGGTGCCCGGCGCTTTCGGGCGCACAACGGACCAGACCTCGGCCGCTTTGTCCCGCAACGGCCATCTGGCGGCCTCGATCGTCACACTGCGCCCGGGCGCCCCCGACATGGCGTCGTCGTTGTGGATCGGCGATCTCGGTGGTGAAGCCGCCGAAGCCGCTGACGGACATACCCTTTCGCGACCCACCTGGTCGCTGGACGAGTCGGTCTGGGTGGTCGCCGACGGCAACACCGTGTTGCGCGCCATCCAGGAAACCGCGTCGGGCCAGCCGGCCCGCCTGCCGGTCGACTCCGCCGCGGTGTCCAACCGCTTTCCCGGGGTGATCGCCGAGCTGCAGTTGTCCCGGGACGGCACCCGGGCGGCGATGGTGATCAACGGGCAGGTGATCTGCGCCAGCGTCGAACAGACCCCGGCCGGCCAGTTCACCCTGGTCTACCCGCGGCGGCTGGGCTTCGGTCTGGGTTCGTCGGTGATGTCGCTGGCCTGGCGCACCGACGAAGACATCGCGGTGAGCCGCAACGACGCCGAGCATCCGGTGTCCTACGTCAACATCGACGGGGTCAACTCGGACGCGCCGAGTGGCAATCTGCAGCAACCGGTCGGCGTGATCGCGGCCAACCCGTCGACGGTGTACGTGGCCGACCCGCGCGGGGTGATGCAGCTGTCGATCTCCGGCGCCGAAGGCGTGCAGGGCTGGCTGGACGTCCCGCCCTTCATGGCGGGCGGGGCGATGCCGGTGATGCCCGGCTGATGTCGGTGTGCGGCGTCAGAATCGAGCCGTGCTGGATCTGGTTCTCCCGCTGGAATGCGGTGGCTGCGGCGCGCCGTCGACCCGGTGGTGTGCGGCCTGCGCCGACGAGTTGGTCGTAGGTCCGGACGCACCACGGGTCGTCACGCCGCGGATCGACCCGCTGGTGCCTGTTTTCGCGCTCGGCCGCTACGCCGGGGCGCGGCGGCGCGCGATTGTCGCGATGAAAGACCGTGGGCGCTCCGATCTGCAAGTGCCGCTGGCACGTTCGCTGGCTCTCGGTGTCCACCGCCTGCTGCTGTGGGGTCTGCTCGACGAGCCGTTGACCATCGTCGCGGCCCCGACCCGCCGCTGGTCGGCCCGGCAGCGCGGGGGAGACCCGGTGACCCGGATCGCCCGGCGGGCGACCGCCGGCCATCCCGGCGTCGAGGTGGTGCAGGCGCTGCGGATGAAGGCGTCGGCGCGCGACTCGACCGGGCTGGGCAGCGCCGCGCGAGAACGCAACATCGCCGGGCGGGTGGTGCTGCGGGGGTGCCCGCCGGCCGGCCGCGAGGTGTTGCTGGTCGACGACGTCGTCACGACGGGGGCGACGGCCCGGGAGTCGGTTCGGGTGCTGCACGCCGCGGGGGCCCGGGTGACGGCTGTGCTGGCACTGGCTGCGGCGTGAGCGTTTGTGAAGAACTCGCAACAGGTCGGTCGAAATGCTGGCCCCGCCACCCGTCACGGTCTAGCGTCAAGCCCAAGCACCACAACGCCTCAGGGCAGCGCATCTGATCGCAGCCCGCGGCGCCACCGTCACGGTAGGGGGTGAATTCTTCGACACCTTGCATCGGCGGGCGGCCACTCCTCGGAAAACCCCGTCGACGCGAAGACCCGATACCCGGCGCGCTTCGTCGCGTGCAATGCGAGAGAAACGAGTTGTCACGTATGTCAAGACAAACCGTAGATTCCGGACAGCTGCTGGCTGAATCTCCGATCGACTCCGACGAAAACGAACCGATGGCGCAGGCCGAGGTCGTCGTCAAGGGTCGCAACGTCGAAATTCCCGACCACTTCCGCGTCTACGTCTCGCAGAAACTCGCCCGCCTGGAGCGGTTCGACCGCACCGTCTACCTGTTCGACGTCGAGCTCGACCACGAGCGCAACCGTCGCCAGCGCAAGTCCTGCCAGCACGTCGAGATCACCGCTCGCGGTCGCGGGCCGGTCGTCCGGGGCGAAGCCTGCGCAGACAGTTTCTACGCCGCCCTCGAGGCCGCGGTCGCCAAGCTGGAAGGCCGGCTCCGCCGCGTCAAGGACCGCCGCAAAGTCCACTACGGCGACAAGACCCCGGTGTCGCTGGCCGCCGCCACCGCTGTGCTGCCGGACCCCGAACCCGCCTTCGACGACATCGAGACACCCCACTTCGGCGACCCGGACGTCGCCACCAACGGGCACCAGCCCGGCCGGGTGGTGCGCACCAAGGAGCACGAGGCCAAGCCGATGTCGGTGGACGACGCGCTCTACGAGATGGAGTTGGTCGGCCACGACTTCTTTCTGTTCTACGACAGCCAAACCGAACGACCGTCGGTCGTCTATCGGCGGCACGCCTATGACTACGGTCTGATCCGCCTGGCCTAGGCGAACGTGCTCGTCACCTAGGATGGGGAACGCTGAAGACTTCGATCCGCCCGGCGACGATGCAGAGCGCATAGCGCGATGAGGAGGAGCCGGGCAATCACCTAGGGGACAAAGCTGTGCTGAGTAGGTTGCTGCGCGTTGGTGAAGGTCGCATGGTCAAGCGCCTCAAGCGGGTGGCCGAGTACGTCAACACCTTGTCCGACGACATCGAGAAGCTCACCGACGCCGAGCTGCGGGCCAAGACGGCCGAGTTCAAGAAGCGGCACGCGGACGGCGAGAGCCTCGACGACCTGCTGCCCGAGGCCTTTGCGGTGGCCCGCGAGGCGGCCTGGCGGGTGCTCGACCAGCGGCCCTTCGACGTCCAGTTGATGGGTGCGGCGGCACTGCACTTCGGCAACGTCGCGGAGATGAAGACCGGTGAGGGCAAGACCCTGACCTCGGTGATGCCGGCCTATCTCAACGGCATCGGCGGCAAGGGCGTCCACATCGTCACGGTCAACGACTACCTGGCCAAACGTGACAGCGAGTGGATGGGCCGGGTGCACCGGTTCCTCGGGCTCGAGGTCGGCGTGATCCTCGCCCACATGACGCCCGACGAGCGGCGCGTCGCCTACGCCGCCGACATCACCTACGGGACCAACAACGAGTTCGGCTTCGACTACCTGCGCGACAACATGGCCCACTCGCTGGACGACTGTGTCCAGCGCGGCCACAACTTCGCGGTGGTCGACGAGGTGGACTCGATCCTGATCGACGAGGCCCGCACGCCCCTGATCATCTCCGGGCCCGCCGACGGGGCGTCGAACTGGTACACCGAGTTCGCCCGCCTCGCCCCGCTGATGGAGAAGGACACCCACTACGAGGTCGACATCCGCAAGCGCACCATCGGCGTGCACGAACTCGGTGTCGAGTTCGTCGAGGACCAGCTCGGCATCGACAACCTCTACGAGGCCGCCAACTCGCCGTTGGTCAGCTATCTCAACAACGCGCTGAAGGCCAAGGAGCTGTTCTCCCGCGACAAGGACTACATCGTCCGCGACGGCGAGGTGATCATCGTCGACGAGTTCACCGGCCGCACGCTGGTCGGTCGTCGTTACAACGAGGGCATGCACCAGGCGATCGAGGCCAAAGAGCGCGTCGAGATCAAGGCCGAGAACCAGACCCTGGCGACCATCACGCTGCAGAACTATTTCCGGCTCTACGAGAAGCTCTCCGGAATGACCGGTACGGCCGAGACCGAGGCCGCCGAGCTGCACGAGATCTACAAGCTGGGCGTGGTCGCGATACCGACCAACCGGGAAATGGTCCGCGCCGACCAGACCGACCTGATCTACAAGACCGAGGAAGCCAAGTACATCGCGGTCGTCGACGACGTCAGCGAGCGGTACGAAAAGGGCCAGCCGGTGCTGATCGGTACCACCAGCGTGGAGCGCTCGGAATACCTGTCGCGCCAGTTCCAGAAGCGACGCATCCCGCACAACGTGCTGAACGCGAAGTACCACGAGCAGGAGGCCGGCATCATCGCCGAGGCCGGCCGCCGCGGGGCTATCACCGTCGCCACCAACATGGCCGGCCGTGGTACCGACATCGTGCTGGGCGGCAACGTCGACTTCCTGACCGACCTGCGGCTACGCGCCCGCGGCCTGGACCCCGTCGAGACCGCCGACGACTACGACGCGGCGTGGCACGAAGAGCTGCCGATCGTCAAAGACGAGGCCGCCGCCGAAGCCAAAGAAGTGATCGACGCCGGTGGGCTCTACGTGCTGGGCACCGAGCGGCACGAGTCACGCCGCATCGACAACCAGCTGCGTGGCCGCTCGGGACGTCAGGGTGACCCCGGTGAATCCCGCTTCTACCTCTCGCTGGGTGACGAGTTGATGCGCCGCTTCAACGGTGCCGCGCTGGAGTCACTGCTGACCCGGCTCAACCTGCCCGACGACGTGCCGATCGAGGCCAAGATGGTGACCCGGGCGATCAAGAGCGCCCAGACCCAGGTCGAGCAGCAGAACTTCGAGGTGCGCAAGAACGTCCTCAAGTACGACGAGGTGATGAACCAGCAGCGCAAGGTCATCTACGCCGAGCGCCGCCGCATCCTGGAAGGCGAGAACCTCCAGCAGCAGGCGCACGACATGCTGGTCGCGGTGATCACCGCCTACGTCGACGGCGCCACCGCAGCGGGCTTCGCCGAGGACTGGGACCTGGAGAAGCTCTGGGAGGCCCTCAAGACGCTGTATCCGGTCGGCATCGACCATCACACGCTGATCGACTCCGACGCGGTCGGGGAACCGGGCGAGCTGACCCGCGAGGAACTGCTCGATGCGCTCGTCGAGGACGCCGACCGGGCGTACGCCAAGCGTGAGGCCGAGCTCGAAGAGCTGGCCGGCGAGGGGGCGATGCGCCAACTCGAGCGCAACGTGTTGCTCAACGTCATCGACCGCAAGTGGCGCGAGCACCTCTACGAGATGGACTATCTCAAGGAGGGCATCGGCCTGCGTGCGATGGCGCAGCGCGATCCGCTGGTCGAGTACCAGCGCGAGGGATTCGACATGTTCACCGGGATGCTCGACGGCCTGAAGGAGGAGTCGGTCGGCTTCTTGTTCAACGTCGCGGTCGAAGCGGTCCCGACCCAACAGGTCGGCGCGGTGGACGAGCCGGAAGGCCTGGCCGAGTTCGCCAGCGCTGCCGCGGCCGGTGCCCAGCAGCAGACCGGGGCGGCCCGCGAGCCGGCACCTGCGTTGCGCGCCAAGGGAATTGACAACGAGGCGCCACCGCTGACCTACACCGGTCCCGCGGAAGACGGTTCGGCGCAGGTGCAGGGCAACGGAGGTGGTCCCCAGGCCGGTGGCGGTTCCCGCCGCGAGCGGCGTGAGGCGGCCCGGCGTCAGGGTAAGCACGCGAAGGCCAAACGGAGGTAGCACCGTGGACGTCAAAGAGGTCCTGCTGCCCAGTATCGGTGTGCGCTACGAGTTCGCCAGCACCCACGGTGAGCGGATCGGCATCATCGCGCGGCGCGGCGGCCACTTCGAGGTGGTGCTCTACGACCGCGACGATCCCGACGAGGCCCGCCCGGTGTTCCGTCTGACCGACGAGGAGGCGGACGCCGTCGCGCAGATCCTCGGGGCGCCGCGGATCGCCGAACGGTTCACCGAATTGACCAAGGAGATCCCGGGATTGGAAGCCGGCCAGGTCCACATCCTGCCCGGCGGCATCTTCGTGGATCGTCCGCTGGGCGACACCCAGGCCCGCACCCGGACCGGCGCCTCGATTGTGGCGATCGTCCGCAACGACGAGGTTCTCGCGTCGCCGGCACCGTCGGAGATCCTGCGCGCCGCAGATGTGTTGATCGTCGTCGGCACCGAGGCCGGCATCAGCGCCGTGCAGCAGATCGTCCAAAAAGGCTGAGCCTGTGCAGATTTCCGCGCCGCTGCTCCTGCAACTCGGCGCGGTTTTCACTGCGCTCGCGCTACTGGGCGCACTCGCCCGCCGGTTCGCGCTCTCGCCGATCCCGCTGTATCTGCTGGCCGGGCTGTGGCTGGGCATCGGCGGTATTCAGCCGGTGACCGAGGCCAGCGTCTTCGTCAAGACCGGGGCGCCGATCGGTGTCGTGCTGTTGCTGCTGACCCTGGGGCTGGAGTTCTCCGGCGCCGAGTTCGCCAGCAGCATGAAGCAGCACGTGCCCTCGGCGCTGGTCGACGTCGTGCTGAACGCGACCCCGGGGGCGATCGCGGGCTGGCTACTGGGGTTTCCGGGCATCGGGATTCTCGCGCTGGCCGGGGTGACGTACGTGTCGTCGTCCGGTCTGATCGCGCGGCTGCTCGACGACCTCGACCGGGTCGGTAACCGCGAGACGCCGGCGATTTTGGCGGTGCTGGTGCTCGAGGACTTCGCGATGGCGGCCTACCTGCCGGTGTTCGCGGTGCTGGCCAGCGGCGGCACCTGGCTGAAGGCGTTGCTGGGCATGGTGATCGGGGTCGGGTCGTTCTGGATCGCGTTCGTGGTCTCGCACCGCTGGGGTCACTACTTCGGTCGGCTGGTCGGCGCCCAGGACTCCGAGCAGTTGCTGCTGCGCGTGCTCGGCGTGACGCTGATTGTCGCCGCGCTCGCCGAAGAGGTGCACGCGTCGGCCGCTGTCGGGGCGTTCCTGGTGGGCCTGACGCTGACCGGCGACACCGCGAACCGGGCCCGGCTGGTGCTGGGGCCGCTGCGGGATCTGTTCGCCGCGGTGTTCTTCCTCGGGGTGGGCATCGCGGTCGACCCGCGTGAGCTGGCGCCCGTGCTGCCGGTGGCGATCGGCCTCGCGGTGGTGACCGGGGCGGCGAAGGTGGCGACCGGTATGTACGCCGCGCGGCGGGACGGGGTGGCGCGCCGAGGGCAGTTGCGCGCCGGTACGGCGCTGATCGCCCGCGCCGAGTTCTCGCTGATCATCATCGGTTTGGCCGGAACATCGATCCACGGGCTGGCGCCGGTGGCGATGTCGTACGTGTTCGTCGTCGCGGTGCTCGGGCCGGTGCTGGCCCGGTTCAGCGGCGGCCCGCTGCCCGCCCGCGCGCCCGGCTGGGCTTGATAGCCCGACGGGCCTAGCCGATGTGCAGCGCAACCACCTGCCAGCGTCCGGCGCCGTCGAGGTGTCGGCCCGCCTCGATGCGGCAGGCGATGGCGTGCATCCGTGGCCCGCGACTGTAGCTGCCGAACACCTCCGCCGCTGTCGGCCCGGCCGGCTGCAGCCGAACCCGGCGCAACACCGCAACGCCGGACGGGTTGGCCGACCGGCGATTGGCGCAGAGCACCGAGTCGACGAGTCCGGGAGCCAGCAGTCCGTTGAGCTGAGCGATCGGGCGGCGACGGTCGATGACTTCGAGCACCCGGCGCAGCGCGGCGTCGGCGAAGCCGGCTGCTTGCCGCATCGGCAGAGACAGGACCTGCGGCGTCGGATGACGTTGTGGCGCATGCGTATTGCGTTTGCGCAGCGTGGCCGGCGACGGCGGAGGGCAGTGCCGCACATCGCGGGCCGGTGGCTCGCAATCGACGACGGGGGTGACCGCGACAGCGGTCGCATTCGAGGGGTTGACGCTGGTCGACACAGAACTCTCCCGCGCGAAGTGAGGGGCCGTCATTGCTGGCCTGCTGGAGAGTGGCAGACGAGTGGGAGGATCATCGCACAATCGGCGTGGGCGCGTATTCCTGCTGTGCGCTGCGCCACGGCGCACGGTCGGCGTTTACGGCATATTGGTCGAGGAACCGATTCGCCGACGATCAGGGGAGGGGCAATGTGACCCGCTTGTCCGCGTCCGACGCCTCCTTCTACGAGCTGGAGAACTCGGCGACCCCGTTGTACGTCGGCTCGCTGTCGATTCTGCGGGCACCGCGGTCCGGGCTGAGCTACGAGACGCTGCTGGCCGCCGTCGAACGACAGCTGCCACAGGTCCCGCGATACCGGCAGAAGGTTCGCGAAGTCACGATGCGACTGGCCCGGCCGGTCTGGGTCGACGACCGCGACTTCGACATCACCTATCACGTCCGGCGCTCGGCACTGCCGTCGCCGGGCAGCGACGAGCAACTCCACGAGCTGATCGGCCGTCTCGCCGCGCGCCCGCTCGACCGGTCGCGGCCGCTGTGGGAGATGTACCTGGTCGAGGGACTGGCGAAGAACCGGTTGGCCCTCTACACGAAATCGCATCAGGCACTGATCAACGGCATGGGCGCCGCCGAGATCAGCCACGTGATCGCCGACCGCAACCGCCGTCCGCCGCCCTTCGTCGAAGACATCTGGGTGCCGGCCCGCGAACCGGGCGCCATGCAGCTGATGCTGGGAGCGGTCGGCGACTGGGCCACCCGTCCCCAGGCCCAGATGAAGGCCGTCCACAGCGGGATCGTGGATCTGGTGACCAACTCCAGCAAAGTGGTCGACGCGGGCCGGCGGATGTTCGACGTCGCCCGGACCCTGGCCCGGGGCAACGCGCCGCGCAGCCCGCTGAACTCCACGGTGTCGCGCAACCGGCGCTACACAGTGGCGGTCGGACGACTCGACGACTACCGGACCATCCGCACCCGATACAACTGCGACGTCCACGACGTGGTGCTGGCAGTGGTCACCGGTGCGCTGCGCAACTGGCTGCTGTCGCGGGGAGAATCCGCCGCACATACCGAGACGGTGCGGGCGATGGCTCCGCTGCCGGTGTACGAGGCCTTCGACTCCTCGAACCGGGGCCAGGCGATCAGCCAGGTGGCGCCGTTTCTGGTCGACCTGCCGGTCGGCGAGGGCAACACGGTGGTGCGGCTGTCGCAGATCGCCCACGCCACCGAGACGAATCCGACGGCGGCCAGCCTGGTCGACGCCCGCACCATCGCAACGCTGTCGGGCTTTGCGCCGCCGACGTTGCACGCCATGGGAATTCGTGTCGCGACCAGCTTGTCGCCACGGCTGTTCAACCTGTTGATCACCAACGCGCCGGGTGCCCAGTCGCAGATGTACATCGCGGGCGCGAAGCTGCTCGAGACCTACGCGGTACCGCCGCTGCTGAACAACCAGGCGCTGGCCATCGGGGTGACCTCGTACAACGGCATGATGTATTTCGGCATCAACGCCGATCGCGACGCCATGAGCGACGTCGACGTCCTACCGTCCCTGCTGGCCGAATCGCTCGATGAACTGCTGGAAGCCGCTCAGTAAGCCGTCTTTCGCCGAGAAGGAAACGGCTCAGCCACCTACGATTCATCAGCATGAGCAGCAGCGGATCGGCCAATGGCAAGTCGTCCAAAACGAAGGCCTCGAAAAAGGACAAGCCACCGAAAGCGAAGAAGATCCCCAACGACCTTTACGAGGCCGAATTGTTCCGGCTGCAAACGGAATTGGTGAAGCTGCAGGAATGGGTGAAAGCCACCGGCACGCGGATCGTGGTGGTGTTCGAAGGTCGTGATGGCGCCGGCAAGGGCGGCACCATCAAGAGAATCACCGAATTCCTCAATCCGCGCGTCGCACGCGTCACCGCGTTACCCGCACCCACCGACCGGGAACGCGGACAGTGGTACTACCAGCGCTACATCGCGCACCTGCCGACCAGAGGCGAGATCGTGATTTTCGACCGGTCCTGGTACAACCGCGCCGGGGTCGAGACGGTGATGGGATTCTGCACGCCGCAGGAGCATGCATTGTTCTTGCAGCAGACACCAGTTTTCGAGCAGATGCTGATCGACGACGGGATTCTGTTGCGCAAGTACTGGTTCTCGGTGTCCGACGACGAACAGTTGCGCCGATTCAAGTCCAGACTGAATGACCCTGTGCGGCAATGGAAATTGAGCCCGATGGACGTCGAGTCGCTGAATCGCTGGGAGGACTACTCGCGGGCCAAGGACGAGATGATGCTGCATACCGACACGCCCGCCAGCCCGTGGTTCGTCGTCGAGTCGGACATCAAGAAGCACGCCAGGCTCAACATGATGGCGCATCTGCTGTCCACCATCGAGTACCACGAGGTGGAGGTGCCGAAGGTCAAGCTCCCTGACCATCGAGAGATCAGCGGCAACTATCAACGCCCGCCGCGCGAGTTGTCGACCTACGTCGACGATCATGTGGCAACGTTGATGGCACATACGGAGAAGGCTGGATAACCGCTTACCCATGCGCATCTACATTCCGGTGACGCTGTCCATGCTGCAGCAACTCGTCACCGACGGCTCGCTGCGGCCGGTCAACGGCACCGCTTTCGCGGTGACCCCTAAGCTGCGCGAGTCGTATGCCGAAGGCGACGACGACGAGCTCGGCGAGGTCGCGCTGCGGGAGGCGGCACTGGCGTCGCTGCGACTGATGGCCGGCGCCGCGGACGGCGAGGGACTCGGTGAGCCGAACGGTGCGCTTCCGCCGCGACGCGCGGTACTGGTCGCCGATGTCGGCGACGTCACACTGCGCCCGGATCTCGACGACGCGGTGGTGCGGATCGGGGCGCCGGTGACCACCGATGAGGTGGTCGCGGCGTTCGTCGACAACGCTGCGGCCGAAGGCCAGGTCAGGGCCGCTGTCGAGGTGATCGACGCGGCTGATTTGGGCGACGAGGACGCCGAGCTGACGGTCGGGGATGCCCAGGACCATGACCTGGCTTGGTATGCCGCTCAAGAGCTGCCATTCCTGCTGGAGCTGCTCTAATTCACAGTCTTCCCTGAGTTACGGAACCGTAAGTTACGGTACCGTAGGTTCCGTCCCGGCGTGAGCCACGATCCTTGGATGGACAGGAAGCACAATGGCCCGAAAAATCTCTCGAGCCGCGGCCGATGTCATCGAAACCCGGCCTATTACGCTGGCCGGAGTGGAATCCCACGCCGGATGGCATGCGCTGCGGAAAGTCGCCCACCGCATCACCACACCCCTGCTGCCGGACGACTACACCCGCCTCGCCAACCCGCTGTGGTCGGCGCGGGAACTGCGTGGACGGATCCTGGAAGTGCGTCGGGAAACCCGCGATTCGGCGACGTTGGTGATCAAGCCGGGCTGGGGCTTCAGCTTCGACTACGAGGCCGGGCAGTATCTCGGCATCGGTCTGCTGATGGACGGTCGCTGGCGTTGGCGGTCGTATTCGCTGACGTCCAGCCCGGTGACGACCAGCCTGCACCGCCGGGCGCGCACCGTGACGATCACGGTCAAGGCGATGCCCGAAGGCTTCCTGTCGGCCCATCTGGTCGACGGCGTCACGCCCGGCACGATCGTTCGATTGGCCGCTCCGCAGGGCAACTTCGTTCTGCCGGATCCGGCGCCGCCCGCCGTGCTGTTCCTCACCGCCGGGTCGGGCGTCACGCCGGTGATGTCGATGCTGCGCACGCTGGTCCGTCGTGACCAGATCACCGATGTACTGCACCTGCACTCGGCGCCCACCGCCGACGACGTGATGTTCGGCGCCGAACTCGAGCAGTTGGCCGCCGAGAATCCGGGCTATCGACTGCAACTGCGCACCACGCGCAGCGAGGGGCGGCTGGATCTGTCCCGACTGGACGCCGAGGTGCCGGACTGGCGCGCCCGCCAGACCTGGGCCTGCGGGCCGGAGGCGATGCTCGACTCGGCCGAACAGGTCTGGTCGACCGCCGGTGTCAGCGACCGTCTGCACCTCGAGCGGTTCGCCGTCTCGAAGGCGGCGCCGGCCGGCGCCGGCGGCACGGTCACCTTCGCCAAGAGCGGAAAAGTCGCCGCGGCCGACGCGGCGACGTCGCTGATGGACGCCGGCGAGCAGCAGGGCGTACAGATGCCGTTCGGTTGCCGAATGGGGATCTGCCAGTCCTGCGTGGTCAGCCTGGTCGACGGCCATGTCCGCGACCTGCGCACCGGCGAGGAGCGTGAGCCGGGCACCCGCGTGCAGACGTGCGTGTCGGCCGCTTCGGGCGATTGCACACTCGACGTCTGAGGGTTACCGGCTAGTAACCTACGCTTTCGTAGGTTACGATAGCGTAGGTAAGGAACTGCAGGCTGCAGGAAGGCGAACCTCACGATGGCGATCACCGACCTCGATGTCTTTGCGCATCTGACGGACGCGGACATCGACAACCTGGGCGTTGAACTCGACGCCATCCGCCAAGACATCGAAGACTCCCGCGGGGAGCGCGATGCCCGCTACATTCACCGCACCATCGCTGCCCAGCGCGCGCTGGAAGTGGCCGGACGGGTGATGCTGGCGTTCAGCTCCCGTCGCCCGGCCTGGTGGGCGGGGGTCGCGACGCTCGGCGTGGCCAAGATCGTCGAGAACATGGAGATCGGCCACAACGTCATGCACGGCCAGTGGGACTGGATGAACGATCCCGAGATCCACTCCTCGTCGTGGGAGTGGGACATGATGGGCTCGTCCAAGCACTGGCGCTTCACCCACAACTACGTGCACCACAAGTACACCAACATCCTCGGCATGGACGACGACGTGGGCTACGGTCTGCTGCGCGTGACCCGCGACCACCCGTGGAAACGGTTCAACGTGTTGAACGTGTTCTACAACGCGATGCTCGCGCTCGGCTTCGAGTGGGGCGTGGGGCTGCAGCACGTCGAGATCGGCAAGATCGTGATGAGGCGGATGGAGAACGACGACGCCCGCGAGCGGGTCGAAGAGTTCTTGGACAAGGCCGGTCACCAGGTGCTCAAGGACTACGTCGCGTTTCCGGCGTTGACAGCACTGTCGCCCGGCGCGTCGTTCAAATCGACGCTGCGGGCCAACATTCTCGCCAACATCATCCGCAACGTGTGGGCCAACGCCGTGATCTTCTGCGGCCACTTCCCTGATGGCGCTGAGAAATTCACCAAGACCGACATGGTGGGCGAGTCGAAGGGACATTGGTACCTGCGCCAGATGCTGGGCAGTGCCAACTTCAACGCCGGCCCGGTGCTGCGCTTCATGAGCGGCAGTTTGTCCCACCAGATCGAGCACCACCTGTTCCCGGATCTGCCGAGCAACCGGTATCCCGAGATCAGGGTGCGGGTGCGTCAGGTGTGCGAGAAGTACGACTTGCCTTACACCACAGGCTCTTTCCTGGTGCAGTACGGCAAGACCTGGCGGACGATCGCGAAGCTGTCGTTGCCGGACAAGTACTTACGCGCCACCGCCGACAACGCCCCGGAGACGCGCAGCGAGTCGATGTTCACCGAACTGGGGCCGGGTTTCGCCGGCACGGATCCCTCGACGGGCCGCCGTCGCGGCCTGAAGTCGGCGATTGCGGCCGTGCGCGGGTGGCGGCGCAACAAGCGGGTCGCGGGCCACGAGCAGATCCCCGGGCGGGACGACTTAGCCGCCTAGGCCCGGCCTGGGCCTAGACTCGGCGCGGTGGACCTGCAGAACGTCGTCACCGCGCATCCGATCGTCGACGCGGTGTTGGACCGGCACAGCGACGCGTTGGGCGACTACCGCTCGGCGTACGCCAACCACGTCTACCGCTGCATCACCTATCACCAACTGCTGCTTGGCTTTTCGATACCCGACGTCGCGGCGCTGGCCTGGGCGACCCACGACCTCGGTATCTGGACGGCCGACACCTGGGACTACCTGGGGCCGTCCGTTGACCTCGCCGAAGCGTATGCCGACGAATTCGGCGTCACCGACATCGCTCAACTGCGGGCACTGGTCACCGAGCACCACCGGCTGCGTCCCGTGCGCGACGCCGAGGTCACGGAGACCTTCCGCCAAGCCGATCTGATCGACGTCAGCCACGGCGTGCTGCGACAAGGTGTCGCGCGATCCGCCGTTCGTGCTGCGGTCAAGGCGTTGCCGTACAACGGGTTTCACGCATTCTTGGCGAAGGGTCTCAGCGGTCACGCGGTACGTCACCCGCTGCGGCCGCTGCCGATGATGCGCTTCTAGTTCGCCAGGGCGACCAACCGCTGCAGCGTCGCCAGCTGACGCTGGTGATCGCCCTCCAGCTTCGCCAGCAGCGTGGTGATGCCGACTGCCCGGTACCGTTCGATGCGCTCGGCGATGACGTCTTCGGTGCCAAGCAGATTCGTCAGCCGGCCGAGATCCAGCGGCACCGTGCTGCGGGCCTCGTCGCGATCGCCGGCCTGCCACAGCGCAGCGACCTTTGCGACCTCGTCGGCGTAACCGAGTCGGCTGAACGCGTCGTTGTAGAAGTTCTGTCCGCTCGAACCGCCCGCGCCCATCGCGCCGATGGTGAACGCGTAGCCCTCGGCATGCCGGCGGGCGGCTGCGTCGCCGGAAGCCTGGTCGTCGTGGAACTCCACCGCCACCGGCGCGACCAGGTCGAGTTCATCCAGGCTGCGTCCCGCCCGCTGCGCCCCGTCACGCAGCGGTCCGAGGAACACCTCGGCCGTCTCGGGGATGAACGCGTTGCCCAGCCAGCCGTCGGCCACCTCGCCGGTCAACTCCAGGTTCCGCGGCCCCATCGCCGCCACGTAGACCGGGACATGCCGGGGAGCCACCAGCGGCTTGATCGCTGCGCCCCGGCTGTCCGGCAGAGGCAGCGGATAGATCTCACCGTCGTGCTCGAGACGCTCGCCGCGGCTGACGATCCGGACGATCTCGATGGTCTCGCGGGTGGTCTGCACCGGCTTGCGGAAGCGGACGCCATGCCAGCCCTCCATGACCCGCGGGCCGGACGTTCCGACCCCCAACAGGAACCGGCCCGCAGACAGCTCCTGCAAGCTCAGCGCCGACGTCGCCAGCAGTGCCGGAGTACGCGAACCCAGTTGTACCACAAAGGTTCCCAGCTGGATCGTCGAGGTTTTGGCCGCCAGATAGGCCAGCCCGGTCAGCGCGTCGTATCCCCAGACCTCGGGGACCCACAGCGACGTGACGCCGATCTTCTCGGCGGCCACCGCGAACTCTGCGGCGCCCGGCAATCGCGGTTCCACCATCGCGGCGACCTTCATAGCTGGCATGCTAGCCATCATGCGCTATCGCGATCTACCCACAGTCGAAGTGACTCAGCGCGTTCGGTGCGACCTGCCCACGGCATGGGCGCTGGTGACCGACATCGATCTACCGACTTACTGCTCCTCGGAATTGCAGGGTGTCGATTGGCTCGACGGTGCCACCGGCGTCGAAGTCGGCGCGCGGTTCTGCGGACGCAGCAGGCACGAAGCGTTCGGCGACTGGTCGACGGTGTGCGAGGTGGTCGAAGTCGAGGATCAGCGCCGCTGGGTGTACGACGTGGTCGGACCCGACGGTGCCAGCGCGACATGGGGATTCGAGGTCGAACCGACGAGGGACGGCGTGCTCATCCGGCAGTGGGGCCGAATGGGTCCCGGCCCGTCGGGCCTGACCCCGGCGATCGAGGCGATGCCGGACAAGGAGGCCAGGATCGTGTCCAATCGACTGGCCGAATGGCAGCAGAACATGCAGGCCAACCTGGAGTGGGTCCGATCGCGGGCTGAGGCTTAGCTTTCCCGCAGCGCCGCCAGCAGCCTGCGCGCTGCTGCCACCCGGCGCACCGCCGGGCCGGTCAACTCGTCCAGCGCACATCCGGGATCAGCGGGCGGACCCAGATGCCCGCACCCGCGTGGGCAGTTCTCGATCGCCTCGGCCAGATCTGAGAACGCCAGCGCGACGTCGTCGGGTTTGATGTGGGCCAGCCCGAACGAGCGGATTCCGGGCGTGTCGATCACCCAGCCGCCGGGGTCATACGGCAGCGCCACCGACTGGGTGGACGTATGCCGGCCGCGGCCGATGTCGGTGACAACGCCTACGGCTCGATGTGCTTCGGGGACAAGACGATTCACCAGCGTCGACTTGCCGACACCGGAATGTCCCAGTAGCACCGTGATCTTGTCGACCAGCAGGTGTGACACTGCTTCCAGCGGGTCGTCGCGGCCGGCGGTGATCACGGTGAGGTCGAGGTCGGCGAACTGCCCGGCGAACGGCTCGGCCGGCGCGAGATCGGTTTTGGTCAGGCACAGAATCGGGACCAGCCCGCCGGCGTACGCGGCGATCAGCGTCCGGTCGACCAGACCGGTCCGGGGCGGTGGATCGGCCAGTGCCACCACGATCAGCAGCTGGTCGGCGTTGGCCACCACCACCCGTTCAGTCGGGTCGGTGTCATCGGCGGTGCGCCGCAACAGAGTTCGCCGCGGGCCGCGACGCACGATACGGGCCAGCGTGTCGGTCCGGCCGGACAGGTCCCCGACGATGTCGACCTCGTCACCGACGACGATCGGCGTGCGGCCCAATTCCCGTGCCCGCATTGCGGTGACGCGTTGCTCGATGTCGCCGTCGAGCACGCATCCCCAGCGGCCGCGGTCGACGCTGACCACCATGGCGGGTTTCGCGTCGGCGTGCTCGGGACGGGTTTTTGTCCGCGGCCGGGAACCTTTCCCGGAGCGGATCTTGACGTCGGACTCGTCGTAGTCCTCCGGCTTCAACCGCCGGACTCCTGCGCCAGCACGTCGCCCCACATCGACGGAAAGTTCGGCAGCGTCTTGGCGGTGGTCTCGATGTCCTCGACGTACACGCCGTCGACCCGCAGACCGACGATCGCCCCGGCGGTGGCCATCCGGTGATCGGCGTAGGACTGCCAGGTGCCGCCGTGCATTGCGGTGGCGGTGATCTCCAGCCCGTCGGCGGTTTCGCGGCAGTCGCCGCCGAGCCGGTTGATCTCGGTGCTCAGCGCGGCCAACCGGTCGGTCTCGTGGCCGCGCAGGTGGGCGATGCCGGACAGCCGCGATATCGAACCCGGCGCGGCCAGCGCAGCGAGCACCGCCACCGACGGGGTCAACTCGCCGACGTCGCGCAGGTTGACGTCGAATCCGGAATACGAAGGTGGGCCATGCACTTCAAGGTACGAATCATCGTGCCTCACAGTGCAATTCAATTGGGCGAGAATGCTCAGGATGGTGTCGGCGGGTTGAATGCTGGCCGACGGCCAGCCGGTGATCCGGACCGTGCCCGCACTGACCGCCGCGGCGGCGATGAACGGGACGGCGTTCGACAGGTCAGGTTCGATGTGCCAGTGCCGAGCCGCGACCGGACCCGGTCGGACGTCCCAGCGGTAGGCGGTGGTGTCGTCGATGTCCGCGCCGGCCTGGCGCAGCATCGCCACCGTCATCGCGATGTGCGGCGCCGACGGCAGCGACGGGCCGACGTGGTGCACGGCCAGGCCGTCGGCGAACGACGGGCCTGCGAGCAGTAGGCCGGAGACGAACTGCGACGAGGCCGAGGCGTCGATCTCCACCGCGCCACCGGCGACCTTCCCGGCGCCGCGGACCCGGAACGGGAGCCCGTCGCCGTCGATGTCGACGCCCAGACCGCGCAGTGCGTTCAGCAGCGGGGCGATCGGGCGGGCCCGGGCCTGCTCGTCGCCGTCGAACGTGACGGTCTCCGTGCCCAGGGCCGCCAGCGATGGGACGAAGCGCAGCACAGTGCCGGCCAGGCCGCAGTCGATGCGGGCATCCGCCGGCGGGGCGATCGTTCCGCTGACTTCGAGCTGGTCGGCCGATCCGTCGACCTGCAGGCCGAGGGACTCCAGTGCGCCGATCATCAGGTCGGTGTCGCGACTGCGCAGCGCGCCGCTGATGGTCGAGACGCCGTTGGCGGCGGCCAGCGCCGCGAGCACCAGCGCGCGGTTGGTCTGCGATTTCGAGCCCGGCACCGTCACCGTCGCATGCACCGGCCGCGAGGCGAAGGGGGCGGGCCAGGTGTCCACGTGCTCCATTGTCGCTCACAGGCGGTCGCCAGCGCGGCGAAGCCGGGTGCAGCGGGTCGCCGTCAGAAAGGCCCAGGCGATCGCCAGCGCGGCGAAGCCGGGTGCAGCGGGTCGCCGTCAGGAAGGCCCAGGCGATCGCAAGCGCGGCGAAGCCGGGTGCAGCGGGTCGCCGCCAGAGTGCCGAGCCAGGCACCATGGAAGACATGTGCGGACGATTCGCGGTGACGACAGACCCGGCTCTGCTGGCCGAGAAGATCGAGGCCATCAACGAGGCACGCTCGGCGAAAGACGGCGCTGAGTCGCCCGCCCCGAACTACAACGTGGCGCCCACGACCACCATCACCACCGTCGTTCGCCGGCATGCCGACCGCGAAGACCCCGAGGACGAGGCCACCCGACGGGTCCGGTCGATGCGCTGGGGGTTGATCCCGCCGTGGGCCAAGGCCGGGTCCGACGGCGCCCCGGAATCCAAGGGCCCACTGCTGATCAACGCTCGCGCCGAGAAGGTCACGTCCTCGCCGGCATTCCGGTCCAGCGCCAAGTCCAAGCGTTGCCTGGTGCCGATGGACGGCTACTACGAGTGGCGTGCCAACCCCACCGACACCGGCAAGAAGTCGCGCAAGACACCGTTCTTCATGCACCGCGCCGACGGCGAGATGCTGTTCATGGCGGGGTTGTGGTCGGTCTGGAGAGATCCGAAGGACGAGAAAGGGACAGCGCCGTTGCTGAGTTGCACGATCATCACCACCGACGCGGTCGGCGAGCTGGCCGAGATCCACGACCGGATGCCGTTGATCGTGCCGGAGGGGGAGTGGGACCGTTGGCTGGATCCCGATGCGCCTCCCGACTCCGACTTCCTTGCCGCGCCGCCGAACATCGACGGCATAGAAATGCGCGAGATCTCCACGCTGGTCAACAACATTCGCAACAATGGCCCGGAATTGTGGGAGCCGGCCGAACCGCAGCCCGAACAGGCCACGTTGCTGTAACTCAGGCCGCGCCCGGTTCTTCGTCGGGCGCGAGAACCTTCTCGGGGTGGTGGAAAGTGTTGACCCGCGGCTGCCCGCGGTCCAGGTGCGACGGGGGTATCCACTCGGCCTCGCCTCGGGCGTTCATTCGGGTTGTCCAACCTTTTTCGGCGAGTCGGTTGTCGGGCCCGCAGGCCAGCGCCAACTCGCCGGCGTCGGTTCGGCGAGTCGCCGCCCAGCCCTTGGTGTGATGCGCCTGAGTCCAGTATCCGGGCGCGGTGCAGCCCGGCCTCGTGCAGCCACGATCCCTGGCGTGCAACATGATTCGTTGTGCCGGCGAGGCCAACCGCTTGCCGTGATAGAGGGAAAGCGGTTTGCCTTCGTCGAAGATGGCGAGGTAGTGGTGAGCGTGACCGGCCAGCCGGATGAGATCGCTCATCGGCAACCAGCTCCCGCCCGCGGCCCGTCCGCGTCCGGCTGCCGACGCCAGTTCTCTCAACGTGGTCGTCACCACGATCGTGGTGGGTAATCCGTTGTGCCGGCCGAGCTTCCCGGACATCAGCAGGCCACGCATCCCTGCGAGCAGAGCGTCGTGATTGCGCTGGGCCTCGGAACGGGTGTCGCGTCGGCCCGCGTCTTCGGACGGGTCGTCGTCGACAACGGGAGTGGCGTCGTCGGGGTTGCACATCCCGGGCGCGGCCAGTTTGGCCAGCACCGCGTCGAAGGTGGCTCGTAACTCGGGATTCAGGTAGCCCTTGATGCGAGACATGCCATCGAGCTCCTGTCGACCGATGACGACGCCGCGCCGTCGGGCGCGATCCGCGTCGGTGAAGTTGCCGTCCGGATTCAGGCAATCCATCAAGACCTGCGCGTACTTTGCAACCTCATCGGGGCGATACTCCGTGGCCTTGTCTGCTAAGTCTGCTTCGGCGGCCTGCCGGGTCAACGGGTCTACGCCGTCGGGCAGCCGACGAAAGAAGCTGCGAATCACCGCGACGTGCTCGTCGCCGATACGTCCCTGCCGTTGCGCTTCGGCCGTCGCAGACAGCCGCGGTGACAACGACTCGCCGGTCAACGCGCTGCGCTCGCCCAGATCGGCGGCCTCGCTGATGCGCCGGTTCGCCTCGGTGCGGGAGATGCGCAGCTGATTGGCCAGTGCGTCTGCCAGCCTGCCGCCCAGTTCCTCGTCTCCCGCCCGCTCGGCGAGCTGATTGACCAGCGCATGTTCGGGGACTCGGAGGCGCCTCGCGGTTGTCTCCAACCGCTCCAGTACGCGAAGCCGTTCGGGTGTGGTCAGCACATCGAAGGACAAGCCGCACACGCGGTCCAGGTCGGAATCGAGGGCGTCGAGGCTCCCGACGATCTCTTCACGCGTGCTTGATGCCATGGGCCAACTCTACGAACGGGGTCCGACAGAAATCAGCATCCTGTGACTGCTGAAATCAATGTGGCACAAGTGATTTGCGTTCAGGGATAGCGTATCCCTATGACAAGCAACTACACCTACACGTTCGACGACATCCGGGACCGTCCCGTCGCGGTCATCGGCGCGGGGACGCTGGGGCGCCGGATCGCGCTGATGCTCGCCAGTCGAGGTGGAACAGTGCGCATCTACGCTCGCCGCGACGAACAACTGCAGTCCGCGACACAGTATGTGGCGGAGAACCTTTCGAGGATCATCGAGAATCGCGGCTTCGGCGAACCGGGCCGGGCGACCGGCACCACATCGCTCACGGAGGCGCTGGACGGCGCGTGGCTGGCGGTGGAGTCGGCGCCGGAGAAGCTCGAGGTCAAGATCCCGCTGTGGGGCGAGATCGACCGGGCCGCGCAGGCCGACACCATTTTCGCGACCAACTCGTCTTCGTACCCGTCGCGGCTGATGGCCGAAAACGTCAGAGACAAAACGCGATTGTGCAACACGCATTTCTACATGCCACCGGAGATCAACGGGCTCGACCTGATGTCCGACGGTGAGACCGACCGCGGCCTGCTGGACACGCTGCTCGCGGTGCTGCCCGAATTCGGTGTCTACCCGTTCGAGGCGCGCAAGGAGTGCACCGGCTTCATCTTCAACCGGGTGTGGGCGGCGATCAAGCGTGAGTCGCTGTCGGTGGTGGCCGAGGGGGTGGCTCGCCCCGAGGACGTCGACGGCATGTACCGGCTCAACCTGGGTGCGCCGGCCGGACCCTTCCAGTTGATGGACCTGGTCGGTCTCGACGTCGCCCTGGACGTCGAAAACCACTACGTGGCCGAGTTTCCGCAGCTTTCCAAAGGCCCCAGGGACTTGCTGAAGTCCTACGTCGACGCCGGCAAGCTCGGCCTCAAGACCGGTGAAGGCTTCTACCGCTACTCCGGCTGATCAGCGCAGGATGGTGCCGCCGTCGACGTTGAGCACCTGGCCGTTGATCCAGGCGGCTTCCGACGACAGCAGGAACGCGACGAGGGCAGCGACGTCGTCAGGGGCGCCAACGCGTGTCGAACGCATGCGCTTCAATGCGGCGGCCTCGAGTTCCGGCCACTGCGGCACCGACCGGATGGCCTCGGTCGCGGTGAAACCGGGCGCGACGGCATTGCACCGGATTCCGTCCTTGCCCCACCTCGACGCGACGTGTCGGGTGAGTGCGCAGGTCGCGCGGGCTCACCCTGAAACGCCGCGGCCGACGACATGTTGACGATCGCGCCACCCCCGCGACCCAGCATGGAGGGGATGGAGTATTTCATCGCTGCCAGGTAGCCGCGCAGGCTGACCGTCATCACCCGGTCCCACACGCCGAAATTGATGTCGACGACGTCGGTGTCGGCGGGCAGAGTGCTCATGTCCGCGCCGACGTTGAACAGCAGGTCGATTCCGCCGTATTTCGTTGCGGCACTGTTGATCAAGTCGGCTACCGATTGGGGGTCGGAAAGGTCGAACCGGACGTGGGCCGCTGTGCCGCCGGCGGCGACGATGCGGGTAGCCGTCTGCCGGGCGGCATCCTCGACGACGTCGCCGATGACCACCCGGCAGCCTTCCTCGCCGAGCCGAACCGACGTCTGCGCGCCGATACCGCTGCCGCCGCCGACCACGACGACGACTTTGTCGGCCAGACCCCGCAGTCCCATGGGTGCGAGCCTAACGCCGCGTGAGTTCAACGAGCGCGGCATCCGCGGCGTTGGCCCCGCACATACCGTGCGCGCCGGGTCCGGGTGGCGTGGCCGCCGAGCAGATGTACATGCCGGGCACGCCAATCGAGTACGGCGACAACGTCGCTCGCGGGCCGAACGCCAACTGGCGGATGTTCTTGGCGCCGGTCATGATGTCACCCCCGACGAAATTGGCGTTCGAGGACTCGAATTGCGCGGGGGTCCGCACCAGCTGCCCGACAATCCGCTCCCGGAACCCGGGGGCGAACCGTTCGATCTGCGCGATGATGGCCGGCGTCGCGTCACCCGAAAACCCGTTCGGCACATGCGCATACGCCCACACCGGGTGAACGTTGCCGACCGATCGTTGCGGGTCGGCGAGATACTGCTGACCGACCAGGACGAACGGCCGCTCGGGCATCCGCCCGGCATTCACGTCGCGCTCGGTGGCGGCCATCTCGCGGAAATCGCCGGCCACGTGCACGGTGCCGGCCCGATGCGCCTCCGGACTGGTCCAGGGCACGCCGCCCTCTACAGCGAAGTCGACCTTGAAAGCCGCTGGGCCGTGGCGGAATCGGCGATAGGCGCGGGCCACCCGGCCCGGCAACCGGTCGCCCAGAATATCGGCGATCGCGCCAGGTGCGAGGTCGAAGATCGTCACGTCAGCCGCTGGCAGCTGGGCCGCATGCCGCACGCGGACGCCGGTCTCGATCGTGCCGCCCAACTGGCTGAGCACTGACGCCAGCGCGCGGGCGATGGTGTGTGAGCCACCGGCCGCGACGGCCCAGCCGTGCCGGTGCCCGGCGGTCAGGATGCCCAACCCGATCGCCGACGACATCGGGTGGTGCAGCGGCCGAAAGGAATGCGCGGCAGCGCCGCCGAACAAAGCTCGCGCCTGCGGCGTTCGAAAGGTCCGAGCCAGTGCGGACCCCGGCAGGACGGTGGGGGCGCCGAATCGGGCCAACGCCAGCGGATGATGCGGCCAGCGCAGCAGCGGGCCCATGATGTCGTCGGCGAGCGTGTCGAACTTCGCCGACGGCCATCCGAACAACCGTTGCCAGCGCGGACCGTCGACGCCCAACCCGTCCGCGGTGGTCTGCACCGAGCGGTACAGCACGCCGGCGGTCCCATCGTCGAGGGGATGGACGCAATCGATGTCGGGCCACCGCCACTGCAGACCGTGGCGATCGAGGTCGAGCGCGCCGAGGAACGTCGAACCCACGGCCATCGGGTGGATCGCCGAGCAGTGGTCGTGGAGCAGCCCGGGAAGGATGGCCTCACCGCTCCGCGTGCCGCCGCCGATCTCGTCGGCGGCCTCGAGCACCGTGACCGCGAGGCCGTGCTGGGCGAGGGTCACCGCGGCAGCGAGGCCGTTGGGCCCGCTACCGACCACGACCGCGGTATTCATCTGCGCTGCTCCTCCTCATCGCTGCGCTCTGCATCGTCGCCAGCGGTGCTCATTTGCGCTGCTCCTCCTCATCGCTGCGCTCTGCATCGTCGCCGGCGGGACTCGTCATGACCAAACCCTATGTCGAGCCCGCCGCAAACTCGCAATACCGAGAAATCCTCTGTTCAGTTAGAGTAATCCTCGTGCCGCGAACAGCTGTCGACGCGCGGGGCCGGTTGATGCAGTCGGCCCGTCTCCGCTTCGCCGCCGACGGTGCCCTCGCTGCGACACTGGACGAGATCCGCCGCGATGCCCAGGTCAGCGTCGGGGCGCTTTACCACCACTTCCCGGACAAGCCGGCGCTGGCAGCCGCCGTCTACGCCCAGGTGATGGGCGAATACCAGGCCGGGTTCGTGACGATGCTGCGCCGCCACGACACCGCCGAAGAGGGAATCCGCGGCGGAGTCGCGCACCATCTGCGCTGGGTGGTCGCGAATCGAGCCGAGGCGGCACTGCTGCTTGGGGACCGGCTCGACAGCCCCGAACTGCGAGAGGCCAACCGGACGTTCTTCGCCGACGTGCGCGACTGGTGGCGGCCGCACCACAGCTACGGGGCCCTCCGCCCGATCCAGGGCGGAGTCACCGCCGCGCTGTGGTTCGGGCCTGCGCAGGAATTCAGCCGGTACTGGATCGCCGGCGACGAGTCCCGCATGCCGCGCGGCGTGATCAAGACATTTGCCGACGCGGCCTGGAAGGCACTGCGGGCCAACGCAATCGAGGAGAATGATGGCTGATTCGCTCTACCAACGACTGGTCGCCGAAGGGGATGCCCCGGATGCGCCGCGCCGAGTGCATGTCGATCACCGCGGCGACCGGGCGGTCGTGACCCTCGACGAGCCCGACCGACTCAACGTGCTGTCGGCTCCGCTGGTGCGCCAACTGCGTTGTGCGCTGGACACACTCGTGGTCGACCGCGACGTCCGCAGCGTCGTCCTGACCGGTCGCGATCCGGGTTTCAGTGCGGGCGGCGACCTGAAGATGATGCGGCTGGCCACCGAAAACCTGAGCCAACCCGAGGGTGTCGCCGATGTGTGGCGGTGGATCCGCCGCGAATTCGGTGGCATAGCACGGCTCATCGCCGGATCGGACACGATCTTCGTCGCCGCCGTCAATGGCCCGGCCGCCGGCGTCGGGCTGGCCTGGGCGCTGTCCTGCGACGTCGCCGTCGCCAGTGAGCGCGCGGTGATAGTGCCGGCCTTCGGCAAGCTCGGCCTGATCCCCGAAGTCGGCACCAGCTGGGCGCTGACCCGTCGACTGGGATACCAAGCGGCGCTTGCCTATTACCTACGAGGCGAGCACATCGATGCCCACGAGGCGCATCGGCTCGGACTGGTTCAACAGGTTGTCGAGCACGCCGGCCTACTGGCCGCCGCCGACGAGTGGTGTTCACGAGTGACGGCCATGCCGGCGCATGCCGTCGCGATGACCAAGCCGCTGCTGCGGGCCACCGCCGACGCCGGCTGGCACGAGGCACTGACCATGGAGGAATTCGCCGAACCGACCTGCTTCACCACCGCGGCCTTCGCCGACAGTGTGCACTCGATGCTGGCCAGGTCTCAGGCCTGAATCTCCGCGGTCACCGCAAGGGTGAGCCGGATCAGGTCGTCGGGCGCCAGCGCGACATCCCAGCCGCGCCGACCCGCGCTGACGTACATCCGCTCCCAGCCCAGCGCGCTGGAGTCGATGACGGTCGGCAGTCGGGTGCGTTGTCCCAGTGGCGAAATGGCGCCCAGCACATAACCGGTGGCCCGTTCGGCGGCGCGCTGGTCGGCCATAGTGGCCTTGGCCGCGCCCAGCGCCGCGGCGGCCGACTTCAGCGACAGCTTCGCCAACGCCGGAACGATCGCCACGGCCGTCCCGTCGGGGACCGCGATGATCAGCGTCTTGTAGATCTGTCCGGGTTCGACGGTGCCACTCAGGGCGCGTACCGCCTCGCCGCCGAATGAGTGTTCGCGCGGATCGTGGTCGAATTTGACGACCTCATGCGGGACGCCGGCGTCGTTCAGTACCGCCAGCGCCCGAGTGGCCGCACCCGCCACCGGGGGATCGCCCTCAGGCGCCGGTGTAGCCCGGGGGGTTCACGCCGTCGACCCAGAAGTCGACGCCGAGCGTCGAACCGGGGATGCAGTCATACACCGACAGGTCCTTGACGCCCGACTCCACCAGCACGTCTTCGCAGAGCAGGGTATTGCCGGTGTACTCCTTGGACGGCTTGTTCAGGATCACGTACGCCGCGTCGGAGTAGATGTCCGGCTTGCGGGCGCGGCCCATCGCCTCGTCGCCGCCGAGCAGGTTTTGCACCGCGGCGGTGGCTACCAACGTGCGCGGCCACAGCGTGTTCGAGGCGATGCCCTCCTCGCGCAGTTCCTCGGCAATCCCCAATGCGCACAGCGTCATACCGAACTTGGCCATCATGTACGCGGTCGGCTTCAGCCACTCCTTGCCGAGCAACACCGGCGGCGACAGAGTCAGAATGTGCGGGTTGTCCCGGCCCTTCATGTGCGGGATACACGCTTGCGACACCGCGTAGGTGCCGCGCACCTGAATGCCGTTCATCAGGTCGAAGCGCTTCATCGGCACCTCACTGATGGTGCCGAGGTTGATCGCCGACGCATTGTTCACCACGATGTCGATGCCGCCGAACTGCTCGACCGCCTTCGCCACCGCTGACTCGACCGAATCCGGGTCGCGGACGTCGCCGACGATCGGCAACGCCTGACCGCCCGCCTCTTCGAGCTCCTTGGCGGCGGTGTAGACGGTGCCTTCGAGCTTGGGGTGCGGCTCGGCTGTTTTGGCGATCAGCGCGATGTTGGCGCCGTCCTGCGCGGCGCGCTTGGCGATGGCCAGGCCGATTCCGCGGCTGGCACCCGAGATGAACATGGTCTTGGCCTTGAGTGACATGAGCGCCACAGTAACGCCGCTCACAGTCGCCCCGGACCAGCGGTCCGGAAATAGCCCGGCCATGGCCGCTGTTGACTCTCCTGACTGGTCGAGCAGACACATGTCGGTCACAGCCTTTAGATTGGGAGAGGGGAGTCGGGTGCCAACGGCAACGAGCCTTCGTCGATCGGGTCCGGTATTGATGGACCTGTTCAGCGGCATTGCGACGGAAGGGACTGTGTCACCCACCATGGCCGACATCGATGGCGCGACAGACTCGGGAATCACGGAGGCTGTCGACTTCACCGAAACTCGTGGAGAAAGCCGATCCACCGAGTCCGATGCGGAGCTGACCGCGCGGTTCGAACGCGACGCGATCCCGCTGCTGGACCAGCTCTACGGCGGCGCGCTGCGGATGACCCGCAACCCTGCCGACGCCGAGGACCTGCTGCAGGAAACCATGGTCAAGGCCTACGCCGGGTTCCGGTCGTTCAGGGAGGGCACCAACCTCAAGGCGTGGCTCTACCGCATCCTGACCAACACTTACATCAACAGCTATCGCAAGAAGCAGCGCCAGCCCGCGCAATATCCCACCGACGAGATCACCGATTGGCAGCTGGCCGCCAGCGCCGAGCACACGTCGACCGGATTGCGGTCCGCTGAGGTCGAGGCTCTCGAGGCGCTGCCCGACACCGAGATCAAAGAGGCGCTGCAGGCGTTGCCCGAGGAGTTCCGGATGGCGGTCTACTACGCCGACGTGGAGGGTTTCCCCTACAAAGAGATCGCCCAGATCATGGACACCCCGATCGGGACGGTGATGTCGCGGCTGCACCGCGGCCGGCGTCAACTGCGAGAACTGTTGAGCGACGTGGCCAGGGAACGCGGCTTCATTCGCGGCGACCAGACACCCGAGGAGGTGTCGTCATGAGCGACAAGCCGGTGTTCAAAGCCGAATGCGCCGAGGTACTCGCCGAGGTCTGGACCCTGCTGGACGGAGAATGCAGTCCGGAGACCCAGGACAAGCTCCGGCAGCACCTCGAAGACTGCCCGCCCTGTTTTCAGGCCTACGGGCTCGAGGAGCGCATCAAGGGGCTGATCTCGACCAAGTGTCGCGGCGAGCGTGCGCCGGAGAGCCTGCGGGCTCGTCTGCGACTGGAGATCAGTCAGACGACGATCATCCGGGGCGGCTAGAGCCGGCACCAGACGAAAACAAAGACGCGGGCCGCCTGTCGGACGGTCCGCGTCTTTGTTGTTTCGAACGGTTGGTTAAGCGTTGGGCCGCTTGCCGTGATTGGCCTTGCTGTGCTTGCGGTCGCGCTTCTTCCGGCCTCGCTTGGCCATGACTGATCCTCCTCGCGGTTCTACCTGCCGATCAGTCTGTCACGCCACCCACCGCACAGGCCAACTGTTAGACGACCGGCACGTGCACCAGGGTGCCGCCGCTGGCGCTCGCCGATGCCATCGGGCCTTGCTGGCCGGCGGGCTGGCCGGCCAGTGGAGCCTGGACCGGGGCCAACGGGCCGCCCGCACCGGGGCCCTGAGCAGGCGATAGGGGAGCGGGTCCGCCGGGAACCGTGCTACCCGGGTAGCCACCCAGTCCCGGCGTCTGCCCCGGGAGCGTCTGCCCTGGCAGGCCGCCCGGTGCCTGACCCGCGAGGCCGCCCGGATAACCGCCGAGTCCCGGCGTCTGCCCCGGGAGTGTCTGACCGGTCAGGCCACCCGGCAGGCCACCCGGGATCCCGCCCGGCAGGCCGCCGCCTCCGCCGAGACCACCCAACCCACCGGGCAGACCGCCGGGCAGGCCGCCGCCTCCGCCGAGCGCGCCGGTGGCGGGCATCAAAAGGTCGCCGGCCCCGGGAATGACGTTGTTCATCAGCCCGCTCAGGGAGCCGAACAGCGAGTTGGCGATGTTCACCGCGCCGCCGGCGCCACCCGGCAGACCCGGGATCGGGTCATCGGCGGCAAAGGGTTGCTGGGGAGCGGCCGCCGCGGCACCGGCGGTGAGCCCGATCGTGGCGAATGCTGCCAGCGCCACCCCGAATCCAGTAGCCGCTCGGGTCACCGATTTGCGACCTGCCGAATGCTCAAAAATGTTGTCGGACAACGGAATTCTCCTCGGTTTGGGCGCTTTCACTTCAAGATCTTCTGGCACTCCATTCACTTGGGACACTCTGCTTGCCAAATGTCACAGTTCGAGCACGACACTGTCACAGAAGCGGCTCTATAGGTTCTCTTAGTGATCTTGGAGTTTGCTTATCGAGATCTCCGAGACATCAATCGTGACCTTTCGGCAGTACAAACCGGCTGGCAGTGCGCCTCGCCGTGGTCGAGCACTGCTCGGAGTACAACTGGGGAAATCGACTGTGGTTCGATAAAGCAACGCAAAGCCGAAAACGGCTGGCTGACGAACGGGGTGAGGATGGCCGAGGACGTCCGGGCAGAGATTGTGGCCAGCGTGCTCGAGGTCGTGGTCCATGAGGGCGACCAGATCGGCGAGGGCGACACCGTGGTGCTACTGGAATCGATGAAGATGGAAATCCCAGTTCTCGCCGAGGTCGCCGGGACCGTCAGCAAGGTCAGCGTGGCCGTCGGCGATGTCATCCAAGCCGGCGATCTCATCGCCGTGATCAGCTAGCCGCCCGATCCTCACCACGGGAAACGCCGATGTCCACTCTCGGTGACCTGCTCGCCGAAAACACGGTCCTGCCGGGCGGCGCGGTCGACCATTTGCACGCCGTGGTGGGCGAGTGGCAACTGCTGGCCGACCTTTCGTTTGCCGATTACCTGATGTGGGTTCGGCGTGAAGACGATTCACTGGTCTGCGTTGCGCAGTGCCGGCCGAACACCGCTCCCACGGTGCTGTTGCGCGACGCGGTCGGGACCGTGGTCGACGCCGACCGCACGCCGCCGATCACCGCGGCTTTCGAGTCGGGCGCGATCCGCTTGGAAAGCGGTGCAGGACAGAACTATTCGTGGCAACAGACCGGTGTGAACGTCGAGGCGGTTCCGGTGCGATACGGCGACGCGGTGGTCGCGGTGCTGACGCATCAGACCGGCGTCGACGACGTGCCGAAGTCCAGCCAGCTGGAAACCGCTTACCTCGACTGCGCCGGCGATCTGCTGCACATGTTGTCGCAGGGCACCTTTCCCAACGTCGGGGACCTGGCGATGTCGCGGTCGAGCCCGCGGGTCGGTGACGGGTTCATCCGGCTCGACGTCGGCGGGGTGGTGTCGTATGCCAGTCCCAATGCGCTGTCGGCCTACCACCGGATGGGCCTCACCTCAGAGTTGGAGGGGCACAACCTGATCGCGATCACCCGCCCGTTGATCTCCGACCCGTTCGAGGCTCACGAGCTCGCCGAGCATGTGCTCAACTCGCTGCGCGGTGGAGCCAGTATGCGCATCGAAGTCGACGCCGGCGGTGCCGCGGTGCTGCTGCGGACGCTGCCGCTGGTGATCAACGGGTCAGCCGCCGGCGCGGCGGTGCTCGTTCGAGACGTCACCGAGATCAAGCGCCGCGACCGCGCCCTGATGTCGAAGGACGCCACCATCAGGGAGATCCACCACCGGGTGAAGAACAATCTTCAGACCGTAGCGGCGCTGCTGCGCCTGCAGGCGCGCCGAACCACAAACGCCGAGGGGCGAGAGGCGCTGATCGAATCGGTGCGGCGAGTCTCGTCGATCGCGTTGGTCCACGATGCGCTGTCGATGTCCGTCGACGAGGAGGTCAACCTCGACGAGGTGATCGACCGGATTCTGCCGATCATGAACGACGTAGCGACCGTCGACACCCCGATCCGGATCAATCGGACAGGGATGCTGGGAGTGCTGGATTCCGATCGCGCGACCGCGTTGATCATGGTCATCACCGAACTCGTCCAGAACGCGATCGAGCACGCCTTCGACCAGGCCACGTGTGATTCGGCCACCGGCGGCGGAGCGGTGACGATCAGGGCCGAACGATCGGCGCGCTGGCTCGATGTAGTGGTGCACGACAACGGCCGCGGGCTACCCGACGGCTTCAGCGTCGAGCAGTCCGACCGGCTCGGGCTGCAGATCGTGCGGACTTTGGTCTCGGCCGAACTCGACGGGACCCTGGACATGCTGGACGCCCCCGAAGGCGGGACGGACGTGGTGTTGCGCGTCCCGATCGGTCGTCGCGCCCGGGTTCTGCAATAGCGAACTGACCCCAGACACAACGGTGCGGCCCCAACTGATTGTCGGGGCCGCACCGTTGTAAGCGCTGAGGGGTCAGACTCCGGTACGAGCCTTCGTCCGAGCGTTGCGACGCTTCAATGCACGTCGCTCGTCTTCGCTCATGCCACCCCACACGCCTGAGTCCTGTCCGGTGCTGAGCGCCCACGAGAGGCACTCGGTGGTCACCGAACAGCGGTTACAGACCAGTTTCGCGTCGGCGATCTGAGCGAGAGCCGGTCCGCTGTTCCCGACAGGGAAGAACAGCTCCGGGTCTTCGTCGCGACAGACCGCAGTGTGGCGCCAATCCATAGGTCGATACTCCTCACTGTGTGCGCAGCACTGTGCGCACGAATGATTGTCTTCGGCTGTTAACGCAGGCACAAGAAATGTTTCCGTACCGTTGCATGCGATTGTTCGATCGTTTCACAGGCTCAACAGATGTCAATAGCGGCTCGTTGGTCCGTGGGCTATCTCACTTCAGAGATCTGTTACCAAATCCCTTAATCGGTTGTACTACACTCCTTGCGGGTCTGACCAGTGGTTTTGCCCACAATGTGTGATCGTCCCAGGTCAGGGTGACCTTTTCGGGGGCGGAGCGACGACATCGAGAGCGTCGGGGACTGAACGGAAAGTCATTTCCTCGCGCAACCCGAGGTAGTCACCGTCGATTTGGCTCGCGATGGGCGGATCGGCACAGGTCACCCTTACAAAATCCGCGTTGTCGTCGCGAACGACCTGATCACCGGCTATTTTGGGCTGCTTGGAGAACATCTGTGCGACCAGGCGCAGGCTAGGCACGACCTTCAACTTCGTGACTCCGAACACCCCCAGCCCGGATTCGAAGGTGGTGCCGGGATTCGTGCACATCGGGCGGGCGTCGGCGTAGGTCCAGGGGCTGGAGTTGGACACGAATACGAAGTAGGTGCCCTCGACCGGGTCGCGGCCGGGCAATTCGACGGTCAACCGCGGCTGCTTACGCGAGTAGGCGAGGGTGGCGCGGGTCGCGGCGAGGATGTAGCGCGTCGGCGTGACCTTTCGACCTTTTTCGCGTTGTGCCTCCACCTTGGCGACGGCCTCGGCGTCGACGCCCAGCCCGGCGTTCAGCACCGCCCATTGCTCGCCGCAGTCGATCAGACCGATCCGGCGCCACTGTTTTTGCGGACCGTAGGTGTCGAGCAACCAGATCAGCTGGTTGGTGGCATCGATCGGACCCGGGGGGATGCCCAGCGAGCGGGCCGCGACGTTGGCCGAACCGCCAGGCACGATCGCCAGCGCTGGAATGTGGCCGGTGGGTAGCTGCGGTCCGGGCTTCCCGAGTAGGCCGTTGACGACATTGCTCACCGTGCCGTCCCCGCCGTGGACGACGACGAGGTCGACGCCGTCCTGGACCGCGGCCTGCGCGATCTCCCGACCGTGGCCACGGTGGCGCGTGTGCTCGACGGTCAGCTCGAGGCGGCTTTTGAGCGCGTGCGCCAGCAGGTCGCGGCCGGCTGTCGTCGTCGAAGTCGCGGTCGGGTTGACGATCAGGACGGCGCGCATGATGTCAAAGCCTAGCCCGGAGCGGCGACGATGCCGGCCGCCTCGCGGCCGGAGGAGGAGCGCGGGTGTGGGGTGAGCGGCGACGATGCCGGCCGCCTCGCGGCCGGAGGAGGAGCGCGACTGTGGGGTGAGCGGCGACGATGCCGGCCGCCTCGCGGCCGGAGGAGGAGCGCGGCTGTGGGGTGAGCGGCGACGATGCCGGCCGCCTCGCGGCCGGAGGAGGAGCGCGGCTTCGGGCCCGGTGGTGTGGCTACGCTGAGGCGGTGAACAGGCGTTCCCCGACCGCGGTCCGCAGCGCGGGCTGCATCGTTGCTGCTCAAGGGGCGACGGGCCTGGTGGTCGCGGTGATTCTGCTGGTTCGTGCGATCGGTGGTGCAGGCCAGCGGGGAAACAACGTGTTCGGCACCGCGGGATGGTTCGCCCTGTTCGGCGGAGCGGTGCTGGCGGCCGGCTGGGCTCTGCTCACCGGGCGGCGCTGGGGTCGCGGGCTGGCGGTGTTCGCCGAGCTGTTACTGCTCGGCGTGTCCTACTACCTGACGACGGGCTCGCACCGGGCGGCGATCGGTGTCCCGGTGGGAGCCCTGTCGGTGGTCGTGCTCGCGCTGCTGTTCAGTCCCGCCGCGGTCCGCTGGGTTTCGGAGCGGTCGGAGCCGTCGTAGCGCTCGCCGCGCCGCCGCTCAGCGCGCTGAGCTCCGGGCCTGACACCCGGTAGGTGGTCCACTCGTCCTGGGGCCGCCCGCCGACGGATTCGTACAGCGCAATCGCCTCGGTGTTCCAGTTCAGTACCGCCCAGGACAGCCGGGAGTAGTTGTTGTCGACGCACTCCTTCGCCAAGGCGGTCAGCAGGCCGCGACCCAGCCCGAGACGGCGGAATGGTGGACGCACGAACAGGTCTTCGAGGTAGATGCCTGCGACGCCGTCCCAGGTCGAGAAGTTGAGGAACCACAACGCCATCGCCGCAACGTCACCGTCCACCTCCGCGACATGAGCCCTCAGCGTCGGTGCTTCACCGAAAAGCGCCGAGCTCACTCGGTTTTCGACGACGGTGCACTGCTCGGGGGCGCGCTCGAATTCCGCCAGGCCGTGGATCATCGCGGTGATGGCCGCGGCATCGCCTGGTTCGGCGCGACGGATGCGCACGCTCATGGCCGAACTCCCAGGGCAGTCAGGATCGTGATGAATTTGGTTGTCGTCTCGGCGACTTCGCCGTCTGGATCGGATTCGGCGACGATGCCGCCGCCGGCGTGAGCCAGCGCGCTGCGTCGATCGGCGGACAGCTGGGCACCCCGGATGGTCACGACCCAACGCCCGTCGCCGCCGGCGTCACACCAGCCCACCGCGCCGGCGTAGAAGCCGCGATCGCCTTCCAGCTCGCCGATCAACCGGGTGGCGGCGGTAGTAGGCACCCCGCCGACGGCTGGGGTCGGATGCAGTGCAAGCGTCAAATCGATTGCAGTGGTTGAGGTCTCGCGCAGTCGACCGGTGATCGGAGTGCTGAGATGCCACAGCGCCGTGGTGCGGCTCAGCGTCGGGGTCGGCGCGATCGTCAGCTCGCTGCACAGCGGTCGCAGCGCCGCCGCCATAGTGTCGATCACCAGCTGGTGCTCGTGTCGATCCTTGGCCGACTCGGCCAGTGCCGCGCCGGCTGCGGCGTCCAGGTCGGGATCGGCGTTTCGCGGCGCGGAGCCGGCGAACGGCTGACAGGTCACTCGATCGCCGTCGCGGGCCACCAGCAACTCGGGGCTGGCGCCGACCAACGCCGTGCCCGCGTAGTCACCGCCCGCCGCGGACAGGTCGACGAGGTAGCCGTACGCAGCCGGATCGTTGTCGACCAAGCGGCGCAAAATGATTCGCGCGTCCAGTGCCGCGTCGGCGGTCAGCTCGAGTGCGCGGGCCAGCACCACTTTCTGCAGCGTGCCGCCGATGGCGGTCAGCTCGTCACAGGCCCGCCGGACTCGCGTGCGATGCTCATCGGGTGTGGGCCGTTTGCCGGACACCTGCACCGCGGGTAACGGTCCGGTCGGCCATGGGGCTAACTCGGCCAATCGCCGCACGGAACGCGGCGCGATCAGGGCAGCTGGACCGTGCGCGTCGAAGGCCAAGGCGCCCATGACAATTGGCACCTGTCCCGAACGCAGGGCCGCCTGCGCGGCGGCGACGTCGGGGTAGCCGTACTGCACGGCGTCGGCAATCAGCACGCCGGACGGTCCGCACAGGACGAACGGCGGCTCAGCCGTCATCGGGACGCGGGAGACCCAGCGCGGTGATCTGGCGTATTCCGTGTTCGAAGCCGCCGACTGCCACAGTGGCCGGGCCCATGCCGAAGCGGCTGCCCTCGGTCAGCGGGAGCTCGATCCACCGGGCGATGACGGCGCGGGAGAAGTGGCCGTGCCCGACGAACACCACATCCCGCGACTCCATCAGGTCCAACGCCAGCGCGACGGCGCGGTCCGCTCGCTCGCTGACTTGCGCCACCGATTCGCCGTCCGGGCCACCGTGAGTCCAGATCGACCAACTGGGATGGGCTTTGTGGATCTCCGCGCTCGTCAAGCCCTCGTAGGAGCCGTAATCCCACTCGGTAAGCAGCTCTGATGTCTCGTCGACGGTCAGCCCCGCGAGTTCGGCGGTCTGCACGGCACGTCGGCGCGGGCTGCTGAGCACCTTGGGGTGGTCGAGGTGCAGGTCGGCCAGCACCGGGCCGGTGGCGATCGACTGGTCCCGTCCGTTGTCGGTGAGGTCTATTTCGGTGGTGCCGGTGTGCTGGCCGGACAGCGACCATTCGGTCTCGCCGTGGCGCAGCAACACCAATCGATGGCTTTCGACGCCCATCTGACCGATTCTGCCTGACACACACGGCCATCCACGCGCGGGCACCATGGTGTTGGTGTTGGATGGCAGGTGACAACCGCCAGCTGGAGATGAGGAGGAACGGCGTCTGATGAAAGGGACCCGAGTGCTGGCGGTGGCCAACCAGAAGGGTGGGGTGGCCAAGACGACAACCGTCGCTTCGCTGGGCGCGGCGTTCGTCGATGCGGGCAAGCGCGTTCTTCTCATCGACCTGGACCCGCAGGGCTGCCTGACGTTCTCGCTCGGCCAGGATCCCGACAAGCTGGCGGTGTCGGTGCACGAGGTGTTGCTCGGTGACGTCGAGGCCAATGCCGCGCTGGTGGAGACGACGGAGGGAATGACGCTGCTCCCGGCGAACATCGACCTGGCCGGCGCCGAGGCGATGCTGCTGATGCGGGCCGGCCGCGAGTACGCCCTCAAGCGGGCGCTGGACAAACTCGGCGACGCCTTCGACGTCGTCGTGATCGACTGCCCGCCGTCGCTGGGTGTGCTGACGCTGAACGGCCTCACCGCCGCCGACGAGGTCATCGTGCCGCTGCAGTGCGAGACGTTGGCGCACCGCGGTGTCGGGCAGTTCCTGCGGACGGTCAACGACGTCCAGCAGATCACCAACCCGAAGCTCACGCTGCTCGGCGCTCTGCCGACGCTGTACGACCCGCGCACCACCCACACCCGCGACGTGCTGCTCGACGTCGCCGACCGCTACGACCTGCCGGTGCTGGCGCCGCCCATCCCGCGTACCGTGCGCTTCGCCGAGGCCAGCGCGTCGGGATCGTCGGTGCTGGCGGCACGCAAGAACAAGGGCGCGGTGGCGTATCAGGAACTGGCGCAGGCGCTGCTCAAGCACTGGAAGACGGGCAAGGCGCTGCCGACCTTCGCGATCGACGCCTAGCCGAGCCACTCAGCCGAGCGCGACCAGTGTGTCGCCGCGCTGCTCGAGCAGCTGAGAACCGGCCACGGCAGGGATCACGGCCGAGTTCGTCGGCTGCCGCTGCACCGGCAGGAAGCCTTCGCCGACGCCGGTGACCGGATCGCAGACGGCGATGCCGTCGGTCACCGGGACAAGCAACTTGCCGGCCATCAACGTCGCCGGGCCCACCGGAACAGACGAACCCGCCCGCCCGATCGAGTAGCGGAATGCAAGATTCACGGAATCGAAGACCATCACCCTGTCGCCGGTCCACCACGTGACCAGGTTGCCGGGGCGAGTCACCACACTGGATGACGACGGCGGCTCGGGCAGCAGGGTGCTCCCGACGGTGGTGCCGGTCTCGTCGATGACGTCGACCCTCGGCTGAGGTACCGGCAGGTAAACCGCCGTCCTGGTCTCGGACACCGTCAGAATTTTGGCGCCGGAGTCGGCGCCGATGCCCGGTTCGGCCACGTTGTGCTGATCCGGCTCATCCTCCTCTTTGGCCGGCCGCAGCAGCGTCAGCCGCAGGTCGGTTTGCCGGCCGCAGGCCTCGAACACCGACACCGCCGAGGAGCTGGCCGCGGCCGACGTCAACCGGCAGCCGGTGTGCAGCCCTTTCGACGTCGGCTTGATCCGCGCGTCGATCTCGCCGTAGGAGAGCATTCGGACCATGTCGGATCGCCACAGTTCCAGCCGGGTGTCGCCGGCAGACAAGATTGTCGACCCATCCGATGACAGGGTGACCTGTCGGTCGGCGTAGCTGCTGCGAGTGGGTCCACGGTTTCCGGTGGGCCCTTCGAGCGTGCTCACCTGGCCGCAGCCACGGTCGTCGCGGTAGACGGCGACGGCGAAACGGTAGACGCCGGTAATCCCGCACAGGTCACTGCCGCGCTCGTAGCTCCAGCGCACCTGTCCGGTGACCGGATCACGCCCTTGGACCGCATGCGCGTCGGCGGTGACGACGGTTCCGGCGACGACCACCGGCTGGTCGGTCGGCGCGTCGGGCACGGTCCAGAGCTGCTTGAGCGACGCCGGCACCTCGTGGGCCAGCCTCGGGCTGGGCGCGGGCCCCGCCGCGGGGTGGCTGACGGTGGTCCGGGCGTCGCTGGTCCACCAGATCAACGCAGCTGTCGTGGCGACGACGGTCGCGATTGCGGCCGCGGCCAGGAGATCAGCTTTGGTGCGGCGTTCCGGCTTGACCATCAGCGGAGCAGCGACGCCGAATCAGTTGGCGGCAGGAGCGGCAGCGCCCGCGGACTTACGCGGACGCCGACGGCGACGCCGCGCGCGGGTGCCATCGGCGGACCCGGCGTCGGGTTTGCCGGCCACCGGGGCCGACCCGTCGTTGTCGCCATTGACGGCGGCGCCGGCGTGGCTGGTTCCGGACTTGCCGCCGCGGGTGCGTCGACGCTGCCGGTCGCTGTTGCGCGTCGGAGCGGGCTCGTCGCCGTTGCGTCCGCCGTCGCCGTTGCGCGCACTGTCGCCGTTGCGTCCACCGCTGGAGGCTGGGCGCCGCACCGGCGACTTCTTCGGCGTCCCGACGGAGCCAGTGACCTCGGTCGGAATCTCGAGTTCGACGTAGAGGTGCGGCGAGTTGGAATACGTCTCGGCGGGGTCGGGGCAGTCCAGGCCGAGAGCCTTGTCGATCAGCGTCCAGCGGGCCAGGTCGTCCCAGTCGACGAGGGTGACCGCGATACCGGTCTTACCGGCCCGTCCGGTCCGGCCGATGCGGTGGACGTAGGCCTGCTCGTCCTCGGGGATCTGGTAGTTGATCACGTGGGTGATGTCGTCGATGTCGATACCGCGAGCCGCCACGTCGGTGGCCACCAGCACGTCGATGTCACCGCCGCGGAACTGCTTCAGGGCCTTCTCGCGTGCGATCTGACCAAGGTCTCCGTGCACGGCGCCGACGGCGAAACCGCGCTCGGCGAGCTCGTCGGCGACCTTCTGGGCGGTTCGCTTGGTGCGGGTGAAGATCATCGTGGCACCGCGGCCGCTGGCCTGCAGCACGCGGCTGATCAGCTCGACCTTGTCGAGGGCGTGCGCGCGATAGACGTACTGCTTGGTCGAGTCGTGCACCGCCGAGGAGTGGGGTGCTTCAGCCCGGATGTGGGTGGGCTGGTTCATGAACGTGCGAGCCAGCGTAATGATCGGGTCCGGCATGGTCGCCGAGAAGAGCATCGCCTGGCGCTCGTCGGGAATCTGGCGCAGGATGCGCTCGATGTCGGGCAGGAAGCCCAGGTCGAGCATCTCGTCGGCCTCGTCGAGCACCAGCACGGACAAGCCACCGAGCTGCAGGTGGCCTTGCTGGGCCAGGTCGAGCAGGCGGCCGGGCGTGCCGACCACCACGTCGGCACCGGCGCGCAGCGCCTCGACCTGTGGCTCGTAGGGCCGTCCGCCATAGATGGAGACAACGGAGAGTTTGCGGTCGTCGTCGGCGGTCAGATACTTGGCCGCGGTGGACAGGTCGCCGTAGACCTGCAAGCAGAGTTCGCGGGTGGGCACCACGATCAATGCCCGGGGAATCCCGTTGAGCGGGCGGTCCTCGCCGGAGGTGGTGATGCGCTGCAGCAGCGGCACACCGAAGGCGAAGGTCTTACCCATTCCGGTGCGGGCTTGGCCGATCAGGTCATCGCCGGTGAGCGCGAGCGGCAGGGTCAGCTCCTGGATGGCGAACGGATGCTCGATGCCCTTTTCGCTGAGTGCCCGGACTATTTCTTCGCGGACGCCGAGGTCGGCAAAGGTGGCTTCGACTTCGGCCGTGGCTGGTACAGGTGTGATGAGTGGAGTCATGCGTGAAACACGTATGCCTTTCGGGTTCGTATTCGATTGGTCAATCGTTGCGGTCCAGCGCGCACCAGTTGACTTTCGAATACGTTTCCGATTCGCGGGGCCCTGCGCTCATGAGGCGGGGCCAACTGCGTGCACGCACATTGCATAGGCAGAGGTGGTACGGATCGACCACCGTTACCTCTAGTGATTGTAGCCGCTAGGTCGTCTCAGCCACGATTCGCGGCGCCGGCGCGGGCGGGCGGGTCGCCACGCGAAACCCTCGTGGCGATCGCCAGGGCGGTGTTGTCGCCCGCAGCGGGTCGCCACGCGAAACTCTAGAGTGGTCCGCATGACTCCGCTTTCGCCGGGCGACAAGCTGGCCGATTCGCCTCAGCCACGCCTTCCGGCCGACCATCCCGGAGTCGACGAACTGTTCGCCCTGCTGGCATATGGCGAGGTCGCGGCGTTCTATCGGCTGACCGACGAGGCGCGAATGGCGCCGGATCTCCGCGGCCGGATCTCGATGGCCAGCATGGCCGCCGCCGAGATGGCGCACTACGAGGTGCTCTGCGAGGCGCTCGAGCGCCGGGGTGTGGACGTTCTGCCGGCGATCTCGAAATACGCGTCGGCGCTGGACGGCTACCACCGGCTGACCACCCCGAGCACCTGGCTGGAAGCGTTGGTCAAGACCTACATCGGCGATGCGCTGGCCGCCGACTTCTATCTCGAGATCTCCGGGTCGCTGCCGGACGATGTCGCGGACGTGGTCCGGTCGACGATGTCGGAGACCGGGCACTCGCAGTTCGTCGTCGCCGAGGTGCGCGCCGCGGTGACCAAGAGCGCCAAACAGCGCAGCCGGCTGGCGCTGTGGTCGCGCCGCCTGCTCGGCGAGGCGATCACCCAGGCGCAATATGTGATGGCCGAGCACGACGAGTTGGTCGATCTGGTGGTGTCGCGGACGGACGGGCTGGCCCAGCTGACCGGATTCTTCGATCGGTTGCAGAAGACCCACGACGAGCGCACCCGCGAGTTGGGCCTGGCCTAGGCGGTGCAGGTGGCGATCATCGTGCTGCTGGTCGAGATCGCCACGTTCTGACCCACGCCGTCGGCGATCGAGCAGTTCAGGCGACCGGTCAGGCTGGTCGCGACGACCGACCGCATGCTGACCCCGGGATTGAGGACGATGGTCCGCGCCCAGGGCAGAGACACGTTGAAATCGGTCTGCGGCGCGCCCGATGCGTCGGTGTAGACGATGGTGACCAGATCGAGCAGGCCCTTGGTGCCGGCCACCCGGTAGACGAAAGTGCGTCCGGCCACATCCGGTGCGACCGGGGGGATGGCGGGCGGCAGGGTCGCCGACGGCGTGCTGGTGACGGTCGGGCTGGGCGGACGCGAGGTCGGAGTGACGGTGGTCATCGTCTCGGGCGGTAAGGCGGGTACCAGGTGTGGCGTCGTGGTGTGGGTCGGCGGCACCACCACGGTCGCCGAGGTCGAGCCAGTGTCACCTCCGTTGACGATCACCAGGGTGGCGATCACCGCGAGGACGAAGACGATCCCGGCAATGGCCGCGATGGGACGCCAGCGCCCGTTGAGGGGGTCGTATACGTCATCGCCGTCGACGTAGAGGTCGTCGGCGGTGTCATGGTCGCGAAGCTCGTAGCCCCGGTAGTCCTCGGTGGTACTGATGGTGCAAATGTTAGTGATGTGGCTCGACGCCACCGGGCGGGGCGCGGGCGTGTCAGGTCACGATTTGCGAACGGGACTCGAGCGGCGCAACCGGCGAACCCTTGGGAACGACCGGCTTTCGGCACGGCCCGCAGGCTTCCACTAGCCTGCAAAGCGCAAGCACCATTTACCGAAGGAACGGGAAGGGACCGGCGTGGAGGTCAAGATCGGTATCACGGACAGCCCGCGCGAGCTGGTTTTCAGCAGCCCGCAGACGCCGAGCGAGGTCGAAGCTCTGGTCTCCGCTGCCCTCGCCAAGGACGCGGACGTGCTGGGTCTGACCGACGAAAAAGGTCGCCGCTATCTCGTGAACTCCGCCAAGATCGCCTATGTCGAGATCGGTGCCGCGGACTCCCGCCGCGTCGGCTTCGGAATCAGCAGCAGCGCCGCTAAGAGCGGGTAAGCGGCACGTGTGACAGCCCGCCCCACGCGAATACGACGGTGCCGTCAACCGCGTCGTCTCTGGCGATCGGGCGATCGGCGTCCAGCCAATAGCGGGCGCAGTCGACACTGAGGCCGACCAGGCCCACCGCGATCATCCGGGCGCGGTGCGGGTCCAAACCGGAGTCGGCGCTGATCAAGTCGAAGACGGCGTCGATGCACGACTCGGTGGCCACCCGCACCTGCGCGGCGACCTGAGGCTCGGTGGTGAAGTCGTTCTCGAAAATCAGCCGGTAGCCCTGACTGTCGTGCTCGATGAAGTCGAAGAACGCCCCTACGGCGGAGCGCAGTCGCTGTCGGTTGTCGGTGGTGGTTCGCAGCGCCTGGCGCACACCGGACACCAGATTGTCGACGTGGCGTTGCAGCACCGCCAGGTACAGCTCTAATTTGCTCGAAAAGTGTTGATAGAGAACAGGTTTGCTGACGCCTGCGCGTTCGGCGATCTCGTCCATGCCGGCGGCGTGGTAGCCGCGATCGACGAAAATGTCGCTGGCGGCGATGAGCAACTGGCCCCGACGCTCGTCACGAGGCAGTCGGTTGCCGCGCCGGGCCGTGGTGCCGGGCTTCACCCCACTCCTGCCGGCGGCGTTGGCGAGATCGCTCATCCATTCCTCAATCTTCTTGTCCTAGCGCGGCAGTAACTGGTGCGCCGTTGATCGCTCGACACTACTACCCGCCGGCATGTTCAACACTGATCCAAGCCTTGGATGTCGACTCCGCAGCGTCTCGGCCGCAGCGTCTGGCGCGCCGAGAGTCCCTGCTAGCAGGTGTTGTGTCATTCTGGGAAAGTGACCTTCGACCCGGAGTGGCGCGGGGGTAACCGGGCACCGGTTCTCCGCGACGACTGGCGCGAGCCGTTGCGCGCTCAGCGCGATCCGCTGGCGTGGGGCGGCCCCGGGCGCATCCGGACGAGTCGCGACAACGGCCGGTGGCGCAAACAGACGTGGCTGGGGCGTTTCGTCTCCACTTACGGCTGGCGTGCCTACGCCCTGCCGGTCCTGGTCGCCGTGACCGTCGTCGTGCTGTACCAGACCGTCACCGGAACGAGCGCGACGGCGCCTGCGTCGGGCCAGCCGGCGCAGGGGCCACCCAAGATCGGGGCGGTCGGCACCGTGATCGCCGATGCCCCGCCTCGCGGCCTGACCCAGTTCGACGCCAGCCTGCCGACCGGAATGCTGCCCAACGGTGGCCCTTTCACCAATGCCGGCGACAAGACCTGGCACGTCGTTCCAGGAGTCACGCCGCAGATCGGTCAGGGCGCGGCGAAGGTCTTCAGGTACACGGTCGAAGTCGAAAACGGGATCGACGCCGCTGCTTTCGGCGGCGATGACGCGTTCGCCTCGATGGTCGACCAGACCTTGGGCAACCCCAAGAGCTGGACCCACGACGCCCAGTTCGCCTTCATCAGGATCGATGCGAATTCCCGGGCCAAGCCCGACATCCGCATCTCGCTGAGCTCACCGATGACCGTTCGCGAAGGGTGCGGGTACGAATTCCCGCTCGAAACGTCTTGCTACAACCCGTCCTACGGCGCCGAGGTGCAGCCGCGGGTCTTCATCAACGAGGCCCGATGGGTGCGCGGCGCGCTGGCTTTTCAGGGTGACGTCGGTTCCTATCGCCAGTACCTGATCAACCACGAGGTCGGTCACGCGATCGGGTATCTGCGGCACGAGCCGTGCGACAAACAGGGTGCGCTGGCGCCGATCATGATGCAGCAGACGTTCTCCACGTCCAATGACGACAACTCGCGGTTCGACCCGGAGTACGTCAAACCCGACGGCAAGACCTGCCGGTTCAATCCCTGGCCCTACCCGATCGCGTAGCCGCGGGGTCCGGGGCCGCAGTCTGGCCTAGCCTCGATGGTGTGTTGCCACCGCTTGTTGAGCCGGCGGGCGAGCTGACCGCCGACGAGGTGGCCCGCTACAGCCGCCATCTCGTCATCCCCGATCTGGGCGTCGACGGCCAGAAGCGGCTCAAGAATGCGCGGGTGCTGGTCATCGGCGCCGGCGGCCTGGGCGCCCCGACGCTGCTCTACCTGGCCGCGGCCGGCGTCGGGACCATCGGCATCGTCGACGACGACGTGGTGGAGGAATCGAACCTGCAGCGTCAGATCATCCACGGGGTGTCCGACGTCGGCCGGTCCAAGGTGCAGTCCGCCCGCGATTCGATTCGCGAGATCAACCCGCTGGTGAGCGTGCGTCTGCACGAGGTCCGGCTCGACCGGCACAACGCGGTCGAATTGTTCGGGCAATACGACCTGATCCTCGACGGCACGGACAATTTCGCCACCCGCTACCTGGTCAACGACGCCGCGGTGTTGGCGCACAAGCCGTACGTCTGGGGCTCGATCTACCGGTTCGAGGGTCAGGTCTCGGTGTTCTGGGAAGACGCACCGGCCGATGAGGCCGGTCATGAGCGCGGCCTGAACTACCGCGACCTGTATCCCGACCCGCCGCCGCCGGGTCTGGTTCCGTCGTGCGCCGAAGGCGGCGTGCTGGGCTTGCTGTGCGCCTCGATCGCGTCGGTGATGGGGACCGAGGCCGTCAAGCTGATCACCGGCATCGGCGATCCGCTGCTGGGCCGCCTACTGATGTACGACGCGCTGGCGATGAGCCATCGCACCATCGCCATCCGCAAAGACCCGGCCGCCCCCGCCATCACCGAACTGGTCGACTACGACGAGTTCTGCGGCACGGTCTCCGAAGAAGCAGACGACCTCGCAATCAGCCCGCATGAGCTGCGCGAACTACTCGATTCCGGCACCGGTGTGGCGCTGATCGATGTGCGTGAGCCCGCCGAATGGGAGATCAACCGGATCGACGGTGCCGAGCTGATCCCGAGCGCTCTGTTCAACTCCGATGCGGGTCTCGACCGGCTGCCGCGCGGCCGCAGGCCGGTGCTCTACTGCAAGACGGGCGTGCGGTCGGCCGCGGCGTTGGCGACGGTCCGCGGCGCCGGGTTTGCCGACGCGGTTCATTTACGGGGTGGCATCGTGGCCTGGGCCGAGCAGATGCAGCCCGACATGGTCATGTACTGATCGCGACGCGGCTGAAGCCGATCGAATTCGCGCCGAATTGCGAGTCCGTGTCTAGTCCCGGGACTTCGCTGGGCCCGATTAGGCTGATCGCGTGAGTGTCGAACCGCCGCCGGAGCATGTGCTGTCGGCGTTCGGTTTGAGCGGCGTCGGTCCCATTCCGCTGGGTGCCGCCTGGGAAGGTGGCTGGCGGTGTGGCGAAGTGGTGCTGTCGATGGTCGCCGAGAACGCCCGGGCCGCCTGGTCGGCGCGGGTCCGCGAGACGTTGTTCGTCGATGGTGTGCGGCTGGCACGACCGGTCCGCTCGACCGACGGACGCTATGTGGTGTCGGGTTGGCGAGCAGACACTTTCGTCGCCGGGCAGCCCGAACCCCGGCATGACGAGGTGGTGTCGGCCGCGGTGCGGCTGCACGAGGCCACCGGCAAGCTGGAACGGCCGCGGTTCCTGACCCAAGGGCCGACGGCTCCATGGGCCGACGTCGACGTCTTCATCGCCGCCGACCGGGCCGCGTGGGAAGAGCGGCCGCTGCAGTCGGTGCCGGCGGCGGCCCGCACGGCGTCGCCCACCGCGGATGGTCAGCGGTCGGTCGAATTGATCAATCAGCTTGCGGGACTGCGGCGTCCGACCAAGAGCCCGAATCAACTGGTGGACGGCGACCTGTACGGCACGGTGCTGTTCGCCGGTGCCGCCGCTCCGGGTATCACCGACATCACGCCCTACTGGCGGCCCGCATCGTGGGCGGCCGGGGTGGTCGTCGTCGACGCATTGTCGTGGGGCGAGGCCGACGAAGGGCTGATCGACCGTTGGAACGCGCTCCCGGAGTGGCCGCAGATGTTGTTGCGTGCGTTGATGTTCCGGCTGGCCGTCCACGCCTTGCATCCGCGGTCGACGGCCGCGGCATTCCCCGGCCTGGCCCGCACCGCCGCGTTGGTGCGGCTGATCCTCTAGTCGGGGAAGGCGTAGCGCAGCTCGTCGAGCGCGATCTTGCCGTCTGTCGCCAGAACTCCCTCCGCGCGAAGCAGTTCCAGTTGCCTGGTGGTCAGATGCTTCGCCGGTCGACCCGATGCGGTGATCACCCGATGCCACGGCAGATCGAGCGAATCGATACGCATGATGTATCCGACGATGCGCGGACTGGAAAGCCCTGCCACAGAAGCGATGTCGCCGTACGTCGACACCCGCCCGGCGGGAATGGCGGCAACCAGCGCGCGTACCCGCTCGACCTGGTCCTCGGTCACCGGCGCCACGTCAGGCCAGCCGCTCGCGAATCAGCGCGGCCACCTCAGCCGGTCTGGTCTCGGCCACCATGTGATCGCAGTCGAGCGTCAGGTGGCGGAAATCGTCGCCTAACTGCCCGCGCAGAAGCTGCACGAGGTGCTCGGTCACGTACGGCGGTGAGGTGTGTGTGGCTTTCACCAGGGTGGTCTGAGTTCCCTTGGGCGGCAGCACGATTTCGCGGGCCAGTTCGCTCCAGTAGGCCATCATCGCGGGCAGGCTGAGCCGCCAGGTACAGCGACCGCCGGGCAGCATGAGGAGGTGCTCGTCGAGTTCGGCGTCGACGACGGCCGGGTCGACGCCTTTCCAGGAACCGTTGGTCTTTGCCGAACGGGCTTCGGCGACGTCGGAGTAGTCGGGGGAGGCCAGCATGGCGTTGGCGATCTCGAGCATCCACGCGCCGTCCAGTCCGACCGCCGGGTCGAGCAGCACCAGGCCGGACACCCGGGCGGGGTGGCTGGCCGCCAACTGCATGGCGACCGCACTGCCGAACGAATGCGCCACGACGACGGCGGGGCCGTCCGCCTCCTGATCGAGCAGCCGGGCCAGCGCCGTCACATTCGCTTCGATCGTCCACGGCGCATCCCAGGACGAATGGCCGTGCCCGATCAGATCCGGTGCGGCAACCGCGATCTCGGGCAGATGCCGGTCCGCGAGGTGCTGCCAACGCCGGCCGTGACCGGTGAGCCCGTGCAACGCCAGCAGCCGCACCGGCCCGGGCGGGCCGAAGCGGTGCACATGGAGGCGGGTCACGCGTCGATCGTGCCAGCCGCTGATCGGGCGACTTGTCGGACCCCCATGGTGTCATTCCGCTATGCCGCATCACTGGGGCCCGGAAGCCCGCGCTGTACTCGATCCCACCCTGCGGGGGACGGTACGCGTGCTGGGTGGTCCGGGCACCGGCAAGAGCTCGCTGCTGATCGATGTCGCCGCCGGGCGAATCGGCGCCGGCGCCGACCCGGAATCTGTTCTACTGCTGACAGGTTCGGGCCGGATCTCCGCGCAGGCCCGCAGTGTCCTGACGGCAGAACTGCTGGCCGCCCAGGACTGCGCCGCTCAACCCCCGGTCATCAGGCAGCCGTTGGTGCGCAGCGTGCACAGCTACGCGTTCGCGGTGTTGCGATTGGCCGCGCAGCGTGCCGGCGGCCCACCGCCCCGGCTGGTCACCAGCGCCGAGCAGGACGTGATCATCGCCGAACTACTGGCCGGTGAGATCGCCGACGGTCTGCGGGGATGGCCCAGGGAATTGCGGGCGGCCCTGGGCACTGACGGCTTCGCCGCCGAATTGCGCGAGCTGCTGACCCGCTGCGCCGAGCGCGGCGTCGATCCCCAGCAGCTGGAGCGCGTCGGCCGGCAGGCGGGTCGCCCGGAATGGGTTGCCGCGGGGCGTTTTGCGCGCAACTACGAACAGGTGATGCTCCTGCGCTCGGCGGTCGGGACGGCCGCGCCGCAAGCGACGACGCCGGCCGTCGGGGCCGCCGAACTGGTCGGCGCCGCGTTGGAGGCTTTCGCCGTCGACGCAGAGCTGCTGGCTGCCGAACGGGCCCGGGTCGGCGTGCTGCTGGTCGACGATGCCCAGCAGCTGGACCCGCAGGCCGCCTTGCTGGTTCGGGTGCTGGCTGCCGGTGCCGAGTTGACGCTGCTGGCCGGCGACCCGGATCAGGCGGTGTTCGGGTTCCGCGGCGCCGAACCGACGGCGCTGCTCAACGACACGACGCCGTCGGTCACGTTGCGGACGTCGCATCGCTGCGCCCCCGCGGTCGCGCAGGCCGTCTCGGGCATCGCCGGCCGGCTGGCCGGTGGCGGCCGAATCGACGGCGTCGGTGCGGATCCCGGTTCGGTGCTGGTGCAGTCGGCCGCCTCGACCGGTGCCGAGGCGACGATGATCGCCGACTATCTGCGGCGCGCGCATCTGGTCGACGGTGTGCCGTGGTCGCAGATGGCGGTTGTCGTCAGGTCGGTCCCGCGTGCTGCGGCGGGTTTGTCGCACGCGCTGGTCCGGGCCGGTGTCCCGGTGGCCCCGTCGGCGCCCACCGGTTCGCTGCTTGCGCAGCCCGCTGCCCGGGCGATGATGACGGTGCTGGCCGCGACGGCTGACGGGCTCGACGGCGAGCAGGCGCTGGCTCTGCTGACCGGTCCGATCGGCCGAGTAGACCCGGTCTCGCTTCGCCAATTGCGTCGGACGCTGCGACGCACCGAGAACGACGGATCGGCAAGAGAATTCGGCGATATGCTGGTCGAGGCGCTCACCGGCGAAGTGTCGGCCCGGCTGCCCGCGGCGCAGGCCAGATCGTTGCAGCGGGTCCGCAAGGTGTTGGACGCCGCGGCAGGCTCACACCGGCGTGGTGAGGATCCGCGCTACACGCTGTGGGCGGCCTGGCAGCGATCCGGGTTGCAGCGCCGCTGGGTGACGGCGAGTGAGCGTGGCGGCCTGGCCGGCATCCAGGCCGGCCGGGATCTGGACGCCGTCACCGCACTGTTTGACGCGTGCGACCAGTATCTGGCCCGCACCACCGGCGCGTCGTTGCGCGGCCTGCTCGATCAGCTGGCGACGGAGCAGCTGCGGCCCGTCGGCTCCGAACCGGATGCGGCGGAGCAGGTCGCGGTGCTCAGCGCGCACGCCGCGCTCGGTCACGAGTGGGATCTGGTTGTCATCGCCGGTCTGCAGGAAGGGTTGTGGCCCAATACGATTCCGCGCGGCGGCGTGCTCGGCACGCAGCGGCTGCTCGACGTGCTCGACGGCGTCACCGAGACCGCCTCGATGCGGGCTCCGTTACTCGCCGAGGAGCGCCGACTGTTGGTCGCCGCGATGGGGCGGGCTCGCACGCGGTTGCTGGTGACGGCCGTCGACGGTGAGGCCGGCGGCGGTGACGAGGTGAGCATTCCGTCGTCGTTCTTCGCCGAGGTCGCCCAGTGGTCGACCGGTGCCGCCGACACGGCACTTCAGCCCGTCGTCGGGCCACGGGTGTTGTCGGCCAACGCGGTGGTGGGCCGGCTGCGCGGCGTGGTGTGCGCGCCGCGGGACACTGTGAGTGATGAGATGCGCGGTTGTGCGGCAAAACAATTGGCGCGCCTGGCCGCGGCGGGTGTCCCAGGAGCCGACCCCGCCGGCTGGTACGGCATGTCGCCGGTGAGCACCACCGAGCCGATGTGGAGCAGGGACGACGACCCGGAACACATGGTCACGCTGACGCCGTCGAGCTTGCAGACGTTGACCGACTGCCCGCTGCGCTGGCTGGCCGAACGCCACGGCGGTACCGACCCGCGGGACCTGGGCTCGACCGTCGGTTCGGTGCTGCATGCGCTGATCGCCGAGCCTGGTCGCGGTGAGTCCGAGTTGCTCGCCGCACTCGAACGGGCGTGGCAGCACCTTCCGTTCGAATCACGTTGGTACGCCGACAATGAGCTGGCCCGGCACCGGACCATGATCGAGACGTTTCTGGCGTGGCGGGCGCAGACCCGCGGAGAGCTGAGCGAGGTCGGCGTCGAAGTCGAGATCGACGGCGTCTTCGACGGCAACGTCCGTCTGCACGGTCGGGTCGACCGGATCGAACGCGACGCCGCCGGCCGGCTGGTGATCGTCGACATCAAGACCGGCAAGACCCCGGTCACCAAAGACGACGCGCAGCGGCATGCCCAGTTGGCGGCCTACCAGCTCGCGGTGAGTGAGGGGCTGGTGTCGGACGGCGATGAGCCTGGCGGCGGTCGGCTGGTCTACCTCGGCAAGACCGGGTCGGCGGGGGCTACCGAACGGGAGCAGGATCCGCTGACACCCGAGACACGTGAGCAGTGGCGCAACCGTATCCGCGAAGCGGCCGGCGCCACGGCCGGCCCGCAGTTCATCGCAAGGGTCAACGATGGGTGCTCGCACTGTCCGCTACGGGCCAGTTGCCCGGCTCAGACCGGAATCGACGGAGAGGCAGCGCTATGACCGTTACGGCTGCACAGCGTTACAGCCCGGCCGAATTGGCAAGTGCACTCGGTCTTTTCGAGCCGACCGACGAGCAGGCCGCGGTCATCGCCGCACCGCCGGGTCCGCTGGTCGTGATCGCCGGCGCCGGCGCGGGCAAGACCGAGACGATGGCGGCTCGGGTGGTGTGGCTGGTGGCCAACGGCTACGCCGACCCGGGTCAGGTGCTGGGTCTGACATTCACCCGCAAGGCGGCCGGTCAGCTGTTGCGGCGGGTCCGGTCGCGACTTGCCCGGCTCAGCGGCACCGGGCTGGTGTGGGCGGGTGGTGCGGACCAGGTGGCCGGTGAACCCGCCGGCACCCCGATGGTCAGCACGTACCACGCCTTCGCCGGTCAACTGCTACGCGAATACGGTCTGCTGTCGACGGGGCAGCACACCCAACCCGTCGAGCCGGACACCCGGCTGCTCAGCGAGACAGAACTCTGGCAGCTGGCATTCGACGTCGTGAGCCGCTACCCCGGTGAGCTACGCACCGAGAAGAATCCGGCGTCGGTCACCGCGATGGTGTTGCGGCTGTCGGGCCAGCTCGCCGAGCATCTGGTCGACACCGGCCAGGTTCGCGACACCCACGTCGAGCTCGAGCGGCTGGTGCACACCCTGCCTGCGGGCCCCTACCAGCGCGACCGCGGTCCCAGCCAGTGGTTGCTGCGCATGCTGGCCACCCAGAACGAACGCGCCGAGCTGGTGCCGCTGATCGACGCGTTGCACCGACGGATGCGAGCGGAGAAGGTGATGGACTTCGGCGGCCAGATGGCCTGCGCTGCACGGTTGGCGCTGGCGGTGCCGCAGGTCGGCGAACAGCTGCGCAGCCGTTACCGGGTGGTGCTGCTCGACGAGTACCAGGACACCGGTTACGCCCAACGGATGCTGCTTTCGTCGTTGTTCGGCGGCGGAGTCGACGAGGAATTGGCGCTGACTGCTGTCGGGGACCCGATCCAGTCGATCTACGGATGGCGCGGCGCCTCGGCGACCAACCTGCCGCGGTTCACCACCGACTTCCCGATGGGTGACGGCAGCCCGGCGCCGGTGCTGGAATTGAGCACCAGCTGGCGCAACCCGCCGGCCACTCTGCACGTAGCCAATGCCGTGTCGGCCGATGCGCGACAACGGTCCGTCGCGGTGAATGCGCTTCGCTCGCGACCCGACGCCGCGCCCGGCACGGTCCGCTGCGCCTTGCTGCCCGACGTTCTCGCCGAACGGGATTGGGTCGCCGACCATGTGCAGCGGTGCTACCAGCAGGCCGCCGCCGACGGTGTCGCGCCGCCGACCGCCGCGGTGCTGGTGCGCCGCAACGCCGATGCCGCCCCGATCGCCGCCGCGCTGCGCGCGCGCGGGGTGCCGGTGGAGGTCGTCGGGCTGGCGGGCTTGCTGTCGGTTCCGGAGGTCGCCGACGTGGTCGCGATGCTGCGGCTGGTCGCCGATCCGACCGCCGGCCCGGCGGCCATGCGGGTGCTCACCGGGCCCCGCTGGCGGCTCGGAGCGCGCGACATCGCGGCGCTGTGGCGGCGTGCCGTCGCGATCGCAAGCCCGGCGCGGCCGGGTGCAGCGGGTCG
>NZ_JBVAXH010000001.1:0-1062624 GCF_055419225.1 Mycobacterium sp. IDUB_36 | reverse complement strand
TCGCGACCAGACCCCCGAAGCGATCGCAAGCCCGGCGCGGCCGGGTGCAGCGGGTCGCGACCAGACCCCCGAAGCGATCGCAAGCCCGGCGCGGCTGGGTGCAGCGGGTCGCGACCAGACCCCCGAAGCGATCGTAAGCCCGGCGCGGCCGGGTGCGGCGGGTCGCGACCAGACCCCCGAAGCGATCGCAAAGGCCGTGGGGACTGAGGCCGACACTGCGTGTCTCGTCGACGCACTCGCCGATCCTGGCCCCGCGCAGGGGTATTCAGCAGAGGGGTATCGCCGTATCACCGCGCTCGCCGACGAGCTGAGATTGCTGCGCAGCCATCTCGGCCACCCCCTGCCCGATCTGGTCGCCGAGGTGCGGCGACTGCTCGGCGTCGACTGCGAGGTGCGGGCCGCCTCGCCGGGTAACGGCTGGACCGGCACCGAGCAACTCGACGCGTTCGCCGACGTGGTCAACGGCTACGCCGACCGGTCGGCGAGCGCAACCGACCCGCTCGCCTCGGTCGTCGGACTGCTGGGCTACCTGGACGCCGCCGCAGTGGTCGAGAACGGCTTGGCGCCGGCTCAAGTGGTCGTCGCGCAGAATCGGGTCCAGGTGCTGACCGTCCACGCCGCAAAGGGTTTGGAGTGGCAGGTGGTCGCCGTGCCACACCTGTCGGGCGGGCTGTTCCCGTCGACTGCGCAGGCCCGTACCTGGCTCACCGATGCCGCCGACCTGCCGCCGCTGCTGCGGGGCGACCGGTCCGACAACGGCGTGCACGGCGTGCCGGTACTCGACACCTCGGATGTGACCGATCGAAAGCAGTTGTCCGACAAGATTTCCGCACACCGCTCACAGCTGGATCAGCGTCGCATCGACGAGGAACGCCGACTGCTGTACGTCGCGATCACCCGGTGCGAGGACACATTGCTACTGTCCGGCCATCACTGGGCCGCCACCGGCATCAAACCGCGCGGGCCGTCCGCCTTCCTGTCCGAACTCAAGGACATCATCAACACGTCACCCGTCGAGGGTCAGGTGATCGAAGAGTGGGCGGCCGCCCCGTCCGACGGTGACCGAAACCCCCTGCGCGACAACGTTCACGAGGCCAACTGGCCGGTCGACCCGCTCGGTGCCCGCCGGGCCGACGTGCAGCGCGGCGCCGCCCTGGTCGCGGCTGCGATGGCCGCCGACATACCCGTCGACGACGGCGATCCCGAAGGCTGGGCAGCCGATGTCGACGCACTGCTGCACGAGCGCGCCCGCGCCACACAACCGCCTGCGCCTACCCTGCCGACCGGGCTGTCGGTCAGCAGTCTGGTCGAGCTCGCCCGCGATCCCGAACAGGCGATGCAGCGGCTGGCCCGCAGGCTGCCCTCTCGACCGGAGCCACATGCACTGCTGGGCAATGCCTTTCACGATTGGGTCGAGCGCTTCTACGGCGCCGAGCGGCTGTTCGACCTGGCCGACCTACCGGGAGCCGCCGACACCGACATCGCACAGCGCGACGCCGACGAGCTGGCCGCCCTGCAAGAAGCCTTCCTGGCATCGCCGTGGGCGGCGCGCACACCGGTCGCGGTCGAGGTGCCGTTCGAGATGGCGATCGGCGGCACGGTGGTGCGCGGCCGCATCGACGCGGTTTTCGCCGAACCCGACGGCGGTGCCACCGTCGTCGACTGGAAGACCGGTGAGCCACCGCACGGCTCGGACGCCGCCCGGCACGCTGCGGTCCAGCTCGGCGTCTACCGCCTCGCGTGGGCTGCGCTCAGCGGATCTCAGGAATCGTTGGTGGGGGGCGCTTTTCACTACGTGCGAACCGGACAGACCGTCGTTCCGGCGGCGCTGCCGAGTCGCGACGAGCTGGCCGGGATGCTCGGCTTGTACCGCTAGGAGGTGCGGGCGATCTTGAGCGCGGTGGTGACCATCGGAATCTGCAACGGCAACCGGGCCAGCGCAATGACCCGCATCGGCCATGGCTTGTCCCACCACAGCCGGACCATGTTGACGTTGCCCGGGAACACTGCCAAGAACAGTGCGGCGGCCGACAGCGCTGCCGCGCGCCGGGTCTGCAGCGGCACCAGCAGGGCGCCGATGACGATCTCGGCGACACCGGAGGCATAGGTGTAGAACCGCGGACTGCCCGGTAGTTCGGCGGGGATGATGCCGTCGAACGGCTTGGGCGCGACGAAGTGCAGGGTGCCGATGCCGAGCAACATCGCCGCGACCCGGTAGGCGAGCGTCTGACTGGCGTCCCGTTGAGGACTGTGTGTGATGGCGGTCATGGTTACATTGTGTCGTGCGTCCGGTCGAGCCGATGAGCCGTGGTCAGAGTTAACCGTCAAGAACGCGATCTCGACGAGACGCTGACCGCCAAACCTGGCTACGCACTCGTCGGCGTGGTGCGGGTCCCTGAGGTGCAACTCAGCCCGGTGCGGGCGATCTGGCGGCGAATCGTCATCGCTCTGCTGGCCCTGGCCGCCGCGGTGGTCACGGTCTACCTCGGCCGCAACGGCTACACCGATGTTCGGGGCGGCCAGCTGACGTTTTTGGACTGCCTGTACTTCGCGACGGTGTCCCTGACGACCGTCGGCTACGGCGACCTGACCCCGTACACCGAATTCGCCCGGCTGATCAGCGTGCTGGTGCTGACGCCGCTGCGAATCCTGTTCCTCGTGGTGTTGGTCGGCACGACCCTCCAGGTGCTCACCGAGCGGTCCCGGCAGGCCTGGAAGATTCAGCGTTGGAGGAGCTCAGTGCGCAACCACACCGTCGTCATCGGCTACGGCACCAAAGGCAAGACCGCGGTCGCCGCGATGTGTGGCGACGAAGCGGCCGGTAAGGACTTCGTCGTCGTCGACATCGACCCCACCGCGCTCAACCATGCGGCGTCCGCCGACCTCGTCACCGTGCACGGCGACGCCACCCGATCCGATGTCCTGCGCCTTGCTTCGGCCCAGCACGCATCGGCGATCATCGTCGCCACCGGCCGCGACGACACCGCCACCCTGGTCACGCTGACCGCCCGTGAGGTTGCGCCCAACGCCAAGATCGTCGCGTCGATCCGCGAGGCCGAAAACCAGCATCTGCTCAAGCAATCCGGGGCCGACTCGGTGGTCGTCTCCTCCGAAACGGCCGGCCGGTTGCTCGGCGTGGCAACCACCACGCCCAGCGTCGTCGAGATGATCGACGACCTGTTGACGCCGTCCCACGGATTCGCGATCGCCGAACGCGAGGTCGAACAGACCGAACTCGGCGGCTCGCCCCGGCATCTGCCCGACATCGTGCTCGGGGTGGTGCGCGGTGGACGGCTGCTGCGCGTCGACGCGCCCGAGGCCGACGCCATCGAGGCCGGCGACCGGCTGCTCTATGTCCGCAACACGGGCAAGTAAGCGCGGGGTGATCGCGAGCGTGGCGCGTCGCGACCAGGAAGGTACGTCGTGGATTTCCAACTGAAGGCGGTGCCGCTGCTGTCGCGCATCGGCGCCGACCGGGCCGACCAGGTGCGCACCGACACCGATGCCGCGGTGGCGGGCTGGGCCGACGCGGCGCTGCTGCGCCTGGACTCGCGCAACCAGGTGTTGGTCGCCAACGGAAAAGTGTTGCTGGGCAAGGCGAAAAACCTGGCCGACGAGCCGCCCGCGGACGCGGTCTTCCTCGGCCGGCTCGAGGACGGCCGGCATGTGTGGGCGGTCCGCGGCCCACTGGAATCGCCCGAAGACCCCGACGTCAAGGCCGAGGTCGCCGATCTGCGCCGGGCCGGCCAGCTGTTCGACGACATCGGCGCGCAGTTGGTGTCGGCTGCTGCGGCACTGCTGAATTGGCACGCCAGTTCACGGTTCAGCTCGATCGACGGATCGCCGACCAAACCGATCCGGGCCGGCTGGGCGCGGCGGAACCCGCTCACCGGTCACGAGGAGTTCCCGCGCATCGATCCGGCGATCATCTGCCTGGTTCACGACGGCGGCGACCGGGCGGTGCTGGCCCGTCAGACAGTGTGGCCGGACCGAATGTTCTCGCTGCTGGCCGGTTTCGTCGAGGCGGGGGAGTCCTTCGAGACGTGCGTCGCCCGCGAAATCCACGAGGAGATCGGGCTGACCGTCAGCGACATCCGCTACCTGGGCAGCCAGCCGTGGCCGTTTCCCCGGTCGCTGATGATCGGCTTCCACGCGATCGCCGACCCCGCACAGCCGTTCTCCTTCAACGACGGCGAGATCGCCGAAGCCGAGTGGTTCACCCGCGACGAGATCCGCGCCGCGTTGGCGCTGGGGGACTGGAGCAGCGACTCGGAGTCTCGGCTGCTGTTGCCCGGATCGGTGTCGATCGCGCGGGTGATCGTGGAGTCCTGGGCCGACGCTCGTGACTAGCCGGCCAGCTGGGCCAGCTTTGCCTTGATCTCTTTGGGGCCGGGATTGGTCAGCGTCGACCCGTCGGCGAATTTCAGGGTCGGGACGACGTGGTTGCCGTTGTTGACCGAGCCGACGAAGTCCGCGGCGGAGGGGTCTTGCTCGATGTCGACCTCGTCGTAGGCGATGCCCTCGGACTTCAACACGGTCTTCAGCCGTTTGCAGTAGCCGCACCACTGGGTGGAGTACATCGTGACGGAAGCATTAGTCATAGTTGATCCAACATAACGTGGCCTCGCGATATTGCTGCGGCGTGGCGCTGCGAGACGTATGTCGGCGATCACTGCCAAGATGGACGCCATGCCGGGGATCACTGCCAAAACCGACTCCTTGGTTGCCGAACTCGACGACGAACAGCGCGAGGCCGTATTGGCGCCCCGAGGGCCGGTCTGCGTCCTGGCGGGCGCGGGAACAGGCAAGACGCGCACGATCACCCATCGCATCGCCCAGCTTGTCGCCACCGGCCACGTCGCTCCCGGCCAGGTGTTGGCGGTGACGTTCACCCAGCGTGCCGCGGGCGAGATGCGGACGCGGTTGCGGGCGCTGGGAGCGGCCGCGCAAACCGGCGTCGGCGGTGTGCAGGCGATGACGTTTCACGCGGCGGCGCATCGCCAGCTGCGTTACTTCTGGCCCCGGGTGGTCGGCGACACCGGCTGGCAACTGCTGGACACCAAGTTCGCCGTCGTCGCCCGCGGGGCCACCAGCGCGGGGTTGAAGCTGAGCACCGACGACGTCCGCGACGTGGCCGGTGAAATCGAATGGGCGAAGGCCTCGCTGATCACGCCCGAGCACTATCCCGAGGCGGTGGCCGCGGTGTCCCGCGACGTCCCGCTGGACGCGGCGACGGTCGCCGCGGTCTACACGGCCTACGAGTCGCTGAAGGCCCGGGGCAACAACGCCCAAGGCGTTGCGCTGCTGGACTTCGACGACCTGCTGCTGCATACCGCCGCCGCGATCGAGAACGACGCGTCGGTGGCCGAGGAGTTCCGAAATCGCTACCGCTGCTTCGTTGTCGACGAATATCAGGATGTGACGCCGCTGCAGCAGCGGGTTTTGTCGGCGTGGCTGGGTGACCGTGACGACCTCACCGTGGTCGGCGACGCCAACCAGACCATCTACTCCTTCACAGGGGCATCGCCGCGCTATCTGCTGGACTTCTCCCGGCGTTTCCCGGACGCGACGGTGGTCCGCCTCGAACGCGACTACCGGTCCACGCCGCAGGTGGTGTCGCTGGCCAACCGGGTGATCGCTGCGGCCCGCGGACGGGTGGCCGGCAGCAAGTTGCACCTGGTCGGACAGCGGGATCCGGGTCCCGAGCCGACGTTTCGCGACTACCCCGACGAGGTCGCCGAGGCCGCCGCGGTGGCCAAGTCGATCGCAAAACTGGTCGACGCCGGCACGCCGCCGTCGGAAATCGCGGTGCTGTACCGCATCAACGCGCAGTCCGAGGTCTACGAGGAGGCGCTGACCGAGGCGGGCGTCGCCTACCAGGTCCGCGGTGGCGAAGGCTTTTTCAGCCGTCAGGAGATCCGCCAGGCCCTGCTGGCGATGCAGCGGGCCGCCAACCGCGGCGGCGAGTCGGAGACGGCTTCGCCATCGCCCTCGCCGCTGCCCGATGTGGTGCGCGCGTTGCTGGAGCCGCTGGGCCTGACCGCCGAACCGCCGACCGGAACGCGAGCCCGTGAACGCTGGGAAGCGCTGGCGGCATTGGCCGAGTTGGTCGATGAAGAAGTCGCGCACCGGCCGTCGCTGGAACTGCCCGAGTTGCTGGCTGAGTTGCGCACCCGCGCCGACTCGCGCCACCCTCCGGTGGTGCAGGGCGTCACGCTCGCTTCGTTGCATGCGGCCAAGGGTCTGGAATGGGACGCGGTATTCCTGGTCGGCCTGACCGACGGCACGCTGCCCATCTCGCATGCACTGGCCCATGGTGGCGAGAGTGAGGCCGTCGAAGAGGAGCGCCGTTTGCTCTATGTCGGAATCACCAGGGCCCGAGTGCATTTGGCTATCAGCTGGGCGCTGGCCCGCAATCCGGGCGGGCGGCAGGGGCGCAAGTCGTCACGCTTTCTGAACGGGTTGTCACCGCAGACGCAAGTCGATCCCACGCCCACCAAGTCGCGGCGCAAGAACGCGCCGGCGTCGCGGTGCCGGATCTGCAACAACCCGCTGGCCACTCCCGCGGCGATCATGCTTCGCCGCTGCGAAACCTGCGCGGCCGACATCGACGACGAGCTGCTGCTCGAGCTGAAGGACTGGCGACTGCGGACCGCCAAGGAGATGAACGTCCCGGCTTACGTGGTGTTCACCGACAACACCCTGATCGCGATTGCCGAGCTGCTGCCCACCGACGACGCCGCGCTGGTCGCGATCCCTGGCATCGGCGCCCGCAAGCTCGAGCAGTTCGGTCCTGATGTGTTGGAGCTCGTCCGCAGCCGGTCATGAAACACACGGGGTCGACACTAAAAGCCCGTGGCGATCGCCAGGGCGGTCGTGTCGCCCGCAGCGGGTCGACACCATAAGCCCAGCTCAGAAAATCGCTTGCCGATTTGCGCTGGTAGCATTTAGCCTCGTATCGCAACTTGCGTGTCCTGATGAAGGAGGGAGCCCGATGATCACCGTGAACGTATTCGACGTACACCCGGCCGGCGTCGCTGGCTCCCGCCATGCTGCCCATGCCGCCATTACGGCGGCTGCGCACAAGCGTATTGCCGCCGCCAAGACCCAGCGTCCGTGGTTTGGGGCACTCCCCACGTAGGAAGCCCACAAGCTAGCCAGCAGGCCACGGACCCGAAGTCGCCAGGATCCGTGGCCAATTTTTTGGGTCGAACACCCCGCCACTGGTCCGGAATCCATCAGACCAGAAAGCAGGTGTGCACACTATGACCGCGGAACTCGATCCCGACGATCAGCAATCAGAGTTGCCTTGTCACGTCAGCGATCCCGACCTGTGGTTCGCCGACAGCCCGTCGGATCTGGAGCGCGCCAAGGAGCTGTGCATCGACTGTCCGATTCGGCGGTCATGCCTGGCCGATGCGCTGGACCGCGCTGAACCGTGGGGGGTCTGGGGCGGTGAAATCCTGGACCGTGGCTCGGTCGTGAGCCGCAAACGGCCGCGCGGACGCCCCCGTAAAATTGCGGCCTAGACGCGAAAGTCGTTAGACGGCAGCCTTGTCGGGATCTGCGAACCCGGGGACCAGCTCCTCGGACAGCTTCTGAGTCGGCACGTGGGCGTCCAGCTGACACATGATCGCCATCGAGGTGGCGAGCACCCGCATCGGGATCGCCAGCTTGGGCGGCAAATCCATCTGCCGCGCCGTCTTGATCTGTGCGCCGGCCCGGTCGAGCTGCCGATACGTCATGCGCTGCAACCACTTACGGGTGTAGTGGAAGACCTCGACCTCGACCGGCTCGACGTATTGGCGCAGCATCTCGTCGATCTCGCGCACCGACACCTGCTGACCCTTTTGGATGAAGCCGGCCCGCTCCATCGTCGGCAGCACCTCGTCGTAGTTCTTGTCGCGGGCCAGCCGGATCGTCGCCCCGAGCTCGACCGGAAATCCGCCCGGAAGTGGTGCGACAGCCCCGAAGTCGATGACGCCCATCTTTCCGTCGGGCATCAACATGAAGTTGCCCGGGTGGGCGTCGCCGTGGATCATCTCGATCCGGCGCGGCGAGTCGAAGATGAAGGCGGCCAGTCGGGTCCCCATCAGGTCGCGCTGCTCGACGGTGCCGTCGCGGATGATGTCGGCCATCGGGATGCCTTCGATCCACTCCTGGATCACGACTTTGGGGGCGCTGGCCACGACGCGCGGGACCAGGAAGTCGGGGTGGCCGTCGTAGGCCTTGGCGAATGCGCGCTGGTGCTCGGCCTCGAGGCGGTAGTCGAGCTCCATCTCGGTGCGCTCGATCAACTCGTCGACCACGCCTTCGACATCGACGCCCGGCGCGAGTTGTCTGACCACACCGATCATGCGCCGCAACGTCTTCAAGTCGGCCCGCAGTGCCTCGTCGGCGCCGGGGTACTGGATTTTGACGGCGACCACCCGGCCGTCGGACCACACCCCCTTGTGCACCTGGCCGATGCTGGCCGAGGCGACGGCGGTGTCGTCGAACTCGGTGAAGCGTTGCCGCCATTTGGTGCCGAGCTGCGAATCGAGCACGCGGTGCACCTTTTCAGCGGGCAGCGGCGGCGCGTCCTTCTGCAGCTTGGTCAGCGCCTCGCGGTACGGCTCGCCGAACTCTTCAGGGATCGCGGCTTCCATCACCGAGAGAGCCTGGCCGACCTTCATCGCGCCGCCCTTGAGCTCACCCAGCACGGTGAAGAGTTGCTTGGCCGCCTTCTCCATCAGCTCGGCGTTGACGTCGTCCTGAGACTTGCCGGCCAGTCGCTTACCGAACCCGAGCGCCGTACGACCGGCGATGCCGCCCGCGAGGCCGGCCAGCTTCGCGTTGCGCGCGGCGCCCTTGCGTTTGATGTCTGCCACGCCACCCATCATCCATGACAAATCTGTGGGCGCTGTATCGATTCGCCCACACCACTGTCAGCAGGCGCACAGCGGATGCCTCGGCCATCGCCGCGCCACGATCGATCCGGCGTGGACGTCGAACTCCAGGGTGGCGCTCAGCGACGCGGGCGGCTCCGATTCCACGCCGCGGACCGCGCCGATCACGCTGCTGACCTGGCTGAGCGCGAGCGCCGCGGTGGCCAGCAAGGTCGCCCGGTCGGCCACCCCGACGGTGTCGCGCAGCTGGGCGGCCACCGCGGGCCAGGCCGCGTCGCGATCGCGGCGATGCAGATCCGCGCAGTCCAGGCAACTGGTCACCCCGGGTATGACGAGCGGGCCGACCAGTCCGGTGCCGTCGCGCACCCGCACCGCCAGATGCGCGACGCCCTGGGTGCGCAGCTCACGCAGCAGCCGCGGATCGGCGACGAGGTTGTCGGCCAACACCACCAGGTCGGTCTCGGCAGATGTGAAGGCGGCGTGCGACTGATTGCTCTGCTTGACCCGCGCACCCGAACATCGCAACCCCTCGGCCAGTAACTCAGACAGCGGGCCGCGGCCATGCACCCGGATCGATGCTGATCGAGCCGACTGTTGTCGGATGCCACGCGTGGCGACCCCCGCCGTCACCAATCGCCGGATCAGGTCGTCCAGTTCGCCGTCGCTCAGGCCGCTGGAATAGCGTCGCAGGTCATCGAGCGGTACCGGCGAGTACATCGCCCGCAACACGCCGGCCAGCCCCGCCGCGGTTACACCGAGCGGAGGTCGGATCAAGACCGCGCGCCGCGGGCTCCAGCCCACTTGTACGGCGCCGTCGGGACGAAGCAGCACCGGCAGCGCCGGATCCAGCGCATACAGCTCCGCAGCCCGCGCCATCTTGGCACTGTGCCATGGGAGTCGGGTTGGCGAAGCTCAGCTATCCACAGCGCCGGAGCCGCCGTCTTCGTCCGCGCGACGCTCGAATTCGGCGATGGCTTCGTCGATCCCGCTGGTGTCGCCGCCGAGGGCCCGGTCGATGAAGCCGGCCGGGTCGTCGAGATCCTCGGAGCCGGGCAACAGGTCGGGGTGCTGCCAGACGGCGTCGCGGGCATCGACGCCGACGGTCTGAGTCAGCCGATCCCACAACGCCGCGGCCTCGCGCAACTTCCGCGGCCGCAATTCCAGGCCGACCAGGGTGGCGAAGGTCTGTTCGGCCGGCCCGCCGGTGCCACGTCGGCGCCGCAGGGTCTCGCCGAGGGCGGCCGCGCCCGGGATGCGATCGCCCAGAGCGGCGTTCACCACGGTCTGCACCCAGCCCTCGATCAGGGCCAGCAGCGTTTCGAGCCGCTCGAGTGCGTGGGTCTGCTCCGGCGTGGCCTTGGGCTCGAACACCCCTTGGGTCAGCAGTTGCTCGACCGCGGCCGGATCGTTCATCGCCGCGGGGTTGAAGTCTCGGGCCAGCTCTTCGATGCCCTGCATGTCGATCTTCATGCCCTTGGCGTAAGCCTCGACGGCGCCGAGCAGCTGGCTGGACAACCAGGGCACGTGGGTGAACAGGCGGTGATGGGCGGCTTCGCGGGCGGCCAAGAAGGTGACGATCTCGCTGCGCGGCTGCTCGAGCCCGTCGGCGAACGACTCGATGGCGTCCGGCAGCAGCGCCGCAATTCCCTTGGGCCCCAACGGCAATCCGATGTCGGTGGAGGTCAGGACTTCCTTGGAGAGCCGGGCCAGTGCCTGGCCGAGCTGCGAGCCGAAAGCCATGCCGCCCATTTGCGACATCATCGACAGCAGCGGGCCCGCCATCGCCTTGGCTTCTTCGGGCAGCGCCGACGCCCACACCGTGGCGATCTGCTGGGCCATCGGATCGCACAGCCGCTTCCAGGTTTCCAGCGTGTTGTCCACCCAGTCGTTGGGTGACCAGGCGACCGTCTTGGTGGTGCCCGCGGGAAGCGCGGTGACACCGTTGAGCCAGGTTTCCGCGAGGTGGATGGCGTCGCCGATCGCCTCACGGGTGGCGGGCGGGATCGGCGCGACGAACCCGATCGAGCTCGACGCCAACTGGCGGGCCAGTTCGTAGTTGACCGGGCCGGAGGACTGCCCGCCCATGGAGCCGGCGCCGCTGAACATCTGCCCGAGCCGGGTGAACATCTGGCCCAGGTCGGCCACGTTGAAGTCGCCGCCGAGGCCGCCCAGTCCGAAGGGATCGGCGGAGCCCGAGCCGGACTCGGGTTCGTTCTCGCGGCGCTTGTCGCGGTCCGGGTCGTCTCCCGAGGAGAAGCCGAAAGGCGGGTCAGCCATGTCCACAACGGTACTCATGGTCAGGGCGCGACGCGCGCACCGGCGTCACGCTCTGAGTGAACCTGCCCGCCGGAGTGCGGGTGACGAACCGGGACGCCGGGATGCCGCGGCTAGTGTTGGCGACGTGAACAGGCGGATTCTGACGCTGATGGTGGCGCTGGTCCCGATCGTCGTCTTCGGTGTGCTGCTCGCCGCGGTGACGGTGCCGTACGTGTCACTGGGCCCCGGCCCGGCCTTCGACACCCTCGGCGAGGTGGACGGCAAGCAGGTGGTCGAGATCAAGGGCACCACCACCCATCCGACCACCGGCCACCTGGACATGACCACGGTGTCCCAGCGCGACGAGCTCAGCCTGGCCGAGGCGCTGACACTGTGGCTGTCAGGGCAGGAGCAGTTGATGCCGCGCGACCTCGTCTACCCGCCGGGGCAAAGCCGCGAAGAGGTCGACAAGGCCAACGATGCCGACTTCAAGGAATCCGAGCACAACGCCGAGTTCGCCGCCCTGGGCTACCTGAAGTACCCGAAGGCGGTCACCATCGTCACCGTTCCCGACCCCGGGCCCTCGGTGGGCAAGCTGCAGGCCGGAGACGCCGTGCAGGCAGTCGACGGCAAACCGGTGGCCGACGTCGAGCAGTTCACCTCGTTTCTGAAGACCACCAAGCCCGGACAAGAGGTCACGGTCGACTTCCGCCGTAAGAACGCGCCACCCGGGTCCGCGAAGATCACGCTCGGCCATCACCCGAAGGGCGACTTCGGATTCGTGGGTGTCTCGGTCACCGACGCGCCGTGGGCGCCGTTCGCGGTGGACTTCAACCTGGCCAACGTGGGCGGGCCGTCCGCGGGTCTGATGTTCAGCCTCGCGGTGATCGACAAACTCACCACCGGCAATCTCGCCGGGTCGAAGTTCGTAGCCGGCACCGGCACGATCAAGCCGGACGGTGAAGTGGGCAAGATCGGCGGGATCGGGCACAAGATGAGCGCCGCCCACGACGCGGGTGCCACGGTGTTTCTGGTTCCCGCCGGAAACTGTTACGAGGCAAACGCCGGCAAGGTCCCCGGCCTGCAGTTGATCAAGGTCGACAACCTCGGTGAGGCAGTGGAGGCACTGCACACGGTCAATACCGGCGGACAGCCGCCGAGTTGTTAGCCCGGACGGCCGGGCCGATCGGGTCTCGCGATCGATCCCGGGCCGGATCACAAGTGATGCGTAAAGTCGACGTCAGAATCGCTGTCGAGACCGAGCAGGGAGCGTAGCTAGTGGGGATGCGGCCCGCCGCCAGAATGCCGAAGCTGACTCGACGCAGTCGGACACTCATCGCGATCGCCTTGACCGTGATCGGTCTGCTGCTGGTCGGCCCGCGGCTGATCGACGCCTACGTCGACTGGCTCTGGTTCGGCGAACTGGGCTACCGGTCGGTGTTCACCACAGTGCTGGCAACCCGGCTGATCGTGTTCGTGACGATCGGGTTGCTGGTCGGCGGCATCGTGTTCGCCGGGCTGGCGCTGGCCTACCGGAATCGGCCCGTATTCGTCCCGAGCAACGGCAGCGATCCGGTGGCGCGGTACCGAACCGTGGTGATGGCGCGGCTTCGGGTGATCGGCGTGGGCGTCCCGGTCACGATCGGTTTGCTCGCCGGAATCGTCGCGCAGACGTTCTGGGTCCGTGTCCAGCTCTTCCTGCACGGCAGCAGCTTCGGAGTCCGCGATCCGCAGTTCGGCAAAGATCTCGGCTTCTACGCTTTCGAGTTGCCGTTCTACCGGTTGGTGCTCAGCTTCCTGTTCGCCGCGGTGTTGTTGGCTCTCGTCGCGAATCTGCTGGGGCACTACATCTTCGGCGGCATTCGGCTGTCCGGGCGCACCGGTGCGTTGAGCCGGTCCGCGCGGATCCAGCTGATCAGCCTGGTCGGAACGCTGGTGCTGCTCAAGGCTATTGCCTACTGGCTGGATCGCTACGAGCTGCTCTCGCACACCCGCGCGGGCAAGCCGTTCACCGGAGCCGGGTACACCGACATCAACGCCGTGTTGCCGGCCAAGCTGATCCTGCTGGCCATCGCGCTGATCTGTGCGGCGGCCGTGTTCTCCGCGGTTGTGCTGCGAGACTTGCGCATTCCGTCCATCGGCTTGGTGTTGTTGCTGCTGTCGTCAATGGTGGTCGGCGCCGCCTGGCCGCTGGTCATCGAGCAGTTCAGCGTCAAACCCAATGCGGCGCAGAAGGAACGCGAGTACATCAGCCGAAGCATCACCGCGACCCGGCAGGCGTACGGTCTGACCGAGGACGTGGTGACCTACCGCGATTACAGCGGCGACGGACGGGCCACGGCCGAGCAGGTGGCGTCGGATCGGGCCACCACCTCGAACATCCGGCTGCTGGACCCCACCATCATCAGCCCCGCGTTCACCCAGTTCCAGCAGGGCAAGAACTTCTATTACTTCCCTGACCAGTTGTCGATCGACCGCTACCGCGACCGTGACGGCAACCTGCGCGACTACGTGGTCGCCGCCCGCGAACTCAACCCGGACCACCTGATCGACAACCAGCGGGACTGGATCAACCGGCACACCGTCTTCACCCACGGCAACGGTTTCATCGCCTCGCCCGCCAACACCGTGCGCGGAATTGCGAACGATCCCAACCAAAACGGTGGCTACCCGGAGTTCCTGGCCAGTGTCGTCGGAGCCAACGGCGGCGTGACGTCCGCCGGTCCGGCACCGCTGGAGCAGCCGCGCGTCTACTACGGGCCGGTCATCGCCAGCACGCCGGCCGATTACGCGATCGTCGGCAAGAGCGGAGTCGACCGGGAATACGACTACGAGACCAACACCGAGACCAAGAACTACACCTACACCGGAAGCGGTGGCGTGCCGCTGGGTGGTCTCATCTCCCGGAGTGTGTTCGCCGCCAAGTTCGCCGAGCGAAACTTCTTGTTCTCCAACGTAATCGGCTCCAACAGCAAGATCCTGTTCAACCGCGACCCGGCCCAGCGGGTAGAGGCGGTGGCGCCGTGGCTGACCACCGACAGCAGTGTCTATCCGGCGATCGTCAACAAGCGGCTGGTGTGGATCATCGACGGCTACACCACGCTGGACAACTACCCCTACTCCGAACTGACGTCGCTGTCGTCGGCTACCGCCGACTCCTCGGAGGTGGCGTTCAACCGGCTGGCTCCGGACAAGCAGGTGTCCTACATCCGCAACTCGGTGAAGGCGACGGTCGACGCCTACGACGGCACGGTGAGCTTGTACGAGCAGGACGAGCACGATCCCGTGCTGCAGGCGTGGATGAAAGTCTTTCCAGGAACCGTCAAACCGAAGAGTGAGATCAGCACCGAGCTGGCCGCGCACCTGCGCTACCCCGAAGATCTGTTCAAGGTGCAGCGGATGCTGCTGGCCAAGTACCACGTCAACGACCCGGTGACGTTCTTCTCCACATCGGATTTCTGGGACGTGCCGCTGGACCCGAATCCGACCGCCAGCAGCTATCAGCCGCCGTATTACATCGTCGCGAAAAACATTGCCAAAGGCGATGATTCGGCATCGTTCCAGTTGACCAGCGCGATGAACCGATTCAAGCGCGATTACCTGGCCGCATACATCAGCGCGAGCTCAGATCCGTCGACCTACGGCAAGATCTCCGTGCTGACCATCCCGGGGCAGGTCAACGGTCCCAAGCTGGCGAACAACGCGATCACCACGGATACCGCTGTGTCCCAAGACCTCGGCGTGATCGGGCGGGACAACCAGAACCGGATCAAGTGGGGCAACCTACTGACGTTGCCGGTCGCCCAGGGCGGACTGATCTATGTCGAGCCGGTCTATGCCTCGCCCGGCTCCAGTGACGTGGCGTCGTCGTATCCGCGGTTGATACGGGTGGCGATGATGTACAACGACAAGATCGGCTACGGACCGACCGTCGGCGATGCGCTGAACGGGCTGTTCGGCCCCGGCGCCAGTGCGACCGCAGCTGGGCCCGCGCCCACCGAATCGGGCGCGCCGGCCGGTTCGCAACCCGGAGCCGGGCCGCCCGCGAGCCCGCCGCCCCCGGCCAACGCCGCCGCCGTGCCGACACCCAGTGGCGCGGTCAGCCTGTCACCGGCGAAGGCCGGCGCGCTCAAGGACGTCGAGTCCGCGATGAGTGCGGCACGAGATGCGCAGAAGTCGGGCGACTTCGGCGCCTACGGCACCGCGCTGCAACGCCTTGATGACGCGATCAACAAGTACAACGAGGCGAAGTAGGGCCTCCGGCCCTGGTGAGCGCGCGATTTGGTGGCATCGCGCACGTTCGGTAACCTGATATTCACCCGTCGCGGGGTGGAGCAGCTCGGTAGCTCGCTGGGCTCATAACCCAGAGGTCGCAGGTTCGAATCCTGTCCCCGCTACTAAAAAAACGGCCCCCGGAGATCACTCCGGGGGCCGTTTTCATGTCCGCGGATGAACGATGGCCGTACTGGCTACTGCTGTGTGCGCAACTGTCCGACTGAACGCGCACGACGATGCGGTGATTCGCCGGGTCCGCGGATCACGGCGAACGCGGCTGTCGCAGACGTCCACCAGCTTCGACCCTCGCGGCATGGCTCGACGCCGTGCGTCGTCAATCCCAGCAGGGCCACGGCACTCCTTCGTCGTCGCTCGAATCCGGCCTGCGTGACGTGCTCAGATGAGGTTGAGTGCGTTCAAGAAGCGTTGTGCCACAGCGTGGTTACCGGAAACAGCGACAACGTTGCGCCAGTCGACCCGCCGGGTCGACCATCTCAGGAAGTCGGCGGTCGTCGAGCTGATCGTCGCGACCGCGTCAGCGCTGGAGTCGGCTGCCGCCGCCGTGATCGCACCGTCGATCACGTCGATCAGGACGTCTCGACCACCGGGCCCGGTGAGATTGAGGACGAGCGGTCCCTCGACCGCGGTCGCCAGCGTTGGCTGCATTTTCGGCACACCGCCCAGGAGCCACGACACCGAGGGGCCGAGCAGTACCTCGTCCAGCGCGGACACCTTGCGCTCGATGGGTCCGCGCGGGGCGAGAATGTCGTATCGCAGGTGAGTGGACATATCGAAGGTGAACATATCGGCTATCGAATGAAGGGGATAGGAGCCCAGGTCGAGCATCTGCGTTTCGCGGGATGCCAGGGGTTCGGCTTGCAACGGTTCGAAAGCGGCCAGGGCGCAACTGAATTGCTCTTTGACGAACGCAGCGGCTTCCGGGCCGGAAAGGTGCCGGCGTTCGGCGACTTGAATGTCGTTGAGCGGTTCGATGCCCAGGTCGGGCAGGGGCTGTTGATCCACCGCTGCGACGAGATCTTCGAGCAGGCACCCGACGTGCGTCACCACGTCCTTGGTCGACCACCCGCTGGCCGCGCTAGGCGCCCGCCAATCGGTGTCGTCGAACGTCTCGACGACGTCGACGATGTCCTGTGCTGCTCGCCGCATCCCGGCAATGCCTGCCTGGCTCATGACGTGACCTCCTAAGCCCCTTCGTCATCACTATACGACCGGTCGTCTTGGATACGAAATAGCAGATGGCTTGGCGATGGAGCGCTGTGTCAGCGGTACGCAGCTGTTCGATGAGACTTGACGTCCACGGGTGACACCTCGACACCCGATTGGTCGACGTAACACAAGCGCACCGATTGTCCGGTGGGCGAGCGGCGTTCGATCGACGGTCCCTGCGTGCGGGGCAGGTACGCGTCGCCCCACTGCCCTAGGGCCCCGAGGACCAGCTGGAGTTGGCGCCCGGACTCGGTGAGGTGGTACTCGAGGCGCTCACGTCGTCCGGGTTCCCGATATGGACGACGTTCGAGCACCCCGTGCTTCACCAGGGTGCCCAGTCGCGCGGTGAGGATGTCCGACGAGACCCCCAGTGCATCTTTGAACTCGTCGAAACGTGTTGCGCCGCGATGGGCTTCGCGCAGGATCAGCAGGGTCCACCGTTCTCCCACCACGTGAAGGGAACGTTCGATCGAGCACTGCAGGTCATCGAGAGACGAAGGCACACTCCCACCCTACGCTGGGTTGACATTTCCCACCCAGATGCTAAGTTCGGTTTTCCAACCCAAGGGAGCCGATGTGGAGATTGCCGGAAGTACCGTCCTGGTCACGGGTTCCAACCGGGGGTTGGGGCGTCACTTCGCCGAGGAACTCGTTCGGCGGGGGGCCAAGGTTTACGGCGGGTCGCGTGACGCCTCTGCCGTTGACGTCGACGGCGTCATCCCGGTGCAGATCGACGTCACCGATCTGGCCTCGGTCGACCGCGCGGCAACGGCCACCGGCGACGTAAACTTCGTCGTCAACAATGCCGGAACATTCACTGGCGCTTCGCTACTCACGGGTCGTCTGTCTGACATCACGCTCGACCTCGACACGCACTATCTCGGATCGCTTCACGTCATACGTGCGTTTGCGCCGCAGTTGGGTGCGCACCCTCAGAGCGCGATCCTCAACGTGCTCTCGCTGTTGGCGTGGGTGACGTCTCCGGACTATGGCTCCTACTCTGCCGCCAAGTCGGCCGCGTGGGCGATGACCAACGCGCTGCGGTTGGAGCTGGCGGGCCAACGGACGCAGGTCAGTGCGCTGCACGTCGGCTACATCGACACGGATATGGCCAACCATGTCGACGCCGACAAGTCCGACCCGGCCGACGTCGTCAGGATCGCGCTGGACGGCGTGGAGGCCGGCAACCCCGAGATCATCGCCGACGAATCGACCACACGAATCCAGGCCGCGCTCTCCGGGGGCGTCCGCGCGCTGTATCCCGAATTCGCTTGAGCCATCACACCTCCGTCGTGACTGCCCGTTTGCCTACGAGTCGTCGGGCAAGGTGGTCGCCATGAGTACGAGCCGCGGACCGCGGAACATCGTTCTGGTACACGGCGCCTTCGTGGACGGATCATCTTGGCGCGCGGTGTACGACCTTTTGACGGGGGACGGCTATCACGTTGCCGTGGTGCAGAATCCCACCCTGTCGCTGCCGGGCGACGTGGCGGCGACACGGCAGGTCGTCGACGCGCAAGACGGGCCGGTCGTGCTCGTGGGGCATTCGTACGGAGGTGCGGTCATCACGGAAGCCGGCATGCACAACAAGGTGGTGGCCTTGGTCTACATCGCGGCATTCGCACCGGATGAGGGTGAGTCGGTACGAGCGCTCGTGGGTGATCCCGCCGGGCCGGGCTCGCCGATCATCGAAGTGGCGGAGGGCTTTTGGTTCCAAGACCGAGCCAAGTTCCACAGTTCTTTCGGTGCCGACCTGGCTGCCGCCGATGCCGTGTTCCTTGCCGACTCCCAGGTTCCGTGGGGGGAAGAGGCCATGGCCGAGCCGGTCACAGATCCGGCGTGGCGCGGCAAGCCAAGCTGGTATCTGGTTGCGACCGAGGACCGAATGATCACGCCGACCGCCCAGCGTGCCATGGCGCAGCGGGCCGGTGCCACCACGGTGGAGGTGGAAGCCAGCCATGCCGTCTACATGTCACAGCCAGACGCCGTCGCCGCCCTCATCCGGCGGGCCTGCGGCTGAGCACCCGGGCATGGCCGCCAGGGTGCAACAGCCGGGTAGCTCGTGGATGTCCAGATTGCCGTTGTGCCGCTGCTCCTTTCAGGAGGTTACTGACTGAACGAAGCCGCTACGTCAGCGAGGATGCGTGGTGAGTTCGCCAGCGCAAAACGCAATGTCTTCGGTTCGCGCCCGAGGAGTCCGGCGAGGTCGTCGGTCGGCAGATCGAAGTAGCGACCGCTGGCCATCAGCCGGGTCAGCGTCTTGAGGTGCTCACCGTTGTGTGGCTTCTCGGCTGCCAGTGCGCTGTCGATGTAGTCGGTGTTCCACGTCTCCAGGTCCTGGGGCACGTACACCACCGGCCGGTTCAGTGCGGCGGCATAGTCTTCGGCGAATTCGTACATGGTCTTCAGTTCAGGCCCGATCAGCGTGTACGTCTTTCCGACGTGCTCGGCCGGATCCTTCAGAATGTTGACGCAGAGCTCGGCCACGTCGTATCCCGCGATGGGTGCCACCTTGGTGTCGCCCAACGGCAAGCGAAGTTCTCCGGTTGCCAGCAGATCCGGAATGGGAAACCAGGCGAAGACCGGATTTTCGACGAAGATACTGGCGCGGACGTGGACCACCGGAAGGCCGGACCAGTCCAAGACCTGTTCGGCGATCCAGTGCGCCCGTTGCTGCGGTGACCACTGAGACACGTTGCCGCCCAGCCACGACAAGCGAATTCCCTCCGGCGCCGTCATCCGGTCGAAGGTCAGCAGGGACTGCTCGGACTCGGAGATGTTCACAAACACCTCGAGATCGCCTTGCGCGCGGGCGACCGCGACCATCAACAAATTGGCGTCGACGTAATAGGGCGACAGTCCCATGCTGAAGTACACCCGTTGACAGCCGTTCAGCGCCGCCGCGACGTCGGCGATGTTGAGCAGGTCTCCGACGAACACGTCCGCCCCGGCCTTCCGGAGTGCCTCCGCGCGGTCGTCGTCGGTACGGACGAAGGCGCGGACTGGCCAGCCGGCATCGAGGAGCATGCGGACCATCGTGGTGCTGACCGAGCCGACCTCACCTGCCGCGCCGGTGATGAGGATGGGACGTGTGTGCGTGGTGGTCATGATGATCCAGTTCTGTTGCAGTGATGGTTGATTGCGATCTCGATGGCTTGTTCGAGGTCAGTCGGTCGGCACCGACGTCGACATGTCCAGACGAGTGGCGACGTGTGTCGTCGACGTGGTGGTGGCCGTGGTCATGAGTGCCCCTTGGGGGTGATGGAAGGTGGGTCAGCGCTGTACGAAGGGTCCGTCGTGGGAGAAGGCCGAGAGGTTGGCGGTGACGAACTCCGGCACCGTCATCGGCGGTCGTCCGGTGATGACCTCCACCAGGTTGTTCTCGCCGGCGAAGACGCCGTCCTGGTAGTCCCGGGCGACGCTGCTGACGTGCTGGACGAAGTGCGGACTCGTTCCCTTCGAGGCCAACAGCTTTGCGAAGGAGGGGATCTCGACTGGCTCGTATCGGGCTGGTATTCCCAGCGTGGAGCTGATCTCGTCGACGATTGCGTAGTGGTCGAGTTCCTTGCCGCCCACCAGCGGATAGACCTGTCGATCATGCGGACTCGGATTCTGCAGAACGGTGGCGATGACCCTGGCCTGATCGCGTGCAGAGATGGGAGCGTGTCGACCAGTCCCGAACGGGAGTCGAAGCACGGCCTCGTCGTCGTCGCGGCGCCAGGCCCAGGTGAGCCATTCAGCGAAGAACGTCGGTCGCAGATGCGTCGTGGCGAATGCCGAGCGGTCGAGAAGGCGTTCGGAGAGCCAATGCTGCTGGGCGGCATGACTCGTGGCGTCTCGGCGGGCCGATATCTGCGACATGTTGACCACCGCGCCTACGCCGGCTTCGGTCGCCGCCTGGGCAAAGATGGCGGTGCTTGCCAGCAGGCCGTCGGTCAAGATCGGATAGCAGAAGTAGGCGGCGTCGACGCCGGCCATCGCGGAACTGATCGCTCGAAAGTCGAGCAGGTCACCGTCGACCACGTCGGCACCGAGTGCGGCAAGAGCGTCGGAGCGCTCGTCGAGGGTATGTACGAACGCGCGAACTCGGTGCCCCGCGTGGAGAAGGATCTCGACGGTCGGTGCTGCGGTGTTTCCCGTGGCTCCGGTGATCAGGAAGAGTCGATCCGATGCCATTGCGCTGTCTCCTTGAGAGTCGTTGTGTAGCTCTACTATTCGAGCTGCTGGTTAGGGTCGGCCCAGGGTGACGTCGGCGAATGCGTGGGGTCGTTCCATTGCGCAGAAGTGGCCCGCGTCGTCGATCGTGTGCACCGTGGCGGTCGGGATCGCCGCCGCGGTGCTCTGCCGGTCGCTCGTCCGTGACCAGTCCTGGCTGGTGTACAGAAGCGCGACAGGCGCTGTGATCGACGGGTAGCTGCTGCGCGCCGCGATGAGGGTCGGCAAGTTGCGGTACACCTCGCGCGCGACGCGTGAATAGCCGGGTCGCTTGCCAACCCGCATTAGCTCGTCGAGGAACGGAGCCGGCAATCGGGTGGGGTCGGCATACCCGCCGCTCATGATGCCCTTCAGGATGGGCCTGTTCTCCAGGCTGGCGAAGGTGGGACCGACCAAGGGAGCCCGCACGGAGGAAACGATGAACCGCGCCAACGGATTCGCCCGTTCCAGCCCCTGGGGGTAGTCGTAGGTGTTGGAAGCCACCACGCGGCTCACCCGTTCGCCGAGTTCGACGGAGGCGGTCAGCGCGATGGTGGCACCCATCGACTCTCCGGCCAAGGTGACGTCGAACAACTCCAGACCACGGACGAACTCGACGATGGCGCCTTGCAGATCAGCGTGGTCGTAGTGCGCGTCCGGTCGAATGTCGGACCACCCCATCCCTGGGAAGTCCACCGCGTAGACGCGATAGCGTCCGGTCAACAGTGGGATGAGCCGCTGGAAGTAATCCAGCTGGGTGCGCACGGTATGCATCAGCACGAGCGGAGGTCCGTCGCCGGCGACGATGTACCGCAGCCTGCTGCCATCGGCTCGGGTGAACCACCGGCTCGGGGCGGGCGACCACGTGGAGAGGTAGCTGGATGGTGTCTTTGTCCGAATTGCCATACAATCACTATATGACCGGTCGTCTTAAAATGTCACGATGGCTTTTTACGCTGTGGGAGGAATGACATGGGTAGGCCCAGCGTCAAGGAGCAGTTGGTTGACCGCACGTTGGGGGTGTGGATCGAGCGCGGTTTCGAGGGTGCGAGCGTCAACGACCTTGTCGCCGCGGCAGGCGTGCCCAAAGGATCGTTCTACAACCACTTTTCGAGCAAGGAGCAGTTCGCCGTCGAGCACGTGAACCGCTACGTGCCCACCTTGGCCCTGGAGTCGCTGGTGAACGCCTCGGGTGGCGCCGTCGACGCCGTGCGAGAACATTTCGTGCAACTGGTCGCCGCACGTCGGGGTGGTCGGACGGAATTTGGTTGCCTGCTGGGTACATTTAGCAACAGCGTCACCGGGTCCTACCCCGAGCTTCGGGAAGCGGTGCGTGCGAGCTTCGAGCAGTGGATCGACGCGCTCACGGCGGTGCTGGTCCGTGCCAAAGACGCGGGGGAGCTGTCCAATGGACGAGCCCCGGCCGATCTCGCTGCCGCGCTGGTGGACGGTTTCGAAGGCGCCGTCGCTCGCAGCCGTGCCACCGGGGCGCTGGATCCGCTCGACGTGTTCCTCGCCGTGACCCTTGAGGAACTCACGCGCTGACGTACGCCGGCGAACTCCCGGTCACCCGTTGAACATCTGGGTATAGTTGATAATACTCAGAGGGGTCCGTAGCTCTCCGTAGCTTCCGGCCTCGAGACAGGAGCAGATGACATGTCGAACCCTTTTCAGGCGCAGGCAATTTCGGAACACGCCTCGCCGACGGTCTTCGTCGTTGGGGCGACCGGAGCTCAGGGCATGCCCGTGGTGAAGGGCCTCGTCGCTGACGGCGCGTACTCGGTCCGCGCGTTGAGCCGAGACGACGGGTCGGAGCGCGCCCAGTCCCTGGCCGCACTCGGGAATGTCACCTTCGTCGAAGGATCCTTCGCCGACGAGGACGTGTTGAGGCAGGGCCTGCGCGGCTGCGACGGCGCCTTCATCAACATCAACGGGTTCAACACCGGTGAGAAGACTGAGATGTTCTGGGCCATAAGGTCATACGAGATCGCTCTGGAAGAGGGCGTCCGATTCTTCGTCTACGGCAATCTGGACTACGGCCTCAAGGCTGCCGGATACGATTCGCGATTTCGCACCGGTCACTATGACGGCAAGGGCCGTATCGGCGACTGGATCCTGTTGCAGAATCAGATGAATCGCGACCGCATGGGCGCCGCATTGTTCACCACCGGCCCCTACATGGAGATGGTGCTGTCGCCAGGAACCCCGATGACACCCACCTTCGAAGACGGCATCCTCACGTGGCGGGTGCCGCTGGGGGACGGGGCGGTCCCGCACGTCGCCCTCGAAGACTGCGGGTTCTATGTACGGTGGTTGTTCGATCACGCCGAGCTGGCCAATGGAATGAATTTGGCCGTTGCCGTCGACCACGTGAAGTACGCGGATCTCGCAGCCGCCTTCGAGAAGGTCACGGGCCACCCGGCACGTTTCGTCGACGTCGACCTGGAAACCTATTGGCGGGAGGCCCGTTCGCTGCCAGGGTCGACGACCCCGCCGGGTACAACGCCGACCCCGCGGACAAGGCCACCATGACGGTACGTCAGAACTTCACCGGATTCTGGAACCTGTGGAAGTACGACATCATCGAACGCAACTACTCGCTACTGGACGAGATCCACCCGAATCGCATTCGCACGGTGGAGGAGTGGTTGCGCCGGCACGACCAGGCAGGGCGCAACCTCGGCAGGGGATCACTGTGGGATCGCGTTCAACCTCAGAATTGGACGGACGAGTCGCCAATCTTGAAGGGCAGCGCCGATGGGCGTCGAGGCACGCTGTAGATCCCGGCCGGCCCTCGCCACGGTGGCGGCACGATTCACCGCCAGCGTCACCGGTGGCGAAATCTCCTACCTGGCAACCGGTCCCAGCGACGGACCACTGGTGGTACTGGTCCACGGCTGGCCTGCCACCGCATCGACCTGGGCACCTCAGCTGCACGCGCTGAGGTCCGCGGGTTTCCGCGTAGTCGCACCCGACATGCGCGGTTACGGTGGGTCCTTCGTCCCGTCGACACCGACTGCCTACGCGCTGCGCCACCTCGTCGAGGACCTCCGAACCCTGATCGGTCACCTGGACCGGCAGTCCGCGGTGTGGGTAGGCCACGATTGGGGCGCCGCGGTGGTCTGGGCGCTGGCCGCGCACCATCCTGAGATTTGCGATGCGGTGGCCACTCTGGTGGTGCCCTACCGCACGCTCGATCGCGGACTGGCGACCCTGGTGAGCTACGTCAATCGAGAGGTGTACCCGGAGAACGACTTCCCGTTCGGACAGTTCGACTACATGGCGTACTTCGAAGAGTCCTTCGCCGAAGTGACCGCGCAGTTCGACTCGGCCCCAGACCGGGTGGTCCGCGCGCTCTGCCGGCGCGGCGACCCGGCCATTCTGGGAGGCCGCTCACCACGGTCGACGGTACGTCGCGACGGTGGTTGGTTCGGTGGGGTGACGGTGCTTCCCGACGTTGCCCGCGACCCCGACATCCTCGACGACGAGGTGTACGACGACGTGGTCGGCGCCTTGAGGTCGAACGGGTTCACCGGACCAAACAGCTACTACCTCAACCACGTCGACAACTATTGCTACAGCGAGGACTCCGTCGACGCGGTCCTTCGCATGCCCACCATGTTCATCGAGGCCCAGTACGAGCCCACCGCCGACACCGTCCGTACCAGGCTCGCCGAACCGATGCGCGAACACTGCACCAATCTGGCCGAGGTCAGCCTCCCGGCGGGTCACTGGGTTGGTCTGGAGAAGTCCGTTGAGGTGAACGCGGCGTTGGTGCACTGGCTGCAGACCGCCGTCCTGCCCGCACCACCTCACACAAGAGAAAGAAGAACGACATGGTCGCAGTAGCGGGGAAAGTCGTCGTGGTCACCGGCGGTGCAAGGGGGTTGGGGGCGGCGCTGGTCGACGAACTCCTGGCACGCGGAGCGCTCACGGTCCATTCCACCGCGCGCAGCGCGCATTCCGACCACCGCGCAGCGGTGGTCACACACGTCTTGGACGTCCGCGCGCAGGAATCGGTCGACGCGCTGGCCCAGTCGGTTTCTGACGCCGAGATCGTGTTCAACAACGCCGGCATCTTCGTACCCGAGCCACTACTGACCGGCGACTTCCAACACGCCACAGATTCGTTCGACGTCAACGTATTCGGGCCCCTTCGAGTGGCGCGGGCATTCGCGCCGGTGTTGCGGTCCAACGGCGGGGGCGCCTTCGTCAACATGCTCTCGGTGATGTCGTGGCTGGCTGGCGGTGGCGCCTACGGGGCGTCGAAGGCCGCAGCGTGGTCGTTGACGAATTCCCTGCGCGTGGAGCTCAAGTCGCAGAACACACACGTGGTCGGGGTGCACGCGGGCTTCATCGACACCGACATGGCAGCAGACATCACCATGGACAAACTCAGCCCGGTCGTGGCCGCACGAGTCATCATCGACGGCTTGGAGGCCAACGCCGACGAGGTCCTCACTGACGACGCCTCCATTCACGCGAAGGCGGCACTCGCAGGTCCGGTGGCGGGACTGACGTTGACCCTGTGACTTGGGTAGTCGCACGCGTACTCGTCGGTCTAGCTTGGGCGCATCCAAGACATGTCACTCACCCAACTACGGCAAGGAGAATTGCATGTCGCCAACGCGAGGTTTCTTCGTCACGCTGCACGCCAAATCGGGGAGCGAGGAGGAGGTCGCCGCGTTCCTCAAGACCGCCGAACGACTCGTACACGCCGAACTTGGCACCAAGCAGTGGTTCGGATTCCGTATCGATGAAACCACGTTCGGCATCTTCGACACCTTCGACACCGAGGCTGATCGTCAAACCCACTTGCACGGTGAGGTGCGCAGGGCTCTCGAGGCCAACGCGGAACTCTTCGACCGCCCTCCGATCATCGCGCCTGTCGACCTGTTGGGGGCCAAAGTTGGTTCTGACTACCAAAGCTGATGACGGAAGCGGGAGATCGACGAGGTCCGCATTCGATCACATCCGGTCTCGCAAGTGCTGTGGGTTGGGTTGCGCATCGTTCAGCCGCGGGTGGCGCTGTTGCCGATGCCGCTATCGGCGATGGTGGATTGACCGGAGTGGTACACGACGTGGTTGTCGATGCCGGCAATCGAGACGCTGTCCACAGCGTCGATGGTGACGGTGTTCTTGATGCCGGTGACGGTCAGGCTGGTGCAATGGCCAGCGACGGTGACGACGTTCTGGTTGCCGTTGACGGTGAGGTGGCCGTGGTCGCAGGTGGCCTGTCGGGTGAGGCTACTGCCGGTGATGAGGGCCGAGGCGTCGGCGTCCACGGTGACCGTCTGGGCATTGTGTAGCGCGCGGGTGGCGTAGCCGGTGGTGATCGCCATGGCGGCGCTGAACCAGCCGATGAGGATGATCAGCCACACGACCATGCCTGACACCAGGCGGGGCCGCAGTCGGCCGATCCAATTTCCGTTGTCGTCGCGGTCTAGGTCGTAGGGAAAGAACGTGACACAACGGGCCCGGTCGGGGTGGCGTTGGTCGGCCAGGATGACCCCGTCGACGTACTCGCGGCCTCGTACGCTCAGCTCGCCCTGATAGTCATCGAGGGTGTACTGAATCCTGGTCGTGGTGCTCGGTCCGCTCCACAGCGGTCGGGCTACCCGCCACCCATTGGCCACCGGTAGCGGTGCGTTGTACCAGGTAACCCCGCCGTAATAGCTTGCCCTCGAGGCGATCTCGGTTCTGGTGACCGTGGCGACCCGGCCCCATTTGAGTAGTTGCAGTCGGGAGCGGGTGCCCTTGAGTTGCCATGCGTAGATGAAGACAACGGTGAGACTGGCGGCGGGAAGGGCCGCCCTCGGCGCGGTTGCCCAGACGATCGCTGCCGGCACGGCGACGACAAACATCACGGTGATGTACCACCACCGGAAGGGCAAGACTTCCGCCAGGACGAACCGTAGAGGCACCGAACGTGGTGCAGCGCTGAGCATTGCGTCGACCGGTGCGCCGACTGGCGGACTCGCGCTGGAGGGTGGCCGGCCGGCCGATCCGAGCCTGCGCAACGAACTCAGAAGATCATAGACCTCGGCCCCGGAGTTCGAGGGCGGGGACGCGGTCCGCGCTTGGTCGAGCTGGTGCTCCAACTCGTTGATGCGTCGCTGCTGATCGAGCTGACGTTCGAGATCGGCGATCCGCTTTTCGGCATCCCCCGGCGAGTCCATGAGCACAGATGCTCCCACGCTAGTAACGACTACACAGCCTTACTTCCCCGCGACGCACTGATGCGCCTGCAGCACCTATCGGACCGCCCTCGCTCAGTGTCGGACGGGACACCCTCCCGAGTAATCGACCTGCCAGTGTTTGATGCCGTTCAGCCAACCCGACCGCAGTCGCTCCGGCTCGGCGAGCGCCTTCAGGTCGGGCACGGCGTCGGCCAGCGCGCAGAACATGAGGTTGACGGTCAACCGGGCCAGGTTCGCGCCGACGCAGTAGTGCGCACCGGTCCCGCCGAAGCTCACGTGCGGGTTGGGATTTCGCAGGATGTCGAATCGAAAGGGCTCGTCGAAGACCTCGTCGTCGAAGTTGGCCGATCGGTAGGCCAGCACGACGCGCTGCCCCTTTTTGATCTGCACCCCACCGAGTTCCACGTCGACGAGAGCGGTCCGTTGAAACGACGTGACCGGCGTGGCCCACCGGATGATCTCGTCGGCCGTGGTGTGGGGTCGTTCCTTCTTGAACAGCTCCCACTGCTCGGGGTGGTCGAGGAACGCCATCATGCCCTGGGTGATCGAGTTGCGGGTGGTCTCGTTGCCGGCCACGGTCAGGGTGATCATGAACAAGCCGAATTCCTCGTCGGTGAGTTTCTGGCCGTCGATGTCCGCCTTGATCAACTTCGTGACGATGTCGTCGCCCGGGTTGTCGGCTTTGTATGCGGCCAAACGCATTCCGTAGAACACCAGTTCTCCGGCCGACATCAACGCCTGCGACTCCGCGAACTCGGGATCCTCGTCGCCGACCATCTCGTTGGTCCAGTGGAACAGCTTCATCCGGTCCTCGTCCGGGACGCCGAGCAGATTGGTGATGGCGTGCATCGGCAGCTCGGAGGCGACCTGCTGGACGAAGTCACCGGTGCCCGCGGCCGTCGCCCTCGCCACGATGTCGCGGGCCGCCTCGCTCAGGCCGTCGCGCAGCCGCTCGACGGCACGTGGTGTGAATCCGCGGGAGATGATCTTTCGCAACCGGCTGTGCTGCGGCGCATCCATGTTGATCATCGAGAAGCGGCCCGCCTCGATCTGGCCTCGGCCCGACTGCTCGTCGGGGTAGCGCGGCACGATGCAGTTCGCGGCGCTGGAGAAGACGTCGTCACGCAATGACGCCGCACGCACGTCCCGATGGCGGGTGACCAGCCAGTACCCCTGGTCGCCGAACGCCTCGGCACCGCTGCGTTGCTCGTTCCACCAGACGGGAGCCGCGCGGCGCAACTCGGCGAGTTCGTCGACGGGTAGCCGCTCCGCATAGACGTCGGGGTCCGTGAAATCGAACCCGGCAGGCAGTTCAGGTGCGGCCATCGGAGCTCCTCGGTTCGGTGCTCCTGACAGGATCACACTCCCACCCGCCCGCCATGGGTGGTTTGCCGAGAACTCTTTCTTTTCGAAAGAGTCCCTCGGCCGTGGAGCCAAGATTAAGCTCAGCGCTTGTGGATGTCGGTCTCGACGCGGCGCAGCGGGCCTGGGTCGACGAGGTGCGGACGTTCCTGGCCGACAACGTCACGCCGGCCCTGGAGGCCGAACTCGCCGAACACGGCCTCGAACGGATCGGCGGCGAGGTCTCCGCATTTCGGCGCAGGGTGGGCGAGAAGGGCTGGTTCGGCGTCACCTGGTCCCAGGAGTACGGCGGGCTCGGCCTCGGCGCAATGCATCAGCACCTGTTGATGCGCGAGTTCGAGTACCGGGGCGTGCCAGGGCCCGATCTCACGGTCACCTCGGTGGCGCCGATGATCATGCGGCACGGCACCGAACAGAACAAGCGTGAGTTCCTGCCACCGATCGCCGCAGGCGAATTGACCTGCGCGGTCGGGTATTCGGAGCCGGACGCCGGGACGGACCTGGCCAGCCTGCGCACCCGCGCCGTCCGTGACGGCGATCAGTGGGTGATCAACGGGGCCAAGATCTGGAACAGCGGTGCGCAGCGAAGCACCCACGAATGGCTCTGCGTGCGAACCGATCCCGACGCTCGACGGCACCGCGGGATCTCGGTGATCATCGTGCCGCTGGACTCCCCGGGAATCGAGATCCGACCGCTGACGGCGTGGTCGGGCTACCGCACCAACGAGGTGTTCTTCCGCGATGTCCGCGTTCCTGCAACGAATCTGATCGGGGAGGAGAACCGGGGGTGGACCTACATCACCGGTGCTCTTGACCTGGAACGCGGTGCCCTGACCAACGCCGGTGACCTCCGGCGGGCCCTCGACGAACTGCAGAGGTCAGCCCGGACAGCGCGCCGGGACGGCTCGGTTCCCCTCGAAAACCGCTCATTCGCGCGGCGTCTCGTGCAAGCCGAGGCCGACGTCGACGTGGCGACGCTGATGGGTGTGGAAGCGGCGTCGTTGCTCGACACCGGAATCGTCCCCACCGTAGAGGTCAGTGTCGAGAAGATCTTCACCAGCGAACTGCGCCAGCGGATCGCCGATCTGGCGATCGACCTGCTCGGTCCCGACGGCCTGCTGGCGCACCGCTCGCCCGGTGCTCCCGCGGGCGGCATCTTCGAGAGGCTCTACCGGGCCGCTCCGCTGATGAGGTTCGGCGGCGGCACCAACGAGGTCCTGCGTGACGTCATCGCACAACGGGGCCACGGTATGCCCTCCTACGGGCGGTGATCGGCATCCGACTCCTGCCCGACGATGACGAACGGGACTTCGCGGCGACCCTGCGCCGGTTGTTCGCGGTCAACCAGGACGCGACTGCGCAGTGGGAGTCGCTGGCCGCGTCGGGCGTCCTCGGCCTGGTGCTGCCGGAGCAGTACGGTGGCTCGGGCGGACGCCTCACCGATCTGGGGATCTTCTGCGTCGAGGCCGGACGCGGCCTGTGCCCGGTGATCGTGCACGGCACCATCCTGGCGGGCATGGCCGTCGATGCGCTGGGTACCGCTGAGCAGCGCGCCACCCTGTTGCCGTTGCTGGCGTCCGGAAAGTCAAGTGCCACAACGGCGTTGTGGTCGCCGGTCGACGCGAGTCTCGTCACGCCGACGCTGCGCGCCGAGCCGGCCGGCGCCGACTGGATACTCAGCGGCCGCGTCGATTTCGTACTCGACGCCGAGCGCGCCGACTTCGTCGTCGTCTCGGGCGGTGACGCGACCACTGGGCGTAATGTCGTTGCCGTGGTGCCCAATTCGGAGTCGCTGCGCAAGGAGCCGGCGACCCTGATGGGTGGCCAGACCGCGGCGTGCCTGCACTTCGACGGCGTCCGGGTGGACGGGAATTCCGTCCTGACCGCCGACGGCGGGGTATCGAACGAGCAACTGCGGCGGCTCGCCAATACGGCGACGACGCTGCTGTCGCTCGACCTCGTCGGTGTCGGGGAGGCGGCGCTGCAGCGTACGGTCGACTACACGTTGCTGCGGCAACAGTTCGGCCGCCCGATCGCGTCGTTCCAGGCCGCGCAGCATCTCGTCGCGAACATGCACATCGCGCTCGCCGCCGCTCGGCTCGCGGCGCGGGCGGCGTTGTCGGTGCTCGAAGACGGAGACGTCGCAACACGTCAAACGGCGGTGGCTCGTATGCACGCGGCCGAAGCCGCGAAGCTGATCACCCTCGATGCGCATCAGCTACATGGTGGCGCGGGCTACGTCGTCGACACCGACCTGCATCGTTACTCCGAACGGGCGCGGGTGTTTTCGACACTCGGTGGCGGTGCTGACATCGCCGCGACCTGGCTGGAGGGGGAGGACTCGTGAGCGACGACAGTCTGATCGACGCCGACACCGCCGCGCGGGTGGGAAGCGTGGCAGCGCGCGCGATCGGCGACGTGGATCGCCTGCAGTGGCAACGTTGGGCCGCGGCGGTGGGCGACCATAACCCGCTCTGGTTCGACGCCGACTATGCGCGCGCCAACGGCTACGTCGACGTGATCTGCCCACCGCTTTACCTTCAGTACGCGGTGCTCGGTGTCGCGTCATTGGACAGCCTGCGCCGCGACGGGTCGTCCGGGGCGGTCTCCGGGGGCCTGGCGTTTCCGCTGGCTCCTCGGCGGATGGCCGGCGGCGAGTCGACCACCTTCCACCTGCCCTGCTACCACCGCGACGAGGTGGAGATGGTGCGCACGATCGAATCGATTGTCGAAAAGCAGGGCAAATCAGGACGTTTCGTGCTGGTGACGTGGCGCACCACCTACCAGAACCAGCTCGGCCAGTTGGTGGCCGAAGCCACCACGTCGATGATCGCCCGGCCGTGAGGAGGTGCGCGTGACCGCCCAGCTGTACTACGACGACGTCCAACCCGGCGACGAGATCCGTCCGCTGCTGGTCACCGTCGACGCGACGCAGATGTTCTTCTTCAGTGCCGCCACCTACAACGGCCACCGCATCCACTACGACAAGGATTGGGCCACGAATGTCGAGGGGTACGACGACGTGCTGGTGCAGGGGCCGCTGCAGTCGGCGCTGCTGGCCCGCGCGGTCACGGATTGGATCGGCGGACGTGGCCGGCTGGTCCGCTACTCCGTGCAGAACCGGGCGGTGGCCTACCCCGGTGAGGAGTTGACGTTCGGGGGAGTGGTCACCGCCAAAAGGGTTGAGAACGGAATCGGTCTGGTCGAGGTCGAGATCGCCGGGCGACGCGGCGAGACCGTGCTGATGCCGGGCACCGCGACCGTGGCACTGCCCGTGCGAAGCGAGCCGTCCTGATGTCGTTGCACGGCACCGCCGCCATCGTCGGTATCGCCGAACTGCCCGCGCAGCGAAAGCAAACCCGTCCCGCGCAGTTCACCATCGACCAGTACGCCGCCTTGGCCGCGATGGTGATCGAGGACGCGGGCCTGGACGGCTCGGTGATCAACGGGCTCGTCTGCCACGGCATCGCGGAGTCCGACATGTTCGCGCCGGCCACCCTGAGTGAATACCTGGGCCTGCCCATCGATTTCGGCGAGCGGGTCGACCTCGGCGGCGCCACATCGGCGGGGATGGTGTGGCGGGCAGCCGTCGCGGTGGAGTTGGGTCTCTGCGACGCGGTGCTCGCCGTCGTGCCCGGCTCGACCGTGCTCCCGCAGTCCCAGCGCCGACCCGCCATCCCGCCTGCGTGGTACGGCGCGTCGAGCAACAAGTTCGGATCGCCCCAGGCCGAGTACGAGATCCCGTACGGCAACGTCGGCCAGAACGCGCCCTACGCCCAGATCGCTCAGCGTTACGCCGCCCTCTACGGCTACGACCCGGCTGCGCTGGCCAAGATCGCCGTCGACCAGCGCACCAATGCCTGCGCCCATCCCGACGCGGTGTTCCACGGAAAACCGCTGACCGTCGAGGACGTGCTGGCCAGTCCGATGATCGCCGAGCCCATCCACATGCTGGAGACCGTGATGCGGGTGCAGGGCGGCGCGGGCGTGCTGATCGTCAACGCAGACCTGGCCGCGCGGTCACGGCATCGTCCGGTGTGGGTCAAGGGATTCGGGGAGCACATCTCGTTCAAGACACCCACCTACGCCGACGACCTGATGCTCACCCCGGTGGCCCGCTCGTCCGCACGAGCGTTCGCGATGGCCGGCCGCACCCCGTCCGAGGTCGACGTCGCATCGATCTACGACTGCTACACGATCACCGTCCTGATGAGCCTCGAGGATGCCGGATTCTGCCCCAAGGGTGAGGGCGCGAAGTGGGTCAACGACCGTGATCTGACCTTCGGCGGCGACTTCCCGTTGAACACCGCGGGCGGGCAGTTGTCCTTCGGGCAGGCCGGCATGGCCGGGGGCATGCACCACGTCGTCGACGGGGCCCGCCAAGTGATGGGGCGCAGCGCCGCGGCCCAGGTCGCCGGCTGCGACGTCGCATTCGTCACCGGCACCGGCGGGATCATGAGCGAGCAGGTCGCGCTGGTACTGGAGGGCGACTGACATGTCCGAGCCCATGCCGCTGCCCGAACCGACGCCGGTGTCTGCTCCGTTCTGGCAGGCGCTGCGACAACACCGCATCGAGATCCAGTACAGCCCGTCGTCGGGGCGCTATGTGTTCTACCCCAGGACGCTCGCTCCCGGCACTCTCGCCGACGATCTGGAATGGCGCGAGATCGACGGTGCGGGAACGTTGTTCACCTACACCGTCGCCGACCGTCCGACGGGACCGCCGTGGGCCGACGCCCTGCCGCAGTTGCTCGCGGTCGTCGAGTGGGATGTGGGACCCCGCGTGAGCACCGAGCTCGTCGAGGTGGAGCGCTCGGACATCCGCATCGGCATGCGCGTCGTCCCGGTCTTTTACGACGTGCCGGGCGAGGACGTCACGCTGTTGCGCTACCGGCCCGCGTGAGGTTCACGCCTTCGGCTTCTTCTTGCGTTTGCGTTGGGCGGCAAGCCGATCCAATTCGGCGAGAAGTGTGTCCGCACGCGCGCATTCGTCGGCGTAGTACTGGGCGGACCAGTTCAGCACCGCCACGGGGTAGGACCACTCCGCCACCGGTGCGGCGCCCTCGGCGTGGTCGAGGGCCAGCACCCGCATGCGCTCCGATTGCGTGCGGTGCGCGAGCACCATCTCGCGCAGCTTGGCCGGATCCGCGGTGTGGCCCAACCACGTTCGCAGCATGATGCCGTGCTTGAGCACGGCGGGCTCCGGCTCGGCTTCGGTGGTCCACGCGGTCACCGCCCGCTCACCTTTCGGCGTGATGCGGTAGACCCGCTTCTCGCGCTCGCCGCGCTTGCGCTGCGGGTGTTTGCTGTCGTCCAACCGCGAGGCGACGAGCCCCAGAGTCTCCAATTTGTGCAGCTCGCCGTAGATCTGGCTGAAGGACGGCGCCCAGTAGAAGAACTTGAGACTCCAGTCGGCCCAGCGCTTCATGTCGAACCCGGAGAGTTCCTGGCCGAAGGACAGCAGTCCCAGCACCGCGTAGCTGGTGGGCCGCAGCCGGTTCTGCGGGTCGGCGCGATCGTCGGCCATGGCGACACCCTAGAACAGCGTGCACTCGATGCCGGCAATACCGTGCGACCGCGTCTCTATTCCTGATAGAAACAGATCATCACCAACGAGGAGCCCATGAACGACGGGGTAGCAGCGATGCAGCGGATGGCCGCCATAGAGCGCGCATCGTGACGGCGGGGGCCGGTCACGACGTGATCGTCATCGGCGCAGGCTTTGCCGGCCTGTACGCGGTGCATCGCGCCGTGACGGCCGGCCTGTCGGTTCTCGGCATCGAGGCAGCCGACGGTGTCGGCGGAACGTGGTACTGGAACCGGTATCCGGGAGCGCGGTGCGACGTCGAAAGCGTCGACTATTCCTACTCGTTCGACGACGACCTCCAGCAGGAGTGGACCTGGACCGAGCGTTTCGCGGGCCAACCCGAGATCCTGGCCTACCTCGAGCACGTCGCCGACCGGTTCGACCTCCGCCGCCACTACGCTTTCGGCGCCACGGTCACCGCCGCCGCATTCGACGCCGACTCGGCGTCGTGGGAGGTGCACACCTCGACCGGTGCGCGGCATCGAGCAGACTTCCTGCTGTGCGCCACCGGGTGTCTGTCCGCGGTCAACCGGCCCGCCCTGCCGGGCGTCGAGAAGTTCACCGGCGAGGTCTACTACACCGCCGCCTGGCCGGAGATGGCACCGGACTTCAGCGGGAAGCACGTCGGGCTCGTCGGCACCGGATCGTCCGGCATCCAGGTGGCGCCGATGCTGGCTGACGCTGCGGCATCCCTGACGGTGTTCCAGCGTTCGCCGAATTACAGCGTGCCGATGCCGAATCGGCCGTGGACCGACGACGACGTTCGACGGCTCAAGGCGGGTTATGCGGAACGCCGCCGGCGATCGGCCTACGCGCCCGCCGGCACCCCGCACACCAGTCAGACGAAGTCCGCCGCCGAGACCGGTCCCGATGAACGCGCAGAAGCTTTGCGGCAACGGTGGTCTCAGGGCGGAGTGCTGTTCAGCAAAACGTTCCCCGACCAACTGACCGACATGGCCGCCAACGATGTCGCGCGGGAGTTCGCCGAGGCGCGGATCAGGGAACTGGTCACCGATCCGGTGGTGGCCGACGACCTGATCCCGGTCGACCATCCGATCGGCACCAAGCGGATCTGCACCGACACCGGCTACTACCAGTCGTTCAACCGCGACCACGTCAGTCTGGTCAACCTGCGCCGCGATCCGATCGTCGGCGTCACCGAAGACTCGGTGCGCACCGAGAACTGTGAGTACCCCTGCGACGCACTCGTTTTCGCGACGGGCTTCGACGCGATGACGGGTGCGCTCAGCCGCATCGATCCCGTCGGCCCCGACGGCCACCGACTCAGTCAGCTGTGGGCGGACGGCCCGATGACCTTTCTCGGCCTGATGATTCCCCAGCTGCCCAACCTGTTCAGTCTCAGCGGGCCGGGCAGTCCGTCGGTGTTGGCCAACATGGTGCTGCATGCCGAGGTCCAGGTGGACTGGGTGTTCGCGTTGATCAACGCGGTGCGCGCGAAGGGGGCCGACCAGGTGGAGACTAGCCGCGAAGCCGCCGATGAGTGGACCCGGCACGTCGCCGAGGCGGCCGAGAACACGTTGTTCGTCCGCGCGGACTCGTCGTGGTATCTGGGCGCCAACATCGACGGCAAGAAGCGGGTCTTCATGCCCTACGTCGGCGGGTTCGGAACCTATCGCGGCCACTGCGACGACGCCGCCGAAAACGACTATCCCGGACTGGTGTTCACATCCACAGACAAGGAGGCGCCCGGTGCGCGAGACCATCCAGCAAATCCTGCGTGACCGCGCTCACGACGACACCGTCGCCGTGCGTTACGACGACCGGACGTGGACCTGGCGCGAACACCTGGCCGAGGCCGCCGCCGAGGCGTCGGCGATGATCGGAATGGCCGACCCGGCGCGGCCGCTGCACGTCGGGGTACTGCTGGGCAACACACCGGCCATGCTGAGGTCGATGGCGGCCGCCGCGCTGGGCGGGTATGTCCTGTGCGGCATCAACACCACCCGTCGCGGGGCGGGACTCCTCGCCGACATCCGTCGCTCCGATTGTCAACTGCTGCTGGTCAATCCGGACCATCGACCGCTGCTGGACGGACTCGACCTCACCGGTGTCACGGTGCTCGACGTGACGTCGCCGACCTATCTCGATGCGGTGGGTTCCGCGCCGGCACTGGTGCCGCACCGCGAGGCGGTCGCCACCGATCCGCTGCTGCTGATCTTCACCTCGGGCACCACCGGCAATCCCAAGGCGGTTCCGTTCGCACACGTGATGGCGGTGCTCAGCGGAAGCAGTCTGGTGCTGCAACTGGACGTCACCCCGGACGACGTGTGCTACCTGTCGATGCCGCTGTTCCATTCCAACGGGGTGGCGGGCGGTTGGTCGGTCGCGGTCTGCAGCGGGGCGACGATGGTCCCGGCGAAGTTCTCTGCCTCACGCTTCCTCGACGAGGTCCGTCGCTACGGCGCCACCTACATGAACTACGTCGGCAAGCCATTGGCGCTGGTGCTGGGTACTCCGGAACGACCGGACGACACCGACAACCCGCTGCGCGTCGCGTTCGGCAACGAGGCCGCCGACCGCGACATCGACGAGTTCGCCCGCCGTTTCGGTTGCCGCGTCATGGACGGGTTCGGCTCGAGCGAGTTCGCGGTCATCGTGGTTCGCGAGGACGGCACTCCACCGGGTTCGATCGGCAAGGGCTGGGAGGGTGTCGCCGTCTACCACCCCGAGTCCGTGACCGAGTGCGCCACAGCGGTATTCGACGACAACGGTGCACTGGCAAACTTCGACGACGCCGTCGGGGAACTGGTCAACACCACGGGCGGCGGTGCGTTCGGCGGCTACTACAACGATCCCGACGCAACCAATGAGCGCATGCGCCACGGTATGTACTGGTCCGGCGATCTCGCCTACCGCGACACCGACGGCTGGATCTACCTTGCTGGACGCACCAGCGATTGGATGCGGGTCGACGGCGAGAACCTGGCTGCCGCACCGATAGAGCGCATCCTGCTGCGCCACGAACGACTCAACCAGGCCGTGGTGTACGCGGTGCCCGACCCGCGGGTGGGTGATCAGGTGATGGCGGCACTCGTCCTCAACGCCGGGCACACGCTGACGCCGGCTGAGCTCACGACGTTCCTTGCCGCGCAACCGGACCTGTCGCCGAAGGCCTGGCCGAAGTACGTGCGGATCAACCGCGTGCTGCCACAGACCGCGACCAACAAGGTCCTCAAGCGCAGCCTGATCACCGAGGGAGTATCGGGCGGCGACGGAGTCCTGTGGGTGCGCCAGGACCGCGGAACCACCTACGCGGCAGTGGCCGATGACGTCGGCAGCAGGGAGCTGTCGGCGGCCGACTCCTGACCACGCCGTCACTGGCCGGCGAAGTAGACGCCCAACAGCAGCGCGAAGAGCACCAGCACCCATCCGCCCGTGGTGGCCTTCAGCCACACCGGTGCACGTCGGACCTCCATGAAATGGCTGATCACCAGAGTGGTTTTCACCGCCGCGATCAACAGCACGATCACGGTCACCGAGGTATTGAGTTGATGCGCCGCGCCACCGTCGCGGGCGACCAACCACGACACCAGGGTGACGGTGGTGAGCAGCGCCCAGACGATGGTCAGGGGGTTGCGGATCAGTGACGTCATCGTCTACCTCATCAAGTAGAGCAGGGCGAACAAGACCAGCCACAGGACGTCGACCATGTGCCAGTAGGTGGCACCGGTCTCGATGAACGAGATCTTGGGTGTCGCCGATGTTTTCAGGTTGCGGATGATGAATCCCAGGATGACCAGACCGAGTAGCACGTGGCAGAGATGCATACCGGTCATCACGAAGTAGTACATGAAGAACAGGTTTTTGCCCGGCGTCAGACCGTCACTGATTTCAGGGATCCATTCGAACAGTTTGAGCAGCGGGAAAGCTGCACCGAAAGCGACAGCAACACCGAAGCGCCGCAACGCATCCGCGGTGTCCCCGGCCCGCGCCGCGGCCACACCGAGCGCGACGAACAGTGAACTCGTCAGGAGCATGACAGTGTTGACGGCGCCGATGTCCAGGTTGAGCAGCGCTTGGCTCTGCAGGAACTGGTCGTGATTCTGTCCTCGGTAGAACATGTACACGACGAAGTAGACGCCGAAGATGAGCAGGTCGCCGATGACGAAGAACCACATGCTCGACTCGCCGGGTACGTGGTCTTTGACCGTGGCATCCCGCCGCGACGGGTCGACGCCGGCGGGGGACTCCGCGGCAACGTCGGTCATGCAATCGCCCGAGCGTCGGACGACGATGCGGTCAGATCCGTTGCGGCGTTGTCGAGTTCGGACTCGGGCTGGTTCTTGATGGCCCGGAAGATACAGACGTAGACGATCATTTGCCAGGAGACATAAAGCACCATGGCGAACCAGAACGTCATGATGCCGTTCCAGGCGAAGGGCCCGGATTTGGCGATCCACACCGGTGCGGCGATCAGTTCGGTCACGTACTGCCACACCGTGTAATAGCCCAGCCACTTCGGCAGAACGTTGTTGTCGTCGAGGATGATCGCGAGTCCGAATGCCATCCACATGACGCAGAAGCAGCCCAACGACCCGATGAACGCCAGGTAGCCGAAGTCGTAGAGCATCGCCTGAACCGCCGGCCGATAACCGGTTCGGAAGGCGCCGAGACCGAAGCAGAACATCGGTAACAGCATTCCGACGATGGCCCCGGTGATGGCGCCGATCATGAATGAGTAGCGGAATACCGGGCTCACCGACATCCGCTTGATCTGGGTGAGGTACACCGCGTTCGACACCGGCGCCAAACCGTAAGAGAGAGTGAGGATCGTGCATGCGACGAGCAAGTTGTGCGAGTGCATGAAGTCGAGAATGTGTGGAGTGGAGGCGCTCGGCGAGCGTGGCGGCATCATCCAGCTCAGCGGCACAAAGACCAATCCGAATACGCTGAAGAAGAACGGCACGGTCCAAAAGGCGATCCACTGATCGAGTTTCGGATTCTCGCGCCACGACCGGGTTGGCCCGGCGGCGGGCGCGGGTTCGGTGGCAACGCCGCTGCTCATACCAGCACCACCTGCTCGTCACCCTGGCGGTGCACGGCTCGCAGGAGAACCGCGAACATCACAACGATGTAGATCGCAAAGGTGCTCAGCCGCAGGGTGAATGAGAGCCCGCCGTTCCAGGCGAGGGGTCCGCTCTTACAGAGAATGGAGAAGGCGCTCGGTGCCAGTAGTGCAACCGTCGCGACGTTGAAGTGAGCCACCCAGCGCGGAAACACCGGATCAGCTCGACCGTCGAGATAGACGCTCAGCGCGAAACAGAGATTCTGCACCATGATCGTGCCCACCGGTGCGATGAAGAAGAACCACGCCATGTCATTGAGCAAGCTGATCAACTGCGGGTCACGGTCAGGCCTGAAAGCGGCCATGCCCCAGCAATAGTCGGCGAGGATGAAGCCGGTGGTTCCGACACCGACGCAGATGATGTAGGCGTAAGTCAGGACGGTGCTGGAGGTGGCGACGCGGGAGATCTGCACAGCCGTCACCGCAAAAAGCGGCACAAGGGAACAGGCGATCAAGTTGCACAGGATCGCCACTCCCAATATTCCGGTCGTGTTGTTCCTGAAGAACGCCGCAACCTGCTCGGGTGTCAGCATCGGTGACAGCGGCGGCGAGAAGACCGGGAACAGAACGTAGGCAAGCGCGAACAGCGCGACGGCCGGGGGTGCAGTCCACAGCAGGATGCGTTGACCCCGAGTGTTCATCGATATCGCTCCTGCCTCGCGCCGGCTGCAGTCGGCCCACGACATGCCTGGAGGAGACGTCGCAGGTGTCCTTCAGATGTAGCACGTTGGCTGACAAATGACAATGAAATCCCGAGCTCGCTGCCGGGCCATCATGCACAGTGGGGCCAATGTCAGTGACATCTGTCGGTGAAAGCGTTCGTTGTTGCACAATGACGAGGTGCGGGAGAGTGTGACGAGCCGGGAGGCGCAGCGCCGAAAGACGCGGGCGCGGGTTCTCGACGCCGCGATTGTGGAATTCCAGCGCGCCGGCACCGGCTCGGCCGACATCAACGCGATCGTGGAGGCCGCCGGGGTAGCGCGGAGCACGTTCTACTTCCACTTTCCCAGCAAGGAACATGTGCTGCTGGAGTTGATCGGCCGCGACGAGGATTATCTCGCGGAGAAACTGAGTCGATTCCTCGATGTGCGTCGCGACCTGTCGGCAGTCCTGTACGAGATCATCCGGCTGGTCGTGGAGCTCGAAAATCAGTGGGGCGCAGCGCTGTTCCGCGATGTGATCAGCTTGTACTTCTCGCCGGCACGTCCGGAAGACGACAAATGGACTAAGCATCCGACATTCGTCCTACTCGCCGCCGAGATCGAACGCTCGCGGGTCCGCGGCGTGCTGTACGACGATGTGGACGCCTATCACAGCGCCGCATTCTTCTTGTTGGGCCTTTACGCCTTACTCACCAGCGCCCGCGAGACAGGTGCCGAGCGCGACGAGGTGCTGGCCAAATTCGTGAAGAGTACGCTCCGCAGCCTGCAGCGCGAAGATCGCTGATCCGACCGAATCAGGCTTCTGGACAGGGGTTTTCGGCCGGCTCACGTGCCGGTGTCGTCGATGAGCACCCGGTAGCGGCGCGTACTGAATCGCCACACCCCATCGACGCGACGGAGCTCGTCGTCGTACGCGCCGACGAGTTGGCGAGTGCTGCCATCCCGGAACCGCAAGGTCTCCAGGCAGTACGACCGAGCCGTCGCCGTGGTCCCTGCTACCGCGATAGCGCCGATCTGAGTCACGAACGCCATCTGGGACAGCGCTTTCCAAATTCCGTGCCAATGAGTCCGCAATGCTCCAATACCCTCGCACTCACCGCCCTCGCCTGACCGCGTCCCGTCGTCGGTCCAGCAGTTCAGATAGTCATCGAGGTCTTGGCGGGTGACCGCGTCACTGTAGGCATCGAACCGCTCGCGGATAGCGAGGCGATCTTCCAGTGGGCCGCTGAACACGGGGGCTGGTCCTTCCGCCGATCGCCAGGGTGGCATCCGGCTCGTCGCGACCACTCGGGCGGCGCGGCAAAGCTCATATTGTTTTCAAATACTACTCACGTGGCCTGCATCGCTGCACGTGAAGCGGCATGAGTATGGGGTGCGCGGAGTTTGCTCCCGGTCGCCGGCAGGGCCGCCCCCGCGGAAGCTGCGGCTGGAATCGGCGACACCCTGTTGAGAGCGCTACCAACGGTTAAGGTGATGCAGCTGAGCGTTTGCTGAGCAGTTGCGGGGAGGTTCGGTGGAGGGCAGGCCGTTCGGGCGATACACGTTGCAAACGTTGCTGGGCCGCGGCGGCATGGGTGAGGTCTGGCGGGCTCACGACACCGCCACGAATCGCGTCGTCGCGCTGAAGTTGCTGCCTTCACACCTGGCCGACGACAGCGTGTTTCAGGAGCGGTTCCGCCGGGAGGCGCAGCTGGCGGCCGGTCTATACGAACCGCACATCGTGCCGATCCACAACTTCGGTGAGATCGACGGTCGTCTCTACGTGGACATGCGCCTGATCGAGGGCCGCGACTTGGAGGCGCTGCTAAGCGAGGGTCCGCTGGAGCCGACCCGCGCGGTCAAGATCATCGAGCAGGTGGCGTCGGCGTTGCAGGCGGCGCACGCGGCTGGTCTCGTGCACCGCGACGTGAAGCCTTCCAACGTCTTGGTGACCAACTCCGACTTCGCCTACTTGATCGACTTCGGGATCGCGCGAACGATCGGCGAGACAGGGCTGACCGCGACCGGATCGGCAATCGGTACCTGGGCCTACATGGCGCCCGAACGGTTCGGCGCGGGTCGGCCGGACGCGCGCTCGGACGTCTACGCGCTGACATGTGTTCTGCACCAGACTCTTACCGGCGAGCGGCCCTTCCCCGGGGACAGCGTCGAACAGCAGGTGGCCGGTCACCTGTCGACTCCACCACCCCGGCCTTCAGCGGTCCAGAACACCTTGCCCCAAGCGATCGACGAGGTCATCGCCCGCGGGATGGCCAAAGACCCCGACCGGCGATACTCCACAGCCGTGGAACTGAGCGCGGCCGCACACACGGCTATCTCGCGTCAAGCGTCGCCACCTCCGCACGCCGCGGAGTTCGGATCGAGGGCGACCGCCGTGGCGAGCATGACGCCGCCCCCGCGGTTCGACAACTCGTGGGGTGGACCGGCGGGCGACGCGACGCAGTACCGCACGCCGGGATACACCACACCCGCCGGACCGCCGCACGCACAGGGGTTGATGTCAGCAGAACCCAAGCGCAGCAAGATCGCTCAGCCGCGCATCATCGCGCTGATAGCGGTGGTCGTCGTCGCGCTGGTGGCCGGAGTGCTGTGGGTGACTCTGGGCAGAGGCAGCGGTTCGGCGGACAAGGCCAAGGCGCGTCCGCCGGCACCTCTCCCGCCGGCCGGCCCGACTTTCGACGGCGTCTTCACGGCGAAGTTCGGTGCGCGAACGAACTTTTTGGGAAAGTCGAAGGAGGGTGACACGCCGGACCAAACCTGGGTGGTGCGGTCCGCCTGTCACGGAAAGCGTTGCGTCGCAACGGCGTCGATGGTGGGTGCTGGCGGCTACACTTCGGCTCTGATCTTCGACTACGTCGACGGCGAGTGGTTGGCGGTGGCCGAGGGTGACTCCGCGACCGAATGCAAAGGCAGCGAGCCGAGCCCCCGCTGGGTGATGTTCTCGGTGAAGGGCAAATCCGACAGATTCACCGGTACCTACAGCACTGTTGGCGAGTCGGGATGCGGTCGCCGAGCGCCGGTCACCTTCACCCGGACCGGTGCTGCCGATCGAGGTCTGGTCGCCGACCCAGTTCCGCAGCCGCCGCGGGTGGTATCGCCCGCAGCAGCTTTATTTGGCCACTATCACTCGGAATCGACCAACCCGGCGAGCAAGCCCGAGGACTATGTGGCCGGAACCGAGTGTCTCCGAGACGGCAGCCGTTGCCTCTCCCACTTCACCGACACCGCAGACGGCTCGTCCCGGCAGTTCCTCTTCGCCGATGGCAAGTGGACGAGGCACTCGGTCAAGGACACCAAGTGCAAGAACGGCAGCCCGCAGCACAACGAGTGGTCCATCGAAGGGGCGATGCCGCAACCGCCGCAGGATCCGATCAGCGTCTGGAAGCTCGCGGAGCATGTCGATATCTCCGGCGGCTGCACGGCTACCCACGACTACGAGACGACTTTCACCCGCACCGGCGATTGACGACGACGCATGCCGAGAACCTAAACGGCAGGTGAACAGTGCTTATGCCCTGGAATCCGGACGACGGCCCTGCCCCTATCTGAGTTATTCTCCGCGTCAGGAGCTCGCCGATCGCGGCGATCGCAGGCGTACAGGGAGCCAACGTGACTGCAGTCGAAACCGGCATCACGCACACCGTGACGGATCACAAGCTTCACCTGGTGATCGACGCCGTTGAGGCAAATCCGCCGGCACCCGGTCGGGCGGTGGACGTGACCCTGTACCTCGCGTCGGCAAGTGTCAGCGGGAGCATCGAGCCGTGCTGGTACTACGACCAGAAGGTGCTGCACTACCTGCAGACCGTCGGTATCGATCACCGGCGGCCGGGGTCCACCGGCAACGGTGCAGACTCCCAGAAGGCGGACGGCACCTGCCGGTCGCACGACTACGTTCACCTGTCGAAAGTCGCCTACCGGCAGCCTGACGGCGAGGTCGCCAGGCATGACGAGCTGCGCGTACGCCTGGACGAGATCATCGCCTGGACGTTTGGCCGCGCAGAACACAAGGGTGCCTGACCCTCCATCTCGAAACGACGTCCCGCCGGCCCGATTCCGCCGCCGGGAAATAATCTATTTCGGCCCGCGGTTGTGGCTCGCAGCATTGTCACGCTGAAAGCCATGGAGGGTCGATGGCGCAGATGGTTCGTCGGGCTGCAACCTGGTTGCCGTTATTCGCGGTGGCCGCAACACTATTCGCCGCGCCCGCGATGGCGGACTCGACAGAGGATTTTCCGGTACCTCGCCGTATCATCGAGACTTCCTGTGACGCCGAGCAGTATCTCGCCGCTACCCGCGATACCAGTCCGGTGTATTTCGACCGGTACATGCGCGACAAGAGCCACCGTCCTGCTGACGTTCAGCAGTCGGCCGTCGATCGGATCCACTGGTTTTTCTCACTCGACCCGGCGGGCCGTCGCCAATATTCGGAGGACACCGCAACCAACGTCTACTACGAGCAGGTGGCCACCCACTGGGGGAACTGGGCCAAGATCTTCTTCAACAACAAAGGCGTCGTGGCGAAAGCGACCGACGTCTGTGCGGAGTATCCGCGCGGGGACATGTCTGTGTGGGGTTGGATCGATGGAGGCTGATTTGCGTGGCGAATACGCTATGCGGCAACGGATCTAGGCCCCGGCAGACACGCGACCATGCCTGAGTTCGAGCCGGACATCCTGGCCGATGGACTTGATGTGGTCTTCTGCGGTCTGAATCTCGCCGCCAGCGCGGTCCACGACGGTTACAACTTCTCGCACCGCAACAACCGTTTCTGGCCGGTACTGCACTTGGCCGGCTTCACCGATGTTCGCCTTCAGCCCGCCGATCAGCATCGGCTACTCGACTACGGGTGCGGGGTCACCGCGGTGGTCAGGCGACCCACGCGGGCGGCCAGTGAGGTCTCGCCCGCTGAGTTCCGAAGCGCGCAACCCGAATTCGAGGCGAAGATTCGCTGCTACACGCCGCGGGCGGTCGCTTTCTTGGGCAAGCGAGCACTGGCTTGCATGCTCGGCACATCGGATGTCGCCTGGGGTCGCTATCAGCCGGGCTTCGCCGGAGCGCAAGCATGGGTGCTACCAAATCCGAGCGGTTTGAACATCGGGTTCTCCCTCGACCAACTCGTCAACGCGTACAGCGAGCTGCGTCAGGCACTTCTGCGGCCCGAGTACCCTTGACCACGACATGAATAGACGAGCCGCATTCCTCCCGGTAGCCGTGACAGTGGTCGTCATCGTGTCGGTGGTGTGGGCCTGGTACAACTCCGGCCACAAGAAGCTCGAGCGTTGCGTCAAAGCCCAATCAGACCACTTCTACTCGACCACTGAGGGCCAGGACCTGCACCGTCACGGGACGGATCCGCCGACCGAACTGTTCGTTCTGGAGTGCAATCAGCTAGGTATCAAGTAACGCATGCCTTGCTGCGGCAGTCGTGCCGCCTAGCGATCGGCTAGTAGTACGCGGGCAACCCACTCGACCCGACCGAGCGACTCCTCCAACGTCATCATTCCCGCCAGCACTCCGCCGATCGAACTGCTCAGCGCGGCGTTGAGCCCGAAGGTGACGTTCGGAACATCATCGGGCGCAACACCTTCCAGCAGCCGATTGAACATCTCCGTGTTGGTGCGATTCATGTGCTCGATCGTCGTGACGGCTTGGCGATCTGCCGACGTCGTCATCTGGAACATCAGCGCGGTCATGTTGGGGTTGCGGTGAAATGCCCGCTGGGCACGGCGGAGGTAGTCGAGGACGCCGGGAAGCGGATCCTGGTCCGGGTCGCTCGCGCGTGAGGCCAGGATGCGGCGGGTCAGCCGCTTCTGCCAGTCCTCGAGGGCGGCGGCGAGCAGATAGTCCTTGGAGTTGAAGTAGCGGTAGAGGGTGGCCAGCGCCACCCCGGAACGCTTGGACACGTCCCGCATCTGCACCGCATCGGCGCCCAGTTCGGCAATGAGATCGATGACGGCTTCGATGATGTTGGCTCGCCGTATCAACTGACGGCTGGTCATGTCCGTCAGTGCGAGGACGGTGGTGTCCGGCCGTGCGACAGGAATGTTGACGGGTCGACCTCCGGCTCGTGACAGAGAGAACAAGTTTCTCATCAGAGTCCGCGCTGCTGAGAAGTCCGGCCACATTATCGCAGCTAGTGCGTCTTTTCAATGTTGACTTTGGTAGAACCGTGTTTCAATATTGGTTCCGCGCGATGCGCTCGCGAAACTCAGTGCGATCGGAGGAGTCATGCCCGGACCGGTGGGTCTGCCCGTGATCGACACGATGATCGGGTTCCCGCACGAGGGTTCCGCCCAGTACGACTTCATCCGGAAGCAGACCAAAGACGCCGAATCCAAAGAGGATTTCGAGTTCCCGGTGGAGTACATGTTCAAAGACGTCCCGCAGGGCCTGCCGACGGACGACCCGGTGTCACTGGTACTTCAGCAGATGGACCGGTTCGGTATCGAGAAGGCCATGATCGGGGTCGGCGAAGATTCTGCGCAGTTGGCGCTCAAGACTTTCCCCGATCGCTTCGTGCCTTCCGGAGCGCTGGTGGACCCCAACGACGTCATGGGGTCGGTGAATGCGATCCGTCGCGACTACGAGCAATTCGGGATCCGCGCGACGTCGGTCTTTCCGGCCGGCACATTTCCGCAGGTGCCCATCGACGACCCGAAGATGTATCCGATCTACGCGACCTGCGTCGACCTGGGGCTCCCGATCTTCGTCTGCGCCGGCATCCCCGGTCCGCGTGTACCTTTCGCGTGCCAGGAAGTCGCACGCATCGACGTGGTGATGTTCGACTTTCCCGACTTGGTATTCGTCACCCGGCACGGCTGCGAACCGTGGGAGGACCTCGCCGTCAAGCTCATGTTGAAATGGCCCAACCTGTACTACTCGACGTCGGCGTTCGCGCCCAAGTACTACCCGAAGGCCATCATCGACTACGCGAATACCCGGGGCGCCGACAAGATTCTCTACGCCGGATATTTTCCGATGGGCCTGTCCCTGGAGCGCATCTTCCGCGACCTGCCCAACGTCCCGCTCAAGGACGAGGTCTGGCCGAAATTCCTGTACGGCAACGCAGCCCGCATTCTCGGGCTCGAAGGCTGATCGATGACGCTGGCGATCACTGTCGAGCAGGAGCAACTCGTCGATGCCGTGAGCCGTTTCGCCGCTCGGCACGCGCCGATCGACGCGACCCGCGCTGCCTTCGATGCTATCGCGGCCGGCGAAATTCCGCCGTGGTGGCAGGAATTCGTCGCCAACGGGTTTCACGCGGTGCACCTTCCCGGCCATTCCGGCGGCCAGGACGGCACACTGGCCGACACCGCCTGCGTGGTCGAGGCGGCTGCGGCGGCCCTGCTGCCCGGTCCGGTTCTCAGCACGGTGACGGCGAGTGCCGTGGCGAATCTCGCCGACGCATCGGTCAAACCGCTGCTGGCAGAGTTGGCCTCGGGGGCGACGGCGGTCGTCGTACTGCCCGAACACGGCACCGTCCATGCGGTGTCGGACGGAGATACGTGGCGGCTCAGTGGAGCTACGGAACCGGTGTTGGGAGTCTGTGCAGCGCAACGAATTTTGCTGTCCGCGCAGGCGTCCGATGGTAGCCGACGATGGTTCGTGATCACCCCGGGCGCTGGTGTGACGGTCACAGCTCAGCAGGGCACCGATCTGTGCACCGACGTGGGCGTTATCGGGCTCACCGACCACGTCGTGCCGGACAGCGCCGAGATTTTCGGGATCTCCGCGGATCGGGCTCGCTGCGTGGTGGTGGCGTTGGCCGCGTGCGCAGCCGCCGGGACAGTACGACGCTGCACCGCCGAGGCGATCGAATACATCCGCACGCGTGAGCAATTCGGCCGGCCGGTCGGCTCCTTTCAGGCGCTCCAGCACAAGGCGGCCGCGCTGCTGGTGAACGCCGAGCTGTCGGCATCAGCCGCATGGGATGCGGTACGTGCTGACGGCGATTCCATCGAACAGCAGCGCCTCGCGGCAGCCTCGGCCGCCGTTGTCGCGGTGGGCGCCGCACCCGAGTTGGTACTCGACGCCATGCTGATGTTCGGCGCGATCGGCTACACCTGGGAGCACGACACCCACCTGTACTGGCGGCGTGCCACCAGCCTGGCGGCGTCGCTGGGCCCGGCCACCCGCTGGAGTCGGGAGGCAGGTGAGCTGGCGTGCACCCAAAAGCGTTCCACCACCATCAACTTGGGTGACATGGAGTCGGATTTCCGGGCGACGGTGGCGGCCACCCTGGACGAGGCGCTCGGCCTGGACAACGAGCGCTATTCCGGCGACGTCAGGACACCCGGGCTTGCCGTCGGGGCGCAGCGCGACCTGCTCGCGCGAGCAGGTCTGGTGGCGCCGAATCTGCCCGCGCCGTGGGGCGTTGACGCCTCTGCAGTGCAGCAGGTGATCATCGTCGACGAGTTCGCCAAACGGCCCGGATTGATTCGGCCGTCGCTCGGCATCGCGGAATGGATCCTTCCGACGATTCTGCAGAGCGGCTCCGATCTGCAGCGTGAGCGATTCGCGTGGCCGATCATTCGTGGAGTACAGCCGTGGTGCCAGCTTTTCAGCGAACCCGGTGCCGGATCGGACCTGGCGTCGCTGTCCACCCGGGCCGCCAAAGTGGACGGTGGATGGCTGATCAACGGGCACAAGATCTGGACGTCGATGGCGCATCAGGCCGAGTTCGGAGCACTGCTCGCGCGAACGGATCCCGACGCCAAGAAGCACCGCGGCATCAGCTACTTCCTGATCGACATGGCGACGCCCGGTATCGAGGTCTCGCCGATCAAACAGGCCAGCGGACGCTTCGAGTTCAACGAAGTGTTCTTCACCGACGTGTTCGTGCCCGACGACATGCTCGTCGGTGCACCCAACGACGGGTGGAGCCTGGCGGTGGCGACCATGGCGGTCGAACGGACGGCCATCGGCAACTACGTCAGCATCGATCGTGCCGAAGCGCTCCGCGGGGTAGCCGGCGCGGCCGGTCCGGACCAGGACGCCGCGCTGCTGGCGCTCGGCGACGTCGAGTCCCACAGCACTGCGATCAAAGCCATGGTGCTGCGCGAGACTCTCCGCCTCGTCGAGGGGCAGGGGCCCGGGCCGACGTCCAGCATCGCCAAGTACGCGATGGTCTTGCAGTTGCGGCGTGCGTGGGCCGCCACGCTCGGGTTGACCGGCCGTGCCGCCATGTTGGCCAACTCCGAACCGGCGGTCGTCCAACCATATTTCGATACCCCCGCCGAACTCATCGGCGGTGGCACGCCCGAAATTCAGCTGACTGTCATCGCGTCGATGGTTCTCGGCTTGCCGCGCAACTGATTCCTACGTCGCCGAGAAAGGACACCCACCGCGATGACGACCCCACTTCCCTTTCAGTTCTTCGACTGCGACAACCACTATTACGAGGCCCTTGACGCATTCACCCGACACATCGACCGGCAGTTCAAGAAGCGGGCGATCCAGTGGGCAGAACTCGACGGCAGGCAACGTCTGCTCGTCGGCGGAAGGGTCAACAGGTTCATTCCGAACCCGACGTTCGACCCTGTCGGCAAGCCGGGCGCCCTCGATGAGTACTTCCGTGGCCGCAACCCGAGAGGTGCTGATCTGAATGCACTTTTCGGTGATCTGGAGCCGATCCCGCCCTCCTATCGAGACCGTGATGCGCGACTCGCATTGATGGACGAACAGGGGATGGCGGGGTGCATCCTCCTGCCGACTCTCGGAGTCGGAATGGAGCAGGCGCTGCTGCCGGACCTGGACGCGACCGTTGCGACATTTCGGGCGTTCAACCGCTGGATGGAGGAGGACTGGGGATTCGCCTACCAGGAGCGAATTTTCGCTGCGCCGTACATCACCCTGTGCAAGCCGGACGAAGCGGTCCGCGAACTCGAATGGGCGCTGGAACGCGACGCACGCTTTGTCGTCATGATTCCCGGCCCGATCACGACCGCTGTCGGAATGCGCCCGCCCGGTGACACGATGTTCGACGAATTCTGGCAATTGGTCAACGATTCCGGCATCACGCTGTGCTACCACTCGGGTGAGACGTACTACTCGAAATTCATGCCGGCATGGGGTGAATCGGACTACATGATGTCCTTTCAGGCGCTCCTCGGCTTCCGAAGCCTGTTCTCCGGGAACGCGCTGCAGGACACCTTCGCCAACCATCTGCACAACGGGTTGTTCCTGCGCTTCCCGAACTTGCGGATGGCGTCGATCGAGAGCGGCTCGGACTGGGTGTTCCACCTGTTCGAGAAGCTGACCAAGTCCTATGGCCAGATCCCGCAGATCTATCAGGAAGACCCGCGCGAAACCTTCAAGCGACACGTGTGGGTGTCGCCATTCTACGAAGACGAACTCGCCAGTCTGCTGCGCCTGTTGGGCGAAACGCAGATCATCATGGGTTCGGATTTCCCTCATGTCGAAGGCCTCGCCGATCCCGCGGCTTACATCAAAGACCTGGAGAACTTCGACTACACGCCGCAGCAATGCCGATCGGTGATGCGTGACAACGGGCTCGAGCTGTCGATCCGCCGGCCGGTGTGACCTGTTGGTCAACAAGCCGAATTTGGTGGCCATGCTGCTCGAAGTCGGTGAAGAGAACGCGGCGGTGTTGCTGGCGCGCTCCGATTTACCGGATGACATCGACCTGCACCGCCACGCCGACTCTTTGATCGAGTTCGGCCTGGATCGCGAGCAACTCGACGAAGTGGTCCGGTTGACGGTCGGTGCTGTCCAGGACGACGACGAAGGTGCCCATGGTCGACAAGATGCGATGGGGCAGGTGGTGTCGCGGCGATGTTCCGATCTGGTCGACCAGTGGTTGGCCACCGGCCAGACCTGAACGGTCCTACACGACAACTGTTTCTTCGGCGTGACGAGCCAGGGTCGAACGCGTTTCCATCGCGAGTGCGCCTGTGCCGCAGTCGAGTTCGCGGCCGCTCAGGTGGCACTTTCGGGCGCCGTAGCCGATAGTCATAGAGGTCGGACGATGACAGCGTAGGTGGTTGCGGCAGCATGGGCGAAATTTTCCAGTTTCACCGCGAGATCATCGTCTGCGGTGACGACGCCCTGGCCAACACCATCATCGACGAGCTACGCGGTGCCGGCGCCCGGATCATCCGGATCACGTCCGCGGACGATCTGCTCGGCGCCGGCGTGCACCGCGCACGCGCCGTGGTGTGCGCTGGACCCAACGATGCGGTCAACCTCGAAATCGCCTTACTGGCACGTAGATACAGCCCCAACGTACGCGTGGTGGCGCGGATCGCCGACACTGTACTGCGCGACGCGGTGGATGCGGTCAGCGGCCCGGGCGCCATTTTGAATGTCGCCGACCTCGCCGCACCGTCCATTGTCGAGGCGGTGCTTTCGCGCAACGCACATCAATTCGAGACCGCGGGAATGGATTTCGTCGTCTGGGGGTCTGAGGCGCGGAAACCGGGGACGCTCCGCGACATCTACGGCGACCTGGCGCCGGTGGCGGTGGTCCACGGTAAGAACGCGCCGGTCCCCGGTGACATCGTGCCGTGCCCGGGGCGCGACCAGAAGGTCTACCCGGGCGACTGGACTTCGATGATCGGCGTGAAGGACGAACTCGAGGCTCGCGGCATCACGGTGCCGCCTTCGACGGCGACGCGCGCGAGCCAGTCCAAGGTGCGTCATGCCGTGGATGCGGTGCGCTCCATGCGCGAAGATGCCAACCCACTGCTGTTCCCGTCCTTCGTGTTCACCCTGGTGCTGATGTTCGCTGCCACGGCGATGGTCCGCTTCACCTATGTGAATCCGAAGATGTCGTGGCTGGACGCCTTGTATTTCACCTCCGAGACCATCACGAGCGTCGGCTTCGGTGACTTCAGTTTCGCCGCGCAGTCCTCGGTGCTGAGGTTGTTCGCCATCGGGCTGATGTTCGGCGGTGTGATGATCACCGCCGTGTTGGTGGCCATCGTCGCCGACTTGTTGCTGTCGCGGCGCTTCGTCCACACCGCGGGCCTGCGGCGCGCGCGGCGCATGCGCAACCACGTGGTCGTGGTTGGGATGGGCGCGACTGGAATTCGCGTCGTCAGGGACCTGGCCGTGGCCGGGTACGACGTGGTCGTCATCGAGCAAGACGAGAACAACCGCTTCCTGTCCACGTTGGCCGAGCTGGATGTGCCCGTGATCTTCGGAGATTCGACGATGCGTCAGACGCTGGAGTCCGCGCGGGTCGATCACTGCCGCGGCGTGGCCGTGATGACTCAGGACGACATGGAGAACATCCGCACCGGCATCGTGTTGTTGGAGATCCTGGGTCCCGACACCACCCAGCCGATCGTGCTGCGCGTGCAGGGCCGTGCCCTCAGCGCCGCGGTGAATCAGCAGTTCGGCTTCGAAAACGTCCGCTCGATCGTGGATCTGGCGGCCCCGTGGTTCATCGGCGCCGCGATGGGCCTGAAGGTGCTGGGCACATTCTGGGTCGGGCAGCGGTCTTTCATGATCGGCGCGATGCTGGTGGCCGAGGGCAGCGAACTCGACGGACTGCGGATGGTCGACATGTCGACACAGACCCGTGTCATCGCGATCACCCGGACGGAAGGGCCGGTGAGCCTTCGGCCACGGCGCAACTCGCAACTGCGCGCGGGCGACACCGTCTATCTCATCGGCCCGTATCGCGAGCTGATCGCGACGCTGCGGAAGGGCCAGCCGCCACCGCTGACGACGATCAGCGGCGAAGCCGCGTTGGCGCTGGCAGCGGCGCGCGGTCCGCAGCGGCCCGAGGTGCGCAGGCCGCGGTGGGCGCCCGATCCGGTCGAGTGACCGATCTCAGACGTCGTAATAAAGCGCGAATTCGTACGGCGTCGGGTGCAGGTTGTACGGCGCCAACTCGTACTCGCGCTTGTAGTTGATCCACGTCGCGATGAGGTCGGGCGTGAAAACGCCTCCCTCGGTGAGGTATTCGTGGTCTTCTTCGAGCCGGTCGATCACCGCGGACAGCTGGGTGGGAGCCTGCGGAATCTCGTCTGCTTCCTCGGGCGGTAGTTCGTAGAGGTCCTTGTCGACCGGGGGAGGCGGCTCGATCTTGTTCTTGATGCCGTCGAGGCCGGCCATCAACATCGCCGCGAACGACAGGTACGGGTTGCCTGACGCGTCGGGACATCGGAACTCAAGCCGCTTGGCCTTCGGGTTGGAGCCGGTGATCGGGATACGCACGCACGCCGACCGGTTGCGCTGGCTGTAGACCAGGTTGATCGGCGCCTCATAGCCGGGCACCAGGCGCTTGTAGGAGTTGACCGTCGGATTGGTGAACGCCAGCAGCGACGGCGCGTGATACAGCAGTCCGCCGATGTAGTGGCGGGCCATATCGGACAGCCCCGCATAGCCGGCATCGTCGTAGAACAGCGGTACGCCGTCCCTCCACAGCGACTGGTGCGAGTGCATGCCGGAGCCGTTGTCGCCGAACAGCGGCTTGGGCATGAAGGTGACGGATTTGCCTGCCTGCCAAGCTGTTTGCTTGACGATGTACTTGAACATCTGATGGTCGTCCGCCGCGTGCAGCAACGTGTTGAACTTGTAGTTGATCTCGGCCTGACCGCCGCTGCCCACCTCGTGGTGGCCCTTCTCCAGGTGGAAACCCGCGTTGGTCAGATGGGTGAGCATGACGTCGCGCAGGTCGACGTAATGGTCGGTGGGGGCCACCGGGAAGTACCCGCCTTTCGGGCGCACTTTGTATCCCAGATTCGGGCTGCCGTCCGACTCGTTCTCCACCCCGGTGTTCCACCAGCCGGACGCCGCATTGACCTTGTAGAAGGATTCGTTGGTGTGCGAGGCGAAGCTGACCGAGTCGAAGATGTAGAACTCCGCTTCGGGCCCGAAGTAGGCGGTGTCGGCGATGCCGGAACTGATCAGATAGTTCTCCGCTTTACGGGCGACATTGCGCGGGTCGCGCGAATACAGCTCGAGCGTGAACGGGTCGTGCACGGAGAAATTAACGATCAGGGTTCGCGCGGTGCGGAACGGATCGATGGTCGCGGTCTCGGGGTCGGGGAGCAGCAGCATGTCGGATTCGTGAATCGACTGGAAGCCGCGAATGGACGAGCCGTCGAACGCCAGACCCTCGTCGAAGACGTTCTCGTCGAAGGCATAGATCGGAATGGTGAAGTGCTGCATGGTGCCCGGCAAGTCGCAGAAGCGCACATCGACGTATTCGATGCGCTCGTCTTTCGCCAGTTTGAATATGTCGTCGGGCGTCCGGTCAGACACGCCAGTACCCCTTTGCTCGGCTGAGCCGCGCCTTTGCAGCGTGCCATCATTCACGCACGCCGCAGCCGGGTCCGCATCCCGGGCGGGAGGTTGCTGGAAGCGCAGTTTGACGAGGGTGTCCGACGGGCGAGCGGTGATTGGGGGAAGAAGGCGGTCTAGCCGCCGTAGGTCGGGCCTTGAACGCCGTTGGTCCAGGTCGTGGTCTTGTTGCCGATAGTGCAGCTTTCCTGCACCTGAGCGTCTTGCCCGAAGTGGGCGCTCACCTGGCTCTGGGTGTACTCGCCACCGGCCTTTTTGCAGGAATCCTCGATGTCGGTCTGGGCCTGCGCGAGGGGTGCGGCCAGGATCATCGCGACCGCCGGGATGGCGAAAGCGCCGACGGGAAGGGCGTGGAAAACCGGGCGTTTCATGTTTCTCCGTAGCTCTCGGGATTACGGCCAGTTTACCGGCCGGTCGGCATCACAGGGCTGGGCGAGTGTCCGCGAGTGCGGGCGCCGGCGCCATCTCTCGATTGTGCCGCCGCGCGGCGACGGTCAGGCCGGCGGCGTCGGGGTCATCGACCCGATCGAGTAGGTCTCGTGACCGGTCGGGTAGCCGCCGCCATCGGTCGCGATGTGCACGTGGTCGTAGTGGTTGGCGGTCTCGTTGCCGAGGTTCGCCGTCCAGCTCGGGTTGCCGAGGCCCGGGTAGATCTTCTGCCGCCAGATCACGTGGTCGACTCCCCAGCGCTTGGCGTTGGCGAGCGCGTATCCGGCGATCTGGTCGCCGAGTTCGATGCCTTCGGGTGAGTTGTGGTTCGGGATCATCACGTCGATTGCCAGACCGTTCGGGTGCCACCGCAGCGCGTCCTGCCGGTACCCGCCGATGGTGCTGATCTGCGGAAACAGCAAGCTGATGGCGCGAGCCGCCCAGATGGTCTTGACCTGAAGCCCGCTCTCCGGCGCGACGCCGGTCGGCAGCGCGAAGGTGAAGCTCTGAGCCGCGGCCGGGGCGTCGGCAGTCAACGACTTCAGCTCGGCCGGACTGGCCACCCGAAGCGGCGCTGCCTGCGGGGTTGGCGGAGGAGGCACCGGTTGCGGATGCGCCACCGGGCTCGCGTTGGACGCGGCGACGGTGGGCTTGGTGCTGCAACACCGCGACTCCGTGCTCTGCGCGTAGAACATGCCCGCCGAGACGATCAGGGTCACCCCGAACGCCAACCAGCGGCCCCGCCCGTTGCTCGACCGGTTACCAGTCACGAGCAGCACTTTAACGCCTGGTCAGACGTTGTGTGGCAACTTCGCGCTGCCGTGTCGGAGCTTCTTAGGAAACCAGGACCACCGGTGAGAACGCGGCGGAATTACCGGTGCTGCTGCAGGTCACGTTGACGCTGTAGCGACCACCGATTGCCTGGAAAATGATGGTGATGGGAGCCGACGGGTGCGGTCCGGTCACCGTGATGTCGGCGTTGTACGGGAACGCGACCGTGCCCATCACGCCGTCCGAGTGGTAGTGGCAGAACTCGGTTTGGCCCTCCGGATTGCGCGCGTCGACGACGGTCGCATAGGTGGTGAGACCACCCCCGCTGTAAATGACCTGCATGCTGCCGTCGGAGTTGGTGAAGTACGTCGGATCCGTACCGGCATGCGCCACGCCCGAGCCTGCGAACGGCGCGGCAGCCAGTAGCAGCGCGGCGACCGAGGCGCGCAATGCCAGAGCGGTCCGGTTGGTGTTCATCATGTGCTCCTGCTCCTGTCGAGCGAATCCTGCTCACAGATTAGTGGGGTGAACTGTCGGGCAGCCGTTTTTGCTGCGTATCGCGACCGTGTACCCGATCAGCGGACTCCTATTCGTCGGAGCACCCCGACCCGGCGACAGCGGCTCTTGACGGGCTCCACGCGCGGCTGCTAGACATGGCGTGCGCTCGTAATTGGGCGATCGCCCAAACCCTGCGCGGAGGCTGAGAAACCCAGATGACTGCCGCAGCTGAGACCGACGTCTACTACGACCCGTATGACACCGGGATCAACAACGATCCGTACCCCACTTTCGCGCGGCTGCGCGAGGAAGCGCCGGTCTACTACAACGAGCAATTCGATTTCTGGGCAATATCGCGGCATTCCGATGTCGAACAGGCGCTGGCGAATTGGCAGGTTTTCTCCAGCCGCCGCAGCGACATCCTCGAGCTGGTGAAGTCGAAGTTCGAGATGCCGGGCGGTGTGATGATGTTCCAGGACCCGCCCGAGCATTCGATGCTGCGCGGCCTGATGTCGAGGGTGTTCACACCGCGCCGGATGGCCGCCATCGAGGATCAGATTCGCCAGTACTGCGTGAAATGTCTGGACCCGCACGTCGGTTCGGACGGGTTCGACATCATCGCCGAGCTTGCGTCGATGATGCCCATGCGGGTGATCGGGATGTTGCTGGGCATTCCGGAGTCCGAGCAGATCTCGGTTCGCGATGCCAACGATGCGAACCTGCGCACCAAACCGGGCACGCCGCTCAAGGTGGCCAATGCGGATTCCATCGCCGACGGTCGGATCTATGCCGACTACGTCGAGTGGCGGTCGAAGAACCCGTCCGACGACCTGATGACCACCTTGCTCAATGTCGAATTCGACGACGAGAACGGCGTGCACCGGAAGCTGACCCGTAAAGAAGTGCTGCACTACACACAAGTGGTCGCGGGTGCCGGTAACGAGACGACGGGTCGGCTGATCGGGTGGCTGGCCAAGGTGCTCGCCGAACATCCCGATCAACGGCGCGAAGTCGAGCAGGACCGGTTGCTACTGAACCGGACCATCGACGAGACGCTGCGCTTCGAGCCGACCGGGCCGCACGTAGCCCGTTGGATGACAACGGATTTCGAGCTCTATGGCACCACGATCCCAGCCGGTAGCGCGATGCTGCTGCTCTTCGGCGCCGCCAACCGGGACCCTCGTCGCTACCTCGACCCGGACGTATTCAACATCCACCGCGACAACATCTCGCACATCACCTTCGGCAAGGGTGTGCACTATTGCCTGGGCGCCAATCTGGCTCGACTGGAGGGCCGCGTCGCTCTGGACGAGATCCTCAACCGCTGGCCGGAGTGGGATATCGACTACGGCACAGCGCAACTCGCCTCGACGTCGACGGTTCGCGGGTGGGAGAAGCTGCGAGTCGTCCTGCCCTGACCGGCGCCGCGAACCCACCCGTCCCAGGATCCGGGGGCATGCGTTGTGCCCACCTCCGAGCGACAATTGTGATGCCGCCCAAATTTTGTCGCTCGGAGGCGGGCAAACCGGCGGCCCCTGCCGCCACGTGAGCACTAACCGGCGCCGCGCCGATTCTTGGGCTGCGGCATCTCGAACTTGTCCAGGAATCGGTGCACCAGTGCGACAGCCTCGTTGTGGCCGCCCGCGGTCCCGAGTCCCTCCTCCAGGATCAGCGTGCGCCCGATCGCGGCGATGATCACGGCCAAGGCGGCCGGCGGGAAGTCGTCGGTGTCCAGATCGTGCTCGCGGACGATGAAATTCAGCGCGGTGATCTGCTGTTCGCGCCAGCGCTCGGACCAGGCGGCGATCTCCGCGCGGATTTCTTTGCGGTGGTTGGCAAGTCCCATGAACTCCAACAGCAGCCGGGTGTCTTTGGGCGCGGTGAGGGTCTCCCAGAAAGCATGCAGGGGCCGGTCGGAGGACAGCGCCTTCTGCTGGCGATCCAGGTAGACCGTCGCGCCGATCCGGAACACCGCCAGGTACAACTCGTCCATGGTGGGGAAGTAGTAATGCACCAGCGCCGGCTTGACCCCGGCCTGCGCCGCAACGCGGCGCGAAGTCGCCGCCGCGTAACCCTCCTCGACCATGATCTGACTCGTTGCGGCGATCAACAATTCGCGCGTCGTGGAGTCACGTGCCTTGGGTCGTGCGGATGCGGTCACGTTGCGAGTCCTATCACACCGCGGGCTCGGCGACCATCTCGAAGAAGGCGGCACCCGAGTCGGGTATGCGGTTCTGCTTGAACACGTTGACCGCGTAGGAAACCAGGATCATCGAATAGAGCATGTGCAGCAGCGTCGTGGCGTCGTCGGGCAGATCGTCGATGTCGAGTGTGTTGAGATGGGCGATCGCCTCCTCGGCCCTGGGCGCCACCGCGTCGTAGAACCTGACCAGTTCGTCGAACGGTCTCGACAGTCGCGCGTCATAGCGCTGGGCGCGCGTCGGGAGCGCCCAGTCGGCGACAAACGGCTCGAGGTCCGAAAACGCTTGGGGGAGAGCCGGCATCATGACTCCTTCGCGGACTGGTAGGCCCCGACAGTGTCGCGGATGACGGTGTGGAATTGGCGAATCAGGAGTTCCTGGTCGCTGAGGTGGAAAGTGTTCTGCGCCCGCGTCTTGAGTGCCGAATGCGTGGCTTCGATCGTGTTGACGTCCTGCATGGCGAACTCGATCGTGCTGTCCACCACCAGTTCCTGCGCCAGCCGATCGGTGGCGTTGACCGGCGGCACGAAGTACAAGTCGATTTCGTAGATGTGGGTGTCGACGGTCTCCGGCCAGTACGTGTAGGTGATGTAGTAATTGCGGGCCCAGAGTTGGATCGAGATGTTCGGAAACACCCAGAACTGGTCGTTACCCCAGGAGGCGATCCCGCCGCGGTTCAGGTAGTCAGCGGACTCGTCGACGCCGATGTCGGGAACGTCGTCGGGCCCGAAAAGGCCTGCGCGGAAAAGCTTGTAGACCCAGCGTTGATCCTGGCGGGCGGGCCCGGCGGTGCCGGGTTCACGAGCCGGCAGCGGTGGTGGCCCGGGGACCGAGGTCAGCATGTGCGGCCGGAACAAGTCGTAGTGATACGAATCGACCGGCGGCACCATCATCTCGGCCTTGGCGACATCGGGATCGATGAAGCGGCCGTGCACGTACGGCGGGTGATACCACTCGCACACCGAGTCGACGGCCAGTTTCCAGTTGCCGTTGATCCGGGTGGAGAACCCGTAGTGCTGGGTCATCTTGTCGAACGGGTAGGCCTCGATGCCCAGCAGCCCGTCGCCGAGGAATTCGCGCAGCGGGGCCGGGGCCCCTTTTTCTGAGGCGAGGTGCACAAAGATGAAGCCGGCCCAGACCTCGCAGTGCACCGGGGGCATCCGCAGCATGCTCTTGTCGAGGTCGAAGAATTCATTCTCGTTGGTGATGTGGTTGACCTTGCCGTCCAGCCCGTACCGCCAACCGTGGTATTTGCAGGCGAAAGCGCGGCAGTTCCCCGACGACTCCTCGCCGGGATGTTCCTGCCAGACCACCTTGTTGCCGCGGTGCGCGCAGACATTGTGGAACGCGTGCACGGTGTCCTGGGCATCGCGCGCGATCACGATCGATGCCAAGCGGCCCGGCAGGTCGCGGGTGAAATACGAGCCCCTTCGCGGGAGTCGTTCGATTCGACCGACGCACAACCAGTTTCGCTTGAACACGGCCTCGCGTTCGGCGTCGAAGAATTCCGGTGAAATGGAATCCTCGTAGTTGACCGGGTCGGTACCCAGTTCGGGATAGTCCGTGGTGAACTTGCCGCGTCCGGTCGAGAGTCGCTGCTGGATGCTGGTCATGGTTGGACTCCTTCGGGTGCGCGCGCCCCATTGGACGGGGTGCTCCACGGCTCGTCGTCCCACGCTCTGTCCAGTGGCGCCATCTCGCCACCGAACGGGAAAAACACGCGCTGCGCGTAGGTTTCGCGAGCCAACCCATGGCCGAGTTCGTTGACGAAGGCCCGCTTGAGCGGGTTGGTGAACAGTTGTCGGGTGTACCGCAGAGTCAGCGGTGGTCGTTTGATCAGTTCGCGGGCGTGCTCCCAGGCCCGGTCCAACACCTTGTCCTTGGGCAGCACCTCGTTGACCACGCCCCACTCCTTGGCCTCCTGCGCGCTGACCTTCTGGCCCGTGAGCAGGAAGTAGCGTGCGCGGTTGTGTCCGGCAAGCACACTCCAGATCACGTGCTGACCGTCACCGGGCACCTGGCCGCGCGGGAAGTGGGAGGCGTCCTGGAAATAGGCGTCCTCGGAGGCCAACACGATGTCGCCCATGATCGGCACCTCGGAATGCATGTTGCACGGACCATTGACCGCGCTGATCATCGGGACGTCGACGTCGAGCACATTGAAGATGAGATGGCGTGCGTACCAGGCTTTCTCGTCGAGCTTGTGCGTCCCGCGGTCGTCGGGCATGGCCTGATAGATGGGGTGTTCGGGTGGTTCGCCGTTGGGTAGGCGACCCCAATTGGCGTTGTAGTTCTCGCCCGTGCCGGTGTGAATGAGCACCTTGATCTCACGGTCGCCGGCGATATCGGCGAAGGCGTCCGACATCTCGTCGTGCGCCTTCCAACTCCACACCAGGCTGTCGCCGTCGGTATGGCACTGCATGAAGAGGATGCCGTCGTCGGTGAGTTCGAACTTGTAGTTGGCATAGCTGTTCTGGTACTCGCTGTATCTGGTCCGCTTGGCCATTGAGTCGTCTCACTCCTGCGGTGGTCGTTCGGGCGTGAACACTATTTGAGCGATCGCCCAATAGTTACGAGACATCGTTACACCGTTCCCGCATGACGGTCAAGCCTTCACCGGCCGTGCAGTCGCTCCACGATCGGTGCGAACGACTCGAGCTGTGACTGTTGCACCGTCACGTAATTCACGCCGAGGGACTCGCGCCGTGAATACAGGTTGTCCACAATGCTTTCCAGCGATCCGATCATCACGTTGGGATGCTCGCGCAACACCTCGGTCGGTATCCCGGTCGACGATGCGGCGGCGTCGAGCGCGGCCTCGGGGTCGTCGGTGACCTCCGTGAAATAAGGCGAACTCTCGATTTCGAGCCGGCCGTAACGTTCACCGGCGGCAGTTCGGACGGCGTCGATCCGGTGCTGGGCGACAGTGTGCGGATCACGGCCGTCGGCATCGTGAGCGACGAACGGAACGCTGGACATGCTGACGATGTCCGCCTCCCGCGCGGCGTACGCCAGCATCCGCGGGCCGCCACCGCCGATCATGATCGGCGGATGCGGGCGCTGCACCGCTCGCGGCCGGCCCGCGTAACCGCGCACCTGAACGATCTGACCGGCGAAGTCCAGTTGTTCGCCTGCCCAGTGCGCCTTGATGACGGCCACCACCTCGGCCAGTTTGGCCATCCGCCGGCCCGGTCGGTCGAACGTCAAACCCATTGCGTTGTACTCTGTTTCACTCCATCCCGCGCCGATGCCCATTTCCAGCCGACCGTCCGACAGCAGATCCAGGGTCGCCGCTTCCTTGGCCAGCACGGCGGGTACGTGATAGTCCATGCAGAACACCCGGCAGCCGATTCGCAGCGTCTCGGTGACTGCGGCGGCCGCGGCCATCGCCGCTATCGGTGCGAGGTCCTGGCGGGGAGTGCGAGCGAACTTCTGCGCGGGCCCGGGGCCCAGGTAGTGGTCGGCGAGGAAAAGTGTTGAGTAGCCCAGTTCTTCGACTCGCCGGACGGTGTCGCGCCACTCGCGTCCGCCGGCCGCATTGGTGGCTTGTACGGCAAACCGAAACGGGGGCCTGTCCATGGGCTTGACCATAAACGACCGCGGGTGATAGGCATGACTGGTTTGGGCAGTCGCTCAGGAAATCGGTCGAGAAGGGGCGGTAGTGGACGCGAAAACGGCGGTCGTAACGGGCGGAGCGTCGGGGATCGGTCGTGCCATCGTCGAGCGGTTGCGCGCCGACGGATTCCGGGTCGCTGTCATCGACCTGACACCCACCGATGACGAGTTCAGTCACGTCGTCGATGTCACCGACCGCTCCCAGGTGGATGTGGCTGTCTCGGCCATCCGCGCGCAACTGGGGCCGATCCTGGTGCTGGTCAACTCCGCCGGGATGACCGGCTTCCAGAAGTTCTCGAAGATCTCCTTCCAGGAGTGGTCCAAGGTGATCGACGTCAACCTCAACGGCGTCTTCCACACCATCCAGTCGGTGCTGCCCGACATGGTCGAGGCCGGATGGGGCCGCATCGTCAACATCTCGTCGTCCAGCACCCATTCGGGTCAACAGCTGATGGCGCACTATGTGGCGGCGAAATCCGCGGTGAACGGCCTGACGAAATCGCTGGCGCTGGAATACGGTCCGGCCGGAATCACCGTCAACGCCGTTCCGCCGGGCTTCGTCGACACACCGATGCTCCGCGGCGCCGAGAGCAAGCATCAGCTCGGCGGAACCGTGGAGGACCACATCGACCGGACGCCGGTGCGCCGGGTGGGCCGGCCCGAGGATATCGCCGCGGCGTGCGCCTTTTTCATCTCCGAGGAAGCCGGCTACATCACCGGACAAATTCTCGGCGTCAACGGCGGTCGCAACACCTGAGAGGACCGGATGTACCAGAGGGATCAACTCTTCATCGACGGTAAGTGGTCTGCGCCGCAAGGCGATTCCGTCATCACCGTGATATCTCCACACAGCGGCACCGAGATCGGCCGGGCAGCATGCGCGGGACCGGCCGACGTGGAACGTGCCGTGCAGGCGGCGCGCGCGGCATTCGACTCCGGCCCGTGGCCGCGGATGCAGCCCTTCGAGCGGATCGAGGCGATCGGGCGCCTGGCGGCCGTCTACAAAGAACGCCGCGCCGACATGGCGTCGCTCATCTCAGCCGAGATCGGTGCGCCGATCAGCTTCGCGAAGATGGCACAGGTCCGGCTGCCTCTGACGATGATGTCGGCGTTCTGCGGCATCGCCGCTGATTACCACTGGCAGCAGGATCGTCCTGGCTTGTACGGCAAGGACATTCGGATTATCAAGCAACCGGTGGGTGTCGTCGCCGCGATCGTGCCGTGGAACATGCCGCAATTCCTCACCGTCGCGAAGATCGTGCCGGCGCTGCTCGCCGGATGTTCGGTGGTGCTCAAGCCGGCACCGGAGTCCGTTCTCGACGCGCAGCTGTTCGCCGACCTGGTTGCCGAAGCTGACTTACCACCTGGGGTGCTGAACGTGGTGCCTGGCGGCCGTGAGGTCGGCGAGCAACTGGTGAGCCACGACGGCGTGGACAAGGTGTCGTTCACCGGTTCCACCGCCGCCGGGCGTCAGGTCGCGCTGGCCTGCGCGCAGGGGTTGAAGCAGGTCAGTCTCGAACTGGGCGGCAAGTCGGCGGCCATCGTGCTCGACGATGCCGACCCGGCGGCGGTGGCAGCCGGAATCCAGATGGCCAGCCTGGCCAACAGCGGCCAGGTGTGTAACGCGCTCAGCCGAATCCTGGTCCCGGCGGCCCGCGAGGCGGAGTTCGTCGATGCGCTGGCCGCAGCGATGGAGTCGATGCCGGTGGGTGATCCCGCGGATCCCAACACCGCGGTCGGTCCGCTGGTGGCCGAGCGCCAGCAGGAGCGCGTCCGCGGCTACATCGAATCGGGCACCAGCGAGGGTGCGCGTCTGGTGGTCGGCGGGGCGGAGATGCCCGACGGGCTGGACACCGGTTGGTACGTGCGCCCGACGCTGTTCAGCGGGGCCGACAACGACATGCGGATCGCGCGCGAGGAGATCTTCGGCCCGGTGCTGACCGTCATCTCCTACCGCGACGAGGACGAGGCAATCCGGATCGCGAACGACACCGAGTACGGGCTGGCCGGGTCGGTGTTCACCGCAGACGCCGATCGCGGGATCGGGGTCGCTACCCGGGTGCGGTCCGGCACGTTCGGTGTCAACGAGGGCTACATCATGGATCCCGCGGCGCCCTTCGGTGGCGTCAAGAACAGCGGCTACGGTCGCGAGCTCGGGGTCGAAGGAATCGACAGTTACACCGTGAGCCAGTCGATTTCGGTCGCCGGCTAGTCGGAACTGGACTAGCGCTTTCCGCCGACCTCGGCCGGTAGCGGCGGCGGCAACGGCGCGGTTGCGCTGGCGGTCGGCGCCGGCGGCTTGACGGCCGGTGTCTGCGCCGTGCCCGCCGGAGACGGCACAGTTTTGGGGCCGTGGAATGACGTCATCGGCTCGCGGCGGATCACCCCGGTGGCGTCGCTGACCACCAGCGCGTTCGACGTCACCGTGTAGGTGACGCCGTCCTGCTTGGCGACGTAGCTGCCGTCGGCGTCGGCAGTAGCGGAGGCGATCAACTTCGCACCGTCGCTGACCCGGACGCCGTGGTAGCCGAACTGGCCGGCCGGGCTCTTGCAGATCGCGACCCGTGAGTTCGCCGTGCTGCCGAACGCGACAGCCGTATTGGGTGCGGTGCATCGGGCACTGGAGTCGAGGAAGCCGAGTGCGTCGGTGGTTGGGTCGGCGGCGGCCAGGGGCGTGCCGATGGTGAGCAGCGTCCCGCAGGCCGCTGCAGCGACAGCAATGCGTCGGGTGCAAGCCGAATAGGAGGACATGGGTTCCACGAAAACACGGGTGACCAGCAGGATCGCGCCCCCACGCCGCGTGATGGTGCAATCGTTAGCTTCTCGAGATCCGCCCAGGTCGATCCGATCGCTTCCTTCCTCATCAGGTCGCTGGCGGGGTGCATCGTCGTGGAGCTAGATTCGACGCCCATGGGACTGCTGTTTGATCCGAACGCCTACGACCCGTCGCATTTCGACCCGGAGACCCGACGCCAGTTGCGCGCCGTGATCGACTGGTTCGAGGACCGCGGCAAGGTGACGCTTCTGCGGGACGACCTCGAGGCGACGTGGGTGTCGGACTTCCTGGACTTCATCAAGCAGGAAAAGGTCTTCGCGACGTTCCTCACCCCGTCGGAGTATGGCGGCGGTGATCCCAACAAGCGGTGGGACACTTCCCGCAACGCGGCGCTCAGCGAGATCTTCGGGTTCTACGGGCTGTCGTACTGGTACGCCGAGCAGGTGACGATTCTCGGCCTCGGGCCGATTTGGCAGAGCGACAACATCAAGGCCAAGGAGCGGGCCGCCGCGCAGTTGGAGGCCGGCGGGGTGATGGCGTTCGCACTCTCCGAGCGCGAGCACGGTGCCGACATCTACAACACCGACCTGTTGCTGACGCCCGCCGAAGACGACGACGAGGGTGTCGTCTTCCGCGCGTCGGGGGAGAAGTACTACATCGGTAACGGCAACGTCGCGGGCATGGTCTCGGTGTTCTCGCGCCGCACCGACATCGACGGCGCCGACGGCTACGTGTGGTTCGTCGCCGACAGTGCGCACGAGAACTACGAACTCATCGGCAATGTGGTGCACGGCCAGATGTTCGTCAGCAACTTCCGGCTCAACGACTACCCGGTGCACGAGGAAGACATCTTGTGCACCGGTCCGGAGGCGTTCTCGGCCGCGCTCAACACCGTCAACGTCGGCAAGTTCAATCTGTGCTCGGGTTCGATCGGCATGTGCGAGCACGCTTTCTATGAAGCGATCACGCATGCCAACAACCGCATCCTCTACGGCAACCCGGTCACCGACTTCCCGCACGTGCAGGCCAGTTTCGTCGAGGCCTACGCGCGGGTGATCGCGATGAAACTCTTCAGCGATCGCGCGATCGACTACTTCCGCAGCGCCAGCCTCGATGACCGTCGCTACCTACTGTTCAACCCGGTGACCAAGTCCAAGGTGACGTCGGAAGGCGAAACCGTGGTCACGTTGTTGTGGGACGTGTTGGCCGCCAAAGGATTCGAGAAGAACACCTACTTCAGCGAAGTCGCCCGTCTGATCGGCGCCCTACCGCGGCTGGAGGGCACCGTGCACGTCAACGTCGCGCAGATCTTGAAGTTCATGCCCAACTACATGCTCAACCCCGCCGAGTATCCGGAGATCGGCACTCGCACCGACCCGGCCGACGACACCTTCTTCTGGGCGCAGGGCCCGGCCCGCGGCGCGTCGAAAGTGCAATTCGCCGACTGGACAAGGGTTTACCAGCAGCACGCGAATGTCCCGAACGTCGCGCTCTTCTTTGAACAGGCCTCGGCTCTCAAGGATTTGCTCGTGACCGCCGCGCCCAGTCCGGAGCAGATGAAGGATCTCGACTTCCTGCTCGTGGTCGGCCACCTGTTCACGCTGGTCGTCTACGGCCAGTTGATCCTCGAGCAGGCGGACCTGATCGGCCTGGATGCCGACCTGGTGGACCAGATCTTCGAGGTCCAGATCCGGGACTTCTCCCAGTACGCGGTCACACTGCACGGGAAGTCGAGTTCGACGTCCGCGCAACAGGATTGGGCGCTGGCCGCCGTGCGTAGGCCCGTGATCGACTCCGGCCGATTCGATCGGGTGTGGGAGCAGGTCAGGGCCTACGACGGCGCTTACGAAATGCGGCCCTAGCCGGCCCTAGCCGGCAGTCGGCACGAACGGGACGTCGTCGGGGGCGGCTCGGCGCGCTGCCAGCACCGCGCGGGCGGCGTCACCGATCGGAATCCGAAGCGGAAGCTGCGGCTTCTCGGCAGCATCGGCGACCTCGGCGGCCACCTGCTGCGGGGTGATCATCCCCTCGAATGCGGCGCCTTCGGTGAGCAGCTCGGCATACGGATCGTCGGGCAGGGTGTAGGTCTTCACGTCGTCGAGCGCGCCGGAGCTCACCGCGCCGGGCTCGAGCAGGCCTGCCTGGACGCCGAACGGGGCAACCTCGATCGCGAGGGCTTCGACGAGACCCTCCAATGCCCACTTGGTGGCTCCGTAAGCGGCTCCCGGTGTCAGTGCGATGCGTCCGGCGATGCTGGACATGAACAGCAGCTTGCCTTCACCACGTGCCCGCATGCCGGGTAGCGCGGCCTGCGCGACGCGCAGTGCGCCGACGGTGTTCAGGTTGAACAGTCGCTGCAGCTCGTCCAGTGGGATGGCTTCCACCGCCGCGTAAAAGATGTCGGCGGGATTGATGACGACGATGTCGACATCACCGGCAGCTGCGAATGCGGCGGTGACGCTGGCATCGTCGGTGACGTCGAGCGCCAGCCGCTGGGCCAAGTCGAGACCATCGAGCGAGTCGGTGTTGCGGGCGGTGCCGATGACGTGGTGACCACGCCGGATGAATTCTTCGGTGATGGCGCGGCCGATCCCGCGACCGGCTCCCGTGACGAGGACGGTTGACATGGCGCTGACTCCTTCGGGTTGCGAGTGCTTTCAACCTTGGTAAACCGACCGGTGTACATCTTTGTTCCGAAGCGGGCCGCGGGTTTCGCGGTACAGCCGTTGCGGCGGAGGGTCGCGGCAGTACGATCCCGTCGACGACCTGACTGAGGAGGGACCCGTGCGTGGTGCCAAGATCCTGATCACCGGCCCGACCGGACAGGTCGCAAGTCCAGTTGCTCGAGCTCTGGCCGAAGACAACGAGGTGTGGGGCATCGCGCGGTTCACCAATGCGGCGGCTCGCACGGCTCTGGAGGACGCCGGGGTTCGATGCGAGCAGGTCAACCTCGCTGCCGGGGAGTTCGACGGTCTGCCTTCAGATTTCGACTACGTGCTCAATCTGGCGGTGGCGAAAAGTGGTGACTGGGACAAGGATCTGGGCGCCAATGCCGAATCGGTCGGCCTGCTGATGGCGCACTGTCGCAGTGCCAAGGGGTTCCTGCACTGTTCCTCGGCGGCTGTCTACGACCCGCCGGACGACGAGCCCCGAACGGAGCGATCCGCACTGGGCGACAACCACAAACCGCTGTTTCCCACTTATTCCATCTCCAAGATCGCCGGCGAGGTGGTCGCCCGGAGCATGGCGCGAGCGCTCGGGGTGCCGACCGTCATCGCCCGGCTCAACGTTCCCTACGGTGACAACGGGGGTTGGCCGTTCTACCACATGGAGATGATGCTCGCCGGCATCCCGATCCCGGTGCCGGCTGGAATTCCGGCCAGCTACAACCCAATTCACGAAGACGACATCATCGCGACCATCCCCAAGCTGCTCGCTGCCGCATCGGTTCCGGCAACCACCGTCAACTGGTGCGGCGAGCAGACGGTCAGCCTGCAGGACTGGTGCCGCTACCTCGGCTCGCTGGTCGGCAAGGATCCGGTGTTCGAGGAGAGCCCGCAGGCGTTGCGCGGCAATCCGACCGACGCGTCCCGCATGCACGAGTTGGTCGGTGCCGGAACGGTCGACTGGCAGGACGGTCTTCGCCGTATGGCGACGAAGTTCCACCCCGAGTTGGTCGGCTAGCCCCTGAGGCGACCCTTGCGAATGCCGGCCGTCATGAAGGCGCCGAGCGCGGCCAACGGAATCAACGCCCACGACAGGTATAGGCAGGTCGGCGGCGCCCACAACAGGCAGAGCATCAGGATGCCACCGAGCACGTCGCCGGCCGAAAGATTGTCGCCCCTCTTGAAGCCCATACCTGATTGCTGAATGAAGAACCAGGTCAACGGGATCGACAACAGGTAGACCACCACCAGGCTGACACCGAACACCTTCCCCCATTCCTGAGCCGTCGGCTTCAGGAAGGGAATGGCCGGCCTGCCGGTCACCTCAGCAGAACTCAATCCTGTTTGGCGATCAGCTTTTTCAGCGCCTCACGATCGGATGCCAGCAACTCGTCGATACGCGGCTGGTTCACGTCGGCGACGATGATCTCACCGACCTCCTGATACACGTTGCTGAAAATGCCGTGCGACTTCATCTTCTCGGTCTGATAGATGTTGTCCTCGGTCGGCGTCACGTAGTACACGATCTCCGGCTTGAACCGGTGGATCAGCCACAGGTGGATGACGTCCATCAACCGCTTCTGCCGCATCTTCTCGGCGAACGTGTTCTGGTCGCGCACCGTGAGGATGTTGCGCCCGTGCCGGTCCTTGATCGGGTCGACGACGACATTGGCGAGCGGCTCGTCGGCGTTGTCGCCGTAGATGCCCAGATCCAGTACGTCCGAGCCGGCCCGGCGCGGGCGCAGCCGTACCGTCAGCGTCTCGCCGATCTTGTAGTGGTCGCCCCACAGCGCCAGCCACTCCTCGAGCAGCTTCTTGGGCACCTCGGTCTGGACCAGGTGCTGATGCTGTGTGGACCCTTCACCCATCGACTTCGTGGTCGCGGTCCGACCGGACGAAGCGGCGAGCGCGGCATCGCTGCGCGGTCCACCGACCAGCGTTTGCGGTGTGCGGTAAGGCGATTCGACCAGTCGCATCTTGCGCTGCAGGCGAGCCAGCGCGAGCATGCCTTCTTGGCGCAGCGAGGTCGCGAACTCCTCGGACGCCACACCGTCGATCTGATGGCCGCCGTAGGTGATGAAGTTGAAGACGAAGCCCATCTTGCCGAGTTCCTCGGGAAACGCCCGCATCTCGTCATCGGTCATGCCGGTGGTGTCCCAGTTGAACGACGGCGAGAGGTTGTAGGCCAGCATCTGGTCGGGGAACTGCGCATGGATCGCCTCGGCGAATTCGCGGGCGTCGACAAGATCTGCCGTCTTGGTCTCCATCCAGAGCAGATCGGCAAATGGTGCGGCGGCAAGGGATTTGGCGATCGCGTAGGGGATGCCGCCCCGGATTTGGTAGTAGCCCTCCGGTGTCTTGGCCAGCTCGCAGTCCCAGGACACGTTGACGCCCAACTCCTTCGCCTTCTGCTGGGCGGTGTAGAGCGGAGCCCGCTGGGCGAACGCCCGCCACTCGTCGGCGCTCATGTCAATGGATTCGCCGTCGTTGGCGTTGAATTCGAGCAGTTCGGCAACGGCCTCGCCGTAGGTCATCAGGCCTGCGTCGAGCTGCCAGGCGTCGACGAATTTCGACTCGATCTCGTCGAACACGGCGTCGATCGATTCCTGCGCGTGATCCGGTGTGCCGGCGGCCTTGGTGATCAGCTCGACGATGCCGTTGCGCTCCAGCCAGGCGTCGGCGGTGGCGTACTGCGCGTCGGGCAGCGCGTAGAGCAGGTGGCCGTTGAGCTCTGTGAAACCGGACTCGTAGAAGCGGCGGACCATCGCCAGGAAACACGACTTGTACGACGGGATCTTCAGGTTCGTCGTGCCGAGCAGGAACGGTTGGTCACGTTCGTCGGCGCGGCTGTCGAGCAGGTTGGCCGCCTCGGCGTCGGTGCGCGCGACGATGATGCCCGGTACCCGCATGATGTCGAGCTGGAAGCGGGCGGTGTTGAGACGCTTGATCTGTTCGTCCGACGGCACCAGCACCTTGCCGCCCTGGTGGCCACACTTCTTGGTGCCGGGCCGCTGGTCTTCGATGTGATATCCCGGCACGCCCGCCTCGACGAAACGTTTGACCAGGTTGCGAACGTGCGGATCGCCACCGTGGCCGGTGTCCGCGTCGGCGATGATGAAGGGCCGGTAGTCGACCGCCGGCGTCCGTTCGCGTTGCGCCTCGCTCATTCGCAGTCGCAGGTACTGCTGGTTGCGATCGGCGGTCAACAGCGCGCGGACCAGGCCCGCGGCCTCGTCGGGCACCTGGCTGAGTGGATAGCTGGCCAGGTCGGGTCCGGGATCCTCGCTGATCGAGCCTTTGGCGGAGGTCGCCCACCCACCGAGGTAGATGCCCTCGATCCCCATTCGCTTCATCGTCACGGCTTGCCCGGGCGAGTAGGGGCCGAAGGTGGTGATGCTCTTCTTCTGAGCGAACAGCTCGCGCAGCCGCGGGTAGAAAGCCTCGGCGGCTTCGCGGGCGACGATGTAGTCCGACGGGATGGTGCCGCGCTGCTCGACGACCTGGCGCGCGGAGTAGAGCCGGGTGATGCCGTCGAAGCGGGGACTGTCCAGATAGGCCTGCGTCGCGGCGACGTCGCGTTCGAATGCGCTCCGCTGCGAGTCCGGCTCGGACGGTGTCTGCGTCTTTGCATCCGCCTCGATGGTGCTCATGATTTCTCCGCTCTCCGATTCTGCGTCCACGATTTCAGCCCGATCGCCCGAGTCTATGGCCGCTGCGCGCCGGGACGTCTCGAAATCAGATCTCTGCTGCACATGGCCGCAGCGCGCTGACCGCCGACGCGGTCTGGCCGCTCCGGATCGTCGAGAGCCGAGCAGAAGAAAATGTCGCCAGGGTTATTTTCCGGCCACGGCGGGGTAGTCCGGACCGATACACTCTGCGAACGCGGCAACGACGCCGCATCCGACGGGAGCGCCCATGAGTACTTTGCTGTCGACCCGCAAACGCGCCGCTCTGGCGGTGGATCTTCCTCCCAGTCGCATTGCCGAGGTGCGGTCCGCCGACGGGACTCGCCTGCACACCGAAATATTCGGCCCCGACAACGGCTATCCGATCGTCCTCGCGCACGGCATCACCTGTGCGATTCGCGCGTGGACCTATCAGATCGCGGACCTGGCACGCGAATACCGGGTGATCGCATTCGACCACCGTGGCCACGGGCGTAGCGGTACCCCGAAGCGTGGCGGCTACAGCCTCAGTCACCTCGCGGCCGACGTCGACGCGGTCCTCGACGCCACGCTGGCGCCGGGTGAACGTGCCCTCGTCGCGGGGCATTCGATGGGCGGGATGGCCATCGCCGCCTGGTCCGACCAGTACCGGCACAAGGTCGCGTCGCGTGCCGACGCCGTCGCACTGATCAACACCACCACCGGCGACCTGCTGCGCGAGGTGCAGTTACTGGGGGTGCCGGCGCCGCTGGCGGCCGCGCGGATCTTGGGCGGACGCGCCTTGATCGGCACGTTCGGCTCGTTCGCGGTCCCGCCGCTGGCCCGTCGCGTCAGCCACCAGATGATCTCGATGCTCGCGGTTGGGGCAGACGCCGACCGGGCGGTCGGCGCGCTGATCAACGAGCTGTTCAGCGCTACCTCGCCGGCCGGTCGCGGCGGCTGCGGCAAGGCGCTCGTAGATGCCATGGGCCGCAAGCACATCGACCTCAGGGGCCTGACCGTGCCCACCCTGGTGATCGCCAGTCAGCGCGACCGGCTGACACCGTTGGTCCAATCCCGCCGGATCGCCGCTGCTGCACCGAATTTGGTCGGCCTGGTGGAGCTGCCCGGAGGCCACTGCTCGATGCTGGAACGGCCGATGGAGGTCAACCGGGAACTGCGCGCACTCGCGGAGTCAGTGACGCTGCGACGCGCTCTGTAGCCCGGCGGCGACCTCGGCGGCGGCCCGCTGCCCGGAACGCACCGCACCGTCGAGGAATCCGGTCCACTCGTCGGCGGTCTCGGTACCGGCCCAGTGAATCGGGCCGACCGGGCGCCGCAGCAGCGGACCGAAGCGGGTCCACGAACCCGGCGGTACCGCGGCGGTCGGTCCGCCAGGTGCGAATTCCTCGGCGCCCCAACGATGATCGGCGTAGTCGAGTGGCGTGCGCGCTTCCTCGCCGAACAGGGCCGCGAAGCACTCCAGTGCCCGTTCCCGACGCTGCTCGTCCGGTAGCTGGTCGAACTCGCGGGAGTCGACGAATCCCAGCAGAATTCCCGGCCCTTCGGGCTGGGGGCTGACATCGAAGGTGATGAACACCGGACCGGTGTCGGAGAGCGATTCGCCCGACAGTCCTTTGTCGCGCCAGAACGGCGTGGGGTAGGCGACGTAGGCCTTGCTCAGCCGGCCTTGGGGCCATAGCTGTGGCAGTTGTCGGTGCTCGGCCGGCAGCGCCGGGCTGAACTCGATGGCGTCCCAGTGCTCCGGGGGGACGGCTACGACGACGAATCTTGCTGCAGCCCGGCCTTTTTCGCTGATGACGGTGACTCCGTCGGCACGGTAGTCGATGCGTCGTACGGGGGCCTCCAACACCACCCGGTCACCGAGTTCGGCGGCCGCGGTGTCGGCGATGTGCTGCGTGCCCGCGGCGAAGCGATCCTGCTGCGCTCCGTTTTCGACGTCCAGCATCCGGTCCAGGCCACCGGCCGCGCGGGCGTAGCGGGCCGCGTGCAGCATCGACACGTCGTCGGGCTCGCAACCCCACGTCACCCGCGCCATGATCGCCAACAGGTCACGGGTGGTGCTGCCGGCGCGCACCGACCGCAACCACTGACCCAGCGATTGACTGTCCAGCCGGGCGGCGCGCCGCGCCGTCCACGGCTCGGTCAGCGGGACGGTCCGCGCGATGCGTTCGAATTGCCAACGCACGCGGCCGAGATCGAGCAGACCGCCCAGCGACAACCGCGGGATGGTGCCGCGGTAGGAGCGCACCGCGCCGCGCCACCGGATCAGATTGGCCCCGTCGTCATAGGTCGGGACGGTGGTGATGCCCAGGTCCGCGGCAAGCTTGAGCACGGCGTCCTGGGTCGGGCCGACGAAGGTGCCGCCCATGTCGACCGGGATGCCGGCGACGTGGCCGGTGTAGGACCGGCCGCCGACCCGGTCGCGACCCTCCAGCACCAAGACGTCGTGGCCGCGCTGATTGAGCTCGCGGGCGGCCGTGAGTCCGGCGAAACCAGCTCCCACGACGACGACATCGACAGTCCAGTTCGTGTCAGGCATGCCCCTCAGTCAACCCCATCGATGCTGGGTAGTGTCAGCGTTCGACGGCCCAACTCACCCCGCAGGCGGACGGCGCCCGTTGACACCGCCCGCGATGTCGGAAGGCGGATCCCTGAAAGTCTTCACAGCTCTATACGGACTGGCCGACGCGGCGGAGCGGGCTCGGGAGCTGCGCGATGCGGGAGCCACCGGCGTCGCGACGTTCGAGGGGCCGCACGACGTCTTTGCGCCGCTGACGCTGGCCGCGACCGTGCCCGACCTGGACTTGATGACGAATGTGGCTATTGCGTTCCCGCGCAATCCGATTCACCTGGCCCATCAGGCCAACGACCACCAGCTGCTGAGCTCGGGCCGGTTCATCCTCGGATTGGGAACACAGATCCGTGCGCAGATCGAAAAGCGCTTCGGCGCCGAATTCGACAAACCGGTGGCCCGGATGACCGAGCTCATCGCGGCGCTGCGGGCGATCTTCGCGGCCTGGAATTCCGGGGAGCGGTTGGACTTTCGCGGCGACTACTACCGGCACACCTTGATGACGCCGACCTTCAACCCGGGACCGAATCCGCATGGTCCGCCGCCGATCTACGTCGGAGCGCTCGGGCCGCGGCTGACAACCGCTGTTGCGCAGCACGCCGACGGTCTCCTGGTGATGCCCTTCGGCTCGAAGCGATATCTTCAGGAGCACACCATGCCGAGAGTGCGGGAGGGGCTGGCGGCGGCGGGCCGCCAGGATTTCACCGTGCTGCCCGAGATCATCGTCTCGGCAGGTGACACCGACGCCGAACTCGAAGCGGCGCACGCCCGGACGCGGGCGCTGCTGGCGTTCTACGGATCGACGCCGGCCTACCAACCGGTGCTGGCAGCCCACGGCTGGCAGGATCTGCAGCCCGAACTCAATGCGCTGTCCAAGCAGGGGCGTTGGGAGGAGATGGGCGGGTTGATCGACGACGAGGTCCTGCACACGATCGCCGCCTGCGGGTCTCCTGCCGACGTCGCCCGGCACATCCGGGACCGGGTCGACGGCGTGGCCGACACCGTCTGCCTCTACCAGGCTGCGCCGCTCGGTCTGCAGACGCTGGCGGCGATCATCGACGAATTGCGTTAGGGCGCAACCGTCAGCCAGTCCGTGAAGCCCGACGGGTCATGTCGACCCAGTGCGCCGTGCTCGTAGAGGCCCCAACCCTCAACCGGCTCCGCGTCGCCGTCGCGGCATACCGCACGCCCGACGTGGTCGATGACTCCGAAACCTGACCGGCCGATGATCGCCGGATCGGTCATGTCGTACGTCAGCCTCTCGACGAACTTCTCGCCTTTCCACATGCCGTGCAGCCAGTCGGAGTCGCCGCCGTAGCCGCCGCCGACGTGAATCGGCACCGGCAGCTTGGACTCGACATCGAAGTGCACCGGTGTGCCGTCCGGTGCCGTCGCATCGATTGTCGCGCCGGTGGGAATCCTTGTACCCGAACGGTAATGGATCTTCACCCGTGGCCAGCCCAGCTGTTCGACGCGGCCGTCGCGCCAGATCCGGGTGCAGTCGTTGAGCGAGCGGAACCCGTTGGGCTCCTCCTGGATGATCAACACGATGGTGAACTGCTCGAACGCCATCGGCGCATACAGCCACCACATGCCCTCGAACGGCGGGTCGGCCGGACGTCCGGCCGGTTCGGCCTCGCCAACCGGCCGGATGCCCCAGGACCGGTCACGACTACCGATCCAGGTGGCCGGGTCGACCACAATTTCCTTGCCGTCCACCACGATTCGACCGCTCCAACTGCCGAGTTGGGCGAAGCGTTGCGCGTCCAGCGTCACCCGGTTGCCGGAGCGCATCAGGTGCGGCTGCTCCTGGACGACATCGAACAGCCCTTCCCAGGTGAGATCGGCTGCAATGCCCTCGGTTTCGTCGAGCACGATCCGCAGTTTGTGCAGTGGATCGATGACGTCGACCCGGTAGCCGTTGACGTTCTGGTTCAACCGGTCCTGGTCGATCGCGTCGGACAGGTGCACGGCGGTCTGGGAATCTCCGCGTCGGATCAGCAGGAATGCGTCTTTCACCCCGAGGTTGGGGTAGTACCCGATGCCGCTGATGACGAAGATGTCCCCGGTGCGGTCGTGGGCGTTGAAGTAGGAGCGATCGTAGAAGTTCCGGTCCGAGGAACCGGGCCACGCGATGGGCTGCGGGACCTGGTGGACCGGGAATTCGTCGAGCGGGCCCAGTGAGTGCGGCATCAGTGATCCTCTCCGATCAAACGCTTCATCAGCCCTGAGTGGTAGAACAACGACTCGACGCTGTCGGGTTTCTCGGTCTCGCCGAAGTGGACTCGGCGCGCACCGGTGCGCATGAACACGCACGCCCACATCACCCCGGAGTACACGTAGAACCAATGCAGCTCGCCGAGGTCAACGCCGGTGAGCTGCTGATAGGTGGCGCGGACATCCTCCTCGCGCAACACCTGCGGCAGGCCGTCCAAGGTCGCCAGGCCGGCCAGTTCTTGAAAGACCATGTGAGCGAAGATCATCCACGCGACGTCGAGCTCGCGCGGGCCGAGTGTCACCATTTCCCAGTCGAGCACGGCCACCGGCTGGAAGTCGCGGTAGAGCACGTTGCCCACACGCGCATCACCCCACAGCAGCACCGGTTCGTTCGTGTCGGCGTCCTGCGGCCAGTTGTCCTCCAGCCAGGTGAAGGTCCGCTCGAGCAACGGCGATCGACCGATATCGGGTACCGCGAAGTCGTACCACGACCTCACCCAGTTGACATGGCGTCGCAGCGCGGTGTCACCGTGCTGGCCGTCGGCCAGGAATCCGAAAGTCTTGTCGGCGTTCGGAATTGCGTGCAGTGAGGCCAGCACACCCACGGTCGCGTCCTGCAGTTCACGCTGGCGTTCGACGGGCGCATCGGCGAACCAGTTGCCACCGAAGGTGTAGGGCATGACATCGGGCGGGACCTCGCCGTCGACGTAGTCCATCAGAAAGAACGGCGTTCCCAGTACTTCTCCGGTGGATTCCAGCCAGCGCACCCGCGGTACAGGCACGTCGGTCAGCTCGCCGACCTTGCGGATGACGTCGAATTGGTGGTCGAGGCGATACGTCGGGAACACCTGGACGTCCTCGGCGGTCGGCGCGACGCGGGCCACCAACTTCTGTTCGACCGGCTCACCGTCGGAGTCCCAGCGGGCGGTCAGAATGATGGTCTCCGAGGACATGCCGGTCGAGTCGATGCCGCTTTCGACCGTGACCTGTGGTGTTGCCCCGCCAGGCAGGACGGTGGACAGCCATTTCGACATCACCGCCGGCAGGGTCGTCACGTCGCGGCTCGAACGCTGGAGCCGGTCGACCTGGTCGAGGACGGGTTCATTGGGCACAGGGCGCCTCCTTCATGAGGCAATTACGATACGGTGGGTAGCGTTATGAAAGCAGACCCATCCGCGGTTGACAAGGTTTCAGGTGCCGGACGGCCCCGGGACCCGCGTATCGACGCTGCCATATTGACGGCGACCGCGGATCTGCTTGTGCAAATTGGATATTCGAATCTGACGTTGGCCGCGGTCGCCGAGCGGGCCGGCACGACGAAGACGGCGTTGTATCGGCGGTGGTCGAGCAAGGCCGAGTTGGTGCACGAGGCCGCGTTCCCGGTCGCGCCGACGGCGCTGGTCGGTCCGACCCGGGGCATGGCCGCCGATCTGCGGGCCATGATCGCGGCCGCCCGCGACGTGTTCACCACCCCGGTGGTCCGTGCCGCGTTGCCCGGTCTGGTCGCCGACATGAGTGCCGACCCGGAGTTGAACGCCCGGGTGATGTCGCGGTTCGCGGGTTTGTTCACGACGGTGCAGGTGCGACTCAGCGAAGCGGTCGACCGCGGCGAGGTGCATCCGGACGTCGATCCGGAGCGGCTGATCGAATTGATCGGCGGGTCCACGTTGTTGCGCATGCTGTTGAGCCCCGACGAACCGCTCGATGACGCCTGGGTGGACCAGACCACCGCGATCCTCGTGCACGGGGTGACCCGAGAGGTAGGGTCGGGCCGGTGACAGGACGACTGGACGGGCGGTCGGCGATCGTCACCGGCGCGAGCCGAGGCCTGGGTCGCGAAATCGCGCTGGCGCTGGCAGCCGACGGCGCAGCTGTCGCCGTTGTCGGGCGCACCGAAAGTGTCTGGGACGAAAGGCTTCCCGGCACCATCGGGCAGACGGTCGCGGACATCGAGGCGGCCGGCGGCCGCGCCCAGGCGATCCGGGCCGACCTGCTCGACCGCGACGACATCGCCCGGCTGGTCGGTGAAGCACGAGATGCGCTGGGCCCGATCACGATACTGGTGAACAATGCGGCATTCACCGCGCCGGGTCGTCCGCCCAGGCCGGGAGACCAGGCCCGCGCCAAGCCCGTGACGGTGCAACGAGGTGGAGTGAAAGCGGACTTCCCACCGGTGCTCGGCACGCCGCTGAGCGCGTACCGCCGACACTTCGAGATCGCGGTGTTCGCCACGTATGAGCTGATCCAGCTGGTCGCTCCAGACATGATGAGTGCGGGCGTCGGCTCGATCATCAACATCAGCTCGGTCGCCTCCCGGCTTCCGGGCGACGGACCGTATTCCGATCGCGGTGCCGGCGTGCTACCCGGCTATGGCGGATCGAAAGCCGCACTGGAGCACCTGACCTCCTGCGCCGCATACGATCTGGCACCGCACAACATTGCAGTCAATGCGCTGTCGCCGTCGAAAGCGATTATGACGCCAGGGCTTTCGTTCTACGCCCGCGAGTTCGACGAGGTGTCGACCGCGGAGGAGTTCGCCCGGGCAGCCGCCGAGCTGGTTCTGGTTGATCCGACGGTGGTCACCGGCCGGACGATCGGTCATCTGCAGGTGCTGGACGGCAGCTTCGGCGCGTTCGGGTTGTAGGCCGCCACGTCCGGCGGGCCGGGAACGTCGCGGGCGGTCTGCACTACACGCTTCCGCGACCGACGGTGCGCACCGCATCGGCAACCGCGTCGGCCAGCGCGTCGACGTCGGCGGTGTCGAGCCCCGAGATGGTGATCCGCATTCCCGGTCGACTGTCGATCCGAAAGCGCGCGCCTGCGGCCGCTGCCCAGCCCGCGGTCAATAGTGCTGTGATGGACACTGTTTCGTCGGCAACCGGTATCCAGACGTTGAGGCCGGACCGGCCGTGCGACGGCACGCCGCGATCGGACAACGCTGCGACCAGCAGCTCGCGGTTGCGGGCGTACGCGACTTCGGCGTCGTGCACGGTCCGGGTGGCGGCCTCGTCGGCCCACAGGCTGACCGCCAAGTCCTGCAAGACGTGGCTGATCCAGCCGGGACCCAGGCGTAGTCGCCCGTTCACCCGCTCGATCGTGCGCTGGTCACCGGCCAGTATCGCCAATCGCAGATCGGGGCCGTAAGCCTTGGCGGCCGAACGCACGAATGCCCAGTGGCGGGTGGTGCCGGCCAGCGACTGCAATGGCACCCCGGCGATACCGGCGCAGTGGTCGTCCTCGATCAGCAACACGTCGTCGTGGTCGACGAGCAGCGAACGCAGAGACTTCGCACGTTCGACCGATATCGCGGCGCCGGTGGGATTTTGGGCGCGGCTGGTCAGCACGATTGCCCGCACGCCGCGCCGCAGTACCCGATCTACCTCCGCGGTCAGTGGCCCGTCGTCGTCCACCCGCATCGGCTCGGCGGAAAACCCCATCGCAGCCAGCAGATCCAACAGGTTTGCCCATCCCGGGTCTTCGACCGCCACCCGGTCGCCCGGCCGCAGTCGGGCGTTGAGCACGCGTTCGATGCCGTCCAGAGCTCCTGCTGTCACGGCGATGTGGTCCGCCGGGATGCCGTCGGCGGTCAGCGAGACACCCGCGTATTCGCCGACTTCCGCCGAGATCGGCGGATCCCCGTACAGCACAGGTGTTTTCCGGCGGGAGCTCGACCGGGCAACCGGTAACCGGGCCGGGTCCGGATTGCCGGTGGACAGGTCGCGCGCTCCCGGAGGGACGGAGATGCCGCGCAGCGAGCGGGGACTGGTCGCCGGGCGATCGCGCACCCGGGTACCGCGTCGGCCGGCGGTCTCGACGGCACCGCGTTCACGTAGCAGGCGATAGGCGGCGGCCACCGTGTTCGGGTTCACGCCGAGGTCCGCGGCCAGATCGCGGATCGATGGCAGTTCGGCACCAGGCCCCATAGCGCCAGTCGATATCGCCGTTTCGACGTCAGACGCAATCGACTCGGCGCCGGTTCCCTGGATGATGTATTGTTCTGGCACATAATCTAGTATGTACTAGTGCAAAAGCGAGGGCAACCATGACGGCGGACCAGGCTTACGCCCCCACGGCGCGCACCGTGCCCACCCGGTACCGCGAACGCGCCCGATACGACCGCGCCACCGTCCACGGCATCCTCGACGAGGCGCTGATCTGCCACGTGGGCGTCGTCGGTGACGCCGACCCGATGGTGCTGCCGACGCTGCACGCTCGCCTGGACGAGACGCTCTACCTGCACGGATCGACCGGCAGCGGACCGATGCTGGCGGCCGCCGGTGCGCCCGGCGGATTACCGGTGTGCGTCACCGTGACGCTGGTCGACGGGCTGGTTCTGGCCCGCTCGGGGATGCACCATTCGCTGGAGTACCGATCGGTGGTCGCAATCGGCAACGCCCGGTTGGTCCGTGACGTCGAGGAAAAGCGGCGTGCCCTGGCGGCCGTCGTCGATCACGTGGCGTCCGGTCGATCCGCCGACAGCAGGCCGCCCAGCGCCCGCGAGCTCGCGGCGACGGCCGTGCTCGCTCTCGACCTCGTGGAGGTCTCGGCCAAGGTGCGCACCGGCGGTCCGGTCGACGACCAAGAAGACCTCACGCTGCCGCACTGGGCCGGGGTGCTCCCGCTCACCCTGCAACCGGGATCGCCGATTCCTGCCGACGATCTCGATCCGGCCATCCCGCTGCCGTCCTACCTCGCGGACTACCGCCGAGGCTGAGTGCTTGGATCGGGCTATGTCCGACGACACACCGCGGGTGGTGAGCGCGAGCCGCGAGATTGCCGCCACCGCCGACGAGATCTTCGCGCTGATCGCCGACCCGGAACAGCAGCCGCGTTGGGACGGCAACGACAACCTCGCCAATGCCGCACGTGGACAACGGGTCCGAGCGATCGGTGACCGCTTCGCCATGACGCTGACCAACGGTGGAATACGCGAGAACCTAGTCGTCGAATTCAGTGAGGGCCGTCTCATCGCCTGGACCCCGTCCGAGGTCGGTCAGCGGCCGCCCGGACATCTGTGGCGCTGGGAGCTGGACCCGGTGAGCGACACCCGCACCCGGGTCACGCACACCTACGACTGGTCGCGGTTGACCGACCCGAAACGGGTGGTCCATGCCCGCAGCACGACGAGCGCCATGCTGCAGGCGTCATTGGACCGGCTGGCGCGCATCGCCGAGCCCGACTGAGCCGCGTCCGACGGGACTGACCGATCGGTGGCCGTCGACCTCTTTTCCATGCCACGATGGGCACTTGTCGAGTGGTGTGCCGATCTTGGACAAGGCGACTGGCCGCGTGGTCGCCGTGATCGTGCTGTTGATTGCCATCGCCGCATCGTTGCGCGGCTACCTCCCCGGCGCTCAGCGCGTCGAGCGGGTGCCGCCCCACAGCAGCGCATCGCTGATCTACGTCGCCGCCCTGCTCGGTCTGTCGCTGGCGATCGTCGCCGCGGCGCTGATTGCCCGACTGCGCGATCCGCGCCGGGTGGCGAGCAGCGCCAGCCCGATGCCCAGGAGATTCGCCGGCAGTAGTGGCCGGCCCGCCTGGCGGGTGCTGCTGATCGGCGCGGCAGTGCTCCTGGTCTGGTTGGTCCTGCTGTGGCTGCTGGCGAGGTACCTCGGCCCGCACCAGATCGATCAGCCGCCGTCACGCCCGCCGTCAGCAGCCGTTCCGCCGACGGGTGAGGCCGTCCGACCGTCGGAATCCAAGGACGGCGGGGTCGACCGCGACGTGCTGCATTATCTGATCGCCGGCACGGTGGCTCTACTGGTGATGCTCGTCGCCAGCGCCGTGGTCTCCCGGCGACGCCGGGCCGCCGGACCGCCGGGCACGGCGACTCAGGCTCCCGGTGAACCGGCGCCCGTCACCCCGGCGACCAGCTCGCTGGCTCGGGCAGCCGAGAGCGGCCTGGCCGAGGTGGAAGACCCCGATCGCGAACCACGCCAGGCGATCATCGCGTGTTACGCGGCGATGGAGCGCGAGCTCGGGCGTTTCCCCGGAGCCGCACCGCAGGATTTCGACACTCCGACAGAGGTTTTGGCCCGCGCCGTCGAACACGATGCGCTGCATATCGACACCGCGACCGAACTGGTCAGCCTTTTCGAAGAGGCGCGGTTCAGTCCGCACGTGATGACCGAGACGCATCGTGGCCGTGCAGCCGACGTCCTACAGCTGGTGCTTGCCGACATGCGGAGCTCGGTGTGAAAAGACTGATCGCACTCGGGGTTTCGGTCGTGCTGTGTGCCGAGCTGACCGCGCTGTCGCTGCACGACCGTCGCCTGGTGCTCTGGCTGGCGGGTGTGGCGGCGCTCTTCGCGTTGGTCAACGTCCGGCAGGTCCTCGGTCGCGATGTCCCGTCGCCGCCGCCCGAGATCCCGAATGCCCTCGAGGAAACGCTGCGCAGCTGGCTGTCGCGGACCGAGACGCTGATCCACCGGTCGGAATCGACCCGAGCCGACTGGGACCGGCATCTGCGCCCGATGCTGGCGCGACGATTCGGGATGGCGGCCAGGCAGAAGCAGGCCAAGGATCCGGTGGCTTTCGATGCCACCGGGCGAACGCTTTTCGGCCCGGAACTGTGGGCGTGGGTGGACCCCAACAACGTGTCGCGCACCGGGGCCGGCGAGCCCGGGCCGGGCCGGGCGATGCTGGAGGAAATCCTGGAGCGGCTTGAGCAGGTATGACAAGGGGTAAATATCGGATATGACCTCGGAGACCGCGGAATCGACGATGGCCCGCGCCACCGCGGTGCTCGACGAGATCGAGCAGGTGGTGGTGGGCAAGCGCGCGGCGCTCACGCTGATTCTCACCACGGTGCTCGCGAGCGGGCATGTGCTGATCGAAGACCTGCCGGGCCTCGGTAAGACACTGATCGCGCGGTCTTTCGCCGCTGCGCTCGGGCTGGATTTCACCCGGGTGCAGTTCACCCCCGACCTGTTGCCGGCGGATCTGCTCGGCTCGACGGTCTATGACATGCAGTCGGGCCGTTTTGATTTCCGTGCCGGCCCGATCTTCACCAACCTGCTGCTGGCCGACGAGATCAACCGCACGCCACCCAAGACCCAGGCGGCGCTGCTGGAGGCGATGGCGGAGCGTCAGGTCAGCATCGACGGTGTCACGCACCCGCTGCCGCAACCGTTCATCGTGTTGGCCACCGACAACCCGATCGAGTACGAGGGCACCTACCCGCTGCCGGAGGCGCAGCTGGACCGCTTCGCCGTGCGCCTGGAGTTGCGCTACCTCTCCGAACGCGACGAGGTGTCGATGCTGCGGCGGCGCCTCGATCGTGGATCGATCGAGCCGACGGTCAATCAGGTTGTGGACCACCATGATCTGCTGGCGATGCGCGAGTCCGTCGAACAGGTGAGCGTGCATGAGGACGTGCTGAACTACGTGGTGTCGCTGGCCGCCGCAACCCGCCACCACCCCCAGGTGGCGGTCGGCGCAAGCCCCCGGGCGGAACTCGATCTGGTGCAGCTGGCGCGGGCCCGCGCCCTGCTGCTCGGCCGTGACTACGTGATCCCCGAAGACATCAAAGCGCTTGCGCCGCCTGCGGTCGCGCACCGGATCACGTTGCGGCCGGAGATGTGGGTCCGAAAAATCCAGGGGTCGGACATCATCGGGGAACTGTTACGGCGATTGCCGGTGCCCCGAACGCACGGTGGGTCACAGTAGGTCGGTGTGGTCGAGGTTCGGGAGTTCGAGCTACATTGGCGCGCATCGTCATTGACGCGGGCGATCGCCACCTCCGCTGCGCTGGCCCTGGCTGTCGGCCTGATCGGTTCATGCTGGCAACTGGTCGCCTTCGCCGCTCCTCTTCTCGGTGTGCTGTGCTCGGTCAGCTGGCAACGACCCCTGCCGAGAGTCAGCGTCCATGCCGAACCGGGTTCGCAGCGTTGCTTCGAAGCCGAGGAGATGCAGCTGACGCTGTGGACCAGCACTGAAACACCGGGTACCGCAACGCGACTGACGGCGTCGTCGGTGCCGGGCCTGAGGCTCGAGGCGACACCTGGGCAGCGCCAGACGGTGGTCATCAGTGCGCAACGGTGGGGCCGCTACCCGGTGCGCACCTCGGTCGAGGTCGTCGCGCACGGCGGACTGCTGGCCGGGTCGGGGACTGTCGACGCGGCCGAAGTCATCGTGTTTCCGATGACGCCGCCCCAGCCGACGACACTGCCGCCGACGGAACTGCTGGACCGGCTGGGCACTCACCTGACCCGGCACCTCGGTCGCGGCGTCGAGTACGCCGACATCCGGACCTACGTGCCGGGTGATCAACTGCGCACGATCAACTGGCCGGTGAGCGCCCGCCGCGGGCGGTTACACGTGACCCAGCGGCTGACCGACCGCTCCGCGGACGTAGTGGTATTGATCGACGGCTACCCGCAGCCCGCCGGGCCCGCGACCGAGGCCACCGAGCGGATTGTCCGCGGCGCCGCTCAGGTCGTGCAGACCGCGCTGCGCAACGGCGACCGGGCCGGCATCGTCGCGCTCGGGGGCCACCGGCCCCGCTGGCTCGGTGCCGATATCGGCCAGCGGCAGTTCTATCGCATACTCGACGCGGTGCTGAGCGCGGGTGACGAATTCGAAAGCACGACAGGAACATTGGCGCCAAGAGCGGCCATACCGTCGGGGGCGATCGTCGTCGGATTCTCGACGCTGCTCGACACCGAGTTCGCGTTGGCGCTGATCGACCTACGGCGTCGCGGTCACGTCGTTGTCGCAGTCGACGTGCTTCAGGGTGTCCCGTTCCGCGTTGCTCAAGATCCACTGGTGGCCCGGATCTGGGCCCTGCAGCGGTCGGCGATGTATCGCGACATGGCCACCGTCGGCGTCGACGTGGTGCCCTGGCTGCCGGACCGGACCCTCGACCAGTCCATGCAAGCGGTGCCCGATCGCCGTCGACGGCTGGCGGCGCGCCGGTGACGAGGCGCGGATCGGTCGTCGTGGCATACCTGCTGTCGACGGCGTGCGGATTTTTGATGGTGGCTGCCGCCGGTGTCGGTACACACGGAACAGCGCGTTCACTCGCGGTGGCCGCCGCGCTCGCCGTGGCCGGGGCGACGATGGTCCGCGCCCTCGCCACGCTCGCCGTCCTGCTGACCGTGGCGACGATCGCCGTCTCCGGCCCCACCGCCGTCGTCGCCGCGGTGGCGGGCCTGGCAGCGGTGGTCTACCTGGTGCTTCGGCACAGCGCGAGCAGCGGTGTGGGTCTTGATTCGGTGAGCCCGGCGACCCTGATATCGGCGCTGGGTTTCACGCTGGTCGGGCTGGCCGCGACCGCTTTTCCGCTGCGATTGCCGTGGTTGCCGTTGCTGGCGCCGTTCGCCGTGTTCGCGATCTACCTGCTCGCGACCCGGCCATTTCTGCGGGACGAGGACGGCTAGTGCACATCTTGACCCGCATTGAGTTGGGGACAACAATGTCGGGATGCCGCAAGAAGAGCGGGCGCTGATCAGCGACGTCGAGCGTCGCCTCGCCGAGAAATACGCCGCTCTTCCGACAGCTCAGGTGGCCGCCGTCGTGCGCCACGTGTACTCGCAGTTTCAGGGCAGCCGGGTTCGGGGTTTCATTCCGCTTTTGGTGCAGCGGCGCGCGGACGAGGAGCTCGAGGAGCTGAGTGTGCTGCGGCCCGACCTGGCAGCGGTGGCTCTCGAAGAGATGACCGCAGCCGGCGTCTGAGTTTCACAGTCGTCCTTGGCGGTGACCATGATTCACCGCTCGCATTTGTGGTTTCGGCCTAATCTTTTAACCATCTCGGTACGGTGAGTCGGCGAACAGGCTATCGGCGAGGGGGCGATTCGGTGGGCAAGCTGGGGGAGCGGGCTGTCGTCTGTGGTGCGGGAATGGGCGGCCTACTCGCCGCCCGCGTGCTCAGCGACTTTTACGACGCGGTGACGGTGATCGAACGCGACCAGCTGCACGACGACGTCGACCATCGGCGGGGCGTTCCGCAAAGCCGGCACTTCCATGTGCTCTGGAGCCGTGGTGCTCAGGAGCTCGACCGACTGTTTCCCGGCATTCACGACGAGACCGTCGCCGACGGCGCGGCGATCTGCGACGACGGCGACATGTCGCGGGTGTCGATCCGGGTGGCCGGTCACGAGCTGAGCCGTGCGGGCAAATTCAGTGACCCGTCCGCGGTGACGCTGCATCTGCTGAGCCGCCCGCTGCTGGAAGCGCACGTCAGACGCCGGGTCAGCGCCATCGCCAACGTGGAGATCCTCGACGGCCACGAGTTCGTCGCGCCGATCGCGCCCACCCCGCAGCGCGTCACCGGCGTGGTCATCTCCAACCGTGAGACCCAAGCCGAACGGCGACTGGACGCCGACCTGGTGGTCGATGCGATGGGCCGCGGTGCCCGAACGCCCGCCTTCCTGGAAGACCTGGGCTACGAACGGCCGGTGATCGAGAAGTCGAAGACCACCGCCAACTACGCCAGCCTGCTGATGCGCATCCCCGAGGGCATCATCAAGGAGAAGATGACCTTCGTCGTCCCTGAGCCGACAAAGCCGACAGGCGGGGCGTTCTCGGTCTACGAGCACGACACCTGGATATTCACGTTGACCCGCGTCGCGGACAACGAGCCACCCGAAGACCTCACCGGAATGATCCGGATGGCAACACAATTCGCACCGCCGGCGCTGTTGCGGGCGCTGAAGCGGGGCCAGGCCATCAGCGAGATCTCGGTGTTCCGCTATCCGGGAGCGACGTGGCGGCGCTACGACAAGATGGACCGGTTCCCCGAGGGCTTCCTGGTGTTCGGCGACGCCATCTGCAGCACCAATCCGATTTACGGCCAAGGCATGACGGTGGCTGCGCTTGAAGCGAAGTCGCTGCAGGATTGCCTGGCCGAGTCGGACGTCGACGTGAGCCGGCGCTTCTTCGCGGCGACTGCGGAGCACATCGGCCCGATGTGGGCGTCGAACCAATTCAACGATCGCTACATGAACAACGGTGATCCGGAGAACGTCCCTTCCAAGGAACTGCTGGACTTCCGTGAGGCGATGCTGTCAGCCGCGGAGACCAGCCCGGCTATGAGCGAAAAGCTCTATCGCTCAATGAATCTCGTCGACCCGCCGACCGACTACAGCCCGCTGCTGGCATCCGGCTGAGACTGGATCTGGCGACGGTTGCGCTCGCTGATCTCGGCGTAGCGACCTTCGAGGGCGTCGCGGTCGAGGGTCTGCGCACCGGCGATGGCCTGCTCGGCGGCCAGCGCCGGATCGGTGATCGGCGCAGCGCCGGTCACGTAGATCTTCTTGAGGCCGGCCATGATCGGCGCCGGTACTTCGGCGATCTGAGCGGCCAGTTCGACCGCCCTGGCCAGCAGTCGGCTGTGCGGCACCACTTCGGTGACCAGGCCGATTTTCTCGGCTCGCGTCGCGTCGATCACCTCACCGGTCATCGACAGCCGCCGCGCCATCGCCGCCCCGACCACCTGGGGGAGTCGCGCCGTCATCCCGCCGCCGGGCAGGATCCCGACGCGCGCGTGGGTGTCGGCGAACACCGCCCGCTCGGAAGCGATGAGAAAGTCGCAGCCCAAAGCCATTTCGAGCCCGCCGGTGAACACCGCTCCGTTCACCGCGCCCACGATCGGCGTGCGCATCTCGCCGGTTTGACGGATACAACTCTGGTTCTGAAACTGCTCGAAGTAGACCGAGCCGAGCCGCTGGGCCTCCTTGAGATCGACGCCGGCGCAGAACGCCGGGTCGGCACCGGTGAGCACCACTGCCCGCACCGACGGGTCGTCGTCGGCTTCGCGGAGAGCGGCGTAGAGCGTACCGATCAGGTCGGGGCTCAACGCGTTTCGCTTCTCGGGCCGGTTCATGGTCAACACCCGGACCGGGCCGGTGTCGTCACTGAGAACCAGCGGCGAGGTCACGTCAGGAACTGAGCGGCCTGTCGGGCGAGATCGAGCAGTGGCTGCGGGAAGATGCCCAATCCGATGGTGATCGCCGCGCAGATCGCGATGGCCGCCTTGCTCCAGAAGCTGGGCATCACGACGTGGACCGGCTCGGCGTGCGGTTCGGTGAAGAACATGAGCACGATCACGCGGACGTAGAAGTAGGCGGCGACCGCGCTGCCGATGACACCGACGATGACCAGCGGCACCGCTCCGCCCTTGGCCGCGGCCGAGAACACCGCGAACTTGCTGATGAAGCCACTGGTCAGCGGGATGCCGGCAAAAGCCAGCAGGAACATCGAAAACAGCAGGCCCACAACGGGATAACGCTGACCCAGCCCGGCCCAGTGCGCGGTGGTGGCGTCTTCTTCACCGTGCGCGTTGCGAATCAGGCTGACGACTGCGAATGCGCCCACCGTGCTGAAGCTGTAGGCGACCAGGTAGAACATCGTCGCTGCCAGGCCGACCGGGTTGTCGGCGATCACACCGGTGAGCAGGAAGCCGACATGCGCGATCGACGAATACGCCAGCATCCGTTTGACGTCCGTCTGGGTGACCGCGGTGACGGTACCGACCGCGATGGTCAGGATCGCGATGGCCCACAGCACCGGTCGCCACTGATCGTGCAGCGGCGGCAGCGCGACATAGACGACGCGCAACAGTGCGCCGAAGGCCGCGACCTTGGTGGCGGCGGCCATGAATCCGGTGATCGGAGTCGGAGCGCCCTGGTAGACGTCGGGGATCCAGGAGTGGAAGGGAACCGCGCCGACCTTGAACAGCAGCCCGACCGACAGCAGCGCGACACCGGTCAACGCCAGCGAGCGGTTGTGGTCGACGGCCAGGGCTTTGGCGATGCCGGTCAGCGACAGCGTATCGGTGGCGCCGTACAGCAGCGCGACGCCGTAGAGGAAGAAGGCAGACGAAAATGCGCCCAGCAGAAAGTATTTGACCGCCGCTTCCTGAGACAGCAGCCGGCGGTGCCGGGCCAGCCCGCACAGCAGGTACAGCGGAAGCGACAACACTTCGAGCGCCACGAACATGGTCAGCAAGTCGTTGGCCGCCGGGAAGACCAGCATGCCGCCGACGGCGAGCATCGTCAGCGGGAAGACCTCGGTCTGGCTCGCGCCGACCCGCTGTGCCTCGTGCTCGGCGGCGCTGTCCGGCACCGCCGATGCCTGCGGGGTGAATGAGTCCAAGCCGGCCGGCACGTGGGCGGTGGCCGTGGCGGCACCCGGCCCGGCGGCCGCGTTGTCGCCCTTGTAGCGCTCGGCGAAGAAGAAGATCGCCAGCACAGCGACCAGCAGAACGGCACCCTGGAGCAGCAGCGTCGGCCCGTCGACGGCCAGTGCGTGCTGCACCGCGAATCGGCCCGGCGGGTCGAGTTGACGAGCGACGACGATCACCGCGGCGATCGCCGCGCTCAGACCACCGAGCGCCAGCAGGACCTGGGCGCCGTAACGGGTCCGCCGGGGCAGGAACGCCTCGATCAGGACACCGGCTATCGCCACGCCGAAGACGATGAAAATCGGTGACAGGATCCCGTATTCGACGCTGGGCGTCGGCATCGGTGCGGTGGCGAGAAGCGTCATCGGTGCGGTCCTTCCGCCATTCCGGGTATGCGCGCCGTTCCCGGTCGCACAATCGGCGCGGGGTCGTGGGCACCGATGGTCGTCATGGTGTTGCCCACCGCCGGATTGATGATGTCGAGCACTGGCTTCGGGTAGATGCCGAGGACCAGCAACAGCAGGATCAGGGGAGCGACGACCAGGATTTCGCGCGGCACCAGGTCACGGATCCGCTCGTTGCCCTGCGTGACAGGGCCGGTCATCACCCGCTGGTACAGCCACAGGATGTAGATCGAGGAGAGCACCAGCGCGACCACTCCGACCGCCGCCGCCAGCCAGTAGCGGTTGTAAGCGCCCAGCAGCACCAGGAATTCGCTGACGAACGGTGCCAGTCCGGGCAGCGACACCGTGGCCAGTCCGGCAACCAGGAACGTGCCCGCCAGCACCGGCGCCACCTTCTGGATGCCGCCGTACGCGGCGATCGACCGGGTGCCGCGTCGCGAGATCAAGAAGCCCGCTATCAGGAACACCGCGGCGGTGGAGATGCCGTGATTGAGCATGTACAGCGTCGCACCGCTCTGCCCCTGACTCGTCATCACGAAGATGCCGAGAATGATGAAGCCGAAGTGTGAGATCGACGTGTAGGCGATCAGCCGCATGATGTCGGTCTGGCCGATCGCCACAATCGCGCCGTAGATGACACCGATCAACGCCAGAGCCACGATGACGGGCCGGAAATACGTTGAGGCATCGGGGAACAACTGCAGGCAGTACCGCAGCATGCCGAACGTGCCGACCTTGTCCATCACGGCGGTGATCAGAACCGCGGTCGCCGGCGTCGACTCGACCGCGGCGTCGGGCAGCCAGCGGTGGAACGGCCAGAGCGGCGCTTTGATCGCGAAGGCGAACATGAAACCCAGGAACAGCGCCTTGAGTACACCCGACGACGCGTTCAGCGAGCCGGTGGTGACGGCGGCGACGATCTGACGGAAATCGAAAGTGCCCGAACCGTGTTCAGCCGTCACCACGTACAGGCCGATCACGGCGGCCAGCATGATCAGTCCGCCGAACAGGTTGTACAGCAGGAACTTGACCGCGGCGCGTGACCGGTGGGCACCGCTGCCGAAACCACCGATGAGGAAGTACATCGGGATGAGCATGGCTTCGAAGAACACGTAGAACAGCAGCACGTCGAGCGAGACCACCGAGATCAGCACCATCGATTCGATGGTCAGCGTCAGCGCCACGTAGGCCTGGGTACCGCGGGGCTTGTCGCCGCCGTCGTTCCAGCCCGCCACCAGAAGGAACGGCACCAGGATGGTGGTCACCAGCACCAGCATCAGCGCGATACCGTCGACCCCGAGCGTGTAGCCGGCGCCGAAAGCCGGTATCCAGGGGTGAGATTCGGTGAACTGGTAGGTCGGCCCGCCGGCCCGGAAGGCCAGCGCGAGTGCGATCGACAACGCCAGCACCGCGACCGAGACGGCCACGCCGAGCCACTTGGCGAGCTGGCGCGCACCGGCCGGAAGCAGAATGATCACCACGGCGCCGACGAGCGGCAACAGCCACAGAATCGAAAGGCACGGACCGTTGGTCATGAGCGCCGCTCCTCTTCATCGCTACGCTCGGCACCGATCGTCGTCGACGGCGCGAAGGCGGTCACCACAGTTGCACCGCCAGGATCCCGGCGGCGACCAGCGCCGCTCCGGCCAACATCGACAAGGCGTAGTTACGGGCGAATCCGGTCTGGAAGCCGCGTAACCACTCCGATGCACGACCCACCAGGTTGGCCAGCCCGTTGACCGAGCCGTCCACACCTTGGTCGTCGAAATCGACTAGCGCGTGGGTGAATTGCGCCCCTGGACGCATGAACGCTCCCTCGTTGAAGGCGTCTCCGTAGAGGTCGCGGCGGGCGGCCATGGTCAGCACCGACACGTCGGTCGGGGCGGTCTCGGGTATCGGTTTGCCGAGGTATCGCCAGAGCGCGACCAGGAAGCCGACTGCGACGATGCCGACGGCCACGGCACTGACCACCCAACTCGGCGCGACGGGGGTGCTCTCCTCGAAGGTGGTCACCGGCTCCAGCCAGTGCTGCAGCGTGCCACCCCAGCCCAGCAGCCCGCCGGAGAACACCGACCCGACCGCCAGCAGGATCATCGGCCAGGCCATCAGCGCGGGCGCCTCGTGCGGATGCGCGTCGGCGGCCCAACGCTTTTTGCCGAAGAAGGTCAGCAGCATCACCCGGGTCATGTAGAACGCGGTGATACCGGCGCCCAGCAGCGCGGTGCCACCGAGAATCCAGCCGCCGGCCCCACCCGCTCCCAGGGCGGCTTCGATGATGGCGTCTTTGGAGAAGAAGCCGGCGAACGGCGGCACACCGATGATCGCCAGGTAGCCGAGGCCGAACGTGGCGAACGTGACCGGGAGGGCGCTGCGCAGACCGCCGTAGTGGCGCATGTCCTGCTCTTCGTGCATCGCGTGGATGATCGAGCCGGAACCGAGGAACAGGCCCGCTTTGAAGAAGCCGTGCGTGAGCAGGTGCAGGATCGCGAACGCGTAGCCGGCCGGGCCCAGGCCGGCGGCCAGCACCATGTAACCGATCTGGCTCATCGTGGACGCGGCCAGCGCTCGCTTGATGTCGTCCTTGGCGCAACCGATGATCGCCCCGAACATCAGCGTGACGGCGCCGACGATGATCACGCCGAGCCGGGCGTCGGGGGACAGGCTGTAGAGCGGGTTGGAGCGCACGATCAGGTAGACACCGGCAGTCACCATGGTGGCAGCGTGGATCAGCGCGGACACCGGAGTTGGACCTTCCATCGCGTCCCCGAGCCAGGCCTGCAGCGGAACCTGGGCGGACTTGGCGCAGGCCCCCGACAGCAGCAGCAGCCCTATCCACGTCAGCGCGCTGGGGCTGGCGCCCGCGGCCTGACCGAAGACGCCCGAGTAGGACAACGTGCCGAAGTTGGCGAAGATGACGAAGATCGCCAGCGCCAGCCCGGCATCGCCGACCCGGTTCATCACGAACGCCTTCTTGGCCGCGGTGGCCGCGGTCGGCTTGTGATACCAGAACCCGATCAGCAGGTAGGACGCCAGACCCACGCCTTCCCAGCCGGCGTAGAGCCCCACGAAGTTATCGGCCACCACCAACAGCAGCATCGCCGCCAGGAACAAGTTCAGGTACGCGAAAAACCTGCGGCGGTCGGGGTCTTCGGCCATGTAGGCGACCGAGTAGATGTGGATCAGTGACCCGACCCCGGTGATCAGCAGAACGAAACAGATTGACAGTTGGTCGATTTGAAGACCGAAATCGACCTGCAGGCCGTTGACCGGGATCCAGGTGAACAGATTCTGGACGATGGTCCGGGCGTCGCCGTGACGGCCGAGCATGTCGGTGAGCAACGACAGGCCGACCGCGAACGAACCCAGCGCGGTCAGGCAGCCCAGCCAGTGTCCCCAGGTGTCGGTGCGCCTACCGCCGAGCAGCAGGGTCGCGGCGCCGGCCGCGGGCAGCGCGACGAGCAGCCAGATCAAATGTGTCATCCCCTCAGCCCTTGAGCAGGTTGGCGTCGTCGACCGAAGCCGACTTACGGGCGCGGAAAATCGTCATGATGATGGCGAGCCCCACCACCACCTCGCAGGCGGCGACGACCATCGTGAAGAACGCGATCATCTGACCGTCCAGGTGACCGCGCAGCCGGGCGAAGGTGACGAAGGCCAGGTTCACCGCGTTGAGCATCAGCTCGACGCACATGAACATGACGATCGCGTTCCGCCGCAACAGGACACCGGCCGCGCCGATGGTGAACAGCAGCGCGGAGAGGTACAGGTAGTTGTGCGGATTCACGACGCACCCCCTCTCGTGATGGCGCGAGAACCGTTGGCGCCGTTGGGTGCCGGCAGGTCACGGTCCTTGACCGGGCGTAGTTCCAGAACCGCGGGCACCGACAGCCGGGACGGCGAACCGTCGGGCAGTCGCGCGGGGGTGTCGACGGCGTTGTGCCGGGCGAAGACGCCCGGGCCGGGCAGCGGGGTGGGGTGGCCGCCGGCCTGGAACCGCTCGATGGACATCTCGCGCTGAGTCTTTCGCCGCTCGAAGCGTTCGCGGTGCGCCAGGATCATCGCGCCGATGGCCGCGGTGATGAGCAGCGCGCTGGTCAGCTCGAAGGCCCACAGGTATTGGGTGAAGATCAGCGCCGCCAGGCCTTGGACATTGCCGCCCGCGTTGGCTTCGGTCAGCCCGACGAAGCCGTGCGCGGCGACGTTGCCGATGCCGGCGATCAGCACGATGCCGAATGCCAGCCCGGCGGCCACCGCCGCGATCCGTTGTCCGCGAAGGGTTTCGACCAGCGATTCCGCGGAGTCCACGCCGATCAGCATCAGCACGAACAGGAACAGCATCATCACCGCGCCGGTGTAGACCACGATCTGCACGACGCCGAGGAACAACGCGTCCTCGATCATGTAGATCACCGCCAGCGAGAGCATCGTCAGGGCCAGTGACATCGCGCAGTAGACCGCGTTGGCGGCCATCACCACGCCCAGCGCGCCGATCAGCGCCAGCGCGCCGAGAATCCAGAACGTCACGGCTTCGCCGGTGGACGTGCGGGCGATCACGTCCGCGGCCAGCAGGGTGGTCACTTCGAGACATCCGTGATCGGCAGCTGGCGAAGGCCGTTGGCGGTGATGTTGCCGCGGTAGTAGTCGGCGTCGGTGGATCCCTCCGCCCGTGGGTGCGGCGCTGGGTTCATGCCCTCGAGCAGGGGTGCGAGCAGGTTCTGCTTTTCGTAGATCAGGTCGGCACGGTTGTCGTCGGCCATCTCGTAGTGGTTGGTCATGGTCAGTGCCCGGGTGGGGCAGGCTTCGACGCACAGCCCGCAGCCGATACAGCGCAGGTAGTTGATCTGGTAGACGCGGCCGTAGCGCTCACCCGGCGAGAACCGGGCCTCATCGGTGTTGTCGGCGCCCTCGACGTAGATCGCGTCGGCGGGGCACGACCAGGCGCACAGTTCGCAGCCGATGCATTTTTCCAGGCCGTCGGCGTAGCGGTTGAGCTGATGGCGCCCGTGGTAGCGCGGCTTCACCGGGCCCGGGTTCTCCGGATAGCTCTCGGTGATCGGGCGCTTGAACATCGCGCCGAACGTGACACCGAATCCGGCGAGGGAACTGAGGAACTTAGCCATTGGCTACCTCCTTGGTCGCTGGCGCCAGCGATTTCGCGGGCATCGGCGGCGTCGGGAAGACCGGTTCCAGGGCCGCCGCGGTGTGTGCGGCCCTCGCCTCCTCCTCCGTGCGACGTCGCTTCTTGCGAAGCTGTCTGTTGCTGAACGGTCTCTGCAACAGATACAGCAGTACGGCGGTGACCACGATGCTGGCGCCGACCAGCACCGCCGTCCAGTGCGCAAAGCCCTGATCGCGCAGCGTGCGGATCCCGGCGGCGATCAACGCCCAGACCAGCGAGACCGGGATCAGGATCTTCCACCCGAGCGCCATGAACTGGTCGTAGCGCAGTCGCGGGAGAACGCCGCGCAACCAGATGTAGAGGAACAGGAACACCCACACCTTCGCGGTGAACCACAGCACCGGCCAGAAGCCGCTGTTGGCGCCTGCCCACATGTTCAGCGGCCACGGCGCGTGCCAGCCGCCCATGAACAGCGTCGCGGCCAGCGCGGACACCGTCGTCATGTTGATGTACTCGGCGAGGAAGAACATCGCGAAGCTCAGCGACGAGTACTCGGTGTGGAAGCCGGCGACCAGCTCGCCTTCGGCCTCGGGCAGGTCGAACGGTGCCCGGTTGGTCTCGCCGACCATCGACACCAGGTAGGTGCAGAAACTCGGCAGCAGCAGGAAGATGTACCAGACCCGGTCTTGCGCCGACACGATCTGCGAGGTGGACATCGTTCCGGCGTAGAGGAATACGGTCGCGAACGACAGCCCCATCGCGACCTCGTAGGAGATCACCTGCGCGGTGGAACGCACGCCACCCAGCAGCGGGTACGTCGAACCCGAGGACCATCCGGCGAGCACGATGCCGTACACCCCGATCGACGACAGCGCCAGGATGAACAGCACCGCCACCGGCAGGTCGGTCACCTGAAGCGGCGTCCGGTGGCCGAACACCGAAACCTGTGGACCGAAGGGGATGAACGCAAAGGCGGTGATCGCGGGGATCGTCGAAATAGCCGGGGCGAGAAGGAAAATGGGCTTCTCGACGCCGAACGGGATGAGCGGCTCCTTGAGCGCCAGCTTGATGCCGTCGGCCAGGCTCTGGAGGTAGCCGCGCGGGCCGACCCGGTTGGGGCCCCAGCGCATCTGCATCCGGCCCAGGATCTTGCGTTCGGCGAGGATCGCGATCAGCACGGTCAGCACCAGGAACACAAAGACCAGCAAGGACTTGGCCAGGATCAGCCACCAGGTGTCTTGCCCAAAACCGGTCATTGTTTGCTCGCTCCAATGCTCACCACTGCGCCGGGAGTGACGCCCAGTTGCCGGTGCACCGCCGAGCCCGGCGAGTTCAGCGGCAGCCATGCCACGTGGTCGGGCATCTCGGTGATCGTCAGCGGCAGGGTGATCGAGCCGCGCGCGGTGCTGACCGTGACGTCATCACCGTCGGCGGCGCCGAGGCCGTTCGCGGTGGCCGCCGACAACCGCACCACGGGTTTGCGCGCCGTACCGGCCAGGTGTGGCTCGCCGTCCTGCAGCTGGCCGTCATCCAGCATCATTCGCCAGCCGGCCAGAATCGCTTCTCCGGCACCGGGTTTCGGGGCCTCGGCCGCGGCGGCGGTCGGGGCAGGTGCGGGCGCGCCGTCCCAGGCGCCCAACCGGTTGAGATCGTCCAGACCGGCGGCCACAGTGGGGAATCCGAGGTCGATGCCCACCTCGTCGGCCAGGGTGTCCAGCACCCGGCAATCCGGCGTGGCGGCGGGCGGCAGCGCGCCGGCGAAGCTGCGTTGACGGCCTTCCCAGTTCACGTAGGTACCGGCCTTCTCGGCGGCCGGAGCGATCGGGAAGACCACGTCGGCGCGTTCGGTGACCGCGCCGTGTCGCAGTTCGAGGCTCACCACGAAACCCGCGGCGTCGAGTGCGGCGAGGACCGCGTCGGGGTCGGCGAAATCGTTGGGGTCGATGCCACCGACCAGCAGCGCGCCCAGGCTGCCGTCTTTCGCGGCGGCCAGGATGCCCTCCGCGTCGCGCCCTTCGGCGGTCGGCAGATCGGCGACATTCCAGCCCGCGGCGACCTGCGCGCGAGCCGTCTCGTCGCTCAGCGGACGGCCGCCGGGCAGCAGCCCCGGCAGCGCCCCGGCCTCGATCGCGCCGCGATCACCGGCGCGGCGCGGCACCCACGCCAGTTTGGCGCCGGTGCTGTCGGCCAGCCGTGCCACGGCAGACAGGGCACCGGGCGAACTCGCCAGCCGCTCACCGACCAAGATGACGGCGCCCGGCTTGGCCAACAGTCCTTCGAGTTCACCGCCGGCCAGCCCGTCCAGCGCGGCGGCCTCGCCACCCGGAGCGGTCTCGATCAGCGTGCCCTGCATCTTCCGTAGACCGTTGCTGGCCCACGGTGCAATCGAATGCACCGGCAGACCGTGCTTACGTGCGGCCTTGCGCAGCCGCAGGAACACGATCGGCGACTCTTCCTCGGGCTCGAATCCGACCAGCAGCACCACCGGCGCCGACTCCAGGTCGGAGTAGCTGGTCGTGAGCGGCTTCCCGGCGACGCGAGCGGCCAGGAATTCGGTCTCCTCGCTAGAGAGGGGACGGGCGCGGAAGTCGATGTCGTTGGTGCCCAGCACGATCCGGGCGAACTTCGAGTAGGCGTAGGCGTCCTCGACGGTCAGCCGCCCGCCGGGCAGCACACCGGCCCCGCCGGCGGCCGTGGTGAGTCCTTGGAGCGCCACGGCGACCGCATGCGGCCACGAGGCGGGCTCGAGCGCGCCGTCTTCACCGCGGACCAGGGGAGTGGTGATCCGGTCGCCCTGGGTGGCGTACTTGAACGCCCAGCGACCCTTGTCGCAGTTCCACTCCTCGTTGACTTCGGGATCGTCACCGGCCAGCCGGCGCAGCACCTTGCCGCGGCGGTGGTCGGTGCGCTCGGCGCAGCCGCCGGCGCAGTGCTCGCACACGCTCGGGCTCGAGACCAGGTCGAACGGGCGGGCCCGGAACCGGTAGGCGGTGCCGGTCAGCGCCCCCACCGGGCAGATCTGCACGGTGTTGCCGGAGAAGTACGACTCGAACGGCTCGTTGGCATAGATGCCCACCTGCTGGAGCGCGCCACGCTCCTGCATGTCGATGAACGGGTCACCGGCGATCTGCTCGGAGAACCGCGTGCAGCGCGCGCACAGGATGCAGCGCTCGCGGTCCAGCAGCACCTGCGACGAGATGTTGATCGGTTTGGTGAACGTGCGCTTGACGTCGTCGAACCGAGAGTCGGCGCGGCCGTTGGACATCGCCTGGTTCTGCAGCGGGCACTCGCCGCCCTTGTCGCACATCGGGCAGTCCAGCGGGTGGTTGATCAGCAGCAGTTCCATCACCCCGTGCTGCGCCTTGTCGGCCACCTCGGAGCTGAACTGCGTGCGCACCACCATGTCGTCGGCGACCGGAATGGTGCACGACGCCATCGGCTTACGTTGGCCCTCGATCTCGACGATGCACTGCCGGCACGCGCCGACCGGGTCGAGCAGCGGGTGATCGCAGAATCGGGGGATCTGCACGCCGATCAGCTCGGCGGCCCGAATCACCAAGGTGCCCTTGGGAACACTGACTTCGGTGCCATCGATGGTCAGCGTCACCAGCTCGGGCTCGGTGACCTTTTCGCCGGTGTCAGCGGTTTGCGTCATGAGGCTCCATTCGAGGCGAGCATGGACAGCTTGGGATCGAACGGGCAACTACCCCCGTCGATGTGGGCGACATACTCGTCGCGGAAGAACTTGATCGACGACGCCACCGGGCTGGCCGCACCGTCGCCCAAGGCGCAGAACGACTTTCCGAGAATCGCGTCGGCGATGTCGGTGAGCTTGTCGAGGTCACCGGCGGTGCCCTGACCGCCTTCCAGGCGGTGATAGATCTGACTCAGCCAGAACGTGCCCTCGCGGCATGGCGTGCACTTGCCGCACGACTCGTGCTTGTAGAAGTCGATCCAGCGGCCCACCGCGCGCACCACGCAGGTGGTCTCGTCGAAAATCTCCAGCGCTTTGGTGCCCAGCATCGACCCGGCCGATCCGACGCCCTCGTAATCCAGTGGCACGTCGAGATGCTCGTCGGTCAGCAGCGGCGTCGACGACCCGCCGGGAGTCCAGAACTTCAGCTGGTGACCGGCGCGCACACCGCCGGCGTAGTCGAGCAGTTCGCGCAGCGTGATGCCCAGCGGTGCCTCGTACTGGCCCGGGTTGGTCACGTGGCCCGACAGCGAATACAGCGTGTAGCCGGGGGATTTCTCGCTGCCCATCGAGCGGAACCAGTCGACGCCGTTGAGCACGATCGACGGGACGCTGGCGATGGTCTCGACGTTGTTGATCACCGTCGGGCAGCCGTACAGGCCGGCGACCGCGGGAAACGGCGGCCGCAACCGCGGCTGACCACGACGGCCTTCCAACGAGTCCAGCAGCGCGGTCTCCTCGCCGCAGATGTAGGCGCCGGCGCCGGCGTGCACCACCAGCTCCAGGTCGTACCCCGACCCGCCGATGTTGCGGCCCAGGTAACCGTTTGCGTAGGCCTCGGCGACGGCGTTCTGCAGGCGCCGCAGCACCGGCAGCACCTCACCGCGGACGTAGATGAACGCGTGGCTGGCCCGGATCGCGTACGACGCGATGATGACGCCCTCGACCAGGACGTGCGGGGTGGCCAGCATCAGCGGAATGTCTTTGCAGGTGCCAGGTTCCGACTCGTCGGCGTTGACCACCAGATAGTGCGGCTTGGCCGCGGCGCCACTGTCGCCCTGCGGGATGAACGACCACTTGGTACCGGTCGAGAAACCCGCGCCACCGCGACCACGCAGCCCGGAATCCTTGACCGCCGAGATCACCGCGTCCGGGTCGAGTTTCAAGGCCTTGTCGAGCGCCTGGTAGCCGTCGTTGCGACGGTAGGTTTCCAGCGTCCACGACTCCGGGTCGTCCCAGTATCGGCTCAGCACCGGAGCCAGCGGTGTCGGTGACGCCATTATGTTTTCTCCCCCGCCGGCGGTGCTGATTTCTTCTGCGGCTCCTCGGCAGCGCTTCGCTCTGCAGTGTCGCCGGCACTCATGTTCTTCTCCTTGGCCACGCGCAACCCGGCCAGCGTCGCCGCGCCGGCGCCGCCCTGGCCTTCGTCCGGTCGCTGGTCCGGGAAGCCGGCCAGAATCCGCTCGGTTTCCTTGAACTTGCACAGGTTTCCGCGGGTTGGAGCCGGCGGATTACCGGAACGCAGACCATCGACGAGCGTGCGCGCCGAGTCGACGGTCTGGTTGTCGTAGAACTCCCAGTTGACCATCACCACGGGCGCGAAGTCGCAGGCGGCGTTGCATTCGATGTGTTCCAGGGTGACCGAGCCGTCGTCGGTGGTCTCGCCGTTGGCCAGGCCGAGGTGGTCCTTGAGTGAGTCGAAGATCGCGTCGCCACCCATCACCGCGCACAGCGTGTTGGTGCACACCCCGACCAGGTAGTCGCCGGTCGGTCCGCGCCGGTACATGGTGTAAAAGCTTGCGACAGCGGCAACTTCGGCACCGGTCAGACCGAGCTGGGCGCCGCAGAACTCCACACCGGCCGGGGTGATGTAGCCGTCCTGTGCCTGTACCAGATGCAGCAGCGGCAGCAGCGCCGAGCGTGGACTCGGATAGCGGCCGATGATGTCCTTGGCGTCGACCTCGAGCTGGGCCTGCACATCGGCCGGGTAGGACTGCGGCGCGCCGTCGGTGACGAACTGGCCGGGCTCCTCCGGTGGCGGCCCCAGGCGGAGGAACACCCGCTCGCCCTTGTCGGCGCCGGGCTCGCCGTTGCCGGCGCCGGCTTGGGGTGCTGCGGTCATCGGTCTACTCCGCCCATCACGGGGTCGATACTGGCCACCGCGGTGATGACGTCGGCGACCATGCCGCCCTCGCACATCGCGGCAACGGCTTGGAGGTTGGTGAACGAGGGGTCGCGGTAGTGCACCCGGTACGGGCGGGTGCCGCCGTCGCTGACCATGTGCACACCCAACTCGCCGCGCGGCGATTCGACGGCGACATAGACCTGCCCGGCGGGAACGCGGATTCCCTCGGTGACCAGTTTGAAGTGGTGGATCAGCGCCTCCATCGAGCCGCTCATGATCTTCTCGATGTGCTCCGGCGAGTTGCCAAGTCCGTCCGGCCCGACTTTCAGGTCGGCCGGCCAGGCGATCTTGCGGTCCTCGATCATGGTCGGGCCGGGCTTCAATTTGTCCAGGCACTGCTCGACGATCTTGACCGACTCCGACATCTCCTTGACGCGAATGATGTAGCGGCCGTACGAGTCACACCCGTCATCGGTCATCACGTCGAATTCGTAGTTCTCGTATCCGCAGTACGGTTCGGCCTTACGGAGGTCATGGGGCAACCCGGTGGACCGCAGGCACGGACCGGTCACGCCGAGGGCCATGCAGCCCGTCAGGTCCAGGTAGCCGACGTCCTTGGTGCGGGCTTTCCAGATGGCGCTCTCGTTGAGCAGGTTGCCCATCTCGTGCAGAGCGAGCTTCAAATCCTTGAGGGCCGCCGCGATTTCGGTCTTGGCGTCGGGTGGCAAGTCCTGCGACACGCCCCCCGGACGGATGTAGGCACTGTTCATCCGCAAGCCGGTGATGTATTCGAACAGCGTCAGGATGATCTCGCGGCCCTTGAAGCCGGTGAACATCGGCGTCATCGCGCCCAGCTCCATGCCACCGGTGGCCAGCGCGACCAGGTGCGAGGAGATCCGGTTGAGCTCCATCATCATCACCCGGATGACGTTGACCCGCTCGGGGATTTCGTCGGTGATGCCGAGCAGCTTCTCCACGCCCAGGCAGAACGCCGTCTCGTTGAAAAACGGTGACAGGTAATCCATCCGGGTCACGAACGTCACGCCCTGCGTCCAGTACCGGTATTCGAGATTCTTCTCGATTCCGGTGTGCAGGTAGCCGATTCCGCAGCGCGCGTCGGTGACGGTCTCGCCCTCGATCTCCAGGATCAGGCGCAGCACGCCGTGGGTGGACGGGTGTTGCGGGCCCATGTTGACGACGATCCGCTCGCCGGGCTCACCGCGCTGCCGGGCGGCCTCGACGATCTTGTCCCAGTCCTGCCCACCGAGAGTTACCAGGGTTTCACTCATCAGTTGTACGACCTCCGCTGGTCGGGCGGGGGAATCTGGGCGCCCTTGTACTCCACCGGGACGCCACCGAGCGGATAGTCCTTGCGCTGCGGGTGCCCCTGCCAATCGTCAGGCATCTGGATCCGGGTCAACGACGGATGGCCGTCGAAGATGATGCCGAAAAAGTCGTAGGTCTCGCGTTCATGCCAGTCGTTGGTCGGATAGATGCCGAACAGTGACGGGATGTGCGGATCGCCATCTGGCGCAGCCACTTCCAGCCTGACCCGACGGTTGTGGGTGATCGACTTCAGCGGATAGACGGCATGCAACTCGCGGTCCGTCTCGTCCGGGTAGTGCACGCCGTTCACGCCCAGGCAGAGCTCGAACCGCAGCTGCGGGTCGTCGCGCAGCCGGCGGGCGACCTGCGGCAACAACTCACGCCGCACGTGCAACGTCAGCTCGTTGCGGTACACCACGACTTTCTCGATGGCGTCCGCGAATTCGACGTTGTCGTCGGATTGCAGCGCCTCGGCGAGCCGGTCGACCAGCTCGTCGAAGTAGAAGCCGTACGGGCGGGGGCTTCCTTCGTCGATCGTGACCTGGCGAACCAGGCGTCCGTATCCCGACGTGTCGCCGCTACCGCGGACGCCGAACATGCCACGGCGCACGCTGATCCGTTCGGCGTCAGAAGCGTCGGCACCGACCGGAGTGCCGCCGACCTCGCTGGTCGCCCGCTTCGGGTCGTGTTCCGGAGAACTCATCGCAGCAGCCCGAGGTGCTCGATCGTCGGCCGGGCGGACAGCGCCGCCTGCTCGGCCTCGGCGATCGCCTGCTCGCGGTTGACGCCGAGCGGCATCTGCTGAATCTTCTCGTGCAACTTCAGGATTGCGTACAGCAGCATCTCCGGCCGCGGCGGGCAGCCAGGCAGGTAGATGTCCACCGGCACGACGTGGTCGACGCCCTGAACGATCGCGTAGTTGTTGAACATCCCGCCTGAAGATGCGCAAACACCCATCGCCAGCACCCATTTGGGCTCGGCCATCTGGTCGTAGATCTGACGCAGCACCGGCGCCATCTTCTGGCTGACGCGGCCGGCGACGATCATCAGGTCAGCCTGACGCGGCGTTGCCGAAAACCGTTCCATGCCAAAGCGTGCGATGTCGAACCGCGGGCCCGCGGTGGCCATCATCTCGATGGCGCAGCAGGCCAGTCCGAAGGTGGCCGGCCACAGCGAGCTCTTGCGGAAGTATCCGGCCAACTGTTCGACAGTGGTCAGCAGAAAGCCGCTGGGGAGTTTCTCTTCAATGCCCACGATTTACCTCAATCCCAAGTCAATCCGCCGCGGCGCCACACGTACGCGTAGGCCACGAAGACGGTGAGCATGAAGACCACCATCTCGATCAGCGCGAACAAGCCGAGCTGGTCGTAGCTGACCGCCCACGGGTACAGAAAGACGATTTCGATGTCGAAGACGATGAACAGCATCGCCGTCAGGTAGTACTTCACCGGGAAACGCTGGCCGCTGCCGGCGTGCGGCGCGTTGGCCGGCTGGTCGCTGGGTTCGATCCCGCATTCGTAGGCCTCCAGCTTGGCCCGGTTGAAGCGGGACGGACCGGTGATCTGGGCGAGTGCGACCGAGCCGAGCGCGAACGCGGCGGCGATCCCTCCGAGTACGAGAATGGGTAGGTACAGATTCATCCCGCGACGACGCTTCCTCACTCTGGTCTATGGGCTGGACTGTGAGCGCAACCACAGCCTAGCGACCGTGTGCGGTCGCGCGCTCATCAGGTTAGATGTGACCTCAGCCACAACATCACCGGTGCTGGGCGCGACCAGACCCTCGCCGCTGGGCCACGCCGGTGGGAACCGCGAAATCGGAAGTGCACGAAAAGAATCCGCCTACGGATAAGACGGATATGACGAGGTGTTCGGTGCGGTCCCGCAGCTGATCCGCGGGCGGGTTCTACAGCCGGTCGAAGTGCTACTGAACCGGCGTACGCAGCAGCTCCAGGACGGTACGACTCAGCCGGATCGGATCGATCGGGTGGGGAACCGCGCCCTCGGCACGTGACCAGCTGGCCAGCCAGGCGTCGTCCTGGCGCCCGGTGAGCACCACGATCGGCGGACCGTCGTCGATTTCGTCCTTGAGCTGCTTTGCCAGGCCCATGCCACCTTCGGGAGTCGCCTCGCCGTCCAGGATGGCCAGATCGATGCCGCCCGCGTCCAACTGCTGGACCACCACGGGGCCGGTCGCAACCTCGACGTAGCTCAGCTCGGGCAGGTCCGGGTGGACCCGTTTGCCGAGCGCCAGCATCACGGCCTGTCGGGTGTTGGGGTTGTCGCTGTACACGAGGACCCGCAAGGGGCTGGTGGCAGACACGGTCCAGATCGTACTGCCCGGCGCCGATCCGGGCCGCACATCGGCCGGGTCGAACTAACCCGCTGCCGTCAGGTCTACTGCGGCGTGCGCACGAAGTACGCGTCGGCCGACACGGTTGCCGTCTTCCCGACCATCCCCAATCGATTCCAGCCGATGTCGAATTGGTCGCGATCGATCACCGATTGTCCCGTGACTCGCACACCCCCGCCGTCGAGCGCGTGCACCTGAACCGGCAGCGGGACCGGCGCGGTGACCCCTTTGATGGTGAAGGCGGCTTGCAAGTGGGCGGCATCGCCAGGACCGGGCTCGATCCCGGTCACTTCCACGCGGATCTCCGGGTAACGGTCGGCATCGAAGAAATCGGCCGATCGCAGGTGCTCGTCGCGCTTGCCTATGCCGGTGCGCAGCGAGGCGACCTGGATGTCGAACCGACCGAAGATCGCACCCTTGCCGGTGATGTGACCGTCGCCGTTGGTGCCGCTGAACTTCCCTTTGACGCTGAGCAGGCCCCAGAAGTTTTTGACGCTGAAGCCGACGGTGGATCGTCCGGGGTCCAGGGTCCACGTCCCGGGGTCGTTCAGCAGTGTGTCGAGCTCCGTCATTTACGCCACTCCTCCTCATCGCTTCGCTCTGCATCGTCGTCGGCGGAGTCATCTACGCCACTCCTCGTCATCGCTTCGCTCCGTCTCATCCCACAATCGGCGCGAGATCGGCCGGGTCGAAATATTCGTCGATCCGGTTGATCCGGCTGTTGTCGTTCACCTTGATCACGATGCAGACCCGCAGCGCGATCGACCCGCCGTTGGTTCCGGCGGCATGCAGGATGTGCTGCTGGACGAACCCGCCGGGGAACAGCTGACGGTCGAGAATCTCGTAGCGGCGCTGGCTGGTCACCCGGATGAACCATCGCAGGACCTTCATCGCCCGGACCTTGTCGTCGTCGCGCTCAGCGGCGGCCCGCCACACCGCGATGTCGTCGGCGAAGAGTTCGTCGAGTCGCGGCTCGTCACCACGTTCGATGGCGGCGAACAAATCGTCGGCAACATCGGCAGCGGGCATCGCGTAGCTCCCTATTCGTCCTGGTAGCCGGGGTGGGCAGCGGCCAATCGGCGGCCGACCAGCGCCCGCAACGCCGACTGCACCGGGGCGTCGGCCCCGTTCACCTCGCCGGCCCGGATCGCTGCGGCCAGGTCGGCCTCGTCGGCGTATCCGGTGCGAGCCAGGGCCTCGACCACGCCGTCATCGGGGTCGGCTCGCAGCTCCCGCTCGACCATCCGCAGCGCGTTGGAGGCCACCCGGGAGTGAAAGTTGACCTGACCCGACGTCGACTCCCGCACATCGGTCTCGAGGAATTCGGCCACCGCGGCAACCAGTTCCGCCGCCGTGGGTCGACCGTGCGCGGTGGTCATCGAGTCGCGGGCGCTTCCGGGCCACGGTCGACGCCGCTGCGCAGCTTCACCGAGGCGGAGTAGGCCAGGGTCCGGAACCGGAGAACCGGGTCCTCGGAGGGCTCGATGCCGTCGGTGACGCGCATCGGGTCGAACACCACGATGTCGCCGCCGTGTTCGCGTTCGGTGTCGACACCGGTGATTTCGAGGCTGCCGACGGTGATGGTCTGGTCGCTGTTCCAGGGCTTGGACGGGTCCACGGTCGAGTCGCCGTGCGCGGCGATCTGCACCTGGTAATCGAACCGAACCGGTTGGGAGGCAAGACGTTCGTCGAGTTCGTGGATCAAGAAGTCGGCATCTTTGGCCTTAGCGACGTCCGGCGGCAGAATGTCCTCACCCGCGGCGGGTCGCAGGTGGTAGCGGACGAAGCGTGCGCTGCCGTCAGCGGCGACCCAACGGAACGCGTGCAGGCCGTGATAGGTGATGGCGCCGTAGCTGGCGGGCACCTTGTTGGCTTCCTTGACCACCGGCAGCGACTTGACGAAACGCGGGTGGGTGGCGATGTAGCCGATCAACCGGAGCGGGGCGGTGGGGCCGGGACGTGACGCGCGCAGCAGCGAGATGAAGCCGTCGGGGGTGCTGGCCGGGAACAGCTTCGCGGTCTGGGTGGAGACGTCGGTCGTCGATCCGTCCGGCAGGGTGAGCTTCACTGCCAATCCGCGCACCCCGGGAGCATTGTCGGGTTGCTGCGGATTGCCGGAACCGCTGGAGAATCGGACCAGCGCCGGCACCGTCGCACCGCTGAGATGAGCGGCTCGGGAGAGGGCTGCGGCTTCGGGGGCGGCGGTGAAGGCGCCGCGGTAAAGCTTCCCCTTGGCGTGCAGCGCCCGGTTGCCCGGTTGCGCCCCGCCGGCTGAGCGAATTGCGTCGATTGCCTGATCAGGAGTGACCACAGCACAACCCTAGGCTTTCAACGCGCATCCGCGACCGCGTTCTCGAGCAAGTCGAGCAAGTCCCATTCCGTCTCGCAGACGCGTCGGCCGATGGTCGCGAGTTCGACCGAGGGAGTCTGCCCGCTCAGGTGGCGTTCTGCCTGGTAGCGGCAGATGACACCCCAGCGCAACGTGGCCTGCACCAGCCACCAGTGAAACGCGGCCCGGTCGACGGCAGCGCCGCCGGCATTTTCGTAACCGTGAAGGAAATCCTCGATGCTGCCCAGCCCACCGGCCGCGAGGTGGGCCGGCGCGCCGAAGCGCCAGGCCCGGATGCAGAACCAGGCCAGATCTTCGTAGACCTCGCCGACGTGCACCAGCTCCCAGTCCAGCACCGCCGCCAGCCCCGATTCGTCGACGATCAGATTGCCCATCCGAAAGTCGCCGTGCACCAGGCGCGTCGGCGATGGCGCGGGCCGGTTGTCGGCCAGCCACCGGAAGGCCCACTCGAACGTGGCGGTGGTGTCGCCGATGGTGTCCAGTTCGTCGCGCCACTGCGCCATCTGGTCGTCGTCGCTGATGCCGGGCAGATCCGGGTCGGCCCGGTGGATCGCGGCGAGCGCTTCGGCGCACTGTCGCAGCAGCCGTTGCCGTCCTGCATCGTCGAGGTGACGCTGGATGCGACGGACGATGGTCTCGCCGCCGATCGCGTCGCAGATCAGGAATGGATTGCCAAGGGCGTCAACAGAATCGTCCGCGACGACGATGTGGGGGACCGGCGCGCCCACGGCAGCCGCGGCGCGTTGGGCGCGGGCTTCGAGTTCCATACCCGCGTGCACCTCGTCGGGCGGGCCGGTGCGAAGGATCAACGGACGCCGTAGCCCATCGGTGACCGCGTCGAATGCCCACGTGGTCCTGCTGGCGCCACCGGTCAGCGTGTGCAGATTCTCGACGACAGTCCCGGGACCCAACGCGGGTTCCAGCACGCCGGCAACTTTCGGTGTCAGGTCGACGGCGTCGATCACGTGCGGCCGAACTTGAACAGCCGCTGGGCCACTCGACGGATCTGGATCTCCTCGGCACCCTCGGTGATCCGGTAGCGCCGGTGATGGCGGTAGATGTGTTCGAACGGTTCGTGCCGGCTGTAACCGAGGCCGCCGAAGATCTGCATGGCTCGGTCGGCGGCATCGCACACCAGACGGTTGGCGCGGTAATTGGCCATCGAGACCTTGTCCGACACCTCCATGTGGTGGTCGCGGTCGAGGTGCCACGCGGCGTACTGCACCAGCAGTCGCACCATCTGGGCCTCGGTCTGCAGCTCGGCCAGCGGCCACTGTACGGCTTGGTTGGCCGATAACGGCTTACCGAAAACCTTTCGTGTGCCGGCATATTCGGCGGCCCGGTCGATGCAGTACTGGGCCGCGCCGAGGCTGCTGGCCGCTTGGCGAATGCGGTTCTCGTGCAAGAAGGTCTGCGCGACCTCCAGCCCGCGATCCACTTCGCCGAGCACCGCGTCGGCGGGCACCCGCACGTCGGTCAATTCGACCTCGCCGTGGTCGGTGGGCATGTTGAAAGTCCACCAGTAGTAGGGGACTTCGAATCCAGGGGCGTCGGTGGGCACCAGGAACGCGGTGATTCCCTGCGCCTGGCCTGGTTCGCCGGAGGTGCGAGCGAAGATCAGGTCGTGGGTGGCCCGGTGCACTCCGGTGTTGAAGCGCTTGGAGCCGTTGACGATCCAGTCGTCACCGTCAGCCTTGGCGTGGGTTTCCAGCCACGTCGCATCGGAGCCGTGCAACGGCTCGGTCAAACCGAAGGCCATCGACCGTTCACCGGTGATCAAGGCCTCCGACCAGTCGGCGCGCTGCTCGTCGGTGCCGAATCGTTCCATCATGATCACCTGCGGGAAGTTGCCGACGATCGACGACTCGTTCTGCAGGTCGTTGTGCAGTCCGAGACCCTTGTGGGCCAAATGTTCCCGAATGACGGCCATGTCGATGTTGGTGCCATCACGACCGCCGAGCGATGCGGGTAGCCCGTAGCGCAGCCAGCCCGCCTTGTCGGCACGGCGGCGCATCTCGGCGAGCAGGTCCTCCCACTCCCGGGTGGGGATGCCGTCATTGTCCCAGTCGGTGCGGGCGTGTTCACGGCGCTGGTCGAAATACTGCATGTTCTCGGCTTGCAGCGGGGCGATCTCACGCTCGATGAAAGCGTCCATGTCGGCGAGTACGCCCGGAAGGTGTTCGGGCAACGTGAAATCCACTCTGATTTCTCCTCAAGTTCCCATTGATGCGCCGTACAGGGTTTTCTTCCACACCGTAGCGAGAGTCGCGATCGCGTCGTCGTTGCTGATCGTCAGTCCCAGCCGCCCGGATCCGGCCGGCCCCACGAACACCGTGGTGAAGTTCTCGAACAGCAGCGCGATGGCCGCGGCGATGTGTTCGGGGTTGAGGTCGGCGGCGTAGCCGTGCTGCTGGACGTGTCGAATCGACGCTGCCACGATGTCCATCCCGAAACGGCGAAACTCGTTCTGCACAGTGGCAAATCGCTGCTGGGTGGTGGCCAGTTGATCGACGGCGATCATGATTCCGATGTTCTGCTTGAACATGTTCCAGTATCCGGTGACCACCGACGTGAAGAACGCGTCATCCTCGGGGGAGTCCGGCAGGTGCAGGCTCAGCCCGGACGGCGTCAGCACCTCATGCAGAAATGACTCCGCGAGAGCGAAGAGCAGGTCTTCTTTGTCGTTGAAATACCGATAGAACACCGCCGCCGATTTTCCGGCCGCCGACGTGATTTCGGCCAAGGTGGTGCCATGAAAGCCGCGCTCCGCAAACAGTTTTCGGGCAGCCTGCTCGATGGCCGCGCGGGTCTGGCGGCCCTTGGCGGTCAGGACGTCAGCGGGCATCGGGTGGCTTCCGGTCGCCGGCCCGCAGCAGCGCACTCGGCAAGTCATGGCCGACAACCGTTTTCGCGACACCCGCGGCATTGATCGCGGCCTGCAGGTCGATGTCGGTGTCGATGCCGCTGTCGCGCAGCAGGTACACCAGGTCTTCGGTGGCGATGTTGCCGGTTGCGCCGGGTGCGAACGGGCAGCCGCCCAGCCCGCCGGCCGACGCGTCCAGCCGGGTGACACCGGACTCGACGGCGGCGTAGGCGCTGGCCAGTCCGGCGCCGCGAGTGTTGTGGAAGTGCCCACCCAGCGGCAGGTCGCCGATCACCGGACGCAGCTGGGCGATCAGCGAGCGCACCCGTCCCGGTGTCGTCGTGCCGATGGTGTCGGCGATGCTGAACCGGTCGGCGCCCAGATCGTGCGCGGACGCGGCGATGTCGAGGACTCGTTGCGGCGGGGTGGGTCCTTCGAACGGGCAGTCCCACGCGACGGCGACGATCACCTCGACGCTGACGTCGCTGTCGTGCGCGATGGCGACGATCTCACCGATCTGCTCCGTGGCCTGTGCGCTGCTGCGCCCGACGTTGGCCTGGCTGAAGGCATCGCTGGCGGCGACCACGTATTCGATCGAGCGCAGGCCCGCCGCAACGGCCCGCTTGGCGCCGTTGGGGCTGGCGACCAGGGCGGAGAAGTCGATATCGGGATAGTTGTACAGCTCGGCCGCCAGCTCGGCGGCGTCGGCCATCGACGGCACCTTCGACGGCGACACGAACGCGGTGGCTTCGATTTCCCGAACCCCGGTTGCGGCGACCGCCGCGAGCAGTTCCAGTTTGGCGGACAACGGGATTGGCTTCTCGATCTGCAACCCGTCGCGCAGCGACACCTCGCGAATGTCGACGTGGCTCATGCGCCGCTCCTCCTACACCGATCGGATCGCACTGCCCTGTCTGTCGTCGCCGGCGGTGTCACACGACGCCCTCGGCCCGCAACTGCGCCAACTCGTCGGCGCTCTTGCCGAGCACGCCGCGGTAGACGTCGTCGTTGTGCTGGCCGGGCCGCGCCGAGCCGGCGTTGCGCACGCTGCCCGGCGATTCCGACAGCACCGGTGAGATGCCCGGCCCCAGCACCGGTCGGCCGAGCCGCTCGTCGTGATGCTCGACCAGCATGCCGCGGGCCCGCAGTTGCGGGTCGTTGACCACGTCGGCAACGGTGTTGATCGGTCCCGATATCACGCCTGCGGCACTGAGCATTTCGATGATGTCGCCGGGCTGGCGCTCGGCGGCCCACGAGCCGATGATCTGGTCGAGTTCGTCCTGGTTGCGGCCGCGGGCACCATGATTGGCGAACCGCTCGTCGGTGGCCAGTTCAGCGCGGTCCATCGCGGTGCACAACCGGGCGAACACGGTGTCCTGGTTGGCCGCGATCACCACCCACGAGCCGTCGGCGCTCTGGTAGATGTTTGACGGCGCGATGCCCTCGAGGCGGGTGCCGGACGGCCCGCGTACCACACCACCGACGTCGTAGTCGGGAATGGTTGATTCCTGCACGGCCAGGCAAGATTCGGTGAGTGCCACGTCGACGACCTGCCCGTGTCCGGTGACACCGCGCCGGTACAGCGCGGCCAGGGCGCCCTGTGCGCCGAACATCCCCGCCAGGCTGTCGCCCAGGGACAACGCCAGCCGCGGCGGCGGACCGCCGGGGAATCCGTTGAGGTAGCGCAGACCACTGGAGGCCTCGGCGACCGAGGCGTATCCGGCCTTGTGCGCGTCTGGCCCGGTCTGCCCGTAGCCCGAGACTCGAACCAGGATGATTCCCGGATTACGTTCGCTGAGAACGTCGTAACCCAGATTCCATTTCTCCAGCGTGCCCGGGCGGAAGTTCTCCACGACGATGTCGGACTTCTCGACGAGATCGAGGAACAACTGGCGGCCATGCGGCTTGCGCAGGTCCAGGGTGACCGCTCGCTTGTTGCGGGCATGCACGGTCCAGAACACGTGATGCCCGTCGACTTCGGCCTGGCCCCAGGTGCGCAGCGGGTCCGGCGAACCCGGCGGCTCGACCTTGATGACGTCGGCGCCCATGTCGCCGAGCAGCCGTCCGGCGAACGGCCCAGCGATCAGGGTGCCCAGTTCCAGCACCCGGATGCCGTCCAGAGCGCCGGGCGGCTCGTTCACGCGCCGCTCCTCCTCATCGCTGCGCTCTGCATCGTCGCCGGCTGGCCCGTCGCGCCGCTCCTCCTCATCGCTGCGCTCTGCATCGTCGTCGGCTGGTATCACCGCACCCCCGTGAAGTCATGGCGCTCAAGCCAATCGGTGACCACGATGACGGCCTCGCGCAGTTTGTCCCGCTGGTCGGGGCCGGCGTAATAATGCGTGGCGCCGTGGATTTCGTGCATCTCCTTGTCCGGATGACCGATAGCCTCGAATAGGCGCCGGGTGTGCTCTGGCGTGCAGGCATCGTCGGCGAGGTTGCCGATCACCAGCGCCGGCACCGCGATGTCGCGACCGCAGGCGATCCCGTCGCCGTGTGCGTCGTCGTAGCTCCACTGCGACAGCCAACTGCGCAGCGTCGAGAATCGCGCCAAGCCGACCGGGCCCATGTTCACCACTTGAGGATCGCCCAGATAGCAGCTTCCCGGGACCCGTTCGTTGGGATCGACGGCCGGGTCGAGCCAGCGCGGGTCGGCCATGGTGCCGTGCACGATGAACCCGAATTCGTCGTCTGGGCGTCCGGCGGCCTTCAATTCGGCCAGTTTGTCCTTGACCCAGGCGGTGATTCGACGGTTGCGATCGATCTGCGCCTGCCGGTAGCGGGCCAGGAACTCCGCGCTGTAGGGCGGTTGGTTCGGGTTGTCCGGGTTGTAAAGGTCCAGTTCCGGGTCCCGTTTGGTCGGATCCGATTCGTCGAGAATCGAGCCGTCCAGCCATTCTGTCAGCGTGCCGTGCCGGCTGATGTGCGCGGCCAGCAACATGATTCCGTCGGCGGCCGGCAAGTCGAGCTGGGTGAGGTCGGGCCCGTCGCCCGACGGGCTCGAGGTGATGGTCGCGTGCTGGGCCTGCTGCTGGTAGAAGACGGACAGCGAACCGCCGCCACTCCAGCCGGCGAGCACGACTTTGCGGTAACCGAGCCGGTCCTTGGCGTCCTTGATGGCAGCCCCGAGGTCTTCGATCACCTTCTCCATCAGCAGCGCCGAGTCGGTGCCACGGAATCTGCTGTTGCAGTAGATGACGTGGTTGCCCGCCCGCGCCAGCGCATTGATCATCGGCAGATAGGCTCCGCCGCCGATCGGATGCATGAACATCAGCACGGTGTCCGACGGCCTGTCTTTCGGCTTGAGGAGGTAGCTCTCCAGCACCACGATCTCGGCCAATCCGCCGTAGACGTCGCGGACCCCGGAATTGTTCTGAAAGGCAACCAGATAGGGGATCCGCTCGTAGTCGTGCTTTACGGGCGCGCTGGTCGTCATCGTTGCTCCTCCTGATCACTTCGTGCGGTGTTGTCGTCGGTGGTTGTCATCAGTGCTGTCCCAGATCATTGGCCAGCACCTCGGCTGACGGGGTGAGCCGACGGCGGGTGTCGACGGCGATGACTTGCCAGTCGACGCGCGAGTGCTCGTCGAATTTGCGGCGGGCCCGTTCGCGTGCTTTCTCCGGTGCACCGTGGTGAACACCTTGGGGCGCATGGGAAATCAGGCCGGGCGGCATCGGAATGCCGTACAGCGAGCCGCCGTGGAAGAACGCGATCTCGTCGTAATCGACGTTGCGGTGATACCAGGGGGTGCGTTCGGTGCCCGGAACGCCTTCGGCCGGCTTGGGCAGGAAGTTCATCACGTAGACGCCGGTGGCTTGCATGAACAGGTGAACGGTCGGCGGCAGGTGGACGCTGTCGGAGGTCACCACGTTGTAGTCGGCGATGTTGAAGGTGAACGCGAAGTTGTCGCCCCGCCAACCCTCGACGTCGAGCGGATTGTGTTGGTAGACCTGGGTTGTCGGGCCACCCTCGTGAATCAGCCGGACGTGGTATTCGTCGCGGCCATCGTCGTCGATCGGCGCCGGCTCGGGAATGACGGCCTGCGACGGGTCGAACGGGAAGTGTCGGCCGAGCGGACTCGGTGGCGGCACCCGGAACTCGTCGGTGGCCTCGATCATCAGCATCGTCGTCTCGGCGTCGGGCACCTGACGCCAGGTGCACGCCTTGGGCAGGTACACCCAGTCGCCCGACCGGTAACGCAGCGGCCCGAACTCGGTCTCCAGCAGACCGGCTCCCAGGTGTACGAAGCACAGCAGATCGCCGTCGACGTGCCGGGCGAAGTACGGCATCGGCTGCTCGCGGCGGGACAGCGAGATCCGGCAGTCGGGGTTGGTGAACATGAGCAGTGGGCCACCGTCGGCGTCGGTGGCGTCGCTGGGTTTCAGTTCGCTGGACAGCACGTCGATAGGGCGCAGCGGACCGTCGGTCCGGTAGGCGGTGGGGTCGTGGCGGCGGTACAGGTTCGCCGTGCGGCCGGTAAAGCCGCCGCGGCCCAACTCGTCGTCCTTCAGTCCATCGAGGTCGGCGTGTAGGCGCCGCGGCGTCTTGCCTTTGCGCAGGTGAATGAACGATTCCATGGTGGCTCCGGGGTCGCGGCGGCGTCGGGGACGACTAAAACTGAAAGTGACATTACTTTTTCTAATCAGCTCGCACAAGCGAAGCAGAGATGATTTTCCGGCTTCCGCGCAGTCTGCACCGGTATGAGCAACGACGACACCACCTTCGCCACCCTCACGATCCCGGCATCGGCCGACAGGGTGTTCGGCCTGCTGGCCGATCCGACCACCCACGAGGCCATCGACGGCACCGGCTGGGTCCGCGAATCCCTCGACGGCGAATCGCTGACCCGCAACGGCCAGGTGTTCCGGATCGCGATGTACCACGAGAACCACCCCGACAAGAACTACGAGATGGCCAACAAGGTGGTGGTGTTCGATCGCCCTCGTGCCATCGCCTGGGAGCCGGGTCAGGATGCGGGAGGGGACGGCGACCTGTTATTCGGCGGATGGATCTGGCGCTACGACATCGCCGACGCGGGACCTTCCGAAGCGCACGTCACACTGACCTACGACTGGTCCGCGGTGCCGCCCGAACTCCGCGAGCACATTCAGTTTCCGCCGTTCGAACCTTCGCATCTCGACAACTCGCTCGAGCACCTGGCCGAGCTGGCCGCCATCCGACAGGCCGGTTGACCGTCAGTCCCGAACCTGCAGCACGACTTTGCCTTTGGCGGTGCGATTTTCCAGCGAGGCGATCGCTGCGCCGGCCTGTTCAAGCGGGTAGACGACCGGCTCGGGCGGCGGCAGCGTGCCCGAGGCCAGCAGCTTCTCGAGGGCGGCCCATTGCTCGGCCAGCGCGTCGGGGTGGGTGCCCGCCCAGGCGCCCCATCCGACGCCGACCACGTCAATGTTGTTCAGCAGCAATCGGTTTACCTTCACGGTCGGGATCTCCCCGCCGGTGAATCCGATTACCAGCAGCCGGCCGGCCGGTGCGAGTGAACGCAGCGAGTCGGTGAACCGGTCGCCGCCGACCGGATCGACCACGATGTCGACGCCGCGGCCGCCGGTGAGTTCCTTGACCGCATCCTTGAATCCGTCGGCCAGCACGACGTCGGTCGCGCCTGCTGCCCGCGCGATGTCGGCTTTGTCTTCGGTGCTGACCACCGCGATGACCTGCGAGGCGCCCAGGACCGGGGCCAGTCGCAGCGCCGAGGTGCCGATCCCGCCGGCGGCGCCGTGCACGAGTACGGACTCGCCTTCGCGCAGCCGTCCCCGCACGGTCAGCGAGAAGTAGACGGTCAGGTCGTTGAACAGCAGGCCGGCGCCGGCGGTGAAGCTCACGTTGTCCGGCAGCTTGAACACCCGATCCGGCTGCAGCACTGCGACCTCCGCCATGCCGCCGGTCAGCATGGTCAGGCCGACCACGCGGTCGCCGGCCTGTACGTGCGCGCCGGAGGGGGCCGATCGCACGACCCCGGCGATCTCGGCGCCCAACACGAACGGCGGGTCCGGGCGGTACTGGTAGAGGCCGCGGGTCAGCAATGCGTCGGGGAAGGCCGCGCCGGCCGCGTGCACCTCGACGACCACACCGTCGCCAGTCGGTTCGTCGATTTCGCTGACCTTGACCGCGTCCGGACCGTCGAGCCGAGTCAATTGTGCTGCGCGCATGCCACCTCCGTTGAACGTCGCTAGCGGTTGACGTTAGCCCCGCGTCGTCCGGCGGTGCGCATCGGCTACTGCGTGCTCATCAATCGAGCCGCACCGCGCATTACCGCGCGACTGACGGTGCGGCGCAGCCGTTGAATGCCCGGCTGTGACATCGGTTGCGGCGCAGCGCCAAGCCGGGGGAACAAGGCGAGCGCGTTATCGCGTTCGATCGCCGAGCGCGTCGCCGCGTCGATACCCGGGTAGGTCTCCAGACCGGCCGCGAACAGCTTTCCGGCGGCAATCGGGGCGTACGGCCAGTCGGAGCCGAAGGTGATGTGTCCGGGTTTGGCGAACGCGAGCAGCGTCGGAAGGGCGGCCGCGCTCGACGACAGCGCGGTGTCGAAGTAGAAACCGGCGAACTCGTCGAGAACATCGGCCGGGCTGCGACCGGTGTCGGCGGTGATCGCCACCGCCATCCGGTGACTGGCATACGGTACGAAGCCGCCGCCGTGGCTGAGGATGAAATGTATGTTGGGGTATCGGGTTCGAATCCCGTTACGCACCAACAGATATGCGGCCCGGGTGGTGTCGAGCAGGAAGTCCGCCGCGAATGGCGGAATGTTTGGTACGGCCGATTCGGGCAATTCGCCGGGGTGGACGAAGACCACCGCCGAGCGTTCGTCCAGAACGGCGAACAACGCGTCCTGGCCGCCTTCGCCCAGATACGTCCCGGCGTTGTTCGCCAGCAGCACCACGCCATCGGCCTGCAGGTCATCAATAGCGCGAACGGTTTCCGCAACCGCTCTCTCGACGTCGGGCAGCGGAACCGAGGCGAAAAATCCGTAGCGGTCACGGTGGGCCATCGCAACCCCGGCGGTGTAGTCGTTGACGTCCCTCGCGAGCGCGGCCGCGTCGGCGGGGTTGGGCACAAACGCCGTGCCGGGCGTGGACACCGACAGGATGGCGGTGCCGACGCCGAGGTCGGACATCGCCCGCAGCGAGGTCTCCGGCGTCCAGTCCGGCAGTGCGCGTCCACCTGCTTCGAGAAGTCCGGCCCGCTGCAACGCGATTCGATAGTCGGGTGGGATCACGTGGTGGTGAGTGTCGATGCGCAGCATCGCAGACTCAAGCCTGGTGCTGATCGAGGTCGGGGAGTGGCCGTCGGCAGATGTCGCGGGCCTCGTCGGCATCCATGCCGAACATGCGCAGCATGTCCTCGGCGACGCGATCCGTCGCCTCCGCGTCGTCGCGGTCAGGCTCGGCGGCCAGCAATTGACCCAACCCCATCAGTGCACCACCGGCGAGGGCCAGCGCCAGGGTGGGGTCGTCGGTGCGAAATCTCTTGGCCCGAATGGCCGCAACGATATCGCGCAGTGCCCTCGGAGCAAGACCTCGATCGGCCGACGTCAACAGCACGCCGGTGGCCAGCAGCACTCGGCTTTCCTGGGGGCGGCGCCGAAAGAGGCGGCCCGTGAGCCGGAAGCTGCATGCGAAGGTCTCCGCGGGATCCTCGAGCGATTCGGTGACGGTGTCGAGCAGGGCGCCGTGCGCATCGAGAACCTCGTTGAGGGCGGCGGCGAAGAGTTCTTCCCTGCTGTCGAAGTAGTTGTAGAACGAGCCCATCCCGACGTCGGCCGCCTGGGTGATCTCCAAGATCGGTGCGTTCAGCTTGCCCGCGCCGATGAAGACCTGTGCGGCGTGGATCAGCGCGGCACGGGTTCGTTGCTTCCGTCGCTCGAGGCGATTCGGTAACGCCGCGGGCTGACCGACCGATTCCGCTGCCACCCTGGACTCCCTTCCGCGCGGCAATCTTAACCGATTTGCTCACTTCTGAGGATTTCGTCAGATTCTGTTGACTGAGTGTAACGTCGTATGTGACGATTTCGTCAGTCAATCGAGGAGTTCGACATGAGCAGCACAGTGAGCGCTCATCACGACCTACACAGCGACCAGGGCCGCCGTCGCGGAGAACATCTGGGCCGGTCACGAAACCCGGTGATCAAGGTGCAGGCTCTGGCCTGGTTGGAATTCTGCAAGCCGGATCTGGCGCGCGCCGAGCAGTTCGCGCACGCGTTCGGCTTCTCGACGGTGCTGCGCACCGACGACGAGCTTCAGCTGCGTGGCACCGATGCCGGCGCTCCGTGCGTGCTGATCCGCCGCGGACCGTCTTCACGGTTCGTCGGGATGGCGCTGCAGGCCGCCGACGAAGCCGACCTGCTGCGCCTCGCCGACGCCACCGGTGTCCGCACGCGAGCCCTGCCGGAAACCATCGGCGGTCTCGCGATCGACCTCACTGATCCGAGCGGTCTGCTCGTGCGGGTGGTCACCCGAACGAACGAACACGAGGCCCTTCCGCGACAGTCGCCGCACACCTTCAACTTCGGACACGACTTGCGGCGCGCGAACACCACCCAACGTTCAGCCAGGGAGCCTGCCCGGGTGCAACGGCTCGGTCATGTCGTCCTGCAGACGGCGAAATATCGTCAGGTGCTGGACTGGTACCTCGATCACTTCGGCATGATCGTCAGCGACTTCCTGTACTTCCCCGGTCAGCGCGAGCGCGGGCCGACGATGAGCTTCATCCGCTGCGACCACGGCCCGACTCCCGTCGACCATCACACCCTGGCAATAGCGTTGGGGCCGGCCAATCGCTACGTTCATTCGGCATATCAAGTCTGTGATCTGGATGCCTTGGCAGCCGGCGGCGAGCACCTCAAAGACCATGGCTATCAACGGTCGTGGGGTATCGGTCGCCACATCCAAGGCAGCCAGATCTTCGACTATTGGCGTGACCCCGACGGACTCATGGTGGAGCACTTCACCGACGGCGACATGTTCGACGCCACACTGGAACCTGGCTGGGCGCCGTTCACGTCGTCGGGACTGTCGCAGTGGGGACCGCCCACGAGTAAGGACTTCCTCGGTATCAATCCCAAATCCCTTCCGCACGAGGCGCGTTCGATGATCGGCGCACTTCGTGATCACAACGAATTCGATCTCCGTCGAATGATCGGCATGATGAAAGTAGCCAGCTCATGACAATCTCGATCGCGCGCGCCGATGGCTCCTGGTGGGTGGTCACCGGATCCGGTGCCAACAAGATCGCCGGTGACGCGGCCACCACCCGGGAGGTGCTCGCCGACCGCGCGGCCATCGAAGACGCCGTCGCCTCCGCATCGGACAACGTGCCGCTGGACAGCCTCACACTGGCCTCCCCGATCACCGCGCCGTGCCGGGTGGTCGCCCAGATGACCAACTTCGCATCCCATGTCAAAGACGCGGGAATGGATCCTACCGCGACGCCGCTGACGTTCTTCCGTAAGGCTTCGGGCTCGATCACGGGCCCGTTCGATGACATCGTCAAGCCCGCCCACGTCCGCTTCCTCGACTACGAGGTCGAGATCGGCCTGGTGATAGGCCGGGACATGCCGGTAGGCACCGTGGTCACCGAAGAAAATCTCGCGGACTATGTCGCTGGTCTGGTGGTGACCAACGATGTCTCGGCGCGTGACATTCAACTGCCGAAAACCCAGTTCTACGAGTCGAAGTCGTACCCGTCGTTCACCCCGGTGGGTCCCCGGTTGGTACTGCTCGACGCCGACGAGCTCAAGCGGTTCGGTGACCTGCGGCTCCGGTTGCGGGTCAACGGCGAAGTGCGCCAGAACATGGTCGTCGACGGCGACATGATCTACCCGCCGGTGCAAGCGTTACAGGCGCTGACCCGGTTTCAGCGCCTCGATGCGGGTGACCTGGTGTTGACCGGTACCCCGGTCGGCACGGCGCTGAGCGCTCCGCCCAAACCGATCGAGATCATCGGATCGCTGCTGCCGCCGGCGGTGAAGTGGAAGGCGTTCTTCGGCCGGCAAGCAAAGAACCCCAAGTACCTGCATGACGGCGACGTCGTCGAGACCACTGTCGCAACCGACGACGGCGCCATAGACCTTGGTGAACAACGTAACTCCGTGAAGTACACCTGATCGGCGCCGGATCCCCATGGCCCTCACTGCTGAGTCATCCGTCCCGGTAGTCGTCGTCGGCGCCGGTCCGACCGGGATCACCGCGGCAACCCTGCTGGCCCAGTACGGGATTCGATGCCTGGTGCTCGACCGCTACTCGAGTGCGTATCCGCAGCCTCGAGCTGTTCACCTCGACGACGAAGTTCACCGCATCATTGCCCGTCTGGGTGTCGAGACGGAATTCTCGGCGATCTCCCGGCCGGCGATGGGGCTGAGGCTCGTGGACCATGACTTTCGCCTGCTGGCCGAATTTCGACGCGATGCCGATGACAGCGTCCACGGCTATCCCCAGGCCAACATGTTCGACCAGCCGGAACTCGAGGCGCTCCTGCGGACGAACCTCGAGAAGTACCCCGAAGCGGAACTGCGCGGCGACGTCGACGTCACCGACATTCGTCAGCTCGACCCACACCGCGTCCAGGTCACATTCACCGACCGCTCGACCGGCGACCGGCATCGGGTCGACGCCGGTTACGTCCTGGGTTGCGATGGCGCCAACAGCATTACGCGCACCTCGATCGGCGCGGAGATGGACGACCTCGGTTTCGAGCAGCGCTGGTTGGTCGCCGACGTCGTGACCGACGCCGAGTTGGACCAGTGGGATGGCGTGCACCAGGTTTGCGACCCGGTGCGCGCCGCGACCTACATGAGGATCGGCCCGACCCGCTACCGGTGGGAGTTCCGGCTGCTGCCCGCAGAGAGCGTCGACGACTACCGGACGCTGACGGGGCTGCGCAAGCTGATCGGGCCGTGGGTCAATGGCATTCACGACGAGCGACTCGATGTCGTACGCGTCGCCGAGTACACGTTCCGTGCTCAGCTGGCCGATCGGTGGCGTGACCGCAACGTGTTCATCCTCGGCGACGCCGTTCACCTGACCCCTCCCTTCATCGGGCAGGGTATGGGCAGCGGGATGCGCGACGCGATGAACCTGGCCTGGAAATTGGCCGCCGTGATCGACAACGCCCTGCCGGCCAGCATCCTGGACACCTACCAGGCGGAACGAAAACCGCATGCGCGCCTGATGATTCGCCTCGCCTTGATAATGGGCTGGGCGATGACCGCCGGCGGCCGTCTTGGCAACGTCATCCGTCGGTCGCTGGCGCCGCGGCTGCATATGATTCCCGGGCTGCGGACCCGGCTGGTCGACAGCAGCACACCGCCGCTGCGCCGCTCCGCCCTGATCGTCAAGTCATGGCGACCGCACGGGCTGGCCGGCACGTTGTGTCCCAATCCCGCGATCGACGGGGCGGTCCGGCTGGATGCCCGAGTGGGCAACGGATTCGCCCTCGTCACTGCCGAGCCACTGGAGCCCTCGCTGCGGGACGAGCTGCAGTCACGGGGTGCCACAGTCATCCTCGCGCCACCGGGATCGGAGTTGGCGCGGTGGTTGCGGGGCGGGCGGGCGCTGGCAGCTGTCGTGCGACCCGACCGAACTGTCATGCAGGCGGGCGTCCGGCTACGGGCCCTCTGCGACGCCGTACCGCGATTCGCGGAGAGTGCGCAGAAACGCCGTCCGGTGTTGTTCGAGAAATGAGAGCGCGGATGCCAGGATCACCGAAGTCCAGTCCGGTCAGGGGAATTCCTGCCTACCGGCCCGATATCTATGCCTCCGACGCCATCGTCGACCCATATCCGCACTACGCGCGCCTGCGTGAACTCGGGCCGCTGGTGTGGTTGCCCAAGCAGCGGGTCTACGCGCTGTCACGATTCGCGGAGTGCAAGGCCGTGCTGCGGGACGACAGAACGTTCGTCTCCGGCGGTGCGGTAGCGCTGAACCCGATCAGCAACCGGCTCTCCCGCGGCACGACATTGGGAAGCGACGGGGCAGAACACAATCGGCGGCGCAAACTGGTGGCGCACCGCATGTTGCCGCGAGCGCTGGGAGCCATCAGCGCCAACGTGACCGAGCAGGCGGAGCAGGTTGTCGACGCCGCCGTGGCCAAGGGTGATGTGGACGGCGTCACCGATCTCGCGACGGCGTTGCCCCTGGCTGTCGTTCCCGACCTGGTCGGGTGGCCGCGCGACCAGCGGGACCACCTGTTGGTCTGGGCCGGAGCGACATTCGATGTCCTGGGTCCGCTCAACGGGCATTGGCTCAAAGCGTCGCGGTCGAGCGTGCAGATGTTGCGCTTCGCACGGCGCGTGGTGCGCCGGCGCAGCGTGATCGAGGGCAGCCTGGGCCATGATGTGCTGACCGCGGCCGACGAGGGCAAGCTGCTACACCGCGAATGCCCACCGCTGATGGTCGATTACATCGCTCCGTCTCTGGACACCACTATCAGTGCCATTTCCAGCGCGCTGCATCTGTTCGCGATGTTTCCTGAGCAATGGGACATCCTCAAAGACGATCGCAACCTGATCCCCAACGCTGTCAACGAAGTCATCCGTTACGAGTCACCGTTGCGCGGGTTTGCACGAAAGGCAGTCCGCGAAGCCGCAATCGGCGAGGCGACTGTTCCAGCGGGCTCGCGTGTCCTGGTGCTCTACGCGTCGGCCAACCGCGACGACCGCGAATGGGACCGCGCGGACGTCTTCGACATCCGTCGTGACGCCGGCCGACAACTCGGCTTCGGCCACGGCGCACACGCCTGCGCAGGGCAGGGGCTGGCTCGGCTGGAAACCGAGGCGATGCTGCGAGCGCTGGCGGAGCGCGTCGACCGGATCGAGCTGACGTCGTCACCGACATGGGCGATCAACAACATCATCCGGCGACACGAACGGTTGCCGCTCAAGCTCATTGCCGCCTGAGCGGTAGCGCGCCTACTTCAGCTCGGACGACGACAGGCCAAGCAGGCGGCGGGCGACCACCAGCTGCTGGATCTGCTGGGTGCCCTCGAAGATGTCCATGATCTTCGAGTCGCGCGCCCACTTCTCCAGCAGCGTGTCTTCCGAATAACCGATGGTGCCGGCCAATTCGACCGCCTTGAGGGTGATGTCGCTGCCCACTCGGCCGGCTTTGGCCTTCGACATCGACGCCTCTTTGGAGTTCGGGATGTTGTTGTCGGCCTGCCAGGCGGCGCGCAGGGTCAGCTGATAGCTGGACTCCCACTCGGCTTCCATCCGGAGGAACTCGGCCGCGGCCGCACTCTGCACCTGTGCGGGCTTGTCGTAGGAGATCTCCACGCCCGCGTTGGTCAGGATCTTGCGCAGCTCTTCCAGGGTGGCGCGGGCGATGCCGACGGCCATTGCGGCCACCACCGGCCGGGTGTTGTCGAACGTCTCCATGACCCCGGAAAAGCCCTTGCCCGGCTCGATTTCGGGGTTGCCGAGCAGATTCTCTTTGGGGATGCGAGCGTTCTCGAACCGGATGGCGGCGGTGTCCGAGCCCTTGATGCCGAGCTTGTTCTCGAGCCGCTCGACGGTGACTCCGGGATGCTCGCGCGGCACGATGAACGACTTGATCGCCGCACGACCCTTGGTCTTGTCGAGCGTCGCCCACACCACGATGTGAGTGGCTCGCGAACCGGCGGTGACGTAGATCTTCTCGCCGTTGATGACGTATTCGTCGCCGTCCAACTTGGCGGTGGTGGACACCGCTGCCGAATCGGATCCGAATCCCGGCTCGGTGATGGCCATTGCGGCCCAGACCCGGCCCAGGCGCTCCAACTGCTCGTCGGTGGCCACCGCGGACACGGCTGCGTTGCCGAGGCCCTGGAAGGGGATCGACAGCAGCATGGCCGCGTCACCCCAGCTGGCCTCGAGCGCCTGCAACGCCGCTGCCATGTTGGCCGCGTTGCGGTTCTCGCCGTTGTTCTCGCTGCTGCGAAGACCGTTGGCGCCGGCCATATCCAGCGAGCTGGATTCGGAGGCACCGGCGAACAGCTCGGCCAGCGTGTCGAGTTCGACGGGGTAGGCGTGCTCCTTGAGGTCATACTTACGGGCGATCGGCCGCATCATCTCTGCGGCGCCCTGGTGGGCCTTCTCCATCACTGCGCGCATCTTGCCGGGCAGTTCCAAATTGATTGCCATGATTGGTCTTTCGTTGCCTTTGGGTAAGTCCGACTCAGATGACTATTAGATGACCACGACGCCCTCGGCCACGCCGATGGCTCGAAGGTCGCGGTACCAACGCTCGACGGGGTGCTCCTTGGTGAAGCCGTGACCACCGAGCAACTGCACACCGTCCAGGCCGATCTGCATGCCCTTGTCGGTGCCGAGCTTCTTGGCCAGCGCTGCCTCGCGAACGAACGACAGACCCTGCTCGGCCCGCGCCGCGCCACGCCAGGTGATCAGCCGCAGGCCGTCGAGTTCGATGGCGATGTTGGCGCACATGAACGCGACCGACTGCCGGTGGGCGATGGGTTCGCCGAACGCCTCGCGTTCCTTCACGTAGGGGACGACGTAGTCCAGCACGGCGTGCGAGGTGCCGACCGCCAGAGCGGCCCAACCCAACCGCGACAGTGCGATCGCCTCGGAATAGTTCTGGGCGAGGTCGGCATCGGTGGCGTCCTCGTCGCCGAGGCGCGCGCTGAGCGGCACCGCGACATTGTCGAGTTCGACGCGGCCGAGCGCGGCCGCGCGGATACCCATGCTCGGGTCGGGCTTCACTGTGAGGCCATCGCTGCCGGATTCGACGATGAACAGTGCCGGCTTGCCGTTGAGCTGGGCTGCGACGATGAACAATTCGGCGTCGGCGGCCGCGGGAACCAACGACTTGACGCCGCTGAGCCGGTAGCCGCCCGGAGTGCGGACCGCGGTGGTCTTCAGGGCCGTCGGGTCGAACAGCGGCTGGGGTTCGGCGATGGCCACGCAGGCCTGCGGAACGTTCTCGCCGGCGAACTCCTTGAGGTAGGTCGCCTGCTGACCGGCGCTGCCCCAGTGGGTCAGTGCGGCGGCGACGCCGGCCGGTGCCAGGATCGGCAGCGCCAGGCCCATGTCGCCGTAGCCCAGCGCCTCGGCCACCAGCACGTTGGTGACGCTGGAACGCTCGGCGGCGATGCCGTCGAAGTCCTCGGGAATGTTGATCGCGGTGATCCCCAATTCGGTGGCCTGCTTGACCAGGTCCGGGGGATAGGTGGTGGCCGCGTCGGCATCGTGCGCCGCCGGCCGCAAGATCTCCGCGGCGAATTCCTCGACCGTCTCGACGATCATCTTCTGGTCGTCGTCCGGCGTGAGGTCGTAGTAGTCCTTACCGCTGGTCTTCAGCCGGGTCGCACCGCCGCGTAGGTTCTCCACTCGCTTGAACTGACGGCTGGCCGCACCGGCAGCGGAGAAGACCTGCTTGGTGCCGTAGCGCAGTCCGCGGTTCAGCGGGTCGCGCAGGCCGTACTTGTCCAGGAACTCCTGGCCGACGAGCGGCGTGAGCAGGCCGATCGCCACGTCGATGCCGGTGCGCTTGTGGGTTTGCTCGCCGATGGCGGACTCGTTGCCGCTGCGCTTTGCACGCGACTTGGAGCCGTTACGCGAGCCGTTCGTGTGGGTGACAGTGTTTGTCATGAATGCAGCCTCGGTCGTTGGGGCAGTGCGATGACTGTATCTTACTCCGGAGTAAGATAGAAGGTGCCTGTTACCCAGTTCACACGTATCGCACTACCCGGCGGACAGTTTCCGCAGAACCCGGTGGTGCAACAGACCATTGGTAGCCACGGAATTGCCACCGTGCGGGCCTGGAGAGCCGTCCAGGCTGGTGAACGCTCCACCCGCCTCGCGAACCAGGACATCCAGCGGAGCCAGGTCCCACACCGACACCTCAGGTTCGGCGGCGATGTCGACCGCGCCTTCGGCGACGAAGCAGTAGGACAGGAAATCGCCGAACGCCCGCACCCGCCACACCTCGTCGGTGAGTTCGAGAAATCGATCGCGTAGACCCAGTTGGGCCCACCCGGACAGGCTCGAAAACGACAGGCTGGCCGAATCGAGTTGCGCCACAGACGAAACCGACAACCGACGCGGTGCGGCACCGCCGACGGCGACGAACGCGCCAGCACCTGCGGCCGCCCACCAACGGCGCTGCAGCGCAGGCGCGCTCACCACGCCGACCTGGGGTACGCCGTCGTCGAGCAGCGCGATCAGACTGGCCCACACCGGCACGCCGCGCACGAAATTCTTGGTGCCGTCGATCGGGTCGATGATCCACTGGCGCCCGGCCAGGCTGGTCGACCCGCCGAACTCCTCGCCGAGGACGCTGTCGTCGGGGCGGACGCGGGCCAGGGTCTCGCGCAGTCGGGATTCGACCGCATGGTCGGCATCGCTGACCGGTGTCAGGTCCGGTTTGGTGTCGACTCGCAGGTCAACGGCGCCGAAGCGGTCCAGCGTGATCGCGTCCGCCTGATCGGCCAGGTCCAACGCCACCGCAAGGTCGTCGTCGCTCATGACATCAGTAAAGCCTCAGTCGAAGACGATGACCGCACGCCCCACCACGTCGCCGCGGTCGAGCGCCTCCACATTCTCGTTGACGTCCTCGAGCTCGACCCGGTCGACGGGGTGGGCAACCGTCGCGGTCCGCAGCGATATCAGCGATGATTCCGGTGGGTCGCGTGCGGTCGCGGCGCATCGGTCGAGAGGGGACGTCCGGGATGGTCGACGAAAGACGTGGGCAAGCAGCCCTTTTCGACGCGCTGACAACCAAGGGCACTGCCTTCACCGAGGAGGAGCGCCGCACCCACGGCCTGCTGGGCCTGTTGCCGACCGCGGTCAAAACAATGGACGAGCAAGTCGCGCACTGCTGGCACGAGTTCTCCACGCGACACGACGATCTGGACAAGCACATCTATCTGCGGGCGCTGCAGGACCGCAACGAGACATTGTTCTACCGCGTCCTGGCCGACCACATCCCCGAGGCGCTGCCCATCGTCTATACCCCGACGGTAGGCGAAGCCTGCCAGCGGTTCAGCGAGATCTACCGCCGTCCACGCGGATTGTTCGTGTCCTACCCCGATCGAGACCGTCTGGAGGAGGTGCTGGAAAACCGGCCGCACCGCGACGTCGACGTGATTGTGGTGACCGACGGTCAGCGCATCCTGGGGCTGGGGGACCAGGGCATCGGCGGGATGGGCATCCCGATCGGCAAGCTTTCGCTGTACACCCTCATCGGTGGAATCGATCCGGCTCGGACACTTCCGATCGTGCTCGACGTCGGCACCGACAACGTCGAACTCCTTCAGGATCCCCAGTATTTGGGCTGGCGTCACCGCCGCATCGACGGCGCCGAGTACGACGCTTTCATCGACAGGTTCGTCACCGCGGTGCGTCAACAGCTTCCCGATGTGCTGTTGCAGTGGGAAGACTTCGCCACAGCGCACGCACAGCCGATTCTGGCTCGCTATCGCGACACGCTGTTGACCTTCAACGACGACATCCAAGGCACTGCGGCGGTTACGGTCGGGGCGCTGCACGGCGCCGCCGAGGTAGCCGGCCGGCCGTTGTCGCAGCAACAGGTCGTCATGCTGGGTGCGGGGTCGGCCGGTATCGGAGTGCTGACCATGGTCCACCGCGAGATGGTCAGCGAAGGACTCTCCGAAGAGGCTGCCCGGGAACGGATCTGGGTGGTCGACGTGGTGGGTCTGCTCACCGACGACCGGACCGACCTCTCGGATGATCAGCGGGTGTTCGCCCAGCCCGCCGCGCGGGTGGCTGACTGGGGGCTACCGGGTCCGGCGCAGCTTGCCGATGTGGTGCATCGTGTCGACGTGGGAGTCTTACTCGGGTTATCCACGGCCACAGGTGCTTTCACCGAGTCGATCGTCCGCGAGATGGCAGGCAAGACTGAGCGGCCGATCATCTTCCCGCTCTCCAATCCGACCAGCCGTGCGGAGGCGCACCCCGCCGAGTTGGACCACTGGACCGACGGGCGGGCACTGATCGCCACCGGTTCCCCCTTCGCGCCGATTCGCCGAGATGGCGTCGAACATGTTGTCGCACAATGTAACAACGTCTACATCTTTCCGGCGATGGGATTGGCTGTCACCGCGGCGCAAGCGACCCGGGTCACCGACGAAATGATGCGGGTCGCGGCCGCCACCCTCGGCGAGGCGTCACCCGCCCTCAGCGACCCCGACCAGCCGCTGCTGCCGTCGTGGTCGGACGCCCCGGATGTCGCGGTGCGCATCGCGCAGGCCGTCGCAGAACAGGCCGTGGCCGAAGGCGTCGCCCCGCAGCGCAGCAGCGCTGAGATCGCCGAGCGGATCGAGCAGGTGCACTGGCGCCCCACCTACCGCCCGGCCTGACCGGAGCGCCTCGCCCGACCGCGGACCTACCATGGCCTCGTGTGGGAAATCCTCTCGGTGCTGTTGCTCATCGCGATCGTCGTAGGCTTTCTGGCGCCGCGGCTCTTCCGTCGGAGGCTGGGCGCGAATTCGCTGAGCGGCACGCTGCTGATCACCGGTGTCAGTCCGCCACCCGACGCCGCCGGTGAGCAGTACGTCACGATCACCGGGGTGATCGACGGACCCACGGTCAGCGACTACACCGTCTACCAACGGATGACGGCCGACGTCGACCGCTGGCCGTCGGTGGGGGAGTTGAAGCCGGTGGTCTACTCGGAACGCAATCCCGACAACTGGGCTTTCGCCCCGGCGGATCCGGCGGCAGACTGACCGGTCAGCTGTGGCCGATGTGCAGCAACTTGGCCAGGTTCGACAGCTTGACCCGTGGCCGGCCGTGCGGCTCGCCGGCCGAGCGTTCGTGCTCGTCGATCGCCTTCCAGTGCGCATCGGTGACCACTTTGGGCTGCCGTTCGATCAACCACTCGGCAAGCTTGTCGGCGTGGTCGCTGTCGAATTCGGCCAGGTCGGCCGCGGCGGTGAGGTCGGCGATCAGGGCGTCAACGGTGTCCTGCGAGTCCTTCTTGTTGGTTCCGATCACCCCGGACGGGCCGCGTTTGATCCAGCCGACCACATATTGATTACTGCTGCCCTCGATCCGGCCGTCGCTGTGCGGGATGGTTCCGGACTTCTCGTTGAAGGGCAGCCCCTCGGTCGGAACGCCGCGGTACCCCACCGAACGGACGACCAGCTGAACGGGCACCTCCTCCCGCTCGCCGGTGTCTTTGGCGGTCACCCGCCCGGTGTCGTCGGTGACGAGTTCGTTGTGCCCGAGCACGATCTTCTCGACCCGGTCGGTACCGGCGATCTCGATCGGTGACGTTTGGAACCGGAACACGATCCGGCGGTGGCCCGGCCGCAATTCCTTGCCGACGTAGCTCTTGAGCACTTTGATGTTCTGCTTGCACACCTTGCCGACGGCCGTCGCGTCCTCCTCGGTGATGTGCTCGAAGTCGGCGGGATCGACGACAACGTCGACGTTCTCCAGGTCCGCCAGTTCACGAAGCTCCAACGTGGTGAAGGCGGCCTGCAGCGGGCCGCGGCGACCGATGACGATCACTTCCTCCACACCGCGGGGACGCAGCGATTCGAGCGCGTGGTCGGCGATGTCGGTCTCGGCAAGCGCGTCCGGCTCGGTCACCAGGATGCGCGCGACGTCCAATGCGACGTTGCCGTTGCCAACGACTACGGCTCGGGCGCCGGACAGGTCGGGTGAGATCTCCTCGAAGTGCGGGTGCGCGTTGTACCAACCGACGAAGTCGACCGCGGCGACGCTGCCGGGCAGCTCCTCGCCCGGGATATTCAGCGGCCGGTCGGCCTGCGCGCCGATCGCGTAGACCACCGCGTCGTACTGCTCGGCGAGTTCGGCCGCGCTGACATGCTCACCGATCGCGACGTTGCCGAAGAACCGGAACCGGTCGTCCTCGGCGGTCTTCTCGAACTGCCTGCTGATCGATTTGATCTTGGGGTGGTCGGGTGCGACGCCGGAACGAACCAGGCCCCACGGCGTGGGGAGCATCTCCAGCATGTCGACGGCGACGTCGAATCGGTCGTCGGAGTCGGCGGCTTTGAGCAGCGAGGCCGCGGCGAAGAATCCCGAGGGACCCGACCCGACGATCGCAACGTGGAAAGGGCGCATAGCCCACGATGCTAAACGTCCGCCCTGCTCGCCCGTGGCCGACAGCTTTGATTGCCCGACTCCTCCTCGCTCCGCGGCGCGGAGTGCATCTTTGCGACGGGGCTGTGTACCCGGCCGGTAACGTGAGCAGGCGTGCACCCCGATCGACAGGCCGATATCGCAGCACTCGACTCCACGCTGACCACGGTGGAGCGGGTGTTGGACGTCGACGGTCTGCGCAGTCGGATCGACAAGCTCGAGCACGAGGCGGCCGATCCCAACCTGTGGGACGACCAGGGTCGCGCGCAGCGCGTCACGAGCGAGCTCTCCCACACCCAGGGCGAGTTGCGCCGTGTCGAAGGGCTGCGTCAGCGGCTCGACGACCTGCCTGTGCTCTACGAGATGGCGGCCGAGGCCGGCGCCGGTGGCGCGGAGACAGAAGCCGAGGCGGACGCCGAACTGAAGGCATTGCACGCCGACATCGAGGCGATGGAAGTTAGGACGTTGCTGTCCGGCGAGTACGACGAGCGGGAAGCTCTGCTCAACATCCGCTCCGGTGCCGGCGGTGTGGACGCCGCTGACTGGGCCGAGATGCTGATGCGGATGTATATCCGGTGGGCTGAGCAGCACAAGTACGGCGTCGAGGTGTTCGACACGTCCTACGCCGAAGAGGCCGGGATCAAGAGCGCGACGTTCGCCGTGCATGCTCCCTACGCGTACGGCACGCTCTCGGTCGAACAGGGCACCCACCGGCTGGTGCGGATCAGCCCGTTCGACAACCAGAACCGGCGGCAGACGTCGTTCGCCGAAGTCGAGGTGCTGCCGGTGGTGGAAACCACCGATCACATCGAGATTCCCGAGGGCGACCTGCGGGTCGACGTGTACCGCTCCAGTGGTCCGGGAGGTCAGTCGGTGAACACCACCGACTCCGCGGTTCGCCTTACACACATCCCGACGGGTATCGTCGTCACTTGCCAGAACGAGAAGTCCCAGCTGCAGAACAAAGTTGCAGCGATGCGGGTGCTTCAGGCAAAGTTGTTGGAACGCAAGCGTTTAGAAGAACGTGCCGAGCTCGACGCATTGAAGGGTGACGGCGGCAGCTCCTGGGGAAACCAGATGAGGTCGTACGTGCTGCACCCGTATCAGATGGTCAAGGACCTGCGCACCGAGTTCGAGGTGGGTAACCCGGCGGCCGTTCTCGACGGAGACATCGACGGATTCCTGGAAGCAGGAATCAGGTGGCGTAACAGAAAAGATGACGACTAACACGACGCTTTTAGCGGCGAGCTCAGCGCAGCGCTGGCACGACTTCTGGCACGGCGCGCTCGGTCAGTGGATCATCACCCGCGGTCTGCGGGTGGTGATGCTGGTGATCGTCGCGATGCTGGCTGTCCGGTTCGTCACGTGGGTGACTGATCAGATCAGCCGACAACTCGACGAGCGCTTCGTCGAGGGTGATGCCCTGGTCCGGTCGGAATCCTCTAAACACCGGCAAGCCGTGGCGTCGGTGATTCAGTGGGTGTCGATCGTCCTCATCGCGATCTGGGTCATCGTCCAAATCGCCAGCGTCTTGAGCTTTTCCGTCTCAGGGTTGGTCGCGCCGGCGACGGTCATCGGGGCCGCGCTGGGTTTCGGCGCCCAGCAGGTGGTCCGCGACATCCTGTCGGGGTTCTTCATCATTGTCGAAAAGCAGTACGGCTTCGGCGATCTCGTCACGTTGACCGTGGTGTCGACGGCCGAGGCGAGCGGCACGGTGGAGAACGTTACGTTGCGCGTGACCCGACTTCGCTCGCCGAACGGTGAGGTGCTGACCGTCCCGAACGGTCAGATCATCAAGGCGGTCAACCAATCCAAGGACTGGGCCCGCGCGGTGGTGGACATCCCGGTGTCGACGAGCGTCGACCTCAACCGCGTCAGCGAGGTGCTGCGCAACGAGTGTGAGAACGCGCTCGACAATCCGATACTCGGAGACCTGCTGCTGGACGCGCCAACTGTGATGGGCGTGGAGAGCATTCAGGTCGACACCGTCACGTTGCGGATGGTCGCCCGCACGCTGCCCGGCAAGCAGTTCGAGGCTGGTCGTCAGCTGCGTGTCCTGGTCGTTCGGGGCTTGGCCCGCGCGGGAATCGTGACCGCTGCCGATGCGACGGTCGGTGTGGTCGACGGCCCGGGTGTCGAGGTGGCCGAGGCAGAGCGGAAAGAGTACGAAAAGTCCCACGAACCGGTTCAACGCTGATGAAGCTGACACTCAACGTCCTGGAAAACCCGCCCCGCAACGCGGACAAGCGCTGGCCCGCCTATATGTTCGGCGGTCGGCTCCGCACGTCGACCCTGGTGTTGATCGCGGCGTTCTTCGCCACCTGGTGGACCTACAACACTTACCGTCCACACCCGCCGCCGCCCGTCGTGCCACAGGTCGTGCCGCCCGGCTACGTGCCCGACCCCAACTACACCTGGGTGCCGCGTACCCGCGTGCAGGAACCCCGCTATGACACGCCGACGCGCACGCCGACTCCCACGGTGACGTCGACGCCGCCGAGCATTCCGCCCCCGACGACCTCTCCGACGACGACGACACCGCCGCCGCTGTTCACGCTGCCGCAGCTGCCGCCGCCGTTCGGCCCCCCGACGACGCCCAGCCCGGCATCGCCGGGAACCACCCCCGCTCCGGCGCCCGCGGCCGGATTGCCCCTGCTACCGGGCCTGCCGCGATGACGCGCCCGGGCCGGCCAGCGCGCCGCGTGGTCGGGACGCCGGACGTTCACGGTTAGACTGGCGACCCGTGATGATCACCCTCGACCGAGTCACCAAGTTGTACAAGTCCTCCGCGCGGCCTGCGCTGGACAACGTCAATCTCAAGATCGACAAGGGTGAATTCGTCTTCCTCATCGGGCCGTCGGGCTCGGGCAAGTCGACCTTCATGCGACTGCTACTGGGCGCCGAGACGCCGACCAAAGGTGACGTACGGGTCTCCAAGTTCCATGTGAACACCCTGCCCGGGCGCCATGTGCCCAAGCTGCGTCAGGTGATCGGCTGCGTGTTCCAGGACTTCCGGCTGCTGCAGCAGAAGACCGTCTTCGAGAATGTCGCGTTCGCCCTCGAGGTCATCGGTAAACGGGCCGACGTGATCAACCGGGTCACCCCCGACGTGCTGGAAATGGTGGGATTGTCCGGCAAAGCCGGCCGACTGCCGCACGAATTGTCCGGTGGCGAACAGCAGCGGGTGGCTATCGCGCGCGCATTCGTCAACCGGCCGTTGATCTTGCTGGCCGACGAGCCCACCGGCAACCTCGACCCGGAGACCAGCAACGACATCATGGATCTGCTCGAACGAATCAACCGCACCGGGACCACGGTGCTGATGGCCACGCACGACCACCACATCGTCGACTCGATGCGTCAGCGCGTCGTGGAACTGTCGCTGGGCAGGCTGGTTCGCGACGAGCAGCGCGGTGTCTACGGGATGGACCGATAAGTGCGTTTCAGCTTCCTGTTCAACGAGGTCCTGACCGGCTTCCGGCGCAACGTGACGATGACCGTCGCGATGATCTTGACGACGGCCATTTCGATCGGTCTGTTCGGTGGCGGTCTGCTGGTGGTTCGGCTGGCCGAACACTCCCGAAGCATCTATCTGGACCGGGTCGAGACCCAGGTCTTCCTGACCAACGACATCTCCGCCGACGATGCGAATTGCGAAAGCCCGCAGTGCAAAGCGTTGCGCGAGAAAATCGAGAAGCGCAACGACGTCAAGTCGGTGCGGTTCCTCAACCGTCAGGATGCGTACAACGACGCGATCCGCAAGATCCCTCAATTCAAGGATCTCGCGAGCAAAGACGCCTTCCCGGCCTCGTTCATCGTCAAGTTGGAGAACCCCGAGCAGCACGCCGAATTCGACGCGGCCCTGCAGGGTCAGCCCGGGGTCGACCATCTGCTCAATCAGAAGGAGCTGATCGACCGGCTCTTCGCAGTGCTCGACGGGTTGTCCAATGCCGCGTTCGCTGTGGCGTTGGTTCAGGCAGTTGGCGCAATTCTGCTGATTGCCAACATGGTTCAGGTGGCCGCCTATACGCGGCGCACCGAGGTCAGCATCATGCGACTGGTCGGCGCCACCCGCTGGTACACCCAGTTGCCATTCCTGGTGGAGGCGATGGTCGCGGCAACACTGGGTGTGCTGATTGCCATCGTCGGGCTGATGGTCGTTCGTGCCTTGTTCCTCGACAGCGCGTTGAGCCAGTTCTATCAGGCCCACCTGATCGCCAAGGTTGACTATGCGGACATCCTCTACATCTCACCGTTGCTGCTGCTGGTCGGCGTCGCGATGGCCGGAGTGACGTCGTACGCGACGTTGCGCCTGTACGTACGGCGGTAGTGGTGGCCAAGACGCCGAACAAGAATGCGCCGGCTCGGCAAATCCTGGCGACCAACCGCAAAGCCCGGCACAACTACTCGATCTTGGACGTCTACGAGACCGGGATAGTTTTAGTCGGTACTGAAGTTAAAAGTTTGCGGGAAGGTAAGGCGTCGTTGGCCGACGCGTTCGCCACCGTCGACGACGGCGAGGTTTGGCTCCGCAACCTGCACATTCCGGAGTATCACCACGGCAGCTGGACCAACCACGCTCCGCGTCGCAACCGGAAGTTACTTCTCCACAGGCGGCAGATCGATGTACTCATCGGCAAAATCAAGGATGGTAACCTCGCGCTCGTTCCGTTGTCGCTGTATTTTTTCGAAGGAAAAGTCAAGGTGGAGCTTGCATTAGCGCGCGGTAAGCAGGCCCACGACAAGCGGCAGGACATGGCCAAGCGAGACGCCCAACGTGAAGTGATTCGCGAGCTGGGCAGGCGATCCAAGGGCATGAGCTGATCGGGGCGGCGTACGCCCAGCTCTCTGCAGTCAGCTACGGCGTCAGTGACTTCGTCGGCGGTGTAGCGTCCCGCCGGGCGGCCGGGCTACGCGTCATGCTGGTCACCTACCCACTCGCAACATTGTTGCTGGGAGTGCTCGCAGTGACCTCCGGGGGCCCCATCCACTCGGGTGCGGTGCTGTGGGGTTCGCTGTACGGAATCAGTCAGGCGGTCGGGGTCTACTGGTTCTACGCCGCCGTCAGTGCCGGCCCCATCTCGGTGGTCTCGCCGTTGGCCGCAGTGCTGAACGCCGCGGTTCCCGTCGCGGTCGGCGTGGCAATCGGCGAGCGACCGGGCGCCGGCGCGTCGGCGGGCGTGGCGCTGGCGATGCTCTCGGTGATCATGGTCAGCCGGGAGTCGCCCGACGACGCCGATGTCCGGACCCACAGATTCACCAGCAAGGTCGCCTGGCTGACGATCGGGTCGGGCGTGGCGTTCGGGCTGGATTTCGTGCTGCTGCACGAGGCCCCGGTGGCGTGCCGCATGTGGCCGCTGTTCTTCGCCCGTGCCGCGGCCACAGTTCTGGTGATCGCCGTGGCGGCGGCGAGTGACAATCTCGCATTGCCGTCCCGCACGCCGTTGCGGTTGGCGCTCCTGGCAGCGCTACTCGACACCTGCGCGAACGTCAGCATGTTGTTGGCGATCCAGAAGTGGATGCTGTCGCTGGCCAGCATTCTGATCTCGCTGTACCCGGCGACGACCGTCGTCCTGGCGATCATCGTGCTGCGCGAGCGGCTGACGCGCTGGCAGGCGTTCGGCATGCTGCTGGCCGCGGTGTCGGTGGGAATGATCGCTGCCTGACCGGGAATGAACGCTGCCCGGTCTGCCGTTGACAAGCGCGTATCATGAATTGTCTTGCCGAAAATCGGCAGGGGTGCGAGGGGCTGAACGGTTTCGACTTCGCGCATCGAATCAAGGGAAGCGTGCCGGTGCAGGCAAGAGACCACCGTAAGCGTCGCTGCAACCATATAAGCGCCGATTCACATCAGCGCGACTACGCACTCGCTGCCTAAGCGACTGCGTGTCTGTCAGACCGGGAGCGCCCTCGGCCCGGACCCTGGCATCAGCTAGAGGGACAAACCTACGGGTCCGGTCGCGGGATCCGTAGGGACATCAAACAGCGACTGGGATCGTCATCTCGGCTTGTTCGCGTGACCGGGAGATCCGAGTAGAGACACAGCGGACTGCGCACGGAGAAGTCTTGAGGGAATGCCGTAGGACCCGGGTTCGATTCCCGGCAGCTCCACCGAATGGAAACAGGCCAGGCCGAAAGGTCTGGCCTGTTTCCTTTTTCATCAACACGTCAGTGTGTTACTCCGTCGAGACCGTTCGTGCTCGACGTCTCGGTCATCGCCTCGACCACCCTGTTAGGCCGGCCAGTCGTCCGGTGTGGGGAGCAGTGTGCCGCCGGCGAGTTCCGACGCCGCCAACTCCTCCGCGACCCGGCTGATCGAGCCGACCCCTGCGCTGATCCAGGTGCGGTAACCGACACCGGATTGCTCGAACCTTCGTGCCCTCAAATGAGTTGTGGGGGAGAGGAATTGAGGTTTTCCGGAAACCAACCTGCGATTGACGTCAGATCGAGATACCGCTGAGGTCGGCCAGCCCACCAAGGTCGGCTAGCCCGCCGAGGTGGGCGAGATCTGCTGACATTGCGGTTGCGGCGGGAGTGTCGATGATAGGCAACCACGTGTTGAAGAAGTCCAGCTCATCGATCGTGCCGGTCGGCCCGGTGGAAAAATAGTTGCCGAACTGGCCGAAGAACTCAACGATATTGGCCGAGGTCCCGTCCGGGCTCGTCATCGAAGAATCCCCGAACAACACTTGTGCAGGACCGGGCAGCGCCGCTGATCCGAGAGCGATTTGGTCCCATCCGGTTCCGACAGCGGGCGCTAGTCCTGTGCTATCGGTGACTACCTGCGAATCGTCGCTGAAGCCGATGAGCGGGAGCAAACCGATGATTCCACCGGTGTCTTTGACGTCATAGGCTCCAGTAACGGTGGCCCCGTCCAAAAAGGTGTAGGGCAGGATCTGCTCCTCGAAGTTGTACACGTAGGGAATCGACGAGGATTCGATCGTCGTCGTCGGGTCGCCCAGAAAGCCGGGTGGCACGAAATCCAACGGTGACGGCGTGGGAAGCGGGTCGTCAGTGGCGAAAGCCATCGGACTGCTGAGGAACGTTGCGCCCAGTACACCGGCACCGACTGCGCCGATGACTCCTGCCCATGAACGAACAAGTCGACCCATTTCCGAATCCCCTTAACGTCGGGCTGCTGGCGCATTCGCGGCGAAGTTTAGCTGAGAAACTCACATCTTACTCCGGCCTGAGTCTCAGAAATTACCTAAAAACCCTTTCGGTCTCAGCGGGGATTTAGCTGTTCGGCGACAGCAGCGGCGGGGGAGGAGAACAAAGCAGACAGCGCGAGCGCGGGTCGAACCGAGCCTCAGGTCTTGACGCTGTCAAGACAAGAGAACGAACCCGCAGGTTACGAGACGCGAGCCGGACCGAGCCGTAATGAGACGGCAGGTTAGGCGGCAAAAGCCCTGCTAGAGAAGCGGGTTCGATTGGCGGAGAGGTCAATTCCTGTCCGCTCAGGGAACATTGATTTCGACTCCGACAATTCGACGGGCCGCAGAGATAGGCCCGACGTTATCGCGATGCGGCAGAACTACTTCGAGCATCCCAAAGCCGTCGTGTCTGATCGCCGATCGACGGGTGATGGATCTCTTGAAAGTTCCGTCCACCTCTACGGAACGTGGCAACGACGGCGGCCGGCGCATCTTGCTCGAGGATTGGCGTCTTCAACCACGCGCAGCGCCGGACGTGCACGAGGTCGACCTCTGTGGCCGATTTCTCGGCGTCGCGAAAATAGTTCCCGGCGATGCGGCCCAGCCAGTACCACCCATTGATGTCGCGAGTCCAGACAAAGGAGTCGTTGTCGACTGCGGCAAATCGGGCGACTCTCCGGACCAACCGTTCGTGCCCAGCCGGGCCACTCACTAGCTGCCCGAAACCGCAGAGTCCGAGGAGCCGAGCGCGGTCGATGGCGGCTTGCGTCTCGACTGCATCGTCGCGGGATCGCATCGGCACGCGGTAGACGGCGACCATGACTACATGGTGCCTCGGTGCCTAGGCGGACGAGTCGGGTTGACCGGACGCTAGCTCAGCAGCTCCCGCCACTTCGGGTGCCACAGCAGACGGACCGGGAGAGCGGGCGCTTCGTGCGGCGGCTGGGTAGTGGATCCGGAAATCTGGTTCCAACCCGACCGTCGTCGTTCCCAGACACCGCCGTGGTCGGCGGCAAAGGGTCGGCGCTGTAGCACTTCGCGAACCATCGATTTCAGCGGCAGAGCAGCAAGTTCGTCACACGTATCGATGCGCTGAAGCGGTATCGCCATCCCCGTTTTCATGGGCCGTGCGTTCCTTTCGGATGCGATGAACCCCGACTAGTTACCCATAGTACGTAGGTTTTGAGCGCAGCCGCGAGGCCAATTGAGGTTTCGGCGCTCGGGCCGGCCCTGACTTTTGACGCGTGAGCAACTGCCTGATGCCGTCAGCCGAGGTCGCGACGCCGTACCTTCCCACTGGGGTTGGCTCGCTCACCAGATGTGCACTTCTGATCTGTCGCGGCTTTTGTCCCTTTAATCTCCCGACATGGACCGCATTTGGCAGTGGGCGTGGGACCGATACGGGTCGAGGTACTACATCTGGTGGCTCTGCGCGACCAGCGTTTTCGTGTCACTGCCGATCTACTCGACGCTGGTATCACTGCCGATCGTCGCCTTCGAGAAGTCCGACAATTACTGCGGGGCAACGGCTGTCACCGTCGCCGCAATTGCTGTGCTGGCGTGCATCATGATCCTCCCGAGTCGTCGGTGGGCCCGACTGGTGAAGCAGTGGGGGGCGGGCCAAGATGTCGATCCACTGAAAGCGTTGGAAGCCACCTACACCTATGCCCGCACCGCATCGATTCGAGTGGTGTGGGCGACCGGCGTTTGGGCCGCTGTGCTTTCGGTCGGCATCGCCGCGATAGCCGGGGCTCCCTGGTCGCGAGTGATCCAATACGGGATGCGGGGCGCCGTCATCGGAGCGGCCGTGCAACTGATCGCCTACCACAGCATCGTCGAGGGAACGATGCGACCAGTTCGTATCGCCCTCATCGGTGATACCGGTATCGGCGACACGTTGCCGCGGTCGCGCCCCTCGTTCGCCATGCGCTCCAACTTGTCGATGATCTCCGTGTCGCTCGGATACGGAGTGGCCGGCGCGATGCTTGCGACCGCATTCAATTCAGTCAGCGACGCTCCAATCCTGTCCGTTGTGATCGGTGGACTCATGACGTTCGCTTTTGCGGTACCGGTCACTGTCGGGCTCGGCTTCTCTCAATCACTTCAACCCATACGCGACCTCGCTGCCGGTGCCGAACGTGTCGCGATGGGGGATTACAGCCAGCGTTTGCCGGTGGTACAAGACGACGATTTGGGCGCGCTGGCAGGGTCGTTCAACCGGATGCAGACGGGTTTGGCTGAGCGGCAACGGCTTCAAGGTGCCTTCGGGACGTACGTCGATCCTGCGTTGGCGTCGCGGCTACTCGAGCAGGGCGACGACGTGTTCACCGGCGAGCGTCGCCAAGTGACCGTGATGTTCATCGACATCCGCGATTTCACTCCGTTCGCCGAGGCAAATACGGCCGAGGACACCGTTGCCCGTTTGAACGCGCTGTTCGAGATTGTCGTGCCTGCCGTCGTCGATGCCGGAGGGCATGTCAACAAATTCCTCGGCGATGGGGCGCTGGCTGTATTCGGTGCGCCGAACGACCTCGCGAATCACGCCGATCAAGCCGTGTCCGTTGCCCGGCGAATTCTGCGGCGGGTTGACGCGCAATTCGGCAGCGCTCTCAAGATCGGTGTCGGAATCAACACCGGCGTCGTGATCGCGGGCACCATCGGCGGCGGAGGAAAACTCGAGTTCACGCTGATCGGTGACGCAGTGAACGTCGCGGCCCGCATCGAGCAGCTGACCAAATCGACCGGCGACACCGTCTTGATCAGCCAATCGTGCGTCGACGCGCTCGCTCGCCGGCCGCTCGGCCTGATCGACCGGGGATCGCACGCGTTGAAGGGCAAGTCGGCGGCGGTGCAGGTATTTACGGTAGATCCAGAGGTCGATGAGTCAACCTGACGTCACGAGTCTGGGTACCTCACACCGCCTGATGCCGTCGGCCGAGGTCGCGACGCCGTACCCTTCCACCGTGAACGCGATCGACCCAGGCAAGCTCGACATTTGCCTTCAGGTGCTAGCCGATATCGAGGCGTTGCCGCCGGAGCATCCCGACGCGGTGACAGTGCGCCGCGCCACCGCACGCCTGTTCAAGTCGGTCAAGAAAGCCCGCCGGCACGCCAAGCGCGACGCGGTGGCGGCCGCCGACCGCGCCGTCATCGCTGCTACTGCGACGGGTGCCCCGGGCCGCATCGACGATGAAACCGCAGGCCTGCCGCTTGTCTCGACCGCGGTCGGGGCGAGCGCCGGAACGCTGCTCCGATCGCGGGCCTGCTACATCTGCAAGAACCACCACACCGTCGTCGACGCGTTCTATCACCAACTCTGCCCGGACTGCGCCGCGCTCAACCGCGCCAAGCGCGACGCCCGCGCCGACCTGACCGGCAGGAGTGCGCTGCTCACCGGCGGCCGCGCGAAGATCGGCATGTACATCGCGCTGCGTCTGCTTCGCGACGGTGCCCACACGACCATCACGACCCGGTTTCCGAACGACGCCGTGCGCCGCTTCGCTTCGATGCCCGACAGCGGCGACTGGCTGCATCGACTGCGGGTGGTGGGCATCGACCTGCGGGACCCGGCTCAGGTCGTGGCGCTTGCGGACACCGTGGCCGCGCAGGGGCCGCTGGACATTCTGATCAACAACGCCGCTCAGACCGTGCGCAGGGCACCTGGCTCCTACGCGGCCCTCGTCGACGCCGAGCGGACGCCGGCGCCGGAGCTCGTCGACGTCATCACTTTCGACCGGGTCAGCGACGCCCATCCCGCGGCGCTGGCCGGAAGTCTCGCGCAACACCAAACTCCGCACGCGTTAACCGAATTGGCGCTCGCCGCGCGAAGCGCGTCACCCGACCGGATCGCTGCGGGCATCGCGATCGACGCCGGCGGTCTGCTGCCCGACACCGCATCGATCAACAGTTGGACCCAACGCGTGCACGAGGTCGACGCGATGGAGCTGCTCGAAGTGCAGCTGTGCAACCAGACGGCGCCGTTCATTCTGGTGAGCCGGCTGCGCCCGGCGATGGCGTCATCGCCCGCGCGGCGCAAATACGTCGTCAACGTTTCGGCGATGGAAGGCCAGTTCAGCCGCGCCTACAAGGGTCCCGGGCATCCGCACACCAACATGGCCAAGGCAGCGCTCAACATGCTCACCCGGACCAGTGCCGGAGAGATGCTGGAGCAGGACGGCATTCTGATGACCGCGGTCGACACGGGCTGGATCACCGATGAGCGTCCGCACCCGACCAAGCTTCGCCTCGCCGAGGAGGGCTTCCACGCCCCGCTGGATCTGGTCGACGGTGCCGCCCGGGTCTATGACCCCATCGTTCGCGGGGAATCCGGCGAGGATCTGTACGGCTGCTTCCTGAAGGACTACGCACCGAGCAATTGGTAGCGCAGCACCGCGTCAGTCGATGGTGTGGACGATCAAGATGTCGACCTTCGCCTTGCGTGCAACGGTGTCGGGTACCGAGCCCAACAGGCGGCCGGCGACAGTGCCCAGACCCAAGTTGCCGACGACGAGCAAGTCCGCATCGACCTCGTCGGCCAGCTTCAGCAACGCGTTGACCGGCGCCCCGACGACCGAGCGCTCTTCGATGTCGCTGGCACCCGCGGACTTCGCACGTAGGCGGGCATCTTGAAGGATTGCGTATACGGGCGCGCTTCCGTGCATGCGGTAACCCGAATCGCCGAGGCTGTCGGCGGCCCTGCCGTCGGTCACCCGATCGGGGGACGGGGGTCGCGACCATCCACCCTTTTCCGAGGTGTCGGTGTGCGCGCTCGCAATGACCAGCTTGGCTGAGTCTTGCGCGGCGATAGCGCCCGCACGGTCGACCGCGCGGAACGACGACTCCGAGCCGTCCGTGCCAACCACGATCACCCGATAGCTCATAGCGCCTCCATCAGTCGGTCCGCGACGACAGCACGACCCTATCGGCCCGATTTCAGCGAGAGGGCTCATTCCGGCAAACAGCCGGCGTTGTCGCCGGTTTAGGCGCGCTTCATCTGGGTCTTCAGGTGGACACCGTTGCTCCAGTCCATCCCGCCGGCGAGGGTGTTCTCGTCAAACCAGACATGGTCACCCCCGGACGTGGGACCGCTCCACACAGCACCCTCCGGGTGGGTGTCGGCGGTCCAGCCCCGGCCCTGCAGATGAATGCATCCGTCACCACAGGACGACAGGTGCATGTTCGTGGTGTTGCCCACGCGGGCTTGGCCGGGGTCGCTGCTTTCGGTCACGGTTCCGATGTAGTCGCCGTCGGCCGGCGGTGCGGCCCACGCAGGACCGGTCGAACCGATGGCCATACAGGCAAGGACCGCGGCCGAGCCCATCAAGCGGTGTGCACCGATCATTTCCATCTCCTTCGCGACACCCGAGAGCCCCCCGGGGTTCTCTAGGTGACGCTATGGCGGCGGTTGCTCGGGCGATACAGGGTTTTCCCTTGTATTCGGTCCGGCGTCTAGTGCTTGCGGTGCATGAGGTTCTCGACGTAGTCGACACCGAACGGCTTGTGAGCACTCAATGCCTTGTCGCTGTTGAGGACGTAGTACCCGCCGCCCGGGTTGCTGGGGTCGACCTGGATGACGGCAATGATTTGATCGACCATCGCCTGGTCGCTTTTGGCCACGTAGTTACGCACATCTGCAAACAATTGATGGTCGATCGATTTCAGCTGCAGCCACCGGTACAGCTTGTCGTCCAGTGCCACGGTGTGATTCGGCCAGTCGGCGGCGGTGGTCGCGGGCTTAGCCGTCTTGGCCGCCTCGGTCAGCATGGTCCGGATGTTGTGCTCGAACCTGGTGACGTGGATGTGTAATTGCGGGACCTTGTGGGTGTTGCCGGAATTGATGGCCAGCACCCAGTCCTGTCCGGCGAGATGGCTGGCCGAATCTTTGGCCCAATTCGCGGCCCAGGGCCAGAGGTTGAGCATTTCGTCGGGCTTCCAGCATTTGTGGCATTCGATTCCGGTCGCCCGAACGAGGGGTAGTACCAACCAATCCCACTCGGCGAACTCCGGACCACCGGTGTGAACCGCGTAACCGTCTTTAGGCTCAGGATTCTTCGGGTTCATCGGATAGTCGACCTTGGTATTGGGATGCGGCGCCGCCGGGGTGGCGTCCTTGACGTCCTTCCACAGCGAGACGTTGTCGTCCTTACCGCCGCAGTTGTCGTTCGGTTGATCGGCAAAAGCGGGCCAGGATCCAGTTCCGGCAAATGCCACGCTGGCGCTGAGCGCCGCTGAGGTTGTGATGAACCGTCGGCGACTGAGGTCTCGACCGGTCGAATTGTGTGCCATTTGCCGCCCCTCGTATCGGGTATTTGAGTGGAGGGAGCGTATCGGCAGGTCAGGGCGGCACGGGCGAGAATCGCCGAGTTTATTCGACGGAGCTCCAATAACGGTGGGTGCGCCTGAAGGCTGGATGAGCGGGTCGGATTCATTCACCGGGGGCTCGGCGTAAACAAACGCGCCCTTGCGGCGCGCGAGTTGCCTAAAATAGCGAGGGTGGTAACGATCCGCGCGCTGCACGCCGCCTGCGTCGGCTTGACGCTGCTGTTCGGGGTCGAGGTCGGTACTGCGTCGGTGGCGTCAGCCGACCCGCCTTACCAGGACTGCGACCAGGCCCGCGCCGACGGGCGATCCAGCATTCCCTACACCGACCCGGCCTATCAGCCGGAGTTGGACTTCGACGGTGATGGTCTGGCCTGCGAGCCTTCAAAAGCACATCGCTCGAGACGGTGACGCGGCTCAGTGGCCGGCTTCGATGGCCGCGACCCGCGCGGTCGCGTCGGGTCCGCAGAACCGCTCTAGGTTCACTCCGCCCGCCGCGAGCACAGCGTCGATGCGGCGCTTGAGGTCGCCGGACGACAGGTGGGCATAGAGATTCGCGCCGGGGCATGACGTCTGCGCGAAGTCTCGATGACCTGCCAACGTTTCGGTCTTGACGCGAAAATTCTGCGCGGCCCAGGCGAATGCCAGTGCTGTTCCGCGAAGTTGGGCTTCCGACACTGCCTCGCGATCAAAGTCGCCTTCGCAGAGCACCAGGAAATGTCCGGTGGTGTCGTAATCGGTCGCCGTGTCGCCGGCCAACTCGGTGCTCCGCAATTCGTAGAGGTTGCCATTGCGGTCGACAGCGACGTGATACGCGATATCGATCCAACCCTTGTTCTGGTGGTACTCCTGGTCTTTGCGCAGCCGCTCCGGAGCGTTTCGGTTGTCGCCCAGCACAACTGCCTCATGGTGGAGAGTCAGCCGGGTAATCGTGTGGTGTTTTCCGCCGGGCCGCGCAGGTCGCGCGCCCCACGCCTCCCGGCACAGCAACAGCGCCGATTCGGCGGCCGTCGACTGAACGCGGGTGGTCGAGCTCGCCGAACTAGAGCACGCGCCGACAGCGGACGCGACGGCAACGCTTCCCGCAAACCGGAACAGCCGGCGGCGGCTGACCGCCTGCGGTGAGAGCCCATTCATGGCCTCACGGTACGGACCGTGCCGATCATCTCGGACGCTTACGGCTCCGGTCGGTCAGTTTCCGGTCACGATGCGCTGCTCGACGTACCGACCGGTCACGACGTTTGCCGTGGCCAGGTCCGCCAGGCGTTGCGTTTCCCGCTTGATCCGCCGGTTGAGCACCCGGTCGTCCCGTCGCGTCAGAGTGGCGGCACGCTTGCTGAGCAGGTCCAACTGCTTCCAGCTGAGTCCGTCGAGATCGCCCACGGAATCGTGAGTCGCGACGACCACCGCGCCGTACAGCAGCGGAACGGTTTTTGCGGTGAACTCGGTGGTCGCCAGAAGCATTTCGGTAGCGCTGCGATTCACCTTGCGCCGGCAACGTCGAGTGGACGGAGTGAACCAATAGTCGAACTGACGGTCGGCACTGCTGAGGCTTTCCAGCCCGTAATCGTGAACCAGCCCGACGATATCGGCGTTGCTGTAGGCGCGGGTTTCGTAAACGGCGCCCTCAGGACTGAAGTAGAGGATGGTGTTCATATCCGATGTCCTTTTCGACTCATGGCTGGACGGCCTCAGGGTGTGTAACGACGAATCACACGTATGTAATTCCCTCGATTACAGTTGGGCTAAACATTCCTAACGAAAAAGACACGAATCGGATCATGGAAGGAGTCCGCGGGGAGCGGCCGTGACCTCAAGGCGGTCGCCAAAATTCGCGCGAAACACAGGTGACCTGGCTGGTGAGCCGCGGGCAGATGTCTGACACACTGTCGGAATCGGCGCCCCTCACCCCTTGTCCGTCATCGTGAGTCTCGACCCGTGGAGCACGTGGATGAATGCTGCTGCTGTTCCCACAGCCGCCTGGCAGTTATCGGCCGCGATGCGTGCCGCCTCGCAAAAAGAGCACGACGCCGCCGAACGATCACCCTTCATCAGTGACCTCCTCGATGGCAGCCTCGGCGCGGAGGCCTACTGTGCCTACCTGGTCAGGCTGCGCACCATCTATGCCGCGTTGGAGGAAGCGATCCGTCACTATCGCCGTGACCCAGTCGTCGCGACGGTCTACGACCCCGCGCTCGAACGTCTGCCGGCGATCGACGGCGACCTCCATCACTGGGCCGACGGTCCGACGGCACATTTCGAGTCGCCGGCCGCCGACTCGTACCGACGTCGGTTGGAAGGCCTCGACAGCGGTGCCGCGCTGTTGGCCCACCACTACACCCGGTATCTCGGCGACCTGTCCGGCGGCCAAGCCATCGGTCGCAGCTTGGATCGCGTCTTCGACCTCGGTGGTGCGGGTCTTGCGTTCTACGCGTTCCCCGTGCGGCCCAAGCAGTACAAGGACGAGTACCGGGCTCGTCTCGACTCGCTGGCGCTCGACGCCGAGCAGATCGAAACGTTGCTGCGTGAGGTCAAGTTCGCGTTCGTACTGAACCAGGCTGTGCTGGACGAACTCAGCGACCAGTTCGCGGAGAGCGGTTCGCGTGAACGGTGACTCATTCGCGCCGGACGACCAGCCGCTCGACGACTTCGTCCCGGTGGGCACACCGATCGACCTGGACAACTGCGCCCGCGAACCCATTCACATTCCCGGCAGCATCCAGCCGCGCGGTGTGCTGGCGGTGCTGCGTGAGCCCAGCTTCGAGATCCGGCAGGTCAGCGCCAATGTCGCCGAACTCCTCGGCCGCTCCGTCGACGACGTCCTCGGACAGCACCTGTCGGCGCTGATCGGTGTCGCGCAGGCCGCGCGCATTCAGCAGGCTGCGTCCACGTTCGGTGAGCTCCGCCAGCGCAACCCACTCGATTGTCAGGTCGAGGTCGCCGGAGACCTGCGTCCCTTCGATGCCATTCTTCGCCGTGAGCCGAACGGTGTTCTGCTCGTCGAGCTCGAAATCGCTTTCGGCGAGCGGCCTTTCTCGTTCCCGAATACGTATCAGGCGGTTCGGAGCTCCGTAGAGGAGCTGAACCAAGCGTCGACCCTGGCCGAGTTGTACAACACCACTGCGCGTGCAGTCCGCGACCTCACCGGCTTCGACCGCGTCATGGTCTATCGCTACGACGATCACTACAACGGTGAGGTTGTCGCCGAGTCGAAGCGCGACGAGCTGAATTCGTTTCTCGGCCTGCACTACCCATCCACTGACATCCCAGCGCAGGCGCGTGCGCTTTATGAAAAGAATTGGATCCGGCTCATATCGGACGTCAACTACACGCCGATTCCACTGATGCCGCCCGTCGACCCGGACACCGGCGCGGCGCTTGATCTGACGTACGCGACGCTGCGCAGCGTGTCACCGATTCACATCGAATATCTGCAGAACATGGGCGTGCACGCGTCGATGTCGATTTCGTTGCTGCGGCGCGGAAGGCTGTGGGGACTCATTGCGTGTCATCACTACGCGGGTCCGCACCTTCCGCCGTTCGGCACTCGAGCGGCGGCCGAATTCCTCGGATCGACTCTGTCGCTGCGTCTGGTCGATCAGTTCGAGGACGATCAACTACACAAGCGCCTGGCATCGCAAGCCGTATTGGCCAAGCTCACGTCCGCCACGATGGGCGAGGACGAATCGATCGCGTCAGCGTTGTTGGGGGCGCCCGACTTACTGGACCTCGTCCCCGCGGACGGCGTCGTGATCAGTATCGACGGCGACACCCAAGTCCGCGGAACGGTCCCATCGCCAGAGGCGGTGACCGCGGTCGCGGAATGGGCGCGCGGGGCGGGAGAAGAAATTGCGAGCACCGAGTTTCTCTCCCGGGACCTGCCTGGGTTGCGCCTCGACCCGCACGTGGCTGCTGGGGCGTTCGCGCTGAACTTGCCCGACGGTCAATACGCCATCTGGTTCCGACGCGAGGTGGAGCGATCCGTGGACTGGGGTGGCGATCCGCACAATAAGGCGATTGCCGTCAGCGAGGGTGAAGAAGTACGAATCAGCCCGCGTAAGTCGTTCGAACGTTGGCGCGAGGTCGTGCGGGAACGCAGCGAACCGTGGACCGTGACCGAGACCGAGTCGGCCGAGGCGCTGCGCCGTCATCTGGTCGAATCGCTCTATCGCCGCACTCGCAGTGCGCTACGCATGGCCGAGACGATGCAACTCAGCTTGCTGCCCGATTCCATTCCCACCCTTGAGAATTGGCAGCTTTCGGCACACTATGAGCCTGCAGCAGGCGGTCGGGTCGGCGGCGATTGGTACGACGCTTTCGAATTGCGTGACGGGCGACTGGTGGTGGTTCTGGGTGATGTTGCCGGACATGGAATCACCGCTGCGGGCACGATGGCGCAGTTGCGTAATGCCTTGCGCGCGCAACTGTTCGTTGGTACCCATCCAGCGGAGGCGCTGAAGGAGCTCAACGATTTCTGCGAGCACCTGATGCCGCGGGCGTTCGCCACGGTGGTCGTCGCGCGCATCGATCTCAGCACCGGGGAGGTCGAGGCAGCCTGCGCGGGCCACCTGATCCCATTCCTGACGAACGCGGTGACGGCTTTCCAGGCGCCCATACAGCTTTCACCGCCGATCGGTCTCAAGCACGTGACCTACGCGGCAAGCACGTTCACCATCGAGTCGGGGCACAGGCTGGTCATGTACTCCGACGGTTTGGTCGAACGACGCGGTGAGGCGATCGACGACGGCATCAACCGGCTCAAGGAGACTCTCACCCGCCCGGGTGACGCGCCGGCGTCGCGAATCCGGGAGGTGATGGAGTGGGGTGACGCCCACGACGACGTCACCATCGTCACCCTCCGCCGACCCTGAATATCGACCGTTGACCAGGCTTTAGCCTGGCGAAAAAGGTGAAGGGCGCACCCCCGTACTTCGCGTTATGCTTCGGCGCGAAAGCCCATCGAACAGGAGCGATCGTCATGGCCGACGAGGTGAAGGTCGATCCCGTCGCGCTGCACAACGGCAGCAATGACCTGCTGGATTCGGTGGGTGATGCGTCGTTGCGTTTCGTCGGCCACGAGGACGGTTTGGCCGCGGCCGCCTCGGGTTGGATCGGCTCTTCGCAGGAGGCGCTCGGCGAGCTAGCCGCGCGCTGGGAAGCCCGCCACGGTCATCACAAGTCACAGGTCGGCAGGCTGGGGTCACATGTCGGTGAGGCAATGACTCGCTTCGTCGCCCACGAGGACAACTCGACTCAAGCGGTCAGGTCGTTGGGGGAGTAGGTAGTTCGTGGCGCCGCTGACTCCGGCCGACGTCAAGCGTTGGGATCCTGAAGCGATCCACGGTGTGTTCCAGACCGCCACCAATCGCGCGTCGAGTTTGCAGACGCTGGGCGACAACCTGCAGCAGGTGCACCTCAATCTCAGTGAATGGCACGGGGAGTCCGGCGACGCGTTTCGTGCCGACCTCGGCAAGACGCGGCGTGACATCGAAGCAGACGGGCATGAGTCCAGGCAGGTCGCCGCGGCGGTATCGCGTGCCGAGGCTGACGTGCGAGCGGTCAAGGCTGAGCTCGAGAGCATTGAGCAATCGGCACACCAGTTCGGCTTCACCATCACCTCGGACTGGCGGGTCGACACCGGTGGCGCGAAGCTCGAGAACGCCAAGTTGCTTGCGCAACAACAGCTGCAGGGGACGCTCGACGTCTGCAGGCTGCACGCGCACAGCGCTGATCAAGAACTCGCCGCCGCGATTCGCAGCGCCGTTGGCGAGGTTCCGGATGGCGTTGCACCCTCACCGCTGGGTGCGGGTGAGCCGAAGACGTTGCAAGACATGCTTTTATCGGCCGGTCCTGCCGGCGCGCAGAGTGGCGGCGACCCGGCAAAGGGGCCGCCGATTCCAGGTGATGCTGCGGGTGGCGTGACGCCGTCGCTGGAAGACATGATGCTTGGGCGCGGTGAGCCGGCCGGCCCCAAGGGCCCGTCCGGAGATCCGCTCGAGCTGTTGAGCCGAATACCACCTGCGAACAGGGGCGCTGCCCCGCCGCCGTTGAAGCCGGCGGAAATCGAGAGTTTCAAGGCAATGGCACGCCAGACAATGATCAACGACGGCGTGCCGCCGGAGCAGATCGAGGCCAGGCTCGATGCAGTCGTCGCCAATACCCAGCAGTGGTTGAATGCCGGGGCGCCGAACTACGTCGCCCCGGAAGCCCCGCGGCCGCCTGCCCCGGGATTCGGTGAGGGATTCGGCGACCGATGGTTCGCCATGGAGAACGCAATCCACGACCTCACCGGGCAAAACGGCGGCGGCGCAATGGGCGACGCCTGGGGCGGAATGGCGAAGGGCCTGGCGAACAGAGCCGAGGAACTGGCACGCTACGGGCCGCTTGCCCCCGTCAATGATCTGACGCACGAAGTCAAGAGCTTCCTGGACAACCCCGCTTACTACGCGGGCGGCAGAACTGCTGACGCTGCCATCTCCGCGCCGGCGATGATGTTCGGTCCAGAGACCTTGGGCCTGAGGGCAGGGCTTAGTGATATCGACGTGTATGCCGGCATGACGCGTCCCGCGAATGTTGATATCGGCCTTGACAATCCGACCAGTTACCACAAGTGGGCTGAGTCAGCGGCCCAAGATCTTTTTTCAGCTTTCACGCATGGGGAGCCCACTGGAGGCCTGACGGAACATCTCTCTGACATGGTGACTCACACGGTTGGTGACAATCCCGATCGAGTAGTGCTGGGGAGATGGGACGGCCAGGACGGCGGCTACATCGGTGAAGCCCGGTCGCACGGCGGCATCTTCTTCGATACGGGCGACCCGACATGGAAAGCCCTAGCCGAGGGGTTGAACAAATACACCGAGCAAGATCTAGTCTGGCCGGTCAACGAGCAATTCCTTCGCACTCAGATGGAGGATCAGGTCGGGCGTATCGACTTCGTGCTGGATCCCAAATACTCGTCTCTGGAGCACATGGCCGAAGACCGTGCAGGATCTTATGCTTCCTACGAAGTAAATTATCTCAACGAGGTGGCGCACACGTATGGTTACGAGCGCGTCGGAGACTCGTGGATACACATGGGAGGAGGGACGAGATGACCTCCGAGTTTTACGCAAAAGTCAAGGTCAAAATTGAGCCGCTGCTAGACAGTCTTGGTTTCGTATTAGACGACGTGGATGACAGTCCTGATGATGGCGGGGCCGCGCGTCACATCGTTTACTACCGATCTACCGACTGTAAATTACAGATCTACTATTCTGCGCGCGAAGGCGAAACCAATTGCATGGTTGCGCCGGCGAATGCCCGCAATCAATTCGGGTTGAATGACGAGAAGTGGTACTTCGTCAGTTACTTTTCAGAGCGGCCACCAAATGTTTCACCCCAGGAGCGGGTCCGCGCCGCGCTCGCGGAAGTACGGGCGTACGACGACCGGTTGGATTGGGTGAAAGATCGCATTATCAAGCACTTTGACGCGGCGAGGGCCGGTATTCTGGAGAAGTACGGTCCGCCGAGCTAGCGGGCGGCCATTTCTGTTAAGTGGCGGAGAAGCTTGTCGATGGACGCAGTCCGAGTGGAACAGAAACTTAGACCCTGCCTGGCGCAGGCCGGATTTTCGGTCGCTAAGCAACAGATCGGAAAAATGGCACCTCATGCTGATGCTGAGTGAGGCACGCGATGATCTCGTGACGCCAGGGCCGGGTGCAGATGACGAAACCGAAATGGCTTGGCTTGAAGCGCTATTCCAAATTCATATCGAGCCAGCTCGTCGCAGATTCGCGTCGAAGCACGATTGCTGACGAGGTGAGCAGTGGCATCAACGTTCGCTGACGACGTACGAACGATCGTTGGACCGACATTGGATAAATTGGGCCTCACGTTCGACGGGTTAACGGAAGAGGTTGACGGCAGTTTCGACGAAGGCGGGCGACCGGCCGCAGTCGTTTACTACCGTGCGTCTGATTGCAAGATTCAAATTTACAAGTCATCGCGTGAAGGCAACGTCAATTGCATGATCGCTCCGATATCCGCGCGCAACGCGTTCGGTCCGCAAGACCGGTCGCTGACCTGGCGATTCCTCAATGAGTTCTCGCCGACTCCCGATGTGTCGCTCGAGGAGCTGGCTAAAAACGTCGGTTACAAGGCCAAGTCCGATTCTGAGCAGCTGACAGCAGTGAGAGATCGAATAGTCGAATGCTACGACGACGCGCACGCTGGAATCCTCCGGAACTAGGCCGGTTCACAGCGCAGAATCCCGCTCCGCCACCTTCGCGGCCCGACCCGCCACCATCGCGGTCACCAGGGCCACAGCGACGAAAACGATTGCACCGCAGGGCCCGGCGATGTTGAGACCGCGGACGGTCCGCACCGACAAGACCGCCGCAACAACCGCAACGCCCGTGACGACGTGCAGTGGCGTCAGGCGCAGCGCTGCCCGGTGACCGGCCACCCATGCGCGATCACTGCGCATCGTCGAAGGTGTGCGAATCCCGACGAATTGGTTACGCCGCAGGCGCCCCTTCGCGGCCGCCCAGTCGATGGCGATGAGCAGGGCGGTCAGGAACACGAAGGTTGCGGCCATGAAGGCGGTCAAGGCAACGCTCTCAGATCCCATCTCGACAACCCTATGAGCAGGTCGGAAGGGCTGTTGTAATACCGCATGTTCTGGGTACAAGATCGGCATGCAACGGCCCGACACGATGATCGAGATACACCGAGAACGCGTCCAGGATCAGACCGTCGAGATGTTCGGCGGCGACCAGTACACCGAGGCAGTCGACGGACCCGGCTACTCGGCCACCGCGACACTTGATCTGACCCTCGACCGCGTCTGGTTCATCCACGACGCGCAGCAGCGGCCGTGGCAGGAACAAATTGACGACGAAACTACGGATCCACTAAGGCATTTCGCAATCGATCTGGCAATCTTCGACTCGAAAATCGCCATCGACTCGGTGTCGTGTATTCCGCTGGTCTCGTTGCCGCCCAGGACAATCACGGTCCCGGACGGCCCGCGCGCCGATGAGTCGCGCGACATCCCGTACAACGAGATCCCGCTATTCGGGCGGCTGACCGTCCACGATCAGCTCGAACCACGGGAAACAGAGCCGGGCAAGCAAACTATCGCGCTGAATTTCAACGGCCAGGATTCGCCTGTGCTGCTGGTCAAGCCCTCCGACGATGACTATGCATCGCAGATATTCGGTGCGCACATCGACCGGCGCCCTGACGGCAGTGTCGCGTTCACCGACCAAGATCCGCGCATCACCTGGGAACTGGATTACGCCGAGGCGTACTGGATCACCCACTGCATCGCCGGCGAGTTGATGGTGAACCTCGAAAAGGTGCAACATCCCACCCTTTCCGACGACGACGCCAGGCTCAGAGTGCTGGACTCGTTGGCCGCCCAGATCGCCGACGCTGTCCGACCCAAACTCGCCGAGATGGGCGAGGGCGGCGTGATGGACCTGATGCCGGCCGCGCTGGAAGTCGACGCCGAGTCACGCGACGACAGTACGGTGAAAGCCCTCGACGCCGTTGTCCAGCGCTTCGACCTCGGCGGGGTCACCCATGAGTCCATGGTCATTCAGCTGCAGACCGTGCGCGAGTTGCCGTCGGGCGAAGAGCTGCCTATCTCGATTCTGGCCGAAAACCCGCATGAGAAAACAGGATTGGCCGTCACGGGCTGGAGCATTCTTCGTCAGGTCCGCGACACGGTGATGAACACCTTCGATCTCGAGGAGAGCGACTTCGACGCCGAGGTTCCTTGCCTGCTTGCGGGCCCGAAGACCATTTCCATCGGCGGGCAGGAGCGCTGCCTGGAAGCCCTCGACGCCGACGTCGTGCCGCGCACTCAGGACGGCCGGCTGGTCGTCGACGGCACGGTGAGCGCTGAAACCACCCTCTATGACTTCAACGCCACCTTCAAAGTCACCTACGAGATGGGTCTCGACGACATCCCGCGCGATCCCGATGGCCACGAGACCCGTCGCGCCGATCTGGAAACCATCGAGAGCCTCGAGCAAGCGCTCAGCGCGGCTCGCGACCAGAAGCGGGCCGGCCGGTTGAGCGACGAAGAGTACGAGGCGGAGGTCAAACGGGTCCACGAGCGGCTCGACGACCTTCCCAAGACCGTCGGCGTGCGACCGACCCAGAATCCGTCCGAGGCGGAAGTCAACCCGGACTTCAGCCTGACCATCCCCGGGAAGGTGGCGGCGGCAGCCGGTGCCGCGGCCACTGTCGGACTGCTCGCGCTGCCGGTGACCTGGGTGGCGGGGGCGGCCGGCGTTGGCGCCGCGGGCGCAGGCGGTCTGCTGAGTCTCGCCATCGTGCAGTACCTCACCACTGTGCTGACCATCGACTGGTTCGGCGTCGGGCTCGGCTCTCGGCAAGTGAAGCAATCGCTCAACGACCGTCCGGAGGGAACGTCGTTGCCGCCGATCGGAATACCGGTCGACGTGGACTTCAACCGTCAGCGCCTCGCGGTGTACTTCCGCCCGCTGCCGTCGAAGATGTGGATCGGCAGCGTCGCGGTCGACGACGAAGAAGCCGAACACCCTGAGGTCCGGGTGGTCGCCGGCCGCTGGCCGACCGATGACCAGCCATGGAAGCTCTCCATCGACGACGCCATGCTCTACGCCGACTCCGGCGAACTACAGCTGTTCATGGAACCTGACAGCGTCAGCGGGGACGGCCCGTCCGTCGAGGTCGCCACCGCCGATGACGGGCGTCGCTACCTGCAGGTGGAGAACGAGGACGCCGACCGGTTGGCACGCCTTCCGCGCCTGTGTGTCGAAGACAACGCAACCGACGGGAAGTGAGCCCTCACATGGAACGCACGCGGAGTACATCGGTGGCGAGCGTCGCCGGCGCCGGTCAGCGGCGCGCGCCCGGGAAACGACCTCTGTAGGGTTATTCGCGTGTGTGGAGCCACCGGTGAGGTGCGACTCGACGGTCTAGCGCCTGATGTAGCGGCGGTGGCCGCGATGACCGCCGTGATGACCCCGCGGGGTCCTGATGGCGCGGGCGTCTGGTCGCAGGGTCGTGTCGCGCTCGGTCACCGTCGCCTGAAAATCATCGACTTGACCGAGGCGGGCGCGCAGCCGATGGTCGACTCCGACCTCGGGCTGACGATCGCCTGGAACGGCTGCATCTACAACTACAAAGAGCTGCGCAGCGAACTTCAGGGCTACGGCTACCGATTCTTCTCCACCAGCGACAGCGAGGTCCTGCTCAAGGCCTATCACCGCTGGGGCGACGACTTCGTCAGCCACTTCAAGGGCATGTTCGCCTTCGCCATCGTCGAACGTGACAGCGGCCGCGTTCTCCTCGGTCGCGACCGCCTCGGCATCAAGCCGCTGTACGTCACCGAGGACACCCACCGGATCAGATTCGCCTCGTCGCTGCCGGCGCTGCTGGCCGGGGGCGGCGTGGACACCCGCATCGACCGCGTCGCGCTGCACCACTACATGACGTTCCACTCCGTCGTGCCCGCTCCGGCCACCATCCTGCGCGGCGTGCGCAAGATCCCGCCCGGATCGTTGCTGGCCATCGAGCCGGACGGGCGCCGCGTCGCGACCACCTACTGGGCTCCGGACTTCACCCGGCACGAGGACCGATCCGACTGGTCCGAGCGCGACTGGGAAGACGCTGTGTTGGCGTCGCTGCGGACCGCGGTCGAGCGGCGACTGGTCGCGGACGTGCCGGTGGGTTGCTTGCTCTCCGGCGGTGTCGATTCCAGCTTGATCGTCGGCCTGCTCGCTGAGGCAGGGCAGCACGGGTTGGCGACGTTCTCGATCGGATTCGAGTCGGCGGGCGATATCAAAGGCGACGAGTTCCAGTACTCCGACATCGTGGCCGAGCGTTTCGACACCGATCATCACCAGATCCGCATCGGCACCGAGCGGATGCTGCCCGCCCTCGACGGCGCCATCGGGGCGATGAGCGAACCGATGGTCAGTCACGACTGCGTGGCCTTTTATCTGCTCAGCCAGGAAGTGGCCAAGCACGTGAAGGTGGTGCAGTCGGGACAGGGCGCCGACGAGGTCTTCGCCGGCTACCACTGGTACCCGCCGATGGGCACGTCCGCGGCATCACCCGTCGAAAGCTCCGTCGCCGAATACCGCGCCGCCTTCTTCGACCGCGACGAAGAAGGACTCGCCGCCCTGCTCGCCGAGGGTTACCTGGCGCCGAATGACCCGAGCCAGCGTTTCGTTTCCAAGCACTTCGCCAACGCCGGCGCCGAGACTGGCATCGACCGCGCGCTGCGGCTCGACACGATGGTGATGCTGGTCGACGACCCGGTCAAGCGGGTCGACAACATGACGATGGCCTGGGGTTTGGAAGGCCGGGTGCCGTTCCTCGACCATGAGCTCGTCGAGCTGGCCGCCACCTGCCCGCCGGAGCTGAAAGTCGCGCACGGCGGCAAGGGTGTGCTCAAAGAGGCTGCGCGCCGGGTCATTCCGGCGGAAGTCATCGACCGCCCCAAGGGTTACTTTCCGGTGCCCGCGCTGACTCACCTCCAGGGGCCCTACCTCGATATGGTCCGCGACGCTCTTTACGCTCCGGTCGCGAAGGAGCGGGGGCTGTTCGATACTGGAGCGGTGGACGCGCTGCTGGCTGACCCCAACGGTCGTCTGACGCCGCTGCGCGGAAACGAACTCTGGCAGATCGCGTTGCTCGAACTCTGGTTACAACGTCATGGTGTAACCGGGCCGGCGGCATGACCTCCGACGGTCCTGAAGAGGACCACACCGAGGCCATCACCCTCGGCCTCCATGACGCGACCCCGCCGCATCTGGTCGATGCGATGGCGAAGGATGTCGAAGTCGAATTGGGTTGGGGCCGGTTGATTTTCGGCCAGACCTTTGCAGATCCTCGGACGTTGGCGGAGGCCCTCCGGCGGGAGGCGCCCGGGCGGCGCGACATCTGTATCTATGCGCGCGAATCCCATGTCGTGGTGGCGGGAGCGCCTACCGAGTTGTTCATCGACCCCAGCCACACCTATCGACTGCGCTTCACCGAGGATTCGGACGACGCCGACACAGCGCCATCGCCGGTCGGTGTGACGGTGCGCGCGCTCAACGACCCGGGCGATGCCGACACCATGAATCGCGTCTTCGTCCGCTGCGGAATGGTCCCGGCGCCGGTCGAGGTGATCTGGGACAACCATGTTCACCAACCCGCCATCACCTACCTGCTCGCCGTGCGCGACGACGACGGCGCTGTGGTGGGGACGGTGACCGGGGTCGACCACCAGTTGCTGTTCTCCGATCCCGAACGCGGCTCGAGCCTGTGGACGTTGGCTGTCGACCCGGGGGCCGGCATCCCGGGCATAGGCATCGCCCTGACTCGGAAGTTGGCCGCCCACTTCCGTCGTGCGGGCCGCGCTTACATGGATCTCTCCGTCACACATGACAACGCGGCCGCGATCCGGTTGTACGAGAAGCTGGGTTTCCGGCGCGTGCCGGTGTTGGCGATCAAGCGCAAGAACGCCATCAACGTGCCGCTGTTCACTCCGCCGTCGGAAACCATCGATGACCTCAACCCCTATGCCCGGGTCATCGCCGACGAGGCGATACGTCGCGGAATCTGGGTGGAAGTGCTGGACGCTGAGACCGGCGAGATCCGGCTCAGCCACGGCGGTCGCAGTGTGATTACCCGCGAGTCGCTGTCGGAATTCACCTCGGCGGTCGCGATGTGCCGTTGTGACGACAAGAGATTGACCCGACGACTGGTCTCCGAGGCCGGTATCACCGTCCCGCGGGCCCGCCTGGCAACTTTCGACGAGGGCGACTTCGAATTCCTGAATGACGTGGGCGAGGTTGTCGTCAAACCCACTCGCGGAGAACAGGGTAAGGGCATCACGGTGGGCATCACCGTCGAGCACGGCGTCGACGAATTGGCTGCCGCGGTCGCGCGAGCACGGGCGGAATTCCCCGAGGTCCTGATCGAGCAGCGGGTGAAAGGCGACGACCTTCGCCTCGTGGTGATCGACGGTCGGGTGGTAGCGGCCGCGTTGCGGCTGCCGCCGGAGGTCATCGGCACCGGTGAGCACACCATCCGCGATCTGATCGTCGGTGAGAGCCGACGGCGCTCCGCGGCCACCGGAGGTGAGTCGCGCATCCCGCTCGACACAGTCACCGAGGCCACGGTCGGAGAATACGGCTGGAGCTTCGATGACGTTCTGCCGCAGGGGATGCGGCTTCGCGTCCGGCACACCGCGAACCTGCACCAGGGCGGCACCATCCACGACGTCACCCCCAAAGTGAACCAGGAACTGTGCCGGGTTGCGGTGACGGCTGCCGAGGCCATCGGCATCCCAGTCACGGGCATCGACCTGCTCGTGCCCGATGTCACCGGTCAGGAGTACGCGTTCATCGAAGCCAACGAGCGACCTGGCCTGGCAAATCACGAACCACAGCCCACCGCAGCGGCTTTCGTCGACTTCCTGTTCCCCGGCCAGCCCGGGCAACCGTTCGCCTGGACGCCCGAGGAGTCGCCGCGTAATCCCGACGACTCGGTCGTCAGGTAATCCGGCTCACCACGGCGACGGAATTCCCGCGCGGATGCGGGCCACTTCCGAGCGCGCGAAGCGCACCCGATCGGTGTCGGCGCCACGGGCCGCTGCCAGCTCGTCGCCGAGCGAGTACGCGGCGTTGAGAATGTAGCGCGCCCGTCGGCGTTCCTGACGGTTGTGGCTGCTCTTGCGATAAGCCTTGCGGGCCTTGCGATTGCCAGCCATCGCTTCGAGCTCGACCGGTGTGATGACTTCACGGGCTTGCTCGGGAGCCATGACGGCGCGGACGAAGTCGCGTTCCCTGGTCACGGTCAGTTTGTACACCCGCGACACGATGATCAGCGCGATGATTATCGTCCCGATCAGCAATCCGATCAGCAGCAGCGCATTCTGGCCGGCGATCGCCGCCACCGAATCCCAGGTCCCGTGCAGCAGGATAGGTATCGCGATCAGGACCAGACCCCTACCGATCTTGCGCGGCTCGGCCGGCCGGCCGATGAGGTAGACCAGCCCGGCGCAGAAGATGGCGCTGTACAGGATGTGCGCTGCCACCCCGGTCAGCATGCGCAGGATGATGGTGCCGATCGAGGCGCCGATCTGGTTGGCGCCGAACTGAGTACCGGCCGACGTCATCGCGTAGGTGATGTCTTCCACGATCTGGAATCCCAGACCGATGAACGCACCGAGAATGAACCCGTCGAACGCCGTGCGCACATGCCGCTGCGCCAGCGCGATGAGCAGCAACAGGCCGGCGCCCTTGGCGAATTCCTCAGTGAACGGCGCGGCCAGGCCGGCGCCCCAATTCAGCGCCCAGACCTGACCGAAGTGCTTGCCGTACAACGCAAGTATCGCGTCATTGGCGTTCGCGGCCATTGCTCCGGTTGCCGCGAAGCCTCCCCAGAGGAACGCGACCACCATCAGGTTGTGCGGCAGCTTGGCGTAGTGGTCGATGCGGTCGGTGAACCACCAGAACAGCGCCGCATAGATGGCGAACGAGGTGACTGCCAACCCGATCGCTTCACCGTATGCGTTGTATTCGCGGGCAAGGGTGGAGAAGAATCCCAGGATTCCGATTCCCACCAGCGCCAGATATCCCCAGAAGGCAAAGTTTCGCGGTTGATAGAAGACGAACCGACGGCCCCAGCCGGACAGGTCGAGTGCCACATCGCGGGCGCGATCGAGGTCGGTGAGAGTCATCGTTGCTCCTGCTTGTCTGCCTTGACTGCCTTGAGGCTGGCGATCATTCGCAACACCGCGGCGCTGGGCTCGGCACCGGCGTCGGTGGGTCCGGTCGCAACGGCTTCGACTCCGCGATCGTCGAAGACGAAGGCGGCGATCAATCCGGCGGTGTGAGGGCCGGTGACACGTACGGTTGCGCCCTGCTTGCCCGCAGCCGTGACGATGGTGGCGGGCGTGCCGCTGATGTGTACGCCACGACCCTGATTGAGCGCCTCGGAGGTTGCCTGGATCTGATTGAGCAGTTGATCGGCGTCGCCCTTGAACGGACCGGTGCGCACCGTGAACTTCAGCGCGCCGTTCTCGACAGTGGCTGAGGCGGGGTATTGACCGGAGATCGGCGCATGGCCGGCACGCACACCGGAGGTGATGCCCCAGCTGGTTTCTGGCGCGAACGTCACATCACCGTCGATCTGCATCACATCGCCGGGACGAACGAGGTCGTGATACGGGACCGTCGCATTGATCACCGGCAGGACCACCGACATCAGAAAGACCAGCGCGAACACCGCCAGCGTCGGACGCAGGCTGCGTCGATCCAGGCCGAACCGTCGCTCGTCGGCGGGAACCCAGCCCTCGTCGGGCTCGAATCTCGGCCCGGAGGCCGGCGGGGATACATCGGTCATGGTCTCGTTTCCTGGTTGGCTTGATGAATTCTGACATCTCGCTGCAAGCACCAAGGCCGATGGGAAAGATCCCGCGATGACGTTCGACGACTCGACGCTCGCGAGCATCTAGGCTCTGAAGCCATGACGATCGACCGTGCAGCGTTGGCCGTGGGCAGCATCCGACTCGCCTCGGGCGTTTCTTTTCTTGTCGACCCCTTACGGGCGAACAAGCTGTGGGGTGATCCCGACAAGCCCGCGCCTACCGCGCAACTGTTGTTGCGCTCGATGGGCTACCGCGACGCGTTGATCGGCGGCCTGTTGGCTGCGGCGGCGTTGCGCGGGAGAAACACCCGAGGCTGGTTTCTGGCCTCTGCCGGTGCCGACGCCGCGGACCTGTTGGGCGGGATGAGCGTCCACCACGAGATGAAGCGGTCGCAACAAGCGGTGGGACTGGGCGGTGCTGCCGTCGGCATCGCCACCGGCCTGTGGGGCGCGGTCCGTCACAGCACGACGGCGAAAGACTCTGTGCCTCAATCGACGTGACGGGCCACAGTATCGACCAGGCGCTGCGGCCGTGATCTTCGTTGGACGCGATGCGTGCGGTGGTGTTGGCTGAAGCCATGTTGGCCCTGCGATTCACCGAGTTCGGTAACCCCGACGTGCTGCGCGTGGTGGACCTCGCGGATCCGCTTGCCACCGTGCAGGAGGCGGTCGTCCGCGTCGACGCGGCATCGGTCAATCCCTCCGACGTGAAAAATGTTGCCGGCGCCATGGATTGGACCGTGCTGCCGCGCACGCCCGGCCGCGACTTCGCCGGCGTCGTGGTCAGCGGCCCACCCGGTTGGGAAGGCGTATCGGTCTGGGGCACCGGAGGCGACGTCGGGTTCACCCGCGACGGGTCCCATGCGGAGTTGATCTCGGTTCCCGTCCAGGCTCTGGTTGCCAGACCCGAGCGGCTCAGTGTCGACGAGGCCTCGACCGTCGGGGTGAACTTCGTGGTGGCCTGGTACGGGCTGGTCGAGGTCGCGGAATTGGCCGCGGGGGAAACAGTCGCCGTGTTCGGCGTGACCGGGGGTGTGGGCGGAGCGGTCGCGCAGATCGCACATGCATTGGGCGCCAGAGTGATCGGAGTCGGTCGACGCCCGCCGGGAACTGATACTCCCGCCGCGGCGGTGCTCGATGACTTCGTCACCTACGACGCGGTGGCGGGCGTGGCTGCGGATGTGGTTTACGACGCGGTAGGCGGCGTGACCACCGCCGCGGCGCTCGATGCGCTGGCGCACCGTGGGCGGCTGGTGGTGATCAGCGCGGTGTCCTCGCCCGTCGTCGGGATCAACCTTCGCGACCTGTACCACAACGAGACTCGCATCCTCGGTGCCGACAGCGGCAAGCTCAGTGTCGTGGACTCGGCCAGGCGCCTTCAGCGGATGGCGCCCTATTTCGAGTCGGGCGCCTTTCGCCCGTTGCCGATCGCGGGTATCTATTCGCTCGACGAGGCGGTCGTGGCGTACCGGGCCGTCGAAGACCAGACCCCCGGACGCATCGTGATCAGGCCCGCCGATCACGGAAAGGCGCGATGATGTCATCCGACCTGAACGAACAGACCATCACCGACGCTGTGCAGCGAACCTTCGACACCGCCGCCGATCCACGGTTCCGGGAGGTGCTCGTCAGCCTCGTGCAGCACCTGCACGACTTCGCCCGCGAGGTGCGTCTGACCGGTGACGAATGGTTCACCGCAATGGATTTCATCGAACGGTTGGGCAAGGTCTCCAGCCCGACGCGCCAAGAGGTGATGCTGCTGTCCGACATTCTCGGGTTGAGCATGTTGCTGGACAGAATCAATCAGCACAGCGGTCCGTCGGTCACCTCGTCGGCTCTGCTCGGCCCGTTCTACGTCGAAGGTCGACCGGTGGCCGCCAACGGTGACGACATCTCCGACGGCGTCTCTGGCACACCGATGTTCGTCACGGGCCGAGTGGTGGACGATCAGGGTAAGGCAGTGGCCGGGGCGCGCGTCGACACCTGGCACAGCGACGGTGAGGGCTACTACGACGTCCAGCAAATGGAGAAGCTGCACGACGAATTCGCCATGCGCGCGCTCCTGACCACTGACGACGACGGCCGATTCTGGTACCGCTCCATCACGCCGCGCTTCTACCCGGTGCCCACCGATGGGCCGTGTGGTGAAATCATGCGTGCGGCACAGCGTTCCGTCATGCGACCACAGCATGTGCACTTCTGGATTCACGCGCAGGGGTATCAGTCACTGATCACCCAGCTGTTCTACCGTGACGACCCCTACATCAACCGCGATGCGGTCTTCGCGGATGTGCAGTCGCTGCAGACGGACTTCGTCCGTCATGAGCCCGGTGTCGCTCCCGACGGAACGGCCGTCGACGCGCCGTTCGTGACTCTGGACTGGACGTTCGTCCTGGCCACCGCTACCGGATAACCAAGGCAGGAGGCCGATGTCACGCATACCGCTCGTCTCCGCCAACGCGCAGACCGAGCACGCACGCGACTTCATGGCGCGCAGGGGTGCGCTCAACGTGTTCCGCATGCTCGCCAATGCGCCGGACGTCTTCGCCGGTTGGACGCAGATGGTCGACGAGTTGTCCGACAGCCCTACCTTCACCCTGCGCACAAAGGAATTGGTGATCTTGCGGGTCGCGCGGTTGCAGAATTCGCGCTACGAACTCAGCCAGCACATCGCGATCGCACGCGACGCCGGGCTCGACGAACAGCAGATCAGTGCGATCGTCGAGACCGATGATCTCGACGCGGGGGACTTCACCCGCGACGAACGTGTACTGCTCGATGTGGTCACCGAACTCTGCACCACCCGTAGACTCAGCGAGGCGTCGTTCACCGATGTCCGCGATCTTCTCGGCGACGAGGGCATCACCGAATTGTTGATGCTCGTCGCCTGTTACTACGGGCTCGCGTTGGTGCTCAACGCCGCCGACGTCGAGGTCGACACCGACGCCGCATTCCGGCCCGGGGAAGGCCACTGATGACTCGGATCGGCTACCTCGAGCCCGAGGACATGACGCCACAGGCCCGCGACTTGACCCGAGCGCGCGGCAATCTCAACGTCTACCGCACGCTCGCCAACGCCGACAAGGTGTTCACCGGCTGGATGGTGGCGGGCGACGCGGCTCTGACCAGCGCGGTGCTGCCGACCCGGCTGCGCGAACTCGTGGTGCTGCGCACTGCATTCCTGATGGACAGCTCCTACGAACTCGGCCAGCACCGCGACGTCGCCCGCACCGCGGGTGTGACCGGCGAAGAGATCAACGCGATCCTGTCCGACACTGGTTGGCAAGCAGGGCATTTCGATGCAACCGAACGTGGCGTCTTGACGCTGACCACAGAGTTGCTCACCACCCAGGCCGTCTCATCCGAGACGTTCGACCGCGTGCACGGTGCCCTCGGCAACCGGGCGTGTGTCGAAGTGCTGATGGTGATCGGGCGTTATGCCGGCTTGGCGCTGATGCTCAACGCGCTCGACGTCGACCTGGACGACAGCGCCCGGCTGCCGATCCCGCCCAGACGCGAGACGAGCTGACGTCACAGGGTGACGGTCAGCGGCCACACGTTCCAGATGTCGTCGCAGTACTCGGCGATGGCGCGGTCGGACGAGAACTTGCCGCTGCGTGCCGTGTTCAGGATGGACATCCTCGTCCAGCGATCCTTGTCCTGCCATGCGGCGCTGACCTGCTCCTGGCCGGCCACGTAGGAGGCGAAGTCGGCGCACACCAGGAAGGGGTCGTCGTAGCGCAGGTTGTCGACCAGTGGCTTGAACACCTCGGTATCTCCGTGCGAGAACTGCCCTCCGGCAATGAGATCCAGCACGCCGCGAAGCTCGTCGTCGCCGTCGATGTAGTCGGCCGGGCGGTACCCGTTCGACTTGACGCTCTCGACCTCGGATTCGTCGAGGCCGAACAGGAAGAAGTTCTCGGCGCCGACTTCGTCGCGCATTTCGACGTTGGCGCCGTCGAGCGTGCCGATGGTGAGTGCTCCGTTGATCATGAACTTCATGTTCCCGGTACCCGAGGCTTCCTTGCCCGCGGTGGAGATCTGTTCGGACAGGTCCGCGGCGGGGTAGATCAGCTGGGCGTTCTTGACGCTGAAGTTCGGCACGAAGGCGACCTTCAGGATTTTGCTGATCTCGGGGTCGGCGTTGATCGTCTCACCGACCGCGGTGATCAGCTTGATGATCCGTTTGGCCATGAAGTAGCCGGGAGCAGCCTTACCGCCGAAGATGAAGGCCCGCTGTGGAATCGACAGCTCCGGGTTCTGCTTGAGCCGGTGGTAGAGCGCAACGATGTGCAGCACGCTGAGATGCTGGCGCTTGTATTCGTGGATGCGCTTGACCTGAATGTCGAACATCCAGTCCGGGTTCAACTCGACACCCGTCGCGGTCCGCAGATATTTGGCCAGCCGACCTTTGTTGCTGCGCTTGATGTCTCGCCATTGCGCACGGAACGACGCGTCGTCGACGAACGCCTCGAGGCCCCGGAGGCGGTCCAGATCTTTCAGCCAGCCTTCACCGATGGTCCGGTCGAGGAGTTCACGCAACCCCGGGTTGGCCAGCGCAAGGAAGCGTCGTGGCGTCACCCCGTTGGTCTTGTTGCTGAACCGCTCCGGCCACAACTCGTAGAAGTCCTTGAGCACACTGTCTTTCAGCAGCTCGGAGTGCAGGGCGGCGACACCGTTGACGGCGTGGCTGCCGACGGTGGCCAGGTGTGCCATCCGCACGTTTTTGCCGCCGTCCTCGCCGATCAGTGACATCCGGCGAATCCGGGCCTCGTCGCCGGGGAACTTGGCGCGTACCTCGTCGAGGAACCGGCTGTTGATCTCGTAGATGATCTCCAGGTGGCGCGGCAGCGACTCGGCGAACAGCGTCAGCGGCCACTTCTCCAACGCCTCGGGCAACAGGGTGTGGTTGGTGTAGCCGAAAGTCGCGACGGTGATCTGCCACGCCTCCTCCCAGTCGAGACGACGCTCGTCGACCAGCAGTCGCATCAACTCCGCGACCCCGATGGACGGGTGGGTGTCGTTGAGCTGCAACGCGAATCGCTGAGGGAGTTCACGGACGCCGGCGTCGGCGAGGTCGTCCATGATGTGCAGCACATGCTGCAATGAGCAGGATACGAAGAAGTACTGCTGCAGCAGGCGAAGTCGTTTGCCGGCGTCCGGCTCGTCGTTGGGGTAGAGCACCTTGGTCACCGTCTCCGAGGTCACCTCGTCCTCGACGGCCTTGTAGTAGTCGCCGGTGTTGAAGGCCTCCAGCGCGAAGGATTCGACGGCCCGCGCGCTCCACAGCGTCAGCACGTTGCAGGTGTTCACGCCGTAGCCTTGAATGGGCGTGTCGTACGCGACACCCTTCAGCATGCGTCCGGGCACCCACCGCAGACGGTCGTGGCCGGAGTCGTCGGTGTAGTGCTCGACGTGACCGCCCCACTTCACCAGGTAGTTGACGTCGGGTTTGGCGATCTCCCACGGGTTCCCGTTGACCAGCCAGTTGTCGGTCTTCTCGACTTGCCAGCCGTCGCGGATCTCCTGGTTGAAGATGCCGAACTCGTAGCGGATGCCGTAGCCGATCGCCGGACGCTCGAGGGTGGCCAGCGAGTCCAGGTAGCACGCGGCCAGTCGGCCGAGGCCGCCGTTGCCCAGGCCGGGTTCGGCCTCGCAGGCCAGAATCTCGTCGAGGTCCTGGCCCATCGCCGCGAGCGCGGTCTTGGCCGCCTGCTCCAAATGCAGGTTCAGCAGGTTGTTGCCGAGCTGCGGGCCCATCAAGAACTCGGCGGACAGATAGCAGGTGACCTTGCGGCCGAGGTCGAGCGACGTCTGCGTCGAGGCCACCCGGCGGTCCTGCATGCGATCCCGGACAGCCAGTGCGAGTGCACGGTAGTAGTGCTCGGGCCGCAGCGCGGCGGCTGGGCGGCCGATCGAATAGCGGATGTGGTCGGTGATTGCCCGCTGCAGCGCGTGGGCGCCCATGCCGGTGCGGGAGTGCTCGGAGAGATCGGCCCGCACGCCACCGTTGGTGGTCTTTCCGTCGGCGGGTGACTGCTCGACTTCGGTCATTGACGTGTCCTGTTCCCTCGATCGGCGCGCCACGCGCCGGCGCAGGCAGCCATTGTCGCAGTGACGACTGGACACCGGGCACGCAATTGACGTCTGGCGCGTTAACGAAAGCTCACAGGCTCGCGACGCAGAGTTGTCGACCCGGCGCAGGGATCACATCTTGATGGCGGGAATCAACCGCTCGAGACTCCAGAGCTGATCGCGTCGGGCGGACAGCGACGAGACCACGATCCCCGCGACCCAGATGGCGACCAACACGACGATCGCCTGCCACAGTCGGGCGTCGATCCCGCCGAGGATCAGCTGCCGAAGCCCATTGACGCCGTAGGTCATCGGGTCGAAGCCGTGCAGCACCTGGAACGGCTTGGAGGTGGTCTCCACCGGATACATGCCGCCGGCGCTGACCAACTGGAGCATGAGCAGCGCCATGATCAGCACCCGGCCTACCGCCGGTCCGACCAGCGCGTTGATCGCCTGCGTCGCGGCGACGAATGCGAACGAGATCAGGATCATGAAGCCGAGCATCGACGCCGGGTGCACCACGTGCATGCCCAGACCGAAGCGCACCACGCAGTAGAGGATGATCGCCTGGAACGCCGCGATCACCGCGGCGGGCAGATAACTGGACAGCGCCACTCGGATGGGCAGGATCTCCGCGGCGATCGCGCGACTCTGCAAGGGCCGCAACACCATCCAGAGCACGAGGGCGCCGAAGAACAATGCCAGCGTCAGGAAGAACGGCGCCATGCCGGTACCGAAGTTGCGGGCGGCGTTCTCGTGTGAGGTCTCGAGCTGAACCGGACCGCCGATGGTATCGGCGACCGCGTCCTTCTGCTCGGTGCTCCAGTTGGGCACCTGCTTGGCGCCATCACCGAGCTTGGTGGCAAGTTCCGCCGAGCCGGATTTGAGCTGCTGTGCGCCGTCGTCGAGTTTCGCTATGCCGCTGGCCAATTGGGCGTTACCGTCGGCTACTTGCTGGGCTCCGCTGCGCAGCTGGCTCAGCTTGGTGGTCAGTTCCTGACCCTTGCCCCCCACCTGGTCGAGGGCCGCACCGAGCGGGCTGCCCGGTGTGCGAAGCCCTGACGTCATGTTGATCGCGGCGTTGCGGGCATCGGTGAGGCGCTGTCGGATCTCGGGTGTGAACTGATGCTGACGGAGTTGATCCTGGATTCCGCGCACGTTGTTCGCCAGCGGGTCCTGCCGGGCGGCGAGCTGGTCGATCACCGCCGACAACGAATTGGCTGCGGCATCCTGCGCTGCGGCAATGCCGCCGATCTGGTCTCCCGCCTGTTGTAGCGCCGTCGCACCCGCCTGGAGTTGGTCGGTGCTGGCGCCGATCGCAGACACCGCCTTGCTCACCGCGAGCAGCGGCTCGGTCGCCGAGTTGATTCCGTCGGAGAGTTGCCGCGCGCCAGTGGCCAGCGTCGCCGAGCCGGTACGCGCGGTGTCCAGACCGGCTGTCAGCTGACTGGTGCCGTCGGCGAGTCGTGCCGCGCCGTCCGCGGCCTGCTTGATACCGGACCCAGACGAAACCACCACGGACAGCATCTGATTGACGGCCTGACCGGAGATGCGGGACGACACGGCGTTGAGCACCTGCCCGATCGCGGTGCGGCCGATGCTGGTCGAAATGTAGTTGTTGGCGTCGTTGTACACGGCGATCAGGTTGGCCTTCTTCGGGTGCCCGGTCACCGGCGAGGCGATGGCCGCACTGAAATCCGGTGGCAACTCGACCATGAAGTAGTACTTGCCGTGTTCGACGCCGTTGTGGGCCTCCTCGGCACTGACAACGTGCCAGTCCAGGCTGTGATCAGCGGTCAGGCTCTTGGCGATCTCGGTGCCCGCGTTGAACGGTTGCCCGGACACGACCGCGCCACGATCGGAGTTGACCAGTGCCACCGGCATTTTGTTCACGTGGCCGAACGGGTCCCAAAACGCCCACAGGTACAGCGCCCCGTAGACCAGCGGCAACAGCATCAGCACCACGATCGCCACCCGCGTCATCCGCTTGCGCCCGAAACGCTTGATCTCCGAGCCGAATGCGAGTCCAGCCAGCATCGTCAATCCCTTTCGGTCAGGGTGCGTTGATCGTGCAATTGATGGTCAGGTGCTTGCTGGCCAAGGGGATTGGTCACGCCGACGACGACCGTGCGTTGTGCCGCCAGCGCACCCAGCCGCTGCACGGCGAGATCGCGACGCGCGTTCTCGCGAACCTGCTCGAGGTCGCCGACCACCAGGATGGGCCGGTTCGACATCACCGCCAGGGCAATGCGCAGCAAGAACAACTCCACGTCCGACAATTCGACGATGTAGGCGTCGGTGGGTGGTAGCGGTGTCTCGCCGAACACCTCGGTCAGGGTGGCCAAGCCGGCTTCCAACGGAATCTGTGCATACCAGGGCGCGAGCCAGCGACGCTGTTCGGCCAGCACCGTCTGCACGGTCACCGAATCCTCCAGCTCGTCGATGTCGGGGAATGCTGCGATCGCGCAATGCCGGCGAATCGCGCGCGGCTTGGTGTCGCCGAGCACCGTCACGGTGCCGTGCGAGGGCTTGAAGCGACCGGCCAGCGTCAACAGCAGTGCCGTCTGACCCGGTCCGCCCGGCATCTGAATGGCGTGAAAGCCCTCGGGCAGTGCCAAGTCGATGCCGGAGAACAGTGGCTCGTGCTCGCCGTCCACGCCGAGCCCGGCCGCGGTGATCACCGGCGGGGCGCCCGTTTCGTCCTGGGTGTCCACGTAGCTCTCCTAATCGCCCTGAACTGCAACGGATTTCAGTAGGGCAGTGATCAATTGGCCGAGAAGTCGGGGGTCGATTGTGCCGGGTCGCAGAACTTCTTCCATCGCGATACCCAGGTTCATGGTGACGACGAGTTGAGCGAGGTCGGCCAGGGGCCGCTCGGATGCCACCGCGGCAGCCGACTCGGCGAAGTTGTCCGCCTGTGCGGCCGCGGCGGCGCGGCGACGCGCGATCAAACGCCCGCGCAGCTCGGGGTCTCGCACCGCCCGCAGCCAGTACTCGACGAACAAGACGTAGTAATCGGCGTGGTCGTGCACCGAGTCCAGCACCGACCGACTCAACGTATCCGCGGCGGCGGCAATATTGCCCGGGCTCTTCAGCGCGGTCGCGATCTGCTCGCCGCGGAGCTCGAACTCACGGTCGAGCAGAGCCAGGAACAGTTCGTCCTTGGAGCCGAAGTTCGAATAGACCGCGCCCTTGGTGAATCCCGCAGCCTGGCCGATCGCATCGATGGTGGCGCCGGCGAACCCCTCAGCAGCGAAAACTTTCGAGGCCGCGTCGAGGATGCGGTCCCTCACCTCGCTGCGGGTCGGGCGGGTTCGCGGCGGCTTGACAGGCGACATGCTGCGAAAGCATACTCCTCGGTATCGACTGGATACCGGCAAGTATCGAAAGACGGGTAAACGATGGCGAACTTTGAACTGGTCATTCGCGGCGGAACCGTGTTCGACGGGACCGGCGCGGCGCCCGTCGCCGCCGACGTCGGAATCAACGACGGGAAGGTCGCTGCGGTCGCGCCGGGCCTGCCGGAGGGTGTCCGCACCGTCGACGCTCATGGCCAGTGGGTGTTGCCCGGGCTCATCGACGTCCACACGCACTACGACGCCGAGGTTCTGCTCAGCCCCGGACTCGGCGAATCCGTCCGGCACGGGACCACATCGGTCATCCTCGGCAACTGCTCGTTGTCGACGGTCTTCAGCGAAGCCGACGACTGTGCCGACATGTTCTCCCGCGTGGAGGCGCTGCCGTGGCAGATCGTCCACGATTCGGTCAAAGAGGCCAAAACCTGGAGTGGGCCAGCCGAATACGTGAAGACCGTGGATTCACTACCACTCGGGGCGAATGTCGCCGCGTTCATCGGTCACTCCGACATCCGGGCCGCGGTGCTCGGTCTGGGACGAGCGGTCGACGCCGACTACCGCCCGACCCGGACGGAGATCGGCCACATGCAGCAGATGCTGTCCGACGCGCTCGACGCGGGCTTTGTCGGGCTGTCGACGCTGCGCAGCTCCTTCTCCAAACTCGAAGGCACCCGCTTCCCGGCCCGCCAGCTGCCTTCCACCTACGCGAAATGGTCGGAATTCCACGCGCTCAACACCGTGCTGCGCCGGCGCGGACGGGTGCACCAGAGCACTCCGAACCTGGCCCGGCAAGCCGAAGTGTCGCGCTACCTCGCGCAGAGCATCGGCCGCGGATTCCGGCGGCCACTGAAAACCACACTGATCGCGGCTGCCGATGTGAAAGCCGACCGTAGGGCCGCGCGGCTGACCCTGCTGGCGGCCGGCGTGACGAACCGGGCCGGCGGCGACTTCCGCTGGCAGCACCTGCCGGTGCCGTTCGAGATGTACGCCGACGGTTTCAATCTCATCGTCTTCGAGGAATTCGGTTCCGGCTCAGCGGCACTCAACTTCCGTGACGAGATGAGCCGCGGAAAGCTGCTCGCCGACGAATCCTATCGACGCCAGTTCCGCAAGGACATGACCAAGCAGTTCGGACCACGGGTGTGGAGTCGCGACCTGTCCGACGCCGAAATCATCGATTGCCCGGATCACTCGGTCGTGGGGCAGTCGTTCGCTGACGTCGCCGCGCGTCGTGGAATCGAGCCCGCCGACGCGCTGCTCGACCTGGCCGTCGAACACGGCGACCGACTGCGCTGGCGGATCGTCGTCGCCAACGATCGCGACGAGGTCCTCGACCGTATGCAACGCTCACCCAACGTCCAGATCGGCTTCTCGGATTCCGGTGCGCACCTGCGCAACATGGCGTTCTACAACGCTGGGCTGCGCATGCTCGAGCGTGTGCACCACCGTCGCTCGATGCCTGTCGAAACAGCGGTGCACCGGCTCACCGGTGAACTCGCCGATTGGTACGGCCTGGACGCGGGCTACCTCCGCAACGGCCGTCGGGCTGACATCGCCGTGATCGACCCGGCGGGGTTCGACGGCTCCAGCGCCGCCTACGCCGAGGCGCCCTATCCCGGAGCGCCGAGCGTCAAGCGGATGGTCAACCGCAACGACAACCTGGTCAGCGCCACAATTGTCGGTGGCGAGATCGTCTATCAGGCAGGCGAATTCGCCCCGGGCTTCGGCACCGACCTACACGCCGGCCGGTTCCTGCACGCCGAAAGCCGCTAGCGGCTTTTCAGGCGACGTCGCGTCGGGAGTCTGCGGACTGCCATTGCGCGACCTGGGCGCGCAACTGGCGCAACCCTGCAATGTCGCGGGCCGAGAAGTCATGCATCGCAACCACTTCGCAGCGATCACTGCCGGCCCAGCTGTCGCGATACGCATCGAATGCCCGCTGCTCCAAAGACTGCGCCTGCTGCTGCCCCTTGGGCGTCAACCTCAACCATGCCGCGAACATCCAGCGTTTCGGGTCGTCGTAGTGGTCGAGGTATCGGTGCGAGATGCGGTGCATCGAACGATCCAGTGACCACTTCGAGCGGACGAACCGGTGCTTGTGTACCGCACCCAGCGTGAACAATCCCTCGTCGACCAAAGTGCGGATGACCTCCAGGGTCTCGTCCTGAACTTCGGCGGCGGACGCCGATGGGTTGTCGTGCTTGATCTTCCAGTCGACGGCGTTCAGAGCTACCGGCTTACCGAGGCCCTTCGCTAGCAGGTTCTCCCGGATCTGTTCGGTCGTCGTCATGGTCACACCTCGATGTTCTGAATATCGGTCCTTCTACGAGGGGCGCAACGGGCATGCGGGAGCGTATATTCCGGCCGATCCGAACGAGCGCGACCGGTGTGCGGCGCTGCCGTGGCGCGCTTCGCTGGATGCGACGCTGAACATGATGTGCGTCAACATATCTCGCGTGGTGATCGGCCATAGCCGGGTCGCGGAAAGGTTGCCCGCGGACACGCGTGGCGGAATCTCGACAGAGCCCGGCATATTTTCGGAAGTCGACAGGTACGGCCCGCTCGTAGCGTCATTGATGGCTGCGGTCTCGACAGGAAGGTGCCACATCATGGCGATGAATCTGCTGCATCAGCGGCGGTGTAGTTCGGCGGGCTGGGCCGGCATGGTCCGCAACGAGTTGTTGCCGTGGGCTCTGGCCGGTGTCGAGCTGGGCGACCAAACCCTGGAAATCGGCCCGGGTTACGGCGCCACGTTGCGCGCGTTGATCGACCGCGCCGACACGGTGACCGCCGTCGAAGTCGACAAGCCGATGGCGGAACGCCTGCGCCATCTCTACGGCGACAAGGCCCGAGTCCTGCACGCCGACGGCAGCGACACCGGATTGCCTGACGACGCGTTCAGCTCCGTCGTGTGCTTCACAATGCTCCACCACGTCCCCACGGATCGGCTGCAGGATCAGCTGTTCGCCGAGGCATTCCGTGTTCTTCGGCCGGGCGGGATTTTCGCCGGCAGCGACCGGCTGGCATCGCTGCCCTTTCGGCTCATTCACATCGGCGACACCTACAACCCGATCCGGCCCGACGAGTTCCGGCGGCAGCTCGATCTCGTGGGCTTTCGCGACATTCGCATCGACGTGGCGGGAGTGCAGCTGCGGTGGCGCGCGATTAAACCGAATTAGCTTGGAAGGGCTCCTAATTCGGGCTTGTCCGGCCTGGTAGCCGTGCCCGGGGTGTGGCCGAAGCTGCGGCGGTACACGTCGATGAACGCGCTGGCAGATGACCAGCCGCATTGATGCGCCACCGTCGTCACCGGGGTTCGCCCGGCGAGCAGAATCAGCGCACGGTGCAAACGCAGTTGGGTGCGCCACTGCGGGAACGTCATACCGAGGTCCTGTCGGAACAGCCGCGACAGACTGCGATCGCTTGCCCCGACCTCGCGGCCCAGTTCGGCAAGCGTGCGGCTGTCGCCGGGGTTGGCGTGCAGGATGTCGCACACCGCCGCGAGCAGCGGCGCCGTCGGGGTGGGCACGTGCAGAGGTTGCTGCGGAGAACTGCGCAACTGGTCGAGCAGCACCGCGCGGAGCCGCGCTCGTTCCGGCGTCTCCGCGTCGCTGCCGGTGTAGGCGATGATGAGTTCGCGCAACAACGGAGCGACGGTCAGCACGGTCGGGGACGTGAGCCGCAGCGGGTTGTCCTCGGCGGCCAGGCCCACAGTGTGCAGCTTGAGTTCGCCGTAGGCGCGATGTGCATGCAGTGTGCCGGCGGGAATCCACATCGCCCTGGTTGCCGGCGCCACCCAGGAGCCCTTGTCCGTCGTGACGGCGAGAACGCCGCGGCCCGCGTAGACGATCTGGTGGTCCTCGTGCCGGTGCGCCGGGATCTGGTCACCCGACGTGAGTCGCAGGGTGCGGGTCGGAGCATCTGGCTCACGGCGGAGTTCCGGCATCACCTGGCAGTTTATCGAAATACCGTCAAAACGGTACCGACCCGGTCAGGTCACCGATGCGGAATAGATCTCGTCGATGTTCGCCTGCAGCTTGTCGTTGAAGTCGTCGTTGGTCTGGTCGACGGTGAGGCCCTCGGTCAGCGCCCGTGAGAAGCTGGCGATCAGGTGGTGGTTGCGGGCCAGGATCTCCGAACTCTGCGCCAGCGTGTAACCGCCCGACAGCGCGACGACTCGCAGCACCCGAGGGTGGTCGATGAGTGATTCGTAGAGGTCGGCCTCCTCCGGCAACGTCAGCTTGAGCATGACCTGCCGATCGTCCGGGAGATCGTCGAGTTGTTCGCGTAGCGCCGTGACCAGCAGCCGATCGGCGGTCGGCTTGTCAGGGCTCTTGATGCTGACTTCGGGTTCGATGATCGGCACCAGTCCGTGCCGGGCGATCTTTGCCGCGCAGTCGAACTGCTGGTCGACAACCGCCCTGATGCCGCCTTCGTTGGGCTCCTGGATGAACGAGCGCATCTTGGTGCCGAAGATGCCCTTCTCGACGGCACGCTCGAGGAGCTCGTCGAGTTTGGTCATCGGTTTCATCAGTTGCACGCCGTACCGGGCGTCGGAGAGGCCTTGGTCGACCTTGACGAAAGGCACGATCTGTTTCTGCTTCCACAGGAAGGCGACAGTGTCTTCGCCGTTGATGGTCCGATCCATCGTCTGCTCGAACAGGATGGTGGCCAGGATCTTCTCGCTGGTGAAGCTGGGGCTCTCGATCAGGCGGGCACGCGCCTGGTGGATGAGGTCGAACATCTGGCTGTCGTTGCCGTAGGCCTCCTCGGGGATGCCGTACAGAGCCAGCGCTTTCGGGGTGCTTCCGCCGGATTGATCCAGCGCGGCGATGAAGCCCCGTCCCGAGCCCATCTTGGTGAGTTGCTCTTCGTTCGCTGCCATTGTCCGCCATTTCTGTCGTCGATCCGCCGCGTTCTACCCTCGCGCAGTGTCAAGCCTGCGGCTACCACTTCCTTCGGTCCGGCAAACCACCGCTTCCCATGGCGAGGTGATCGTTACGGTTGGCGAAGACGGAGGGGACCCGATGGTGCAAGGCGAGCTCGACCCGACCAACAGCCTTCTGCAGGAGCTGTTGTGGACCTACGGTCCCTGTGGCCAAGAGGATGCGGTGCGCGACGTGTGCGCCAGGGAACTGCGGACCTTGGTCGACGACATGTGGACCGACGAGGCCGGCAATTTGATCGGTTTCGTCGGAGCCGACGCCGGCGCGGCGACACCTTCTACTCATCGGCACCGGACGGGTCCGATCGCGGACGGGGCCGCCACGCGGGTCATGGCGCACATGGACGAACTGTCCATGCTGGTCAAGCGGGTCGAGCCGGACGGCACCCTGCATATGACCCAACTCGGGGTGATGTATCCGGGCAACTTCGGGCTCGGACCCGTCGCCCTGCTCGGCGATCACGAGACGCTGACCGCTGTGCTCACGCTCGGTTCGGAGCACACTACCCAGGAGAGTCCGAGGATCTGGGAAACCAAGCCCGACCAAGGTGACCGAGCGCTCGACTGGCAACACGTCTATGTATTCACCGGACGTAGTCCAGAAGACCTCGCCGCGGCGGGCGTGCACGTCGGCACGCGGGTGTGCATCGACCGGAGCAAGCGCGACCTGGTCGAGTTCGGCAGCTATGTCGGCGCCTATTTTCTGGACGACCGCGCCGCCGTCACCGCTCTGCTGCGCGCCGCGCGACTGCTGCACGAGAGCGGGCGCCGGCCCGCCCAGGACGCCTATCTGGTCTTCACCACGAACGAGGAGATCGGCGGGGTCGGTGGATCGTATGCCAGCGCGACGCTGCCCGGCACGCTCACCATCGCCTTGGAGGTCGGGCCGACCGAGCGGGAGTATGCGACCACCGTCACCGGTGGGCCGATCGTCGGCTACAGCGATGCGTTGTGCGTCTACGACAAAGATGTCGCCGACCGGTTGATGGCCGTCGCCACGGCTCGAGGCCTGTCGCCGCAACCGGCGACGCTCGGCGCGTTCATGTCCGACGCCTCGCACTCCAAGGCCAGCGGGTTGACGCCCCGCGCGGGACTGCTCTGCCTGCCGACGCTGAGTACCCATGGCTTCGAGGTGATTCCACGTTCGGCGATCGACGACATGGCCGGGATCGTGGCGGACTTCCTGCTCTAGGTCTGCAAGGTCTTCAGCAGAGCCGCCAACCCGTATTCGAACACCGCGTCGTAATCGGTGGGGGACTGCAGCGACCGAACCAGCGCCTGATCAGGCCAGTCGTCGTCCCACAGCGACGGATCCTCTTCTTCGTGCTTGGCCCCGCGAACCGCGGAGAACTGCATCACCGCCGACGAGATCACGTGAACCTGCACTGCGCGCAGGACGAGTGCGGCCTCGGTCCCGTTCACGCCGAGTTCGGCGAGCAGGGCAGCCAGCTTTTTCTGGATCGGCAGGAACAGCATCGGCGTGCGGTCGCGCTCGTGCGCGATGGCCAGCAGGTGTTGCCGGTCGATCAGGGCTTTGCGCTGCGAACGGGCAAGGGAGGCAATACATTCGATCACCGAACCGCCGTCGATCGGCAGGTGCGCCATCTCGCTGAGCAAGCGGTCGACCAGGCTGTCGAAGAGTTTGTCCCGTCCGCCGACGTGCCAGTAGATGGAAGTGACCGCGACGCCGAGCTCCTCGGCGAGGCCACGCATGGTGAACGACTCGACACCCTGGCGCTCGATCAGTCCTGCCGCGGTGTCCAGAATCGTCTCCGCGTCAAGAGCTTCCGGCATCAGGCTCACCTCCGACTGTGACACTCATCCGGTCCCGCTCCGGCAAGTCGAGATACCGGTCCAGATTGCGGTGCAGGTTGATCACCCGCCGCTCCTCGGCTGACAATGTGAGGTGAGTGAACCCGGGTTGATGCAGGCCGCGCTGAAGGCCGGCCAGAACCGAAATATCCTGTGTGAGAACCAGACCCGGCTCAGCCTGGTCGGCTGCGAGCCGGACGTCGGCGGGTGTGCTTCGTGGGGCGCCGGGCGCCATGCGCATCCACAGCATCATCACCAACTCGCCGTGGTCGGGGTCGGGTCCCGGACGCGAGCACATCACCGTCAAGTGGTCCGCGTTGACCAGCACGGTGAGATTCGGGAACACGTTGTACTGGTGCAGTCGCATCAGTTGATCGGTGCTGGCCCAACTCACGTCGACACCGCGCCCCGCGGCAAACGCCCGGATCTGGCCGGCGATCACGTCGATGGCGGGGTGCCCGCCCGGATACGGTGTGCCCTCGGCGATCCCCATCAGCGCGCCTTGGGTGGTCACGTAAGCGTCCCATACCTCGGCATCGCTCAGTGGCTGCTTGAGGTGCGGACTGGGCAACCCGTACAGCTGCTCGGACTTGCCGGCGTGGCCCCAAATCACCTGTGGCGCATAGACGTCGTCCATGCATCTGTGCAGCTCGGGGTGCAGGGTCTGGATGTGGTAGGTCTCGCTGAACCCGTCGGCAATCGTCTTCCAGTTGGCCTCGACGTCGACGGTCATGGTTGCGTAACAACGGAAGTCACCGAGTCCAAGCCAGGAGATGTCGTCCGGCACTGCTTCCAGGTAGTCGGCCAACGGTGGGGCATCGAGGTCGAGATTGACGAACACCAGGCGCTCCCAGGTGTCGACGCGGACCGCGAGCAATGGGAACTCCGCCATCGACAACGCTCCGAAGCCCTTGCGGTTCGGCACCCGTTTCAGCGCACCGGACAGGTCCCAGGTCCAGCCGTGGTAGCCGCAGCGGAGTTCTCGCAATTCCGACCCCGCGCCGGCGCACAGCGAGTTGCCGCGGTGGCGGCAGACGTTCTGAAAAGCGCGCAGGGCGCCCCCGCCGTCGCGCACGATGATCACCGAGTAGGGCCCACAGCGGTATTCGAAGTAGTCGCCGGGTTCGGCCACGTGATCGAGCGAGCAGGCGATCTGCCACACCTTGGGCCACATCCGCTCGACTTCGAGTTGGGCGAACTCTGCGGAGTAGTAACGCTCCGCCGGGACCCGGGTCGGCCGCTGCGGCGGCCTACCGATTGCATCCTCGCGCCGGACGTCAGGCGTTGCAGTCATCGAAGCACTCCCGAAGCCTCTGTAACGGTGTTACATTGCGTACTGTATCCGCTGGCAGCGCAGCCCAGGAGAGTATCCGTGTTCGATCTCAAAATCACCGGTGGCACCGTCGTCGACGGCACGGGTGCGGACCGATTCGACGCCGACATCGCCGTCAAGGACGGCAAGATCGTCGAGATCAGGCGACGCGGGTCGGGCGACCCGGCACTGGAGGGTGAGGCCGCCGAAACCATCGACGCGACCGGCAGAATCGTCGCCCCCGGATTCGTCGACATCCACACCCACTACGACGGCCAGGTCAGCTGGGACGCCCTGCTGGAACCGTCCAGCGGCCACGGCGTGACCACGGTCGTCACCGGCAACTGCGGCGTCGGGTTCGCCCCGGTGCGGCCCGGCCAGGAAGACTGGCTGATCGGCCTGATGGAGGGCGTCGAAGACATCCCCGGCGCCGCGCTCACCGAGGGCATCTCCTGGGGTTGGGAGAGCTATCCCGAGTACCTCGACGTCATCGGGCGGCAGGAATTCGCGGTCGACGTCGGCAGTCAGGTCGCCCACGGTGCGATCCGCGCCTACGCAATGGGGGAGCGCGGCGCCCGCAACGAGCCCGCCGCACCGGACGACATCGCAGCCATGGCTCGCCTGGTTCAGGAGGCCATCGAGGCTGGGGCGCTCGGCTTTTCAACGTCACGCACGATTGGCCACCGCGCAATCGACGGTGAGCCCGTGCCGGGAACCTATGCCGCGGAGGACGAGTTGTTCGGCCTCGGCAGGGCGATGGCCGCCGGTGGTCAGGCGGTGTTCGAACTCGCTCCGCAGGGCATCGCGGGTGAGGACATCATCGCTCCGCGTAAAGAGTTGGAGTGGATGCAGCGATTGGGCGCGGAGATCGACCGCCCGATTTCGTTCGGCATGATCCAGGTCGATGCCGCCCCCGAACTCTGGCGTGAGCAGCTGGACGTCTCGGCGGCTGCGCACGCCGCCGGCAGCCGGCTGTACCCGCAGATCGCGGCCCGGCCCTTCGGCATGTTGTTCGGTTTCGAGGGCCATCACGCGTTCACCCATCGTCCGACATTCATCAAGCTCAAGGCCGAATGCGGCCGCGAGGAGTTGGCGCAGCGGCTCGCCGATCCTGCTGTCAAGGCGGCGATCCTCGCCGATGAGGACCTGCCGGCCGATCCAAGTCTGTTGTTCGACAACATGTTTGCCCTCGCGCAATACGCGCTCGGCCGCACCTACTGGCTCGGCGATCCACCCGACTACGAGCCGACCGACGAACGCACTGTGGAGAAGATCGCAGCCGAACGCGGCGAGGACCCGTTGTCCACGCTGTACGACCTGATGCTCGAGCACGACGCCACGTCGATGCTGATGCTGCCGTTCTACAACTACTCGCACGGTAACCACGACGCGATTCGCGAGATGCTGACCCATCCGGCCGGGGTGGTCGGACTGTCCGATGGTGGCGCGCACTGCGGCATGATCTGCGACGCGTCGTTTCCCACCTTCCTGCTCACGCACTGGGCACGCGACCGCCACCGGGGCGACAGGCTGCCGCTGGAGTACGTCATCCGCAAGCAGTCTTACGACACCGCGCAGCTGTTCGGGCTTTCCGACCGCGGCGTGGTCGAGGTCGGCAAGCGCGCCGACGTCAACATCATCGACATGGACGCGATCACCTTGCATCGGCCGGTGATGGCCTACGACCTGCCGGCCGGCGGTCAGCGGCTGATCCAAGGCGCGTCGGGCTACAACGCCACGATCGTCAACGGCGTGGTGACCCGTCGTCACGGCGCCGACACTGGTGCCCGGCCCGGCCGGCTGGTTCGCGGCGCGCGCTAACCGATCGCGGCGTCGATCAGCGCTTCGGCGGCGTTCTTGGCGCGAGTCCACGGTTCGACATCGTCCAGGGAAGTCGCCAGGGCGCCGGCGCCCTCGTACAGCAGTGCGAGTTGGTTGCCGAGTTGGCGCGGATCCGCGGCGCCGGCCTGGTTGGCGAGTTCGGTGAGCCAGTCGGCGAAGCCGAGCTTGGAGGCCCGCACGATGTCGTGGACGCCGGACATGGTTCCGGCCGACTCGACGGCGGCGTTGTGGAAGGGACAGCCCCGGAACGTCTCGCTCTGCGCCGCATGGCCGTCGAACGCGGCGAGCATCCGCTGGCGCGGTGGTAGGTCGTTGCGGGACTGGATCACGGTATCGACGACACGCTGCTCCATGCCGCGCAGATATTCCTCCACCACCGCCGTCTTACTCGGAAAGTGTTGATAGAGAGTTCTTTTGGACACCGATGATTCGGCGGCCAGCCGCTCGACACCGGTGGCGTTGATGCCGTCGCGATAGAACAGTTCCGCGGCCGTGTCCAAGATGCGCTGGCGCGCGCCGCGGCCGCCTTTGACGTGCGCAACCTCGTTCATGTCAGGAGTATACCGAACGGTTTACATCGATGGCCAGTGCGTGTAGCGTGGCGCCGGTAGAGGTACACCAATCGGTTTACTAGGAGTGAGCATGACACAGCGACCGCCCGTAGTTCTGATCACCGGCACATCGTCGGGTATCGGACGGGCTATTGCCGGCGCGTTCGTGGCCCGGGGCTTCGAGGTGTTCGGCACCAGCCGCAACCCGCAGCGCAACGAGCCGATTGCCGGCGTGGAGCTGCTGGCGCTCGACGTCAGTGACGACGCGTCGGTGGCCGCTGCGGTATCGACGGTGCTGGAGCGCGCGGGGCGGATCGATGTGCTGGTCAACAACGCCGGGGTGGGTGTCTTCGGCGCTGCCGAGGAGAGTTCGACCGCTCAGGCGCAGGAGCTTTTCGACACCAACTTCTTCGGGCTGATCCGGGTGACCAACGCGGTGCTGCCGCACCTGCGGGCCCAGCGCAGCGGACGGATCATCAACATCAGCTCGGTGCTGGGATTCCTGCCGGCGCCGTACGGAGCCTTGTACTCCGCCTCGAAGCACGCCGTCGAGGGTTATTCGGAATCCTTGGATCACGAGACCCGCGACTTCGGTGTGCGGGTATCGGTAGTGGAGCCCGGCTACACCGACACCGCGTTCGACGCCAACGCCGCCGAGCCGGATTCGCCGATCCAGAGCTATGTGGCCCTGCGCGAACGCGTCAAAGAGGGTCTGATCGACGCGGTACGTTCCGGGGACGACCCATCGGTGGTGGCGGCGGTGGTGCTGAAAGCGGCGACCAGTCGCGCTCCGAAGCTGCGCTATCCCGCCGGCCCGCTGGCTCGGCGACTGGCGCTGCTAAAAAGATTTGCACCAACAGCGTTGCTGGACAGGGGAATTCGAAAGGCCAACAAGCTCGATGCCGCCCCGAAGCCGACTCAGGTGCCGCTGAATGCTCGCTGACGGCAGCTTCGTCAGGATGCTTTGATGTAGCGACGCACCTTGTCGTCTTCGCCGAAGACGTTTGCGTAGTCCAGGCCTTTGTCATCGCGGCCGAAGAACGTCCACCTGCGGGGAGCCTTCTGCGGGACGCTGACCATTTTCACGGTGTAACGCAGAGTGGTCTCACGCAGTGTCCCGATGACGTCTCCGACGCGGATCTGCGAAGGATGGATCTCGGGTGCGTCACACCAGTTCTGTACGGCCATTGTGTCCCCCCGATTGTCCTTGTCACTCTACGCGAGTCCGGGCTCATGCACCGTCGAAGGTTACAAACCGCTACCGGCAGCGTATCGTGGAAAGTGAGCCGTTCTGTTCAGCGGTGATGCGTCGAGCCGCTTGCGCGTATGGCGTTCACTCGCAATGGAATTCCTCCGCTGTGCCGCAGTCGCGGTAACGCGACGCCAGCCGTGAAGGAATTCTGTTGACTAGCAACGTTGTTGCACCAGCCCGATTTGCCGTGAGATGAACGACTGGCGCTCGGCCAATCCCGTGCGGGTTTCGATCGGCGATCAGCTGGGTGGCGATATCGACGGAGCATGGTGGCCCCGAGTCGACCGCATGACTCTTGAATTGCCCGGCCTGGTGGAGGCGTTGACGCCGATGCTGGGAGGTATCACCTCGATCAACGTCAATTGGCCGCATCTGCAACGGCCACCGGACTTCAACTGGCCCGGTTGGGAATGCAAACCCCAGCACGTGATGACGATCAACGGCGAAAAGGCGCGGGCCAACCTCCTGATCGTCGCCTACACCACCTACAGCGGCCTTGCCCTGATGGTGTTGCGGCGAGCCGCGGGGCTCGCGATTGTCCCCACCGATCGGGAGAAGCCGGCGTTCACGACGGCGGGTTCGATCCTGGACGCCGCGTTGACCCAATGTGCGGCCAGAGCTCAAGTGCCGCAGAACGTCCGGTAATCGCCGAATCCGTCCGGCGCCGGCGCGGCGTAGCGTTCGAGTCCGGGCCGCTCGTCGAACGGCGCGCTGACCGCAATAAGTAACTGCTGCAACGGATTCAGATCTCCGGCGGTGGCGGCGGCCAACGCCTCTTCGACGAGGTGGTTGCGCGGAATGTAGAGCGGGTTGCTGCGATCCATCACCGCGCCGTCGGGATCCAGGGCTAGCCAGCGTGATATCCACCCGTCGATACCGGCGAGGTCGGCGAACAGCCCGCGGGCCGGCTCGGCGTCCCGACGGGCGGCGTGCGCGAGCGCCCGGAAGAACGACGTGTAGTCGACGTGACTTTCCTTGAGCAAGGCCAGCAGTTCCTCGGTCACCGTGGTGACGGTCGCGGCGTCGACCTCCTTGGACAGGCCGAGTTTGGCGCGCATCCCATCGGTCCAGGTTGCGTCGTACTGGTCACGAAAAACCTGAAACGCCTTCTGCGCCATCGCGACACCGTCGTCGACGCTGTCGGCCAGCAGCGGTAACAGGGACTCGGCGAATCGCGCGAGATTCCACCCAGCGATCTTGGGCTGGTTGTCGTAGGCGTAGCGACCCCACTGGTCGATCGAACTGAACACCGTGTCGGGGTCGAAGGCCTCCATGAAGGCACACGGGCCGTAGTCGATGGTCTCCCCGGAGATCGTCATGTTGTCGGTGTTCATCACGCCGTGGACGAAGCCGACCAGCATCCACCGGGCCACCAGCGACGCCTGCACCGCGGCGACTGCTTCAAACAGCGCGAGGTAGGGGTTGTCGAGCATCGCCGCGCCGGGGTAGTGCCGGGCGATCGCATGGTCGGCCAGGCGCCGCACCAGGTCGAGGTCGCGCGTCGAGGCGGCGTACTCGAAGCTGCCCACCCGCAGATGGCTGGCGGCGACGCGAGTGAGCACCGCTCCCGGAAGGGGAGTCTCGCGCTGCACGATGCGGCCGGTCGACACGACGGCCAGCGACCGGGTCGTCGGTACTCCCAACGCGTGCATCGCCTCGCTGACGATGTATTCACGCAGCATCGGACCCACCGCGGCCAGACCGTCGCCCCCGCGGGCGAACGGTGTCGGACCCGAACCCTTGAGGTGGATGTCGCGAAGCCGGCCGTCGGCATCGGCCAGCTCGCCCAGTAGCAGCGCGCGCCCGTCGCCCAACCGCGGGACGTAACCGCCGAACTGGTGACCGGCGTACGCCTGCGCGACCGACGCGGCGCCGTCGGGCACGTGGTTGCCCACCAGAAACCGCAACCCGTCAGGACCCTGGAGCCACGCCGGATCGAGCCCGAGCTCCCCGGCCAGGGGTTCGTTGAACGCCAGCAGTCGTGGGTCGGGAAAGGTCTGCGCCTGCCAGCTGACAGCCAGCTCGGGCAGGTCCCTGGCAAAGCGGTCCTGCAGAGCCACGGAGGTGTCCGGTGCGACGCTCATCCCGCCCAGCCTACGGGCGACTCGTCCCGTGACCAGCGTGACTAACATCGACCAGGCAAACCCTGCCGAGAATGGAGCCGTCACCGGAATGCTGGAGCCGCACGAGGTCGACCGCCTCTTTCCCGCCGATCTGCCCGAACCGGGCGAGTGGGAACGGCGTTATCCACCCCGCGACCTGGCCGACGGCGCAGAGGTGACTCGGTTGGCCCCGTCGCCGACGGGTTTCATCCACCTCGGTGGCATCTACACGGCAATCATCGACCAGTCAGTGGCGCATCACAGCGACGGTCGCTACTTCGTGCGCATCGAAGACACCGACCAGTCACGGGAAGTCGCCGGCGCCCTCGAACAGTTCGACCGCGCATTCGCCTACTTCGGAGTCGTCCCCGACGAGGGGGTCGGCGGCGGCGAGTACGGCCCTTACCGCCAGTCCGAGCGGGCGACGATCTACCTGAGTTACGCACGCGAGATGCTGCGCAGCGGCAAGGCATACCTCTGCTTCGCCACCTCCGAACAGCTCACCGAGATCCGCACCCGTCAGCAGCAACTCAAGCGCCCGACCGGCTACTACGGCGAGTGGGCACTGTGGCGCGACGCCGACGCCGCGACCGTGCGCGAGCAGTTGGCGGAGGGGACGCCGTACGTGCTGCGGTTCCGGTCGCCCGGCCGTACCGGCGGGCGGGCTACCTTCACCGACGCGATCCGCGGCGAGTTGTCCATGGAGGACAACTACAACGACGTGGTGATCCTCAAATCGTCGGCGGCGGTGCAGCTGCCGACGTATCACTTCGCCCACGCTGTCGACGACCACCTGATGCGGTGCAACCTGGTGATCCGCGGCGAAGAGTGGCTCTCCTCAACGGCTTTGCATCTGCAGCTGTTCGAGGCGCTGGGCTTCGAGCCGCCGACATACGCGCACATCGCGCTGCTGATGAAGCAGATTCCCGGCGGTAAGCGGAAGTTGTCGAAGCGCAAAGACCCCGAAGCCGATGTCGACTTCTACATCCGCTCCGGCTATCCCGCCGACGCGGTGCTGTACTACCTGCGCGGTCTGGCCAACGGCCGACTGGCCGAAACCCCACCGCCCGAGGCGCTGGCCGCCCCGATCTCCCTGGCCGAGTGTGGCGGCGCCGGGCCACTGGTGGATCTGGTGAAGCTGGAAGACATCAGCGCCGACCACATCGCGACGCTGACTGGACCCCAGATCTACGCCGCACTGACCGCGTGGGCGGAGGAGTTCGATCCGGAAGTGCACCTGGTGATCGACGCTCGTCCGGAGCAGACGCTGGCCGCGCTTGCCGTTGAGCGTGAGGGCGTCGACAACCCGCGCAAGGACCTCCGCAAATGGTCGGACTTCCGCCCCGCCTACGGCTTCTTCTTCGCCGACCTCTTCACGCCGGTGGCCGCGGACGACGACCGACTCGGTGGCCTGCCGGTCGACCTGGTTCGTTCGTTCGCGGGCGACTTCGTCGCGTCGTATCGGGATGTCGACGACTCGGTGCAGTGGTTTCAGCAGATCAGGGATTTGGCCGAGAAATTCGGATTCGCCAGTAACGCAAAGGAATACAAGAAAAACCCCGACGCGTATCCGGGTTCGATACGCGAGGCCTCGCAACTGATCCGCGTCGGCCTGACCGGATCGACGAAAAGCCCCGATCTGTTCCAGATCGCGCGCGCCCTCGGTCGCGACGAAGTGATCCGGCGGATCACCTCGCTGGCCGCCTAGCGCCGCACGGGCATCAGCCCAGGCCGTGCTGGAGCAGGTCGCGGGCGCGATCGAGCATCGAGGCGAACGGCCCGACCGCGAAGTTCAGCTTCGCCGATTCGACCCCTGGATGCGGGCGGGTCGGCGCAATGGATTCCGCTGCTCGCACCGCGGTTGTCAGCCGCTTGGACTCTTCGTCGTCGAGTTGCTGCTCCAATTTCGGGAATTCGTACTTTTCTTCATGCAGCGCATGGTCGAGCACTGAATCCCGAAGCGCGGTGAGCTCTTCGATGAACTCATCTGAGGTGATGTCCATTTTCTCGATGCGCGCGAGCAACTGCTTGGCGTCGTGTTCTTCTTCGAGGCGGGCATCGACGATCGAGTCGAAGGCCTCCACGTCCCGGCGGGCTCGAGGATGGACCACCATTTCCTCGGCGGTTTCGTGCACCGCCATCAGCTGCCGGAGTTGGACGAAGGGTTTTTCCCGGGCTTCCGGGTCGGTGGCGTGCAGCACCTGGTCGAACATGTCCTCGATGAGGTTGTGCTGTGCTTTCAGAAACGCGATCACGTCGTCGGGCGACGCGATGATCATGTCGGACATGCGATATACCCCTAGCAATCAAAACCTCGACGGAGTCCGGGCCGTTGACCGGGCAGATTGTGCTTACCCCAGCACCGTGCGGCTAAACGCGACACGTCGGGCGCTAGTCTGCATCCGGCACTGTGTCGAGAAGGAGGGTGGCGTGGGCTCTCCGCACCCTCCCGCGGCGGAGATCGACCGGGGCCACTCGACGTCGGCGAACCGGCCACCGTGCGCCGGGAGACTCGAAAGTCGCCGACGGCTAGGCCTGCGCATCAACGTGAATCCGAAAACCTAAGGACAACAATGGCATTCGCGCTCAATCCCGAAGACTACTATCACACCGGCATCGTCGTGGCCGACCTCGACGTGGCGATGGAGCGGCTCAGTGCGGTGGCCGGCTACACCTGGATCACCCCGGTGACCTACACGCTCCCGTTCCGCACCATGAACGGGACTCGCGAGCTCACCTCGACATTCGTCTACTCGCTGCAAGCGCCGCATCTGGAGCTGATCCAGCAAGTGCCGGAAAGCCCGTGGACGGCAGCGGCCGGCAACTCGGTGCACCATCTCGGCTACTTCGTCGATGACCTGGCCGAGACCGCCAGGGAACTGGAGGCCAACGGATTCGCTTTCGAGGCCACCGCTGACACCTCGCCGCCTGAACTGGCACTGTTCGCCTATTACATCGACGCGTTCGGCACCCGCATCGAGATCGTCGACCGCAAGTTGTTTCCCGACTTTCCCGCATTCCTGAAGTCGGCGGCAACGACTGAGAACGGCTGACCGGGGAGTGTCGAATTGAGCGAGGCGGGTATCCGAACCGCCATGAAAGCTGCCTCGAACAAAACACTGGGCGTGTCGATGGCCATCGGCGCGGTCATCGCGGCGGTGGGCCTCGGCGCACATGCGGCCGACCTGGACGTCCAGGCGGCACCGGTCACACCGATTCACGTCAGCCCACAGTCACCCGAATCACCAACGCCGTCTCCGTCGTCCGCGCAGCAGCAACAACAGCAGGATGACTCATGGGCCGGTCAGGGCAGTCCGGGCGGCGCGCCCGGCGCAGGCGGCGGGGGATAGGTCGCCCTAGTAGGCGTGGTCGGCCAGCTCAGTGCCGCCGTCGCGGTGTGATCCGTCGACGGTCACCACCGCAGGAAGCATCTCGCTGGTCACCAGCCCGTGCTGTGCGGTCAGTTCGTCGACGACGTCGAAGCTTTGCGCGATCCGTCCGGGTGTGTCGACGATGACCGTGACGACCGGCGCTCGGCGCGTGAGCTCGAAAAGCCTGTCCCCGTGCGGTTTCTGATCGCTGTGGAAACCCCAGATTCCGCGTAGCACGGTCACGCCACGCGCCGTGCCGGAGTCGAGCAGACGCCGTACCAGCGCGCGGTGTACCGGGGCGCCGGAACGAGTGGCGGCCCCGCTGCTGTGCACCGTCAGCTTCTGCCACAGCGGTCGACCCTGGTCGTCGGTATCGGGCAGCGGGTGCGGTCGGTCGAGCATCTGGCCCTCACGCTTGCACTGGCGCACCCGCTCGACCGTCAGGAGTGCGCGCGGCGCGAGGGTGCTGAGCTCGGCGACCGCCGCCGACGCTTGCGCCGCGGTTCCGATCGCGATCACCATCAGTGGAACGTTGACATTGCGGCTGAAGAAGGCGGCCCGGTAGCGCGTGCCGTGCGCGGTGCCGTCGACACCGAGAAATGCTGTGGCGCCGAAGAATTGGTGGCGGTAAAGCACGCCGCACACCGCGCGGTGTGCGGGTAGGCCGCCGACGCGCTCCTGACGGCCGATGTAGACCGTCAGCTTGACCGTGTCGCCGCTGCCCGTCTGGAAATCGCCGGACTCGACCTGGCTCGCGCGTTCCAGCGTCACCAACCCGCGGCCGGTCATGGTGAGCACATCGTCGACGAGTCTGCTGATCTTCGACTCCACATCGACGGCCGCTACGGCGACGGGGGGATCGTCCGACAGGCTCAGCGACTGGTCGGTGCGCAGCACATGTCGCGGCCCGAAACTGGCGATGCCGCGCAGCATCACGCTGGCCGCAATGTCCTTGCGGTCGAACAGGTCCAGCATCGCGTCGGCCAAAAAGCCGGGCCGACGGCCGTTCCCGGCCACCCGCTGACGTTCGCCGAAATAGGCCGTCAGCTTGAGGCTGGATTCTCCTGCGCTGGGCCGGCTCACAGCAGGCCGCCGATCCACTGCCCGAGTAGTGCCGCGCCGAGCCCGAGCACGATGCTGGCGACGATGTTGGTGCCGGCGCTGAGAAGTTGTCGCTCTTCCCCCAGCCGCTGGGTTTCCAGCATCCAGGTCGAAAACGTGGTGTAGGAGCCGACGAACGCCGTGCCGGCGAGCAGTGCCGCATGACGACTCAACGCCAGCGCGCCAAGGAATCCGAGCAGCGCCGCGCCGCTGATGTTGACCGTGAGGGTGCCGAACGGAAACGACTTGCCTGCCCGGCGGGCGACCGCACCGTCGACCAGGAACCGCAGTACGGCACCGACACCGCCCGCGAGTACGACACCGATCCAGACCATCAGCGCAACGCCGCCCGGCGTACCAGAGCGGACGCCACGTGCACCGCGACCAGCCCTAAGACGACGCTGACGCCGGTGTAGCCGACGGCCAGGACGTAGTGACCATGCTCGATCATTCGCAGCGTCTCGACCTGCATCGTGGAGAAGGTCGTCAAGCCGCCGCACACGCCCGTCCCGAGCAGCGGCCGGCGGTAACTGGACAGCGGCAGCCGCTCCAACAGCCGCGTCGTAAAATAGCCCAGCAGGAATGCGCCGACGATGTTGACGGCGAATGTGGGCCACGGCCAGCGGGCCGGATCGGGTATCGCCATCAGGCCCAGGCCGGTGCGCGCGACGGTGCCCAGGGCACCCCCGACGAAGACGGCGGCCAACTCCGGGTAGTCGCGCGGCGACGCAGAGCTGGCCACTCGTCGAATCCCTTCGGTCGCGGGAGTGCTCCGGCAGCTTATTCGGCAGAATCGACGGCATGGTGGCCAACCCTCGAGCCGGTCAGCCGGCTCAACCTGAAGACCTTGTCGATCTGCCCCATCTGATCACCGCCTACTACACCGTGGAGCCCGATCCAGACGATGTGGCGCAACAAGTGGCCTTCGGGACGTCGGGGCACCGCGGATCCTCGTTGAACGGGGCGTTCAACGAGGCCCACATCGTGGCCATCACCCAGGCGATCGTCGAGTACCGCGCAGCGCAAGGCACCACCGGCCCGCTGTTCATCGGCCGGGACACACACGGCCTGTCCGAGCCGGCGTGGGCGTCGGCGTTGGAGGTGCTGATCGCCAACGACGTCGTCACCGCGGTCGACTCGGCCGACCGATACACACCTACCCCGGCGGTCAGCCACGCGATCCTGGCGTATAACCGAGGCCGCAGCGACGGGTTGGCCGACGGAATCGTCGTCACGCCCTCACACAACCCGCCCTACGACGGTGGCTTCAAATACAACCCGCCGCACGGCGGTCCGGCCGACACCGACGCGACCAACGCAATTGCCAAGCGCGCCAACGATATTCTCCGCAACGGCGAACGGGTCAGGCGAGTGCCGCTGGCCCGCGCGCTGCGGACCGTCCAGCGCCACGACTACCTGGATGCCTACGTCGCCGACCTGCCGAACGTGGTCGACATTGACATCATCCGCAAGGAGGGCATCCGGATCGGGGCCGACCCGCTCGGCGGTGCCAGCGTCGACTACTGGGCAGCGATCGCCGAGCGGCATCGTCTGAACATGTCCGTGGTCAACCCCCTGGTCGACGCCACGTGGCGGTTCATGACGCTCGACCACGACGGCAAGATCCGGATGGACTGCAGTTCCCCGGACGCGATGGCCTCCTTGATCGCCAACCGCGACCACTTCCAGATTGCCACCGGCAACGACGCGGACTCCGACCGGCACGGCATCGTTACGCCCGACGGCGGCCTGATGAACCCGAACCACTATCTGGCGGTGGCGATCGACTACCTCTACACGCATCGGCCGTCCTGGCCGCAGGGTGTGGCCGTCGGTAAGACGGCGGTCAGCTCGTCGATCATCGACCGCGCGGTCGCTGGTATCGGGCGCAAGCTGGTCGAGGTGCCGGTCGGGTTCAAGTGGTTCGTCGACGGCCTGATCGGCGGAACCATCGGGTTCGGCGGAGAAGAGTCGGCGGGAGCGTCGTTCTTGCGTCTCGATGGATCGGTGTGGACCACCGACAAGGACGGCATCATCCTGGCGCTGCTGGCCAGCGAGATCCTCGCGGTCACGGGGTCGAGCCCGTCGCAGCGCTACCGCGAGCTGACCGAGAAGTACGGCGCACCCACCTACGCCCGCCTCGACGCCCCGGCGAACCGCGAGCAAAAAGCTCGGCTCGCGAAGCTTTCACCGGACCAGGTCAGCGCTACCGAACTGGCCGGCGAAGAGATCACCGCCAAGCTGACGACCGCGCCCGGCAACGGCGCGGCGCTGGGCGGCTTGAAGGTCACCACCGCCAACGCGTGGTTCGCCGCGCGGCCGTCGGGCACCGAAGACGTCTACAAGATCTACGCCGAATCGTTTCGTGGCCCAGATCACTTATCCGACGTCCAGAGAGCTGCGCAACACGTTGTGGATAAAGTCATTGGATGATCCTCGTCGCCCCGCGTGCCCGCCTCACGGCGTGGCGCCGGGAACGCACGAGGCTCCCGCGTGAAGCGTGGGTGCTGATCGGGGCCAACGTCGTTTCGGCCCTGGGTTATGGCGTGGTGTCGCCGGTGCTGCCGGCGTTCGCCCGCACTTTTAATGTGAGCATGAGTTCGGTGACGCTGGCGATCACCATGTTCTCGGTCATGCGGCTGCTCTGCGCGCCGCCCAGCGGGTTGCTTGTCCAGCGTTTCGGGGAGCGCCCCGTGTATTTGGCCGGCTTGGTCGTCGGCGCCGTGGCCACCGGCGCGTGCGCATTCGTGCACAGTTTCTGGGAACTGTTGGTATTCCGCGCGATTGGTGGCATCGGGTCGACGATGTTCTTCATTTCCGCGCTGGGTCTGATGATTCGGATCAGCCCGGTTGATGCCCGCGGCAGGGTCGCCGGATTATTCGCCAGCTCGTTCCTGGTGGGCATGGTGGCCGGGCCGCTGATGGGCAGCTTCACAGCGGGATTGGGGCTGCGGGCCCCCTTTGTGATCTACGGCGCCGTGACGCTGGTGACTGCGGCGGTGGTTTCCTACAGCCTGCGACGCTCGACTCTGAGCGCTCCGGCCGAGGAGATCGAAGCCGAAGTGACGCTGCGTACCGCGTTGCGGCACCGCGCTTATCGATCCGCTCTGGCGTCCAACTTCGCGACGGGCTGGTCCGTGTTCGGCGTACGGATGGCGGTCGTGCCGTTGTTCGTCGCCGACGTATTCAACCGCGGGCCGCGAATGACCGGGTTGGTGCTGGCGGTATTTGCGGCGGGCAATGTCGCCGTGGTGCTGCCGAGTGGCTATCTGTCCGACCGAATCGGCCGGCGGCTGCTGTTGATCGGTGGACTGCTGGCGTCCGGAGTTGCCACCATCGGCATGGGTGCCTCGCCCACGTTGACACTGTTTCTGATCGCGGCGGGCTTCGCGGGCGCGACGTCGGGTGTCTTCGCCTCGCCGCAGCAGGCCGCCATCGCCGACATCCTGGGCAACGGGGCCCGGGCGGGCACCGCCGTCGCGGCGTTTCAGATGGTGGCCGATCTCGGCGCTATCGTCGGCGCGATCGCGGTCGGCCATATCGCCGAGCACGTCGGTTTCGGATGGGGATTCACCGTCAGCGGGCTGATCTTGATGGCCGCCGCGGTGGTCTGGGTGTTCGCGCCCGAGACCCAGTGCTCAGACCCTGTACCTGCACTGGATGACGCGGCCTGATCAGCGACTTTGAAGGCTGGCAGGCCGTGGTGTAACTTCGACAGGCACATCTTCGGGGCTATGGCGCAGTTGGTAGCGCACCACACTGGCAGTGTGGGGGTCAGGGGTTCGAATCCCCTTAGCTCCACCAGAGAAACCGCATTTCAGACGGCTGGATTCAGCAGCCGCGATCGCCTTTCCCGCGCGGCTGCGGAGCCGTTTGACTCCGGTCCTCTGCTGCGGTGAGAAGCGGGCCATCGCTACGGCGCTAGGTCGCGGGGTACCACCCGGGAACGAGTTCGGCGGGGCGCGGGTACGCCTTCAGATCGTCGATGTACGTCTCGTCGGTGGGCTGCACCGTCCAGTTCGGCCGGGCGTCGTAGTTGAAGTCGAAAGAGCACTTGCCGTCCGAGGAGGCGTTCAGGGTGACCGAGAGCCATGCGCCGCGACCCTGACTTGCCATCAGCTCCCGCAGCCGTTTCAGCGCGGTGATCATCGGAAGCGGGGACTTCACCACCTCCGTCTCACCGTTGGTGTAGGTGAGATAGACCTGGGACTCGGCGACCCGAGCGGCCTTGCGGTACTCAACGGTGCAACTGGACCAGCCGGTGGGTGGGAGCGAGTCGAACAACGCACGCACCACCGCGGTCTGCGCTTCGCCCTGCTGTACCAGGTACGGCGATTCGTCGGTCATCTCAACCTCTCTAGTTGTCGAAATGGTAGGTGCTCTTCAGCTGCCCGTCGACGTAGGTCTCGACGGAGTAGGTCTCGGGGCGCATCGAACCCTCTGGGTGGGCGATATCGACCTTGACCTGCACCTGTGATCCTGCGTCGGCGTAGGAGCGCCACTGCTGCTCCAGGTTGTAGTAGTCCCGCTGCCCGACAGCATTCAGGGTGTCGCGCATGGCCGTGATGTTGATGCCCTCGCCGGGCCCACCGAACTGCGTGCCGAAGATGTGCCCGCCATGATCACCTGGGAGACGGTCGTCCCCGCCGGCGATCCGCTGCTGATACGTGTTGCGGTCGCCCGGTTCGTGGGTGCTGTCGTAGTTCATCTCCGCGTGGTTCACCCGGCCGTTGGCGTCCGTTGTGTAATTGAACCTGTCGTCGACCGTGTAATGCGTCAGCGGCGCCGGATGGTTCAATTCTTGGTTCCATGCCCCGGGCCCGCCGGATTCGGCGCTGGTGTGGGTCAGTCCGTCGCCATGACCGGCTCCGGGTGGGGAAGCATCGACGTGGTGTTCTACCGGCGGTGGCGCGTCCGCGTGAGGCGTCGGCGTATCCAGGTGCGGGGTGGGGATGTCGTCGCCGTGTCTGACGGCGTCGACGAGGCCACCCAAGCCGTGGTGGGCCCAGCCGAGCAACTTGCCGCCCGGTATCAGACCGGCGGAGTCGAGGATCGCGTCGGTGCGTTCACCAGACCCGGCCTCACCCCAGTTGCCAAAGGTGCGAACGTCTTTGGCAACATCGGGGACGATTCCCAGGGTGTATTTGTTGATGTCGTGACTGGCGTCGGACAGACCCTTCGCGGCTTGGCTGGCGACGCTGGGCCCGGGTGGGAATGCTTGGACGTTGGCGTTGGGCGGTAGCGCCGGAGTGGGAATGGGTCGAGCCGCGCCGGTCGCGGCGGCGGACTTGTTGAGGTTGTCCAGGATCGCTGACTGCTCGGTCAGGGTGCGGCGGGCATCGAACACAGCTTGGCTAAGGGGGTCGGTGACATCGCGGCCCGGCCCGGAGCCGGGTCCCTGGGTGTAGGCCTGTGCTGCGGCGGCGTCGAGTTTGGCCTGTGCGGCGTCAAGGGCGCGACGGGCTTCGGCGACCTTGCCGGCTTGGCGGGCGATCACCGACGGGTCAGCGGCCACGATCGGATCGGTCAGCGGAGACTTGGTGTAACGGGGCCCGGTCGGATCGGGTCTGCCTTGGCCGGCCTGGCCCGGAGAAGGCGGTGGCTCGCCGGCAGGATTGCCGCCGGGGTTACCGGCTGGTGGCGACGGCGCACCAGCGGGGATGGGTGCGTCGCCGTCAGCCATGTTGATGGCGGCGGCGAGCTCGGCGTCGACCGCGTTGGCCTCGGTCAGGATCTTGTCCAGGCGGGGCTGCAGCTGCATCTTCGCCAGCTCTGCCTCCATCGGCGGCATCTTTTCCGCCGCGACGATCGTGTTGCTCGTCGCGTCGATCGTCATGTGCAGCTTGGTGGCATCGGCGCGCAGCGCCCGCAGTTCGGACTGCACATGTTCGATGTCATCGGCGGCCTTGCCTGCTGCCCGGGCTACGGCCAGGGACTCATTGCCGTGCGCATCGAGGTCTTGGCGGATTGCTGCGTTGGTGTGCTTTCTGGCCTCTGCTGTCGCGCCTTCCCAGGTGTCGAAGACACTAAGCGTGCCGAGCTGACGGGACGCCTCCAAGGTGGCATTGCCTCGGGACGTGGCGACATGGAAGACATCGCGCACCGCCCCGGCACTCCACCGCTCGATGTCGGCCACCGTGAGCGCCATGAGGGTCAGACCGAACCGGCGGGGCCCTCAGGGGCAGGGTGCAGCGCCTGCAAAGTCTTGGTGTGGGTCTGCTCCATCTCCGCGAAGCTGCGACCATCGTTGTGAAAATCCGTGGCGTGATTGCCGACATCAGTGATCAGCCTGCGCGAGGCCTCCAACCACGCCGCCGTCTTGGCGTTCAACGCCGTGCCCGAGCTGCCCACCCAGCCCGACTGAGCCGCGACAAGCTGGTCGTCGGACGACATGTGGGCCGTCGCCAGATCCTCACCCTGTCCGGTGACGTGCGCCGCCGAGGACGCCAAGGCCTCTAAGTCAACGCGGAAATTGCTGCTGTTCGCCATGGTCACCATCTTGTCGGCAATGCCGACAATGGGACAACAGCTGAGTGTCCAGCGCAAGTCACCGCTTTTGGGTGACACGAGTGAGGGAGCGTGTGTTGCAACGACGAGAAGAGTCTTTGCACACTCGGTACCCTCTGCGGTGCGGCTGGACGCGTTCGTCCGCCATAGGGTCGAACCCCGATGGACCGCATGACCCCCAAGATCCCGCGCGTTTGATGATCGTGCGCCATGGTTGAGCGGTGCAGCCGCAATATCCGTACGACTCTGGGCACCAGCCTGGCGACCCCCCGCCCGTTCCGCCGAAGCGGCACACGACCGTCGACATCACCCTGACCGTCATCTTGTCCGTGCTCGCGGGAACCAGCGCCCTGGCAGCCGCGGTGTTCTCCCTCTTCGTCCTCGCCTTTGATAATTTGCGTGCGTTGTACCTACTCATTTTCGGCGGGATCGGCATCGCAGTCGCAATCGGTTTCGTAGGTGTCATCATTGCGGCCAACGGCGAGCGGACGATGTGGATCTGGCCCGCGGCGTCGATTGTGTTAATCGCTCTCTCGATGTTGCTGTTAGCGACCCCTTTTATGGCTGAGACGTGAGCACAAGCACGGTCAGTCCACGGTGAGTTCGGTTGGCGTTTAGTCGCAGTTGCCAACGAGCCGATGCGCCCGGCTTGTGCCTATCGGCGACCGTGCCATCTCGCCTCTGCGGCGCTGTCGGCCGCGGTCAGTCCGACAACCAGCGGGCGGCAGCCTCCGCGGTATCTTCCGGCTCCGTGTTGAACGCAATCGGTGTGCCGGGCGCGGTCTTGCGCACGGCGTTGACCACCACCTCGAGCAGCCAGGTGCTCTTTGGTGGAAGCCGAATGCCGCCGCCGATCACCACGCAGTCATAGTGCGCGGTGGCCAAGCGCTGCTCCAACATGAGGCCGCCTGCTTCGTCGGGCGAGATCATGCACGGCTCGCCCCGCCAGCCCCGCTCTCCGATCTTGGCGAGGCCGACTGCAATCCCGGCGTTTATTTTCTCGGCGTCGAGACCTGGCGGCAGGGCGGGATCGGAGTAGTCCACCGTTTCCGGTAGTTGCCCGACAAACAAGACTCGTTTCATCTCTGTTGCTCCTTGTGATCGATTTACGTCAGAAATGCCGTGGCCGCAATGTCGTACACCGCAGCCTGCCTTGCTTGCACGGCCGTGCGCCCAGTCGCGAAGGACCGCTGAGCCGCTTCGTGCGGCGGCGTCCGACCCGGTGCTCCTAAGCCTCGACGGGTCAGTCCATCTTGATCATCGAGATGTACATCTCGACAATCGGCCGGTACAGATCGACGCTGTCGAGCTGGCTGCCTAGGACGATCGAGTCACTTGTGGCCACGAGTACTTGAGCGAATGTCAGTGGTGGTATCAGCAGCGAGCCGCCCAGTCGGTCGACGCCGGCACTGATGAACCTGGCCAGCGCCTCGACCACTTCTAACCTTCTGCTCGCTACTCGTTCCCGTGCATCGGGATTGCGAAGCAGATACAGAGTGAACTCGTGGCCCAGCGCGGCGTGTTCGGCGCCGCGGTCGCGGCTCAGTTGACTCCAACGCTCGGCGATTTCGTCGAGCTCGCGGGCGCCGACCTTGGAAGCCTCGGCCATGACTTCAGTGAAGTTGTCGAAGTATCGACGCCAGTAACGATCACTGACCGCGAGGAAAAGATCTTCCTTGGTTGAAAAATGCTTGTAGATAGCCCCTTTGGTGTAGCCGGCGGCACTAGCGATGTCATCCAATGTCGCGGCCAAGAAGCCCTTGACGCCAAAGACCTCTTCGGCAGCGTCGATGAGTAGCGAGCGGGTGTGGGCCAAGCGTCGCTCTCGCGTCCAACGCTCCACCATGCGATCGGATTCTGCCAGACCTTCTGGAAACTATTACGTATTTCAGATACTACTCAGTATATTGGTTGTGCGGCGGGAGTCGTTGGTCAGCGATCCGGCGTACCTAAGGTGCGGCGGCCGACCGGAAGGGAGTCGCGGAAGATGGGCGAACTGTCGCGTGAAGCAATGTCGGTAGGCGTGGCAGAACCGGACGGGCCGATCCAGTCCAAGGTCAAACCGGTCACTGTGTGGGCCGCAGTCGGCGGAGCGCTACTCGTCCTTCAGCTGTATGTATGGGTCAGGTGGATCAGCGGCCCCTATTTCGAGCAAGTGCCGTCGGGTCCGAGTGATCCACCGATGTACATGAAGGTGCCTCTGGTCGCGAACGCGATTTGCGCCAGTGTCGGTCTGCCACTTTCGGTGTGGTGGTTCATCATCCGGCCGTGGCGACGCGAACGACGGATCACTCTCGACGGCATGCTCCTGGTGTCATGTGGCTTGATCTTTTTCCAGGATCCGCTGTTGAACTACCTCAACACCTGGTGCACCTACAACACCTGGAACTTCAACCGGGGTTCGTGGTCGTCGAACATTCCCGGCTGGGTGTCACCCGAGGCGCCTGGCCACCAGGTCGCCGAACCGCTGCTGACCAATACTCCGGGCTATGCCCTCAACCTGTTGTTCATCATCATGGGCTGCTGGGTGATGCGCCAAGTGAAGTCCCGCTTGCCACACGTCAGCAACATCACGTTGATCGGTGTCGTGTACGCGTTCAACATTGTCGTCGACTTCATCATGGAAGGCCTGATCATGCTTCCGATCGGGTTCTACGTGTACCCGGGAGCAATCCGCGCGCTGTCTATCAACGCAGGCACCTACTACCAGTGGCCCATCTATGAAGGGATGATGTGGGGCGGCGTACTGACCGGTATGTGCTGCCTGAGATATTTCACCGACGATCGCGGACGGACCATCGCCGAGCGCGAGATCGACCGTCTGCAAGGTAGTTTCGTCACGACGCAACTCGTCCGGTTCCTGGCTGTCTTCGCTGCGGTAAGCGCGTGCTTCTTCATTTGCTACAACCTTCCGGCGCAATGGCTTGCCATGCACGCCGACCCCTGGCCCGCGGATGTTCAAAAGCGCTCCTATTTCAACGGAGGTATCTGCGGCGACGGGACCGCTCAACCGTGTCCCAATCCCGTGCTGCCGATACCGACTAAGCGCTCCGGTTATATCGATATCGACGGACACCTCGTGCTGCCCACGGGGGCCGATCTGCCGAAAGTCGTTCCAACTCAGCCGGGCAGGTGAAGCGTTGACCGACGCTCGCGCGACTCCGGTCGAGTCATCAGTGCCCACAATGCATTACCGTGCATCCGGCGACGAGGTCGACGTATTCCGGGCGGCTGCGCGCCGCGGTCTGCCGGTGTTGTTGAAGGGTCCAACCGGCTGCGGCAAGACTCGTTTCGTCGAGGCCATGGCGCGCGAGTCGGGCCGCGAACTGATCACCGTCGCGGGCCATGAGGACATGACGTCGGCCGATTTGGTCGGCCGCTTCCTGCTCAAAGGTGGCGAAACTGTCTGGGCTGATGGGCCTTTGACGCGGGCCGTCCGCCGAGGCGCGATTTGCTACCTAGACGAGGTCGTAGAGGCACGCCAAGACACCGTGGTGGTCATTCACCCGCTGGCCGATCACCGCCGTGAACTCAATGTCGACCGGCTGGGCCTGAAGCTGCAGGCGGCGCCCGGGTTTCAGTTGGTGATCTCGTACAACCCTGGGTACCAGAGCGTCCTGAAGGACCTTAAGGTGTCGACCCGTCAGCGATTCGTCGGAATCGAGCTGGGGTTCCCGACCGCCGACGTCGAGGCGGACGTGGTCGCCCACGAGTCCGGGATCGATCTCGACATCGCGCAGAAGCTGGTCAAGGTCGCGAACTCGATACGCAATCTGACGGGATCGCCACTCACGGAAGGGGCGTCGACGCGAACGCTGATCCTTGCCGGTGAGCTCATCGCCGAAGGGCTGAGTGTTCGGCGCGCCGCGCAATCAGCAATCGTGGAAATCCTTTCTGACGACCGAGACATGGTGAAAGCGCTCGGCGAGCTTGTCGACGCAGTCCTGCCACCGACGTGATTGAAGCGGGTGCCCAAGAGACGGGTCGCTTCCGCCTACTTGCCACCTCGGTAGCCGGCAGGGCTCTCGAAGTGGCCAGAGCGAAACCGGGGGAGGCCGCTCACACCGACGGGCGGGCCATTTTCGTTCCCGCAGGAACTCCCTTCGATCAGCGTCGTCAGGTCCTCGTGCAGAGCGCCCTTCTTGGCGCCGGAAGCCTGGATGGGCAACGAATCCGAGCGTTGCGAGGCCGCCCAATCCGTGCACGCCGCTACCTTGCGCTGGAAGGGTTCCGGACGTTGTACGAGTTGGCGCAGCAACTTCCACTCGCCGCCGCACACAGCGCCGACGTCCGACCTATGACCGTCACGGCCGACGAGTCCCTCGCTGTCGCGAAAAGCCGGAGAGCCGTCCCTGAGCCGCCTGATTGGTTCGGCGTCATCCAACCGCCGCTTCTGCTGAAAGATCCCGACACCGACCGCCATTCGCCAGTCAAGGACCCACAATTCGCGATCGGCGCCACGGAGGCCGTCGAGTCCGAGGACGATCCAAACCAGAACCGTCGGGGGAGTGCACTTCTTAGACTGTTCGAGAACCCACTCATGAGTTCGCGGGTGATGTCCAATTTCTTGCGCAAGTTGTTCGGCACGGCGCGGTCGGACGGCGAGGACACCGCTGGAGCAGAACTGAACATCGAAGTCAGCCGCCGTGCAGACCGGGTCGGCGCGCAAGCACGGGCTCAGTCAATCGCGAGCACCCCTGACCGAGGCAAGCTCCTCGCGGTCCGGGGGGTGCGTGCCGCGCTGTACCCAGAGTGGGATACGTTCCGCGGCCGCTACCGATCCGAATGGTGCCGGGTTCTCGAGTATCCGATGACGGGCCGGGCCGGAATTGCGATCTCTGATCCCTCGATCGACCTGGTGCTTCGAAAAAGGCTGTTAGGCCTGGCACTTGGGCCACGCATGCTGCGACGGCGCCCCCAGGGAGAGGACCTCGACACCGAAGCCCTTGTTGATTTCGTCGCCGACCTTCGCGCTGGGCAGAATCCGTCCCAGAGCGTGTACGCCGAACGCCGGACAGTCGCTCGCGAGCTTGGTGTCCTTTTGCTGCTCGACGCGTCGGGATCGGTCACCGAATCCGACCAGTCGGGTCGCGCCGTCCACGAGCACCAGCGACGCGCCGCTGCGACATTGGTCAACACTCTGCAGGAAGTCGGCGACCGCGTCGCGCTGTACGCGTTTCGGTCAGAGGGGCGACGCTCGGTCCACCTGCTTGAGGTCAAAGAATTCGGAGAGCGGTTCGGTGCAGTGAGCCGCGGACGGCTCGACAAGCTTCAGCCATCGGGATACACGCGCCTGGGCGCCGCGATTCGTGGTGCCGCCGCCATTCTCAAGACTCAGGCAGGTACGCCACATCGTCTGCTCCTCATCCTGTCCGATGGCGCCCCGTACGACCAGGGTTACGAGGGGCGGTACGCAGAAGCCGACACTTGTAAGGCCCTGGAAGAGGTGCGGTCGGATGGAATGGCTGTCCTGTGCCTGGCCGTCGGGAGTCCGACCGCCCCGCACGAACACGACAGCGTCTATGGCTCCGCAAGTCATGTCAGCGCCGCAACATTGGCCGAACTCAGCCCACGAATGGATGAGCTGTTCCTTCTCGCTCTCCGCGAAGTCTCGGCAACGTCAAGAAGTAGGTGAGTCGCTGAAAATCTACGAATCTCCGGCGATCGCAATTGATTTGGTCTCGAGATAGCCGTCCAGGCCCTCAGGTCCGAGTTCGCGGCCATAGCCGCTGCCCTTGACCCCGCCGAACGGGGCGAACGGGTCCATGGTGTAACCCTGATTGATACCAACCGTTCCGGTACGGATGCGGGATCCGACGGCAAGGGCCCGCGCTGTGTCATCGGACCAGACTGAGCCGGCCAGGCCGTAGTCGGAGTCGTTGGCGATGGCGACGGCCTGGTCTTCGTCGCGGTAGGGGATGACGGTGATGACCGGCCCGAAAATCTCTTCGCGCGCAATGCGCATGGAGTTGTCGGCCCAGGCGAAAAGAGTGGGCCGGACGTACCAGCCGGTGTCCAGCCCGTCGGGCATACTGGCGCCGCCGGTAATCATGTGCGCACCTTCGCTTTCGCCGATCTCGATGTATGTACGAACCCGTTGCTGCTGACGCTGGGATACGAGCGGCCCCAGTTGGGTATCAGGGTTGCTAGGGTCACCGACCACAAGGCTCGCCATCTCGGCGCGCAGCGCATCCACGAATTCGTCGTGCTGTGCTTCAGGTACCAGGACGCGGGTGAGGGCATTGCAGATCTGGCCACTGTTCGACAGGCTCGCGGATCGGACTCCGGTGGCGACCTTGTGGGGCGCGGCATCGTCGAGAACGATCGCCGCGGACTTGCCACCGAGTTCGAGGCTCACCTTGGTCAGGTTGGCGGCACAAGCGCCGGCGACGGCGCGGCCGGTCGCCGTCGATCCGGTGAAGGACACTTTGTCCACTCCAGGATGGGAGACAAGCGCTTCACCGATGGCGCTACCGCCGACGACGATATTGACCAAGCCGTCTGCGAGCCCTGCTTCGCTGAGTATTTCACCCAAAAGCAGTGCGTCTAGCGGGCTTTCGGGCGCAGGTTTGAGTATCACTGCGCAGCCGGCCAATAGTGCAGGCACAAGTTTGGTGATGATCAGAAATTGGGGCATGTTCCACGGCGCGACTGCGGCGACGACACCGACGGGCTCTTTGGCAACGCGTACGTCGGGCCCGAAGAACCCGCGTCGATCCTCCTGCCAGGTGTACCTCTCAGCCAGGTCGCAGAACGCCCGGATCATCATCGCGGGCAGCCCGACGTGAGCGCGTTGAGCAAAGCTGATGGGAGCGCCGATCTCGGCGCTGATGGTGTTCGCCATCTCACTGCGTCGCCGGTCGTAGATGTCGGCCAGGCGACGGATCGAGTTGATCCGTTCTGCGGGTTCGCCATGGCGCCAGACGCCTGAGTCGAAAGCCGTCCGCGCTGCCGTGACGGCGTGGTCCACTTGCTCGCGCGTCGAGGCTGCAACTTCGGCGATGACATCTTCCGTGTGCGGCGAGATGACCCGCAGAAAGTGGGCCTCGTCAGGTACCGGCATAAGCGCCTCCATGCGCAGTATCAACTACTTGCTATTGCTCTGCTCACGTTATACCGTCGGCTCCGCGGGCCTGTAACGACCAGCGCATCACGGTTGTCAGTCGCAGGCCTTGGCTCGATCGGACTGCAGAGGAGCGATGATGGCTCGTTTTCCGAAGCCGGCAGAGGGAAGCTGGACAGAGCATTACCCCGAACTCGGCACGGCTCCGGTCTCCTACGAGGATTCCATCAGTCCCGAGATCCACGACCTGGAACGCGAGGCGATTTTCAAGCGGGCTTGGTTGAATGTCGGCCGGGTCGAGCAGGTTCCGCGCAAAGGCAGCTATTTCACCAAGGAACTGAAAGTCGTCAACACGTCGATCATCCTGGTCCGCACCGGATCCGGCGACATCAAGGCCTATCACAACGTGTGTCGGCATCGCGGCAACAAGCTGGTGTGGAACGACATGCCGCTGGAGGAGACCAAAGGGACGTGCAGGCAGTTCACCTGCAAATACCATGCCTGGCGGTATGACCTCGACGGAAACCTGACCTTCGTTCAGCAGGAAAGCGAATTCTTCGACCTCGACAAGAGCCGTTACGGGCTGGTTCCTGTGCACTGCGAAGTGTGGGAGGGGTTCATCTTCGTCAACTTCGCAAAAAAGCCGGACCAACCTCTGCGAGAATTCCTCGGACCGATGGTGGCTGCCCTGGAGGGCTACCCATTCGACAAAATGACATCGCGCTGGTGCTACCGCTCTGAAGTGAAGGCGAACTGGAAGCTCTACATGGACGCGTTCCAGGAGTTCTATCACGCGCCGGTGCTGCATGCGAACCAGTCGCCGACCGCATACTCAAAAGCTGCCGCCCAGGCGGGCTTCGAAGCTCCGCATTATCGCCTCGACGGTCCGCACCGGCTGGTCAGCACATCAGGTGTGCGGGCCTGGGAGATGGCCGCCGAGATGCGTAAGCCGATCGAGGACATTTGTCAGAGTGGCCTGTTCGGCCCCTGGGGCAAACCCGATCTGGGGCCGATGCCGACCGGACTGAATCCGGCCAAATGCGAACCGTGGGGCCTGGATTCGTTCCAATTGTTCCCGAATTTCGTCATCCTGTTCTGGGGCCAAGGCTGGTATCTGACGTATCACTACTGGCCAACGTCTTTCAACAGTCACGTTTTCGAGGGCACGCTGTATTTCCCGGCGCCGCGAACCCCGCGTGAGCGGGTGGCCCAAGAGTTGGCCGCCGTCTCGTTCAAGGAGTACGGCTTACAGGACGCGAACACGCTCGAGGCAACGCAGTCGATGATCGAATCGCGGGTGATTGACACGTTCGTGCTCAACGATCAGGAAATTCTCCTGCGGCACTTACACAAAGAGACCGCGGCATGGATCGAGGACTATCGGCGGGCCACCACGGTGGGGGTGTGAGCAACGTGCTTCCGGTCGAGTTCGCCGATCTTGAACGGTTCGCGCAGTGGTGTTTGCCGAGCGAGCCCGCGCGCTATGCCAAGCGGCTCGGCAGTTCCATGGTTGAGATGAAGGCGTTCTATGACGCCATCACGCCTCGCGCCGAAGAAGCCCTGACGTATTGCGACAAGTTCCCGCTCGACGACTTACCCGACGACGTTCAGAATCTGATGCATCTGCTCTACTCGATGATCATGGTGTCGTTCCCGGTGGAGTGCTGGAAGCAGCCCCGCGTCCCCGACTCTGGTGCCTCGACGTTGGATTGCATTTACGAGCCCGCCCCGTGACCGACGTAACCGTTCTGCGGGCGGCGCGATGGGCGGACGTCGCGGCGGGCCAAATCCGCACTCCGGCAGTGCTGGTGATCGAGGGAACCCGTATCTCTGCCATCAATCCGGCAGCGCCGCTGCCGGATTCGGCGACGATCGTGGATCTGGGTGATGTGACGCTCTTGCCGGGTCTGATGGACATGGAGCTGAACCTGCTCATCGGGGGGCCCGGTGGTCCCGAAGGTCTGCCGTCACCGATGCACGGGGTCCAAGACGATCCCGCCTACCGGACACTGCGCGGAGCGGTGAATGCGCGCACCACGTTGGAGGCGGGTTTCACCACAGTCCGCAATCTCGGCCTGATGGTGAAGACCGGGGGCTACCTCCTCGACGTCGCGTTGCAGCGCGCCATCGACCAGGGCTGGCACATAGGGCCGCGAATCTATCCCGCCGGCCATGCCGTCACCCCCTACGGCGGGCATCTTGACCCGACTGTCTTTCAGCGGATGGCTCCGGGCATCATGCCCCTCTCGATCGGCGAGGGCATCGCCAACGGCGTGCCCGACGTGATCGCTTGTGTCCGATACCAGGTCCGCCACGGGGCCAAGTTGATCAAGGTGTCGGCATCCGGCGGTGTGATGTCGCACAGCACGGCCCCGGGTGCGCAGCAATACTCCGATGCCGAATTTGCCGCGATCGCCGATGAGGCGCATCGAGCGGGTGTGCGAGTGGCCGCGCATGCGATCGGCGACAGCGCAATTCGGGCCTGTATCCGCGCCGGAATCGACTGCATCGAGCACGGTTTTCTCGCCAGCGACGAGACCATCCAGATGATGGTCGATCACGGCACGTTCCTGGTGTCGACCACATATCTCACCGAAGCCATGGCCATCGACCGCATTGCACCGGAGTTGCGCAAAAAAGCTCTCGAGGTTTTCCCTCGGGCGAAAGCCATGCTGCCGAAGGCAATTGCCGCCGGCGTCCGGATCGCGTGTGGCACCGATGCGCCGGCGATCCCACACGGTCAGAATGCCAAAGAGCTTGGTGCATTGGTGGATCGCGGCATGACACCGGCGCAGGCGATCAAGGCCGCGACGATGGTGGCTGCCGAACTGGTCGAGGCCGACGGTGAGCTGGGCCAGTTGGCGCCGGGCTATCTGGCCGACATCATCGCCGTGCCGGGTGATCCGTTTGCCGACGTCGCGGCCACCCTCGATGTCCGGTTTGTCATGAAAGACGGGCAGATCTTCACGGCCCCTGCCGCATGATCAGCAGCGCCGTCGCGAGGCGAGCCCACACTCTGGGCCGCGACGTGGGATAACGTCGAGTTGTGGCTGATCAGCGTTCACGCAAGCAAAGCCCGCAGACCGCGAGCGCGCCGGCAGGTCTGGAGCTCACCGACAACATTCTCTGGCTACTCAAGCAGGCCTTCTATTACTCGCTGACCACCATCAACGACGCGATGAAGGTGCACGGTGTCAGCACCGCCCAGATCGGTGTACTGCGCCAACTCGCCAACGAACCCGGCCTCTCCGGCGCCGAATTGGCCAGGCGCCTTCTGATCAGCCCCCAGGGCGTGCAGCTTGCTCTCACTGCGCTGGCGCGGCGGGGCCTCGTCGAGCGCACACAGGACCCCCAGCACGCGCGCATCCTGCGGGCATCTCTCACCGACGCGGGTGGCAAGGTCGCTGAAACGGTTGTCAGCGATGCGATTTCGGCGCATCAGGAGGTATTCGGTGTCCTCACCGACGACGAGCAGCAGACGCTGCGCGAGTTGCTGGGGCGCGTGGTCGAGAAGGGCACCGGTCACGAGCTGTTCACCGATCATGTCGACGGCTGATCCGCGCCTGCTGCCGCCGAGTATCTAGTACTTGAGATAAGTCGCAAGTAGTTGATACTCTGCGATGGATGAGCGACGAAAGTGCGCCGGCGACCGCTGGTCAGTTGTCAGGCATCGACACTGTCGGGTCGGTACCCGACGAGATCGTTGTTGTACTGGACAAGCGCAAGACAACAGCGAGGTACGCGGTTGGTGACACGATCTTGCAGACGGCTCGCATGGCGGGTCTCAGTGCGCCATCGTCATGTGAAACCGGCTCGTGCGCAACGTGTATGGCGCGCATCACCGAGGGCAGCGCCCGGATGCTCAACAACGACGCGCTCGACGAGGACGAGGTGAATGAGGGCTGGGTTCTGACGTGTCAGGCGCTGCCTACCAGCCGCACGCTGCGGGTTGAATACGAGTGAGCGGCAAAGACAATGACCGCAAGGCCCCGGTAATGAACAAGGTAGCGGTGGTCACTGGCGGCGCCTCGGGTATGGGTGAAGCAACGTGCCACGAATTAGGCCGACGTGGACTGAAGGTAGCCGTCCTCGATCTCAACGAGTCTGCCGCACAACGCGTCACCGATGACATACGCGCCCAGGGCACCACAGCCCTTGGACATGGCGTCGACGTGACCGACCGCGCAGCGGTGGAACATGCCTTCGCGAAGGTGCGCAGCGAGCTGGGTCCGGTCACGGTTTTGGTGACCAGCGCCGGCATGTTCGACTTCTCTCCGTTCGCAGACATCAGCATCGAAGCCTGGAACCGCATCATCGACGTCAATCTGACCGGAACCTTCCATTGCTGCCAGGTCGCACTGCCGGACATGGTGTACGCGCAATGGGGCCGGATCGTGATGATTTCTTCGTCCAGTGCCCAGCGAGGCTCCCCGTTCGCGGCCCACTACGCCGCGTCGAAAGGGGCGGTGATGACGCTGACCAAGTCGCTCGCCCGCGAATACGCCGAACACGGAATCACGGTCAACAACATCCCGCCTTCGGGCATCGAGACACCGATGCAACACGCGGGCCAGGCCGCCGGGCACCTGCCGTCCAACGAACAGATGGCCAGCAGCATTCCGCTGGGCTACCTGGGTACCGGGGCGGACATCGCGGCGGCGGTGGGATTTCTGTGCTCAGAAGAGGCGCGCTACATCACCGGCCAAACCCTCGGAGTCAACGGCGGAGCGGTGATGTGAACCCAACAAGGGCAAGAGGTTTCGATGACGCGAACAGGTAGACCCGCAGAAGGATCGTGGACCGAGCACTACCCCGAATTGGGAACTGGGCCGGTCTCCTTCAAAGACTCCACTTCTGAAGAGTTCTACAACCTCGAGCGTGAGGCAATTTTCAAAAAAGCGTGGCTCAACGTCGCACGGGTCGAGGAGCTGCCCCGCGCCGGCAGCTACCTGACCAAAGAGATCGAAGTCGTCGGTATCTCCGTGATCGTGGTCAAGGGTAAAGACGACCAGATCCGCGCCTTCTACAACGTATGCAGGCACCGCGGAAACAAGCTGGTGTGGAACGACTTTCCCGGTGACGAGACTCGTGGCACCTGCCGCCAGTTCACCTGCAAGTACCACGGTTGGCGTTACGACCTGCACGGCGCGCTCACCTTTGTCCAGCAGCAGTCCGAGTTCTTCGACCTCGATCCAGCCGACTACGGCCTGCGACCCGTGCCGTGCGACGTGTGGAATGGCTTCATATTCATCAACTTCGACCCCGAGCCTCGGCAGAGCCTTCGCGAATTCCTCGGGCCCATGATCACCGGGCTCGACGACTACCCGTTCGGCACGCTGACCGAGCGATACGAGTGGGTGGCGCACAACAACAGCAACTGGAAGATTTTTGCCGACGCGTTCCAGGAGTACTACCACGTGCCATCTCTGCACTCACAGCAGATTCCCGCCGAGGTGCGCGACCCCAACGCCGGTTTCACCTGCGGCCATTTTCAACTCGACGGACCCCACAGATTGGTGTCCACTGCGGGCCGGCGCCGATGGCTGCTGCCACCCGAGTACATGTACCCGATCGAGCGAGCCACTCGCAGCGGACTTGTCGGGCCGTGGCGCACTCCGGATATCGGGGAACTCCCCGCAGGCCTCAACCCCGGCGGCATCGAACCCTGGGGAATCAGCAACTTCCAGATCTTTCCCAACACCGAAATCCTCATCTACGGCGGCTGGTACCTGCTCTACCGTTACTGGCCGACGTCGCATAACACGCACCGATTCGAGGCCTTCACCTACTTCAATCCGGCCCGCAACGTGCGGGAGCGTGTCGAACACGAAGTCGCATCGGTGGTGCTCAAAGAATTCGCTTTGCAGGATGCGGGCATGCTCGGCGGAACGCAGGCCGCACTGGAATACGGCATCGTCGACGACTTTCCGCTCAACGACCAGGAAATTCTGGTCCGCCACCTGCACAAGGTAGTCGTCGATTGGGTGGAGGCCCATCGGCGCGACCACGCTGCGGTACGGGTGTGACGATGGGAGAGAGTCTGCTGCCCAGCGCCTTCGCCGAATTCGAGGACTTCGCTCAGATCTGGTGTCTGGCAACCGAAACCGAGCGGTGGAATGCTCGTGTCAACTCCTCCATGGCTGACCTCCACGACTTTTACGACGCATTCTTCCCGCGTCTGGAAGAGGCCATCGAGTACTGCGACAAGTTTCCCCTCGAGGATTTGCCTGACGACGTCCTGCATCTGTTGCAGCTGATCTACTCGTTGATCATGGTCGCCATGGCCGTGGAGATCATGCACCAACCCGCTCCGGTCGACGCCGCCGACGCGGTCATGATCCGCACCGGGGAGCCATTCCCGTGACCACTCTGCCGGCTTTCGTCAAGGAGCATCGATGAGCCTTCTCACCATCACCAAACTCACCGAATCCGTCGGTGCCGAAGTGATCGGTCTCGACCCAGCCGCGTTGGGGGGTGAGGATCCGGTCGGCGAGGCCCTGCTGGATGCGTTGGAGCGCAACGGTGTTCTGGTGTTTCGTGGGCTGCGACTCGATCCGGAGGCTCAGGTCGAATTCTGCCGGCGGCTCGGCGACATCGACCATTCCTCCGATGGGCACCATCCCGTGGCAGGCATCTACCCGATCACGCTGGACAAGTCCAAGAACGCCTCGGCGGCCTACCTGAAAGCGACCTTCGACTGGCACATCGACGGCTGCACGCCGCTGGGGGAGGAATGCCCGCAAAAGGCCACCGTGCTCTCCGCGGTCCAGGTTGCCGATTGGGGTGGGGAAACCGAATTCGCCAACTCCTATGCGGCCTACGACGCACTCACCGAGCAGGAGAAGGAGCGGTTCGGGGCATTGCGTGTCGTGCATTCGTTGGAGGCATCCCAACGTCGAGTACACCCCGACCCCACGCGCGAGCAGGTAGAGCGCTGGCGTGCGCGGCGTAATCACGAGCACCCGTTGGTCTGGACCCATCGAAGCGGGCGAAAGTCATTGGTGCTCGGTGCCTCCGCCGACTACGTCGTCGGCATGGACGTCGATCAGGGTCGGGCGTTGCTCGACGAGCTCCTCGAGCGAGCCACGTTGCCGGACAAGGTCTACAGCCACTCGTGGTCTGTAGGCGACACCGTGATCTGGGATAACCAGGGCGTGCTGCATCGTGCCGCTCCGTACGACCCCGAGTCTCAGCGCGAGATGCTTCGCACCACCGTCCTCGGCGACGAGCCGATTCAGTAGAGGGGAAACGTCGTGGCCAAAGCACTGCTATTTGTCGAAAGCAAACCCGTATCACCGGACCAGGTCGAGGAATACCACGCGTGGCACGAGAGCACACACATCCCTGAGATGCTCAGCCTTGACGGCTTCATGTCCGCGCGACGCTGGCAAGCCGACGATGGGGAATCCTTCGTTACGCTCTACGAGATCGACACCGATGTCCAGACTGCCCGCGCGAACCTCAAAGCCGCACTGCAAGCCGGTCGGATGTCCAGGCCTGAGGTGGTGCAGTTGCAACCGCCTCCGGTTCAGCGCTACCTGACGTTCGTGGGTGAAACCCTCGCGTAAAGCGCCCTCCTTCGCCCGGCGCCGCCGCCGACAGCTCATTGGCATTCAGGGCGAATCGCTCGTTGGTGCTGTTTCCATCGGTGTACAGCATTGAACCGATCAGTCCGATGACGGCCATCGTGCAGGCGTTGAGCGCGTGGTACCACGATCGGTTCGCCGGCTGATTTATCGACCGGCATCCGGTTGGTGCCCCCGACTTGCAACTCTTGGCGGCCGATTTCTGCCACCATGACACTGGCGAGACCTGTAGCACACCCTGCCCAGACGCATCACCGCAGCGATAACGACTATCCAAAGGAACCCCAACTGATGTCCTGGCAAATGATCCTGTTCCTTTTCTCGGCCGTGATCGCGGCGCTCATCTTCGGCGGGTCCGCGATCGCTTCGTTTGTTGTCGCGCCCCGCGCGGGAGAACGTAAGGTCAGGCGATTCCGCGGAACTGGAGTCGCGGCAGTAGTTTTCGGTGTCGGCGTCATGTTCCTGCTTCTCGGCTGTTTCACGATCGTCGGCACCCGGCAGATCGCGATTCAGACCAGCTTCGGCCGGCCGACCGGTGTCGCGCTGAACAACGGGCTCCATGCCAAGATGCCGTGGACGATCACACACGAGATGGACGGCGCGATCCAGATCGACAAATACGTTGGCAATGACCAGATTTTGATCCGGCTCGGCAACTCGTCGACTGCCAAGGCTGATGTCTCGATCCGCTGGCAGCTGAAGCAGGGCGCAGCACCTGAGCTCTATCAGCAGTACAAGACGTTCGACAACGTGCGCGTCAACCTGGTCGAGCGAAACCTCGCCGTGGCGTTGAACGAAGTGTTCGCGTCATACGATCCGCTGGCGCCGCAGAACCTGGACCGCTCACCGCTGCCTGAGCTCGCCAAGAAGGCGACCAACATCCTGCGCGGTGAAGTCGACACACAGGTGGAAATCATCGACGTCAACGTGCCGACGATCAGCTATGACCATGGCACCGAGGACAAGATCAACCAGCTCAACCAGCAGCGGGCGCAGACGTCTATCGCAGCCGAGGCGCAGAAGACCGCGGAGGCCCAGGCCAAGGCCAACGAAATAATCTCCCGCTCGATCAGCAACGACCCGAATGTCGTTGTGCAGAACTGCATCAACTCGGCCATCGCCAAAAACATCTCGCCGCTGGGCTGTTGGCCGGGCACTCCGGTTATGCCCACCGTCCCGGCCAGGTAACGATGATTGCGGTCCATGGCCAAGAAATCCGATTGCCGGTAGTTCGTCCGGCAGGCCCGCGCTAGCCGTCGCCGGGTGGGTAGCAGCTCACTGCGGCGGTGACTATTTCAGCATGCTGCCGGCATCGATCGTCATAGTCAGCCCGGTGACGTATCGGGATTCGTCGGATGCCAAGAAGAGCACGGCGTAGCTGATGTCGACGGGTTCGACCCAGCCAACGGGTAGGACGTGCATGAATTTTGCTGCCGCTGCCAGATCGTCTGGACCTGGGTTTTCCAGGTCGGGTCGAAATAGCCTTTTGGTGCCTTCGTTCATGAACATCGGCGTATTCACATTGGTGGGGTGAATCGAGTTGACGCGGATGCAATGTTGCCCCAGCTCGACGGCAAACGTCCGCATGAGGCCGACTACACCGTGCTTGGCGGCGATGTAGTGGCCAGTGTGGGGGTAGGCCTTGAGGCCGCCGACCGAACTGGTCAAGATGATCGAACCGCCTTGTCCTTGTGAAACAAGGTGCGGGACAGCCGCTTTGACGGTTTTCCAGACTCCGGACAGGTTGACATCGATCATGTCGGCCCAGTCGGTTTCACTGGTGCGGTCCAGTGTATGGCCGCCGTTGCCGATTCCGGCGTTTGCGCAGACGATGTCGAGTCGTCCGAGCTGTTCAACTCCGCTGTCAATCGCGGACGCGAGTGCGGTGTAGTCACGCACGTCGACCTCGGCGGTGACGATGCGCCGGTTGAATTGTTTGACGAGATCGGCGGTTTCGGCGAGATCGTCCGGTGTCGCCGGCGCGATCTGAGTGTTGCTGCTGACCGGACCGCAGATGTCGAGAGCGATGATGTCGGCACCTTCCTCGGCCAGATGCAGTGCGTGGCTACGTCCCTGGCCGCGCGCCGCGCCAGTGATGACGGCGACTTTGCCCTCTACTCGTCCTGCCATGTTTCACCTTCGCTTCAGCAGTTCTCCGTCGCGCGCTCGCCACCCGTCTCGAACCGCTCGGCAAGCTCGTTGATTTGATCGATCGATCAGGAACAATGGCATTTACCATTCGCGGTGTCAACCCGCCGGCCGAGACGAGAGGGGAGCGTCGGGGCGTGCAGTCGATCCCTATGGTCGCAAAACGCCGGATTTCACCGCGAGAACGTGCTAACTACGGATCGTTGCCGCTGGCGTGGTGAGCATGTCGATGTGCTGCTCGACCAGCGCGCGTAGTTCGTCGTGTCCTGCGTCCATGCCGATGGCGGCTTCGTTGCCGAGGCTTCGCGCGGTCTGGGCGATGAGCATCGCGATAGCGACGGGCGGATAGGTGCCGAGATCCTTTCCGCTGGCGCGTAGCACCATCGTCGCGGCGGCGGTCTCAATGTCGCGGACGCGTTCGGCGTAGGCCCTGAGTTCAGCACCAATTGCTTTGCGGTGGTTGGCCAAAGCAACAAACTCGGTGTTGAGAACGGTGCGGCGCGAATCGCTGTTGAGCTGCCAAAGCGCATGCAGTGGATTGTCCTCGGTCAATGCGGCTCGCATCTGTTCCAGCGCGACTTCGGCGCCTGCCCGCAGAACCGCCAGGAACAGATCGTCCATAGTCGGGAAGTAGTAGTAGACGAGCGCCTGTTTCACACCCGCACGCGCGGCTATCTGCCGCGAGGTCGCCGACGCATACCCCTCTTCGTGCATGATCTGCGCCGCCGCTTCCATCAAGCGCAGTCGCGTCGCGCGCTCGTCGGCCTTCGGCTTCCGCGACGTGGTCACCCGGTCATCCCCGGCACCATGCTTGACCGCCGCCGACACTGCGTGATAGGCATGCTGCACCTTAGCAGTTTGATCGATCGATCAAAAACGAGGCTCGGACCGACGAGGAGGACGATGTCCACCGATCAACGCGTACGCGTGGACCCGCGACTGTGCGAAGCACACGCTCTGTGTATCGAGCTGGCCCCCGAGGTTTTCGACCTCGGTGATGACGTGGCTCGCTGCGACGAGACACCCGATGACAGCTATCGCGAAGCAGTCGACGCCGCAGTGGCGGCATGCCCTCGCCAAGCGATCGCCTGGGTCGATCAGTGACCGGCACTGATCTTCACCCTCGACCGGTGGAAGGCCGCTGACCATGACTCAACTGGCAGGCATCGACTACTTCGCCAACGCTGAGATCGCGCAGGATCCTTACGCCTACTGGGATTACCTTCGCAGTCAGGGGCCGGTGGTGCGCGAGCGGCGTTACGGGGTCGTCGCCGTGACGGGTTACGCAGAGGTGCATGCGGCGTTCAAGGACGTCGACGCCTTCTCCGCGGTCAACGCGATCGGTGGGCCGTTTCCGCCGCTTCCGTTCACCCCCGAAGGTGACGACATCAGCGAACTGATCGAGGCCCATCGTCATCAATTCCCCATCTTCGAGCACATGGTGGTCATGGATCCACCCGAGCATGAGAAGGCACGGTCTTTGTTGGGGCGGCTGCTGACACCGAAACGCTTGCAGGAGAACGAAGAATACATCTGGGACCTTGCGGACAAACAATTCGATGAGTTCATCGGCAACGGCCGGTGCGAGTTCCTTGGCGAGTACGGCAAACCCTTTGCGACGTTGGCCATCGCCGACCTGCTCGGCGTCCCGGACGAAGACCGCCCGAAGCTGCGTCGCCACCTCGGAGCGGGTGAATCTCCAGGGCACGTCGGAGCTCTCGATCAGACACCGGTCGGCAGCAATCCGCTGCGTTATCTCGACGGTCTCTTCAGCGATTACATTGCCGCCCGGCGCAACGCCCCCGGCGACGACGTCCTGAGTGGTCTGGCCTCGGCCACCTACCCAGACGGTTCCGTGCCGTCGCTACTCGACGTGGTGCGGCCGGCTACCTTCCTGTTCGGCGCAGGGCAGGAAACCGTGACGAAACTCCTCAGTTCGGCGCTGCGGGTGCTCTGCGACCAGCCGGGCCTGCAGGACCAGCTTCGCGCGGACCGAAGCCTCGTCGGGCCGTTCATCGAAGAGGCCCTTCGTTTTGAAAGCCCGACCAAGGTCGACTTCCGGCTCGCGCGCAAATCCACCACCCTGGCGGGGGTGCCCATCAAGGCCGGAACCGTCCTGATGCTCTGCCTGGGTGCTGCCAACCGGGATCCGCGAAAATTCGACGACCCGAACGTGTTTGATATCCACCGCAAGAACGTCCGCGAACACATCGCCTTCGGCCGAGGCATTCACACGTGCGCGGGCGCACCGCTGGCTCGAGTCGAAGGGCGCGTCACCATCAACCGCTTACTTGACCGCATGAGTGATATCCGTATCAGCGAGGCCAAACACGGCCCAGCGAACAATCGCACCTACCACTACGAGCCCACCTTTCTTTTGCGCGGGCTCACCGAATTGCACATCGAATTCTCGTCCAACCATTGAGCGCTCCGAATGCCGAAGCGCGTGCTGTCACACCTCGCGACGCTCGGTAACGTTACTGCGCCAGCTTCGAAAGGTCTGGGCACGAGGCTCTTTGGGGATCGACGTCAACCAGACAGCTTGGTGGTGGCGTCACCGTCGACGGCGTCCGCTCGCAACGCGCGGCGCGGTTGCCTGCGACGATCGAGCCGAATGTCCTTCCGTGAGGCGAAAGACCGCACGCTCGAGAACGGGAAGGATGTCCGTCACGGCGATCTCGCCAGCGGTGAAGCGGCCCACGAGGCCGTACACCAGGCTGCTGATGACGGCATCGAGGTCGGCGATCAGCTCGTCGTCGGCGCCGGCGAGTGCGCCCAGAAACACGGGTACAGCCATATCTAGGCCGTGCCGTACAAGTTGCTGGCCGCCCGGTGCTGCGCGAGCGCGGAAGTAGGCTTTGAGCATGCCAGGGTGTTGCTCCCATGGGTGGAAGATGGTGCGCAACAACCGCATTACGCCGTCGTACAGGGAATCGCCGGGTCCCGGTGACTGATCCGACAGGGCGGCGAAGCGGTACTGGTCCATCCAGGCTTGCACGGCTGTGGCAATGAGTTCTTCGCGGTTCGAGTAGCGCTTGTAGATGGTCGCCATCGACGTCTGGGACAGACGTGCGACGTCACGAAGCTGAACGGCGTCATAGCCGTCGTCCTCCAGGATTCTCACGACCGTGCTCAGAATGCGGTCATCGCGCCAATTCTTCTGCGCTGGACCATCGTTGCGATTCGCCATCGTTCACACCCCCCTTGCCCCTAGCGAGTAACACGGTTACTGTAGTCGCAGTAACACGGTTACTGACATTACTGCGCCGGCAACCGGCGCGCGCATCGAACCGAGCGAGGACCAATGGGCCATCTGGACGGCAAAGTCGCGTTTATCACCGGGGTCGCGCGCGGTCAGGGCCGCAGCCATGCGATTCGACTTGCCCGTGAAGGGGCCAACATTGTCGGCGTGGATGTTTGCGCTGACATCGAGGCCAACCACTATCCGTTGGCAAGCCACGACGAGCTCAGCGAAACGGTCAATCTGGTCGAGGCCGAGGGCGGCAAGATTTTGGCCTCGGTCGCCGACGTGCGGGATTTCGGTCAGGTCAAAGCCGCTGTAGACGCCGGCGTCGAGCACTTCGGACGGCTCGACATCGTCTTGGCCAACGCCGGAATCGCACCGGTCGCTTTCCGCGAACTCAGCATCGACGAAGAACTAGCGCAGTGGCGAGCGGTCATGGGGGTGAACCTCGATGGCGCCTATCATGCGGCGCAGGCCACGATTCCACACCTGCTGACCGGCAACCGAGGCGGCGTCATCATTTTCACCAGTTCCACCGCGGGACTGAAAGGGTTCGGCGGAATGCAGGGCGGTGGTTTGGGTTATTCAGCGTCCAAACACGGCATCGTCGGATTGATGCGTACGCTGGCAAATGCATTGGCGCCGGCGAATATTCGGGTCAACACCGTGCACCCGACCGCGGTGAACACGATGATGGCGGTGAATCCGGCGATGACTGAGTTCTTGGAGAACTACCCCGGCGCGGGTGGCCACTTGCAGAACCCGCTGCCGGTAGAGATGCTCGAACCCTCCGACATCAGCGCCGCCATCGCCTACCTGGTCTCCGATGAAGCCAAGTACGTGACCGGGGTGACATTCCCCGTCGATGCTGGGTTCTGCAACAAGCTATGAGCAACAACGCACTTGGCGGTCATGGCCGTGCCGGCGACCGCGTGACCGGTAAGCGAGTTCTGGTCACTGGGGCGGCACGGGGCATGGGACGCAGTCATGCGGTGCGGCTGGCCGAGGAGGGCGCCGATCTCATCCTTCTCGACATCTGCGCGTCGCTCCCGGAGTTGGAATATCCGCTGGCGTCGCGCGAGGATCTCGACGAAACAGCTCGTCTGGTCGAAAAACACGGCGGCCGGGCAGTAACGCACGTGGCCGACATCCGAGACGCAGATGCGCTGACCGCCGCCGTCGCCGCGGGTGTGGAGGAGCTAGGTGGACTCGACGCTGCGGTAGCCAACGCAGGTGTGCTGACCGTCGGAACGTGGGACGCAACGACATCGGCGCAGTGGCGCACGGTGGTCGACGTCAATCTCATCGGCACATGGAACACTTGTGCCGCCGCATTACCGCATCTGGTCGGCGCCGGCGGCAGCTTGATCCTCATCAGCTCCTCCGCGGGGCTCAAAGGCACCCCACTGCATCTGCCCTACACCGCCTCCAAACATGGCGTCGTCGGACTGGCGAAGGCACTGGCCAACGAGGTTGCCGCGCAGAGTATCCGCGTCAACACCGTGCACCCCACCGGCGTCGAGACAGGGATGCGTCCAGAGTCGATGCAGACCATTTTGGCTCGAGATCGCCCAGACCTGATCCCGATCTTCATGAACGCATTGCCTGCAATGCTGGCCGAGCCGGCCGACATCAGCAACGCCGTGCTCTTCCTGGTTTCCGACGAGTCCCGCATGGTGACCGGTCTGGAATTCAAAGTCGACGCCGGAGTCACCCTGAGGTGAACGCCCGCTTCCGGAGTGGAAGGCCACCACGTTGACGGCAGCCGAGGAGGACCGCGGCGAGCGCGGCCGGCGCTCGTTCGCCGACATCATGACGTTCGACCCGCCCGAGGACCGCGACCCGGCTGCGGTAGCCGGCTTGATCGACATCGTGTTCGGCGAAATCTGGACCCGCCCGAATCTGAGTAGAAGAGATCGGCGTTTCATCACCCTGGCTTGCGTGGCAGCCGCCGACGCCGAGCAACCCCTACGCGACCACGTCTACGCGGCACTCAACAGTGGCGATGTGTCGATCGCCGAAATGCGGGAAACAGTATTGCATTTCGCGGTCTACAGCGGCTGGCCGAAAGCATCCCGGTTCAATATGGCCGTTGACGAACAGTGGGAGCGTATTCACCTGGAACGCGGCGAACCGATGCCCGACGGCGAGCCGCTGCTGCCGCTGGTGACCCCGAGCGATCCAGAACAGCGTCTGCTGGCCGGTGAGCAATCCTTTCGAGACGTCAACTGCGTGCCGTTCGTGCCGATTCGCGACAACCCGTATTCGGGTGCGGGCATTCTGAACTTCGTGTTCGGCGAGATGTGGCTGCGTCCCGGCCTGGGCATCAAGGAGCGACGGCTCATCACCGTGACATGCGTGGCATTTCAGGACGCGCCGATACCGATCCTGAGTCACGTCTATGCCGCGTTGAGAAGCCGCGACATCTCCTTCGACGAAATGGACGAACTGGCATTGCATTTCGCCGCCTACTACGGATGGGCCAAAGCCTGCACCCTCACCGACGTCATCGCTGAGCAAAAGCCCCGCGTGCTCACCGAATGGGCTGCCGAAGCCCACGACGGCGCATGACCGTTTCGAGTGCGCCGGCACCACCCGCGCGAGACAAACCGATCGGCTTGCTGCTGGGCGGCGACCGCGTCACCACATCGTCGGGTGGGCTACACGAACACGTGTATCCGGCGACCGGTGAGCACAACGCGACGATAGTGCTGGCCGGGCCGGCCGAGATGGGCGACGCGGTGACAGTGGCGCGGGCCGCTCAACGCGAATGGGTGTCGTTCACCGTCGACCGCCGTCGTGATCTGCTCATCGACCTCGCCGACGCCGTGCACGAACATTTCAGCGATCTCAGTGCGCTCAACGTGCACGACTACGCGGTTCCCATCTCACTTGCCGGCAATTCGATTCTCCTGGAGAGATTTCTGCGGTACTTCGCCGGCTACGCCGACAAGCCCCATGGGCAAAGCGCCCCGGCCACTGGTTCTTTCGACATCAACCTCATCGAGCGCGAACCCTACGGCGTCGTTGGAATCATTGCCCCCTGGAACGGAGCACTTGTTGTCGCAGGCTCGTGCGTGGCTCCCGCGCTGGCCGCAGGCAACGCGGTTGTCTTCAAACCTTCCGAGCTCGCGCCGATGGCTGCACTGCGCTTCGGCGAACTGTGCCTCGAGGCCGGTCTGCCACCCGGGCTGGTCAATGTCGTTCCGGCGCAGGCAGAAGCGGGCCAAGCGCTCGTCGAGCACGCAGGCATCGGCAAGATCCATTTCACCGGCGGCGGTGCCACGGCGCGCGCAGTCCTACGGTCGGCGGCCACGAACCTGACCCCGGTCGTTGCCGAGCTCGGCGGAAAGTCGGCCACCATCGTCTTTGCCGACGCCGACCTGGACACCGCCGCCATGATCTCTGCCCACCAGGGCCCATTGATGCAGTCGGGCCAAAGCTGTGCTTGCGCAAGCCGACTGCTGATACACGACTCGGTCTATGACGCGTTCTCCGCCAAATTCCTGACCGCCGTGAGCGCCGCCGCAATCGGCGATCCTTTCGATCCGTCGGTAATGTTCGGACCCGTTGTCAGCCACGCCGCCGCCGACCGAATCCTGCAAGCGATCGACGCCGCCACCAGGGCTCCGGCCGGTGAATTACTCACCGGCGGAAAACGTATCGGTGGACAGCTGGCCCGCGGCTACTACATCGAGCCGACCGTCTTCGGAGACGTCGACAACTCCTCTGAGCTCGCCCAACTCGAGACATTCGGGCCCGTGGTCTCGTTGATTCGATTCAGCGACGACGCCGAGGCCGTGCGGATCGCCAACGACACCTCCTACGGACTCAATGCCTTCATTCACACCCGCGACCTCACTCGAGCCCACCGCGTCGCCCGCGAACTCGAAGCCGGATCGGTGTGGATCAACACGTTCAGCGACATCCAACCCCAAGGGCCTTACGGCGGCTACAAGCAGAGCGGGTTCGGGCGGACCGGCGGCATCGATGGATTGCGAGAATTCCAGCAAATCAAGAACATTCGTATCGGCATGGGGTCGGCGTGATCCGTCATCCTCCACGTGCGACAACTCAGTCGCCGCCAGCCTCTCGAGTCGTCGGCAACGAGTGTGAGGCCAGTCGCGGGTCCGGCCTCGAGAGTCAGACTCCCGCGACCGGACCCGCTAAACCGGACCTCGACGAACCTAGGTGCGCCGGACCGTACGCATCAGCGCCAGCAGGATCACCGCTCCGAAGGTCGCCGTGAACAAAGTGAACCACCAGCCACCGTTTGCGGTGTCGACCACGAAGCTCAGCAGGAAACCGCCGACCAGCGCGCCGACCACGCCAATCACGATGTCGAGCAGCAGACCTTCTCGGGACTTCATGATCATCGATGCCAGCCAACCCGCCAGGGCGCCGATGATGATGTAGCCGATCCAGCCGACGCTGGTCACGGTGGTGGAGCGGGCCAAGAGCTCGGTTACCGCCAAATCAGTCGTCATCTCGTTTACCTCTCGTCATGGCGTCGTACCTGTTCGACGCATGACATCAGGCAACACCCTTTAGGGGGGTCCGGCTACACCCCTGGGGGGGTAAGTTCGCACGATGTCGCCTTCAACGAACCGCCCGATCACCGTCGCGCTTGTCGACGATTACGACGTGGTGGTCAAGGGGGTGGCAAACATGTTCGACAACTACCGCGACCGGATTGTGGTCGCCGAACTGGACGCCTCGGTGGGGGTCAAAGACTCGGTCGATATCGCGCTGTACGACTCGTTCGCCCAGCCCGAGACCGATGACCACGAGATCGCCACGCTGATCACCAACCCCCGCGCCCGACGTGTTGTGGTCTACACCTGGAATTTTCACCCCGACCTGATCGCCAGTGCGCGCGAGCACGGAGCCCACGGCTATCTGTCGAAGACCCTGCCGGCGCGGGAGCTCGTCGCGGCCCTCGAAGCCGTCCATGCCGGGGAGTTGGTGATCAGCGAGCCCGCTCCACGGGCACGCAGCGCCCTGGGCCTCGACTGGCCGGGTCGCACGGAGGGACTCAGCGACCGCGAATCCGAGGTCCTGGCCTTGATCACCCAGGGCAAAAGCAATGCTGACGTCGCCCGACTGACCTACCTGAGCCCCAACACCGTCAAGTCCTACATCCGCAGCATCTACCGCAAGATCAACGCCGGGAGTCGCACTCAAGCCGTCCTGTGGGGCGTCCAGCACGGCTTCACTCCCGACCATCACCGCATCGACCACTGGAAAGGCGGACCCTGACCTCAGTTCCTGTTCAGGGTCGGGCACCGGTTGAAACGAAGGCACACAGCGGTGCCGTCACTGCGGCCATGCATGCTGCATTCGTCAGCGAGGCCGTGCATCAGCATGAGTCCGCGCCCGCGACGGGCGTTGATGGCAGCGCGGTCAGGTTCGATCCAACTGCCGTGGTCAGTGACGCAAATGTGCACGGTCTCCTCGACCGGGTTGTGGCTCATTTTCATGGTCATGAGACCGCTATCCGCGACAACGTGCTCGCGATATGCGTGCTCGGCGCAATTGGCCAAGGCCTCATAGGCGGCCAGGATGATGTCCATGCCGCGGTCGTCGTCCACCTGCACGGTGCTGTCGAGCCAGCGACGGAGGTGCGCTCGAAAGTCGGCTGCCGTGTCGCCGTCGGCGGGCCCGGTGTAGGCACACTGCGGCGCCTCATCGACACGGACCGATTCACTCACGTGAGGTTGGTTACCCGCCTTTCAGATGTGCAACCAGTTCGCACGGCTCGCTTCGGTCACGGTAGAGAAACCCTGGATCACGACCTCGGTGCGTTCGAACCTCCACAACGCCGTCGACGAGTCGAGCGCGTCCGGGCAAAACCGAACCAACCGTCACCCGAAGTCCTACGCTGAGCGAGTGCTTAGCAGGAAACCGGGATGATGCGATGACATCGGACGTCGTGACACACGCTGCGTCGGACCACGAGCCGAATCTGGCTCGGCCGTGGGCCGCCCATCGCCGGCGGACGTATCTGCTATTCACCGCGCTCACCGGCATCGCTTTCGTGCTCGCCGTCGCGGGAGTGGGCTTGCGGGTGCTGCCCCCGTCGTTCACGGTCGACGTCGTCGCCAACGTACTGTTCGGCGTACCGGTGATCCTGCTGCCACTGGTCTATTTCTGGACCGGCCGGGGTGAGCGTCGCCCTCGGTTGGAACGAGCGGCCGAGCTGACGTTGATCTACCTGCCCTACACCGCGGGCAGCCAACTCGGATACGAGACCATCTTCTTGATCGGACATCCCTTCAACCTGTGGACACCCACCACCGACCCGGGTTGGAAGTGGCTGTGGTGGCAGTGGGGACTGACCGACACCCGCTACACCAGTGCGAACAATTGGATCTTCGGTTTGGAGCTGGTCGGCGTCATCACAGGTGCGACACTCTTCGTCCTGTGGCTCCGGTTGATCCGACCCGAGCTTCCGACCGAATCCCGCATTCGTTGCCTGTGGCTCGCTTTCGCGGGATGCGCGATGCTGCTCAGTAGTACCGGCGTGTACTTCCTGGCTGAAGTGCGGGCCGGATTCGGCGACATCGGGCAGGGTGCGTTCGGCTTCTGGTTCAAGTTCCTCGCCGAAAACCTGCCGTTCATGATCTTGCCGCCGTTCGTGCTCTACGCGATCTACCTGCAGATCGATTATTTGACCAGGCGGGCAGGAGTGCAGGCCGCGATCTGATGGGTCGGGGCTCGAATGTCCCTGCGTGACAGGGGTTTGCGTTGAACTCTCAGCCTCGGCCTAGGTGCTCGACCTTGGCGACAAAGGGCGACGTCATCGCCCGCACCAGTGCGCCGTAACCGACTCCGAATTCGATCTCGTCACCGGCCGCGGCCGGGTGGTCGGCAAGGTCGACGATCAGGTGGTCACTGCTCATCCCGAGGATCGCGATGCCTTCGGGCGGCTGCAGACCGTCGGGGTCCACGTCTTGGCGACCGAGAGCCAGGATTGCTTGGCGCACAGTCGTATTGCCGATGCGGTCCGGCACCTCGCCGAAGGCGCCCTGAGCGCGATCGCCCCAGGGTCGGGCCGGCTTTACAGCGACCTCGATGACTTCGGCGGTCAGTGTGAACGCGTCGGTGTGCAGGCCTGGGATCGGTGTCCGGTATAGCGGGTCGACGCCGAGAAGGATGGCCTCACCGAGTCGCAACTCGTCGATCCGGCCGACGTCGTGGGTATGCAGGGCCCAGCTCAGATTCGCCGAGTTGCCGCCTGAGACGACGTCGAGCGAAATCCCTTGATGTGATTCGATATCCTCCACGAGCCCAGTGAGAATGCCCATGTTCCGGTCGTCGGGAATGACGCCGTTCTGGCACGCCAGGTTGGCGCCCAGCCCGGCGAGCCGCAGCGAGGAGTGGCACAGTACGGCCCGCACGGCGTCGGCGATATCGCCGAGTGCGATGCCCTCGCGTAGGTCGCCCAACTCGACCATGAGCACGACGGCGTGCGTCCGATTCTGTTGGGACGCAGCCTGATCGAGCGCCGCCAACACAACCGCGTCGGTGTTGAGGCTGACGTCGGCAACGTCGACCACCTGCGTGACCTGGCTGAGCATCGGTGAGCGGATCAGTGTGCGTGACGGTAATCGATCGAGCTCGGCCAGCCGCTGCAGATTCGGCACCCGGGAATCGCCGAGGCCGCGCGCGCCGCCGCGTAACATCGCCGCACCGACTCCCGGCGAGCCCAGCACGGCCTTGGTGATTCCGGTGACTCGAATACCCTGTGAGTCAAGACGATCGACCAGGGTGCGCGTGTTCTGCTCGACCTTGTCGAGGTCGGTCTCCAGCCGAAGCGTCACACCGGGGTTGTCGTGCGGGCCGTCACCGCGAGCGCGGGGAAGGCCGTCAGCACCATGTCAACCAGATCCGACGAGGGGCGCGTCAGGGGGTCGGTGACCGGAATGCCCAGCTGCGAACGATGTTCGGAGATCGCGTTGGTCAGCTCGTCTTCGGTCATCTCTTCGTGGTTGATCGTGACCCCGATGACACGCGTGTCGGCGAACGCCTCGATCAAGGCGATCTCGCTGGCCGCGGTCGGCATTGCCACCATGGGAAAATCGCCGAGCATGGTGCGCTTCGGTGCGTGCTGCACGATCACGCCCGCCGGGCGGCTGCCACGCAGGATGTGAGCGGACGTGATGTACGCCGGGTGGCTGAGTGCGCCCTGACCCTCGACGACGATCACATCGGGGTCCTCGCCCTCGAAAGCGGCGACGACCTGATGCTCGACCTCGCCCGAGCAGAACTGGGGGACCAGGGCATCCAGCGCGACACCGTACTTCCCGCCCTGGATCAAGGTGGTCTGACCGGTGCCGACCATGACCGCTTTGATGCCGTACGCGTTCAGCGCCTGCACCAACAAAGTGGCGGTGGTGCGCTTACCGATCGCGCCGTCGGTCCCCAGGATCGCGATTCTGGGGCATGTCACATCGAAGATCCGGCCGGAGAACAGATGCAGGTCGCGCTTGGCTTTCGGTCGGCGCACATCGGTGATGGTGACGCCGGCGATCACGGCTGCCGCCACGAACTCGGCGTCGTCGTTCAGGAATTCGTGCAAACCGTTGATGATGTGCATCCCGCGGGCAATGCCGTCGAGCAACACGATCCGCTGCTCGTTCGAGAGCAGGCCGTCGGCGGGTGCCAGCCCACAGATCAGGTAGTCCGGTACCCGGCCGGCGTGCGCGAGGGCCTCGGCGAGCGACGCCAGCACCGGGATGCCGTTCGCGGTGCCGTCGAGGAGCTTCCCGGCGTCGCCTCCGGCTCGGAGGCTGTCGATGACGCTGAGAATGTCGTACTTCTCGGAGTGCCTGACCAGGCCATTGGCGGTTTTGCCGTCCTGCTCGCCGAACTGGCCTTCGCAGTAAACGATTGCGCTGGAACCCGCGGGAAGTGGGAAAGAAGCTGCCGGAAGGTTGCACTCGCAGGGTTCGTACGAGTCGAGAGCAGGATTGCCATGGGCGGGGGAGGGCATAGGTTCCTCTGAGAAGTCTCAGAGAAGGCGACGGGATCGTGGCGGGGCGTGAAGCCCAACGTTCAGCGAGTGATCTGCCCTGAGGGCCGGCAAGATTACCGGCATGTTAACTGTACCCGATGGTCCGAGGCGGGCTGGCCAATCGCGCCAACCAGGCTGGAGCGGCTCCACGACGGGTTGCCGACACTTACGCCTCGGATCTCAACGGCCGGGGAACTCGGCCGGCGAATGCGAAAGAGCCTACGCGCCTGCCCCTTTCAATTTATAGCTGACAGGGGGGCTTGCGGCAAGACCCCGGTGATGACGCAAAATCGCTGCCCACGAGTTCATTACGAGGGCAAGCGGGTGGGAAGTGAGTGCTCAAATGGCCGGCGGCGGGCAGTTGGACCGCAAGACCGCAACGGCTTGGGTTCGAGACATGTTGCGCGAGCGGTTCGACGACGGGCTGGCGGTTGAAAGATTTGCCCGGCCGGCCAAAGGGATCGCCTACATCCGCCCGATGGTCCATTCCCACCACAAGCTGATCGGATCACGATGACACTTACGCCGGAACCTTTCCAAGTGCACGAATCCGGTGCACTTCTGCACGGCACCAAAGCGGATCTTGCAGTAGGGGATTGGCTGTTGCCGGGTATGCCGTCGAACTATGAAGAGGGACGCATCTCGAACCACGTGTACATGACGCAGACCCTGGATGCGGCCGCGTGGGGTGCCGAGATGGCGCCCGGCGACGGTGCATGCCGCATCTACATCGTGGAACCGCAAGGCGTCATCGAGGACGACCCCAACGTCACCGACAAGAAGCTTCCAGGAAATCCGACCCGATCGTTCCGAACCCGCGAGCCGGTGCGGGTGGTTGGCGAGCTCTCCGACTGGGTCGGGCACTCACCCGAGCAGCTCGACACGATGCGGGCCACGCTGGCCGACCTTCGGCGCCGTGGACTCGCGATCATCTACGACTAGGCCGTAGCCGTTGCAGCTCGAGCAGTGAGAGGCGAGCCACAGATTGGCCGGTGCCCCAGAGGGGTATCTAGCGACTCATATATGGATGCTGCAGCCCATTGGCGTCCTGGCCCGCGTACCAGGGAGATCGTCGTGGAATCTTCAATCGTTGGAACATCGGATCGGTTGCCGTCGTACGACGAGTTGTTGCGCGAGTTCAAGATTGCCTTGAATCGGGTGCTGTCCGGATCGACCATGCCGCCCGGTCGCGCACTCCCTGACGGGCCGCTGACGTCCGCCCTGCTGGATATCGCCTACGCCGCCCGCGAAGGCAGACCGACGAACTATCTGGTCTCGCGGGCCTGCTTCCAGTTCGCGCAATTCGCCGCTACGCAGGAAGCGAAGGCGCCGGCGACAACGGGTCGCCACCTCAAGGTCGTCGTCACGTAGATCCCTAGGCCGGACCCGTCGGCGGGACCGGCAGGACCGGCGCTCGCCGAAGGGTCAGCGTCCGAGCTTGTGAGCGGCGTAGTCGGCCGCCTGGTCGGTCATGCCGTTGGTCTTGTAGGCGCTGTGGGCGGCGCGGCTGAAGCCCTCGCCCGACGAGCAGACCGGGTCCTGCGGGGTGCAGAGGTCGAGAGTCTTACCGGCGTAGGCCGGGCCAATCGTGATCGGCGGGGCGTCGCGGTCGACCAGGTTCAGGAACCCGTTGGACGGCTTGCCGAACAGCGTGACCGCGGCGACATGCGGGGCGACGTTCGGCGGCAACGGTCCGGAGATGCCCGCGGGGAGCTCGTAACCCGGTGGAACGCTGTCCGAGGTGATGTACGCGGCGATCGCCGCACCCTGCGAGTAGCCGCCGAGCACGATCTTGGTGGCGGGGCAGGTGTTGACGGTGTCGAGCACCTTGTTGGCGGCATCGGCCACGCCGTCGGCGGCCTGCCCGAAGCTCAGCGAGGCGGGGTAATTCACGCCGTACACGTCGACCGACCGGCCGGTGAGGCGACCGGTGAGGGCGTCGGCGAATTCCTGTCCGACCACTCCGGGGCCGGGCGGCTCGAGGGTGCCGCGGGCGAAGATGACCTCGACGTCGGGGCACTGCCCATCGGCGGCGGCCTTGCTGATCGCGGGCGTGGTGATCGCCGCGGCGTACAGCAGTGTCAGGACCGCGGCCCATTGCAGCAACTTGGTCATCGACTGCGCGCACCATCCCAGTGGCGCGATGCCAAAGCGGGTCGAGTCATGCACGGTGAGGCCTTTCGTTCAAAGCGAGGTCGCATTTCGCAGCGTATTTGGTGGAAGAGTCCACCGCAGCGCGGACTTTGGCGTCGATGCCATTGGTCATCTTGATATCCCGTGGTCGCACTGGTCAAACTCAGCTGGTTGCAACGTCGCGAACGGCGCCGTTCATTCCGGGTGGGGTGGCGGTCAGGGAAACTGCAGGTGACCGATGAGACGTCAAGCCCGCTCTTGCGCGGAGAAAGACAAGCTCAGCGCAGCTTTTTCAAGATCGGGCACGCGTGGGTGGCCATGGATTAGGTTTTTGCCTCGGTTCGCAATACGCTTGCGCGCGGTTTGTTCTCGACTCCAGAAAGCGGCCATGCCCATTCAGTCCGTGCTGGTGCGCCCCCGACAGGTGCGCAGCGCCCAGCGATTTGCTCCCCGCGTCAAATGCCCGACCGTAGGCCAGTGCTTCGACATCGAAGTCACCCGCGACGCGGACGGGTGGATGATCGCCATTCCCGAAATCGGCAGGACCACCCGTGCCATCCGGCGTGCCGCGGTCGACGTCGCCGCGCGCGAGTGCATAGCGATGTGGACCGGCATTCCGATCGGGTACGTCGCGGTCCACATCGACAGCGAGATCGGTTAGCCCTCACCTCGCTAATTGGCCGAGGTGTGTCTTGCGCGTGACCTCACCGCAATGGTGACCCGAAAAGCTCATCACCATGGCGGTGCTGCTGGGGTTCATGGCTTCGATGTCGGCGATGTGCGTTGGCTACCACTGGGGCCGACGGGTGACTCCGACTCGGCCGACGTGGAGGCGACGGACCAGCCGGATGGCGCTGGGAAGACGCGCTGTCAACCTTCTCGTCCTGGTCGCGGCCCGTCGCATCCGGCGACGAGTTCGGTCTGAACCGATAGTCGAGCTACTCGGGCTGAGATTGCCGGCGCGCCCGGCAGTGATGCGGGGTGGTTGGGCGCGGATGGTTTCCTACCGCGCTCCGAGCTGGTGACCGACATCATGTCCACTCTCGAAGGCAAGATCGCGTTTGTGACCGGCGCGTCGTCGGGACTCGGTGCACAGACGGCTCAGCTCCTATCACGCCAGGGCGCAACGGTTTTCGGCATCGGCAGGGACAGCGCGCGGTTGACCGAAGTCTTCACCGCGGTCGAAAACGGTGTACACGCAGCGGTCGACGTCGCCTCCGCGCAGGCCTGCAAAGACGCGATCGCGACGTGTGTCCGCCAATGTGGTGGTCTCGACATCTTGGTCAACATCGCGGGCCGTCATCAGATGCGCCGCACCGAGTCGATGACGGACGACGACTGGGACCAGGATCTGGCCGTCAACCTCAACGGCCCGTTCCACCTGTGCCGGGCGGCCCTACCGCATCTGCTGAACCGCGGCGGCAACATCGTCAACGTGAGCTCCATCGCCGGTGTCGAGGGCCAGGCGTATTCGGCCGGCTACTGCGCCGCCAAGCACGGCTTGATCGGGCTCACCCGCGCCTTGGCGGTGGAGTACACCGCAGATCGCTTGCGGGTCAACGCCGTTTGCCCGGGCGGCATGCTGACGCCGCAGATCGAGCAGTTCACCGCACCTGAGAATCCCAACTACGACCTCATCATGCGTACCGCTTCGCCGCGCGGCATCATGCAGCCGCTCGACGTGGCGAACGTGATCGCCTTCCTGGTCAGCGACGCCGCGAGCGCGGTCCACGGCGCTGTGTATCGGGTCGACAACGGCAAGGGCGCCGGCTAGCCGCTCACGTGCCGGTGAACCGCGGCTGCCGTCGTTCAGCGGTGGCCGATACACCCTCGACGAAATCCGCGGTGGCAGCGAGCCGGATTTGTTCGGTCTGCTCCTGGACGGTCGCGGCGCGAACCCGGTCGGCCAGGTCGCCACGCAAAGAGTGACGGATCGAGGCCACCGCGAGCGGGCCGCTCGCCGCGATCTCCGACGCGAACGCCCGCGCGGTCGACCGCACGGTGGCGTCGGCGGTCAACCGGTCGCACAAGCCGATGCTCACCGCCTCGGCCCCCGGCACCTCTCGGCCGGTGTAAAGGAGTTCCTGGGCACGCTGCATCCCGACGACCGCCGGCAGCGTGACGGTGATGCCGAAACCCTGGTGCAGACCCAGCCGGCTGAAGTTGGCGATGAAGCGGGTGGACGGTCCGGCGACGCGAAAGTCGGCGACCAGTGCCAAACCGAGTCCGCCGCCGACCGCTGCGCCCTGCACGGCAGCGACGATCGGGGTGCGCGCCTCGAACAATCGCACCGCCTCCTCGTACAGCGACCCGGTTGCCGCTCCGACCGCCGGTTCGCCGCCGTTGAGTGCACCGGGAAGATCGGCACCGGCGCAAAAATGCCGGCCGGAGGAGCACAGCACGATCGCTCGGACACCTGGGTCGGCATCGACGCGCTCGAAGGTGTCGGCCAGGTCGGCGATCAGCGCCGCATCGAAGTGGTTGCGCGGTCCGCGCTCGAACTCGACGGTCGCGACGTGGTCGTTGGACACCTCGACACGAATCTCATGACTCATAAGGGCATTGAACACGGTGGAGCTCGAGTTCCGTGTATTGACCTCAAGCACGGTTGAGGTTCTACCGTGTTCGCATGACTCATCCGGCAGCAACCTGGCCCGACGAACTTGCGTCCATCGGCGCCCTTCGATTCGCCCGTCGCTCAGCGCATTTCGACGAAACTGTGCGCTTCTACCGCGATCTGATCGGCCTGCCGCTGTGCACGACGTTCGCCGACAGCTTCGGCAGCACCGGGGCGGTCTTCGGTCTACCTCGGTCGACCCTGACTTTCGAGATCGTCGAATCCACCGAACCCGTCGCAGTCGATCCTCACGAACAACTCTGCCTGTACTTTCCCGACTTCGCCGGCCAGCAGCGCGCCATCGCCCGACTGTCCGCGGCGGGGGCGCAACCGGTGGCGTCGCATCCCTACTGGGAGGCGACGGGCGCGCTCACCTACCGCGATCCGGACGGACGTGAGGTGGTGTTCGCACCGTTCGTGTTCGCGGTGAACGAACCGGCCCACGGAGACTCGTCGGGCCGACATTGGCCTGACCCCTAGAAAGCGGAAGACCACCGGGGTCGGGTACACCGGTGGCCGTCCTCTGTGCTGGCTTGTGGGACTACTTCTTGAACGCGTCCTTCACGTTCTCGACCGCGTCCTTGATGCTGGCCTTGGCCTGATCGAGCTTGCCCTCGGCCTCAGTGCTGTCGTCGCCGGTGGCCTTGCCGAAGGCTTCCTTGGCCTTGCCGCCGATGTCGTCGATCTTGTTGCTCACCTTGTCGTGGGCTCCCATGTGGTTTCAGCTCCCTCGTGTCAGGACACCGCGAAATTGCGTTGCAGGTTCATACCCGGCCCGCCCGTGGGTCAAACCGGGGTATGCGAAATTGAAACGATGCAGGTCGCGATTCTCGACGATTACCAGGACGTCGCGCTGGCGATGGCGGACTGGTCGCAGGTGGCGCAACGCGCCGCGATCACGGTGTTCAACGATCACCTGGCCGACCCCGACGCGCTGGTGGAACGGCTCGGGCCGTTCGACGTGGTGTGTGTGATGCGAGAGCGCACGCCGCTGCCACGCCAGGTCATCGAGCGCCTGCCGCGGCTGAAAATGATCGCCTCGACCGGGCCGTTCAACGCCTCCATCGACGTCGCGGCCGCCGAGGAGCGCGGCATCTACGTCAGCACCACCGGCGGCTTCGTGGAGTCCACCGTCGAGCTCACCTGGGCCCTGATTCTGGCGACCGCACGCCGGATCGTCGATGAGTCGCAGTCGGTGCGCGGCGGTGGGTGGCAGACCGCTGTGGGCCGGCAACTCGGTGGCACCACGCTGGGCGTGCTGGGGTTGGGCCGTATCGGCAGCCGAGTCGCACAGGTCGGCAAGGCGTTCGGGATGGACGTCGTCGCCTGGAGTGCGAATTTGACGACGGAGGTCGCCGAGCAAGCCGGAGTGGCCTACGTGTCCAAGGAGGAACTGTTCAGCCGCGCCGACGTCTTGACGATTCATCTGGTGCTCAGCGAGCGCTCGCGCGGCCTGGTCGGTGCGGGAGAACTGGCCTGGATGAAGCCGACGGCGTTGCTAGTCAACACCTCTCGCGGACCGATAGTCGACGAGTCGGCTCTGCTCGAGGCGTTGCGGTCGCGGCGGATCGCCGGTGCCGGGCTCGACGTCTTCGACACCGAGCCGTTGCCGGCCGGGCATCCGCTGCGATCGCTGGACAACGTCGTCGCCACGCCGCACATCGGCTACGTCGCCGAGCAGGTCTACCGGGTGTTCTACGGCGAATCGGCCGCCAAGATCGCCCGCTGGCTGAGCCACGGCGACTGATGACTTCGACGCGCGACGCCGCGCCCACCACGATTCCGCCAGACTCATCGCCGCGGACACCGCCGCGGCAAGTGCCCAGCCCAGCAGGATGTCGACAACGAAGTGTTCGGCGGAATACACCAGCACGAAGGCCATCGCCAACGGATACGCCACCAGCAGCGGTCGCCAACCACGCCTGACCCGTCGCCAGAGGAACAGCGAGATCATCGCCGTCACCGCGGCGTGCAATGAGGGAATTGCCGCAACCAGGTTGACGCTGGCCTGGCCGGAGTCGAGCAGCGCGCCGGCCGAATCGAGATGCAGCGTGCCCCAGCCGCGGGTAGAGATCCGTTCCACGAACTGGTGCGCGCCCGGCCGACTCGTCTGCATCGCACCCAACAGCCCGCCGTCGGGCACGCCCGCGGGGCCGCGGAGCATGCACGGCGGATTCGACGGGCCGTTGGTGACATCGGCGGGGGTACAGCTCGCCGCCGCCCACGGCGGCGCGGCCGGCACCACCACGTAGATGACGAGGGCGGCGAAGGACAGCGCGACGAACTGGCGGACGAAGGCCGCCCACTCGGTTCGGTTGCGTAGCCAGAGCACACCGGCGACCGCATATGGAAGTACGAAAAACGACATGTAGATGCTGCTGATGAGCACTTCCCACCACGGCGGCTGGGCCATTTTGATGTGCTCCTGCAGCCACACCGTCGGGACCGTGCCGAAGAACAACCACCGGTCGGCGTTCGGCTGGAACTGCCACAGGGTCCGCGCGCCGAGCATGTCGGCCGCGCCGCGACTGAGGTCGTAGAGCGCCAGCACGAGCGCGAACGGCAGCCAATCGCGAACGACCGCAAACATCTTGTGCCCGCGACCGATGCTCGCGGCGATCAGCCCGGTGGCGATGTAGAGCAGCAGCAGTTGCCGGTCGAATGCCAACCCATCGGTCACGCTTCGGTAGATCACCACCACGGCCCAGGTGACGACGGCAATACGACGCACCCAGGTGAGCCGACGGTCTCGGTCTGCCGGGTCAGTGTGCCTCCGCGCGGCCTGCGTCGGGAGAGGGCTGAGTTGGCCGACAGACTCATCGGGCTGGCCGTCACGCTTGAACAGCCGGACTCGTCGATCGGTGGTTACTGACACCAGCCCAACCCTATCCGTTTCCGGCTGTTTCCCATCCGTTCATTGTCGTCGTGATCGCTGTTTTGGCCGATCGATCCGCCAAAGACGCAGCGGCTGAAAGCTTTTGCCGCAGGCTGTGAGGATTCTAGCGGGTGTCTAGGCAGCAGCTGTGAATTAGCCGCCCGGGACGGGAGCGTCAGTGGTCGAGATGCATCAAAGCCAGCACACGCCACTGGCGTTGCACTGTGCGTTCAGCGGGCGTGGCGATGATCCCGGACGGCGCAAACGTTTTCGAGGGCACCGGGTCGTCTTCAGATAGCGGCAGCCCACCGCCGCGAATTGTCTTGACTATCACGATGATCGCGGCAAGCAGGACCACGAGGACGATGACGGCGAAGACGATGGACAGCGTGCCCTGGATGAAGGTATTTCGGACGACGTCGGCCAGTTGCCCGGCGTTCTTGGCCGATCCGAACGACGATTCACCCGCGGCCTCGGCGGCGGCGTACTGAGAATGCTGCGTCCAGTAGCCGACGTTCGGATCGGCGGAGAAGATCTTCTGCCACGACGCGGTCAGAGTGACGGCCAGGTCCCACAGCAATGGCGCGCCCGGAATCCACGCCCACGCGACATATCCCTTCTTGACGACGATCACGGTGACGACGGTCAGTGCGATCGCGGCCAACAGTTGGTTGGCGATACCGAAAAGTGGAAAAAGAGTGTTGATCCCGCCCAGCGGGTCGGTGACACCCATCAGCAGGATGCTTCCCCATGAGGCGGCCACGACCAGGCTGCAGATCCAGACGCCCGGGCGCCAGCTCGGGTTACGCAGCTTGTACAGCGGGCCGCCGAGGTTGCCCAGCCCGTCGGAGAGCATGAAGCGTGCCACCCGGGTACCGGCGTCGACGGCGGTCAAGATGAACAGCGCCTCGAACATGATCGCGAAGTGATACCAGAAGGATTTCAGGCTCGATCCACCCGAAATTCGTTGCAGCACTTCCGACATCCCAACCGCCAAGGTCGGTGCGCCGCCGGTGCGCGACACGATCGACTTCTCGCCGACGCTCGTTGCGGCGGCGGTGAGGTCGGCTGCGGTTGTCGGCGGCCCGGGCAGGCCGAGGCGATTGACGTAGTCGGCGGCGGTGGCCGCGCTACCGCCGGTGCGTGCTGACGGTGCGTTGAGAGCGAAGTACAGGTGTTGATCGAGAATCGATGCGCTGATCAGGGCCATCACGGCGACGAACGACTCGGTCAGCATGCCGCCGTAGCCGATCAGCCGCATCTGGCTTTCCTTTTCCAGCAGCTTCGGTGTGGTGCCCGAGGAGATCAGCGCATGAAATCCCGACAGCGCACCGCACGCGATGGTGATGAAGAGAAAGGGGAACAGCGACCCGGAGAACACCGGCCCGCCACCGTGTCTGGCGAAGTCGGAGACCGCCGCGGCGTGCATCACCGGCCGAGCGACACAGATCCCGATCGCCAGCATCGCGACGGCCCCGACCTTCATGAAGGTGGACAAATAGTCGCGCGGAGCGAGCAGCAACCACACCGGTAGCACCGACGCGACGAAGCCGTAGCCGACGATCAGCCATGACACCGTCACCGGCGACAGATTCAACCACGCAGCGCCCCATCGTGATTCGCCGACGAAGTGTCCGGACGCCACGGCGATCATCAGCAGCACGAAGCCGATCAGAGAAACCTCGCCGACCCGGCCGGGGCGCAAGAAGCGCAAGTAAAGGCCCATGAAGACAGCGATCGGAATGGTCATCGCAATGGAGAACACGCCCCACGGGCTTTCGGCCAACCCGCGGACCACCACCAGCGCCAGCACCGCGATGATGATCACCATGATGAGGAACGTCCCGACCAACGCGGCGGCACCGCCGAGCATCCCCAGCTCGTCGCGTGCCATCTGACCGAGTGAGCGGCCGCGCCGCCGGGTCGAGATCCACAGCACCAGGTAGTCCTGCACAGCACCGGCGAACACCGCGCCGAGGATGATCCAGATGCTGCTCGGCAGGTAGCCCATCTGGGTGGCCAGCACCGGGCCGACGAGGGGACCGGCCCCGGCGATCGCGGCGAAATGATGACCGAACAACACCCGCCGGTCGGTCGGAACGTAGTCGGCGCCGTCGTCGAAAACCTCTGCAGGAGTGGCATGGTCGTCGCGCGGGTGGACGATTTTTGCCTCGATCAGCCGGGCGTAGAACCGGTATCCAAGCACGTAGGTACAGATCGCCGCGACCACGAACCACACCGCATTGACGGTTTCGCCGCGAACGAACGCGATCATGGTCCATGCCACCGCGCCGAGGACGGCGATCAGCCCGAAGAGGATCTTGTGACGGCCACCGATCGGCGAGCGATCGATGACGGCGACCGGCGGTAGGTCGGCGTCGGTGTGGACGTAGCTCAGATGTTCGTTGTCGGTGTCGGGCGTGGGCTGCGGTGGTGCTACCACTGCGACTCCTGTCGTGACGACGCACCGAATTGGGCCGCTGGCAGCTTAACCCGCGTACATGCCACGCACCGTGTCGATGGTGTCGGCTTCACCGGGCCCCTTGTCGTCGCGGTAACGCAGCACGCGGGCGAACCTCAAAGCCAACCCACCGGGGTAGCGCGACGATGCCTGTAGGCCGTCGAACGCGATCTCGACCACCTGCTCCGGCCGCAGCCGAACCACGTAACCCTCGGTACCGCCGACGGCCAGTTCGCTGAACCGGGCGGTCTGCCATTCCAGCATCGCATCGGTCATGCCTTTGAACGTCTTGCCCAGCATCACGTAGCCGCCGTTGGCCGGGTCGCGGGCGCCGAGATGAATGTTGGACAACTTGCCCTGCCGGCGTCCCGAACCCCACTCCACCGCCAGGACCACCAGATCCAGGGTGTGGACCGGCTTGATCTTGAGCCAGCCGGCCCCGCGGCGGCCCGCCTCGTAGGCGGCGCTCAGCGACTTGGCCATCACGCCTTCGTGTCCGGCAGCCAGCGTCGCCTGCAGGAAGGCTTCTGCGGCAGCGGGATCCGATGTGACCAGACGATCAACCCGGTGCTGTTGTGGCGCAATCTCGTCGAGTGCCGCGATTCGCTCGCCGGCGGGCGCGTCGAGCAGGTCGACGCCATCGCGATGCAGGATGTCGAAGAAGAACAGCGAGAGCGGCTGCGCGGCGCGGGCGGCCGCGACGTCGACAGAGCGGCCGAAGCGCGACGCCGTCACCTGGAAGGGTTGCGGTCGGCCGTCCGGGCGCAACGCGATCGCCTCGCCGTCGGCGATCAGGTCGCGCACCGGCAGCGCCAGTGTCGCTTCGACGACCTCGGGCAGTCGTGCCGTGACGTCGTCGAGGCTGCGGGTGTACACCGTGACCTGGTCGCCGGCGCGATGGATCTGTACGCGGGCGCCGTCCAGCTTCGCCTCGAAAACGCCTTCACCGCCGAGCTTGTCCAGCGCCTCGGCGACGCCGGACGCGGTCTGAGCCAACATCGGGCCGACCGGCCGACCCAACTGGAGGGTGAATGTGTCCAGCGCCGCCGTTCCACCGCTGAGCCCGGCCGCGGCAACCGCGGGCAGGGCGCCGCCGAGCATCGCCGCGCGGCGTACCGCTGCGGCGGGAATCTCGGCGGCCGCGGCGACCGCATCGGCCATCACGCCGATCAAAGCGCCCTGTCGCAGTTCTCCGGTCAGCAGTCGTCGCAGAAACGTCTGCTCGACTTCGGTTGCTGCCGAGAATAATTCGGCGACCAACGCAGCGCGACGGGACTGCGAGCCCTTGCCGGATACCGCGCCGATCGTCGACAGTGTGGCGTCTACGCCGTGGACGGTCAGTGCGGGCTCTGCGGCGGCGGGCGGAATCGAACGCAGGGCCGCCCAGCCGATTCCGATCTGACGCTGGGGCAGCTCACCGGAGAGCCAGCTCACCACGATCGTGACCAGCGTGGGATCCGCCCGGGCCTGACCCAGCAACTCGGCGATCCGCGCGATCTTGGCCCGACGCGACGACGAGCCGCCTACGTCGACAGAGGTGGTCGCGACGTCGATCAGCAGCACAACCCACCTTTACACGCCTGACCGACAACGTCACGCCGCGCCGCGATAACGTGCAGGGCAACGTCCGGCGACAATGCAGAGCGCGTAGCGCGATGAGAAGGAGCCAGGCCGTAGGACACGCCCGAGCCGGGCCGTCGAACGCGCGGGCGCTGCCCGGACAAACAAGGAGGTTTGGATGGAGATCAACGGTAAGAAGGTCATCGTGATCGGCGGTGCCTCGGGCATGGGCCGCGCGAGCGCCGAGTTGCTGCATGCCCGCGGCGCCGACGTCGCGATTTTCGACCGCGAGGGATCCGACGGCAAAGAGGTGGCGGCCGGGATCGGCGGCGACTTCTACCCCGTCGACGTCACCGACTACGCCGCCACCGAGCAGAGCCTGAACGCCGCCGCCGAGAAGCTCGGAGGCCTGCACGTCGCGGTGACCACCGCCGGTGGTGGCATCGGCAAGCGGACCATCTCCAAAACCGGTCCGCACGACCTCGAGTCCTTCCAGCAGACCATCGATCTCAACCTGATCGCCACGTTCAACATCAGCCGGTTGGCCGCACACCTCATGAGTCAGAACGAGCCGGAGGACGAGGAGCGCGGCGTCATCATCAACACCGCCTCGATCGCGGCGTTCGAAGGCCAGATCGGCCAGGTCGCGTACACCGCAGCCAAAGCCGGCATCGCCGGCATGTGCCTGACCATGGCACGCGACCTCGGGTCGCTGGGCATCCGGGTGCTGGCCATCGCGCCGAGCCTGTTCGCTACCGGGCTCACCAAGGGCATCCCCGACGAGTTCGCGACTGCGCTGACCAAGGACGCGGCGTTCCCGAAGCGGCTGGGCCGACCGGAGGAGTACGCCAAGTTGGTCGCCGCGATCGTGGACAACCCGATGCTGAACGGACAGTGCCTGCGTCTGGACGCTGGGCAGCGGTTCGCGCCCAAGTAGATCTCGCGGCCGACCGACCTCGACCGACCGACCACCCGGTTGGGAGGCGGCCAGATTTAAGTACACTCATTCGCAACGGCCAACGGCGTCTTAGAGGAAGGCCCTGCAATGGGTATCGCACTGACCGACGACCATCGCGAACTCGCCGAGGTGACCCGCGGGTTTCTCACCTCGCAGAAGGCCCGCGCCGCGGCGCGTTCATTGCTCGATGCGCCCGAGGAGGCCCGGCCGCCGTTCTGGCAGGGCATCGTCGAACTCGGCTGGCTGGGTCTGCACATCGACGAAGAGCACGGTGGCTCGGGCTACGGGCTTCCTGAACTGGTGGTCGTCATCGACGAACTCGGTCGCGCGGTGGCACCGGGGCCATTCGTGCCCACCGTCATCGCGTCAGCGGTAATCGCCAAAGATGGCTCTGCGGAACAGAAGTCGAAACTGCTGCCGGGTCTGATCGACGGAACCGTGACCGCGGGCATCGGCCTGAGCGGCCAGGTCAGCGTGAGCAACGGCGTCGCTGACGGCGACGCCGGCATCGTGCTGGGGGCCGGCCTCGGCGACCTGTTGCTGATCGCGGTCGGCGACGACGTGCTGGTGGTCGAGCGCGACCGATCCGGCGTCTCGGTCGAGGTTCCGGAAAACCTGGACCCGACCCGACGTTCCGGACGTGTCCGGCTGGATAAGGTCAGCATCAGCGACGACGACATCCTGCCCGGGGCCCGCGAGTCGGCGTTGGCACGTGCCCGAACCCTGCTGGCCGCCGAGGCTGTCGGCGGTGCCGCTGACTGTGTGGATTCCGCGGTCGAGTACGCCAAGGTGCGTCAGCAGTTCGGCCGCACCATCGCGACGTTCCAAGCGATCAAGCATCACTGCGCCAACATGCTGGTCGCGTCGGAGTCGGGCATTGCCTCGGTATGGGATGCCTCGCGCGCCGCGTCCGAGGACGAAGAGCAGTTCCGGTTGGCTGCGGCTTCGGCTGCGGCGCTGGCATTTCCGGCGTATGCGCGCAACGCAGAGCTGAACATCCAAGTTCACGGTGGTATCGGGTTCACCTGGGAGCACGACGCGCATCTGCACCTGCGGCGCGCGCTGGTGACGACGGCGCTGTTCGGTGGTGACGCGCCCGCCGACGACGTGTTCGAGCGCACCGCCGCCGGTGTCACCCGGGAGAACAGCCTGGACCTGCCACCCGAGGCCGAGGAGATGCGCACCAAGATCAATGCGGACGTCGCCGAGCTGGCCGCGCTGGACAAGCAGGCTCAGCGGGACAAGCTGATCGAGACCGGCTACGTGATGCCGCACTGGCCCAAGCCGTGGGGACTGGCGGCGGATGCGGTGGCGCAGTTGGTCATCGAAGAAGAGTTTCGCGCCGCCGGCCTCAAGCGCACTGACTACGGCATCACCGCGTGGGTGATCCTCACGCTGGTCCAGCACGGAACTCCTTGGCAGATAGAGCGGTTCGTCGAGAAGGCGCTGCGCAAGGAAGAGGTCTGGTGCCAGCTGTTCTCGGAGCCCGAGGCGGGGTCCGATGCGGCATCGATCAGAACCAAAGCCACTCGGGTGGACGGCGGCTGGAAGATCAACGGACAGAAGGTGTGGACCAGTGGCGCACACTACTGCGCCCGCGGTCTCGCGACCGTCCGCACCGACCCCGACGTGCCCAAGCACGCCGGCATCACCACGGTGATCGTGGACATGAACGCCCCCGAGGTGGAGGTCCGGCCGCTGCGCCAGATCACCGGCGGCTCTGACTTCAACGAGGTGTTTTTCAACGACCTCTTCGTGCCCGACGAGGACGTGGTCGGGGAGCCCAACACCGGATGGACGGTGGCCCGCGCCACGCTGGGCAACGAGCGGGTCAGCATCGGTGGCAGCGGATCTTTCTACGCAGGTTTGGCCACTCAGCTCGTGCAGCAGGTCAACGAACACCCAGATCGGTTGGTGGGCGGGCGAACCCGCGTCGGCGTGTATCTGGCCGAGGAGAACGCCCTGCGGCTGCTCAATCTGCGCCGGGTCGCGCGCAGCGTGGAAGGAGCGGGACCGGGTCCGGAAGGAAACGTCACCAAGCTGAAACTGGCCGACCACATGGTCGAAGGTGGTGCGATCACCGCCGCGCTGGCCGGTCCCGAAACTGCGCTGCATGACGGTGCCGGCGCGCTGGCCGGGCGCCTGGTGATGAGCGCCCGGGCCATGGCAATCGCCGGCGGCACCTCCGAGGTCACCCGCAACCAGATCGCCGAGCGGATCCTGGGGATGCCTCGCGACCCGCTGATCAACTAGGCCGGTCGGAGGGCCGCGCGCAAGCGCCGCGTTACGCTCGGCAGTAAGGCTCAGGCGGGGGCGAACTGTGGCGCGCCGCCGGGGCCGGGCTCCGGCAGCGCCTCGACGCGCATCCCGCACATTACTGAATCGGGCTCGCAGTCAACGATATTCGCGGCAACCCTCAGTCCGTCCTGCTCGGCGAGTTCGACCAGCGCGATGACATACGGCGTAGCGATCTCCGGGTTGAACGCGTGATAGTTGACCGTGTAGGTGAACACGCTGCCGTGCCCGGACACCGGCTTGGCTTGTAGTGCGCCGCCGCAGTCGCGGCAGGTGCCGGCCGCGGGATGGATCCAGCGCGCACAGTTCTCGCAGTGCTCGATCAGCAGCGGAGACGTCGTCTCGGTGGACACGGGCAATACAGTACACTCAATTCTCCTTGGTTGGTGAGCAGCGAGTTGGTCTAGCGGACGGCGCATATGAGCTACTTCGAAAAAGACGCGATCATTTCCGGTATCGGTATCTCCCGAATCGGCCGCCGCACCGGCATTCCCGGGCTGGAGTTGACGATGGAGTCGGTCCGCACCGCCATCGAGGACGCCGGCCTGAGTCCCGGCGACATCGACGGAATCGCCACTCTGGGTGACACTCCCGCCGCCGAGGTCAACGCCGAGCTCGGCATCGAGGCCGCCGACTGCGGGTCGGGCTTCAGCACCGGCGGGCTGCTGAACCCGGTGATCTCCGCATGCCGAGCGGTCTCCGAGGGCCATGCCCGGCACGTCCTCATCTACCGAACGATCCAGATGCTGGGCGGCACAGTCCCGGTCAAGCAGGACGAGAACGCCGAACCGCCACCGCTGGCACGGATGTTCGACACACCCGAAGGTGAGCAGCCGCCGATCGTCGGCCCGATGGATGACGTCGGCGATCTCGTTGCGGCCCAGGCCTATTCCGCGGCGAACTGGCTGGGACTGCACTGTCGCCGGCACATGGAGTTGTACGGAACCACCAAGGAACAGCTGGGCTGGCTGGCGATCAACAGCCGACGCAACGCGGCGCTGAATCCTCGTGCGGTGTACAGCGACCCGATGACCATGGACGACTACCTGGGGGCGCGGATGGTGTCCGCGCCGTTCGGGCTGCTGGACTGCGACGTCCCCATCGACGGGTCGATCGCTGTCGTGGTGTCATCCGCCGACTACGCCAAGGACTGCCCGCACCGCGCCGTCAAAGTGGAAGCGGTCGGCGGCAGTAACGGCGCAGGTGGCTGGTTCCACCGCCCGGACTATCCGAAGATGGCCTCCGTCGATGCGGCGGCGCAGATGTGGTCGCGGACCGATCTGACGCCGGCCGACCTGAACCTCGCTGAGCTCTATGACGGCTTCACCTTCCTCACCTTTGCCTGGCTGGAAGCTCTGGGCATCTGCGGTGACGGCGAGGCCGGCCCGTTCGTCGAGGGCGCCGAACGCATTGCGCTGAACGGCGCGCTACCGCTGAACACCTACGGCGGTCAACTGTCGGCGGGACGCATGCATGGCTACTACCTGCTGCACGAAGCCTGCCTGCAGCTGCGTGGGGAGGCGGGGGAGCGGCAGGTGCAGAAGCGTCCGGAGGTTGCCGTCGCCGCGGTAGGCGGCGGCCCGATCGCCGGATGCATGCTGCTGTCATGCTGAATCGTTATGCGCAAGAGCACAATTGAGCCCGGAGTCACTAACGCGTCAGTCTGACAAGCGAGCGTCGCGAATCGCCCGCCGCATCGAGGCCGACATCATCCGGCGGGGCTGGCCGATCGGGCTGTCGCTCGGGTCGGAGCAGGTGTTGCAGGAGCGCTACCAGGTGAGCCGATCGGTGCTGCGCGAAGCCGTTCGGCTCGTCGAACACCACCAGGTGGCGCGGATGCGGCGCGGCCCGCACGGCGGCCTGCTGATCTGCGAGCCGGACGCCGCCCCGGCCACCCACGCGATCATCATTTACCTGGAATACCTGGGCATCACGGTCGGCGACCTGCTCGATGCCCGGCTGCTGCTGGAACCTCTGGCCGCGTCAAGGGCGGCGCAGCAGATCGACGAAACCGGCATCGGCCGACTACGCGCGGTCCTTCGGGCCGAACAGGACGGGCAGCCGGATCCCGCGGCGCCCAGCGACGAGTTTCACGCGGCGCTGGCCGAGCAGGCGAAAAACCCTGTGTTGCAACTGTTCATCGACATCCTGATGCGGCTGACGGTCCGATACGCCGCGGATTCGCGACTGGACTCCGCCAGCGATGTGCTCGAGGCACTCGAGCACCGGCGCCGCGACCACGCGGCGATCGTGGCCGCAGTCACCGCCGGCGACGCCGCCCGCGCGATGACGCTGAGTGAGCAACACGCGCAGTCGACGACCAAGTGGCTCCAGAACCATCACCAACCCCGGGCACCTCAACAGCGCCACGGCGACCGAGATGCGCCGCAGGGCAAGCTCGCCGAGGTGCTGGCCGCGGCCATCCGCGACGACATCGCCAGCAGCGGCTGGCCGGTCGGGGAGGTCTTCGGTAGTGAGGTCGCGCTGCTGGAGCGCTATCAGGTCAGCCGCGCTGTGCTGCGAGAAGCGGTGCGGCTCTTGGAGTATCACGCGGTCGCCACCACCCGGCGGGGACCTGGCGGTGGGCTGGTCGTGGCCGAACCTCAGGCGCAGGCCAGCATCGACACCATCGCGCTGTATCTGCAGTACCGCGCGCCGCGCCGCGAGGACCTGACGCTGATCCGCGATGCCATCGAGATCGACAACGTCGCCAAGGTGGTCGCACGCCATGAGGCGCCGGAGGTCCGTGCGTTTCTGGACAGCCAGCGATCAATGATCGAGGAGGCCGGCGACGACCCACGCAAGGCCGGAGTCGAGGAGTTCCTGTTTCACGCCGGGCTGGCCAAGCTGGCCGGCAACGCCGTGCTGGATCTGTTCCTGCGGATCCTGGTCGAGGTCTTCCGGCGGTATTGGGCCAGCACCGACCAGCCCGTCCCGAGTCATGCCGATCTCGTCGACGTGAGGCACGCGCACCTGCGCATCATCGAGGCGATCGGCCGAGGCGACGAAAGCCTGGCCCGTCACCGCATCCGGCGCCACCTCGACGCCTCCGCGTCCTGGTGGCTGTGACCTCGGCGACGGTAAAACGGGTTGCACGGTCTGCCGGTCAGCGTCTAACCTCGGCGATCGTGCAACACCTTCTCGTAGTAGCTAGCACCCGCAGCGGGGTCTGATCCCAGACCGACCCCCCGCTGTGGGTCGGAAGCTACTGCCCGTCGGTCACTCCAACAGAGTCAGAGAAGACCGGCACATGACAATCACCTTCGCCTCATCCGAATCGCCGACACTCCTGTTCGACGGCGTTGCGCTTCCGCGGGGACTCCGCGAAGACGCCGACATGATGTCGTGGAGCACTTTCACCGCCACCTATGCGCCCAGCTCCGGACCGCTGCGACTGGGACGCTGGTGCTGCGCGGACACTGATCGGCCCGCCACCAGGTTGGGGCCGCAGACCTTTCAGGCGACGCTGGCGCTCGACGACCGCATCGAGACCGCCACTGCCACCGCCAACGGTCCCGTTGCCGCTCTGACCGCGATGCTGCACGAGCACGGTGTCGCGGTCGAGATGCTGCGCTTTCACCAACTGCGGTCCGACGACGCGATCGCGACCTTCATCCAGGGAACCGACGGGTGCCGGGCCGAATGGGCGATGGGATGGGCGCAGGATCCGACCCAGTCCGCCCTCGCCGCGGTCATCGCCTGCGCAAATCGGCTGTACGCGGGGAAGCGCTAGAGGCGGCGCAGCACGATCGGCATGCCGTCCATCGGGATCGGCATGCCGCCGTAGTCCCACTTGGGTTGGTAGCCGGGGCGGGCGAGCTCGAGGCGATAGCGGCGCAGCAGCCGGTGCAGGATCGTCTTGACCTCGAGGCGGCCGAAGACCATCCCGATGCACTTGTGGGCGCCCCCACCGAACGGAGCGAACGCGTAGCGGTGTTGCTTGTGCTCGGAGCGTGGCTCGAGAAACCGCTCGGGGTCGAACTTCAGCGGGTCGGTCCACAGCTCAGGCAGCCAGTGGTTGGTGCCGGGCCACGTCACCACATTGGTGCCTGCCGGCAGGTAGTGACCCAGTAGGTCGGTGTCGCGCACGGTCTGGCGCATATTGAACGGCAGCGGGGTGACGAGACGCAACGACTCGTCCATCACCAGGTCGAGGGTCTCCAGCTTCTCGAGCGCCTCGATGTCCAGCGGGCCGTCGCCGAGCCGGTCCGACTCGTCGCGACAACGTTCTTGCCAGTCCGGGTTGGCGGCCAGGTTGTAGGCCATCGTGGTGGTCGTCGACGTCGAGGTGTCGTGGGCGGCCATCATCAGGAAGATCATGTGGTTGACGATGTCCTCGTCGGTGAAGCTGTTGCCGTCCTCGTCCTCGGTGTGACACAACACCGAGAGCATGTCAGTGCCGTCAGCGTTGCGGCGCTGCTCCTTGACCCGCTCGACGAAGTAGTCCTCGAGCACCTTGCGGGCCTGCTTACCGCGCCACCACTTGAACGGCGGGACGCTGGTCCGGATGATCGCGCCACCGGCCCGGGTGGTGGTGGTAAAAGCCTGGTTCACCTTGGTGACGAGGTCGTGATCGGTGCCGGGTTCGTGGCCCATGAACACCACCGAGGCGATGTCGAGCGTGAGCTCCTTCATCGCCGGATGGAACAGAAAGCGGGCGTCGTCGGTCGGGAAACCGGCCACCACCGACGTGGCGACGCTGTCGATGTGGTCGACATAGCCGGTCAACCGGCTGCGGGTGAACGCCTCCTGCATGATCCGCCGGTGGTACATGTGCTCGTCGAAGTCGAGCATCATCAGGCCGCGGTTGAAGAACGGCCCGATCACCGGATGCCAGCCCTTCTGTGAGAAGTCCTTGTTGCGGTTGGAGAAGATCGCCTGGGTGGCGTCCGGCCCGATCGCGACGACCGACGGCAGCGCCGCTGATTCGGCGTAGAACACCGGTCCTCGGGTCTTGTAGAGGTGCAGCGGGAAGTTCGGTCCGCCGCGGAACATCTCGATGATGTGGCCCAGCACCGGCAGTCCGCGGTCGCCCATCACCGGCTTGAGATCGCTGCCGGGTGGCGGTGCGGCCAACTCGAGCTGCTTCCAGTCGACGTTCAACAACCGCTTCTCGAGCAGGCCCATGCCGGGGATGGTGTTCACCGTGGGGGTGAACCGGCGCTTGGCCTGATCGATCAGGTACTCGGTATTGCTGATGGTCACCATTGACACTCCATTCGTGGGCGTGCGGCCAAGGGTCGATCGCATGGTGTGGCAGACGTCACTAGGTTGTCATCCTCTGAGGAAACTTGACGGCTGTCAAGTTTCCTTTTGGGTGGGGCGTAGTGCAAGGTCGTAGGGTGCGCATGGAGCAGGGGGTCGACCGGCCCGATGAGCAGGCTCCGGCCGCGCCCATTCCCCGGCGACGCGGTGATCGACAGCGGCATGCGATCGTGCAGGCGGTGCGCGAATTGCTGGAGGAGAAGCCGTTCGCCCAACTCTCGGTGAGCACGATCAGTGATCGTGCAGGTGTGGCTCGGTCGGGCTTCTACTTTTACTTCGACTCCAAATACGCCGTGCTGGCCCAGATCCTGGCCGACGCCACCCACGAACTCGAAGAGCTGACCGAGTACTTCGCACCGCGCGGGGCTGACGAGACGCCGGCGGCATTCGCCGGGCGGATGGTCGGGAGCGCGGCGTCGGTCTACGCCCACAACGACCCGGTGATGTCGGCGTGCAACGCCGCTCGTAACACCGACGCCGAGATCCGCGACCTACTCGACCAACAGGTCGAAGGGGTGGTCCAGCAGATCATCGGCATCGTCAAAGACGAGCTGCGGGCCGGCACCGCCCACCCGATCACCGACGACATCTCGACGCTGGTGCGCACCCTGTCGGTGACCACCGCCCAGATGCTGTCCGGCGACTCCGCCTATCTAGGCGACAACGGGGACGTCCAGCGTGGCGTGCGGGTGCTCGAGGCGTTATGGCTCAACGCGCTCTGGGGCGGTACGCCGCGGGCCTAGCGCCACTGCGCCCGGCGCCGGTGTGCCCGGAGAGCGGCCGACGAAGAGCCAAGCCGCGGGCCGGTATCGTCACTGCCCATGTCGAAGAAGACGTTCGCGGGTAAGCGGTGCTTGATCACCGGCGCGGCCAGCGGCATCGGCCGCGCGACGGCGCTGCGGCTCGCGAGTCAGGGCGCCGAGCTGTTCCTGACCGATCGCAACGCCGAGGGTCTCGCGGAGACGGTGAATGAGGTTCGCGCGCTCGGCGCTCGCGTTCCCGAGCACCGTGCGCTGGACATCGCCAATCACGACGAGGTCGCCGCTTTCGCCGAGGCGATCCACGCCAATCACCCGAGCATGGATGTCGTGATGAACATCGCGGGCGTCTCGGCCTGGGGGACCGTCGACCGGTTGACCCACGAGCAGTGGGAAAAGATGATCTCGATCAACTTGATGGGGCCGATCCACGTCATCGAAAACTTCGTTCCCCCAATGGTAGCGGCGCGCAAGGGTGGACATCTGGTCAACGTGTCCTCGGCGGCGGGTCTGATGGGTCTGCCGTGGCATGCCGCCTACAGCGCCAGCAAGTTCGGGTTGCGCGGGCTGTCGGAAGTACTGCGATTCGACCTGGCCCGCTATCGCATCGGGGTGTCGGTGGTGGTTCCCGGTGCGGTGCGGACCCCGCTGGTCGGCACCGTCGAGATCGCCGGCGTCGACCGCGACGATCCCGAGGTGAGCCGCTGGGTCGATCGCTTCAGCGGTCATGCCGTGTCACCGGAGAAGGCTGCCGACAAGATCCTTGCGGGTGTCACCAGGAATCGATTCCTGATCTACACCTCGGTGGACATCCGTGCCCTGTATGCGTTCAAACGTGTTGCTTGGTGGCCCTATAGCGTCGCGATGCGTCAGGTCAACCTGGTCTTCACCAAGGCGCTCAAGCCTGCGCCGGTGGTGCCGCGGACCTTGCCGAACTAGCCCGGCATCCGCAATTCCAGCCGCACACCCAGCAGTCGGATCGGGCGATCCAGCTCGAACAGATCCAGCACCCGCAACGCCGCCGGGACGATGACTCCGGCATCGGTTGTCGGCTCGTCGAGTTTGCGGATCTTCGTTCTGGTGTAAAACGTGTTGGTGCGTACCGTCACCGCAACCCGGGTGACGATTCGCGACTCGGCGATCACCTCGAGCAGTGCTCGTCGGGCCAATTCGGTTATAGCGGAGTCCATTTCGCTGCGCTCGGTGAGGTCGCGGGGGAAGGTGACGACGTGGCTGCGCGAACGGGGAACCCAGGGCTCTGAGCTGACAGTGTCGTCGCCGCCGCCATTGGCCAGCAGCAGCAACCACAGCCCGGTGCGCGGGCCGAACGTCGACGTGAGTAACTCGGCGTCGGTGTGCGCCAACTGCCACACCGTGGTGATATCAAGGCCGGCAAGCTTTTTCGCAGTCTTCGGCCCGATGCCCCACAAGGCGTCAACAGGCCGGTCGCCCATCACCGTCATCCAGTTCGACTCGGTGAGCGTGTAGATGCCCGCCGGTTTGGCGAATCCGGTCGCGACCTTGGCGCGCTGCTTGTTGTCGCTGATGCCGACCGAACACGACAGTCCGGTGGCCTCGGAGATCACGGTGCGGATCTGTTCGGCGAGTTCGTCGGGAAGGTCGACATCGGCGCCGACGTACGCCTCGTCCCAGCCCCAGACTTCGACCGGGTGGCCGAGGTCGCGCAGCAGCGCCATCACCTGTTCGGAGGCGGCGTCGTAGGCCTCGGGATCCGAAGGCAGAAACGTGGCTTCGGGACATCGTCGGGCCGCTGCGCGCAGCGGCATCCCCGCGTGTACGCCGAATTCGCGAGCCTCATACGACGCGCAGGTGACCACCTTGCGGGCTTCGGTCGGGTCGCCGCTGCCCCCGACGATGACGGGCAGCCCCACCAGTTCGGGGTGGCGACCCAATTCGACCGACGCCAGGAACTGGTCGAGGTCGACGTGCAGAATCCATCGCGGCGTCATCGCCCACAGAGCTTGCGCGCCAAGCTTTCCCACGCCTCACCCAGTGCCTGCAGAGACCGGTCGCGTTCGGTGAGTTGGTGCTCGACGTAGTCGGCCTCCAGCAACATCAACAGGGCAGCGGTCTGGGCGTCCAGGTCGCCCGTGGTGCCGGCCGTGGCCAGCAGCATCCGAACATGGGTGTGCAACACCATCATCGGTGCGGCGAAACGGGACTGCGGATCGCGGTTGGCTGCCACCAATAGCTCGCGATGGGTGTGCGCGAAGCGCAACCGGGCGTGCCCGAACGCCAGCAGCCGGTCCAGCGGCGGCGCACCCGGGCCCAGCGGAGGCGGGCCGAACATGAAAGCCTGCTGGCTGGCCTGCTCATCTTCGTCGAGAAGCACCATCATCAGACCGGCCCGGCTGCCGAAGCGGCGGAAGACGGTCCCTTTGCCGACTCCGGCGGCACCGGCGATGTCGTCCATGGTGACGGCGTCGGCTCCCCGCTGGGCGATCAGTCGCCGGGCAGCGTCCAGCAGGAGTGCCCGGTTGCGCGCAGCGTCGCCGCGCTCCTGGGGCACGGAGACAGGCAGGTCACGTACCTGGTCGGCGGAGCTCACAGAATTTACTGTAGCCTCACCGGAACAAACCGGACTATAGTCCGGTTAGATCGGTGCAAGGATGTAGGACATCGACAGAAGGGAACCCAGATCATGCCGGACACCACAGTGTTGGCGCTGATAGGAAGCTTGCGGGCCGAGTCGGTCAACCGTCAGATCGCTGAGCTGGCCGCTGAGGTCGCCGAGGACGGTGTCACGGTCACGATCTTCGAGGGGCTCGGTGATCTGCCGTTCTACAACGAAGAGATCGACGACGTCATGAACCCCGATGCGCCGGTCCTGGCACCGGTGGCCGCGCTGCGCGCCGCTGCGGCTGACGCCGACGCAACCCTGGTGGTGACCCCGGAATACAACGGCAGTTACCCGGCGGTCATCAAGAACGCCATCGACTGGTTGTCCCGTCCTTTCGGCGACGGCGCTCTCAAAGGCAAACCGCTCGCGGTGATCGGCGGATCGTTCGGTCAGTACGGCGGGGTATGGGCACACGACGACACCCGCAAGTCGTTCGGGATCGCCGGCGCCGGGGTGATCGAAGACATCAAGCTCTCGCTGCCGTTCAAGTCGCTGAACGGACAGCACCCGCGCGAGCACGCCGAAGTCGCGGCAAACGTCCGCGACGCGGTGGGCAAGCTGGCAGCCCAAGTCAGCTAATTTTCGGCGAGCGCCCCGGCGGTACTTCCACCGCCGGGGCGCTTTGCTGTGTTGCGACGATCGGTGGGGCTTGTCGGTGCCGGATGGTAAGTCTGTTCCTATACCGCCGCGAGGTCGTTTTGTGACCTGCGACACGCCGAAGGCGCACCCGCGTCATGCCTTACGACCAGGGAATTTCATGAATGTGTTTCAGAACATCTTGTATCTGCACCCATGGGCGACCACTAGGTGTAGTGTTCCCGACACCGACAGACCCCAGGGTCACCTAGTCGGTCGGGACGCACCAGCCGGCATCGAGAGCCGGTTGGAGCGTCCCGGCGAGACGGGAATTCTGCGGCGTGGCGGATCGCTGAAATGCAGTACCTGAGTAGTTGCCAGTCACATCTTGTTCTACCGCCGACAGAGGGGTTGTACCGCATGAGCATCACCGTTTACACCAAGCCGGCCTGCGTGCAGTGCAACGCCACCTACAAGGCGTTGGACAAGCAGGGCGTCGCCTACGAGATCGTCGACATCACCTTGGACTCGGAGGCCCGCGACTACGTGATGGCTCTCGGTTACCTGCAGGCCCCGGTCGTGGTGGCCGGCAACGAGCACTGGTCGGGCTTCCGTCCGGACCGGATCAAGGCGCTCGGCGCAGCCGCAATGAGCGCCTGACCGGCCGGCGTAGCAAGACAGGGAGGGGATCGCCGTGCCGTCCTCCAGCCTGGTGTATTTCTCCAGCGTCTCGGAGAACACACATCGATTCGTGCAGAAGCTGGGCATCCCGGCCACGCGGATCCCGCTGCACGGCCGTATCGAGGTCGACCAGCCTTACGTGCTGGTGCTGCCCACCTACGGGGGCGGCCGCCCGACTCCGAACATCAACGACGGCGGTTACGTCCCCAAACAGGTCATCGCCTTCTTGAACAACGAAGACAACCGATCGTTGATCCGCGGCGTCATCGCCGCGGGCAACAACAACTTCGGTACCGAATTCGCCTATGCGGGCGACGTGGTGTCCCGCAAATGTGGCGTCCCTTATCTCTATCGCTTCGAACTCATGGGTACCCCCGACGACGTGGATGCGGTCCGCGCCGGCCTCGCTGATTTTTGGAAGGAACAGACGTGCCAACAACCGTCGCTGCAGAGCCTGTAACCACCGGCACGCACGCCCCCGGGGGCCCAGCGGAAACCGACTACCACGCGTTGAACGCGATGCTCAATCTGTATGACGCAGACGGCAAGATTCAGTTCGAGAAGGACCACGAAGCCGCGCATCAGTACTTCCTGCAGCACGTCAACCAGAACACGGTCTTCTTCCACAATCAGGACGAGAAGCTCGACTACCTGATCAAGGAGAACTACTACGAGCGCGAGGTGCTCGACGAGTACAGTCGCAACTTCGTCAAGACGCTGCTGGATCGCGCCTACGCCAAGAAGTTTCGGTTCCCGACGTTCCTCGGTGCCTTCAAGTACTACACCTCGTACACGCTGAAGACGTTCGACGGCAAGCGGTACCTGGAGCGCTTCGAGGACCGCGTCGTGATGGTGGCGCTGACCTTGGCGGCCGGCGACACCGGGCTGGCCGAGAAATTGGTCGACGAGATCATCGACGGCCGGTTCCAGCCGGCGACACCGACCTTCCTGAACTCGGGCAAGAAGCAACGTGGCGAGCCGGTGAGCTGCTTCCTGCTTCGCATCGAGGACAACATGGAGTCGATCGGACGCTCGATCAACTCCGCGCTGCAGCTGTCCAAGCGCGGCGGGGGAGTCGCGTTGCTGCTCAGCAACATTCGCGAGCACGGGGCGCCGATCAAGAACATCGAAAACCAGTCTTCGGGCGTCATCCCGATCATGAAGCTGCTCGAGGACTCGTTCTCCTATGCCAACCAGTTGGGCGCGCGCCAAGGTGCCGGCGCGGTGTACCTGCAGGCTCACCACCCCGACATCTACCGCTTCCTGGACACCAAGCGGGAGAACGCCGACGAGAAGATCCGGATCAAGACGCTGAGCCTGGGCGTGGTGATCCCGGACATCACCTTCGAGTTGGCCAAGAACAACGAGGACATGTACCTGTTCTCCCCGTACGACGTCGAGCGCGTCTACGGCGTGCCGTTCGCCGACATCTCGGTCACCGAGAAGTACTACGAAATGGTCGACGACGCGCGGATCCGCAAGACCAAGATCAAAGCGCGCGAGTTCTTCCAGACGCTGGCCGAGCTGCAGTTCGAGTCGGGCTACCCGTACATCATGTACGAGGACACGGTGAACCGGGCCAACCCGATCGAGGGCAAGATCACCCACTCGAACCTGTGCTCGGAGATCCTGCAGGTGTCCACGCCGTCGCTGTTCAACGACGATTTGTCGTATGCCAAAGTGGGCAAAGACATTTCGTGCAACCTCGGTTCGCTGAACATCGCCAAGACGATGGACTCGCCTGACTTCGCCCAGACCATCGAGGTGTCGATCCGCGCACTCACCGCGGTGAGCGACCAGACCCACATCTGGTCGGTGCCGTCGATCGAGCAGGGCAACAACGACTCGCACGCCATCGGGTTGGGGCAGATGAACCTGCACGGCTACCTGGCCCGCGAGCGCATCCTCTACGGGTCTGAAGAAGGCATTGACTTCACCAACATCTACTTCTACACGGTGCTGTATCACGCGTTGAAAGCATCGAATCGCATTGCGATCGAACGCGGTCACGCCTTCGGCGGCTTCGAGCGCTCGAAGTACAAGTCGGGCGAGTTCTTCGACAAATACACCGAGCAGGCGTGGGAACCCGAGACCGACAAGGTGCGTCAGTTGTTCGCCGACGCCGGCATCCGCATCCCGAACCAGGACGACTGGAAGCGGCTGAAGGAGTCGGTGCAGGCGCACGGCATCTACAACCAGAACCTGCAGGCGGTCCCGCCGACCGGCTCGATCTCTTACATCAACCACTCGACGTCGTCGATCCATCCGGTTGCGTCCAAGATCGAGATCCGGAAAGAAGGCAAGATCGGTCGGGCCTACTACCCGGCGCCGTACCTGACCAACGACAACCTGGAGTACTACCAGGATGCCTACGAAATCGGCTACGAGAAGATCATCGACACCTACGCCGCGGCCACGCAGCATGTGGACCAAGGGCTTTCGCTGACCTTGTTCTTCAAGGACACCGCGACCACCCGCGACGTCAACAAGGCGCAGATCTATGCCTGGCGCAAGGGCATCAAGACGCTGTACTACATCCGACTGCGGCAGATGGCGCTGGAAGGCACCGAGGTCGAGGGCTGCGTCTCCTGCATGCTGTGACACTCGGCCCCGAATGTGAATCCGGCGACAGGATCACGGCGTGTCCTGTCGCCAGATTCACCCTCGACCTCCCGAGGAATGCCAGGTCAGGTGCGGCGCCGAGGTATGGTGCTTGACGTGGTCAGAATTCCCCGGCCCCCGCTGCCGCACCCCGGGCCCAAGCCTGCGGTGAAGGTCGACGCGCGCAGCGAGCGGTGGAAAGAGCACCGCAAGAAGGTGCGCGCCGAGATCGTCGAGGCAGCATTTCGTGCCATCGATCGACTCGGCCCCGACCTGAGCGTGCGTGAGATCGCCGAAGAGGCCGGCACCGCGAAACCCAAGATCTACCGACACTTCACCGACAAGTCCGACCTGTTCCAGGCGATCGGTGAACGGCTGCGCGACATGTTGTGGGCTGCGGTCTTTCCGTCGATCGACTTCGCCAACGACTCGGTCCGCGAGATCATCCGGCGTACCGCCGAAGAGCACGTCAGCATGGTTGACGAGCATCCCAACGTGATGCGCTTCTTCATCCAGGGCCGCTTCCCCGAACAGGCGGAGTCGGCGGCGCGGACACTGAACGAAGGCCGCGAAATCACGCTGGCGATGGCGGAGATGTTCAACAACGAGTTGCGCGAGATGGAACTCGATCCCGCGGCCTTCGAACTCGCAGCATTCGCCGCCTACGGTTGCGCAGCGGCCGCCACCGACTGGTGGCTCGGGTCCGACGTAGACAGTCCGCGACGGATGCCCCACCCGCAATTCGTCGAGCACCTGGCCACCATCACGCTCGGCGTGATCAGCGGCACCGCGGAGATGATCGGCATCAAGCTCGACCCGGATCGGCCGATCCACGACGCGATGCCGCGCAATTCCGCTGCCAGTTAGCATCGACGCGTACGAAGGGCGCTGACGGCGATGTCGAGCGCGCCCAGGAATGGAGTGGCGGGTATGACTATTGCCGAGTCGGTCACCGAATCTGAAGCACCGGCGCCGCCCATCCGCACCCGCGCCGTGATCATCGGAACAGGATTCGCCGGCCTCGGAATGGCCATCGCATTGCAGCGGCGAGGCGTGGACTTCGTCATCATCGAGAAGGCCGACGACGTCGGCGGCACCTGGCGTGACAACAGCTACCCGGGGTGCGCCTGCGACGTGCCGTCGCATCTGTACTCGTTCTCCTTCGAGCCGAAAGCCACCTGGAGCAAACTGTTCTCGCCGCAACCGGAGATCCTGGACTACCTGCAGGGCGTGACCGAGAAATACGGTCTGCGTCGCTACATCCGCTTCGGCCAGAAGGTGAGCCACGCGCACTGGGACGACCGCGAATACCGCTGGCACGTCCTCACCGAGTCGGGGGACGAGTACGTCGCGCAGTTCCTGATCTCGGGCGCGGGCGCGCTGCACATTCCGAGCATGCCGAATATCGCGGGAATGGACGAATTTCAAGGCCCCGCCTTCCATTCCGCGCAGTGGGACCACAGTGTGGACCTGACCGGGAAGCGCGTCGCGATCATCGGCACCGGGGCCAGCGCCATCCAGATCGTGCCCGAGTTGGTGCGCCAGAGCGCCGGTGTCGCCGAGGTGCAGCTCTATCAGCGCACCCCGCCGTGGGTGGTGCCGCGTCCGAACAGCTTGCTGCCCAACGCTGTTCGTAAAGCCTTCGCGACCGTGCCCGGTCTGCGGCTGGCCGTGCGGTCCGGCATCTATTGGGGGCTGGAGGGTCTCGGCTTCGCCATGACCCAACGCCCGGGTCTGCTGCGGGCCGTCGAATTGGTCGGCAGATGGAACATCCGACGCAACGTGAAAGACAAAGACCTGCGTCGCCGGTTGACTCCCACGTATCGAGCCGGCTGTAAACGGATCCTTTACTCCGGCAGCTATTACCAAGCCGTCGCCAACCCGAAGGCGACATTGATCACCGACCGGATCGACCGCGTCACCGGCGACGGTATCGTCACTGACGACGGTGTCGAGCATCCCGCCGATGTCATCGTCTACGCCACCGGTTTCCACACCACCGACTCCTACTCCTACGTCGACGTGAAAGGTCCGCGCGGGGAGGATCTGGTGGACCGTTGGAACCGTGAAGGCGTTGTCGCACACCGCGGTATCGCGGTGGCCGATATGCCGAACCTGTTTTTCCTGCTTGGACCCAACACCGCCCTGGGTCACTCGTCGGTGGTCTTCATGATCGAGTCGCAGATCCACTACGTGGCCGAGGCGATCGCCGCAGTGGACAAAGCCGGCGCACAAGCGCTGGCGCCCAGTCGTTCTGCGCAGGACCGCTCCAACGGGGAACTTCAGACCAAGCTGGCCGGTTCGGTGTGGAACACCGGCGGCTGCAGCAGCTGGTACCTCGACGAGCACGGTGTCAACCGGACGCTGTGGAGCGGCATGACATGGCAGTACTGGCGCGAGACTCGCTCGCTGAAACTTGCGGAGTACAAGTTCTTCGGCGTGGGCACCGGTGCGCGGGCAAGGGTCAGCCGCGCAGCAAGCTGACGAACACCTCCGCGGCGGCGTCCACCCCTGCCTCGTCGTTGGTGGCAACGAGATCGAGCAACAGTCCGCGGATCACCGCCAGGCCCAGCCGGGCCGCCGCGGGCTCGGCCACGCTTTCGGTGAGGGCCAGCCAGTCGTCGACGGCACCCGGCACCATCCGGTCAAAGGGCTTCTCTCCGTTAGCTGCTCGCGCGTAGCACTCGAAGAACAGTCGCTCGAACTGGCGTAGCTCGGGGCGACGCACGTCGGACCACATCGCGGCGAAGTGCTCGGCAGGGCTCGACGGCAGATCGGGCAACACGTCCTTCTGACGGCGCTCGACCTCCTCGACGATGGCGACCAGGATGTCTTCTCGAGTGCCGAAGTGGTGCAACAGCATTCGATGGCTGGTGCCGACCGCGGCGGCTACATCACGCAGCGATCTGTCGCCGACGCCGCCGGCGGCGAACTCATCGACCAGGCTGTCCAGCAGCCGGCGACGCCGACTTCGGTCAGGGGCGCGAGCCACTGGAGCGGTGCAATTGCTCGGAGCGACTTTTCAGACCGTGGGCTTCGAGTTCGAGGAAACGCTTGGTCTTGTTCATCATCAGCCGCCCGACCAGGGCGCCCAGCAGCCCGCGCTGATCGAGCTGTTGACGCACCAGGGTGCGCCCGTCGGGCTGGGGGATCACGTCGTGGCGTGCACTGGTGTGGGCGCCGGGTGATCGTTGCACCCACGTCCACGACGAACCCGAGTTCACCTCGGTGACTTTCCACACCAGCTTCGACATACCCGGCTGCTTGATCGAAAACCGTTTGCCGACAGCCAAATCGGGACCATCGTGTGCGACCAGTGACGTCACCGACTCGGTCCAGTCGGGCCAGTGTTCGACGTCGCTGAACACCTCCCAGACCAGCTGGGCCGGGGCGTCGATCTCGATGCTGTCTTCGGTGAACATGTACCAAATGGTACATAAAAGTGTGTGGGTTGCCTAGAGCGGTTCGGAACGCGCCCGGCGGGTACGCATGGTGATCAGGCGCTGCTCGCGCGACACGCTGAACACAACTTGTTGTGTTCCATCGCCTTGTCGGACCCCAGGGGTAGTGTCTGTGACCTACGTAACGTCGAGTGTCCGTCCTGGTGAAGTGGGGTTCTGGTGAGTGAAGGAATGAAGCTGATCGACCGGGTTTCCGCGATCAACTGGAACCGTCTGCACGACGAAAAAGATGCAGAGGTCTGGGAGCGGTTGACCGGGAACTTCTGGCTGCCGGAGAAGGTGCCGGTCTCCAACGACATCCCGTCGTGGGGAACCCTGACGCCCAACGAGAAGCAGCTCACCATGCGCGTGTTCACCGGCCTGACGCTGCTGGACACGATTCAGGGCACAGTCGGCGCCGTCAGCTTGATCCCCGACGCGCTGACGCCGCACGAGGAGGCGGTGTACACCAACATCGCCTTCATGGAGTCGGTGCACGCCAAGAGCTACAGCTCGATCTTCTCCACGTTGTGCTCGACCGTCGAGATCGACGAGGCCTTCCGCTGGTCGGAGGAGAACCCGAACTTGCAGCGCAAGGCCGAGATCGTGATGGAGTACTACAAGGGCGACGAGCCGCTCAAGCGCAAGGTGGCCTCGACGCTGCTGGAGAGCTTCCTGTTCTACTCGGGCTTCTACCTGCCCATGTACTGGTCGAGCCGGGCGAAGCTGACCAACACCGCTGACCTGATCCGGCTGATCATCCGCGACGAGGCCGTGCACGGCTACTACATCGGCTACAAGTTCCAGAAGGGTCTGGCCCTCGAGGACGCGGCGACCCAGGCCGAGCTCAAGGACTACACCTACGAGCTGCTGTTCGAGCTGTACGACAACGAGGTCGAATACACCCAGGATCTCTACGACGAGGTCGGGCTCACTGAGGACGTCAAGAAGTTCCTGCGCTACAACGCCAATAAGGCTCTGATGAACCTCGGCTACGAGGCGTTGTTCCCGCGCGACGAGACCGACGTGAACCCGGCGATCCTGTCGGCCCTGTCACCGAATGCCGACGAGAACCACGACTTCTTCTCGGGCTCGGGTTCGTCGTACGTGATCGGCAAGGCCGTCGTGACGGAGGACGAGGACTGGAACTTCTGAGTTCCAGTTCTCAACCCTCCGTTCAGGTTCCGGCCATCTGAACTTTGCCGAAAGCGGTCGACGGGCAGTTCTAATAGCCGGATGTCGAATGCCCCGGTTCCGCAGCAGGTCGACTTGCAGTCGGCGTTCGCGCAACTGCGGCGTGTCACGAGCGTTTTGGCGCTGCTGTCGCGGCACCAAAACGATGCCCGCCTGCAGAATCTGATCGACAACCTGTGGCTCGACCGCCAGCGTCTTCGCTCCCGGATGACCCCCAGCGGCCTGATGAACGCCCCTGGCGACAACGAGCAAGTTCCGCTCGGCGACCGCTGGGACAACGAGATCCCCGCCCTGTACGTCTCGCACCTGACCGGTCGTCCCAGCTGGCCGTCCGATGAGACCTGCGAACTCCTCGAGCGCCACGTCGATATGTTCCGCGAAGAATTCGCCGGCATCGACCCGAACGAATACCAGGTAGATGCCCGAGACCACATGGGCGGCCTCACGGACGGCCGCAACTGGACGGTCTTCCCCTTCTACGACGGCTTCGGCAACCTTCAGGTCGACAACGCGCGCAAGTGTCCGAGAATCGCGGAATTCCTGAGCAGCCGACCCGACATCGGGGGCATCGGCTGCATGGCGTTCTTCTCGATCATGAACCCGCAGACGCACGTGCCGCCGCACACTTCGAACTCGAATACCCGTATGCGCTACCACCTGGGAATCGAAGTGCCGCAACGCGATGTCCATCTGCGGATTCACGACCAACGGATCACCTGGACCCAGGACAGGTGCATCAAAATCGACGACTCCTACGAGCACGAAGTCTTTCAGCAATCCGACCGGCGCCGGGTCCTGTTCATCCTCGACGTGCCGCATCCAGACCTTCGCCCCGAGGAAACCGAGTTTCTGCAGGAGTTCATGAGTTACACCACCGGCGTCGGCCTACCGGGCGGCTAGGGGACAGGTGCACAGAACGGCTGATCTTGTGGGTCCGCCGGCTCAACACGCGGCACGCGGCGGTTGAACGACGCGTGAACAGTGAATTTTGTCGGGTTCACAACGGACGACGCGGACCCGCAGCCGTGATACTGGTCTGATGGCGATCACACCAACGTCCGCGGCCACGTCGGCCGCCAACTTCTTTCGTTCGGTCATCAAGTGGCTGCAGGTCAGTTATCCCGAGGGAGTGCCCGCGCGCGACCGGGTCGCGCTGGTGGCTCTGCTGCGCAGCACACCCTTGACCGAGGACGAGATCACCGAGGTGGTCGACTCGATCGACGAGGAAGAGCTGTCCAACGGCACGGTCAACCGCGACGTCATTGCCGACTTCATCTCGGACCTGACCCACTACGACGCGGGCCCGGAGAACGTCGCCCGGGTCGCCGCGCGGCTGGCCGCCGCCGGCTGGCCGTTGGCCGGGATCGACGACCGGGCCGGCGCCTCGGGGTCCTAGCTCACAGCGTCGATATGTCGATCACGAAGCGGTAGCGCACGTCGCTCGCCAGCACCCGCTCGTAAGCCTCGTTGACGTAATCGGCTGCGATGACCTCGATTTCGGGCAGGGTGTTGTGCTCTGCGCAGAAGTCGAGCATCTCCTGGGTCTCGGCGATGCCGCCGATGTTCGACCCGGACAGGCTGCGGCGGGCCAACGCCAGCGGAAACGCCGGCACCTCCATCGGGTGCTCGGGAATGCCTAACTCGACGAGGGTGCCGTCGACGTCGAGCAGACCCAGATACGCGCTGAGGTCGAGGTTGGCCGAGACCGTGTTGAGGATGAGGTCGAAGTTGTTGCGCAACTTCTTGAACGTGTCGCCGTCTGCGGTGGCGTAGTACTCGCTGGCGCCCAGGCGCAGGCCGTCTTCCATCTTCTTCAGCGACTGGGACAGCACGGTCACTTCGGCGCCCATCGCGGCACCGAGTTTGACGCCCATGTGCCCCAGGCCGCCGAGGCCGATGATCGCCAGCCGGGTGTCCTTGCCGGCCTTCCAGTGCCGCAGCGGAGAGAACAGCGTGACGCCCGCGCACAGCAGCGGTGCCGCGGCGTCCAACGGCAGCGAGTCCGGGATCCGCACGACGAAGTTCTCGTTGACCACTACGGCCTGGCTGTAACCGCCCTGCGTGATCGTGCCGTCTTTGTCTTTGGCGTTGTAGGTGAAGGTCGCGCCGTTCTTGCAGTACTGCTCGAGGCCGGCGGTACAGCTGCTGCAGTGACCGCACGAATTCACCATGCAGCCCACACCGACGTGGTCGCCGACCTTGTGCTTGGTGACGTCCGCTCCGACCGCGGTGACCACACCCGCGATCTCGTGGCCCGGCACCACCGGGTAGTTGGGGACGCCCCACTCGGCTTTGACGGTGTGGATGTCGGAGTGGCAGATCCCGGCGAATTTGATGGCGATGGCGATGTCGTGCGGGCCGGGGTCGCGCCGCTCGATCGTGGTCTTGCTCAGATGCCCCGTCTTGTCGGTGGCGGCGTACGCGGAAACAGTGCTCATCAGTAATCCTCTTGAGTGCGCTTGATTTCGTATCAATCCTATTGAACGCCATCTAGATTAGCATAGATAGGCTATGTATCCGGTGGCTGCATCCGACCTCACACCGTCGACGACACGGCGCGGCGACTAGTTGATCGGAGCGTTGATCCAGCGCAGGTCGTCGATGATGCCGCGGGCGGCGATCACGCCCTCGCCGGTCTGCCAGATCTCGTTGTTGACCACGAACACCCGATTGTCGTGAGTAGCGGACAACTTTCGCCAAGCGTCGCTGCCGAAGATCGTCGGGGCACGATCTTTGGCGGCCGGGGAGTCGAAGGACACGTAGACCACGTCGGCGTCGGCCGCGGAGAAGTTCGCGTCACCCGTCAGATCGTTGTCGGTGCTCTTCACCTCGATGTATGCCTTGTCGTTAAACCGTTGCGCCGCAGGGCGATCCACGCCGATCGCGGTCAGTACGCTGCCCGGGAAGTTGTCGACCCCGTAGATGCGCACCGAGTTCTCGGTGAACTGGACGATCGAGGCCTGGAAGTGGGCGGCGTCACGCGCGGCGCCGTCGTCGTGTGCTTTCGTGGTGAACCGCTCGACGAGGTCGCCGGCCGCGTCGCCCCGAGCGGTCGCTTCGCCCACCCCGCGCAAATTGTCCTGCCAGGCAGCGCCGGGCGACCCGGTGAACACCGTCGGCGCGATCGTCGCCAATTCCGGATACAGCTTCGGTGTCAGCGCTTGTGAACCGAGGATCAGATCCGGCTTGGCGGCCCGGATGGCGCCGAGATCCGGGCTGTTCCGTGTGCCCACACCGGGAAGCTTGTGGATGACGGTGCCCAGGTACGACGGCTGGTCGGCCGCACCCTCCGGCAACGCTGCGCCGACGATCCGCGACTGCAGGCCGAGGGCGCACAAGGTGTCGAGTTGGTCGCCGGAGAGCACGACGATGCGCTGTGGGTCGTCGGGGACCTCGGTGGTGTCGGGGCGGACCCCGGCGGCGTTGTGCGCGATGTGCGGGGTCGGACCTGGGTCCGGGCCGGCCGGCTCGGGTGCGCACGACTCGTCGGGCCGCCGCTGGTTGCCCAGCACACCGGCGCCGGCAATCTGCGTGGTGCTGGTGATCACCGACGGCGCGTTGCCGCCCTGGGGGGACTGTGACGTACAACCGGCGCCGGCCGCGGCGCACATGATTGCTGTCACAGCAGCGGCGAAAGCGGGTCGGACACCCCTGAGCAGCACGGCTCCGACGTTAACATCCGGGCAGGTGACAGGGGCCGCGCCGAGCAGGCGGTGGCGCGGCGCACAGTGTTCACCGGCCAATTACGACAGTTTGTAGGACCTGTCCGTCATCCCGCGTTTTCGGAGGCTAGACTCAAAACCCTGTGATCGTGGTTGCCCTGCTCGACATTTGGAGGAGCTCTTGACTGCCGAAGCGCCCCCGCTGGGAGAACTCGAGGCTAGTCGCCCGTACCCGCCTCGAACAGGCCCCAAAGGCAACCTGATCTACAAGCTGATCACCACCACCGATCACAAGCTGATCGGGATCATGTACGTGGTCACGTGCTTCATCTTCTTCTTCGTCGGCGGCCTGTTGGCGCTGCTGATGCGCACCGAGCTCGCGGCACCGGGACTGCAGTTCCTGTCCAACGAGCAGTACAACCAGCTGTTCACCATGCACGGCACGATCATGTTGCTGTTCTATGCGACGCCGATCGTGTTCGGTTTCGCCAACCTGGTGTTGCCGCTGCAGATCGGTGCGCCGGACGTGGCATTCCCACGGCTGAACGCCTTCTCGTTCTGGCTGTTCCTCTTCGGTGCGTTGATCGGCATGGCCGGCTTCATCACCCCCGGTGGCGCCGCCGACTTCGGCTGGACCGCGTACACGCCGCTGACCGACGCCATTCACTCTCCGGGTGCCGGTGGCGACCTGTGGATCATGGGTCTGATCGTCGCCGGTCTGGGCACCATCCTCGGTGGGGTCAACATGATCACCACGGTCGTGTGCATGCGCGCACCCGGTATGACGATGTTCCGGATGCCGATCTTCACCTGGAACATCCTGGTGACGTCGATCCTGGTGCTGCTGGCCTTCCCGCTGCTGACCGCGGCGCTGTTCGGGCTGGCCGCTGACCGGCACCTGGGTGCCCACATTTACGACTCGGCGAATGGCGGAGTCCTGTTGTGGCAGCACCTGTTCTGGTTCTTCGGGCACCCCGAGGTGTACATCGTCGCGTTGCCGTTCTTCGGCATCGTCACCGAGATCTTCCCGGTGTTCTCGCGCAAGCCGATCTTCGGTTACACGACGCTGGTCTACGCGACGCTGTCGATCGCCGCACTGTCGGTGGCGGTGTGGGCCCACCACATGTTCGCCACCGGCGCGGTTCTGCTCCCGTTCTTCTCGTTCATGACCTACCTGATCGCGGTGCCGACCGGCATCAAGTTCTTCAACTGGGTCGGCACGATGTGGAAGGGGCAGTTGACCTTCGAGACCCCGATGCTGTTCTCGATCGGCTTCATGATCACGTTCCTGCTGGGTGGCTTGACCGGTGTGCTGCTGGCCAGCCCGCCCCTGGACTTCCACGTCACGGACAGCTACTTCGTGGTCGCGCACTTCCACTACGTGCTGTTCGGCACCATCGTGTTCGCGACCTTCGCAGGCACGTACTTCTGGTTCCCCAAGATGACCGGGCGTCTGCTCGACGAGCGGCTGGGCAAGCTGCACTTCTGGCTGACGTTCATCGGGTTCCACACGACGTTCTTGGTGCAGCACTGGTTGGGCGACATCGGTATGCCTCGCCGGTACGCCGACTACCTGCCGACCGACGGGTTCCAGGCCTACAACGTGGTCTCGACGATCGGCGCGTTCATCCTCGGGGTGTCGATGATCCCGTTCGTCTGGAACGTCTTCAAGAGCTGGCGCTACGGCGAAGTGGTCACCGTGGACGACCCGTGGGGTTACGGCAACTCGCTGGAGTGGGCGACCAGTTGCCCGCCGCCACGGCACAACTTCACCGAACTGCCGCGCATCCGCTCCGAGCGCCCCGCGTTCGAGCTGCACTACCCGCACATGGTCGAACGAATCCGCGCCGAGGCGCATGTGGGCCGGTCGCACGGCCCGTCGGACGGCGACGTCACCCGAGCAGACGACGTCCAAGTTCGTTCGTGATCGCTTCTCGCGGAGGCAATCTGGGGTGAGTACCCCTGCCAAGGTGTCGGCGTTGATCACCGTCACCGGTCACGACAAGCCAGGTGTGACGTCGGCGTTGTTCGGTGTGCTCTCCGAGCGCAAGCTCGAATTGCTCAACGTCGAGCAGGTAGTGATCCGGGGTCGGCTGACACTGGGTGTGCTGGTGACCGCGCCCGCAGAAGTCCTCGACGGCAAAGCTTTTCACGACGAAGTCAAGGCGGCCATCCACTCAGTCGGGCTGGACGTCAGCATCGAACGCAGCGACGAGCTTCGCATCATTCGGGAGCCGTCGACGCACACGATCATGGTGCTGGGTCGCCCGATCACCGCCGCGGCGTTCGGGGCGGTCGCCCGTGAGGTCGCGGCGCTCGGCGTCAACCTCGATCTGATCCGCGGCGTCTCCGACTATCCGGTGACCGGTCTGGAACTTCGGGTCTCGGTACCACCCGGGGTCGGGGGCCGGCTGCAGGAAGTGCTGACCCGGGTCGCCGCCGACGTGGGCGTCGACGTCGCGCTGGAGGACTACAGCATCGCGCGTCGGGCCAAGCGTCTGATCGTGTTCGACGTCGACTCCACGCTCATCCAGCAGGAAGTCATCGAGATGCTGGCGGCGCGGGCGGGAGCCGAAGAGGCCGTCAAAGCCATCACCGACGCCGCCATGCGCGGTGAGCTGGACTTCGCCGAGTCGCTGTATCAGCGGGTCGAGACGCTCGCCGGGCTGCCGGCCGAGGTGCTCGACGACGTCGCCGAAGACATCGAGCTGACTCCCGGCGCGCGCACCACGATCCGCACGCTGCGCCGGCTGGGATACCACGTCGGCGTGGTGTCGGGTGGTTTCCGGCAGGTCATCCAACCGCTGGCCGACGAGCTGATGCTGGACTTCGTCGCGGCCAACGTCCTGGAGGTCGTCGACGGCAAGCTGACCGGACGTGTGGTCGGCGAGATCGTCGATCGAGCCGGGAAAGCCAAGGCGTTGCGCAACTTTGCCAGCCAGGCCGGCGTGCCGATGGCACAGACGGTCGCGGTCGGCGACGGTGCCAACGACATCGACATGCTGTCCGCCGCCGGCTTGGGCATCGCGTTCAACGCCAAGCCCGCGCTGCGCGAAGTCGCCGACGCCTCGCTGAGCCACCCCTACCTGGACACCGTGCTGTTTCTGCTCGGCGTGACACGCGGTGAGATCGAGGCGGCTGACGCGCTCGACGGCGTCGTGAGCCGCGTCGACATCCCGACGGACTTCTGACGGGCGGTGCTCATCCCGCCGAACCGGTCGCGCGGCCGGTACGGCACGATGGGCGGGTGGCCGAAAACGCTGGCGAGGCAGTCGACCCCGACCTGCTGATCGACTTCACCGACGTGACTCTGCGTCGCGATGGCCACACCCTGGTCGGGCCGGTGACCTGGTCGGTCGAGCTCGATGAGCGCTGGGTGATCATCGGGGCCAACGGCGCAGGTAAGACATCGCTGCTGCGCATCGCCGCGGCGGCTGAGCATCCCACCTCCGGGGTGGCCTACGTGCTGGGGGAGCGGATCGGCCGGGTCGACATGGCCGAGCTGCGTTCACGGGTGGGCTTGAGTTCTTCGGCGCTGGCGCAACGTATTCCCGGCAACGAGCTGGTCCGGGATCTGGTCGTCTCGGCCGGTTACGCGGTGCTGGGCCGGTGGCGGGAACGTTACGAAGACGTCGACTACCACCGAGCTGTCGACATGCTGGAAAGCCTGGGCGCCGAGCACCTAGGGGATCGCCGCTACGAAACGCTGTCCGAAGGTGAGCGCAAGCGGATCCTGATCGCCCGCGCATTGATGACCGACCCCGAACTGCTCCTGCTCGACGAGCCCGCCGCCGGTCTCGACCTCGGTGGACGCGAGGAGCTGGTGGCCCGACTGGCCGATCTGGCGGCCGATCCCGATGCGCCCGCTCTGGTGCTGGTCACCCACCACGTCGAGGAAATCCCACCGGGTTTCAGCCACTGCATGCTGTTGGCGGAGGGGCAGATCGTCGCGGCGGGATTACTGTCCGACGTGCTGACAGGCGACAACTTGTCCGCCGCGTTCGGCCAGGCGATCGAGGTGGACGTGATCGACGGGCGCTACTTCGCTCGTCGTACCCGCACCCGGGCGGCACATCGGAGGCTCTGATGACTGACGACACGTTCATACCGCTGCCGGTCCGACCGGCCGCGACGGTGATGCTGATGCGCGATGACGCCGACGGCATCGAATTGTTCCTCATGCGTCGTCATTCGAAGATGGAGTTCGCCCCGGGAACCATGGTCTTCCCCGGCGGAGGCGTCGACGATCGCGACCGCAATGCCGATATCGCCTGGGCCGGTCCGCCGCCGGACTGGTGGGCCGAACGCTTCGGTATCGACGCCGAGCTGGCGACGGCGCTGGTGTGTGCGGCGGCCCGGGAGACGTTCGAGGAGTCCGGGGTGTTGTTCGCCGGGCCTGCAAACGACCCGGACGGCATCGTCGGAGACGCCTCGGTCTATGCCGAGGCACGCCGTGCGTTGGACGCTCGGACGCTGTCGTTCGCCGACTTCCTGCGCCGGGAAGATTTGGTGCTGCGGGCCGATCTGCTTCGGCCTTGGGCGAATTGGGTGACGCCGGAAGCGGAGCGGACCCGTCGATACGACACCTATTTCTTCGTGGGTGCGCTGCCGGCGGGTCAGCGGGCCGACGGGGACAACACCGAGTCCGACCGTGCCGCCTGGACGACACCGGCCGCGGCGATCGCTGATTTCGAAGCCGGCCGGTGTTTTCTGCTGCCGCCCACCTGGACCCAACTGGACTCGCTGAACGGGCACACCGTCGCCGACGTGCTCGCGGTCGAACGTCGGATAGTGACCGTGCAGCCGAACGTCGAAATCGACGGCGACAACTGGATTTTCGAGTTCTTCGACTCCGACCGCTACCACCGTGCCCGCAAAGCCGGCGGGATGAGATGGCACTTGTGAGCGAGTTCGTCAGCGTCCACCTCGATCCCGGCCATCCCGGTGTGGGCGCGATCGTGCTGTCCAGGCCACCGACCAACGCCCTGACGCGACAGGTCTACCGGGAGATCGAGCAGGCCGCGGCGACCGTGAGCAGTGACGACGGCATCGAGGCCGTCATCCTGTTCGGCGGCCACGAGATCTTCTCCGCGGGCGACGACATGCCGCAACTGCGCACGCTCATTGCTTCGGAGGCCGAGAGCTGGCTTCGCGTGCACCGCGCCGCCGTCGATGCCGTGGCGGCGATTCCGAAGCCGACCGTCGCCGCGATCACCGGTTACGCCCTGGGTGCCGGACTGGGCCTGGCGCTGGCCGCGGACTGGCGGGTGAGCGGTGACAACGTCCGGTTCGGGGTGACGGAGATCCTGGCCGGCCTGGTGCCCGACGGCGACGGCATGGGCCGATTGGCCCGCACGGTCGGTGCCAGCAAGGCCAAGGATCTGGTGTACAGCGGTCGGTTCTTCGACGCCGAAGAGGCGCAGGTCCTGGGGCTGGTCGATGAGTTGGTCGCCCCTGACGGGGTCTACGACGCCGCGGTGGCGTGGGCCGGCCGCTTCGTCGAGACTCCTGGCGTCGCACTCGCCGCGGCCAAGGCCGTCATCAACGAGCAGTGCACGTTGGCTCCGGCCGAGCGTTGGGACGCCGAACGTCGGCGTTACCTGCAGGTATTCGATGCCAGCCAGTCGGCGGTCAAGGCATCGCAGACCCCGCCACCGTCGAGCGGGTAGTGACCGCGACGGGCGGGCCCCACGCCGGCCCGGTGCGGCGATAGGCTGGTCGACCATGACCAGTACCGACCCGGCGCCGCAGCCGCACGCCACCGCTGAGCAGGTCGAAGCCGCCCGTCACGACAGCAAGCTGGCCCAGGTTCTCTACCACGACTGGGAAGCGGAGAGTTACGACGAGAAGTGGTCGATCTCCTACGACCAGCGCTGCGTCGACTACGCGCGAGACTGCTTCGACAGCGTTGTTCCCGACGACGAGATTCACCGGCTGCCCTACGACAACGCCCTCGAATTAGGTTGTGGCAGTGGATTTTTCCTGCTGAACCTGATCCAGTCCGGGGTGGCCCGGCGCGGATCGGTCACCGACCTGTCTCCGGGTATGGTCAAGGTCGCAACGCGCAACGGTGAATCGCTGGGCCTCGACGTCGACGGCCGGGTCGCCGACGCCGAGCGCATCCCATATGACGACGATTCGTTCGACCTTGTCGTCGGACACGCTGTACTGCATCATATTCCGGACGTCGAACTGACCCTGCGCGAAGTGCTTCGCGTGCTGCGGCCCGGTGGCCGATTCGTGTTCGCGGGCGAGCCGACCACCGTCGGCAACAGCTACGCGCGCACACTGTCGACGCTGACCTGGCGGGTCGCCACCAACGCGACCAAGTTGCCCGGCCTGGACAGCTGGCGCCGCCCGCAGGCCGAGCTCGACGAGTCCTCACGCGCAGCGGCGCTGGAGTCCATCGTCGACCTGCACACCTTCGCACCGGCCGACCTGGAAAAGATGGCCACCGCCGCCGGCGCTGTCGATGTCGACACAGCCACCGTCGAATTCACCGCGGCAATGCTCGGCTGGCCGCTGCGGACGTTTGAATACGCGGTCCAGCCGGAGAAGCTGGGCTGGGCTTGGGCTAACTTCGCGTTCACCAGCTGGAAGGTGCTGAGCTGGGCGGACGCCAATGTATGGCGTCACGTAGTGCCCAAGGGTTGGTACTACAACGTCGAGATCACCGGGGTCAAGCCGTCCTGAAATTCAGTCTCGACGACGTCGCCTACCTGACGTCGGACGAGGGGATGGCCGCTCTGTCTGCGGTCGAGGCTCGGCCGCTGACCGACCGCGTCGGCGACATCGCAAGACTGCGAGCTCAATTCGGTGAACGAACGCCGGTGCTGGTGGAGACGGTATTGCTACGACGCCGGGCCGCGGTGAAGCTTGCCGAGCTGCTGCCCGGCACCCGCGACTGGCTGTACACCGATGAGGCGCTGCAGCAGGCGAGCGCTGCGCCGGTCGCGCTGCATCGCGCAAAGCGGTTGAGCGGCAAGTTTGTTCACGATGTCACATGTTCGATCGGCACTGAATTGGCGGCGCTGCACGCCTCAGCGGCCGGCGTCCTCGGTAGCGACATAGACCCGGTGCGGCTTGCCATGGCGCGTCACAATCTCGCTGACACCATTCCGCTGAGTCGCGCCGACGCGCTGCGTCCCGTCACTCGTGACACGACGGTGGTTGCCGATCCGGGCCGGCGCAGCGGCGGCCGGCGACAGTTCAATCCGCGCGACTACCGCCCTGCGCTGGACGGCCTGCTCGAGGCGTATCGGGGACGTGCGTTGGTGGTGAAATGTGCGCCCGGAATCGATTTCGACGCCGTGACGCAGCTCGGGTTCACCGGCGAGATCGAGGTCACCTCGTATCGCGGCTCGGTGCGGGAAGCCTGCCTGTGGTCGAACGGTTTGGCTGAGCCCGGTGTGCGGCGTCGGGCCAGCATTCTCGACAGCGGGGAGCAGATCACCGACGCCCATCCGGATGACTGCCCGGTTTCGCCCGTCGGCCGATGGATCGTCGACCCCGACGGGGCGGTGGTGCGCGCGGGTCTGGTGCGGCACTTCGCCGTTCGGCACAAACTGTGGCAGCTCGACCCCAACATCGCCTACCTGTCCGGCGATCGATTGCCGACCGGGGTGCGTGGGTTCGAGGTTCTCGAGCAGCTTCCCTTCGATGAACGGCGCCTACGCCAGGAGCTGGCGAGGATGGACTGCGGGTCTTTGGAAATCCTGGTGCGAGGCGTTGACGCCGACCCCGACGTGCTGCGACGCCGAATGACTCTGCGCGGCAGCCAATCTCTGACGGTCGTGCTGACCCGAATCGGGTCGGGCGCCATCGCCCAGGGGACCGCGTTCGTCTGCCGTCCGTCGCGTTGACGACCCGGCCGGGTCGACGACCACCGCCTGCTGGTCTGAAGCGGTGGTCGCCGACACCGGGCGGGCTAGAACAGCGTCGTGAGCTCGGTCCAGAAGTTGGCGCCGTCCGCGGCCGCTGACCCACCGTCGAACGCGGCCAGCAGTTCGGTTAACCAATTGCCGCTGTCCGCTGTCGCCGATCCGCCGTCGAATGAGGCCAGCAGTTCGGTGAACCAGTTGCCGCTGTCCGCTGCAGGTGATCCGCCGTTGAGCAATGAGAGGCTCTCGGATGCCGCCGGAAATCCGACAGGATCCCCGGTGGGGTCGTAGACGTGGACGTTGTCGCCGATGGCATTGGCGACGTGGTTGCTGCTGCTGTCCCATCCCGCCAAGGCGATGGCACCCGAGCCTTCGGCGTGGGCGGTGTTGAAATTGCTGTCATAGATCGCAGTTCCGTCCCCAGCACCTGCCTGGGCAATGGCGTTGTCGCCGTTAGCGATCGCCGTGTTTCCACTGCCCCAGGCGGCTTGTGCAGAGCTGAAGTAACCAGTGGCTGAGGCGTAATTGAACGATCCGGTGTCTCCTACGACAGCGGTGCTGCGGTCACCCATCGCCGAGGCGTAGTTGAAGAATCCGCTCATCGCGTTGGCGTCGGAATACTGACCGTGAGCGATCGAGATGTTCCCGAAGCTCGACTCCGCGCTGGCAGTCCCGAGCTGGAGCAGATTGATCCCGCTGATGGACACCGCGAAGTTGGAGTAGTCATCCGGCAGGGTCGCCGGGGTGACCGACGCCGCCGCCACTGCGCCGAAGTCGGGCAGGTACGCGCCGATGTCGGTGCCGTTGATGGAGTCTGCGAAGGCGACGGCGGGAGTCGATGCGAGCGCCGCACCAAAACCCAATCCGATCGCGATGATGCCGGCGCGCCGTGTCCGGTGTGAATTTTTCATCGTGTTCCTCTCGGTTCCTTTCGCTCGGAGGGTTGGCGTCGGCTGTCGCTCGCTGCTGCGAGTCGTCAGGTGGCGCCACCACCCGTCAGGGTTTTCTTTGGTTAATCTCAGCGAACGTTAAGGTCGCCGCGCTTGACGCTAAGTCGCTTGCGGTGTGGTCGATACAGGGATTTCCCTCGCTTCTCACCGGAATTTGGTGTGTACGGCAAGTGAGGGTTTGGCAGCGCGGGGGCGATCAACCTGAGAGTGGGAGCTCGGCGCCGACCAGTGGAGGTGCCCGGGGCTCAGTCGCACGTCACCCGTCGAAACAAGTCGGACGTCGAATTTGCTCGGACCTTCGTCAGCTACCTCGGCGCCGAGCGAGGCGACAAGCCGTTCATCGCAGGTCGACGATCTATCCAGGTCACAAATCAACGTCAGCTTGCTAACTCATACCGGTTTCTCAGGTAACCTGGTTTTAACAAGCGCAGCCGATCTTTCCGGCAGCCGACCTCAATCTCCGCTTGAAGGGACGGTCCACGTGAACGGTCACGGATTTGCCCGTGTGCGATGGGGGGCGCTTGGCTTGGCGGCTGGCGCAATAGTCGGACTGACACCGACAAGCACGGCGTATGGAGCGGTCGACTCGATCGCACGCCCACCCACCACGATGATCATCAGCACCGTCGAGCTCGTTGCCCAGCAGGGCGGCCCGTGTGAAAAAACTCGCCGACCGGCCTGTAACCGCCCCGGCCGGCGTTCGACGCACAAATAGCCCCACGCGGCTTTTCGCTTACGGCGAAATTTTTTGCCATGCACTCCGGGGATGCTCGTCCAGGGCCTGGTAATTGCCCCGACCGATCGTTCAGCTCCGGAAACTGGGCCGGACGCTCCGAATGTTCGAACACAACTTCCGTGCCGATGGCCGGTATCCCTCAGGATGATCTTGATCTAAAACTGGTCGCCGGGGGTGCAAAACCATACCGGCTACCGCTGATCGGTTTATAAAGCCTGCCAATGTACGTTTTTCCGACGCTCGGGGGTACCGGAGTTTCGCTTAATGCACCTGAAGAAGGGCTGAAGACTTTTTCTCGAATTAATAGACTTTGTTCGAACAAAATTGACGCGCGCGCATAGGCTTACTCCACTCGGCGCGGTGGGCGCCGATTTTTGGTGGCATGCCCTATTTGGCGTGTTCGGGGGAAAGGGAAACAATGAAACGCACGCGTGTTTCGGCGCGGCTGGGAATGCTGGCCGTGGGTCTGGGTGTGGGTGGAGCGCTGGCTGCAGTTCCAGGTTCTGCTTCAGCTGACGCCGGGGACTGGGCTCCTGTTGTTGATGGCACCGTGTCGCTTCTCGCCGCCGCACCCGGTGACACGCTCGACCTCGGTTCGTTCTTTCCCGATTTGAACATGGCCATTTCCTTCAACGGGATGGACCTGTTCGAGAGCGGCTCGGCCGATGCGGACTCGTCCGGACTCGGCTCCTTCGCATTCGCCTACGGCGCTGATTCGAATGCCGTCGCGACCGGCGCCGGTAACGTCGCGACCGTTTACGGGTCCAACTCGTCCGCCATCGCCGGCGGTGACGGTGCAACCGGCAACTCTGCTTTCGTACTGGGTGACAACTCTTCAGCGTTCGCCGGCGGAGCCAGTTCAAGTGGGAACATCGCGGGCGTATACGGCCTGGACAGCCATGCATTCGCCGGCGGAGTCGGCGCCAACGCCGGCAACCTGAACATCGCCGGTGTGGTCGGCGATCACGGCGGTGCCACGGCCGGTTCCAGCAGTGCGGCCGCCGGCAGTTTCAACATCGCCTACGTCGAGGGGAACAACGTCGGAGACGCCAACGCGACCGGTGCCAGCAACCTGATCGACATCAACAAGTTCTACGACAACTGGGGGATTCCGACCGCTCCCAGCGCTGCCGCGGCCGCCGACAGCACGCCGTCCTCCGAACTGCTGTCTGGGGACAGCTCGGGTTGGCTGTCAGACGCCAACGCCTTCTGGTCGCAGCTTCTCTCCGGTGACACCCAAGCCGCTCTCACATCGGGCACCAACTTCTGGAACGAACTGCTCGGCGTCTCGGACACCTCATCGGTCGCGACGGACAGCAGCAACTGGTGGACCGATCTGCTCGGGGGTTCCGGCGCAGTGACGGACAGCACCACCTGGTGGACGGACCTGCTCGGTGGTGCGGATGCGTCGAGCTTCCTGACGGACAGCACCAGCTTCTGGACGGACCTGCTGGGTGGTGCGGATGCGTCGAGCTTCCTGGCCGACAGCACCAGCTTCTGGACGGACCTGCTGACGGCCTTCGACGGAGCCGGTGTCGCCGCCGACGCCAGCACCTTCTGGACCGACCTGGCCGGACTGTTCTAAAAGCCCGCCTGCCGGGTCGGCGGCCGCCGTTAGGGAGGACGGTGGCCGCTGACCTGGGCAGGCGCTCATCAGCACAACGTTTGCAATTCGTCACGACGGGGGCCAGGTACGCTGGCGAGACGGCATTTCAGCCGTTCTGAGTCTGCGAGGACAAGTCGACCGATGCGCAATATGATGGCGGCCGCCCTGGTAGCCGGCGGGGCCGTGCTGGGCTGGCCGGGCGGTGCCGTCGCCGCCGCTGACTCGGTTTGCGCCAACTTCGGCGGTGTCGTCCAAGAAGACCAGATGTGCAGCGTGCACACCGCCACCACCACCTACACGCTCAACATGACGTTCCCGGTGGACTATCCCGACCAGGCGCTGACCGAATTCGTCAGCCAGAATCGGGACGGCTTCGTCAATGTTGCACAGACGTCGTCGCAAACTTCCGGCCCGCGTGACGTGCCGTACCAAATGGAAGTCACCTCCGAGCAGTACCACTCCGGACAAGCCCCCGGTGGCACTCGAAGTGCGGTCCTCAAGGTGTTCGAAGATTTGGGCGGACCGCGCCCATCGACCTTCTACAAGGGCTTCAATTACGACACCGCCGGGCAAAAGGCGATCACCTTTGACACGCTTTTCGCGCCGAATACAAAACCGCTCGATTCGATTTATCCGATTGTTCAGCGGGAAGTCGGCAAACAGACCGGATTGGGCGCCGCAATTTCACCCGGCTCGGGACTGGACGCGGCCCATTATCAGAACTTTGCCATCACCGATGACGAGCTGATCTTCTACTTCGCGCCGGGGGAGCTGTTGCCCTCGCTGGCCGGTGCGAGCCAAGTGCATGTCCCTCGCAACGCCATTCCACCCTTGGCGGTCAAGGGCTGAATCGGACCGGCCTGACTCGGCTCAGCTCGGAGCGAAGCTGTACACCTGGCCGTCGCTGGTCGCGGTGACGACGCGGCGATCGCGGCCGATCGAAACGCCGACGGGATAGCCGGTCGCGTCGGGCAGCGGGTAGCTGTTGAGGGTTCGTCCACTGCCCGGATCGAACACCAGGAGCGCCATACCGCGAGCGCCTTCGCCTGGCCCCCCGGTCACCACCGCGTAGCCGACACCGCTACCGGCCAGGCTCGACGTCGACAGGGGGCTGACGTCGTTGCGTCGCCACATCTCCTGCGCGTGGTCGCCCGCGTCCTTGACCGCGACGAGTCGGGTGTCGGGGCCGCCGCCCGCCACGATCAGCCCGCCTGGCGTCACCGATGGCGGTGTCTGAGCCAGGAACTTCAGCGGGACCGACCATTTCGGCCTACCGTCCGCGGCGTGCAGCGCCCACAGTCGCTCGTCACGACCGTTGACATAGATGGTCGACCCATCGGCGGACATGACCGGGCTGGCCTGGACCCCGGCGGCGACGGCATTGCTGGTCCACTCCCGGGTCAGCAGCGGATTCTGGCCCGGGTGGTATTTCAGTGCGACCAGAACCGGTGTCGGGGCGCCGGGCTCCCACAGCCCGACCACGATCAGCCCGCTCGCTTGGGAGAATGCGGGCGCGGCCGGCACCGGGCAGCCCTCTTTGGCCGGCCCGCAGTCAGCGAGCCCACGGTTGAAATCGCTGGGATCGACGTTGTCGACCAGATCTATCGCGTTGCCGACCACCGTGCCGCGGTGGCCTTCGAATACCTGCACCTGCCCCAGGTGTGTCACCACCAATACCTGGCCATCGCCGAGAATCCTTGGCGTGGAGGGCATTCCCATCACCGGTCGGCGCCACCGAATCCACTGGGTGACCGGGAACGACAGGAAAGCGCCCGGCTGGCCGACGTAGAGATTGTCGAACCCGTCGAACAACGGGCTCGCGTTTCCGCCTCCTTGATGAAGTCGGGTGCACCAGCGCTGCCGACCGTTGTTGTCGTTCTCCCACTCCATCAGCGAACAGCCGCCAGGGGTCTGGGCGTTCGCAGCGAGCCAGTTGCGCGAGCTGAGCGCGACCGATGACGCCAGTGAACCCTTGACCGAGCGGGTCCAGCGCAGGCTCAACTTGTCCGCGCCAGGCGTCGGGCGGTAGCTGCTGTTGGCCGCGTCACCGTACTGGGCGGGCCAACCGTCCGCCGGCACGGTGTCGACCCAGGTGTCGGTGTTGCCACAACCCGATGCCGCCGCTGCGAGAAGTACGGCCGACGCCACCGACGTCCAACGCCGCAGCACGCGGCGGGGGATGAGCCACGACACGGTGTAGCTTCCCGATCCTTCCCGGAACGCGATGGCACGGTGGCCATCAGCAGAATTCGAGTACAGCCGAGGGTAACCTGCGCAAGCTCGGGTAGGGCCGATTGCCCGGCGCGCCTTCGCTCCGCAGTAGGCTTTCCGGCCATGACGAGCATGTGGGGCGCACCGATCCACCGCCGCTGGCGGGGATCGAATCTGCGCGACCCGCGCCAGGCCAGGTTCCTCACGCTGGCTTCGCTGAGATGGGTGCTGCGCAATCGCGCGTACACGCCGTGGTACCTGGTGCGCTATTACCGATTGCTGAAGTTCAAGCTGGCCAACCCGCACATCATCACCCGCGGAATGGTGTTCATCGGCAAGGGTGTCGAGATCCACGCCACGCCGGAGCTGGCCCAGCTCGAGATCGGGCGATGGGTGCACATCGGCGACAAGAACACCATTCGCGCGCACGAGGGTTCGCTGCGATTCGGTGACAAGGTCGTGCTGGGCCGCGACAACGTGATCAACTGCTACCTCGACATCGAACTCGGCGACTCGGTGCTGATGGCCGATTGGTGCTACATCTGCGATTTCGACCACCGCATGGAAGACATCACCCTGCCGATCAAAGACCAGGGCATCGTCAAGTCCCCGGTGCGGATCGGGCCTGACACCTGGGTCGGGGTGAAGGTTTCGGTACTGCGCGGCACTGCGATCGGGCGGGGCTGCGTGCTGGGGTCGCACGCCGTCGTCAGGGGTGAGGTGCCGGACTACTCGATCGCGGTCGGGGCCCCGGCGAAGGTGGTCAAGAACCGGCAACTGGCGTGGGAGACTTCCGCAGCGCAGCGCGCCGAATTGGCTGCCGCGCTGGCCGATATCGAGCGCAAGAAGGCCGCCCGCTAGTTGAGGTTCTGATAGCGGCGCAGCGCTTCGGTGCGTTCGGCGCTGTGGTCGACGATCGGTTCGGGGTAGCCGGCCGGGCGATTGCCCTTGGTCAGCGTGACGTCCGTTGCGTCGGCGAGTTCGGACACCCAGCGGCGCACGTAATCGCCTGATGGATCGAACTTCTCGGCCTGCCGGGTCGGATTGAACACCCGGAAGTAGGGCGCGGCATCGGTGCCGCACCCCGCCGACCACTGCCAGCCGTGCTGGTTGCTGGCCATGTCGCCGTCGACCAGTTGATCAAGGAAATGGCGCGCCCCCCACTGCCAGGGCAGGTGTAGGTCTTTCACCAAGAACGACGCGACGATCATCCGTACCCGGTTGTGCATGAAACCGGTGTCGCGCAATTGGCGCATGCCGGCGTCGACGATGGGAAAACCGGTTTCGCCCGCTTTCCAGGCCTGGAATTTCTTCTCGGCTTCCTTGTCCGAGTCGATTTCGATGGCATCGAAGTCTTTGTTCCAGTTCCACCAGACACTCCTCGGCCAGTGGTGCAGTACCGCCGCATAGAAGTCGCGAAAAGCCAACTCCCGCAGAAAAGCTCGCGCGCCTGCACGCCGTTGGTCCAAGTCGGCCGCCATGGTCCGCGGGTGGATCGTCCCGAAATGGAGGTGGGCCGACATCCGGCTGGTGCCGCCGTCGGTGCTCGGCGTGTTGCGGTCTTCGCCGTAATTCTCGAGTCCTTTGGCCAGAAATTTCTTCCACTGCTCACGCGCGGCGGCCTCGCCGGCGGGCAGATCCAGGTCTGCACCCGGGTCGGGTATCTCCACCGGTTCGGCCCGTTTGCCCAACTGCTCGGGGTCGACCCACTGTGCGGACTTGGCCGTCGATCGCGCCGCGGCCCGCCAGCCCATGTCGCGCCATCGGCCGAAGAACGGCGTGAACACTTTGTAGGGTTCGCCGTCGTCTTTGGTCACGCGTCCCGGCGATACCAGATATGGCGATCCCGTCGCCACCAGAGGTATGGCGCCCAAGGCCTCGCGAACCCGGTCGTCGCGTCGTCGGCCGTACGGTGAGAAATCCTCGGAGATGTGCACCGACGGGGCATCGATTTCCTTGGCCAGCGCCGGAATTCGTTCTTCTGCCCGGCCGCGGGTCACCAGTAGTCGACCATCCAGATCGTCGCGCAGCCGCCGAAGCGAGTCGCACAGAAACTGCATCCGCCGGTCGCCGGATGAAGCCTCCAGCCGAGGGTCGAGCACGAAACACGCCAAGACGTCGTCGCTGTCGGCGGCGGCACGCAGCAGTGGCGGGAGGTCGCGCAGTCTGAGGTCGCGACGGAACCACAACAGTGCGGGCATCAGCGGATCACCTGAGTCATCGGCGGTTGAGTACCCAAATATGCCCAGACATCAATGTGGCGAACGCGCACCACAGCGGATACGGCGAGAGTGCCACCCCGGCCCGTGTATCGGCCGCAGCCGTCCGTCGGACCAGGTCGGCGCTGCTGGCAGCCAACACCGCTGCACCCACTGCCGAGGCGCCCAGCTTCTGGTACTTGAAGAAGAGCCAGCTCCAGCCGGCGTTCAGGATCAGGTTCGCGGCGAGCGCGACCGTGTAGCTACGGGCCTCGTCGTGTCGGCCGGCAGTACGCAGGCGGTCGATGGCCGTGGCGGACGTCACCGCGATGTCGGCGTAGAGCGTTGTCCATGCGATCGGGAACACCTCGTTGGGCGGTACGTAACGCGGTTTACGGAGCTTGGAGTACCACCGCGTGATCTGGGGTTGGCTGGCCACACTTCCGATACCAGCGGTCGCGCCGACGGCGAGGGTCGTTGCTGCGAGCGTCTGTTTGTTCACCTTGAAATCCCTTCGACTCGGCGATTCTTTCAGTCAATTAAGTATTAATCAACTGAAGTAAAGCTCATATGCAGATAAGCTGGTCGGGACATGAGCCACGAAGAGACCGCAGGCGACCGGGCCGCACTCGAGCAGCAGATATCGGCGTATCTGCGCGTCATGACCGCGGAATCCGAACAGATCGGTCGGGCCTTCGCCGCGGTACATGACGTGCGGCCCACCGACTTTCGGGCGCTCATGCACGTCATGGTCGCCGAGACCGCGGGTGAGCCGGTCACCTCGGGCGAATTGCGGCAGCGGATGGGCCTCTCGGGTGCGGCCATCACCTACTTGGTCGACCGGATGATGGCGTCCGGGCACATCACCCGTGAGTCCGATCCGGCGGACCGGCGAAAAGTCATCCTGCGCTACTCCGACTCGGGGCTCGCGACCGCACGCGCATTCTTCGCTCCGCTGGGGAGCCATTCGCACGACGCGATGGCGGTGTTGCCGGACTCCGACCTGGTGGCAGCCAGTCGGGTGTTCACCGCCTTGATCGAGGCGATGCGGCGATACCAAGATGATCTGGCATCCTTCAAATCACTTGAGCGGTCCGACGATTGAGTGAGGCGAGAGGGGGTGCTGTGCCGACTGATTCGAACGGAATGACGACCCGTAAACGACGACACATCGACGTGTGTCTGGACGACCGGGTGACCTTCTCCGGAGTCACGACCGGACTCGAGCGCTACCGTTTGCCCTACAACGCGCTGACGCAGACCAGCCTCGCCCATATCGATCTGTCCACCCAGTTTCTCGGCGCGCCGCTGCGTGCCCCGATACTGGTCGGCGCGATGACGGGCGGCGCCGAGCTGTCGGCAACGATCAACCGGAACCTGGCCGAGGCGGCACAACTGCTCGGCGTCGGCATGATGCTGGGCTCCCAACGGATCATGCTCGACTCCGCCCTGGGTGAGCAGGCGGCATCCAGCTTCGCTGTTCGCGACGTGGCGCCGGATGTGTTGTTGTTCGGCAACATCGGGCTCGCGCAATTGACGGTGGCGGGTATCGAGGACATCTCCAACGCGCTCAAACGAGTCGGCGCGGATGCCCTTGCGGTGCACACCAATCCACTGCAGGAGGCTGTTCAGCGCGACGGCGACGGTGATTTCTCCGGTTCGATCGATCGCTTGCGCGAAGTTGCCACTGCGCTGGATTATCCGGTGTTGCTCAAAGAGGTCGGGCACGGAATCGGCACCGCTGCAGTGGCCGAGTTGACCAGTCAGTCGGGCGAATTGCCGTTGGCTGCAATCGACGTTGCCGGTGCGGGCGGAACCTCGTGGGCGAGGGTGGAGCAGTTGGTTCGCTACGGCGAGGTCCGTTTCCCGGATCTGGCGGACTGGGGCATCCCCACCGCACGAGCGATCGTCGAGGTGCGGGAGGCACTGCCCACCGTCCCATTGGTTGCCTCCGGAGGCATTCGCACCGGAATGGACGCGGCCAAGGCGCTCGCGCTGGGAGCCGACGTAGTGGCGATAGCCCGCCCCTTGCTGTCCGCGGCAATCGAATCGACTGCAGCGGTGGTCGATTGGTTGCAGCGCTTCATCGAGGAGCTGCGGATCTGCCTGCACGGCGCGGGGGCTTCTGATTTGTTGGCGCTGCGCCAGATCGGCGTCGCGCCGATCCAGTGACCCTGCCGGCCCTGAAAGCGTTGCAATCAGACGAGATTGCGCGAGGGGGCGGGTCCTGGAGGCGCCGCCGTCGTCTGCTCGACGAGGTCGCCTTCGAATGACGACATCGCTGCGATCATCGCGGTGAAGACGCGGTGCGCGGCCGCTAGGTCTTCGTCGGGCAGATCGGTGAGCGCGGCACTCAAGTGGACGCCGAGTGGTGTGAAGAATCCGTGGGCCAGTTCCATGCCGCTGGACTCGTAGCGCAGCAGCGCCTTGCGCCGATCTGCGGGATCCGATTCGCGCCGGATGTGTCCGGCGTCGATCATCCGGTCGACCAGGTAGGTGATCGCCGCGGGAGAGACATCCATCCGCTGCCGGAGCTGGGCCATCGTCAACGGCTTACCCGCGGTTTCGGCGACCATGACGTGCAGCAAAGCGTGAAAGTCATTGCCGCTCACATCGTGCCGTCGGGCGAAGTAACGGCCGATCCGGTCGGACTGTGCGGTGACCGCCCGCATGTCGGCCGACATCAGCTTCTCGAGCTGCGACCTGCTGGGAGGTGAACTGCCCATGCCCCGCTTAGTCACCCGACCGCATCCTTTTCAGCGATTCTGATCCAGGTAGACGCACCGATGGATCAGGGACGATACGCCAAAACCTTACACAATGTCGGCGCAGCTGTTGCGGCTTCCGGCCCTCCCTGGCACGCCTGGGGCTTCGGTGGCGTCCCGTGCATGCGGGGGGATCTGAATCCGCGCGTGAGACCGCCAGCGATGCAACGACGTTGGCTAGCCGCCGACGGGCGACACTTCGCCGGTGACCACGCGTTGCGCCACCTGGGCAATCGGTGTGTTGGAGTTCTGTGACATCAGCTTCAGCATCTCGAACGCCCGGGCGGCACCTACGTTGAACCGTTCCATCATCCGTCCCTTGGCCTGGCCGATGACGTCGCGTGAGGTCAGCGCGGCGCGGAACTGCTGATCACGCCGGGCCATGTTCCACACCAGCCCGGCGTGCGTCGTCAAAATCGAGCCAAGATCGACGGATCTGTCGTCGAATGCGTGCGTGCTCTCGGCGTAGAAATCCAGCGACGCCGTAGTGGCACCCTCGCGGAACATTCCCAGCGACAATATCGACCGGATCGGCGTCTGACAGAGCACCTCGTCCCGGTATCGGGGCCACCGATCGTCGTCGGTGAGATCGTCGACGCGGATGTTTTCCAGCAGTGCGCCCGCGGTCAGAGACGGTCCCTCGTGACAGTGGTTCTGAATGTCGGCCAGCACTATCGGATAGCGATCCGTTGCCGCTTCGGCCTCGCTCAGGCGACCACGCGTGCTCACCGTCACCGCCCCGTATCGAGCGCCCGGGACCGACTCCACCGCGACCGCGATCAATTGGCCCAGCAGTGCGGGAATGTCCAACGAGGTCTGTAGGTGAAGGTCGGAGACCAGGCGCGTCACGCGCAGGAAAGCGTCGGATCGCGAATCCATCGCCAGCTCTTCGGGATTGGACGAGTCCACGTTGGAGACTTTCGGCAGCGGTCTGCAGCAGACAATCAAGATTTCCGCCGCTTCAGCGCCTCTGGTTTGTGCACTGCATCCGCCCCGGTCTTGTCGCTGACGACCCGGTACTGCGGCTCGTCTTTGGACGCCCGCACTTTCCGCCCCGCAGCGGTGGTGTCGCGAGTGATCTTTTCTTCGACCGTGCCTGTGACCGTCTGACCGTGGCTCTCCCAGGCGACCTTGTCGCCCTTACTGAATTCGCTGGCTGCCATGGGGACGCCTCTCTGGAGAAGTAAGAAGACTCCTGAGGTCAGTTCGCACCACTTCGTTGCGCTGGACGCTGCTGGACCACTCAGTGAGATACAACTATAAACTTAACTATTAAGCTTGTGAAGTAGATGTTGAATGAGGGGACTTCGGCGCCGTCCGTAAAGGCCGAAACCGGGTATACCTCCCGAGCGGCGGGCAGCGCCGACTGAAATCGGAAAATCGAAGGAGTGAGCGATGCGGTGTGTCATCTTCGGTGCCACTGGTTACCTGGGTACGCGCCTCGTTCCCGAACTGCTGTCGGCCGGTCACGACGTTCGCATCATGGCCCGTACCCCCGCCAAGCTCGACGACGTGCCGTGGCGCCAGGACGTCGAGGTCGTCGAAGGTGACGTGACCGACGAACAACAGGTGCGGGAGGCGCTGGACGGCCAGGAGGTTCTCTACTACCTGGTGCACTCGATGCTGGCCGCGGACTTCGTCAAGGTCGACGCGCGCGGGGCGCGGATCGTCGCCGACGCGGCCAAGCAAGCGGGACTCTCGCGAATCGTCTACGTCGGCGGCATCATTCCCGACGAACAAGAGCTGTCGGCGCACCTCGCCTCGCGTGCCGAAGTCGGTGACTTGCTCCGAAAGTCGGGCGTACCCACCGTGGAACTACGCGCCGCGGTCATCATCGGCGCGGGCTCGGCCAGCTTCGAGATCATGCGCTACCTGACGGAGCGCCTGCCGGTGATGGTCACTCCCAGGTGGCTGCGCACCCGGGTGCAGCCCATCGCGGTGCGTGATGTGCTGTATTACCTGACCGCCTCGGCAGAGTTGCCTCCGGAGGTGAGCCGGGCCTTCGACATCGGCGGTCCCGAGACCTTCACCTACACCAAGATGAGCGCCCGCTACGCGAAAATCTCGGGCCTGCGCAAGCGCGTCGCAATCCCAGTTCCGATCCTGACGCCCCGGCTGTCCTCACACTGGGTCAACCTGATCACTCCGCTGCCCCGCGCGCTGGCAACGTCGCTGATGGATTCGCTGGAAAACGACGTCGTATGCGGCGAGCACGACATCGCCGAACACATTCCGGACCCCGACGGCGGCCTGATGCACTACGACGACGCAGTGATCGACGCGCTGGCGCGCGTGGGTGAACTCGACCTGGAGACCCGCTGGTCGCGGCCGGGTCACGAGGACCCGCCCGCGCACCCGCTGCCCACCGACCCTGCCTGGGCCGGTGGATCACTGCACGAGAAGGCGATCGAACGTTCCGTCGACGCCGATGCCGAGACGTTGTGGAAGGTCTTTGAGTCGATCGGTGACGAACACGGCTGGTCGGCAGCACCTCCGGCCTGGGCGCTTCGCGGCTGGACCGGACGAAACAACAAGAACGGCAAGCGATCACAGTCGCAGCATCATTCACTTCACGCGGGCGAGGCACTGGACTGGTGGCGCATCGAACACGTCGACAAGCCCCGGCTACTGCGGTTACGCGCAGACGTTCCGCTACCGGGCCGGCTCTGGCTGGAGTTGTCGGTGCGTGACGAGGCCCAGGGTCGCTGTCGCTATCGACAGCGAGTGGTGTTCCAGCCGTACGGACTTCCGGGTGAGTTGTTCTGGGCCGCCTCGGGCGTGCTTCGGCGGGCAGTGTTCGCCGGGATCGCCAAGGACGTCACCGCGAAGGCGAGCGCCGGCTACGTGCCGGCCCGCAGCTGATAGCGGCGCTCGGCGTACGCCACATCGTCTTTCCACAGGCGCGCCGAAGCCACTTTCATGAGCCCTGTGATGAGGGGGGCGGCACGCCGCGCGCGTTTGAATCCCGTCCGGCCCGAATGCGCGATCGTGGCTTCGATCACCGCGGTTCGCGGTCGACCGTCCGGGCCGGCACCGATGGGCGTGGCATGAGTTTCGACGACACTGCCCACGCCCTCGCCGTCGACGATCCGCATCACGATCGTGCGCGCTTCGGGACTGGTGAACTCGGCGATGGTGGGCACCCCGACGCGTCCGATGCGAAAGGTCACCGCCACCAGGAAGCTGTCCACCTCTTCGGTTGGCGTGGTCAAGACCTCGAGCTGGGTGAATGAGTATGGGTGGTACCACGCCCCGTGCCAAGGGTCGAGCCGGTTGGCGATGATGTCGGACGGTTCGCAGGTGCCGACCATGCTGGCGACTGCGTCGATGGTGTCGCCGTCCGGCCGAGCCGGAATGATCGGCTGATCACGCGGTTCCTCGCCGCCGACGCTGTCCAGCCGGACCCACGCCAGCACCCCGTCGTCGTAGCTGGGCAATGTGCGCCAACCGAATTCGTCGGTGTCGCGGCCGAGGCACAGGCCATGCCAGCGACAGATCAGCTCTCCGTCGTGAACGGCGGCGGTCGCGAGGTCGGCGCCGAGATGAGGGCAGCTGCGGGGTCCGACGCACAGTCGGGATTGCCGATCACGCCATGCGACCAGTTCGGTACCGGCGACCCGGGTGCCGAGTGGCCGGCCCGCGCGCACCTCGCGGCTGGCGGCGAACGCATACCAGTTGCCGGTCGGTCGCCGCTGTGACCGGTCGAGCGCGGCGTTGATGACGGCGGGGGAGGCGTCGGCGTAGGTGGGGCGCTGGCCTGTCCAGGTTCCGGCTGGAATCGGTTGCAGCGGCCAATCTTTGGGCCAGCGTTGTCGCACGTTGTCAGTGATGCTCATCGGGATACCTTTTCTCGGCCGGCGAGACGACGCAGCAGTGCCGATCGGCCCTGGGTGGGGACCGTGAGGAGTTCGTGGCCGGCGATTCCCCAGCGCTGCAGTACCTCGTTGGCGGCGGTCCAGCCGGTGGTGGCCGCCCGCTCCATCAGGGCGACCGGCAAGTCGATGCGCACACCGTCGCCGGCCAGCAAGAGTCCCGGCTGCGGCGTCACGACGGTCGGCCGCTGCGCATAGGTGCCCGGGGCGAACAGCGGACAGTCGTTGCGCTCCAGCGTGCGTTCGTGGACGATCTTCGCTTCGGTGGTCTCGGGGTAGAGCTTGTGCAGTTGGTCGAGCATGGCATTTTCGGGCTGCGCGGATTCGACTGCGTACGAATGCACTTCGACCACAGAGCCGCCCGTGCGTCGGGCCCAGTCAGCGGCGTCGCGCTCGTAGCGTTCCAAGACGCTGATGTTGTCGACGGGCTCGTGCCCGGAGGTCCCCAGAAAGGGCGGCCGGTCGCCGGCCACCGGACGGTCCAGCCACAGTCGCTGCACCAGGAACGGCGGCGCAGTGCGCAGCCGTTTGATCCGTGCCCGCCACATGTCGTCGCAGAGCGACGGTGACGCTTCGACGATCCGTTGCAGTCCACCGATATCGGTTGCCAGCACCACTGCGTCGGCGTCCAGACGAACACCGTCGCCGGCGTCGACGTGAAACGTCTCGCCGTCACCGCTCTCGACGCTCGCCACCGAAACACCTTGATGGAAGCGAACTCCCAAGCCCTCGAGGTAGCGCTGCAGCGGAGTCCAGAGCGCTGTGTCGAAATTGCGGTTGGCGACGTCGAAGATCAGTCCCTCGCTGGACCCGAGGAAGTAGATATGGAACATCGCAGCCAACTCCGCCGCGGACAGGTCGGTGGGGCTGGCGAAGAAGCTGCGCGAGAAGACCTCGAAGGCCAGATGTCGCGCGGCCTCGGGGAAGTTGATGCTCTTCAGGAACGTTTCGGCGTCGATGTGATCGAGTCGCTGATAGATGTCCGGCACCGACACCGCGGCAAGCGGCGCTGCTGCTCGCGCGTCGATCTTGAGAAGGTCGGCGATCCGGAATGTCGGGCTGCGCAAGGCGAATACGAGCGCGTTCCACGGCGGGGTGAGGGGAAGACCGCGGAACGAGTCCCGCCGGCCCGCCCCGTCGATGAGCGGATAGTCGTCGACCGCGGTGAGCATCGACAACGTCGGGTCGGCGCGGCGAAGCAGTGCGCGCAAGTTGTAGTACTGCCGGAAAAAGGCGTGGAAACCGCGGTTCATGGCCAGCTCGACACCGTCTACCTGGTCGGTCCAGCCGCCGACCCGACCGCCCAGGTATTGCTCGCGCTCGATCACGTCGACCGCGATGCCGCGTTCCGCCAGTCCGGTCGCCGCCGCGAGTCCCGCGATGCCTGCGCCGACTACGACGGCCCGCGGCTGTGCGGACAGCGCGTCGGCGCTGTGTCGACCTGGCGGTGCCGGGAAGACGCGGCGGTGTCGGTCGGTCATGTCGGCGCGTTGCCCAGAAATGTGTGCGCGATGTTGGCTTCCCAGCCCGGCATGGTTTCGCTGCGCACATCGACGAAGCCGGCGTCGTGCATCCGCTGCCGCAGACGGGTTGCGCCGTCGAAGGTCAACACGCTTCGCCACAGGTGCCGGTAGAGCGTCGCGTCGCGGGTCCGCAACCAGCCGGACGGAATGATGATGCCCCACGCCACCGCGTGCCAGATCGTGGTGGCGACGCGGGAGTCGCGCACCGAGTAGTCGTGCACCGCCAGCGGCGCGCCGGGTGCCAGCAGGGTACGCAGCGCCCGCAACTGGGTGTCGGGGTCGGCGAGATTGCGGATCAGGTACGCGGCCAATATCCCGTCGAACGGGCCGACGATGCCATTTTCGGCGAGACCCTCGACCGGAGTGTGGACGAAGCGCACCGACGACGGCCAGGACTTTGCGCGGGCCTGGTCGAGCATGCCGCTCGACGCGTCGATCGCGACGATCTCGGCGTGCGGCGCGACACTCAGGAGCGCCGCCGTCGACGCCCCGGTGCCACATCCCGCGTCGAGCAACCGCAATCCGCGGCCTTCGTCCGGCAGCTGCAGACGTTGGGCCGAAAGCCGAAGGTGGGCATGGTATCCCGGGCTGGTGCCGACGAGCCGGTCGTAGGCGTAAGCGCCCACGTCGAAGGCGGCGGGCACCTCGGTGCGGGGCAGGCCGGTGTTACTGACGCTCACGTTGTCGCTCCCATAGCAGCAGGACGGCGGTGACCAAGGCGAAGCCGAACAAGAAGTCTTCGATCGGGATGTCGAACGGAAACCGGATCCCACTGGTCTGCCGGTTGTCGTAGATCACGATCGGGGCGCTCAGCTTGGTCAGCCAGCCGTCGGTCAGACACTGAAATCCGATCACGATCACCATCGACAACCAGTAAGCCGGGCGGCGAAAAAGCCCGGTGCGCAACGCCAACAGCTCAAGCGCCAACACGGCCAGCACTGAGAGCACCGCCGGCAGGGTGTAGCCGACGCCGGTCATCGGCGCTTGACCGTTCGCAGGATGGCGTTCACGGCGTTGTAGGTCAGCAAGGCGCACAACGGTATCACCAGGAAGAACAAGACTTCCTCGATCGGCAGGTGGACGGGGAGCTCCACTCCGGTGACGTAGGCCGGGTTGTAGGTCCAGATGCGCAGTGCGATCGCGACCTCGTCCCACAGCACGAACACCGCCGCCACCGGTAACACCGCGCGCGCGGCTCGCCACGCCTGGCGGTACACGCCGGGACGAAAGATCTCCAGCGGCAGAGTGATCGCCAGGCACGCACCGAGCACGATCAAATACTGCCACCGGTCCATCAGGCGGCACCGAAACTGCGATCACCTGCTGCCGCCGAGTGCGTCAACCGAGCCCGCCACGACCGGACCAGACCGGCGCCGGCGACGCGCAGCCGTCGCGCATTACCGACGGACGCGCGCTGGGTGAACACCGCGAAGTCGCTGGCTTCGATGCGATCGAGGATCTCTGAGTACAGCCGCAACGCGACGTCGACGCACGGTCGTGAACGGGGTTGCAGCATCGGAACACCCTGCGCGGCGAACCGGTAGATCTGACGCGCGATGTCATGCTGCTCGGCCAGTGCGTTGCGCACCCGCGGGTCGGTCCGCCGGTTGTAGTGGCACCACATCAGTACGTCGCGATCGACGCCGTGGGCGGCGAGCTCGTCGGCCGGCAGGTAGACGCGTCCACGCACCAGGTCCTCGTCGATGTCGCGCAGGAAGTTCGTCAGCTGGAATGCCCGTCCCAGCGCCGCGGCGTGCGGTGCTGTCGCGCCACGGTCCGCGACGGTACCCAGGATCGGAAGTACTTGCAGGCCAATCGCTTCCGCCGAGCCCTTCATGTACAGGTTGATCGCGTCGCGATCCGGATAGTCGGTGATCGTCAGATCCATCCGCATCGAGGTCAGGAAGTCGTCGAACAGCTGGTCGTCGATGGCGTAGCGCCGCGCGGTGTCCCGCACCGCGGCGAGCACCGGGTTGTCCGGATGCTCGACGGGGGAGAAGAACTGGTCCGACAGCTGCTTGAGGCGAGCGGCGCGGGTCGGGGTGTCCAGGGACGGATCGAAGTCGTCGAGGATGTCGTCGGCGTAGCGCGCAAAGCCGTAAAGGGCGTGAATAGGCGGACGTTGATCCGGTGCCAGCAGGCGGGTGGCCAGAAAGAAAGTGCGCCCGTGTGCCGCGTTGAGTACCCGGCAGCGTCGGTATGCGCCACGCAGATCCGGATCGTCGATACCTGCGGCGCTCAGTTCGGTGCGGATCACGATTGGCCGGCTTTCGCAATGACGGTCCGCGCCGATCCGGTCGCGGTACCGGTGATCCGGTCGGCCGCGAGCCGGCCGGAGATCATCGCGGTAGGCACGCCGACACCGGGAACGGTCGACGATCCGGCCAAGACGGCATTGTCCACGCCGCGCACGGTGTTGGCCGGCCTGAAAGGTCCGGTCTGGGCGAAGGTGTGGGCCAGCGAGAACGGCGTGCCGGCGATCATCCCCTGCGCCGCCCAGTCCTCGGGATTCACGACGTGCAGCACCTCGGCGCCGTCTCGGAAACCTGGAATCAGCCGCGCACCAACGATATCCATGAGCTGCTCGGTGTAACTCTCGCCGATACGTGACCAGTCGACGACGCCGCGCTCGAGGTTCGGCGCCGGGGCCAGCACGTAGAACAAGTCGTGGTCGCGCGGGGCCAGGCTCGGGTCGCTGGCCGTCGGGCAGGTGACGAGCAGTGACGGGTCTCGCATCAACCGTCCGTCGCGGATGATGTCGGTGAAGGTCTGATCCCACTCCCCGCCGAAGATGATGTTGTGGTGTGCCAGACCATGATTGGCCGACGGTGACTGTCGACGGCCGATATGCGCGACCACCGCGGAGGGCGCGGGCCGTAGGCCCCCCGGGCGCCGCGGTGTGCGATCCAGCAACGAGTAAGTGGTGGGTAGCTCGGTCGTCAAGATCACGGCGTCGCAGGCTATCCGCTGCTCGGTGTCGGTGAGCACGGCCTTCACCCGGCCGCCGCTGCGCTCCAGGCCGGTCGCCGTCGCGCCGTACACGAAACGGACACCGGCGTCGGTCGCCGCCGCGGCCAGGGCGTCGGGCAGTGCGCGCATTCCACCGCGAGGGAAGTAGACGCCGGAGATGGTGTCCATGTAGGCGATCACCGCGTAGACCGCCAAGGCCTTCCGCGGCGAGACGCCGGCGTACAGCGACTGGAAGGTGAACACTCGACGTAGCCGCGAGTCGGAGATGTAGCGGTTGACCATGGTGTCCCACTTGCGGAATCCGCCCAGGGCCGTCAGGCGTGCCAGCTGTGGATTGAGCAGCGACAGTGGGGAATCGAAGTTTTCGGCGATGAACCCGTTGAACTCGGTGTGGTACAGCCGGGTCAGCCAGTCGCGCAGCTTGCGGTAGCCCTCGGCCTCTGCGGCGCCGGCGAACTGGGCGATCGCATTCGCCATCAGATCGGCGTCGCTGTGTACGTCGATGCTGCTGCCGTCGGCGAACTGCGCACGATAGGCGGGGTCAACCGTGATCAAATCGAGGCGGTCAGACAGGTTTTCACCTACCGCGGCAAAGGCCTCGTCGATGATGTCGGGCATGGTGAGAACCGTTGGGCCGGTGTCGAGCTGGTAGCCGTGAATGTCGGCGCGACCGGCGCGTCCGCCGGGCCAGTCCTCCCGCTCGACCACGGTCACCTCGCGTCCGCGCCCGGCCAGATGGAGCGCGGCCGTCAGACCGGACAGGCCGGCGCCGACGACGACCACGTGACCGGTCGGCCCCTTCACGGTGCGCATCAGTCGGCCCGCTCCGTGCAGACGGCGGCCATGTTGGTCAACGCCGCCCGTACCGGATCGCCGATTCTCAGCTGGTCGAGCTCATTCAGTGCCGACGTGACTCGGTCGTCGATGGTGTCCTCGATCCATTGCACGGCGCCGGTCGCCACGATCACGGCCCGCCATCGTTCGATGGCGCTGTCATCGAGATTGCCCGCGTTCATCAGTTCATTCAACTCTTGTCGTGTCGTCAGGTCGGCCAGCTGGTGTGCGGCGATGACCACGCTGGTCGCCTTGCGTTCGATGAGGTCCTGACCCTCGGGTTTGCCGGTCACCGCCTGGGAGCCGAACACCCCGAGCAGATCGTCGCGCAGTTGGAAGGCCTCACCGACCGCTTCGCCGTAGCGGCCGAGCCCGGACACCGTGCGATCGCTGCAGCTGCTCATGGCCGCGCCGATCTCGAGAGGGCGCCGCACCGTGTAGTTGCCCGACTTGCGCCGCGCCACCTCCAACACTGCGTCCATCGACGGCAGGTCGCGTATGTCGTTTGCCAGATCGGCGAATTGGCCGACGGCGAGTTCGGTGCGCATGGCGTCATAGCGCGGCCATGCCTGCTGCAGACTCCGGTACTCGAGGCCGCTTTCGCGCAGCATCTGCTCGGCCCAGATCAGGCAGAGATCGCCCAGCAGAATGGCCGCCGATTCGCCGAATCGGTCTGCCGGACCAGACAGATTCTGCTTGCGATGCCACTGGCTGAACTGAATGTGCGCTGCCGGGCGGCCCCGGCGGGTCGAGGCCGCGTCCATGACGTCGTCCTGGAGCAGGGCGAACGCGTGCAGCAACTCCAATCCGGCGGAGGCGAACAATGCTTCGTCACTGTCTGGGCAACCGGCCAGCCAGCCCAGGTACATGTAGGTCGAGCGCAGGCACTTCCCACCGGCCACGAAATTCACCAGGATGTCGCCGGCGATTTCGACGCCCGACTCGGCCAGTTCCGCCGAGCACCGCCCGTCCACGAAGTCGCTGACATGGTCGAGAACCTTGCGGCGCAACCCAACTCGCCACGCCTCGAACTTCACGGGATCCGACCACGACTGCTGGTCCAGCTCGGCAGGCGCCACGGATGGGGCTAGAGAGAGTGCACGCACCTCGCCCACTTAGAAGGCCCCTCTCGAACGGTCAGCCGGTAAACCGCCGGCACGGTTCGGTTTCACGCTTACCTCCTACGTCGCGAACACAAACACGTTTGCGCTGCTCACGCAGGTTCGCTTCACAAGATTAAACTTTAACTTACTGAACATATGCCCGCCTCGCCAGCGGGATATCTCACCTAGGGTGGGGACGAGTAGCACCGGCAAGTATCGGCGCGGAGCGAGGCGATGAAGAGGAGCGGCGAAAGATGAGCGCATCTCGACGTGAACGGGACGCACTGGTGGCGACGTTTCGCGAGGTGGGCCCGGATGCGCCCACCCTCTGCGAGGGCTGGAACACCACTGATCTCGCCGCTCACCTGGTGGTCCGCGAACGCCGCCTGGACGCCACCCTGGGGATTGCGGTTCCGTTCCTGGCCGACTACACCGCCGGGGTCCAGGACAAGACCGCCACATCGAACACCTGGGACGCGTTGGTCGACCAGGTGGCATCCGGGCCGCCGCTGTATTCGCCGTTCAAGCTGCTGGACCCCGTCGCCAATCTCGGCGAGATGTTCATCCATCACGAGGACGTCCGCCGTGCGGTCGATGGCTGGGAGCCACGGGTGCTCGACGAAGCCACCGCCGTACCGCTGCGTCGCCAGCTCGCGCTGATGAGCCGAATCATGTTGCGAAAGCTGCCCGCTCAGGTGTCCCTGGAGACTCCGGCCGGCGAGCGGATCGCCCGCGTCGGCCGTGGTGACCCCGTGACCATCACCGGTGAGCCGCAGGAGCTGTTGCTGTTCGTCGCGGGCCGCGACGCCGTGCGCGTCCACTTCGACGGAGACGCGCCGGCCGTCGAGGCGGTGCGGGCGGCGCCGCGCGGTCTCTAGCCCTTGCCCAGCAGGTGCCGCAGCGTCTGTTCCAGGTCGGGACGGCGGAAGTGATGATCGGCCTGCTGCAACCGGGCAGGCAGCACTCGCTGATTCGCCAGCGCGAGTTCACGCGCACCCTGCTCGCCGAGCAGCACTTTCGGCCCCAGTGGCGGTACCGGTAGCAGCGCCGGCCGGCGCAACACATGCGCCAGCACGTTGGTGTAGTCGACGTTGCGCACCGGTTCGGCCGCCACCGCGTTGACCGGCCCGGACAGTTCGGTATCCCACAGCGCCCGGTGGTAGATGTCGACGAGGTCGTCGATGCCGATCCATGAGAACCACTGCTGGCCGCTGCCGAGTCGGCCGCCGAGTCCAGCCGCGAACAGCGGTCGAAGCAGCTTGAGTGTGCCGCCGGCGGGGGATTGCACGATCCCGGTTCGCACCCGCACCACGCGGATGCCGGCCTCCTCGGCCGGCGCCGTCGCGTCCTCCCAGTCGGAGACCACGTCAGCCAGGAACCCGTCGCCGCGTTCGCTGCTCTCGGTGAGCGACTCTTCGCCACGGTCGTAGCCGTAGAACCCGATCGCGGACGCGCTGACCAGCGTTTTGGGTCCGTCGGTCGACTGCGCGATCAGCTCGGCCAGCCGGCGGGTCGGCCCGATGCGGCTGTCGCGGATCGCGGCGCGGTGCTCATCGTTGAACCGACCGGCGATCGAGGCTCCGGCCAGATGGACCACTGCGTCGGCGCCGGCCAGTAACTCCGGATCCGGGTCGTCTGGATTCCATTGTCTTTCATCGGGTCCGGCGGTCGAATGCCGCACCAAACGAATCACCCGGTGGCCGCCGGTCGACAGAAAGGCGGCCAGCTGAGCGCCGACGAGTCCGGACGCGCCGGTGATTGCGACGGTGATCGGGCTCAGCCCGCGGGCGGCCGCCTCCCGGTGTGCCGCGAAATCATCGGCCAACTGTTGGTGCCGGTAGCGGAACATCGACCGCAGCGCGGCCGCGGGGACAGGCGTATCGACCCGGTCGATCACGCGCGTCCGTTCGCCGTCGACCTCCTCGAAGTCATGGGTGTGCCGCCAACGCACGGCCAGCTTGGCAGGCAGGGAGGCGAGGCCGTCGGCTCCGATGGCGTCGACGAAGCGGCGCGGCGGGTCGTAGTCGTCCGGTTGGTGCTCGGCTACCCAGCGCAGACCGCCGGGCAGCGCGAGTTCGGCCCGTCCGTTCTCCAGCGAGTCGGCCTCGGCGATCAGCCGCATCGGTGACCACGGCGGAGTGAGCCGGGTGAACGCACCCGGCCGGCCATGCCAGTCGAATACGTCGTAGATGGGTGCGTCGATCACACTCGAATACTCAAGTCCCATGAGGCCGACGGTACCCGCGCCCGGAATATCGGCCGACAGTTCCACCGGTCGTTGCGAGAGCCCCGGCCCGGCGCCGGGCGGACGCTACCGATCCGGCAGGGCGTGTTCGACGATCGGCAGCCGCGGAAGGGGTTGACGCTCGGCGCGCTTGGCGGACAGGTACACCTGCGCGGTCTCGTCGGCGACGGTGTGCCAGTCGAAATCCGCGGTGAGGCGTTCGCGGGCAGCCTGCGCGCGGCGTTGGGCCGCAGCCGGATCGTCGAGCACAGCGATGACTGCTTCGGCCAGCCGGGCGACATCGCGTGGCGGATACGACATACCGGTCTCGCCGTCGATCACGGCTTCGCCGAGGCCGCCGATGTTCGACGTCGCCAGCGGGGTGCCGGCAGCTGCGGCTTCCAGGGCCGCCAAGCCGAATGGCTCGTAATGGCTGGGCAGTACCGCCGCGTCGGCGCGATGCAAGGTGGCCAGCAGATCGTCGTGGTCGAGACGGCCGACGAAGTGAGTTGCCCTGAGCACCTTGTATTTACGAGCTTGTTCGACGAGCCAGTCCTGCTGGGTGCCCTCGCCCGCAATGGTCAGCGTGGCGCCGGGGTGGGCCCGGCGGATCCGCGGCAGCGCGGCGATCGCTTCGTGCACGCCCTTCTCGTATTCGAGCCGGCCGACGTACAACAATTCCGGCGGTCCGGTGCGGGGCTTGCGGCGGGCGAACGGCCAACGCGCCGCCTCGATTCCGTTGCGAATGACCGTGGTCTCGGCCAGGCCGGGTCCGAACAGCTCGTTGATCTCCTCGCTCATCGACGCCGAACACGCGATGATGCTGTCGGATTCGCGCACCAGCCATGATTCGACCGCGTGCACCTGCCGGCTGATCGGGCCGGAGACCCAGCCGGAATGCCGGCCGGCCTCGGTCGCGTGGATCGTGGAAACCATTGGCAAGTCGTAAAATTCGGCAAGCGCGATCGCGGGGTGCGCGACCAGCCAGTCGTGCGCGTGGACCACGTCGGGACGCCACGGTTCGTCGGTGCCCTGGTGTTTCAGCGCCAGCCCCGCGCGGATCATCGCGTGGCCCATCGCCAGCGTCCACGCCATCATGTCGGTGCCGAAGGTGAATTCGTGCGGATCCTGCGCCGCGGCGACGACCCGGACGTTCTCGTCGATGTCATCCGACGACGGGTGGGTGCTCGGATCGGTGCCGGTCGGGCGGCGTGACAGCACCACCACTTCATGTCCTGCGGCGGCGAGTGCCGTCGACAGATGGTGGACGTGCCTGCCCAGCCCGCCGATGACGACCGGCGGGTACTCCCAGGACACCATTAAAATTCTCATCGCGGCAGCCTCCGGGCATCGAGTGCGCCGAACAGGCCGTCGGCCCGATTCCAGCCGTCGGCCAGCCGCTGTGCCACCTCGCGGCGTCCCGACGCCAGCGCTCCGGCGATTTCGCGGGTGGCGTGAGCGTGCAGATGCGCCCGGTAGCGGGCGTAGTCGGCGGCGGAGTCCTTACTCACCATGAAAGGCCAATCGCTGGAGACCGTCAGCAGTGTCTCGCGCAGGATCTGATCGGCGATGTGATCGCGGGGAGTCGGGCCGTCCAGCGAAGCGGTCTGGGCCAGGGCCTTGTCGACGCACGTCAGCGCAGTGTCGACGACCTCGGCGTTGAGCTGCACCAGATCGGCGACCTTCTCGCCGGACCACACTTGCCAGTCCTTGCCGGAACCCCATGAGCTGGGCGGTAATTCGACGGCGTTCCCGATGAAGCCCTCACCGGCTGCGTCACTGAGCGTGCCCAGCCGCACCCCGGCCTCCGGCAGCGCCCGCAACACCCGCTCGAGCCACGCCGGGCCCTCGTACCACCAGTGCCCGAACAACTCGGTGTCGAATGCCGCGATCACGTGGGCCGGACGTCCGATCCGCTCGGACTCCGACAGCAACCGGCGGCGCACCACGTCGACGAAATCCGCGACATGACTGTCGATCGCGCGATCAGCGCGCTCGGGATCGTAGGGCGCCTTCTTGTCCGACGGCACGCCTCGGCCGGTGACTCGGGCGGGCTTGAGTCCGGTGCGGTGGTCGTAGGTGTGGAAGTCGCGGTAGGCGGCGTGACCCGGGTACCCGGATTTGGGCGACCACACGCGATAGCTCACGTGCAGATCGCGACCGAACGCGACCACGTCGGTGTCGCCGACCGGCCGGCCCAGCGCGGTGTCGCCGTGCAGCGACGGCCCATCGACCATGAAGTGGCCCACACCGGCGGCGGCGTAGTCGCGCTCCATGCCAGGGGCGTAGGCACATTCGGGCGCCCAGATCCCAGTTGGCTTGTGCGCCAACCGCTGCTGGGCATCGGCCAGTCCTTCGCGCAGCGCGAATTCGCGCAGCCGCGGATTCAGCAACGGCTGGAACGGGTGCGCCAGCGGGCCGCCCAGCAGCTCGACAGTGCCCGCGTCGATCAGTCGTCGCAGCAGCGGGGTGGCGCCGTGACGCCAGAGGGTGGTGAAATCAGCAAGTGCCTGCTCGGTTTCAGCCATCTCGCGAATTCCGAAGGCGCGCAGAGCTTCCGGAGCCGAAGCGGGGGAGCCGTCACTGGTGTCGCCGGGCCGGACACTGGCGGCCTCAGTGGCGCGCAGGTGCCAGTTGGCCAACCAATGATGCATCCCGTCAAGGCAATACGCGTCGTCGAGCTGCGCCATCACCACCGGGGTGACGCCCAGGGTGATCAGCCGGCGCCGGTCCTCGTCGGCCAGCCGCCGCAAGACCTGCAGCAGCGGCAGATACGACGCCGCCCATGACTGGTACAGCCATTCCTCGCCGACCGGCCAGCGGCCATGATGTGCCAGCCACGGCAGATGCGTATGCAGTACCAGGGTGAACATCCCCGGCACCGACTGCCTCGCCGTCGTCGGCGGCGTCACGGACGCACCGCGATCGCGACGAGATCCAGGCTGTCGTCGATGTGATGTGACTCGTCCCCGTCCGCTTCGACGATGACGAAGTCGGAGGCTTCGACGGCCGCGACATCGGCCATCAGCTCGGCCGGCCAGGGCGCGTCGGCGACCGCGCGGGCGATCTGGGCGTCGATGATCGAGCCGCCGTGTCGGGCGTCCATCTCGAGTAGGCGCGCCCCGTGGAACACGCCGCTCATCGACAACGACGTGAAGCCGGCGTCGGTCAGCAGCTCCGTCATCTCCGCGGCGTTGAGCTCGCGAGTGTGAAACGGGTTGATCGGGGTGTCGCGCCCCGGTGAGAACGTGATCCGGTTGGGGGTGGACATCATCAGCACTCCGGACGGCCGCAGAACGCGAGCGCACTCCCGGACGAACTGTGGCTGATCCCACAGATGCTCGATCACCTGGAAGTTGACCACCACATCCACCGACTGGTCCGGCAGCGGCAACTGCGCGAGGTTGCCGTGCGTCACCTCGACCCGGGGGTAACGCGCTCGCACATGCGCCACGGTCGCCTGGTCGTAATCGACGGCAATGACCCGGCGCGCGACCCCGGCGATCAGGTCGGCGCCGTAGCCTTCGCCGCAGCCCGCCTCGAGCACGTCGCGAGCCACGCAGCGCTGCGCCAACTGCTGGTAGACCACCTCGTGGCGGCGGAACCAGTAGTTCTCGACGTCGAGTCCCGGGATCGTGCGTTCGCCGGTCAACGGCAGGGCGACGTCCGGAACGTCAGGGATGAATGCGCTCATTGCATAGGCAGGCTAACGCGTGGCGACGGGTTCGCGAATGCTTGACTTCGGGTATTCCAGTCAGTGGAGCATGGTGCCGCTCGCTTCCGAAGGCACGGGGGGACAGAACCTGCAGGACGACCCGCTATGGTGTGATAGCAAACCACACTAAGTTACCGGTCAGTAACATGCGGGTGCGGTGCGCACATGACGCGAAAAACTGTTCTGCGGCTCGCCGCTGCAGAACGCACTCGAGGAGGACGAGCCACTCTCATGACGAACATCGTGGTCCTGATCAAGCAGGTCCCGGACACCTGGTCAGAGCGCAAACTCAAGGACGGCGACTGGACGCTGGACCGTGAGGCCGCCGACGCCGTGCTCGACGAGATCAACGAGCGCGCCGTCGAAGAAGCGCTGCTGATTCGCGAGAAGGAAGCCGCCGACGGCACCGAGGGATCGGTCACCGTGTTGACCGCCGGACCGGAGCGCGCCACCGAGGCCATCCGCAAGGCGCTGTCCATGGGCGCCGACAAGGCCGTTCACCTGCTCGACGAGGGCCTGCACGGCTCGGACGTCGTCCAGACCGGCTGGGCGCTGGCGCGGGCACTGGGCACCATCGAGGGCACCGAGCTGGTCATCGCCGGCAACGAGGCCACCGATGGCACCGGCGGCGCGGTTCCGGCCGTCATCGCCGAGTACCTGGGCCTGCCGCAGCTGACCCATTTGCGCAAGCTCTCGCTCGAGGGCGACAAGATCTCCGGTGAGCGCGAGACCGACGACGGCGTGTTCGCGGTCGAGGCCACGCTGCCCGCCGTCGTGAGCGTCAACGAGAAGATCAACGAGCCGCGCTTCCCGTCCTTCAAGGGCATCATGGCCGCCAAGAAGAAAGAAGTCACCAAGCTGACGCTGGCCGAGATCGGTGTCGAGGCCGACGAGGTCGGTTTGGACAACGCCGGTACCAAGGTGCTCACGTCAACACCCAAGCCGCCGAAGACTGCGGGCGAGAAGGTCAGCGACGAGGGCGAGGGCGGCAACGACATCGCCAAGTACCTGGTCGGCCAGAAGATCATCTGAGACGTAAACCTTTAACCGAAAGACACGGAACAACTCATGGCTGAAGTATTGGTGCTCGTCGAGCACGCTGAAGGCGCTGTCAAGAAGGTCACCGCCGAATTGATCACCGCGGCACGCGTTTTGGGTGAACCGGCCGCCGTTGTGGTGGGTAAGCCCGGAACCGCCGAGCCGCTCATCGACGGGCTGAAGTCCGCCGGCGCCGCGAAGATCTACGTCGCCGAGTCCGACAACGCCGAGAACTACCTGGTCACCCCGATCGTCGATGTGCTTGCATCGTTGGCCGAATCCGCCTCTCCGGCAGCCGTTTTGCTGGCCGCCAACGCCGACGGCAAAGAGGTCGCGGGCCGGCTCGCCGCCCGGATCGGTTCGGGTCTGCTGGTCGACGTCGTCGACGTACAGGCCGACAACAAGGCGATCTGGTCCATCTTCGGTGGCGCGTTCACCGTCGAAGGTCAGGCCAACGGTGACACCCCGGTGATCACGGTGCGTCCGGGTGCGATCGACGCCGAGCCGTCCGACGGCGCCGGCGAAAAGGTCGACGTCGAGGTCCCCGAGCCCGCCGAGAACGCCACCAAGATCACCTCTCGCGAGCCCGCCGTCGCCGGCGACCGCCCGGAACTCACCGAGGCCACCATCGTGGTCTCCGGTGGTCGCGGTGTCGGCAGCGCCGACAAGTTCACCGTCGTCGAGGAGCTGGCCGACTCGCTGGGTGCCGCTGTGGGCGCATCGCGCGCCGCGGTGGACTCCGGCTACTACCCGGGCCAGTTCCAGGTGGGTCAGACCGGCAAGACCGTCTCGCCGCAGCTCTACATCGCGCTGGGCATCTCCGGTGCCATCCAGCACCGCGCCGGAATGCAGACCTCGAAGACGATCGTCGCGGTCAACAAGGACGAAGAGGCGCCGATCTTCGAGATCGCCGACTACGGCATCGTCGGCGACCTGTTCAAGGTCGCGCCCCAGCTCACCGAGGCGGTGAAGACCCGCAAGGGCTGATCCGTCGCGACAACGCCCCCGCACGTCTGCGCGTGTCGGGGGCTTTGTCGTCGCGGGCCTAGCCTGGCTCTATGAGCAGCGATCCCCATCGCGAGCTGACCCGGGCGGCTGACGGCGACGGTCCCGGGGCCCAAGCCGCCAAGACCGCGCTCGGCAGCGGGTCGGCTGCGACCCGCCTGCGGGCCGCGATCACGGCGCTCACCCACCATCGCGGGCCTGCTTCGAGCATCTGTCCCTCGGATGCGGCCCGGGCGGTCGGTGGCTCCGAGTGGCGCGACCTCACGGAGTTGAGTCGCAGCATCGCTTTCGAATTGGCGCGCGACGGCGACGTGGACATCACGCAGCGCGGTGACGTCGTCGATCCGCGCCGGCCGGCACGCGGGCCAATCCGGATCCGGCAATCGCCGGCGTGACGGCCCGACGAGGTTTGAAATCCTCCGCCCGGGTGAAAAGACAGGTGCTTAACCTCCCAGGAAAGGGCTCGACAATGAAGGCAATGGCGCCCGCGGCGATCGCGATCGCAGCGGTTCTGTTCAGTGGTTGTTCGGCTTCACAGGTCATCAACACCGGTGGTGACACCAAGTGCAAGGACTTCACCACGCAGGACGAAAAGAAGCAGAACGAAGAGATCAGCAAAATGCTCAAGGACAAGAGCGGTGCTGAACCGGCGAATCTGCAGATCACCGCCACCAGGTTGTCGGCGGCCACCTACTGCCAGACATTGGGCAAGCCCGACAGCAAGATCTCCGAGGCTCCGCACGGCTGATCGACATCGGTTGTGCTGCAGGCTTACTCGTTGTAGGCCTGCAGCACCACCATCGCCCGCCCGGCGACCTTGACGGTGTCGCCGGCAGGAGTTGGTTGTGCCTCTTCGGGAGCGCCGGCCAAGACCGCGCTGTCGACGACGGGTGTCCACGCCGAGCCGAATTCCTCGGGGGGCAAGGTGAACTCAATCGGCTCGTGGTGGGCGTTGAAGCACATGATGAACGAGTCGTCGGTGACCCGCTGGCCGCGGGCATCGAGGTCGGGGATGCCCAAACCGTTCAAGTAGACCGCAACCGATTTGCCGAACCCCGAACCCCAGTCGTCGTCCGTCATCTCCGACCCGTCTGGGCGAAACCACGAGATATCGGGCTGACCTTCGGCGCCACGGCGCCGCACCGGTAAGCCGGTGAAGAACCGTCGACGTCGGAATACCGGATGCGACGCCCGGAGGGCCGACACCGAGCGGGTGAACTCCACCAGATCTTCGTCGGCCTTGTCCCAGTGCACCCAGGTGATCTCGTTGTCCTGACAGAAGCCGTTGTTGTTGCCGTTCTGCGTGCGACCGAGTTCGTCGCCGTGGCAGATCATCGGAACACCTTGAGACAGAAGCGTTGTCGCGAGGAAATTGCGCTGCTGGCGAGCGCGCAGATCGTTGATCTCGGGATCGTCGGTCGGACCCTCGACGCCGCAGTTCCAGGACTGGTTGTTGCTCTCGCCGTCGTTGTTGTCCTCGCCGTTGTCCTCGTTGTGCTTTTCGTTGTAGGACACCAGATCGCGCAACGTGAAGCCGTCGTGCGCCGTCACAAAGTTGATCGACGCCACCGGCCGCCGCGCGGTGGACTCGTAGAGGTCGGCCGAGCCGGTCAGCCTGGAGGCGAACTCGCCCAGCGTCGCCGCCTCGCCTCGCCAGTAGTCGCGAACAGTGTCGCGGTACTTACCGTTCCATTCCGTCCACTGCGGCGGGAAGTTACCGACCTGGTAGCCACCCGGTCCGACATCCCAGGGCTCGGCGATCAGCTTCACCTGGCTGACAATTGGATCTTGTTGCACGAGTTCGAAAAACGCCGACAGCCGGTCGACGTCGTAGAACTCGCGGGCAAGGGTGGAGGCCAGGTCGAAACGGAAACCGTCGACGTGCATCTCGGTCACCCAGTACCGCAACGAATCCATGATCAGCTGCAATGTGTGTGGATGGCCGACATGGAGAGTATTGCCGGTGCCGGTGTAATCCATGTAGTACTGCCGGTCGTCGTCGACCAAGCGGTAATAGGCGGCATTGTCGATCCCGCGCATGGACAGGGTGGGGCCCAAGTGGTTGCCCTCGGCGGTGTGGTTGTACACCACGTCGAGAATGACTTCGATGCCCTCGTCGTGCAGGGCGCGGACCATGGTCTTGAACTCCTGCACCTGGCCACCGGGCGTGTTGCTGGAGGTGTATTTGAAGTCGGGCGCCAGGAAGCCGATTGTGTTGTAGCCCCAGTAGTTTGACAGCCCCTTGTCCACCAACGTGGAGTCGTTCGCGAAGTGGTGCACAGGCATCAGCTCGATCGCCGTGACGCCCAAACCCTTGAGGTGATCGATGATCGCCGGATGCGCGATGCCGGCGTAGGTGCCGCGCATCCGATCAGGAACGTCGGGGTGCAACTGAGTGAGCCCCTTGACGTGCGTCTCGTAGATCACCGAGTCCGCGTACCCGTGGTCCGGCGGACGGTCGTTGCCCCAGTCGAAGAACGGGTTGATCACGACCGACTTCGGCATGCGCGGCGCGGAGTCGTCGTCGTTACGGCTGTCGGGGTCACCGAAGTTGTAGCTGAACAGCGACTGGTGCCATTCGAAGTTGCCGTCGATCGCTTTTGCGTAGGGGTCGAGCAACAGCTTGTTGGGGTTACACCGTTGGCCCTCGGCCGGGTCGTAAGGCCCGTGCACCCGGTAGCCGTAGCGCTGGCCCGGTTCGACAGTCGGCAGAAAGCCGTGCCAGACGAAGCCGTCCACCTCGTTCAGCGTCACCCGGGACTCGGTGCCGTCGGCGTCGAACAGGCAGAGCTCGACTTTCTCGGCGACCTCGCTGAACACGGCGAAATTCGTGCCCGATCCGTCGTAGGTGGCGCCTAGCGGGTAGGCCCTGCCCGGCCACTGCTCGATGCGCTTTGCTTCCGCCACGAGACCCGCTTTCATCAGGGGCCGCAAGGCTGCGACCCGACGGTGGAGACTACCCGCCGAGCGCCAAGTCACACATGGTGTGAAGCGGGGCACAATAGCGGTATGACTAGCTGGCCGACCCCCGACAAACCTGGACCCGGACAGGAGTCGGTGTGGGACTACCCGCGTCCGCCGCGGCTGGAGGAGTTCGCCGGCTCGATCACCGTGGAGCTGGGCGGGCGAACGGTCGCGTCGACCACCCGCGGCTGGCGGGTGCTCGAGACCAGTCACCCGCCGACCTACTATCTGCCCGATACCGCCTTCGAGGCCGGGGTGCTGCGTCCCGCTGAGGGCGCCTCGTGGTGCGAATGGAAGGGCCAGGCAACGTATTACGATCTGTCTGCCGATGGCCGGGTCGCGCCACGGGCGGCGTGGACATATCTGCGACCCACCCACGGTTTCGAAGCGTTGACAGGGGCGGTCGCAGTGATGGCGGCCGCGGTGGATCGTTGCACCGTCAACGGAGAAGAGGTCACGCCGCAGCCGGGTGGTTTCTACGGCGGTTGGGTCACCAGTTGGATTGTCGGACCCTTCAAGGGAATTCCGGGATCCATGGGGTGGTGACGGCCGACTAGGGGCCAGCGGTGGCGATGGCTTCGATGCGGCGTAGCGCGATCGCGCACACCGACAAATAGACGGCCGCCCACGACGGAGCGGACATGCTGGCTCGCGCGCCGCCGTCGGCCGGCTCGACTCGGTGATGGGTTGCCGGGATGCCGGCCACTCTCCATGCCCAGTGCCGGCCGGGTTCGAACTCGGTGATGGTGAACGGGGCGGAAATGCCCAACGACGTACGCACGGTGCCGGTTACACCCGAGTCCAAGCTCGTGTACGGGTGATCGAGCGAGGCCCCGCTGACCGTCGGTCCCCATATCGGCCAGGCTTCGAGGTCAACCAGAATGCCCCACACCACCGACGGTGGTGCCGCGATGAATCGGTCGACGGCAAGCATTACGGGGCGCGCCCGCCCAGGCTTCGCTGTTGCTCGACGACGTCGTCGAGATTGCGGAGCCGACGCATTCCGGCCAGCGGCTGATTCATCCGCTGGTTGTTGGCAAGGTGTTTGGCATTGCGGTCCAGGAACCACCAGTAGCCACCGGTGAACGGGCACGCGTGATCGCCCACCCGCTCGCCGGGGCGGTAGCGGCAATCGCCGCAGTAGTTGCTCATCCGGTTGATGTACGCGCCACCGGAGGCGTACGGCTTGGTCGCCATCAGCCCGCCGTCGGCGTGCTGGGACATGCCCACCACATTGGCCACCATCACCCACTCGTAACCGTCGACGAAGCAGCGATGGAACCAGTCGGTCATCGCGGCGGGGTTCCAGCCGCGCTGCAGTGCGTAGTTCGACAGCACCATCAGCCGCGGAATGTGATGCACCCAGCCGTGATCGCGGACCTGCGCCAGCACGTCCTTGAGGCAGTTCGCCTCCACTGCGTCGGCGTTCAGCTCGGCGAACCACTTCGGCACCCGGGCGTGAGCGTCCAGCGCGTTGCGCCGCCGGTAGCCCCGCCCGAAGTGCCAGTACACATGCCAGATGTAGTCGCGCCAGCCGATCAGCTGCCGAATGTATCCCTCGACACTGGCCAGTGGGGCCTTACCCGAGCGGTAGGCATCCTCGGCGGCGTACGCGCAGTCCAGCGGGTCGAGCAACCCGAGATTCATCGGTGCCGACAGCAGGCTGTGTGCCACGAAACGATCGCCACTGAGGATGGCGTCTTCGTGAGGGCCGAAGTGCGGCAAGCGATCCCGGATGAACACTTTCAGCGCCTGTTGCGCTTCGGCCGCGGTGACAGCGAACTCGCGAGGGCCGTCACGGCCGACAAACGACACATCGCCGTCGCGTTCCCAGCGGTCGAGGTCCTCGCGGACCTGCTCGTCGATCTCGTCCTCGTCGGGCCGCCACGGCGCCTCGATCCCGAGATCGCCGCTCTTGGGCGCCGGCTCGCGATTGTCGGCATCGAAATTCCACCGCCCCTGCGCGGGCTGGTTGCCGTCCATCAGTAGGTCGAAACGCTTGCGCGCGTCGCGGTAGAAGTTCTCCAGCTTCAAAGATCGGTGCCCGTCGGCCCACGAGCCGAACGCTTCGCGGTCGGTGCAGAATCCGCGGGCCGGCAGCACCTCGACGTCCGGCAGCGACCGGACGAACCGGTCCGCGGCCCACGAGGTGGGCTGGCACACGCTGAGGGGCTCGTCCAGTGTGTCGAGCGCCTCCCGATAGGTGCGGGTCTGCAGGAACGTGGCCTGGTCGCCGAGTTCGGCCGCGCGGTGGCGCAGCGCGGACAACACCAGGTGGGCCTTGCGGCGGTGGAAGCGGCGCCGGGTGAAGGCCGCCTGCGATTCCACCAGTAGTACCGGCTGATCGGGTTCGTCCAGGAAGTGCGGCCCGAGCTGGTCGGCGAAACACCAGCGCCGGGTGTCGGAACTCATACCGGTTGCCATACCCTCGCGAACAGAATCTGAACCAGGGGGGCGCGATGTCAGACGCAGTGTCAGCACTGGGCGGCGAGAAGTTCGTATCGCTGACGACGTTCAAGAAGGACGGCACTGCCGTGGCGACGCCGATGTGGATCGGGCGGGACGGTGATCACCTTTTCGTGTGGACGCCCGCCGACAGTTGGAAGGCCAAGCGGGCCAAAAACAATCCGCGGGTGCTGCTGGTGCCGTGCAGCCGTCGCGGGAAGGTCCACGACGGCGCTCAGGCGGTCGAGGGTGTCGCCGAGGTGATCACCGAGCCCGCCACCGTCGACCGGTTGGCCGGCGCGATCCACCGCAAGTACGGATTCGAGTTCACCGTGGTGACATTCATCGAGCGCATTCTGGCGCGCGGATCGAAGCAGCGACTGGTGCTGCGGATCGCTGTCTAGCCGACCCGGATGTCGAAGCCCTCGAAGGTTTCGGTGGTACGCCAGGCCGCCAGGATGTCGGCGTATTCGGTTGGGCTGCCGAAGAAGAAGCTGTCTTTGTTGAGTCGTGCGCTCGCCTGGCCCTCGCGGTTGTAGTAACCGGGGGTGCATGCCTCACGCCGGCCGGCGATGACGCTGGAGCGTTCGACGACGGTGTCGACCCAGGCGGCCTCGGCGTCGGCGGTGGCCTCGACTTCGGCGGCGTCGTGTCGCAGCGCCCACGCGATCACCCACGCGATGTGACGGGACTGGGTGTCGATCAGGTAGGGGAAGTTCACCGTGAAGCCGGATTGGGCGATGCTCTCGATGAAGCAGTTCGGGAAACCGTTGACGTGCAGGCCGTGCAGAGTGCGAACGCCGTCGGACCACTTGTCGGTGAGGGTGAGCCCGTCGCGGCCGATGATGTCGAAGCCGGTGCGCTGCGAGTAGCTGGTGCCGACCTCGAACCCGGTGGCGAAAATCAGGCAGTCCAGCGGGTATTCGACGCCGTCCACCACGACGCCGCCCGCGGTGATCTGCTCGACTCCGAGACCGTGGGTGTCGACCAGGGTGACGTTGTCGCGGTTGAACGTCTGTAAGTACTCGTCGTGGAAGCACGGTCGCTTGCAGTAGTAGCCGTACCAGGGTTTGAGCGCCTCGGCGGTCGCGGAGTCGGCGACGATGGCCTCGACCCTGGCTCTGATCTCCTCCATCTTTGCGAAGTCGGCGAGTTCGGCGGCGTTCGGGCCACCTTCGTTGACGATCGGCATCTTCCTCGTGAGGCTGGTCCACGCGTCGTCGACCAGATCCTCATCCGACGACCCACCGGCTGTGAGGATTTGAAAGTTCTCCATCCGCCGCCGCTGCCATCCCGGTTCCAGGGACGCGGCCCAGTCCGGTTCGGTCGGACGATTGGCCCGCACATCGACTGTCGAGGGGGTTCTCTGAAAGACGAACAAGCGTCCGGCCGCCTCGGCGAGCCTCGGCACGCACTGGATGGCGGTCGCGCCGGTGCCGACGATTCCGACCCGCTTGTCGGACAGCGCGCTCAAATCCGCACCGGTGTAGTGGTAATCCCAACGACTGGTGTGGAAGGTGTGTCCGCTGAAGTCGGTGATGCCCTCAATTCCAGGCAGTTTCGGCTTCTGCAGATAACCGTTGGCCATTGCCACGAATCGGGCGCGAATCTCGTCACCGCGATCAGTCGAAATGAGCCACCAGGAATTGCTTGGCTCCCAACGGATTTCCTGTACCTCGGTCTGCAGGCATGCGTCGCGGTACAAGTCGAAGTGCTCGGCGATGCGGCGGCAGTGCTCCAAGATCTCGGCGCCCTTGGCGTACTTCTCGGTCGGTACGTAGCCGAGCTCCTCGAGAAGTGGCATGTAGACGTAGGACTCGACATCGCACGCGATTCCGGGGTACCGATTCCAGTACCAGGTTCCGCCGACGTCGGCGGCCTTGTCGATCAGGCGGACGCTGTCGACGCCGAGTTGCCTGCAGTGCGCCCCGATCAGCAACCCGCCGAAGCCGGCTCCGACCACGGCGACGTCGACGGAATCCTTGATCGGGCAGCGGTGGAAGCCTGGATCAGCCCACGGATCGTCGCCGAACGAGCTGAAAGCGCCCGCGATCTCGACATATTGGGATAGACCGTCGGCCCGCAGGCGGCGTTGCCGCTCTTCGGCGTATTTGCGGCGCAGCTTGTCGGGATCGAAGGTGTTCCCAGCGTGGCCAGACGTCACGGCTGAATAGTGAACCAATTTTGTGACCCAGGCAACGGCGATCGCTTCCGATTGTTTGGAATCGGGCTGCGACATCGTCATCTACCGTGCATGGACACGTTACGGCTGCGATGCCAGCTAGCTGAACAACGAAGCAACAGTGGCGCACATGCGTACCGAATCGGTCCTCATACCCGCTTCGCGGCCACGTTCATCGACAGAACCGCGTTATTCGCTGTTGCTGTCCACGGATCCCGCTGACATCGAATCGGCCCAGCGGCTGCGCTACGACGTATTCAGCCGCGAACCGGGCTTTGCGCTGACCGGCGACGGCCTCGACGCCGATCGCTTCGACGAGCACTGCGACCACCTGCTGGTGCGCGACGAGAACTCCGGCCAACTGGTGGGCTGCTATCGCATGCTGACGCCGATCGGCGCCGTGGCAGCCGGAGGCTTGTACACCGCAACAGAATTCGACATTCGGTCGCTGGATTCGTTGCGGCCTTCACTGGTGGAGATGGGCCGGGCGGTAGTGCACAACGAGCACCGCAACGGCGCCGTCGTGCTGCTGATGTGGGCCGGCATCCTGGCCTACCTCGACCACTGCGACTACGACTACGTCACCGGTTGCGTGTCGGTGCCGGTGGTGGTGGACGGCGGACCGCCTGGCACACAAATTCGCGGCGTGCGCGACTTCGTGTCGCGACGCCACGCCGCGCCGGCCGACTACCGGGTGGTGCCGCGGCGGCCGGTGATCGTCGACGGACGCACGCTCGACGAAATCGCCCCGCCCGCACGGCCCGTCATACCGCCGCTGATGCGGGGTTACCTGCGGCTGGGTGCGCGAATCTGTGGTGAGCCGGCCCACGACCCGGACTTCGGCGTCGGAGATTTCCCCGCGCTGCTGGACAAACGCCAGGCCGATACCCGCTATCTGCGGCGGCTCCGTTCGATGACGGCGGCCACCGAAGCCGCGGGCCGGTTGGCCTGATGAGCGCTCCCGCCCCGCGCGACCACGCCTGGCTGCCACGGGCGACCTGCAACACCGACTGCATCCAGGCCGGCGGCTACCGGGCCACCCGCCGACTCTTCGTGACGCTGCGGGTCGCCCGGCGACTGACCTTGCTGTTACTGCTCGCACCGGCCCTGCCGCTGCTGGCGGTAGTGCTGCCGGGCTGGTCGAAGTCGCGGCAGATCTATTGCCGCCTCCTGCTGTGGTGCCTCGGTGTCAAGATCGCCGTGTCCGGCGGGCCGATCCGCAATCTGCCCGGTGTGCTGGTGGTCAGCGACCACATGTCGTGGCTGGACATCCTGACGATCGGCGCGGCGCTGCCGTCCAGCCGGTGGAAGGCATCCCCGTTGTCGTTCGTGGCCCGCGCCGACGTGGCCGCCACCTCGGCGGTGCGGATGATGGCCCGCATCGTGAAGGTCATCCCGATCGAGCGGGCGAAATTGCGTCAGCTACCCGAGGTGGTGGCCAGCGTCGCGGCCCGGTTGTATGCCGGCCACACAGTGGTGGCGTTCCCGGAAGGCACCACGTGGTGTGGCAGGTCCGGCGAAGCGAGCCACAGCGCGTCCGGAGGGTCGCACCAGGGGTCGGGAAGGTACTACCCGGCGATGTTCCAGGCCGCCGTCGACACCGGCCGCCCGGTCCAGCCGCTGCGGCTGCGCTACACGCATCGTGACGGCAGCGTGTCGACGGTGCCGGCCTACATCGGCGCCGACACGCTGCTCGCCTCGATCGGCCGGCTGATGGTCGCCCGCCGCACGGTGGCGAAGATCTATGTCGAATCGTTGCAGCTACCCGGCAATGATCGCCGAGAGCTGGCCCGTCGCTGCCAAGCGGCCGTTCGGGTCAGCGCCGCGCCGCCCCCGGATCACGACCGACGGGCATCGGTGCTGGCTTCCTGAGGAGCACCTCGTCCGGGTGAATTGCCCCGCCCCGCCGTCGCTGGGCGCGGGCGTACCGATCGGCACGTCCCCTCCGGCCCATTGCGGCCTGCATCGTCTCGCGGTGGCGTCGCTATCCTGGGCAGGTCATGGTCTACCTCGATCACGCTGCCACCTCGCCGATGCACCCTGCCGCCGTCGAGGCGATGACGGCCGTGCTGAGCACCGTCGGCAACGCCTCGTCGCTGCACGCCACCGGTCGGCTCGCGCGTCGGCGGATGGAGGAGGCCCGCGAGCTGATCGCGGCCAAGCTCGGTGCCCGGCCATCCGAGGTGATTTTCACCGCCGGCGGTACCGAGAGCGACAACCTGGCCGTCAAGGGCATCTACTGGTCGCGCCGCGACGCCGAACCGCGACACCGTCGGATCATCACCACCGAGATCGAGCACCACGCCGTGCTGGACGCGGTGATCTGGCTCGCCGAGCACGAGGGCGCCGACGTGACGTGGCTGCCGACGGGTGCCGACGGATCGGTGTCCGCCGCATCGCTGCGCGACGCGCTGGAGCAGCACGACGACGTCGCGCTGGTCACGGTGATGTGGGCGAACAACGAGGTCGGCACGATCATGCCGATCGACGAACTGGCGGCCGTGGCAGCTGAATTCGACGTCCCCATGCACAGCGATGCGGTACAGGCGGTGGGCCAGCTCCCGGTCGACTTCGGGGCCAGCCAGTTGTCGGCGATGAGCGTGGCAGCGCACAAGTTCGGCGGTCCGGTCGGCGCGGGTGCGCTATTGCTGCGCCGTGACGTCAGCACCACGCCGATGTCGCATGGTGGCGGCCAGGAGCGTGACATCCGTTCCGGCACACCCGATGTCGCCTCGGCAGTCGGGATGGCCGCCGCGATCGAGCTCGCCGTCGACGGCCTGGAGGCCAACAGCGCGCGGCTTCGACTGTTGCGCGACCGCCTGATCGACGGCGTGCTGGCCGCGGTGGAGGACACCCGCCTCAACGGAGCTACCGGCACCCGGCGCCTGCCCGGCAACGCGCACTTCACCTTCGCCGGCTGCGAGGGTGATGCCCTGCTGATGCTGTTGGACGCCAACGGAATCGAGTGTTCGACCGGATCGGCGTGCACGGCCGGCGTTGCGCAGCCGTCGCATGTGTTGATCGCGATGGGCGCCGACGCCGCCAGCGCCCGGGGATCACTTCGACTGTCCCTGGGGCACACCAGCGTCGAGTCCGATGTCGACGCGGCGCTGCAGGTGATACCCGGTGCGGTGGCCCGTGCCCGGCAGGCGGCGCTTGCCACCGCGGGGGTGTCCCGATGAGGGTGCTCGCGGCGATGAGCGGAGGCGTCGACTCCTCGGTCGCCGCGGCCCGGATGGTCGATGCCGGCCACGACGTGGTCGGAGTACATCTGGCCCTGTCGCACGCACCCGGCACGCTGCGCACCGGCTCGCGTGGATGCTGTTCCAAAGAGGACGCCGGTGACGCTCGCCGCGTCGCCGACGTACTCGGGATCCCGTTCTACGTCTGGGATTTCGCCGACAAGTTCAAAGAAGACGTGATCGATGACTTCGTGTCGTCGTATGCCCGCGGCGAGACTCCGAACCCGTGCGTGCGATGCAACGAGCGAATCAAGTTCTCCGCGTTGGCCGCTCGTGCGCTGGCGCTGGGGTTCGACGCGGTCGCGACCGGTCATTACGCGCGGCTCTCGGATGGGCGGCTGCGCCGCGCCGTGGACGCCGACAAGGACCAGTCCTATGTGCTCGCGGTGCTGACCGCCGGGCAACTGCGTCACGCGGCATTCCCGATCGGCGACACCGCCAAGTCGGAGATTCGCGCCGAGGCGGCCAGGCGCGGTCTATCGGTCGCCGAAAAGCCGGACAGTCACGACATCTGCTTCATCCCGTCGGGCGACACCCGGGCGTTTCTGGGCGCGCACATCGGCGTGCGCCGCGGCTCGGTGGTCGACCAGGGCGGTGCGGTGCTGGCCACCCACGACGGCGTGCACGGTTTCACCATCGGCCAGCGCAAGGGTCTGGGCATCGCCGGCCCCGGGCCGGACGGTCAGCCGCGCTACGTCACTGCGATCGATGCGCAGAGCGGCACCGTGCAGGTCGGATCGGCGGCTGATCTGGAGATCTGGCAGCTGACCGGCCACCGACCGGTGTTCACGGCAGGCTCCGCACCCACGGGGCCGCTCGACTGCGCCGTGCAGGTACGAGCACACGGCGACGCGGTCGACGCGCAGGCGCAGCTGGTCGGCGAGGAGTTGCGGGTTCGGTTGCGCAGCCCACTGCGGGGAGTGGCGCCCGGTCAGACCCTGGTGCTGTACCGCCGTGACGCGGATGGTGACGAGGTGCTGGGCAGCGCGACCATCGCCTCGGCGTCCTGACGCGCCGTCTGCCCACCTCCCGAGCGTGCAATCACGGCTGGAATTTGGCGGATTTTCCGCCGCCAATACACGTTCGACGGACAGGTTTGCCCGCTAGCCCGGCACCTTGGCGGCGATGTTCGACATCACGATCGTCGAGACCGAGTCCGCGTATCCGCAATAGGTGACTTCGACCAGCACCGCCGATTTGAGCAGATAATCCCGCCCGCAGTCGCCGGGCCGGGTCTGCAGCGACCGCTCGTCGGCGCTCCAGGTGCCCACCAGGCCGTAACCGGCCGAGGTGGCCGCGCACCCGCGGACCGTCGTCACCAACACCCCGAACGCGCGCCGAGCGGTGTCCCCGTCGCGGTACGCCGCGGCGCCCTCGGAGATCAGACCGCCATGCGGGGGATCCTGGAAGGTGGTTTTGTGAAACGTCTCGATGTCGGGCCCGAAGGTCGCGGTGTCGGCGTAGACGAAACGGCACTCCGGCGGCGCGGTCCGGGCAAGCGTGTCGATGTCGACGGGCGACGGGGTGTCCATCGACGGGATGATCGTCAGGTGCTCGTCGCCACCGGTGATCGCCTGCATCCTGGACTGATCGAGCAGTACCTGTCCGACGTCAAAACTCCCTGGGGCGACACCTGATTCGGCGGCGGGGCTGCCGCTGACCAGGCGAGTACACGCCGTGGCCAGCAGCGCCGCGGCGTACAGCGTCAGCCGTCGCGTGGTCATCCTGACCAGAGCGTAAACCCAGCGATCGAATACGGTTCTCGGGTGAGCGTTTTCGCAACCGGCACCGGCATCGGCTCGTGGCCCGGCACGGCCGCGCGGCCCGCCGCTGAGGTCGTCGTCGGCGAACTGGGCGCTGCGATGGCCCATCTCGTCGAGTTGCCCGCGAGGGGAGTGGGTGCCGACATCATCGGCCGGGCGGGCGCACTACTCGTCGACATCGCCTTGGACACCGTCCCGCGGGGTTACCGGGTGGCGGCCCGGCCCGGCGCGGTGACGCGACGTTCGGTCAGCCTGCTCGCCGAAGACGTCGACGCGCTGGAAGAGGCGTGGGAGGTCGCGGGGCTGCGAGGCAGCGGGCGACCGGTCAAGGTCCAAGCGCCCGGGCCGATCACGCTGGCCGCCGAGCTGGAACTGTCCAACGGACACCGGGCGATCACCGACCTGGGTGCGCTCAACGACATCGCCGCATCGCTGGCCGAGGGTGTCGCCGTGCACCGGGCCGCGGTCGCTCGTCGGCTCGACACCCCGGTGGTCGTGCAGTTCGACGAGCCGTCGCTGTCAGCCGCCATCCTGGGTCGGCTGACCGGCGTGACGTCGTTGAGCCCGGTCGCGGCGATCGAGGAGACACTGGCCACCACCACCCTCAATACCTGCGCGATCGCCGCGGGCGCCGAGGTGTCGGTGCACAGCTGTGCGGCGTCCATCCCGTGGAAAGTGTTGCAGGACAGCAGTATCGCCGCGGTGTCGATCGATGCCGGCACATTGCGGGCGGACGACCTGGACGCGGTCGCGGAGTTCGTCGAGTCGGGTCGGGTCGTGCTGTTGGGAGTGTTGGCGTCCAGCGCGCCGCCCCGCCGACCCGAGATGGAAGAAGTCGCCGCCGGCGTGGTGGCCATCACCGACCGGCTCGGCTTCGGCCGCTCGGTGCTGCGCGACCGCATCGGCGTCACACCGACGTGCGGGCTGGCCGCCGCCACTCCGGAGTGGGCCCGCACCGCCGTCGGGCTGGCCCGCCGCGTCGCGGAGGCATTCGCCGACGACCCCGAAGCGATCTGAGCCGGCGGCTAGCGTTGCACGATGGCCTCACCCGACGTGCAAGAGATGCTCGACGAATATGCGCTGCGCAAGCTGGTGCACACCTACTGTCGCGCGGTCGACCGCGGCGACTTCGACGTTCTCCGCGGCCTCTATCACCACGACGCCCAGGACAGCCACGGATCCTTCTCGTCGGGTTCGGTCGAGACGTTTCTGCGCACGCTCGCCGAAGCCCGCCCCTACATCCGGTCGATGCAGCACCACATCACCACTACCAACTTCGCCATCGACGGCGACGCCGCGGAGGGCGAGGTCTACAGCATCGCGACGCACTCCTTCGCCGCCGCTGATCGCGACGTCGAGGTCATCGTCGGCGGGCGCTACCTCGACAAGTACGAAAAATGCGACGGGACATGGAAATTCACGACGCGTTGCATCGTCACCGATTGGGCGCATGTCAACGATCCGTCGCGCATCGACCTGAGTCATCCGATCACGCGGGACACCCCGCAGGGCCGTCCTGGATCGGACGATCCCTCGTGCGACTTCTTCTCGTTGCTGGCGGCGTCAGGTCGGGGCTGACGACCCGACCCCACTCCGAGAACTCCTATACGCTGGCAGTCTCTGGGGGAGAGGACTCATCAATGAATGGCAGAACCGGACGTCAGCGCGTGCTCGTGGCCACGTGGCTCGCGGTGATCGGCGTGGCGGCCGCTGCGTTTCTCGTGCGAAGCCCGGCGATCCCGTCGGCGAGCGGTACGCCGCCGAGTGCGCTGCCGTCGCCGACGGTAGACGAACCGGCGAGCGGAGGGTCGAAGTCGGAGACCGCGGTCCTCGCCGGTGGCTGCTTCTGGGGTGTGCAGGGCGTTTTCCAGCACGTCAAAGGGGTGTCCTCGGCGCAATCCGGTTACGCCGGAGGAGACGCGTCGACAGCCAATTACGAGACGGTGGGAACCGAGACCACCGGGCATGCCGAGTCGGTCCGCATCACCTACGACCCAACTCAGATCACCTACGGGCAGCTGCTGCGGGTGTTTTTCGGCGTCGTTCAGGATCCGACGGAACTCAACTTCCAGGGTCCCGACGTAGGCCCGTCCTACCGTTCGGTGATCTTCGCTCAGAACGACAGCCAGCAGAAGATCGCCAACGCGTACATCGCGCAGCTGAACCAGGCGGGCGCATTCCCGGCGCCCATCGTCACCACCGTGACGCCGGGGGCGACTTTCTACCCCGCTGAGGGGTACCACCAGGACTACCTCAGGCTGCACCCGAACAACGCCTACATCGTCGCCAACGACCTGCCCAAGCTCGGCGCGCTGAAGGCGGACTTCCCGGAGTTGTACCGCGACTAGCCGTTCCTGGGGTGTCGGGCGCCTCCGATAGCCTGCCAAGGTGAGTTCACCCGAGGCTGATCCGGCTCAGGCCGATCCCGTTGGGCCCGAGGTACGTCGTACCTGGAGCGAACTGGCCGACGAGGTGCGGCAACACCAGTTCCGCTACTACGTGCGGGACGCTCCGATCATCTCCGACGCCGACTTCGACACGTTGCTGCGCCGGCTTGCCGCGCTCGAAGACGAGCACCCCGAGCTACGCACGCCGGACTCCCCGACCCAACTCGTCGGTGGCGCCGGCTTCGCCACCGACTTCACCTCCGCCGATCATCTCGAGCGGATGCTGTCGCTGGACAACGTCTTCAGCGCTGAGGAATTCGACCTCTGGTCCGGCCGCGTCACCGGCGAAGTCGGCGCGGACGTGCCGTATCTGTGCGAGCTCAAGATCGACGGCGTCGCGCTGGCACTGGTCTACCGCAAGGGCCGGCTGGTCCGGGCCGCGACCCGCGGTGACGGGCGCACCGGCGAAGATGTCACGCTCAACGCGCGCACGATCGACGACGTCCCCGAGCGGCTGACGGCCAGCGACGACCACCCGGTGCCCGACGTGCTCGAAGTGCGCGGTGAGGTGTTCTTCCGGCTGGCCGATTTCGAAGCCCTCAACGCCGCACTGGTCGAGGACGGCAAGACCCCGTTCGCCAACCCGCGTAACAGCGCGGCAGGCTCGCTGCGGCAAAAGGATCCGGCCGTGACGTCCCGTCGCAAACTAAGGATGATCTGCCACGGACTCGGGCACGTCGAGGGCTACCGACCGGACACCCTGCACGACGCGTACCTGGCGTTGGCCGCGTGGGGGTTGCCGGTGTCCGATCACACCAGCCGGGTCGAGAACGCCGCCGGAGCCCTGGAACGCATCGCATACTGGGGTGAGCACCGCCACGACGTCGATCACGAAATCGACGGCGTGGTCGTCAAAGTCGACGATGTGACACTGCAACGCAGGCTCGGTTCCACCTCACGCGCGCCACGGTGGGCGATCGCCTACAAGTACCCGCCCCAAGAAGTCCAGACCGAACTGCTCGACATCCGAGTAAATGTCGGCCGCACCGGGCGCGTCACGCCATTCGCGTTCATGACGCCCGTGACGGTCTCCGGATCGACGGTCGGCCTGGCCACCCTGCACAACGCCGCCGAGGTGAAGCGCAAGGGCGTGCTGATCGGCGACACCGTGGTGATCCGCAAAGCCGGCGATGTGATCCCCGAAGTGCTCGGCCCCGTCGTCGACCTGCGCGACGGCTCGGAGCGCGAATTCGTCATGCCCACAACATGTCCCGAGTGCGGCACCACGCTGGCTCCGGCGAAGGAAGGCGACGCCGACATTCGCTGCCCGAATTCGCGGTCGTGTCCGGCGCAGCTGCGGGAGCGGGTCTTCCACGTCGCCGGCCGCGGCGCGTTCGACATCGAGGGCCTGGGTTACGAGGCGGCGACGGCGCTGCTCAAGGCCGAGGTGATTCAGGACGAGGGGGATCTGTTCGGCCTCAGCGAAGACGAATTGTTGCGCACCGAATTGTTCACCACCAAGGCCGGCACGTTGTCGGCCAACGGCAAACGCCTGCTGGCCAACCTGGACACGGCGAAGAAGCAACCTCTATGGCGGGTACTGGTGGCCTTGTCTATTCGCCACGTCGGGCCCACGGCGGCACGAGCGCTGGCCACCGAGTTCGGCAACCTCGATGCGATCACCTCGGCGTCGACGGAGCAGCTCGCCGCGGTCGAAGGTGTCGGCCCCACGATCGCCGACGCCGTCACCGAGTGGTTCACCGTCGACTGGCACTGCCAGATCGTCGACAAATGGCGCGCCGCCGGGGTACGGATGGCCGACGAGCGCGACGCCGGCGTGCCGCGCACCCTGGAAGGGTTGACGATCGTCGTCACCGGGTCGCTGCCCGGTTACTCTCGCGACGACGCCAAGGAGGCGATCCTGACGCGCGGCGGCAAGGCGGCCGGCTCGGTGTCGAAGAAAACCGACTACGTGGTCGCGGGTGACTCACCCGGATCGAAATTCGACAAAGCGGTCGAGCTCGGAGTGCCCATCCTCGACGAGGACGGGTTCCGGAAGCTGTTGACCGACGGGCCTTCTGAACCGCAGGAGTGAGCGCCCACGGCGTTCAGTCGCAGGACGAGCGCATCCGGATCACGGTGCGCAGGCCGGGTCGTGATGACGCGATGTAGCCGCCGGAACCCTGCCCGGTTGCCCTGAAGGTCGGCATCATCGGAACGGCCGGTGTAGCACTGATCGGCGCCATGCTCCACGCTCCGGAAGCCGGTGCCGCTGAACCGGTCACCGACGCCGCGGCCTGCCAGCTTCTGGGAGTCGACAGTGCCCCGACCGTGGAAGCTTTGCCGACGTGCGCGGTCATGGCAACGCTACCAACGGTTCCCGTCACCGCGGCCATGCCGGGAGCGGAGATCGGCGTGGCCGAGACGATCGGCTTGGCGAAGGCCAGGGCGCTCATTCGCGCATGACCGCTGGCGGATTTCATGGTGATGCGCGCCGGAGATGCCAACCGCTGCAAGGCATGCACGATCGTCGGCGCCGTCCGATGGGTAGTCCCAGCGGTGACCGCCTCGTCGGCTATCCCCGGCGGGGGGGAGGAAGGGCGTCACATTGGAGGCCTTCGCGGATGCGTCCGCATACGTGTACATCGCGGTGCTGTCCTGGGCCCACATTTCGCGGTACTGCGCTTCGTTGGCGGCGATCGCGTGGGTGTCCAGCCCCAGCGCATTGACGGTGGCCAGGGCCGCCAGTTGCGCGCGATTGGCGGCGACCATCGCGGGAGGCACGGTCATCAGGCGGGCGGCCTCATAGGCCGCGACCGCGGCACGGGCGTGGTGTGCGGTGCGCGCGGCGAGCGCCGCCGTGTCTTCCAGCCAGGCAAGGTACGGGCTGGTCGCGGCCATCATGGTCGCTGAAGCCGGCCCCAGCCAGGATTGGTCGGTCAGCTGGGTGGCAGTCGCGTGGTGTGAGCCTGCTGCCTCGTAGAGTTCCGCGGCGAGCCGGTCCCACGTCGCCGCCGCGGTCAGCAACGACTCGGGGCCCGGGCCGGCGTACATCCGCGCGGAATTGATCTCCGGCGGTATGGATCCGAAATCGGCGATCAGGACGCTCTCGGAATGACTTGCGGCGCAATGCGTCGCCGCAGTGAAGCCGACGGGTGTTGGCTGTGGGGTGATCGTCAACGTAGCCATGGATACTCCTGGGAAAGGTCTGCGGTGAGAAAGTTTCGAAGGATCAGCGCGAGACCTCACTGCTGCGCAGCATCGACTGCGGGCGAGGTCACGTGAAGGGTGTGGAGTGCCGCGCCTCAGCGTCGCCGTGCGCGGACAGTGCCAGGAGTGTTCAGCGCTGCGATATACAGAGCTGCGTCAACAGCTTTCGGCCCGTTGCCGACACATCGGTATCAGCGTCATGAGTGATGCTGCGTTGATTCCCGAGCGTCGGCCACGACGGCGTGTGATGCCACCAGCGTGACGGCGTCAAGGAGCGCATCCGGTGAGGCAGCGTGCGGTGATGCTGGGCGAGAGCATCGAACGTCTTGTGAACGCTCGGTAGCAAATCCGCGGCCGACTCCGTCTTCTCGGGGCTGTTGGCACTCGTCGTCAGCACGGCTTCGGCGGCTTTGGCCGCGATCGTTAGATCGAATCGCGCTATGCCACAGCCTATTCCACTGACGAGAACACAGATCGCGACTGCCAGACAGGCGATTAGGCCCGAGCGGGGCGTCTTCGGCTTCTGGCTGAAAGTCACAGTGGCGCAACTTTAACAGCGAATCCGGCGGCCATATGGGGTTGCATAGCAACCTCATATCAGTGCGCTACGGCAGCAGCGGCAGGCGCCACAGCGGGGTGTGAGGATCCAACAGCCACAGCCGAATCGCGGTGAACCGGAACAACCGCAGGGTGCCTGTGATCAGCACCGCAGCCAGTGGCAGGTCGCCCAGCGCCGCGGTCAGCTCGGCAACTCGAAAGTCGTTGGCGCCGGCCGTCATCAGATCGAACCACGCGTCACAGATGAGCAAAGTGCCGGTGGCAAATGCGGTCAGCAACATCACCTGCCGTCGCAGCATTCCGAATATGACGGTCGCAGCCATCAGTCCCAGCAACAACAGGTCGAAGCCAACCCAGGTCGCGGTCCAGTCGTGCACCAAGTAGTCGTCGGGCAGTGCGAAGGCCAAGTAGACGATCCATGGAATCAGCACGAACGTCCCACCGGTCATGACCCCCAACCAGCCCCACCGGATCCGGCGTGCCTCGGTCAGCGGCAGCAGGTCGGACAGCGGTCGCTCGAGGCGCTGGATCAGCTGACGTCGTTCGGTGGGTGACAGCGCGGCGATCTGGGCGTCGGATAGCGGGCTCACCGGCGGTGAGTACCCCGTTTGCCGGGGCGCTCAGTGCAGCAGCGTCCCCACGATCCCGGCCAGGTAGCCCAATCGGGCCACCTCGGACGGCCGAAATGCCGGGCCACCCGGCCGGCCCAGTACCACCGCGGTGTCGGCCGAGCCCAGCGGAGCGGCGATCAGGGTGGTGTCCATCTCACGCCAGACCTGGGGGAACCAGTCTTCGGTGGTGTCGAGCGCGGTGGCGTGCTCGATCGGTATCCACGGCACGTCGGTCAGCTGGGTCTCCGGCGCACCGGGGCTGCCGGCCAGGCGCGTGGTGGTCCCGTCAGCCTTCCGCAGCACCGAGCACCAGCTCACCCGCAGGACCTGAGGTGCTTCGTTGACCAGCACGTTCAGCTTGGCGCCGGTGTTACCCGCCGCGGCCACGTGGTCGATCAACGCCAGCTCGCGGTGCGCGTCCAGCAACCCGGTGTGCGGTCGCAGGCTGTCCACCCGCACGCCCTGCAGCGCCTCGGCCGCCGTGATCAGGGTGTCCGGCATGCCGCGCGGTGGCAGCTCGACCACCAGGTCGTCGATGGCGTAATCGGGTCCGCGCTCGACGACATCCAGCGAAAGGATGTCGGCGCCCACTGATCCGAGGGCCACGGCCAGCGAGCCGAGGCTTCCTGGTCGGTCGGCCAGCTGAACGCGCAGCAGATACGTCGACACGCGGACACTGTGTCACAGCCGCGAGCGCTAGGCATGTCGGCGGGCAGCCGTCCGCCCGGCTCCTCAGCGGCCCGGCGCGGGCCGCATCGTCACCGGGCTAGGTCCGATTGCCCGGCTCCTCAGCGGCCCGGCGCGGGCCGCATCGTCACCGGGCTAGGTCCGAGTGCCCGGCTCCTCAGCGGCCCGGCGCGGGCCGCATCGTCACCGGGCTAGGCTTTCCAGTCGTGTCCCAGATCTCCCGCGACGAGGTCGCTCATCTGGCCAAGCTGGCCAGGTTGGCGTTGACCGACGACGAGTTGGACAGCTATGCCGGCCAGCTCGACGCCATCCTGACCCACGTCGGTCAGATCCAGGCCGTGGACGTCACCGGCGTCGAGGCGACCGACAACCCGCTCAAAGCCGTCAACGTCACCCGCCCGGACCAGACCGCGCCCTGCCTGACGCAGCAACAGGCGCTCGCCGAAGCACCGGAAGCCATCGACGGCCGCTTCGCGATCCCGCAGATTCTGGGTGAGGCGGAATGACGGAGATCATCCGGCAGGACGCCGCGACGCTGGCCGCGAGCATCGCCGCCAAGGAACTGTCGTCCACAGAGGTCACTCAGGCGTTTCTGGACCAAATCGAAGCGACCGATCAGCGCTACAGCGCATTCCTGCACGTCGCGGCCGATGCGGCGTTGTCGGCCGCCGCGGCGATCGACCAGTCCCTGGCCGCCGGCGAACGACCGGCGTCGGCGCTGGCCGGCGTACCGCTGGCCCTCAAAGACGTCTTCACCAGCACTGACATGCCCACTACCTGCGGGTCGAAAATCCTCGAGGGATGGCGTTCGCCCTACGACGCGACCGTCACGGCCCGGCTGCGTGCGGCCGGCATCCCGATCCTGGGCAAGACGAACATGGACGAGTTCGCGATGGGCTCCTCGACGGAGAACTCGGCCTACGGCCCCACCCGCAACCCGTGGAACACCGACCGGGTGCCGGGCGGATCAGGCGGCGGTAGCGCCGCGGCGCTCGCAGCGTTTCAGGCGCCCCTGGCGATCGGCACCGACACCGGTGGATCGATCCGCCAGCCGGCCGCGCTCACCGCGACCGTCGGGGTCAAACCCACCTACGGCACGGTGTCGCGCTACGGACTGGTGGCCTGCGCGTCGTCGCTGGACCAGGGCGGGCCGTGCGCCCGTACGGTCCTGGACACGGCCCTGCTGCATCAGGTGATCGCCGGACACGACCCGCGCGATTCGACGTCCATCCAGGCCGATGTTCCTGATGTCGTCGGCGCCGCAAGGCTCGGCGCCGCAGGCGATCTCACCGGCGTCCGGGTCGGCGTGGTCAAGCAGTTGCGCGGCGAGGGCTATCAACCGGGTGTGCTGGCGTCGTTCACCGAGGCCGTCGAGCAGTTGACCGCGCTCGGTGCCGACGTCACCGAAGTCGACTGTCCTCACTTCGACCACTCGCTGGCTGCCTACTACCTGATCCTGCCGTCGGAGGTGTCGAGCAACCTGGCTCGATTCGACGCGATGCGTTACGGGCTGCGCGTCGGCGACGACGGCAATCACAGTGCCGAGGAAGTGATGGCCTTGACGCGGGCTGCCGGATTCGGACCAGAAGTCAAGCGGCGCATCATGATTGGTACATATGCGTTGTCCGCGGGCTATTACGACGCCTACTACAACCAGGCGCAGAAGGTCCGCACGCTGATCGCCCGCGACCTGGACACCGCCTACCAATCGGTGGACGTACTGGTGTCGCCCACCACGCCCACCACGGCGTTCCCACTGGGGGAGAAGGTCGACGATCCGTTGGCGATGTACTTGTTCGACCTGTGCACGCTGCCGCTGAACCTGGCCGGCCACTGCGGAATGTCGGTGCCGTCGGGGTTGTCCGGCGACGACAACCTGCCGGTAGGGCTGCAGATCATGGCGCCGGCGCTGGCCGACGACCGGATTTACCGAGTGGGTGCCGCCTACGAGGCCGCCCGCGGAGCGCTGCCCTCGGCGATCTAGGACGGCCGAACAGGACTGTCCGGCTGCTCGTCGGAGCGCTTCGCTGCGAGTCGTCGCACGGGCGGATCCGCTGCTGCGGCGACTCTGACCGTGCAAGATGAACGCATGCGGATCGGAATTCTCACCGGTGGCGGCGACTGTCCTGGGCTGAACGCCGTCATACGAGCGGTCGTGCGCACCTGCGATTCCCGATACGGGTCGTCGGTGGTCGGCTTTCAGGACGGCTGGCGCGGGTTGCTGGAGAACCGCCGGATCCAACTCGCCAACGACGATCGCAACGACCGGCTGCTCGCCAAAGGCGGCACGATGCTCGGCACCGCCCGGGTGAATCCGGAGAAGCTGCGGGCCGGCCTAGATCAGGTCAAGCAGACGTTGGACGACAACGGCATCGACGTCCTGATTCCGATCGGCGGCGAGGGCACGCTGACCGCTGCGCACTGGCTGTCCGAAGAGAATGTGCCCGTCGTGGGAGTGCCCAAGACCATCGACAACGACATCGACTGCACCGACGTGACTTTCGGCCACGACACCGCACTGATGGTGGCCACGGACGCCATCGACCGGCTGCACAGCACGGCCGAGTCGCATCAGCGGGTGATGCTGGTCGAGGTGATGGGTCGGCACGCCGGCTGGATCGCGCTCAACTCCGGCCTGGCCTCCGGCGCGCACATGACGCTGATTCCCGAGCAGCCCTTCGACATCGACGAGGTGTGCCGGCTGGTCAAGCGACGCTTTCAGCGGGGCGACTCGCATTTCATCTGCGTGGTCGCCGAGGGCGCGAAGCCGGCCGAAGGCTCGATGAAGCTGGCCCAGGGCGGCACGGACGAGTTCGGGCATGAACGGTTCACCGGTGTCGCCGCGCAGCTGGCCGTGGAGGTGGAGAAGCGGATCAACAAGGACGTCCGGGTGACCGTTCTCGGACACGTGCAGCGCGGCGGTACTCCGACCGCCTACGACCGGGTCCTGGCGACCCGATTCGGCGTCAACGCCGCCGACGCGGCGCATGCCGGGGAGTACGGACAGATGGTGTCGCTGCGGGGTCAAGACATCGGCCGGGTGCCGCTGGCCGACGCGGTGCGTCAACTCAAGCTCGTTCCACAGAGCCGCTACGACGATGCGGCAGCGTTCTTCGGGTGACGACGTCACGCCTGCGATCCGAGCAGAGCCAGTGACCGGCGAAGCCGACGATCACGCGGCCGAGGTCGAGCAGGCGTTGGCCGGCGCGCCGCAGCGCGTCGGGTGGTTCCGCTTCTACTTCGACGACCAACGCTGGGAATGGTCGGAGCAGGTGCAGCGGATGCACGGCTATCAGCCGGGCACGGTGACGCCGACGACCGAACTGGTGCTCGAGCACAAGCACCCGGATGACCGGAGCGAAGTCAAGCAGACCATCGACGACATGCTGCTCACCCGTCGCCCGTTCAGCACCCGGCACCGCATCATCGACACCGACGGCGTCGTACATCAGGTGGTCGTCGTCGGGGATCGGCTGACCGACGATGACGGCGAAACCATCGGCACACACGGCTACTACGTGGACCTCTCCGCCGCCACCGACCGGGTCCGTGAGGAGCTCATCACCGCACGGGTCGCCGAGATCACCGAGAACAGAGCGGTGATCGAGCAGGCCAAGGGAATGTTGATGCTGGTCTACGGCCTCGACGAGGATGCGGCTTTCGACCTGCTGAGGTGGCGATCTCAATCGAGCAACGTGAAGCTGCGAGATCTGGCGGAGATGGTCCTCAGCAACTTTCGCGACGTCCGCGACGACGCCATCAGCTCCCGTTCGGCATTCGACCATGCCCTGCTGACCAGCGGTGGGGGTTCGGACGGCGCTGACGCGGCCGACTCCGGGCGCAATTAGGATCGTTGCCATGACTTCCGTGGCGAGAATTCCCAGCGCATCCGGGGCCGAACTGCTCGACTACGACGACGTGCTCGCCCGCTACGAGCCGGTACTCGGCCTGGAGGTGCACGTCGAGCTGTCGACCGCCACCAAGATGTTCTGTCCGTGCGCCAACGAGTTCGGCGCCGTGCCCAACACCCAGGTCTGCCCGGTGTGTCTGGGTATGCCCGGCTCGCTGCCGGTACTCAACGAGGCCGCCGTCGAGTCGGCGATCCGAATCGGTCTAGCGCTCAACTGCGACATCGCGCCGTGGGGGCGGTTCGCCCGGAAGAACTACTTCTATCCGGATCAACCGAAGAACTACCAGATCTCGCAGTACGACGAGCCGATCGCGATCAACGGCTACCTCGACGTCCCGCTCGATGACGGCAGCACCTGGCGCATCGAGATCGAGCGTGCCCACATGGAAGAGGACACCGGCAAACTGACCCACCTGGGCAGCGACACCGGCCGCATCGCCGGAGCCACCACGTCGCTCGCCGACTTCAACCGGGCCGGCGTGCCGCTGATCGAGATCGTGACCAAACCGATCGAGGACACCGGCGAGCGGGCGCCGGAGATCGCCCGGGCCTACGTCACCGCATTGCGAGACCTGTTGCGCGCGTTGGATGTATCCGACGTGCGCATGGACCAGGGCTCGTTGCGCTGCGATTCCAACGTGTCGCTGAAGCCGATCGGCGCCACCGAGTTCGGCACCCGCAGCGAGACGAAGAACGTCAACTCGCTCAAGAGCGTCGAGGTCGCCGTCCGCTACGAGATGCGACGCCAAGCCGCGGTGCTGGAGTCCGGTGGCCGAGTCATCCAGGAGACCAGGCACTTTCACGAGGACGGTTTCACCAGTCCGGGCCGCACCAAGGAAACCGCAGAGGACTACCGCTACTTTCCCGAGCCCGACCTGGAGCCGGTCGCGCCCAGCAGTGATTTGGTCGAGCAGCTGCGCCAGACCATTCCGGAGCTTCCGTGGCTGCGCCGCAAGCGAATTCAGCAGGAGTGGGGCATCTCCGACGAGGTGATGCGCGATCTGGTCAACGCAGGCGCGGTGGCGCTGGTGATCGCGACCGTGGACCAGGGAGCTCCCAGCGAGTCGGCGCGGGCATGGTGGGGCAACTTCCTGGTGCAGAAGGCCAACGAATCCGGCGTGGAACTCGAAGAATTGCCGATCAGCCCTGCCCAAGTGGCCGCTGTCGTGGCATTGGTGGACGACGGGAAGCTGACCACCAAGATGGCCCGCCAGGTCGTCGAAGGTGTGCTGGCCGGTGAGGGGGAGCCCGAAGAGGTGATGACGGCTCGCGGTCTGGTCGTGGTGCGCGACGATTCGTCGATCCAGGCCGCGGTCGATGAAGCGTTGGCGGCCAATCCCGATGTCGCCGAAAAGATTCGCGGCGGCAAGGTGCAGGCGGCCGGCGCGATCGTCGGCGCCGTGATGAAAGCCACCAAGGGACAGGCCGACGCCGCGCGGGTGCGCGAACTGGTGCTAGCGGCGTGCAGCTAGTCGAACATCCCGGCTAGCTCGCCGAACAGCTGGGCGAGCGGCTGACCGACCCCGTCCCATCCGACGGCCTCCGCGATCGCCTGGTCCTGCATGAACAACGACGCGATCGGCCCGACCAGGGTGGACGGAACGTCCAGGGTGGCGCACGCGATGCTGCAGTTGCCAAATGTATCGACGATCCCGATGCCGTCGATCAGCGAACCTGCCGGACTCAAGAGACCACCGAGGTCGAGGTTGATCGCGCTGGCATCCAGGTCCGAAGGCGCGCTGATGCCGAACTGGGTCAGCAGCGTCTCGAGGTTGATCTCCCCGTAGCCGTTGAGGAAGGCGTTGGTCACGTTGGCCGGCATCTCGAGCAGTTCGTTGAACGCCGTCGGGTAATCGGGGGTCCCGCCGCTCAGTGCCGCGGAGATCGCGGTGATGTCGTCGTTGATCTGCAGCAGCGGACCGACGGTGGTGCCGAAGCTGCCCCAGAGAATTCCGCTCAGCGGCGAACCCGAGAATTCAAGGTACGGCTGGATTTCGGCGGCCTGGTCGTCGCCGACCAGCAGCGACAAGATGTCGATGTTCACGTTCGTGCACAGCGGGCAGACGCCGATCTGGAAGTTGAGGCCGTCGGTCAGGATGTTGATCAAGCCGTCCTTGCCCGGCAGCGGGATGTCGAGAAGATGACCGAGCAACGTGTCGATGCTGATGGTGCTCTGTGTGGGATCGAGCGAGGTGTAGATGTACGGCTCGGGGTCGGTGGGCACGAACGGGGTGGTCGCCGCCGTGTACGCGAGACCCAGGTCGGTGTCGAAGCTGCGGGTGCCCTCGAAGTAGGCCGGGATGTTGGCAGCGAACTGCTGCAGGTCGGCGAATGCCGCAGGCGAGAAATGGTCGTAGATGTCCGTCGCGTTGGTCAGCGCGGTTTGCAGCACCTGGTCCCAGGGCACGTCGCCGGCGGCGAGTTGCACCGCCCGGTTTTGCACGGGCAGATCGGCCACCGGGACCACCCTCGGCGCGACGAATGCCCCGGCGGCTACCAGGGTGAGCGCGAAGGCTGTGGTGGTCCGCTGGCGAGCCGTGCTGTTCATGTATTTCCTCCTTGGCCCCTGGGTGGGCAGCTAGATATTAGCTGAGCCCTGGCTGAGGATTACATAAACGTCGCAGTTGGCGACGCGGTCCGGCTACTTCTTGTCGCGGGGTAGTCGGCAGCCGGTGTAACCGGAGACGACGAGGTTGCCCCGGTAGCCGATCTTGATGAACAGGCCGGTCGGACCGTAGAAGCCGACATCGTGGTTGCCGGGCTGGTCCTTCATGACCTGAATTTCGGTGGCGTCGAGCTTGGCCGCGGCGTCTTTGGCGGCGTTTTCGATCTTTGCCCAATTCGATTCGGAGACATCGACATTCGCGGCGACCTGATTCGGCAGGAAGAACCGCTTTCCGTCGGTCTTCTCATAGGGACGTTCGCACTGGTCACCCGACCCTTCCTGCGGCGTCTCCCAGGTGATGGTCGGGATGAGTTGGCTTGCCGCGGCGGTGATCTGGGTGATCGCGGCCTGAAGTTGGGTCTGGGTGTCTTCGAACGACGGCAGCGATCTCAGCGTCTCGTCGGCCTTGGCGGCGACAGACGGTGCGGTGGGTTCGTAGGGCTGGTTCACGTGGCATCCTCCTGCGACTGAAGCGATGGCGGCGACGGCGACAGCGCCGGCGAACAACGCGCGGGGCGACCGTGACATGGGCGCGTCTCTCATTTCTGGGGCACCGCCTGAGTGCCGAGTCCGGCCAGGACGGCGGCGATGTTGTAGTTGGTGGTCCGAAGTCCGCCTCCGTCCGGGAAGCGGGGGTAGTCACTATGACCCTGCGCCCCTTGCAAATCCAAGGTGCCGCCGTGCCCGTCGGGCACGACCGTCGGCGCGGTGCTCAGGTGGGTGAAGTTGGGGTTGGTGGCCGGATTGGGCCCGAAGTCACCCGCGCCGCTGGCGTCGGCACCGGCCAATAGTGTTTCGGCGAGCGCGTTGAACGGCGGCGGCAGTAGCGGAGCCACCGTGTGCGCGATGACCGGCCCGTCGTACACCCACTGGATGGGATCGTCCGGGGTCTCCATGGTGAACACGTGCCCGGGTTGCAGATGAAGATCCTGGGGTGTGGATGCTTCGATGCCGGGGGAGCCGTAGAACAGCGCCCGCGAGACTCCGTGATCGCCGGGCTCTTGCAGCGCCAGCCCGGTGGTCAGCGAGCCGTAGGAGTGGCCGATCGCGGTCAGGTCCGCGGGTCCGCCTTGGTGGGCGGCCTGGATTCCGTCGTAGAAGCCGGCCAGGTCGTGGGCCCCGGCTCGGGCGATGTCGTCATGACTGACGCCCCAGCCGCCGACGGCCGATGCGCCGGGTTGGTCGAATCCGGGCACCTGCGGCGGGTCGTAACCGATCCACGCGATCGTCGACACGCTGTCGTGCTCGTGGCCGGGGGTGAGGCTTAGTTGGCGAAGTGCCTCGGTTCTGGCGTTGGTGGCTTCGGATGACATGCCCTCGATCGCGCCGTGCACGGTGGTGTTGAGCCCGGGTGCGGTCACCGACACGTGGGTGGACTTGTCCGGGTCGCCGACCGCGACGGCGGCGCGAGCCTGCTTGCCGGTCTGGGTGTCGAGCAGCATCAGCTTGCGATCCGGGCTGGCGCGAACAGCCCGGTCGACGGCTTGCAAATCGGGGAGGTATTTGGATTCCTCACGGGCGGAATCGTATTGGCGTTGCCATGCTTCGTAGTCGAGTCGGTCGTCGAAGATCGCGCCCGGCTGGTTCGGTGACGGGATGTTCTGGCCCTGAGCCCAATCCGGGTGCTGCGCCCGGAGGTCGTCGGCGCGCGCCGCGGCGGCCGTCGCGCTGCCCATCTGGTCGGCGAGGTTGAGCCGGTTGTAGTGATCCCGGTCGACGGCGGCCAAGCCGTTGCTGTTGCCGATGTTGTGGTTTCGGCCGTACAGCCAGTTTTTTTCCTCGGGTGTGAGCTTGTCCCACAGATCGTGGAGTTGCTTCGGGTCGGTCGGTAACGGCTGGGAGAGGGCCTGCTGGATCTCGGGCCGGTTGTCGTGCGGCATCGGCGTGATGGGTGCGTCGCCGTCGGCCATGTTGATCGCCGCCGCCAACTCGGCATCGACGGTGTTGGCCTCGGCCAGGATCTTGTCGAGCCGCGGCTGCAGCTGCATCTCGGCGAGGAGCGCCTCCATGGGCGGACCGTTGAACGACGGGCTGGGCACCACCGTGTTGGTCACCGGGTCGATGGTCATGTGCAACTCGGTGGCGTCGGCGCGCAAGGCGCGCAACTCGGACTGCACGTGCTCGATGTCGTTGGCGGCCTTGCCCGCGGCCTGAGCGACGGCGATGGACTCGTTGCCGTGTGCGTCGAGGTCCTGGCGGATGGTGGCGTTGGCGTGTTTCCTGGCCTCGGCGGTGGCTCCCTCCCAGGTGTCGAACACCGAGAGAGCGCTCAACTGACGGGATGCCTCCAGCGTGGCGTGGCCGCGCGCCCCGGCGGCGTGGAACACCTCACGCACCGACTCGGCGCTCCATCGGTCGATATCCGCCACCGTGACCCCCACGACTACGACCTCGGCCGATCCGCCCGTCGCAGCGTGCAGCGGCCGGCACGGTGCTTCGACGGACGCCACCGCGGCTCGCGATCCATGGGCACGCGCTTACGCTACGCCGTTCGACGCGGTGTCGAATGCGCCAAATCCGTCGGTGTCGTCGCCCGGTTTGCGCTCATGCCGGGTGGAAGGGAGGCGGGAACGTCTGATCGTCGCGGCGGCGTTGCCCCGCATCGCTCGATCAGTGACAGCACTGACCCCGCGGATTGTCTGCGATCGGCCGGACACCGTCGGGCGTCCGAAATAAGGTGATGCCAGCGGTTTTCAGCTGAGCCGGCGGCGGAGCGCCGCGGGCGGGCACGGCAGACGGGGATGCATCGCACGATGACCGGACTCAGCGAACAGCTTCGCGAACAGATGGTGGACACCGTTCTGGGCCGGATTCGGGTGCAGGTCGGGGGGTCCGGCGCGCCGATCGTCTTCTGGCCGAGCCTGTTGATGACCGGCGATATGTGGCATGGCGTGGCCGCCGATCTCCTCGGCCGCCACCAGGTGGTGCTCGTCGACCCTCCTGGACAGGGCGGGAGTCAGCCTCTGACGGATTTCTTCAGTTTCGAGGAATGCGCGCGCTGCGTCGCGGACATTCTCGACGGGCTCGGTCTCGAGAAGGCGCACTTCGTCGGCAACTCGTGGGGCGGCATGATCGGTGCCACCTTCGCCGCGACGTATCCCCAGCGGATCGGGGGAGCGGTCCTGATGAATTGCACGGCCGGCCGCGCCGGGCTTCGTCAGAAGGTCGAGTTCGCGATCTTGCTCCGGGTGGCGAAGTGGACGGGCGAGATCGGCCCGCTACTCATTCGTCCCGTGCTGAAAGCCTTTCTGGGGCCCACCACGATGCGCGAGCGGCCGGAAGTGGTGGCGCACGTGAGAGACGCGGTGACGTCCCTGGACATCCACTCTGCCTGGTGGGCGGTCAAGAGCGTCGTCACGCGCCGCCCCGACCAGCGAGCGTTGTTGGCTCGCATACGAACACCGGTGATGGTGGTCGGCGGCGCCGAGGACGTGACGTTCCCGCCACGCGACGCCATCGAGATGGCCAAGGCCATCCCGGGTGCGTCGATTCGGGTGCTGGACGGGGTGGCCCACCTGGCAGGGTTGGAGAATCCGGCTCTGGTGAGCGCCTTGGTCGCGCAGTTCCTGTTCAGCGAACGCGAAAGCGGCTCTCCCGCAACATAGATGCGGGTCAGGTCTTGTCCTCGTTGGCCCGCGGGAAGCCGCCGCCCTGCGGGAACAGCGGGAACACCACGTCATCCAGCTTCATGGCGTCGCCGCTGGCCTTGTTGACCGTCGCGCCCCACACATTCCCGTCGGGTGACATCCGCAGCGCCCATGCGTGTCCGTGGGTGTCCTGTCGCACGACGTCGGGTTGGCCGGTGACCGCGCCGGTGCCCTGCGCGAGGTGGATCGCGACCGTCTGTTTGGTGTTGACCAGGTTCACCAGAACGGTCCCGTCGAGCGCCGAACACCCGGCGGCTCCCGGCCGGTCCGGCCAGGTCCACACCGTCGAGACTTTGGAGTCCTTGGTGATCCGCTGCAGGCGATCCGAGGTCGGGGTGCGGTCGACGACGAACATCGAACCGTCGACCGGGTCGACGCACAGACCGCCGCCCGCGCCGAGGCCGCTCAGCGCCGTCGTCGGCGGTGCCTGGTTGACAGTGGTGGGCTGCTCGATCCGAATCACCTTGCCCGCCAGCGACGCCGGATCGTTGGCCATCGCGGGGTTGCCCGCGTCGCCGGTCAGCACGACCAGCGTGGTCGGGCTGGTGAAGAGCAATGCGCCGGTATTCCCGTTACCGCCCTTGGGAATTCCCGTCAGGATGTCCTTGGGGGTGTCGCCGTCGGCGACTCTGATGACGCGGTTGTCGGTGGGGGTGCTGATGTAGGCGTACATCAACCGGTCTTGTGAGTACGTCGGCGAGAGCACGATGTCCATCAGCCCGCCATCACCGGCCGGGTCGACGGGAATGACGGTCTTCACCCTCGGCTCGGCGCTGACCGACACCTCTTTGACGGCGCCGGTTGTGCGCTCGGCGACCAGTGCCGACTTGCTGTCGGGCTGCATCAGCAGGCCGCTGGTGGTTTCCAGGCAGCCCTGCATCACCCCGGGGGCGGGGCACTCCTTCGGGAACGGCTTGTCGGGCAGCGGCGGCGGGGGAGGTGGCGGCGAACTGGGCGCACCGTGGCGCTCCGGTTCGGTGGTGAACGGCTGCGACTGGATGTCGTTGAACTGCGCGCAACCGGCCAGGACGAGCATCGTCGAGCAGAGCACGGGCATGCTGTGCCGCCTCGACCACCTCAACCGCATAGCTGCCAGATTACGGATATGTCGGCGCGTGTGCCCGCGACGGGTGCCGCGTGACATCCGTCTTCGTCCGCAAACACCGACCCGCGCCCCATGCCAGGCGAATCGCCACCGCGAAAGCGCCGCTCAAATCCCCGATTCGCAGGAATTTGCCCTTACCCTGGCACGGGTGAGCAGTCAACCGAATGACGCGCATTGGCAACGACAGGACTCCTCCGCGGTGCCTACTGCGGCGCGACCGGCGTCCGCAAGCCTGGTCGACCCCGAGGACGACCTGCCGTCAGACACCTACGCAGGCGACTTCGAGACCACCCAGATCCCGCACTACGACTCCGCTGACTCGGGCAGTGTCCGCTCTGCCAGCAGCGGCTTCGGACTGATGCCCGGTCGGCAAGAGCCCTTGCCCTACCAGCCTCAACCCACCGGGCAGCACTCGATCTTCGCCCCCGAGGGCATCGACGAACACGAGCAACTCGACGACGAGCGGGTTCGCGCCGCCAACCGGCGCGGCACGCAGGACCTGGGTCTGCTGATCCTGCGGGTGGGCCTCGGTGGCGTCTTCGTCGCGCACGGACTGCAGAAGCTGTTCGGTTGGTGGGGCGGGCAGGGGCTGAGCGGCTTCAAGAATCAGCTGTCCGACATCGGCTACCAGCACGCGGACATCCTCACTTACTGCGCGGCCGGCGGCGAGATCGCTGCCGGTGTGCTGTTGGTGCTCGGCCTTTTCACGCCGCTGGCCGCGGCCGGCGCACTGGCCTACCTGACGAACAGCCTGCTCGCCGGCGTGTCGGGGCAGCACAACCCCCGGTCGTTCCCGTATTTCCTGCCGAACGGCCATGAGTACGAGATCACGCTGATCGTGCTGGCCGCCGCCGTCATCCTGGTCGGACCGGGACGCTACGGCTTCGATGCCGGTCGCGGGTGGGCCCGGCGGCCGTTCATCGGGTCGTTTGCCGCGCTGGTGCTGGGCATCGGCGCCGGTGTCGGGCTGTGGATTCTGCTCAACGGCGCGAATCCGGTCGGCTAGCCCGCGTACGGATTGGGGACGCGACCGGCGCTGGCCCGGGTGAGTTGCGGCAGCGTCGCGAAGGTGACAGCGGGTAACCGCAACGGGCGGCCGTTTTTGATGTCGGCACGGGCCCACGAGCCTCTGTTGAATCGCAGACCCTCGATGTCTTCCCAAGGCACCGATCGACTGCCGAGCAGCGTGCGCACGGTGACCCCGGCGGCGTCGGCCTGGGTTCGGAGGCGAAAGATCAACGCCGACAACAAGACTGGCAGGATCAGCAGCGGCGCGGTGGACGGCCAGGTCTGCACCGGCACGAGCAGGCCCAACGCGAAGAAGCCGACCGCGAAGTGGGCCATCGGCGAGATCCTGATCACCACCGGTGCCGCGGGTGCCGGTTCCGCCGACTCTCCAACCATGTATGCATCATGGCATCGACGTCTGAGCTGGGTTTCCCGGTGAGCCGGGCAGCCATCGAGATTTGACGTTTGACCAGTACGGAGGCTAGCGTCGGGGGGCGATGAACACTTCTGGAGAGCTCGTAGTAATCCACATGCGCGTTGGTGCCTGACTGATCGAAGTCGACCAACGCGCAACCCTCGTGCAGCTGCTGAGCTGACGGGGGTTTTTTGTTGCCCGCCCCTTTCCAGAGCAAACGCACGACGAAGAAGGACACGAGGACCCCGTGAGCGCACCCACCAGATCGCACTCCGATCCGCAGGCAGCCGCTTCCAAGCCTGCGTCACCGGAGGTGGCCCGTATCGCCACCGACGCGGCCAAGCAGGCCGACAAACCGCCGACGGTCCGGCCCAAACATGTTGCGCCTGAGCAACTTACTGGTGCCCAGTCGGTAATCCGGTCGCTGGAGGAGCTCGACGTCGAGGTCATCTTCGGGATTCCCGGCGGCGCTGTGCTCCCGGTCTACGACCCGCTGTTCGACTCGGAGAAGTTGCGGCACGTGCTGGTTCGCCACGAACAGGGCGCCGGCCACGCCGCCAGCGGCTACGCGCACGCCACCGGGAAGGTCGGCGTGATGATGGCCACCTCCGGCCCGGGCGCGACCAACCTGGTCACACCGCTGGCCGATGCGCAGATGGACTCGATCCCGGTGGTCGCCGTGACCGGCCAGGTCGGGCGTGCGCTGATCGGCACGGACGCCTTCCAGGAGGCCGACATCTCCGGCATCACCATGCCGATCACCAAGCACAACTTCCTGGTTCGCAACGGCGACGAGATCCCCCGTGTGCTGGCCGAGGCGTTCCACATCGCCAAGAGTGGACGGCCGGGTGCGGTGCTCGTCGACATCCCGAAGGATGTGCTGCAGGGCCAGTGCACCTTCAGTTGGCCGCCCCGGATGGATCTGCCCGGCTACAAGCCGAACACCAAGCCGCACAACCGTCAGATCCACGAAGCCGCCAAGCTGATCGCGGCCGCGCACAAGCCGGTGCTGTACGTGGGTGGCGGGGTCATCCGCGGCGAGGCGACCGAGGAGCTCCTCGAGCTGGCCGAGCTGACCGGTATTCCGGTGGTCACCACGCTGATGGCGCGCGGCGCATTTCCCGACAGCCATCGTCAGCAACTGGGCATGCCCGGCATGCACGGCACCGTCTCCGCGGTGGCCGGGCTGCAGCGCAGCGACCTGCTGATCGCGTTGGGCACCCGTTTCGATGACCGGGTCACCGGCCAACTGGATTCGTTCGCGCCAGAGGCCAAGGTCATCCACGCCGACATCGACCCCGCGGAGATCGGCAAGAACCGGCACGCCGACGTGCCGATCGTCGGAGACGTCAAGGCCGTCATCACCGAACTGATCGCGGCGTTGCGGCACAAGCGGGAGTCGGGCGCCGACATCACCGACATCGCCGAGTGGTGGGCCTATCTGGACGATGTCAAGGCCACCTATCCGCTGAGCTACGGACCGCAGAGCGACGGCAGCCTGAGCCCGGAGTACGTCATCGAGAAGCTGGGCGAGATCGCCGGCCCCGAGGCGGTGTACGTCGCCGGCGTCGGTCAGCACCAGATGTGGGCGGCGCAGTTCGTCCGCTACGAGAAGCCCCGAACCTGGCTCAACTCCGGCGGTTTGGGCACCATGGGCTATGCGATCCCGGCGGCGATGGGCGCCAAGTTCGCCCGACCGGACGCCGAAGTGTGGGCGATCGATGGCGACGGTTGCTTCCAGATGACCAACCAGGAATTGGCCACCTGCGCGATCGAGGGCGCACCGATCAAGGTGGCGCTGATCAACAACGGCAACCTCGGCATGGTTCGTCAGTGGCAGACGCTGTTCTACGGGGAGCGCTACTCCCAGACCGACCTGGCCACCCACTCGCGTCGGATCCCGGACTTCGTCAAGCTGGCCGAGGCGCTCGGTTGCGTCGGATTGCGTTGTGAGCGTGCCGAAGACGTCGTCGACGTGATCAACCAGGCCCGAGCGATCAACGACCGTCCAGTGGTGATCGACTTCATCGTCGGCGCTGACGCGCAGGTCTGGCCGATGGTGGCCGCCGGCACCTCGAACGACGAGATCCAGGCCGCCCGCGGCATCCGCCCGCTGTTCGACGACGGAACCGAAGGGCACGCGTGATGACAACCGGATCGACGACCACGCACACCCTTTCGGTGTTGGTCGAAGACAAGCCCGGTGTGCTGGCCCGTGTCGCGGCGCTGTTCTCGCGGCGCGGGTTCAATATCGAGTCGCTGGCCGTCGGCGCCACCGAGCAGAAGGACATGTCGCGGATGACGATCGTGGTCTCCGCCGAGAGCACCCCGCTCGAGCAGATCACCAAGCAGCTCAACAAGCTGATCAACGTCATCAAGATCATCGAGCAGGACGACAACAGTTCGGTGTCACGAGAGCTGGCACTGATCAAGGTGCGGGCCGACGCCGGAAGTCGCAGTCAGGTGATCGAGGCGGTGAACCTGTTCCGCGGCAAGGTGATCGACGTGTCGCCGGAATCGCTGACCATCGAGGCCACCGGTGACCGCGGCAAACTCGAAGCGCTGCTGAAGGTGCTCGAACCCTTCGGTATCCGCGAGATCGTGCAATCGGGAGTGGTGGCGCTGTCCCGGGGACCGCGGGCCATCGGCACCGCCAAGTAGCTAATTCATTTCGGTAATCAGATCGAAAAGCCAAGATAGAAGGAGACATTCAGGTGGCTTTGGAGATGTTCTACGACGACGACGCAGACCTGTCGATCATTCAGGGCCGCAAGGTCGGTGTGATCGGGTACGGCAGCCAGGGGCACGCGCACTCGCTGAGCCTGCGCGACTCCGGCGTCGACGTCCGGGTCGGCCTCAAGGAAGGCTCGAAGTCGCGGGCCAAGGTCGAGGAGCAGGGCTTGACCGTGGACACGCCCGCCGAGGTGGCCAAGTGGGCCGATGTGATCATGCTGCTGGCGCCCGACACCGCGCAGGCCGACATCTTCAAGAACGACATCGAGCCGAACCTCAAAGACGGTGACGCCCTGTTTTTCGGGCACGGACTCAACATCCACTTCGACCTGATCAAGCCGCCCGGCAACGTCACCATCGCGATGGTGGCGCCGAAGGGGCCGGGGCACTTGGTGCGCCGTCAGTTCGTCGACGGCAAGGGTGTGCCCGCGCTGATCGCCGTCGACCAGGACCCCAACGGCAACGGTGAGGCCCTGGCGCTGTCGTACGCGAAGGCCATCGGCGGCACCCGCGCCGGCGTCATCAAGACCACCTTCAAAGACGAGACCGAGACCGACCTGTTCGGTGAGCAGGCGGTGTTGTGTGGTGGCACAGAGGAATTGGTGAAGACCGGTTTCGACGTGATGGTCGAGGCGGGCTACCCGCCGGAGATGGCCTACTTCGAGGTGCTGCACGAGCTCAAGCTGATCGTCGACCTGATGTACGAGGGCGGTATCGCCCGGATGAACTACTCGGTGTCGGACACCGCGGAGTTCGGCGGCTACCTGTCGGGACCGCGGGTGATCGACGCCGACACCAAGGAGCGGATGCGGGCCATCCTGCGCGACATCCAGGACGGCACCTTCACCAAGAGGTTGGTCGCCAACGTCGACGGCGGCAACAAGGAGCTCGAAGGTCTGCGCAAGGAGAACGCCGAGCACCCGATCGAGGTCACCGGTAAGAAGCTGCGCGACCTGATGAGCTGGGTCGACCGGCCGATCACCGAGACCGCCTAAATCTCGGGCACTTTCGAGGTCGAGCGGCCCGGCCAGCCGGGCGCTCGGCGTCGCGCGCCCGCCTGGCCGGGCGCTGCTCGGAGCTGAGTCGCCCCGCGAACGTCACTACCCGGCGGGCGCACCGGCGCATCGAAATCGACGCTAGCGTGGCATGTTTCGGCGTGTCGTCACGCTAGCGTCGATCTCGCTGTTCGGGTGGGTCTACGCGAGCGCCGAACACCGGCTGCCGCACGCCGCCGTTGCTGAATTCCGGACACCAGGGCCGGTGCCCGTTGTCGTCGGCCCAAACCAACTGAAGGGCCTGCACGGCGGGGCCGTACAGCGCGATGGCCATGCGCAGGTGGGCATCGGGATGCTCCACCTGAACGACGCAGACTTCCACCTCATCACCAATGAAGACGAAGTCGCCCGGTACTGGTCTTGCGCCGTTCACCAGGTAATCGGCGACGCTGTTCAGGGTCAGCGTCGCCCGCTCTGGGGACATCCCAGTCACCATCAATTCGGGTAGCCCTCGAGAGTGCAATCCGATCGTGTACGCGAACGGTCTGCGTTCGCTTTCCACGAATTGCACTGCCCAACCGTGCTCGCTCACCGTCTGGCGAAGGACATCCAGCCATTCCTGCATGGTGGCCCCTGGGTGATCGCATTTCCAGCACATACGTCTTCTCCTGTCGTCGTACTTGACGACAGGATCCGCCCGGACACCGACACCTCACCGAACGTGCACCCAGGGCGAAATTTTGGCGATTTTCTCGCACTGAATGCACGCTCGGTGCTGCTCGTGGCCGTGATCCACGACCGCGGCGCAATCCGGCACAACCGCGACTGTGCCCGACGGCGGTGACCCGCTGCGCCCGGCTTCGCCGCGCTTGCGATCACCGCATAGGCTTGCCCGCGTGAGCCTGCCTGTTGTTCTCATCGCTGACAAACTTGCCGAATCAACCGTTGCCGCGCTCGGCGACCAGGTCGAGGTCCGCTGGGTGGATGGCCCGGACCGGCCGAAGCTGCTCGCGGCGGTGCCTGAAGCCGACGCGCTGCTGGTCCGCTCCGCGACCACCGTCGACGCGGAGGTGCTCGACGCCGCACCGAAGCTCAAGATCGTCGCCCGCGCCGGCGTCGGCCTGGACAACGTCGACGTCAAGACGGCCACCGAACGCGGTGTGCTGGTGGTCAACGCGCCGACCTCGAACATCCACAGCGCCGCCGAGCACGCCCTGGCGCTGCTGCTGTCGGCCGCGCGGCAAATCCCGGCGGCCGACGCCACGCTGCGCGAGCACGCCTGGAAGCGCTCGTCGTTCTCGGGTACCGAGATCTTCGGCAAGACCGTCGGTGTCGTCGGCCTGGGCCGCATCGGGCAGCTCGTCGCTCAGCGCCTGGCTGCATTCGAGGCCCACATCGTGGCCTACGACCCCTACGTTTCGGCGGCGCGGGCGGCCCAGCTCGGGATCGAATTGCTGACGCTCGAGGAGCTGCTCGGCCGGGCCGACTTCATCTCGGTGCACCTGCCGAAAACCCCTGAAACGGCAGGCCTGATCGACAAAGAGGCGCTGGCGAAAACCAAGCCCGGCGTCATCATCGTCAACGCCGCCCGCGGTGGACTGATCGACGAGGCCGCGCTGGCCGACGCCATCACCAGCGGACACGTGCGTGCCGCCGGTCTGGACGTGTACTCCAAGGAGCCGTGCACCGACAGCCCGCTGTTCGAGCTGCCCCAGGTCGTGGTGACGCCGCACCTCGGCGCGTCGACCGAGGAAGCCCAGGACCGGGCCGGCACCGACGTGGCTGCCAGCGTGAAGCTGGCGCTGGCCGGTGAATTCGTTCCCGACGCGGTCAACGTCGGCGGTGGAACGGTCAGCGAAGAGGTGTCGCCATGGCTGGATCTGGTGCGCAAGCTCGGTGTGCTGGCCGGCGCGCTCAGCGAGGAACTGCCGAACTCGCTGTCGGTGCAGGTGCGCGGCGAGCTGGCCGGCGAAGAGGTTGAGGTACTTCGACTTTCAGCGTTGCGCGGACTGTTCTCCGCTGTCATCGAGGACCAGGTGACGTTCGTCAACGCGCCGGCGATCGCCGAAGAGCGCGGCGTGGCCGCCGACATCAGCACCGCTACCGAGAGCCCCAACCACCGCAGCGTCGTCGACGTACGGGCGGTGGCCGCCGACGGGTCGGTGGTCAATGTGGCCGGTGCGCTGTCCGGCCCGCAGCAGGTCGAGAAGATCGTGCAGATCAACGGCCGCAACTTCGACCTGCGCGCCCAGGGCATCTACCTCGTCATCAACTACGCCGATCAGCCTGGGGCACTGGGCAAGATCGGAACGCTGCTGGGCACCGCCGGGGTCAACATCCAGGCCGCGCAGCTGTCCGAGGATGCCGAAGGTCCGGCTGCGACGATCCTGCTGCGCGTCGACCGCGACGTCCCCGCCGATGTGCGCACCGAGATCCGGTCCGCCGTCTCGGCCAACAAGCTCGAAGTGGTTGACCTGTCGTGAGACTCGCCGTCATTCCGGGTGACGGGATCGGGCCGGAGGTGATCGCCGAGGCGGTCAAGGTCCTCGATACGGTGCTGCCCGGTGTGGACAAGACGCACTACGACCTCGGCGCCAAGCGATTCCACGCGACGGGTGAATTGCTGCCCGATTCGACGGTGGCCGAGCTGCGTGAGCACGACGCGATCTTGCTCGGCGCGATCGGCGACCCGTCGGTGCCCAGCGGTGTCCTGGAGCGGGGCCTGTTGCTGCGGCTGCGATTTGAGCTCGACCATCACGTCAACCTGCGACCGGGCCGGCTCTACCCGGGCGTGAGCAGCCCGCTGGCCGGCGACCCGAAGATCGACTTCGTGGTGATCCGCGAGGGCACCGAGGGCCCCTACACCGGGACCGGCGGCGCCATCCGCGTCGGCACCCCGCACGAGGTTGCCACCGAGGTCAGCACCAACACCGCCTTCGGTATTCGACGCGTCGTCGAGGATGCCTTCGCGCGCGCTCAGCAGCGTCGAAAGCACTTGACGCTGGTGCACAAGACGAACGTGCTGACCTTCGCGGGATCGTTGTGGTCGCGGACAGTCGCCGAGGTCGGGGAGAAGTATCCCGCGGTCGAGGTGGCCTATCAGCACGTCGACGCCGCGACGATCCACCTCGTCACCGATCCCGGTCGCTTCGACGTGATCGTCACCGACAACCTCTTCGGCGACATCATCACCGACCTGGCCGCGGCCGTCTGTGGCGGAATCGGGTTGGCGGCCAGTGGAAACATCGACGCGACCCGCACCAACCCGTCGATGTTCGAGCCCGTGCACGGTAGTGCGCCCGACATCGCCGGCCGAGGGATCGCTGATCCGACCGCCGCGGTTATGTCGGTGGCGCTGCTGCTTTCCCACGTCGGCGAAGACGCTGCCGCCGCGCGAGTGGACCGGGCCGTGGCTTCCCATCTGGCCAGTCGCCCGAGCGAAAAGCTATCCACCGCCGAAGTCGGCGAAAGGATTGTGTCCGCGCTCTAGTCTCCAGGCCGGGCGGCAGCGTCCTGGCCGGCACGATGGGCACCGCGAGGAGCGGGAACAGCGCGCAGACAACGAATCCCGGTGGATAGCCGTGCGCCGTGATCAGCCCACCGAATACCGGGGGTGCGCCGGCCGCCATCAGTCGCTGGTAGGTGTTCTGCAGCCCGAGCGCGCGTCCACTCCAGAACGGCCCGGCGTACTCGGTGATCGCCGTCGACTCCAGCCCGTTGTCGAGCACGGCGACCACGGAGGCGGCCACCATCAGCGGCACCGCGATCGACGACCGCAGATTGTCGGCGAACGCCAAACCGAACAGCACGACCACCCCGACGGCCGACATGATCCGCACCGGAACCAGTCGCGACCCCACCCGGTCGGACCACCGACCGACCACGACGCGGCCCACCGCGCCGAGTAGTTGCGACACCGTGACGAGGTAGCCGGCCAAGGCAATTGAGCATTTGTAGTTCGCGATCAGCCAGATCAGCATGAAGGTCACGGTCACCGTCTGCGGGACCATCAGCAGCGCCGAAACCGCGTGAATCCGTCGTAGCACCCTGGACCGGCGGTAGGGGTTGGCCAGCTCTTCCGGGGTGGCCTCGTCCCATTCCTTGCGCGGCGGGTCGGTGATGGCGACCACGCTGAGGACAGCCGCGGCCGCGCACAGGATCGCGGGGAAGATCAGGGCCGACGTCGCCACTTTGCTTTCGACCGCAAACTCGGGAATGACCAACGCGCCCAACGCAATTCCCAGTGGCTGCGCGGCTTGGCGAACCCCCATGGCCAGACCGCGCTGCTCCGGCGGGAACCAGCCGGAGACCAGTCGCCCACCGGCCGAGTTGCAACTCGCGGCGGCCATACCGCCGATGAACAACCACACCGCGAAGGCGAACATCGAGTGCATGTTGGCCGCCGCGTAGGCGGCGCCCGCGGTCAGCGCCGAGCCGATCGTCAGCACGATCCGTTCGCCGACCCGGTCGAGCACGTAGCCCCACAGGATCAACGTGGCGACCATCCCGAAGCTCGGCATCGACGACAGCAACCCGGCTTCGGCCAGTGGCGTGCCCAGATCCTCCTCGAGGGCGGGAATCATGAACGCGACACCGTTGATGAAGACGAATGCGCTCGCGGTCACCAGGAGCGAGACGAGGACGATGGCCCAGCGTCGGCCCGCACTGAGTACGACCGCGTCCGAAGTCATGATCAATGCTTGCACAGCGCGATGAAAGCCGCGGTCGAAGCGGCGACCCCGGCTGCGTCGGCGACGTCGGCCGATCGCTAGGCTCGAGCGAATGCGCCTTGGCCGAATTGCCAGTCCCGATGGTGTCGCGTTCGTCTCCATCGAGGGCGAACCCGATGACATGACCGTTCGCGAGATCGCCGAGCATCCATTCGGCACTCCCACCTTCACCGGCCGCTCGTGGCCGCTGGCCGACGTGCGGCTGCTGGCCCCGATTCTGGCCAGCAAGGTGGTCTGCGTCGGCAAGAACTACGCCGACCACATCGCCGAGATGGGCGGCCAGACCGGGCCGGTGCCGGCCGATCCGGTGATCTTCCTCAAGCCCAACACCGCGATCATCGGACCGAATGTGCCGATTCGGTTGCCGGCCAACGCATCGCCGGTGCACTTCGAAGGCGAGTTGGCGGCCGTCATCAGCCGGCCCTGCAAGGACGTGACGGCCGACCGGGCCGCCGAGAGCATTCTCGGCTACACGATCGCCAACGACGTGTCCGCGCGCGACCAGCAGAAGTCCGACGGCCAGTGGACCAGGGCCAAGGGCCACGACACGTTCTGCCCGGTCGGACCGTGGATCGAGACCGAGGTCGACCCCGCCGATCTCGCGCTGCGTACCGAGGTCAACGGCGAGGTCAGGCAGGACAGTCGAACGTCGCTGATGATCCACGACGTCGGTGCGATCGTGGAATGGATCTCCGGGGTGATGACCTTGCTGCCCGGCGATCTGATCCTGACCGGCACACCCGCGGGCGTCGGCCCCATCGTGGATGGCGACATCGTCAACATCAGCATCTCCGGCATCGGCACCCTGTCGAACCCTGTTGTGCAGAAGCAGGATTCGTAACCGCGTCGACCATCGGCCCAGTGGTGCCGGCATTCGTTGCGACGAGCGGGCCCGGGAGGCGCACCCGCTCGCGGCGGGGGATCGGGCGCTGGTGAGGGGTGCGTCGTTTGTTTGGTAGTCTGCTCGTCGGCCCTCAACGGCTGGCAGTACTGTCCGTAGAACCGCTAAGTGTCTATTGGCAGGGCGCTGACCAGCAGTTTTAGGCAGCCGATGGGGTATGGTGTAATTGGCAACACAGCGGTTTCTGGTACCGCCATTCTAGGTTCGAGTCCTGGTACCCCAGCAAAGTTCGTCCACCGCAAGCAATTAGGTGGGCGTACTTCAGTCGGCTATGCTGACTGCTCGGATCGGTTCCGGCCCCGTCGTCTAGCGGCCTAGGACGCCGCCCTCTCACGGCGGTAGCGTGGGTTCGAATCCCATCGGGGCTACTCATCCTCAAGCAAGCGGCATTCGTGCCGCGCTAGCTTGCTGCCGGCGCGGTCGAACCGCCGACCGGCATGTGCGGAATTCCGAGCTTGCGGTGGTCCCACGACCGGGTGCGCTGACCGACGATGCGCACGGCGACGCGCTTGTTCATCATCATGTCGACCGCGGGCTTCATCTCCTCGGTGTAGGGCCCGGTGTAGCGCTCCCAGACACTGACGCCGACGCGGAATATCGTGTCCGGGTCGTCCACGATTTCGGCAACCCCTTCGAAGGACACTCCGCGCAGGGTGTCGTAGGTGTCGCCGTCCTCGATCATGAAGCTGACCCGCGGATCGCGTGTCAGGTTGACCGCCTTCTGCGACTTGGCTTTCGTCTCGAGCCAGATCTCACCGTCGACCACGCCGTACCACATCGCGGTCAAGTGCGGCTGTCCGTCCGAGCCGATGGTGGCCAGTGTGCCGGTACGGCTACTGGTCACGAAGTCGGAGATTTCCGCCTCGGACATGACGATCTGCGCACGCTGGTTGCTTCCCATGGCGACAGTGTCTCAGGTCGAGAAATTCGGCGACGAACCACCGACCATGCGACACAATTCACAGTCGTCGCGTCAACGCGTCGGCGGCCGCCAGTAGGTCGGCGGCCCAGCGTGCGCCAGGTCGGCGACCCATGCGATCGATCGGACCCGACACCGAGATGGCCGCCACCACCGAACCGTGGGAATCGCGTACCGGCGCCGACACACTCGCCACGCCCGGTTCGCGCTCGGCGGCACTCTGGGCCCATCCGCGTCGTCGTACTTCGGCCAGTGTGCGATCGCTGAACTTGGCGCCGGGCAGCACCGCCGCCCGGGTGGAGTCGTCGCCGAAGGCCAGTAGCACCTTGGCGCCGGAACCGGCAGTCATCGGCAGCCGCGCGCCGACCAGGACGGTATCGCGAAGCCCCGCAGGAGGTTCCACGGCGGCGATGCAGATCCGCGAAGTGCCTTCGCGCCGGTACAACTGCACGCTCTCGCCGGTGATCTCCCGTAACCGCGGGAGCACGGTGGCGCTGGCGGCCAGCAGCGGGTCACTGACCTGCGCTGCCAATTCGCTGACAGCGGGACCCAGTCGCCACCGTCCTTCGCCGTCTCGCGCGAGTAATCGGTGCACTTCCAAGCCAGCGGCCAACCGGTGGGCGGTTGCTCTCGGCAGCCCGGTGCGTTCGCACAATTCGGCCAGACCGCAGGGTGATTCCGCGATGGTCTGCAAAACCCCCACGGCTTTGTCGAGAACGCCGATGCCGCTATCCTGTCTCACAGAGAGATACTAACTTCTCGCATAGTGAGATGGACGAATTGGGATGACCTCGTGACGAAAACTTCAGACCACGACACTGCGCGCCCGCGAACCCTGGCGGAGAAGGTGTGGGAAGACCACGTGGTGGCCTCAGGCGGTGACAACGAACCCGACCTGATCTACATCGACCTGCACCTCGTGCACGAGGTCACCAGCCCGCAGGCGTTCGACGGTCTGCGCCTGGCGGACCGGCCGGTGCGCCGACCCGACCTGACGCTGGCCACCGAAGACCACAACGTGCCGACGATCGACATCGACAAGCCGATCGCCGACCCGGTGTCACGGACGCAGGTGGAGACGCTGCGGCGCAACTGCGACGAATTCGGGATTCGGCTCTACCCGATGGGTGACATCGAACAGGGCATCGTCCATGTCGTCGGTCCCCAACTCGGTCTGACCCAGCCCGGAATGACAGTGGTGTGCGGCGACAGCCACACCTCGACACACGGCGCGTTCGGCGCAATCGCCATGGGGATCGGAACTTCCGAGGTCGAGCATGTGCTGGCGACTCAGACACTTCCGCTGCGGCCGTTCAAGACCATGGCGGTCAACGTCGACGGCCAGTTACCCGCCGGTGTGACGGCCAAGGACATCATCCTGACGGTGATCGCCAAGATCGGCACCGGCGGCGGTCAGGGCCACATCATCGAATACCGCGGCAGCGCCATCGAATCGCTGTCGATGGAAGCCCGCATGACGGTCTGCAACATGAGCATCGAAGCCGGCGCCCGGGCGGGCATGGTGGCACCGGATGCCACGACCTATGAGTTTCTGCGCGGCCGTCCGCACGCGCCGACCGGCGCACAGTGGGATGCGGCGCAGGCCTATTGGGACCAGCTGCGCACCGACGACGGTGCCGAATTCGACACCGAGGTCTACATCGACGCCGCGTCGCTGACGCCGTTCGTCACGTGGGGGACCAACCCCGGGCAGGGTGTCCCGCTGGGCGCCGCGGTCCCTGACCCCGAGCTGATGACCGACGACAACGAGCGCCAAGCTGCTGAGAAAGCGCTGGCGTACATGGACCTTCGGCCCGGACTCCCGATGCGCGAGATCGCCGTCGACACGGTATTCGTCGGCTCGTGCACCAACGGCCGCATCGAGGATCTCCGGGCTGTCGCCGACATCCTGCGGGACCGACAGGTGGCCGACGGGGTGCGGATGCTGATCGTGCCGGGCTCGATGCGGGTTCGTGCGGAGGCCGAAAGTGAAGGCCTGGGCGAGATCTTCACGGCCGCGGGGGCCGAGTGGCGGCAGGCCGGCTGTTCGATGTGTCTGGGCATGAACCCCGACCAGCTCGCGCCGGGGGAACGCTGCGCCGCAACGTCCAACCGCAATTTCGAAGGCCGGCAGGGCAAAGGGAGCCGTACGCATCTGGTGTCACCGGCGGTCGCCGCGGCCACCGCGGTCCGCGGAAAGCTCTCCGCGCCGGACGACTTGAACTGAGAGGGAGACATCCAATGGACGCTTTTCACACCCACACCGGAATCGGCGTGCCGCTGCGACGCTCCAATGTCGACACCGACCAGATCATTCCCGCGGTCTATCTGAAACGAGTCACCCGAACAGGTTTCGACGACGGATTGTTCGCCGCGTGGCGCAACGATCCGTCTTTCATCCTCAATCTCAGCCCATTCGACAAGGGTTCAGTACTGGTCGCCGGACCGGACTTCGGCACGGGATCCTCTCGCGAGCATGCCGTGTGGGCGCTTATGGACTACGGCTTCCGAGTGGTGATCTCGTCGCGCTTCGGTGACATTTTTCGCGGCAATGCGGGGAAGTCGGGTCTGTTAGCGGCCGAAGTTGCTCAAGATGATGTTGAACTTCTTTGGAAGCTCATCGAGAGCAACCCTGGGCTGGAAATCACTGTGAACCTTCAAGATCGGAATGTGTCGGCGGGAACGGTGGTGGTGCCGTTCAACATTGACGATTACACCGCGTGGCGATTGCTCGAAGGTCTCGACGACATAGCCCTTACGCTGCGTAAACGCGATCAGATCGAAGTCTTCGAGGCGTCTCGCCCGGACTGGAAGCCGAAGACTTTGCCGACCGGCTGACTGTCCGAGGGGCCCCGAAATTGCGGCGCCCCAGGGCCGTATTTGACCGCTTCGCCACCTCCCAAGGGCGGCAAGCGGATTCCAAAAAAGTTCGCCAGGAACCATTGAAATTGCGCGTGGCTCTTGGAAATCAGGCACTCGAGGGTTTACCGTGTCCTCTAGTCGGTCCAAACGAGGGCCACTAGCTTCGGAGGACTTGAATGAACAAAGCAGAGCTCATCGATGTACTCACAGACAAATTGGGCTCAGACCGTCGGCACGCAACCGCGGCCGTCGAGAATGTCGTCGACACGATTGTGCGCGCCGTGCACAAGGGCGACAGTGTCACCATTACCGGGTTCGGTGTTTTCGAGCAGCGGCGCCGCGCGGCCCGCGTAGCTCGTAACCCCCGCACCGGCGAGACGGTGAAGGTGAAGCCAACGTCCGTGCCGGCCTTCCGGCCCGGCGCACAATTCAAGGCGGTTGTTTCTGGCTCGCAACGTCTCCCGGCGGAAGGACCAGCAGTGAAGCGTGGAGTTGTCGCAAGTGGTGGGGCCAAGAAGGCGGCCAAGAAGGCGCCGGCAAAGAAGGCGGCCGCCAAGAAGGTTGTGAAGAAGGCTCCGGCCAAGAAGGCAGCAGCGACCAAGCGGACAACGACTGCCGCGAAGAAGGCTCCGGCCAAGAAGGCCGCGACCAAGCGGACCACTACCGCTGCCAAGAAGGCTCCGGCCAAGAAGGCCGCGACCAAGCGGACCACTACCGCTGCCAAGAAGGCTCCGGCCAAAAAAGCTGCGACCAAGCGGACCACTACCGCTGCCAAGAAGGCTCCGGCCAAAAAGGCGACCACCGCCCGTCGCGGTCGTCGCTAAGCGTTAACGCACCAAACCCAGATTCGTCGCGGAAGCGGCTCTCCGGAGCCGCCCGCGGCGAATTTGCGTGTCAGGCCTCTACGTTGGACGCCAGCGCGCTGCCGATGTGATCGGCCGCCACCAATCGGCCGTCCGCCAGCGACAGCACCCAGGTACTGCCCTTGCGGTTGCGGGACTTGTCCGGGCGCACTCCGTCGCGTTCGCACCACCATGCGATCAGGTCTGGAATCACCTTGCCCTGGGTGCAGATAACCGGGATGCGATGCGATTCGGCGATCTGCAATACCCGGCGTCGAGCGCGCTTCGGATTGTCGGCATAAGCCTCTTCGGTCAGGTTCGGCTCGTTGCCGATATCCACACCCAGTTCCTCGGCCAGCGGCTCCACCGTCTGGTGGCATCGCAGGCGATCGGCAGAGAACACATCGGTGGGGCAGAACGTCGCCAGTTGAGCGACGAGCGCCTCGGCCTGCGCGCGGCCCTTCTTGTCCAAGGGGCGGATCTTGTCGTCGCCGGAGAATCGGGACTTGCTGCCCGCGGTCCCGTGTCGCACGATCAGAACGGATTTGGTGTCCGACGGTTGTTTGGCCCACCGTCGCAGGATTTTTCGGTCGTACGGGTAGGACACCTTCTTGATCGCCGCGCTGGGCGGCAACCAGATGAGTTCGTCGACTTCGTTGTTGGCGGCGAAGCTGCCGCCGATGCTGCGGGCTGACCAGTACTGGACTTTCTTCGTGCGCTGTTCGATCGGATAGCTCACCGTCGCGATCCGGCGACCGAGCCGGACGTGATATCCGGTCTCCTCGAGTACTTCGCGTACAGCGGTCACAGGCTCTGTCTCACCCGGATCGACTTTGCCTTTGGGTAGGGACCAGTCGTCGTAGCGCGGCCGGTGGATCACCGCGACCTCAGCGGCGGATTCGTTGTGCCCGGGCCGCCACAGCACGCCGCCGGCGGCGAGCACGGTCTTGCCCGTCGAGCGCCCCGACGAGGATTGAGTCGACACCTGCACCCCTGCAAGTCAATTGGGGCCCTTTGGGGCCCTGCGGCCAGAAGTCTGCGGTTTCCTCGTCGGTTAGGGGCTGCGGTGTTCTTCCATCAATGACACCTGGTGGTCGCGAACAGATTGGCCGGCTTGCGGCAGCGCTTTCCACTGACCTTCCGGCTTCAATTCCCAGCACCGCGTTGCCGGATCCAGCGCGGACTCGAGGATGTCGTTCAGTCGAGCGGTCAATCGGGGGTCCTTGACCTGAACCAATACTTCGACTCGGCGATCGAGGTTGCGATGCATCATGTCGGCGCTACCAATCCAGAACTCATTGATGGCACGGAAATTGAAGATCCGCGAGTGCTCCAAATATTGGCCGAGGATAGAGCGCACGGTGATGTTTTCGGAGAAACCCTCGACGCCCGGGCGCAGCGCGCAGATTCCGCGCACCACTACCTCGACCCGCACACCGGCCTGCGACGCGCGATACAGCGCATCGATGACCTGCTCGTCGACCAACGAGTTCATCTTCAGCCGGATGTCGCCGTTGCCGTTCTCCTGGTGCGCCGCGATCTCCCGGTTGACGCGTTCGATGATGCCCTTGCGGATACCGTGCGGCGCGACCAACAAATTGCGGTACGACACCTTGCGCGAATAACCCGTCAACGTGTTGAACAAATCGGTCAGGTCGGCGCCGATATCAGGGTCGGCCGTCAGCAGGCCGACGTCCTCGTACAGCCGGGCAGTCTTGCTGTTGTAGTTGCCGGTTCCGATATGGCAGTAGCGCCGGATGGTCGAACCCTCGCGCCGGACCACCAGACATGTCTTGCAGTGAGTCTTCAAGCCCACCAGGCCATAGGCCACGTGAACGCCCGCCTGCTCCAGCGCACGGGCCCACTTGATGTTGGCTTGTTCGTCGAATCGTGCCTTGATCTCCACAAGTGCCACGACCTGCTTGCCGGCGGCTGCGGCTTCGATGAGGGCCCGGACGATCGGTGAGTCACCGGAGGTGCGGTAGAGAGTCTGCTTGATTGCGAGCACATTCGGGTCGGCGGCAGCCAGCTCGATGAACCGCTGCGTGCTGGTCGAGAACGAGTCGTAGGGATGGTGCACCAGCACGTCACCCTCTCGCAGCGTCGCGAAGATGCTCTTCGGTGTCTCGCGGTCGGCGAATGCCGGGCTGGTCGCGGGAACGAAGGCGGGATCTTTCAGCGTCGGCCGATCGACGCCGTAGATCTGCCACAGCGACGAAAGATCAAGCAGCCCAGGCACTTGGATCACATCACCGGGGTGCACGTCGAGCTCTCGAAGCAGTAGCTCGAGCATGTGCTCGGTCATGTCGTCGGCAACCTCGAGGCGCACCGGGGATCCGAACCGGCGACGGGCCAGTTCGCGCTCGAGTGCCTGCAGCAGATCTTCGTCGCGGTCCTCGTCGACCTCGAAGTCCGCATTGCGGGTGATCCGGAATGCATGGTGCTCAACAATTTCCATGCCGGGGAACAGCGCGGTCAAGAACGCCGCGATCAACTCCTCCATCGGCAGGAAGCGAACCTCTTTCTTGCCGTGCGACTGGTCGGTGCCCGACCGATTGTCGAGTTCGACGAACCGATCGACGTTGTCGGGCACCTTGACTCGAGCGAAGTGCTGGCCGGCGTCGTCGGGCTGGCGCACGGTGACTGCGAGGTTCAGGCTCAGGCCGCTGACGAACGGGAAGGGGTGGGCAGGATCGACCGCCAGGGGAGTCAGCACCGGGAACACCTGCTCGGTGAAATAGGTCGAGAGCCGGTCACGCTCGGCGTGATCGAGGTCGGCCCACGTGACGATGTGAATGCCCTCGCTCGCCAGCCCGGGCTCCACCGAGTTGAGGAACACCTCTGCGTGCCGCGTTGCGATTTTCTGGGTCTGCTCGCCGATCTGGCGTAGCTGCTCGCGAGGTGTCAGTCCGTCCGCGGAGCGCACCGACAGGCCCATCTCGTCGCGTCGTTTCAAGCCGGCGACGCGGACCATGTAGAACTCGTCGAGGTTGGAGGCGAAGATCGCCAAGAATTTTGCCCGCTCCAGCAGCGGTAGAGACGTGTCTTCGGCCAGCGCAAGAACGCGCGAGTTGAAGTCCAGCCAGCTCAGCTCACGGTTGAGGTAGCGGTCCTCCGGAAGCGGGTTCTCGACAGCGGTGGCGGTGGTGGCAGGCGGGGCTCCCGGGGTGGAATCGTTGGCCGGCCACGCGGGCGATTCGCCGGCGACGGTGGCGTCCGGGGCTTCGATGTCAGTCACCCTTGCGATCATTCCCCATCGGTGGGGGGTGCTGCTACTGACCGGCAACGGGACATTTGCCGTTGAGCCGGTGTTCACCCGTCGTTACCCGGCCTGGGAATCCGATCGTTCGAGTGCTTTCAAGGTGGCCGGCCCCATACCGAGGCCGCGCGCGATGACCAGATCCTCAGGGGTATCTATGTCACACCGCATTCCCGGCCAGGCTCCGGTGAGTTCGGCTGCACCCGAATTCCGGTGTAGAGCTGACGAATTCAGGCCGAACAGCGGATCGAGCGGTACTCCGAACGCGCAGAGCGCCGCCGTGCCCGTGCCGGCCCGGTCGGCGACGAAGCTGCGTCGATGCTGCCGCGCCTGCGCGATGGCTTCATCGAGTTCGCCGGTCTGCAGCGCAGGCAGATCTCCTTGCAGGACAACAATATTCGATGTTGATGCGGCAACGACGCGCTCGGCCGCGGCGATCGCGTTGTTGAGCGGATCCGGGTGCCCGTCCCGCGTCGGATCGGGGAGCACGGCGGCGCCGAGCTCGATCGCCGCCGCAGCCGCGACGTCATCGGGAGTGACCACGGTGATCAGACCGACCGAGTCCACCTGCGCTGCGGCGGTAAGGGTGTCGACCAACATGCCCAGCACGATGGCTTCGCGGGCCGGTGGCGAGAACATCGGCGCGAGCCTGGTCTTGGCGGCGCTCAGACGCTTGACGGCCACGATCAGGCCGACGTCTCCGCCGGCGCCGACTCTGCTGTGGCTCACCGCCCCATCCTGCCAGGGTCCACCTCGGCCCCTCGTCGCTGAGCTGGGTTGCAGTGCCCACCTCCTCCTCAGGCCGTGCCGGCCTGCATCGTCGCTGAGCTGGGTTGCAGTGCCCACCTCCTCCTCAGGCCGTGCCGGCCTGCATCGTCGCTGAGCTACCGTGTACCGCCGGGGAGTTAGAGAACACTGACCAGACGGGACCCAGTCGAACAATGCCCACCACGACAGCAGTAATGGGTTCCGGTGCGTGGGGCACGGCGTTGGCCAAGTTGCTCGCCGACGCCGGTGGTGAAGTCACCCTGTGGGCACGACGATCTGACATCGCCGAGCAGATCAACACGACCCGGACCAACCCGGACTACGCACCCGGCGTGCGGTTACCGGACGGCATCCACGCCACCGCCGACCCGGCCGAAGCCCTGGACGCAGCCACGACGGTGCTGCTGGCCGTTCCCGCGCAGACGATGCGGAGCAACCTCGAGCAGTGGTCCGGCCTGCTGACGCGGGGCGCCACCCTGGTCAGCGCGGCCAAAGGAATCGAGCTGGGCACGCTGATGCGGATGAGTCAGGTCATCGTGGCCGCCACGGCGGCCGACCCGTCCCAGGTCGCGGTGATCTCCGGGCCGAACCTCGCCAACGAGATCGTCGACGAGCAACCGACCGCCACCGTGATCGCCTGCCCCGACTCCGGCCGGGCCGTTGCCCTGCAGCGCATGCTGAACACCCCCTACTTCCGGCCCTACACCAACGCCGACGTGATCGGCACCGAGATCGGCGGCGCCTGCAAGAACGTGATCGCGTTGGCCTGTGGCATGGCGGCCGGTGTCGGCCTGGGCGAGAACACCGCGGCGGCGATCATCACCCGAGGTCTGGCCGAGATCATGCGGTTCGGGATCGCCGTGGGAGCCAAGGGCGCGACGCTGGCCGGGTTGGCCGGTGTCGGCGATCTCGTCGCCACCTGCACCTCGCCGCGGTCCCGTAACCGCAGCTTCGGCGAGAGTCTGGGGCGGGGCGAGGGCATGGAGGCAGCGCTGCGGGCCCGTGACGGTCACGTCGTCGAAGGGGTCACCTCATGCGAGTCGGTGCTGGCGCTGGCTTCCAGCTACGACGTCGAGATGCCGCTCACCGATGCCGTCCACCGGGTGTGCCACAAGGGGTTATCGGTGGACCAGGCGGTGGTCGCGTTGCTGGGCCGCAGCACGAAGCCGGAATGAGCTTGTAACCAGCACCGAAACGCCAGACGGTAGCCTCACACGTTGTGAGCGCCCGTTTGCCGTCCAGCACGCCCGGTTCGGGCCGTGTCCGGGTCGCCGTCGTCTTCGGCGGACGCAGCAACGAGCACGCCATTTCCTGTGTCTCCGCGGGCAGCATTCTGCGCAACCTCGACCCGACGAGGTTCGACGTCGTCGCAGTCGGCATCACTCCGGAGGGCTCGTGGGTGCTCACCGACGGCGATCCCGAAGCGCTGGCCATCGCCAACCGACAGTTGCCGAACGTGACTTCTGACTCGGGCACCGAGCTGGCGCTGACCGCGGACCCGCGCCGGGCCGGGCAGCTGGTCTCGCTGGCGCCCGGTGGCGCCGAGGTGCTGGCGTCCGTCGACGTGGTCTTTCCGGTCTTGCACGGGCCCTACGGTGAAGACGGGACCATTCAGGGCCTGTTCGAGTTGGCCGGGATCCCCTATGTAGGCGCCGGTGTGCTGGCCAGCGCGGCCGGGATGGACAAAGAGTTCACCAAGAAGCTGCTGGTGGCCGAGGGACTGCCGATCGGCGACTACGCAGTGCTGCGCCCGACGGAACCCTCGCTGCCGGCCGATCAGCTTGACCGGCTGGGTCTTCCGGCGTTCGTCAAGCCCGCGCGCGGCGGCTCCTCGATCGGGGTCAGCCGGGTGGCCAGCCACGCGGATTTGGCCCCGGCGATCGACTACGCGCGCAAGCACGACCCGAAAGTGATCGTCGAGTCCGCGATAGTCGGGCGGGAACTGGAATGCGGTGTGCTCGAATTCCCGGACGGCACAGTGCAAGCCAGCACCGTGGGGGAGATTCGCGTGGCTGGGGTCCGCGGGCGTGAGGATTCCTTCTACGACTTCGCGACGAAGTACCTCGATGACGCCGCCGAGCTCGACGTGCCCGCGAAGATCGACGACGACGTCAGCGATACGGTGCGCGACTTGGCAATTCGGGCGTTCAAGGCAATCGACGGCCGGGGACTGGCACGGGTGGACTTCTTCCTCACCGAGGACGGACCGGTGATCAACGAGGTCAACACGATGCCCGGATTCACCACGATCTCGATGTACCCGCGAATGTGGGCGGCCAGCGGCGTGGATTATCAAAGCCTGTTGGCGACCATGGTGGACACCGCGTTGTCGCGGGGGACCGGTCTGGGCTAGTCAGCCCTTCGACGGGTCGGCCGGGTGGGCCGGCATGAGTTTGTCGATCAGCTCAGAGAGCTGCTGGATCGGTGTCGGCCCGGAGCCCTGCGGCAACGTCAGCGCCACATAGACCTCTCGATCCACCGCGTACCAGGTGGTGCGCTGGTCTTGGCTGACTTCGAACCACTGCACCCGGTCGACGACCTGGACCGGGGATCCCACGACGAAATCCGACGGACGCTCGAGACCGCACCGCAGCACGACGGGGTCTCCCGCGCCGGCGGGCTGCCACGCCGCGGCACCGACCGGTGCCGGTTGGACGACCTGGGCCCTGGTGTAGTCGCCGAGGCGCTCAGGCAGCGCGTCGGTCAGCTTTCGGCAGGCGGGGTCTTGCGCGTGCGGCGCGGGCACAGCGGCGATGACAGCAGGGGCGGTCCGGTGGCGGGTCGCCGCGACACCCAGAATCACTCCGATCGTGCCGATCGCAATCACCAGCGCGGTGATCAGCGCGGCCCGTGGCGGGCCGTCGGAGTCGGCCATTCCCTCACCCTCTGCTCGGTCTCGGCGTCGTAGAACCTACCGTGGTTTCCAAGCGGCGATCGGCGAGGAGGTGGGCGTGGACGGCAACGCCTCGGAACGCACACTCGGCGAGGTCGGCGAATTCGAGGTCATCGATCGGCTGACCCGGGGCCGGGCTGCGTCCGCCGCGGTGATTGTCGGACCCGGCGATGACGGTGCGGTGATATCCGCCGGCGACGGACGAGTGGTCGTGTCCACCGACATGCTGATCGAGGGCCGGCACTTTCGGCGGGACTGGTCGACGCCGCACGACATCGGCCGTAAAGCCATGGCGCAGAACGCTGCCGACATCGAGGCGATGGGCGCACGGGTCACCGGATTCGTCGTCGGCTTCGGCGCGCCGCGCGACACCCCGGTCGAGCAGGTCGCCGCGCTGTCCGACGGAATGTGGGCCGAGGCCGAGCGGATCGGCGCGGGGATCGTCGGGGGAGATCTGGTCAGCAGCCCGCTGTGGGTGGTGTCGGTGACAGTTCTCGGCGACCTCGGCGGCCGGGCACCGGTCCTGCGATCTGGCGCCCGAGCCGGTTCGCTACTGGCTGTCGCCGGGCGCCTGGGATGGTCGGCTGCCGGATATGCGCTGTGGGACAACGGTATTGACCGGTTCGACGAATTACGGCGACGCCATGTGGTTCCACAACCGCCGTACCGGCAGGGGGTTGTCGCCGCCGAAGCGGGCGCTGCGGCGATGATCGACATTTCCGACGGGCTGATCGGCGATCTGCGTCATGTTGCCGACGCGTCCGGCGTCACCGTCGATGTGAGCACCGAGGCATTGAGGGTCGACCGTGACGCCTTGGCGGAGGCCGCCGAAGCGGTCGGTGTCGACCCGTGGACCTGGGTGCTCGGCGGCGGCGAGGACCATGCCTTGGTGGCGGCCTTCACCGGTCGGGTACCGGACGGTTGGCGGACGATCGGGCGGGTGCTCGACGGCCCGGCAGACGTGCTCGTCGACGGGGCGTCGTGGGACGGATACGCCGGATGGCAGTCGTATTCCGAGCGCTGACGGCGTGCCATGGTGCGGACCGAGAAGCGGCGGACAGGTGCCCAGTAGGGTGACCCCGGTGGAGGATCGTGTGACCGGTACCCGCTCGGTGCCGTCGGTGAAGGAATCAGCGTGACCGCTCGGCCTCTGCGCGATCTTGTCGACCCGGGCTGGGCCGCCGCGCTGCAGCCGGTCGAGGAACAGGTCGCCACGATGGGGCAGTTTCTCCGGGAAGAAGTTGCATCCGGTCGCGGCTACCTGCCCGCCGGGGAGAACGTGTTGCGCGCGTTCACCTTTCCGTTCGACAAGGTGCGGGTGCTGATCGTGGGCCAGGATCCCTATCCGACGCCTGGGCACGCCGTCGGCCTGAGCTTCTCAGTGGCCGCTGATGTGCGACCGTTGCCGCGAAGCCTGGAGAACATCTTTCGCGAATACGTCAGCGATCTGGAGTTCCCGGCGCCCACCAGCGGCGACCTGACGACGTGGGCTCAGCGCGGGGTGATGATGCTCAACCGAGTGCTCACGGTCCAGCCGGGCAATTCGGCGTCCCATCGCGGCAAAGGCTGGGAAGCCGTCACCGAGCACGCGATTCGCGCGTTGGTCGATCGTCGACAGCCGATGGTGGCCATCCTGTGGGGACGTGACGCGTCGACGCTCAAACCGATGCTGACGGGTAGCGACTGCTTGTCGATCGAATCGCCCCATCCGTCGCCGCTGTCGGCGTCGCGGGGGTTCTTCGGATCGCGTCCGTTCACCCGCGCCAACGAGTTGTTGGCGCAGATGGGCGCCGAACCGATCGATTGGCGGCTGCCGTGAGCGGCCTGCGCAGAGGCGAGTTCTAGCCTCGGACGATCTTGCCGGCCTTGATGCACGACGTGCACACGTTGACACGGTGCTTGTTGCCGCCAGGACGGTCGGCGACGCGCACGCTCTGGATGTTGGGATCCCACCGGCGGCTGGTCCGGCGATGGGAGTGCGACACCGACTTACCGAAGCCGGGGGCCTTCCCGCAGATATCGCAGACGGCAGCCATACGTGAAACTCCTCAGACTCTGGGGCCAACAACCAAGCGACGGGTGGCCCGACGACCTGGCAAGAATAGCTCCCGCCGGGCAGAACTGCCAAAACCATCAACAAACGGCGGGTGTCACGTTACCTGTGCTGTCGCCGCGAGTGGCTAGGCTGGCGCGCACCGATGGCGGCGCGAGGAGGTGGGATTCCGGTGGGGTCGGGGCTGGCTGAGCCATCTCGCGCGCTGAATGCGTCCGCGTTGCGGGACTGGGCGCACACCGCGGTTGGTGACCTCATCACCCACATCGACGAGATCAACCGCCTCAACGTGTTCCCGGTCGCTGACGCTGACACCGGCGTGAACATGCTGTTCACCATGCGTTCGGCGCTCGCCGAGGCGAACACCGAGGCGAACTCCGCCGACGTGGTCAAGACCGCAGCCGCCCTGTCCTCGGGCGCGTTGAACGGCGCCCGGGGCAACTCCGGGGTCATTCTGTCCCAGATCCTGCGCGGCATCGCCGACGTCACTGCCCGCGCCGCCGCCGACTCCGGCGGTGAACTGGCCGAGATCGACGCCACGCTGTTCGGCGCGGCACTGCACCGCGGGGTCGACCTCGTCGTCGCCTCGATGGGCGGCCGTGCAGTCAAGGGCACGATCGTGTCGGTGCTGCAGGCCGCCGGTGATGCCGTCGACAAGGCTGCCGAGGTCGGCAGTGGCCTGCCGCAGGCAGTCACCGCCGCCGGTGAGGCAGCGGTGGTCGCCCTGGAGAAGACACCCGAGCAGCTCGATGTGCTCGGCGACGCGGGCGTGGTCGACGCCGGTGGCCGTGGCCTGCTGGTTCTGCTCGACGCACTCCGCTCGACGCTCACCGGCCAGGCGCCCAGTCGCAAGGTCTACGAGCCGGCCCCCCGACGGCAGACGTCCGAGCTGCCGGCGCAGCCCCCCGCGCCGCAGTTCGAGGTCATGTACCTGCTGGGCGATTGCGACGACGAAGGAGCCGACCTGCTGCGCGAGCGTCTTGACGAGCTCGGCGAATCGGTCGCCATCGCGACGTCCGGTGTGGTCGGCGGCTATTCCGTCCACGTGCACACCGATGACGCGGGCGCGGCGATCGAAGCCGGTCTGGTGTTCGGAAACCCCCGCCGGATCCAGATCTCGATGCTGACCAGCGGTACCAGCGGGCTGCCACCCGGCAGCTGGACGCGGGAGCGGGCGGTGCTGGCCGTGGTCGACGGTGACGGCGCGGCCGAGTTGTTCGCCGACGAAGGCGCCTGCGTGCTGCGGCCCGACCCGCTCGCCGAGGACCCGGCGACGGTCATCACCGCCCAGCAGCTGTTACGCGCGGTCGTCGACACCGGTGCGGCTCAGGTCATGGTGTTGCCCAACGGCTACGTGCCGGCCGAGGAACTGGTGGCCGGCTGCACGGCGGCCATCGGTTGGGGCATCGACGTGGTGCCGTTGCCCACCGGCTCGATGGTGCAGGGTCTGGCCGCGCTGGCGGTCCACGAACCGGGCCGCCAAGCCGTCGACGACGGCTACACGATGGCCCGGGCCGCCGGCAGCGCCCGGCACGGGGCGGTGCGGGTCGCGACGGAGACGGCGTTGACCTGGGCGGGCGCCTGCGAGCCGGGCAACGGGCTCGGCATCGCCGGTGACGAGGTCCTGATCGTGGCTCCCGATGTCGCGGGTGCCGCGACTGGCCTGATCGACCTGTTTCTCGGCGCCGGGGGTGAGTTGATCACCGTGCTGGCCGGCGATGGCGTGGACGTCGACTCCGTAGAAGCCGCCTTGCGTCGGCACGTCCACGACCACCACCTCGGAATCGAGCTCGCGATCTATCGCACCGAGCACCGCGGCGACGCGCTGCTGATCGGGGTCGAGTGACCATGGCGTCGCTCACCGACCGCCTGGATTACGTCGTCGGCGCGAAGGCCGCGGGCCCACTCGACGACGTGTTCGGCATCCGCACTGTCGACGACCTGCTCCGCCACTACCCGCGCAGCTACGTCGTCGGTGCGTCGGTCCGCGGCGCCGACGACGAACAGCCGCCCGAGGGCGAGCACGTCACCCTCGTCGACGAAATAACCGACACCGCGTTGCTCCCGATCCGAAACCGCCCCAAAGACAAGCTGTTTCGCGTGACTCTGGGCTCGGGTCGCGGGAAGGTCACCGCCACGTTCTTCCATCCGAAGAAATGGATCACCGACCAGTTGTCCAAAGGCACCCGCGTCATGCTGTCCGGGGAGGTCGGCTACTTCCGCAACACGATGCAGCTCACCCACCCGGACTTCTTGGTTCTCGACGCCGCCGACGGACGAAACCACGGCAGCCGGTCGCTGAAGATGATCGCCGATGCGTCGCAGGCGGTCAGCGGGGAAGTGTTGCAAGAGGCGTTCGAGCGCACCTTCTACCCGATCTACCCGGCCAGTGCGAAGCTGCAGAGCTGGGATATTTTCAACTGTGTCCGGCAAGTGCTCGAGGTACTCGACCCGGTGGCCGATCCGCTGCCCGAAAAGCTTTGTGCCGAGCACAATCTGGTGTCCGAGGACGAGGCATTGCGCGCCATCCACCTCGCCGAGAACGATGCCGATCGACGGCGAGCTCGTGAGCGGTTGGCCTTCGACGAAGCCGTCGGTCTGCAGTGGGCGTTGGTGAGTCGGCGCCACGGCGAATTGGCGCAGTCCGGGCCGGTGGCCCCTTCGGACCCGAAAGGGCTCAAGCACGAACTGCTGCATCGCCTGCCGTTCGATCTGACCGCCGGCCAACGCGAGGTGCTCGAGGTGCTCTCCGGAGAGCTCGCGGAAAGCCGGCCGATGAACCGACTCCTCCAGGGTGAGGTGGGTTCGGGCAAAACAATCGTGTCGGTGTTGGCGATGCTTCAGATGGTCGACGCCGACTACCAGTGTGCGCTGCTCGCGCCTACCGAAGTCCTTGCGGCGCAGCATCTCCGATCCATCAGCGATGTCCTGGGTCCGCTGGCGATGGGCGGCCAGCTCGGCGGGCAGGACAACGCGACCAGGCTGGCCCTGCTGACCGGCTCGATGTCGCAGGCCCACAAGAAACAGGTCCGCGCTGACATCGCCGGCGGTGAGGTCGGCATCGTCGTCGGCACGCACGCGTTGCTGCAAGACACCGTCGAGTTCCACAAGCTCGGCATGGTGGTCGTCGACGAGCAGCACCGGTTCGGTGTCGAACAGCGAGACCAGTTGCGGGCCAAGGCGCCCGCGGGCATCACGCCGCATCTGTTGGTGATGACCGCGACCCCGATACCGCGGACCGTGGCCCTGACCGTGTTCGGCGACCTGGAAACGTCGACGTTGCGCGAGTTGCCCCGGGGTAGGCAACCGATCACCACCACCGCGATCTTCGTCAAGGAGAAACCGGCCTGGCTGGACCGTGCTTGGCATCGCATCATCGAGGAGGTGCGCGAGGGCCGACAGGCCTATGTGGTGGCGCCCCGGATCGACGACTCCGACAGCGGTGGTCAGAGTGAGAACGACCAAAGGCCCTCGGCCACAGTCGAAGAGCTCTACGCGCGTTTGGGTGCAGAAGAGTTGGCCGGGCTCCGCCTGGGACTCATGCACGGGCGGTTGAGCGGTGACGAGAAGGACGCCGTGATGACGGCGTTCCGTGCCCGCGAGATCGACGTGCTGGTGTGCACCACCGTCATCGAAGTCGGCGTCGACGTTCCCACCGCGACGGTGATGCTGGTGATGGACGCCGACCGCTTCGGGATCAGCCAGTTGCACCAACTGCGCGGCCGTATCGGGCGGGGCCAGCACGCCAGCATCTGCCTGCTGGCCAGCTGGATGGCACCGCACTCACGGGCCGGCCGCCGGCTGACCGCGGTCGCCGGGACGCTGGACGGGTTCGAGCTCGCCGATCTCGATCTGCAGGAACGGCGCGAAGGAGATGTGCTGGGCCGCAGCCAATCCGGTCGCGCGATCACGCTGCGACTGCTGTCGCTGATCGACCACCGGGAGATCATCGAGGCGGCCCGCGATTTCTGCGAGCAGGTCTACGACGACTCAGCGGCTCATACCGGGCTGGCGCTGCTCGCGGCACCGTTCACCGGCAACGAGCGCATCGAATTCCTGGACAAGTCGTGACCCGCACACGCTGGCTGTGGCTGTGGGCGACCGCGATCCTCACCGTGCTGGTGGCCTACCAGGCGGTGATCACCTCCGCCGGGGACCGCGACCAGGAGTTCGCCGCCCGCGCCGACGTCCCGACCGTTCAGCCGGGCGTCGACGTACTGGCCGGAATCACCGTGGTGCCGTGGCGGGTTCGCCACTACGACTACCGTCGGGCGGTCTTCGGTGACGCCTGGACCGACGACAACGACGCCCCCGGCGGCCACAACGGGTGCGACACCCGCAACGACGTCCTCAACCGCGATCTGGTCGACAAAACCCTGGTCGCGACCAAACGCTGTCCCGACGCCGTCGCGACCGGCACCTTGCACGACCCGTATACGAACGCCACCATCAACTTTCACCGTGGTCCCAAAGTCGGTGAGGCGGTGCAGATCGACCACATCGTGCCGTTGGCGCTGGCCTGGGACATGGGCGCCTATGACTGGCCCGTCGCGCAACGAATACGGTTCGCCAACGATCCGGCGAATCTTCTTGCCGTACAAGGGCAGGCCAACCAGGACAAGAGCGACTCTCAGCCCGCGCTGTGGATGCCGCCCAACGCCGCGTTCCACTGCCAGTACGCCATGCAGTTCATCGCGGTGTCCCGGGGTTACGGGTTGCCGATCGACCTGGTCTCGAGCAACGTCCTGCGCCAGGCCGCGAGCACCTGCCCGGCCGGATGACTAGTCGCCGGTGTAGGTGAGCGGATCCGGGCGGACCCGGGTGCCGTCGTCGAGTCCGTTGAGCGCTTCCATGTGCTCGGCGGTCAGCTCGAAGTCGAAGACGTCGAAGTTGCTGGCGATCCGCTCGGGGTTGCCGGAGCGCGGGATCACCACGTTGCCGAGCTGGATGCTCCACCGGATCAGCACTTGCGCGGGGCTGCGGTCGTATTCGGCGGCGATCGACGTGACGGTCGCGTCGTCGAGCACCTTGCCCACACCCAACGGGCTGTAAGCCTCGGTGACGACGTTGTGCTGCTTGTTGATTGCGCGCTGCTCGGCCTGGTTGAGCAGCGGGTGCAGTTCGATCTGGTTGACGGCGGGGGTGACGTAGGTCAGGTCGATGACCGTCTCGAGGTATTCCTCGTTGAAGTTGCACACGCCGATCGATCGGGTGTGGCCGTTGCCGCGGGCCTGGATCAGACCGCCGAACGTGTCCACGTACTTGCCGAGCTGCGCCATCGGCCAGTGGACGAGGAAGAGATCGACATAGTCCAAGCCGAGCTTGTCCAGGCTGACCTTGACGGCGTCCTGGCTGGTCTGGAAACCCTGGTCGGCATTGGCGACCTTGGTGGTGATGAACAGCTCGGCGCGGGGGATGCCGGACGCCGCGATGGCGCGCCCGACGGCCTCCTCGTTGCCGTACACCGCGGCGGTGTCGATCAACCGATAGCCGATTTCGAGCGCGGTCGACACCGCCCGCTCGGTCTCGTCGTCGGACAATTCGGCGACACCGAGGCCGAGCACCGGGATCGTGTTCTCGTCATTGAGCGCAATGGTGGGGACTGAAAGGTCAGGGCCGCCCGACATCGTTCACCTGCCTGTGTAGTCGAAGGTTCGTGGATCAGGACCGAGCCGGTTTCCGTCGTCGAGCGACGAGATGGACGACATGTCGTTTTCGGTCAATTCGAAATCGAACACGTCGAAATTGCTCGCAATCCGCTCAGGGTTCACCGACTTGGGGATGACGATATTACCCAGCTGAAGATGCCATCGGATCAGGACCTGAGCTGGTGTCCGGCCAACGCTCTCGGCGACCGCGGTGACGGCGGGGTCGCCGAGCAGCGATCCCTGGCCCAGCGGACCCCATGCTTCGGTTGCGATACCGAGCTGGGCGTGTAGCTCGCGCAGCTCGTTTTGTGGCAGCCGCGGGTGCAGCTCGATCTGGTTGACGGCGGGCACCACGCCGGTGGCGTCGACGACAGCCCTGATGTGCTCGGGCTCGAAGTTGCTGACCCCGATGGAGCGGATCCGGCCCTGATCGCGCAGGTGGACGAACGCCTTGAAGGTGTCGATGAACTTGTTCAGGGCGGGAACGGGCCAGTGGACCAGGTACAAGTCCAGGTAGTCGAGGCCGAGTCGGTCCATGCTGGCGTCGAATGCGGTCAGCGTGCTGTCGTAGCCCTGCTCGGAGTTCCACAGCTTGGTGACCAAGTACAGTTCGTCCCTGGGCACGCCGGACTCCGCGACCGCACGGCCGGTTTCGCGTTCGTTGCGATACGCCGCGGCGGTGTCGATGTGGCGGTATCCGGCTTGCAGCGCGGTGCTCACCGCCTGCTCGGTGTCCGCGGGCGGGACTTTGAACACCCCGAATCCGAGGGCGGGGATCGAATTGCCGTCGTTCAGAGGGACCGAGGGACTCGAGGAACTAGCCATGACACGAAGTCTGCCAGGCGTGCCGGATTCGAAGCTCACCACCAAAGGTTGGGCCGACAGATTGCAGAGCGCCGCGACCACCGCCGGCATGAAAGTGATCCCGTGGGTGCCCACCCGTGCGAAACGGCTGCTGTCCGGTGGCCGCGCGATCACCATCGACGGCAACACCCTGGACCCGACTCTGCAGTTGGCGCTGGCCGGTCTGCGCGCGTTCGGGATGAACGGCCTGGTTCTCGGTGAGGACGCCGCAGTCTCACGCGCGCAGATGCGCGAGATGACGCTGGGCTTCGCCGGCCCGCAGATCCACGTCGGTGTCAGCGACGTGTCGATTCCCGGCCCCGCCGGTTCGATCCCCGCCCGTCACTACCGCCCCGCGACCACAGACCCGGCGCCGCTGGTGGTCTTCTTCCACGGCGGCGGCTGGGTGATCGGTGACCTCGACACCCACGACCCGCTCTGCCGCTTGACCTGTCGCGACGCCGGCGTCCAGGTGTTGTCGATCGACTACCGCCTGGCTCCCGAGCACCCGGCCCCGGCCGCCATCGACGACGCCTACGCGGCATTCGCGTGGGCCGGTGAACACGCCACGGAGCTCGGCGCGCTTCCGGGCAAGGTGGCCGTCGGTGGCGACAGTGCCGGCGGAAACCTGGCGGCGATCGTGGCCCAGTTGGCCCGTGACGAGTATCCGCACGGCCCGCAACCAGTGCTGCAGTGGTTGATCTACCCGCGCACCGACTTCGCCGCGCAGACCAGGTCGCTGAGCCTGTTCGCCGACGGTTTTCTGCTCACCAAAGCCGATATCGACTGGTTCACCAAGCAGTACCTGGGCGGGTCGGACATCGACCCGGCCGACCCTCGTGTCTCGCCACTGCGGGCGGCCTCGCTGTCGGGATTGCCACCCGCCCTGATCGCGACCGCGGGCTTCGACCCGTTGCGCGACGAAGGCGACGACTATGCGGCCGCGCTGCAAGCCGCCGGAGTCGATGTCGACCTACGCTCGATGGGCTCGCTGACCCACGGGTTCGCCAGCCTCTTCCCGCTCGGTGGAGGCAGTGCGCAGGCCACCACCGGACTGATCTCGGCTCTGCGGGCACATCTCAGCCGCGTCTGACGTTCTCACGGCCCGTACCGTCACCGCGTGGCTGGATGGCGCGGTTCCTCCTCGGGCCGTACCGGCCCGCATCGTCACCGCGTGGCTGGATGGCGCGGTTCCTCCTCGGGCCGTACCGGCCCGCATCGTCACCGCGCTGACCTGGCAATTGCGATCGCCGGTACGCTTAAGCGCTATCGCCGACCGCACCGCGGTCGGACATCGAAGCCGAGTGACCGGAGTGTGAGTTAGCCCGTGGCCGCCAAATCAAACCGTCCCGCCAAATACGACCTGAACGCCGCCGGACGGCGACGCGACCTGCTGGTCAGGATCGGGCTCACGTCGATCGTCGTGCTGTTCGCCGTCGTGCTGGTGGGCTACATCGTGATCTCCCATGACAAGAAGACCGCCGCCAACGGTGCGCGGGCGATCCGGGTGACGTCGAGCAAGCTGGTCACCAAGGACGGCGGCCATGACCCGAAAGCCGTGGTGTCGTTCTACGAAGACTTCCTCTGCCCGGCGTGCGGCAACTTCGAGCGGAGCTTCGGGCCGACGGTGTCCAAACTGATCGACGACGGCGCCATCGCCGCTGACTACTACATGACGGGCTTTCTCAGCAGGCCGCAGAACCAGGAATACTCGTCGCGGGCTGCCAACGCCGCCTACTGCATCGCCGACGAGTCGGTCGATGCATTCCGGCGATTCCACACCGCGCTGTACAGCAAGGACCTTCAGCCCGACGAGGCCGGAACGTCTTTCCCCGACAACGCGAAGCTGATCGAACTGGCGCGGGAATCAGGTGTGGTGGGCAAGGTTCCGCAGTGCGTCAAAGACGGCAAATACCTTCCGATGGTCGACGGTCTGATCACCTCCGCCGGGATTCACGCCACCCCGACGGTCCGCATCAACGGCCAGGATTACCAGTGGACGACACCGCAAGACCTCGTCACCAAGATCAAAGGAATCGTCGGTGACGTCCCGGGAATCGACTCGGCTGCGACCCCAGCAGCGTCGTGACCACGACGGCGTCGGCGAAACCTGATGGGCCGGTCGAACATTCAGAAGGCCCGGAACCTTCGACGACGGTGTCACGGGCGAGTGGGTTGTGGATCCTGGTCGCAGGGGTGGCCGGCCTGATCGCTTCGGTCACGCTGACTGTCGAGAAGATCGAGATGCTGATCAACTCGTCGTACGTGCCGTCGTGCAATCTCAACCCGATCGTGTCGTGTGGTTCGGTGATGACGACACCGCAGGCATCGGCGTTCGGATTTCCGAATTCGTTGATCGGGATTGCCGCATTCGCCGTCGTCACCGTCACCGGCTTGTTGACGGTGGCCAAAGTTCCTCTGCCTCAGTGGTATTGGGTTGGATTGACGCTGGGAACGCTGGCCGCCGCCGGGTTTGTGCACTGGCTGATCTTCCAGAGCCTCTATCGGATCGGCGCGCTGTGCCCGTACTGCATGGTGGTGTGGGTGGCGACCGTCTCGCTGCTGGTGGTGGTCGCCTCGGTTGCCGTCCGCTCCGGCGGTGAGGTTCGCGGCGGCGCGATCGCGCGCGGACTGCACCACTGGCGGTGGTCGCTTGCCACGATCTGGTTCACCGCCGTCTTCCTGCTGATTGTGGTCCGGTTCTGGGACTACTGGTCCACGCTGATCTGAACAACCCGCCCACCTGAAAACCGAAGAGGACGTACGTGATCGCTAAAGTGCTGGTCGCCAACCGCGGCGAAATCGCCGTCCGGGCGTTCAGGGCCGCCTACGAACTCGGTGTCGGCACCGTCGCCGTCTACCCCTATGAAGACCGAAACTCGTTGCATCGGTTGAAGGCTGACGAGTCCTACCAGATCGGTGAGATCGGGCATCCGGTCAGGGCTTATCTGTCGGTCAGCGAGATCGTCGAGACCGCACGTAATTCCGGTGCCGATGCGGTCTACCCGGGCTACGGGTTCCTGTCGGAGAACCCGCGACTGGCCGCCGAGTGCGCCAAGAACGGCATCACGTTTGTCGGTCCGAAGGCGGACGTACTGTCGTTGACCGGCAACAAGTCTCGTGCCGTCGCCGCGGCTCGGGAAGCGGGTCTGCCGGTCCTGACGTCATCGGCGCCGTCCTCGTCAGTGGATGAGTTGGTGTCGGCGTCGGCCCAGATGGAATTCCCGCTGTTCGTCAAGGCGGTCGCCGGCGGCGGCGGGCGCGGGATGCGACGGGTGACCGACGTCGACGCGCTCGCCGAAGCCATCGAGGCGGCCAGCCGGGAGGCCGAGTCGGCGTTCGGGGATCCGACGGTCTACCTCGAGCAGGCCGTGCTGAACCCGCGTCATATCGAAGTTCAGATCCTGGCCGACACCCACGGCAACGTGATTCATCTCTTCGAGCGAGACTGCAGTGTGCAGCGGCGTCACCAGAAGGTCGTCGAGTTGGCGCCCGCCCCGAACCTGCCCACCGAGCTGCGGGACAAGATCTGCGCCGACGCGGTGGCCTTCGCCCGTCACATCGGTTACAGCAACGCGGGCACCGTGGAGTTCCTGCTCGACGAGCGTGGTCATCACGTCTTCATCGAGATGAATCCACGGATCCAGGTGGAGCACACCGTCACCGAGGAGATCACCGACGTCGACCTGGTCTCCAGCCAGCTCCGCATCGCCGGCGGTGAGACACTCGACGATCTGGGCTTGCGGCAAGAGGACATTCGCCCGCACGGCGCCGCGCTGCAATGCCGGATCACCACCGAAGACCCAGCCAACGGGTTCCGGCCGGACACCGGACGGATCACCACCTACCGCAGTCCGGGTGGTGCTGGTATACGTCTGGACGGCGGAACCAACCTCGGCGCGGAGGTCAGTGCTCACTTCGACTCCATGCTGGTCAAGCTGACCTGCCGTGGCCGCGACTTCACCACCGCCGTCAACCGGGCGCGGCGGGCGATCGCGGAGTTCCGGATCCGTGGTGTTTCGACGAATATCCCGTTCCTGCAAGCGGTTTTGGACGATCCAGATTTCCAGGCCGGACGTGTCACCACCTCGTTCATCGAGGAACGCCCCGCGTTGCTCACCGCTCGATCGTCGGCCGACCGCGGCACCAAGATCCTCAATTATCTGGCCGACGTCACCGTCAACAAGCCACACGGGTCGCGACCGTCGGCGCTGTACCCGCAGGACAAGTTGCCCGATATCGATCTGACGAAGGTGCCTCCGGCCGGCTCCAAACAGCTGCTGGCCGAGCTGGGTCCGGAAGGCTTTGCCCGCTGGCTGCGCGACTCCTCTGGAGTTCGATTGACCGACACGACCTTTCGGGATGCCCACCAGTCATTGCTGGCGACGAGGGTGCGCACCAGCGGCCTGGGGCTGGTGGCGCCTTACATCGCGCGGACCATGCCGCAGCTCTTGTCCGTCGAGTGCTGGGGTGGCGCGACGTACGACGTGGCGCTGCGGTTCCTCAAAGAAGACCCCTGGGAACGCCTGGCGGAGCTGCGCGAACTGATGCCCAACATCTGCCTGCAGATGCTGCTGCGGGGCCGCAATACGGTTGGCTACACGCCGTATCCGGAGCTGGTCACCTCGGCGTTCGTGGAGGAAGCCACGGCGACGGGAATCGACATCTTCCGGATCTTCGATGCGCTGAACAATCTCGAGTCGATGCGCCCAGCGATCGACGCGGTCCGCGAAACAGGTTCTGCGATCGCCGAAGTCGCGATGTGTTACACCGGCGACCTGTCCGACCCGGCCGAGAATCTCTACACGCTGGACTATTACCTGGAACTGGCCGACCAGATCGTCGACGCCGGAGCGCACGTGCTGGCCATCAAAGACATGGCCGGTCTGCTGCGTCCGCAAGCGGCACGCCTGTTGGTCGGCGCGCTGCGCAGTCGCTTCGACCTGCCGGTGCATGTGCATACCCACGACACACCGGGTGGCCAGCTGGCCAGCTACATCGCTGCCTGGCAGGCGGGCGCCGACGCGGTCGACGGCGCATCGGCACCGATGGCGGGAACCACCAGTCAGCCCGCGCTGAGCTCGATCGTGGCGGCTGCCGCCAACACCGAATACGACACCGGGATGTCACTCGCGGCGGTCTGCGCGCTCGAGCCCTACTGGGAGGCATTGCGAAAGGTGTACGCGCCCTTCGAATCCGGGCTCCCGAGTCCGACCGGTCGGGTGTATCACCACGAGATCCCCGGCGGTCAACTGTCGAACCTTCGCCAACAAGCCATTGCGCTGGGGCTGGGGGACCGGTTCGAGGAAGTCGAAGAGGCGTACGCCGGTGCCGATCGGGTGCTGGGCAGGCTGATCAAGGTCACGCCGTCGTCGAAGGTGGTCGGTGACCTCGCGCTGGCACTGGTCGGCGCGGGCCTGAGCGCCGACGAGTTCGCTTCGCATCCAGAGCAATTCGACATCCCCGAGTCGGTGCTCGGGTTCTTGCGCGGCGACCTCGGCGACCCGGTGGGCGGCTGGCCGGAACCGTTGCGCTCGAAGGCGCTGGCCGGCCGCGGTGAGCCCAAGCCCGTCGAACAGTTGACTGCCGAGGACGAGACAGCGCTGGGGCTGCAGGGGCACAAGCGCCAAGCCACGCTCAACCGTCTGTTGTTCCCTGGCCCGACAAAGGAATACGAGGCCCACTCTGAGACCTACGGTGACACCTCGCGGTTGTCGGCCAACCAGTTCTTCTACGGCCTCCGGCAGGGCGAGGAGCATCGGGTGCAGCTGGAGCCCGGTGTGGAGCTGCTGATCGGGTTGGAGGCGATCTCCGAGCCCGACGAACGCGGTATGCGCTCGGTGATGTTCATCATCAATGGTCAACTGCGGCCGGTCGAGGTTCGGGATCGCAGTATCGCCAGTGACGTTCCGGCCGCGGAGAAGGCGGAAAAGGGCAACCCCAACCACATCGCCGCGCCGTTTGCCGGGGTGGTGACCGTCGGGATCTCCGTCGGCGACAAGGTGAGCGCCGGTCAGACCATCGCCACCATCGAGGCGATGAAGATGGAAGCGCCGATCACCGCGCCCGCGGACGGCGTCGTGGAGCGGGTGGCCGTATCGGACACGGCTCAGGTCGAGGGCGGCGACCTGCTGGTGGTCCTCGCCTGATCGCCGACGACGATCAACAGGGCAGTGCGATCGAAATAGCCTGCGAGGAGCGGCGATTGTGACGCGCATCGTTGGCGGCATCGCCGGGGGACGGCGGATCGCCGTCCCGCCGCGGGGTACCCGGCCGACGACCGATCGGGTGCGCGAGGCGATGTTCAACATCCTCAGTGCGCGACTGGACTTCACCGGACTGGCGGTGCTCGACCTGTACGCGGGCTCCGGGGCGCTCGGTCTCGAGGCGTTGTCGCGCGGTGCGGCATCGGCGTTGTTCGTCGAGTCGGATCGGCGCGCGGCGACCGTGCTCGAACGCAACATCGCGACACTCGGACTGCCCGGCGCGACACTCACACGTGGGCAGGCGGCCGCCGTGCTCGCCGCGAACGCCGCCACACCGGTCGATCTCGTGCTGGCCGACCCGCCGTACGAGGTCGACGGGAGCGAGATCGAGGCACTCCTCGACGCCATCACGGAAAACGGCTGGGTGCGTGGCGGAAGTCTGGTCGTGGTGGAGCGCCCTGCCGCAGCAGTAGCGCTGACGTGGCCGGGTGGCTGGGACCCATGGGAGCCGCGGGTCTACGGCGACACCCGGTTGGAGCTGGCCGAACGACTCTGAGCCTGCGTGTACCGTTTTCGCCTATGAGCGGCGCGGTATGCCCGGGATCCTTCGATCCGGTGACCTTGGGCCACCTCGACGTCTTCGAGCGAGCGGCGGCTCAGTTCGACGACGTGGTGGTGGCCATCCTGATCAATCCCGCCAAGAAGGGCATGTTCGACATCGACGAGCGGATCGCGATGATCGAGGAGTCGACCACACACCTGCCCAACCTGCGGGTGGAACCGGGGCAGGGATTGGTGGTCGACTTCGTCAGATCCCGTGGCATGACGGCCATCGTCAAGGGTCTGCGTACCGGCACGGACTTCGAGTACGAGCTGCAGATGGCGCAGATGAACAAGCATGTAGCCGGTGTGGACACTTTCTTCGTGGCCACCACAGCCCGGTACTCGTTCGTGTCGTCATCGCTGGCCAAGGAAGTCGCGTTGCTCGGCGGCGACGTGACGGAACTGCTGCCCGACGCGGTGAACCGCCGCCTGGCCGAGAAGCTGGCCGCCCGCGGGCGCTGACATCGTCAGCGCGACCGGGCGAAAGCCGCGGCCGCGCTGACGATGTGAGTGGTCTAACTCTCGGCCAGCGCGCCGTGCAGAGACTGCTTGGCCTCGGTGATCGCGGTCAGAACCTTGGCCCGTGCTTCGGCGAGCTTTTCTTTCTGAGCGTCGCTGCCCGACCAGTGGATGGTCCGCGCCAGACCGGCAAGTTCGAACAGGCCCCACCGAATTTTGGCGACGTCACCGAACTTCCCGGCCTGAGCGAGCCGCGCATGAATGCTCTCGCTGCTGATGCCTTTCCACTGCAACACATTCCGGCCCAGTTCGGACAGGGTTGCGACGCCGTCGCTGACGGTCACGAATCCGCGGCCGGCCAGCTTTCCGATGGCGAGCTCGACGATCTCCTGCGGCGGCGCGAACGCCCCGTCGGTGGCATCCGAAACCCGTTGCACGATCTGTTGGGCGTTCGCGGGCCCGTCCAGTAGCAGGGCGGCGGTGCCCACCACGACCCGCTTGTGTCGTCCACCGAATCCACGCCCGCCGGGTCCGCCGGGCCCACCCCAGCCGTGGCCCCCGAAACCGGGCGCGCCCCAACCTGGTCCACCAAAGCCCGGCCCGCCAAACCCTGGGCCGCCAAATCCGGGACCGTTCCAACCGGCCCCACCGAAAAATCCACCAGACATCTTTGTTCTCCTTCGATCGACGGCGACGGGCCGAGTGGCCGAACGCCGTATTGCATATCTAGTTACTTGATACCGATGGCGGAGATATGTGTCAAGTAACTTGATACACGGGAAGAACATGCGAGTCGATGCCGCGCGCTGGTGTGCGACGCGTGCACGAATACAGCGACGGTGCCGGTACTTGCGTGTCAGCATGAGGGGGATGAGCGACGTCGACGATCAACCGCTGGGCTTTTTGGTGCGCGGATTGATGGCGCGACTGCGCCCACACGCTCTCCAAGCCCTGCGACCGCTCGGGCTCGGACTCCCCGAATTCGTGTGCCTGCGCATCCTCGATGACGACCCGGGCCGCACCAGTGCGGAGTTGGCGCGCCATACCCATGTCACCGCGCAGGCGATGAACCAGGTATTGCAAGGGTTGGAGGAGGCCGGTCTGGTCACCCGTCCCACGACGGCATCGTCCGGGCGGGCGCTGCCGGCCCAGCTCTCGCGGAAAGGGAAGGCGTTGCTCAAGCGGGCCGAGGCCGCCGTCGCGTCATCCGACGAGCAACTCTTGGCTCACCTCAGTGTCGCCGACCGACGCCAGCTCAAACAACTGCTGTATCGCGCCGGCAATCCGGATCCGGAATCACCGAGGCCTGAGTCAGCGGTGTGACACACCGACCCGATGAGCCTGCCGGGCAACGCTTTACCCGTTGCTATCAGTTCCGGGCTGCCATGCCCGGTACAGCTCGACGCGGGAGCGGACCTTGAGTTTTCGGTAGATCCTGCTGAGGTTGACTTCGACGGTCTTGGGGCTGATGAACAGAGCCGCCGCAATGTCGCGGTTGGTCATACCGGTGACGGCGAGCTCGGCTACCCGGCATTCCGACGGTGTCAACCCCTCACTGCGCTGCCGCCCCGAGATGGCGCGTGCCAGTTCGGCCTTCGCGCGATCGGCCCACAGATCGGTGCCGAGGCGTTCGAAGGTTTGTAGCGCTTCGCGCAACGTGGCGTTGCCGACTTCACGCTGGCGTTGGCGACGCTGCAGCTGCCCGAGGATTAGCTGGGTGCGGGCCCGCTCGAAGGGCATCGGAAGTCGTTCATGCTCGACCATGGCACGTGCGGCCATCTCGGTGGCAGCACCCACATCGCCGCGTGCGGCCAGAAGCATTGCGCGACAACGCGCCGCGGTGGCCAGCATCCATGCGCGGTCGAGGCGGTGGCCGTTGCGTTCCAGAATGTCGATGTAGCGCTCGGCATCGACCAGTTGTCCTACGCCGACCAGCGCTTCGATAGCCTCGGGCACGTACGACGCAGCGATGATCTCAGTCGCATCCGGGAAGTTCTGCAGTATGGCCAGTAGGGGTTCGAGGATGTGCAGGGCCGCTCGGTGATCACCGCGGGAAATCTCGACGAATCCGCGCAAGCTGACCGGCCATTCGCTCATTCGCATGGAGCCGCAACGCTTGGCCACCGCGATCGCCTCGTCCAGATCAGTCGTTGCCTCGTCGACACGGCCGGCGTATGCGGCGGCGGCACCCCTGATCGTCAGCGCTATGAACATGGGAAAGTCGCCGCCCAATTGGGATGCCAGCTCGAATGTGTCGTCTGCGGCGATCGCGACGCTCGGTAGATCACCGCGCCAGATATCCATCAGCGCCTGCGAGAATGCGACAAAGACCAGTTCACCCTCTTGGCCCAGAGCTATGCACCGCTGACCAGCAGCCCTGAGTACCTCGCGGGCGTGATCGAAATCGCCGGCCCAGCCACGCAGCAACGCCCGCTGGACGCTGGGCAGGAAAGCCACAGGCAATGGCAGACTGTCGTCTTCGAGGTCCACCGCGCGTTGGATGGTGGCCGCATCGAAGCCACGTCCGGCCAGGAAGCCCAGTATCTCGTTCATTCCCAGCGCTGTGCTGAGCAGGCTCGGCGCTCCCAGTTGCTCGGCCTCGGCGACCGCCTGCCCGCTGCGGGTGAGCGCACGCTCGGGCTGGGCCGCGTTGAACAATGCGTAGGACAGCATGACCAGCATCCGAATCCGCAGCGCGTCGTCCACGCCGCGACTCGGCAGGCCAGTCTCCAAAAGCTGTGCCGCATCGACGAACCCGTCGTCGTGCAACCGGACCATGGCGAGCTGATAGAGGGCTTCGGAGCGCACAGGGCTCACCGGCAGCGTGGCGACCACGTCTTCGAGCGACTGGCGCGCGCGCGAGGGGTCACCGGCCGCCATGTAGTGCGTTGCACAGAGGATTTGACGAGTCGGTTCGTTCGCGCCGAGATTGCCTGCCAGATCGAGCAATTCGGCGGCCGTCGCAGGTGCGCCGCGCGCACGGGCGATCTCGGCGGCGGCGTCGAGTGCATCGATGGTTTCGCGGCTCCCGGTGGCATCCGACAGTGCCAGATGCCGCGCCCGCAGCTCCGGTTCGTCGACCAGCTCGGCGAGCCTGCGGTGCATGGCACGCCGCCGTCGAGGCGACGCCTCGCTGTAGACGCCGTGGGCCAGGACCGGATGGGTGAAGGACAGCCGGTTGCCATCGACTGCGATCACCTCTTGAATTTCCGCCTCGCCCAGGGTTTCCAATACATACTCGGCGTTACTGCCGGTGGCATCAGCCAGTAAACGCAACGTGGGATGCGGCACGCTGGCCATGGCGAGCAGTAAATCCTGAGCGCCGTCACCTACCCGCTTCAGCCGGGAAATGACCAGTTCGTTCAGCGTGCCCGACAGTGGCAATTCGCCCGATCCGGCCGCGGTATCCATCTCGCGAGCCAGCTCGAGGCCGTAAAACGGGTTGCCGCCGGCGATCCGGTGGATGCGTAACAGCGTGGGCCGCGGTACCGAGATGCCCAACCGTAGCGCCAGGATTCGGTGCAGTTCGCCAACCGTCAACGGCTGCAATCGCACTCGCCGAACGGCATCGGGCTGGGCGAGTTCGACACGTGCTGCCACCTCGGCGTCGCGCGTCGTGCAGATCAAGCCCACGCCCTTCGGCAAGCGACGGGCTGCGAAAGCCACCACATTGGCGCTGGAGACGTCGACCCACTGCATGTCGTCGATGGCCACGAGGACGAACCCCTCGGATCGTGCCGACAGCCGGTCCAGCACCCCGACGAACGCGGCGGCCACCGCGCGAGCATCACTCGGGCCTGGTGGCTCCCGGTGCCGCAGCAGGGCCGCGTCCAGGCTTTGCTGCTGCGGCTGCGGTAAATCAGACCAGACCGACTCGTCGACGCCGCTGAGCAGATCGGCCAGCGTCGCATAAGCCAGCACGGACTCGGCCCGGGCGGAGCGGCTGGAGAGCACCGTGAACCCGCGTTCGCGTGCGCTGTCGAGCGCCCCGACCCACAACGTCGTCTTGCCGATGCCGGGTTCGCCCTGGATCACCAGTGCTGTAGGTCCACCTGGTACGGCGTCGAAAAAGTCGGTAACGGCCTGCTCTTCGGCCAGGCGACTGACTGCACGCACCGCCATGGGCCTGCCCGCCACCTCTCAGCCGTCGCGACCGGCCGCGCCGGCGCTCGGAGCCCCGAATCCACGCCGGCCCCGCCGGTCCGGTGCGCATTATGATAAGTGAACGATGTGAAGTTGGCATGAGATACCGCGGCTGGTCGGCGGCTGTGCATCCGCCGTCGCGCAAACCCGCACCACTTTGCCGGTCGGGTGTGGCCAACCGTCAGTGGTCGTGATGGTGGTCGTGTTCGGCGCCTGGGGAGCCGCCCATGGCTTTGAGCATCGGGACGCCGCCGGTGACCACGAAACGGAGGACGAGCACCGCGGCAAGAGTGAGGAAAGCGACGTTGAGCCAGGTGGTGTAGTTCCACGAGATGCTGGAATCCATCATCGTGGCGCTCCGTCGGGCCGGGATGAGACCTGCTGCACCGAAGATGAATTCGACGAGGTAACCGGCGGCGACCATCGCCACGTAGAAGGTGCCCAGTAATCGCACCATCATGGCGGCGCCGTAATACTTCCGGTAGATGTTCAAAATCGGCAGGATCAGCAGGTCGGCGAAGATGAACGCGACGACGCCACCGAAACTGATGCCACCGCTCCACAGCACCGCGGCCAACGGCACATTGCCGATCGAGCAGACGAACGAAGCGACCGCCACGACCGGTCCCACGATGGGCCCCCACAGCGCCGACAGTGTCGGATGATCGACGAAAAAGAAGTGCTGCCAGAACGATTCAGGCACCCATGCCGCCACCGCGCCGGCAATGAGCAAACCGATGATCAGATCGCGAAGTATTGCGGCCCACTCCATCACGAACACGTGTGAGACCGAGGTGAAGCCATCCCTCGACGCCAGGCGTCGCACAAAAGAACCTTCGCCCTGGACCGACATGTCCATGGCCGCATGGCCTTCCATTGACCCGGCCACGCCGCGATCGGACTGCTCACGGGCCGCATCGACGAGTCGCGAGCGCACGAACACTCGAAACAGCAACGCGAGCAACACGATCATCAGCGGGCCGCCGACGAACTCGGCCGCGGTGAACTGCCATCCCATCAACAGGGCCAGGATGATGCCCAGCTCCGCCACCAGGTTCGTCGAGCCGATCTCGAACGCCATCGCGGCGGTGAAATTGGCGCCCTTGCGAAACAACGACCGGGCCAGCGCCACCGCGGCGTATGAGCACGACGAGGACGCGGCGCCCAGTCCTGCGGCGATCGCCAATGTGCGGGGGCGGTCATCCCCAAGCAACGTCACGATGGTCGAGCGGCGGACGACCGCCTGCACCACCGCCGACAACGTGAAACCGAGTATCAACGCCCAGAGGATTTCCCACGTCATCGACCCGGTAACGGCTAACGCGTGGGCCAGTGCGGCGGTCATGGCACCTCCAACCAGATACCCCATAGGGGTATTCCACGCTCTCCCGTCGATCGGCGCAGGATTGCCGCCGCGACGGCAAGATCGCCACCATCACATCAAGTGTGCAGGTTATTGGGACAGTTCTGAGACCTAAAAGGCCCGACACACCGGGTCCGGCAACGCAGTCACAGAAGCAACACCAGGCACACTAGTCACAACAACGAAGCCGGGAGGGTGTTGCCGTGTACCGAGTTTTTGAGGCGCTCGACGAATTGGGCGCCATTGTCGAGGAAGCTCGTGGCGTCCCCATGACCGCGGGCTGTGTGGTGCCGCGGGGCGACGTGCTCGAGCTGATCGACGACATCAAGGACGCCATCCCCGGCGAACTGGACGACGCCCAGGATGTCCTCGACGCCCGCGACTCGATGCTGCACGAAGCCAAAGCGCACGCCGACGCCACGGTGTCCGCCGCGACGACCGAGTCGGAGTCGTTGCTCAACCACTCCCGCGCCGAAGCCGACCGCATCCTGGCCGACGCCAAAGCCCAGGCGGACCGGATGGTCGGCGAGGCCCGTCAGCACAGCGAGCGCATGGTGGGCGAGGCCCGTGAGGAGTCGAGTCGCATCGCGGCATCGGCCAAGCGTGACTACGAGGCCGCCACCAGTCGCGCGAAGTCGGAGGCTGACCGCCTCATCGAGAACGGCAACATCTCCTACGAGAAGGCCGTTCAAGAGGGCATCAAAGAGCAGCAGCGTCTCGTCTCGCAGACCGAGGTCGTGCAATCGGCCAACGCCGAGTCCGCCCGGTTGATCGACACCGCACACGCGGAAGCCGATCGGTTACGCGGCGAGTGCGACATCTACGTCGACAGCAAGCTCGCCGAGTTCGAGGAGCACCTCAACACCACCCTGCGTTCGGTCAACCGCGGTCGCCATCAGTTACGGACGGCGGCGGGCGTGCACGACTACGCCCAGCGCTAGTCATCCCGCCGGCGGCACGGGGTCGCAGGTACCCGCCCGTAGAATTGCGGACATGGCGCGCCACCACACCCAGGCAGCACGACCACGTTCGGATTCGCCGTTCGTCGTCGACGTGACCCGGCTGGGTCGTCGCCCGGGAGCGATGTTCCCCCTTCGCGAGACGGTGGCGAACCCCGCGCGGATCGGGTTGGACATGGTCGGTATCGCCGCCGGTACGCCGCTGGACCTCGATCTGCGGGTGGAGTCGGTGTCCGAAGGCGTCCTGGTCAGCGGGACGGTAGCGGCGTCGATCACCGGTGAGTGTGCGCGCTGCCTGACGCCGTTGAGTGGACCCATCACCGTCGACGTGACCGAGCTGTATGCCTACCCGGACAGCCTCACCGAGGCCACCACCGACGAGGACGAGGTGGGGCGGGTCATCGCTGACACCGTCGACCTGCAGCAACCGATCATCGACGCGGTGGGTCTGGAACTGCCGTTCTCGCCGCTGTGCCGGGACGACTGCCCGGGGCTGTGCCCGACGTGCGGTGTCGCGCTGGCCACCGCCGAGCCGGACCATCATCACGACCAGATCGACCCACGATGGGCGAAGCTGAGCACGCTGCTGGACACCGATGGCGACGGAACCACCGATGAGTGATCTCCTCGACGCGCTCGAGGTCGATCTGCCCGAGGGACTGCTGACCCTGGCGCTGACCCATCGCAGTTATGCCTACGAGCACGGCGGCCTGCCCACCAACGAGCGTCTGGAGTTCCTCGGTGACGCGGTGCTGGGTCTGACCGTGACCGACGAGCTGTATCACCGGCACCCGGAACTCCCGGAGAGCGACCTGGCCAAAATGCGGGCCGGTGTGGTCAACACGCAGGCGCTGGCCGAGGTCGCGCGGTCGTTGACCGAACGAGGGCTCGGTGCGCACCTGTTGCTGGGCCGCGGTGAACTGAAGTCCGGCGGTGCGGACAAATCCAGCATCCTGGCCGACGGCCTCGAATCACTGCTCGGCGCAATCTATTTGCACAACGGTATCGAGGCCGCGCGGCGGGTCATCTTGCGACTGTTCAGCGAATTGCTCAGCGCCGGAGGGCTTTTGGACTGGAAGACCAGCCTGCAGGAATTGACCGCGGCTCGCGGTCTCGGCGCGGTGTCGTATCAGGTGACCGCGACCGGGCCGGACCACAAGCGCGAGTTCACCGCGGTGGTCGTGGTGCGGGACACCTCCTACGGGTCCGGGGTGGGTCGCACCAAAAAGGAGGCCGAGCAGAAGGCGGCCGAGCAGGCCTGCCAGGCACTGAATCAGCTCGACAGTGCGGTGTCCGGGGAAACCGCCGGCTAGATGCCCGAGCTACCCGAAGTCGAGGTGGTTCGGCGCGGACTGCACGCCCACGTGGTGGGCAAGACGATCACCGCCGTACGCGTTCACCACCCGCGCGCCGTCCGCCGTCACGAAGCCGGACCGGCCGACCTGACGGCGCGGCTGCTGGACGCGCGGATCACCGGAAGCGATCGGCGCGGCAAGTACCTCTGGCTCACCCTGGACGGCCCGAGCGGTGACGAGCAGGCGTTGGTCGTGCATCTCGGGATGAGCGGGCAGATGCTGCTCGGGGAGGTGCCCAACGCCGGCCACCTGCGCATCGCCGCACTGCTCGACGACGGCACCACACTGAGTTTCGTCGACCAGCGAACGTTCGGCGGCTGGCTACTTTCCGACCTGGTCACCGTCGACGGCAGTGTGGTCCCGACACCGGTAGCCCACGTCGCGCGCGATCCGCTGGACCCACGCTTCGATGTCGGTGCTGTCGTCAAGGTGTTGCGGCGCAAGCATTCCGAGATCAAACGCCAATTGCTCGACCAGACAGTGGTGTCGGGGATCGGCAACATCTACGCCGACGAGTCGCTGTGGCGGGCCAAGATCAACGGCGCCCGGCTGGCCGAGAAGCTGACCCGACCCCAGCTGACCACGCTGTTGGGAGCGGCCGCCGAGGTGATGCGCGATGCCTTGGCGCAGGGCGGCACCTCCTTCGACTCGCTGTACGTCAACGTCAACGGGCAGTCCGGGTACTTCGACCGTTCGCTGAATGTCTATGGCCGAGAAGGCAAAGCCTGCAAGCGTTGTGGCGCGGTGATCCGCCGGGACAAGTTCATGAATCGCTCATCGTTCTACTGCCCCCGCTGCCAGCCCCGTCCGCGAGCTTGACCGACTCTCACACGGATCCGCAGTTTTGCGTCATCATCAGGCGCATGACAGACCCGGACCAACCGCACGCCTACGAATACCCGTCGACGCCGCAGAATCCCTATCCGCCCCAGCCCGGGGGACCGGTCAACTGGCAGCCGCACTACCCGATCGGTGGCCAGCCCGGCATGCCCTACCCGCCGGGCGCCCCGTACCTCGATGTCTACGGCCAGCCGCTGTCGGACAAGAGCAAGCTCACAGCCGGACTGCTCCAGCTGTTCCTGGGCGGGTTCGGCGTCGGCCGTTTCTACCTCGGCTACACGGGGATCGGCGTCGCACAGCTGCTGGTGACCCTGGCGACCTGCGGAATCGGCGGAATCTGGCCGTTCGTCGACGCGATCATGATGCTGACGGGCAATGTCCGGGACGTTCAGGGGCGCACGCTGCGCGACTGAGCCGAACCCGGCACATCGCCAACCGCGGCCGCGTGTTCGGTACAAATGAACGATGACGGATCTGTGGGTGGAGCGCACCGGAGTGCGGCGCTACACCGGCCATAGCTCGCGCGGCGCCGAGGTGCTGATCGGCTCCGAGGGCGTCGACGGCGTCTTCACGCCGGGAGAGCTGATGAAAATCGCGCTCGCGGCGTGTAGCGGAATGTCCAGCGACGCGCCGCTGGCCCGTCGGCTGGGCGAGGACTACCCGGCCACCGTTCGGGTGTCCGGCGACGCGGACCGCGACCACGAGGTGTACCCACTGCTCCAGGAGACGCTCGAGATCGACCTCTCGGGTCTCGACGACGCCGAGAAGACGCGGCTGCTCACCGTGGTCCAGCGCGCCGTCGACCAGGTGTGCACAGTAGGCCGGACGCTGAAGACCGGAACCAAGGTCGAGTTCCAGGTCGTCGATGTCGGAAAGTGACGACGCCCGGCTGACCGCATGGGTGCACGGGCGGGTCCAGGGTGTCGGCTTTCGCTGGTGGACCCGGTCCCGCGCACTCGAGCTGGGCTTGACCGGCTACGCCGCAAACCGACCCGACGGCCGGGTGCTCGTCGTTGCGCAGGGATCGCGTGACGCCTGTGAACAGCTGTTACGCCTGTTGCAGAGCGGAGCGACGCCGGGCGACGTCGACAACGTGATCGCCGACTGGTCGCCGGCCGGCGAAGCGATCGACGGCTTCTCGGAGCGATAGGCCGCGCGGCTCCGCGGGACGTATCCCCGGCCCCGGATCGTCGCCGGAGGGAGCCGAAAAGTCCGGCTCCTCGGTAGAACGCGTCGCGTTCTGCATCGTCGCCGGACGGGTAGTCTGGCACGCCGTGTACCTCAAGAGTCTGACGCTCAAGGGCTTCAAGTCCTTCGCGTCGCCGACGACTCTGCGGTTCGAGCCCGGCATCACCGCGGTGGTCGGGCCGAACGGGTCCGGCAAATCCAACGTGGTCGACGCGCTGGCCTGGGTGATGGGGGAGCAGGGCGCCAAGACATTGCGCGGCGGAAAGATGGAAGACGTCATCTTCGCCGGCACCTCGTCTCGTGCTCCGCTGGGCCGCGCCGAGGTGACGGTCACCATCGACAATTCCGACAACGCCTTGCCGATCGAATACTCCGAGGTCTCGATCACCCGACGGATGTTCCGCGACGGAGCCAGCGAATACGAAATCAACGGCAGCAGTTGCCGATTGATGGACGTTCAGGAGCTGCTGAGCGACTCCGGGATCGGCCGCGAAATGCACGTCATCGTCGGGCAGGGCAAGCTCAACGAAATCCTGGAATCGCGACCGGAGGACCGCCGCGCGTTCATCGAGGAAGCCGCCGGCGTGCTCAAGCACCGCAAGCGCAAAGAGAAAGCGGTCCGCAAGCTCGAATCGATGTCGGCGAATCTGGCCCGGCTGACCGACCTGACCACCGAGTTACGTCGTCAGCTCAAACCACTCGGCCGGCAAGCCGAAGTGGCCCGCCGGGCGCAGACCATCCAGGCCGATCTGCGCGACTCCCGGTTGCGGCTCGCCGCCGACGACGTGGTGACCCGGCAGTCCGAGCTCAACAACACCAACCACGCCGAGGCGACGCTGCGGCGCGAGCACGACGAGGCCTCGGCCCGGATGGCGGTGGCCTCCGAGGAATTGGCCGCTCACGAGGCGGCGTTGTCGGCGTTGTCCGAGCGGGCGGAGTCGGCGCAGCAGACCTGGTTCCGGTTGTCCGCCTTGGCCGAACGGGTCAGCGCGACCGTGCGCATCGCCAGCGAGCGCGCCCAACATCTCGACGTTGAGACGGCGTCGACCGGCGGCCCCGATCCCGATCAGTTGGAGGCCGAGGCCGAGCAGGTGGCCGCCGCCGAGCGGGAGCTACTCGCCGAGCTCGAAGCCACCCGCACCCGGCTCGACGCCGCCCGGGCGGAGTTGGCCGACCGCGAGCGTCACGCCACCGAGGCCGAACAGGCCCACTCGGCGGCGGTGCAGGCCGAGGCCGACCGGCGCGAGGGTCTGGCCCGGCTGACCGGTCAGGTGGAGACGATGCGGGCGCGTGTCGAGTCGATCGACGACGGTGTCGCCAAGCTCTCCGAGCGCATCGAGCATGCGGCCGCTCGGGCCCAACAGGCCAAGGCCGAATTCGAGACCGTGCAGGGCCGGGTCGGCGAGCTGGACCAAGGTGAAGTCGGTCTCGACGAACACCACGACCGGACCGTCGCCGCCTTGCGGTCGGCCGACGAGCGGGTAGCCGAACTGCTATCCGCCGAGCGTGGCGCCGAGCGGCAGGTGGCGTCACTTCGGGCACGCATCGATGCGCTCTCGGTGGGTCTCGAGCGCAAAGACGGCGCTGCATGGCTGACCCAGAATCGCGGCAGTGCAGGACTTTTGGGCTCGATTGCGAAACTGGTCAGAGTGCATTCCGGCTACGAGGCCGCACTGGCGGCAGTGCTGGGGTCGGCCGCCGACGCGCTGGCTGCCGAAAGCTTCACCGCGGCAGCGGATGCCGTGACCGCGCTCAAGCAGGCCGACGGTGGTCGCGCGGCCATCGTGCTGAGCGACTGGCCCGCAGACGATCCCGCATCTCCGGGTGCGTTGCCCGAGGGTGCACGCTGGGCCCTCGACCTGGTGGAGGCGCCGCCCCGGCTGCGCGGCGCGATGGTGGCCATGCTGTCCCGTGTCGCGGTGGTCGGCGGGCTGAGCGAGGCGATGAATCTTGTTGCCGCGCAGCCGCATCTGCGCGCAGTCACGCGCGACGGCGACCTGGTGGGGGCCGGCTGGATCAACGGCGGATCGGATCGCAAACCCTCGACGTTGGAGATCACCTCCGAAATCGCCAAGGCGCGAACCGAACTCGCCGCGGCGGAGACGCAGACCAGCGAGCTCGGCGCGGCACTGTCCGGGGCGATGAGCGAACAGACCGCTCGCCAAGACTCCGCCGAGCAGGCGCTGGCAGCACTGAACGAATCCGATGCCGCGATCTCGGCGATCTACGAGCAACTCGGGCGACTGGGCCAGGATGCGCGCGCCGCCGACGAGGAGTGGCACCGGCTGATGCGGCAGCGCGAAGAGCTGGAGACCGGCCGCGCCGAAACCCTCGCCGAGCTCGGTGAGCTCGAAACCCGGCTCGGCAATGCCGAACAGACCCAGAGCGTCAGCGCCGAGCCGGTGGATCGCCAGCAGATTTCGGCTGCGGCCGAGGCCGCCCGCGGCGTCGAGGTAGAAGCTCGGCTGGCCGTCCGAACCGCCGAGGAACGGGCCAATGCCGTTCGCGGAAAAGCGGATTCGCTTCGTCGCGCCGCGGCTGCCGAGCGCGAGGCGCGGGTGCGTGCACAGCAGGCCCGCGCCGCGCGCCAGCACGCCGCAGCGGTGGCCGCCGCCGTGGCGGACGCGGGTCGGCGGCTGGCAGCCCGACTGGGCCAAGTGGTCGGCGCGGCCTCCCAGAACCGCGACGTGCTGGCCACCGAGCGTCAGCAGCGTTCGGTCGCCATGGTTGCCGTCCGCGACGAGGTGAATACTCTGGGCAGCCGAATCGGGGTGCTCACCGAGTCGTTGCACCGTGACGAGGTCGCCAAAGCTCAAGCGGCGCTTCGCATCGAACAGCTCGAGCAGATGGTGCTCGAACAATTCGGCATGACGCCCGACGTGCTGGTCGCCGAATACGGGCCGCAGGTCGCGCTGCCACCGACCGAGTTGGAGATGGCGGAGTACGAGCAGGCCCGCGATCGCGGCGAGCAGGTGACCGCGCCGGCGCCGCTGCGCTTCGACCGGCCCACTCAGGAGCGTCGGGCCAAACGCGCCGAACGTGAGCTGGCCGAGCTCGGCCGGGTCAACCCGTTGGCGCTCGAGGAGTTCGCCGCGCTGGAAGAACGCTTCAACTTCCTGTCCACCCAGCTCGAGGACGTCAAGGCCGCGCGTAAGGACCTGCTGGACGTGGTCGCCGATGTCGATGCCCGCATTCTGCAGGTGTTCACCGAGGCTTACGTCGACGTAGAGCGGGAATTCCAGGGGGTTTTCGCGTCGCTCTTCCCCGGCGGCGAGGGTCGGTTGCTGCTCACCAATCCCGACGACATGCTGACCACGGGTATCGAGGTGGAGGCCCGTCCGCCCGGCAAGAAGGTCAAGCGGTTGTCGCTGCTGTCCGGCGGCGAGAAGTCATTGACCGCGGTGGCGATGCTGGTGGCCATCTTCCGGGCCCGCCCGTCGCCGTTCTACATCATGGACGAGGTCGAGGCGGCCCTCGACGACACCAACCTGCGGCGGCTGATCGGCCTGTTCGAGCTGCTGCGGGCCAAATCCCAGCTGATCGTCATCACGCACCAAAAGCCGACCATGGAGGTCGCTGACTCGTTGTACGGGGTGACGATGCGAGACGACGGCATCACCACGGTGATCTCTCAACGGATGCGCGGTCAGCAGGTCAACGAGCTGGTCACGACTACCTAAGCGAGGAACACTGTGCCGCAATCCCTCTGGATCGCGATAGCGGCTGTCGCCGCACTGATCGTCATCGCCATCCTGGTATGGGGACTGGTGCGTTACCGGCGACGGCAGATCAGCCTGTCGTCGCGCGAGCAGACCGCTACCCTCGACCGCTCCGGCGGATATGCGGCGTCGACAGGAATCACTTTCAGCCGCACCGAAACTCCCGATCGTCTCGACACCACCGGTCTGCCCACAGTCGGTGATGACGCGACCATTCCGCGCGACGCGCCTAAACGTCCCGTCTCCGATGTCCAACTCCCACTGCCGGATACCGCAGAGCCCCTGCCGGATATCGCGGCGCCAACGCCCGAACCGGAGCCGACGCCCGAACCGGAGACGACCGCCCAGCCGGACGTTGTTGAGCAGGCGCCTGCGGTAGAGGAGATCGCGCCAACAGACGGGCGGCTGGAGCGACTTCGCGGACGATTGGCGCGTTCGCAGAATGCGTTGGGCCGGAGCCTGTTAGGACTTCTCGGCGGTGGCGATCTCGACGAAGATTCATGGGAACAGGTCGAAGACACGCTGCTGATCGCCGACCTGGGTCCGACGGTCACCAGCTCGGTGGTCGCCCAGTTGCGTAGCCGTATCGCCAGCCGTGATGTTCACACCGAGGCCGACGCCCGGGCGGTGCTGCGCGAGGTGTTGATCGGCGAGCTACAGCCCGGCCTGGACCGCTCGGTGCGCGCGCTGCCGCACGATGATCACCCGTCGGTGTTGCTGGTGGTCGGCGTCAACGGGACCGGAAAGACCACGACGGTAGGCAAACTCGCGCGGGTTCTGGTTGCCGACGGCCGCCGCGTCGTGCTGGGCGCGGCCGACACCTTCCGGGCCGCTGCCGCTGATCAGTTGCAGGCTTGGGCATCTCGGGTGGGCGCCGAGGTGGTCCGGGGCGCCGAGGGTGCCGACCCGGCCGCGGTGGCGTTCGACGCCGTCGACAAGGGGATCGAGCTGGGCGCCGACGTCGTGGTGATCGACACCGCCGGCAGGCTGCACACCAAGACCGGGCTGATGGATGAACTCGGCAAGGTCAAGCGGGTGGTCTCTCGGCGGGCGGCCGTCGACGAGGTGCTGTTGGTGCTCGATGCGACCATCGGGCAGAACGGTCTGGCGCAGGCGCGGGTGTTCGCCGACGTAGTCGAAATCACCGGCGCGGTGCTGACCAAACTGGACGGCACGGCCAAGGGCGGCATTGTTTTTCGCGTCCAGCAGGAGCTCGGGGTGCCGGTCAAGCTGGTCGGACTCGGCGAGGGGCCCGACGACCTGGCGCCCTTCGAACCGGCCGCTTTCGTCGACGCGCTGCTGGGATAGTCCGCGGCGTCCGGTTCAGCCCGAGCAGATGTAACACTGACGAAACCTGTCAGCGCCGCGATTTGTAACAACCTCTTTGCAAGGTTCTCGTGCAGGCCGCAGTCAAATGTCTGGCGGCTGTCGATGGCCGACCGGAGGTGATAGCGCGTGAGTTTCCCGACATTGGGCCAACCCGATACCGGCGACACCGCTTGGATGCTGGCGAGTTCCGCACTGGTGTTGTTGATGACCCCTGGACTGGCTTTTTTCTACGGCGGGATGGTCCGCGCCCGAAGCGTGCTCAACATGATCATGATGAGCGTCAGCGCGATGGGCGTCGTGACGGTGCTGTGGGTGCTGTACGGCTACTCGATGGCCTTCGGCGACGACAAGAACGACCTGTTCGGTGACCCGCTGCAGTACTTCGGGCTCAAAGGGCTGATCGGAGGCAACTCCGCGGCCGCAGCGGCCGGCAAAGCCGCCACCGACATTCCGCTGGCCGGCACCCTGCCGATGACCGTGTTCGTGGCGTTCCAGCTGATGTTCGCGATCATCACCGTCGCGCTGATCTCCGGCGCGGTCTCCGACCGGCTGAAGTTCAGCGCCTGGCTGGTCTTCGCGGGGCTCTGGGCGACGATCGTCTACTTCCCGGTCGCGCACTGGGTGTTCTCGTTCGACGGCGTCACCGCCGAGCACGGCGGCTGGATCGCCACCAAGCTGAAGGCGATCGACTTCGCCGGCGGGACTGCGGTCCACATCAACTCCGGTACGGCCGGTCTGGTGCTGGCCCTCGTTCTCGGCAAGCGCAAAGGGTGGCCCACGACGCTGTTCCGTCCGCACAACGTCCCATTCGTGATGCTCGGCGCCGGCTTGCTGTGGTTCGGCTGGTACGGCTTCAACGCCGGGTCGGCCACCAGCTCCAACGGTGTCGCCGCTTCGACTTTCATCACGACCACCGTTGCCACCGCCGCGGCCATGCTGGCCTGGCTGGCGACCGAGCGCATCCGCGACGGTCACGCCACCACGCTGGGCGCGGCCTCCGGGATCGTGGCCGGCCTGGTCGCCATCACGCCGTCGTGTTCGTCGGTGAACGTGCTGGGTGCTCTGGTGATCGGCGTGTTCGGCGGTGTGCTCTGCGCGCTGGCAGTCGGACTGAAATTCAAGCTGGGCTTCGACGATTCACTCGACGTGGTCGGGGTGCACCTGGTCGGTGGATTGACGGGCACGTTGTTGATCGGCCTGCTGGCGACGCCTGAAGCTCCCGCCGCGGTCAAGGGGCTGTTCTACGGCGGGGGTTGGGATCAGTTGTGGCGGCAGGCGATCGGCGCATTCAGCGTTCTTGCCTACTCCGCTGTCGTCACCCTTATCCTGGCCTTGATACTGAAATACACGATCGGGTTGCGCCTGGATACCGAGGGAGAAACGACGGGAATCGACGAGTCTCAGCACGCGGAGGGCGCGTACGACTTCGCGGCGGCCGGCGGTTCTGGGTCTGTTCTTCCCCATGCGAGCCTGCCGGAGCCGGAAGGCGCCCGTGGCCATGGCTCGGAAGAGTATCGAGTGGGCGACAAAGTAGAGGCGGAGTAGACATGAAGCTGATCACTGCGATCGTCAAGCCGTTCACGCTGGAGGACATCAAGGCCAGCCTCGAGCAAATCGGAATCCTCGGCATGACGGTCAGCGAAGTCCAGGGTTACGGTCGGCAGAAGGGGCACACCGAGGTCTACCGGGGCGCCGAGTACTCCGTCGACTTCGTGCCGAAGGTCCGCGTCGAGGTCCTGGTTGAGGACTTCGACGCCGACAAAGCCCTCGACGCCATCGTGCGGTCCGCCCGTACTGGCAAGATCGGTGACGGCAAGGTCTGGGTCAGCCCCGTGGAGACCGTGGTGCGCGTACGCACCGGGGAGCGCGGAGCCGACGCGATCTGACAGTCGCCGCAGGACACTTCCTGCGGTGTGGCCGATCCGACCGGGGCGGGGATGAAACAGCTCGAGCATGATTCGTCGGGGCGATAGGCGTGGCGGACAAGATTTCCGGTGCGGCGAATGATCTGGCCGCAGCTCGGGAGAAGCTGTTGGCTCGCGGGCCGAGCGAACTCGACTCGGCCGCCCTTCGCGAGGCGTGGGGTGAGCTACACGAATTCTGGTTGACCACCAAGGCTTCCGAGATCGGCATCATGCCGGCCAGCGGCTTCGCGATCGTCGCAACAGGCTCACTCGGCCGGCGCGAGCTGGTGCCCTACTCGGACCTGGATCTGCTGCTGCTGCACGACGGTATGAACACCGACGCCGTCCGCGACGTCGCCGACTCGCTCTGGTATCCCCTGTGGGACGCCAACATTCGGCTTGATCACAGCGTCCGGACCGTCGCCCAGACCTTGAAGGTCGCCAGCGCCGACGTCTCCGCGTGCCTGGCGATGCTCGACACCCGCCACATCGCCGGCGACGAGGAATTGTCCGGGCGACTGATCGAGGGCGTTCGTCGCCAGTGGCGGACAGGAATCCAATCGATCTTCGGTGAGATCGTCGACGAGACCCACGCACGCTGGCGCCGCTTCGGTGAGATCGCCCATCGCGCCGAGGCCGATCTGAAGTCCGGCCGCGGCGGGCTTCGCGATATCCAACTGCTCGACGCCCTGGCGATCGCCCACCTGACCGACCGGCTGGCCGTCGGCGAGGGTGACGACCCGCTGGGTTCGCTGACCGGCGCGCACCTGACCTTGCTCAACGTCCGCACCGAACTGCACCGGGTCTCGGGCCGGGGACACGACCAGGTGCTGGCCCAGTTCGCCGACGAGATCAGCGCCGCGCTGCACATCGGCGACCGCTTCGACCTGTCACGGTTGCTCTCCGATGTGGGACGGACGATCAGCTATCGCGTCGACGCCGGTCTGCGGACCGCCTCCAACGCGCTGCCCAGGCGGGGGATGTCGGCGATCCGACGGCGGCCACGCCGTCCGCTGGACGAAGGGGTGGTCGAATACGCCGGGGAGATCGTGCTGGCCCGCGACGCCCGCCCGCAGAGCGACCCGGCCCTGCTGCTGCGGGTGGCCGCGGCGTCCGCGGTCACGGGGCTGCCGATCGCGGTGTCCACGTTGACCCGGCTGGCCGATACTGCGCCCGAACTGCCGACGCCGTGGCCGCGGGACGCACTGGACAATCTGCTGGTCATGTTGACCGCCGGCCCGGACACCATCGCCGTGATCGAGACACTGGACCGCACCGGGCTGTGGGGCCGGCTGTTCCCGGAGTGGGGAGCCGTCCGCGACCTTCCTCCGCGAGACGTGGTCCACATCTGGACCGTCGATCGTCATCTTGCCGAAACCGTATCGCGGGCAAGGATTTTCACGACCCGGGTGGCGCGTTCTGACCTGCTGATCCTGGCTGCGCTGTTGCATGACATCGGGAAGGGCCGCGACGCCGACCACTGTGTGCTCGGCGCGCAACTGGCCACCCAGATCGGCACCAGGCTGGGTATGTGGCCGACCGACATCGAGATGCTGTCCAAGCTGGTCTTCCATCACCTGCTGCTGGCCAAAGTCGCGATCCGGCAAGACCTGAACGAGCCGCAGACCATCAACGGGGTCTGCGACGCGCTGGACGGTGACCCGGTGCTACTCGACGTATTGCATGCGCTCACCGAGGCCGACTCGTTGGCCACCGGGCCGGGTGTGTGGACCGACTGGAAAGCCTCGCTGATCGGTGACCTGGTGCGGCGCTGCAAGATGGCCATGAACGGCGAGGCGCTGCCCGAGGCCGACCCGCTCGACCCCGAGTACATGGCTCTGGCCACCGATCGCAAGGTGCACGTCGACTTGAAGCCGGGAGCCGACCGGCGGCTGCACCACGCGGTGGTGATCGCGCCGGACCAGCGCGGGCTGCTGTCCAAAGCTGCCGGGGTGCTGACGCTCAATTCACTGCGCGTGCACTCCGCGTCGATCAACGTCCAGGACGGCGTGGCGGTCAGCGAGTTCGTGGTGTCACCTCATTTCGGCAGCCCGCCGGCGTCGGGCCTGCTGCGCCAGCAGCTGATCAGGGCGCTGGGCGGCCAGACCGACGTCCTGGGCACGCTGGAGCAGCGCTCGACCGACGCAAAACCCAAGCCGGTCGGCGACGCGCCGACCGCGATTCCGGTCCGCCAGCCGTCTGCGCCGCCGCGGATCAGGTGGTTCGAGGGCACCCCCGGACGGCTGATCATCGAGATCCGGGCGAACGACCGTCCCGGCTTGCTCGCGCTGCTCACCGGTGCGCTCGAGCGCGCGGGGGTGGACATCGACTGGGCGAAGGTCACCACCCGCGGGTCGATGGTCGACGACGTGTTCTGCATCGAGCTGCCCGCGCGCAGCGCCGCCGCCAAGGCGACCGGCGAGCCCGGCTCCAGCACCCGCTCGGCGATCGAGCACCACCTGCTCGCCGTCCTGGACGCGCCCAAGAGCCCGGAGCCGGCGGCGGTCTAGCCGAGCCCGCGGCCTCGCAGCCAGGCGTCGATGCGTTCGGCGACGCGTGCCCAGGCCGGTTCCTGCATCATGTTGTGCCCCATGTCCGCGAAGAACTCCGCCTCGGTTCGGTAGGCCCGTGCCGTCGCGCGCACCTCGGCCTCCGTGACCATTCCGTCCTCGGCGGCTCCCAACACCAGCACCGGGGTGCTGACCCGCTTCGTCCGCACGCGTCGGAGCAGTGGATCGACCAAAGAGGCGCGGACCGGCTCGGATTGCACACGGGCAGCGCAGGATTCGACGATCTCGTCGGGCGTGTGAGCGCTGAAGAGATGCTCGCGAACGAGCGGCGTGGTGCCGATGAAGCCAGTCAGGTTGCCGACCGGCAGCGAGCGCATAGAGACCCACGGATGGCGGGTCCAGATCCGTCCGACCAGTCCGAGCACGCCCTGCGGGGGCACCGATGCCACCAATACGGCCGCCGACGGCCGGTGGTCCTCCAGGTAGCGCTGCACGACGAAACCGCCCAGTGAATGCCCGATGATGATCGGACGCCCGCCGAGGCGGTCAGCGGTGGTGCGGACGTCGTCGACGTAGTCGGCGATCGAGCACGTGTGGAACGGTTTGCCGCTAGGGCTGCCACCGTGACCGCGCAGACTCAGCGCCACCGCGCGGTAGCCGGCGTCGGCGAAGTAGTTCACGAAGTTGTCCCAGCATGAGGCGGAGTGCCAACCGCCGTGGACAAACAGCAGCGGGACGGGATGTGCGTCGTCGCAGGATCCCGTGTCGATCACCTCGAGCATGCGTCCATCCTCGCCCCGCTGGTGTTTGATTGCGGGCCTTCTCCTCATCGCGCTGCGCGCTCTGCATCGTCGCCCCGCTAGGCTGGGCGGCGTGTTTGAATCGCTGTCTGACCGGCTCACCGGCGCCCTGCAAGGACTTCGCGGCAAAGGTCGGCTGAGCGACGCCGACATCGACGCCACCACCCGCGAGATCCGGCTGGCGCTGTTGGAGGCCGACGTATCGCTGCCGGTCGTCCGCGCGTTCGTCGGCCGCGTCAAGGACCGTGCCAAGGGTGCCGAGGTCTCCGGCGCGCTCAACCCGGCCCAGCAGGTCGTCAAGATCGTCAACGACGAACTGGTCGGCATTCTCGGTGGCCAGACCCGTCAGCTTGCGTTCGCCAAGACGCCGCCGACCGTGGTGATGCTGGCGGGTCTGCAGGGTTCGGGTAAGACGACCCTGGCGGGCAAACTGGCGCTGTGGCTGCGCAATCAAGGGCACACCCCGCTGCTGGTGGCCTGCGACCTGCAACGACCGGGAGCGGTCAACCAGCTGCAGATCGTGGGGGAGCGCGCCGGTGTCGCGGTGTTCGCACCGCACCCGGGAACCTCGGCGCAGACCGATCACGACGCAGCGCCCGGTGACCCGGTAGCCGTCGCCGCCGCCGGACTCGCGGAGGCGCGGGCCAAGCACTTCGACGTCGTGATCGTCGACACCGCCGGGCGATTGGGTATCGACGAGGAGATGATGGCCCAGGCCGGCGCCATCCGCGCCGCCGTCGACCCCGACGAAGTCATCTTCGTGTTGGACGCGATGGTCGGTCAGGACGCGGTGGCCACCGCGCAGGCATTCGGCGAAGGCGTCGGCTTCACCGGTGTGGTGCTGACCAAGCTGGACGGCGACGCTCGCGGTGGTGCCGCACTGTCGGTCCGCGAAATTGCCGGTGTGCCAATCCTTTTCGCATCTGCTGGCGAGAAGCTCGAAGACTTCGACGTCTTCCACCCGGACCGGATGGCCAGCCGTATCCTCGGGATGGGCGACGTCCTGAGCCTCATCGAGCAGGCCGAGCAGGTCTTCGACGCGCAGCAAGCCCAGGATGCCGCGGCCAAGATCGGATCCGGCGAACTCACCCTCGAGGACTTCCTCGAGCAGATGCTGGCGATCCGCAAGATGGGTCCGATCGGCAACCTGCTGGGCATGCTGCCCGGCGCGGGCCAGATGAAAGACGCCCTGGCCGCCGTCGACGACAGCCAACTCGACCGGCTGCAGGCCATCATCCGCGGCATGACGCCGCAGGAGCGGGCCGACCCGAAGATCATCAACGCCTCACGTCGCCTGCGCATCGCCAACGGCTCGGGTGTGTCGGTGTCGGAGGTCAACCAGCTGGTCGACCGCTTCTTCGAGGCCCGCAAAATGATGTCCTCGATGGTCAGCAGCATGGGCATCCCCGGGCTGGGACGTAAGTCGGCGACCCGCAAAACCGCAAAAGCCAAGGGCGGCAAGGGCAAGAAGGGCAAGAAGCGCGGGCCGACGCCGCCCAAGGTCCGCGGTCCGCTCGGCGCCGGCATGCCGGCCGGGTTCCCCGACCTGTCGAACATGCCGCAGGGTCTCGACGAATTACCGCCCGGGCTGGCCGATTTCGATCTGTCCAAGCTGAAGTTCCCGGGCAAGTAGTGCCATACCACGTTCGAGGGATCGGGCTGCCCGACGAAGAGCCCATCGAACTGTGGATTGTCGACGGCCGGATCAGCCGCGACCCAGTCGGTGACGCCGAAACCATTTTCGACGGCGGCTGGATCGTGCCGGGGCTGGTGGACGCGCACTGTCATGTCGGGCTGGGGCCGGGCGGCGGTGTCGATCTCGACGAGGCGGTCGCCCAGGCCGAGACCGAACGCAGTGTTGGCGTGCTCCTGGTTCGCGACTGCGGCGTGCCGATCGACACCAGCAGCCTCGACGAGCGGGGAGACCTGCCCCGAATCATCCGGGCTGGAAGGCATCTGGCCCGCCCCAAGCGGTATATCCCCGGCCTGCCGATCGACGTCGAGGACGAGTCGCAACTGCCGGAGTACGTCGCCGAGCAGGCGCAGATCGGTGGCGGGTGGGTCAAGCTGATCGGCGACTGGATCGACCGCAGCATTGGTGACCTCGCGCCGTTGTGGTCCGACAGCGTCCTGAAGGAGGCCATCGCAGCCGCTCACTCGCACGGCGCGCGGGTGACCGCGCACGTCTTCGGTGAGGACGCGCTGCCTGGCCTGATCAAGGCGGGCATCGACTGCATCGAGCACGGCACCGGGCTCACCGACGACACCATCGAGTTGATGGTCGACCATGGGACGGCGTTGGTGCCGACCCTGATCAACATCGAGAACTTCCCTGGCATCGCCGACTCGGCGGGCAAATATCCGGTCTATGCCGCGCACATGCGCGACCTCTACGCGAAGAGCAATCGGCGTTTATCCGCGGCGCACGACGCTGGGATACCGATCTACGCCGGCACCGATGCCGGCGGCATGATCGCCCACGGGCGCATCGGCGACGAGGTCGAGGCTTTGACCCGGATCGGGATGACTCCCACCGATGCGATCGGTGCGGCGTGCTGGGATGCCCGCGACTGGCTCGACCGGCCGGGCCTGGACGATGGGGCTTCGGCAGACTTGTTGTGCTACTACGACGATCCGCGATACGGCCCCGAGGTGCTGCACCGCGCGGACGTGACCGTCCTACGCGGCCAGTTCTACTGAGCGGCCGGTCTCGGGCCGACCGAAACAGCGAGCCGCCTGACTCTCGCTACACCGAACGCGGCTCGGCACGTCCACTTTCGGTCAGGTCTGGATGGATCGTGGGTCGAGTCGATCGGTTGGCACCCCGTTGATATAGGTGGCAACGCCGTTGCCCATGGAGAAGTCCGGCGGGTCGACGGTCACGAGGTTGAAGAAGACATCCTCCCGCCGCACCTGAATCTTCTCCGCCAGGTCGTCGACGACCGCTTTGTAGAACGCGGCTTTCTGCTCAGGACTCGCGACGTCGAGGAAGATCAGCTGGATGAAGATGCAGTTTTCGGACCGGTAGAGACTGAGGTAATCGCGGTCGAAAAAGAAGTTTTCCGCTTTGTGTTCGGTGATGGTCTGAAATCTGTCCTCGGGCACTCCCAGACATTCGATCATCCTGTCGTAGACCACATCTGCGATCGTCCGTCGATACTCGACGGACTTTCCCTCGATGAGGTCGATCCGAGCGAGTGGCATGGCGGCTGTCCTTTCGACCGTGCCCGGACGTGTTGGATTCACCGTCTCTGTTAAACAGAGACTATGCCGATCCCTGAATTCATCGTCAAGCTTCGGCAGCGCATCGGCCACGAGCCGTTATGGTTGCCCGGCATCACCGCAGTGGTGATTCGTGACCACCAGGTGCTGTTGATCCAACGGTCCGACAACCACGCCTGGACGCCGGTCACCGGCATCGTCGAGCCGGGGGAGAACCCGGCCGACTGCGCGGTCCGAGAAGTGTTGGAAGAGAGCGGCATTCAAGCAATTGCCCGGCGCCTGGCCTGGGTGCACGTGACCCGCCCGGTCGTCCACATCAACGGTGACCACGCGCAGTATCTCGACCACGTTTTCCGGATGGACTGGCTGGGGAGCGAACCGTTCCCCGCGGACGACGAGAGCCTGGAGGCCCGCTGGTTCGATCTGGCGCACTTGCCGGACATGTCCGACGACATGCACCTGCGCATCGAGTACGCCAGGGACGGCAATCTGCGCGCTCCCACGGTTTTCGAAACGGACACGCCATGACGTACACCGCCGACCGGCTGGCCGAATTCGTCGTCACCACCGAGCAGTACGACCTCCGCGAGCCGGCCCGGTCCGCGCTGAAGCGTAACGTTCTGGACAGCATCGCTTGCGCGGCAGGCGCTCTGGACGGTGAGATGATTCCCGCGATACGCGCCCAGGCCGATCAATTCAGCGGCCGTCCGACCGCGACGTTCGTCGGCGGTGGTCGCGGATCGGTGGACCAGGCCGCCTTTTTCAACGCCGTCCTGGTGCGATACCCCGACCTGCTGGACACTTATCTGACCCCCGGTGGTCTATGTCATCCCGCCGACAACTTCGGCGCGGTATTAGCCGTCGCCGAGCACGCCGACGCCAGTGGGTCGGAGTTCCTGCTGGCCCTCGCGGTGGCCTACGAGATCCAATGTCGGTTCAGCGCAGCGGTTCCCGTGATGGGCCGGGGCCTCAACCACGCGCTGCAACTGGCAATGTCGGTGGCCGCGGGCTCGGCCAAGTTACTCGACCTCGATGCGTCGCAGACCGCCGACGCCATTTCCGCTTCTGCGGCGGACAACGTGTCGCTGGCCGCCGTGCACACCGAGCCGGTGTCGACGTGGAAGGGCATCTCACCCGCCATCACCGGGATGCGGGCCGTGTACGCCACTCTGCTCGCCGGCCGCGGAATCACCGGTCCCCGCGGCATTTTCGAGGGGCCCAACGGACTGGAACAATTGTTCGATCAGTCGATCGACCTGCGCACGGACGACCGCTCGCTGACCGCCGTCGAGCACACCTACCTCAAGCAGTACTGTGCGCTGATCCACGGCCAGGTGGTTATCGACGAGACGCTGGCGCTGCGTGACGAGCACGCCCTCGCGGCGGCCGACGTCGCGACGGTGAATCTCGAAGTGTTCCAAGGAGCCTTCGACATCGCCGGGGGCGGCCGCTACGGCACCAAGGATCATCCGTCGACCAAGGAGCAGGCCGACTACAACCTCAGGTATCTGGTCTCCGTCGCGCTGCTCGACGGGCAGGTCGGCCCCGAACAGCTCGAGAGTGAACGGGTTTGCCGCGGCGATGTGCAGGAACTGCTGGGCCGCGTGCACGTTCACCCGGCCGAGGACCTGACCGAGGCGTATCCGGAGCGCACCGCGGCTCGCGTGCACATCGTCCTCAACGACGGACGCGAGTTTCATCGTGAGCAATCCGACTTCGAGGGGTCGCCCACCCGCCCGATGTCCTGGGATCGCGTAGTGGAGAAATTTCACTGGCTCGCTGAGCCCTTCGCGGACGCCGCGTTGCGCGGCGAGATCGTCGACGCGGTGACCCGACTGGACGACATCGCGGTATCCGAACTCGCGGCGCTGTTGGGCGGCGTCAGTCCCGTCGCGCAGCGTCCACGCAGTAGGGGGCGACTGTAAACCGACCTAGAGAAAGATTGCGAGTACTTACTCTCTATGTTAGCTTCGGCTGACCCCAACGATGCGGAGGACTGCAATGAGCCGCGCCTACGACGATGCAGAGCGAAGCGATGAGGAGGAGTGGCGCGCATGAAGTACGACGTGATCATTCGTGACGGATTGTGGTTCGACGGCACCGGCGGCACCCCGCAGACTCGTACGCTCGGGATCCGCGACGGGATTGTCGCCACCGTCTCCTCCGGCCGACTCGACGAGACCGGGTGTCCCGAGGTCATCGACGCGAAGGGCAAGTGGGTCGTGCCGGGCTTCGTCGACGTGCACACCCACTACGACGCCGAGGTTCTGCTGGACCCCGGCCTGCGCGAATCGGTTCGTCACGGCGTAACCACGGTGCTTCTCGGTATGTGCTCGCTGTCGACGGTCTACGCCAATGCCGAAGACGCGGCCGACCTGTTCAGCCGCGTCGAAGCGGTGCCACGCAAGTTTGTCTTGGGCGCCCTCCAGGACAAGACCTGGTCGACGCCCGCGGAGTACGTCGAAGCCATCGACAGCCTGCCGTTGGGGCCGAATGTCAGTTCGCTGCTTGGTCATTCGGATCTTCGCACATCCGTGCTGGGTCTTGATCGGGCCACCACCCGCGACGTCGAGCCCACCGACGCGGAACTCGACAAGATGGCCGCGCTGCTCGACGACGCACTCGAGGCCGGAATGCTCGGCATGTCCGGCATGGATGCGGCGATCGACAAACTCGACGGTGATCGGTTCCGTTCGCGGGCTCTGCCGTCGACGTTCGCGACGTGGCGGGAGCGGCGCAAGCTGATCAAGGTGTTGCGCAAGCGCGGTCGGATCCTGCAGAGCGCGCCCAACGTGGCCAAGGCCGAGTCGGCGCTGTTGTTCTTCCTCTCCAGTAGCCCATTGTTCGGTCTGCGCAAGGCGGTTCGGATGAGCCTGCTGGTCTCCGCTGACGCCAAGTCGATGCCGTTCGCCGTGCACGTCTTCGGCCGCGGTACCCGACTGATGAACTTCCTGACCCGCTCCAAGGTGCGTTTCCAGCACCTGCCGGTGCCTTTCGTGCTGTACTCCGACGGCATCGACCTGCCGGTGTTCGAAGAGTTCGGCGCAGGCACCGCGGCACTGCATCTGCGAGACCAGTTGGAGCGCAACGAATTGCTGGCCGACGAGGATTACCGCCGCCGATTCCGTCGGCAATTCGACCGCGTCAAGCTGGGTCCGTCGTTGTGGCACAAGGACTTCCACGAGGCGGTGATCGTCGAATGCCCCGACGAGACGCTCGTCGGCAAGAGTTTCGGGGCGATCGCCAAGGAGCGTGGGCTGCATCCGCTGGACGCGTTCCTCGATGTCTTGGTCGAAAACGGTGAGCGCAACGTGCGATGGACCACCATCGTGGCCAACCACCGGCCCAAACAGCTCAACAAGCTGGCCAACGAGCCGAGCATCCACCTGGGCTTCTCCGACGCCGGTGCGCATCTGCGCAATATGGCCTTCTACAACTTCCCGGTGCGATTCCTCAAGCGCACCCTGGATGCTTATCAGGACGGCCGGCCGTTCATGTCGATTGAACGCGCGGTGCATCGTCTCACCGGCGAGGTGGCCGAATGGTTCGGCTTGGACGCCGGCACCCTGCGCCAAGGTGACCGCGCCGACTTCGTTGTGATCGATCCGGCCGGTCTGGACGACTCGGTGGACGGCTACCACGAGGAGAAGGTGCCGTTCTATGGGGACCTGAGCCGCATGGTCAATCGCAACGACGCCGCGGTGGTCGTCACCGGGGTAGGCGGCGCAATTGTGTTCCGCGACGGTGAGTTCCGCGACGGCTACGGCAAGACCGTCAAGTCCGGCCGGTATCTGCGAGCGGGTGCGCGCCACGCACAACTCGCCGGTTCGAGCGTGTAGGTCTCCACGTGGCACGTACGCAGCAGCAGCGCCGCGAAGAGACGGTGGCGCGCCTGCTCGAGGCGAGCATCGCGACGATCGTCGAGGTCGGGTACGCGCGTGCCTCGGCTGCCGTGATCACCAAGCGGGCCGGGGTGTCCGTCGGCGCCCTGTTCCGGCATTTCGACACCATGGGCGACTTCATGGCCGCCACGGCCTACGAAGTGCTTCGGCGCCAGCTGGATTCGTTCACCAAGCAGGTGGCGGCGATCCCGTCGGACCGACCGGCCATCGAGGCGGGATTGACCATCCTGCGCGACATCACCGTCAGCCCCACCAACGCGGTGCTCTACGAATTGATGGTCGCCGCGCGCACCGACGACAAACTCAACGCGACGCTGCAGCACGTTCTGGAGCAGTACACGAGCAAGATCTGCGACGCCGCGCGGGCGTTACCCGGTGCTGACGGTTTGTCGCAGGAGACATTCCCGGTCCTGGTGGCGTTGCTGACCAACACATTCGACGGGGCGGCGATGCTGCGGGCGGTGTTGCCTCAACCCGAACTCGAAGACCGGCGCATCGCTCTGCTGTCGTCGTTGCTCGGCGGGATCGGCCTGCCGGGCTGAGGCGCTAGTTGCCGGAGAGCTTGCTGATCGCGTCGTCGAGCCTGCGGCACAGGCACATGAGTTCGTTGATCCCGAGCAGGGTGAGCGGTCGGTGGGTGGCCGGTCCGTCGGCGACCACGCAGAACGGAGTGGCCTCGCCGAGGGTGTCGCGGGTCTTCATCAACACACTGATGCCGGCTGAACCGAGGAATTCGACCTTGGACAGGTCGACGATCAGGCCCTTCGGCTTTCGCTCCAGGGCCGCGTCGATCGACTCGGCGAGCCCCGGGGCGGTGAGCATGTCGACGCTCCCGCCGACGGCCAGCACCGCCAAACCCTCGACGTCGGACTCGCGGGTGTAGAAGTCCTCGTTGTCAGATTGAGGTGGCGAAGCAGATGCGGCGTGTTGGTCTTCGGCCATCATCGATATCTCATTCCTTACGCGTAACTGCGGCGACGGCTCGCGACGCAGACATCGTTGGCAATGGCTGTCGACTCAACCCAAACGGACATGTCGACGTATGTCGACGGACGCCGAGGATGCTCGTATTGGACTTCTGCACAATAGAATGCCACGGCATAGGAAGACTATCCGAAATCTACGACAACTGTTGAATATGGGCTACAGCCTGCCGATTCCCGAGTGCGGGTTGAGGGCGAACCCCCAGTCGAGCAGGTTGCCGGCCTGGTCCCAATACGTCGGCCCGCCCTCGTGTATCAAGCCGTACATCATCGCGATCACGAGCCGGCGACCGCCGCGGGCGGCTGCGCCGACGAAGGTCTTGCGCGCGGCGTCGGTGAACCCGGTTTTACCGCCGATCGCCCCCGGGTAGCGGGTCAGCAACTCGTCGTGGTTGACGATCTGGTGCTCGCCGTTGTCGCCGGGAAACAGCGCCGAAGGCTCGGCGGTGATCTGAGCGAACACCGGATTCGCGATCGCGGCGCGGAAGATGACCGCCAGATCGTGCGCCGTCGACCAGCCCGACCCGCCGGGGCCGTCCAGGCCCGACGGCGTGGTGGCGTGCGTGTTCACCGCGCCCAGCGACGCCGCTTTGGCGTCCATTTTCGCGATCGTCGGGCCTACGCCGCCCAACATGTGCGCCAGCGTGTTGGCGGCGTCGTTGCCCGACACCAGCAGCAGGCCGTCCAGTAGTTGCCGCGTGGTGTACGAGCGGCCCGCTTTGACGCCCACGCAGTTGCATTCGGCCTGGGCGTCGGCCGGATCGGCGACCACCGTGGCGTCCAGGCTCAGCTCGTCGAGGGCGACGAGCGCCAGCAGGACTTTGATGGTGCTCGCGGGTGGGTGGCGCAGGTTCTCGTCGCGCCCCGCCAGTATCTGGCCCGAATCGAGGTCGGCCACCAGCCATGTCTGCGCCGGACCATCGGGAATCGGTTCCGAGCCGACCGGCTGGACCGCGACGTCGGCTGACGAGATCGGTGCAGTGCCGACGGCGGCGACCGCGAACAACGCGGCGACTGTTGCCATGAGCTTTTGCATGGGCGCAAAGTTTAACTTCCGAGGTGCGCGACGCCCAGTTCCGGTTGGCCGGGCGTGATCGGGCCGGGATTCGAGCGGAGGCGAAGATGAGCGAACGACTGGACTACACGCGGGCTGCCCCTCGCGGCGTGAAAGCGCTGGGCGGCGTGCACGTCTACCTCGGCCAATCAGGTCTGCCGCCGGTACTGCTGACACTGGTCTACCTGCGGGTGTCGCTGATCAACGGATGTGCGTACTGCATCGACATGCATTCGCGCGAACTGCGTGATTCGGGGGTTTCGCTGGAGAAGATCGCCCTGGTGCCGGTGTCGGGCGAAGCGGCTGAACTGTTCGATGCCCGCGAGCGCGCCGCGATCGCCTGGGCGGAGGTCGTCACCCAGATATCGACCACGGGCGCGCCCGACAGCGCGTACGCGCAGGTTTCGCAGCATTTCGACGAGAAGGAACTCGCGGATCTCACCATCGCGATCGGACTGATGAATGCCTACAACAGGCTGGCCATCAGCTTCCGCACGCCACCGGGCGCTGTTGCCGCGACCGCGACGACGTCGCACGCCTGACGGCCGGCCAAAGTACGCGGGATCGCGTTGCCGGTCGTGTTCAATCGAAGAATGTTGAGCCTGGAAGAGATTTCGGACCGCCTGGAGATCCAGCAGCTGATCACCGACTACTCGACCGCGATCGACACCCGCCGCTTCGACGATCTCGACGCGGTCTTCACTCCCGACGCCCACATCGACTACACCGCCCTCGGCGGCATTGAAGGCAAGTATCCCGAGGTCAAGGCCTGGCTGGCCGAGGTGCTGCCCAACTTCCCGATGTACGCGCACATGCTGGGTAACTTCTCAGTCCGCGTCGACGGCGACACCGCGTCGTCGAGGACGATCTGCTTCAACCCGATGGTGCTGCCGGGGACGAAACAGAAGGACCAGGAACAGGTGATGTTCTGCGGACTCTGGTACGACGACGAATTCAGCCGGACCCCCGACGGCTGGCGGATGACCCGCCGCGTGGAGACCAAGTGCTTCCAGAAAATCCTCTAGCGGCCACCTGTGCCGGAGTGAATTTCTGACTCGGGGCCAGGCTCTGGCACAATGAGCGGCTGTCCGTCGCGCGACCCACCGCCAGGTGCGGTGCTTGTTCGCCGGTCACACACGCGAGGCAAAACCGGATTCGGGCATTCCCGCACGAATCGCTGAATTGCAGCGTGACACCAGTAGGAGATTGGCTTCACCATGGCTGTAAAAATCAAGCTCGCCCGGCTGGGCAAGATCCGCAACCCGCAGTACCGCATCGCGGTTGCCGACTCGCGGACCCGGCGCGAAGGCCGGGCCATCGAGGTCATCGGCCGTTATGACCCCAAGCAGGAGCCGAGCCTGATCGAGATCGACTCCGAGCGCGCCCAGTACTGGCTGTCGGTCGGCGCACAGCCCACCGAGCCCGTCCTCAAGCTGCTGAAGATCACCGGTGACTGGCAGAAATTCAAGGGCCTGCCCGGTGCCGAGGGCCGCTTGAAGGTCGCGCCACCCAAGCCGTCCAAGCTCGAGCTGTTCAACGCCGCCCTGGCCGCTGCCGACGGCGCGCCTGACACCGAGGCCGCCAAGCCGAAGCAGAAGAAGGCGCCGGCGAAGAAGGCCGCGGCAGACAAGGCCGACAAGCCGGCCGACGAGGCCCCGGCGGCCGATGCCGCGGAGAAGCCCGCCGAGGAAGCCGCCCCGGCTGCCGCCGAGCAGGCCCAACCCGCGACCGAGAGCTGACCGGCAGATGAGCACCGTCGTCGTCGACGCCGTCGAGCATCTGGTCCGTGGGATCGTCGACAACCCGGACGACGTGCGCGTCGACCTGGTGACCAGTCGGCGTGGCCGGACCGTCGAAGTACACGTCCACCCCGAGGATCTGGGCAAGGTCATCGGTCGCGGTGGACGTACCGCCACAGCGCTGCGCACGCTGGTCGCCGGCATCGGTGGCCGCGGCATTCGTGTCGACGTGGTGGACACCGACCAGTAGCGGAGAATTTCCGTGGAGTTGACAGTCGGGCGCGTGGTCAAGGCGCACGGCGTCACCGGCGAACTCGTCGTCGACATACGCACTGATGACCCGGAGCTCAGGTTCGCTCCGGGTGCTGTGCTGCGCGCCAAGGGATCTGATCGCCGCGAACACAGCTACACCGTGGATACGGTCCGCCCGCACGGGAATCGTCTGCTGGTCCGCCTGTCCGGCGTGGCCGACCGCACCGCGGCGGACGCGCTGCGCGGCAGCGTGTTCCTCATCGACTCGGCGGACCTGCCGCCCATCGACGAAGACGACACCTACTACGACCACCAACTCGAGGGTCTGCGGGTGCGAACGACCGCTGGTGTCGAAATCGGCACAGTGACAGAGGTTCTACACACCGGGGCCGGCGAGCTGCTGGCGGTCAAACGCGAGCCGGCGCCGGAGTTGCTGGTGCCGTTCGTCAGCGCCATCGTCACGGCGGTGTCGTTGGCGGACGGTGTGATCGACATCGATCCTCCGGATGGTCTGCTGGATATGGACGGTTGAGGGCGCCGGTATGAGAATCGACGTCGTCACGATCTTCCCGTCCTATCTGGATCCGCTACGACAGTCGTTGCCGGGCAGGGCAATCGAGTCCGGTCTGGTCGACGTCGAGGTGCACGACCTTCGGCGGTGGACCCACGATGTGCACCGCTCGGTCGACGACTCGCCGTACGGTGGCGGACCGGGCATGGTGATGAAGGCGCCGGTGTGGGGTGACGCGCTTGACGAGATCTGTTCGCCGCAAAGCCTTCTCATCGTCCCGACGCCGGCCGGCACGCTCTTCACGCAGTCGACCGCACAGCGTTGGAGCGGTGAATCGCATCTGGTGTTCGCTTGTGGCCGCTACGAGGGAATCGATCAGCGGGTCGCCGAGGATGCCGCCACGCGAATGCGGGTCGAGGAGGTGTCGATCGGGGACTACGTGTTGCCCGGTGGCGAGTCGGCGGCGCTGGTGATGATCGAGGCCGTGCTACGCCTGCGGCCGAACGTGCTGGGCAATCCCGCGTCCCACCGGGACGATTCGCACTCCGACGGTTTGCTCGAGGGACCGTCTTACACCCGTCCGCCGAGCTGGCGTGGACTCGATGTCCCCGAGGTGCTGCTGTCCGGCGATCACGCCCGCGTCGACGCCTGGCGTCGACGTGTCGCCGAGGAGCGCACCCGGGAGCGCCGTCCAGACCTGTGGCGGCGCGACCGCGGTTAGACGCTGACCTGCCCGCCCGGGAACATCGTTTTGACGGCCTGGGTGATGGTTGCGCGTGCCGTCGCGGCGTCGGAGGGTTGCAGCGACTCGATCACCACCACGTATCTACGGTCGGCGCCGACCACGCCGGTGGACAGGTGCATCCAGCTGGCGCCGTCCATGCAGCACATCCAGCCCTGCTTGACGGCGACCGGCTCGGCGTAGAGGCCGTCGGGGATGCCGAATCGCTGCGGGTAGCCGTCGGCGCCGTTGGCGGTCGACCCGGCCAGATCGTCGACGATGATCCGGGCGCGCTCGCCGCCGAGCCCGCCGGAGCCATTGAGCAACGCGTCGTAATAGTGCACCAGATCCGAGGCCGAGCTGATGGTGTTCCACCACTGTCCGTCGCCGGGAGCGGCGGTGGACGTCAGCCCGTACCGGCTCACGACGCTGCTGATGATCGCATCGCCGCCACGGGCCGCCCAGAACGTCTCGGCGGCACCGTCGTCCGACGACCGCAGCATGCTGTCGAGCGCCTGACGGTCGGCCGCCACGAGCGGGCCGTCGTGCTGCGCCAGCAGGTCGTCGGCGATGAACAGCTTGGCCACCGAGGCGATCGCGACGGGCTGGTCGTTGCCGTTGGAGACCACGTGGTTGGTCACCCTGTCGAGCACAGCGACCGAGATCGTGGCCCCCTGAGCGGCGGCGTCGGCGGTGGCCTGGGTGAGCCGCGCCGCCAGGCCGCCGGCCGCCGCCCCGGTCGGGGCGTCCACGCCCTGGACGGCCGGTGGTGCATCGTCGGGGCCGCCGTACGCCCTCGCGCAGCCGCTGGTCGCCACCGTCAGCATCGCCGCCGCGGCGATGAGCAGCAACGGGAGCCGCGGGGGAGTGGTCATTGCATGCACACACGTATCATTCGCCACGTCGCGCCTCAGTAGAAGAGAACGGCGATTCGCCGTGATTTCGCTGCGTGGACCCGATCTGGCACAATTGACCAGTTGTCTCCGGCGGTTGTCGGCCGGCCGGCTTGCCTCCGCCCACCGCGAGACTCCCAGATGTCCGAATCCATCGGCTGAGTTGCCTGCTCACGCGCTTGTCGCGGCGAGCAGCGGCACGCAGCCGCGACCCGCAAGGAAGTGTCGTCCGACATGAACACTCTGGACTTCCTCGACAAGACGTCGTTGCGCGACGACCACCCGCCATTCCACCCCGGCGATACCATCAACGTGCACGTGAAGGTCATCGAGGGTGCCAAAGAGCGCATCCAGGTGTTCAAGGGCGTCGTGCTGCGCCGTCAGGGTGGCGGGGTCCGGGAGACCTTCACCGTCCGCAAGGAGAGCTACGGCGTGGGCGTCGAGCGGACCTTCCCGGTGCACTCGCCCAACATCGATCACATCGACGTCGTCACCCGCGGTGACGTTCGTCGGGCCAAGCTCTACTACCTGCGCGAGCTGCGCGGCAAGAAGGCGAAGATCAAGGAGAAGCGCTGATATTCAGCGCTCCGTCGGCGATTCAGCGGCGGCCGTGCCGAATCGCGCGGTGATGCTGGCTACGCTGAAGCCGTGACTGAGACGACCGACTCGCCTGAGGGCCAACCCGTTTCCCGACCGGCCGATCCGGAAGTCTCGACGACGTCGCCGTCCGCCCCAGATCCGGACGCGGACGATCAGCCGGGCGGCAAGAAGCGGGCGGCGCTGCGTGAAACCGTCGTCCTCGCGGTCATCGCCCTGGTGCTCTATTACGTCATGTTGACGTTCGTAGCCCGCCCGTATCTGATCCCGTCCGAATCGATGGAGCCGACGCTGCACGGCTGCGCCGGATGTGTCGGAGACCGGATCATGGTCGACAAGATCACCTTCGACTTCGGCACGCCGCATCCCGGCGACGTCATCGTGTTCAAGGGTCCGCCGCCGTGGAACGTGGGCTACAAGTCCATTCGCTCGCACAACGGGGTCATCCGGGGTCTGCAGAATTCCCTGTCGTTCATCGGTTTCGTGCCGCCCGACGAGAACGACTTGGTCAAGCGGGTGGTCGCGACCGGCGGTCAGACCGTGCAGTGCCGCAACAACACCGGGCTGACGGTCGACGGCAAACGCCTGAACGAGCCCTACCTCGACCCGGCCACGCTCAACGCCGATCCGGCCGTCTACCCCTGCCTCGGACCGGAGTTCGGCCCCGTCCACGTCCCGCAGGGACGCCTGTGGGTGATGGGGGACAACCGCACCCACTCGGCCGACTCGCGGGCCCACTGCACCAGCACTCCGGGCGACGCGATCAACGGATTGCTGTGCACCGGTGACCCGATGGCCGGCACAGTGCCGGTCGACAACGTCATCGGCAAGGCGCGATTCATCGTCTGGCCGCCCTCGCGATGGGGTGCTGTGCGCTCGGTGAATCCTCAGCAGAATCACTGACCATGGCCACCACCTGGCCGCCGCGGACGGTGATCCGCAAATCATCAGGGCTGCGCACCCTGGAGTCGGCGCTGTACCGCAGCGGGCTCGGGCCGGTGGCCGGCGTCGACGAGGTCGGGCGGGGCGCCTGCGCCGGACCGCTGGTGGTCGCCGCCTGCGTGCTGGGCCCGAACCGGCTGGAAAGTCTTGCTGCCCTTGACGATTCGAAGAAGCTTACCGAAGCGTCACGGGAGCGGCTGTTTCCGCTGATCCGGCGATATGCGCTGGCGTACCACGTGGTGTTCATCCCGTCGACCGAGGTCGACCGGCGCGGCGTACACGTGGCCAACCTCGAGGGGATGCGCCGCGCGGTCGCCGGGCTACCGATGCGACCCGGCTACGTCCTCAGCGACGGGTTCCGGGTGCCGGGGCTGGCGGTGCCGTCGTTGCCGGTGATCGGCGGCGACGCCGCGGCGGCGTGCATTGCCGCGGCCAGTGTGCTCGCCAAGGTCAGCCGGGATCGGCTGATGGTGGCGATGGAAGCGGACCACCCGGGCTACGGCTTCGCGGTCCACAAGGGCTACAGCACCGCGGCGCACTCGGCTGCGCTCAACGAGCTGGGCCCGTGCCCGCAGCACCGGCAGTCGTTCATCAACGTCCGGCGGGTGGCATCCGCCACGGGTGTTCGGACAGTGGCGGAATGTCAAACATGCGAGCCGGGTCGGCAGATCGATAGTGAGTGGGGAAAGATGGATCAGGTCAGTCAAGCGCGGGACGGAGAAGGACGGCTGAGCCGATGAGTGCCGAAGATCTCGAAAAGTACGAAACCGAGATGGAGCTCTCGCTGTACCGCGAATACAAAGACATCGTGGGGCAGTTCAGCTACGTGGTGGAAACCGAACGCCGGTTCTACCTGGCGAACAGCGTCGAGATGGTGCCCCGCAACGCCGACGGCGAGGTCTACTTCGAGCTGCGGCTCTCCGATGCCTGGGTATGGGACATGTATCGGCCGGCCCGATTCGTCAAGCAGGTGCGTGTCGTGACCTTCAAAGACGTGAACATCGAAGAGGTCGAAAAGCCCGAGCTGCGGCTGCCCGAATAGCGTGCCGGGGCGCTAACCCCGGTTGCCTCCGCCGAACGACGGCTTGCCGCGACCGTCGATCACGGTACGGGCCACGTCGGCCAGCTTGATGTTCAGATCCTGCGAATACCGGCGCAACACGTTGAACGCCTCCTGCTCGTCGACGCCGTGCAGCATCATCAGCATCCCCACGGCCTTGCCGATCTCGCGGTTGGACAGCAGCCCACGGCGCAACGTGGACACGTCCTCGCCCTGCGCGACGGCGTTGATCGCCACGCTGGCGAACGACGCCAGCACGATGGCCTGGCCGGCGGACTCGGTGTCGAAGACCCCGGGGGTGTCGCTGAACAGGTTCAGCGCCCCAGTCTTGCGTTTGTCCACCAGGATCCGGAACCCCATGGCACCGCGAACAGGTGTCTCGGCGACCATCTTGGCGGCCAGCTGCGGCCACTGCGTGGGGGTGGTCAGGTCGGTTTCGATTTGTGGCGTCTCTTCTTCGATCGCGTCCACGCACGGTCCGTCGCCGGCCGCTCGCTCCATGTCGTCGATGCGCTGCGCGATGCCGTCGCTGGCGCCGACGGTGACGTAGCGGCCATCCCGGCGCACCAGCAGGCTCGCGTGATCGCAGCCGGTGACCACCAGCGTCGCGGCCACGCAGATGGCCGCGTAGACCTGGCTCGACTCCGAGCCCTGGTAGATGATCTTGGCCAACGCGGAGAACACCGTGGCAGGGTCTGCTGCCGTGGGCTCCACGTCGGTACCGTTCTTTGCTGCGTCGGTCACCGGTACATCATTCCAAGCCCGTTCGACTGCTGGCGACCGTATGGACGTTTCGGTTGCGGTCTCGCCTGAACGCGGCCGTTCCGGGCCCGTCAAGATGCCGTAAGGATGACCGCCAGGGACCCCGCGATCGGCTAGGAATGGCTGATGACAGTTCCGGCTGCCGCGCAGAGGATCGCGCCGTCGTACATCGACGTATGGAAGCGTATCGCGCTCGGCAAGCCGCTGATCACCGACGAGCTCCAGCATGAAAAGCTGTCCAATCCTGTTGCGTTGGGCGCACTTTCACCCGATGCAATCTCATCGACCGCCTACGGCCCCGAGCAGATCATGGTCGAGTTGCTACCGGCGGCGGGGATGGCGGCCTTCGTGCTGCTACTACCCCTGACCGGGGTGATTCTGCTGATCCTGGCGCTGGTCGCGGCGTCCTACCGGCAGGTGGTGATGACCTACACCCGGGCCGGCGGATCCTACGTCGTCGCCCGCGAGAACTTCGGACCACGGGTGGCGCAAATAGCGGCTGCGGCGCTGTTGATCGACTACGTGGTGACGGTCGCGATCCAATGCGCGGCCGGCACGGTCGCCGTGGCCTCCGCGCTGCCGGCGCTGGGCCCTTACAGCCTGGAGATCACCGTCGGTTCGGTGCTGATCTTCTGTTTTGCCAACCTGCGCGGGCTGCGCGAGGCCGGCCGGACGTTCGCCGTGCCGACGTACTGGTTCATCGCGATGCTCGCGCTGATGGTCGTGGTCGGGGTCGTACGTGAGGTGTTCGGGGGTCTGCCGACCTACGACCCCGCCCACCTCGCCGGCGCGGTTCCGGTGCATCAGGGCAGCGGCCTGGTGATGGGGGCGACGGTGCTGGTGCTGCTGCGGGCGTTCGCCAACGGAGGATCGTCGCTGACCGGCGTAGAGGCAATCTCCAACACCGTCAACCTATTTCGGGCTCCGGAGGGCCGTAACGCCCGGCGGGTGCTGACGATGATGGCCTGGACGCTGGGGTTGCTGTTGGCCGGCGTCGCGTGGTTGGCGTGCGTGACGCACGCGACTCCCTACGTCGCCGGCTACCCCTCGATGCTGTCCGAAATCGGCCACGCCGTCTTCGGCCACGGTCTCGTCGGCGACATCCTGTTCTTCTCGTTGCAGGCCGCGAGTGCGGCGATTCTCTACAACGGCGCCAACACCAGCTTCAACGGATTCCCCGCGCTGGCGAACTTCGTCGCCGAGGACAGCTTCCTGCCGCGACCGCTGATGAAACGCGGCCATCGGCTGGTGTTCTCGAACGCCATCCTGCTGTTGACGGTCCTGGCCGTGGCGCTGTTGCTGGCCACCGGTGGGTCGGTGAACGCCCTGGTGCCGCTGTTCGCGATGGGTGTCTTCAGCGCATTCGCGATGGCCGGCTACGGAATGGCGAAACACCATCTTGCACAACGGGACAGCGGTTGGCGGCGCAAGCTCGCGATCAACCTGTCCGCCGGATTGTTGTCGACGACCGTGGTGCTGATCTTCGCGATCGCAAAATTCACCGAAGGCGCCTGGCTGATCGTGGTCGTCTTTCCCGCGTTGGTATTCCTGCTGATTCGGCTCAACAAGCAGTATCGGGCGGAGGCGTCGGTGCTCGAGATGTCGCACGCCCAGCGTCGCGAGGTGACTGTGCCCGCGTCGCATCGCGTGCTGGTGTTCATCGATTCGATCGACCTGGCCGAAGTCGAAACCATGCGCTACGCAAAGGGATTGGACGCCGAACGGCTGACAGCCGTGCACTTCGTGCTGGACGAGGCCCTGGCCGCACGATTGCAGGTTCGCTGGCGACGCTTCGGCGAGACGACTGAACTGCGGATGGTCGACTGCGAGGACAGGCAGCTCGGGCGCGCCGCGGCGCGGTTCGTCGCGAACGTCATCGAGGACCATCCGGACAGCACCGTGACCGTCCTGCTGCCCCGACGGATGTATTCACCGCTCGCCGGCCGATTGCTGCACGACCGGTCCGCGGACATGATCGCGCGGGTGATCAGCCGGATCCCGGGAGCCAGCGCCCAGATTCTGGCCTACGACGTGGGGTCGCGGGTCGCGCGGACGCTTCGGGCCGCCGACGGTGACGTCGCCGGTCGATCCGCCGAGTCGTCGGGAAAACGGCAGGCCAGCACGCCGGCCAACTGAGTCACCGCCTGCCAGGTGCGCTGCGGTGTCCTGGTAATTGGCTGAGAATAAGCGTTGCTCCTGGCTCCTTGAGTCTGCTAATCACCCGTAGAGCCGCTACCCTTCACGAGCGTAAGTATCGCGTAAGAATTTTGGACCGTGAGGGTGGGGAAGAGCATCACCGTGGTAGAGCTGGCAGACGAGCACATGGCCCCGCCGAGTTTCACCGACGCGTGGAAACGGTTCTTCCTGGGCAAGCCGCTGATCAACGAGGACCTCGAGCACGAGGCGCTGTCCAATCCCGTTGCGCTGGGCGCTCTTTCGCCCGACGCAGTGTCGTCGACGGCCTACGGTCCCGAGCAGATTCTGATCGAGCTGCTGCCTGCCGCCGGACTTGCGGCGTTCACCCTGATCCTTCCGCTCGGTGGCGTCATCCTGCTGATTCTGGCGCTGGTCACCGCGTCGTACCGGCAGGTGGTGATGGTTTACACCCAGCGCGGTGGTTCGTACGTGGTGGCGCGGGCGAACTTCGGCCCGAAAATCGCCCAGCTCTCCTCGGCCGCCCTGCTGATTGACTACGTCGTGACCGTGGCCATCCAGTGCTCGGCAGGCACGGTGGCGGTGGTTTCGGCGATCCCCAGCTTGGGCCCGTACCACCTCGAGATCACCGTCGGAGCGCTGCTGCTGCTCTCGTTCGGAAACCTGCGCGGCATGAAAGAGGCCGGCCGACTGTTCGCGGTCCCGGTGTACGCCTTCGCCGCGATGATGACGACGTTGATCGTGACCGGAGTGATCCGCGAGATCGTTGGAACCCTCAAGACGTACGACCCCGAGCACATCGCCGGATCGGTGCCGATCCATCAGGGCAACGGCTTCATCATGGGCGCCACGATCCTGGTGCTGCTGCGCTCGTTCGCCAACGGTGGCACCTCGTTGACCGGTGTCGAGGCGATCGCCGACGCGGTGAACGTCTTCCGTCAGCCACAGGGCCCCAATGCCCGCAAGGCGCTGACCATGATGGCCTGTCTCCTGGGATTCCTGCTTTTCGGTGTGATCTGGCTGGCCCACGTGACCCACGCGACTCCCTACGCCGCCGGCTACCCGTCGATGCTTTCCGAAATCGCCCGCGCGGTCTTCGGCGAGGGACCCATCGGCAACATCCTGTTCGCACTGCTGCAGGCGGCCAGCGCGCTGATCCTGTTCTTCGGCGCCAACACCAGCTTCAACGGCTTCCCGGCGCTGACCAGCTTCGTCGCCGAGGACAGCTTCCTGCCGCGGCCGATGATGAAGCGCGGGCACAAGCTGGTGTTCTCCAACGCCATCATCGTGCTCACCGTGGCATCCACGGCCCTGGTCCTCATCACCGACGGCTCGGTCGACGCGGTCGTGCCGCTGTACGCCATGGGCGTCTTCATGGGCTTCTCGATCTGCGGCTACGGCATGACGAAATACCACCTCGGCCATCGTGAATCCGGTTGGCGCGGCAAGCTGGCGATCAACCTGTCCGCGGCCATCCTGTCGACGATCATCGTGCTGATCTTCGCGATCGCCAAGTTCACCGAGGGCGCCTGGCTGGTGTGCGTGGTGTTCCCGATCCTGGTGGTCGCGTTGATGCGCCTGAACCGCGAATACCGCAGCGAGAACGCGGTTTTGGAGATGCAGCTGACCGAGCGGCAAGACGTGGTCAAGCATCCGCACCACACCGTCGTCGTCCTGGTGGACCACTTCGACTTCGCGACGATCGAAGCGCTGCACTACGCGAGCGGGCTGCACGCCGACAAGCTGACCGCCGTGCACTTCATCATCGACACCCGCCACGCGCAGCGGCTGCAGGAACGGTGGGAGCACTTCGAGGACGAGATCCCGCTGCTCATGCTCGAGTGCCCGGACCGCAACCTCAGTCGAACGGCGCAGGAACTGGTCTGTCGCGAGATCGAGGACGATCCCAGCACGAAGGTGACGGTGCTGTTGCCGCGGCGCACTTATGCGCCGCTGGTCGGCCGCCTGCTGCATGACCGGACTGCCGACAAGATGGCCGGCGCGGTCAGCCGGGTCGACGGCGCGACTGCGCAGATCGTGGCCTACGACGTGGGTTCGCGGATTGCGCAGGCGACCGCCGAGGCGCGGCTGCAGAAAAACACCGCGAAGGGTGAGCCGGCCGTCAAGGGCTGAGCTCGCCGGATCGGCCGCGGTCACGAACCGCTGAGCCGGGCCTCTTCGAGGTCGAAATCGCGCTCGATGGCGCGTAACAGCGTCGCGTTGATGCGGCCGTCGCGTCGCAACGACAGCAGCACCGATCGCTCGACCCCGATCAGCGCCAACCGCAGGGCCCGGTATCGCTCAATCTCCTGGGCGTCATCGTCGTTGTCCTCGGTGGTCGGGCTGAGCTGCAGCCGACGCACCTTGGCTTCGTACAGCGAACGGGCCGACCGGAAGGCTTCATCGGCGTCGTCGGCGTCCTCGTGCTCGTCGATCCACGCCAGCGCCGCCCGTGCGGCTTTCAGCCGGGCCTTGTTGTCGGCGGTGCCGAAATCGTCCGACCGTAAGCCGAGCCGTCGTAGCAGCCAGGGCAGGCTGGTGCCCTGGATCAGCAGGCTCGCGACGATCACCGAGGCGGCGATCACAATGATCAGGTCGCGGTAGGGAAATGGCCGTCCGTCGCTGAGCCGCAAGGGAATCGCCAGCGCGGCCGCCAGTGAGAGACCGCCCCTCATTCCGGCCCACGCGACCACCACCCGCTCGCTCCAGGCGGGTGCGTCGGCCGATCGCCTGAACAGTCGCGAGGTGACCGGACCGGACAGCATCCACACCAGCCGCGACGCGACGACGACGACGATCACGGCCGCGATGGCGGCCACCACCCGCGTCGCGGGTATGCCGGGCACCCAGTGCAGCGATCGCACCAGCTGCATCCCGACCAGCGTGAACAGCACCGCGTTGAGCAGGAACACCAGCGCGTCGAGGAACGCGAAGGCCTGCAGGCGCACGCCCGGGGTGTAGATGGCGCTGAGGTGCGAACCGATGTACACCCCGGCGGTCACGGTCGCCAGCACGCCCGAGAGGTGCGCGCCCTCGGCAAGCACGTACGTCAGGTAGGGGGTCATCAGCGAGACGGTGATCTCCAACATCGAATGGTCGATCCGGCGCCGCAGCTGCACCGCGAGCCATCCGACGGCCAGTCCGAGGGCAGCGCCGCCCGCCGGCGCAATCAGGAGCGTCAGGATCAGCGGGCCGGGGTGGACCACGCCGGCCATCGCGGTGCCGACCGCGCCGGCGTAGACGACCAGGGCGGTTCCGTCGTTCGTCAGCCCCTCGCCCTCGACGATCGTCGCGAGCCGTTCCGGCACATCCAGCCGCTTGAACACCGAGGTCGCCGCGACCGCGTCGGTGGGCGCGACCACCGCGCCGGCCACCATCGCGGCGGCCAGCGGCACGCCTACGACACCCAGCAGAACCCCGGCGACGGTCGCGGTGGTGACCACCACCAGCCCTACCGACAGCAGGCCGATCGGCCGCGCACTAGCCCGAAGATCATCTGGCGCAATGAAATACGCGGCGTAGTACAGCAGTGGTGGCAAGAACACGTAGAAGACGATCTCGGGTGCCAGCTGCGGGACTTTGATGCCCGGGAGCCAGGCGAGAATCGCGCCGGCAGCGACCAGCAGAACGGGATACGGCACTCCGACCCGCTCGGCCAGCCAGACAGCGGCGACCACTGCCAGCGGTCCACACAGCAGCAGGACACCGAAACCCGCCGGATTCACAACCGCACCTCCCGGAACTCAGCCTAGAGGCGTCAGCCCAGGAAGCGCCGTTTCTGCGCGGTCACCTCCTCGGTGGTCAGCAGCCCGGACTCGGCCAGTTTGGCCAGCAACGATTGGGCCCGCGTGGCGAGTTCCTGCAACTCGGTCGCGATCGCCGCCACCGCCTCTGTCGGCGGTTGCGGTGACGACTTCGGGCTGGTTCGCGCGGGCATCCGCACCCGCTCATTACCGCGTCCGACGGATGCGGTGCTGCCGACCGCGCCGCCGGCCGCGCCGGCGAGGCCCATGTTGCTGAACAGGTTTCCGGCGCCACCCATCTCCGGAGCGGCTGCGGCGCTGGTGATGGGCAGTGTGTAGGCGGCCGGCCGGATTTCGGGCGCGGCCGTGGTCCACCCCGACGGCACCGACAACCGGCCGACTTTGTTCGCCGCGCCCATTCGGCCCTCGGTGTCCGGAACCGCGTCCGAGGGCGCGCCGACGCCGCCGGTGCCATTGACAATCCACTGCGGCAACATCGTCCCGCCTACGCCGTTGCCGGTGAAGGGGCCTTTGCCGTTGTCGTAGTCGCGGTCGGCGTTGATGAGCAGGCCGCGGTAGGTGGTACCGAACGAAGTGAAGGACGCTGTGATGCCGACCGTCCCGGTGGTGACGGCGGTTGCCGTCAGCGGGATCGTCACCAACGGCAGCAGGTCGGCCACTTCCGTGGCGGCGGGCGCCGCCGCGGCGGCCTGCAGCGCCTGCGGAATCGCAGCGAGCACCCGCGCGCCGTTCGACACGACCGACTGACCGGCCGCGGCGGCCTGCTGCGCTCCGCCGGACGGATTGGTGGTCGGCGGCGGCTCGGTGAACGGCGTCAGCGTCGATGCCGCGGCCGCCGCACCGGCATACCCGTACATGGCGGTGGCATCCTGGGCCCACATTTCGGCGTACTGGACTTCGGTGGCCGCGATGGCCGCGGTGTTCTGCCCGAGCACGTTGGTCGCGATCAGCGTCATCAGCAGACTCCGGTTGGCCGCGATCACCGCCGGGGGCACCGTCATCGCGAACGCCGATCCATAGGCTGCCGCCGCCGCCCGGGCTTGGATCGCGGTGTGTTCGGCCTGCGCGGACGCCTCGGTCATCCACTCCAGATAGGGGGTGGCTGCCGCCACCATCTCCGCCGACGACGGGCCGAGCCACGGCCCGCCGGTGAGTTCGGCGATCGCCGACCGGTAGGTCGCCGCGGTCGACTGGAGTTCGGCAGACAGACCGTCCCACGCCGAGGCCGCTGCCAACATCGACCCTGCCCCAGGGCCGGCATACATCAACGCGGAATTGACCTCCGGCGGTAACATTGCGAAATCCATTGTCCCGGCCTGTCTTAACCGGTCGCCACGGCATTGGCCGCTTCGGCCGACGCATAGGACATCGCACTGGCCTCGAGCGTGCTGACGAATTGCCGATGAATGGCCTCAGCCTGTGCGCTGATCGCCTGATACATCTCGGCGTGGACGGCGAATTGGGCCGCCGCCAGCGCCGAAACCTGGTCGGCGGCGGGCGGCACGACTCCCGTCGTCGGTGCCGCGGCGGTGGCGTTCTCGGCGCTCAGATTCGCCCCGACGCCGGCCAAGGTGACGGCGGTGGCGGTCAGTGCTTCGGGGTGGGTGGTGACATACAACATCGGACTTCCTCTCGGTGGACGCGACATGCGAATGCAGACGCGCGAATACCACACGCCAGCAAGTGAATCGGTAGAATTGGCCGCAACGCAGCGGGACCGTGACTCACGGTTACCACCCGCCTTCTAGCGCAGTGCGGTCGGGAAAAGCCACCAGCCGGAATGGCGGTCAAGGCGAGCTTTTTCACCTGAACGCGATGCTAACCACGGTTTATCGGCATATCAACGCGGCACGCAAGGGTGCTGTGGATTACCGGCTGACTGGGGATAACCCGCCGATCACGCGCCGTGGGCGGGGTGCGGCGGAGATCTTCGTCGGCGTGCTGCCACAAGGTGACGGCATGACGATGATGACGCGGGCCGAGGTCGGCGCGCTCGGTGAGCGGTTGGCCGTCGAGCACCTGAGTGATCTCGGGCTGCGGATCGTGGCCCGGAACTGGCGCTGCCGTTACGGCGAGTTGGATGTGATCGCCGTCGACCCGGTCACCGACACGGTGATTTTCGTCGAGGTCAAAACCCGTACCGGTAACGGCTTCGGCGGGCTGGCGCAGGCGGTGACCCCGCAGAAGGCCCGCCGGCTGCGTCGGCTGGCCGGAATCTGGTTGGCCGCTCAAGATCAGGGCTGGACGGCGGTGCGGATCGACGTGATCGGCGTGCGGATCGGTCGGCGGCGCAACCCGGAGCTCACCCATCTGCAAGGCGTCGGCTGATGGCCCTCGGCCGGGCGTTCTCGGTCGCGGTGCTGGGCCTGGACGGTCAGATCGTCGAGATCGAAGCCGACATCACTTCCGGCCTGCCCGGTGTGCACCTGGTGGGTCTTCCGGACGCCGCGCTGCAAGAGTCTCGTGACCGGGTGCGCGCCGCGATCACCAACTGCAACAACAGTTGGCCGATGTCGCGTCTGACGCTGGCGCTCTCACCGGCGACGCTGCCGAAAATGGGATCGGTGTACGACCTGGCCCTGGCCGCCGCGGTGTTGTCCGCGCAGCGGAAAAAGCCTTGGCGGCAACTGCAGGCCGCGGTCGTGCTGGGCGAGCTCGCACTCGACGGCCGGGTCCGTCCGGTCCGCGGGGTGCTACCGGCGGTGCTGGCGGCCAAGAGCGCGGGCTGGGGGACAGCGGTGGTACCGGTGGAAAACCTGCCCGAAGCAAGCCTTGTCGACGGTATCGAGGTCTGGGGTGTGCGCACGCTGGGGCAACTGCTGGGCTGGCTCAATGGTGCTGCGCGCCTTGACGAATCGACCAGTAAGTCGATTCCCGACACGGAGCAACCCGCGGATCTGGCTGACGTGGTAGGGCAGTCTCAGGCGCGATTCGCGGTGGAGGTCGCCGCCGCCGGGTCGCATCATCTGATGCTGACCGGGCCGCCCGGAGTTGGTAAAACCATGCTGGCACAACGCCTTCCCGGAATACTTCCGTCGCTGTCGGGTGGCGAGTCCCTCGAGGTCACCGCGATCCATTCGGTGGCCGGGCTGCTTTCCGATGCGACACCGCTGATCACCCGGCCCCCGTTCGTGGCGCCGCATCACAGCTCGAGCGTGGCCGCCCTCGTCGGCGGTGGCACCGGAACGGCCCGGCCCGGTGCCGTGAGCCGGGCCCACCGCGGCGTGCTCTTTCTCGACGAGTGCGCGGAGATCGGCGTCAGAGCGTTGGAGGCGTTGCGAACGCCATTGGAAGAAGGCGAGATTCGGCTTGCCCGCCGCGACGGTGTGGCGTGCTATCCGGCACGCTTCCAGTTGGTGCTGGCGGCCAATCCGTGTCCGTGCGCGCCGGCCGACCCGCAAGACTGCCTCTGCGCGGCAACGGTGAAGCGTCGTTATCTCGGCCGGTTGTCCGGGCCACTTCTCGACCGCGTCGATTTGCGGGTGCAGATGAATCCCGTGCGAATGAGCGTGTTCTCGACCGCCGAGGCCGAGTCGACGGAGCAGGTCCGCAACCGCGTGACGGTGGCCCGCGACGCCGCAGCGCAGCGCTGGCACGAGCATGGGTTCCGGACCAATGCCGAAGTGAGCGGAACACTGCTACGACGCCGGTTCCGGCTCGGCAACGCGGCGATGGAGCCGTTGCGGTCGGCGCTGGATCGCGGGGTGCTGAGCATCCGCGGGCTCGATCGGACACTGCGGGTCGCGTGGACGCTGAGCGACCTTGCCGGGCGCACGTCACCGGGACGCGACGAGGTGGCCACCGCGCTCAGCTTCCGCCAGCCCGGGGCGTCGCGATGACCGACACGATTCAGCGCGCGTGGGCGTACCTGTCCCGGGTGGTGGAGCCGCCCTGCGCGGAACTCGCCGCCTTGGCGGCCGCGGTCGGGCCGGTCGAGGCCGCTGAACGAGTGCGGCGCGGCGCTGTCGACGACGCCCTGGCCCGACGCACTCAAGCCAGGCGCGACATCGACCGGGCCGCCGAAGATCTCGAGCTCCTCGCACGTCGTGGTGGTCGCTTGATCACCGCAGCGGACGACGAGTGGCCGACGCTGGAATTCACGGCGTTCCACGGAGCGCCGGTCGCAGCCAAAGCCGAGGGCAGGCCTCCACTTGCGCTGTGGCTACTCGGCCCGGCACGACTCGATGACGCCGCACGACGCGCTGCGGCCATCGTCGGAACCCGTGCCGCGACCAGCTACGGCGAGCATGTCTGCGCCGACCTCGCCGTCGGTCTGGCCGAGCGCGATGTCGCGGTCATCTCCGGTGGCGCCTACGGTATCGACGGGTCGGCGCACCGGGCCGCCCTGTCCGTCGACGGCATCACGGTGGCGGTGCTCGCCGGCGGAATCGACATTCCCTATCCGGCAGGTCATTCCGCGCTGCTCCATCGCATCGCCCGGGACGGACTGCTGGTCACCGAATACCCGCCGGGAGTCAGGCCCGCCCGGCACCGCTTCCTGACCCGCAACAGGCTGGTGGCCGCCGCCGCGGGGGCTTCGGTGGTGGTGGAGGCGGGTTTGCGCAGCGGCGCCGCCAACACCGCCGCCTGGGCGCGAGCCCTGGGCCGAGTCGTCGGGGCAGTGCCCGGCCCGGTGACCTCTTCGGCATCGAGCGGGTGTCACGCGCTGCTGCGCGGCGGCGCCGAATTGATCACCCGCGCCGAGGATGTCGTCGAGTTGGTCGGCCGGATGGGTGAACTCGGCTCCGAACCGAGCGGTCCGGCGAATCCCCTCGACGGACTGGACGACGTGGAACGGCGGGTCTACGAGGCGCTACCTGGACGCGGCGCCGCCACTGTCGACGAGATTGCGATCGCCGCCGCAATAGATCCGGCCCGGATCCTGGCCCCGTTGGCGATGCTCGAGATCGCCGGCCTGGCCGAACGTCAGGACGGCTGCTGGCGGATCGTCCGAACTCGTAGGCAACCGGCATGAAACGCGCGCCTCTATAGTCGAGTGGGGCGGTGCCGAACGAGAGGATCCAGGTGGCAGGTCGACCAGTGCACACGTTCGAAGTGGTGCGCACCGAACAACTCACGTCTCACATGGTCCGGGTTGTACTGGGCGGCAACGGTTTCGACACATTCACGCCCAGCGAATTCACCGACTCCTACGTCAAGCTGATTTTCGTGGCCGATGACGTCGACGTGGCCGCACTGCCGCGCCCCCTGACGTTGGACTCCTTCAACGGTCTGCCGGAAGCCAGGAAGCCGGTGGTGCGGACCATCACGGTCCGGCGCGCGGACCCGGCCGCCCGCGAGATCGCGGTCGACATCGCGGTGCACGGCGACCATGGCGCCGCCGGACCATGGGCGGCGACAGCGCAACCCGGGCAGCCGATGTACCTGATGGGCCCGAGCGGGGCCTATGCCCCCGACCCGACGGCCGATTGGCATCTGCTGGCCGGCGACGAGACCGCGCTACCGGCGATCAGTGTTGCGCTGGAAGCGCTGCCCGCCAATGCAATTGGCAAGGTCTTCATCGAGATCGCCGAACCCGAGGACGAAGTTCCGCTGACCGCACCGGAAGGTGTCCAGATCAACTGGCTGTACCGGGGCGGCCGGGCCGACCTGGTCGGAGCTGACCGGGCCGGTGACAACGCGCCGCTGGTGGAAGCGGTCAAGACGGCTTTCTGGCTGCCCGGCCAGGTACATGCCTTCGTCCACGGTGAGGCGCAGGCAGTCATGCACAATCTCCGGCCCTACATCCGCAAAGAGCGTGGCGTCGAGGCGAAGTGGGCATCGATTTCGGGGTATTGGCGGCGTGGTCGCACCGAGGAGACCTTCCGGCAGTGGAAGAAGGAACTCGCCGCGGCCGAGGCCGGAGCCCAGTAGGGCACTGTCCGCCCGAGCCGTCGGCTGGCATGCTCGTCGCATGGCATTCGGCGACTATCAGAACGAGATTTACCTGCAGGGCCTCGGCGGAGTGGTGCCCAAGTTGCCGATGGTCTTCGCGGAGCTCGAAGCCAAGGCCGAGAAGGCGTTGCCGCCGTCGATCTGGTCGTACGTCGCAGGCGGGGCCGGCGACGAGCGCACCCAACGGGCCAACGCCGAAGCGTTTCAGGGCTGGGGTCTTGTTCCGCGGATGTTCGTCGGCGCCGCCCAACGCGATCTGAGCGTCGACCTGTTCGGTCTGACATTGCCGAGCCCGCTGTTCATGGCGCCGATCGGCGTCATCGCCCTGTGCGCGCAGGACGGCCATGGCGATCTGGCCACCGCCCGCGCCGCGGCCCGCACCGGGGTGCCGATGGTGATGTCGACGCTCACCGAGGACCCGCTCGAAGACGTCGCCGGTGAATTCGGTGACACGCCCGGCTTCTTTCAGCTCTACACCCCGACCGATCGGGATCTGGCCGCCAGCTTGGTGCATCGTGCCGAAGCCGCCGGTTTCAAGGGCATCGTCGTCACGCTGGACACTTGGGTCACCGGTTGGCGCCCACGCGATCTGAGCACGTCGAACTTTCCCCAACTGCGTGGCAAGTGTCTGAGCAACTACACCAGTGACCCCGTCTTCCGGGCGAGCCTGGCGCAGAGCCCGGAGGAGAATCCGCAGGGCGCGGTGCTGAAGTGGATCTCGATCTTCGGCAACCCGTTGACATGGAACGACCTGCCGTGGCTGCGCTCGCTGACCACGCTGCCGCTGATCGTGAAGGGGATCTGCCACCCCGAGGATGCGCGCCGGGCCAAGGACGGCGGGGTCGACGGCATCTACTGCTCCAACCACGGGGGCCGCCAGGCCAACGGGGGACTGCCCGCGCTGGACTGCCTGCCGGGCGTGGTGGAGGCGGCCGACGGGCTGCCGGTGCTGTTCGACTCAGGGATCCGCAGCGGCGCCGACGCGGTCAAGGCGCTGGCTCTCGGTGCCACCGCGGTCGGCGTCGGGCGGCCGTACGCCTACGGCCTGGCGCTCGACGGCGTCGACGGCGTCGAGCACGTTTTGCGGTCGCTCCTGGCCGAAGCCGACCTCACGATGGCCGTCGACGGCTATCCGACGCTGAAAGATCTCACTCCGGACACTCTGCGGCGCGTCATCTGAGCGCAAGCGCGTGTGTTTGCGACCGTGAGGTAGTGGAGGCGATCCTCGACGAGTTCGACAGCTACCTGGACCTGCAGTGCCTGCGCTCGGCGCACACCCGCCGCGCGTACCTGGGCGACCTGCGGTCCTTGTTCGCGTTCCTCGCCGAGCGCGCACCGGATGCCGGCCTGCAGGCACTGAGCCTGCCGATCCTGCGGTCGTGGCTGGCGGCCGGGGCGGGAGCCGGCGCCGCCCGCACCACGCTGGCCCGTCGCACCTCGGCGGTCAAGACGTTCACCGCGTGGGCGGTGCGACGCGGACTGCTGGCCGGTGACCCGGCGACCCGGTTACAGGTGCCCAAGGCGCGCCGGGCGCTGCCCTCGGTCCTGCGGCAGGACCAGGCCCTGGCCGCCATGTCGGCGGCCAAATCCGGTTCACAGCAGGGCGATCCGCTGGCCCTGCGGGACCGTCTGATCGTCGAGTTGTTGTACGCCACCGGTATTCGCGTGAGTGAGCTGTGCGGGCTGGACATCGACGACATCGACACCGGGCACCGGATACTGCGGGTGCTCGGCAAGGGCAACAAGCAGCGCAGTGTGCCGTTCGGCGAGCCGGCCGCGGACGCGCTGCGGGCATGGCTGGCCGACGGCCGTCCGGCGCTGGTCAGCCCGGAATCCGGCCCGGCGTTGCTGCTCGGGGCGCGGGGCGGACGACTCGACGTTCGGCAAGCCCGGACCGTGGTGCACCAGACGGTCGGCGCAGTCGAGGGTGCACCGGACATGGGCCCGCACGGACTGCGGCACACCGCGGCGACCCATCTCCTCGAAGGCGGTGCCGACCTGCGCATCGTGCAAGAACTCCTGGGCCATTCGAGCCTGGCCACGACGCAGCTCTACACCCACGTCACCGTGGCCCGGCTGCGGGCGGTGCACGACCAGGCCCATCCCCGGGCCTGAGGCGGGTGAGGGCAGCCGGGACTGTCGCTCGAAGCGGCGTTCTAGCGATGCAGCGGCTTGAGCCGAACCGGTGTCGACGCCAAGAGCCCCAGCGGATCGACGTAGTCGGCCCGCGAGGCCGGGCCCCACATCGCGCCCCAGTGCAGGCAGGCCGGGGCCGAACAACCGGCGTGCCCGGTGAGCAGTTCACCGATCTCGGTCCCAGCGGCCACGCGTTGCCCGACTCTCACGGTGGCCCGGACGGGCTCGTAGCTGGTGTGCAGGCCGCCCGGATGGGACAGCGACACCAGCTGGCGGCCGGCCAGTGTTCCGGCGTACACCACCGTCGCGTCGCCGGCCGCGTACACCGGCTGACCCTCCGCCCCGGCCAGGTCCACACCGCGGTGACCACGGGTCCAGTTCGGTGACGGGGCATCGAACGCCCGCACCACCCGCGGCTCCGGCCGCAGCGGCCACTGCAGCCGGACTACCTCGGCGCCGGCAGGTAGGGCGCAGACCAGCAGCAAGACCGAGATCGTCGCCGTCCATCGCACTCGCTCAGTTCATCGTGCCGCCCACGCAGCGGCCAGCCAGCGCTGTGGACAAAGCACCTGGCCGCGGCGTGTAAACTTCTGTGCGCAGCCCGTACCACGAGCTGACTTCGCGCGTCTGCACCGCGTCTCCCGTTCCATTAGGAGTTCGCACCGCGTGCCGAGCGGTCCCGCCTCCGAGCAGCACCGGCGGGTTCGGCTTCGCAGCAGTCGCCAGGGCCCGACTACACCCGTCGCCGGGCATCAACCGAGCACAAAGGACATGGCCACCATGGCTGTCGTAACCATGAAGCAGCTGCTGGACAGCGGCACCCACTTCGGGCATCAGACCCGTCGCTGGAACCCCAAGATGAAGCGGTTCATCTTCACCGACCGCAACGGCATCTACATCATCGACCTGCAGCAGACGCTGACCTTCATCGACCAGGCGTACGAGTTCGTCAAAGAGACTGTCGCGCACGGTGGTTCGGTGTTGTTCGTCGGCACCAAGAAGCAGGCGCAGGAATCCATCGCCGCCGAGGCGACCCGGGTGGGCATGCCGTACGTCAACCAGCGCTGGCTGGGCGGCATGCTGACCAACTTCTCCACCGTGCACAAGCGCCTGCAGCGCCTCAAGGAGCTCGAGGCGATGGAGCAGACCGGTGGATTCGAGGGTCGCACCAAGAAGGAAATCCTGATGCTGACCCGGGAGAAGAACAAGCTCGACCGCAGCCTGGGCGGTATCCGCGACATGGCGAAAGTTCCGTCGGCGGTCTGGGTCGTCGACACCAACAAGGAGCACATCGCCGTCGGTGAGGCCCGCAAGCTGGGCATCCCGGTCATCGCGATCCTGGACACCAACTGCGACCCGGACCTGGTCGACTACCCGATCCCGGGCAACGACGACGCGATCCGCTCGGCGGCTCTGCTGACCAAGGTGATCGCCTCCGCGGTGGCCGAAGGCCTGCAGGCGCGGGCCGGTGTGGGCCGCGCCGACGGCAAGCCCGACGCCGAGGGTGCCGAGCCGCTGGCCGAATGGGAGCAGGAGCTGCTCGCGTCGGCTACCGCCACCGCCGCGCCGGCCGAGCAGGCCGCCGCGGTCGCATCTGAATCAACCACCGAATCTTCGTAGGAAAGGCTGAGCAGTGGCCAACTTCACCGCTGCCGACGTCAAGCGTCTTCGTGAGCTGACCGGCGCCGGCATGCTCGACTGTAAAAACGCCCTCGCCGAAAGCGACGGCGACTTCGACAAGGCCGTCGAGGCGTTGCGGATCAAGGGCGCCAAGGACGTCGGCAAGCGCGCTGAGCGCGCCACCGCCGAAGGTCTGGTGGCGGCCAAGGACGGCGCGCTGATCGAGCTCAACAGCGAGACCGACTTCGTCGCCAAGAACGCGGAGTTCCAAAAGGTCGCCGACGAGATCGTCACCGCGGCGGCTGCCGCCAAGGCGACTGACGTCGACGCGCTCAAGGCTGCCAAGATCGGCGACAAGACGGTCGAGCAGGTCATCGCCGAGCTGTCGGCGAAGATCGGCGAGAAGCTCGAGCTGCGCCGGGCTGCCTACTTCGACGGCACCGTCGAGACCTACCTGCACAAGCGCGCCGCCGACCTGCCCCCCGGCGTCGGTGTGCTGGTGGAGTACACGGGCGGGGAGAAAGAGGCCGCGCACTCTGCTGCCTTGCAGATCGCCGCGCTCAAGGCGCGCTACCTGTCGCGCGATGACGTGCCCGAAGACGTCGTGGCCAGCGAACGGCGCATCGCCGAGGAGACCGCGAAGGAAGAGGGCAAGCCGGAGCAGGCTCTGCCCAAGATCGTCGAGGGCCGGCTGAACGGTTTCTTCAAGGACGCTGTCCTGTTGGAGCAGCCTTCGGTGTCGGACAGCAAGAAGTCCGTCAAGGCGCTGCTCGACGAGGCCGGAGTCACCGTCACCCGGTTCGTCCGCTTCGAGGTCGGCCAGCAGTAGCATCAGCCGAATGCGACATGTCCACGCATTCGGCGACGACGCTCTCGGCCACCTCGACGCAGTCGGGGTGGCCGAGGCCGTCGAATCCGGTGGGCTAAGCCGCGCAGAAGTCGTCGAGGCGGCCATCGCCCGGACCGAGTCGGTCAATGCTTCGCTGAATGGCTTGGCGTTCAACGCGTTTGACCGCGCCCGGACGCAAGCGCAGGCGCCGCCGGCGGCGGGTTCGTTCAGCGGTGTCCCGACCTTCGTCAAGGACAATGTCGATGTCGGCGGGCTGCCGACGATGCGCGGGACCGACGCGTGGCCGCCGCGACCCGCCGACGCCGACAGCGAATTCGCCCGGATGTACCTGGCTACCGGGATGACGCCGCTGGGTAAGACCCGGATGTCGGAATATGGATTCAGCGCCTCGGCCGAACATCCCCGGCTGGGACCGGTACGCAATCCATGGGACACCGACCACACCGCCGGTGCCTCGTCGTCAGGCTCGGGCGCATTCGTGGCCGCGGGCGTGGTGCCGATTGCGCATGCCAACGACGGCGGCGGGTCGATTCGAATCCCCGCATCGTGCAACGGACTTGTCGGTCTCAAGCCATCGCGTGGTCGACTGCCGCTGGACAAAGAGGTTCGGCAGATGCCGATCCGGATTGTTGCCAACGGTGTGCTGAGCCGATCGGTGCGCGACACCGCGGCGTTCTACGCGGAAGCCGAGCGCATCTGGCCGGCCACCAAGCTCCCGCTGATCGGTCACGTGCAGCACCCCGGCACCAAGCGGCTGCGGATCGCCGCGGTCACCCATTCGCTGCTGCGGGAATCCAGCCCCGAGGTTCGCGAGCTCACGTTGAAAACGGCGAGCCTGCTCGAAGAGCTCGGCCACCGCGTCGATCATCTCGAAAAGCCGCCAGTGCCAACTAGTTTCGTGCCCGACTTCGTGTTGTACTGGGGTTTGCTGGCGTTGGGTCAAATCCAGCAGAACAAGCGGGCCTACCCAGAATTCGACGTGACCCGGCTGGACAATCTGACTCGCGGCCTGCATCGGCACGCGCAACGCAACCTGCACAAGGTTCCGCTCGCGCTGCTGCGACTGTCCCGCACGCGCCGGTATACGACGCGCCTGGCTCGCACCTACGACGTGGTGCTGACACCGACGTTGGCCGACGAGACGCCGCAGATCGGTTATCTCGACCCGATGGCCGACTACGAACAGATCATCGACCGGCTACAGGGCTGGGTCGCGTTCACGCCGCTCCAGAACGTGACGGGGGAGCCGGCCATCTCGCTACCGTTGGCGATGTCCGCCAACGGATTGCCGGTCGGAATGATGTTCTCCGCCTCGACCGGGCACGAAGCCCGTTTGCTGGAGCTGGCATACGAACTCGAAAGCGCCCGGCCCTGGGCGCGGATCGACCAGCAGACCTAGTCGGGCCCCAGGGTCGCCAGCATTCGTTTGAGCTCGCGTTGCTGCGGTGCAGAAAGCTTGGCCAGGACGCGCGCGTCGGCCTCGCCGACCGCGGCCTCGGCCCGCTTCAACAGCGCCCGACCATCGGCGGTGAGCGATGCGGGCAGCGCTCGCCCAGAGGCCACCGAGGCGGGACGCGCCACGTAGTGCGCGTTCTCCAGCCGGTGCAACACCGTGTTCATCGCCTGAGGAGAGACATTGCCCAGCCGGGCCAGCTCCGCGCTGGACAGCCCGGGATTCATGGAAAGCATTCGCATGCAGACGAATTCGGGAAGCGTCAGGCTCAGCGGACTCAACGCGGCCGACACTTCCGGCCGGAGCGTGGCCATGACCTGAAACAGCAGATACCCCAGCGGTGCGTCCTCGGTTGCGCCCATATCAATAATGTTGACATATATCAGTCTGATTGATATATCTGGGGTATGACTGAAACGCAGAAGTTCGATTTCGATTTCGACCCGGCTTACCGTGGCGAGGCTGCGGAGTTCGCGGGCGGTCGCCCGCCGTGGAGCCTGGGCGAGCCGCAACCTGACATCGCCGCACTCATCGACCAGGGCAAGATCACCGGTGCGGTGCTCGACGCCGGATGCGGGGAGGCGGCCCTGTCGCTGCACATGGCGGCGTTGGGCCACAACACCGTGGGACTCGATGCCTCGCCCACTGCGATCGAGCTGGCGAAGGCGGAGGCCGCCAGGCAAGGACTGACCTCGGCGTCGTTCGCGGTGGCCGACATCTCCGACTTCTCCAGTTACCCACCCGGTTCCGAAGCGCGGTTCGACACTGTCGTGGACAGCACCCTGTTCCACTCCATGCCCGTCGAGCTACGTGAGGGTTACCAGCGCTCGATCGTGCGGGCCGCCAAGCCGGGTGCGTCGTACTACGTGCTGGTGTTCGCCAAGACCGGCGAAGGCGCGCCGGCCAATCCCGTGACCGAGGACGAGCTCCGCGAGGTGGTGTCGAAATATTGGGTCATCGACGAGATCCGGCCGGCGCGCATCCACGGCAACTTCCACAACGCCGACGATCCCGAGTTTCCGTTCAGGAACGTGCGTGACGAAGGCAACGGCCGCAAGTCGCTACCGGCCTGGCTGCTGTCAGCCCATCTGGGCTGAGGCATCGACCCTACGAAAGTTCCTACGTCCCAACGAGTTGACCAAACCCCTCGATGTGCTTGTGCACATCGAGGGGTCCGTCGTAGACCTGTGCGGCGCCGGCTTCTTGCAGGGCCTGTTTCGGGGTGCCACCGCTGAGCACCGCCGCAGCCGGCACGCCGGCGCGTTGTGCGGCGTGGACATCCCAGACCGCGTCGCCGAGGAACAGCGCCTCGGCGGGCTTGGCGTCGACACGCTGCAGCGCGGTGGCCACGATGTCGGGGTGCGGCTTGGCGCGTTCGGCATCGGCCGACGATGTAACGGCGTCGATGAGATCTTCGCAGTCGAGTGCGCTGCGCAGTAATTCGAGCTCTTCTTCGCCCGCGGACGTGGCGAGCACCGAACGCCAGCCTTGTGCGCGGACGGCCTCGAGCAGTTCGCGAGCACCGGGAAGCCGACGCACCTGCGACGCGGACTCGAGAAAGTACTTCGTGTGCAGCTTTTTCGCCTCTTTGCCGTGCTGGTCGGCCAACTCTTCACCGAGAAGTTCTTCGATCAGTTCCTCGCCGGACCGCCCGATCTGCCCCAGAATGCGCCAGCACGGCACGTCCTGGCCGACGTCGAGAAACGCGTGCTGCCAGGCGATGACATGGTGGAAGTTGGAGTCGACCAGCGTGCCGTCGACGTCGAACAGGACGGTGGTCTGAGCCATCGCAGTGGAACCTTTCGGTGGAATTGGGGCACGCGGTGGGTACCCCGAACCAGACCCGATAACGCAGCAATCCCATAGTCGGCCGGGACACCCACCGTGACCGGCGCGGACACCGAGGACAGCCACCGAGGCACGAGAGGTGAGCAATGGCGAAGACCACCAAAGACGGTAAGCCCAAGAAGAACGAGCTGCCGAGCACCCTGGAGCGTTCAAACGCAAAGGCGCAGCGCACCTTTGCCAAAGCACACGACGCCGCCGCCGATGAGTACGGCAGCGAAGAGCGGGCCCATCGAGTTGCCTACGCGGCGCTCAAGCGCAGCTTCGAAAAGGTCGGTGATCGCTGGCTGGCCAAGAAGGAGAGCGGGCCGTCGGATGCGCGCGCGGAGCGGGGAGGCTTGCACAACCCCGTCCCCTCCGAGGAAGGCGTCGACGCCAATGCCAGCAAGAAGCATTTGCTCGACATCGCACGAAAGCTCGACATCGCCGGACGCTCGACGATGGACAAGTCGCAATTGGTCGACGCCATCAAGAAATACAACCGCAAAGTACGGGGCCGCTAGCCGCGACCGGACCGGCCACGGCACCGAAAGTCGTTGCTGATCGTTGCCGGCACACGGGCGCAGATTGCCGAGTGGCTATTCGGGTATGCGAGCGCCATGAGTGTCAGAGATCACAGGTCAGCTGAGGTGCGCGAGCAGGCGCAGGATCAGGCCGAGCGAGCCCGGGCTGCGATGGCAGACCGGCGCGACAGTAAAGCCGGCGGCGTGAGTGGCTGGATTGCCGAACGAGCCGGCGTGTGGGATCTCAGTGGGCCCGACGAGGACGTCCTGCAGCGTTCGAAGTTCTTCTGGAATGTATTGCTGGACTACTGGTTTCGGATGGAAATCGACGGCTGGGAGAACGTCGGCAAGCCCCCGGCTCTCTTGGTGGGCATCCATTCCGGTGCGCCATTCGTATGGGACGCCTGGACGGTGGGTCTGCAGTGGTGGCGACGATTCGGGTCGGAGCGCACTTTGCATGGCACGGCCCACGACGCGTTGATGGCCATTCCGGGTTTCGGCCACTACTTCCGCTCGATGGGGGTGTTGCCCGCGGCGCCGGATGCCATCGCGACCGCGTTAGCCGAGGGCCACGACGTGGCGTTGTGGCCGGGGGGAGAAGTGGATTCGCTGCGACCCTGGCGTGAGCGTGATCGCGCGAACCTGGCCGGGCGCACAGGCTTCGTGAAGATGGCGATTCGCGCCGGCGTGCCGATCGTGCCGATCGCGACCGTCGGTGGCGCCGATGCCATGCCGGTATTGATCCGCGGGGATCGGCTCTCCCGGGTGCTACGCCTCGATAAATTGCTGCGCCTCAAGGTCTTTCCGCTCGCGATATCGCTTCCCTGGGGGATAGCCCCCGCCGCTCTGCCGCAGTTCCCGCTGCCCGCTAAGATCCGCACCAGGTTCATGCCTGCCGTTGAAATCGACAGCGATCCGGCGCGCGCCGATGATGACGAGTACGTCGACCGCAAGTACCACGAGGTCGAGGACAGCATTCAGCGCGGAATGGACGCGCTGGCCCGCAGGCGGGCGCTTCCGGTGTTCGGCTAGGGAAAGACGTCTGACACGCGACAAGGCCCGGTCCGTGATGGACCGGGCCTTGTCTGCGGCGTACTTAGTCTTGGTGAGCCTGCTGGCGCTTCTCAGCGGCCTCTTCAGCACCGCGAGCAGCCTCGGCTTCGGCTTCCTTCTTGGCCACGTCGCGCTGAGCAGAAGCCTTGTCCTGCTGAGCCTGACCCTCTTCTTTGAGGTCGTCGTGGCCGATGACGCTGCCGACGGCCTCTTTGGCAAGGCCCTTGGCACCCTCGACTACACCCTTGATGCCTTCTGCAGGCCCGCTCTTGTTGTCGTCCGACATGAAGTCCTCCTGTTGGCTTGCGCCTGATCGTCGCCGGCCCGGGGTCTGGACCGGTCTCGGCGTGGTGGGGAGCGCGTCACGCGTCCCCCTCGCGCCTCAGCACTGGCTGTTCCCCTGGTGCCGAAGCGCCAAACGTTGTCGACCGCCGTGTCGCCCGGTGTCGGAGCCCTCGGGTCGCGAAGGCCTGGTAGGAGCACCGGCTGCCCGAGTGTGATGCCGGACACCGCGAATTCGGCCGGCACGGACAAAGCCGTCCACTCTCGGGACGTGCCGCCTGGCGATGAGGCAGGATGGACCCGGCTGTTTCGGGGACAGCCGTCGCAAGGACAGCTGGAGAGCGTCGTCGGTGTGCAAGGAGTCAGATGGCGGAGCAGGGTAGCAACGGCGCCGGGTCGTCCGACCGGCCTCATTACACCCGCGTGTTGCTCAAACTCGGTGGCGAGATGTTCGGCGGTGGTCAGGTGGGACTCGACCCGGATGTGGTGGCGCAAGTCGCCCGGCAAATCGCCGAGGTGGTCCGAACCGGCGTGCAGGTCGCGGTGGTGATCGGCGGCGGCAACTTCTTTCGCGGCGCACAGCTGCAGCAGCGCGGGATGGAGCGCACCCGCTCGGACTACATGGGAATGCTCGGTACCGTGATGAACAGCCTTGCGCTGCAGGACTTTCTGGAGAAAGAGGGCATAGCCACCCGGGTCCAGACGGCGATCACCATGGGCCAGGTGGCCGAGCCGTACCTGCCACTGCGTGCCGTGCGCCACCTGGAGAAGGGACGGGTCGTCATCTTCGGCGCCGGCATGGGCCTGCCGTACTTCTCGACGGACACCACCGCCGCGCAGCGCGCCCTGGAGATCGGTGCCGACGTGGTGTTGATGGCCAAAGCGGTCGACGGGGTGTTCACCGAGGATCCACGGATCAATCCCGCTGCCGAACTCTTCACGGCGATCTCGCACCGCGAGGTCATCGAGCGCGGGCTTCAGGTGGCCGACGCCACCGCGTTCAGTTTGTGCATGGACAATCGCATGCCGATCCTGGTTTTCAACTTGTTGACCGATGGCAATATCGCTCGGGCCGTTGCGGGTGAGAAGATCGGAACGCTTGTAACGACGTAGAAGGGACGAGCGGCCGAAAATGCCCGCCGACGATGATGCAGAGCTTTGCGATGAGGAGCGGCGGAAATGCCCGCCGACGACGATGCAGAGCTTTGCGATGATGAGGAGCGGCGGAAATGATTGACGAGACACTCTTTGACGCTGAAGAGAAGATGGAAAAGGCCGTGGCCGTGAGTCGCGACGACCTGTCGACCATCCGTACCGGCCGCGCGAACCCCAGCATGTTCAACCGCGTCAACATCGACTACTACGGTTCTGCGACCCCGATCACCCAGCTGGCCAGCATCAACGTCCCGGAAGCGCGGCTGGTCGTCATCAAGCCCTACGAAGCCGGTCAGCTCGGCAACATCGAGGCGGCCATCCGCAACTCAGATCTCGGCGTCAACCCGACCAACGACGGCACGCTGATCAGGATCGCGGTACCGCAGCTGACCGAGGAGCGTCGCCGCGAACTGGTCAAGCAGGCCAAAGCCAAGGGCGAGGACGCCAAGGTGTCGGTCCGCAACATCCGCCGCAAGGCGATGGAGGAACTGCACCGGATCCGCAAAGACGGCGAAGCCGGCGAGGACGAGGTCGGCCGCGCCGAGAAGGATCTCGACAAGTCCACCCAGCAGTACGTGACCCAGATCGAGGACCTGGTCAAGCACAAGGAAGGCGAGCTGCTGGAGGTCTAGCGGCCGCTCAGCAGACGACGTCCGTGGCAGAAACTGATACCGGCGCAGGTATCCCGACCGGGGATTCGGTGGCGCAGCCCGCGCAGAAGAAGTCGCGGGCCGGCCGTAACCTACCCGCCGCTATCGCGGTGGGTGCCGCGTTGGCGTTCACCATCGTGGCAATCCTGATCTGGGACCGCTACCTCTGGGTGCTGCTGGTGGCCGCCGCGATGCCCGTCGCCACCCACGAGGTGATACGCCGGCTGCGCGAGGCGGGCTACGTCATCCCCGCGATTCCGTTGCTGGTTGGAACTCAGTTGATGATCTGGCTGACCTGGCCCTACCACGCGGCGGGCGCGTTGGCGGGTTTCGGCGTGACCGCGGTGGTCTGTATGTTCTGGCGGCTGGCGCTCGGTGCGACGTCCGCGCCGGAGGGATCCGCCGACTCGCCGTCGGGAAACTACCTGCGCGACGTCGCCGCCTCGGTCTTTCTGGCGGCGTGGGTGCCGCTGTTCGCGTCGTTCAGTGTGCTGCTGGTCTACCCACCGAACGGTTCGGGCCGGGTGTTCTGCCTGATGATCGGCGTGGTGGCTTCCGATGTCGGCGGCTACGCGGTCGGAGTGCTGTTCGGCAAGCATCCGATGGTCCCGTCGATCAGCCCGAACAAGTCGTGGGAGGGCCTGGCCGGTTCGCTGCTCTTCGGCGTCACCGCCGTCACGCTGGCCGCAGTGCTGCTGGCCCACCGGCCGGTGTGGATCGGGGTGCTGCTGGGCCTGACGATCGTGGCCACCGCAACGCTGGGTGACCTGGTCGAGTCGCAGATCAAGCGGGACCTGGGTATCAAGGACATGGGCCGGATCCTGCCCGGCCACGGCGGCCTGATGGACCGGCTGGACGGGACGCTGCCATCGGCGGTGGCGACCTGGACCGTCCTGACGCTGCTGCCCTGAGGTCCCGGTGAAGCAAGAGCTGGTATTTGAAGCACCCCGTCGCGCGCTGCCGCCGCGACACCTGGCCGACCTCGACGAAGCCGCCATCGCCGAAGCCGTTGCGGCACTGGGCCTGCCGGCGTTTCGGGCCAGGCAGCTGGCCAACCAATACTTCGGCCGGCTGATCGCCGACCCGCAGCAGATGACCGACCTGCCGGCAGCGGTTCGCGGTCCCGTCGCCGAGGCGCTGTTCCCGACCCTGCTCACGTCGGCCCGCGACATCACCTGCGACGCAGGCGAAACGCGGAAGACGCTGTGGCGGGCGGTCGACGGAACGACGTTCGAATCGGTGCTGATGCGCTACCCGAAGCGCAACACCGTCTGCATCTCGTCGCAGGCGGGCTGCGGCATGGCCTGCCCGTTCTGTGCGACGGGTCAGGGCGGTCTGACCCGCAATCTGTCCGCGGCCGAGATCGTCGAGCAGGTGCGTTGCGCGGCGGTGACGCTTCGTGACGAGTGGGGCGACCGGTTGTCCAACATCGTCTTCATGGGGATGGGGGAGCCGCTGGCCAACTATGCCCGGGTGCTGACCGCGGTCCGCCGCATCACCGGGTCGGCGGACAAGGGTGCCGGCTTCGGCATATCGGCGCGCTCGGTGACGGTGTCGACGGTCGGGCTGGCCCCGGCCATCCGCAGGCTGGCCGACGAACGGCTTGGGGTGACGTTGGCGTTGTCGCTGCACGCGCCCGACGATGAATTGCGCGACACCCTGGTGCCGGTGAACAACCGGTGGAAGGTCGGCGAGGCGCTGGATGCCGCGCATTATTACGCCGAGCAGACCGGTCGGCGGGTGTCGGTGGAGTACGCCCTGATCCGCGACGTCAACGATCAGCCTTGGCGCGCGGAGCTGCTGGGCAAGCGGCTGCACAGGGCGCTGGGCCCACTGGTGCACGTCAACCTGATTCCGTTGAACCCGACTCCGGGCAGCGAATGGGATGCCAGCCCGAAGCCGGTGGAGCGCGAGTTCGTACGCCGGGTCCGGGCGGCGGGCGTGGCCTGCACGGTGCGCGATACCCGGGGCCGTGAGATTGCCGCCGCGTGCGGCCAGTTGGCCGCCGAAGGCGGGTAGCTGGAGCGGACGCGTTTCTACCTGAGCGTGCGGCCAGCTGGCCGCCGAAGGCGGGTAGCTGGAGCGGACGCGCTTCTGCCCGAGCGTGCGGCCAGTTGGCCGCCGAAGGCGGGTAGCTGGAGCGGACGCGATTCTGCCCGGGCGTGCGGCCAGTTGGCCGCCGAAGGTTGAGTGCAAATTGCGGGTTCGGGGTAATCGCATGCATCACAGCCCCAAGGAGGAGAGCGGATGAGAACGATGAGAAGCCTGGCCCTGCTCGTAGGCGCCGTCGCAGTGGTGCTCGGATTGGTCGCCGCGCCACAAGCCTCAGCCGCCGACGAGCGTCTGCAGTTCAGCGGCACCACGGTGTCGGGCGCGCCGTTCAATGGCGCGAGCTTGCAGGGCAAACCGGCGGTGTTGTGGTTCTGGACGCCGTTCTGCCCGTTTTGTAATGCCGAAGCCCCGACCTTGAGCCAGGTCTCGGCCGCGAACCCGGGCGTCGCATTCGTCGGGGTGGCGGCGCACTCCGATCCCGCCGCGCAACAGGCTTTCGTGTCGAAGTACAACCTGAACTTTCCCAACTTGAACGACGCCGACGGTTCGATCTGGGCTCGCTACAACGTGCCGTGGCAGCCGGCGTGGGTGTTCTACCGTGCCGATGGCACGTCCACCTTCGTCAACAACACCACCTCGGCCATGACGCAGCAGGAGCTTTCCGATCGAGTGGCGGCGCTGAAGTCCTGACCCGGTCGAGACGGCAATGGATCAGCGGCTGATCAGTCTGGCGTTCGCCGCCGGGCTGGTCGCCGCGCTGAACCCGTGCGGGTTCGCTCTGCTGCCGGCATATCTGGTGCTGGTGGTCCGGCGGGAGGGCGCGGCCGTGTCGACCGGCCTGGCCGCGGTGGGGCGTGCTCTTGCCGCGACGGCCGCAATGGGGCTTGGATTTCTGACGGTTTTCGGTGCCTTCGGCGCGTTGACGGTTTCGGCCGGCGGCGTGCTGCAGCGGTACCTGCCGTACCTGACCGTCGTGATCGGCATCGTGATCGTCGCGCTGGGGGGCTGGCTGCTCGCCGGCCGCGAGTTGACGGTGTCAGCCCCGTGGTCCTCCCGGCTGGCGCCGACCGCTCGGCTGGGTTCGATGTACGGCTACGGAGTGAGCTACGCGATCGCCTCGCTCTCCTGCACGGTGGGGCCGTTTCTTGCGGTCACGACCGCGGGTCTACGACGGCAGTCGTTGATCGGCAGCGTCGCGGTATACCTCGCCTACATCGCGGGTCTGACGCTGGTGGTCGGGGTGCTGGCGGTGGCCGCCGCAACGGCGAGTTCGGCGGCCGTCACCCGGCTGCGCCGCGTTTTGCCCTACGTCAACCGGGTCGGCGGGGCATTGCTGATCGTCGTCGGGCTGTATGTCGGTTACTACGCGAGCTATGAAATCGCGTTACAGACCGGAGCCCCGGGCCCGGACGCGGTGATCGCCCTGGCGGCACGCGTGCAGGGCGCATGGGCGGGTTGGGTGTTGCGACACGGCGGGTGGCCGTGGATATGGGCGCTCGCGCTATTGGTGACCGGCGTTGCCGCCGCTGCCGCATATCGGCGGACGCGGCACCCCGTCGTACTAGCGGAGCCAGCCGCGCCGGCGGCCCCACCAGTCGCGCACGAGGAAGAATAAGCCCAGTAGCGCGAAGCCGATCACCCAGAGGTCTTCGACGTGGCCCACGTGGTTGCCACGCAGGAATGCCACCAACAGCCCGATGATCAGCAGACCGGTCAGGTGCCAGGTGCGGTAGTTGATCTTGCTCCAGCCCCAGTCCGCGGACGGCACGTCAGCGACGTGGACTCCGTCGGAGCGCTCCACCTCGGTACTGGCCACGGCAAACTCCTCGGGTCGGGATCGGGACGTCAGCACATTCTGGCATATCGGGATTCGTCGGGCGCGCCGGTGGCGCGGCACAATGGATGGGTGTCCACCCGCCCCGACCGCCGTCTGAAGACCCTGGTGCTCGGCAGCACCGGCTCGATCGGCACCCAGGCACTCGAGGTCATCGCCGCCAACCCCGACCGCTTCGAACTGGTCGGGCTGGCCGCCGGTGGAAGCCATCCAGACCTGCTCGCTCGGCAGCGGGACCAGACCGGGGTGACCAACCTCGCCGTCGCCGACGAGCGCGCCGCGCAGAGCATCGGCGGCGTCACCTACACCGGTCCCGAGGCCGCCACCCGGTTGATCGAGAACACCGAGGCCGACGTCGTGCTCAACGCGCTGGTCGGCGCGCTCGGTCTGCAGCCGACATTGACCGCGCTGGCGTCCGGCGCTCGGCTGGCCCTGGCGAACAAGGAATCGCTGATCGCGGGCGGACCGCTGGTGCTGGCCGCCGCGCAGCCCGGACAGATCGTGCCGGTGGACTCCGAGCACTCCGCGCTGGCGCAGTGCCTCCGCGGAGGAAGTGCCGACGAAGTCGCCAAGCTGGTGCTCACCGCGTCCGGCGGACCCTTCCGGGGCTGGTCGGCCGCTCAGCTAGAGGGCGTGACACCCGAGCAGGCCGGCGCCCATCCGACCTGGTCGATGGGTCCGATGAACACCCTCAACTCGGCGTCGCTGGTCAACAAGGGGCTCGAGCTCATCGAGGCGCACCTGCTTTTCGGCATCCCCTACGGCCGCATCGACGTCGTCGTTCACCCGCAGTCGATCGTGCACTCGATGGTGACCTTCACCGACGGATCGACGGTCGCCCAGGCCAGTCCGCCCGACATGAAGTTGCCGATCGCGCTGGCCCTGGGCTGGCCGGATCGGGTGCCGGGAGCGGCTGCGGCCTGCGACTTCTCCACCGCGTCGACATGGGAGTTCGAACCGCTGGATGACGCGGTCTTTCCCGCTGTCGCGCTGGCCCGCCGGGCCGGCGAGACGGGTGGTTGCATGACCGCGGTCTACAACGCCGCCAACGAAGAGGCGGCGGAGGCGTTTCTGGCCGGACGGATCGGGTTTCCGGCGATCGTGCAAACAATTGGCGATGTCCTGAGCGCCGCGGACCAGTGGGCCGCAGAACCCGCTACCGTGGAAGACGTACTCGAAGCGCAGCGCTGGGCACGTGAACGCGCGCGCAATGCGGTCACACAGGAGGTTTCACCGACCCGATGATGTTCGTTATCGGCATCGTGCTTTTCGCGCTCGCCATTCTGATCTCGGTGGCGCTGCACGAATGCGGCCACATGTGGGTCGCGCTGGGCACCGGCATGAAGGTGCGCCGTTACTTCGTGGGCTTCGGCCCGACCGTGTGGTCGACCCGTCGCGGCGAGACCGAGTACGGGCTCAAGGCGATCCCGGCCGGTGGCTTCTGCGACATCGCCGGCATGACGTCGGTCGAAGAACTCCAGCCCGACGAGCACGAGCGCGCGATGTACAAACAGAAGACCTGGAAGCGGGTCGCCGTTTTGTTCGCCGGTCCGGGGATGAACTTCGTGATCGGGCTGGTCCTGATCTACGCGATCGCCGTCATCTGGGGCCTGCCGAACCTGCATCCCACCGCGGTGATAGGTCAGACCGCTTGTGCGGCAAGCGAAATCAAGCAGGGCGACTTCGAGAAATGCACGGGCGACGGTCCAGCGGCCGCCGCCGGCATCCGCGCCGGCGACGTGGTGCTCAAGGTCGACGGCAAGCCGGTGAGCGACTTCTCCGACATGGCCGGTGTGGTGCAGAAACTGCACGGCACCGTCCCCGTCGTGATCAAGCGTGACGGCCAGACGATGACCAAATACGTGGAGATCACCCAGCGGCAGCGCTGGGTCACCGACGGCAAGGGCGGTGCGAAACCCGCCACGCTGGGGGTGATGGGAGTCGTCGGCACCCAACCCGGACCCACCCAGTACAACCCGATCACCGCGGTGCCGGCCACCTTCGGCTTCACCGGCAACCTGACAGTGCTGCTGGGCAAGTCACTGATCGCGATCCCGACGAAGGTCGGCGCGCTGGTCCACGCGATCGGAGGCGGCGAGCGCTCGCTCGACACCCCGATCAGCGTCGTCGGTGCGAGCATCATCGGCGGAGACACCGTGGACCACGGCGTGTGGGTGGCCTTCTGGCTGTTCCTGGCGCAGCTGAACTTCATCCTCGGCGTGATCAACCTGGTGCCGTTGTTGCCGTTCGACGGCGGACACATCGCGATCGCGCTGTTCGAGAAGCTGCGCAACATGATTCGCACGGCCCGCGGCAAAGTCGCGGCGGCGCCGGTCAACTACCTCAAGCTGATGCCCGCAACGTACGTAGTGTTGGTGTTGGTCGTCGGTTACATGCTGCTGACGGTGACCGCGGACGTGGTCAACCCGATCCGGCTGTTCCGGTAGCGCTGCCCCGCGGCGCTATGCCGCAGGCGCAACCGAAGGAAGCGAGAGAAGGCTAAAAGTGACCACAGGTCTGGGTATGCCGGCCGCGCCGGCGCCCACGCTGGCGCCCCGGCGCAAGACGCGACAACTGATGGTCCGAGACGTCGGCGTCGGCAGCGATCACCCGATCCCGGTGCAGTCGATGTGCACCACCAAGACTCACGACGTCAACGCGACCTTGCAGCAGATCGCGGAGTTGACCGCTTCCGGTTGCGACATCGTGCGGGTGGCATGCCCGCGACAGGAAGACGCCGACGCGTTGACCGCGATCGCCAAAAAGAGCCAGATCCCGGTGATCGCCGACATCCACTTCCAGCCGAAATACATTTTCGCCGCGATCGACGCGGGCTGCGCCGCAGTGCGGGTGAACCCCGGCAACATCAAAGAATTCGACGGCCGTGTCGGCGAGGTCGCGAAAGCCGCTGGCGCAGCGGGCATTCCGATCCGCATCGGCGTCAACGCCGGATCGCTGGACAAGCGGTTCATGGAGAAGTACGGCAAGGCGACGCCGGAGGCGCTGGTCGAGTCGGCACTGTGGGAAGCATCGCTGTTCGAAGAACACGGGTTCGGCGACATCAAGATCAGCGTCAAGCACAACGACCCGGTGGTGATGGTCGCGGCGTACGAACAGCTCGCCGCCCAATGTGACTACCCCTTGCATCTCGGCGTGACCGAAGCTGGGCCGGCGTTTCAGGGCACGATCAAATCCGCGGTCGCGTTCGGCGCGTTGCTGTCGCGGGGCATCGGCGACACCATCCGGGTGTCGTTGTCGGCGCCGCCGGTCGAAGAGGTCAAGGTCGGCTCGCAGATCCTCGAGTCGCTGAACCTGCGCCCACGCGGTTTGGAAATCGTGTCCTGCCCGTCCTGCGGGCGCGCGCAGGTGGACGTCTACCGCCTGGCCAACGAGGTGACGGCCGGCCTCGACGGGCTCGATGTCCCGTTGCGGGTGGCGGTGATGGGCTGCGTGGTCAACGGACCGGGGGAGGCGCGCGAGGCCGATCTCGGCGTGGCCTCGGGGAACGGCAAAGGCCAGATATTCGTCCGGGGCGAGGTGATCAAGACCGTGCCCGAAGCACTGATCGTCGAGACGTTGATCGAAGAGGCAATGCGATTGGCTAACGAGACGGGCGCGGACGGATCAACGGCAAGCGGCGCGCCAGTTGTGACCGTAAGCTGACATTGGCCTAATCGGGCTCAGTATCCGTCGCAGAAAGAGTCAGTATGTCGGCTCCGCCCATCCGCCGCATGGTCAGCGAGCGACGGGTATCTGTTGTGCGCGACGGGGCTGCTGTACGCCGCGTTTTCGACGAGGACCCGGTGGGGTCGTGCATGGTCGCGGCCAGGGTGGCCGATCACGGCATGGACCCGCACTCGATCGGCGGCGAGCTGTGGACGCGCCGTGGGCCCGACGAGTCGCTGTGTTACGCCGGCGCCAACCTGATCCCGCTGCGTGGGCGCGTCGATGATCTGCACGCGTTCGCCGATGCGGCGTTGACCGGCTCGCGCCGGTGCTCGTCGCTGGTCGGGCGGGCCGAATTGGTGCTGCCGATGTGGCAGCGCTTGGAGTCGTCCTGGGGTCCGGCCCGCGACGTTCGCGACCGTCAGCCGTTGATGTCGCTGACCACGATGCCGACCTGCGCGATCGATCCCGGTGTGCGACAGGTCAAGCCCGACGAACTCGACACCTATCTGGTGGCGGCGATCGACATGTTCATCGGCGAGGTGGGCGTCGACCCGCGCCTCGGCGATGGCGGGCGCGGCTACCGGCGTCGGGTCGCCGGCCTGATCGCGGCCGGTCGGGCGTGGGCGCGTTTCGAGAACGGTGAAGTGGTGTTCAAGGCAGAGGTCGGGTCGCAGTCGCCGACGGTCAGTCAGATCCAAGGGGTTTGGGTGCATCCAGAGTGGCGCGGACGCGGCCTCGGCACGGCCGGAACCGCGACCCTGTCGGCGGTCATCGTCGGCACCGGCCGCACAGCCAGCCTGTACGTCAACGACTTCAACTCCGTCGCGCGCGCGACGTATGACCGGATCGGCTTCAACGAAGTCGGTACGTTCGCCACGGTCCTGCTCGACTGACTCTCCCTGAGATCGACCCAGGAGCGGTCTCGGCGCAGAAGCGTAAAGCCGCGTAACAATTCCGTCTCGGTGTGTCGCCACGCGTCTGGCGAGAGCGGTTCTAACATCAGCCACAATGGCAACAAAATTCACAGTGGCATCAGCTGCCACAGCCGCCGTCGCGGCGCTCGTCACGACGACAGCGGTATCGGCCTGCACTCCGAAGCAGGAGGGGCCCGCATCGGCGGCCCAGCAGTTCTTCGCCGCCTTGGCCACCGGCGACACCGCGGCGGCCGCCGAACTCAGCGACAACCCCAGTGACGCGCGCGAAGCTCTGAACGCCGCGTGGGCCGGCCTGCAGGCCGGCCACTTGGACACCCAGATTCTCGGCTCGAAGTACGCCGAAGACACCGGCTCGGTGAGCTACCGCTACACCTGGCACCTTCCGAAGAACCGCAACTGGACCTACGACGGGCAGCTGAAAATGGCCCGCTACGAAGGGCATTGGCAGGTTCGCTGGAACAGCACCGACCTGCATCCGCGCCTCGGTGAGCACCAGACGCTCGCTTTGCGGGCCGACCCGCCGAAGCGGGCGTCGGTCAACGAAGTCGGTGGGACCGACGTGTTGGCGCCCGGCTACCTGTACCACTACTCGCTGGACGCCTCGAAGGCCGGCGCGTTCCTGATCAGCACCGCCCGGTCGGTCATCGACGCGCTGCATCCCTTCGACGACACGATCAACGATCCGCAGCGGCTGGCCGAGCAGGCCAGTGGCACCGGCAAGCCGGTCGACCTGATCACGCTGCGCACCGACGACAACAACCGGATCGCGCCGGCGCTGGGCAGCCTGCCCGGTGTGGTGATCACGCCGCAGGCCGAGCTGCTGCCGACCGATTACCACTTCGCGCCGGCGCTGATCGGCCAGGTCAAGAAGGCGGTGATCGACGAGCTCGACGGCGAGGCGGGCTGGCGGGTGGTCAGCATCAACCAGAACAACGTCGACCTGGCTGTGCTGCACGAGGTCGCACCCGCACCCGCTCCCTCCGTGTCGATCAGCCTGGACCGGGCCGTGCAGAACGCGGCCCAACGCGCGGTAGACAACCAGGGTCGTCAGGCGATGATCGTCGTGATCAAGCCGTCGACGGGTGAGATCCTTGCCGTCGCACAGAATTCTGCAGCCGACGCGCTGGGACCGCTGGCCACCACCGGTCTCTACCCGCCAGGATCGACGTTCAAGATGGTCACCGCCGGTGCGGCGCTCGAGCGCGATATGGCAAGTCCCAACACACTTTTGGGCTGCCCCGGCCAGCTGGACGTGGGTCAGCGCGTGGTTCCCAACTACGGCGGTTTCGATCTGGGGGTGGTGCCGCTGTCGCGTGCCTTCGCCAGTTCGTGCAACACCACGTTCGCCGAGCTGGCCAGCCAGATGCCCCCGCGCGGGTTGACCCAGGCCGCCAACAAATACGGCATGGGCCTGGATTATCAGATCGACGGGTTGAGCACGGTCACCGGATCGGTGCCGCCCACGGTCGATCTGGCCGAGCGCACCGAGGACGGCTTCGGCCAGGGCCGGGTGTTGGCCTCTCCGTTCGGGATGGCGATGGTCGCGGCGACGGTGGCGGCCGGCAAGGCGCCAGTGCCCCGGCTGATCGAGGGACGGCCCACGCAGATCAACGGCGACACCACCCCGATCAGCGAGAAGATGATCGAAGGTCTCCGACCGATGATGCGGTTGGTGGTCACCAACGGCACCGCCAAGGAGATCGCCGGCTGCGGCGAGGTATACGGGAAGACCGGTGAGGCGGAATTCCCCGGCGGCTCGCATTCCTGGTTCGCGGGTTACCGCGGCGACCTGGCCTTCGCGTCGCTGATCGTCGGAGGCGGCAGTTCGGAGTACGCGGTCCGGATGACCAAGTTCATGTTCGAGTCGATGCCCGCGGATTACCTGGCCTAGAACCCGTTCAGAGAAAGCTGTCGCCCGGCCGCGAGGGGCGACCGGGCGACAGGGTTTTCGCCGTGCAGGCGGTCTCCAGGTTGACTGGGTGGGTTAGACCGCTGCTGGCGTTTGGCGTCCGAACCGGGGGATTGACCCCCCAACCCTCCGGTTCGGGCTGCCACCCCTCATCGGGGTGGATCCCTTGACTACTTCAGTCGGAGGACGAGCCTTCGACAAACTGAAGCGTATAACAGGAACACGCACCTTTTAAGCGAATCCGACATAATAAACTCAGCTGAACTTGTAGGACTGCTAAGCCTACTCTCAGTTCCGGTTCGACGGCGTTCGAACCGTTCAGATTTTTAACAAATCGGCACTGGGATCGCCCTGTAGATTTTCCTACCGGAGCTAAAAGGCGAGGAAATACCAGCTCATAGGTGTGACTAACGAGGCTCGACTGTTAGCGGGGGTGCTACCGGTGGTGATTCAACGGTCATTGAACATTATCGCGGCGCTGGCTGGATCCGAGGAATCAGACTTTGAATCCGAATTTTTGAACGGTCTGTCTGAGAGGTTTCAACAATGGTTTTGACAGTCTGCACAATAATGTCGACTGAACAAACAGGATCTGCCCGATTCGCCATTAAATTGGAACGGCTAGCTGCAAATAGACCTCAGCGGCAGTCGGTGTGCAGGTTGATAGCCATACCTTTGGGATCAGCTGATGGCGGTCAACAGGGCGATCGTGCAGCGTTCGCCTGCCGCGCTCGTGGCGGTAGATTGGGGAGGCCATGTCACGTCCAGACGAGCTGTCCGAATTACGCGTCTCCGACGCCGATCGCAATGGCACACTGCGTCGCCTGCACAATGCCGTCGCGCTCGGGTTGATCGATATCAGCGAGTTCGAGGAGCGATCGACGCACGTCTCGTATGCGCGCACCCGCAACGAGTTGGACGGCCTGGTCAGTGATTTGCCGGGTCCCGGCGCGATCGTCGCCTCGGCTGCCGACCGGGTCGAATTGCGTGGGTGGGCCGGTTCGCTGAAGCGTCACGGCGAATGGACGGTACCGACCAGGCTGGCCCTGGTGCGCCGGATGGGTTCAGTCGAGCTGGACCTGGTCAAAGCCCGGTTCGCGGGCCCGGTCGTCGTGATCGAGTTGGACATGAGGTTCGGCTCCGTCGAGATTCGATTGCCCGAGGGCGCCAGCGCGTCCATCGACGACGTCGAGGTGTACGGCGGTAGCGCCAGCGATCGGCGCAAGATCGCGCCGGCCGAGGGCACTCCGCACGTGGTCCTGGTCGGCCGGGTGGTGTGCGGGTCGGTGCGGGTCAAGGGTCCGCGCCGGTCGCTGGTCCGCCGCCGCGGCCGCGGCTGAGACGCCCGGCCGAATCCGACGGCCCGACTCCGGGCGGGGCATCCGCCGGACCCGCGTGGTCGCCGCGAACGGATATCCTGGCAGCATGCCTGTCCGCTCTGCCCTGTCCGCCGGCGTCGTGTCGCCGACACTTCCGGTGCCCAAGTCGATCGAGCGTCCGGAATACGTCGGCAAGCCGACCGCGCGCGAGGGCACTGAGCCATGGGTGCAGACGCCCGAGGTGATCGAGAAGATGCGGGTCGCCGGCCAGATCGCCGCCCGTGCCCTGGCCGAGGCGGGCAAGGCCGTGGCGCCCGGGGTGACGACCGACGCGCTGGACCGCATCGCTCACGACTACATGGTCGACCACGGCGCCTACCCGTCGACGCTGGGCTACAAGGGCTATCCGAAATCCTGCTGCACCTCGCTCAATGAGGTTATCTGCCACGGCATTCCCGACTCGACGGTGATCGAAGACGGCGACATCGTCAACATCGACGTGACCGCCTACATCGACGGCGTGCACGGCGACACCAATGCCACCTTCTTGGCCGGCGACGTCTCCGAAGAGAACCGCCTGCTCGTCGAGCGCACCCACGAAGCCACGATGCGCGCCATCAAAGCAGTGAAGCCGGGCCGTGCGCTGTCAGTTGTCGGTCGGGTGATCGAGTCGTACGCAAACCGATTCGGCTACAACGTCGTTCGTGACTTCACCGGACACGGCATCGGCACCACGTTCCACAACGGACTGGTGGTGTTGCATTACGACCAGCCCGCCGTCACCACTGTCCTCGAGCCTGGGATGACGTTCACCATCGAACCCATGATCAACCTCGGGTCGCTGGACTACGAGATCTGGGACGACGACTGGACGGTCGTCACCAAAGACCGCAAGTGGACCGCGCAATTCGAGCACACCCTGCTCGTCACCGATTCCGGCGCGGAAATCCTCACGTGGGCGTGACAACGCGGCCGTGAGCGGCGCGTTGCTGGTCGCCGGCACCACGTCCGACGCGGGCAAATCGATGGTGGTCGCCGGGCTCTGCCGGTTATTGGCGCGCAACGGAATTCGGGTTGCGCCGTTCAAAGCGCAGAACATGTCGAACAACTCGGCTGTCACGGTCGAGGGCGGCGAGATCGGCCGCGCCCAGGCGATGCAAGCGCGGGCGGCCGGGTTGGCGCCGAGCGTCCGGTTCAACCCGATCCTGCTCAAGCCCGGTAGTGACATGACGTCGCAACTGGTGATCAAGGGGCAGGTGGCGGGCACGGCGACCGCCACGGGGTACTGGTCGGACCGCAACAGGCTATCGGCTGTTGTACACGACGAATTGGCCTCGCTGCGAAGCGAATTCGACGTGGTCATCTGCGAGGGTGCCGGCTCGCCCGCCGAAATCAACTTGCGCGCACACGACTTGGTCAACATGGGTCTGGCCCGCGCGGCGAACCTTCCCGTCGTGATCGTCGGCGACATCGACCGCGGCGGCCTGCTCGCGCACCTGTTCGGCACGGTGGCGGTACTCGACCCACCGGATCAGGCGCTGATCGCTGGATTCATCGTGAACAAATTCCGCGGCGACGTGTCGCTGCTGGAGCCCGGGCTGCGCCAGCTCGCCGAGCTCAGCGGCCGGCCAACCTATGGGGTCCTGCCGTACACCGACGACCTGTGGCTCGATACCGAAGACGCGGTCCCGGTGTTGGCCCACCGCGTGCTCGGCACACCCCGGCCTCCACGTGGCTCGCAGTGGCTCCGGGTTGCGGTGCTGCGGCTGCCGCGGATCTCCAATTCCACCGACGTCGAAGCCCTGGCCTGCGAACCCGGAGTGTTGGTCCGCTGGGTCCGAGAGCCCGCCGACCTGGCCGACACCGACGTCATCGTGCTACCGGGCACCAAAGCCACCGTCGCCGATCTGGCCTGGTTGCGCGAACGCGGGCTCGAGTCCGCGCTCCGGTCGCACGCCGCTTCCGGCCGGGCGGTGCTGGGCATCTGCGGCGGCTTCCAGATGCTCTGCCGATCCATCGACGACCCGGTGGAGAGTCGATCCGGTCGGGTCGAGGGGTTGGGGATGCTGGACGCCGAGATCACATTCGAGCGCGACAAGGTGCTGCGTCGCCGGCAGGGGTCGCTGCACGGTTACGAGATCCACCACGGCCGGGTGGGACGCTCCAGCGATGACACCTGGTTCGACGTGGACGGCGTGCCGGAGGGGTATCGGCGCGGTCAGGTCTACGGCACGCACTGGCACGGCTTGTTCGACAACGACGACTTCCGCCGGTGCTGGCTGGCAGCCGCGGCGTCGGCAGCCGGACGCGACGGATTCGTGGTCGCCGACGACACCGATGTCAGTGCCCGACGCGACGCCCAGCTCGATCTGATGGCCGATCTGTTGGACGCCCACCTCGATGTCGACGCGATCAGTGCACTGCTGCGCGACGGCCCGCCGCACCGCCCGACGATCGTCGCGACACTGGACCCGGCGTGACCAATGGCTGACTCGATCAACGCTTTTCGTCGAAGCGCTCACGAGGTGTCGCCTCGGTTGTCACACGCGTTGCAGCAGTGGCATGTTGCGAGAACGTTTCCAATTGCCACTCGGCCAAAGTTCCGCGCGAAAACGGCCCGCGTGCGCGGTATTTCACTGTAATTTGCTCCTGTGCCCTTGACGATGATGACTACCGTCGACGGGTTTCCCATCCAGGTCTGCGATACCGGTCCGGAGAAGGGCTCCGTCGTTGTGCTGCTGTGCGCGGCGCAGCGGGCGCTGCCCGCTTACGACGCGGTATGCGAGCGTCTGCACACCGCGTCGCTGCGCACCATCGCCGTCGCGGCCGACCCGCGCCTGACGCCGAAGTCGGTGGTGGGCATTCTCGACGTGCTCGATGTCAGCTGGGGTGTGGTGGTCGGCGACCGCGACGGCGCTGAACTCGCCTGGGAGCTGGCCGCCACCAGGTTGGACCGCTTCACCGGTCTGGTGGTGATCGACCGTGGCCACCCGCGGGTCGCCGATCAGGGCGTGATCCGCGACGGAGACTGCCCGCCGGTCGAGATCGACACCACCGCACTGGTCAGCAGCTCGTCCTCACACTCGGTGGCGAAGGCCAGCCAGCGGTTCGTCTACGGGGACTACCGGGTGGTCGAGTTGCTCGGACGGCGGAACGCGCACGAGTCGACGGCGCAACTGGCCGCCGAGATCGTCCTGCGCACCAGCACCTGGTGACCGCGGCCGACCTGTCCCGTGCCGAGCTGCGGCGACTCGTCGAATCCGGTGCCGTCGACACCGTGATCGTCGCGTTCGGCGACATGCAGGGCCGCCTGATGGGTAAGCGCATCGCTGCGGACTTCTTCGTCGACGAGGTTGCCGACGCGGGCGCGGAATGCTGCGACTACCTGTTCGCCGTCGACGTCGACATGAACACCGTCGGCGGATACGCGGTATCGGGATGGGACACCGGCTACGGCGACATGGTGATGAAACCGGACCTGACGACGCTGCGGCGAATTCCGTGGCTGCCCGGCACCGCGCTGGTGCTCGCCGATGTGCAGTGGCATGACGGTAGCGCCGTCGAGCCTGCACCGCGGCGTGTCCTGCGCCGGCAGCTGGATCGGCTGCACGCCAGCGGGCTGCAGGCGTACGCCGCCACCGAACTGGAGTTCATGGTCTTCGACGATTCGTATCGGGAAGCGTGGGCGAGCGGGTATCGCGGCCTGACTCCGGCCGGCGATTACAACATGGACTACGCGGTGATGGCCTCCAGTCGCATCGAGCCGCTGTTGCGCGACATCCGGCAACACATGCAGGGTGCGGGTCTGCGTTGGGAAGCTCTCAAAGGCGAGTGCAACCGGGGCCAGCAAGAACTCGGTTTCCGCTACGACGAAGCCCTGATCACCTGCGACAACCACACGGTCTACAAGAACGGCGCGAAGGAGATCGCCGACCAGCACGGTAAGTCGCTGACCTTCATGTCGAAATATGATGAGCGCGAGGGCAATAGCTGCCACATCCATCTGTCGCTGCGCTCGCTGGACGGCTCGCCGGTATTCGGCGACGACGGTCAACCGCTCGGCATCTCGTCGACGTTTCGCAGTTTCCTCGCCGGCCTGCTGGTCACTTTGCCGGACCTGACGCTGTTTCACGCCCCGAACATCAACTCCTACAAGCGATTTACCGACCAGAGCTTCGCGCCCACCGTGGCCGCATGGGGCGTCGACAACCGGACCTGTGCGCTTCGCGTTGTGGGTCACGGCGACAGCATGCGGGTGGAGTGCCGGGTTCCCGGCGGGGACGTCAACCAGTATCTGGCGGTCGCGGCGTTGATCGCGGGCGGGTTGCACGGCATCGACAACGAAGTGCCGCTGCCGGAGCCGTGTACCGGCAACGCGTATCAGCTCGCTGAGGATCACCGCGCGCTGCGGTTGCCCGGTACGCTGACCGAAGCGGCGACGCTGTTCGACGGGTCCGCGGTGGCCCGGCAGGCTTTCGGTGACGACGTGGTCGACCATTACGTCAACAATGCCCGCGTCGAGGTGGCCGCGTTCAACGCGGCGGTGACCGACTGGGAGAGGGTTCGCGGGTTTGAGCGCTTTTGATCCGGTGACCACGCGGGACGGTTCCGGCCGCGGAGACGCCGATCACGTGACACCCCCGGTCATCGGTCTGACCACCTATCTGCAGCGAGCCCAAACCGGGGTCTGGGACGTACCGGCGAGTTTCCTTCCGGCGGTGTACTTTCAGGGCGTCACGGCCGCCGGGGGAGCGGCGGTGCTGCTGCCTCCACAGCCGGTGGATTCCGTTGTCGCCGAACGCGTCCTCGACAGCCTGGACGGTTTGCTCATCACCGGCGGCACAGACGTCGATCCGTCGGCCTATGGCCAGCAGCCGCACTCGAGCACCGACCGGCCCGCGCAGCAGCGCGACGCGTGGGAGTTCGCACTGCTGCGCGGGGCGCTCGCGCGGAAGCTACCGGTGCTGGGTATCTGCCGCGGCGCTCAGGTGCTGAACGTCGCGTTGGGCGGAACGTTGCACCAACACCTACCCGACGTGATCGGGCACGATGGGCACCGGGCCGGCAACGCGGTGTTCACCACCCTGCCGGTTCGCACGGTGCCGGGCACACGGCTGGCCGCGTTGGTCGGTGACTACGTCGATGCGCGGTGTTATCACCATCAGGCGATCGCCGAACTCGGCGACGGCCTGGTGGTCAGTGGCTGGGACGCCGACGGTGTGATCGAGGCACTGGAGCTGCCGGGACGGGGCTTCGTGCTCGCGGTGCAGTGGCATCCGGAGGAGAGTTTGGACGACCTGCGACTGTTCTCGGCGATCGTCGACGCGGCGCAGGTATACGCGAAGGAGCGGTAATGGATCTCACCCAGAGGCTGGCCGGCCGGACCGCAGTGGTCACCGGCGGGGGTGGTGGCATCGGGCTGGCATCGGCGCGGCGGCTGCATGCCGAGGGTGCCACGGTCGTCATCGCCGACATCGACGAGCAGACCGGGGTCGCGGCCGCCGACGAGGTCGGCGGTTCGTATGTGCCCGTTGATGTTTCGGACGAGGTGTCGGTGAACAACTTGTTCGACACCGTCGTGGACCGGCACGGTGCGGTGGACATCGCGGTCAACAACGCCGGCATTTCACCGCCGGACGACGATCTGATCGAGAACACCGAACTGCCGGCCTGGCAGCGGGTGCAGGACGTCAACCTGAAGTCGGTGTACCTGTGTTGCCGGGCGGCGTTGCGGCACATGGCGCCCGCCGGTCGAGGATCGATCGTCAACATCGCCTCGTTCGTCGCGGTGATGGGTTCGGCCACCTCGCAGATTTCCTACACCGCGTCCAAGGGCGGAGTGTTGGCGATGTCCCGTGAACTCGGTGTGCAATTCGCCCGCCAGGGCATCCGGGTCAACGCGCTGTGCCCGGGCCCGGTGAACACCCCTCTGCTGCAAGAGCTTTTCGCCAGCGACCCCGAGCGTGCGGCCCGGCGGATGGTGCACGTGCCGATGGGCCGCTTCGGTGAGGCCGACGAAATCGCGGCGGTGGTGGCATTTTTGGCCAGCGACGACGCGTCGTTCATCACCGCGGCGAGCTACCTCGTCGACGGCGGAATAAGCGCGGCCTACACCACTCCGCTGTAGCGCTCAGCGGCGAAGGGTGATCAGCGGGATTGCCATCTCGACGGGGGTCGCACCGCCGTGCATGCCCACCAGCTGAGCGACCTCGGGCGGCTCGCGCCGGCTTGCCAGCACTGCGAGGTCGCTGTGGCAGATCACCACCACATCGCCGATGCGGGCCAGGTGTTCGGCCCGGACCGGCCCGAACAACCCCGCGGCGACGGCGTCGTCGCGGCCCAGGACATCGGCCCGGCCTTCCAGCACTTCGGCCCAGGTCGCGATCACGTCCGGTGCGGCACCGGATTCGGTGTGCAGGTAGCGGACCCGCGGTTCGCCGGCCACCACCCGCACCCCGGCGGACAGCCGCGGATCGGTGTCCACGTCCACCCGCGCGTCGGCCGCGACGTCGAGGCCGCCGTGGTCGGCCGTGACCAGCAGCACGGCATCGGACGGCAGCGTGTCGAGGACTCGGGTCAACAGCGCGTCCACGTAGCCGGCCGCGCCGTGCCACTCGGCCGATCCGACACCGAACAGGTGTGCGGCGGTGTCCAGAGCAGAGGTGTAGGCGTACACCAATCCTGTTGCCGCGCGGACCTGTTCGCTTACCGCGTTGGCATAGTCATCGTTGCGGTCAACCGGACAGAACTGCGCGCCGCGGTAGGCGGCCTCGGTCAGCCCGCTGCCGACGAACGGCGCGGGCAGCACCGCGCGGGCGTCCACACCGGAAGCCTGCAAACGCTCGAACCAGGTTGGGACAGGCTGCCATTCGGCCGGTGGCGGGTCGTCACGCCAGAAGATGTGGGTGAGCACCCGAGCGGTCCCGGGCACATTGACGGTGAAACCCAGCAACCCGTGCTGGCCCGGACTCACTCCGGTGCCCAGCGAGGCCAGGCTGGTCGGCGTCGTCGAGGGAAACGTACACACCAACTCGTCCAGCCGTCCCGCGGCGCCGGCCAGCACGGAAGCGAGGAGGGGTGCGCTGGAAGCCATTTCGGGCAGCAGGTGCCAGCCCATCCCGTCGACCAACAGCACCACGACCCGCCGGACGTCACCGACAGATTCGGTCAGGTGCAGTGCATCGGTCGCATCCGGCACGGCGAGCAGCGCGGCTGCGGTCGGCAGCACGTCACAGATCGACGCCGTCACGTCAGTCCGACAGCCCCAGCAGGGCGTTCTCGACGACTTCGGGCAGTGCCGGGTGGATCCAGTACTGGCCCCGCGCCATGTCGTGGACGCTCAAACCGAACGTCATCGCCTGGATCAGCGGTTGAATGATCGACGAGGCCTGGTGTCCCATGATGTGTGCGCCGAGCAGGCGACCGCTCTGGGCGTCGGAGATCAGTTTGACGATGCCGGCGGTGTCTTCGGTGGCCCAGCCGTAGGCGACGTCGGCATAGTCCTGGATCTTGCAGGCCACGTCGAAACCCTGTGCCACGGCCTCGTTCTCGGTCAATCCGACGTAGGCGATCTGCGGATCGGTGAACACCGCTGCCGGAACGTAACGGTGATTGGTGGCGGTCATCGACGCGGTGTCGTCCCAGTCCACCAGCAGGTTGCGCTGCACGACGCGCGCTTCGTGATTGGCGACGTGCTTGAGTTCGTACGGCGAGGAGACGTCGCCGAGCGCGAAAACGTTTCGGGCGCTTGTGCGTTGGTATTCGTCGACGACGACACGGCGGTCGTCGAGTTCGATCCCCGCCTTCTCGGCGTCGAGTCGATCGCCGTTGGAACGCCGCCCGGTGGCCACCAGCACGGCGTCGGCCTTCAACTCCGAGCCGTCGTCGAGTTCGAGCACGATGCCGGAACGGTCCTCGTGCGAGCCGAGAATATTGCGGTGGCTGCGCACTTCCCACTTGGTGGACGCGATGCGGGTGAACCGCCGTGACAACGTGTCGTCGAGATGCCGGAGCAGCGACCCGCCCCGGATGACCAGCGTGATGCGCACCCCGAGCGCGGAGAAGATGTGCGCGAATTCGCATGCCACGAAACCGCCGCCGACGATCACCATGTGCTTCGGCAGTTCCGTTATCCGCATGACATCGTCGCTGGTGTAAAAGTGCACCCCGCAGTCCAAGATGGCCGGCGGCACCTCAGCGCGCGCACCCGCGGCGATCACCACCTGCTCGGCGGTGAACTCGGTGCCGTCGTCGGTGCGCAGCAGGTAACGGCCGTCGGCCTGCACCCCGGCGAACCGGGTGTGGGTGTCGTAGACGTCGACGTGTGGCTGGGCGCGGCGGTAATCCTCGCCGCCGATGGCGATCGGGTCGATACGGCCGAATACGCGCGAGACGATGTCGTCCCACCGGACCCGGTCGATGTGCGCGTCGATGCCGTAGCGCGCCGAGTTGCGGATGGTGTCGGCAACCTCGGCGGCGTAGACGAACATCTTGGTCGGAATGCACCCGACGTTGAGGCAGGTGCCGCCGAAGGTGCCCTGTTCGCAGATCGCCACGCGCTTCTTGGCGTAGTGGTCGTCGAGAATGCTGTTGCCGGAACCGGTTCCGATGATCGCCAGGTCGTAACTTTGCATTCCGTAGTCCTTCAGCCGTTCTGGGAGGCGACGCCGGTGGCCGCGCCCAAGTAGTCGTTCAGCCAGGTGTCCAGCTGACGGTAGGCGACCCGTCGGGGTTCCGGCATCGACAGGAACACATCGTGTTTGGCATCGATCACCGGAACGATCGTGGAGCGATTGCCGATGCATCCGGCCCAGCGCGCGATGTGCTCGACGTCGAGAACCGCGTCGCCGTGTTGCAGCGCGACGGCGTCGGATGCGTCGATCACGCTGTGGTCGGAGCGCAAGATCAGGTTGGGTACCCCGACGTCGAGACCGCGGTGCAGCGTGATCTGGCCCGCCCGCACGGCGGACAACCAGCCGAAGGTGATAGGGAAGCCGCCCAACGGTTTCCACTGCAGGTTGTAGTCGAACTCGCCGTGATAGTCGCGATGCAAGCTGGCGCCGTAGCCGCCACCGGTCTGGCTCGGGGCGCGCGCGACCCGCTTGTCGCCGAGGCGCGCGATCGCCGCGATCAGCACCCTGGTCGGTGGCCAGCGCAGCGGCACCGGACCGGGCAGATCCAGGAACGGGCTGTTGAGTACGAGTCCGGCCACCCGGTTGCGCGCCGTCGCGCCGCGTCGACGGAGCCGGTCCAGCCACAGCGACACGATCAGGCCGCCCGCCGAATGACCGTAGACCAGCACCGGTGGCGAACCCGTTTCGCGGCCGATGATCTCCAGCGCACGGTCGAGCTCGCGGTCGTAGTGGGCCAGGTCGGTGGTGAAGTGCGGCGTCAGCCCACGACGCGATGAGCGCCCGCACTTGCGTAAGTCGAGGGCGTAGAAGGCAAAGCCGCGACCGGCGAAATGGTCGGCCAGCGAGGTGTGGAAGAAGTAGTCGGTGTACCCGTGCACCGCCAGGACTGCGCGGGCGGCCGGTGCCGCTTCTCCGCGTCGCAACAGTGTCGCGTCGATGAAGCCCTCGCCGTCGGGATCCTCACCCAGCGGGATGGTGAGCCGCCAGTAGCCGGGCAGGACGTCGGGCTGCCAGCCAGTCACGCACGTCAGCTTAGAGCCCAACTACCCCTGGCCGGGGTAGGGCACCGCCGCGATCACGCCGCCGCCGTTGAGCGGTGGCCCCAGCAGCACCGTCGACACATTGGTGCCGGGGTCGTAGTCGAGCAACGACTCCCCGGAGCCGCACGAAACCGTCGCCTGCAGATGCAGATGGCTGCCGTTCACCCCGATCACATGGACACTGCTGTGCGGCGCCACCTCCGGCACCGACACCGGGGTCGTGGTGCCGCCCACCCGGCTGAGTTTGCCGAGATACTCGCTGCCACAGGCGCCTTCGTCCTGGACGAAGATGCCGGCCGGCAACTGCCACGCGGTCACATCGCCGAGGTCCTGGTCATGTCCGGTCAGCGGCGCGGTCAGCGCGGTGACGGGTTCACCGTCGGCGGGTACCAGCCACAGCCGTGGCAGGTAGTGATCGAGGCACCGGGTCAGCACGACCGTCGACCCGGCGTCCCACCACCGGGCGGGTGCGCAGTCGTGTCCGCCCGGGACCGGCAATATCTTGCCCGCGACGCCGTCGTTGCCCATCAGAGCGAGGCCGGCGGCCGTACCCAGAACCAGCCGGGTGCCGTCCGGCCTGGACAGAAACGATCCCTGGAATTCCGGCCCCACGGGGTAGGTCAATTCGGGCTTGCCGGCCAGGTCGACCCGCCGCAGCGAAGCCGGTTCGGTGTCGTGCCCTTTGGCCAGCACGATGGCTTTCCCCCGGGGACGGGAGTAATGCGGGATGACGTTCGAGCCGTCGACGGTGAATGTCGCCTGCCGGCCGCTGTGTAGGTCCACGGTCGTGATCGCGAGGCCCGCAGCCGTGTTGGCGTACAGCAGCGCGTGGCTGCCGTCTCCCGACCAGTCGCCCAATGTCATCGTCGGGCCGTCGCCCGACGGCGGGAAGGTGGCGATCGGATAGCGACCCCCGTCCGGGTCGACCAGGTACAGGCTGGTGGGGACGCTGTCGGCGGTGGGCTGGCCGGGCGGTGGCTCGCCGGAACCCCGGCCGGGGGCGGGGCTCCAGGTGGCCAGCAACCAGCCGGGGCCCACCTGGCTCCACGGGATCGAGCCGATGGCGGCCTCGACACCGTGCGCCGCGACCGTTGCGGGCGTCGACGTCGCGCCGGCGCCGGGCGCGCGGGGTTCGGGCTGTGTCGACGGCGCGCAGCCGACGACGAGGCCCGCCACCAGCACTGCGCCGGCCCCGCGATTTCGCCAGGTCATCGCGACAGCGTGGCAGACCGCGCAGGACAGCGGGCCGGATCGGTGCGGGATAGCCTGACCATCGAGAAAGCCCGCACGAACGAAGAGGATGAACAGCTCGGTGCCAGGTCCGCAGCCCAGGACAATCCCGAAAGTCGACGCCGTGTTGGTCGGGACCGGAATCATGAGCGCCACGCTGTCGGCGCTGTTGCGGCGGCTGGAGCCGGATTGGTCCATCACCGTGATCGAACGACTCGACGGCGCCGCGGCCGAAAGCAGCGACCCCTGGCACAACGCCGGCACCGGGCACGCCGGCTTGTGCGAGCTGTTCTACACCCCGCAACTGGCTGACGGATCGATCGACATCACCAAAGCGGTCCGGGTCAACGAGCAGTTTCACGTCACCCGGCAGTTCTGGGCCTACGCAGCCGACAGCGGCATGCTGTCCGACGTCCGGGCATTTCTCAATCCCGTCCCGCACGTCAGTTTCGTACAGGGCGCCGAGCGCGTCGACTATCTGCGCCGCCGGCGCGCGGCGCTGGCCGACAACCCGCTGTTCGCCCGCAACGAATTCATCGAGGGCGCCGACGAATTCGCGCAGCGGCTGCCCTATATGGCCGCCGGACGGGACTTCTCCGAACCGGTCGCACTGAACTGGGCCGCCGAGGGCACCGACGTCGACTTCGGTGCGCTCGCCCGGCAGCTCGTCGGCTACGGGGTCGCCCAGGGCAGCACCGCCCTGTTCGGCCACGAGGTCCGCGGCCTCACCAAACAGCGTGACGGCGGTTGGCGGCTCGACGTTCGCAACCGGCGCAGCGGCCGGAACCACCAGCTCGACGCCGCGTTCGTCTTCGTCGGTGCCGGGGGGCAGGCCCTGCCGCTGTTGCAGAAGTCAGGCATCAAGGAGGCCAAGGGTTTTGGCGGCTTCCCGGTCGGCGGACGATTCCTGCGCAGCGGTAACCCGGCGATCACCGGCCGGCACCGGGCCAAGGTCTACGGGCTGCCCGCGCCCGGGGCGCCGGGGATGACGGCCGCGCACCTGGACACCCGCATCGTCAACGGCAGACCATGGCTGATGTTCGGGCCGTTCGCCGGCTGGTCGCCGAAGTTCCTCAAGCACGGGCATGTCAGCGATCTGCCGCGATCGGTCACACCGGGAAACCTGATCACCGTGGCCGGGGCTGGGTTCGGTCAGCAGGAGCTGGTCCGCTACCTGATCGGCCAGCTGAGGTCGACGAAGTCGACGCGCGTCGGCGCGCTCCGCGAATTCGCGCCCAGTGCAGACGATTCCGACTGGAACCTGATCAGGTCGGGGCAGCGCGTCCAGGTGATCCGCCCGGACAAGCGCCGCGGCGGCCGGGTGGAATTCGACACGACCGTGTTGACCGCCGAGGACGGCAGCATCGCCGGCCTGCTCGGCGCCTCGCCGGGAGCGTCGATAGCGGTGACCGCCATGCTGGAGGTGTTGCAGCGCTGCTTCCCCGACCGGTATCACCGCTGGCTGTCCACGCTCACCGAGATGGTGCCGTCGCTGGGCGTCACCTTGTCCGACGAGCCCGCCCTGTACGAGGAGCTGCGATCGTGGACCACCAAGACGCTGGCGCTCGAGCCATGACCGTCGACAGTTCGTCCGGGATCGGCACTCCGGTATACCTAGCGGACATGTACGCCCTGCACGGATTCGTCGGAGTCCGCGACGAATTCCCCGACGACGGTGTCCCGCGCGGCACGGGGGGCCGCGCATGACCACGCCGGAGAATCCGTATCTGGTCGGGCTGCGGCTGACCGGCAAGAAGGTCGTCATGGTCGGTGGCGGCAGCGTCGCGCAACGCCGGCTTCCCCTGCTGGTGGCCAGCGGAGCGGACATCCACGTCATCAGCCGCAGCGCCACCCGCGCGGTCGAGGCGATGGACGGCATCACTCTGTCGCTGCGCGACTACCGGGACGGCGACCTCGACGGCGCCTGGTACGCGATCGCGGCCACCGACGACGCACAGGTGAACGAGGCGATCGTCGCCGAGGCCGAGCGCAACCGGATCTTCTGCGTGCGGGCCGACATCGCGATCGAGGGCACCGCGGTGACCCCGGCGTCCTTCGAATACGCCGGGCTGTCGGTGGGAGTCCTGGCCGGCGGCGAGCACCGTCGGTCGGCGGGCATCCGTTCGGCCATCCGGGAGGCATTGCAGCAGGGCGTCATCTCGCCGGAGAGCTTCGAGAGCGACGACGTGGTCCGCGGCGGTGTGGCACTCATCGGCGGCGGGCCCGGCGACCCGGAACTGATCACCGTGCGGGGCCGTCGGTTGCTCGCGCAGGCCGACGTCGTGGTCGCCGACCGGTTGGCGCCCCCGGAACTGCTCGCCGAGTTGGCGCCCAATGTCGAGGTGATCGACGCCGCCAAGATTCCCTACGGCCGGGCGATGGCCCAGGACGCCATCAACGCGGTGATGATCGAGCGCGCGCGGGACGGCCATTTCGTGGTGCGCCTCAAGGGCGGTGACCCGTTCGTGTTCGCCCGAGGCTACGAAGAAGTGATCGCGTGCGTCGACGCTGGGATTCCAGTGACGGTTGTTCCGGGTGTGACCAGTGCCATAGCGGTGCCGGCATCGGCGGGCGTACCCGTCACACATCGCGCGATCAATCATGAGTTCGTGGTGGTCAGCGGGCACTTGGCGCCCGACCATCCCGAATCGTTAGTGAATTGGGATGCATTAGCAGCAATGACCGGAACCATCGTTTTGCTGATGGCGGTCGAGCGCATCGAACTCTTCGCCGAGGTCCTCTTAAGGGGCGGCCGACCTGCGGATACGCCGGTAGTGGTGGTTCAGCAGGGGACGACGGCCGCCGAGCACACGTTGCGGGCCACGCTGGCGGACGCGCCGGAGAAGATCCGGTCGGAGGGCATCCGACCTCCCGCGATCGTTGTCATCGGCTCTGTGGCGGCGTTCGGCATTTAAAAGTTCCCTAAGATTACTGTAGGGTAAGTTCTTATGACGGCTCTCAACGATGCAGAGCGGGCTGTCCAACGATGGACTACTGAACCCTCGAAGCGAGCAGTTCACATGCCCGATACGCACCCAGAAAAGACCGCCCCCGAACACGGCGCTGCAGCCACTCCGACGAAGACGACTCCGTGGATGCCGACGCGGCGATTCTTCACCGCGGTCATCGCGATCGCCGGTATGCAGCTAATGGCGACCATGGACGGCACCATCGCCATCGTCGCCCTTCCCAAGATCCAGAACGAGCTGAGCCTGTCCGACGCCGGCCGAAGCTGGGTCATCACCGCCTACGTGCTGACGTTCGGCGGCCTGATGCTGCTCGGCGGTCGCCTCGGCGACACCATCGGCCGCAAGCGGACCTTCATCGTCGGCGTCACCCTGTTCACCATCGCTTCGGCGTTATGCGGCATCGCCTGGGACGACGTCACGCTGGTGATCGCCCGGCTGCTGCAGGGCGTCGGCGCCGCGATCGCCTCGCCGACCGGTTTCGCGCTGGTCGCCACCACCTTCGCCAAAGGACCCGCCCGCAATGCCGCCACCGCGGTGTTCGGCGCAATGACCGGTGTCGGTTCGGTCGGAGGCCTTGTCGTCGGCGGCGCGCTCACCGAGTTGTCCTGGCGCCTGGCCTTTTTGGTGAACGTGCCGATCGGGCTGGCGATGATCTACCTGGCCCGCACCGCACTGCGCGAGACCAGCCGTGAGCGGATGAAGCTCGACGCCGGCGGTGCAGTGCTGGCCACGCTCGCGTGCACAGCTGCCGTGTTCGCCTTCTCTACGGGCCCGGAAGCCGGCTGGGTTTCGTTCCCCACGCTGGGCTGTGCCGGACTGGCGCTGGTGGCGTTCATCGCGTTCGCGTTCGTCGAGCGCAGCGCCGAGAACCCCGTCGTACCGTTCTCGCTGTTCCTCGACCGCAACCGGCTGGCCACCTTCGTGGCGATCTTCCTGGCCGGTGGGCTCTTGTTCACCGTCACGGTGCTGGTCGCGCTCTATGTGCAGGACATCATGGGTTACAGCGCGCTGCGTGCAGGCGTCGGCTTCATCCCGTTCGCCATCGCGATGGGCATCGGGCTGGGCGGCTCGTCGCAGCTGGTATCACGCTTCCAGCCCCGGGCCATCGTCATCGCCGGCGGCGCGCTGGTGGTCGGAGCGATGATCTACGGCTCGACGTTCAACGGCGCCATGCCGTACTTCCCGAACCTGATCGTGCCCGTAGTCATCGCCGGCATCGGCATCGGCATGGTCGTCGTCCCAGTGGCGCTGTCGGCGATCGCGGGCGTCGGCTTCGACCAGATCGGCCCGACCTCGGCGATCGCGCTGATGCTGCAAAACCTCGGCGGCCCGGTCATTCTCGCCATCATCCAGGCCGTCATCACGTCGCGCACGCTGTATCTCGGCGGTATCAACGGCCCGGTGAAGAACATGAACGCCGGGCAACTGCATGCCCTCGATCACGGCTACACCTACGGGTTGCTGTGGGTAGCGGGCGTGACCGTCATCGTCGGCGCGGTGTCGCTGTTCATCGGCTACACCGCCGAGCAGGTCGCGCACGCGCAGGAAGTCAAGGACGCCATCGACGCCGGCGAGCTCTAGCTCGTCATCCCCGCTCAGAGACCACGGCTGCGATCCCCCGAGGATGGCAGCCGTGGTTACTGCGTGGCGGACACCATTCACCGATAGTTAGGCTTGCCCGCTGTGATCACCCGGATGTCCGAGCTGTTCGTGCGCACCCTGCGCGACGACCCCGCCGAAGCCGAAGTAGCCAGCCACAAGTTGTTGATCCGTGCCGGTTACGTGCGACCGATCGCGCCGGGACTGTACAGCTGGCTGCCGCTCGGCCTGCGGGTGTTGCGCAATATCGAACGCGTCGTGCGTGAAGAGATGAATGCGATCGGCGGGCAGGAGATCCTGTTCCCGGCCCTGCTGCCGCGAGCGCCCTACGAGACCACGAACCGGTGGACCGAATACGGCGACGGCGTGTTCCGGCTCAAGGACCGCCGCGGTAGCGACTACATGCTCGGCCCGACCCACGAAGAGCTCTTCGCGCTGACCGTCAAGGGAGAGTACAGCTCCTACAAGGACTTTCCGTTGACGCTCTATCAAATCCAGACCAAGTACCGTGACGAGGCGCGTCCGCGGGCCGGCATCCTGCGCGGCCGGGAATTCATCATGAAGGACTCCTACTCCTTCGACATCGACGACAGCGGACTCAAGGACGCCTACCACGCGCACCGCGAGGCCTATCAACGCATCTTCGGCCGACTCGACATCGACTACGTCATCGTGTCCGCGGTGTCGGGCGCCATGGGCGGCTCGGCGTCCGAGGAGTTCCTGGCCGAAAGCCCCATCGGCGAAGACACTTTCGTGCGCTGCCCGGAATCCGGCTACGCCGCCAACGTCGAAGCCGTCATCACCGCACGACCCGAAAGCCGGCCCGTCGACGGGCAACCCGAGGCGGTGGTGCACGAGACCGGCAACACCCCGACCATCGCAACGCTGGTCGAGTGGGCCAACGGCGCAGACCTGGGCCGCAGTGTCACCGCCTCCGACACCCTGAAGAATGTGTTACTGAAAGTCCGTCAGCCGGGCGGTGATTGGGAGCTGCTGGGCATCGGGGTGCCCGGGGACCGCGAAGTCGACGACAAGCGACTGGGTGCCGCGCTCGACCCGACCGAGTACGCCTTGCTCGACGACGCCGACTTCGCCAGGTATCCGTTCCTGGTGAAGGGATATATCGGGCCGAAGGCATTGCTGGACAACGGTGTTCGCTACCTGGTGGACCCGCGGGTGGTGGACGGCACCAGCTGGATCACCGGCGCGGACGAGAAAGGGAAGCACGTTGTCGGCCTCGTCGCCGGCCGTGACTTCACCGCCGACGGCACCATCGAAGCCGCCGAGGTGCGCGACGGCGATCCGTCACCGGATGGCCGCGGCGCACTGGTCGCCGCGCGCGGAATCGAAATCGGCCATATCTTCCAGCTCGGCCGTAAATACACCGATGCGTTCACCGTCGACGTCCTCGGCGAGGACGGTAAGCCGGTACGGCTGACGATGGGCTCCTACGGAGTCGGTGTGTCGCGGTTGGTGGCGGTCATCGCCGAGCAGCACCACGACGAGCTCGGGCTGCGCTGGCCCTCGGAGGTGTCGCCGTTCGGCGTGCATCTGGTGATCGCCAACAAGGACGCCGAAGCACGCAGTGGCGCAACCACTTTGGCCGCCGACCTCGACCGGCTCGGCATCGAGGTCTTGCTCGACGATCGAACGGTGTCGCCCGGCGTCAAGTTCAAGGACGCCGAGCTCCTCGGTGTCCCGTGGATCGTGGTGGTGGGCCGCGGCTGGGCGGACGGAAAAGTCGAGCTGCGCAACCGATTCAGCGGCGAGACCCGCGACGTGCCCGTCGGCGCCGGATTGGCCACCGACATCACGGCCGCGGTATCCGGTTAGTCGGCGCCCGGGAAGGCGGTGGTGATCGGCGAGTCGCCGAGTTGCTGCTTCCAGCGGGCGGCCAGCACGGCGCTCCGGGTCAGTGCTGTTACGCCGAAGATCCGGTCTTCGCTGGCCTGCGCCTGCTCGATGAATGCCCGCCACGCGGTCTCGCAGTCCGATTCCATCCGGACCGCCAGCCGCATCGCGTCGGTCGGGGTGACCACCAGCATCGGCAGTTGGTAACCGGCGGCGGCCACCGGCGCGGTGACCTTGCGACCGGCCAGCATTGAGATGGTCTGGTCACGCCGTTCGCGGTGCTGGTTGAGCGCCGATGACACCAGGGTGTTGACGTCGGGTGCGCAACGCGCCGAGACCATCCCGTAGCCGTAGACGACGGCGTGCTCGTTGGCCAGTGCGGCGCTCAAGGCCTTGTCGGCCGGAGTGCCGGGGTTCGACGGTTCGGTGGAGGTCACGACGCGGACGCCCCGAACGCCAGCGCCACCGTGTGGGACGCGGTGCAGGCCGCGGCGATCGAGCCGAGCAGCCCGGCGCGGTACCCCGACGACGCGCCCGCCAATGTGGCCGCGCTGTCCGCCGAAGTCTTGAGTGAGCTGATCACGGTCGCGAGTGGCGGCGGGGGAGTCGCGGCCGCGGACGCGGTGGGAGTGGGGCTGGTAGCTGCCGACGACGTCGAGGTGGGGGCCAGACGCTTGATCTCGGTGGTCAGGGCCTGCGCGTGCTGCGTGCGCTCGGCGGCGACCTGCTTCAGCGCGGCGGCGACGTCCGGCGGCGCGCCTGCGGCGGACGCGACGGCCAGCTCGCTGTCTTGGCGCGCCAGAGTCAGTTGCGCTTCGAGTTCGTCAACCGCCGGGGGCGGGGGCGGGGAACTGCACGCGGGCGTCGCGACGGCGAACACCGCGAGCGCCGCACCACTCGTCAGCATCCGCCGCCGGTTGAGCACCGGCTCGAAAACTGGATCGGCGCGTGGCATTGCCACATCCTGCCATTGCGGCGAGAGCGCGCTGTAACACCAGGTGACCTCGCAACGATCGCGTCTAACAACGGATTCCTGGCGTATCGTTGAACACTGCCCACAGCGACCGCCGAATTCCGGCACCGCGGGCTGACTGACCGGACAACTCAAGATGAGGAGCTCGCCGTGGCCACCGGGCTACCGTCACAGACGCAGATGATCGAGCTGCTCAATGGCGAGTTCGCGCGCGCCGGTTACGAAATCGAAGACGTCGTCATCGATGAACGGGCGCGGCCACCCCGGATCACTGTGATTGCCGACGGCGACACCGCACTCGAACTGGACACCGTCGCCAAGCTGTCCCGGTCGGCCTCGAATCTTCTGGACGCCGCGCGCGACATCGGCGGAAGTTACGTGTTGGAAGTGAGCTCGCCGGGCGTCGACCGCCCGCTGACCACCGAGAAGCATTTCCGCCGCGCAAGGGGCCGCAAGATCGAGCTCTCCCTGGCTGACGGCACGCAGGTCACCGGACGGGTGGGCGAAACCCGGGACGGCGTGCTGAATTTGGTGACTCGCGACGGCCGGGACTGGGCGGTGCGGCCGATCCCACTCGAAGGCGTCGGCAAAGCCGTTGTCCAAGTTGAGTTTTCGCCGCCGCCGGAGCGGGAGTTGGAGCTGGCGACTCGCGATCGAGACGTGGAGACGGAGGGCGAAACGTGAACCCACCGACGCCGACATACCTGCTCGTGCCATTCCGAAGCGGAAGGAGTGCCGGATGAACATCGACATGGCTGCCCTGCACGCGATCGTGGTGGAGCGCGGGATTTCGTTCGACGACCTGCTCGAAGACGTCAAGGCCGCTGTGCTGAGCGCGTATCGGCACACCGAGGGCCACCAGCCGGATGCTCACATCGACATCGACCGCAAGTCGGGTGGTGTCCGGGTGCTGGCCCGCGAGTTGGACGAAGACGGCAACGTGCTCAGCGAATGGGAGGACACGCCCGAAGGGTTCGGCCGGATCGCGGCGACCACGGCCCGTCAGGTGATGCTGCAGCGGCTCCGCGACGCGGAGAACGAACGCACATTCGGCGAGTTCTCCACGCACGAGGGCGAGATCGTCGCCGGAGTGATCCAGCGCGACAGTCGCGCCAACTCCCGAGGTCTGATTGTCGTGCGGATGGGCAGTGAGACCAAGGGGTCCGAGGGCGTGATACCGACGGCCGAGCAGGTTCCCGGCGAGACGTACGAGCACGGCGACCGCGTGCGCTGCTATGTCGTTGGGGTCAGTCGCGGTGCTCGCGAGCCGGTGATCACGCTGTCGCGCACACACCCGAACCTGGTCCGCAAGCTGTTCTCGCTGGAAGTTCCCGAGATAGCCGACGGCTCGGTGGAGATCGTGGCGGTGGCGCGGGAGGCCGGCCACCGCTCGAAGATCGCGGTCGCCTCGCGAGTGCCCGGCCTGAACGCCAAGGGCGCGTGCATCGGCCCGATGGGTCAGCGGGTGCGCAACGTGATGAGCGAACTGTCGGGCGAGAAAATCGACATCATCGACTTCGATGACGACCCGGCGCGGTTCGTCGCCAACGCACTGTCGCCGGCCAAGGTCGTGTCGGTCACGGTGATCGACCAGAACGCCCGCGCGGCGCGGGTGGTGGTGCCCGACTTCCAGCTATCGCTCGCGATCGGCAAGGAGGGCCAGAACGCCCGACTGGCGGCGCGGCTCACCGGCTGGCGGATCGATATTCGCGGAGACTCGCCGGACCAGGAATCGGACGGCCCCGAGCACGACGTGACGCAGGGATCGGCTCAGGAGCTCTAGCGAGCTGGCCATCGCGCAGGCGGTACTGAGCACCACTTGGGTGCAGGTAAACTAAGCCGTGATCCAGCGCGAGTCTTCAGCATCGGCGCATCGACGTACCGAAGGACCGGTGCGGACCTGCATCGGATGCCGAAAACGAGAGTTGGCCGTCGAACTGCTCCGAGTGGTGGCCGAGTCGAGCGGGACCGGTGAATATGCCGTGACCGTCGACCCAGCAGGTACTCTGCCGGGGCGGGGTGCTTGGCTGCATCCCGTTCCACAGTGCGCCAAAGAAGCAATCCGGCGGCGAGCTTTCACTCGAGCGCTGCGCATCGCCGGCGCGCCGGAAACGTCAGCGGTGATCGAGTACCTTGAGTCTCTGCGAGGCTCTAGATGCGCCGACCACTCCGCCAACAGAACAGGCAGCAAAGAACATGAGCACACCGTGAAGTCCCGATGACCATGCGTCATAGCTAAACCCGAGGCGCGGCCTACCCACCGCTGTCGCCTCATAGACAGGAGATGTAGTGGCAGGCAAGGCCCGCGTACACGAGTTGGCCAAGGAACTCGGTGTTACCAGCAAGGAAGTTCTCGCCCGGTTAGGCGAACAGGGCGAATTCGTTAAATCCGCATCGTCGACGGTAGAAGCGCCCGTGGCGCGTCGGCTGCGTGAGTCGTTCGGCGGCAACAAGCCCGCCCCAGAAAAGGCATCCGGCAACGGCGCGACCGCGGCGAAGCCCGCCGCCAAGGCTCCGGCACCAGCGGCAAAGCCCGCCGCCCCCAAGCCGGCCGCGCCACCGGTGCCCGAACCGCCGGCACCGCCCGCACCTGCAGTCGAGCAGCCGCCGGCCGCCGCTGCGCCACCGGCCAGCCCATCGCGACCCGGACCCACGCCCGGCCCGCGCCCGGCGGCCCCGAAACCGGCGGCTCGCACACCGCGTGTCGGCAACAACCCGTTCTCGTCGGCTCAACCCGTCGAGCGGCCCGCGATGCCGCGGCCGCAGGCGCCCCGACCAGGCGCGCCGCGTCCCGGTGCCCCGCGCCCGGGCGGTGCTTCACCAGGCAACATGCCGCCACGTCCGGCCGCAGCCGGGCGCCCGCCGCGTCCCGGTGGTCCCCGTCCCGGTGGACCCGGTGGTCGTCCCGGCGCACCTGCCGGAGGCGGTCGTCCCGGCGGCGGTGGTGGCGGTAACTACCGCGGTGGCGGTGGTGGCGGCGGCGGTGTCGGTGCCCCACCCGGAGGCGGTGGCTACCGCGGTCGTCCCGGCGGTGGGGGCGGCGGACGCCCCGGCCAGCGTGGCGGGGCTGCCGGTGCATTCGGTCGTCCAGGCGGTGCTCCGCGACGCGGCCGCAAGTCGAAGCGGGCGAAACGCGCCGAATACGAGAACATGCAGGCTCCGGTCGTCGGTGGCGTGCGGTTGCCGCACGGCAACGGCGAGACGATCCGGCTGGCCCGTGGCGCTTCACTGTCCGACTTCGCCGAGAAGATCGACGCCAACCCGGCTTCGCTGGTGCAGGCGCTGTTCAACCTCGGCGAGATGGTGACCGCCACGCAGTCGGTCGGCGATGAGACCCTCGAGCTGCTGGGCAGCGAGATGAACTACGTGGTCCAGGTCGTCAGTCCGGAGGACGAGGACCGCGAACTGCTGGAGTCCTTCGACCTGACCTACGGCGAAGACGAAGGCGGCGAAGACGACCTCGAGATCCGCCCGCCGGTGGTGACCGTCATGGGTCACGTCGACCACGGTAAAACCCGACTGCTGGACACCATCCGAAACGCCAGCGTGCGCGAGGGCGAGGCCGGTGGCATCACCCAGCACATCGGTGCCTACCAGGTGAGCGTCGACTTCGAAGGAAACGAACGGCCGATCACCTTCATCGACACCCCGGGTCACGAGGCGTTCACCGCCATGCGTGCCCGCGGTGCCAAGGCCACCGACATCGCGATCCTGGTGGTCGCTGCCGACGACGGCGTAATGCCGCAGACGGTGGAGGCGATCAACCACGCGCAGGCGGCCGACGTGCCGATCGTGGTGGCGGTCAACAAGATCGACAAGGAGGGCGCCGACCCGGCCAAGATCCGGGCCCAGCTCACCGAATACGGCTTGGTCGCGGAGGATTTCGGTGGCGACACGATGTTCGTCGACATCTCCGCGAAGGCCGGCACTAACATCGAGGCGCTGGAAGAGGCGGTCCTGTTGACCGCCGACGCCGCCCTCGACCTGCGGGCCAACCCCGACATGGAAGCTCAGGGTGTGGCCATCGAGGCGCACCTCGACCGTGGTCGCGGCCCGGTGGCGACCGTGCTGATCCAGCGCGGCACGCTGCGGGTCGGTGACTCGATCGTGGCGGGCGACGCCTACGGCCGCGTTCGCCGGATGGTCGACGAGCACGGCGAAGACGTCCACGAGGCGTTGCCTTCGCGGCCCGTCCAGGTCATCGGCTTCACGTCGGTGCCCGGAGCCGGTGACAACCTGCTCGTCGTCGACGAGGACCGGATCGCCCGTCAGATCGCCGACCGGCGCAGCGCACGTAAGCGCAACGCGCTGGCAGCTCGCTCCCGCAAGCGGATCAGCCTGGACGACCTGGACGCCGCGCTGAAGGAAACCAGTCAGCTGAACCTGATCCTGAAGGGCGACAACTCCGGAACCGTCGAGGCTCTGGAGGAGGCCCTGCTGGGTATCGAGATCGACGACGAGGTGGAACTGCGGGTCATCGACCGCGGTGTGGGTGGCGTGACCGAGACCAACGTCAACCTGGCGTCGGCGTCGGACGCGATCATCATCGGGTTCAACGTCCGCGCCGAGGGCAAGGCCACCGAGCTGGCCAACCGCGAGGGCGTCGACATCCGCTACTACTCGGTGATCTACCAGGCCATCGACGAGATCCAGAGTGCGCTCAAGGGCATGCTCAAGCCGATCTACGAAGAGAACCAGTTGGGGCGCGCCGAGATTCGCCAGCTGTTCCGGTCGTCCAAGGTCGGCATCATCGCGGGTTGCCTGGTGCAGTCCGGGATCGTCCGCCGCAACGCGAAGGCCCGGCTGCTCCGCGACAACATCGTGGTGGCCGAAAACCTCACGGTGTCCTCGCTGCGACGGGAGAAAGACGATGTCACCGAGGTCCGCGACGGTTACGAATGCGGTCTGACGCTGACTTACAACGACCTCAAAGAGGGCGACGTCATCGAGACCTACGAGTTGGTGGAGAAGGAGCGCGTCTGAGTATGAGCTCCGACAAGCTGAACCTTCGGCATGGCTGACCCGGCGCGGGCGCGCCGGCTGGCCAAGCGGGTCTCTGAGATCGTCGCCACGGCGATCGAGTACGAGATCAAAGACCCGGGGTTGGTCGGAATCACCATCATCGACGCCAAGCTGTCCGGCGACCTGCACGACGCGACGCTGTACTACACGGTGATGAATTCGTCGTTGGACGAGCAACCCGACTACGCCGGTGCCGCTGCCGCGCTCGAGCGCGCAAAGGGTGTGCTGCGCAGCAAGGTCGGCGCCGGTACCGGAGTCCGGTTCACGCCGACGCTGACCTTCACCCGCGACACGGTGTCGGACTCGGTGCAGCGGATGGAGGAACTACTGGCACGCGCGCGTGCCGCGGACGCCGATGTGGCTCGAATCCGGGAAGGGGCCACTCCGGCCGGCGACCCGGATCCGTACCGCGTCACCGGCGACGAAGACGACGACATCCCTGGCGACGATGCGGGCCGTGCAGCGGCCGGCGGAGGAGCCGGGGACTTGAGCACGGGGGCACCAGCCGATAACGGGGGAGGCGCCGGTGACGACGACAAATTCGAAGATTGAATCCAACGCGGCAGACCGGGTCGACGCCATCGGCGCCGCCAAGGTGCTGGACGCAGCGGAATCGGTCGGGGTGGTGTGCCACGTCCATCCCGACGCGGACACCATCGGCGCCGGGCTGGCATTGGCGTTGGTGCTCGACCGGTGCGGCAAGTCCGTCGAGGTCAGCTTCGCGGCACCGGCTGCGCTCCCGGAGTCGTTGCGGTCACTTCCCGGCGGACGGCTGCTGGTCGATCCCGGTGCCATGCGCCGAGATGTCGACCTCGTTGTGACAGTGGATATTCCGAGCATGAATCGGCTCGGTGACCTTCGTGACATGGCCGGCAACGGACACGAGGTGCTGGTGATCGATCATCACGCTTCGAACCAGATGTTCGGCACCGCGAATTTCGTTGAGCCGGCGGCAGACTCGACCACGATGATGGTGGCCGAGCTGCTCGACGCGTGGGACAAGCCGATCGACACCGATGTGGCCTACTGCCTGTACGCGGGCCTGACCACCGACACCGGGTCTTTCCGCTGGGCCAGTGCGGGTGCGTACCGGCTGGCGGCGCGGCTGGTCGAGCTGGGTATCGACAACGCCGCGATCACCCGGTCGCTGATGGACACCCATCCTTTCGCGTGGCTGTCGATGTTGTCCCGGGTGCTGGGTTCGGCGCAGTTGGTGCCCGACGCCGCCGGCGGCCGCGGCCTGGTCTACGCCGTCGTCACCAACCAGGAGTGGGCGACCGCCCGCCCCGAAGAAGTCGAAAGCATCGTCGACATCGTGCGCACCACACAACAGGCCGAGGTGGCCGCGGTGTTCAAAGAGATCGATCCGCAGCATTGGTCGGTGTCGATGCGAGCCAAGGCCGCCGTCGACCTCTCCGCTGTGGCGGCGACCTTCGGCGGTGGCGGGCACCGGCTGGCCGCTGGCTATTCGACCACGGGCTCCGTCGACGAGGTCGTGGCTGCGCTGAGCGCCGCTTTGGGGTGAGCGAGCCGGTTCGGTCGCAGCCAGGTGGTCGCCAGATCGCGAAGCTGGCGGTGCCGGCCCTCGGCGTGCTCGCCGCTGAACCGCTCTACCTGCTTTTCGACACCGCGATCGTCGGCCGGCTGGGCGCGCTGAACCTGGCCGGCCTGGCCATCGGGGGTTTGATCCTGGGGATGGTCGGTTCGCAGCTGACATTCCTCTCCTACGGCACCACGGCGCGCTCGGCCCGCTATTTCGGTGCGGGCGACCGTGTTTCGGCGGTCGCCGAAGGTGTCCAAGCGACCTGGCTGGCGTTGGCGCTCGGCGTGTCGATCGTCGTTGTGGTGCAGGCTGCCGCGGTTCCGCTGGTGTCGGTGATCGCGGGATCGAACGACATCGCGCACGCGGCGCTGCCCTGGCTGCGCATCGCGATCTTGGGAGCCCCGGCGATTCTGCTGTCGATGGCGGGCAACGGTTGGCTACGTGGCGTGCAGGACACCGTTCGTCCGCTGCGTTACGTGCTGGTCGGCTTCGGCTTGTCGGCGTTGCTGTGTCCTGTGCTCGTCTACGGGTGGTTGGGCGTGCCCCGGTTGGGTCTGGCCGGTTCGGCGATCGCCAACCTGTCGGGTCAATGGTTGGCCGCGGTGCTGTTCGGGCGCGCACTGCTCGCTGAGGATGTGCCGGCCCGGGTGGATCGTCACGCGCTGCGGGCCCAGATCGTGTTGGGTCGCGACCTGCTGGTGCGGACACTGGCATTCCAGGCCTGCTTCGTCTCGGCCGCGGCGGTGGCCGCCCGGTTCGGTGCTGCGGCGGTGGCGGCCCACCAGATCGTCCTGCAGCTGTGGAATTTCCTTGCGCTCGTTCTCGATTCGCTGGCTATTGCGGCCCAGGCACTGGTCGGCGCAGCCTTGGGCGCCGGCGATGTGCCGCAGGCGACCTCGACGGCCCGGCGGGTGACGCTGTGGTCCGCGGTTGCGGCCAGCGGCCTGGCCGCAGTGTTCGCGTCGGGTGCTGCTGTCCTGCCCCGGTTGTTCACCGACGACGCGTCGGTGCTGGCGGCGGTCAGGGTGCCCTGGTGGTTCATGGTTGCTCAATTACCCTTGGCTGGAGTGGTTTTCGCGCTTGACGGGGTGCTACTGGGTGCCGGTGATGCGGCGTTCATGCGTACCGCCACGGTCGTCAGTGCACTCGTCGGCTTTCTGCCGCCGATCTGGCTGTCGCTGCACTTCGACTGGGGGCTGGCCGGAATCTGGTCCGGGCTGAGCCTTTTCATCGTGCTGCGGCTGGCGTTTGTCGGGTGGCGGGCGATGTCGGGTCGCTGGGCGGTGACCGGGAGATGACGAGCGAACGCGACCGGATGCTGAACGGCGAGCCTTATCGTGCTGACGATCCCGAGCTGGTTGCGGGCCGCAGGGCGTGCCAGCGCCTGGTCGCGATGTTCAACGCCGGTGAGCCGGAAGCGTTGCGGCGGTTGCTCGGCCGACTGGGCGAAGGCTCTGAAGTCCTACCGCGATTTCAATGCGACTACGGCACCCAGATCACGATCGGCGCCGGCTGCTTCGTCAACTACGACGCGATCTTCCTCGACTGCGCACCGATCACGATCGGCGACAACGTGCAGATCGGGCCGCGCGTGCAACTGTTGACGGCCCTGCATCCCGTCGACGACTACACAGCCCGGCGAGCCGGCATCGAGTCCGCGGCGCCGGTCGTCATCGGAGACAACGTGTGGCTGGCGGCCGGCGTCATCGTGTGTCCGGGGGTGACGATCGGCGACCACTCGGTGATCGGGGCCGGCAGCGTTGTGACCCGCGACGTCCCGACGCGGGTCTTCGCCGCCGGTAACCCCTGCCGGGTCGTCAGGGGACTCGCCGACGACTGACGGCACTGCCAACGCGAGCGATCGGCTGTCAGCGCACCTGGGCGCGACCGCGCTGCAACACCGCCTCGCGGTTGGCGGCGATGTCGTCGCCGGAGGTCCGAAATGCCCGTGCCGCAGTCGCTTCCAGCCACAAACCCTCGCCGGTGTTCGAATCGTCGATGCGGTGGTACGACGACAGCAGCGCGCGAACAGCGTCCTGATTGTTGCCGACGATGCTGTCGGCGACCTTTCGTGCGGCGGGCAGCAACTCTCCGTGCGGCACCACCTCGGTGACCAGGCCCGCCCTCAGCGCGTCCTGCGCGGACAGGTAGTCACCGGTCAGGCTCATCCGTCGGGCCAGCCCGATGCCGACCTTCTGCGGCAGACGCACGCTGAGCCCCCACGTCGGCAGCAGTCCGACCCGGGCGTGGGTGTCGGCGAAGCGCGCCTGCTCGGACGCGATCAGGATGTCGCAGTACAGGACAACCTCGAGTCCGCCGGTGACGGCGGCGCCGTTGATCGCGCCGATGACGGGCTTGCTCAACGCCGGCCACCGCGGCGAGATGTCCGGAAGCGCAGTCTGCCCGCCCAGCTCTTTGAGATCCAGACCGGCGCAGAACACCGGATCGGTGCCGGTGACGATGATGACGTCCACGTCGTCGTCGGTTTCGGCCTCGGCCAGGGCGCCGAAGAACTGGTCCCGAAGTGCCGCCGACAACGCGTTGCGTGACTGCGGTCGGTTCAGGGTCAGGGTTCGCACCCGCTCGTCGGTGTGGATCAACAGGATGTCTTCGGTCACTGGCGCCGCTCCTCCTCATCACTCCGCGCCGCATCCTCGGCGACGCGGGTCGGTCTTCCCGCCAACCGTAGTCACCGTTGGATCTATCGTGAGAACATGTGCCGGAACATCACCGAACTGCGCGGCCTCGAACCGCCGGCCACCACCGCCGAGATCGAGGCCGCAGCCAGGCAATATGTGCGCAAAGTCAGCGGCTTCACCCATCCCTCCTCGGCCAACGCCGAGGTTTTCGAGGCGGCGGTGGCTGAGGTCGCGGCATCAACGACGCGGCTGCTGCGTGCACTGCCGGAGCGCCGCCAGCCCCCCAAAACCGATCCGCCGTTGCGCCGCCTCGCGGCCAGGTGATCTCGACCGCGACCGCGCTCAAGGAGTGGGCCGCGGTGGTGCACGCGCTCCTGACCGGCCGGCAGCAGGTGCTACTGCGCAAAGGTGGAATCGGGGAGAAGCGCTTCGACGTCACCGCCCGAGAGTTCGTCCTGTTCCCGACCGTGGCCCACAGTCACGCTGAACGGGTGCGGCCGCAGTTCCAGGATCTGCTCGCCGCCTCGGCATCCGACAGCAACGACGATCGGGTGGTCATGCGTGCTGCCGCCAAAGTTGTTGCGGCCCTGCCGGTCAACCGACCCGACAACATCGATGCAATCGAGGACCTGCATATCTGGACGGCCGCGTCGGTGCGCCGGGACCGGTTGGATTTTCGCCCGAAGCATCGGCTTGCCGTGTTGGTCGTGCAGGCGATCCCGCTGCTGGAGCCGAGGGAGTTGCTTCGAACGCCGGAGTTCTCGGGTTGCACCAGCTGGGTGCCGCTGCCGCCGACGGAACTGGGACTGGGCGCCCCGGTACACGATGACGCGACGCTGCGCGAGGTTGTTGCACGTGTCCGCGACGCGGTCGAATGACGTTACGCCCGAGCTGATTTCACGGCGTCTGATCGACCAGCACAGCACCTGCGGGCCAGTCGCCGACGGTGCCCAATGAGGTCTGCTCGCCGGCCGCAGTGAGCCGGACGATGTCTGCCAGCTGGGCCGGGGCGTCGCACTGAAGGTAGTGGTCGGCACCCGGCAGGATCCAATAGCGGTTCAATCCGGGCTTGTCCCTGAGGAACTCCTGCCAGACGTAGTTGGCCACCCGGACCGGGGCGACCGTGTCGTGCAGACCCCACACCAGGGTGGTGTTGACGTCGCTGAGGGAAAGCGATTGCAGCCAGGTGGTTTCGTCGGCGGCCCGTTCGTTGAGGTATTGGATCGTGTCCGGTAGCACCGCGATCTGGTCGTTGTACGCGAAACACTCGACCAAAGCTCCGATCTCGGGATCGTCGGGGCCCCGCCGGGGCATGAACGTCGTGGCTCCCATTCCCGCGGCCAGCACCTGCGGCGTCGTCGCCCGCGCGGTGCTGCGGGCCACCGTCGGATCCAGCAGCGCTTTCTGGAATCCGGTCAGATTGGCAAGCGGCAGATAGATGTTGGCGTTCGTGAAGATGACCTCCGACGGCGGGTTCGCGTGGTCGAGGTCGGCGAACATCGACAACGCGATCATCCCGATGCTGGTGCCGCGGTCGTGGGTCAACATCGTGTAGTCGGTCAGCTGCCACAGCTGCGTGATGGCGTGGACCAGCAGACGCGCGTCGTCATACAGCGAATACACGTAGGGCGCCGGTGGCTTTCCGGACAGGCCGTAGCCCGGGAAGTCGAGTAGGTGGATGTCGAAATCGGCATGTAGTTCCCGGGCCAGCGCGTCGAAGTCGATGCTTGCCGTCGGAAAGCCATGAACGCACACCAATGCCGGTGCGCCCGGTGTGCCGCACCGGCGGACGAAGACCGGGACATCCGCGCCGGAGTTCGCTCCCGTCGTCGAATTCCAGTGGAATTCCGTTCCGCCACTTCGCCATTCGTCGAACCCGGCCATCAGGAGCCGACCGGGAACACGATCCGGGATGTGCCGAGCGAAACCTGGTGAGTCGACGGTGTCATGCGATGTGCGGTGGACGTCGCCTCGCCGTTGCCGAGATTACGGTCGAAGCGTGGATGGCTGCCGCCCGCGATGAGCACGCGGATGCGGGTTCCCGCACGGAACCGGTGCGAGATGGCGTCCAACTCGACCCTGACGTTGTCGGATGCCTCGGTCAGCCGCACGAAGCCGTCGCTGACGTTGCGCGAGCGCCCTTCGGCGTCGACTTCGCTGACCCGGACGAACACGTCGACGAACGGGATGTCGGAGCTGTGTGCCAGCTCGGCGACCGGACTGCCGTGTACGACCAGATCGGCGGCAAGCGCCGCACTGGTGAAGCTCAGGACATCGCGGCGGGCCGCCAGCGCCGTGTCGTCGCGGTAGCCGCCGTCCGGGGAGAGCAGCCGCCCGCCGAGGGTGGGCGTCGGTTCGGTGGGGTCGTAACGGAAGCTGGCCGATGATCCCGCCGCCGGTGCGGCGTCGGCAAGCCCGCCGCCGGGTTGCAGGTACCACGCCCGGTCCACGGTGGCCGGTGGCCAGTCGGGTAAACCGCGCCAGCCTTCATGCCCGACGAAAAACCGGACCCGGTCGGTGCGCGGAGTGACGGGGCGGTCGGCCAGGTGGGTGTCCAACCATTGCTGGGTTTCCCGGGACACCGTGGACAGGCCGGCGAAGAGCAGCTGGGTGTGCGTCCATGGGCCCATCGTCAGCGCGACGTCGACGCCGCGCTGGCGAAGGTGCCGAAATTGGTGCAGCGTCTGGGGCAGGAACAGGTCCTGCCAGCCGCTGAGCAGCAGCAGCGGCACCTGGATCCGGTCGAGCGCGGAGTCGACTTTCAGCGGGTCCCAGAACGGGTTGTCGTCCGCCGGGGGCGCCAGCCACGACTCCCACCACGGCGCCCCGTCGCCGAGCAGCCCCCGGCCCGAGGCGCCGAGCGGCGCCACACCGGCAGCGCGCACGACCCTTTTCTGGGCCCGCAGTTGGCGGACGCCGGCGCGTACCAGGCCTCCGGCTTCCTGCTGGGCGACCAGATTGCTCCAGCCGAGAAAATCGTTGACGGAGAACGCCCCGGTTCCCCAGGTCGACAGGCTGAGATCGTGGGGGCCTGCCACGATCACGCTGGTGACCAGCTCCGGCGGCGGGTCTTGCAGCAGCGCGAACTGGGTGAAGCCCAGATACGAGATCCCGATGGTGGCGAAGCGGCCCGTGAACCACGGCTGACGCCGCATCCACTCCACCGTGTCGGCGCCGTCGGCGGCTTCGTGGACCATCGGCGAGAATTCGCCACCCGATCCGAATGTTCCTCGCACGCTTTGCAATATGACGCGGTAGCCGCGTGCCGCGTGCAGGTCGGCGAACACCAGCGAGAACGGAAACCGGCGGCCGTAAGGTCCCCGGGCCAGCAGGGTCCCGACGGTCTGGCCGGTGGGCTGGTAGACGTCGGCGACCAGTTCGACCCCGTCGCGCATCGGGATCTTGACGCTGCTGACCGTGTAGCTCGTGGTCGGGGCGGCCAGGCCCAAGGTCCGGGCGACGGCGCGGCCGGCGAGTCGTCGGGGGAGGGTGCGCAGGGTCGATCCGGCGGCGTGCTCGGAGGTGGTCGTCACGGCATCAGATTATGGGCGCGGCGACCGGTGCGGGCCTAGAACTTGTAGTACGGCGCAAGCTCGTTGGCGCGCTGCAGGTTGGCGGCCGGGCAGTCGACGTCCGGGCTGGAGTAGATCGTCGAGTAGAACAGCGACTGCTGGATCACGCCGTAGCTGGTTTTGAACGCCACCATGCACGAGAAGTAGTAGTAGCTGTTGTGGTAGGTCGGCTTGAGGTTCCACCACTGCGCGGCGCGGTGCCCGGCGATGGTGGTCTCCACCGCGTCGGCGGGCAGCGACTGCTCGTAGGTGCGCCAGACGACCGGCTCGACCGCCAGCTGGTAGTTGCCCGCGTCGAAATGGCAGCGCAGGCCCTCCTCGGGTATCGGCGGGGTGAAGCCCAGCCCCAGCCGCTGGACCGTGTCGAACGGGATGTCGCGGCAGGGGTCGAACGGGCTCGGATCGGTGGTCGCCACGATCGGGCTCTTCATCGTGGTCGGCGTGTCCATCGGGAATCCGGTGGATCGCAGCTGGACCGTGGGCCCGCCGACGACGGTGGGCGGGGCACTCTGCAGCACGACGACACACGCCGTGATCAAGGCACCGATGGCGGCAAGCAGTCGTAGCTTGCTGAGCATGACGCCCCCTGTCGTGCCTGATCGGTCGACTCCGCCTCGGGCGCGGCGCGCAGGCCCCATCAATGGTCGGACGTCGCTGGACTACTGCGGGGAGTTTACAAGCCGCACCCGCGCCGCTACAGGGTAAACGAGAACCTGTTCTAGTCGACCGCCGGCGGCGCCCGAAGTGCGGCTCACGACCAGCCGTTAGGCTGGGAAATCGTGGCTTGGCAAGAAGATGGGCAGCAGCCCCCGACCGCACGGCAGCCGACTCTGTGGGCGGTATCGGATCTGCACACCGGCCACGTGGGCAACAAACCCGTCACCGAATCCCTCTATCCGTCCACACCGGACGACTGGCTGATCGTGTGTGGCGACGTCGCCGAGCGCACCGACGAGATCCGCTGGGCCCTGGACCTGCTGCGACGGCGGTTCGCGAAAGTGATCTGGGTGCCGGGCAACCACGAGCTGTGGACCACCAACAAGGACCCGATGCAGGTCTTCGGGCGCGACCGCTACGACTACCTGGTCAACATGTGCGACGAGCTCGGGGTGGTCAGCCCGGAGCACCCGTTCCCGGTCTGGACTGAGCGCGGTGGGCCGGCGACCATCGTGCCGCTGTTCCTGCTGTACGACTATTCGTTCCTGCCGCGAGGTGCCACGACCAAAGCCGAGGGGCTGGCCATCGCCCGCGAGCGCAATGTGGTGTGCACCGACGAGTTTCTGCTCTCGGCGGATCCGTACCCCTCCCGAGACGCGTGGTGTCACGAGCGGGTGGCGGCTACCCGCAAGCGCCTCGACGACCTGGACTGGATGAATCCGACCGTGCTGGTCAACCACTTCCCGATGGTGCGCCAGCCGTGTGACGCGCTGTTTCTGCCGGAGTTCTCGCTGTGGTGCGGAACCACCGAGACGGCCGACTGGCACACCCGCTACAACGCGGTCTGCTCGGTCTACGGGCACCTGCACATTCCGCGGACCACCTGGTACGACGACGTCCGCTTCGAAGAGGTGTCGGTGGGTTATCCGCGAGAGTGGCGGCGCCGCAAGCCGTACAGCTGGCTTCGTCAAATCCTGCCCGACCCGCAATATGCGCCCGGGTATCTCAACGACTTCGGCGGTCACTTCGTGATCACGTCGGAGATGAAGGCACAGGCCCAGCAGTTCCGCGACCGACTGCGTCAGCGGTAGTTCCGATGACATTGACTACCTTGATGTCCGCGGTGCTGCCCACCGTCGACGACTTGGCCTGTGCCGAAATGTATTCCGATCCACCGGGGTTGGCGCCGTTGGCGGAAGAAGAGCCGCTGATCGAGCGATCGGTGGCCAAGCGGCGCAACGAGTTCGTCACGGTGCGGTACTGCGCGCGTATTGCGTTGGGCGAACTGGGTTTTCCGCCCGTGCCGATCCTCAAGGGGGAGAAGGGCGAACCCTGCTGGCCCGACGGGGTGGTCGGAAGCATCACCCACACCGCGGGTTATCGCGGTGCGGTGGTCGGCCGGGCCGGTGCGGTGCGCTCGGTGGGGGTGGATGCCGAACCCCACGACGTGTTGCCGGACGGCGTGCTCGACGCGATCAGTCTGCCGGCCGAGCGCAGCGAGATGAAAGCGTTGCCCTCCCACATTCATTGGGACCGGATCTTGTTCTGCGCCAAGGAAGCCACCTACAAGGCGTGGTTCCCGCTGACCAAGCGGTGGTTGGGATTCGAAGACGCACACATCACCTTCACCGTCGACGGGACCGGTTCGGCCGGTGCGTTCGAATCGACGATTTTGATCGACGGGGCAACGCTCACCGGTCCGCCGCTCAGCTCGTTGGCCGGGCGGTGGTCGGTGGATCGCGACTTGGTGTTGACGGCGATCACGCTATGAACCCCGGCCTTGTCATCATCGACAAGCCGGCCGGAATGACGAGTCACGACGTGGTCGGACGCTGCCGGCGCATCTTCGGGACCCGGCGGGTCGGCCATGCCGGGACACTGGACCCGATGGCCACCGGGGTGCTGGTGATCGGCGTCGAGCGGGCCACCAAAATCCTCGGCCTGGTCACCGCGACCTCGAAGTCCTATGCGGCGACGGTTCGGCTCGGCCAGTCCACCTCGACCGAGGACGCGGAAGGTGATATCACGCAACAGGTTTCAGCGCATGGCGTGACCGACGAGGCGATCGAGGCGGCGATCGCCGGATTGCGCGGCGACATCGCACAGGTGCCGTCCGCGGTCAGCGCGATCAAGGTCGACGGCCAGCGGGCTTACCGGCTGGCCCGTGAAGGCCGTCCCGTGGAACTGGCCGCCCGACCGGTCCGCATCGACCGGTTCGAGATGCTGGACGTGCATCGCCACGACGACCTCGTCGACGTCGACGTCGTGGTGGACTGCTCGTCAGGCACCTACATCCGCGCGCTGGCCCGCGACATCGGCACGTCGCTGGGAGTCGGCGGTCACCTGACTTCGTTACGGCGCACCGCGGTCGGTCGGTTCGGCATCGAGCAAGCTCGCACGCTCGATGAGCTGGCCGACCAGCCCGGGCTGAGCCTGACGTTGGACGAGGCGTGCCTGCAACTGTTCGCACACCGACACCTCACCGATGACGAAGCCGACTCGGCCGCCAACGGTTGCGCGCTGAAACCGGCCGGCATCGACGGGATCTACGCCGCGCACACCGATGACGGCCGGGTCATTGCGCTGCTGCGCGAGGAGGGCGACAGAACCAAGTCGGTTGTCGTCATTCGGCCGGCAAACCTGTAACGGTACGTTCGGCGACGTGATCGGCTAACATTCTGGGCGGAACGTAAGTGGACCGGAAAGGTCAGGCGGTAGACGACGTGGCAGAAGTCGGCGAGCGACGGGTGCGGCGCACCCAGGCGGAGCGTAGCGCCGCCATGCGCACCCGTCTGCTCGATGCCACCATCGAATGCCTGGTCACTTACGGTTACGCCGGGACGACCACGCCGCGGGTGGCCGAGCGTGCCGGCGTCACCAGGGGAGCTCAGATCCATCACTTCCGCTCCAAGGAGGATCTGGTGGTCGCGGCGATCGAGCATCTGGCGCAACAGCGGGTGCAGGCTTCCCTGCGTGAGTTCGGCCGGGTGGAAGCCAGCAGCGATCCGGTGTCGACGGTGCTGGAGTTTCTGTGGGAGGCCCACCAGGGACCGATGTTCGTTGCGACGGTGGAACTTTGGGTGGCTGCTCGTACCGATCCGGTGCTGGCTCGGCACGTCGAACGGGTAGAGCCGCTGGTCAACAGCACCCTGGTGTCGGCGGTCGCGCAGCTGGTGCCCGATCACGCCGTGCGTAAAGATCTGCGCAACTTCGTCTACACCGCGATGGACGCGCTGCGGGGGATCCTGCTGGCGAGCTTCGTCGATCGTGACACCGCCCGCGCGCGCCGGCGTTGGGACCGCGCCTGCGAGCAACTGCGAATCGTCGTCGACGGTCTGCTGACCGCCGATTCTCTGGACTGAATTGCGCCCCGGCACCAGCTCGGGGCGCCGAACGCCGCGCCTTTGCAAAGATACAATCAGGTGTGTATGTTTTGACTGAGTGCACCGATCCAGGTCGAGGAGAGCGCGATGTCACAGAAGGCCTACGTCATCGGAGTGGGGATGACGAAGTTCGAAAAGCCGGGCCGCCGGGAGAATTGGGATTACCCGGACATGGCGCGGGAGTCCGGCACCAAAGCGCTCGAGGACGCCGGCATCGACTACGGCGTGATCGAACAGGGCTACGTCGGCTACGTCTACGGCGAGTCGACCTCGGGTCAGCGCGCACTCTACGAGTTGGGCCTGAGCGGCATCCCGATCGTCAACGTCAACAACAACTGCTCGACCGGGTCGACCGCCTTGTACCTTGCTGCGCAAGCGATTCGCGGTGGTCTGGCCGACTGCACGATCGCGCTCGGCTTCGAGAAGATGAAACCGGGCTCACTGGAATCAACTTACGACGACCGCACCAACCCGATGGAAAAGCACATCATCGCGATGGCCGAGATCTCGGAAGTGCTCTTTCCGCCGGCGCCGTGGATGTTCGGCGCGGCCGGTCGAGAGCACATGCAGCAATACGGCAGCACCGCAGAGCATTTCGCCAAGATCGGGTACAAGAATCACAAGCACTCGGTCAACAACCCGTACGCCCAGTTCCAGGAGTCCTACTCGCTGGAGGACATCCTGGATGCGCGGATGATCTACGACCCGCTGACCAAGCTGCAGTGCTCGCCCACCTCGGACGGCTCGGGCGCGGCGATCCTGGCCTCGGAGGCGTTCGTCGACAAGCACGATCTGGCGGGTCAGGCGGTGGAGATCGTCGGGCAGGCCATGACGACCGACTTCGCGAACAGTTTCGACGGTACCTGCAAGGGGCTGATCGGTTACCACATGAATGTGCAAGCTGCCCAACGTGTTTACGACCAGTCCGGTCTGGGGCCCGAGGAGTTCCAGGTCATCGAGTTGCATGACTGCTTCTCGGCCAACGAGCTGCTGCTGTACGAAGCGCTGGGGCTGTGCGCTGAGGGAGAGGCGCCCAAGTTGATCGACAACGGCGACGTCACCTACGGGGGACGTTGGGTGGTCAACCCGTCCGGCGGCCTGATCTCCAAGGGGCATCCGCTGGGGGCCACCGGATTGGCGCAGTGCGCCGAGCTGACCTGGCAACTGCGCGGCCAGGCAGACAAGCGCCAGGTCGACAACGTCACCGCTGCACTGCAACACAACATCGGACTCGGCGGCGCGGCCGTCGTCACCGCCTACCAACGCGCCGAACGCTGAACCCCGACAACAACGTAGAAAAAGGACAACGAGCATGGGACACATCGAAGCGACCCGCCACCTGTCGGCGGACCCGGAGGCACTCTGGGGGACCGTCACTGACCTGGCCAACTGGGACAAATGGTTCACCGTGCACGAGAAGTGGCTCGAAGGCCCACCCGACACCGTGACCGAAGGTGCGACGCTGACGGCCAAGATCGTGATGCTGGGGATGGCGAACAAGATCCAGTGGACCATCGAACAGGTCGATGCGCCGCGTTCGCTGATCCTGTCGGGCACCGGAATGGCAGGCGTCAAGGCTAAATTCACGTTCACTATCGACCCGGCCGACGAGGGCTCCGACTTCAGTGTCTTCGGAGACTTCGAAGGCGCCATGATCAAGGGTGCGCTCGGCAAGGCCGTGGAGAAGGACGGTGTCAAGCAGCTCGCCACGACGCTCGACCAACTCGACGCACTGGCGTCGGCATCGGCCTGAACCATGGCGGAGACACTGGAATTCGACGACACCGGTCTGGGGCGATGGACCGACGAGGAACGGTTCGACGTCACCCGGGAGCGGCTGGCCGAGTACGCCGCGGCCACCAATGACCCGATCGCAGCGCACCGCAGAGGGGACGTTGCGCCGCCGGTTTTCGCCATCGTTCCGGTGTTCGAGGCGCTGCTCACCCCGGCGGTGGACGTCATGCCGGTCGAAGCCATCCCGCGAATCGTGCACGGCGAACAGGACTTTCACTTCCATCGTCCGATTCACCCGGGTGACAAGCTGGTCTCCCGCGGCAAGATGATCGGGTACCAGGGCCTGGAGAAGGGCACCCGGGCGGCGATCCTGCTCGAATGCCGCACCGAGGACGGCGAACTCGTCAACGAGCAGTACGTCACCACGTTCGTGCGAGGCATGTCGGTGGGCAAGACGGTCGGCGACCTGAGTCCCGGGCACAAGTTCGACGACGGTGTCCGGCAGCACGCTCCGATAGCCAAGGTCGTCCAGCACGTCGACAACGACCAGACTTTCCGCTACTCACCGGCGGCCGGCGACCCGATGCCGATCCACCTCGACGAGGAGATCGCCAAGTCTGCCGGTCTGCCCGGGATCATCGCCCACGGGTTGTGCACCATGGCGTTCACCTCGTGGGCGGTGCTCACTGAGTTGGCAGGGTCGGATGTCAACCGACTCAAGCGATTTGCCGTCCGCTTCTCCAAACCGGTGATTCCAGGTGACGATCTGGAGACCAGGATCTGGAGAGTCGGCAGCAGCAACGGAACGACGAGCTACGCATTCGAAACGGCCAGGGGCGACGATCTCGTCATCACTGACGGCCTGGCCGTCCTGACCGACTGACACAAGGGAGTCGCACGAAGATGGGTGCATTGGAGGGCCGCGTCGCGGTCATCACCGGGGCGGGCCGCGGCATCGGTCGCGAACATGCGCTGCTGTTCGCCCGAGAGGGCGCCAAAGTCGTCGTCAACGACCTCGGCGGCAGCAACGACGGCGAGGGCGCCGACACCGGTCCCGCGCACGAGGTGGTCGAAGAGATCACAGCGGCCGGCGGTGCCGCGGTCGTCAACACCGAAAATGTCTCGACCTGGGCCGGGGCCGAAAGTGTTGTGCAGCAGGCGATCGACGAATTCGGTGGTCTCGACATCCTGGTCAACAACGCCGGGATCCTGCGCGACGCATTCATCGCCGGCATGGAGGAAGCGCAGTGGGACGCGGTGATCGCGGTGCATCTCAAAGGTCATTTCGCGATGTTGCATCACGCGGCGGCGTATTGGAAGGCACAGTCGAAAGCGGGTGATCAGCCCAACGCCGCGGTGATCAACACCGCCTCGGGCTCTGGTGTGACACTGCCGAATGCGGGCCAGGCGAACTACGGCTCGGCCAAAGCGGGCATCGCGGCACTGACGCTGATCGCCGCCGAGGAGCTCGAGCGCTACGGCGTGCGGGTGAATGCGATCGCGCCGATCGCGCGGACCCGGCTCACGCTGGCGACGCCGGGCATGGGTTCGCTGATGTCCGAACCCGAAGACGGCGAGCTCGACCTGTTCAGCCCGGCCAATATCTCACCGCTGGTGGCCTACCTGGCGGCGGAGAAGTGTCCGATCACCGGCAGGGTGTATGCAGTTCAGGGCGGCGCGATTTCGTCACTGTCGGGTTGGCACGACGTCGACACGATCGAGACCGACGGTCCCTGGCTGATCGACGACATCGCCGCGCGCCTGCCGCAGTAATCAAGGAGCACAACATGTTCGAATGGTCCGACACCGACCTGATCATGCGGGACACCATCCGCGGGTTCATCGACAAAGAGATCCGGCCGCAACTCGACGCGCTGGAGACCGGTGAGATTTCGCCGTATCCGATTGCGCGCAAGCTGTTCAGCGAATTCGGCCTCGACGTGATGGCCGCCGAAGCGGTCAAGACGATGCTGGACAAGGAGCGGGCCAAATCCGAAGCGCAACAATCAACTGGGCACGACGCTGCAGCCGGCAAGAAGTCGTCACGCGGATTCGCCGGCCTGGGCGCGCAAGGGTCGATGGCGGCCGTGCTGGTCTCCGAACTCGCCGGGGTGAGCCTGGGCCTACTCAGCGCCGTCGGTGTCAGTCTCGGCCTCGGCGCCGCGACGATCATGAGCCGCGGAACGCTCGCGCAAAAAGAGCGCTGGCTGCCCGAACTCATGACGCTGGAAAAGATCGCGGCCTGGGCGATCACTGAACCTGATTCCGGCTCCGATGCTTTCGGCGGGATGAAGACCACGGTCAAGCGGGACGGGGCCGACTACCTCCTCAGCGGGCAGAAGACGTTCATCACCAACGGCCCCTACGCCGACGTGATGGTGGTCTACGCCAAGCTCGACGACGGCACCACCGACAAGCGCAACCGGCCGGTGCTGACATTCGTCTTGGACGCCGGGATGGAGGGGCTGGCCCAGGGCAAGCCGTTCAAGAAGATGGGCATCATGTCGTCGCCCACCGGCGAGTTGTTCTTCGACAACGTCCGGCTCTCACCCGACCGCCTGCTCGGCGAAACCGAGAACCACACCGCGGGAGACGGCCGGGACAGCGCGCGGGCCAATTTCTCCGCCGAGCGGATCGGGGTGGCGCTGATGTCGCTGGGCATCATCAACGAGTGCCATCGGCTCTGCATCGACTACGCCAAAACCCGCACGTTGTGGGGTAAGAACATCGGCCAATTCCAGCTGATTCAGCTCAAGCTGGCCAAGATGGAAGTCGCGCGGATTAACGTTCAGAACATGGTGTTCCAAACCCTGGAGAAAGCCCAGGCCGGCAAGATGCCGTCGCTGGCCGAGGCTTCGGCCATCAAGCTGTACTCGTCGGAGGCGGCCACCGACGTCGCGATGGACGCGGTGCAGCTGTTCGGGGGCAACGGCTACATGGCCGAGTACCGGGTGGAACAGCTTGCCCGTGACGCCAAATCGCTGATGATCTACGCCGGAAGCAACGAGGTCCAGGTGACCCACATCGCCAAGGGCCTACTCGCCCGATGAGCATTCGGACGACGGCCAAGGTGCTGCGGCGCAGAACGCTGACCATGGTCGATCGACTGACCTACGTCCCGGTCTCGCGGTTGACCTTGAACACCTTGCTCAACGTCCTGGTGTCGCAGCAATGGTTGTTCACCGGGCTGCGGCCGGCGGCGGACAATCTGATCGCCCGCACCTCCCCGGTGGTGCCCGGTGTCCGGGTCTCGCCGGTCTCGACGCCGGTTCGCGGGGAGTGGGTGCGGGCAGCGGAGAACGACGACTCAGCGGGAGTGATCCTGGTGCTGCACGGCAGCGGGTATCTGATCTGCTCGTCGCGCACCCACCGCGGCTTCGCCTCTCATCTGTCGGAGTACTCGGGCATGCCCGCGTTCACCATCGACTACCGCCTCGCGCCGGAGCACCCGTTCCCCGCCGCGGAAGACGACGCCTTCGCCGCCTATCGCTGGCTGCTGGAGCAGGGGCACGATCCCGCAAAGATCGTCGTCGCCGGAGACTCGGCCGGGGGGCACCTCGCGGTCGCGCTCGCGGTGCGGCTTCGCAACGAAGGACTTCCGTCGCCGGCCGCGCTGGCACTGTTCGGCCCATTGATCGATCCGTCGTATCGGGCGTGTATCGCCGACCCGCGAGTCCGGAGTCAACCGCTCGATCCGCGCACCGCGCGCCGCGCCGTCGCCCTCTACGTCGGTGATCACGATGATCAGGATCCCCGGCTGAATCTGTTGAATGCCGACCTTTCCGATCTGCCGCCGATCCAGATCCACTTCGGATCGCGGGAAGTCATGCGGGCCGACGCGGAGGCTTTCGCCAAGCAGGTGGTCGAATTGGGCGGTCGCTGCGACGAGCAGCTGTGGCCCGGTCTGATGCACGGCTACTGGCTGTGGCCGCGTGACGGAGGGCTCACCAGCCTGCAGGTCGCCGGCCAGTTTCTTCGCGCGGCGGTCGGTCAAGTCGACCCGGTATCGTGAAGGCGCTCAACGAAATTCGTGACCGTATGGCTGCGGCCCGGGTGTTGGCCCGCCGTGGGATGGTCGACCTGCGTCGACCTGACGAGGCGGTGCGGGCCCTGCTGGCCATCCGTCGCTACGGCGCTTTCGGTGGACTTCTCAGCAACGCAGCAGCCCGGTACGGCGACGCTCCGGCGATCACCGACGACCGCGGCACGATCAGCTTCCGCGAGCTCGACGAGACGGCCAACGCGCTGGCACGTGGATTGGTGGCCAAAGGAATTCGGGCCGGTGCGGTGATCGCGACGCTGCAGCGCAACAGCCGCGACGTCATGGTGACCGTGGCGGCGGCCAACCGGATCGGCGTCCGGACGGTGCTGATGAACACCGGCTTCGCCGGCCCGCAACTGGCCGATGTGTCCGCGCGCGAAAATGTGAGCGCCATTGTGGTCGACGACGAGTTCGAGGACATCCTCACCACGCTGCCTTCGCAGATCCTGAGGTTCACCACCAGCCGGCAACACGAGTTGACCAGCCATCAATCGGTGTCGCCGCTGCCCGCGCCGCGCCAACCGGGCGGTATGGCGCTGCTGACCAGCGGGACCACCGGAACGCCGAAGGGTGTGCCGCGCAACCGAATCGACCCGTTGCAGTCCGCGCAGTTACTCGACCGGATTCCGTGGCCCCGCGACGGCGCCTACTACATCGCCGCGCCCCTGTTTCACGCGACGGGCCTGGCGACCTGCGCGACAGGTCTGATCACGGGCAACCGCGTTGTGATGGCGCGGCGCTTCGACCCGGAGGCGTCGCTGGCAGCGATCGCCGAATATCGGGTCGGCGCCGTGGTGTTGGTGCCGACCATGTTGCAACGCATCCTCGACCTGGGACCTGAGGTGTTGGCGAAGTACGACACCTCCTCGGTGACCGTGCTTTTCGCCGCAGGATCTTCGCTGTCGCCCGACCTGTGCCGTCGCACCCACGACGCATTCGGTGCCGTGCTGTACAACCTCTACGGTTCCACCGAGGTCGCCGTCGCCGCCGTCGCCACGCCCGATGAACTGCACCGCGCGCCCGGCACCGTGGGCCGCCCGCCCGTCGGTTGCACGGTGGTCATCTATGACGAGAACCGCCGCAAGGTCACCGAACCCGGCCAGGTCGGAACCTTGTTCGTGTCAAGCGGTCTCAGCTTCACCGGCTACACCGACGGTGGCAACAAAGAGATCGTCGACGGTCTGCTGTCCACCGGTGACACCGGGCATTTCGACGAAACCGGCCTGTGGTTCGTCGATGGCCGCGACGACGACATGATCGTCTCCGGCGGCGAGAATGTCTTCCCCCTGGAAGTCGAGAATCTGCTCGCCGACCACCCGGACATCGTCGAGGCTTCGGTCATCGGCGTCGACGATGCGGAATTCGGCAAGCGACTGGCGGCCTATGTGGTCAGCCGTCCGGCTTCGGTCCTGGACGCCGACGCCGTCAAATCGCACGTGCGCGCGCATCTGGCCCGGCACAAGATTCCGCGCGACGTCGTCTTCGTGGAGCAGTTGCCGCGCAACGAAACCGGCAAAGTCCTGCGTAGGCAGCTCACCGGCCACTGAGGGCGCTCGCGGGGTCGCAGCGGCGGGTTGCGCCGCTCGATGCGACGCGGTGGACTCCGGTCGGACCGGTCGCGCCTATCCTGGCCCGGGTGGTCGACACGTCGTTCGCAGAATTGCGTCAGCGCCTTGACGGTGTGACGTTACGAGACGCCGATCGCTTCGGCCGGCGGCTGAGGAACGTTCGCGGCTCCAAGCCGGAGAAGCTCCAGCAACTCGCCGCTCAGATCGCCGCGGCGGAAACTCTCCTCACCGCACGGCAAGCCGCCGTCCCTGAGATCACCTACCCGAGCCTGCCGATCAGCGAACGACGTCACGAGATTGCCGACGCGATCCGTGCGCATCAGGTCGTCGTGGTGGCCGGCGAGACCGGATCAGGCAAAACGACCCAGCTACCCAAAATCTGCCTCGAGATGGGCCGCGGTGTCCGCGCCATGATCGGCCATACGCAGCCCCGACGACTTGCCGCCCGCACCGTCGCGCAACGCGTCGCCGACGAGGTCGGCACGCCGCTCGGTGAAGCCGTCGGCTACTCCGTGCGTTTCAACGACCAGGTCAGCGACCGCACACTCGTCAAGCTGATGACCGACGGAATCCTGCTCGCCGAGATACAGCGCGATCGCCGGTTGCTGCGCTACGACACCCTGATCATCGACGAAGCTCACGAACGCAGCCTCAATGTCGACTTCCTGCTCGGTTACCTGCACGAATTGTTGCCCCGCCGGCCCGACCTGAAAGTGGTCGTCACATCGGCGACAATCGATCCGCAGCGCTTCGCAGCGCACTTCGGCGGCGCACCGATCATCGAGGTGTCCGGGCGGGCATATCCGGTCGAGATCAGATACAGACCATTGGAATTGCCGATTCCCGCTGGGGCGCATGATGATCCGGACGACCCGGACGACGAACTCGTGCGCACCGAGATTCGCGACGAGGTCGACGCGATCGTCGATGCGATTCGCGAACTCGAGGCGGAGCCACCGGGCGATGTCCTGGTGTTTCTGTCCGGTGAACGCGAAATTCGCGACACCGCAGAGGCTTTGAGCGGCGTGACTGCTTCGGAGGTGCTGCCGCTGTATGCGCGGCTACCGACCGCCGAGCAGATGAAAGTCTTCGCCCCTCACACTGGGCGACGCGTGGTGCTGGCGACAAACGTCGCCGAGACATCGCTGACCGTGCCAGGCATCCGGTACGTCGTCGATCCCGGCAACGCACGCATTTCGCGCTACAGCCGCCGCTTGAAAGTCCAACGGCTGCCGATCGAGCCGATCTCCGTGGCATCGGCCGCGCAACGAGCCGGGCGTTGCGGCCGGGTCGCGCCGGGTGTCTGCATCCGCCTGTACTCCGAAGCGGACCACGCGGCGCGACCGCCGTACACCGAACCGGAGATCCTGCGGACCAACCTGGCCGCGGTGCTCTTGCAGATGGCGGCGCTGGAACTCGGAGCGGTGGAAGAGTTTCCGTTCCTCGACCCTCCGGACCCGCGCAGTATCCGCGACGGCGTACAGCTGCTCCAGGAACTTGGGGCTTTCGACCAGGCCGGAAAGATCACCGACGTCGGCCGTCGCCTGGCGCGGTTGCCCGTTGATCCGAGATTGGGCCGGATGATCCTGGCTGCCGATACCGAGGGATGTGTGCGGGAGGTGCTGGTGCTGACCGCGGCATTGACCATCCCTGATCCGCGGGAGCGGCCCACTGACCGCGAGGAAGCCGCCCGCCAGAGCCACGCCCGGTTCACCGACGAGCACTCGGATTTCGTGTCCTACCTCAACCTCTGGCGCTATCTGCGTGAACAACGAAACAGTCTGTCAAGCAGCGCTTTTCGGCGGATGTGCCGAAAGGAATTCCTGCACTACCTGCGGATTCGCGAGTGGCAGGACCTGGTCGGCCAGTTGCGCGGCATTGCCCGCGATCTCGGCATCGTCGAGTCCGACGAGCCGGCCGACGTCAGCTCCGTGCATGCGGCCCTGCTGGCCGGGCTGCTGTCACACGTCGGTATGCGCCGAGAGGACGCCAAGGAATTTCAGGGCGCCCGCAACGCGCGTTTTCTGCTGGCGCCCGGCTCGGCGCTGGCCAAGCGACCGCCCCGCTGGGTGGTGGTCGCGGAATTGGTGGAGACCGCTCGCCTGTATGGGCGGACGGCCGCACGGATTCAGCCGGAAGTCGTCGAGCGTGTCGCGGGTGAGCGCGTGCAACGCGCCTACAGCGAGCCGCATTGGGACGCCGACCGCGGCGAAGTGATGTCCTTCGAAAGAGTGACGCTCTACGGTCTGCCGCTGGTGGCGCGCCGCCGCGTCGGGTACGCGCGCATCGAGCCGGTGATCGCGCGGGAATTGTTCCTCAGACATGCGCTGGTCGAGGGTGACTGGCAAACCCGACACCACTTCGTCGGTGACAACGCGCGGCTGCGGAGCGAGCTCGAAGACCTCGAGGAACGGGCCCGCCGTAGAGATCTGCTCGTCGGTGACGACGAGGTGTACGAGTTCTACGACGCGCGGATCCCGGCTGACGTTGTCTCTGCCCGGCACTTCGACGCGTGGTGGCGCAAGCAGCGGCACACGACGCCGGAGTTGCTGACATTCACCCGCGCGGATCTGCTGCGCCCCGTGGCCGCCGCGGACAACGTCGGGCGGCCGGACGCTTGGCAGGCCGGCGATGTCGCGCTGCCCTTGACCTATCGTTTCGAGCCCGGCGCATCCGACGACGGCGTCACTGTCCACATCCCGATCGACGTGCTCGCGCGGCTGGACGGCGACGAGTTCGCCTGGCAAGTACCGGCGTTGCGCGAGGAGCTGATCACCGCACTCATTCGCTCATTGCCGAAAGACTTGCGCCGCAACTTCGTTCCCGCCCCGGATACCGCCCGCGCGGTACTGGCGGACATCGATGGCGACCGCGAGCCGCTGCTCACCGCGTTGCAGCGCGAACTGCGCCGCCGCAGCGGCGTCCTGGTGCCGGTGGACGCCTTCGATCTGGGCAAGCTTCCCCCGCATCTGCAAGTGACGTTCGCTGTCGAGTCGCCGGAGAGCGGCGAAATCGCGCGCGGAAAAGACCTGCCGGCGCTTCAGCAGCGACTGGCGGCGCCGGCTCAGCGCGCGATCGCCGACGCAGTGGCCGGTGAACTGGAACGCACCGGGTTGCGGCGGTGGCCCGACGATATCGACGAGCTGCCCGCCAGCATTGAACGCATCGTCGGGGGACGGACCGTGCGTGGTTATCCCGCCTTCGTCGATGAAGGCAGCAGCGTGGCTCTGCGCGTGTTCGCGACGTCGGGCCAACAACACGATTCGGTACGTCAGGGCATACGCCGACTGTTGCGGCTCAGCATGCCGTCACCGACCAAAGCCATTGAGCGGCAACTTGATCCAAGAATCCGCCTGGCCCTGAAGGTGAATCCCGACGGTTCGCTTGCCGCACTGCTCGATGACTGCGCCGACGCTGCCGTCGATGGACTCCTTGCCGAACCCGTATGGACGCGCGACACATTCGTCGCGCTGCGCGGCAGAGTCGGGACGTCCTTCGAGGCGGCGACACTCGACATCGTGCGCCGCGTCGAAACGGTGCTGGCTTCCGCGCAGGAAGTGCAGTTGCGCCTACCCGCTCAACCCACCCCGGCACACGCGGGCGCGATCGCCGACATCCGTGCTCAGCTGGAGCGTCTGCTGCCCCCGCGGTTCGTGACCGTCACCGGGGGCGCGCGCCTGGGCGACCTGACCCGCTACCTGGCCGCGATCCGCCGGCGGCTGGATCAATTGCCGCAGGCCACCAAGGCCGACGGCGACCGGATGGCGCGCGTGCGCGCGGTTCAGGACGCTTACGGCGAACTTGTCCAGGCGTTGCCTCCGGGGCGCCGCACGGCCACCGACGTCGTCGAGATCGCTTGGCAGATCGAGGAATTGCGGGTGAGCCTCTGGGCCCAGCAGCTCGGCACTCCGCGTCCGATCAGCGAGCAGCGGATCTACCGGGCGATCGACCTGGCGAGTGGCGGAAACTAGCGGGCAACCATCCAAATCGCCTGAGCAGCAGGGCTTCCCAAGTCCACCGTGGTGGGCAGGCCGTCGGCTGACTCCACCGCAACCGAGATCATCCCGGCGAACTCGCGGCGGGTGAGCACCCGCAACCGCGAGTCGAGGCTGATGCCGATGCTGTCGAAGTAGCGCAGCATCTCGGGGTCCTTGTCGGAGATCCGCGCCACCGTGCCGGCGTCGCCGTCGGCGCAGGACCAGAGCTGGCGCGCGGGCGGAGTGGGGACCTGGCCGTCCGAGCCGGGAATCGGGTCGCCGTGCGGGTCGCGCTGCGGAAAACCCAGCTTCGCGTCGATGCGTGCGATGAGCCGATCGGACACCGCGTGCTCGAGCACCTCGGCCTCGTCGTGGACCTCGTCCCACCCGTAGCCGAGCTCCTTGACCAGGAATGCCTCCAACAGCCGGTGACGACGAACCATGGCCAGCGCCGCGCGGCGGCCGGACTCGGTCAGCGTCACCGCCCCGTATTTCTCGTGGTTGACCAGGCCCTGCTCGGCGAGCTTGCGAATGGATTCCGAGGCCGTGCTGGCGGACACCCCGAGCTTGTCGGCCAGCATCTTGGTGCTGACCTTGTCCGGCGACCACTCCTGGGCATTCCAGATGACTTTGAGGTAGTCCTGGGCAACCGCGGTGAGCTCATTGGACTCGTCGACAGGGCGCACAACGGAAGTTTAAGCAATCCTCACCTGATCTGCGGCTCTCCCACGACCGCGCGCTACCTTGCCCCGTACGCTTGTAGTCGTGCAACGGTGGCGTGGCCAGGACGAAATCCCCACGGATTGGGGTCGGTGCGTGCTCACCATCGGCGTGTTCGACGGCCTGCACCGCGGCCACGCCGAGCTGATCGAGCATGCGGTCAAGTCGGGTCGGGCGCGCGGAGTGCCCACCGTGTTGATGACGTTCGATCCGCACCCCATGGAGGTGGTGCACCCCGGCAGCCACCCCGCGCAGCTGACGACGCTGACCCGGCGGGCGGAGCTCGCCGAGGAATTCGGCATCGATGTCTTTCTCGTCATGCCCTTCACGTCGACCTTCATGAAGCTCACACCGGAGCGCTACGTCCGTGAGCTGCTCGTCGAGGACCTGCACGTGGTGGAAGTCTTGGTGGGGGAGAACTTCACCTTCGGCAAGAAGGCCGCCGGAACGGTCGAGACCCTGCGCACCGCGGGCGGACGATTCGGGTTCGCAGTAGAGGCGATGTCACTGGTGGCGGAGCATCACAGCACCGAGACGGTGACCTTCTCGTCGACGTACATCCGGTCCTGCGTCGATGCCGGCGACGTGGTCGCGGCCGCCGAGGCGCTTGGCCGTCCGCACCGGGTCGAGGGTGTTGTGGTCCGTGGCGACGGCCGGGGCACCGAACTGGGCTTTCCCACTGCGAACGTGGCCCCGCCGATGCACTCGGCCATCCCGGCCGACGGCGTGTACGCCGCCTGGTTCACCGTGTTGGGCCACGGCCCGGTCACCGGGAGCGTTGTGCCCGGCGAGCGCTACCAAGCAGCGGTGTCGGTGGGCACCAACCCCACGTTCTCCGGTCGCACCCGCACGGTCGAGGCGTTCGTCCTGGACACCGATGCCGACCTCTACGGACAGCACGTGGCGCTGGATTTCGTCGCGCGGATTCGCGGGCAGGAGAAGTTCGGCTCGGTGGACGACCTGGTCGTCGCGATGGGCGCGGATACCGACCGGGCACGCACCCTGCTTTCTGCCGGCTGACCAGCGCATTGAAGGTCCCGCGGGGCCCACTGCTAAACTTCCGGCGACACAACGCGTGCTGCAGTTCGCGGCGGCCGCGCCTCAATCTCGATGTTCGCGGACCTATTGATGGAGATATTTCGTGGCGCTTACCGCCGAGCAGAAAAAAGAAATCCTGGGCTCCTACGGCCTGCATGCAACCGACACCGGTTCCCCCGAGGCGCAGGTCGCGCTGCTGACCAAGCGGATCGCTGACCTGACCGAGCACCTCAAGCTGCACAAGCACGACCACCACTCGCGGCGCGGACTGCTGCTGCTGGTGGGTCGGCGCCGGCGTCTGCTCAAGTACGTCGCCCAGGTCGACGTCGAGCGTTACCGCTCGCTGATCGAGCGGTTGGGTCTGCGCCGCTGACCCGGCCCGAATCGTCGACGGGCGGAGTTGGATTGCCCGGCTCCTCAGCGGGCCGCCCTCGGCCCGCATCGTCGACGGGCGGTGAGAATCGCCAGGTCGGCGTGTAGAGTCAAACCTGTTTTGGGCCCATCGGCCCGAGCGAGGTGCGGCGTGCGCAATCCGCGCGCACCGTTCCAGCGAGGCACAACAGGACTTCGAAGGAAGACAAGTCTGTATCGCGCGGTCTTCGGTAGTGGCAGCCGAGCTCCCCGGTTCCGGGGCAGGTCGGCCGCTTCGATCGACGGCCGTCGCCGCATCAGACTCCGCGTCCTCCAGGGCTGTCCCGCAACCCTCAGGGTTGTGCGTGCCTGCGCGAAATAGCTGAACAGATCCAGAGAGGCTGCGCGGACGCATATGTCTGTAGCTGAAATTGACGAAGGCGTGTTCGAGTCGACCGCCACCATTGACAACGGGAGCTTCGGCACCCGCACCATCCGTTTCGAGACCGGCCGGCTGGCCAAGCAGGCCGCCGGCTCCGTCGTCGCCTACCTCGACGACGAAACCATGCTGCTGTCGGCCACCACCGCCAGCAAGTCGCCGAAGGACCACTTCGACTTCTTCCCGCTGACCATCGACGTCGAAGAGCGCATGTACGCCGCGGGCCGGATCCCCGGTTCGTTCTTCCGCCGCGAAGGCCGGCCGTCCACCGACGCGATCCTGACGTGCCGTCTGATCGACCGTCCGCTGCGGCCGACGTTCGTCTCCGGATTGCGCAACGAAATCCAGGTCGTCGTCACCATTTTGAGCCTGGACCCCAAGGACCTGTACGACGTACTGGCGATCAACGCCGCGTCCGCGTCGACCCAGATCTCGGGTCTGCCGTTCGCCGGCCCGGTCGGTGGTGTGCGCGTCGCGCTCATCGACGGCCAGTGGGTCGCGTTCCCGACCGTCGAGCAGCTCGAGAGCGCCGTGTTCGACATGGTGGTCGCGGGCCGCAAGGTCGAGAATGACGTCGCCATCATGATGGTCGAGGCCGAGGCCACCGACAACGTGATCGACCTCATCGCCGCCGGGGCGGGTGCGCCCACCGAAAGCGTTGTGGCAGAGGGCCTGGAGGCCGCCAAGCCGTTCATCGCCGCGTTGTGTACCGCTCAGCAGGAGCTGCACGACGCCGCCGGTAAGGAGACTGCCGAGTACCCGTTGTTCCCGGAGTACCAGGACGACGTCTTCTACGCGGTGTCCTCGGTGGCCACCGACGAGCTGGCCAAGGCGCTGACCATCAGCGGCAAGGCCGAGCGCGACCAGCGCACCGACGAGCTCAAGTCCGAGGTGCTCGGGCGGCTCGCCGAGACCTACGAGGGACGTGAGAAGGAAGTCAGCGCCGCATTCCGGTCGTTGACCAAAAAGCTGGTGCGCCAGCGCATCCTGACCGACCACTTCCGCATCGACGGTCGCGGCATCACCGACATCCGTGCGCTGTCGGCTGAGGTTGCGGTGATCCCGCGGGCGCACGGCAGCGCGCTGTTCGAGCGTGGCGAAACCCAGATCATGGGTGTCACCACCCTAGACATGGTCAAGATGGCCCAGCAGATCGACTCGCTGGGGCCGGAGACGTCCAAGCGCTACATGCACCACTACAACTTCCCGCCCTTCTCCACCGGCGAAACCGGCCGGGTCGGCTCGCCCAAGCGGCGCGAGATCGGTCACGGCGCGCTGGCGGAGCGGGCCCTGATGCCGGTGCTGCCCGGCATCGAGGAATTTCCGTACGCCATCCGTCAGGTGTCGGAAGCGTTGAGCTCCAACGGTTCCACGTCGATGGGCTCGGTGTGCGCCTCGACCCTGTCGCTGCTGAACGCCGGTGTGCCGCTCAAGGCGCCGGTGGCCGGCATCGCGATGGGTCTGGTCTCCGATGACGTCGAGGTGGACGGCAAGACCGAGCGTCGCTTCGTCACCCTCACCGACATCCTCGGCGCCGAGGATGCCTTCGGCGACATGGACTTCAAGTGCGCGGGCACCAAGGACTTCGTCACGGCCCTGCAGTTGGACACCAAGCTCGACGGGATCCCGTCGAAGGTGCTGGCGGGTGCGCTCTCCCAAGCCAAGGACGCGCGGCTGACCATCCTCGAGGTGATGGCCGAGGCCATCGACGCGCCGGACGAGATGAGCCCGTTCGCGCCGCGGATCACCACCATCAAGGTGCCGATCGACAAGATCGGCGAGGTGATCGGGCCCAAGGGCAAGATGATCAACTCGATCACCGAGGAGACCGGCGCGCAGATCTCGATCGAGGACGACGGCACGGTGTTCGTCGGCGCCAGCAACGGCGAGGCCGCGCAGGCCGCGATCGACAAGATCAACGCGATCGCCAACCCGCAGCTGCCCAAGACCGGCGAGCGGTTCCTCGGAACCGTGGTCAAGACAACCGATTTCGGTGCGTTCGTGTCGCTGCTGCCGGGCCGCGACGGGTTGGTGCACATCTCCAAGCTCGGTCGGGGTAAGCGCATCGCGAAGGTCGAAGACGTGGTGAGCGTCGGTGACAAGCTGCGCGTGGAGATCGCCGACATCGACAAGCGGGGCAAGATCTCCCTGGTGCTGGTCGACGATGACGCTGCCGGTGCCGCCGGCAACGGTGACGCTGCCCCCAGCGCAGAGTCCGCGCAGGCAGATTCGTCGCCGACGGAAGCCGATGCCGCGACGGCCAGCAGTTAGCCCGGGGACGCCTTCGTTACGCCGCGGCCGGCGCAGTTCTGAGCCTGCCGCGGCGTTTCGGCGCACGTCACTACCCGGCGGGCTGCGGGTTGTCACCGAATACCTGCCCGGCGTCCGGTCGGCGTCGGTCGGGGTGTGGGTCGGCGTCGGGTCGCGCGACGAGGGTGCCACGGTGGCTGGTGCCGCGCATTTTCTGGAGCATCTGCTGTTCAAGTCGACCCCGACGCGCACGGCCGTCGACATCGCGCAGGCGATGGACGCGGTAGGCGGGGAGCTCAACGCGTTCACCTCCAAGGAGCACACCTGCTACTACGCGCACGTCCTCGACACTGACCTCGCGCTGGCCGTGGACCTGGTCAGTGATGTGGTGCTCAATGGACGTTGCGCCGCAAGCGATGTCGAGCTGGAACGCGCTGTCGTCCTCGAAGAGATCGCGATGCGTGACGACGATCCCGAGGACGCGCTGGCCGACCAGTTCCTGGCGGCGTTGTTCGGCGATCATCCAGTCGGGCGCCCGGTGATCGGCAGCGTGCAGTCGGTGTCGTCGATGACGCGGGCTCAGCTGCATTCGTTTCACCAGCGGCGCTACACGCCCGAGCGGATGGTCGTCGCGGTGGCCGGCAACGTCGACCACGACGACGTCGTCGCATTGGTACGCGAGCACTTCGGGCCACGGTTGGTGCGAGGCCGGCACGCGATAGAGCCGCGCAAGGGCGCCGGCCGCGTCACCGGTCGCCCGCGCCTGTCGGTGGCCAACCGGGACGCCGAGCAGACCCACGTGTTTCTCGGTGTGCGAACCCCGGGTCGACACTGGAAGCATCGTTGGGCCTTGTCGGTGCTGAACACGGCGCTCGGCGGTGGCCTGAGTTCACGCCTGTTCCAACAGGTTCGGGAGTCGCGCGGACTGGCGTACTCGGTGTACTCGTCGTTGGACACGTTCTCCGACGCCGGAGCTCTGTCGGTGTATGCCGCGTGCCTTCCCGAGCGGTTCGCCGAAGTGACCCGGGTGACCGCCGACGTGCTCGAGGAAGTCGGCCGCGACGGCATCACCGAGACGGAATGCCGGATCGCCAAAGGCTCGCTGCGCGGGGGACTGGTGCTCGGACTGGAGGACTCGAGTTCGCGGATGCACCGCATCGGTCGCGGTGAACTCAACTACGCTGAGCATCGAAGCATCGATCGGACGTTGCAGGAGCTCGATGAGGTCACCCTGGATGAGGTCAACGCGATTGCGCGCCAACTGCTGCGCAAGCCCTACGGCGCAGCTGTTCTCGGGCCGCACCAGTCGAAGAAGAGTCTGCCGCAACAACTTCGGACTATGACGAGGTAGCGCGATGGTACTGGGGTTCTGGGATCTCGACGTGCCGATCGTGGGCGCACCGATGGCGGGCGGCCCCGGTACACCGGCCCTGGCTGCGGCGGTGTCCAACGCAGGTGGTCTCGGCTTCCTGGCCGGCGGCTACATCAGCGCCGAACGCCTGGCCGGCGATATCGAGCGTGCCCGAGCGGCGACCACCGGCCCGATCGGCGTCAACCTCTTCGTGCCGCAGCCCAGCGTCGCCGACGTCATCGCGCTCGACCACTACGCCGAGGCGCTCGACCAGTTGGCCGAGCATTACGACGTCGAAGTCGGCTTTCCCGAATTCGGCGACGACGACGGCTACCAGCAGAAGCTCGAGGTGGTCGCGGACCTCCGTCCCGAGTTGGTGTCGTTCACCTTTGGTGCGCCGTCGCCCGACGTGCTGCGCTGGTTCGGTGCTCTGGGCATGCTGCTCTACATCACCGTGACATCGGCGTACGAAGCGGGAGTGGCGGTCGCCGCCGGGGCCGACGGTCTGGTCGTTCAGGGCCCGGATGCCGGTGGGCATCGCGGCACGTTCGCGCCCGACATGAGCCCCGGCACCGAACCCCTGATCGACCTGCTGGATCGCATCGGCAGTGCACATGACGTCCCGCTCATCGCGGCCGGCGGGTTGGCGAGTGCCGGAGACGTCGCCGCGGTGCTGCGCCGGGGCGCGGCGGCCGCTCAGATCGGTACCGCGCTGCTGTTGTCCGACGAAGCCGGCACCAACGCCGCGCACCGAGCGGCGCTCGGACATCCGCAGTTCGACAGCACCGTTGTCACGCGGGCGTTTTCGGGGCGGTATGCCCGAGGTCTGGCGAATGACTTCACCCGGATGATGGATCAGATCGCGCCGCTGGGATATCCAGAGGTCAACCAGATGACCTCACCGATCCGTAAAGCGGCCGTCGAGTTGGAGGATCCGCACGGCACCAATCTCTGGGCGGGTACCGGCTATCGGCAGGCGAAGACCGGGCCGGCGAAAGACATCGTCGACGCGCTCGGCCACGTCTGAGTCCGCCCGCGACGAGGTAAACCAACTGTGCGGCCAGGCCCGGCGATCTCTAGGCCAGCACTGCCGCCGGATCGGTGAACGGCAACGAGAGATCTGTGGCGACCTGCTCGCTGAGCAGCGCGCCGTCGTGTGTCGAAAGCCCGGCGGCAAGAGCGGGATTCGACTGACACGCGGCTCGCCAGCCGTGGTCGGCGAGGTCGATCACGTACGGCATGGTGGCGTTGATCAGTGCGACCGTCGAGGTGGCGGGGACGGCGGCAGGCATGTTGGCCACGCAGTAGAACACCGTGTCGTGCACGACGAACGTCGGGTCATCGTGGGTGGTCGGCCGCGACGCCTCGAAGCATCCGCCTTGATCGATAGCGATGTCGACCAGGACCGCGCCCGGCTTCATGCGCTCGACAAGGGAATTCGAGACCAACGTCGGGGCCTTGCCGCCGGGCAACAGCACCGCGCCGATGACCAGGTCGGCACGTTTGACCGACGTCTCCAATTCCATCGCCGTCGAGTAGCGGGTCTGCACCTGGCCGCTGAACGCATGGTCGATCTCGCGCAGCTTGTCGATGTTGATGTCGAACATCGTGACCGCGGCGCCCATCCCATGCGCGACCCGGGCGGCGTTGTAGCCGGCGGTCCCCGCGCCGATGACCACCACCGAGGCCGGCTCCACGCCCGGCACACCGCCCATCAGGACGCCGCGACCACCGTGGGTGCCCATCAAGTGATAGGCGCCGACCTGTGCTGACAGCCGGCCCGCTACCTCGCTCATCGGGGCCAGCAGCGGCAGGGCGCCATTGGCGGTCTGCACGGTCTCGTAGGCGATCGACGTGGTGCCCGAAGCCAGCAGCGCCTCGGTACACGGCCGCGACGCGGCCAGGTGCAGGTAGGTGAACAGCGTCTGGTGTCGCCGCATCCGCGAATACTCCTGCGGTATGGGCTCTTTCACCTTGAGCACCAGCTCGGCCTCGGCCCACAAACTGTCGACGTTGGAAACAAGTTGCGCGCCTGCCGCTTTGAAGTCGCTGTCGGTGATCGCCGAGCCTTCGCCCGCGCCCGCCTGGATCAGGACCTCGTGCCCGCGGCGGGACAATTCGGCGACACCGGAGGGGGTGATCGCGACCCGGAACTCGTTGTTTTTGACTTCGGTTGGGATGCCAACACGCATACCCTCAATTGTGAAGAAACTTCGGCGTAAGTGCAAAGCTGATGAAGACTTACTAATACGATTCACAAATGATCGAAGAAAAGTCGACAAATTCGAGCGCAGACAAGGCGGCGCCGAACGATCTTCGGCCTGCGGGTCTCGACGCTCTGGACCGTAAAATACTGGGTCTCCTGCATGCCGACGCCAGGATGACCAACAGCGCACTGGCCGAGGAGTTGCACATCGCGGCGTCGACCTGCCACGGGCGCGTGCGTCGACTCCTCGAGATGGGAGTCATCCGCGGCTTCTACGCCGATATCGACCCGGCAGCCGTGGGATTGCCTCTGCAAGCCATGATCTCGGTCAGCCTGCAGTCGCATGCGCGGGGGAAGATCCGCGACTTCATCCAGCAGATTCGCCGCCGCCCGCAGGTGATGGACGTGTACTTCCTCGCCGGTACCGACGATTTCATCCTGCACGTTGCCGCGCGTGACATCACCGACCTGCGCTCTTTCGTGGTGGACAACCTCAACGCCGACAGCGACGTCGCCGGCACCCAGACGTCGCTGATCTTCGAGCACCTGCGTGGGGCCGCCCCGGTCTGACCGCGCCGTATTCCCGATACCGGCGGTACCGGGTATGCTGCTGCAGATGTTCACGGTCAACGACGAGGCTGTCGGCCCCCACCTGGCAGGTGGAGGCACGTTGGCCGATCACGAGCGATTGGTCCTCGAGGCGCGCGACGTCGCCTTCGACTGGGCGAAGCTGCCGTTTCACTACGTGCCCGGCGAGCCGTTCACCACGCACATGCTCAACGTGTTGCACCTCCTGCTGCCTGCCGGCGAGGAATTCTTCGTCGACCTGTTCAAGCAGGCGCTGCCGTTGATCAAGGACGACGAACTGCGCCTCGACGTGCAGGGTTTCATCGGCCAGGAGGCGATGCACGCCCAGGCTCACACCGGTGTGCAAGAGTACTTCGCGGCCAACCGCGTGGACGTGACACCCTTCACCGACCAGATCGGCTGGCTGTTCGCCAAGCTCCTGGGTGACCGGCCGCGGTGGAGCGTCCGACGACAGCGCAGCTGGCTGCTCGAGCGCGTCGCCCTCGTCTCGGCGATCGAGCACTACACCGCGATTCTCGGTGAGTGGATTCTCAACACCCCGGAACTCGACGCGATCGGCGCCGACCCGGTGATGCTGGACATGCTCCGCTGGCACGGCGCCGAAGAAGTCGAACACAAGGCGGTGGCCTTCGACCTGATGAAGCACCTGCGGGCCGGTTACCTGCGACAGATTCGGACGCAACTAATTGTGACCCCGATGATCTTCCTGATCTGGGTGCGCGGGGTGCGGTTCATGTACTCCGTGGACCCGCATGTCCCACCCGGGGCCAAACCACGCTGGCGTGACTACGTCACGGCGGCGCGACGCGGTCTGATGCCGGGACCGATGCGATTCATCCGAATCATCGTCGCCTACTACCTGCCCCGCTTCCATCCCTCGCAACTCGGCGGGGTGGAGAAGGCGGTCGACTACCTGGCGATCTCACCCGCCGCCCGCGCCTCGCACTGAGCCGAGAGGATCCCATGACCATCGCTTCGGCAGCTGCTGTTCACGCGCCGACCCGCAGTACCGTGATCGCTTCCGACGGAATCGCACTCGCGGTGTACGCCTACACCGATATCGATCCCAACCGGCCGACCGTGCTCGCCATCCACGGTTACCCCGACAACCATCATCTGTGGGACGGCGTCGCCGAAGTGCTCCTCGAGCATCACCCCGGCACATACAACGTCGTCGCCTACGACGTCCGGGGAGCGGGTGAGTCCGCGCGCCCGGCCGCGCGGTCCGATTACCGCTTCGCTCAACTGGTTTCCGACATCGGTGCCGTCATCGACAGCCTCGATGTCGGTCGGGTCCACGTGCTGGCGCACGATTGGGGCTCGATTCAATCGTGGGCAGCAATCACCGATGAGACGGTGATGGGCAAGGTCGCCTCGTTCACCTCGATATCCGGACCGCATCTGACATATGCGGGCAAGTTCCTGCGGTCGGCTCGCACTCCCCGCGGTCTGGTCGATGTGACCCGACAATTCTTCGCATCGGGCTATATCTGGTTATTCCTGGCCCGCGGACTGCCTGAACTTCTGATCCGGGCCGGAGTCGGTGTCAAACTCGTTGAGGCCTTTGGCCGTATCGGCAACTCCAGCACCCAGAGCCGGCCCAGTGGACCGGTTCGCTCGACCGGCGACTACGTCAACGGACTCAACCTCTACCGCGCCAACATGCCAGGGCCCTTCTTGTCGCCCGGCCCGACACTGCCGCACACCACCGTCCCGGTACAGGTATTGGCGCCGCGGATGGATCTGTTCGTCACGCCCGCGTTGCAGCGCTTCACCGGATCGATCCCGTTGGGCAGCAGGGTCATTCCCATCGAAGGGGGCCACTGGGTGGTCACCGCGCGTCCGGACGTCATCGCACGGCTGGCGGCCGAATGGATCGATCGGCACGTCGACGGCACCGCCCCGGTGACAGCAGGTGCCGTGCAGCCGGGCCCACGCGACGTGCGGGGCAAACTCGCGCTGGTCACCGGCGCGGGCGCCGGTATCGGACGCGCCACCGCCCTGGAGTTGGCTCGCCATGGCGCCGACACCGTCGTCATAGTCGACCGCGACCTGGCCGCCGCGCAGGACACCGCCGCCGCGGTCCGCGACACCGGTGCGGGCGCCGCCGCCTACCAGGCCGACGTCAGTGACGAGGACGCGATCAATGCCCTTGCCGCGCAAGTCCACAACGACCACGGCGTGGTCGACATCCTGGTCAACAATGCCGGCATCGGCATGGCCGGCCGATTCCTGGAGACCACGTCGGCGAACTGGGACAACATCCTCGGGGTCAACCTGCACGGCGTGCTCAACGGAAGCCGGGCGTTCGCCGCGCAGATGGTCGACCGTGGTCAGGGCGGCACCATCATCAACGTGTCGTCGGCCGCGGCGTTTCTTCCGTCGAAGTCGATGATCGCCTACGGCACAACCAAAGCCGCGGTGCTGGCATTCAGCGAATCCCTGCGCGCCGACCTAGCCGACGACGGCATCACCGTGACCGCGGTGTGCCCGGGATTCGTGAACAGCAACATCGCGAAGAACACCGTCTACGCCGGAATGACGGCCGACGAACAGGACAGCGCCCGGCACAAGGCCGACATCATCTACCGGCGTCGCAACTTCACCCCGGAAGCCACCGCCAAGGCGATCGTCAAAGCGGTCAAGAGCGGCTCGCCGGTGGTTCCGATCGCGGCCGAATCCCGGGTCGGATACGCGCTGCGACGTATCAGCCCCTCGCTGATCCGGCTGTTGGCCCGCTACGATCTTCGGCCCTGAGGTCACTGTGTCGCACAGCATTTGGGCCAGCAGGCCCGCCGACCTCTACGGCCGCCGGAAGCGCGACCGGTTCTCGACGGCGGTGTGGGGCCTGGTCGTGCTGCTCAGCGGCTTCTCGGTGACGAGTCGTTGGAAACCGTCTCGGGTGGCCGCGGTGGGCCGCACCCACACCGCGGTGATCACCAAACGCGAACGACTCAGCCCGGACGTGGTCGCGCTGACGTTCGCCGACCCGGACGGCGGGTTGCTTCCGTCGTGGACCCCCGGCAGCCATATCGACGTGCAACTGCCATCGGGGCGACGTCGTCAGTACTCGCTGTGTGGCCCGCCCGGCCGACGCACTGACTACCGAATCGCGGTGCGCCGCATCGCCGATGGCGGTGGTGGCTCGATCGAAGTGCACGACGCTTTCGCCGTGGGCGACCGGTTGGTGTTCGAAGGCCCGCGTAACGCGTTCTATCTCGGCGGCGACGAACGAGACGTGCTGTTCGTCATCGGAGGCATTGGTGTGACACCGATCCTGTCCATGATGCGGGCCGCGCAGCAACGCGGAATGAACTGGCGCGCAGTCTATGCCGGTCGCAGCCGGGAATACATGCCGCTGCTGGACGAAGTGCTGGCGCTGGATTCCGGGCGGGTCACGGTATGGGCCGACGACGAGCGTGGGCGGCTCGCCACCGCCGACGATCTGCTGATCGACGCGACCCCGGTCACCGCGGTCTATGTGTGCGGCCCGACCGGGATGCTGGAATCGGTGCGCATCGCTCGTACCGAACATGCCGACGCACCACTGCATTACGAGCGATTCAGCCCGGCGCCGGTCGTCGACGGCAAACCCTTCGAGCTCGAGCTCGCGCGTTCCAGGCGGCTGCTCTCGATCCCGGCCAATCGCTCGGCGCTCGACGTCATGCTCGACGACAACCCGACGACCGCGCACTCCTGTCGGCAGGGCTTCTGCGGAACCTGCAAGGTCACGGTGCTCAGCGGGCAGGTCGACCATCGTGGTCGTACCGCCGAATCCGCCGGCGAGATGCTGGTGTGCGTCTCGCGAGCGACCGGTGGACGCGTGGTGATCGACGCTTAGGGCGCCAGCGCCAAGTGCAGCTTGTTGGTCTCCTGGTACCCCTGGGGGTTACCGCAGGCCGCGACTTTGTTGGTGATCTTGACGTCGCCGTCGAGCGTTGCTGGATCCCAGGTGTAGTGGAACGCGATCGCGTCGCGCACGTCGCCGCCGTCCTCGCAAGTGGCACCACCCCTGCCCTCCAGCGTCCATTGACCGTCGGCCAGGTGCGCGGTCCCGATGTGTTTGACCGTCGCGCATCCGTCGCCGCAGGGGGTGATGTACCAGTCTGACGGCGGGTTCTGGTGACCGTCCGGGAAGGTTTCCGTCTCGATGTAGTGGCCGTCGAGCTGGTCGGCCGCAGCCACCGGAGCCGTGAGTACCACGGCGAGACCGGCCAACATCGCGCCGGCGGCGAAGCCACGTGTGATCGTCATGATCCGGTTCCTTTCATCGAGCTGGTCGGTGCGTCCGTTGGTGGGTACCACAGCGGCTTCGCTGCTCGCGTGCGTTTCGTGGACAGACCGGTGAACGCACGGTGACGACTCGACGAGCGGTGTCGCCGTAGCACCTCGAGTCGACGTGAGAGACACGCTCTAGGGTGTCTGACATGCGGGTAGCGGTGTTGGGGTCCAGGGGCAAGGTCGGTGCGACGATGGTGCAGGCGGTGCAGGCCGCCGACGATCTCGCGCTGTCGGCCGAGGTCGACGCCGGTGATGCGTTGAGCCTATTGACGGACAACAAGACCGAGGTCGTCATCGACTTCACCCACCCCGACGTCGTCATGCCTAATCTCGAGTTCTTGATCGACAACGGCATTCACGCCGTGGTGGGTACCACCGGGTTCACCGAAGAGCGGCTGCAGCAGGTGCGGGCGTGGTTGGCGGCCAAGCCCGGTGTCTCGGTGCTGATCGCACCCAATTTCGCCATCGGGGCGGTGCTGTCCATGCATTTCGCCAAGCAGGCCGCGCCGTTCTTCGAGTCGGTCGAAGTGATCGAGTTGCATCACCCGCAGAAGGCCGATGCGCCCTCGGGGACGGCGGCTCGAACCGCCGCGTTGATCGCCGAGGCGCGAAAAGACCTGCCGCCCAACCCGGATGCCACCAGCACGGGTCTGCCGGGCGCCCGCGGCGCCGACGTCGACGGTGTCCCGGTGCATTCGGTGCGGCTGGCCGGACTCGTCGCGCACCAGGAAGTGTTGTTCGGCACGTTGGGCGAGACCCTGACCATCCGGCACGACAGCATCGACCGCACCTCTTTCGTGCCCGGCGTCCTGCTGGCGGTCCGTCGGGTGGCCGAACATCCGGGCCTGACACTAGGAATCGAATCGTTGCTCGATCTGCAATGACCCCCACGCGGCGTGGTGTGCCCGTCCAGTTGATGATCGCGCTGATGTGCGCGGCGCTGCTGGCCTACATCGTGCTGCTGGGCAGGACCGCGATCCTGATGATCGGCTCCGGGGGTGGCGTCGCGGTCGCACTGGGGGCCGCGCTGCTGATCCTGCCCGCGATCGGGTTGTGGGCGATGGTCGCCACGCTGCGCGCGGGATTCGCGCATCAAAAACTGGCCCGCCTTGCCGCTGCCGACGGGATGGAGCTCGACGTGAGCGCGCTGCCGCGCCGTCCGTCGGGTCGCATCGAGCGTGCCGCCGCGGACGCGTTGTTCGCTGACGTACGTACCGAAGTGGAAACTCATCCGGGCGACTGGCGTCGCTGGTACCGACTGGCCCGCGCTTACGACTATGCGGGCGACCGCGGCCGTGCACGGGAAGCCATGAAGAAAGCTGTCGAGCTGCAGGGGCGCGAATGAGCAAGACGCTGTTGGTCGTTCACCACACCCCGTCTCCGGCCACTCGTGAGCTTCTCGAGGCGGTGCTGTCCGGCGCCAACGATCCCGACATCGACGGCGTGGACGTGATAGCACGTCCGGCGCTGGCGGCGACGGTTCCCGATCTGCTCGACGCGGACGGTTATCTGTTCGGCACGCCGGCGAACCTCGGTTACATGTCCGGCGCGCTGAAGCACTTCTTCGACACCGTCTACTACCCGGGGCTGGACCATGTGATGGGCCGGCCGTACGGTCTCTGGGTGCACGGCAACAATGACACCGTCGGCGCCGTGTCGTCGGTCGACAAGGTGGCGACGGGGCTGTCGCTGGCCAAAGCCGCTGACGCGCTGGAGATCACCGGCGCGATCGACGCCGGCGTCCGCGAGCGTGCCTACGAGTTGGGTGCAACGCTCGCGGCGACGCTGATGGAGTGATCGCGGTCAGTGCGGGCGCAAGATGGTGACGGCGTTGTCGAACTTCTTGAACGAGTTGAAGGTGTCCGCCGGAACACCGAAGATGGCCGACAACACCTGTGGCGGAATCTGACTCAGCGACTCGGCGATGCCGATGTTGTCCTTGTCCTCGGACGCACTGGAGTTCTGGATGATCAGCACGTCCAGATCCTCGGTGCCCAGGTTTTCGAAATAGTGCAGTGAACCCTGGGGGGCGAACACCAGGTCGTCGACGCGGGCCTCGAAGCTCTCGTGATTGCCGTTACCGTCGATCAGAACCCAGCTCGCGACGCCTTTCGTGACCAGGTTGATCTCCCAGGCGCTGGGATGCCAGTGTGGTTCACGAATACCGCCGGGCTGCAACGTGATCAGTTGAATGCTGGCCTCTTGGCCGGTGAGTATCGGGAAGTTCTGTTCGTGCGCCTGCCTTTGTGAGCCACCGTCGTATGTCGCCGGGGCCACGGCGCTCAGTCCGAACAGGTGCGACCGTGCGGCGATGGTCTCGGCGGGTATGCGGGGGTTGCCGAAGCGTTCGGCGTCATCAGTCATCGGTTGTCCCTACTGCCGTCTCAGGATCAGGATCGCTTTGTCGTGCTTGGTGAAGGAGTCGAAGGTCTTCGCGGGAACGCCGAACAGAGCCGAGAGCACCCGGGGCGGCAGTTTGCTGATCGACTCGCCGATGCCGATATTGTCTTTGGCCTCAGGCGCGCTGGTGTTCTGAACAATCACGATCTTCATGTCGTCTGAACCGCGGTTCTCGAAGTAGTGGAAGGAGCCCTGCGGGGCGAAGACAACATCGCCGACCTTCTGGTCGAAGTGCTCGTGGTTGCCGTTGCCGTCGACCAGGGACCAGCTGGCGACGCCTCTCGTGACGATGTTGATCTCCCAGGCGCTGGGATGCCAGTGTGGTTCACGAATACCGCCGGGCTGCAAGGTCAGCGAGACGATGCTGGCCGCTTGACCTTTGAGGATCGGGAAGCTCTCCTCGTCCGCCTGTTGGAAGTGTCCGCCGTCGAAGCTGCTGACCGGTGAGGCGCCGAGGTGGAACAGATGCGAGTGCGAGGTGATGGTCTCGGCAGGCAAACGTGGATCGCCGAAGCGTGCCGCGTCATCGGCCAGCGACACCTCGCCGTCGGTGTGCTGACCGGAGACCAGGTGATCGACGCCCACACCGGCCGCGGCGGCCGCGCCCGCCAAGCCCGCTCCGCCAAGGACTTTGCGACGGTTGATCGACATCCGCCGAAATTACCCCAGCAAGGAGACCCCGGCCACCGGTTAACCTCGTTCTGGTTGTGACGCTACGGGTCGATGTGGGACAACGGTGTCGCGAAGACGGGGTCGGCCAGCTTCGGAGGGTCGCCCACACTCATCGTGTTGCAATCGACCTCGGCCGGGTTCAGCGGGCCGCCGGGAAAGTACGTGACACACCGTTCCCACATGCCGTCGGAGTCGACGGGACTGTCACACATCTGTGCCAGTGGGTGGCCCGGCCATGCGGGGTTCAGGCACCCGGCGCCGGCGGGGGCCGCCGTGGCGGTCAATCCGGCCGCCGCGAGCACGCCGCCGACGGCTGCAATCAGGAAAGGCTTCGTCATCTCGTCCTTCGACTCGCTGCTGGATCCTCGGTGCGCGGCGGGGTCTGTGAGAGACCACACCCCGCGGGTCGGCACCCCGGCATGAAACTACTCGTTCCAGCCGGACGTGGGGGCCAATCGTGGGGCAATAGCGGCAGCGGCATGATGTGATCGGGATGGATGCCGAATTTGATCAGAGCCGATCCGGACAAGGACCGCCGTTGACGCGTCTGTTGATCGCCAACCGCGGTGAGATCGCGCTCCGAATCATCCGCACCGCAACCGAAATGGAGATCGGCACGGTCGCCGTCTACGCCGAGGACGACGCCGACAGCCCGCATGTGCATGCGGCGGACGAGGCGATCGCGCTGCCGGGCGCGGGACCGGCCGCTTATCTGGACCATGGCGCGATCCTGGCGGCGGCCAAGAACGCAGGCGCGGAGCTGGTGCATCCCGGCTACGGGTTCCTCAGCGAGCAATCCGAATTTGCGACGGCATGCCGGAGCGCAGGGTTGACCTTCGTCGGACCGGACGCCGCCGCACTGCAGTTGTTCGGTAACAAGTCCTCGGCCCGCACGGCGGCGACCGCGGCCGGGGTGCCGGTGCTGGCCGCCACCGACGGGCCGAGCAGCCTCGACGAGGTCCACGCGTTCGCGGCCACGCAGGGCAGCCCGATCGTGATCAAAGCGCTGTCCGGTGGCGGCGGTCGCGGAATGCGGATCGTCCGCAACGCCGAACAGATCGACGACGCCTACCGCCAGTGCGCCGCCGAAGCCGAACACGGTTTCGGCGACCCGGCGGTGTTCGCCGAAGCGCACCTGTCCGACGCCCGACACATCGAGGTGCAGGTCGTCGCCACCGCCGCTCGTGCGCTGGCACTGGGCGACCGCGACTGCAGCATTCAGCGACGACACCAGAAGCTCATCGAAATCGCACCGGCACAGGGTCTTTCCCCGACTCTGCGGCGCGATCTGCACCGGGCAGCGGTACGGCTGTGCGCGCGGGCCGACTACCGTGGCATCGCCACAGTCGAATTCCTGGTCAGCGGTGAACAATTCGTTTTCCTCGAGGTCAACCCGCGGATCCAGGTCGAGCACACGGTCACCGAAGAAGTCACCGGCGTCGACCTGGTGGCCGTGCAGCTTCGGATCGCCCTGGGTGCGCCATTTCACCAGTTGAGGTTGCCGGCCGGAGTGACAGCCGACGGCGACGACGTGGTCGGCGCGCTGGCCGCGGTGCGCGGTATCGCGATCCAGACCCGGGTCAACATGGAGACGATGGACGCCGACGGGACGGTGACGCCGGCGGCGGGCACCCTCGCGGCGTTCTCGCCGCCGAGCGGACCCGGAGTGCGGGTGGACACCTTCGGTCGTGCCGGGCTGACACCGAGCCCGCGATATGACTCGTTGCTGGCCAAGGTGATCACCCGGGTGCGCGGATCGTCGTTTTCCGCCGCGCTGCGCAAGGCGCAGACCGCGCTCGACGAATTCGGCGTCGAGGGCATCCGGACCAACATCAGCCTTCTCCGGGCGATCCTGTCGCACAGTGACACGCACGCCGGTCCGCTCACCACGAGCTTTGTCGACGACAACCTTCCCGCATTGCTGAGGGGCACACAGACCTGGAGTCACGAGACCCGGCTCGCGGCACCGGAGCTGTATCCCGGTGAGGAAGTGCTGCGCGCGCAGTTGGCCGGCACGGTGATCGAGGTTGCGACCGAGGGCAGTGAGCTGGCGGCGGGCCGGCAACTTGCGGTTGTGGAAGCGATGAAGATGCACCACGTGCTGACCGCTCCCGAAGCGCTGCGCGCGGTGCGGATACTGGTGACGCCCGGTCAGGTGATCGGGACCGGTGACCCGCTGGTGGTGTTCACCCGAACCGGCGACGGCAGCGGCGCCGACGACGTGGACGCGTTGGACCTCGACCACGATCGCGGCGATCTCGATGAGGTCCGGCGCCGACACCTGCTCACTCTCGACGAGGGTCGGCCGGCGGCGATCACCAAGCGGCACAACCAGAATCGACGCAGCGCGCGCGAGAACATCGACGACCTCGTCGACCCGGGGAGTTTCATCGAATACGGCGCGCTGGCCGTCGCCGCGCAGCGCAGCCGACGTTCGGAAGAGGACCTGATCGCCAACACGCCGGCCGACGGACTGGTTGCCGGGGTAGCCCGGATCGGCGGCGCCGAGGTTGCGGTGCTGTCCTACGACTACACGGTGCTCGCGGGCACCCAGGGCATGCGCAACCACGCCAAGACCGATCGGGTCTTCGACCTGGCCGCGCGCAAGCGGCTGCCCGTCGTGCTGTTCGCCGAGGGCGGGGGAGGGCGCCCCGGCGACACCGACGTCGCGACCATCGCCGGTCTCGACGTGCCGACCTTCCGTGCGCTCGGCGCGTTGAGCGGCCGGGTCCCGCTGGTCTCGATCGTCTCCGGTCGCTGCTTCGCCGGCAACGCCGCGCTGGCCGGCACCTGTGACGTGATCATCGCGACGCCGGAGGCGAACATCGGCATGGGCGGCCCCGCGATGATCGAGGGTGGGGGACTCGGCCGGTACCGGCCGGAAGACATCGGGCCGATCGATGTGCAGCGGCGCAACGGTGTCGTCGGGCTGGCCGCCCGCGACGAGGCGCACGCCGTTGCGCTGGCCAAGCGCTACCTGTCGTATTTCCAAGGCCGACAGGTCGACTGGGAGGCGCCTGACCCGCGACGCGCCCGACATGTGGTGCCGGAGAATCGGTTACGGGCCTACGACGTCCACCACGCTGTCGAGACGGTGGCCGACGTCGGATCTGTTCTCGAGTTGCGGGCCGATTACGGCGTCGGCATATTCACCGCACTCGTACGGGTGGAGGGCGTGCCGTTCGGCGTGGTCGCCAACAGCAGTCATCACCTCGGTGGCGCCATCGACGCCGAGGCCGCCGACAAGATGGGCGATTTCCTGACGCTCTGCGAATCGGCTGGGCTGCCGATCATTTCGTTGTGCGACACACCGGGCTTCATGGTCGGCCCGGACGCCGAGGTCGATGCCGCGGTGCGGCGGTTCAGCAGACTGTTCATCGTCGGCGCGCGGCTGACCGTGCCGTTCGGCATGGTGATCCTGCGCAAAGGCTATGGGCTGGGCGCAATGGCGATGGCGGGCGGGTCTTTTCGTGCCCCGCTGTTCACCGTCGCCTGGCCGACCGGGGAGATCGGCGGCATGGGCCTCGAGGGTGCGGTCCGGCTGGGATTCAGCAAGGAACTGGCCGCCGTCGAGGACCCCACCGAACGTCAGGCACTGTTCGACACGTTGGTCGCGGCCGCGTACCAGCATGGGAAGGCGCTGACCTCGGCGACGACGTTCGAACTCGACGACGTGATAGACCCGGCGGATACCCGGGGATGGATCATCAGGCTGCTGCACAAAGAAGAAGGGAGTCGCTCGTGAAAGTTGCCGACAAGGTCGCCATCGTCACCGGCGGTGGCAACGGTATCGGCGCGGCGCTGGCGGCAAAGCTGGCGCAGCAGGATGCCCGGGTGGTTGTCGCCGACCTGGACGGCGCCGCCGCGCAGGCGGTGGCCGACGGGATCAATGCCGAGCGGCCCGGTGTGGCCGTCGCCTCCGGTGGTGACGTCTCCGACAGTGCACATATCCAGCGCTTGATCGCGTTGGCAAACACGACATTCGGGCCCGTCGACTTGTATTTCGCGAACGCCGGCATCACCGGGGTGTCCGGCCTCGAGGTGAGCGACGCGGAGTGGGATCAGTCCCTGGACGTCAACCTGCGGGCCCACATCCGGGCGGCGCAATTGCTGGTGCCCGCGTGGGTCGAACGTGGCGAGGGATATTTCATCAGCACCGCCTCGGCTGCCGGGCTGCTCACCCAACTCGGGTCGGCCACCTACTCGGTGACCAAGCACGCTGCGGTCGGCTTCGCCGAGTGGTTGAACATCACCTTCGGCGACCAGGGCGTGCGGGTCAGTTGCCTGTGCCCGATGGGCGTCAACACCAAATTGCTGTATTCCCCAGGGGAGTCCGACGACCCGTTGGCCCGGCTCGCGACTCGTGCCGTCACCTCCGCGGGTGACGTGATCGAGCCGGCCGACGTCGCCGAGATCGTGCTCGCCGCGGTCGACGACGAGCACTTCCTGATCCTGCCGCACCCCGCCGTGCTGGAAATGTACCGGCACAAGGGCGCCGACTATGACCGCTGGCTGCGCGGCATGCGTCGCTACCAACACAGCCTGATGGAGGCACTATGACCACACCGAACTTCAACGGCCGCACCGCGATCATCACCGGCGGATCCCGCGGGATCGGGCTGGCCGTCGCGCAACGGCTGGCGCTCGGTGGTGCGAACATCGTGCTGACGTCCCGCAAACAGGAGAGTGCTGATGCCGCGGCCGAGCAAGTCGGCGGCAATGCGGTCGGCGTCGCGGCCCACGCGGTCGACGAGGACGCCGCCCGGCATTGCGTCGATCTGACGCTCGACCGGTTCGGCAGCATCGACATCCTGGTCAACAACGCCGGCACCAACCCGGCTTACGGTCCGCTGATCGACCAGGACCATGCCCGCTTCTCGAAGACCTTCGACGTCAATCTGTGGGCTCCGCTGTTGTGGACCTCGCTGGCCGCCAAGGCCTGGATGCGAGAGCACGGCGGCGCGATCGTCAACACCGCCTCGATCGGCGGCATGCACCAGGCGCCGAACATGGGCATGTACAACGCGACCAAGGCCGCATTGATCCACGTGACAAAGCAACTGGCACTTGAACTTTCACCAAAGGTGAGAGTGAACGCGATCGCCCCGGGTGTGGTTCGGACCAAGCTGGCCGAGGCGCTGTGGAAAGACCACGAGGATCTGGTGTCGGGAGGTACCGCGCTGGGACGCATCGGTGAACCACCCGACGTGGCGGCGGCGGTGGCATTCCTGGTCTCCGATGAGTCGAGCTGGATCACCGGCGAGACCCTGGTGCTGGACGGCGGCCGGTTACTCGGCGACCCGGCGGGCTTCCGATGAGCGCCGCGGACGTGCGGGCCCGGGTGCGGGTGCTGCTCGAGCAACATGACCCCAAAGGAACCGACCCGCACGAATTCCTCGGCGCGCGCTTCGACGCCGGACTGGCCTGGGTGCATTTTCCGGTCGGGTCGGGCGGCCTGGATCTGTCGCGCAATTTCCAGGCAGCGGTCGAAGAAGAACTGACCGCCGCGGGTGCGCCGCCCGGTGGCGGCGGCGCCCGCAACGGAATCGGGATGGGTATGGCGGCGCCGACCATCGCCGCGTTCGGCACCGAAGAGCAGCGGCGAAACTTCCTGCGGCCGTTGTTCACCGGCGAACACATCTACTGTCAGCTGTTCAGCGAGCCGGGGGCGGGGTCTGACCTGGCCGGGGTGGCAACCCGTGCAGTGCGTGACGGTGACGGCTGGATCGTCAACGGGCAGAAGGTCTGGACGTCGAGCGCGCAGAACGCGCAGCGGGCGATCCTGGTGGCCCGAACCGATCCGAGCGTCCCCAAACACCAAGGCCTGACCTATTTCGTCCTCGACATGACCGACCCGGGTGTCGACGTGCGGCCGCTTCGACAGATCACCGGCGAGGCCGAGTTCAACGAAGTGTTCCTGACCGACGTACGAGTGCCCGACGCCCATCGCCTGGGCGCCGAGGGCGGTGGCTGGAAGGTCGCCACCACGACACTGAACAACGAGCGGGTGGCGATCGGCTCGATGGCCGGCGGAACTCGCGAAAGCGGAATCATCGGCAAGGTCACCGAGGCCTGGCGCGCCCGACCGGAATTGCGCAACGCCGCAATGCACGACGAGTTGATGCGGCTATGGGTGGACGCCGAGGTCACTCGCCTGACCGGTCTGCGGCTGCGGCAGCGACTGGCGGTCGGTCAGCCCGGCCCCGAGGGCGCCGGAATGAAAGTGACGTTCGCCAAACTGGCGCAGGCGGTGTCGGGGTTCGAGATTGAACTCCACCCGGAGCAGGGACTGCGGTACGACGACTGGACCATGCGGCAACCCGATGCGGTCGACTTCATCGGCCGCGAACCCGGATACCGCTACCTACGCGCCAAAGGCAACTCGATCGAAGGCGGTACCTCGGAGATCCTGCGCAACACCATCGCCGAGCGCATTCTCGGCCTTCCACCGGAACACCGGGTCGACAAGGATGTCGCCTACAAGGATCTGGAACGATGAGCGATCTGCTGTACTCCGACACCGAAGAAGCATTGCGGGACAGCGTGCGACGGCTGTTCGCCGACCGGTGTTCACCCGAGGCCATCGCATCGGTGTACGACGATGCGCCACAAAACTTTTCCGGCCTGTGGCGGGCACTGACCGTCGACCTCGGTCTGTCCGGTCTCCTGGTGCCCGAAGAATTGGGCGGAGCGGGCGCGACCGCCCGTGAGGCCGCCGTCGTGATGGAGGAGATCGGCCGTGCCGTCGCGCCGGTGCCGTACCTGACCAGCGCGGTGGTGGCCACCGTGGCACTGCTTCAGTCCGGAGACACCGCGACTGTCAAAGACCTTGCGTCCGGTGCGCTCACCGCCGCGCTGGCCGTGCCGATCTCCACCGCACCCGGTGATGCGATCACCGGGGTGAGCCCGGGTATCACCGGTCGCGTCACCAGCGTCGCCGGCGCCCTCGATGCCGACGTACTGCTGGTTCCGGTCGACGAACCCGACGGCGTGCAGTTGCACTCTGTCGCCCGCGACGCGGCAGGGGTGAGCGTGTCACCAGTCCTGAGCCTGGACATGACGAGGCCCCTTGCCGATGTCGAGTTCTCCGATGCCGCCTCGACACCTGTCGGCGCGGCAACGGCCGACGTCGCGATCTCCGTTGCGCTGGAAACCGGTGCGGCGCTGCTCGCTTCGGAGCAACTGGGCATCGCGCAGTGGTGTTTCGAGACCACGTTGGCGTATGCCAAGCAGCGCAAGCAGTTCGGCCGGGCGATCGGCTCGTACCAGGCCATCAAGCATCGGCTGGCGGATCTGTGGATCGAGGTCAACTCGGCTGCGGCGGCAGCCCGCTACGCCGCCGACACCTGCGCCCGTCAAGACGGCGACGCGTCCATCGCGGCGGCGGTCGCACAGGCCTATTGCAGCGGCGCCGCCGTGCACGCTGCTGAGGAGTGCGTCCAACTGCACGGTGGGCTGGGCATGACGTGGGAGTATCCCGCGCATCTGTATCTGAAGCGGGCCAAGAGCGACCAGTTGGCGCTCGGCACCGCCTACCGTCACCGCGCCCGGTTGGCCGGGTTGGTGGATTTACCGGCGTCGTAGGAGCAGTAGCGCATGGACACCCGCATTCTGGGCCGCGATCTCGAGGTTTCGGCAATTGGGTTGGGCTGCATGGGAATGAGTCGCGGCTTCGGCCCGTCAGGGCCCAGGACCGAGATGATCGGGGTGTTGCGCGGTGCGGTCGAGCGCGGTGTCACGTTCTTCGACACCGCAGAAGCGTACGGCGACAACGAGGAGCTGGTCGGTGAGGCGCTGGCTCCGTTCGCCGGCCAGGTGGTGATCGCGACCAAATTCGGCTTTGCCTTCGGAGCCGACGGCAATATCGGCGGGCTGAACAGCCGACCCGAGCACATCAAAGAGTTAACTGAAAACTCTTTGCGGCGCCTGAAAGTGGAGACGATCGACCTGCTCTACCAACACCGGGTCGACCCCGATGTCCCGATCGAGGATGTCGCCGGGACGGTCAAGGAGCTGATCGACAGCGGAAAGGTGAAGCACTTCGGGTTGTCGGAGGCATCGGCGCAGAACATTCGGCGCGCTCACGGCGTGCAACCGGTGACGGCACTACAGAGCGAATATTCGTTGTGGTGGCGTGAGCCGGAGAGTCCGGAGACCGGCGTGCTGTCGACGCTGTCCGAACTCGGCATCGGCTTCGTGCCCTACAGCCCGCTCGGTAAGGGCTTTCTCACCGGAAACATCAGCCAGAGCACGCAATTCGACAGTGCCGACATCCGCAACAGCATCCCGCGTTTTGCCGCCGACGTCCGCGAGGCCAATCGCGCCGTCGTCGACTTGCTGCAGACGATCGCCGACCGGAAGGGCGCCACGCCCGGTCAGATCGCGCTGGCCTGGCTCCTGGCTCAGCAACCGTGGATCGTGCCGATCCCCGGCACCCGGCGTCTGGAGCGTTTGGAAGAGAACCTCGGGTCGGCCGACATCGAGCTCAGCGACGAAGACCTCCGCGAGATCAGCACCGCCTCGGCGGGTATCGAGGTGCAGGGCGCGCGCTATCCGGACTTCATGCAGAAATTGATCGGGCGCTGACCCGACGGGCGATCTCGCCGTAGCGCTCGAAACGGTCCGGATCGCCGACGGCGTTGTACAGCACCAGCCGGGTGGCCGTTGCGGAATACTTCTCGATCAGCTTGTCGGCCAACGTGTCCCACGTCGATTCGGTGGCGAACACCGCGATGTGGTCATCGCTGACCTGGGCGGCCATCCCGGCGAAATCGCCGGCTTTCTGCTTTTCCCGGATCCGGGCGGTGGTGCCCTCGAAGCCGGCTTCATCCCAGATGAACGCGTAGTTGGGGGTGCTGCCGTAGAACGCCATGCTGGCGCGAACCGATTCGCGTTGCCTGTCGCGTTCCTCATCGGTGTCCCCGACGATCGTCAAGACCGGGACGATGATCGCGATGTCGGATGGAGACCGGCCCAGGTTATGTGCTCCCTCAGCGACTTTCGGCAACACGTGGCGCGCGATGTAGCCGGGCTCTCCGATCGGATGGACGTGCACTCCGTCGGCGACTTCGCCGGCCATGCGGAGCATCCACGGGTTCACCGCGGCGATGTCGACTTTGGGGTCGGGCGCATCGATGGGCCCCGCACTCCACTGGGGGGTGATGAAGTCCAGATCGTAGAACTCGCCGTGGTGGTCGAGCTTGCCGGACCGAAATGCCGAGAAGCACGCCTTGACCGACAGCAGATAGTCGCGTAGCCGCGGACCCGGCCGCTCGAAATCCACGCCGTAGCGCCGAACAACGTGGGTGCGTACTTGCGTGCCGAGGCCCAGGCGGAAGTTGCCGCCCGACGCCTCCTGCAGTTCCCACGCCGCGGCCGCGGTGACGAACGGGCTTCGCGGAAACGCCACCGCGACTCCGGTCGAGAGTTCGAGACCCGGCGCGGACTGCGATGCCACCGCGGCATTCAGGTAGGCGGTGCGCCCGGTCTCGGTGAACAGCAAGCCGGAGAAGCCGACGGCCTGGGTCCGCCTGGCCAGCTCACCGATCTGACCGAGCGGTTGCGGGACCGTCATCGCATCGACGTGCATGGCGGATCAGTATGCGCGCAATGGCTGCGAATTCCCACCAAACTCGTTGGAGCAGCGGTCGATGACCGAGAGGTGTCAGCTGCGGGCCGCGGTGCGAAAACGTTCGCGGTAGGCCTTCGGTGACACGCCGAGATGATCCACGAACACGCGCCGAAGACTCTCGGTGCTGCCGAATCCCGCCATACGCGCGGTGTCGGCGACGCTGTGGCCGGCATCCAGCGCGGCGCGGGCGGCATCGATGCGCACCGTTTCGACGTAGCGGGCCGGTGTCGTCCCGAGCTCGGACTGAAACAAGCGAGTGAGCTGCCGTGTACTCAGGGACGCCAGCGCGGCAAGGCTGTTCACGCTGTGATCGGCTGCGGGAGTGGCCGAAATGGCATCGGTGACCTTACGCAGTGGGGATTGCGGCGGGACGGCCGACTCGACCAGCACCGAGAATTGCGACTGGCCACCCGCTCGCTTGAGGTACACGACCAACCATCGAGCCACGGAGCGGACCAGTTCGACGCCGTAGTCCATTTCGACCAGGGCCAGGGCCAGGTCGATGCCCGATGAGATTCCCGCCGAGGTGTAGACATCTCCGTCGCGGACGAAGATCGCATCCGGCTCGACCGTGACAGCGGGGAACGCCCGCGCGAACAATCGGACATCGTGCCAATGGGTGGTGGCTCGCCGACCGTCGAGGAGGCCGGCCTGCGCGAGGATGAACGATCCCGTGCAGATCGACGCCAATCGCCGGGTCCTTGCGGCGACGGTCTTGATCGCGTCGACAAGCCCGGGATCGATGGGGCGCCGGGGCAGATTGTCGCTGCCGGCCACCATGACGGTGTCGGCCGACTCGATCGATCCGATCGCTGTCGTAACGCCTAGTCGCGTCCCGATCGACGTGGTCACGTCACGGCCGTCCACCGATGCGAAAAGAAGCCGGTAGTCGGCGCCGAACCGATTGGCCTCGGCGAAAACCTCACCCGCTCCCGCCACGTCGAGCATCGTCACGTCGTCGAACACGACGATGACCACCACTCGCGACTGCGCCTGGGCTTCCGCCACCGACTCATTGTGTCGCAATCCGTGGGAAAGACGGCTGTTACGCCTCATGCGCCGTGACCGCCAGCCGTTCCACACTGAGTGCACCAGACGAAAGGAACGATCATGGCCGTTGAGTCCATCGACACCGTCGCGGGTATCCGCGTGCCCGACAGCGCGCTGGCGCACGAAGTCACCGAGTTCGTCCGCGATGCCGAAGATGAGTTGCTGTTCAACCATTCCCGCCGGGTGTACTTCTTCGGGGCCCTGCAGGGGCAGCGGCGCGGGCTGCGGCCGGATCTCGAATTGCTCTACGCCGCAGCAATGTTCCACGACCTGGGCTTGACCGAGCGTTACCGCTCGTCCAGCATCCGCTTCGAGGTCGACGGTGCCAATGCGGCCCGGGACTTCTTGACGGCCCGTGGCTTTGACGAATCCGGCGCCGCGACGGTGTGGCTCGGTATCGCGCTGCACACCACTCCCGGTGTGCCCGAATTCCTGGCGCCGGAAGTCGCCTTACTGCAGGCCGGCGTGGAGGTCGACGTGGTCGGGGTGGGGCGCGCGGAGTTGGCGCCCGAAGCGCTGGCCGCGGTGACCGCCGCCCACCCGCGCCCGGAATTCAAGCAGCGCATCCTGGCGGCCTTCAACGACGGAATGAAGCGCCGGCCACAGACCACCTTCGGCACCATGAACGCCGACGTGCTGGCGCATTTCGATCCCGCGTTCGAAGGTGTCGACTTCGTCGACCGGATCTTGCACAACAGCTGGCCCGAATAACGGTCAGGCCGGTCGGTGTCTAGGCGCCGAGGTTTGCCCCGAAAAAGTCGCGCGTCGCCGACCAGTGCCGCTCGGCCGCGTCAGCGTCATAGGTCGGGTTGTCTGGCACCGCGTAACCGTGCCCGGCGGCATAGGTCTCGATGGTGTGCCGCACCCCCGCCGCGGTGAGCGCCTTTTCCAGCTGTTCGGCGTGGTCGGCGGTGAATGACGCGTCATTCTCCGCGCCGCCCACATAAATCGCCGCCTGAATCCGGTCGGCCCGCAGATGCGGGCTGTCGGCGCCCTCGGTGACCAGTCCACCGCCGTGGAACGAGGCCGCCGCGCCCACCCGGTCCGGGACCAGCCCGGCGACCGTCAGCGCCGCCCGGCCGCCCATGCAGTATCCGGTGAAGCCGAACGTGGTGCCGCTGACGTCGGGCCGGGCCGCCAGATAGTCGAAGTACGCGTTCGCGTCGGACGCCCAATTCTCAGCGCTGATGCCGCTGATGAACGAATACAGCCGCTTGCGCTCGCTCTCGTCGCTGAACACGGTCTTCATGTCGAACGGGGCCCAATCGCCCTGGCGGTAATACACGTCGGGCAGCAGCACCGCGTAGCCGGAATCGGCCAGTGTGGCGGCCATGTCATTGAAGGTCGGCCGGACCCCGCCGGCGTCGGGAATCATGACAACGCCAGGCCAGGGGCCCTGGCCGTCAGGGGTGAACAGTCGCACGGGAACGGAGCCATCGGCGGTGGTGATGGTGTCGGTGATGTTGGGCATGACGTCCGTTCTACTCCCTGGAACTGGGCGCTGGTCAACGGCGTCAACCCGTTGACGCGTGTAATCGCCGCGGGGTTTTTTGACGTCGACCCGCCGCGTCCGGCTTCGCCGGCCTTGCGATCGCCGCCGGGTTTGTGGCGTCGACCCGCCGCGTCCGGCTTCGCCGGCCTTGCGATCGCCGCTAAGGTAAACGCGTGCCGATTCCCACCCCGTACGAGGACCTTCTGCGGCTGGTACTCGAGCAGGGCACACCGAAGTCCGACCGCACTGGCACCGGTACCCGCAGCCTGTTCGGCCATCAGATGCGCTTCGACCTGGCCGAGGGTTTCCCTCTGATCACCACCAAAAAGGTGCATCTGAAATCGGTGGTCTACGAACTGTTGTGGTTCTTGCGCGGCGACTCCAATGTGAGCTGGTTGCACGACCACGGTGTATCGATCTGGGATGAATGGGCCAGCGACACAGGCGATCTCGGCCCTGTGTACGGAGTGCAGTGGAGATCGTGGCCGACACCGTCCGGTGATCACGTCGACCAGATCACCGCGGCGCTGGATTTGCTCAAGACCGACCCGGACTCACGGCGCATCATCGTCTCGGCGTGGAACGTCGGAGAGATCCCACAGATGGCGCTGGCTCCGTGCCACGCGCTGTTCCAGTTCTACGTCGCCGACGGTCGGCTCAGCTGCCAGCTCTATCAGCGCAGCGCCGACCTGTTTCTCGGCGTGCCCTTCAACATCGCCAGCTACGCGCTGCTGACCCACATGATGGCCGCGCAAGCCGGCCTGGATGTCGGCGACTTCGTCTGGACCGGCGGCGACTGCCACATCTATGACAACCACGTCGAACAGGTCACCGAGCAGCTGACCCGCGACGCCCGCCCATATCCGAAACTGGTTCTTGCACCGCGTAACTCGATATTCGACTACACCTACGACGACGTCGTGGTGGAGGACTACCATCCGCATCCGGCGATCAAAGCGCCGGTCGCTGTATGAGTGGACTCGGCCTGATCTGGGCGCAGTCGACCTCGGGAGTGATCGGGCGGGACGGCGACATCCCCTGGAAAGTCCCCGAGGACCTGATCCGCTTCAAAGAGGTCACGCTGGGACACACGGTGGTGATGGGTCGTCTGACCTGGGATTCGCTTCCGCCGAGATTCCGGCCGCTTCCGGGACGCCGAAATGTCGTCCTGACTCACCAGGATGACTTCGTGGCAGAGGGTGCAGCGGTGGTGCACCGCCTCGACGATGCGCTGACCGACCCGGAGGCGTGGGTGATCGGCGGCGGACAGATCTATGCCCTGGCATTGCCCCAGGCACGTCGGTGTGAGGTCACCGAAATCGACATCGACCTGCCCCGTGATGACGGCGATGCGGTGGCACCGGTGCTCGACGAGCACTGGGTCGGCACGCCCGGTGAGTGGCACACCAGCCGCGCCGGGGTGCGATACCGGTTTCACAGCTACCAACGCGCGTGACCTGCGCCAAAGGGCAGGCCTGACACAATCGGACTGGTTATGCCCGTCAGCTCTGCAGAGGGGGGAACCGTCGTGGAACCCGAGACCGAAGTGTTCAGTCGTACTTTTATGGGATATCGGCCGGCTGCGGTCGATGCGCACGTGGAGATGCTGACTACCAAGCAGCAAATGCTGCTCGCCGATGTCGAGAGCCTGAGGGTGAAGTTGGGAGAGCTCGGCGACGAAGCCGCTTCGCTACGTAAGGAAGTCTCGCTACTGGCCGACACTTCACCGTCGCCTCATGCGGTGCAACAGCGCATGGCGCAGATGCTCCGGCGAGCGGTCGACGAAGTATCGGAGATGCGAGTCGAAGCACAGGCCGAGGCCGACGCCATCGTCGCACAGGCCGAGGTCGAGGCGGAGGCAGTCACCGCGCGACGCGGAGCCATGGAGGCCGAGTATGCGGAGGCCAAAGGGTTGCTCGACCGCGAGCTGGCCGAGCTGAGCGCCGACGCTCACCAAGCGCGAGAGCGTCTTCTCGCCGACGCCAAGCGGGAAGCCGACGAGTACCGCGAGCAGGCCGAGCGGGCCGTGGCCCAGGCCAGTCGCCAGCGGATCGACATCCTCGAGCAACTGATGGGTGTCTACCGCGACCTCGACGACGTTCCAGCCACGCTCGAATCGGCGTATCGGGAGCTGAAGGTGCCGGCGAACTAGTATCCTCGGCGCGGTGTCCATCCGGACCTCGAAGCTCAGTGCCACCCAAGCCCGGCGAGTAGCCGTTGCGGCACAAGGATTTAACGAACCACACCCCGGCGGGGCGGTCACCCGGGCGCACCTGCGCCGGTTGATCTCACGCATCCAGGTCTTGCAACTGGACTCGGTGTCGGTCGCGGTACGGGCCCACTACGCGCCGGTGTTCAGCCGGCTCGGACCCTACGACCGGGATGTACTCGACCGCGCGGCCTGGGCGCACAGTGCGCGCTCACCCCGGCTGTTGGTCGAATACTGGGCGCACGAGGCCGCATTGATGGCCGTCGACGACTGGCCGCTGATGCGCTGGCGGATGGGCCAGTATCGGCATGGCCGCTGGGGCACGCACATTGTCAAGGCCAACCCGACGCTTGCCGACAGAATCCTGGCCGCCGTCGAGGAACTCGGTCCCAGCACCGCCGGACAGATCGAGGCCCACCTGGCCACCGCGCCGCGCGGTCCCCGCGGCGACTGGTGGGGGAGTCGAAGCGACACCAAGTGGGTGGCCGAGGCGCTCTTCGCTGCGGGCAGGCTGACCACCGCGACCCGGGTCGGGTTCGCCCGGCACTACGACTTGGTCGAAAGAGTGTTGCCGGCCGAGGTGGTGAACCGTGAAGTCGACGAAGACGAAGCGGTCCGCGAGTTGGTGCGGCGGGCCGCCGGCGCGCTGGGAGTGGCCACCGAGCCCGACATCCGCGACTACTTCCGGCTGGCCCCCACGCAGGCCAAACCGGCGCTCGCGCAGCTGGTCGCCGCCGGCGAGTTGGAGCAGGTTCAGGTCGACGGATGGTCGGCACCCGCGTATCTTGCTGCGGGACAGACTATTCCGCGGCGAGACCAAGGGACCGCGCTGTTGTGTCCGTTCGACCCGCTGATTTTCTTTCGTCCGCGGGTGGAGCGAATGTTCGGATTCCACTACCGCATCGAGATCTACACGCCGGCCAGCAAGCGTCAGTACGGCTACTACGTGTGGCCGTTTCTGCTCGACGGTGAATTGGTGGGACGGGTCGACCTCAAGGCCGATCGCACGGCCGACGCGTTGCACGTGGTGGGCGCCTTCGTCGAAGACGGGCAGCCGCCCGCGCGGGTGGCTGAGTCGCTGGTCACCGAGTTACACGCGATGGCAGGTTGGTTGGGATTGGCCGGCGTGACGATTGGCCGACGCGGCGACCTGGCGGCGGCCCTGCGCACGGCTCAGGGCAGATAGATACCGCGAAGGCGGTGAAAGCGGTGCCGCCGCTGCAGTGCGTTGGCCGCGATCAGCCCCGACATCACCGCCGCTTCGATGCAGCCCGCGTTCATGGCGCAGTCTGTCCAGTCGCCGGCCAGAATCAGGTTGTCATAACCGCTCTCGTCGGGCCGTAGGCGATAACGCTCGGTGCCGGGAGCCGATTGCACATAGCGGTCCGACGGGTCGACGTTGACGCTCAGGTGCTGAGTGTTCAGCGCGGCGCTGCCACGCTCGCCGTTGACCCCGCTGAGCAGGTGCCAGTCGAAACCGTTGTCGTTGAACGCATTCGGGAAGAATGGTCGTAGATTGTCATTGATGAAATCGGCCGCCTGGTCACGCACTTGCTGCTGGTAGCGATCCAGGTAGTGAGCGCCCGAGTCGGTGGTCGGCCAGGTCGCGTTCATCGTGCCGCAGAAATAGGCGACGGTTCCCGGACGATCACTTTCCGGCCAGTCCTCGCTCCACAGCGTCTGCGGCATCGAAGCCCAGGTTTCGAACGGCCGCAGGTAGGCGCTGATCGTGACGGCCGGCTCATGCCAACCCAAAGTGGGTTCGTCAGGGCGAAGCCAGAGTTGGAACGCTTGCGTCGCGACAGTCCTTACCCGGGAGGTCATCTCCTGCCAGTCGATACGATCCGCGATCAGTTCCTCGGCGACGATCGGGAGCATCCCCACCGAGACCGCGAGTACCACGTGGTCGAAATCGACATCGCGGCGCAGGATTCGCGACTCCGCGTCGCTACGGTCGGACCAGTGCGTCTCGAGTGCATGCCAGCCCGCGTCGGGCATCTGGTTCTCAGCCAGTTGCTCGGTCAACGGGATACTCGGAAACACCGGCAGCCCATGGACTTTGGTCAGCGGATCATAGGTTCCACATCCATCGGCAAGGCGGACCTGGCGGCCCATCGTGATCGAGTCGATGGCCAGACGCCGGTCATCGAGGTGTAGAGCGTCGAGGCGGTGGAAGAATTCGAAGTGCACGCCGCGCTGCCGCAGTGCCTGGTACAGCGGGGCGACCACGATGTCGCCCATCCCGGCGGTCATCTTCCAGAAGATGGCGCCCTTGTACTGAAACAATGCCAGCGCGGTCAGGAATATCGCCTGTCCCGCGCCGAATGCCGGTCGCTCTGGATCGGCGTCCTCGTAGGCGAACACCAAGTCGTACAGGCCCCGCACCAGGGCGAAATCGAGGACGTCGGGATGCGCCCCATGGCGCAGAAGCCATGCGTTGTAGTCCTCGTCGTTGATCGCTCGAAAACCGCGGGGGTCGGTCACGAGATTGTCGGTGAGGATGCCTCGGATCACCGCGACCATCATGGACAACAGTTGCCATGACCGCCGGTGGTCCGGCCTACGTTCGCAATCGAGCGCCTCGCGAGTCGCCTGCACCGCACTGTCGATGATTGTGGCCAACGAGGGCATTGCCGTGTCCGGGTCGGCAAGTGCCATCATGGCGGCCATCGCGGCGCACTGGACTGCATCGAGCCAGCGTGAGGTGGGCGCGGGTTCGGCCGACGTGGACAGCTCCACACCGAGAGGTGCTGCACTTCGCTGGGATTCGGCGAAGTCGCGCACCAGTTGCACCGCACGGCGGGTGAACTCGAACACCGTCATCTCTCGCCCGGTAGCATCCGGTTCGCCCGGAAGGCCCTCGTTACGGGCGAACGTCCCCAGCCACATCAGCCAGTCATTGCCGAATCTGTCTGCCAACCCCAGGTTGTCCCCGGGAATGAAGGCTTGATCCCACGTCTTGATCGGCGCTGCCGGATCGGTTGTCGAACGGTCGATTTCGCTGTAGCACTCGCGGAGCATGCCGAATGCATTCTCGTAGTAGCCCAGCCAGATGTGCAGTCCGTGCTCTTCGATGCGGCCGTGCGGACCGCGACTGGAGGCACCTTTACCGCCGAGTCGCCAGCCGCGCTGGTAGACGGTGATGGAGTCGAAGCGGTCACGCCATCCCGGTTCGCTGAGCCGCCATGCTGTGCTGAGTCCGGCCATACCGCCCCCGATGATGGCGACCTTGCCTCCGGGCCGGCCCACTACAGCAGGGCCCGTGCTCGAGTCAGTTCCGGCCACGCGCTATCGGCCGGGAATCGGCTGATCGCATCCGCCAGTACACCCCGGGCGGGCTCACCGCGTATCTCGAAATCATCGATGGCGGACCGTAGTTCGAAGATGAATGCTCCTTGTTGGCGAGCAGTCGCGATGGCCGTCCGCAGGTCTTCGTCGCGGGCGTCGACGTCATCGGCGGTGTGGGCGCGCAACCGCAGCAATTCGGCTCGGTAGAAGTCGAGCCCGTTCTCGCGGGCCAGTTCCAGTGCGATGTCGAGCCGTTCACGCGCCGCGTCCAGCTGGCCTGAAGCGGCCAGGAGTTGGGCGAGGACTGCGTCGTAGAACGACACGAACAAGATCGCTTCCGCCTCGCGCCAGCTTTGGACGATGAAGGTCAGCATCTCGATGTGGGTAGACAGCTGGTCGACCTCACCGGCGGACAGCGCGGCCAGCGCATTGACCGTCGCCAACTGAGCGGTGCCCATCGCGACCCAGTAGTCGAAGCCGTGCCGCTGGGCCTCCGCCCTCAGGTCCTCGGCCACGGCCGCGGCGGCACCGAGTTGGCCGGCCTCGATGCGCACCCAGATCTCGTAGCAGCGCTGGAAGGCATGGCTGAACGGACCCTGCGGAAAGTCGAGCAGCGCCGAGCGGTGCACCGCGTCGGCGAATAACTCCTCGCAACCCGCCAGGTCGCCCTCGACACACCGCGCAAGTGAAAGGTGCGTCTGTGCGGACACGGTGGGCTCGTTGGGAACAAACCACGCGTTGTCGAAATTCGGAATGCCAACGGCCACCAGCGCCGCCGTCGCCTCCTCGAGCACCGGTCGCGATGCGGTGAAATCCCCGCTGTACCAGGCCACGATGCCGACTGCCACATCGTTTGCGGGATGAAACCAGTGCTGGCGGTTCGACCATTTGGCGCGCATGGATTGCGACAGCTGCAGCGTCCGTCGGAGGTCTCCGCGAGGCAGGTAATACGCCCACAAGGCAGTCAGGGTGGCGAACAGCTCGGTCTCACGCATGTTCGTGCCCGCGAGTTGCAGGCAGCGTTCGAAGTCGACGGCGGCCTGGGGGCTGGCGGTTCCTTCGGCGGCCGATGCAAGAAAGCCGCGCCGCAGACGAAGTCTGGTCTCGCGGCGATCGCGCGCGGGCCCCGGTGCCGCTCGCTCGATCTGCTCAATGGCTCGGGTGAGATGAGCTCGTGCCTCGTCGAGGCCACCCCGACGTCGGGCGTCGTGTGCCGCCAGCCGGTAAGCGTCCGCTGCCTCGTCGAACCGGTCCGCGTGTTCGTAGTGCACCGCGACGAGATGCCAGTCGGGAGTCTCCGAACCGCGTACCAACGCGTCAGCCACCCGGCTGTGCAAGATCCGGCCCACGCTGGGCGGTGGCAGCTCGTAGGCGACTTCGCGGAGCAGCTCGTGCCGGAAACGCCAGCTGTCGGCGCCGGTCGGCTCGAATACGCGTGCCGTCTCCAGGTCGCGAATGGATTCCTGCAGTTCGGATTCGGTCATATCCACCACGCCGCGCAGTATTTCGCGGTCGAATCCTCGGCCGATCGTCGCCGCGGCTTCGACCACCTGAATGGTCGTGTCACTGGCACGAAGGCGCGCGAACAGCGGTTCGTAAAGCGCGTCCGGCACCCGCGCCCACCTTGCGCCGTCAGCCGGCTGGTCGTGCAATTTGGTGACGATTTCCTCGATGTAGAGCGGCACCCCGTCGCAGCGGTGTTGGACCTCGGCACGCGCTTCGGCGGGCAACGTCGGGTCGAGTGCGGTGATCAATTCGTCGGTCTCGGCAGCCGTCAACGGCGCGAGATCGAACGTTGTGATTTCAGGAATCTTCGGCAGCGATCCGGGTTCTCGCGCCGTGATCACCACAAGCAGCCGGCCCGTGTCTGCGCGCAGCAGCGACTCGATGACGCTCAGCGTCGACGAGTCGAACCACTGCACATCTTCGGCGAGGATCACCGCTGGTCCGTCGGCGACGATCGCGATCAGATACCGCTGAATCGCCTTCGCGATCAGGCGTGACAGCTTGACGCCGTCGGCGCGAACGGGCTCGTAACCGTGTTCGGCGGATATGCCCAACGCCAAAGCCAACAGTGGGACAGTGGATTCCGGTGCGAACCCGTGCGAACGGACTTGCTGCTCCAGCAGTCGCAGCCGGTCGGATTGTTCGGTGGTCCGCTCGATTCCGCATTGCTGCTCGATCAGGGTCCGAATCGGGTACAGCCCTACATCGCCGTGAAATGGAGACCCGATCAACGCCAAAACCGGATTGCCCGATTGCTCGGCGATGTCGGCGGCCACGGTGGCCAGACGACTCTTGCCGACGCCGGCTTCGCCGGTGAAACCCACGCCCGGCTTGGTCAGCGAACCCCGCTGTGCCTCAATCCAACTGGATTGCAGATGGCGCAGTTCATCGGAGCGGCCGACGAGCGGGCCGAGCGGTATCCGAGTCCAGCTGACGCGTTCACCGACGACCTGGAAATGCTCGACGGGCTCGTCGATCCCTTTGACGGTTTGCGCCGTCCTGGCCTCGAGTTCGAAGTAGGCGCGGGCCATCGGTGCGATCGCACCGGAGACTACGACGCCGTTCGGCGGCGCCAGTCCAGACACCCGGGATGCCAGGTTCGCGCCGAGTCCGTAGACATCGTCTTGCGCGACATCCAGGTAGACCAGGCCACGGTGTATCCCGGCGCGCACCGAGATCTCGAACCCGAAGCGCGCCTGGACATGCGTGCTGAGCCGCGCGACTTCCCGAGTGATGTCGAGGCCGGCCTGCACCGCCCTTCGCACGTCGTTTTCGTGTGCCTTCGGGTGACCGAACACCGCCAGCAGTCCGTCGCCCTTGGTGGAGAAAACATGCCCCTCGTAACGATTGACGGTGTCGTTGACTTGTTGGCGGTATCGTCCGATCACAGTGCGGTAGATCTCGGGTTCGATTCGGGTGGACAGTGCGGTCGAATCGACGACGTCGGCGAAAAGAATTGTCAATCTTCGTAATTCGCCGGTTCCGGCGGCGGGGGTCGCCAGGAGGTCTTCGGCTTCGCGGTTGCCGCTGTCGACGGCCAGCACCTGCTGCGCCAGTGCGCTCGCGGTCGCGCGGTCGCCGCTGTTGAGGGCTTGGACGGCACGGTCGAGCAGCTCGTCGATCGTGCGCGGCGGTCCGGTCGTGCTCACAGGTCGATGATGACGTCTATCTCGACGGATTGGGCTGCGGGGGAACCGATCTGAGTCAACCGAATCCGCCCCCGATAAGTGCCGCTGCGGAGATTCGGCCACTTGACGCCGACCCGAAACGACGTCGCGTGAACTCGGATGGCCGCGGGCAGAAAATAGATCGACGGGCCGGGGATGACGCATGACGGCGACCCGTCCTGCACGAATGGTCGGGCGACTGATAGTGATCGCTGGAACTCGCCGTCCGGCTCGACTCTGATGAAGTCCGAGAGGTCATGCGCATCGGGCTTGTGCGGCAGGCACGGAACCGGGTTCATTTCGAGGCTGGTGGTCAAGGCAAGATTGATCAGTTGCTGCGACGACTTGGCCCACTTCTCCGTGCCGAATTTTTCGTCGTTGATCGCGGTATTGGCTTGCAGCACGATGTCACCGGCCTGCTTGACGAAACGGCGCGCGGACTCTGCCCACTGGGTGATGAGCGAGGCTGTGGTCATTGATCGTTCCCCTGCGTCGGTTCGCGTAGTCGCTCGAGATAACGCCACGGGTCGACGGCCAGACGCACCGCCAGGTCCGTTCCATAGGCGATGCTCTCTTCGAGGGGCACCTGGCCCGCTGCCCACTTGGCTGCGATGGCGGCACTTTTGGTCGACATGTCGTCGATGCACTCGTTGGCCATCGCGATGGCAATCTCGATGGCGCGGCGGCTCGGATCGCTCGGTTGGTCAGGCTGCCCCGGACTCCCCGGTGATCCCTTCTGCGGTGGTGCTGTCGATGGAGCCCAATCCGTCCATCCCTGAGGGTTTTTCGCGCGCTGCTTGACGCCGCCGATCAGCATGTCCATACCCTCGTAGCCGTATCCCATGGAGCACGCGAAGATCGCGCCGGCGATCCATGACAGGTTGTGAAATGCCACGACTTTGCGGGTTCGCACCCGGACACCGCGGGATGCGGGATTGTCGTTCGTCGCCGTCATCCTGATGAAGCCTTCGTCGACGACCACCCGGCCGTCGCCCTTGCCGTCGTCGGCCGGTTGCTCGTCGAGCGCGTAGTTCAGATACGCCGTCACCGCGGATTCGTCGGCAGGTGGTCCTTTCCAGTATTTCAGCGGCGTCACCATCTGCGGTGTGCCCGTGATCGGACAGGTCGTGCTCACATGCTCGAGGACCCTGCTCCAGCCGTCGGTTCTTGCCGGTTTGGGGATCATCGCGCAAAAGAACGACAGGCACCTGTTCCAGTTCAGCGGGTCGATGACGTTCTTGAGTTCGGCGAGCGAGACGTCCGCACTCTCGAATTCCGTTGTCAGAACCGCACTCACGTGGCCGCGGACCCACTTGGCTTTCAGATCGCACAGCGGCACGGTGGCCACCTGGTCATCGATCAAATTCTGGTCCGCGGCGGACCGCATGACACCAGGCCAGTCGCTGCGCTGACGGAAAGCGTTGCGCAACAGGGTGAGCAGACCGTCGTCGGCAGCGGCGTCCGATACTCGCGCGGAAGAGGAACGCAGTGGGGTGACAATCTGCAGGGTTCGCGAGAACTGCTCGTCCCACTCTTCGCGACCCTGGTAGATCGGGAGCTGGCTGAGCGCCCCGATGGCATAGACCATCCGGGACAGCTGCACGGGGCTCGGTGAGTCGGCGTCGTCCTGGTGGTCGGGTGAGGACGTGCGTAGCTGCAGCACAGTCAGCGCGTCGCTCAACTCCGGAGCTGGTGCAGATGCGTGGGCATCACGTGGACCCGCGTCGAGGGGATCCGCCAGAAAACCCAGCAGTTCGTCGTACCAGCCGGCGTTGGCCCCGGTACTGCCGGGCAGGTAGCGCTCGACGACCTCCTCGACCACCGCGCCATGGTTATCGGTCACGGCGCGATCGAGGGCGCCGTAGAGCGCCAGAAGGGCTTGGTTGACGGTTGCGACATCAGGCGCAGTCATTGAGGCCTCCGGTACCGGTTTGCCCAGGTAGCATACCGTCGCACGGGTCGATTTACAGCGTTAACTCAGATGAAATATTGTTTGCCCGGATACGGCCGGCTCGATGGGAGGATTCTTGACCAGACAAGGGTTCGACGACGACGGCACAATCGACGACCTGCCGTGGGCCTCGGTGTTCGATCCGGCCGCAAATGCCAGAGCGCTCAGTGCGATTCAGGCCGAAGGTTTTCGCGCCGCGAGCCGCATCGTCGACCGGTTCGTTCGCGCCGTCGAGCCCAAAGGTGATGGGGGAGCGGACGACGCCGTCGTCGGCGAGAGCGCCACAACCGGCGACGGCCTCCATGAGTTCGAGCGCCTCACGCGGGCATGGTGGTCGATGACCGGGCAGTTTCTGCTGCGTTCACTACCGGCGACGGCGAAAAACGGCCCCGAGTCGGTGAGTTTGGATGTCGACGACCCGAAAGTCGGGCGGGGTGTCAACGTCGATGTGGCGGTCGGAGAGTCGGTCGGCAGCGAGATCTGGCTGCACAACCGGGGAACCGACGACCATGGCGTGGTGCGGCTGCACGTCAGTGATCTGCTCAGCCACGACGGCCATGTAATCCCGGCCGCCGCAGTACGATTCGATACCGAGGCGGTACCGATGCCGGCCCGGTCCAGCCGGGGAGTGAGCATCGTCATCACGGTCGCGACCGACGTCCGGCCTGGCATCTACCGGGGTAACGTGCTGGCCGGCGGCAACCCCGATCTGTGGCTGCCGGTGACGCTGACAGTGCGGCTGCCGAGCGCATGACCAGCACCGCCGACCGCGCAGCCCTGGTGAGCGTGGTCGACGAGCGTCTGCGGGAGGTCGCCAAGCTGGTTCGCCGATCCATGCTCGACGCAATACCCGACGGTGAACCGACCCAATGGCTCTACGCGCCGATGCGGGAATACCCGTCACGGCCGGGCAAGGCGCTCCGGCCGGCCCTGTGTTTGTCTGCGGGGCGGGCATTCGGCGCCGAGGCGAATGAGCTGCTGGGTCTGTCCGTCGCGATCGAACTGTTGCACAACGCGTTTCTGATCCACGACGACATCGCGGACGGCAGCGAAATGCGTCGCGGCAGGCCAACTTTGGCAACCTCACACGGCATGGCCGCGGCACTGAACGCGGGTGATGCGCTGGCAGTGGTCGCCGGGCAGGTGTTGCGCCGGGCCACCCGTCGCCTGGACCGTGATCTCGCGGATCTGGTGTGGGCCGAATTCGACACCATGGCGATGCGCACCCTCGAGGGGCAAGCCACCGAGGTGGGGTGGCAGCTCGACAACGTCGAGGACGTCCAGCCTGACGACTACCTACACCTGATCATGCACAAGACATGCTGGTACACCACGATTCATCCGCTGCGGGTCGGCGCCATCGTCGGCTCCCGCGGCACCGCCGACCTCGGACCGTTGGTTCGGTTCGGCTTCCACTTCGGCGCCGCGTTTCAGATTCGCGATGACCTGCTGAACCTGGTGGGCGATGAACAGCTTTACGGCAAAGAGATTCTGGGCGACCTCTACGAAGGCAAGCGGACGCTGCCGCTGGTGCATCTCGCATCCGCGGCGCACGGGCACGATCGCGATGTCGTCAGGGATTACCTGCAGCGGAGCAGGCCCGAGCGATCGGCGGAACTCGTGCAGCGTGTGCGCGCGCTGATGGACGACTACGGCAGCATCACTTTCACCAGCGAATACGCCGAGGGCATTCTGCTCGTCGCCGAGGAGTATTTCCAGGACGCCTTCGCCGACGCCGAGCCCGGGCCGGACCTGGATTTCTTGCGGGCGCTGGTGCCCTACGTCTGGGCCCGCTGGCGATGATTGCCGGGCTCCTCCTCATCGCGCTGCGCGCTCTGCATCGTCGCCCGGCTAGCCATGATTGCCGGGCTCCTCCTCATCGCGCTGCGCGCTCTGCATCGTCGCCCGGCTAGGGTATTCGCCGTGGCTGAGACCGCGCCGTTGCACGTGCAATTGATCGCCAAGACCGACTTCCTCGCCCCGCCCGACGTGGACTGGGACACCGACGCCGACGGCGGTGAGGCGCTGACCGAGTTCGCCGGCCGGGCGTGCTACCAGAGCTGGTCGAAGCCCAACCCCAAGACCGCGACGAATGCCGGCTATCTCCGACACATCATCGACGTCGGACACTTTTCGGTGCTCGAACACGCCAGCGTCTCGGTATACATCACCGGCGTATCGCGCTCGTGTACCCACGAGCTGATCCGTCACCGCCACTTCTCCTACTCACAGCTGTCGCAGCGTTACGTCCCCGAAAACGACTCACGGATTGTCGTACCGCCCGGCGTGGCCGGCGACGACGAGCTGCAGCAGATCCTCACCGAAGCCGCCGACGCCGGCCGCGTGGCCTACACCGAGCTGTTGGACAAGCTCGAGGCCAAATTCGCCGATCAACCCAACGCGGTGCTGCGCCGCAAGCAGGCCCGTCAGGCCGCCCGGGCGGTACTGCCCAACGCCACCGAGACCCGCATCGTGGTCACCGGCAACTATCGTGCGTGGCGGCATTTCATCGCGATGCGGGCCAGCGAACACGCCGACATCGAGATTCGCCGATTGGCCATCGCATGCCTGCGATTGCTGGTCGACGTCGCGCCGGCAGTGTTCGGCGACTTCGAGATCGCGACGCTGGCCGATGGCACCGAGGTGGCGACCAGTCCGCTGGCCACCGAGGCCTGAGCAAACTGCGCCGCACCGGCAAATCGGTTTGGTACCGCCAGGTAACCTTGGGTCCGTGAGCACCGGCGGATTCGACGTTTACACACGCCTGGGCACGCTGCTGACCGCCATGGTGACGCCGTTCGCTCCGGACGGCTCCCTGGACCTGGCGGCCGCCGCCCGATTGGCGATCCACCTGGTCGACTCCGGCTGTGACGGTCTGGTGGTGTCGGGGACCACGGGCGAATCGCCCACCACCACCGACGCCGAGAAGCTGGCGCTGCTGCGGGCCGTACTGGAAGCCGTCGGCGATCGGGCCCGCGTCATCGCCGGCGCCGGCAGCTACGACACCGCGCACAGCGTCCATCTGGCCAAGGCCAGCGCCGCCGAGGGTGCGCACGGTCTGCTCGTCGTCACGCCGTACTACTCGCGGCCTCCGCAGGCCGGGTTGCTGGCGCACTTCACTGCGGTCGCCGACGCGACACCATTGCCGGTGCTGCTCTACGACATTCCGCCCCGCTCGGTGGTGCCGATCGAATACGACACGCTGCGTGCGCTTTCGGCGCACCCCAACATCGTCGGGGTCAAAGACGCCAAGGGCGACTTGCACGCCGGAACGCAGCTGATGGCCGAGTCAGGCCTGGCCTACTATTCCGGCGACGACGCGCTGAACCTGCCGTGGCTGGCGGTGGGTGCGACAGGTTTCATCAGCGTGATCTCACATCTGGCTCCCGGCCAACTGCGAGACTTGTTGACCGCCTTCGCGTCTGGTGATCACGCCACCGCCCGCAAGATCAATGTGGCGATCGCCCCGTTGTCGAATGCGATGAGCCGCCTCGGCGGCGTCACCCTGTCCAAGGCCGGCCTGCGACTCCAAGGCATCGAAGTCGGCGACCCGAGGCTGCCGCAGGTGGCCGCGACGCCCGAACAGATCGATGCGCTCGCCGCCGACATGCGCGCGGCTTCGGTGCTCAGGTGAGCCGGTGGAGGTAGATCTGCTGCCCCCGGGTCCGTTGGCCAAAGGTGGCCTGCGGGTGACGGCGCTGGGGGGAATCAGCGAAATCGGCCGCAATATGACCGTTTTCGAGCATCTGGGTCGTCTGCTGATCATCGACTGCGGGGTGATGTTTCCCACCCACGACGAACCCGGCGTCGACCTGATCCTGCCCGACCTGCGTCACATCGAACACCGTCTCGACGACGTCGAGGCGCTGGTGCTGACCCACGCACACGAAGACCATATCGGCGCGATTCCGTTCCTGCTCAAGCTGCGTCCTGACATTCCGGTCGTCGGCTCGAAGTTCACCCTGGCCCTGGTTGCCGCGAAATGTCGCGAGCACCGGGTCAAGCCGGTCTTCGTCCAGGTGGCCGAAGGCATGCGCACCACGCACGGCGTATTCGAATGTGAATACTTCGCGGTCAACCACTCCATCCCCGACGCCCTGGCCATCGCGGTGCGCTCGGGCGCCGGAACCGTGTTGCACACCGGTGACATCAAACTCGACCAGCTTCCGCTCGACGGTCGGCCCACCGATCTGCCCGGCATGTCCAGGCTCGGTGACTCCGGTGTGGATCTGTTCCTGTGCGACTCGACCAATGCGGAGATTCCGGGCGTCGGTCCCTCGGAGAGCGAAGTCGGTCCGTCGCTGCACCGGCTGATCCGCGGCGCGCAGGGACGTGTCATCGTCGCGTGCTTCGCCTCGAATGTCGATCGCGTGCAACAGATCATCGACGCCTCCGTCGCGCTGGGCCGGCGAGTCTCGTTCGTCGGCCGCTCGATGGTCCGCAACATGGGAATCGCGCGGGACCTCGGCTTCTTGACGGTGGACGAGTCGGACATCGTCGACATCGGCGCCGCGGAGATGATGTCGCCCGAACAGGTGGTGCTGATCACCACAGGCACGCAGGGCGAACCGATGGCGGCGCTGTCGCGGATGTCGCGCGGCGAACACCGCAGCATCACGCTCACCGCCGGCGACCTGATCATCTTGTCCTCGTCGCTGATCCCGGGTAACGAAGAAGCGGTGTACGGGGTCATCGACGAACTTGCCAAGATCGGCGCCAGGGTGATCACCAACCAGCAAGTGCGCGTTCATGTTTCCGGCCACGCGTACTCCGGCGAGCTGCTGTTTCTCTACAACGGAATCCGGCCGCGCAACGTCATGCCGGTGCACGGCACCTGGCGGATGATGCGGGCCAACGCAAAGCTCGCCGCGAGCACCGGTGTGCCGGAAGAGTCGATCGTGTTGGCTGAGAACGGAGTCAGCGTCGACCTGGTGGGCGGCGCGGTGAGCATCGCCGGTTCGGTTCCGGTCGGCAAGATGTTCGTCGACGGGTTGATCACCGGGGACGTCGGCGACACGACGTTGGGCGAGCGACTCATCCTGTCGTCCGGCTTCATCGCGGTGACGGTCGTCGTACAACGTGAGACGGGACGCCCCGCGGCGCCCCCGCAACTGCATTCGCGGGGCTTCTCCGAAGACCCCAAGGCGTTGGAGCCTGTGGTCCGCAAGGTCGAAGCAGAGCTAAAATCGCTTGTGGCGCAGAAAGTCAACGATCCGACCCGGATCGCGCAAGCGGTCCGGCGAACGGTGGGCAAATGGGTGGGGGAGACCTACCGCCGCCAGCCGATGATCGTGCCGACCGTCATAGAAATCTGACCTCGGGATCGAGTAAGCCCATCGCTTCGATGATGTGGCCGAACAACATCCCGACGAAATTCGCCAACGGAGTGCGCCGCAGGATGAGCTGTTGGCGCAGCGGTGTCGCCGTGGTGAAATCGCCGCCGGCCATCTGATCGAGGAGAGCTATCCCGCCGGTGTACTGACGGCGCAACTCCGCCACCCGCTGGCGCAGGGATCCGACCACGTGCAGACCTCCGGGTGCGACATTCAGCACCGACAGCAGACGGTCGACATAGATGATGACCCGGCGCTCGTCCGGATCGTCTTGGGGGCCGAGATCCAAACGGCGCGTTGCGGCGTCGAGAACTGCCGCCTGGTGGGGTGACAGGTAGCGGTACGCCGGTTCGGCACAAGCAACCGGCACGATGCCCGTGAGCGGGACAGCCTCGTCGCTGGCCACGTGTCGAGTATGGCCCCGGCGATGGTCGGGGCGCGGGAATGCCCACGTCACGGCGTGTCGAGCCGTGTCGGGTTTACGTCTTCTCGGCATATGCCGTCCATTCGATCGGTGACACGGTGAGGTGGCGGCCGGTCGGTTCGATATAGCGCTGCATGATCAGATCCGGACCGGCCTGCTCCCGGAGTTGCCAGCCGTGGCCGGCCAGAAACGTGGCAACTTCGTTCGGCGGCAAACCGAAATGCCACAGCTGCCGACGCTGGACGAACCTGCGGTACAGGGCTTCCGCGCCGTAGAGGTTGATGCCGTCGATGAAATCTTTCCGGACGTAGGTGAACACCAGCCGACTGCCGGCCGCCGTCGACCGCAGCCCGGCCAGCGTGGCGTGGACAGCCTCGGGGCTCAGGTACTGGGTGACGGCCTCCCAGACGAACAAGGTCTTGGCGTCGCGGTGATATCCGTGGTCGGCCAGCGTGGTCATGACGTCGTCACGCTCGAAATCCAATGGCACCAGTCGAACTGAGCTGGGCTGTGCTCCCAGCGCCTGCCGCACCGCCGCCGCCTTGCGGGTGATGTTGACCGGTTGGTCGACTTCGAAGATCGGGATGCTGGTCGCGCTCGCCAACCGGTACGCGAGCGTGTCGAATCCGGATCCCAGTACCACTACTGCATCGATGTCCTCGAGGGAGGCGGTGACCACGTCGGCGATGTAGCGCTTACGGCAGTTCACGGCGGCCCACAAGCCAGGGCCCTCCCGCTCCATTGCGGCAATGGTCAACCTTCGCAACAGGTTCGGGGGTGCCACGTTGACGAGCCATCGAAGCGGGGTCGGCAGAAACTTCGCCGCGAGGTCGTCGTCGACCAAACGCCGTCGCGGTAATTCGCTCTGCTCGACGGCGACCAGCAGCATCGGGGCAAAAGCCGTTTGCGCCGCGGGGTTTGGTGCCACGTCTACTTGTTCAGAAAGCCTGCATCCACCGGCAGGGTGATGCCGGTGATGTAGCGGGCCTGTTCGGACACCAGCCAGGCCACCGCGTTGGCGATGTCCTCGGGTTGCAGCACCTCCACCGGTAACGCATTGCCCATGCCGCCCGGTCCACCCGTGGCCGAGGCCATCTGAGCCAGCCATCCCCGGGTGAAGTCGTTGTCGATCATCGGAGTATCGACACCGGTCGGATGGACGGAGTTGACCCGAATGTTCTCTCGGGCAAGCAGATTGGCATATACCCGCATCAGTCCGACCACGCCGTGCTTGGCGGCGGCGTAACCCACCGATCCCGCGTCCGCGCTACCCACACCGGCAAGCCCGGCTGCCGAACTGATCAGCACGATCGATCCGCCCGCGCCCTGTTTGACCATCGTCGGTATCGCAGCCTTGATGGTGTTGTACACCCCGCTCAAGTTCACGTCGATGACGTCGCGCCAGCCGTCATCACCCGATTGCATCGGGGCGATACCGGCGTTGGCAATCACGATGTCGAGCCGCCCGAGCGCATCGACACCTGCGTGAACCGCTTCGGTCAGCGACGCCCGGTCACGGACATCGGCCTCCTTGGCCACTATTCGTGCGCCGGTGTCCTCGACGAGTTTGACCGTGGCGGCCAAATCGTCGGGGCTGGCCAGCGCGTAGGGAACGCTGGCGATGGGGGCGCAGATGTCGACGCCGATGATGTCGGCGCCCTCGGAAGCCAGTCGCACCGCGTGTGCGCGGCCCTGGCCGCGGGCTACGCCGGTGATCAGCGCGACCTTGCCCCGCAGCGGGCCGTCTGGTGCCGCAACCATCAGTGGCGCAGGACTCCCTGTTCCGGCGTGCCCGCCGGAACAGGCTGGAGCATCTTGATGTCCGGCGCGCCGACCAGGTGCTCGCCTGCCGCGCCGAACATCTTGCCGACCGCAGGGGCTGTGCTGTGGGTCTTCAGCGCCTCCTCGTCGGCCCATTGCTCGACGAAGACAAACGTCTCGCCCGACTGGTGCAGTGAATACAACTGACAGCCCGGCTCCTGCTGGACCTCCTCGACGGCGGTGGTGAGGATTTCACGCACGGTGTCCACCGACTCGGGTTTGACAGTCAGGGTGGCGACGACGACGACGGGCATACCGGCTCCTGGGGGTCTGAGCTGTGTGTTGCTACGTGACGGGTGTCACCCTACCCAGCCATTTCGGCCGCTGACGCACCGGTTGGATGGTCACGCTCCGGTAACCAGTGTGGCGGATGGTGCGGATGATGCATTTGCGTTTAGGCTTGGCGCATGGCAAGCAAGACTGTCGCGCGGTCCGGGGCTCGAACGAGCAGGTCAAAGGGTGCGGCGCGGGGTTCGCGATCGGCACCGGCGCGGAAGAAAACGGCCCGCCGACCTGCCGCGTCGGCGCGTCGCCCGGCCAGGCGCCAGGGCCACGGTCTGGTAGCCGGCGCCGGGCTGACCGCGGGACGCGCCGTGCGCGCGACTTGGCTGATGCTGGCCAAGGGCACCGGGAGTACCGCGCGGTCGGTGGGCCGGGCCCGCGAGATCGATCCGGGTCACCGTCGCGACGGCATTGCCCTGGCAATGCTCGGTGTCGCGGTCGTGATCGCCGCCGGATCGTGGTTCCACGCCGCCCGTCCGGTCGGTGCGTGGATCGATTCGATGGTGCGGATCTTCATCGGCTCCGCCGTCGGGGTGCTGCCGGTTGTGCTCGGCGTCGTGGCAGTGCTGTTGATGCGCACCGAGCCGAACCCGGAGGCCCGGCCCCGGCTGGTGCTGGGTTCGACGATGGTCGCGCTGCCGGTGCTGGGGCTGTGGCATTTGTGGGCCGGCTCGCCGGATTCGCCGGCCGGACGCGCTCATGCGGCGGGATTCGTCGGCTTCGCCATCGGGGGACCGCTGTCCGAGGGCCTGACGCCGTGGATCTGTGCGCCGCTGCTGTTCATCGGCGCGCTGTTCGGCTTGTTGCTGTTGACCGGCACCACGATTCGTGAGGTGCCCGAGACGCTGCGGTCCATGTTCGGCACTCGGATGTTCGGCTACAACGACGACGACGACGATTACTACGACGACGATGACGCTGTCGATGACGACGTCGCCGATGACTTCTCCGACGGCTACTACGACGAGAGCTCGGCCTACGGCACCGACGAGGCCCAGGCGTGGCCGTCGAGTGCCGAGCCGGTGGTGCCCGACGAGAACCCGACGGTGCCCGAGCCGGCAGCGGCGCCCAGTCGCAAGCCGGCGGTGAAAACTCCGAAAACTGCTGCGAAGCAAGACACCTTGGTGCTCGACCGGGTCGTCGAGGGCCCGTACCACCTGCCGTCGCTGAACCTGCTGGTGGTCGGCGATCCGCCAAAGAAGCGAAGTGCGGCCAACGACCAGATGGCCGACTCGATCACCTCGGTGCTGCAGCAGTTCAAGGTGGACGCCGCCGTCACCGGCTGCACCCGCGGGCCGACGGTGACGCGCTACGAGGTCGAACTCGGTCCCGGCGTCAAGGTCGAGAAGATCACCGCGCTGCAGAAGAACATCGCCTACGCGGTGGCCACCGAGAGTGTTCGCATGCTGGCGCCGATCCCGGGCAAGTCCGCGGTCGGCATCGAGGTGCCCAACACCGACCGCGAAATGGTGCGCCTGGCAGACGTTCTCACCGCGCCGTCGACCCGCCGAGACCACCACCCGCTGGTGATCGGGCTGGGCAAAGACATCGAGGGCGACTTCATCTCGGCCAACCTGGCGAAGATGCCGCACCTGCTGGTCGCCGGCTCGACTGGGTCCGGTAAGTCCAGCTTCGTCAACTCGATGCTGGTGTCGCTGCTGGCCCGGGCCACACCGGAAGAGGTCAGGATGATCCTGATCGACCCGAAGATGGTGGAATTGACGCCCTACGAAGGCATTCCGCACCTGATCACCCCGATCATCACCCAGCCGAAGAAAGCCGCGGCGGCGCTGGCGTGGCTGGTCGAGGAGATGGAGCAGCGTTACCAGGACATGCAGGCGTCCCGGGTCCGTCATATCGACGACTTCAACACCAAGGTGCGCAGCGGGGAGATCACTGCGCCGCTGGGCAGTCAGCGGGTGTACCGGCCGTACCCGTACGTGCTCGCGATCGTCGACGAGTTGGCCGACCTGATGATGACCGCCCCACGCGACGTCGAGGACGCCATCGTCCGCATCACCCAAAAGGCCCGCGCCGCAGGCATTCACCTGGTGCTGGCCACCCAGCGGCCGTCGGTCGACGTGGTCACCGGCTTGATCAAGACCAACGTGCCGTCACGGCTGGCGTTCGCGACGTCGTCGCTGACCGACAGCCGGGTGATCCTGGACCAGGCCGGTGCGGAGAAGTTGATCGGCATGGGCGACGGATTGTTCCTGCCGATGGGGGCGAGCAAGCCCGTCCGCCTGCAGGGCGCCTACATCTCCGACGAGGAGATCCAGGCCGTCGTCGCCGCGTGCAAAGAGCAGGCCGAGCCCGAATACACCGAGGGCGTCACCGCGGCGAAGTCCACCGGCGAGCGCAAGGACGTCGACCCTGACATCGGCGACGACATGGACGTGTTCCTGCAAGCGGTCGAGTTGGTGGTCTCGAGTCAGTTCGGTTCGACGTCGATGCTGCAGCGCAAGTTGCGCGTCGGATTCGCGAAGGCCGGCCGGCTGATGGATTTGATGGAAACCCGCGAAATCGTCGGCCCCAGTGAGGGTTCCAAAGCGCGCGACGTGCTGGTCAAGCCCGAAGATCTGGCCGGCACGCTGATGCTGATCCGCGGTGGCGCCAACGCCGACGGCTCCGACGACGGGGACGACTAGCTAGTCAGCAGTTCTCGTAGATGCGGGACATCTCGATTTCCAGGGGCAGTCGCCGATAATTCGCATCGTGACGCTCACAGCCGCCCACGATGAGTTGCACGGGCCCATCGCCACTGCGAAGAATCAGTTCCACGGGGCGATTGAAGTGTCGGACCAGATCGGCGGTCGACAACGCGATCCGGCGACCCTCGGAGTCAGCGTTCGGCCCGGTGGGCAAGCCGGCGTCGATCTGGGTTTCGGCTTGGCTACCGCGTGCAGCCGGGATGTGCGTCGACCCGCTGACGTTGGCGCGTGAACCCAGGAGTTCGGTGATCTGCCGCCACACGGCGGTGTCCGCGTCGCTGGGCGGGTTCGGCTGAGAGGTGTACTCCTGCGGCCGAAAAGTTTGGTCGACCACGTTCATGATGCGCCAGGTGGCGTTGGCCAACGCCGGGTCGCTCCGCTGCAAGGCCCGCGCGGAAGCCTCGGACGTGCCGGGCTTGAGAGTGATGAAGATGTGGCGAGCTTGCGCCGGTTCACCCCAGATCGGCTGGCGCAGGTCGACATACTCAGCTATCGGAGAGTGGACGGCGCGCAGCCAGACGGCGGTGCTGGAGCCCACGTCGGCCGCGCTGAGGCTCTGCGGCGGCGAGGCGTTGTCGCCGAGCTTGAACGTCGCCTGCGAGTAATCGGCGAGGTAGTTGCTTTTCCGCTGCGGTGTTGCGGGGTAACGGATGTCGAGTTCCACCCGGTGGCCGCCGAGGCGATGGTTTTGGATCTGTTCGACGAAGGTGCGGCCCACGTCGGCGGCCTGCTGCTCGGTGACTCGATCGTCGAGTCGTGCGGTCAGGTGGAAATTCTGGCCGTTCTCGAAGCTCGACTCGTAGCGCGTTTCAGTGGCTGTGACGCCAGGCATGGTCTTGATCAGCTGATCCACCCGGTCGGCGTCGTCTCGGTTGTCGGAAAGACACCCTGATGCTGGACACACCATCACCGCGGTCAATGCGATCACCGCCGACCTGCGCATCGCTAGAGCACCAACAGCATCCGCGAGTTGCCCAACGTGTTCGGCTTGACGTAGCTGAGGTCCAGGAACTCGGCGACACCGATGTCGTAGGAGCGCTGCATCTCCTCGTAGACCTCGGTGGTCACCGGGGTGCCCTCGATCTCGGTGAAACCGTGCCGACCGAAGAACTCGGTCTCGAACGTCAGCACGAACAGTCGCTGGAGTTGGAGCTCGCGTGCGACGCGCAGAAGCTGATCGACGATCGCGTGACCGATGCCGCGACCGGTCATCGAGGGATCGACGGCGACCGTGCGAACCTCGCCGAGATCGGCCCACAACACATGCAGCGCGCCGCAGCCGATCACCTTGCCGTCGTACTCGGCCACCCAGAACTCCTGGACCGCCTCATACAGCGTCACCAGGTTCTTTTCCAGCAGGATCTTGCCGGCGTAGGTGTCCACGAGTTGCTTGATCAACGGCACGTCAGAGGTGTGTGCGCGCCGAATCGTGGGCCCGTCGGCCGGTGCTTCGCTGGGTGCGCTCACGAGTTGCAGAGTATCGGTCTGAGCCACTCTGGCTGGTAACGGATATTCTGATGCCGTGTCGGGGCAGCCTCAGTCAGGTCCAGTGGTCCCGCGCGTGCGGGTGACCAACCTGGCCAATGTGCTCACACTGCTGCGACTGGTGTTGGTGCCGGTCTTCCTGTTGGCCCTTTTCGCCGGGAATGGACACGAAACCGCCAGTCGCATCATCGCTTTCGTCGTGTTCGCGGTCGCGGTCATCACCGACCGCCTCGACGGCGCGCTGGCGCGCAACTACGGCATGGTCACCGAATTCGGCACGATGGCCGATCCGATCGCGGACAAGACCTTGGTCGGCGCCGCGCTGATCGGGTTGTCGATGCTCGGCGACCTGCACTGGTGGGTGACGGTGGTCATCTTGGCCCGCGAGGTCGGGATCACCGTGCTGCGCTTTGTGATGCTGCGCCACGGCGTCATTCCGGCGAGTCGCGGCGGCAAGCTCAAGACCCTGGTCCAGGCCGTGGCGATCGGATTGTTCGTGCTCCCGGTGTCCGGGGCCTGGCTGATGACTGCCTGGGTGATGATGGCCGCTGCGATCGTCCTGACCATCCTCACCGGGCTGGATTACGTGGTGTCGGCCGTCAGGGACAGCCGTGGACGACCCGCTGCTCACTGACGACGCGCGCGGCCTCGTCGCCGACCTGACCGTTCGCAACCAGAGCATCGCCACTGCCGAATCGCTCACCGCAGGTCTGCTGGCGGCGACGTTGGCCGGGGTCCCGGGTGCCAGCGAGGTGTTGCGCGGCGGCCTGGTCACCTACACCGAACAAACCAAGACCCTGCTGGCCGGCGTCGCCCCGGAGATTCTCGACGAGGTCGGGCCGGTTGCGGCTCCGACCGCGCGGGCGCTGGCCGTCGGTGCACGTCAACGCTGCGACGCGACCTGGGGGGTCGGGTTGACCGGAGTCGCCGGACCCGAACCGCACGGTGGGCACGAGGTGGGGACGGTGTTCGTGGGACTGGCCGGTCCGGTCGACACCGAAGTAGTGGAATTGCGGCTGCCGGGAACCCGCTGGGACATCCGCCTCGGCGCGGTCCGTGAGTCGATCAGCCGGTTGCGAGCGCTGGTGGCGGCGCACTGACCAGCCCGGGAACCATCGGCCGAGCCGCGGGCGTTGATGTGATGAAGAATCGAGCTGACCGGACGTAAGGAGAGCGCGATGCCGTCATTGCTGCGCGAGGTTCTCGGCGACGTACTACGCCAGGCCCGCATCACCCAGGGCCGCACGCTGCGGCAGGTGTCCGACTCCGCGCGGGTCAGCCTGGGATACCTCTCGGAGGTCGAGCGCGGCCGCAAAGAGGCCTCCAGCGAGTTGCTCAGTGCCATCTGCGACGCGCTGGACGTGCCGCTGTCTCAGCTGCTCACCGACGCCAGCGAGCAGTTGGGCGGCCGGCAGGAGACGCAGCCGACGGCCGAGGCCGCCTCGCCCAGCGCGGCCAACATCGACGTCAGCACCAAAGTCGTCATCCCGGCGGTCGCCGCCCTGGCCATGTCGGCGAGCGGCTAGACCCGAGAAGCAAGGGTGTAGCAATTGTGGTGGAGACGATAAGTTGAGCCTGACGGCAGACATCGACACACGAAGGCGGAGCTAACTGATGGCCAATCCGTTCGTCAAGGCGTGGAAGTACGTCATGGCGCTGTTCAACTCGAAGATCGACGAGCACGCCGACCCGAAGGTTCAGATCCAGCAGGCCATCGAGGAAGCGCAGCGCCAGCACCAGGCGCTGACCCAGCAGGCCGCGCAGGTGATCGGCAATCAGCGTCAGCTCGAGATGCGGCTCAACCGCCAGCTCGCCGACATCGAGAAGCTGCAGGTCAACGTTCGTCAGGCAGTCACACTGGCTGACCAGGCGACCGCGGCGGGCGACGCGGCGAAAGCCACCGAGTACAACAACGCTGCCGAAGCATTCGCCGCCCAGCTGGTGACGTCCGAGCAGAGCGTGGAGGACCTCAAGGCGCTGCACGACCAGGCACTCGGGGCCGCCGGTCAGGCCAAGAAGGCCGTCGAGCAGAACTCGATGGTGCTGCAACAGAAGATCGCCGAGCGGACCAAGCTGCTCAGCCAGCTCGAGCAGGCCAAGATGCAAGAGCAGGTGAGCAAGTCGCTGCGGTCGATGAGTGAGATCGCCGCGCCGGGCACCACGCCGAACCTCGACGAGGTGCGCGACAAGATCGAACGCCGGTACGCCAATGCGCTGGGCCAGGCCGAGCTCGCCCAGAACTCGGTGCAGGGCCGGATGATCGAGGTCGAGCAGGCCGGCGTGCAGATGGCCGGCCACTCGCGGTTGGAGCAGATCCGGGCATCGATGCGCGGCGACGCGTTGCCCGCCGGCGGCGCGACGACCGCCGATTCAGCGGCCGCACCCGGTGCCCCCGCGGCGGCACCGCAGGCGACGCCCACCGAGAAGCCGCTCGGTCAGTAGGGGACGATCAAGCGCATGGCAGTTCAGTCCGGCCGCAATGGCGTGTGGCGGACGTTGCTGCTGCGCGGTCTCGACACCGTCGGCGACGTCTCGGAGCTGGTGTTCCAAAAGATCAGTGCCGCAACCGATCCGCGGGAACGGCAGCTGCGTCGCCGTCGCCGCGCACTGCGCTGGGGTTTGATCTTCACCGCCGGGACCGTGTTCTGGGGTGCGGTGACGGCGATCCTGGCCGCCTGGGGCTGGTTTGCTCTGCTGCTGGAGATCACCGGTGGTGTTGCCGTCGTGCAGGCGATGATCGCCACCCTGTTGCTGATTCGCTACCGCTGGCTGAAGGCCGATCCGTTGCCCGCCCAGCGACCCACCAGCATCCGGCGCCTTCCGCCGCCGAGTTCGGCGGCGCGGCCGGCGATGTACGCACTCGGCGCCTCCGAGCGGGGGTTCTTCTCATTGCTCGGGGTGATCGAGCGCGGCAGCATGTTGCCCGACACCGAAATCGGCGAGCTGACCACCGCGGCCAGGCAAAGTTCGGCCGCCATGGCCGCGACCGCCGCCGAAGTGGTGTCGATGGAGAGGGCGGCGCACGGAACTCCGCAGTCGCGGACCTACCTCGCGCCCACGATCAATGCCTTGACCTCCCAGTTGAGCGCAGGGGTACGGCAGTACAACGAAATGGTCACCGCGGCAGCCCAATTGGTGTCATCCGCGAACGCGGATCGCAACGTCACACCGGCGACCTCGCGACAGCGGTACCGCGACGAACTGACGGGAGCCACCGACCGTCTGATCGGCTGGGCGCAGGCGTTCGACGAGCTCGGCAGGGCACCGCGGCGGGCCTAGCCGCGCCGACTCACTCGTCCCTGGGGCCGTAACGCTCGATGTACGACCGCCGCATCTGCTCGTCGCGCTTACTGCGTTGTGCATCAACCAGATTCGGGTCGAGGCCGTGTACCTGCAGCATGTGCCGGCGCCACACCTTGTTGAGCGCATGCGAGAAGTACACGAACGGAATCAGAATCGGCAGCGTCATGCTCAGATGCACGTCGAGCGTCGTCGGGATCAGCCAGAACGGTGCCAGCACCAGCACGGCGGGCACCGCGACGCGTCGCATCATCCGGCCGGTCGCGCCTTGACCGGCCAGGTCATTGCGCACCCAGTCGCGCATCGAGTCGGGCAGCCGCCTGCCGCAGCAGTACCGCAGGAACTGAAGAGTGTTGGGGCGCGCGCCGCTGTCGCTCATGGCGGGGTCAGAGCGAAGGCCGCAAGGCGGGGACAACTACGCCGGCGAGGCCACGCAGGGTCGCCTTGAACATGTTGAAGAAGTCGAAGTAGTCGCGCCACAACGTGATCTGCCCGTCGTGCACCTCGAAGACACCGCACACCCAGAACTGCAGCCGCAGCGGGCCCAGCACTATGGCATCAGTGCGTTCGTTGAGCACGGCCGCGCCGTCGGCGGCGGTGCGGTGGATCTTCACTTCGAAGCTGCCCGGGCCCATCGACGTGAACAGTTTCATGGCCCGGCGGCGCCCGCGAATCGTCGGCAGACCGACGTTCTGGTACACCAGATTTTCGGCGAGTGCGCCGCCGACGGTGTCGAAGTCGGCGTCCTGCAGCGCATGCAAGAGGGTCTCCACCACGCGGGTGTTCTCGAGAGTCTGCTCGGTCATGACCACAGCCTAACCAGTCGCTGTGGCAGGGTAGGCCGATGCGCGTTGCGGTCGTGGCCGGGCCGGATCCCGGGCACTCCTTTCCTGCGATCGCGTTGTGCCGCCTGTTCCTGGCTGCCGGTGACACACCGACATTGCTGACCGGCACCGAATGGCTGGACACCGCTCGCGCCGCGGGCATCGATGCCCACGAGCTGGCCGGTCTGGACCCGGCTGAGGGCGACGACGACAGCGACGCCGGAGCGAAAATCCACCAGCGCGCGGCGCGGATGGCCGTCCTCAATGCTCCGCAATTGCAATCGATGGGCCTGGACCTGGTGGTTTCCGACGTGATCACCGCCTGCGGCGGCATGGCGGCGGAGTTGCTCGGCATTCCGTGGGTCGAGCTCGATCCGCATCCGCTGTACCGACCGTCGACCGGGCTGCCGCCGATCGGGAGTGGGCTGACGCCCGGCACCGGGATTCGCGGCCGGTTGCGCGACTCCGCGATGCGGGCGTTGACGGCACGGTCGTTGCGGGCCGGTGATCGGCAGCGGGGACAGGTGCGTACTGAAATCGGTTTACCGGCAACCGATCCCGGGCCGCTGCGGATGCTGATCGCGACGCTGCCCGCCCTGGAGGTTCCGCGACCGGACTGGCCGGCCGACGCGGTTGTGGTGGGTCCATTGCACTTCGAGCCGACCGAGCAGGTGCTCCCGATTCCGTCGGGGTCGGGGCCCGTTGTGGTGGTCGCGCCGTCGACGGCGACGACCGGGACCAAGGGGATGGCCGAGACAGCCCTCGAGAGTCTGGTGCCCGGGTCCGTCCTGCCGCCCGGCGCCCGGGTGGTGGTGTCGCGGCTCGGCGGTGCGGAGTTGGCATTGCCGCCGTGGGCGGTGGCGGGGCTCGGTCGGCAGGACAAGCTGCTCGCCCAGGCCGATCTGGCGATCTGCGGTGGCGGGCACGGCATGGTGGCCAAGGCGCTGTTGGCCGGGGTGCCACTGGTGATGGTCCCGGGCGGCGGGGACCAATGGGAGATTGCCAACCGGGTGGTGCGTCAAGGCAGTGGACGACTGGTGCGGCCCCTGACCGGCGAAGCCCTGGCCGACGCCGCTGCCGACGTGCTGTCGACGCCGAGCTACCGCGAGGCCGCGCGGCGCGCGGCGGCCGGGGCAGCCGAGGTGGCCGACCCGGTGCAGGTGTGCCATCAGGCGCTGGCGGCTGCCCGATAGGTAGCTTGTCGGGGTGCGACTCACGGAATTCAACGAGCGGGTCACTCTGCGGTTCGGCGCCACCTACGGCTCCTCCGTGCTGGCTGATCATGTGCTGAGCGGGTTCGGCGGGCGCACTGCCGCACAGGCGATCGAGGATGGCATCGAGCCGCGCGACGTGTGGCGGGCGCTGTGCGTCGACTTCGACGTGCCCCGCGAGCAATGGTGAATTGCCGGGAACGACGTCGTCTGCGACCGTGAACGGTGTGACGGCCGCCCACTTCTCCGGAGTCGCACGATTCGTCGGCACAGTCCCCAACGAACACCAGCTTTTCAGCGTGATCTACGCCAGAGAACTCGAGCTGTATCACGTGGATCCACCGTTGTGCGGCTACCGGGTAGTGGCAGCTGCGCAGACCCTGTACGCGCTGCGCGCCGTCGTCGTGGGAGACCCCGATCCGCCACCTCCCGAGGATCCGGTGACGACAACGTTGTTCGGGACGACGGGCGGTGAGGGTCTGCACGTCGAGTGGGGCCAGGTGTTGTTCGAGGCGGAGGGCAGAAGCCCCACCAGGACATTGGCCGAAGCGGGCTATCAGGTCAGGCGAGAGGGCTCGCCCAAGGTCGCGGCGTGGCCGGCCGACTTCCGTCGGCCCGTTCGATAGGCCGTCGACCGCGTCCGAGACACACCGGCGCGCCTTGCAAGCCAGTCGAACACTTGTTCGCTACTGTGGTGATCGTTCGACATATACCGACTTGTCGGAGGCCTGCTTTAACGTCACGGCCAATCGACCAACACCGGTCAGACCGAACGACGACTACACCGAGAGGTAGCACCATGGCACAAGCCCCAGACCGCGAAAAGGCACTCGAACTGGCAATGGCCCAGATCGAGAAGAGTCACGGTAAAGGGTCGGTGATGCGCCTCGGAGACGAAGTGCGTCAACCGATCTCAGTCATCCCGACCGGATCCATCGCGCTGGACGTCGCCCTGGGCATCGGTGGACTGCCCCGTGGCCGCGTTGTCGAGATCTACGGTCCGGAGTCGTCCGGTAAGACCACCGTCGCACTGCATGCGGTCGCCAACGCCCAAGCCGCCGGCGGTATTGCGGCGTTCATCGACGCCGAACACGCGCTGGATCCCGACTATGCCGCCAGGCTGGGCGTGGACACCGATTCGCTGCTGGTCAGCCAGCCGGACACCGGTGAGCAGGCCCTCGAGATCGCGGACATGCTGATCCGCTCGGGCGCGCTGGACATCCTGGTGGTCGACTCGGTGGCCGCACTGGTGCCGCGCGCTGAGATCGAGGGCGAGATGGGCGACAGCCACGTCGGCCTACAGGCCCGGCTGATGAGCCAGGCGCTCCGTAAAATCACCGGCGCGCTGAGCAATTCGGGCACCACGGCCATATTCATCAACCAGCTGCGCGAGAAGATCGGCGTGATGTTCGGATCGCCCGAAACCACCACGGGTGGAAAGGCGTTGAAGTTCTACTCGTCGGTGCGTCTGGACGTGCGGCGGATCGAGACACTCAAGGACGGCACCGACGCGGTCGGTAACCGCACCCGGGTCAAGGTCGTCAAGAACAAGGTGTCGCCGCCGTTCAAGCAGGCCGAGTTCGACATTCTCTACGGCCGGGGCATCAGCCGCGAAGGCTCGCTGATCGACATGGGTGTGGACCAGGGCTTCGTCCGCAAGTCCGGGTCGTGGTTCACCTACGAAGGCGAGCAGCTGGGACAGGGCAAAGAGAACGCCCGAAACTTCCTGCTGGAAAACCCCGAGGTCGGCAACGAGATCGAGAAGAAGATCAAGGAAAAGCTCGGTATCGGTGCGGTAGTGACGGATGAGCCGGCCAATGACGGCGTCTTGCCCGCCCCCGTCGACTTCTGAGTCCGCTCGCGAAGAGCAGGCGCGGGCGTTGTGCCTGCGCCTGCTCACCGCGAGGGCGCGCAGCCGCGCCGAGCTCGCCGGCCAACTGGCCAAGCGCGGCTACTCCGACGATGTCAGCGTCCAGGTGCTCGACCGGCTCGCCGAGGTCGGCTTGCTGGACGACGTCGATTTCGCCGAGCAGTGGGTGCACTCACGGCTGGCGAACGCCGGAAAAGGCAAGCGCGCGTTGGCCGCTGAGCTACGCACCAAGGGCGTCGACAAAGATGTGATCACTTCGGTGCTCAGCGACATCAACCCCGCTGCCGAGCGCAGCCGCGCCGAGGAACTCGTTCGCAAGAAGTTGCGGCGCGAGAATCTCTCCGATGAGGCCGCCGATGCCCGGGTGACCCGCCGACTCGTCGCCATGCTTGCCCGTCGCGGGTTCAGCCAGAGCATGGCACTCGACGTCGTCAGTGTGGAGCTGGCGGGGGAGCGGGAACGCCGACGCGTCTAGCGGAATGTGACTGCCTGCGTCCGCTCCTTCTGCGCTGACGAACCCACGCGAATCGGCTCGACCCTGACCGCCGCAACCGCCGCAGCGCTCAACCGCCGTACCATGGCCCAGTGACTTCGACGATGGCATCGGACGTATCGCCCGCAGCGGCGTCGGTGCCGTCGCAGCGCACCTACCAGGTGCGCACCTACGGGTGCCAGATGAACGTCCACGATTCGGAACGCCTGGCGGGTCTGCTCGAGGCGGCCGGTTACCAGCGGGCGCCCGACGGCGACGATGCCGACGTGGTGGTCTTCAACACCTGCGCGGTCCGCGAAAACGCCGACAACAAGCTGTACGGAAACATCAGCCACCTGGCCCCGCGGAAGCGGAGTAACCCCGACTTCCAGATCGCGGTCGGCGGATGTCTGGCCCAGAAAGACAAAGACGATGTCCTGCGCAAGGCGCCGTGGGTCGATGTCGTGTTCGGCACCCACAACATCGGCTCGCTGCCCACCCTGCTCGAACGGGCACGGCACAACAGCGTCGCGCAGGTCGAGATCGCCGAAGCATTGCAGGAATTTCCATCATCACTGCCGGCTGCCCGCGAATCTGCTTACGCCGCTTGGGTTTCCATCTCGGTCGGATGCAACAACAGCTGCACCTTCTGCATCGTGCCGTCGTTGCGGGGCAAAGAGGTCGACCGCAGCCCCGACGACGTCCTGGCCGAGGTGCGCTCCCTGGTCGACGACGGCGTAGTGGAAATCACGCTGCTGGGTCAAAACGTCAACGCTTACGGGGTGTCGTTCGCCGACCCGCAGCTGCCACGCAACCGCGGCGCCTTCGCCGAACTGTTGACCGCTTGTGGCCGTGTCGACGGCCTGGAGCGAGTGCGGTTCACCTCGCCGCACCCGGCGGAGTTCACCGACGACGTCATCGAGGCCATGGCGACGACCCCGAATGTCTGCCCCGCACTGCACATGCCGCTGCAGTCCGGCTCAGACCGGATGTTGCGCGCGATGCGCAGGTCCTACCGGGCCGAGCGGTATCTCGGCATCATCGACCGGGTGCGCGCGGCCATGCCGCACGCCGCGATCACCACCGACCTGATCGTCGGGTTCCCCGGTGAAACCGAGGACGACTTCGCCGCGACCCTGGACGTGGTCCGCCAGGCCCGGTTCGCCAACGCATTCACCTTCCAGTACTCCAAACGTCCCGGCACTCCGGCCGCCGAGCTGGACGAGCAGCTTCCCAAAGCCGTTGTGCAAGAACGCTATGACCGGTTGATCGCAGTGCAGGAGCAGATCGCGCTGGAGGAGAACCGTCACCAGATCGGCCGGACGGTCGAGTTGCTGGTGGCCACCGGTGAGGGGCGCAAGGACAGCAGCACGGCGCGGATGAGCGGGCGCGCACGAGACGGGCGGCTGGTGCATTTCGCGCCGGGGGCGCAGCAGGTGCGCCCAGGCGACATCGTCACCACGACAGTCACCCGCGCTGCGCCGCATCATCTGATCGCCGACGGGGACATCCTCGCTTACCGCCGCACCCGCGCCGGTGACAACCACGCCGCTGGGCAGCGGCCGCGTGGAATCGGGCTCGGCATGCCCGCGATCGGCCAACCCGTCGTCACAGCAGAGCCGTCGGGGTGCGCACGATGAACCGCGATGTCGGTGGGTTCGACGCGTATCGCGACGACATCGAGGCGGCCGAACGCCGAATCGCCCGCGAGATCGAGCCCGGCACACGGGCTTTGGTGGTCGCGATCCTGGTGTTCGTGCTGATCGGGTCATTTGTCCTGCCGCACACCGGCGCTGTACGCGGATGGGACGTGTTGTTCACCACGCACGACGCGACCAGGGCCGCAATAGCATTACCGTCGCGTGTATTCAGTTGGCTGGCTCTGGTTTTCGGCGTTGGCTTCTCGATGCTGGCACTGCTGACCCGGCGCTGGGCGCTGGCCTGGGTGGCGCTGGCAGGTTCTGCAGTGGCCAGCGCGGCCGGGTTGCTGGCCATCTGGTCGCGGCAGACGGTGGCCTCGGGACATCCCGGCCCCGGCCTGGGACTGATCGTGGCCTGGATCGCGATCATCTTGCTGACGTTCCATTGGGCACGGGTGGTGTGGTCGCGCACGATCGTCCAGCTGGCCGCCGAGCAGCAGCGTCGGCAAACCGCCGCACAGCTCCAGGCCCGGACGTTGCTGGAAACGCTCGACCCCGACGGCGCGCCGCCGAAGCCTGACGGCGAGGCGCCAGGCGCCCGCTAGCCCTTGCGGGTCAGCGCCTGGGCCGCCGCATCGGCCCACTGCCGCCACTGCTCGGCGTTGGCCTTGGCCTCGTTGGCTTCCTTGGTCCGTCCCGCTGCCTCGGCCTTCTGAGCTTGACGTTCATACTGCTCGGCACGTTCGCGGAACTGATCGGCGCGCGCTTGGACCTCGGGGTCGGGCCCGGACGGCTCGGCCGCGTCGCGCACCTTCTTCTCGACCGCCCGCATGCGTCGCTCGAGATCGGCGGCCTTCTCGCGGGGCACCTTCCCGATCGCGTCCCACTTGTCGCCGATCGTGCGCAACGCCGCGCGGGCCGCCTCGGGATTCCCCGTGTCGATCCGCTCCGCCTCCGACAGCAGCGCCTCTTTGGCTTTGGCGTTGGTGGTGAATTCGGCGTCGCGCTCGGCCGTCGCGGCGTTACGGGCCTTGAAGAACGTGTCCTGAGCGCCTTTGAAGCGGGCCCACAGGGCGTCGTCGACATCGCGGGCGGCGCGGCCGGCCGCTTTCCAGTCGACCAGCAGCTTGCGGAATTCGGCGCTGGTCGGACCCCACTCCGTCGAGCCGACCAGCGCTTCGGCCTTGACGCAGAGTTTTTCCTTGGCCTCGCGGGCACCCGCCCGATCACGGTCCAGCTCCGCGAAATGCGATCCGCGCCGCCGGTTGAACGCCTCGCGCGCCGCCGAATAGCGCTTCCACAGGGCGTCGTCGGTCTTTCGGTCCAGGCCGGTGATGGTTTTCCACTCGTCGAGGATCGCGCGCAGCCGATCACCGGCGACCTTCCACTGAGTCGAGTTGTTGCCCAACTCCTCGGCCTCGGCGGCGAGAGCGTCCTTGCGTGCGGTCTGAGCGGCGCGGTGCTCGTCGCGGCGCGCCCGGTCGGCCGCCGCCGCGGTGTCGGCGTGCTCGGCGATCCCGGTCAGCCGGGCCGCCAGCGCGTCGACATCGCCCATCACGTTCGCCGTCGGCAGCGTCTCGGCCAGCCCCGCGGCGGTGGCTTTGATCTTGCGGGCGTCGCCGGTGCCCGCGGTCAGGCGCTCCTCGAGCAGCGTGATCTCGGTGCTCAGGTCGTCGAAGCGCCGTCCGAAATGGGTGAATGCCGCTTCGGTGTCACCCGCCTGCCAGGACCCGATGACCCGCTCGCCCGAGGAACTGATCAGCCACACGGTCCCGTCGGCGTCGACGCGGCCGAACCGGTGCGGATCGCTGGCCGGCGTGGACGGGATTGGATGGGACGGCGGACGGGGGGTCGGCTTGGGGCCGGGCCGCGGTCCCGGTCGAGGGATCGGCCGAGGCTCGTTCTGCGACTCTTCGGACGTCATGGCCTGCCGTCACCTACCCTTCGCGCGGTCATGGTCCGCGCATCTGCCGCGCATAGCGGCGCCGTCGTCACGGGGTACGCACCTCCGCACCCCTCCAGTATTGAAGCAGCTTGCCAGTCGGAGCGTCCTGAGTTGGCCGGCTCAGCCCGGTGAGACAGGGGGAAATCGCCCGGCGGAGAGGCGTTACCAGCGACACACCGAGGGGTCGCCCTTAGGCTGGGGGCGCATCCCGGAGATGAATAGGCGGTGAACGATGACGACAGCGGAGGATCTCGCGGCGCTGATCGCGCTGTGTGCCGCCCTGGCATCGGCGATCGGCGACGTGATCCGGCAGCGATCAGCCCAGGAGATCACCGACAAACAGGTCGGCCACCTGCATTTGTTCTGGCTGTCGGTGCGCGACCCGCGGTGGTGGATGGGCGGCATGGGTGCCGTGGCCAACTACAGCCTGCAGGCCGGCGCGCTGGCCCTCGGATCGGTGATGCTGGTGACGGCGTTGCAGGTCACCTCGCTGCTGTTCGCGCTGCCGATCTACGCCCGGCTGGCCCACCACCGGGTCACGCGCTGGGAGTGGACGTGGGCGGTGACGCTGGCCGCCTCGTTGGCTGTGCTGGTGACCGTCGGCGATCCAGATGCCGGGATCGCGCGCGGTTCGCTGGACCACTGGCTGATCGTCGGCGCCGTCCTGGCACCGGTGATGTTGTCGTGCGCGGTGGGCGCGCGGATCTGGGCCCGCAGTCCCGCAGCGCCCGTGTTGCTCGCGGTAGTGGCCGGTTCGTCGCTGGCGTTGTTCGCCGTGCTGACCAAGGGTGCCGTCGGCGCGGCGTCGGGAGGATTCGAGGCATTTTTGCGCGCGCCCGAGTCCTACGGCCTGTTGCCGGCCGCGCTGGTCGGGATGATCTTCCAGCAGTCGGCTTTCCGGGCCGGGGCGCTGACCGCGTCGTTGCCGACGGTGACGGTCGCCAAGCCGGTGGTCGCGTCGCTGCTCGGTGTTCTGGTGCTCGGCGAAACGCTGGACACCAGCGGTCCGCGGGAGTTCACCCTGATCGCAGCGGCGGTGGTGGTGGTGATCTCGACGATCGCCCTGGCTCGCGGCGAAGCGGCGACCATGGCGGCGGGCGAAGGTCACGACGTGGTCGTAACCGAGACCGAGCCGTTGCCTCGATAGCCGCGCCGCACCCCGTTTTCATAGCCGGCGTCAGTACCGTGGCGGGGAGCCAAGGACGTGAGGGGGGTTAGACCATGCCCAAAGAAGATGTCGCCGTCGTACTGGCATTGGCCGCCGCGTTCGCGTCGGCGCTCGGCAACGTGGCACGTCAACGGTCCGCGCACGCGGTGACTGAGGAGCGGGTCGGCTACCTCGCGCTGTTTTTCATGTCGTGGCGCAATCGCGACTGGCGACTCGGGGCGGTGGCGGCTGTCGCCAACTACGTGCTGCAGGCCGGGGCGTTGAGCCTCGGGTCGGTGATTCTGGTGACCGGGCTGCAAGTGACGGCGTTGCTGTTCGCGTTGCCGCTCTACGCACGCATGACCGGCGCCCCGGTCAGCCGCTGGGACTGGACCTGGGCGGCGATCCTGGCCGCCGCGCTGGCCGTGGTCGTCACGGTCGGAAATCCGGTGGCCGGACACTCCCGCGCCTCACTGCAGACCTGGCTGGTGGTGGCCGCGATCGCCGGCCCGCTGGTGGGACTGTGCCTGCTCGGCGCGCGACTCTGGCCGGACGGGGCGATCGCCGCGGTGCTGCTCGCCGCGGTGTCCGGAGCATCGCTGGCGTTGTTCGCCGTGCTGGTCAAAGGCGCCGTTATCGCGGCCAGGGGTGGCATCGTCGCGCTGTTGGCCACCCCTGAGCTTTACGCCTGCATCGGGGCCGCGGTCGCCGGGATGGTGTTCCAGCAGTCGGCCTACCGGGGTGGCCCGCTCAACGTGTCGATGCCGACCATGACGGTGGCCAAGCCGACCGTGGGCGCGCTGCTGGGTGTTTTCGTGCTCGGCGAGACGGTGCGCTCCGGTGACGAGACGGTGTTCGTGCTCGCCGCTGCGGTGACGGTGATGGTGGGAGCCACCGCCGCTCTCGCTCGCGGCGAGGCCAAGACGGTGGAGGCGCACACCGACTCGTTCGCCGCCGTCACCTCGACCGGTTAGTTTTAAGGCGTGCTGAGCGCCATCGCGATTGTCCCGTCGGCGCCGGTGCTCGTTCCCGAGCTTGCCGGCACCGCCGCCGCCGAGGTGGGGGATCTGCGGGCCGCCATGGTGGCCGCCGCCGCCGCGCTGCCGCCGCGGTGGATCGTCGTCGGGGTAGGGGCCTCGGATGAGGTCGTCGGTCCTGACAATGTCGGGACATTCGCAGGCTTCGGCGCCGACGTGGTGGTGCGGCTGTCACCGCAGGCCGGCGGGCCGCCGATGCCGATGCCACTGTGCGGGCTGATCGGCGGCTGGATCCGGGCGCAGGCCCAGCCGGATGCCCGCGTTCAGGTTCGGGTCTACGCCGACGACCACGACACCGAGGCCGCAGTCGCCATCGGCCGGCGGCTGCGCGGCGAAATCGACCGTTCCCGCGAGCCGATCGGCGTGCTGATCGTCGCCGACGGCGCCAACACGCTCACACCGGCGGCCCCGGGCGGTCACCGGCCCGACGACGTCGAGGTGCAGAACCGCCTCGACGACGCGCTGGCCGGCGGAGACCTGGCCGTGCTCACCCAGCTGCCGCCGCAGGTCGGCGGGCGAGTCGCGTTCGCCGTGCTGGCCGGGCTGGCCGAACCGGTGCCCAGGTCGGCGAAGGAGCTCTGCCGTGCGGCGCCCTACGGCGTCGGGTACTTCGCCGGCGTCTGGCAGCCGTGAGGCCACTGGCGATCGTCGGCCCAACCGGAACCGGCAAATCGCAGTTGGCCCTCGATGTCGCTGAGCTGCTCGGCCGAGAGGTCGAGATCGTCAACGCGGACGCCATGCAGTTCTACCGCGGCATGGACATCGGCACCGCGAAACTGCCTGTCGCACAGCGCCGCGGCATACCGCACCACCAACTCGACGTCCTCGACGTGACCGCCACGGCCACCGTCGCGCGCTACCAGCAGGACGCCGCCGCCGACATCGAGGCGATCGCCGCACAGGGCAAGGTCCCGGTCGTGGTGGGCGGCTCGATGCTCTACATCCAGTCACTGCTCGACGACTGGTCGTTTCCGGCGACCGATCCGGCTGTGCGGGCGAAATGGGAGCAACGCCTCGCCGAGGTCGGCACCGCTGCGCTGCACACCGAGCTCGCCGATCGCGATCCGGCCGCCGCGGCGTCGATCCTGGCGACCGATGGGCGGCGGATCGTGCGGGCGCTGGAGGTCGTCGAACTCACCGGCCGGCCGTTCGCCGCGTCGGCCCCGGTGATCGGCACACCGCGATGGGACACCGCGATCATCGGATTGGACTGCGATACAGAGGTTCTCGACCGGCGACTGGCTCAACGGACCGACACGATGTTCACCGAGGGTCTGATCGGCGAGGTGACCGCGCTGCTGGACTGCGGTCTGCGCGACGGCGTCACCGCGTCGCGCGCACTGGGCTACGCGCAGGTGCTCGACGACCTCGATGCCGGTGGTGACGGCACCGCCGCCCGCGAGCCGACCTTCATCGGGACCCGGCGCTATGTGCGTCGCCAGCGGTCCTGGTTTCGCCGCGACCACCGGATCCATTGGCTCGATGCGACCGCGGGTGACATCGCCGAAGCGGCACTGCGGGCGTGGCGACACGTATCCTGAGCAGGTGATGCCCATGATCTTCGCCAAAGGCCATGGCACTGAAAACGACTTCGTCGTGCTCGATGACCTGGATGCAACCCTGGTGTTGACCCCGGAGGTGGTGTCCGCATTGTGCGACCGCCACCGTGGCCTGGGGGCCGACGGGGTGCTGCGGGTCACCACCGCCGGAAAGGCGCTCGCAGCCGGGGTTTACGACCGGATACCCGACGGCGTGAGCCCAGACGACTGGTACATGGATTACCGCAACGCCGACGGCTCGATCGCGCAGATGTGCGGCAATGGCGTACGGGTCTTTGCGCATTATCTACGGGCCGGCGGTCTGGAGACCCGCGACGAGTTCGTTGTCGGCTCGCTGGCCGGCCCTCGACCGGTCGTCGTCCACCACCTCGATGCGACCAACGCCGACGTTCGGGTCGACATGGGAAAGGCCAATCGACTCGGGCCCGGGCAGGCCGTGGTCGGCGGCCGGAAATTCAACGGTCTGGCAGTCGACGTCGGCAACCCACATCTGGCGTGCGTCGATTCGGCGCTGACCGTCGAGGCCCTCAGGACGTTGGACGTCGCCGCACCGGTGAGTTTCGACCGCGACCAGTTCCCGGACGGTGTCAACGTCGAGATTCTCACCGCCCCGGTCGACGGCGCGGTCAGCATGCGGGTGCACGAGCGGGGAGTTGGCGAAACCCGTTCCTGTGGAACGGGAACCGTCGCTGCGGCGGTCGCCGCCCTTTCCCACGGCGGCGCCACCACCGGCACCCTGACCGTGCGGGTGCCCGGCGGCGATGTCGTCGTCACGGTCACCGAAGCAACCAGTTATCTGCGCGGGCCGTCGGTGTTGGTGGCCCGCGGCGAACTCAGCGAGCAATGGTGGCAGGAGGCGTCACGATAAATCGGATGCGAGCCGACGCGTCGGCAGGCACCATTTGTAGTTGCCTATGACGAATCCACAATTTCCTGATATCCCGAGCACCGGCGACCTCGCGCTGGACGACCGCGCAGCGCTGCGCCGCGTCGCCGGGTTGTCCACCGAGCTCACCGACGTCTCCGAGGTCGAGTACCGCCAGCTGCGACTCGAGCGAGTGGTGCTGGTCGGCGTTTGGACCGACGGCAGCGCCGCCGACGCCGACGCCAGCCTTGCGGAGTTGGCCGCGCTTGCCGAAACGGCGGGGTCCGAGGTGCTCGAAGGCATGGTTCAGCGGCGTTCCAAGCCCGACCCGTCGACCTACATCGGCTCGGGCAAGGCTGCCGAATTGCGCGATGTCGTCACAGCCACCGGTGCCGACACCGTCATCTGCGACGGCGAACTGTCGCCGGCTCAGCTGAACGCGCTGGAAAAGGCCGTGAAGGTCAAGGTCATCGACCGCACCGCCCTGATCCTGGACATTTTCGCCCAGCACGCCACCAGCCGGGAAGGCAAGGCGCAGGTATCGCTGGCGCAGATGGAGTACATGCTGCCGCGGCTGCGCGGCTGGGGTGAGTCGATGTCGCGGCAGGGTGGTGGCGCAGGCGGCAGCGGCGGTGGTGTCGGAACTCGCGGACCCGGTGAAACCAAGATCGAGACCGATCGGCGCCGTATCCGCGAGCGAATGTCCAAGCTGCGGCGCGACATCAAGGACATGAAGACGATCCGCGACACCCAGCGCAGCCGCCGCCGCAGCAGCGATGCGCCGGCCATCGCGATCGTCGGCTACACCAACGCGGGGAAGTCCAGCTTGCTGAACGCGCTCACCGGCGCGGGGGTCCTGGTGCAGGACGCTTTGTTCGCGACCCTGGAACCCACCACCCGCCGTGGACAATTCGACGACGGGCGGGCATTCGTCGTGAGCGACACCGTCGGCTTCGTCCGCCACCTGCCGACCCAACTGGTCGAGGCGTTCCGATCGACGTTGGAGGAAGTTGTCGACGCCGATCTTCTCGTGCACGTCGTCGACGGCTCCGACGTCAACCCGCTGGCCCAGATCAGTGCTGTGCGCCAGGTGGTGTCCGAAGTGTTCGCCGACCACGAGGTCACCGGCGGCGAGGCGCCGCCAGAGCTGATCGTGGTCAACAAGATCGACGCCGCAAGCGATCTGGGGTTGGCCAAGCTACGCCGTGCGTTGCCCGGCGCGGTGTTCGTCTCGGCGCGTACCGGCGATGGTGTCGAGGCTTTGCGTGGGCGGATGGCCGAGTTGGCCGCTCCCACCGACACCGCGGTCGACGTGGTGATCCCTTACGACCGTGGCGATCTGGTGTCGCGGGTGCACGCCGACGGCCGGGTCCAGGTGACGGAGCACATCGGCGACGGCACCCGGATCAAGGCGCGAGTGCCGGTGGCGTTGGCCGCGGCGCTGCGACCGTTCTCCTCCACCTGAAACGTCCCCGGGAAAGCAGAAAGCGCCGGAGCCCCCCGCTCCGGCGCCTTCTGTTTTCCTCTACGGGTCAGAAAATCCCGATGAGCGCGGTCAGAAGGTCGTTGATGTTGTCGGTCAAACCTTCGGTCAGCGTGGTCAGGCCCGAGGTCAGGTCGGTGAGCAGGTCGCCCAGGTTGACACTGGTCAGGCTGTCGAGGATGTCGGTGTAGTTGGTGAACAGGTTCTGCGTGTACTCGATCAGGTCGTTGGACGCGAGGGTGTACTGGCTGTTCGCGATCGCCACCAGGTCCGGGATGAAGCTGTCCCCGAGTTCGGGATCACCCAGGGTGCTCGGCACTGCGCCGACGAACAGGTCGTTGAACTGGGTCAGCAGCGCCGCCTGCGAGTCATCCACCGGCACGCCGAGGATGTTGTTCAGCTCGGCGTTGAAGGCAAGGGTGTTAGAGATGAAGCCGTTGTAGCCGGCGGTTGCCGCCCCGTTGAAGATGTTGAGGTATTCACCGCCGAAGGACTCGTAGATGCCGCCGGCGCCGTCGGTCTGCAGCAGGCTCTCCGAGAGGTCGCTGCCCAGCGAGTTGTACAGCGTCTCGAACAGTCCGTTGTCGCCGACCGAGGCGTTGAACAGAGTGGTGTTGATCGCACCTTCTGCGGTGAGTAGCGGGCCGTAGTCGACGACCGCGGCGGCCGATGCGGCATCCGACACGGAGTCCACCAGCGCGACTTCTTGGTGCACCGTCGGCACGCCCTGCTGCGCTACCGATGCCCCTTCGTACGGCAGCGACCCGAACAGTCCTGCCGCCGCGATCGCGGCGGCCGCGATCATCGATCGTTTTGTTGCAACGTGCATGGTCTTACCTTCCCCATAGTGGATGAGGGCTGCCGGTGCTGATGCCGAGCGAGACGTCCCGACCACTACGCCCTCGCTGGTCTGCTTGCAGCTTGCGCGTCGACTGGTCATGCCCCCGTCCTCCCCTTAAAGACACCTGAGTTTTCTCAGGTGAAATTAAGCTACAACTTAGGACTTGTACGAGTACAGCGCATTCGCACAAACTTCGAATCTTTTTTGACCACGAATCAGTGCTGGTGGAACGGTTTTAAGGATTTATTTGACCGTTCGAACATGGCGTCACAGCAAGATGGCGAATTTCTCAGGATCTGGTTATCAAAAGCCGTAGATCGGGTTCGGCAACGGCGAACCCTCAGCTGGTAGGGGTCGTGACCGTTTCTCACGGTCGGATGCGGCGCCCACCGAATGTCGACCGCTGCGAGGATCGCCAGACTCGGGTCAGAGCAGGAGCTCGTAGACCTCTTCGGCGGAACAGGCAAGGAGCTGCCGCGCCAGGTGAATGTTCAGTTCGTCGAGGTGCGCCTCTTCGGCTTGGTCGCGTTCTGCCTTAGCGGACAAGGCGAAGAATTCGTTGGTGATGAAGCCGGGACGCATCAGCAGAGTTGCGGTGCGGCCGTTGACGACGGTCTGGAACACGAAGCCTTGCAGCATCCGCCCGCGGTCCGGGCGGACCAGGGCGGGGTCGATGGAGTACCGCCCGTCGGTCACCGCGCGGGTCACCGCTTCGATGCCGTCGCGAATCCCCGGTTCGTCGAACGCCGCGCGAACGACGACCGAACGGCGTTGCGGCGGGTGGTTGGGGGACAACGCGCCGAACGCGCGTTGCAGCACTTTGAGCGCGCTGGCCACGCCGGCACGAGAAAACGGTCCGGCGTAGCACAGCATGTCGGTGTAGGAGAATTCGAGGAGCTGCCCCAGCTCCTGCACCAGGATCGTCTCATCCATCCCGACGACTGTATGCCCGTGCGGCCCGACACCCGACCTACCAACCATCCGGTTGGTATATCTTGGGCGAAGAGTCCCCAATCCTGCCGGAGGTCATCCCATGGGTAGCGCCGTCAAGTACCAGCGCACGCTGTTCGAGCCCGAGCACGATCTGTTCCGCGAGTCGTACCGGTCGTTCCTCGAGCGTCACGTCGCGCCGTACCACGACGAGTGGGAGAAGGAGAAGATCGTCGACCGCGGAGTGTGGCTGGAGGCCGGCAAGCAGGGCTTCCTGGGCATGTCGATCCCCGAGGAATACGGTGGCGGCGGTAACTCCGATTTCCGCTACAACACGATCATCACCGAGGAGACCACCTACGGGCGGTACAGCGGCATCGGGTGGGGCCTGCACAACGACATCGTCGCCCCGTACCTGTTGACTCTCGCCACCGAGGAGCAGAAGCAGCGCTGGCTGCCGAAATTCTGCACGGGCGAGATGATCACCGCGATCGGAATGACCGAGCCTGGGACCGGCAGCGACCTGCAGGGCATCAAGACGCGCGCGGTCAAGCAGGGTGACCACTACATCCTCAACGGATCGAAGACGTTCATCACCAACGGGATCAACGCCGACCTGGTGCTCGTCGTGGCGCAGACCGACCCGGACAAAGGCGCGCAAGGCTTTTCGCTGCTGGCCGTCGAGCGCGGCATGAAGGGCTTCGAGCGCGGACGCCACCTCGACAAGATCGGCCTGGACGCGCAGGACACCGCCGAGCTGTCGTTCACCGACGTCGAGGTGCCCGCCGAAAACTTGCTGGGTGAAGAGGGCATGGGCTTCATCTACCTGATGCAGAACCTGCCCCAGGAGCGGATCTCGATCGCGATCATGGCCGTCGCCGCCATGGAGCAGGTGCTGGAGCAGACCCTGCAATACACCAAGGAGCGCAAGGCCTTTGGCAAGCCGGTCGGCAGTTTCCAGAACAGCCGGTTCTTGCTTGCCGAACTGGCCACCGAGGCCACCGTGGTGCGGATCATGGTCGACGAGTTCATCGCCCTGCACCTCGAGGAGAAGCTCACCGCAGAACAGGCCGCAATGGCCAAGTGGTACGCCACCGAGAAGCAGGTGCACCTGATCGACCGCTGCCTGCAACTGCATGGTGGCTACGGCTACATGCGCGAATACCCGGTCGCACGTGCGTATCTCGATGCGCGAGTGCAGACCATCTACGGCGGCACCACCGAGATCATGAAAGAGATCATCGGTCGCAGTCTGGGTGTCTGACCGCGAAATCGACTTAGCCCTCAAGCACTTTCACGCAACCTGTCGACGATGCGTGGAATAGGCGCCATTCAACGGCCCTGAGAATCAGGGGCGCAGTAAGTCGACTGCGGAAAGCGTCCGGGCCTGGCAAAGCGGCGGCGGTTGCCTCACGCGAGGTCAAAGGCTCGCAAGGGCCTTTCCAGCGCAGCCGGCACGTCAACATCGGCGCGCCGTGGCCCCCGGATATGGGGCACCGTAATCTAAGGGCCGAACAAGCAGAATGCGACACAAACCGGCCCTGTGGACGACATTTCGGCATCGACAAGGTGACCATTCCGTAGGGTCGTCCTATGACTTCCCAGGTGCGGCCGCTCACAGAGCAGTTGAGGCGACCCGCAGGGTGGTCGAAACCGGGCGCGGAATTTGGACTGGGCGGCCGCGGGGAGGGCGGGATGACAGGGCAGCGACGACGATCGGGCATCTTCGGGGGCACCGTGCGTGGTCTGGCCGCGCTCGCGGCGAGCTTCACGTTTCTGGCGTTGCTGGCACCCGCCGCGAATGCGTCCCCGATCGGCGATGCCGACAATGCGATCACCGCAGCCTGGAAAGAAGCCGGCGGCGACACCTCCGACCTCGGCGCCAAGCAGGGCGAGTGCTACGTCGCGGGTCAAGGATTCGCCCAAGACTTCGTGCACGGCAAAATGTTCTTCACTCCGGCGTCCGGCCCGCGGTCGATGATGGGCGCCATCCTGGACAAATATGAGGCGCTCGGCGGGCCGGCGGCCTCCGACCTGGGTTTCCCGATCACCAGCGAGGTGCGTGGCCTGGCCGGCCCGGACAGTCGGGTCAGCACGTTCTCGGCCAGCGACAAACCACTGATCTACTGGACCGCCGACCACGGCGCTTTCGTCGTGCGCGGTGCGATCAACGCGGCCTGGGACAAGCTCGGCAGTTCCGGCGGGGCGCTGGGAGTCCCGATCGGCGACGAGACCTACGACGGTGAACTCGCGACCCAGGCGTTCAGCGGCGGCAAGGTGTCCTGGAACCGGCTGACCAAAGCCTTCACCACTGTTCCGCCGAATCTGGCCGGTCAGCTCAGCGGGCTGCAAGTGCCGGTCGACCCGACCGCGGACATCAACATGGCCTGGCGCGCCGCCGGAGGAGCCGCCGGCCCGTTGGGCGCGAAACAGGGCGATCAGTATCCGATCGGCAGCGACGGGATCGCCCAGAACTTCACCGGCGGCAAGATCTTCTTCAGCCCCGCCACCGGCGCGAATGCCGTCCAGGCCGACATCTTGACCAAATACGAGGCACTGGGCGGACCGGCCAACAGCGACCTCGGTTTCCCGATCTCCAACGAAGCCGACGGCGGCATCAAGCCGGCCAGCAAGGTCAGCGCGTTCTCCGCCTCCGACAAACCGGTGATCTTCTGGACGTCGGACCACGGTGCGTACGTCGTGCGCGGCGCCATCAAGGTCGCGTGGGAGAAACTCCTCGGCGCGACCGGCAAGCTGGGCGCGCCGGTGGGGGATCAGACGATCGCCAAGGACATCGTCACGCAGAAGTTCACCGGTGGCCAGATCGCCTGGAACAAGACCAAGAACAGCTACACCACCCAACCGGCCAACTTGGCATCGGCGCTGTCCGGCTTGCAGGTGCCCGGCCAGAAGGCCCCGGCCGGGTCTGCAGCGCCCAACGCCGGGACCAGTTGGCTGAGCGGGCACAAGGTATGGCTGTTGGCGGGAGCCGCCGGGCTGTTGTTGATCGGCCTGGTGGCGCTGCTGGCGCGGTGGTGGGCGCGGCGTCGGGCCGCCCGACGCGGCCGGTCCGACGCTCTCGGCGATTCCGACGACGCCGGCTACGAACCGGCGACCGAGTCGGTGTCACAGTGGTCCCCGGAGGGCGACAGCGATCTGGCGTCGTCGAGTCTGTCCAGCGACTACCGTCCGCCGCGGCCGCGGACGGTCCGGCTGCCCAATCAACCGTCGAGTGCGTGGATGCCGCCGAGCCAGCGAAGTCTGGTCGACGAGTTGCTCGCCGACGACGAAACCGACAGTCCTGATCAGCTTTCCGAGTTCGACGAGCTCGACCACGACGACGAGTTCGATCACGACGACGAGTTCGACCGCGACGCGGAGTTTGATCAGGCCGACGAGTTCGACCGCGCCGACGAATTCGACCACGCCGCCGGCTTCGACCACGGTTCCGATCAGCAGTTCGATGCGGACACCGACGATGTCGACACCGACCCGACCGGGATTCCGATCGCGGGCGACAGCCGGGGAGGACGGCACGCTGCCGATGACGGTGAGGATGCCCTCGTCACAGAGGCCGTCCCCATCGCGCGAATTGCGCCGGGGCAGTTGGCGATTCATCTTCCGATGGACGACCCGTATCAGGTCCCGGACGGATACCCCGTCAAGGCCAATGCCAGCTCAGGGCTCTACTACATGCCCGATAGTGGGTTGTACGAAGACACCCAGGCCGAAATCTGGTTCGCCACAGAGGAAGTCGCCAAGGCGAACGGCTTTCACAGGGCCGGATAGACCCGCTTCAGTCGGTCAGATTTTACGGATGACCGTGACGACCTTGCCGAGCACGGCGGCGTCGTTGCCCGGGATGGGGTCGAACGCCGGGTTGTGGGGCATCAGCCAGACTTGGCCGCTGGTGCGTTTGAACGTCTTGACGGTGGCTTCCCCGTCGATCATCGCGGCCACGATGTCGCCGTTGTCGGCGACGTTCTGCTGACGCACAACCACCCAGTCGCCGTCGCAGATGGCGGCGTCGACCATCGATTCACCGACCACCTTGAGCAGAAACAGCGCACCTTCGCCGACGAGTTCGCGAGGCAACGGGAAGACGTCTTCGACGGCCTCCTCGGCCAGGATCGGCCCACCGGCGGCAATCCTGCCCAGCACCGGGACGTAGGTCGGTTCCGGTAGCGCGTCCGAGCCGGCGACGTCGGTCACCACCGGCGGCCGCGACACGTCCTCGGCGGAGCGGACGTCGACGGCGCGCGGTCGATTCGGGTCGCGGCGGAGGTAGCCCTTCTTCTCCAGCGTGCGCAGCTGATGAGCGACGGACGAGGTCGAAGTGAGGCCGACCGCGTCGCCGATTTCCCGGATGCTCGGCGGATAACCGCGACTGGTGACCGAGGCGCGGATGACGTCGAGGATGGTGCGTTGGCGCGGTGTCAGCCCTGATTCCGCAGGTCGAGTGGGCCGTTCAAGCTCGGCGTGCGGTGTATCGCTATCGCTCATACGGACGAATGTAGCGGCATTTCGCCTCGATATCAAACATGTGTTCGACGCATGTCGCGATTCTGGCCTGGTCAGACCGGTCGAACTTGTCGGAGGGCCGCTTTATGGTCATCAGCGTGTGCAACAGTTCGATCACATGTTCGGTTTTCGAACACACTATCGACTACTCTTCGAACAAGTGATCGACCACGAGCCGACTGGAGGAACGCACATGATGCAGATCGAGACAACCTCGCGGAGCCCACAGACCCGGGTTCGCCCGGTTCAGGTGCGACCGGCCGGCCGCAGCGGCCGCCCGGGGTCCCGTGGGCCGCAGCCGTCGCGGCCCGTCGCCGCACCGCCGCGATACCGGGGTACCGGAGTCCTGATGTCGAACGCGTCGCACCGGCCGCGTCCGATCACTCCGGCCACCACGGTGGCGCTCGCCATGATCGCCGCCGGCATCACGGTGTGGCTGGGATTCGTGGCGCACTTCGGCGGCATGCTGCACGCCGGTCCTCAAAAAGCCGCTGTGCAGATGCCTGACCAGCTGGCTGTCGTCCGGGTCGAGCCGGGGGAGACGTTGCAGCATCTGGCGGCCCGGGTGGCCCCGGACGCGCCGACCAGTCAGGTCACCGCCCGCATCCGCGAGCTCAACGAGCTCGACTCCTCGGCGGTCACGGCCGGGCAGACGCTGATTGCGCCGGTGGGCTGAGCCGTTTACCAGCTGCGACACCCGGTGATGCTAGGCCGCTGCCCGACCGCGCGGGTAGGCTCGGAGTGGATTGGGACACTCCCAAGTCCGTGCGGCGAAGGAGCGGCCATGCACTGCCCGTTCTGTCGGCATCCCGATTCGCGAGTCGTCGACTCCCGTGAAGCCGATGAGGGACAGGCGATTCGGCGCCGCCGCTCATGCCCCGAATGCGGCCGGCGATTCACCACCGTGGAGACCGCGGTGTTGGCAGTGGTGAAGCGCAGTGGCGTGACGGAACCGTTCAGCCGGGAAAAGGTGATGCGCGGGGTGCGGCGCGCGTGCCAGGGCCGGCACGTCGACGACGACGCGCTGAGCCTGCTCGCGCAACAGGTCGAAGACACGGTTCGGGCCGGCGGGTCGCCGGAAGTCCCCAGTAACGAAGTCGGCCTTGCGATTCTCGGCCCGCTTCGCGACCTCGACGAAGTGGCTTATCTGCGATTCGCTTCGGTGTACCGGTCCTTCGAGTCCGCAGCAGATTTCGAGCGCGAGATCAAAGCGCTCCGCGCCCACCGGAAGGTGCCGGCGTCCGGTTGACCGAGGTCGTACTGTCGGACCATGACGCAGGTGGTGCGAACCCAGGTCTGTGTTGCCGGCGGCGGTCCCGCGGGCATGGTCCACGCGCTACTGCTGGCCCGCGCGGGGATCGACGTCACCGTGTTGGAGAAGCACAACGACTTTCTGCGTGACTTCCGCGGCGATACTGTGCATCCGAGCACGCTGCGGGTCATCGACGAGCTCGGGCTGATCGACGAGTTTCTGCGCCTCCCGCACACCAAAATCAACCGTGTCGTTTTCGACACCGACGGCACCCTGCGCACCTTCGGAAACTTCAGCGCGCTGAAGTGGCTCGGCCTGAAACAGCCGTACATCGCCCTGATGCCGCAGTGGGATTTTTTGGACTTCCTGGCCGAAAAGGCAAGCGCGTATCCGGAATTCAGGCTGATTCGCAACGCCGAGGTCACCGATCTCATCCTCGACGGCGATCGGGTGGTCGGGGTTCGCACACCCGAGTTGGAAGTGCACTCGCAGCTCGTCATCGGGGCTGACGGACGTCGATCGGCGGTGCGGGCCGTGGCCGGGCTGGAGTTGGCGGCCGCGCACTCACCGATAGATGTGTTGTGGTTTCGGCTGAACTGGCGGCCTGGCGACCCGCGGGAACTCATCGGGGTGCTGCGCCGCGGCCTGATGATGGCCATGATCTATCGCGGCGACTACTGGCAGGTCGCATACCTGGTCCCTAAAGGTGAAAACCCCAGGGACGGTTCGCTGGACGCGTTCAAGCAGCGGCTGGTGTCTGTGCAGCCGCAGCTGGCCGAACACGTCGACGATCTGCATTCCTGGGATGACACCAGCCAGCTCGATGTGCGGGTGGATCGGCTCAAGACCTGGTGGCGCGAAGGCCTGCTGTGTATCGGCGATGCCGCACATGCGATGTCGCCGGCCGGCGGGGTCGGCATCAATCTGGCGGTGGCCGACGCCGTTGCCGCCGCCAACATCCTGGCCGGCCCGCTGTCGAAAGGTCACCTCACCGAAGCTGATCTCGCCAAGGTGCAGCGCCGCCGCGAGCTTCCCGCCCGGATCATCCAGGCCGGCCAAATCTTCGTGCAGGACAACGCGATCGAGAAGAATCTGACCGGCGACCTCTCGCGGATATCGGTCCCGAAATTCGTGGGACGCGGACCGCTGCAGTTCATTCCGCCGATCGTTGTCGGCAGGGGATTTCGGCCGGAGCGTGTCCGCACGCCCGACGTTCACGTCGCTTGACGTGCAGTGTCACTACCCGCAGCAGTCGGCGTCGGGCGGCGTTGTCGCGGGGTTAGGCTGGCGGGATGCCGCCCGACCTGCACCCCAACCTGACAGCCTTAGCGCCGTTGCTGGGTAGTTGGCGGGGACGTGGATCGGGCGAATACCCGACCATCGAGCCGTTCGACTATCTCGAGGAAGTCACCTTCTCCCACGTGGGCAAGCCGTTTCTGGTGTACGGCCAGAAGACCAGGGGAGCCGCCGACGGTCTGCCACTGCACGCCGAGTCGGGCTACCTCCGCGTACCGCGTTACAACGAAGTCGAATTCGTGCTGGCGCATCCGAGTGGCGTCACCGAGATCGAGGTCGGCAGATATATCGCCGACGGCGCCACGATCGAACTTGAATTGGCGACGACGCAGATCGGCCTGACGCCGACGGCCAAGGAGGTGACGTCGCTCGGCCGGCGCTTCCGGCTCGACGGCGACGAGCTCTCGTACTCCGTGCAGATGGGCGCCGTAGGACAACCGCCGCAGCATCACCTTTCAGCTGTGTTGCATCGCACGACCTAGCGGATCTGCCGGACTCCGTCGTTGGTGACCCGACCCCCGACCCGCACCCAACCCGCTGGGCTCGAAGAGGTTTCGATGACCGAGCCTTTGCCCTGGGTTATCAGCAAATCACGACCCAGGTGGGCGGTGATGCGGACGGCTGCGGAGCCCGTTGCTTCGTCTTCTGCCACACCGAGATTGGCGGCGAACATCCGCGCTCGCAGTAGCCCGGCCGGCTCGTCGACCCATGTCCACAGGTAGTGGGCCACGTCGTCGGAGTAATCGGTCGGATCGGCGGCCGTCAGCGCGTCGACGCCGTCCAACTCGCGAATGGCGAACTCCGGCGACCACTCCGGGCGGGCGCTGACAGCGGTGACGTCCCGGGCGTAGTCCACCCGCACGGTTCCGGCCGCCACCCGCAGTGTGCGCACCGGCGCGCCGATCGATCGCAACCACCACGCCGCTCCGACCGTTGGATGCCCGGCGAATGCCAACTCGGTCTGCGGGGTGTAGATCCGGGCGTGTGCGGTCGTTGCGTCCGTCGCGGGGAGGTCGACGAAAATGGTTTCGCTGTAACCCAACTCGGCCGCGATGTCCTGATGATGACTTGAATCGACCGTTGCCGCGTCGACCACGCCGAGTGGATTGCCGAAAGCACCCGATGCATCGGTGAAGACTCGCAACACCGTCGCGTCGATGCTCACAGCAGCGACTCTACGGTGTCATTGAGCGGTCAGGTGGCGCTGCGCTCGTCGGCACCCATGGCTTCCAGTACCGCGACCCGGGTGTCGATGGAACCGGTGAGAGATTGCGCGCCACCACCGGTGCGGAGCAGTTCGCGAAGCGCGGTCTGGTCGTAGTCGGCGGGCGCGGTGGTGTCGATGAAGCGTTCGACGACTTCGATGAAGCGGTCGGGGTCGTCGTGGAACGGGAAGTGCCCGGAGCGCTCGAAGATCTCGAGTTGGGAGCCCGGCATGGCGGCATGGGCCATGTGGGCGTGACTGACGGGCACGACGACATCATCGCTGCCCCAGATGATCTGAACCGGAACGGATTGCGTCAAATAACAGCGGTCGAGCATGGTGACGCTCTGGCCGCGCCAGTCCACGACTGCGCGCAAGGTCCGGGTGAACGCCGCCGAGGCCATCGGCTCCGGCAGGCCGGCCAAGATCCTCAGCATGTCGGGCAGGTCGTGGCCCACCGCGGTCGAGCCCAGCAGCAATCCCGCTGCGCGTCCGAAGAGCTGTAAAGCGGGCAGTACCAGCGGGAGTCGCAGCAAGGTCAGCGCCTCGCTGCCCAACGGCAGCGACGCCAGCCGCAACATGAGGTGGACGTCTTTGGTGACCCCACCGGCGCCGACCAGAATCAATCGCTCGACCAGCTGGGGAAATTGGTAGGTGAACTGCATCGCGACACCGCCGCCGAGCGAATGGCCGATGACGGTAACGCGTTCGATGTCCAGGACGGAAAGCAGGTCACGCATCCCGTTCGCGTAGGCCGCTGTCGAGTAATCCGCCCGTGGCTTGTCCGACTGGCCGTGGCCCAGCAGATCGACCGCAATGACGGTAAACCGTTGCGCGAGTTTCGATTGCACCGTCGACCAGGTGGTCGAATTGTCACCGATCCCGTGGATCAGCAGGATCACCGGACCGGAGCCCGCGATGCGGAACGCGCGCCGATACCCGTGCACCGTCCGGAATTGCAGCTGCGGCGTAACCTCGCGTACCGAGCGAAGATTGGGCTTGCGCTGAGTCATGACGCCAACTTCGCTGTCGGGCTGGGAGACATCAGGGCCACTCCTCCTCATCGCTACGCTCTGCTGTGTCGTGGCCCGGGGAGGGCGACCTAGATCGGATCGTCGTCGTCGGACTTCTTGTCGGCCTGCTGCGCGAGAAAGCGTTCGAACTCCGCGCCGAGTTCATCACCGCTGGGCAGATCCTCGTCCCGACTCAGCAACGACCGGTTCTCCTGAGCAGCGATGAAGGCATCGTACTGGCGCTCCAGCGCGGCCACCACTTGAGCGACATCTGTGCTGGCCTCGACCTGCTCGTCGATCTTGACCCGGACGTCGGCAGCCGCCTCGGTCAAGGCATTCACCGGCAGTTGTAACGACCCGGTCTTCGACAACTGCTCCAGCAGCGCCTGTGCCGCTGCCGGATAGTCGGTCTGGGCCAGATAGTGCGGGACGTGGACGGTGTAGCCGACCACCTCGTGCCCGTGCTGCGCCATTCGGTATTCCAACAGATTCGATGCACTGCCGGGGACCTGTACTTCCGAGATCCACGGGGTGAAGTCGGCGATCAGCTCCCGGTTGTTGGAGTGCGCGGTCAGCGTGATCGGGCGGGTGTGCGGAACCGCCATCGGGATGGTGCCCAGCCCGATGGTCTGCCGCACCCCGAGACGTTCGGCGAGCAGGCGCACCGCTGTGATGAAGCGCTCCCATTTCAAGTCCGGTTCCATGCCGGCCAGCAGCAAGAAGGGTGTTCCGGCGCTGTCACGCATGGCGTAGAGACTGAGCTCGGGATCTGCGTAGTGGGTGAAGTGATCGGTCTTGAACGTCATCAGCGGCCGCCGCGACCGATAGTCGAGTAGGTCGTCGATGGCGAACGAGGCGACCAACTCGGTGTCCAGGGTGTCCTTGAGGTGGCCGGCCGCCAGTTTGATCGCGTGACCAGCATCGGAGAAGCCCTCCAGGGCATGCACCAGAACCGGGCCGCGCCCATCGGACAGTGACAACTGCGGTGCCGGGAACTCGAGCTCGTACATGCCGTTGTGCTCGGGTTGGTAGCGCCGATCCCAGTCGGGTGTATCGGGGGGCTGATTCTGGCCCATCGCTGTTGCCTCCTCGCCACGGAACGGATTGCCGCCCTGTGTCAGTTAGTGTCCCTCAGAACGCCGAGCTGCGGATACCTGACCCGCTCGAGACCGGCCTCCCGTGCTGCAAAACACGCTTGGCGCTCACCGCATTCCTAGGGATACCCGCAATGCGTTGCATCGAATTGCCGCGCTGACAGCGTCGATCGCCGTCCGGTCGGGTGGGATCGGGCATGATCGACGGCGATGCGAAATCTGGCAGCGGGGGTGGTGCTGAGCCTGGCGGTGGCCGGCTGCGGGCATGCGGCGCAATCCTCGCCGACCACCGGCAAATCCAGCCAAGCCCCCACCGGCGCGGCGAACCGCGTCATAGCCGCACCGGTGGATCCCGATCCGCGGGTCGGCGCATTCTTCCTGTCGGACAACGAGTTACATGCCTGCACCGGCTCGGTGTTGCATTCGCCGGCCGGCAATCTTGTCGTGACGGCCGCGCATTGCCTGATCACCGGCGCCCTGGCACGGTTCGCGCCCGGATTCGCCCGCAGAGCCGCGCCCGAGGATCTGTGGACCGTCGACGCCCTGTATCTGGATCCGCGCTGGCTGGCCACCAAGGATCCGCGGGCCGACTACGCGATCGTGAGGGTCAGCCGGCCCGCCGGCGGGTCGGTAGAGGCGTCGGCCGGTTCCGCGCTGTCGCTGGGCAATGCCCCGCCACCTGGGAGCCAGGTGACCGTCGTGGCCTACCCCGCGGGTGTCGGCGGGCTGCCGATCGGCTGCCACGTCAACACCGGACTCAGCGACGAGGGTTACCCCGAGTTGCCGTGCGCGGGTCTGGTCGACGGCACCAGCGGCGCGCCGTGGATCTCCGGCTCGACGGTGACCGGGGTGATCGGCGGACTCCACGGCGGCGGTTGTGCAGAGAACCTGTCCTATTCGGCGCCGTTCGACGAACACGTCACCGAGCTTTTCGCGCGGGCCCGGGCGGGCGGCCCGGGGGATGTGTCGCCGAGCTCCTTCGACGACCAGTGCTGAGCCTCGAACGCCGTTAGTGCCGGCCGGCCACCGCCCGGGCGTTGTCCACAGTTGCGGGCCGATGCACAACACGGCACCGGGGGAGTCCCCGCCGCCGACGGGCTGACGGTGGCAGTTGTCAGCGTCACAGCCATGACCAAACAACGGCGTGACTTTGAACTCAACCGGCCCGGCGCGGTGATCGCCGCGCTCCCAGCGGTGCTGGGATTCGTGCCGGAAAAATCGTTGGTGTTGTTGTCGATCGACGGCGGCGAGCTCGGGTCGGTGCTGCGCGTCGACCTGTCCGACGCGGTCAGCGACCAGATCGGGCACCTCGCGGACGTCGCAGCGGCCGCCGGTCCGGAAGCCGCCATCGCGGTGATCGTCGACGCCGACGGCGCCGGCTGCCCGATGTGCAACGACCAGTACCGCGACCTGTGCTCGTCGCTGACCGACGAACTCACGCGACACGACATCACCCTGTGGGCCGTACATGTCGTCGACCGGGTGGCCGTTGGGGGACGCTGGCACTGCGTCGACGATTGCGGTGCCGGTGGCGTCATCGACGACCCGTCCGCGTCGCCGCTGGCAGCCGCGGCGGTGCTGGACGGCCGCCGGCTGTACGCGCGTCGGGCCGACCTGCAGGCAGTGATCGCGGCCGATCGGCGGGATCACGAGGCGCTGACCGCACTGATCGCCGAACGTGCCGCACTGCGTCACCAGACGCGCCGTACCGAGCCGGACGCGTGTGTCCGCCGCGACGTCGAGGCCGCGATGGCGGCCGCCGCAGCGGTCGCGGACGCGCAGCAGCTCTCCGACGGCCGGCTCGCTGATCTGGCCTGCTCGCTGGCCGACGTCGAGGTGCGAGACACGTTGTACGCCTTAGCGGTCGGGCACAGTGCCGCCGACGCCGAGTCGTTGTGGGCGATGTTGTCGCGCGCCCTGCCGACGCCGTGGCGCGCCGAGGCGCTGGTGCTGCTGGCGTTCAGCGCCTACGCCCGCGGCGACGGGCCGCTGGCGGGGGTGTCGCTGGAAGCAGCGCTGCGCTGTGAGCCGAACCACCGGATGGCGGGCATGCTGGACCAGGCTTTGCAGTCGGGCCTGCGGCCCGAGCACATTCGGGAGTTGGCGGTCACCGGCTATCAGCTGGCGGAGCGAATCGGGGTCCGACTGCCGCCTCGGCGGCCGTTCCGACGACGCGCGGTGTGACGGCTAGACCTTTTCGACCTTCACGGCGTGCGCCATTTCGTGCGGCAGGCCGACGTTCTCGTGGCCCGGGATGACGATCATGACGCCGCCGGCCTGGTTGGACTCGACGGTCACGCGGGCGTTGGGCACCACGCCGGCGTCCTTGAGGCGAGTGATCAGGTCGATGTCACCCTGGACGTGCTCGGTCAGCTGGCGCACCACGACCGCCACCGGCGGGCCGGCGGGTAGCTCGGTCAACCGCACCAGGTTGCCCTCGTCGCCGCCGAAGCCGTCGCCGATACCCAGGTCGGTGAGCCCCGGAATCGGGTTGCCGAACGGTGACGTCGTCGGGTTGTTGAGCACCTTCATCAGCCGGCGTTCGACGTCGTCGCTCATGACGTGCTCCCAGCGGCAGGCCTCGGCGTGCACTTCCTCCCACGGGACACCGATCACGTCGACCAGTAACCGCTCGGCGAGCCGGTGCTTGCGCATCACGGAGACCGCCAGCGCGCGGCCCTTGTCGGTCAGCTCGAGATGGCGGTCGCCGGCCACATGCAGGAGCCCGTCGCGTTCCATCCTCGACACGGTCTGGCTGACCGTCGGCCCGCTCTGGTCCAGTCGTTCGGCGATACGGGCACGCAGCGGGGTGACGCCCTCTTCTTCAAGGTCGTAAATGGTCCGCAGGTACATCTCGGTGGTATCAACCAGGTCGTTCATTCCGCACCCTCCATTGCCGCCGAGTCTACTTGCCCAGCTGCGCGAATGGTTCGCTAACACTCCAGCGCAGCAGTATGCCCGCCGCGGCTGCGGCGGGCATACATTCGATGCTGGTGCGGGTGGTCAGCTCGCGTAGGAGCGGAGCCGATCGGCCCGCTCGCCGTTGCGGAGCTTGGACATCACCTCGCGCTCGATCTGGCGGACCCGCTCGCGGGACAGGCCGAACAGCTTGCCGATCTGGTCGAGCGTGCGGGGCTGCCCGTCGTCGAGTCCGAAGCGCAACCGGATCACCTGGTGCTCCCGCTCGTCGAGCGTGGCGAGCACGCTGCGGATGTCGGTGTGCAGCAGCTCGGCGATCACCGAGTTCTCCGCGGACATGGCTTCGGCGTCTTCGATGAAGTCACCCAGCGGCGCCTCTTCTTCGGAACCGACCGGCATGTCCAGGCTGACCGGGTCGCGGCTGTGCTCGAGAAGGTCGTTGATCTTCTCGACGGGGATGCCGGACTCTTCGGCGAGTTCCTCGTCGGTCGCCTCGCGGCCGAGGTGCTGGTGCATCTCGCGCTTGATCCGGGCCAGCTTGTTGACCTGCTCGACCAAGTGGACCGGCAACCGGATGGTGCGGCTCTGGTCGGCCATGCCACGGGTGATGGCCTGGCGGATCCACCACGTCGCATACGTCGAGAACTTGAATCCCTTTGCGTAGTCGAACTTTTCCATCGCGCGGATCAAGCCGAGGTTGCCCTCTTGGATGAGGTCCAGCAGCGGCATCCCGCGGCCGGTGTAGCGCTTGGCCAACGACACGACCAGCCGCAGGTTGGCTTCCAGCAGATGGCTGCGCGCGATTTCGCCGTCGCGCACCACAGCCGCCAGGTCGCGCTTACGGTTGTCGCCGAGCCGCTTACGGGTTTCCAGCAGGTGCTTGGCGTACAGACCAGCTTCGATGCGCTTGGCGAGTTCGACCTCGTCGGCCGCGTTCAGCAGTGCCGTTTTGCCGATCCCGTTCAGATAAACGCGCACCAGGTCCGCGGCTGGGCTCTGAGCATCCAGATCGCTGTCCCGGCGGGTGGTGGCATTTGCCATGGCGGCCTCCTGATCGGCGTGAACTGTCATGGGGTACAACGACCCATTGGCACAAGTAGTTCCCACGCAGAAGTGATCTCACACGCGCTGACGTGCGCGAATGTCGCGCAGCCCTGAGAAAGTACTGAGAACCGCTAACGAATGCGAATTATTCGGAACCGTCGCCGGTGTCGCGCGGCCATTCCGGTTGCGACGCTGAGCGACTGCGTCGTTCGATCGACGGACGCTCCGCGGTGGGGAACAGCGGAGTCCGCCGGGACGGCCCGTCGAATCGGCGCGGTTCGTCGGCACGGCGGGGCGGCCGGTCGTTGGCGACGAGGACTGCGATCCACGGCAGCGGGATCGACGCGGCGACGATCGCCAGCGAGATGAGCCCGTTGTGCCACAAGCCGTATGCGAACGCGGCGAGTAACAGCGCCGGAATACGGAACGACATGATCGTCAAGTATTTCCGCACGCGCTGGCGGTGTTGGACTTCATAGGAGGGTGCGGCGGCGGTGATGAGGATCGGTCGACCATCGTCGTCGAAACCCAGCTCCTGGCTGCGCCTCATCACTCCACTGTGGCACAACTTGGGCTAGGGCGGAGGATCCGGTTGCGGCACAATGTCTGACATGGACACCCAGACGATCGAGCGCACCGATACCGACGAACGCGTCGACGACGGGACCGACAGTGACACCCCGAAGTTCTTCCATTACGTCAAGAAGGACAAGATCGCCGAGAGCGCTGTGATGGGCACACATGTCGTCGCGTTGTGTGGCGAGGTTTTCCCGGTGACCAAGTCCGCCAAGCCCGGCTCGCCGGTCTGCCCGGACTGCAAGCGGATCTACGAAGCGCTCAAGAAGAGCTGACCTAACGCGGGTCGGGCTGCGCCGGCTCGTCCTCGCTGGGCGTGGCGACGTCGTCGGCCACTTCCTTGGCGCGCCTGACCAGCCAGCGCCGCATCCGGTGCGCGTGTGTTCGCGGGGCCGGCCACTCCTCTTGGATGGCGGCGTTGAATTCAGCCCCGAGCATCATCGAGAAACCCGCGAAGAAGGCGAACAGCAGGAACGCGATCGGGGTCGCCAGCGCGCCGTAGGTGTATCCGGTGCCGGTGATGTAGCGCAGGTAGATGCGCAGACCCAGCGTCGCGATGACAAAGGCGACACTGCCCAGGGCCGCCCCGAAGATCAGCCGGTGCGTGGGTAGCGGGTCCGGCAGGGCCACGCGGTACAGCAGCACGATCGCCGCGATCAGCGCAGCCAGCAGCGCGGGGTAGTAGCCGTACGCCAGCACGTCTTGGAGTCCGTCGGGTATCAGGTCGGCCAGCTTGCGTGGGCCGCGCACCATCAGCGGTGCCGTCACGATGACGAACAGCAACATCACGACGTAGAGGGCCAACGCGTAGAGGCGCTGACGCACCGGGTGACGCAGCGGGGTCTGGTCGTGCGCCTCGACCACCGAATCCACGAACGCCGAGATGGCCGACGACCCGGCCCACAACGAAATCAGAAATCCCAGCGAGACCACCTCACCGCGGGCGCCGCGGTCGATGTCGGCGATGGTCGGCTCGATGATCTCGTGCACCACGCTCTGCGAGAAGATCTTGTTCGACATCGACACCAGGTAATGCTCGATGCCAGCCATTGTGTCCGGGCCGAAAACCGGTGCCACGTAAGCGAGACTGCCCAGCATCCCCAGCAGCAGCGGAGGCAGCGACAGTGCCGACCAGAAGGCCGCCTGAGCGGCCTCGGAGAAAATCGAGTCGTCCCAGCTTTTCGACAGCGCTCGTCGGGTGATACGCCAGAGATGACGCCACGAAGGTTTCACTGGTTGGTCGGGCATGACCCGTTCAGGATGCGTGATGGACGCGGTCGCCGCCAAAATTGCAGGTGACGAGTCGCCTTACTAGGCGTCGATGGGGTCGCCGCTGAATTCGAGCACGGCGGACATCTCGATCAGCCTCGCCTCGTGCTCGCGGGCGTGGTGGTGGCAGAACAGGAGTTCTGCGCCGGAGGGCAGCTTGGCGCGAACCCGTGCAGCAGCGCTGCACCGATCGCACCGATCAGCCCGAGTCAGTTCTGGACTGGTCAACGTTGCGTTCATGGCTTCTCCGTTCTGCCTTCTCTACTGTCTCAGATGTCTGCGCTTTTGGCCGTCTTCACCGGGGGTTTACCGGTTGTGTCGTTTCTCACCTCGACCCGACGGTTTAAGCGCCGGGTTAGATGGCGATATGAGTGAGTTGTCGTCGGTGCTGCTGCACCTGTGCTCGATCGATGATTGGACTGCCGCTCGCACCGGCGGCGAGCTTCGGCCCGAGTCGCTGAGCGATGTCGGATTCATCCACCTCTCGACTCCCCAGCAAGTCCACCTGCCTGCCAATCGCCTCTACCGCGGTCGCGACGACCTTGTTCTGCTGCACATCGATCCATCTCATCTGACTTCACCGATTCGTTGGGAGCTAGGAGTAGCAACGGATCCGGAGTCGATGGTGTTCCCGCATCTGTACGGCCCGTTGCCGATTGAGGCTGTGATCAGTGTCACCAGCTACCGTCCCGGAGCCGACGGCGACTTCCCGGCGCTCGGCGCGTAGGCGTCGGCCTCGATCTCGACGAGTAGCCCGGGCTCGATCAGCGCAGCCACCTCGACCATGGTGGCGGCCGGCCGGATCTCGCCGAAGACCTCGGCGTGCACCGTCGCGACCTCGCGCCAGCGCGCGATGTCGGTGACGTAGATGCGAGTGCGGATCACGTCGGTGAGCGCAGCGCCGGCTTCATCGAGGGCAACAGCGATGCGGTGCAACACTTCTCGTGTCTGCCCCGCAATGTCGTCGGACTTCTCGGTCGCGGTCGTACCGGAGACAGCGACGCAGGGACCGACCCGCACCGCACGCGAATATCCGACGGCCGCTTCGTATTCGGTCCCGGACGAGACGAGAACGCGTCTGGTGGACATGGGGCCAACGTAAAGCAGACGGAGCGTCAGCGCATCCTAATTATCTGTGCGACAAGTACTTCAGCTGACTAGTCGAGGTAGTCGCGCAGCACCTGCGAGCGGCTGGGGTGCCGCAGCTTCGACATCGTCTTGGACTCGATCTGGCGGATCCGCTCGCGGGTCACGCCGTATACCTGGCCGATCTCGTCGAGAGTGCGGGGCTGGCCGTCGGTGAGGCCGAAGCGAAGCCGTACCACGCCGGCCTCGCGCTCGGACAGCGTCTCCAGTACCGACTGCAGCTGATCTTGCAGCAACGTGAACGACACCGCGTCGACGGCCACCACGGCCTCGCTGTCTTCGATGAAGTCACCGAGCTGGCTGTCGCCCTCGTCGCCGATGGTCTGGTCGAGCGAGATCGGCTCCCGGGCGTACTGCTGGATCTCCAGCACCTTCTCCGGGGTGATGTCCATTTCCTTGGCCAGCTCTTCGGGCGTGGGCTCGCGACCCAGGTCCTGCAGCAGCTCGCGCTGGATACGACCCAGCTTGTTGATCACCTCGACCATGTGCACTGGGATGCGGATGGTGCGGGCCTGGTCGGCCATGGCGCGGGTGATGGCCTGGCGGATCCACCAGGTCGCGTAGGTGGAGAACTTGTAACCCTTTGTGTAATCGAACTTTTCGACCGCACGGATGAGTCCGAGGTTGCCCTCCTGGATCAGGTCGAGGAACGCCATGCCCCGACCGGTGTAGCGCTTGGCCAGCGAGACCACGAGTCGCAGGTTGGCCTCCAGCAGATGGTTCTTCGCGCGATCGCCGTCGCGGCAGATCCACTGGTAGTCGCGACGCTGCGCGGCCGGAAGCTTCTCGCCCTTCTCGGTCAACTCTGTCATCAGCTGGGTGCAGTAGAGGCCCGCCTCGATCCGCTTGGCCAGCTCGACCTCTTCTTCGGCGTTGAGCAGCGCCACCTTGCCGATCTGCTTGAGGTACGCCCGAACCGAATCCGCGGACGCGGTGAGTTCGGCGTCTTTACGGGCCTGCCGAAGTGCTTCGGACTCGTCCTCGTCCCAGACGAAATCGCCTGAGGCCTTGTCCTTTTCGCTCGGCTCGACGATTTCCTCGTCTTCGGTTTCCTCACCGGCGGGCTTGGCCGGCTCTTTGGCGACAACCGCGGGGGTGTCGGCCGCTGGGCTGTCGTCGTCCGCGTCCTCGGGCGATTCGTCCTCGAGGTCTTCGAGATTCAGGTCTTCGTCGGCCAGGTCGATTTCTTCTACCGGGCCGCTGTCGAGGTCGGCGTCGTTGTCGAGTTCCTCGACCTCGGCGCTCGTCGTCTCGCCGTCGGCGCCCTTGGTGGCGGCCTTTTTGGGGCGGCCGCGGGCCGGAGCGGCCTTGGCGGCGGCTCCCTTGGTGGCGGTACCGGTCTTGGCGGCGGCTTTGGCGGCCTTCGCCGGTGCTTTGGCGGTCTTGGTGGCAGCGCCGTTGGTGGCCTTTGCCGGCGAACGCTTGGCGGGTGCTTTGGCGGCGGTGCGCTTCACCGGCTCATCGGTTGCCGGTCGTGCTTTGGTCGCTGCCACGTAAACCCCTTCGGTAGAACTCTCGTCTGATGCTGCAGGCATGATCAATCGGACGATGTCAGCTATGTCGGATGTCGGCGTCGATTATCAGTTCGGATATTCGCCGCTATCTCCTCGGGCGGCTGCCGTTGACCATTGTAACGACAGCGCGGCTATACCCCCGCCACAGCGCGCAAATCAGTGCGTCACGTCGCGCGTCGCCGCCATCGCGGCGCCGACGATTCCGGCGGAGTTCTGCAGGGCGGCGGCGACCACTGGGGTGCGGTTCTTCAGCAACGGGACCCATTTGTCGGCTTTGCGGCTCACCCCACCGCCCGCGATGAACAGTTCGGGGCACATCGCGTTCTCGATCGCGATCAGCACCTTGGTGACCTGCTTCGCCCACTTTTCGAAGCTCCAGCCCTTTCGATCCCGGACCGAGGATGCGGCGCGGTGTTCGGCCTCCTTGCCGCCGACCTCCAGATGTCCGAACTCCGTGTTGGGCAGCAAAATCCCGTTGTGAATGACCGCTGAGCCGATTCCAGTCCCGAAAGTGAGTAAGACCACCACGCCGCCGGTGTCCTTGCCCGCGCCGTAACGCTCCTCGGCCAGTCCGGCGGCGTCGGCGTCGTTGAGCACCACAACTTCCTGGCCGTTCAGGCCTGCGCTGATGATGTCGCGCGCGTTGGTGCCGATCCATTTCTTGTCGACGTTCGCCGCGGTGCGCACGATGCCGTTGGTGACCACGCCGGGGTAGGTCACGCCCAGCGGGCCGGCCCAGCCGAATTCTTTGACCACGGCCGCGATCGTCTCGGCGACCGCGGTAGGCGTGGCCGGCTGGGGTGTCAGCAGTTTGTACCGGTCGCCGACGAGCTCGCCGGTCTGCAGGTCGACGATGCCGCCTTTGATGCCACTGCCGCCCACGTCGATGCCGAAACCACGGGTGGCCGGTGTCACGGACCCGCCGCTCGGCGGTGGTGGGCTGGTCGAGTCGGCAGCGGTCATCGAATCTCCTCGGCGGACGTGGGCGTCGAGAAAACCCTAGTGCGTCGTCCGGCGGCGGGTCGCTGTGATGCGATGGATCGGTGAGGACACCCGAGAACGAGCCGGCTCGCCTGCGCGCGGTGGCCGAGGCGCTGGCCGCGGAGGCGGCCGAGTTCGTCCGGCGGCGTCGTGCCGAGGTGTTCGGCGCGGACGCCGGGACCGACGGCGACGACGCGGTGCGATCCAAGACGACGCCGACCGACCCGGTCACCGTCGTCGACACCGAAACCGAGCGTTTACTGCGTGATCGGCTGGCCCGACAGCGATCTGGTGACGCCGTCCTCGGCGAAGAAATCGGCGGACCGACCGATCCGGCGAGCGCCGAACCCGGCGGCGTCACCTGGGTGCTGGACCCCATCGACGGCACGGTGAACTTCGTCTACGGGATACCGGCCTACGCGGTGTCGGTGGCGGCGCAGGTCGACGGGGTTTCGGTGGCCGGCGCAGTCGCCGACGTGGTCGGTGGACGGCTGTACTCGGCCGGAGTCGGACTGGGTGCGCACGTCACCGATGCGAGCGGTACCCGGTCGCTGCGGTGCAGCACCGTCGACGACTTGTCATTGGCCTTGGTCGGCACCGGGTTCGCCTATTCGCGGCGCCGTCGCACGGCGCAGGCGCAGCTGGTGTCCAACGTCTTGCCCAAGGTTCGTGATGTACGCCGAATCGGTTCCGCGGCATTGGATTTGTGCATGGTCGCGGCGGGGCGGCTCGACGCGTACTACGAGCACGGCCTCAAGGTGTGGGACCTGGCGGCAGGGGCGCTGATCGCCGCGGAGGCCGGAGCACGGGTGCTGGTGCCGGAGCCGGCCGATCCGGACCGCGACGCGGCTTTGGTGGTCGCCGCGGCGCCCGGCGTCGCCGATCAACTGCTCGCCGCTCTGGACCAATTCGGCGGTGGGGCGCCTATTGCCGACTGACCGGTCAGCAGGGACCGGCGTGAATCTTCGCCAGCAGCGAGGAATCTGCCGGTTCGACGTTGCCCGGCCGCAGGCCCGCGAGCACCGCGGCGATGTCGTCGCTGTGGGCAAGCGCGCCGAACTCGGTGCCGACCGCCAAATCGACAGAGTCGTCGGGGCGGTCGTCGCGGTACAACTCGGCGCACGGGGCCACCAGCCACACCGCGGCCGCGCTGGCTTGGCCGGCTTCGCCGAACCTGATCTGCCCCTGACAGGTCAGTCGCGTTTTCGCGTAGACAGGGTCATTGGCGGCGGTCGGCTGCGCGAACCCCAGATCCCGCAAGGCACCCGAGACGTCGGCGGCCTGACCACCCCGCCCGCTGGCGTTCAACACGCGAATTTTGGTATCGGCCAGCTTTGCCGGGGCGACATTGATCATGGTGCTGCGCGACACCGCACTGCCCAGGTGCGGCAGTGCGGGGTCGGTCTGCTCCGGCGGCGGGTTGCACACCGTCGCCTCGTGCACTTCCGCCGGACGGGTGAGTGCGATCGTCCACACCACCGCGCTGGCCACCAACAGCACCACGAGCAGGGCGATGGCGGGACGGGCATTGCGACGTCGAAAGGGGCGACCATGCTTGTCGAACGCGGTACCTTCTGTGATTTGCGCGACCACGTACGCACTCTAAGGCGCGGTGTTTAGACCGAGGTAGCGCGGCCGATTTAGGGCTGTGACGTAAATCACAGCTGAACACTCTTGTATCCGGGCACGAATCATTTGGTAGAAGCGTTCGACGCTGGTACAAAACGTTGCTTGCAGTGTTACGAGGGGACAGACGATGGCAACCGATTACGACGCCCCACGGCGTACCGAATCCGACGACGTTTCAGAGGACTCGCTCGAGGAACTCAAGGCACGGCGAAACGAGGCGGCGTCGGCGGTGGTGGACGTCGACGAGTCAGAATCAGCCGAGTCGTTCGAGTTGCCGGGGGCCGATCTTTCCGGCGAGGAGTTGTCCGTCCGCGTGATCCCGAAGCAGGCCGACGAGTTCACCTGCTCGAGCTGCTTTCTGGTTCAGCACCGCAGCCGTCTCGCCAGCGAAAAGGGCGGCGTGATGATCTGTACGGACTGCGCGGCCTGACGTTGACCGTCGGGCTGTCGCCGACTAGCTGCGCAACGCCGACAACACCCGCTCGGGATGGCGGGTACTCACCAGCCAATACGGCGTCGGGTCGTCCGCGTCGTCCAACACCACCAGCACCATCGGGCCGACCCAGCCTCGGTGCAGGACGTAGGCGGCCGGGTCCAGCTGTCGTCCCAGCGCCGCGGATTTCGCCGTCTGCGGAATGTCGGCGGAGCGAGCGATGACGGTGACCGGCAAATGCGCCTCACCGGCCCACAACTCGACCGAGTCGGCACCCGAGAGGACGCGGACCTCGATGCGCCCGAGCCACAGCAGGGTCCCCGCCGCGACAACGAACAACGCGGCGAACGGTAGCCAGTCCGGCAGGCTCGGTACGCCCATGTTGACCTCGAAGGCGATCAGCCCCGCAAACGCAAAACCCAGCGGCCACCACCACCACGGCACCCACAGCCGCTCGCGGTACCGAACGCCTTGCGGCGTGACTGGCGTCCCTGACACCCGGTCGAGGGTAGTCTGTGCCCCCGTGTCGACCAGTCTGGCGGTTGTTCGTCTCGATTCCGGGCTTCCGCTGCCCGCCCGCGCCCATCACGGTGATGCCGGCGTCGATCTCTACAGCGCCGAGGACGTCGAACTGGCGCCCGGACGCCGGGCGTTGGTCGGGACGGGCATCGCGGTCGCCATTCCGCTCGGGATGGTCGGCCTGATCCACCCGAGGTCCGGATTGGCTGCGAGGGTTGGACTTTCGATCGTGAACAGTCCCGGCACCGTCGATGCTGGCTACCGTGGCGAGATCAAGGTCTCACTGATCAATCTCGACCCCACCGCGCCGATCGTGGTGAATCGCGGCGACCGTATCGCGCAGTTGCTGGTCCAGCGCGTCGAGCTGGTCGACCTGGTCGAGGTGTCGTCGTTCGATGAGGCCGGGTTGGCCGATACCTCCCGTGGCGCCGGTGGCCATGGCTCCTCTGGCGGACATGCAAGCCTTTGACCGCCGACGACGATAGATCAGGACAGTGCGATCCTGAAGGGCAGGAGGGGCGGCGCAGCTGATGGCATTTGGCAGACGTAAATCGAAGGACGAACCGGCTCACGATCCGGAAACCGTTGCTACACAACAACATGAGCCGGACGTCGTCGACCCGGTGGTTGACGGCGACCTCGACGGTCCGTTCGACATCGAGGATTTCGACGAGTCCGTGATCGCCACGGAGGGCCGGCTCGACCTCGGCTCGGTGCTGGTGCCGTTGCCGCAGGGCGCGCAACTACAGGTCGAGCTGACCGAGGTCGGGGTTCCGAGTGCGGTGTGGGTGGTGACCGCCAACGGTCGTTTCACCATCGCCGCCTACGCCGCCCCCAAAACCGGCGGGCTGTGGCGCGAGGTGGCCGGCGAACTGGCCGAGTCGCTGCGCGGAGACGGGGCGTCGGTATCCATCCAGGATGGCCGCTGGGGCCGCGAGGTGGTCGGCACTGCAGCGGGTGTGGTGCGGTTCATCGGGGTCGACGGTTTCCGCTGGATGATCCGTTGCGTGGTGAACGGCTCGATCGAAAGTATCGACGCGTTGACCGAAGAAGCGCGAAACGCATTGCTGGACACGGTTATTCGTCGCGGCGACACGCCCCTGCCGGTACGTACGCCACTCCCGGTGCAGCTGCCGGAGCCAATGGCGTCGCAGCTGCGTGAGGCCGCCGCCGGTCAGGCCGCCGGTGCTCAGCCGGTCGCGACGCCGGACGCCGACATCGCCGACGAGGAGTCCGCCGCGCTCGAGCGTCGCAGTGCCTCTGGGTCGGCGATGCAGCAGCTGCGCGGCACCAGCGAGTAGCCGGGTCCCGGGACCGCTCACAGCGGTGCCCTACGTCGCCCGCAGCGCCGCCAGGCAGGCCGCTCCCAGGGCGGAGGTGTCGGCGCCGATCTGGGCCAGCGTGACGGTGCGCAGCGCACCTCGCGGTGCCACCGCCGCCCACTCCCGCCCGACGTCGACGGGGTGAATGGGGTCGTCCTCGGCTGCTGCCACCCCGAGCGGTACCGCGAGTCGCTGGAGCTCGGCCTGCGTGGGGGCCACGTACACGGCGGCATCCTCCAGGGCGTCGGGCAGCTGCGGCCACTGGCCGCGCCAGGACCGGGCCAACTCGTCGGCCAGCCAGGGCGGGCTGGTCGCGCGCATCTGGGCGGTTGTGGCGTCCAGTCCGTCGTGGCGGAGTTGGCGCGCCGACACCTGCGCGGCGATCGCGGCGGTCGCCCCGTCGGGCGAACCGGTCCACGCCGGCAGCGCCGCCAGCACGGCGACCGTGCGTTCGGGATGCCGTAACGCCCAGGCGACGGCCACCGCCGCACCGATCGACACGCCGCCGGCCAGTATCGGCCCTTCTCGCGCGGCGTCGTCCAGATCGTCGAGGTACCCGGCGATCAGCCGGGCCGGTTGTGGTCGCGGTGCCACCAGTTGCGCGCCCGCCTGCCGCAGCGGATCACCGAAGGCCCGGGTGATGTAACTGTCGTCAGAACCCGTTCCCGGGAGTACGACGGCGCGCATGCCGTTCAGGTCGATCTGCACCCCCTGATACTGCCCGGGTGCCGCGTGGCGTCGGGGAACCAATCGGTCTACGGTGTCCGTTGGAGTCACACGACCTGTATTCACGACGCTCAGGAGAGGCCATGGCCGCGGAAGGTTATCTGCGCCGGCTGACGCGTCGGCTGACGGAGGACCCCGAGCAGCGCGACGCCGAGGAACTGTGCGACGAGGCGGTGACAACCGGCGCGCAGCGGGCCATCGACTGCCAGCGCGGCCAAGAGGTCACGGTGGTCGGAACGCTGCGCAGCGTCGAGTGCAACGGCCAGGGCTGCGCCGACGGGGTTCGGGCCGAGCTCTTCGACGGCACCGACACCATCGAGCTGGTTTGGTTGGGGCAGCGCCGGATTCCCGGCATCGAATCGGGACGCACGTTGCGGGTGCAGGGCCGGCTCGGCAAGCTGGAGAACGGCAGCAAGGCAATCTACAACCCGCACTACGAGATTCAGCGGTGAGCCGTGCGGAAGACGCCGGCGACACAGCTGATGCCGTCGACGGTGAACTAGCCGGCGCCGGGCGCACGCCCGCCGACCGGATGATGGAGCAACTGGGCGGTGTCGCGGGGATCGTCTATTCGTCGCTGCCGGTGCTGGTGTTCGTCGGCACCTCGCGACTGCTCGGATTGGCCGTGGCGTCGGCCGCCGCCCTCGGCGTCGCCGCGCTGATCCTGGTGTGGCGCCTGGCCCGCCGCGAGTCGGTGCAGCCGGCCGTGTCCGGGCTGATCGGTGTCGCCGTCTGCGTGCTGATCGCGTACCTGATGGGGGAGTCGAAAGGCTACTTCCTGCTGGGCATTTGGACGTCACTGCTCTACGCGGCGGTGTTCGCGGTGTCGATCCTGCTGCGGCGACCGGTCGTCGGCTACATCTGGAGCTGGCTGCACGGCCACGACCGCGGGTGGCGCGGCGTGCGCCGCGCGGTCCACGCATTCGACGTGGCCACCTTCACCTGGGTGCTGGTGTTCGCGGCCCGCTTCGTGGTCCAGCGGGTGCTCTACGACACCAACCACACCGGGTGGCTGGTGGTGTCGCGGATCGCGATGGGCTGGCCGCTGGCCGCGCTCGCGGCGCTGGTGACGTTCCTGGCGATCCGAACGGCACAGCGCGCGCTGGACGCCAGTGGTGTCACGGCGACGGCAGCAGATGCTGACGCAGTTCCTCTTCCGCCTCGGTGACCGCGACGAAAAGCAGCTCGTCGCCGCCCTCCAACGGCTCGTCGTCCTCGGGGACGATCACCCGGGGCCCACGCAGAATCGTCACCAGTGCAACGTCTCGCGGCAGCTGCAGCTTGCGCACCGGCTTTCCGCCCCACGGCGTGTTGTCCGGAAGTGTGATCTCGACCAGATTGGCCTGACCCCGGCGGAACTCCATCAGCCGGACCAGATCGCCGACCGCCACCGCCTCCTCGATCAGCGACGCCAACATCCGAGGCGTGGACACCGCCACGTCGACGCCCCACGCGTCGGTGAACAGCCACTCGTTGCGGGGATCGTTGACCCGGGCCACCACGCGCGGAACCGCGAATTCCGTTTTGGCCAGCAGGCTGAGCACCACGTTGGCCTTGTCGTCACCGGTGGCGGCCACCACCACGTCGAACTCGTGGGCCTGCACCGACTCCAGCACGCTCACCTCGCACGCGTCGCCCAGGCGCCAGTGCGCGGCCGGAATCGCGTCCTCGTCGATGTGTTCGGGCTTGCGCTCGATCAGCGTCACGTCGTGATGGTTCTCGATCAGTTCGCGGGCCACTGAGCGGCCCACCGCGCCGGCCCCCGCGATCGCGACTCTCATGACTCGGACTCTTCGCTCGGCGGCAGCGCCGCGATGGCGAGTGCCTCGGCGGCGTGCCCGGAGATCGCGGCGATGTAGATCTCGTCGCCGGACTGGATCACCGTCTTGGGTTCGGGGAGTATCCCGGTGCCGAAGCGGATCAGGAACGCCACCCGCGCACCCGTCGCGGACTCCAGGTCGGCGGCCGGCCGGCCGACCCAGTCCTCGTGCAGCGCCACCTCGAGGACGGCGACGGTGCCGCTCGGGTCCCGCCATTTGGCTGTCTCGCTTTCGCGGGTGAGCGCGTGCAGCAGGCGGTCGGTGGTCCACGGCACGGTGGCGATGGTGGGGATGCCGAGGCGCTCGTAGACCTCGGCGCGCTTGGCGTCGTAGATCCGGGCGACCACCCGGCGCACGCCGAACGTCTCCCGGGCCAGCCGTGCCGAAATGATGTTGGAGTTGTCGCCGGACGACACCGCGGCGAATGCGTCAGCTCCCTCGATACCGGCCTTCAGCAGCACATCCCGGTCGAATCCCAGGCCGAGCACCCGTTCGCCGGCGAATTCGGGGCTCAGCCGGGTGAACGCCGTTTCGTCGCTGTCGATCACCGCGACCTCGTGGCCGATCCGGAACAGCCCGTCGGCAACCGACGATCCCACCCGGCCGCAGCCCATCACAACGACTCGCACGCATGCGTCCTCTCGGCCCGGTCAGCCGCAGTGGCCAGCCGGTTTGGGAGACATTCTCGTCTACCGAACCGTACCGGCAGGCACGGTTGCGCTTACTCTTGGCTCTCGTGTCCAAACTTTCGACTGCGGCGCGCCGACTGCTCCTGGGCCGGCCGTTCCGCAGCGACCGGCTGAGCCACACCCTGCTGCCCAAACGGATCGCGCTGCCGGTGTTCGCCTCCGATGCGCTCTCTTCGGTGGCGTACGCCCCCGAAGAGGTCTTCCTGATGCTGTCGGTGGCAGGTCTGGCGGCGTATTCGCTGACGCCGTGGATCGGTGTCGCGGTGGCGGCGGTGATGTTGGTCGTGGTGGCCAGCTACCGGCAGAACGTGCACGCCTATCCGTCCGGTGGCGGCGATTACGAGGTGGTGACCACCAACCTCGGGGCCAACGCGGGCCTGACGGTGGCCAGCGCACTGATGGTGGATTACGTGCTCACGGTGGCTGTTTCGACGGCCTCGGCCATGTCCAACATCGGCTCCGCGATCCCGTTCGTGGCCAGCCACAAGGTGTTGTTCTGCGTGTGCGCGATCCTGATCGTGATGGCGCTCAACCTGCGCGGTATACGTGAATCCGGTGTGGCGTTTGCCATTCCGACGTACGCGTTCATCGTCGGCGTGGGTGCGATGCTCGCTTGGGGCCTGATCCGGATCTACGTGATGGGCGAGCCGCTGCGGGCCGAGTCCGCCGGGTTCACCATGCACGCCGAGCACGGTGCGATCACCGGGTTCGCGTTGGCCTTCCTGGTGGCGCGGTCGTTTTCGTCCGGCTGCGCGGCGCTGACCGGCGTCGAGGCGATCAGCAACGGGGTGCCGGCGTTTCGAAAGCCGAAGTCGCGCAACGCGGCGACGACGCTGCTGATGCTCGGCGCGATCGCCGTCAGTCTGCTGGTGGGCATCATCCTGTTGGCCAAAGAGACGCGCGTGCAGATCGTCGACAACCCCGCCGCGCAGCTCACCGGCACGCCCAGCGACTACCAGCAGAAGACACTCGTCACCCAGATAGCGCAAGCCGTCTTCGGCAGCTTCCACATCGGCTTCCTGTTGATCGCCGTTGTCACCGCGCTGATCCTGGTGCTCGCCGCCAACACCGCGTTCAACGGTTTCCCGGTGCTCGGCTCGGTGCTCGCGCAGGACAGCTATTTGCCCCGCCAGTTGCACACCCGCGGCGATCGGCTGGCGTTCTCCAACGGCATCGTGTTCCTGGCTGTCGCGGCGCTTGCCGCGATCATCGCGTTCCGGGCGCAGGTCACCGCGCTGATCCAGCTCTACATCGTCGGTGTGTTCATTTCGTTCACATTGAGTCAAATCGGCATGGTCCGGCACTGGACTCGCTTGCTGCGCAACGAAACCGACCCCGTTGCCCGCCGGACGATGGTGCGGTCCCGGATCGTCAACACGATCGGCTTCGTGGCCACCGGCACCGTGCTGCTCGTGGTGATGGTCACCAAGTTCCTGGCCGGAGCCTGGATCGCGATCGTGGCGATGGTGCTGCTGTTCGTGCTGATGAAGATGATCCGCAAGCACTACGACTCGGTCAGCCGGGAGATCGAGCAGCTCGAAGACGGCCACGACGTAGTCCTGCCCAGCAAGAATCACGCGATCGTCCTGGTGTCGAAGCTGCACCTGCCGACACTGCGGGCGCTGGCTTACGCACGGGCAACGAGACCCGATGTGCTGGAAGCGATCACGGTCAGCGTCGATGACACCGACACCCGCAAGTTGGTCCGCCGCTGGGAGGACAGCAAGCTCAGCGTGCCGTTGAAGGTCATCGCGTCGCCGTACCGCGAAATCACCCGTCCCATACTGGATTACGTGAAGCGGGTCAGCAAGGAGTCGCCACGCAGCGTGGTGACGGTGTTCCTGCCGGAATACGTGGTCGGCCACTGGTGGGAACACGTGCTGCACAACCAGAGCGCGTTGCGGTTGAAGGGGCGGCTGCTGTTCATGCCGGGTGTGATGGTGACATCGGTGCCCTGGCAACTCAGTTCGTCGGAGCGGGTCAAGGCGTTGCAACCGCACGCGGCGCCCGGCGACGCGCGTCGAGGGATATTCGATTGACCTCGGAGACCACCGCGCTGCCGCCACCGGCGCTGGGCGAGTTGACGCTGACCGTGGGCGATCCGGCCAACGGCGGCAGCTGCGTGGCGCGCCACGACGGCCGGGTGGTGTTCGTCCGGTACGCATTACCCGGTGAGCGGGTCCGGGTGCGGGTCACCGCGGACCGGGGCTCGTACTGGCATGCCGAAACCATCGAGGTGCTCGATCCGTCGGCCGACCGCACCGCGTCGCTGTGCCCGATCGCCGGCGTCGACGGCGCCGGCTGCTGCGACCTCGCGTTCGTCGAGCCGGTCGCCGCGCGTGCGCTGAAAGCCGCGGTGGTGTCCAATCAGCTTGCGCGGCTGGGAAATCACCAGTGGAGTGACGAGGTCTTGGCGCTGGGGCCGACCGGCTCGACCGGTTGGCGGACGCGGATCCGGCTCGACGTGGGACCCGATGGGCGCCCGGGCTTCCACCGGTACCGCAGCGATCATCTGGTCGCCGATGTGAGCTGCGGTCAACTTCCGGCGGGTATGACGGACGGGCTGACCGATACCGCGTGGGCGCCCGGCGCGCATCTGCACGTCGTTCTCGACGACGATGGCCGGCGACATGTGGCACGCACAGTGCGCCACGGCCGGCGCAACGTCACCGATGTGGTCGAGGGCAGTCTGCAGGGTGTGCAGCGGGTCGGCGGGCACCGATGGCATGTGCCGGTGACGGGATTCTGGCAGGCGCACCGCGACGCGGCCCGCACCTACAGTGAGCTCGTGAGCGACTGGGCCCGGCCCGACCCGGGCATGACCGCGTGGGATTTGTACGGCGGCGCAGGACTTTTCGCTGCGGTGCTGGCCGACGCGGTGGGGGAGTCGGGTCAGGTACTCACCGTCGACAGCGCACGGGCCGCCTCGCGGTCGGCGCGTGCGACGCTGGCCGATCATCCGCAGGTGCGGGTGGTCAGCGACTCGGTGCGACGGGCGTTGACCGCGCAGCGCGGCCGCGCCGACGTGGCCGTGCTGGATCCGCCGCGCGGCGGCGCCGGTCGCGAGGTGATCGACCTGCTGGCCGCGGCGGATGTGCCGCGCATCGTCCACATTGGTTGTGAGGCAGCATCATTCGCTCGCGACGTCGGGCTCTACCAGCGGCACGGCTACACGGTCCGCAAGCTGTCGGTATTCGACTCGTTCCCTTTGACGCATCACATCGAGTGCGTCGCGCTGGTGACCCGCTGACACGTCAGGCGAGCACGAAATACCGCAGCCACAGGTAGAGCGCGCACACCACCGTGGAGAGTGCCGTCGCCGCGATGCCTTTACGGGTGAACTCCCAGAACGAGATCGGATTGCCGGAGCGCATCGCGATGCCGATCATCACGATGTTGGCGGTGGACCCGACCGCGGTGAGGTTGCCGCCCAGGTCGCCTCCGAGTGCCAGCGACCACCACAGCACGTCGTGATGCGACTGACCGGGCATGGTTTTCGCTAGGTGGTCGACAATCGGCGTCATCGTCGCAACGTAGGGCACGTTGTCGATCAGTCCGGACGCCACTGTCGAGACGACGAGAATCAGCATCGTCGCCAGCAACATGTTTCCGCCGATTACGCTGGCCGCAACTCGGCCCACTGTGCCGATGAAGCCGGTCTTGAGCAGCGCGCCGACCATGATGAACAGGCCGACGATGAACAACAGGGTGTCCCACTCGACGTTGGCCAGGTAATCCGACTGGTCCGTGCGGGACCACAGGATGAGCGCACCAGCGCCCAGTAGCGCCACGATCGACGGGGCCATGTGGATGTCGGGAGAGACGACGAATCCGGCCAGAACCGCGACCAGGACGACACCGCATTTGATCAGCAGTCTGCGATCGTGCAGCACGTCATCGTCGTCCATCGAGACGACATCGGCGACGCGCGTGGGATCGACGGTGCCGAGGCCGCGGAACAGCACCGGCACGAAGGCGATCAGGACCAACATGACGATCAGAACGACCGGCGCCATGTTCACGAAGAATGCGTTGAAGGACAACCCTTTACGGGCGCCGATGATGATGTTCGGTGGGTCACCGACCAGTGTGGCGGCGCCACCGATGTTGGAGGCGAAGACCTCGGCGATCAGCAGCGGCACCGGATTGATCTCCAGGCGCTCGCACACCAGCAGGGTCACCGGCGCGATCAACAGTACCGAGACGACGTTCGGCAGGATCGCCGACGCCAGGGCCATCACCAGCATCAATAAAATCATGATGCGCACAGGGGAGCCGTCGGCTCGCTTGACCGCCCAGATCGCCGCGTACTCGAAGGCGCCGGTCTGGCGCATAATACTGACGATGATCATCATGCCGAGCATCAAAAAGATGACGTCCCAGTCGATTCCGCTGTCCTGGGAGTAGAAGACATCGGCGGAGTCCATCACCGGCAGGCACAGCATGAGCCCCGCCCCGGCCAGCGCCACGGTGGTGTTGCTGAACCGTTCGCTGATGATAAGCGCGTAGGCGATCACGAACACCGCGATCGCGTAATACATCATCGGCGCGGCCTAGCCGGACAGGTACCGGGGCCGCGGGCGGTGCCCGGTCATTCCTTCAGGGCGGCGGCCAGCAACCGGGACGCGGTGATCACGCCGTGCAACTTGCCGTCCTTGACCACGGCGACCAACGGGCTGCGCAGTCGCGCCATGACCTCGGCCACTTCGATGATGGTGTCGTCGGCCTCGGCGACCGGGATGTGCTGACGTTGCTTGGGCAGCAATTCGCGAATAGTCTTGCCGCTCAACTTCTCCGCCGCGTGATCGGCCATCGTCTCAGTGACCACGCTGGCGAGCCCGGGGTCGTCCTGCACGTATCCGGGCACGATGAAGCGCACCACCTGCGAGGCCGGTAGCACCGCGAACGGCGTCTCGGAGGTGTCGGTAACGACCACCAATCCGTTCAGCCTGTGCTCAGCGAGCAAACGGACAGCGTCAAGCGCATTCGAGTCGATTTTTACTACCGGGAACTTCTCGTCGAGATCCTCTGCCCGCACACCGACACAATACGTCCGCTGGGGGAAAACGGTTAATGGGATGGGTGTAAGGGCTTTCTCAGGTTGCGTTCGAGCTGGTCGCGAAACCCGCCTCGACGTGGCGAGCGTGACTCAGGATTTGAGCGCGGCAGCCAGCAGTCGTGAGGCGGTGATCACTCCGTGCAGTTTCCCGTCCTTGGTCACGGCGATCAACGGACACCGCAGCTGCGCCATTTCGGCGGCCACCTTGATGACGCCGTCGCGGACGTCGACGGACGGGATCTTCTTCGGGGGCTTGGAAACCACCTCGCCGACCGTCTTGCCGGCCAGGCTCTGGGCGTGATCGGTGAGCGGATCACCCATGACTCCGGCCAGCATTATGTTGTCCTGCACGTAACGCGGCAAGATGAGGTGCAGTACCTCAGAGGCCAGCAGCACCGCGCAGGGCTTGCGCGAGGCGTCGGTGACGATGAGGCCCGGCAGGCTGTGCTCGGCGATCATGCGTGCGGCGTCGAGGGCGTCGGAATCCACGTCCACGATGGGAAATTGCTCGTCGAGTTCCTCTGCTCGCACTAGGCCACCATACGACCAACTCTCGCCCCTAGGCGAAGTAGCGCAACCACAGGTAGCCGAGGGAGAGGATGAACGACATCAGGGTCACCGCTGCGCCACGTTTGGTGAAGTCCCAGAACGAGACCGGGTGTCCGGCGCGCTGCGCGATCCCGACCGCGACGATGTTGGCGCTGGCACCGACGGGAGTGAGGTTGCCGCCCAGCACGGTGCCCAGCAGCAGTGCCCACCACAGCACACCCGAGCCGGCGTGTCCGGGAATCGAGTCGGCAAACTCCCCGACAATGGGTGTCATCGCAGCCGCGTAGGGGACGTTGTTGATGACGCTGCCCAAAGTGAACGAGACGGTGAGGATCAGAATTGTCGCCGTCCAGGCATCGCCGCCGGCGAAATGGGCGGCCACCTTCGCCAATTCCTTGATCACACCGGTCCGCACCAGGGCGCCCACCATGACAAACAGCCCGGCGAAGAACAGCAGCGTCTCCCACTCAACGCTGGCCAGATAGAACTCTCGCTCCAAGCCGGAGATCACCACCAGGATCCCGGCGCCGGCCATCGCGACCATCGAGGGTTCCATGTGAATCTGCCGGTGCAACACGAACCCGACGAAAACAATCGACAGCACGATGCAGCACTGCATCAGCAGTTTCGGGTTGCGGATGGCTTCCCGTTCGTTCAGCGACATGACGTCGGCGGCCCGTTCGGGATCGACGACGAAGAAGCCCGGGTACAGGCGCGGCAGGATCGCGATCAGCGCGCAGAGCACCAGCAGCACCGCCGGCGCCATGTTGGCGCTGAACTCGATGAAGCTCAAGTGGGCGCCGGTACCGATGATGATGCTGGTCGGGTCACCGACCAAGGTGGCCGCACCGGCGATGTTGGCGGCAATTGCCTCGATGACCAGAAATGGGGCTGGGTTGACCGCAAGACGGTCGCAGACCAGCAGGGTGACCGGTGCGATCAGCAACACGGTGGTGACGTTGTCGAGCACGGCTGTACCCAACGCCGTGACGATGATCAGCAGGATCATGATCCGTAACGGAGATCCCTTGGCGCGCTTGGCAGACCAGATCGCAACGTATTCGAACGCCCCGGTCTGGCGCACGACGCTGACGATGATCATCATGCCGAGGAGCAGGAACAGCACGTCCCAGTTGACGCCGGTGTCACGCGAGTAGAAAACGTCGTCGGAGCTGATCAGCGGCAGGAAGAACATCAGAATCGCGCCGGCCAGCGCGACCTTGGTCTTGTTGAACCGCTCGGTGGTGATCAGCACATAGCAGACCACGAATACCGCGGAGGCGTAGATGGAGTGGAACAGCGCACTGCTCATCGGCGGTCCTGCCGTCGGGCGTGTGCGTGGCTCGGCATGGACTGGGTAGCGGGCCTCAAGATATGAGCACCGAGGCCAATGGGCGCGCCTTGATGGTCACGCCGTCGTACCCTGACGTCCGTCCGCTAAGCGCGGTGGCGCCGACCGAGCAAGTCATGCCGCACTCCCGAATAGCCTGAATAGCAGAAAGACCGGAACAGCGCGAAACAACCGCCGACCAGGCTTCCCGGCACACCGGGAACATACGTTAGCAGGCTTATCTGTGTTGTTTCTGAGCGCAACAGGTGCCCGGCGAAGTGGTATCCGCGCTGGTCCGCGTGCCTGCCCGGGGGTTCTGCGTACACTGGCTGGATGCTTGAACAGATCCGTGGGCCCGCCGATCTGCAGTACCTCTCGCAGGCTGAGCTTGGAGATTTGGCCGCCGAGATCCGCGATTTCCTGATCCACAAAGTCGCGGCGACGGGTGGCCATCTCGGGCCGAACCTGGGCGTCGTCGAGCTGACGCTGGCGCTGCACCGGGTGTTCGACTCGCCGCACGATCCGATCGTCTTCGACACCGGCCATCAGGCCTACGTGCACAAAATGCTGACCGGTCGGGCCGCGGACTTCGAGACACTGCGAAAGAAGAACGGGCTGTCCGGATACCCGTCGCGCGCGGAGAGCGAGCACGACTGGGTCGAGTCGAGCCACGCCAGCGCCGCGCTGTCCTACGCCGACGGACTGGCCAAGGCCTTCGAGCTCACCGGGCACCGCAACCGGCACGTGGTCGCTGTGGTCGGCGACGGCGCGCTCACCGGCGGCATGTGCTGGGAGGCGCTGAACAACATCGCGGCGGCCCGTCGGCCGGTGGTGATCGTCGTCAACGACAACGGTCGCAGCTACGCGCCGACGTTCGGCGGACTGGCCAATCATCTGGCCATGCTGCGACTCCAACCCGGCTACGAGAACCTGCTCGAGCGCGGCCGCAGCGCGGTGCGGGGCATGCCGGTCTTCGGTGACCTGGCATACCAATTCATGCACAGCATCAAAGCCGGTGTGAAGGACGCACTTTCGCCGCAGTTGCTGTTCACCGACCTCGGGCTGAAATACATGGGCCCGGTCGACGGCCACGACGAACACGCGGTCGAAGCGGCACTGCGCCGGGCGCGCGGATTCCACGGGCCGGTGCTGGTGCATGTGGTCACCCAGAAGGGCAGAGGCTTCGGGCCGGCCGAGGACGACGAAGCCGACCAGATGCATTCGTGCGGAATAATCGACCCGGTGACCGGGCTGGCCACCATGGTCCCCGGGCCGAGTTGGACGGCGACCTTCTCCGAGTCGCTGATCGAACAGGCGACCAAGCGTCGCGACATCGTGGCCATCACTGCCGCCATGCCGGGCCCAACGGGGCTCAGTGCGTTCGGAGATCGCTTCCCGGACAGGATGTTCGACGTCGGCATCGCCGAGCAGCATGCGATGACGTCCGCGGCCGGATTGGCGATGGGCGGCATGCACCCCGTCGTCGCGATCTACGCGACGTTCCTCAACCGCGCGTTCGACCAGATCATGATGGACGTCGCGCTGCACAAGTTGCCGGTGACGGTAGTGCTCGATCGGGCGGGGGTCACCGGCAGCGACGGCGCCAGCCACAACGGCATGTGGGACATGTCGATGCTGGGCATCGTGCCCGGCATCCGGGTGGCTGCGCCCCGCGACGGAGCCCGGCTACGCGAGGAATTGGCCGAAGCGCTGGCCGTCGATGATGGCCCGACGGTGATCAGGTTCCCGAAAGGCGATGTCGGCGAAGACATTCCGGCGATCGAGCGGCGCTCCGGGGTGGACGTGCTGGCGTTGCCCGCCGAAGGTCTCGGCGCCGACGTGCTGCTGGTGTCGGTCGGAACGTTCGCATCGATGGCCTTGGCGGTGGCCGAGCGCCTGCGCGATCAGGGCATCGGTGTCACCGTGATCGACCCGCGCTGGGCGTTGCCCGTGCCGGCGGTGCTGGCGGAGTTGGCGGTGGCTCACAAGGTGGTCGTCACGCTGGAGGACAACGGCGTCGCCGGCGGCATCGGCTCGGCGGTGTCCGCCGCGCTACGCGCCGCCGAGATCGACGTGCCTTGCCGCGATCTCGGTCTGCCGCAAGAGTTCTTCGGCCATGCCTCCCGCGGCGAGGTGCTCGCCGATGCCGGTCTGACCGATCAGCACGTCTCGCGCCGGATCACCGGGTGGATCGCCGCGTTGTCGCGCGATGGCGCCGAGTCCGGCGCCGCGATCACGGAGCGTCTGGACTAGCCGCCGTCGAGCGTAGCGCTGCGGCCAGCACGGGAACGGCCAACTCGCGCTGCCAGTTACGGGCTTGCCCGGCGGCGAGGAATTCGTCGATCGCCGACGCGATGTCGCCGACGGGCTCTTCCCAGTCCCAGCACAAGCGCCGGATCAGCTCGGGCGTGACCAGGTTCTCGGTCGGGATCGATACCCGCTCGGACAGGTCGCGCAGCGCCGCGCGAGCCGCGTCCAACCGGGCCGCGGCTTCGGGCCGCCGACGTGCCCAGCGCGCGGGCGCCGGCGGGCCGTTGGGCGGCTCGGCTTCCTCCGGCGGACCGGGGTTTTCCCTCGCGTACTTGAGCGCGGCCAGCCAAGTGGAAGCGCTGCGGCGTTGCCTCTTGCCGCCGAAGATCGGCAGAGCGACCAGATCTTCCAGGTTCTTGGGGTCGACGGTGGCCGCCTCGACGATCGCCGAATCGGGCAGGATACGACCCGGCGCGATGTCGCGTCGCTGGGCGATTTCGTCTCGTATCGTCCACATTTCGCGGACTGCGGCCAACCCCCGCTGATTGCGCACCTTGTGGATGCCGGAGGTTCTTCGCCAGCGGTCGCGGCGGGTGGTCGGTGGACCCTGGCTCGCGCCGGAACGCAGGAAGTCGAATTCCTCTGCGGCCCAATCAGACTTGTTCTGCTCAGCCAGCACGCCCGCGATCGCCGCACGCAGGTCGATCAACACCTCGACGTCGAGTGCCGCGTAGTTGAGCCACGCTGCGGGCAGCGGGCGTCGCGACCAGTCCGCCGCGCCATGGCCTTTGGCCAACCCGACGCCGAGCAGCCGTTGCGTCATCGCCGCCAGATTGACCCGGTCGAAACCGGCCAGCCTGCCGGCCAATTCGGTGTCGTAGAGCGCCGGCGGCTGCATGCCGACCTCGGCCAGGCACGGCAGATCTTGATCGGCGGCATGCAGAATCCACTCGCCGTCGGTCAACACCTCGGCGATCGGTCGCAGTACGGTCAGGGGATCGCCGCCGTGGCTCACCGGGTCGATCAGCACCGTCCCGGCACCGGCCCGGCGGATCTGAATCAGATAGGCGCGATTCGAGTAACGAAATCCCGAGGCCCGTTCGGCGTCCACTGCGAAGGGACCCTGCCCGCTCGCCAATAGTGTTGCCGCGGCTTGGATCTCGTCAGCGGTGACGGAGAGGTCAGGCACCCCGTCGGCGGGCTGCAGCAGCGGCGTGACGTCGGGTTCCGCGGCGTCGGGCGTGTCATGGGGTGGTTCTGTCGGCTCGGTGGCCATGTCAAACGCGGGACCGGGTGCCCAAATCCGTCACCCCGACCGGCGGCAGCCCCGCGGCGTGCTCGAGTACTTCGCAGAACGCCTCGACATGGGTACCGATGTCGGTGGTGAGTGCGGTCCAGGACGCACGCAGCTCCAGCTGGTGGGCCCGCGGCGGCCCGGAGATGTCGCCGTAGCGCACCGAGGTGGTGGCGGTGACGGTGCCGCCCAGCGCGGTGACCTGCTCGGCCCGCGCGTCCAGTGCCTCGACCAGCCAGCTCCACGCGACCTCGGGCAGCAACGGGTCGACGGCTTCGCTGGAATCCAGGTCGGCCTGGATGTAGGCGACCAGGCGCATGGTGCCGTCCCAGGCGTCGGCACCCTCCGGGTCGTACAACAGGATCAGTCGGCCGAACGCGTCACCGTCGGACCGCTCCGGGACGATGTCGACCTCGGCACGTTTGACCTCGGCGCCGAGCGCATAGCTGTAGGGCGCCAGCCGCTGCGGCGGCCGGATGGGTCCCAGCTCGATCTCGGAACGAACGGTGGCTCCGCTCATCGCCTCCACGGCCTCGCGAAACGGGGCGGGCTCGGCTGCTGTCATGGGCGCCGCTCCTCCTCGTCGCTTCGCTCCGCTGCGCAGAGATGCGGGCTTTTCACAGCGTTTGACGCTAGACCTATCCGGCGACACGCGGACACAGGCGCGCCGTTCGAGAGGCCGGGGTGCGGTGGAGGCGGACGAAAGCGACATGGTCCGGGTGCTCAATCGCTGGTGAAGCGGGCCGGCCGCTTCTCGCGGTGGGCGGCCAGGCCCTCGCGCACGTCGGGTCCGCTGAAGCTCAGAAACTCCAGGCCAAGTGAGGTTTCGAAGGCCGGCGCGGCGGACCGGTACCAATGATTGAGGCTGTGTTTGGTGTAGCGGATCGCCGACTGCGCACCCTGCGCCAGCTCGTTCGCGATGCGCGTGGCAGTCTCGAGCACCTCACCGTCGTCCACGCAGAGCGACACCAGCCCGATCCGCTCGGCTTCCTCGCCGGACAGGGGCGCGCAGGTCAGCAGGTAGTACTTGGCCTTGGCCATCCCGACCAGCAGCGGCCAGCAGATGGCGGCGTGATCGCCGGCGGCCACCCCCAGCTTGGTGTGCCCGTCGATTATCTTCGCGGTGCGCCCGGCCACCGAAATGTCCGCGAGCAGCGCGACCACCAGGCCCGCGCCCACCGCCGCGCCGTGGATCGCCGAGATCACCGGTTTGTCCAGGTTGACGAGGTTGAGCACCAGATCGCGTGCCTCGCGCATGATCCGCAGCCGGTCGTCGAAGGCGCCCATCGTCTCGTCGATCAGATCGAAGCTGCCACCTGAGGAGAACGCTTTACCTTCGCCGCGGACGAGCACCGCACGCACCTCGGGGTCGCGGCTGATCGCGGGCCAGATGTCGGCCAGGTCGCGGTGCATCTGCGGCCCGACGGAGTTGAGTCCGGGGGAGTCGAGGATGACGTGCAGCACGCCGTGGTCGGCGCGCTCGACGCGCAGGCTGGGGAACTCGTCGTAGCTGACGGCTGGGTGGCTGACGGGCATCCGGGCTCCTGACGACTGGCTCACTGGCACTACCGACGACGAGGTTACGCACGGGCTGGGCGGACGCCGCACCCGACGGCCGTCGACCTGGCTAGTCTCGACTGGTGCGACTAACGATGAGGCTGTCGCAATGGCGACGTGAAGTGTTGTGGACGAACTTCTGGCTGATACCCACCATGGAAGTGCTGGCCGCGGTTGCGCTGTTCTGGGCGACCTTGGAAGTGGACCGGGCGGTCTATCACCACGAATTCAGCTTGCCGTCCTGGGTCGAGGCGGGGAGTGCCGACACCGCGCGCGAAATCCTGCTCGCGGTCGCCGCCGCAATCATGACCGTGATCGGTATCAACTTCTCAGTCACAATCGTTACGCTGACTCTCGCGTCCACCCAGTTCGGACCTCGGATGCTGCGCAACTTCATCCGCGATCGCGGTACCCAACTGACCCTGGGCACCTTTGTGGCCACAGCGGTCTATTGCGTACTTGTATTGCTGGCCATCGGACCCGCGGAACACGGTGTGTTCGTGCCGCATTTCTCGGTCTCGGTGGTATTCGCCCTCGTGCTCGTCGACTTGGCTGTGCTCATTTACTTTCTGCACCACATCGCTATTGCTATCCAGTTGCCATTTGTCATCGCCAACATCGCTAGGGACCTTTCGCGTTACCTCCGAGTGCGCCGGCCCGACATACCCATGATAACGCGGTCCGACTCCGATGACGCCGAGGAGATAAGCGGACTGATCTCCAATATCGAATCGGTGGGGTCACTGGTACCCACACCCAAAGGCGGTTATCTGCAAGCGATTCGGTACGACATGTTGGTCCGGCTGGCGTCGGCGTTCGACGGAGTGATTCGCGTGCCGTACCGACCCGGCAACTTCCTGGTCGAAGGCAGTGAACTCGTTGGCGTGTGGCCGCCGCAGGCCGCCGATCAGGTCGCCCGCTGCCTGAAACGGGCTCAGATCACCGGGCCCGTGCGCACGCTCGCTCAGGATCCCGCCTTCGCCATCGATCAATTGGTCGAGATAGCCATCCGGGCACTGTCGCCCGCGGTCAACGACACCTACACGGCAATGACATGCGTGGACTGGCTCAGCAATATTCTGTGCCGACTCTCCCTGGTGTGGATCCCCGCACCGGCCTACCGTGATCGTGCGGGGCGGATACGCGTCATTTGCGAGCAGGTCAGCTACGAAAACATGTTGCAACGAGCGTTTGACAAAATTCGGCAAGCCAGTAGCGGCATGCCCGCCTTGTACATGCGTCAACTCGAGGCAGTCAAAGCGATCATGGACCAGACGACTGACAGCCACCGGGCCCAAATCCTGATGGACCAGGCCGACATGATTCGACGCGCGAGTCACCAGACAGTGCCAGAACAATTCGACCGCGATGCCGTGGACGGCCGGTTCGACGCCGTCACCAAAAGCTATGCAGCGAAGATGCCGACCTGACGGAGCTCGCTGCCGCCACCTGAACCCGCGCAGTTGTCCCACGCGCGCTTGACGTCAGATGTTCAGTGCCTCGAGACTCACCGGATTTGGCTGCATCTCGTCAGCCCGCCGCACCCGTCACTCAGCCGGTCGTGGCAGCATTGATGCTGATGAGTGACCGTCGCACGCTTCCCGAGTCGCCGTATCTGGCTGCCGCCGCGGGCCGCAAGCCCAGTCGGGTGCCGGTGTGGTTCATGCGCCAGGCCGGCCGCTCGCTGCCCGAGTATCGCGCGCTGCGCAAGCAGAACACCATGATGGAAGCCTGCTTCAACGCCGACCTGATCGCCGAAATCACGCTGCAGCCGGTCCGCCGCCACGACGTGGACGCCGCAATCTTGTTCTCCGACATCGTGGTTCCGCTGCGCGGCGCCGGCGTCGACGTGGACATCGTCCCTGATGTCGGCCCGGTGATCGCGGCGCCGGTACGCAGCGCCGCCGACGTCGATGCCTTGCAGAGCCTCGATCCGGGCGCTGTGCAACCGGTGTCGGATGCGGTTTCGCTGCTGGTGCGCGAGTTGGATCAGGTGCCGCTGATCGGTTTTGCCGGCGCGCCGTTCACGCTGGCCTCTTACCTGGTCGAGGGCGGTCCGAGCCGCAATCACGCCAAGACCAAGGCGATGATGCTGTCCGAGCCGCAATCGTGGCATGCGTTGATGGAAAAGCTCACCGACCTCACGATCGGCTTCCTGCGGGTGCAGCTCGACGCCGGGGTGGACGCGATCCAGGTGTTCGACTCCTGGGCCGGCGTGCTGTCGCTGGCCGACTACCGCCGGCTGGTGCTGCCGCACAGTTCGCGGGTGTTCGCCGCGCTGGCCGACCGTGGTGTCCCGATGACCCACTTCGGGGTCGGCACCGCCGAACTGCTCGGTGCGATGTCGACGGCTGGGGCGACGGTGGTCGGGGTCGATTGGCGGACGTCACTGGTCGACGCAGCCGGCCGGGTCGAGGCTGGAAAAGCGTTGCAGGGCAACCTCGATCCTGCGGTTTTGCTGGCTGGGTGGCCGACGGTCGAGCGGGCCGCGCGCGCTGTGATCGACGACGGGCGACAGGCCGTCGACGCCGGTGCGTCCGGACACATCTTCAACCTCGGCCACGGCGTGCTGCCGGAAACCGAACCCGACATCATCACCGACCTGGTAGCGCTGATCCATTCGCTATGACTTCGGCCAAGCGATCGTATTGCGTTGTCGGCGGCGGCATTTCCGGTCTGACTGCGGCGTATCGGCTCCGTCAGAACGCCGGTGACGACGCGACCATCACCCTGTTCGACCCGTCTGACCGGCTCGGCGGCGTGCTGCGCACCGAGCGGGTCGGCGGAGTCGCCGTCGACGTCGGCGCCGAGGCGTTCGTCGTGCGCCGACCCGAAATGCCGGAGCTGCTCGGCGAATTGGGCTTGGCGAACGAGCAGCTGGGCACCACCGGGGCGCGTCCGCTGATCTACAGCCAGGACCGGTTGCATCCGCTGCCGACCGGAACGCTCATCGGCATCCCGTCGTCGGCGGAGTCGATGGCCGGCCTGGTCAACGACGCCACGCTCGCGAAGATCGCCGCCGAGCCCGATCGGCCGCTGAGTTGGCAACCCGGCGCCGACCCGGCCGCCGCCGACCTGCTGCTCGACCGGTTCGGTGAGCAGGTCGTCGCCCGGTCGGTGGATCCGATGCTCAGCGGGGTCTACGCCGGATCGGCGGCGACCATCGGCCTTCGTGCCGCCGCCCCGACGCTGGCAGCCGGTCTCGACGCCGGTGCCACGAGCGTGACCGATGCGGTCCGGCAGGCCCTGGCGAGCATCACCGCGGGCCCGATCTTCGGCGCCGTGGGCGGGGGATACACCGTGCTGGTCGAGGAACTGTTCCGCCGCAGCCGAGTCGACTGGGTGCACGCCGCGGTCGACGGCATCGACACCGCTCCGCAGGGATGGACGTTGCGGGACGATCGTGGCGGTGAGTGGACGGCCGACGCGGTGGTCTTCGCCCTCCCGGCCGCGCGCCTGGCCCGACTGGTCGAGCAGGTCGCGCCGCGGACGGCGGCCGCCGCCGGCCAGATCGAGAGTGCCTCCTCCGCGGTGCTCGCGATGGCCGTGCCCCGCGGCATCGACTTCCCGCAGAACTCCGGTGTGCTGGTGGCCAGCGGAGAACGCCTGCGCGCCAAGGCGATCACCTTGTCCTCGCGGAAGTGGGGCCGGCGCACCGACGTGGAGTTGTTGCGGCTGTCGTTCGGACGCTTCGGTGACGACCTGGCGGTCCGGGCCTCCGATGACGAGTTGCTGGCCTGGAGCCTGGAGGACCTGTCGACCGTCTTCGGGCTCTCGGTGCAACCGGTGGACATTCACATCCAGCGCTGGCCGGATGCCATGCCGCAGTACGGTCCGGGCCATCGCGACCTGATCGCGGAACTGCGGGCCGGTCTGCCGCCGACCGGCCAGGTGGCCGGTAGCTATCTCGACGGGATCGGGGTGCCGGCGTGTGTCGGCGCGGCCGGACGCGCTGCCGCTGCCGCCGTCCGTGCCGTCGAAACGCCCGTGGCACGATAGTTCTCATGGCCCGACTGGACTACGACGCCCTGAACTCGACCGTCCGTTACCTGATGTTCTCGGTGTTCTCGGTGCGCGCCGGCGAACTCGGTGACGAGCGGGCCGCACTGGTCGACGAGACCGCGACCTTCTTCAAGCAGCGCGAAGAGCATGGTGTCGCGGTCCGCGGCCTCTACGACGTCGCCGGCCTGCGGGCCGATGCCGACTTCATGATCTGGACACACGCCGAACGCGTCGAGGCGCTGCAGGCCACCTACTCCGATTTCCGCCGCACCACCGCGCTGGGCCGGGCGTCGACGCCGGTGTGGAGTAGTGTCGCGCTGCACCGGCCGGCCGAGTTCAACAAGAGCCACATCCCGGCGTTCCTGGCCGGCGAGGAACCCGGCAACTACATCTGCGTCTACCCATTCGTGCGGTCCTACGAGTGGTACCTGCTGCCCGACGACGAACGTCGGCGCATGCTGGCCGAACACGGCATGGCGGCCCGCGAGTACAAAGACGTCCGGGCGAACACGGTGCCCGCGTTCGCACTCGGCGACTACGAGTGGCTGCTGGCGTTCGAGGCGCCGGAGTTGCACCGGATCGTCGACCTGATGCGCGAACTGCGAGCCACCGATGCGCGGCGGCACACCCGCGAAGAGATTCCGTTCTTCACCGGGCCGCGGGTTCCGGTCGAGCAACTGGTCAATTCGCTGCCCTGATCGGGCAGCAGAGAGGGAGCGGCGCTCAATGACGACGTTCGATCCGACCGACCCCGCCCGGTTCGAGGAGATGTATCGCGACGGACGTGTCGCGCACGGACTGCCGGCGGCCACACCGTGGGACATCGGCGGCCCGCAACCGGTGGTGCAGCAGCTGGTCGCGCTCGGAGCGATCCGGGGTGAGGTGCTCGACCCGGGGACCGGGCCCGGCCATCACGCGATCTACTTTGCGTCACAAGGCTATTCGGTCACCGGGATCGACGGTTCGGAGACCGCGCTGGAGCGGGCTCGTGAGAACGCGCGCAACGCCGGCGTGTCGGTGAATTTTCAACTGGCCGACGCGACGAAGCTCGACGGCTTGGACGGCCGCTTCGACACGGTCGTGGATTGCGCCTTCTATCACACCTTTTCAACGGAACCCGCATTGCAGCGGTCGTATGCGCGGGCGCTGCACCGGGCCACCAAACCCGGTGCGCGGCTGTACATGTTCGAATTCGGCGTCGGCAACGTCAACGGCTTCCACATGCCGCGGTCGCTGTCGGAGTCCGACTTTCGCGATGTGTTTCCCGACGCGGGTTGGGAGATCACCTATCTGGGACCGACGACCTACCAGATCAACATGAGTGCGCAGAATTTCGACGATATGCTGCGTCGCGCCCCTGAACGGGCGGCGGAGATGACGTCGGTAGCCGAGCGGTTCCGCGCCATCGAACCGTGGCTGACCGACGGCCGGGTGCACGCTCCGTTCTGGGAAGTGCACGCCACCCGGGTGGACTAGCCAACCGGGCGCACCACAGTCATCGTCATCTCGGCCCGCAGCGTGAAGCCCAGGCCGCGATAAATCGATAGGGCTCGGGTGTTTTGGTGTAGTACGTGTAGGAACGCCCGCTGCCCATCCTGTCGGATCGCGGCCTCGACGCCGGCCATCAGCAACCGGGACAGGCCGTGGCCGCGATGGTCCGGGTGGGTGCACACCGCGCTGATCTCGATCCAGCCGGGCAGGTGCATCCGCCGGCCGGCCATCGCGACCAGTCGGCCGTCGCGCCGGACACCGAGGTAGCCACCCAACTCGACGGTCGAGAGCGAAAACGGACCAGGCCTGGTGAGCTCGGCGAGCGCCACCATCTCCGGGGCATCGCGTTTGCCCAACCGGACAACGGATTCGGTCGAAGGAACCGTAGGCAGTCCGGCCGACGGTGCGAGCATCTGCGCGATCGGGAACACCGTCGCCACCTCCCACCCCTGCGGCACCGCGACCACATCTGCCGCTTCCAGGGCGGCCCGGCCGTCAGGTCCGCACAACTCACCGAGTTCACGCCAGGCCGCCGGATCGGACGCATCGCGCAGGGCGGCGAAGGGCGCCACGTCGGCGGGGTATCGGTAGGCGCCCGCCGGTCGGCCGGTGGAAATTGCGAACCGGCGATGTGGTCCGGTGAGGGCATGCCAGACCGGATCGTCGAGCAGACCGGGATCGGGGTCGGCGGCGGTAGCGCTCAGCATCGGCCGCTGATCGAGCGAAGGTCAGGAACCGGCGGGGACCAGGCGCAGCGAAATCGAGTTGATGCAGTAGCGCTGATCCGTCGGGGTCGGGTAGCCCTCGCCCTCGAAGACGTGGCCGAGGTGGGAGTGGCAGTTGGCGCACACCACCTCGACGCGCGTCGCGCCCAGCGAGTGGTCGGGACGCAGGATCACCGCGTCGGAATCCGCCGGGTCGAAGAAAGACGGCCAGCCGCAATGGGATTCGAATTTCTCGGTGCTGCGGAACAGCTCTGCGCCGCAGGCCCGGCACTGGTAGACGCCTTCGGTCTTGGTGTCGGTGTACTCACCGACGAACGGGCGCTCGGTGCCGGCGCGGCGGAGCACGTCGAACTCCTGGGGGTTGAGCTTCTTACGCCATTCGTCGTCGCTGAGCTGCACCTTCGGCTGCGGTGAAGAGGTCATGTCACCAAGCTAGCGCGAGGTTGCGACGACGTCACCCAGACCGGGTCGATGCCGTCGTCCAGGCGGTTTTCCGCCTTGGCGTCGCGGTAGCGGAAGTACAGCACGGTGAACACGACGATCAGCAGCAGCGACCAGCCATAGGTGATCTTGAGGTACTCCAGCGGCCGACCGACGTTCATCCAGTTGAACAGCAGCCAGCGGTCCATGGTCAGAAATCCGTAGATACCCAGCCACGCCGGCCAGTTGCGGATCACCGAGTTACGCAGCACCACCGTCATCAGGAACGGGAACAGCATCATCGAGTAGTAGCCCTGGGCCAAGGCCAGCACCAGCCACGACCACAGCAGCAGCACACCGGAGGATGTGGTGAACCAGAACAGCGGGTCGCGGGTCCGGTAGTAGCGGTACAGCAGCCACAGGCTGCCAACGGCCAACAGCGTGAACAGGATTCGCAACAGGTGAATCAGCCAGAACGGCAGCCCGAAGTAGACGCCGTTGCCCTCGATTGAACTGTTGAAATAGTCGCGGACGCCCAGGATGTACGGCAGCGTTCGATTGAAGAAATCCATCGGATGGCTGATCAACGGGAATGCGGCCGCATTGATCACGATCGGCACGACGGTGGCCGGCACCAGGGTCCGCCACTGACGATTCAGCAGCGGCAACAACAACAGCGGCGCCAATGCCGGCTTCAGCGTGAAGGTCAGGCCGACGACGAGTCCGGCCCACCACTGCCGGCTGGTCCGGCCGTCGAGCAGCCAACGCAGGAACAACACTTCCGCCAGCAGGACGCACCCGTTGATGTTGGTGAAAACCAGTGTGTTGGTGACCGATTCGGTGCAGAACATCGCCAGCAGCAGGGCCGGAGCGGCGACCGACGACAGACTGAACTTGAACATGCGCAACAGCAGGTACCCGGCCAGCACGATGGCGGCGCTGTTGATCGCGATGAACAGGTAACGCGATTCGGCGAACGGCAGATAGCCGAAGGGCGCCATGATCAGCGTGCCGCCGGGGAAGTACAGATAGTGCGGGTCGACGTAGTCGAAGTGCTCGTTGTAGATGTCCCAGCCGCGCCGAAAATTCAGCACCGCGCGATAGACCGGCTTGAAGTCGTCGGTGATGTTGCCGTTGGTGGTGACCACGATGGTGCGATGGATGACCGCCAAGATGGCCACCGGCCACAGCGCGGAGCGCAGCACGGTCGCGGTGCTCGGGGCTGCGGTGCGGGGACCGAAGATGGTCTGCGCCCAACCACGCACCCCGCTATCGACTGCTTCAGTCACGAGCGCACTTTATAAGGCAGGCTGAGTCACGCCGGACAGTAGGTGTCGGTGGCCGGCAACGTGCCGCTGTTCAGGTAGCCGATCAACGGCGGCACCGTGCACCCCGAGTAGATGCTGGCGCCGTGGCCGATGCCCTGCCACATGACTCGCTTGCTGGCCGCAGTGGCGTTGATGATGGTGGCGGCGGTGGCTGAGACGCCTTCCGATCCGACGATCGGGTCGTCCTGGACGCCCATCAGCAGCACGTTGAACCCGAGCTTCTTCGGCGGCTGAGGCGGAGTGCTGCTCGGCCACGAGACGCACTTGACCAGATTGAGTGCGCCAACGACGCCGAATTGGGGGTAGAGCTTCGCCCAGGCGACCACCAGCTCACGGATCCGATCAGGTGTGGGCCGGTTGATCGCGTCGCTGCAGGTGTTGACGAACTGGCCGTCCGTGCCGCTGGTGCCCTCCGCCCGGTTGATCAGCCCGGCCAGCAGATTGGTGTCGCCCGACCGGGCGCTGGCCAGCGCGGCGGCCAGCTCGTTGGTGCTGCCGACCCGGTCGCCGGTGGGATAGCCGAGCGAGGTGCTGATCGCGCTGACGATCGACGCGACCGATGCGCCTGCGGGGCCGTGGCCGGCCTTGGCGTCGGCCAGCAATTCGCTCACCGCACCCTTCGGGTCGGGCCCCAGCGGACAATTCACCGCCGCGCACTGTGCGGCGAATGCATCCAGCGCCGCCTGCTGACCTTTGACCTTCTGCTCGGCCGCGGCTTCGGCGCCGACCCCCAGCGCCACCGGGGAGTCCAGGACCAGCCTGGCGACCTTGTCCGCGTGAGAGCCCGCGTACGACAGCGCCACCTGCGCGCCGTTGCCGACGCCGATCAGCGCCAGCGCCGGCACGTCCCAGATGCTGCGCAGCCGCTCGATGTCGGTCGCGGCGTGGGTGTTGTCGTAGGCCGAATCGCCGGGCGCGATGGTGTCGGTGCAGCTCGTCGTCGAGGTCTGCACGATGTCCGCCAGATTGGCGACCGGGTCGTTGCCGGCTTCGAACTGGGCCTGGTCGTGGATTTCCTGGCGATCGAACTGCTCGAGGCATTCCACCGGGCTCGAGGTCCCCATGCCGCGCCGGTCGACGGCGACGATGGGATGGCTCTTGAGCACGTCGGCGCCCGACCGGGCCAGCCACACCGGCAGCTGCAGCGACGACGGCAGATCCGAACCGGTGGTGAACACCACCGGCCCGGCGTCGTCGGGCGTCGCAGCCGAACGGGCGCGAACCACGCCGATACTCAGGGAACCGGCCGCACCGTTCACCGGGTCGAGGTCGGCGTCGTAGGTCGCGCAATCCAGCTTGACGCCGACGGGTGCCGGCGCGGCGGCTTGCACGAATTCCTTGGAAGTGCAGTCGTGCCAGGCCAACTCGTTCTTCGGCTTCGCGATCGGCGGTGGCCCGTTGGGGGTGGTGGCCTTGGTCGCCTTGCCCTGCGGGCGGGCGCCGGCATTGGTGGCAAAACGAGGATTCGCGGCCAAACCGGGCGCACAGCCGGTCAACAGTGCGGTCACCACGATCAGCGACGTGGCGAGCGTGGCGCTCCGGGTCATGCCGACCACAGTAGCGATCGGCAGGTCGAATCGATTGCCTGACGTGTCGGCGGGCTCGGTCCGGGCCGTCAGGCGCCCGCGGGACGCCGCACGTATCGCGTGTACAGGTAACCGTCGTCGTCGGTGAGGATGTGCGCGCACCGCATCGCGGTCAACACCTGCTCGGATCCGGTCGCGATGCGTCCGGCCTTGCCGCCGATCAGGCTCGGCGCGATGGTCAGGCACAACTCGTCGAGCAGATCATGGTCGACAAACGAGCTGAACAGCATCGGGCCGCCCTCGGTGAGCACCCGGGTCAGGCCACGGTCGGCCAGCACCTTGAGCACAGCGGCTGAGTCGACCTCGTCAGGGTCGTTGGTCGAGCAGTCGACCACGTCGGCGATGCCGGCCAAGGTCCGCTGGGTCTGCGCGAGCGCCGCTGTGCACGTGCACACCAGCGGTTCCACCTCGGTTCGGGTGAACACCGGCATGTCCCGGTCCAGCCGACCGGATTTGGAGACGATCGCCAACTGCGGCACTTCGCTCTGGCCGCGTTCCTGTCGGCGCTGACGCTGAGCGACAGTCGGCCGTGCCCCGGCGTAACCCTCGGTGCGGACGGTGCCGGCGCCGACCAGGATCACGTCGGCGACTTCTCGCAGCGCGTCGAAGACCGCCCGATCGCCGTCGCCACCCAGCTCGCCGGACTTGCCGCCGAACGTCGCCCCGCCGTCGAGGCTGGCGATGAAGTTCGCCCGCAGCCAGACGCCCGCGTGCTCGACGGGGTAGCCGTACAGGTCCGGAAGGTCACCGCCGTCGACGTCGCGGGAAGAGCCGAGCAGACGCATCTGGACCGCGCTGGAGTCGTCCGCTGAATGGTCGGCCATGCGGTTGATTGCAACACGTCGCTAGGGTGCGGGCATGCACGGGGTTGCTCGGCTCATCGACCGGCAGCCAACGGTGTCACCGGAGCGGCTGATCGCCCAGCTGACGCCGCCGCCGACGTTCGCGGACGCCAGTTTCGCCAGCTATCACCCCGACCCGTCGGAGCCGACCCAGTCGGCCGCCGTCGATGCCTGCCGGCGCTTCTGCGACCAGGCGCTCGAGCGCCGCAGCGGCCGCAAGAAAGTGTTCGGCCGTCGCGAGCGGCTGCCGGGGGTCGGCTTGTACCTCGACGGCGGCTTCGGTGTCGGGAAGACGCATCTGCTGGCAGCCGCATATCGGCGGCTACCCGAGAGCTCGGTGCACCCGAGGGCGTTCGCGACGTTCATGGAGCTGACTCAGCTGGCCGGGGTGTTTGGGTTCGCCGAATGCGTCGACCTACTGAGCGATTACACGATGCTGTGTATCGACGAGTTCGAGCTCGACGATCCGGGCAACACCACGCTGATCTCCCGGTTGCTCTCGCAGCTGGTCGAGCGCGGTGTCTCGGTGGCGGCCACCTCGAACACGTTGCCCGAGCAGCTGGGGGAGGGGCGGTTCGCCGCCCAGGACTTCCTCCGCGAAATCACCACACTGGCAGCGATATTCGACGTGGTCCGGATCGACGGGCCCGACTACCGGCACCGCGCCCTGCCGCCCGCGTCTAGTCCGCCGTCCGACGAGAAGGTCGCCGCCCACGCCGCGAAGGTGACGGGTGCCACCCTCGACGACTTCGACGCCCTGTGCGCTCATCTGGCCACGATGCATCCCTCGCGCTACCTGTCGTTGATCGACGGCGTGACGACCGTCTGCCTGACCGGTGTGCACGTCGTCGAGGATCAGAACGTTGCCCTGCGACTGGTGGCACTGACCGATCGGCTCTACGACGCCGGCATTCCGGTGTTCGCCTCCGGCGAGACCCTGGACCGGGTTTTCAGCCCGGAGATGGTGGCCGGCGGCTTCCGGAAAAAGTATCTACGAGCTACCTCGCGGCTACTGGCGCTGAGTGCGACCGTCGGCACCTAACACGGTCGCGCCATCACATAGTCGCTCTCGGTGTGCTCACCCAGCCGGAAGGTCCTGCCGCCGCAGACGGTAAAGCCGCTCTTCGTGTAAAAGCGTTGAGCGCGTTCATTTTTCCGATTGACACCGAGCCAGACGCAGCCGGCGCCACGCTCTGATGCCGCGGTCAGTGCGGCGTCCATCAACGCCGTCGCCGCGCCCGAACCGTGCTGGGCCGCCAGCACATACATCTTCGACAGCTCGATCGCGGGCCGGACGCTCACCGCCCGCTGGACGTCGGGGTCGTCGGACACCCCGCTGATCAGCATGGCGTATCCGGTGATCCGGCCCTCGTCGGCAGTGGTGAAGATCAACCGGCGAGGGTCGCTCAAGTACTCGGCGAATCGCCTATCGGAGAGATGTGTGTCGACGAACGTGGCGATGTCGTTGAGCGCGACCGACGGGGGACAGGCCAGCGGGAAGGTACGCGCAGCGACGGCCGCGAGTTCGACAGCGTCGATGGAGCCCGGCGTGGCGAGACGAGCTACAGGTTCCACTGTGCGAGGTGATAGCCCGTCTTCTTGTCCAGCAGAACCACTGTGGAGACGGGGTCGCGGTAGGCCTCCCAGTAGACACCGCCGCGAACGATCGCACCGGCGGGCGCGTTCGTCAGGACCGCGTCGAGTGCATCGGGGGCGTCCGACGCGCGGGGTTTGTAGGCGTCGCCGAACGGGGTGACGCCGTCGAAGGTGAAGTCGGTGGCCATCTGGTACGGGTTCGGCATCCGCACCGCGTGGATGGCCACGTCGGCGCGCATCACGGCGCTGTTCGGAAAGCTCTTGACCGGCACGCCGACTCGGTTGTAGCCGAAACCCGGTGGCGCCTCGACCGGTTGCACGCTGCTGACCGTGACATCGGCGACCAGCTTGCCGGTGTCGACCCGCAGGGTGTCACCGAGATGACCGATCGGTGCGTCGCCCGCGGATGCGCGGGGTACCGCGATCAACGTGGCCGCGATGACAGTGATCACGACAACCAGGTAGCGGCGCATCTTTCCTCCTCGACGACCATCGCATGATGGCACACCGCGCGGCGGACGTTGTCGGGTTGCTCAACCCTCAAGGTTTCTTGCCGGCGGCCAGCGCCTTCAGCGCGGCGGCCAGATCGGTTTCGACGCGACCCTTCTCGACGCCGGCCTGATGTAGCGGACCGTCACCGTCCTCCAGCTCGAGCAGGGCGAGGAGCAGATGCTCGGTGCCAATGTAGTTGTGGCCCAGCCGAAGTGCTTCGCGAAATGTCAGCTCGAGTACTTTGCGCGCTGTGCCGCTGAACGGAATCAGCGCCGGCATCGTGTCGGCGGCGGGCGGCAGGGTGATGGACGTGCGCAACGATTCCGGGTCGACGCGCTGGGCGCGTATCAGCTTGGTGACCAGGGCATCGGGATCGCTCAACATCCCGAGAATCAGGTGATCGGGGGTGATCTCGTTGTTGCCGGCCGCATGGGCTGCTTTCTGTGCCTCGATCACCGACTGACGGGCGCGCGGGGTGAAGCGCTCGAAACCGCCGTTCGGGTCGAGGGTCGTGGCCTCGGCGCGCAATACGAAGCGCTTCTGAGCGGCCTGCTTGGTCACGCCCATGCTCTTGCCGATGTCGGTCCACGAGGCGCCGGACCGCCGTGCCTGGTCGACGAAATGCCCGATCAGGTGGTCGGCGACCTCGCCGAGATGCTCGGCCGCCAGCACCGCGTCACTGAGTTGGTCGAGCACGTCGGTGTGCACGTCCTTGATCGTGTTGATCATCTCGTCGAGGCGGACGGGCTGAGATGGCGACATGCCGTCAACACTAGGTTGACGACGTGAACACGTCAACTCTGTGTTGACGCGATGAGATCAGCCTTTCGGATATCCCCGCCGAACCGTACGGTCCAGGATGCCCAGCGATGCGCGTAGTGCATTCTCCGAAATGACTGGGAAAATGCCTGCCTCACGCCACTTTTCGTCGATATCGGACCAGTCGTAGAACGACGTGACGAGCGTGCCGTCGCCCTGCTCGTCGGGTTCGAGCCGGTATCCGTAGACGTGGCCGATCTGCGGGCGGATCTGACCCAGTACCGTCCAGGCGATCAGCTGATCCTTGTCGAAATCGCGGATCGTGACCGTGACGTCGTAGCGGCCGAGTTCCGGAAAGTCGTTGAGCGCCTCCCGATCCATGTGCACGACGAAACTGTCCCCGGCTGCGGCGACCGCTGCGCCGTCGGCGTCCTGCAGCATGCCGGAGGAGTCGATGGCGACATGACCCTGCGGATCGCAGAGCACGGCGAAGATGTCGGCTGGAGGGGCTTTGATGGTGCGCTGGACTTCGATTCGTTCGGCCATTTGTCCGATCTTGGCAGGGCTCCGCGGCCGATGGGGCAATTCGGTAATCGCGACAAAGGCGCCGGCGTGCGCGACGATGTATCGATGACGCGTCGGGTTGTGTGTGCAGTGGGGGCGGTCGTGCTGGGTCTGACTGCACTGGCGCAGGCAGGAACGGTCGGTGCCGACCCGGGTCTGGACGCGAGCTTTCTCGATGCGCTCACCAAGGCGGGCATCGTCATCAAAAGCGAGAGCGGCGCCATCAAGGCCGGCAAGTCGGCCTGCGGAATGATGGATGAAGGCCGGCCTCAGATCGACGTGGTCGAACGTGTGGCTGGGCAGAACCCCGGTCTGGACACCAATCGAGCCGCGCAGTTCACGGCGATCGCCGCGAGTGCGTATTGCCCGCAGCACCTGCACGCCGCCGGACCGTCTGCGCCGAATCCCGCCGGTGCGCCCGCAGGTTGAGTGTCGCGGCGCCGGGTGGGCGATGATGGACTGATGAGACGTCTGATCGTCGCGTTCGGCATTGCGGTGGCACTGGGCGCCTCCGTGTCGGCCCAGGCTGAACCGAATGTCGACGCGAGTTTTGTCGACGCGCTGACCAAGGCGGGCATCGGCTTCAACGATCCGCACAACGCCGTCGACGCGGCCAAGACGGCATGCGGCCTGCTGGATCAGGGCAAGTCGCAGCTGGAAGTCGTTCAGCTTGTGGTGCAACAGAATTCGGCGATCAACACTGACAAGGCCGCCAAGTTCACCGCGATCGCCGCGAGTGCGTATTGCCCGCGCTATCTGCAGCGGGTGAACACTGGCCAGTCTCCGCCCGACGGGGGTCCACAGTCCTGAGCACCCTGCAGCCGAGTCTTCGTCGCGGGCTAGCGGCGGGTGGTCCGTTCGCGCGAGATCAGATCCCGGCCCAATACCAACGTTGGGCGCCTTCGTCCCATCGGGGCTGCATCTTCTGCGCCCACGGCGGCGGGGGAGGCGGCGGCGGTACATCGACCGGTGCGTACGGCGGCGCGTAAGCGGGCCGCACCGCGTACCAGCTTGGTGGCGCCGGCTGCGGATGGCACTCCCCGGTGAACGCGTTGCGCGACCAATTCGGGTCGCAGGCCGCCGTACTGACAGCGGACGTCGCCAGCGCCGCGGCGGCCAGCGGCACGGAGGCAACCACCAAGGTGCTGGTCAGGCGGCGAAAAAATCGCATCATCGCAGGCCTCTCGGTGAACCCACCGCCCAGTTCCGGGCGTGCCTCAGCTTAGGCCTTCGACGCCGCCACTTCCTCGGATTGGTCGGCCCGCGGTGAGCTCGATCACCTTTGCGCCGAATCGGGCAGCGATCTGGGTAAAGGCGCGTTGGTAGACGGCAACGGCCACTATTCAAAAACGGTGACCTCGAGACAGCGAGGGTGACATGAGTCGGAACAACAACACCAACGGGCAGAGCCTGATTCGTTCATCCTTTCTGGCAGCCGGAGCCGCGATGATCGCGGCGCTCACGCTCGCCGCGCCTGCGCAGGCTGCTTCCGTCGACTCTCGCTACGACATCTGCGCAGCACTGCGCGGTGGCACCAGTCTCGCCGCGATCGAGACCACGCTCGAGGCTCGCGGCTACAACGCGACCAACGCCGGCGTCCTGACCGGCACCACGATCCGCCAACACTGCCCAGACCAGACCGCCAATGCGGTTGCCCAGGCGCAGATAGCAGGCTGACGGCTCAGCCGCCGACTTGTTGGTCCGTCGAGTCGGCCAGTTGCTGGGGTGTCGGGACGGGTCGGTCGTAGGCGCTGTCAATGAGCGGACGTTGCTGGGCGTCCAGTTGATCGGCCTTCGCGCTGTTGCCGAGCAACCGCAGCGGCTTGTTGATCGGCAGATGCTGGGTAGGGATCAGAACGGCGGTGATGTTGCCACGGGACGCCGTGACGTTGGCAACGTCGTCGATGCGGGCGTCGACGTAATCGTGAAGGGTGGCCGCACCCAGTTCCGCGTTGTGCATGGCGAGATCGAAGTGGGGCGACGCTTTGCGCGTTGGTTTGTCGCTCCACCCGTCGTACTCGCGGACTACAAACGTGACCGGATTGGCGATGTCGGGCGGAATGCCCTGATGATGGGCCACCAGCTCGTCGTTACGAGCGAAAGTGTCGCCCAGCAGAACGAATCGCACGCCGGGCGGTGGTGTGTGTTTCGCGAGATAAAGCGAGATCACCTGCGACCCGAGGCTGAAGCCGAGCACGGTGTCGCCCGCGTGCAGCGGCGCCTTGTCGATCGCGGTCACTCCCTCGTCGTTGTGCAAGCCGTCGGCGGGGTAGTGCACCTTGACGCAGGGGCACATCGAGCCACCGAGCTGGCGTTGTGTGACGGTCATCGACAGTCCGGCGATGCTGTCGAAGTCGAACGGTTCGACCGTGTAAGTGACGCCACCCCGCGCGGCGCCGGGACGGGCTTTCGACGGCTGGTGTTTCCCGACTGTCGAGCAGCCCGCGACGCCTAGCAGAATCGCGACCATCGCCGTGCCGGCCCGGAAACGGACACGCTGTGATGTGAACAGCGGCATGGAGACGACGTTACCGAGGGTGCGCAGGGCCGAGTGGCGGAAGTATCGCGCTTCACCCCGCACGCTCGGCCGTCAGCGCCGCGCCTCAGACTGTCGTCATCACTGCCCGAACCACACGTTGAACAACGCGTCGATCAGCTCGGGCCACGTGAGGGTCGGGATCTCGTGAATAGTCGTCATTCCATCGACTATCGTAGAGGCCGAGCCGATTTGCTCTTCGGTCAAGCCGAGATAGACCTCGTGAAGCGCGAAGCCCATCAGGATGTCCTGCCAGTTTGACCCCAGCGTGAACGGTTGCGCCCAGACGTCACCGTCGATGTTGAAGATCTCCGTCGGGTACAGGTCGTCCGGAACGCCCAGCGGGTTCGCGCCGAGCATGATGAACCGCAATGCGTCGTCGGGAACTTTCATGGCGTCGAGATCACGTTGGGCAAGAGCCGCGATCGCAGCGCTCTGCGAGTACGTGAAAATCGTCAGCGGGTCGCTGCAGATGCCGGCGGCGTTGCAGCCCATCTCGCCAGCGTTGTACTGCTCCATGATCGCGTTGACGAGTTCGTCCTTGCCATCCTGCACGCTCGGAAAGAAGTCGAACGTCTGCGGCGTGGTCAATCCCACCAATGACGATGCGTTGCCCTCATACCCGTTGGGGTAGATGTACAACGAAGCCGCCTCGTTGATGTAACTAGCAGTCGGCGTCGGCATTCCGGTAGCGCCCAGAATCAGCGCGTTTGTCGAGCCATCCAGGAAGTCGCCTTCGGCTGCGCCGCCTGTCGAGGCCGCCCCGGCTGCGCTGTTGCTCGGGCCCAGCAGCCAATCGGTGATGGTGCCGGCGGCAGCGTTCCAGAAGTCGCTGTTGGAGTCGGCGTCTGCCGGACTGGCGAACGCGATAGCGGCACTGCACAGCGCTGCCCCGAGAATCACTTTCTTCATTGGTTTTCCCCCTCGTATTCGTATTCAGAACTGACGTCGCCAAGCCGTCCCCGTTAGGCGGGCAACTGCGCTGTTCTTCCCCCGGTGACCGATGATGAGAATCTCTCAGTCGCAATTAAGGTATCGCTCAAAGTTCGTCCGAGATGTCGGAATGGGATCAAACGTTTATGCCTTTTTTCGGCAGTTATTGATGCCATTTGAAGGATTACGAGTGCATTCACCTACACTCGTCGGGCCAGTGCGCGCCTTCGGATCTCTCTAGGCAGTCGCAGGCCGCGCCGATAGACCCAAAGTATTAACTAATCCCGCCCCAGGAGCGGCCTGCTGTCGTCGGCCAATACGATGCGCGCGTCGTCGCACGTATGCGGACGCTGTCCAGGCCGGAACAAATGGCTGACCCGGCCGTTCCGGCGTGTGCCACTCAACTGGTAGAAAACGACCCCGCGGCCGCCGCGCTGAGAAGGGCGTCCCACAGCTCCATGGACGTCAGCGTCGGAATTTCGTGAATCGTGGTCAGGCCTTCAACCGTCGTCGTCGCTGAATCGAGTTCCGCTTGCGTCAGTCCCAGGTAGGCCTCGTGGAGCTCCGCTCCGAAGATGACGTCCTGCCACGATGTGCCTAGGACGCCGGGCTCGGCGTATGTGTCGCCGTGAATGTTGTAGATCTCGGTGGGGAACAGGTCACTGGGTACGCCGGTGGGGTTGGCGCCGAGCATGACGAATCTCAATGCATCTTCGGGGATCTTGTCGTCGCTGAGTTGCTGTTCGGCCAGGGCGGCGACTGCGCTGCTCTGGGAGTAGGTGAAGATCGTCAGCGGATCGCTGCACACACCGGAGGCGTCGCAGCCCATGTCGCCGGCGTTGTACTGCGCTTGAATCGCATCGATGAGGATCGCTTCGCCCTGCGGCACGCTTGTCTCGAAGTCGTTGGTTTCCGGGGTGGTCAGGGCGAGCGTCGTCGCGGCGGTACCTTCGTATCCGTTCGGGTAGAGATACAGGTTTTCGGCATCGGTGACGTACGCCGAATTCGGCGTGGGAATGCCGGTAGGGCCGAGGATGAGCGCGTGATTCGAGGTCGCCAGGAAATCGGTGCCGTCGTCGGCGGTGCCGAAATCAGGCGCGACGGCGCTTGCCACGCTGGGCCCGGTCAGGCCGGACATCCAGTCGTCGACAGTGTTGGTCACACTGGCGAGCCAGTCGCTGCCGGTATCGGCGTCGGCGACGCCAGCAAATCCGGCGGCGCCGCCGTACAGCGTGGCACCACAGATCGCAGCGCTAAGAATCATTGTTCTCATTGATTCCCCCGTGGTGACGAGCAGACAAAACGCTGTCGCATGAGAAGTGCGTTTACCGGCCGAAATCTCCACTGCGGGAGCCGAAGCAGCAAACTCGGACTAATTAAGTTAACGCTTTTTTCAGGTGAAAGTACACAGTAATTCACATCAAACTCAATTATTTTTCTGATGTTGAATTGGTACTTCCGAGATGCAACGAGTGCTCTCGCAAATCTTTTTCCCCGCCGGCCTGATAGCTGAGGTCGCTCCCTCGAAACCGGAAACAAAGAAGGTAAGTCCGACAAATTGGAGCTTGCATCTCGTTTTACGGACCCTCGAAAGAAAACCGCTGGTGCTGCATTCGCGCGCGGAGCATGCGCTCCGTCTCAGCGGTTCCCCGTCGCGCTATACCGGGTGGTCCTTCGGGGAGGCCGCCGGGCCGGGTATCCGGTCCTAGCTGGCCCCGGCGCCGAAGGCGTCGATCAACGCATCCCAGAATGCCGCGCCAGTGAGCGTCGGAATTTCGTGGAGGGTTGTCATTCCGTCGGCAACGGTGGAGGCCGAGGCAATTTCGGCCGGCGACAACCCGAGGTATACCTCGTGCAAGGCCAAGCCTGTGAGCAGGTCCTGCCAGCTTGTGCCCAGCGAACCGGGCTCGGCCCAGGTGTCACCGTTGATGTCGTAGATCTCCGTGGGGAAGAGGTCGTTGGGAACGCCGAGAGGGTTTGCGCCGAGCATGACGAACCTGAGCGCGTCGTCGGGGATCTTGTCGGCGGAAAGTTGCTGCTCCGCCAAGCCGGCGATCAGGCTGCTCTGCGAGTACGTGAAAATGGTCAGCGGATCACTGCAGATGCCGGCAGCGTTGCAGCCCATGTCACCGGCGTTGTAGTCGGCGACAATGGTGTTGATCAGAATTTGCTCGCCCTGTGAGACGCTCGAATCGAAGCTGAATGTCTCCGGGGTGGTCAAAGCTAGGGCGGAGGCGGCGTTGCCGTCGTATCCATTTGGCTCGAGGTACAGGTTCAATGCGTCACTGACATAGTTGGCGCTCGGCGTCGATACGCCGGTGGCGCCGAGGACTAGTGCGTGGGTCGAGCCCGACAGGAATTCGGTACCGTCGTCGCCGCCGGTCGGGACTGGCAAAGACCCGCTGCCCTGGGTGAATAGGTTTTCCAGGGCAATCAGATCCGTCAGCCAATTGCTGGTGCTGCTGGCCGCACTGACTTGGGAAAACCAGTTCTCGATAGCGGTCAAGCCGGACAACCAGTCATTGCTGCTGCTATCGGCATTCGCCGTACCGGAAAACGCCACAGCGGCCCAGCAGAGTGCGGCGCCGAGAAGAGTTTTTTTCATCAGTTCCCCCTAAGTGAAAATCGCTCGTGATCGAGCCGAGATGTCCACCCGGCGGTGTGCCGCCGTTGTCTGGCCAAGTCCCCCAAGATCAGACGCGTGCCCTCAGGCTTCGCTTAGTTATAGCTCACAAATACTTCCTACATACTGAACTCAAATAAACTTTAGGGATTGTTTTTGATGCGATTTGATTCGAAAAGAACCATTTACTGCCTAAAACCTGGGATTTTCCCTGTGCCTATGACGGTCGGGTCCGCCAAGCCGGAATAAGGCTCCTGAGGGCCGGACTTGTTTCCGCAAAGTGGCGTGTCTAGCAGACCTGACCATGCCGTTGCGCACCGTTCGGAAGCGATTCGTGGAGCCTCGCTCGAGGCCCGCAGGTGGGGTTCGGTCAATGAGTCGTAGGTCTGAACGGCAGTGGGCCAGAGAAGCCGATCAGCCCGCCGGTCCCCGGTTATCTACTGGTTGCAACAAAGGTAAAAAGAATTGGCGGATTGCACAGGGGGCGGAGAGTCATCTTGCCGAGGAGGCGGGTGGTGTAGCGCTGCATTCGACGGCGTGGGATCCGTCGCTTCGGTTCTCCGCGCCTTCATGCTTGGAAGATGACGAAGCGAGCGGAATACGTCTACGCGCTGTACGAGGGTTCACTCGCTGAGCCCGGTGACCCCAATCCCTATGCGGGACGATCGTTGGTCCTGGCCAAGCTGTGGTTGCGCGGGTATCAACGCATGCTGCGGGTGCGAATCGACACTGGGCCGGCTATGCAGAGGTACCGGGCTGCGCGGGACGCGGCGGAGCGTCACGGGGACGACTGAACTCCGCTCGCTCCCGGCCGACCGATCGCGACGCAGTGTTCGGAATGCTCAGGCTCGGGTACACCGTGGCATGAGCACACCAGCAGACGGCGCCGACCAGACGGACAACGACGTGCGGCGCACCGAAGAGGTCATCGAGCAAGGGGCCGAACAGGACCAAGAGCTACCAACCGAGACCAAGCCCGCCGGCCCGCTGCCTGACTTCAACACCTGAGGCCATTCGTGCGGGTTTGGTCAACCTGTGCCTAGGTAGCCGTCTGGCTCGGGTCGCGCTGACTCAGTTGTTGCCGGAGCGCGGTGTTTTGGCCGGTGGTGATTGCCCCATCTTTCCGCCGCCGCCGATCGATTTCTGACCACCACCCGCCGTGCCGCCGCCGGGTTGATTGTCTTGACCTTGCGGCCCCGTCCCTGAACCGCAGCTTTGACACGGTTGGTCCGGATCCGCGTACGCTGACGGCACTTCAGCCGTCGGCAACACGAAAAGCGTTGCGACCGTGAGCGTTGCGGTAATCAGGCGTTTACGCGCAGACTTCATGTCGACCTCCAAAGATTTCGGACGGTCGCATACGCTGCCTTTGCCGAAAGACTTCGGCCGTCGTTAATCACGTACCCGTAGCGAGTGGGCTCAAACGACGACAGAGCAGGTGTTACCCACCATTAATGAACGGTCCGGGGCCGATCTCGTCATCACGTGCGCTGTCACGCTTGGCGGGAAACGCTAGTCGTCGTCGAGGTTGAGCTCATCCCTCAGCTGACTTGCGGGAACGGTGTCGCCGGTGCGCAGCAGCGCGCTGAGTTCGTCCTCGATGAGGTGGTCGGTGGTGAGTCGGATGATGCGCGCCGGTACACCTTCGACGAGTGCGGCGTTCACAGCGTCGACGAGCTGCCTGGCCGCTTTCGACAGCGGCTCGAGGTTGTAGACACGAACGGTTGGGTCGTTGGGGTCGAGGCCGTCGAGCCAGCGTTCGACTGCCTCGGCCTCGCCGTCATCAACGTCGCGGGCGATCTGCTCGTCGAGCTCGAGCGCGCGGGCCTCGGTCAGCGGCTGGCCCTGGTAGTTCAGGCCGAGGTCGTCTAGGTTGGCGTCCTCGATGGTGTCGTCGTCGCCGATGACGTAATCGGCGGCGTCCCTCTCGCTCATGGGCTCAACTGTAGGCACTACGACTTGCTGGTCGCGGCTTCGACTGCAATGTCGTAAGCAGATTGACCATCGCGGAGCAGGTGACAAGAAAGTATTGGCAAGCTCGGGCGTCGCGGGCACGCTGTCGGGGCTGTCGGCGTGCCGGATGCCGCCGCTGGCGCTGTTGAAGCCGTAAATAGCTTTCCAGACCTTCAACAGGGCCGGGTGCATCGGCGTGCTGGGCTGCTTGGCGATCTCGTCAAGCGCAACGCCTAGCACGGCCGACGGTTTGCCCGCCGCATCGCGCGCGGCCGCCTCAACCGCGGAGATCGACTCCTTGATCGAATTGGCGTAAGCCCTGGTGGCGAATCTGTGGCGCAGCTTGTGCATTGTCCAGCCGTCCGGCAGCGCGGCGGCGACCAGCCTTCCGACGTGCTCCGGCGTGAGGTGCCCGTCGGACGGCAACGCCGGGAAGAACCAGCCCGCGGCCGGCAGGTAAGGCGTGTGGCCGGCGGCACCGGCGCGCACGACGCCAGCGAGCTGCTCGCTGATCGGCACGACGAGCACCTTGCCGCCCCTGCCGCGCACCACGAGCTGCGGGCCGCCGCAGCCCTCGACGATGTCGCGCGTATGCACTTGGGCGACCTCGGCGCGGCGCAGCCCGGCTTCGGCCGCCAGCCGCATCGTCAGGCCGACTCTGGCATCGGCGGTCGAATTGGCCTGCCGCCAAACGTCATCGGGCACCGGCCGCGCAGCCGCGGCCGGCACCCGCACCGAGGGCAGCTCGTCACCGAGGTAGGCCGGCACCCGGCCGCCGCGGTAGGCCCAGGCGAGGAATCCGCGGGCGGTGCTGCGGTAGCCGCGCCGGGTCTCGGGTTTCTAGTCCTGCCGGCCGAGCCATGCGATGAGTTGCTCGGCGGTGACCTCGGCGGGCGGGCGGCCGAGCGCACGGCCGATGCGCGCCAATGCCTGCCGCCGGGCCTCGACCGTTCGAGGGCTCTGCCCGGCCGCGGCCAGGTGCAGGCAGTAGTCATCGACCATGCCCGCCCAGGCCGCCGGCATCGTCGCTGGCGCCGGCCCCGACTGCCGGCCGACGTATCGCTCGATGAGGTACGCCTCGACGGAGGCCAGGCCGACAGCGAGTACCTGGCCCTCGGCGTCGCGGAGCTCGACGACGCCGCGGCGCTGCGCGGTGCGCAGCCCGAGGGCCGCGGCCTGCCGGGCGCGCGATCCGCGCCCGACTCTCGAGGGTGGCGCGCACTCCAACGCCGCGAGGACGTCGGCCGCGTTGAGGATCGCGCCGGCGAGCTGGCAGGCCGCCGCGGAGCTGGCGAGCTCAAGATCTGGGGAGTCGGCTTACACGAGCAGCTAACGGTCGAATGAGCCGTCGAGGAGCTGCTGTCCGACGACGGCGACCTGCACGCCGTGCACGTCGTAGCGCGCCCAGGTGAGGTTTCGGCGGCAGTCGTCGGGGTGGCTGCAGCCGCCGAGGTCGAACCACGGCTCAGCGGCGGCGCCGGCGGGGATAGGCAAAACAGGAATTTTCTTCATCGCCGGTGACCGTAGATCGGTGAAAAACACTGGTAAATAGCATTTTTGAAACTAGGCGCTGTGCGCCGAAACTAGTCTCTCAGCGCCTAGCTGAGGCGCGCAGCGGGTCGCCGGCCGACATTTTGACCCGTCGGGCTCGACGACAGGATTTGGGCACGTATTGGGCACAAAACACGAAAGGCCCGGGTTTACCGGGCCTGACCTGCTAGAACTTGTGCGCGATACTGGGATTGAACCAGTGACCTCTTCCGTGTCAGGGAAGCGCTCTCCCGCTGAGCTAATCGCGCCGGGAACAAAACTGGAGGTGGAGACGGGAATCGAACCCGTGTGCACGGCTTTGCAGGCCGTTGCCTCACCACTCGGCCACTCCACCGCTGGATTGATGCCTTACGCACCTTCGAGCGGATGACGGGATTCGAACCCGCGACCCTCACCTTGGCAAGGTGATGCGCTACCAACTGCGCTACATCCGCGCGCCACGGACGACATCGTCGCCCGGTGCGAAGCACGACGATAGTCCACCTGAGCGGGACCGCACAAATTCCTCAGTACCGATGGGCGCGCCGTGATTTGACCGCAGCAGCACCTTCGGCCCGGATGCCGGCCCGTGTTAACCTTCGACGTCGTTCGCCTCTTGGTATACGGTCTCGTAGCTCAGTGGAAGAGCGCCCGCCTCACACGCGGGAGGTCGCTGGTTCGAACCCAGCCGGGACCACCGTTAACTGCTAACCCATTCGTATCGTCGACCGCGCCCGCCGCGTCGGGCTTCGGCGACGTCGAGAGGGAATGCGTTACGAACGAGCCGTCAGCAACCACGGTGACCGGAATTACCAGGTAATTAAGGTTGGCGAACATGTACTTCGTGGAGACGAGCGCCGTGACCGGGTCGGCGTCAGCCGGTGCCCGCGATGGTTGATCAGACCAGCGAGCTGCGGGCGGCACGAGACCACATCGAGCAATTGGTCCAGGCGATCGTGGCGATCGGTTCCGACCTCGATCTGCACGGCACCTTGCAGCGCATCGTCAAAGCCGCGATGGAGCTGACTGACGCCCGGATCGGGGCGCTCGGTGTTCGCAGGCCCGAAGGCGGTATCGGTTCATTCATCCATGCCGGTCTCGACGCGGACGCCGCGCGCCTGTTCGCCGACCTGCCGATCGGCGACGGGCTGCGGGTCGACGACATCGCCGCTGATCCGCGGGCATCTGCCTGGAATCTCGGAACCCTTCCGGTCCGGACCCTGCTCGCGATTCCGATCACGGTCCGCGGCGCTGATTTCGGCAACCTGTACCTCGCGGACGATCAGCCCGGGCACGCGTTCTCGGATTTCGAGGATCGCGCGGTGCGGGCGCTCGCGTCCGCAGCCGCCGTCGCCATCGACAACGCACGCCTCTTCGAGCGGGAGCGCGAAACAGCAAAGTGGACGACGGCGAGTCGTGAGATCACCACCGCGCTGCTGTCCGGCGACCCGCAGACCGGGCCCTTGCAGCTCATCGTGAACCGCGCGCTCGAACTCGCCGGAGCCGAGCAGGCGATCCTCCTGGTCCCACGCGAGTCCGACGTCCCCGTCGCGGAGATCGACACCTTGGTCGTCGCCGCCACCGCGGGCCGGTACACCTCGGAAGTGATCGGTCAGCAGGTCCCGATGGATCGCTCGACTACCGGCGGTGTGGCGCGCAGCGGTATCCCGCTGATCACCGACTCCTTCCAGTACCCGATCGAAGGCTTCACCGATGTGGGCGAGCGGCCGGCGATCGTCATCCCGCTGATCGCGGACGAGGCGGCGCTCGGCGTCATCGCGGTCGCGCGGAATCCGCAGCAGCCGCCGTTCGGCACCGACTACCTCGAGCTCGTCAGCGACTTCGCCCGGCACGCCGCAATCGCGTTGGCGCTCGCGGCAGGTCGTGAGCACGCGCTCAACCGTCAACTGTCCGAAGCGGACACGGTCGACGACGCACTCCGCGGCGCCACTGAGGAACTGCGCCGCCTGTGGCGGGCCCGTCGCGTGCTGGCGGCGACATTTCCCAGTCAGCGTCACGCGTCAGTCCGTTCCGCTGAATACGTCGACATGGTGTCGGTGGGTGAGGCCGCCCGTTGGGACGAACTTTCCGATCACCTGCGGCGGACGCTGTGTTCGTTGCGGGACGGCGACCTGCTCAGGCCCTACACCGCGGAGCCCGGAGCGGCCGGCATCGCGCTGCAACATCCCGATGGGGTGCTCGTCGTCTGGATTGATCTGGCCGAACAGCGCCTGTTCACGCTCGAGGATCAGACCCTGCTGACCATGCAAGCCGGTCGGCTCGGCCAGGGTCTGCAGCGGGTGCATCAATTCGACCAGCAGCGCGAAACCGCACTGGCGCTACAACACGCCATCCTCGGCCCGGCCCGTCTCCCGCAAGGTTTCGCGGTGCGCTACCAAGCCGCCAGCCGGCCCTTGCAGGTCGGCGGCGACTGGTACGACATCGTCGATCTGGAAGACGGACGGATCGGGCTCATCGTCGGCGACTGCGTCGGGCACGGCCTCGCGGCGGCAACGGTCATGGGCCAACTACGCAGCGCATGCCGTGCGCTGCTGCTCGAACGGCCCAGTCCCCGTCTGGCTCTCGCGGGTCTGGACCGCTTCGCCGCCCGTCTGCCCGGCGCTCTCTGCACCACGGCCGTATGCGCGGTGCTGCACCGTGAGAGCGGTGAATTGGTCTACTCCAGTGCCGGACACCCGCCCCCCATTGTGATGCACGCGGACGGCACAACTCAGATCCTCGAGGACGGGCGCACCATTCCCATCGGAATGCGACCCGATCGGGCTCGGCCGGAAGCCCGGATCATCCTTCCGGCGCGCAGCGTATTGCTTTTCTACACGGACGGCCTGGTCGAGCGTCGGCGCAGCTCCCTGGACGACGGGATCGACCGCGTCTGCTCACTGCTGCGTGACGGCCGCGACGGCGATCTGGAGCAGCTGGCGAATCAGATCATGGTCGGGCTCGCACCGAGCGGTGGTTACCAGGACGACGTCGCCCTCCTGATGTATCGCAACCCCGGGCCGCTGGAGATCGCGTTTCCGGCTGACCCGACCCGCCTCGCCGGTGTCCGCGCCGCGTTGCGTGACTGGTTACGCCAAGCTGCGTTGGATCCGGACCAGATCGATGCGGTTCTCGTCGCGGCCGGAGAGGCGGTGTCCAACGCAATCGAGCATGGTCACCGAGACACCCCTACCGGGTCAATCACGTTGCGCGCGAACGCAGCTGCGGCCGAGATATCCCTCACGATCACCGACACGGGTTCGTGGAAGCCGCCGCTGGAGGCGACTAAGTCTTACCGGGGCCGAGGCATCTCGCTGATGCGGGCGTTGATGCAGGACGTTCGGATCGATCCCGAAAGTGACGGAACCACAGTGCATTTGACTGCGAGGATTGTCTGATGTCGGCAACGTTGACTCTCGATACAGCCCGCTCCGCCGAGGGAGACCTCGTGCTGACGGCGACGGGGGAGATCGATTTGAGCACGGTGGAACCGTTTGCCGAGGCTCTCGGCAGGGCCGTCACCGAGGCCGCTGGTGGCGGCAAGGTGGTCGTTGATCTCAGCGGCGTTGAATACCTCGACAGCGCCGGCGTCACCGTCCTCTTTCCACATGCCGAAAACATCCGTGTCATAGCTCACCCATTTCTGGTGCGCGTCTTCGACATCAGCGGTTTCACCGACTTGGCAACCGTGGATCCCGCGCCGCGCCGGAGTGGTGGCTGAAGCCGCCAACCGGTCCCGCGCGCGTTTAGCCGCGCCCTCCGGGGGTAGCTACTGATGGCAGCGCAGCGCACCCTGGTGTCGCAGCGCTGAGCGTAGGGTTCGGGTGAGCAGAGTCATTGCAGGGCAACGCGGCACCGGATGTCTCATCAGGCGACATCCACTCGGGTGCCGATCGCGAAGTGCGGAGGGAATCCAGTGGCAAAGGGGATTGTGGTCGGTTTTGTGGCCGCGGCGGCCGTCGCATCCGGGCTGGTCGGCTGTTCGAGCAACAAGTCCGACAACAACGCGACCGGAGGCGCGCCGGCACCGGGTGGCAACAAGGTCGTCGTCGACGGCCAGTCTCAAAACGTCAACGGGCCGGTCAGCTGCACCCAAGTGAACGGCAACCTCAGCATCGGGATCGGTGATCCGTCGACGGGGGTCGGCGCAGTGGTCAGCAACGCCGACCCGCCCGCCGTGCAGGCGGTCGGCCTGGGCAATCTGACCGGTGTCACGCTCGGTTACTCGGCCGGCGCACCGAATCAGGGCAACGCCCAGGCCACCAAGAACGGCAACTCCTACACGATCAAAGGCACCGCCACCGGTGTCGATGCGGCCAATCCTCAACAGGCGCTGAGCAAGTCGTTCGAGATAGACGCGACGTGCCCCTAGGTCCCGCGCGATCGAGGCAACGGCCTCACGCCGCTGTACGTCAAGCTCGGAAGGAACCGACAGGTATGTATGTGAAGCGAATGGCGGGAGTGGCCTTCGCGGCAGCCCTCGGCTTCTCGGAACTGACGATCGGTGTCGGCCTCGCCGGCGCCGCGCCCCTCAAGACTGATCCGGCCTGCATTCATTGCGGTCCCATCGCGCAGGATCCCCCCGGCGGTCCGGGTGGGCCTGGCGGCCCTGGGCCCGGCCCCGGTCCTGGACCGGGCGGGGGCGGCGGTGGTGGCGGCGGCGGCTCGCGCGGCCCTGGTGGGCCCGGCGGGGGTGGCCCCGGTGGCCCGGGCGGAGGTGGTCCCGGGGGACCGGGCGGTCCAGGTGGCTCACGTGGTCCCGGTGGCCCGGGAGGTGCCGGCCCGGGTGGGCCCGGCGGTCCGGGTGGACAGAACGGACCCGGCGGTCCCGGCGGACAGAACGGACCCGGTGGTCCCAACGGAGGACGTGGACCGGGTGGGCCCGGCGGTCCCGGCGGCCAGAACGGACCTGGCGGTCCCGGTGGGCAGAACGGGCCCGGCGGCCCGGGTGGGCCTGGCGGACCGAACAACGGCCCGGGTGGACCTGGTGGGCCGAACAACGGCCCGGGTGGGCCCGGTGGCCCCAACAACGGCCCCGGTGGACCGAACAACGGCCCGGGTGGTCGTGGCGGTCCTGGCGGCCCGAATGGTCCTGGCGGCCCGAACGGTCCCGGTGGACCGAACAACGGCCCCGGTGGTCCGGGCGGATTTGGACGCGGACCGGGTGGACCCGGTGGACCGAACAACGGTCCGGGCGGCCCGGCGGGTCCGCCGTACGTCCAGCGCGGTTTCTACGACCGCGGCGGTCCCGAGTGGGGTGGCCCGCGTGACGCGCCGCACGGCTTCAGCGCCCCTAATCGCGGCGCACCGCCACCACCGCGGCAAAACGGATTCGGATGGAACGGTGGGCCTCCACCGGGGGCTCCGCCGCTGAACTGGGACGGCCCCCCGCCTCCCGGGGGGTGGAACGGACCGCCTCCTCCTGGAGGATGGAACCCTCGCTGGAATGGGCCGGCACGCGACATCGGTTTGGCCCAGCGCGATTTCGGCCGCTTCAACTACGGCGGCTATAACGCCATACCGGTCTTCAACCCGATCTTCGGTGGATGGGGATTCTGGTACTTCGGCATTTGGATTCCGCTGTACTGAGCTGAGTCAGGCCTCGCCCCGACTGGCCTCCTGCCTTCGTCGCCTCTGCGACCCATGCCCGGAGGTCGGTCGGGCGAGTCGTGGCCGGCGGGGCCGCGCCACGCGCCGGAAAAGAATGCGTCCTTCGCCATTCCGTTGCAAGATGTCCGGCGTGGCTACCTACCAAGGCAGAGCGCTCGCCGACATCACTCTCAGTGGCATCGCGTTGGCGGAGGCGCTGGAGTTGTTCATCTCCCGACGCGACCCCGGCCTGGAGAACGTCCAAGTCAAGCGTGCAACCCCGACCGGCGACATCGAGACGCGTGTACAGCCCAACAAGCGTTGGTACGAGGTCGTATTCGAGGTCGACGACAACCCCGATGACGAGGAAGACGAAGACCCAGACACCTTCGAGGCGCGAAAGAAGGCAGAGGCCAAGGCCCGAGCGGCAGAAAAGGCGCGGGTGAAGGACTGGCCGCCGCGCAACCAGGGGCTGTTCCCGCCGAGCGAGGTGTGGCCGGAAACCAATCAGTGACGCTGATCGCCCGGTAGGGCCTCAGATCTCTGCGGTCAGCCTGCGAGCACGTACGAGGACAGCGCGGAGTCCACGCTGTGGTCCACCGTCAGCAGGTCGCTCAGACCGCATGCCCGCACAATCCGTGCGACGACCGGCTGATTGCTCACCAGATGCATCTCGACACCGCGCTCACGTGCGCGCTCAGCCTCCTCCGCAAGGGCTGCATAAGCACAGCAGCCCATGAAGTCCAGGCCGCTGGTGTCGATCACGAGCGGACCGGGAGAAGTCGCCGCTGCGGCGGCTTCGCCCAACAGGCGGCGCCAGGTGCTGTCGTTGGACGCATCCAATTCGCCGCCGGCGCTCACGATCACGGCCGAGCCGTAGCGCTCGGTGGTCGCGCGCAGTGTGCTGCGCGCCTGAGCCAGTTCTGAAATCAGACGGCCGCTCAGGATCAGCGGATGAAAAGATGGGTCGGCTATAGCAAAAGTGCTCATGGCGCTCCTGATCCATCGGCGCTCAGCGCCAAGATAATGGATGCCCGCCCTAGGAAGCTTAAGACCGACGTCAGTTAGTAGATATAACGTTTATAACAGAAACGCATCGGTCATGTCCATCCGATTCCGCCTAAGAATTGAATGTGGATATTCACCTCACCGAACTATTTAGCGAACATTTCGCCGAAAAATCGGGAGCCGAAAACGTCGAAATCAGCGTCACCGATCGGAACTGGCGCGACGGCGTTGAAGCCCCAAAAGGGCCTGGTGACACCACATTTCACGGTCTCGACGCCGAGCAGTGCCGAGGCTCTCGGCGCACCGTCGAAGCCGCGCGCGCCAGGCGGCCCGGTGATAGCAAACTTCGAAAGTCCGGCGCCGATAAACTCGACAGATTTTTGGCTGATTTCGGCAAAAAATGGACGGTCTTTGCTAGGGCCCTCGTCGGCGGGGTTGAAAAACGTGGCGGCCGTGAGTGTTTCCGTCGATCGCGGTTACGCGGAGGCGGGATCGGATTTGTCGGAGTTTTTGGCTTCAAGATCTGCTATCGCGCGAGATGTGCGGTCGCGCAGCACTATTGCGGCGATCACACCACCAACCACGGCGACGAGCAACGCGATCCAGGAAAACCGCGACAGCCAGCGTTCGGCGGCCATGCCCGCGTAGTACACCAGCGCGGTGGTGCCGCCCGCCCAGCACAGCGCGCCGGACACGTTTGCGAGCAGGAACCGGGGGTAGCGCATCTTCAGAGCGCCGGCCAGCGGACCGGCGAAAATACGCAGCAGCGCGATGAACCGTCCGAAGAACACCGCGCGGGATCCCCACCGGTCAAACAGGCTTTCGGCGTACAACACATGCCCGGGACCGAAATGACGCGGGAAACGGCGTCCCAACCGGTCGAACAGCGGCAGACCCAGGCGGCGGCCGATCGCGTAGCCGATGGAATCACCCACCACGGCGCCGATCACCGCTGCGGCGCCCACCCCGATGGGATTGACCGCCAATTCGTGCCGCGACGACAGCAATGCGGCGCTGACCAGAACGATTTCCCCGGGGAGGGGGATACCGAGACTCTCCACCCCGACCACGGCGCCGACCATGCCGTAAACCGCCAGCGGGGGGACCGACTGCAGGAGGGCGTCCACCGTCATGGCTAAAGAATGCACGACGGTTCTTCATCGCGCGGTGGCAACCGGCCTGAACGGCGGCGCGCGTGAATCCGCGGCAGATGCGGGTTCGAGGACCCTCGCCCAGTATTCGACACGGTAGCGTCGGCGCGGAACATGACCGGTGAGGAACTCGTGCAGTTACCGAATAGGCGCCCTCAGCGCACGCTGCGGCCTTCCGGGCCGCCCGCGGTGTGGACGATGCTGAGCACCACCATGATTCGCTGACATGAGACTCGCGGAAGCGGTCGCCTTCGTCTGGTTGGGCATGGTGGTGGCGATCTCGTTTCTGGAGGCGCCGCTGAAATTCCAGGCACCGCACGTCACCCTGCAGATCGGGCTGGGCATCGGCCGGCTGGTGTTCCGAGCGCTCAACGCCGTCGAAGTCGCCTTCGCGGTCATCATCGTGGTGGCCATCGCCGTCGGCCGGCCGCCGGTCAGTGTCACCGCCGCACTGGTGGTCGCGGTCGCCGTGCTGATCGTGCAGATCGCTCTGGTGCGACCCTGGCTGACCCGTCGTTCCGAACAGGTGCTGGCCGGTCTCGACGCACCGCGTTCGCATGGGCATCTGGCCTACATCGGCCTCGAACTCGTCAAATCAACGGCCTTGATTGCCGGCGGGGTTCTCCTACTATGTCGCTGAGATGACGAATCCCAGTTCACTGTCGACGCCATGGTCCAACGCGATGGGTCTTCGAGTCCCCATCGTCAACGCCCCGATGGGCGGTGTCGCCGGGGGGCGGTTGGCCGCCGGGGTGAGCGCGGCCGGCGGCCTGGGCATGGTCGGCATGGGCACCGCCGGGTCGACAGCGTCGTTGCATGCCGAATTGCCGCATGTGAGCGGCAGATTCGGGATCGGACTGGTGGACTGGGTGATGCGCAAAGAGGCCGGACTGTTCGACGCCGCGCTGGCCGCCCGGCCGATATTGATCTCGGTCAGCTTCGGCACCGATCTCGCCTGGGTCGACCGGGTCCACGATGCCGGAATTGCCGCTGCGACACAGGTTTACAACAGCGAGGAGGCTCGTCGAGCGCAGGGCGCCGGCATCGACGTGGTGGTGGCGCGTGGCTGCGAGGGCGGTGGCCACGGGGACGCGTCGATCGGCACGCTTCCGCTGCTCGACGCGGTGCTGGACGCCGTGTCGGTACCGGTCTTGGCCGCCGGCGGAATCGCGTCGGCGCGCAGCCTCGCCGCAGTCCTTGCCGCCGGGGCCAGTGGAGCCTGGCTGGGCACCTGCCTGTCGGCTTCGGCCGAGGCGCTGATCACCGATGCCGGACGCCGAGCTCTGCTGGCGGCCAAGGAGACGGACACCGCCAGCACCCGGGTCTACGACGTCGTCCGGCACCTGCCGTGGGCGGAGCGGTTTCCCTCGCGGGTGCTGCGCAACGACTTCGTCGCGCGCTGGACCGGTCGCGAGGACGCCCTGGCCGTGGATGCCGCCGCGGAGGCCGAACTCGTCGATGCGATTGCCGCCGACGATCGCCGAATCGCCGCGGTGGATGCCGGTCAGGGGGTCGGAATGGTCACCGACGCGGCTCCGGTGGGGGAGGTCATCGACCGGCTCTGCACCGGCGCGCAGACCTTGCTCGCGGGGTGGGGTCAGACGGCCCGCACGTAGCGCTTGTTCATCACGCGCTGCATCAGCGAGGTGAACGGTCCGCCGGCCCGGCTCCACCACGTTCCTGGCCGGGAGAAGGCCGAGACTTCGGCGAACACTGCTGAGGTGACGGGGTCGTGGCGCACCAGGAACAACTCCTCGCCGATCTCGGGATGCCCCGGCAACGTGCCATAGGCGAAGCCACGCCGGTGCGGCTCGTCCACGACGTACACGACCCGGCACGGAGCCTTGAGAAAACCGATCTTCACCACGACTACCGTGCCGGCGGTGATGAGCTCACTGCTCGGCTGAACTTTGAGCCCGGAGCCACGCTGCATTCCCCAATGCATCACCGCGTCGGCCGCCTCTTCGAAGCGGAGCTGCCCCATGCCGATGTGGGCCGAGTAGCCGATGTGCTTGTAGCCCGGCGGAAAGGGCCCGGCGGTCGCGCCGACTTCCGGGTAGGAGTACGGCAACTGAGCGATCGTGTGCAAATCCACCGGCCCAGCTTGCCACGGGCGCGTGGCCGGTTTTTGCGGGCTGGCGTACGGTCGGCGAGGTGACTACCGAAGCCCCCGCCCACGCATCCGGAACCTTCACTCTCGGCGGCGATCTCACGATCAACCGTCTCGGCTATGGCGCCATGCGCCTGACCGGCAAGGGGGTGTGGGGCCCGCCCGATGACCGTGACGAAGCGGTACGGGTCTTGCGGCGCGCGGCCGAACTCGGCGTCAACTTCATCGACACCGCAAACTCCTACGGCCCGTACGTCGCCGAGGAGATCATCCGGGAAGCGCTGCATCCTTACGACGGGCTGGTCATCGCCACCAAAGCCGGACTGCTGCGGACCGGGCCGGACGTGTGGGTTCCGTTGGGCTTCCCGGCCTACCTGCGTCAGGAAGTGGAGCTGAGCCTGCGCCGCCTCGGCGTCGACACCATCGACCTGTTCCAGCTGCACCGCATCGACGACAAGTTCCCGCTGGAGGAGCAGATCGGTGAGCTGAGCAAGCTGCAGACCGAGGGCAAGATCCGCCACATCGGGCTGTCGGAGGTCAGCGTCGACCAGCTGGCCGCCGCTCAGGTGATCGCCCCGATCGTGTCGGTGCAGAACCTGTACAACCTGAACACCCGCAAATCCGAGGAACTCCTCGACGAGGCGACCAAGCAGGGCATCGGGTTCATCCCATGGTTCCCGCTGGCCGCCGGGCCGCTCGCCGCGCCGGACGGTCCGCTGGCCAAGCTCGGCGCCGAGCACGGCCAGGCGAAGCCCTCACAGCTGGCGCTGGCCTGGCTGCTGAAGCGCTCGCCGGTGGTGCTGCCGATTCCCGGAACGTCGAGTGTGGAGCACCTCGAGGAGAACGTCGCCGCCGCCGAGATCGAGCTCAGTGACGACGAGTTCGAGAAGTTGAGCGAGCTCGGCAAGCAGGACGCCGGATAACGGGTGCCGCTGCCGGGCAATACGGTGTTCGGGTGGCATCCAGAGACGCGTGGCATCCCGGCGGTGGGTTCAATCCACCCGATCCCAGTGCCAAGGGCGGTCCGGACTACGGCCGGTTCATCGACGGTGTCCGCGCGTTGCAGGATCACGCCCGGGCGGTCGACGCGCCGGACGAGGTGATCACCGAGGCCGCCGACCTGCTGGACCAGCTGTCAGGCCTGCTCACCCCGTTTGACACCGATGAGTGGCAGTCGCCGTCGGGCCGACGGATGGACCTGCCGGTGCGCGGCAACATCCTGACCATCCCGATGTCAGCGCACAAGACCGACGACGGCCGCATCGAAGGGTGGGCGCGGTTCGCCCGATTTCATCTGGGCCGCAACGGGGCCGTGCACGGGGGCTCGATCGGCATGCTGTTCGACACCGTGTTGGGGCTGACGTCGTCGGTACTCACCGGCGGAACCCGGCAACGCACCGCCTATCTGCACATCAATTACCGCCAGATCGTTCCGATCGAGAAGAAGCTGCAGATCGAGGCAGGCGTCGAGCGCAGGGAGGGGCGCAAGATCTTCGTCTCCGGCCGGCTTCTGGACGGCGACACCGTGCTGACCGATGCCGAAGCCTTGTTCGTTCAGCTCAAACCGGGCCAGCCCTAAGGCTGCAACCCTCGGGTGATCGTCGCCCCGATAGCATGAGCGGGTCCGTTGGAAGCCCAGAAAGTCACGGAGACCGCGTCGATGACCGCCCTCGCTCACACCGCGCCAGCAGCCTCGATCCGGGTGGCGGCCGGGACGACCGCGGCCGCCGCGGTACGCGAGGCCGGGCTCCCGGGTCGCGGTGCCGCCGACGCGATCGTGGTGGTTCGCGACGCCGACGGCAAACTGCGCGACCTGAGCTGGATTCCCGACGCCGACGCCGACGTCGTACCGGTCGCTGCCGACACCGACGACGGACGCAGCGTGATCCGGCATTCCGCCGCCCACGTCTTGGCCCAGGCCGTCCAGGATTTGTTCCCGCACGCCAAGCTCGGCATCGGACCGCCGATCACCGACGGCTTCTACTACGACTTCGACGTCGAGGAGCCGTTCACGCCCGAGGATCTGGGCAAGCTGGAAAAGCGGATGCGCCAGATCGTCAAGGAGGGCCAGCTTTTCGACCGGCGGGTGTACGAGTCCAAGGATCAGGCCCGTAGCGAGCTGGCCGGTGAACCGCTCAAACTCGAACTCGTCGACGACAAATCGGGTGACCCCGACGTGATGGAGGTCGGCGGTGACGAGCTGACCGCTTACGACAACTTGAATCCGCGTACCCGCGAACGGGTTTGGGGCGACCTGTGCCGTGGCCCGCACATTCCGACCACCAGACACATTCCGGCGTTCAAGCTCACCCGCAGCTCGGCCGCCTACTGGCGCGGCGACCAGAACAATGCCAGCCTGCAACGCATCTACGGGACCGCGTGGGAATCGCAGGAGGCGCTGGACCGCCACCTCGAGCTACTGGAAGAGGCCCAGAAGCGCGACCACCGCAAGCTGGGTGTCGAGCTCGACCTTTTCAGCTTCCCCGACGAAATCGGTTCGGGCCTCGCGGTTTTCCACCCCAAGGGCGGCATCATCCGTCGCGAGCTGGAGGAGTACTCCCGGCGCAAGCACGAGCAGGCCGGCTACGAGTTCGTCAACACTCCGCACATCACCAAAGAGCAGTTGTACGTCACCTCGGGTCACCTCGAGTGGTACGCCGACGGCATGTACCCGCCGATGCATCTCGATGCCGAATTCAACGAAGACGGCACCGTGCGCAAACCCGGTCAGGATTACTACCTCAAACCGATGAACTGTCCGATGCATCATCTGATCTATCGGTCGCGGGGACGGTCGTATCGTGAGCTCCCGTTGCGACTCTTCGAATTCGGCAGCGTCTACCGCTACGAGAAGTCCGGGGTCATCCACGGCCTGACCCGGGTGCGTGGCATGACCCAGGACGACGCCCACATCTACTGCACCCGCGAGCAGATGCGCGACGAGCTGACCTCGGTGCTGCGATTCGTGCTCGACCTGCTGGCCGACTACGGGCTCAACGACTACTACCTGGAGCTGTCCACCAAGGACCCGGACAAGTACGTCGGCTCCGATGAGGTGTGGGAAGAGGCGACCGAAATCCTGCGTGAGGTCGGCGAAGCGTCCGGCCTGCAGCTGGTGCCCGACCCGGGTGGCGCCGCCTTCTACGGCCCGAAGATCTCCGTGCAGGTCAAAGACGCGTTGGGCCGCAGCTGGCAGATGTCGACGTTGCAGGTCGACTTCAACATGCCCGACCGGTTCGAGCTGGAATACACCGCCGCCGACGGGTCGCGGCAACGCCCGGTGCTGATTCACCGGGCACTGTTCGGGTCGATCGAGCGGTTCTTCGGAATCCTCACCGAGCACTACGCCGGGGCGTTCCCGGCCTGGCTGGCGCCGGTTCAGGTGGTCGGTATTCCCGTCGCTGACGGCCACGTGTCGTATCTGAAAGATGTTGCAGCACAACTGAAGTCGCATGGTGTCCGGGTCGAGGTGGATGCCAGTGACGACCGGATGGCGAAGAAGATCGTCAACCACACCAACCAGAAGGTGCCGTTCATGTTGCTGGCCGGCGACCGCGACGTCGAGGCCGGTGCGGTCAGTTTCCGGTTCGGTGATCGCACTCAGATCAACGGTGTGCCCCGCGACGAAGCGGTGGCCGTCATCAAGCAGTGGATCGACGGACGTGAAAACGACGTTCCCACTGCCGATTTGGTGAAAGCCGGCGATCGTGGCTGAGGATGACGCGATCGTCGACTCCGGCGACGAACGCGGGCATGAGGAGCCGACGGCCCTGGTCGACCGTGGCGCCGGGGAATCCGACCACCTGCAACGGTTGTGGACGCCCTACCGCATGAGTTACCTGGCCGAGGGGCCACTGAAGCAGGACAACGGCAACAAGGAACAGCCCTTCACCGACATACCGCAGCTGTCCGACGAGGACGGTTTGGTGGTGGCCCGTGGTGAGCTGGTCTACGCCGTGCTGAATCTCTATCCGTACAACCCCGGCCACCTGATGGTCGTGCCGTACCGCCGACTCTCCGAACTCGAGGATCTGACCGAGCCGGAAAGCAGCGAGCTGATGGCGTTCATCCAGAAGGCGATTCGCGTCATCAAAAACGTCTCGCGCCCACACGGATTCAACGTCGGCGTCAATCTGGGCCACTCGGCGGGCGGCTCGCTGGCCGAGCACCTGCACGTACACGTGGTGCCCCGGTGGGGTGGCGACGCCAACTTCATCACGATCATCGGCGACTCCAAAGTGATTCCGCAGCTGCTTCGCGACACCCGCCAACTACTCGCCGCCGAGTGGGCCAGGCACTCATGAGCGCGCCGGCGGCGAACCAGCGCAGCGCGATCCCGGTGGGGCGGGAGGAGCGGCGCCGTTGAGTAAGCTCCTGTCCCGCGAGGGAGTCGCGCGGGTCACCACACCGGTGGCACGGGCATTACTGCGCGCGGGGTTCACCGCGGACGGCGTGACGATCTTCGCCACCGCGGCCGCGGTACTCGCCGCGTTGACGTTGTTCCCGACCGGCCGGCTGTTCGCCGGAACCGTGGTGATCTGGTTTTTCGTGATGTTCGACATGGTCGACGGCGCGATGGCGCGGGAAAGCGGCGGCGGCACGCGTTTTGGTGCGGTGCTGGATGCCACCTGCGATCGCATCAGCGACGGCGCGGTGTTCTGCGGGCTGGCCTGGTGGGCGGCGTTCGGCCTCGACAGCCGGCCGTTGGTGGTGGCGACCTTGATCTGTCTGGTGACCTCCCAGGTGATCTCCTACATCAAGGCCCGCGCCGAAGCCAGCGGGCTGCGCGGCGATGGTGGCCTCATCGAGCGACCGGAACGCTTGATCATCGTGCTGGTCGGGGCGGGACTGTCCGACTTCCCGATCGTCCCGCTGCCGTGGGCGTTGCCGATCGCCATGTGGGTGCTGGCCGCAGCCAGCATGGTCACCTGTGCTCAGCGGCTGCATACCGTGCGGCGTTCGACCGGCGCGGCGACGTCACTGCCGCCGCCGGAGAAATCGGGGGAGGCCGAGACGTGATCGTCCCGTCTGGTCTGAAACTGCCTGGCATCAGCGGTCTTTCGGTCCGCAGTCGAATGACCGACTGGGGGTACGCGGCCGGCTGGCTGACCGTGCGCGCGATGCCGGAGTTCGCCGCGCGCAACGTGTTCGACGCGGGGGCGCTGTACGCGTCTCGCGGCGGGGGGCCGGAGCAGCTCCGTAAGAATCTCGCGCGCGTCATCGGAGTCCCGCCGAAAGACGTGCCCGACAGCCTGATCCGAGCGTCGCTTGCGTCGTACGCCCGCTACTGGCGTGAAGCGTTTCGGTTGCCGTCGATGGATCAGCACGAGCTCGGTCTGCGGCTTGCCGACAGTGTGATCGGCCAGGAACATCTGGACGCGGCGCTGGCCAACGGGCGCGGTGCCGTGGCGGCGTTGCCGCACAGCGGCAACTGGGACCTGGCGGGGGTGTGGCTGGCCCAGACCTACGGCCGGTTCACCACCGTCGCCGAGCGACTCAAGCCGGAGTCGCTCTACCGGCGGTTCGTCGAGTACCGGGAAAGCCTTGGCTTCGAAGTGATTCCGTCGTCGGGTGGGGAACAGCCACCGTTCCCGTTACTCAGCGAGCGGCTGATGGACAACAAATTCGTGTGCCTGATGGCCGAGCGGGATCTCAGTCGTACCGGCGTCCAGGTCGACTTCTTCGGCGAGCCGACGCGGATGCCGGCCGGCCCCGCCAAGCTGGCGATCACTACCGGCGCCGCATTGCTGCCCGTGCACTCCTGGTACGACGGCGACGACTGCCGCGTCACCTTCTTCCCGGCATTGGATTGCAGCAGCGGCGATGTCGGCGTCGTCACTCAGGCACTGGCCGACATGTTCGCGAAGAACATCGCTGAGCACCCCGCCGACTGGCACATGCTCCAACCGCAGTGGTTGGCAGATCTGTCCGAAGAACGCCAGGCCCGATTGGGGGTTTCGCCGGCCGAGGGGGAGCAGCCCGGGAAGCACGGGCACGGCTGATGCGGATCGGCATGGTGTGCCCTTACTCGTTCGACGTGCCGGGCGGCGTGCAGTCGCATGTGCTGCAGCTCGCCGAGGTGATGCGGGACCGCGGTCAGGACGTCAGCGTGCTGGCACCCGCGTCGCCGCACGTGTCGTTGCCCGAGTACGTGGTCTCGGCCGGCCGGGCCGTCCCGATTCCCTACAACGGCTCGGTGGCCCGGGTGCAGGTCAGTCCGGCCGTGCACGGCAAAGTCCGGCGCTGGCTGACCGAGGGCGAGTTCGACGTGCTGCATGTGCATGAACCCAACGCGCCCAGCGTGTCGATGTGGGCGCTACGGATTGCCGAGGGGCCGATCGTCGCCACCTTCCACACCTCGACCACCAAGTCGCTGACTCTCTCGGTGGTCCAGGGGCTGCTGCGGCCCATGCAGGAGAAGATCGTCGGTCGCATCGCGGTGTCCGACCTGGCCCGGCGCTGGCAGATGGAGGCGCTGGGAACGGACGCGGTGGAGATCCCCAACGGCGTCGACGTGGCGGCGATGGCCTCGGCGCCGCTGCTCGACGGGTATCCCCGGCCAGCCAAGACGGTGCTTTTCCTGGGCCGCTACGACGAACCCCGCAAAGGCATGGCGGTGCTGATCGATGCGCTGCCCGCCCTGATCGAGCGGTTCCCGGGGCTGCAGGTGCTGATCGTCGGCCGCGGCGACGAGGAGGAGTTGCGCGAGAAGGTCGGAAGACTGGCCGGTCATCTGCGGTTCCTCGGTCTGGTGGACGACGCCGTCAAAGCCTCGGCGATGCGCAGCGCCGACGTCTACTGCGCCCCGCACCTGGGCGGGGAGAGTTTCGGCATCGTGCTGGTGGAGGCGATGGCCGCCGGCACGCCGGTGGTGGCCAGCGATCTGCACGCCTTCCGGCAGGTCCTGCGCGACGGCGAGGCGGGCCGCCTGGTCGCGGTCGACGACAGCGCCGCGCTCGCCAAAGGCCTGATCGCGGTGCTGGAGGATGAGTCGGTGGCCAAGCGCTACGCCGAGGTCGGCGCGCAGGCGGTACGCCGCTACGACTGGCCGGTCGTGGCCAACCAGATCATGCGGGTCTACGAGACGGTCGCGGTCAGCGGTGCCAAGGTCCGGGTGGCGAGCTGATGTGGTGGACGGTGGGGCTGATCGCGGCCGCGGTCGTGCTGGTGACGGTGCTGGTCGGGTTCGGTGTGTGGGGTGTTCGGGTGGCCCACCGGCTGGACCGCCTGCACGTCCGCTATGACCTGTCCTGGCAGGCGCTCGACGCGGCGCTGGCCCGTCGCGCCGTGGTAGCCCGCGCGGTGGCGGTCAACGCCTTCGGTGGTTATCCCGACGACCGGGCCAAGGAGTTGGTTGCGCGTGCCGATGCCGCCGAGAGTGCCGGGCGGCGGGCCCGGGAAAGCCGGGAGAACAAGCTCGCGGCCGCGTTGGCGATGATCGATCCGGCGGCCGTGCCCGCCGGCCTGATCGCCGAGTTGGCCGACGCCGAAGCCCGTGTGGTGCTGGCCCGCCGGTTCCACAACGACGCGGTGCGTGACACCCTCGCGCTTCGCGAGCGGCGTCTGGTCCGGTTGTTCCGGTTGGCCGGAACGGCAAAGTTGCCAAGCTATTTCGAGATCGCGGAGCGCTCGCAGGCGCTCCGCCACGCCGACCATCCCGCCGCCGGCCGGCGTACCTCGGCCCGGGTGGTGCTCCTCGACGAGGCCGGCGCGGTGTTACTGCTGTGCGGGTCCGATCCCGCGGCCGAGGGTACGGCGGTGCGCTGGTGGTTCACCGTCGGCGGTCAGGTCGGCGACGGCGAATCGCTCGCTCAGGCCGCCGCCCGCGAACTTGCCGAGGAGACGGGCCTGCGGGTCGACGCCACCGCCATGATCGGCCCGATCTGGCGCCGCGACGCCGTGTTCGACTTCAACGGCGCCGAGATCGACAGCGAGGAATTCTTCTTCGTCCACCGGACCCATCGCTTCGAGCCGGCGACCACCGGCCGCACCGAGCTGGAAAATCGCTACATCCACGGCCACCGTTGGTGTGAGCCTGCCGACATCGCCGAACTGACCGACGCCGGCGAGACGGTGTACCCGCTGCAACTCTCCGAGCTGCTCACCGAGGCAGCGACGCTGGCAGGGGCGCCGGATCGGCCCCGGCAGCTGCAATCGATCCGCTGAGACGCCGGAAAAATAGGATTTGGTATCCACCCCTAGAATTGGGTGTCACCCAGTGAAGGAGATCAGCAGTGGATAGCGCCGCGTCGTCGAACGGGCGGACCGGGACCGCGCGGGTCAAGCGCGGCATGGCCGAGATGCTCAAGGGCGGCGTCATCATGGACGTCGTCACGCCGGAGCAGGCCCGGATCGCCGAGGCCGCCGGGGCCGTCGCGGTGATGGCGCTGGAACGGGTGCCGGCCGACATCCGCGCCCAGGGCGGGGTGTCCCGGATGAGTGACCCCGACATGATCGAGGGCATCATCGCCGCGGTCACCATTCCGGTCATGGCCAAAGCCCGGATCGGCCATTTCGTCGAGGCCCAGATCCTGCAGAGCCTCGGGGTGGACTACATCGACGAGTCCGAGGTGCTGACCCCGGCCGACTACACCCACCACATCGACAAGTGGAACTTCACCGCGCCGTTCGTGTGCGGCGCGACCAACCTCGGTGAGGCGTTGCGGCGGATCAACGAGGGCGCGGCGATGATCCGCTCCAAGGGCGAAGCCGGCACCGGCGACGTGTCCAACGCGACCACGCACATGCGTGCCATCGGGGGCGAGATCCGCCGGCTCGGCTCGCTGTCCGAAGACGAATTGTTCGTTGCGGCAAAGGAATTGCAGGCGCCCTACGACCTCGTCGTCGAGGTCGCGCGAGCCGGCAAGCTGCCGGTCACCTTGTTCACCGCGGGTGGTATCGCCACCCCGGCCGATGCCGCGATGATGATGCAGCTCGGCGCCGAGGGCGTGTTCGTCGGCTCGGGGATCTTCAAGTCCGGCGACCCGGCTCAGCGCGCCGCGGCGATCGTGAAGGCCACCACCTTCTTCGACGACCCCGATGTGCTGGCCAAGGTGTCCCGTGGACTGGGTGAGGCGATGGTCGGGATCAACGTCGAGCAGGTCCCGGAGCCGCATCGCCTGGCCCAGCGCGGCTGGTAAAAACAGTCCGTGTCGATCGAAAAGATCCTCGATCTCGAGCAACTCGAGGTCGACATCTACCGGGGCAGCGTGTTCAGCCCCGAACAGGGCAACTTCCAGCGCACCTTCGGCGGACAGGTCGCCGGCCAGTCGCTGGTGTCCGCAGTCCGCACGGTGGACCCGCATTTCCTGGTGCACTCCTTGCACGGCTACTTCATCCGGCCCGGAGACTCCTCGGCGCCAACGGTTTTCGTCGTCGAGCGATTGCGCGACGGCGGTTCGTTCTGCACCCGGCGGGTCAACGCGATCCAGCACGGCAAGACGATTTTCTCGATGTCGGCGTCGTTTCAGACCGACCAGGACGGCATCCACCATCAGGACGTGATGCCCTCGGCACCGCCGCCCGACGATCTGCCCGGCCTCAAGTCGATGAAGGTCTTCGACGACGACGGGTTCAAGCAGTTCCAGGAATGGGACATCCGGATCGTCCCGCGCGACCAGGTCCATCGGCTGCCGGGCAAGGCCGCCCAGCAACAGGTCTGGTTCCGGCACCGCGATCCGCTGCCCGACGATCCGGTGCTGCACATCTGCGCGCTGGCCTACATGAGCGACCTGACCCTGCTTGGCTCGGCGCAGGTCACCCACCTCGACGAGCGGGAGCACCTACAGGTGGCCTCGCTGGACCACGCCATGTGGTTCATGCGGGTGTTCCGCGCCGATGAATGGCTGCTCTACGACCAGTCCTCGCCGTCGGCGTGCGGCGGCCGGGCGTTGTGCCAGGGCAAGATCTTCAACCAATACGGCGAGATGGTCGCCGCGGTCATGCAAGAGGGCCTCACGCGCGTTCCGAGCGAGCAGCGGCCGTCCGGACAGTGAGTGCTCCACGCGTCGGCGTACTGGCGCTGCAGGGCGACGTCCGCGAGCATCTGGCGGCGCTGCAGGACGCCGGCGCCGACGCCATCGGTGTGCGGCGTCGTGCGGAGTTGGAGGCCGTCGACGGGCTGGTGATACCCGGCGGGGAGTCCACCACGATCAGTCATCTGCTGCGCGAACTCGAGTTGCTGGAACCGCTGCGTTCGCGGCTGGCCGATGGGCTGCCCGCATTCGGCGCGTGCGCGGGAATGATCATGCTGGCCAGTGAGATTCGTGACGCCGGAACCGCGGGGCGGGAGGCCCTGCCGTTGTCGGCTCTCGATATCACCGTGCGGCGCAATGCTTTTGGACGGCAGGTCGACTCGTTCGAAGGCGACGTCGTGTTCGACGGCCTGGCGGAGCCGGTGCACGCGGTGTTCATCCGGGCGCCGTGGGTGGAGCGGGTCGGCGAGGGTGTGCAGGTGCTGGCGCGGGCCGACGATCACGCCGTCGCGGTGCGGCAGGGTTCAGTGCTGGCGACGGCGTTTCACCCTGAGGTGACCACCGACCGGCGCATCCACCAGTTGTTCGTCGACATCGTCACCGGCCGGCGCTGACGGCGTCGGGGGCCGGCAGGGCCCACCGGATACCGCCCACCAGCACGCGGCCGAAGCCGCGGACGACGGTGAGCTCGACGGGCGGAAAGTAGGGCAGCAGCAGCGGAATCCGGGCCCACAGCGGCAGCATGGACACCGCGGTGGCGGTCAGCACGCCGTAGGGGGCCCGCGCCGCCAGCGACAGCGGCGGCGTCAGCAGCAGGAATCGCGCCGCGTCGCGGGCAGCGGCGGTGCTGCGCAACTCGGGCCGGTAGTCGTTGAGCCGTTGCGCCAGAGCGCGTTCCGACCGTGGCGGATCGACAACACCGAGTTTGGACGCGATCTCGGCCATGTCGGCGACGTAACCGTCGCGGCCGGCCTGATCCAGCGGGGCGGCGCCGTAGAGCTGGTGTGCCCGCAGGAAGCTGTCGGCCTCGGCGATGTGCACCCACTCCAGCAGGTGCGGATCGGTGGCCGTGTACGGCCTGCCGTCGGCGGCTACCCCGTGCACCCACTCGTGGATTCTGCGGACTCGATCGACGGCGGTCTGGGCATCGTCAGCGGATCCGAACGTCGTCTCGGCCAGGAAAGTGCTGGTGCGCTGCAGGCGCCCCCACGGGTCTTCGCGGTAGTTGGAGTGCTCGGCGACACCGGCCATGGCCAGCGGATGCAGCGACTGCAGCAGCAGCGCCCGTAACCCGCCGACGAACATGGACGCGTCGGCGTGCACTCGCCGGATCGGGCGGTCGTCGGCGAACCAGCGGGGGCCGGGTGTGTTGTGGATGCGATCGCGTTCCGAGGGACCCTCCGGACCGGCGACCATTTCGAACAAGCTGTTGCCCAGTGCGTCCCGTACCGCGCGCAGCGGGCTCTGTGTCGTCACAAAATCCACCCTACGCAGCGTTTGAAGTCCGGCACGGCCGTGGAAGGCTATCCCGATGACCAAGGCCACCGATTTCGACAAACCCGTGCAGACCTGGCGCGACATACCTGGCTGGTTCCAGTGGCGCCATCACCAGGAGGCGGCCGCCGCGCATTTCCCCGACGGCAGTTGGTTCGCCGAGGTGGGCTGCTACCTGGGGCGCAGCATCTGTTCCCTCGGTGAGGTGGTCCGCGAAGCGGGTCTGCACAACACGATCCTCGGCATCGACACCGCGCGCGGCAGCGGGCCGGAAGGTGTCGCCGACACCGACGCGCACGGGCACGCCGTCGACCACGGTGGTGGGACCTTCGCCGGGCTGTTGCACCGCAACATCATCAGCTGCGGACTGGCCGACGACATCCAGTTGGTCATCAGTGACTCCGTCGCGGCTGCCGGCCTGTTCGCCGATGAGTCGTTCGCCTGGGTGCACATCGACGCCCGGCACGACTACGACAGCGTCATCGCCGACATCGAGGCGTGGTCACCCAAGGTGAAACCCGGCGGCTGGCTGTCCGGCGACGACTACGAAGCCGACTGGTGGCCGGGAGTGGTCTCCGCGGTCCACGACGCCCTGCCCGACGCGCGGTCCTGGGAGTCGATGCAGTGGCGTTGGATCAAACCGGAGTGAGAGGGTAGGTCGGCAACTCGATCTTCTCCACCGCGCTGCCGCCGAACACCTTGCCTGCCAAGCTCATACCCGCGCGTACGGGCGGGCTGGCGAACACCCGGGCGCCGAGGTGCAGGGCACGGATACCGGCATCGGTGCGAGGGTTGGCTCGTCGCAGCACCGCCGGCCGGACGTGTTGAGCCGCGGCGACGTGGGGGCGCATGAATTGCTCGTAGCGTTGCAGTCCCGCGACGCGATCGCCGGTGCGCGACACCTCGCCGGCGAGCACGTAGGCCCCGATCAGGGCCAGGCTGCTGCCACCGCCGCCGACCGGCGACGGACAGAACGCGGCGTCGCCGAGCAGGGCGACCCGGCCCATGCTCCAGCGCGACGTGCGAACTTGGCCGAGGGCATCGAAATACATGGGTGCGTCGTCGAGTTGGGCCAGCACCCGCGCCGCGGCGCCGCCGGCATCAGCGAAGGTGCGGCGCAGAATGGCGATCTGGTCGTCGCGGCCCAGATCTTCCAGGCCTCTGACGTCCGACATGAACGACAACATGGCTCGGGTGGTCCCCAGGTTGTCCGGCCGCAGATGGATCGCGCGGGACCCGGGCGCGTGCTGCCAGTTCCACCAGCGGTCGTCGCTGTCGTCGCGCTCAATCGTCAAGTAGGCGACGTACATTCCCAGATCGGTGACCTTCAGCGGCATCACCAGGTCGCGGGTGCGCGATCGCAGACCTTCGGCCACCACGACAAGGTCGGCGTCGATCGACGAGCCGTCCTGCAGGGTCGCGGTCACGTGGTCGCTGCCATCCGTCAGGCTGCGGATCTGGGTGTCGAATCGATAGTCGGTGTCGTGGCGGGTGTGCTCGATCAGAATGCGCGAGAGCTCTCCGCGCAGGATCTCCAATTCGGCGGTCGGGCCGTCGGTCCCGGGCTCGCCCATCGGGAACGACACGGCCGACGACCCGTCGGCTCTGACGAAACGCATGCCGACTTCGGTGGTGTTGGCGGCCCGGATGTCCTCGTCGATGCCCATTCGGCGGACCACGTCCCGGGCCGCTCCCCGGACATCGATGTTGTGGCCCTCGTCGCGGCGCTCGGCGAACCGCTCGACGACCGTGGTCTGCCATCCGCGTTCGGCGAGTTGGTGGGCGAGTGCGGGGCCGGCGATGCCGGCACCCGAGATCAGCGCTCGTGGTCGGCTCACCCGCGGTGTATATCACCGATTAGTGCGACTGAAACCCTCAGACCTTTACTAGGCTTCTCGGCGTGCGGTATTCATCCGGCATCGCGGCGATTTTCGCGACGATAGGCGTCATCGCTGCTCCGCTCGCTACGGCCGGGCCATTGGTGCCGCAGGGCAAGATCGACTCGCTGTTGCTCTCCGACGACGACGTCAGTTCGATTGTCGGGCTGCCGATGCGTCGGTTCGGAGACGTCTATCCTTCGCCCGGACGATCCTCGACCCTCCCGGATCGGGACGACTGCCGGTCGTTCCTGCAGTCGGACGTCACCACGTGGACGGGGGAGTTCACCGCGTTTCGGCTGGTAATACACCGGGACAATCCTGACAATCCTCAGTTCGCGACTACCCAGGTCGTCGCGACCTACCCCAACCCGATGGTGGCGGCCGGCACGTTCCGGCGCGCCTTCGCGCCCGCGATGGTCGGCCGCTGCGACGCGGTGACGCTGAACGACTCGGCCGGCGCGTCCTGGCGTCTTGACGGGATCGCCGTCACCGGGGATCACGCGAGTTGGAGGAGCTCGAATTTGAGCAACGGCCAGGACACCACGTGGCGCTGCGCGAACGAGGTTCGGCAGAAGGGCAACGTGATGTTCCAAGAGGTGGAATGCCAGTTTGGAAACGGCGGCCCGTTGGTGGCGCAGATGACCAACACGGTCGCGGACCGATTCCCGTGACGACACCTCGACCAGGAGGCTCCCTTTCGATGAAGAACATCCTTGCCGCCGTCGGAGCGTCCGCCGGCGTGGCAATGTTGGTTGTCGGCTGCTCACATCCGCCAGCCGCTCCCGAAGCGCCGGCCGTGCACGTGCCGGTGCCGACCGACACCGCCCAAGGTCAGACCTCGGATGCGCTGGCGCCCAGCGGTCCGCCGTCCACCAGCGCGGTCGCCAAACCCGTTCCGCCACCGGTGGTTACGCCGGACCGGCTGCGGACGCTGGTGATACCGCCCGACGTGTCCGGTCCGATCGTCGGGTCACCGTTGGGGTTCGAGAAGCTGTTCAATCAGCCCGCACCGGCGATCGACCTGGGCCCCCGGTCGTCGTGCGCGGTGTTGTTCGGCCCCACTGTGCGTGACTACGGCAAGGACTGGACCGCCTACAAAGGTGCGCAGCAGAAGAACGCCGAGGACAACGCCGACCACGTCGTCGGACAGGGCGCCGGTTCGTACCCGGACGCTGACACGGCTCGGCGAGCCTTCGTCGCGGCGTTCCCGCCGTCACTCAGCGAGTGCAACACGGTCGCGGTGAACAATCCACGCGACAACAATCCTCAAACCACGTGGCGCTTCGATGTTTCCAGCGTCGATGCTGCCAGTGCACGGTGGCGCCGTACGCAACTCAACGGCGGACAGCCGACCGATTGGAGCTGCGCGTACGAAGCGCGGCTGAAAAGCAATGTGGTGGTGTACGTCTCGGTGTGCGAGCGTGGCGACGGCGGTGCGGCGGCGGCCGGTCAGCTCGCCGACCGGATGTTGATCTGGTTTCCCGACACCTGATCCGGCGTCAGCCGACCCGGCTGAGAATGTGATCGGTGAGGCGCTTGACCGCTTGGGACGGGTTGCCCTGTTGGCCAATACTCGATATCGAGATCACATTGTTCAAGTGGAATGCGACAAAAACTCGGTTGTACCCGGTGTATTGCCCGTAATACCTTGCGGCCAGCGTCCAAATCATCACATCGACGTTGGTTTTGAAATCGAAGACGTCAAACGAGATTCCGGCTTCCAACGGCGGTCCGTGCAGGTCCGCGTGGTTGCATGTGTTGAATACGTTCACGTTGTAGATCGAGTTGAAGCGATCTCGCGCGGCACCGGTGCTGGCGAACATGCCGACCGACTGGCTCACGAACACCCGGTTCGGATCGGGTGGATACATCCAATTTTGGCTGCGGAAGGCCGTGTAGTCCGATCCCCACACGTCGACAGTGTTGGCGTAGACCAAGGATTTGCACTCGTCGCGCTGGTCCAGATGGTCCGCCGGTCGTGGTAGCACGGGCAGCGGGTCGTCCTGGTGACGCACCGGAAGGCCGACGAATTGACTCACTTCGTCGTCGGACGGGATCAGCGAAACGATCCGTCCCGGCGGAACGGTTGCGCCGGCCGGCGGCGACAGCGTCCACAGTGCGGCGACCACCACGGCGCAAGCCGCGGCCGCCCGCGTGATCAGGAGGCGCTTCTGCACCTGACGATCATAACGAGCTTACGGCGCTGCGTAAGCGCTGATTTCGGGCATCGATGTCCGACTGAGAGGCGGGGACCAGCACGTCACCGCCGGGCCCCGCGGTCGACTGGGCGTAGGTGACATGCGGAAGTTGTTCGCGCTCATACTGATCGAACGCGGATATGACGTCTTCGGGGTTATCGCGCAGCGCCTTGGCTAGCAGCCACGCGCCCGTCATGGCCAGGCTGGTCCCACGGCCCGACAAGGGCGACGCGCAGTACGCCGAGTCACCGACCAACACGACCCGTCCGCGGTGCCACGTCGGCATGTCGATCTGACTGACCGAGTCGAAGTACAGGTCGCCGTCGCCGGTCGCGGCATCCAGCAGCTCGGGGATCTTCCATTCGGTGTGGCCGTCGAACGCCTCGCGCAGAATTCGCTTCTGGGCGGCGAGGTCGTGGTAGTCGTAGTCGATCCAGGGTGAGCGAAACATGAACACTGCCAGCGCTTTATCGCGATAGGTGGCGATGCCCGCCAGGTGACCGGGGAAGTTGTACATCGGAGTGCGGCGGTCAGGCCGGGAGTAGCCGGACAGTTCGGCGAGCGCGACATAGAAACCGAGGTGCCGCAGGAACCGGTTCTCGGATCCGAACGTGAGACGTCGAGTCGCCGAGTGCATCCCGTCGGCGCCGACCACGATGTCGTAGCGGCTGCGCTCACCCGACGTGAAGCGCACGTCGACGCCGTCGCCGTCATCCTCGAGCTCGGCGATCGACGTGTTGAAAAGCAGCCGGGTACCCGGATCCAGCGCGCTGCGCAACACGTTCGCGAGATCCTCGCGGGGGATCTCGACGTCGTCGGGGCGATCGTTGAACTCGGAATCGGGCATCTGAGCGAGCAATTCGCCGTTTCGGTCCACGAACTGGATGCGCTCGCTCATGTCCACGCGGTGGGCGTGGATGGCGTCGAGCACGCCCAACTTCCGGGCCACATCGATCGAGTCGCCGCGGATGTCGATCGGCGATCCGTTGACCCGTAGGTGATCTGCCCGCTCGACGATCGTGACGTCGTGGCCGTCGGTGCCGAGAGTGAGGCCGGCGCTGAGTCCGGCCATGCCTGCCCCGGAGACCAGAATCCGCATGTGAGTTCCCCGTCCTTAAGATACGATGCGTCTCTTAAGGACGGTAGCGAGTCGGAATAGGAAACGCAATGTCTCTTAACGGCGGAGCGCCGCAGCGCCGGCGGGGCGAGGCGCTGGAGACGGCGCTGCTCGACGCGGCGTGGGCTGAGCTGGTTGAGCGCGGGTACGACGAACTCACCTTCGACGCGGTGGCGTCGCGTGCCGGGACCAGTCGGGCTGTGCTGTATCGCCGCTGGCCCGGCAAGCCGCAGTTGGTGCTGGCGGCGCTGGTGCACCAGGCCGAAGTCGATCCGGTGACCGTCGCCGATACCGGCAGTCTGCGTGGTGACGTGATCGCGCTGCTGCGGCAGGCAAACGCGGTGCGCCCTCGTCTGGTCACGCATCTGCTGACTCGACTGGGCGGCTTCTACACCGACGCCGATACCAACCTCGCCGAGCTGAGCGCCCACGTCCAGGGTGGACGCGACGCCGTGCTCGACCAGGTGATCGCCCGCGCGGTCGCCCGTGCCGAGGTGCGGCCGGGCCAGGTCAGCGGACGCGTCGCTCGCCTGCCGGTCGATCTGTTCCGCCACGAACTGCTCATGACACTGCGACCGGTGGCGGACGAGGTGATCGAGGAGATCGTCGACGATATTTTCCTGCCGCTGGTCAGGGTGGGCGCCGGCGATCAAACGCCCACGTAGACTCGTCAGGCGGAAGAGTGAACGACAGAAGAGGTAGTAGCTGATGAGCGGCCATTCCAAGTGGGCCACCACCAAGCACCAGAAGGCCGTCAAGGACGCGCGCCGCGGCAAGGAATTCGCCCGGCTGATCAAGAACATCGAGGTGGCCGCGCGCACCGGCGGTGGCGACCCGGCCGGCAACCCGACGCTGTACGACGCCATTCAGAAGGCCAAGAAGACGTCGGTGCCCAACGACAACATCGAGCGGGCCCGTAAGCGCGGAGCGGGCGAAGAGGCCGGCGGGGCCGACTGGCAGACCATCATGTACGAGGGCTACGGCCCCAACGGCGTTGCGGTGCTCATCGAGTGCCTGACCGACAACCGTAACCGCGCCGCGGGTGAGGTGCGGGTGGCGATGACCCGCAACGGCGGAAGCATGGCCGATCCGGGATCGGTGTCCTACCTGTTCTCTCGCAAGGGTGTCGTGACGCTGGAGAAGAACAGCCTGAGTGAGGACGACGTGCTGGCGGCCGTCCTGGATGCGGGCGCCGAAGACGTCAGCGATCTCGGTGACAGCTTCGAAGTCGTCAGCGAGCCAACCGATCTGGTGGCGGTGCGGAGCGCTCTGCAAGAAGCCGGTATCGACTACGACTCCGCCGAGGCCAGCTTCCAACCGTCGGTCAGCGTGCCGGTGGATGCCGAGGGTGCGCGCAAGGTGTTCAAACTCGTTGACGCGCTTGAGGACAGCGACGACGTGCAGAACGTCTACACCAATGTCGACCTGTCCGACGAGGTGTTGGCCGCACTCGACGCGGAGTAGCCCTTACCAGGCGCTCAGCCGCCGTGGATGGCGCCCAGATCGACACCAGCGTGCAGCGCTCTCACGATTTCTCACGCTGCCGTCGATCTCGGCGTGAAGTGGACTGCTAGTCGTATCCGTGTCGCATGTCTTCGACGATGCGCGGATGTTCCAGAGTCGACGGCTCCAGCATGCGCGGGCGCACGTCGGGGGCGAACACCGTCGATGAGTCGAGCACCGATTGATCGAGGAAGCGCAGCTGCGGCGCGGCGGGCGGGATGACCGGCTGTGGCGCCTTGCCCCCGCGGCGGGCCAGCGCGAATCCCCAGTCGCCGAAGGTCGGGACATACACGTGATACGGCGTGACGGCGTACCCGGCGGACGTGATCGTGGAAATCGTTCGCCAGTAAGCTGTTTGGGTCGAGTACGGGCTACCCGCCTGCACCACCATCAACCCGCCGGGTGAGAGGACGCGGGATACCAGCGCGTAGAACTCGGTGGAATACAGGCGCCCCAACGCCGGCGTATCGGGATCCGGCAGGTCGACGATCACCGCGTCGAACGACGGCGCATCGGCGCGGCGCAACCAGCTCATCGCATCACCGGTGACGATGTGCACCCGAGGGTTGTCCAATGACCCGGCATTAGCGGAACGCATTGTGCTGCGGGCTATTTCGACCATGGCGGGGTCCAACTCGACCTGCACGATGCTCTCCACGCCGGGCATGCGCAGCAATTCGCGTGCTGCCAGGCCGTCACCGCCACCGAGCACCAACACCGACCGTGCTCCGGCGCCCAGCGCGGGGTAGACGAGGCTTTCGGTGTACCGGTACTCGTCGCGGGTAGAAAACTGCAGGCCGCCGTCGAGGTAGAGTCGCAGGTCGTTGCCACGACGCGTGACCACAATTTCCTGATACGCCGATTGACGAAAGGCGATGATCGGGTCAGCGTAGAGCCGCTGACGGCTGGTCGTTTCGATGTCCTGAGCTTGGATCAGCAGGGTGGTGAGCAGCGCCAGCGCCAAGCTCAGCGCACCCAATGCCATGAGCAGCTGCCGGGTACTGACCACCCGACGCAGCAGAAAAATCGAAACAACCGTCGCGGCAACGAGATTGATGATCCCGGTGACCGCGGCGCCCCGGATCATTCCCAGGTGAGGCAGCAACAGGAACGGCCAAGCCAAGCCGCCGATCAACGCGCCCAGGTAATCCGCGGCGTTGAGATTGGCCAACGTCCGGCCGGTGTCGGTCGCGCCGGCGACGCGACCCTGCTGCAGCAGCGTCATCAGCAGTGGAACCTCGGCGCCGACGAGGGCGCCGATCAGAGCGGTGCCGGCCGCGAGCATCAACAGCGATCCGCCGACGAACGAGAACATGACGTACAGGGCGGCGGCGGACAGCCCGCCCACGATGGCCAGGACCGCTTCCACCGTGACGAAAGCGACTGCCGCCCAATTGAGCAACGGCTTGACCAGCAGCGCACCCGCGCCCAGCGCGGCGATGTAGCCCGCGACGATCAGCGACGTGGCGATGATGCCGCCGCCGTTCAAGCTGGTCGACAGGGTCAGCAGCGCGAGTTCGTAGACAATCCCGCACGCTGCGCACGCCGCCACCGCGGCAAGTAGCACCGCCCGCCAGCGGGTGCTCGAGAACGGGGTGGTCGTATCGGGCTGCTGCTCAGTCGATGTCATGACAGCGCGGCTGCGGTCACTCCTCCTACAGCCAGCAGCATCACGGCCGTGGCGAACGCCGCCGGATGCAGTTCCGCCTCCTCGATGTGCTCGTGAAAATTACCGGGTATCACCACATGCAGCGTCAACAGCGCCACACCCTGCAGCGCGACGCCGATCAGCCCGTAGACGGCCACGCCCACCAGGCCCTGGCCCAACTGGCTGTAGCTGTTGGCGATGGCACTGATGATGACGGTGGCCAGCGCAATGTAGTTGGCGCAGGCCAGGATCGCCGCATTCGGCCGGCGATCGATGAAGACCAGTTGGCGCAACTTGCCCGGGGTGAGTACGTCGACCACCACGAAGCCGAGCAGCAGCACGGCGGTGCCGACCAGGAAGTACAAGATGGTCGCGAGCGCGCCCTTGAAAACCGGGTTGAGGTCGATAGTTCCCAACTCAACGGCTAGATACATCGCTGTCTCCTGTCGCTACTTCGTGTATTGCGTTCGGTTGGCTGTCATTTCGTTCCACCCGGGCCACCTGTACTGCCACCCGAGCCGCGTGACGGGGACCCGGGACTGAACCCTGGTCCGAGGAAGATGAACGACCCATGGCTGTATCCGGCCGCCAAGTCCTCGACCCGGATGCTGCAGGGGTGGGTGCCATCGATACCGACCGTCACGATGGCGTCGTTGAAGCGCAGGTACTGCGTGCCTCCGCTGACGGCGCTTGCCGCCGGCGTCTGGTAGCCGGTGAGCGTGTATGCCACCTGCGCAGGCGATCCCGTGCACAGATAGCGGATGCCGTTGGCGTCGCGGGAGTACTGCTGGTAGTGCGACGCGATGTAGCTGCGAATATCTTTGTGCTGCAGCGAAATGCCGAAGATCAGGCTGAGGAATGCACTGGCGGCCAGGCCGAAGGCCATCGCGAAGAGGCCGCCGCGGCTCACGGGCGCCACCGGCTGGCGGTGTAGACCACGGTGCCACCGGCCGGGGCCGGGTAGAGGTGCCAGGTCTGCCAGCGCCAGCCCGCGCCGTCGGGTTCGGCGGCGAGCGCTGTCAGCGCGGCATCGTCACCCGGGAATGAACCTCCGAGCCAGCCGCTGTCGGTCGCGCAGCGGTGCCGGAGCCGGTCCGCCAGCTCACGGAACGCGGCCTCATCGCACAGATCGGTGCGGGCTTCGAGTCGGTAGCCGGGTGCCCGCGTCCGGTCGGGGAGATCGCCGTCGAGGTCACACGAAACTTGTTCGGAGAAGCTGACATTCGGATGCTCCACCGTGACGACGTGCGATGCGCCCAACACCCCCAACACCAGTGCGCCGCCGTCCGGATGGTTCAGCCGGCAGCTGGCCAGGGGGAGCGGGGCCGGCACGTTGATCGCGAGCCCGAGTTCGGAGCCACGGACGTCGACCGGGATGACCGACAGACGATGCAGGGGCACGGAGGGTGGCCTCTATTCGGAAGCCGGCGGCGGCGCCGGGTACACGGTGAGCTCGCCGGCGAGCACGGGCTTGCCGGTCGACACCTCCCACGGCATGTCCGGCGCCCAGCGCTCGAAAGACAGCAGCAACGTCTCGTCGGCGCTGGCGTAGTCCACGAAATCCATCTCGCCGGCAGGCGGCAGGCCGGTGGTGCCCTCGGTGGTGTAGCCGGCGTGGCCGCGCTCCGACTCGCTGTAGGTGATGCCCTCGACGACGTGCTGACCGCCGGGTTGCAATTGCAGGTCCTTGCGGCTGGTCCACATCACCAGTTCGAGCCGCCCGTCGCTGTCTTCGACACTGAACCAGATCGGCTCACCACCGCCCTCCAACAGGTGTTCCCACCAGACGAACGGGCCTTCTCGGTAGGTGACCGAACCGCGCACCACGTAGTCGATGCCGCCGTGACTGACGATCGCGCCGGGGCCAAGTTGGCGCGGGCCGAATTGCGGTGCTGCCGTTACGAATGCGAGCGGATCCTCACGTCCGGCACTCTGCTTCTTGGGGCGGCGCAACGCCGCCAGGAAGACCAGGATGGCCGCGATGAACAACACCGCGGCGAGCACGAGCAGCAGTGTGCCCAATGTCAGGCCTTTCTTGCCGTCAAGCCCCCCTGGGTGAAGGTAGCAGTTTTATCCGAGACTCCACGTCGTTAATTCGGTCCAGACCGACGACAAGGCAGCGGGCGGGGCTAGCCGGACGGGCTCAGGGCCATGGCCACAAAGTCGAGACGCCACAGGGCCTCGAACAGCTTGCGGCCGAACTTCTCGACGTTGGCGACGCTGCCGCGCGTCGGTCCTTGGCTTTCCGCGACCAGTGCGGCGATATCGCGGATAGTGCGGTGACCGTCGATGTGTTGCACATAGGGCAGCTGGGCGAGGTTCAGCCGCATGCGCCAGTCCGCCCGATAAATGTCTGCTCCGGCCAGGCCGCAGCGCATGCGCATCAGCGGAATGTAGTCGAGTGAGTCGAGTGACGAAAAGTCAATCGAATAGCTCTCTTTCGGTCGGCCAGGATGGCATGCCAGCAGGAAATGACGCCCGTTCGTGGTGTGCATTCGCTCCATCACAGACCACTGCTTCTGTTCCGGCAACGCAGCGAGGTACTGGTTGAACTCGCCAGGGGGTGAGAGCAATTCGTGGTGATAGTACGGCGCCTTGAGGAACCATCCTTGGAACGCGAGGCCGGCGGCGTCGACCAGATCGAGGCAGTCGTCCACCGAATAGTGTTTCGCCCGACCGTGCAGGAACGTGTCCACCAGCGCGGCGTCGTAGCGAACGTCCAGGGCCGTCTTGAGGTAGCCGCGCACCGGATGATCGGGTGGCAGCGACGAGAGTGCCTCTTTGACCACCCGCACCGATGCTTCGTCCTGTCCGAGGCGCAGGTCGCGAAACACCGATTCCATCACCTCGACGCCGAGCCGGCCATACTTCGCGTACAGCATGACTGCGACGACGCCGTCGGGCTTCACGCACGCGGCCAGTGCTTTCATCCCCGCCAGCGGGTCGGCCATATGGTGCAGCACACCGGTCGACACGACGAGGTCGAATTGACTGCCCAGCGAGGGCAATTCCTCGATGGGCAGCAGGCGCAGTTCCAGATTGTGCAGCCCGTGCCTGTCTTTGAGGTACTGCTCGTGATCGAGTGACGGCTGGCTGATATCGACCGCGACAATTTTCGCCTCGGGATTGGTGTAAGCAAGCTCGGCGGCCTGATTCGTGCCGCACCCCGCGATGAGAATGTCGAGGTCCGGCCGGTATTCCCGGTCGGGCCAGAGGACCCGGTGGGAGTGGCTGGGGTCGAGCCACTGCCAGTTGCCGCGCAGCCACGACTCGAGATCCTGTATCGGCTCCGGGTATCTCCAACGCTCGTATTGGCGAGAGACGACGTCGGCTTTCGGATCGTTCACAGCGTGTGGGCCCCCTTAGCGGCCGGTGAGCTCGACCGATGAAAGATAGTGCGCTGCAACAACATTTTGCGTGCCGGCTGGTCTGCTCTGCCGGTGCCTGAGCTGGGCATCAGCCGCCGGATGGACCACGCATGCCCGGCTCACCCGGAACTCCACCTGGACCCGCCGCCCCGCCTTCGCCACCTTCGCCGGGTTGGCCGGTCGATCCGGCGCCCCCGCCCCGGCCGCCGTTGCCGCCTCGCCCTCCCGCTCCGCCTTTTCCACCTGCGCCGCCCTGACCGCCGACTCCACCCTGACCACCCTTGCCGCCGGCGCCGCCCTGGCCTCCGGCTCCACCGTCGCCGTCAGGTGTATGGGTTGCTGCGCCGCCGGAGTTGGTGGAGATGCTCCGGGAGTGGGGGGATGGCATGTCCGCGGGCGGCACGATCATCGCGGTGAGTAATGCGGCCACGGCCGCACCGGAACCGGCCAGGTAGCCCGGCACGGCGTGTAATCGGTGCTTTCGTGTGTTTCGACTGTCGTCAGACATCGGTCTACCCCCAAAGAAACGACGTGGTCGTCGATTCTGGTCAAGCTAGTTGCCGCATGCGCCGACGGTCGCCGAACGCGCAAATTGAACCGGAACTCTTGGTAATTCGCGGTCGCCGAGACCGTCAGCGGCGCTGTTCTGTCAGGAGCAGGCTTTCGCGGCGTCGTTGATCTGAGTGTCGAGGTCGTGCCGTAACGGCTGCATCGTGTCGGGACTGCCGCCCGCCAGGTAGCCGACGCCGAGCTGTCCGATCGTGTCGGCGAACGCACTGACTGCCTTCGTGAGGTCGCTCGGTGCAGCCGTGTTGGCGGCGAGCCGTCGTTGCAAGTACGCGCCGCCGCCCACCAGGGCCAGCCGGGCATTGCCGGCCACCGCGAGCTCGCCGACCGGATTGTTGTCGGGAGTTTGCAGGTGAGTGTTGAGCACCACCGCTTTACGGACCGCGGCAAAAGCCGTGCACACGTTTGTCTTTGCGTCGCCGCCCTGTTGGATCGGACCGGCCGCGTCGTGATGCGCCGGGTGGAAGTAAGCCAGCGCGGCGAGGGCCACGGCGACGACGGCGAGGGTGAGTGCTGCGTAGGTCGCCAGTTGGGGCAGGCTCCGCGAGCCTTCCGCAGCAGGCTCGCGCTTGGGCGTGTGCGGTGTTCCTGCGGGGCTTGCCGCCGGTGCGGACTCAGCGAGAGGTTCGTCGGGCATTGGGTGAGATTATCGCGCATACCCCGGTTTGTGACGGCATTGCCGACATGCTCTGGCAGGCAATCGGTCTGCGGCTGAATCGGTTGGTGCGGGCTCAGACCACCTGAAGTCCCTCGGGGATTGCGTCTGCATCACGCCAAAAGGCATCGTTGACAAAGCGATTGAACAGATCCGGTGGCAGCAGGCTTTCGCGCTCCACAGCCTTGACTGTTTTGCCCACCGTGTGCAGGCCGGGAGTACCGGCCCGCTCGTCGAAATCCGTGACGTCGAAATCGATGTGGTCGAAATCGTGCTCGAATGCCTGCTCGCCGATGAAGTCGTAGATGGCAAGCAGGGTCTTGGCCGGGTCGCTGGTCAGCGTCTCGTACTGAACGAGCAGCAGACGATTCTTCTGCGCGCCGAAGCAGGCCTGCTTGAGGGCGTCGTAGGGAGCCCCGACCATGCCTTCGGCCGATGCGACGACATTGGCGCGGGTGTACACGGTGCCGCCGGCGCTGTAGTTGAAGATCGACGACGGGCTGAAGACGTTGCGCTGAACCAGGCGTTCGATGCTGTCGACGACCCAGGGCATATCCCGGACGCACGCAATGACTTTCGCGTCGGGGAACAACCGCGCGATCGCCGGCATCCACGCGCACCAGAACCGGTTCGTGTCGAAAACCACCTCTGCCGGACTGTGGGCGTAGTAATTCTCGAACAGGCCGTGCAGGATCCGCTGGCGCTTGGCGTCGTCGATGAACACCGAGTATTCGTTGCGGGCGCTCATCTCGCCCAGGAGTGCGCCGAACAGGCCGGCCAGCGGGCCGGACATGCCGGCCTCGAAGCGGGGGTTCTGCCGCAGCAGTGCCGCCAGCAGCGTCGAGCCGGATCGTGGCAGACCGGAGATGAAGTGGATGGCTGTCATGTCTGCCCCTTGCCCTAGATCCGGCTCGTGGTGGTGCCTGTGTGACGGAGCCATATCGGCGACTGTAACGAAGTCGCGAGCGCTGGCGCGCGAGTTTGCTTTTGTCAGACAGTTCGAGAGTGTGAGGTGTCAAAAGCATTCAGCGACAGGCGGATATGCCCGCCCGACAGAGGATCGTCGAAAGCACCACCGAAACGACAACCGCGGCCGGGTCTTTCGACCGGGCCGCGGTTGCCGTTCTCAGCTATGGCGTCACGGGTTGTTGGCGCCGGCTGTGCCGTTGTCGCCGGGCACGCCGGTGGCGCTAGCGGTGGCGCCAGGCCCGCCGTTACCGCCAACCGCGTTGGTGCCGTTGCCGCCGTTGCCGCCATTGCCGCCGTTGCCGGGCCCACCTGCGCCGTTCAAGGTGCCGTTGCCGCCGAGTCCGCCGTTGCCGCCGGTGCCGTTGGCGGTGTTAGCGGTGCCGATACCGCCGTCGCCGCCGTTGCCGCCGACTGAGGTGGCCGAGGTGCCGCCGACGCCGCCGGCCCCGCCGGCACCGCCGGTGGCGGTGATGGCGGTGGTGCCGGTGTTGCCCAGGACGGCGTTGCCGCCGTCTCCACCGACGCCACCGGCCGCCGCCGAGCCGCCTGCACCACCGGCGCCGCCGATGCCGCCGACGGCCGAGCCGCTACCCGCTTGTGCGTTAGCGGTACCGCCGGTGCCGCCTGCGCCACCGTTGGCGCCGGCCGTGGTGCCGCCCGCACCGCCGACTCCGCCTGCGCCACCGGTGGCATTGCCGGCACCGCCCTGCGTGTAGCCGCCGCCGCCGTTGCCGCCTGCACCGCCGCTGGCCCCGGCGACAGTGCCGCTGCCGCCGGCTCCGCCCGCACCACCGGTCGCCGTGGTTCCGCTGGAGAAGGAGTAGGAGGTGCCGCCGTTACCGCCGTTGCCGGCCTCGGCACCGGTGCCGCTGGCGCCGCCGACCCCGCCGACCGAAACGCCGTTGTTGACAACGTTCTGGGCATACTCGGCGAAGACCCCGGTGCCACCGCCGTTGCCGCCGGAAGCGCCTGCGGCCTGACCGACGCCGCCTGCACCGCCGGTGGCGGAGCCGTTGACGACCACACCACCGGTGGTCTGCCCACCGATGCCACCCGACAGCACGCCCTTGCCGCCATCGCCACCAGCACCGCCGTTGGTGCCGGCGCCGCCCGCGCCGCCGGTCGCAGAGCCGCTCGCGAAGCCGGGCTGGGTGGGACCGCCGCCGTTACCGCTGGCGGCAGCGATCACACCGCGACCGCCGTCACCGCCGGTGCTGCCAGCCCCGGTGCCGGCGCCGCCTGCCCCGCCGGTCGCGGTGCCGCTGACGGTTCCGCTGCCGAGGGCGGTCGGGTTGGTGGGATCGTTGCCGAAGCCGCCGCTGAGGACGCCGCGTCCGCCGTCGCCACCCAGGCCGCCGTCGGTACCGGCGCCCCCGGCCCCGCCGGTGGCCGTGCCGGACGCGAAGCTGCCCGAGCCGTTGGACTCGACCAGTCCGTAACCGCCGTCGCCGCCGGTGCCGCCGTTGATGCCGCCGGCACCGCCGACCCCGCCGACCGCTTTGCCGTTCACGATCGATCCGCCGTTGGCGTTGAGCTGGGCGTACCCGCCTTGTCCGCCGTTGCCGCCTTCATCTGTGGTGGACCCCGCGCCACCGACACCGCCCGCACCGCCGGTCGCGGTGGAGGAGGTGCCGCCGATGATGCCGCCGTTGTTGGTTTCGGTGATGGCGTACCCGCCGCCGCCGCCTCCGCCGCCGCCCTGGCCGGCCGCATCTGCGGTGCCGACGCCGCCGGCGCCGCCCGCCCCGCCAGCACCGCCGGTGGCGGTCGAGCCGGTCACGGCGCTCGAGTCGCCGACGCCGCCGGCGCCGCCCGCGCCACCGTTGCCGTCCAGGCCACTCGAGCCGGCGACACCGAATGATGTTCCCGCGCCACCCGCGACGCCGTGCTCGCCGCCGGTGCCACCCGTGCCACCGAAGCCACCGAAGCCGTCACCCGAGGATTCGAAGTCACCGGCTGCGCCCACACCGCCGTTGCCGCCGACACCACCGGCGCCGCCGCTGCCGCCGAACCCGAACAGCCCGGCCGTACCACCGTTGCCGCCGTTGCCGCCCAAGCCACCGTCGAGACCGTCGCCGTCTCCGGTGGTGAAGGAGCCTGCGGTGCCGTTGAGGCCGGCACCACCGGTGCCGCCGGTACCGCCGGAACCGAGGAACGAGAATTGCCCGCCGTTGCCGCCGTTACCACCGGTTCCCGCAGCCTGGGTCGACGTGGCGGCGCTACCGGCGCCGCCGGCGCCACCGTTGCCGAAGGATCCGTAGATGGCGCCATCGCCGCCGTTGCCGCCGACGAGGCCGATGCCACCGTTGCCGCCGGAGCCGTAGAACGCATACAGCCCGGTGTCGCCACCGTTACCGCCGTTGCCGCCGAGGCTGCCGTCGCCACCGAGGCCACCGTTGCCGCCGTACAGCCCGCCGATACCGCCGGCGCCGCCGTCACCGCCACCGAAGCCGTCACCACCGGCGCCGCCGTCACCGAACATGCCGGCGTCACCGCCGTCGCCGCCGTTGACGTCGAGACCCGTGGTGAAGGTGAAGCCGTCGCCGCCGTTGCCGAAGAACATTCCGCCGTCTTGGCCGTTGGGGTCCAGGGCGGTCCCGTCGGCGCCGTTGCAAATGAATCCGCAGGAGTCGGCCGGGTCAAATGCGGCAGGGTTGGCAGAAACGAGCCAGGTGTTGAGGCTCTGCGTCATCGGGTTGTCTACCCAGGAGTCCTGCAACTGCTGCCAGAAGTCGGAGAACGGATCCGATGCCGCGCTCGAACCAATGGCGCCGGCACTCAGCGCCGACTCGACACCTGACGTCGGGTCGGCGACCGACCATGCGCTCAGTGCGGTGTCAATGCTGTCGAACCAGGTGCCCAGGCTCGCGCCGAAGGCGGGATCGAAAGTCGAGATCGACGCGACGATCGGGTCGAAGATGCTGTCCAGCCCGAAGTCGTCGGCATGCGCTGCGGGTGCACCGGCAAGCGGCCCCAGGCCCAATGCCAGGAACGCGCTCGCGCTGCCCCCCAGGCCGATCGCGCCCGCACGCCGGCGGGCCTTCCCCTTCTGCGACTTACGGTTCTTCTTGGAACTGTGTTGACCGGCCATGGCGGACCCTCCCCAGTGGGTAAGTTTTTCTCAGCTTTCGCTAAGCTAGACCTCAGGGCCCGCCGCGGGAAGCGTATCTCGAAAAAGATCTTGAATAATTTTTGGAATTTGATCTTGTTTGGACATCGTCCGAGTTCAAACGCCATTTATAGGCACAGAAGAATTGTCGATGTCCGAAATTGACCACGAATTCAATTAATTTGGCGGTAATTCGATTGCAACGCATCCTGCTAGACGTGTTCAGGCCGAGTTATCGTCCGAAACGACTGGCGTTCGCTTGCTGCGATACCGCCAGCGCGGCCGGGCGCGGCGAGCCGCTCCGATGGCGACGGAGCCCTGGGCCCGGCTTGCCCAGCGCCCTCGGACTCGCGTGTCGCGCCTGTCGCAGCACGGTCGGGTCGCTACGCTGATCGAACAAGCGTTCGCAACGTAGGAGACGAAGGTGCGCGTGATGGGCGTCGACCCCGGCCTGACGCGCTGCGGGCTGTCGGTGATCGAGAGCGGACGTGGCAGACAGGTCATTGCGCTCGATGTCGATGTGGTCCGCACGCCGTCCGGCGAACCGCTGCACCGCCGTCTCCTGACGATCAGCGATACCGTCGACCACTGGATGGACACCCACCTGCCGGACGTGATCGCGATCGAGCGCGTCTTCGCCAACCAGAATGCCAATACCGCGATGGGAACAGCGCAAGCCGGCGGCGTGATCGCCTTGGCGGCCGCCAAGCGGGGGATCGATGTCCATTTCCACACGCCCAGCGAGGTCAAGGCCGCTGTGACGGGCAATGGCCGGGCCGACAAGGCCCAAGTCACCGCGATGGTCACCAAAATCCTTGCGCTGCAGACAAAGCCGACGCCCGCGGATGCGGCCGACGCCCTTGCGCTGGCCATCTGCCACTGCTGGCGTGCACCCATGATCGCCCGGATGGCGGCCGCCGAGGCCATGGCGGCTCAGCAGCGACGCAACTATCAAGCCAAGCTGAAGGCGGCCCGATGATGATTGCGTCCGTGCGTGGCGAGGTGCTCGACATCGCCCTCGATCACGTGGTGATCGAGGCGGCGGGGGTGGGCTACAAATTGATGGCTGCCCCGTCCACGCTCGCGTCGCTGCGCCGCGGCAGCGAGGCCCGGCTGATCACCGCGATGATCGTCCGCGAAGACTCCATGACGCTCTACGGGTTTCCCGACGCCGACGCCCGAGATCTGTTCCTGACGCTCTTGGGAGTCTCCGGAGTCGGCCCGAAGATCGCACTGGCGACGCTCGCCGTGTACGACGCGACCGCGCTGCGGCAAGCGCTCGCCGACGGTGACGTCACCGCCCTGACCCGGGTGCCGGGAATCGGCAAGCGCAGCGCCGAGCGGATGGTGCTGGAACTGCGTGACAAGATCGGGCCGGTGGGAACGAGCGCGTCGTCGGCCGGTGTCAACGGTCACAGTGTGCGCGGCCCGGTGGTGGAAGCCCTTGTGGGGCTTGGCTTTGCGATCAAGCAGGCCGAAGAGGCGACCGACAAGGTACTGGCCGCCGATGAAGAGGCCACCACGTCGACGGCACTGCGTTCGGCGTTGTCGTTGCTGGGGAAGACAAAGTGATTCCGGTCGAGGAAGATCCTGACGACCGGGAGGTCTCGGCGGCCCTGACCGTCGGCGAGGGCGATGTCGACGCCAGCCTGCGCCCTCGCTCGCTGGGCGAGTTCATCGGCCAGCCGCGCGTGCGCGAGCAGCTGCAGTTGGTCATCGAAGGTGCCAAGAACCGCGGCAGCACACCGGATCACATCCTGCTGTCCGGTCCGCCCGGGCTGGGCAAGACGTCGCTGGCGATGATCATCGCCGCCGAGCTGGGATCGTCGCTGCGGGTCACGTCGGGGCCGGCGCTGGAGCGGGCCGGCGACCTGGCGGCGATGCTGTCCAATCTCGTCGAGCACGACGTGTTGTTCATCGACGAGATTCACCGCATCGCCCGGCCCGCCGAGGAGATGTTGTATCTGGCGATGGAGGACTTCCGGGTTGACGTCGTCGTCGGCAAAGGTCCTGGGGCAACGTCGATTCCGCTGGAGGTGGCGCCCTTCACGCTGGTCGGGGCCACCACCCGGTCCGGTGCTTTGACCGGCCCGCTGCGCGACCGGTTCGGTTTCACCGCCCACATGGACTTCTACGAGCCGGCCGAGCTGGAGCGGGTACTGCGCCGCTCAGCCGGAATCCTGGGCATCGAGTTGGGCACCGAAGCCGGTGCGGAGATCGCGCGACGTTCGCGCGGCACGCCGCGTATCGCCAACCGGCTGTTACGCCGGGTCCGAGACTTCGCCGAGGTGCGGGCCGACGGAGTGATCACCCGTGACGTCGCCAAATCGGCGCTGGCGGTCTACGACGTCGACGAACTCGGCCTCGACCGGCTGGACCGCGGGGTGCTGTCGGCGTTGACCCGCAGCTTCGGGGGCGGGCCGGTCGGTGTGTCGACCTTGGCGGTCGCCGTCGGCGAAGAGGCCACCACCGTCGAGGAGGTGTGCGAGCCTTTCCTGGTGCGGGCCGGCATGATCGCCCGCACTCCGCGCGGCAGGGTGGCAACTCCGCAGGCGTGGACGCACCTGGGGATGACGCCGCCACCACGGGCCAGTGGCCTGGGGCAACCGGGATTGTTCGAATGACGGTGACCGCGAACGCGGCCACGCCGGGCGAGGCGGATCTCCGCCACGAGTAGGAGGTCGACATGATCACTGCCGCACTGGTATTCGCCGGACTGGCCGGAGTGCTGCACGTCTACATCTTCACCATGGAATCGCTCACCTGGACCAGCAAGCGGACTCGCGCCACGTTCGGCACCTCGGCCGAAGAGGCGGAGACGACGAAGCTGCTGGCGTTCAATCAGGGCTTCTACAACCTCTTCCTGGCTATCGTCACAGGGGTGGGAGTCGCAGCAATGACGATGGGACACAAGGGTATTGGTGCGGCTCTGATTTTCGCCGGCGTGGGGTCGATGGCCGCGGCGGCTGTCGTGCTGCTCGCGTCGGCACCGGACAAGGCACGTGCAGCCTTGACGCAGGGCATCTTCCCCGCGATCGCCGTCGTACTACTGCTGGCCGGGTTGCACTAGCCCGCGCGATCACGACGGCAGTCCCTTGGGCGACGGCCGTCGCGTGCGTGACGCTCGCCAGCGGCAACCGTGCCGCGAACCAGCGATTCCCGGCATTTCCCAGTAGCCGTGCATTCCTCGGTGGTCTCGATCCTGAATAAACCCAGCAGTTGCTGATGTCAGTCAGCTCGATCAAAACAGCAGGACTAATCGATTTGACGCCGCACTGCGCCATAGCCTGTCGCCTCGTAGACGCGGGCAGCTCTGAGCTGAATTTCAGACACACCGATTAGCCTGACCCGCACGCCGACGGTCGTCGCACCGCCGTGGCGTAGGGGTACTCAGCACGCGCACGACACACCGGTGTCCACTGTTTGAGGAGAACTCGAAATGAATGACTCGCGGTCCGGCTTCGGCACCTTCCACATGCCGCGCAGCCGCGGCGCAGTGAGCGGACTGCTCCTGCTCGTCCTCGGCGTCTGGGGCGCATTGATCCCGTTCGTCGGGCCGTACCTTCACCTCGCCTACACACCCGGTCAAGCGTGGGTGTGGAGCACCGCACGAGCCTGGTTGGAGGTCGCTCCCGGGGTCGTCACCGCGGCAGGCGGATTCCTGCTGCTGATCTCCGGTAATCGCGCGACCGCCATGTTCGGCGGATGGCTCGCGGTGGTTGCCGGCGCGTGGTTCGTCGTCGGGCGCACTCTGGCCTCGACGTTGCGACTCGGCGATGTCGGCCAACCCCTCGCGGCCACCGATGCCAAGCGTGCCGTCATCGAGATCGCGTCCTTCTCCGGACTGGGCGCGCTGATCGTGTTTCTCGGCGGCGCGGTGTTGGCGCGGGTGACGATTCGCACGGCGCGCGATGTCGAGCTGGCACGCCAGGCGGCCGACGCCCGCGGGGTGGCCGACTCGGGGAGCTTCGACGCGTTCGCGGAGTCGGCCCGTACCGAGGTCATCGCTCCCGCACCGCAGCGGCACCGGCGAGAAGCCAAGAGCAACGGCCTTTTTCGCCGGAGCGGCGCCGGCGCGACGAGCCACTGACACCTCACGCCACGACAGAAGCCTGGGTCGTCACCGACATCGGTCACGACCCAGGCTTCTATTCGTGTCGACCTAGAGCAGTCCGAGCAGCTGTAGGTCGGTGACGTACTTGACGATCACCGGCCGCGAGACATGTGGAATGTCCTTGTCCGGACCGATTTTCGCTTCCTGCACAGCAGCGCGGAACCGATCGGTGGGGGCCATCGACCCGTTGATCGGAGCCTGCGGCTTCTGGTAGTTGTGCAGCAGCGGCAGCAGCGAGTACTGGCGCTGACGTTCGGGCAGGCCACGCAGTGTCATCTCGAACCGTTGCAACCAGGTGGCGTAGTCGCCGACCCGCTGGATCGGGTAGCCGGCGTCGATCAGCCAGTCGACGTACTCGTCGAAGCCGATGCCATCGTCGTACGGGTTCATCACGTGGTAGGTCTGGAACCCGTCGACCACTTGAGCCCCCAGGCTCGAGATCGCTTCGGCGATGAATTCCACTGGCAGACCGTCATAGTGGGACCGCTGCCGGTTGCCCGCCGCATCCAGCTCGTAGAACGAACCGGGCGCGATACCGGTGGCCACCAGGCTGAGTATCTGCCGGGTGAACATGTCTGGCAGGTTCAGCTGTCCCGCGTAGGTGGTGTCGGCCAGGATCATGTCGCAGCGGAACACCGCGACCGGCAACCCGCAGAGGTCGTTGGCCTCGCGAAGCAGCACCTCGCCCGCCCACTTGCTGTTCCCGTACCCGTTGGCGTAGCCGTCGTGGATCTGGCGGGTGGCACTGATCTCCCGAACGTCGGCATCCTCGACGAACTTTCCGGGCGGGATCTGGTCGCCGACGCCGATCGTCGAGACGTAGGTGAACGCCTTCAGTTTGGTGGTCAAGGCGATCCGCAACAGCTCCGCGGTCCCTAAAGCGTTGGGGCCGAACAGTTCGCTGTAGGGCAACACGTGGTTGACCAGAGCCGCGGGGTCGACGATCAGGTCGACCGTGTCGGCCAGCCGCTGCCAGGTCTCGGTGTCCAGACCCAGGTTCGCCTCACCCTTGTCGCCGGCGATGACCTCGAGGTGATCAGCTGCCAGCTTGCGGTAGTGCGCCAACAGCTCTGGGTCGCCGCTGTCGAACGTCTTGTCCAGGCGGGCACGCGCATCCTCGTCCGACTTGGCGCGCACCAGCGCGATGACCTTGCCGTCGACCAAGCTCATCCGCTGGAGCCATTCCAGTGCCAGATAGCGGCCCAGGAATCCGGTTGCGCCGGTGAGCAATACGGTGCGCACCTCGGTGCCGGCCGCCGGCAGGCTGCGCGCGGCGGTCAGGGTGTCCTCGTCGATGAACTTGTCCAGTGTCAGGTCCGCGGCGTGCACCTCGGTGGCGTCGCGGCCGTGCACCGACGCGAAGCTCGGTCGCTTGCTGCCCTGCCGTTCGCCGTCGATGTAGTCGGCGATCGCCTGGAGGTCGTTGGCCGGGCTGACAATCACGCCGACCGGCACGTCGACATCGAAGATCTCGTGCAGCAGATTGCCGAACGTCAACGCGGACAACGAGTCTCCACCCAGATCGGTGAAGTGCGCGTCCGGGGTCAGGTCGGACTTTGCCGCACCGAGCATGGCCGCCGCGGCCCGGCTGACCGTCTGCAGGACCGGAGCATCCGCGCCGGTGCTCCGCAGCTCGGAGAGCTCGTTGGCCTGGCCCTGAGCCAGGTCGGCGTAGAGCTGTTCCAGCTGCTCGCCGTAGTGCGCCTTCAGCTTCGGCCAGGCCAGCTTGCGGATTCCGGTCAGTAACCCGTTTTCCAGGCTGAACGGCGTGGTCTCGACGATGAAGTCGCGCGGAACCTCGTAGGACTGCAGACCGGCGACTTTCGCGACCTGCTGCAACGACTCGGCGATTCGCGATTTGAGCGCACCGGCGCTGTGAGTGGCCGCCGCGTCCTCGGTCGGCACCACGACCGCCAGCAGATAGGGCTGAGCGCTGTTGCCGTAGATGTAGATCTGGCGGATCAGCGGGCTGTTGCCGAATTCGGCTTCCAGCTTGGCCAGGGTGACGAACTCGCCCTGCGCCAACTTGAGCACATTGTTGCGACGGTCGACGTAGACCAGGTGGTCCGGGGAGGTCTCGGCGAAGACGTCGCCGGTGCGGTAGTAGCCGTCCTCGTCGAACACGCCGGCCGTGGTCTCGGCCCGCTTGTAGTACCCGGGGAACATGTTCGGGGTCTTGAGCAGCAGCTCGCCCCGCGGGTGCGGCCGATCGGTGGCGTAGTAGCCGAGGTCAGGAACGTCGACCAGCTTGTAATCGAGGACGGGCGGACGCTGAATCTCGCCGTCCAGCAACACCATTCCGGCCTCGGTCGAGCCGTAGCCGTCCACCAGATGGATCTCCAGCAACGCCTCGACCCAGTTGCGCAGTTCGGGGGAGATCGGTGCCGACCCGGTCATCGCGAAGATGAACCGGCCGCCGAGGAGCTCCTGCCGCAGGTCGGTCAGCACCTGGGCCTCGGCCGACCGACGCTCGACGCCTTCGGCGGTCCGCCGGCCCACTTCGCTCTGGAACTCGCTGTACAACATCTCCCAGATGCGCGGGACGAAGTTGAGTTCGGTCGGCCGGACCAGGCGCAGGTCTTCGAGCAGTGTCGACAGGTCGCTCCTGGCGGCGAAGTAGGCGGTGCCACCGTTGCCGAGGGTGCCGTAGAGGGTGCCACGACCCATGACGTGGCTCATCGGCATGAAGTTGAGGTTGATCGACGCGGCGCTCGGTCCGAACCAGTTCTTGGTCGAGCGGTTCCACATCTTGGCGACATTGCTCTGCGGGTACATCGCACCCTTGGGGGCGCCGGTGCTGCCGGAGGTGTAGATCAGCAGGGCCAGCGGGTCGTCGTCGTTCTGAACAGGCTGCGCCGCAGGCACGTTGGCACCGCGGTCGCGCAGCTCGTCGAGTGTCTCGATGGTCATATCGAGGTCGGACAGCCGCTCGTGAGCGGCCTGCAAGGCTTCGCGGTTGTCGTCGAGCTCGCCGCGGTAGTCGAAGACCACGAGCCGCCCGGGAGTGTGACCGGCCTCAGCGCCGGCGAGTATCACGTCGACGGCATCAGCGAGATAGTCGACGCTCGACGCGAAGACGGTGGGCTCGGTCTCGCTCACGATCGGCAGCAGTTGGGCGATCGCCGCGCTGGTCTGCAGTGGCACCGAGACGGCGCCGACGACGCCGAGTGCGACGTCGACGGTTGTGTAGTCGACGCTGGTGAACCCGAGCACGCAGACACGGTCGCCATGCTCGATCACGCCATCGGTCAGCGCGCGGGACAGCTCGCCGACGCGATCGGCCAGCTCGCCGTAGGTGATTTTGTCGAACCAGGGGAGCAGCTTCGCGGACGTACGCCCGGTCTCGGGGTTCTTGACCAACTCGAATGCGCGCTGAGCCAGCGCGGGGCGGTCGGCATAGCCCTGCAGCACTGCCTTGGTGACGTCGGCGTAGTGGGTTCCCGCCGCCTCGATCGCGGCAGCGACCTCGGCGTCGGGCCGCGCGGCCGCGAACTCCGGATCATTGGCGGCCAACTCTGCTGCGCGACGCTCCTGGTCTTCTTGGGTCTCCATCGACATATCAGAACCTCACAACTGTGCGAATTGGGAAATCTATCGGTGCGACGCTGCACGTAATCAGTACTACGTTAGCAAAGGTAACGATATTCCACGAGCCGCTGAGCCGGTGATCATCTGTGAGCTATTGCACCCACGAGGCCGAGTGTGGCGCCGCCGGCAGATGGCCGGTAACGCCGTTTAGAGGTCGGCCAGCAAGCCGGTGATCACGTCGAGTCCCTCGTTCAGCAGGTCGTCGCTGATCGTCAGCGGCGGCAGGAAGCGCACCACGTTGCCGTACGTGCCCGCGGTCAAGACGATGACTCCGGCCGAGTGTGCGGCGGCGGCCAGCGCGTTGGTCAGCTTCGCGTCCGGTTCGGCGGTGTCGGGCTTGACGAACTCGACAGCGATCATCGCCCCGCGGCCCCGCACATCGCCGATGCGTTCATCGGTGGCCTGCAGTGCCTGCAGCCGGTCCTTCATCAGTCGTTCGATCTGACGGGCTCGCTCGATCAGGCCGTCGGCGTCGATGGTGGCAAGAGTCGCCAGCGCCGCCGCGCAGGCCAGCGGATTGCCGCCGAAGGTGCCGCCGAGTCCACTGGTGTGCGGGGCGTCCATGATTTCGGCGCGACCGGTCACCGAGGCCAGCGGCAGTCCGTCGGCGATGCCCTTGGCGATGCAGATCAGGTCGGGCTCGATTCCCTCGTGCTCGCAGGCGAACATCGCCCCGGTCCGTGCGACTCCGGTCTGCACCTCGTCGGCGATGAAGACGACGTTGTTCTGCCGGCACCATGTCAACAGCGCGGGCAGGAATCCTTCGGCTGGGACGATGAAACCGCCCTCGCCCTGGATGGGTTCGATGATGACCGCGGCGAGGTTGTCGGCGCCGACCTGTTTGGTGATGACGTCGATGGCCCGGCGGGCTGCGAGCTCACCGTCGGTCGCCAACTCCTTGTCGATGAGCCCGTCGCGGTAGGGGTAGGAGAGCGGCGCCCGGTAGATTTCCGGCGCGAACGGCCCGAATCCGCTTTTGTACGGCATGGATTTGGCGGTCAGCGCCATCGTCATGTTGGTCCGGCCGTGGTAGGCGTGGTCGAACGCCACCACCGCATCTTTCCGGGTGTAGGCCCGCGCGACCTTGACCGCGTTCTCCACTGCCTCGGCGCCGGAGTTGAACAACACCGAGCGCTTGGCGCCCGAGCCGGGTGTCCGTTGGTTGAGTTGTTCGGCGACTGCGACGTACTGCTCGTAGGGCGTGACCATGAAGCAGGTGTGGGTGAAGTCGGCGACCTGTGCCCGCACCGCGTCGACCACCCGCGGCGCCGAGCTGCCCACGGTGGTGACCGCGATGCCCGAACCCAGGTCGATCAGGCGGTTGCCGTCGACGTCCTCGACGATGCCGCCTGCGGCACGCGCGGCGAACACCGGCATGGTCCGTCCGACGCCGGCTGACACGGCCGCGGCGCGGCGCTTGGTCAGTTCCAGCGATGCCGGACCGGGGATTTCGGTGACGAGATGGCGGCTCTGTTCGACGGCGGACACGCCCAAAGACTAGCTCGGCGACGACGCAGGCCGCGAGGCTCGACGAGATGTCGAGCGGGTGAATCCGCGGCCGCGCCTGACGCCGGGCTACCGCAGTGGAATCAGCCGGCCGCGGTGTGACCGAGCTCGCGGCAGACGTCGCCGTTGGGGTCCCACCACTGTCCTGCGGGACAGTTCTTCGCCGGACCCACACCAACCGGCTGGCACGTGTTTCGGTAGCCGTCCCAATACTGGCCGGCCTCGCAGTTCGGCGGGTCAGCCACGGCCGGTGCTGCGAACGCCACGGCTGCTCCTACGAGAGCGACTGAGCTGGCCAATCGGCCAATAAGGTTTTTCACTTCGGACCTCCTCGATAGCCACGGTGAATGAACTGAAAACAGCCATTTCACTCTTGCCACGTTGCGGCTCGGTCTAAACCTCGAAGACTGGGCCGTCGATCGAATCGACGGTAACAAAGGAGCTCACAGGTTCGCGGCGAAGTCGGCGAGGTTGCCGCACCGGGTAGCCCAGCGCGATCACCGCGGCCAACGCCAGTGGATCCGGCGCTCGCAGAATGTCTTTCACCTCATCCTCGGCGCGGATCGCGATCGTGGTGATCACGCCGCCGAGCCCTTCCTCGCGGGCGGCCAACAACACATTCCAGGCGAACGGGTAGATGGATGCCCCGGCGGCGAAGGTGTAGCGGTTCGCGTCGCGGTCGATCGCCGCCAGCATCGACAAGTCGGCGAACAGCGCCAGCAAAACCGGTGCCTCGTCGAATTTTTCCGCGAAACCCTGTGGCGCAGCGGTGTTTTCGACGGCCAACGCGCGGGCCTCGGCGTCGCGGTCATTGGTCGGAGACCAGGGCCGCAGCCCGGCGGCCGCGAGAGCCAGGTATTCCCGGGAGCCTTGCAGGTAGCAATCCCGCAGCCGGCGACGGTTGGCGGCGTCCTTGACCACCACGACCCGCCAGGCCTGCGCATTGCTCCCGCTGGGCGCGAAGCGGGCGTTGTCGAGCACCCGACCCAGCACGGCGTCGTCGACATCGCGGTCGGTGAATTCGCGGACCGCACCGGTGGTGCGCAATGCCTCGATCAGTTGCATTGCTCAATGATCAAGCATGTCGACGGCCTGATGGCACACTGGTGACCGTCACTCGCCCTCGACGAAAGATCCTTGCCTTCATGAACCAAACGGTTGTCTTCCTACCGATGCTGATCGTGTTGGGGGCGTTCATGTTCTTCGCGTCGCGCCGGCAGAAGCGCGCGATGCAGGCAACGATCGACCTGCACGAGTCGCTGAGCATCGGCGACCGGGTGCAGACGACGTCGGGGTTGCACGGCACCATCACGGAGCTCACCGATGACCTTGTGGAACTCGAGATTGCCCCGGGCGTGACGACGACCTGGTCCAAGCTGGCGGTCGCGGGCCGGGTCGAGCCGGAGGCTCCCGACGATGACGACAGCGAACTCGGCGAGCTGGCCGACGATCCGGGCCGACTGCCCAACGACTGAGGTCGACGGCCCGCCACGTACCCTTTTCGGTGCAGTGGAACTGATCGGGGCGCGGAGAGCGAACGGCGGGGCAGCGACCCGCACCACAGCGCATCGCGCATAAGCGGAGGAGACCCAACACGTGGCATCGCCATCGGCGCCGGTGCACCCAGGCCGCTACCTGGCCGTATTCCTGGTTCTGCTGATCGGCGTCTACCTGCTGGTGTTCCTGACCGGTAACAAGCTGGCCGACCCGAAACTCGGCATCGACCTGCAGGGCGGCACCCGCGTCACGCTGACCGCACGGACGCCGGACGGGACGCGGCCGACTCGTGAGGCGCTTTCGCAGGCCCAACAGATCATCGGCGCCCGGGTCAACGGCTTGGGGGTGTCGGGCTCCGAGGTGATCGTCGACGGCGACAACCTGGTGATCACGGTGCCCGGAACAGACGGCAACGAGGCCCGCAACCTCGGCCAGACCGCTCGCCTGTACATCCGTCCGGTCGTCAACGCCCTGCCGGTGGACAGTGCGGGAGCGCAGGGCGGCCCTCGGCTGCCCGCCCCCCGCGGCGGTATTCCCCGAGGGCCGCGCGGTGGGCCGGGCGCACCGGGTCTGCCGCCACCTGGCGGGGTGCCCGGAGGACCGGGCGCACAGGTGCCCGGAGGGGCGCCCGGCGCCCCCGCACCCGGCGCTCAGCCCGGCGTGATTTCCCCCGGCGCGCCCGCACCGGGAACGGGTCCTGAGCTGGATCCCGGCTTCGGCTCGGGATTACCCGGCGACCTGCCCCTGCTGCCCGGCAGTCCCGCCGTCCCGGCCCAGCCGCGACCGTATCCGCAGGACCCGCCGACGCCCACCCCGGCGCAACCGACAACGCCGAAGTCGCCCACGACGTCCGCCCCGGTGCAGCCGAACGCGACCGCCCCGCAGTCGCCGGCCCCGGTGACACCTACGGCGCAGCCCGAGCAACCAGCGATTCCGCCGGTCAAGCCGGGTCCGCCGGATCCGCGCAAGGACCTCGCCGAACGGATTGCCAAAGAGCGGGAATGGCGGCAGAGCACCAACAAGGGTGTGCAGTTCCTGGCGCTGCAGTACGAGGCGACTCGCTGCTTCCAGGAAGACATCCTGGCCGGTAACGACGATCCCGCACTGCCGTTGGTGACCTGCGACAAGGAGCACAAGCAGGCCTACCTGCTGGCGCCGTCGATCATCAGCGGCGACCAGATCGAGAACGCCAGCTCGGGCATGGACCAGCGCAGCGGCGGTTACATCGTCGACGTCCAGTTCAAGAGCGGTGCGGCCAACACCTGGGCGGACTTCACCGCAGCTCACGTCGGGACGCAGACCGCGTTCACGCTGGACTCCCAGGTGGTCAGCGCGCCGCAGATCCGGGAGGCCATTCCGGGCGGCCGAACCCAGATCAACGGCGGCGATCCGCCTTTCACCGCCAGCTCGGCGAAAGAGCTGGCCAACGTCTTGAAGTACGGTTCGCTGCCGTTGTCCTTCGAGGCGTCGGAAGCGCAAACCGTCTCGGCGACACTGGGATTGACGTCGCTTCGGGCCGGGTTGATCGCCGGCGCGATCGGGCTGGGGCTGGTGCTGGTGTATTCGTTGCTGTACTACCGGGCTCTGGGTGTGCTGACGGGCTTGTCGCTGGCCGCTTCCGGCGCAATGGTTTTCGCGATCCTGGTGTTGCTCGGCAGATATATCAACTACACCCTGGACCTGGCCGGTATCGCGGGTCTGATCATCGGTATCGGTACGACGGCGGACTCCTTCGTGGTGTTCTTCGAGCGGATCAAAGACGAGATACGGGACGGCAAATCGTTCCGGTCGGCCATCCCGCGAGGCTGGGGGCGGGCGCGCCGGACGATTCTGTCCGGTAACGCCGTCACCTTCCTGGCCGCTGCCGTGCTGTACTTCCTGGCGATCGGCCAGGTCAAGGGGTTCGCCTTCACGCTGGGGCTCACGACGGCGCTCGACACCCTGGTGGTGTTCCTGGTGACGTATCCGCTGGTGTCCCTGTCGGCGAACTCCAAGACTCTGGCCAAGCCGGCATTCAACGGTCTGGGCGCGGTGCAACAGATCGCGCGGGAGCGCGCGGCGGCCACCGGGTCCTACGCGACGGGACGGGGGTAGCGAGATGGCGTCGAGTACCGACAAGAACGACACTGACGGCACCGCTGCCGTGGAGATCACCAAGGACAGCGCGCGCACCGTCCGGGCGAGTGGGAGCGACACCGCCACCCTGCCGCAGCACAACTTCCTGTCCCGCCTCTACACCGGTACCGGCGCTTTCGAGGTCGTCGGGCGGCGCCGGCTGTGGTACGCGGTCAGCGGGACGATCGTCGCGATCGCCATCCTCAGCATCCTGGTGCGCGGGTTCACGTTCGGCATCGACTTCAAGGGCGGTACCACTGTCTCGTTCCCACGCGGAACGGCCACCGTCAGCCAGGTCGAGGAGGTGTTCCGGGAGGCGCTGGGACATGACCCGGAATCGGTGGTGGTCGTCGGGAGCGGTTCGTCGGCGACGGTTCAGATCCGGTCGGAAACGCTGTCCAACGACAAGACCGACAAGCTGCGTGACGCGCTCTTCGAGAAGTACCAGCCCAAGGGCTCCGACGGCCAACCCAGCAAAAAGGCCATCTCCGACTCGGCGGTGTCCTCGACCTGGGGCGGGCAGATCACCAAGAAGGCGGTCATCGCCCTGGTGGTGTTCCTGGTGCTGGTCAGCCTCTACATCACCGTCCGGTACGAGCGGTTCATGGCCATCTCGGCGCTGACCACGATGGTCTTCGACCTGGCCGTCACCGCCGGAATCTATTCACTGGTGGGTTTCGAGGTCACCCCGGCCACCGTGATCGGCCTGCTGACCATCCTGGGTTTCTCGCTCTACGACACGGTGATCGTCTTCGACAAGGTCGAAGAAAACACCCATGGCTTCCAGCACACCACCCGGCGGACCTTCGCCGAGGAGGCCAACCTCGCCGTCAACCAGACGTTCATGCGGTCGATCAACACCAGCCTGATCTCCACCCTTCCGGTGCTGGCCCTGATGGTGGTGGCGGTCTGGCTGCTCGGTGTCGGAACGCTGAAAGACCTTGCCCTGGTGCAGTTGATCGGCATCCTGGTCGGCACCTACTCGTCGATCTTCTTCGCCACGCCGCTGCTGGTCACCTTGCGTGAACGCACCGAGCTGGTGCAGACCCACACCCGCCGGGTGCTGCGGCGGCGCGGTCCGGACGCGGGGAAGACCCCGGAGAAGGTGCAGCAGCGAGCCCGGGTGCGCGCCGAATCCAGCGATGACGAGCCCGCCGAGCCTGCGGCAGCGTCGTCCCTCGTCGAGACCAGCGGGCCCGCGCCCAGCAAGCCGGCGCCGGGTGCCCGGCCCGCGCGGCATGCGGCGGGCCGCCACTCGCGTCCGACCGGCAAACAGAACAAACGCTAGACCGATGACTGCCTGGCGTCGGCGGTTGTCGGCCAGTTGTCTGGTGGTCGCGCTGGCGGTGACCGCACCGGGTGTGCTGAGCGGATGCTCCGGCAGCGCCGCCGGGCAGGTGGACTACGTGGTCGACGGCGCGCTGGACACCTACAACACCAACACCGTGGGCGGCGCGGCATCGGCGGGAGCGCAGGCGTTCGCCCGCACGTTGACCGGATTCGGCTATCACGGGCCTGACGGTCAGGTCATCGCCGACCACGACTTCGGCTCGATCTCGCTGGTCGGTGGGTCGCCGCTGGTGCTCGACTATCAAATCGCCGACAACGCCGTCTATTCCGACGGAAAGCAGGTCACCTGCGACGATCTGGTGTTGGCGTGGGCCGCGCAGTCCGGCCGGTATCCCGGCTTCGACGCCGCCAGCCAGGCGGGCTACGTCGACGTCACGTCGATCGACTGTCAACCGGGTCAGAAGAAGGCGCGGGTGTCGTTCGCCCCCGACCGCAACATCGTCGACTACAACCAGCTGTTCACCGCGACCACCGTCCTGCCGTCACATGTCATCGCCGAGGAGCTCGGCGCCGACGTGACCACCGCGCTGCTCCGCAACGACGGTCCGGTCGTCGCGCGCATCGCGCAGCTGTGGAACACCACCTGGAATCTCAAGCCGGGCAACGACTCCGCCGTCGCCAAGCATTTCCCGTCGTCCGGGCCGTACAAGATCGAGTCGGTGCTCGACGGCGGCGCCGTCGTTCTGGTCGCCAACGACAAATGGTGGGGCGCCAAGGCTTTGACCAAGCGGGTCACGGTGTGGCCGCAGAAAGCGGACATCCAGGACCGCGTCAACGACAAGAGCGCCGACGTCGTCGATGTGGCCGCCGGCTCCTCGGGCGCGCTGGCCACCCCTGACAACTACCGCCGCACCGACGCCGCGGCCGACGGCATCGAACAGTTGATCTTCGCGCCCGGCGGCCCGCTGGCCGACATCGCGGCCCGTCGCGCCGTCGCGCTGTGTACCCCGCGTGATGTGATCGCCCGGGACGCTCAGGCGCCGATCGCCAACGCGCGTCTGCACACCGCCGCTGAGGACGCGATCGGTCAAGCCGAAAACGTCCCTCAGGCAGCACAATTCATCAAGGCGGACCCGGTTGCGGCCCGTGCGGAGCTGAAGAACAAGCCGCTGCCGGTGCGGATCGGCTATCGCGGGCCCAACGCGCGACTGGCCGCCATCGTCGGTGCGATCGCCAAGGCCTGCGGCCCGGCCGGTGTCGCGGTCTCCGACGTCACATCGGACTCGGTCGGCCCCCAGGCGCTCAAAGACGGCAAGATCGACGTCCTGCTGGCCAGCACCGGCGGCGCCACCGGCAGCGGATCGAGCGGTTCCTCGGCGATGGATGCCTACGCCCTGCACACCGGCAACGGCAACAACGTCTCCGGGTACACCAACGGCCAGGTCGACGGGATCATCGGTTCGCTCGCGGTGTCGGCCGACCCCGCCGATCTGGTCCGCCTGCTCGCCGAGAGCGCCCCGGTGCTGTGGGCCGGGCTGCCGACGCTGCCGCTCTATCGCCAGCAGCGGACCCTGCTGGCGTCGAAGAAGATGTACGCCGTCGGAACCAATCCCAGTCGCTGGGGTGCCGGCTGGAACATGGACCGCTGGGTGCTGGTCAGGTGAGCGCGGCAGACCTGGTCGCCGCGCTGACCCGGCAGGTCGCCGACTTTCCCTCGCCGGGCATCCAGTTCAAGGATCTGACCCCGGTGTTCGCCGACCCGAGCGGGCTGGCCGCGGTCACCGAGGAGCTGGCCGAGGTCGCGTCCGGCAGCGACGTGATCGCCGCGATCGACGCGCGTGGATTCCTGCTCGGCGGCGCCGTCGCCACCCGGCTCGGCATCGGCGTGCTGGCCATCCGCAAGGCCGGCAAGCTCCCACCGCCGGTCCACAGCGAGCATTACCAACTCGAGTACGGCACCGCGAGCCTGGAGCTGCCCGCCGACGGGATCCAGTTGGGTGGCTCCCGCGTTGCCATCGTGGACGACGTCCTGGCGACCGGCGGGACCATCGCGGCCGCTCACCGCCTCCTCGAGCGGGCCGGGGCGCAGGTGCTGACCGCCGCCGTGGTCATCGAACTCGCCGGACTCGGCGGTCGCGACCGGATCGCGCCGTTGCCGGTGCACAGCGTGGGTGTGTTCTAGCGGCGGTGGCAATAACACCGGGCATCCGGCGCCGGGCGTTATCCTGAGCTTCGGAGGTGAGGGGCGTGGCGGAGGACAAGGTGACGGCGATACAGCCGCCTACTGAGCCGCTGCAGCTCGCCGACCTCCCGCGCCCGACCGAGCAGACGATCGGCCTCAAAACACCCAGCAGCGCCTCGCGCCGGGTCCGCGCCCGGCTGGCGCGTCGCATGACCGCCCAACGCAGCACGCTGAGCCCGGTGCTGGAACCGCTGGTGGCGGTGCACCGCGAGGTCTACCCGAAAGCCGACCTGTCGCTGTTGCAACGGGCCTACGAAGTGGCCGAGCAGCGCCACGCCGACCAGCTGCGGCATTCCGGCGACCCCTACATCACCCACCCGCTGGCGGTGGCCAACATCCTGGCGGAGCTGGGCATGGACACCACCACGCTGGTGGCGGCCCTGCTGCACGACACGGTCGAAGACACCGGCTACACCCTCGAAGCGTTGACAGGCGACTTCGGCGACGAGGTCGGTCACCTCGTCGACGGGGTGACCAAGCTGGACCGGGTGGTGCTGGGCAGTGCCGCCGAGGGCGAGACGATCCGGAAGATGATCACCGCGATGGCCCGCGACCCACGGGTGTTGGTGATCAAGGTGGCCGACCGGCTGCACAACATGCGGACCATGCGTTTCCTGCCGCCGGAGAAGCAGGCGCGCAAGGCTCGTGAGACGCTGGAAGTCATTGCGCCCCTTGCGCATCGGCTTGGGATGGCGACGGTCAAGTGGGAGCTGGAGGACCTGTCCTTCGCGATCCTGCACCCCAAGAAGTACGAGGAGATCGTGCGACTGGTCGCCGGCCGGGCGCCGTCGCGCGACACCTATCTGGCCAAGGTGCGTGCCGAGATCATCGCCACGCTCACCGGGTCGAAGATCGGTGCGGTGGTGGAGGGCCGGCCCAAGCACTACTGGTCGATCTACCAGAAGATGATCGTCAAGGGCCGGGACTTCGACGACATCCACGACCTGGTCGGCATCCGCATCCTGTGTGACGAGATCCGGGACTGCTATGCCGCTGTGGGCGTGGTGCATTCGCTGTGGCAGCCGATGGCCGGCCGGTTCAAGGACTACATCGCCCAACCGCGATACGGGGTGTACCAGTCACTGCACACCACGGTCGTCGGACCCGAGGGCAAGCCGCTGGAGGTGCAGATCCGGACCCGGGACATGCACCGCACCGCGGAGTACGGCATCGCCGCACACTGGCGCTACAAAGAGACCAAGGGCCGCAACGGGGTTCCGCATCTGCAGGCCGCCGCCGAAATCGACGACATGGCCTGGATGCGTCAGTTGCTCGACTGGCAGCGGGAAGCCGCCGACCCCGGTGAGTTCCTCGAGTCGCTGCGCTACGACCTTGCGGTGCAAGAGATCTTCGTGTTCACCCCGAAGGGTGACGTGATCACCTTGCCCACCGGATCGACTCCGGTGGACTTCGCCTACGCCGTCCACACCGAGGTGGGCCACCGCTGCATCGGCGCCCGGGTCAACGGTCGGCTGGTGGCACTGGAACGGCAGCTGGAGAACGGCGAAGTCGTCGAGGTCTTCACGTCGAAAGCGGCCAACGCCGGGCCGTCGCGTGACTGGCAGCAGTTCGTGGTGTCACCGCGTGCCAAGACCAAGATCCGGCAGTGGTTCGCCAAGGAGCGCCGGGAAGAGGCGCTCGAGACCGGTAAGGACGCGATCACCCGGGAAGTGCGCCGCGGTGGACTTCCCTTGCAGCGCTTGGTCAATGGCGGATCGATGGCCGCGGTGGCCAATGAGCTGCACTACACCGACGTCTCGGCGCTCTACACCGCGGTGGGCGAGGGCCACATCTCGGCCAAGCATGTGGTGCAACGTCTGCTGGTCGAACTCGGCGGAATCGACCAGGCCGAGGAAGATCTGGCCGAGCGCTCCACCCTCACCACCATTCCGCGCCGCCCCCGCAGCGACGACGTCGGCGTCGCGGTCCCCGGTGCGCCCGGCGTGCTGACCAAATTGGCCAAGTGCTGCACACCGGTGCCCGGCGACGAGATCCTCGGTTTCGTCACCCGCGGTGGGGGAGTCAGCGTGCACCGCACCGACTGCACCAATGCCACCTCGTTGCAGCAGCAGTCCGAGCGCATCATCGAGGTGCGTTGGGCGCCGTCGCCGTCGTCGGTGTTCCTGGTGGCCATCCAGGTCGAAGCGCTCGACCGGCACCGGTTGCTGTCAGATGTGACGCGGGTGCTGGCCGACGAGCGGGTGAACATCCTGTCGGCGTCGGTGACCACGTCGGCCGGTGACCGGGTGGCGATCAGCCGCTTCACTTTCGAGATGGGTGACCCCAAGCACCTGGGACACCTGCTCGATGTGGTGCGCAATGTCGAAGGCGTCTACGACGTCTACCGGGTGACGTCAGCGGCCTGACGGGTGACGGTAGCCGGGCAGCGGGCGCTGGTGATGGGGGCCAGCGGCAACGTCGGTGCCTGCGTGACCCGCCACCTCTGCGCCGGCGGCGCCGATGTGCGGGTCTTACTGCGAAAGTCCAGTTCTACCAAGGGAATCGACGGGTTCGACGTGGAACGCCGCTACGGCGACCTGGTCGACGATGTCGCGGTCGCCGAAGCGATGGCGGACCGCGACGTGGTCTACTACTGCGTCGTCGACACGCGGGCGGAACTGCGTGACCCCGCGCCGCTTTTCCGCACCAATGTCGAGGCACTGCGCCACGTTCTCGACGTGGCGATCCGGGCGAACCTGCAGCGGTTCGTCTTCCTGAGCACCATCGGCACCATCGCGGTCGGCCACAACGGCGAAACCGTCGACGAAGACACCCCGTTCAACTGGGCCGATCAGGCCGGCAGCTACATCGAATCACGCCGCGCCGCTGAACAATTGGTGCTGTCCTACGTTGCCGATCACGGACTGCCGGCGGTGGTGACCAATGTGTCGAACCCCTACGGCCCACCCGATTGGCAACCGCGTCAAGGGATGTTCGTCAAATTCGCGGCGGAAGGCAAGCTGCCCTTCTATGTGCGTGGTGTCGGGTCGGAAGTGGTCGGCATCGACGACGCGGCGGACGGGCTGCTGCTGGCCGCGCAGCACGGGCGCGTCGGGCAGCGCTACATCATCTCCGAGCGCTATATGAGCCAGCGCGAGCTGGTGACCGTCGCCGCGCAGGCCGTCGGCGCCCGCCCACCGCGACTCGGCCTGCCGATGGCGGCGATGTACGCGTTCGCCCGGCTGTCCGATGCGGCGGGAGCCGTCCTGCGCAAAGACTTTCCGATCAGCCTGCAAAGCGCACGGCTGGTGGAGTTGACCTCCCCGGCCAGTCACGCCAAGGCGAGTCGCGAACTCGGCTGGCATCCCGCTCCCACCGAGGACGCCATCCGTGCTGCCGCGCGCAGTTACATCGAGAGATCAGTTGCGGCGGGCTGAGGTGATGGTGACCTCGTTGGTGGGTTTGCCGTCGTCGCCACCGCCGGCGACGCCGCCCGAGGCGATCTTGTCCAGCACTGCCAGCCCGGCGTCGCTGATCGTGCCGAACACCGTGTAGTTGGGCGGCAGCAGCGAGTCGCGGTAGACCATGAAGAACTGGCTGCCGTTGGTGCCGGGTCCGGCGTTGGCCATGGCCAGTGTGCCCCTGGGATACACCACGGGCTGCTGCAGCGCCGGCTCGCCGGGCGGGTACTGAACGGTCGGGAATTCGTTGGCGAATTGATAACCCGGGGCGCCGGTTCCGTCACCCTTGGGGTCACCGCACTGCAACACCGACAGCGCGCGCGCTGTGGTCAGCCGATGGCATTCGGTGTTGTCGAAATACGCCTGCTGCGCGAGCATGACGAAACTGGCTACGGTGCAAGGTGATTCGTTGTTGGCGAGCTCCAGGCCGATCCGGCCGCGGTCGGTGACGATGGTCAGTCCGATCTGGGCGGGTTCGGTCGATGTCTTGCCGCTGGGAGGCGGAGCCGCTTGCTTGCCGGCTGGTTCATTGGTGCGCGGGTACTGACAGTTCGCGCCCACGGCAGGCGACGGAATGAACGGCGGCAGCTTCGGCCCGGTGACCGGTGCCACGGGTGGCAGGGTGGTGGTTGCCGACGGCGCACTGCTGGCCGACGAGCTCGCGGCCGGCGACCCGGAGTCGTGGTGGGTGCATGACGTCACGGTGACGGCCAGCGCGAGGATGCCCAGCGCGGCGGTGAATCGGGTTGTTTTCATCATCCTCAGTCCAGCAGTACCGATGTGACGGTGACCTCGGTCGCGGGCGGGCCGTCTTCGCCACCCCCGGCGACGCCGCCCTTGGCGATCTTGTCCAGGGTGGCAAGCCCGTCCTGCTGGATCTTGCCGAAGACCGTGTAGTTCGGCGGGAGCTGAGAATCCTTGTACACCAGGAAGAATTGGCTGCCGTTGGTGTTGGGGCCGCTGTTGGCCATCGCGATGGTGCCCCGCGGGTAGATGACGGGCTGCTGCAGCGCCGGATCGCCCGGTGGGTATTGATCGGTCGGATACTCGTTGGCGAACTTGTAACCCGGCCCGCCCGTGCCGTCAGCGCTCGGGTCGCCGCATTGCAGCACCCCGAGTGACGTCGAGGTGGTCAGGCGGTGGCACTTGGTGTCGTCGAAGAACTTCTGCTGCGCCAGGCTCGCGAAACTGTTGACCGTGCAGGGCGATTCGTTGTTAGCCAGCAGCAGACCGATGTGTCCCTGGTTGGTGACCATGCTGACGCTGACCTCTGCCGGATCGGTGGGCACCTTGCCCGTCCGGGGTGGCTTCACCTGCTTGGCGGCCGCTTCGGCCGGCGGGTACTGACAGTTGGCGCCGAGATCGGCGGCCGGCTTGAAGGCCGGTAACGACGGTCCGGTCGGGGCAGGAGCGGAGGTGGTCGACGTCTGGCCGGCGGCGGTTGCCTTCTTGTCGTCGTGGCTGCGCATGACGACGGTGACGACGATCGCGGCGACCACTACCACTGCGGCGACCGATCCTCCGGCGATCGCCAGAGTCCGACGACGGCGGGCTTGCTGGGCGCGGCGTTCGAGTTGCCGCTCCAATTTGCGCTTGGCTGTCGCACGTCGCTGTTCGTTACTCGGCACCGCCTGTCCCTTCATGATCGCGGGCTTGGATCAGACCGAGTGTGCCAGTTCACCCTCGACAAGGGTGGCGCGACCCGTCCGCGGTCGGCGAGATGGGAAACTGGACATCGTGTTGATCACCGGATTTCCCGCCGGGTTGCTGCAATGCAACTGCTACGTGCTCGCGCCGCACCCCGGAGCCGACGCCATCGTCGTCGATCCCGGCCAGCGCGCCATGGGTCAGTTGCGGCGCATCCTGGACACGAATCGGCTGACGCCGGCAGCGGTGCTGCTCACCCACGGCCACATCGACCACATCTGGTCGGCCCAGAAGGTGTCCGACACCTTCGGTTGCCCCACCTACATCCATCCCGAAGACCGCTTCATGCTGACCGACCCGATCAAGGATTTCGGGCCGAAGATCGGTCAGTTGCTGCTCGCCGCCATCTTCCGGGAGCCCAAGCAGGTGATCGAGCTGGATCGCGACGGCGACAAGATCGACCTGGCCGGGATCGGCGTCACCGTCGACCACACGCCGGGTCACACCCGGGGATCGGTCGTCTTTCGGGTGAGCGGCGACAAGGAGCTGGCGTTCACCGGCGACACACTGTTCCAGCGATCGGTCGGGCGCACCGACCTCTTCGGTGGCAGCGGGCGGGATCTGTTGCGCTCGATCGTCGACAAGCTGTTGGTCCTCGACGACGCCACCGTGGTGCTGCCGGGTCACGGGAATTCGACCACCATCGGCGAGGAGCGGCGGCTCAACCCGTACATCGAGGGGCTCAGCCCGTGACCGAGTTCTCCGCGCCGAAAGGCGTACCTGACTACTACCCTCCGGACTCAGCCCGGTTCGTCGCCGTCCGCGCGGCGCTGCTCGACGCCGCCCGCACGGCCGGATACAGCGACATCGAGCTGCCGATCTTCGAGGACACCGCGCTGTTCGCCCGCGGAGTGGGCGAGTCGACCGACGTGGTGTCCAAGGAGATGTACACCTTTGCCGACCGCGGCGAGCGGTCGGTGACACTGCGTCCGGAGGGCACCGCGGGGGTGGTGCGCGCGGTGATCGAGCACGGGTTGGACCGGGGCGGGCTACCGGTCAAGCTCTGCTACGCGGGCCCGTTCTTCCGCTACGAACGCCCGCAGGCGGGACGCTACCGTCAGTTGCAGCAGGTCGGTGTGGAAGCGATCGGCGTCGACGACCCGGCCCTGGATGCCGAGGTGATCGCGGTCGCCGACGCCGGATTCCGATCGCTGGGCCTCGACGGTTTCCGTTTGGAGATCACGTCGCTCGGTGACGACACCTGTCGGCCTCAGTACCGGGAACTGTTGCAGGACTTCTTGTTTCACCTCGACCTCGATCAGGAGACACGTAAGCGCGCCGAGATCAATCCGTTGCGGGTGCTCGACGACAAGCGTCCCGAAATCCAGGCGATGACGGCCGGGGCCCCGGTGATGCTCGACCACCTCTCCGATCAGGCCAAGCAGCACTTCGACACCGTGCTGGCCCACCTCGACGGGCTCGGCGTGCCGTATGTGATCAACCCGCGGATGGTGCGCGGGCTGGACTACTACACCAAGACCACGTTCGAGTTCGTTCACGACGGACTCGGCGCCCAGTCCGGCATCGGCGGAGGCGGTCGCTACGACGGCCTGATGCGTCAGCTCGGCGGACAGGACCTGTCCGGCATCGGATTCGGCCTCGGCGTCGATCGAACGATGTTGGCGCTCCACGCCGAGGGCAAGCAGGTCGGGCCCACGGCCCGCTGCGATGTGTTCGGCGCCCCGCTGGGCGAGCAGGCCAAGCTGCGGCTGGCGGTGCTGGCCGGGCAATTGCGTGCGGCGGGGGTGCGGGTCGATCTGGCCTACGGTGATCGCGGGCTCAAGGGCGCGATGCGGGCGGCCGACCGGTCGGGCGCGCGGTTGGCGCTGGTGGCCGGCGACCGGGACATCGAGGCCGGCACGATCGGGCTCAAGGACCTGACGACCGGCGATCAGGTCGATGTGGCGGCCGATGCTGTTGTCGCCGAAGTGCTTTCGCGACTGAGCAGCTAATCCGCTACGCCGAGATCGACGCGGGCGCGAGACGTTGCGAGAGGCCAGCACGCTGCCGTCGATCTCGCGGCAGCCGCTGGGTCAGGTTCGGCCGTGCTTGACCTGATTGAACGGCACACCGCGGTCGGCGGCGAACTCCCGCGGGAAGTTCAGGATCCGTTCGCCGATAACATTGCGCGCCATCTCCGTGGTGCCGCCGCCGAGTGCGGCGGTCTGCCGGGACAGGTAGCGCTCGCCGATGGACAGCAGCCCGGCCGGCCCGTCGACGACGCCGGCGTCACCGGCGATCGAAAGCGCGGTGTCGATCTCGAGGGACACTTCCTCGGCCTGGAACAGTCGAATGAGCGTGCCACCGGTCGGCGGTAACGAGCCGTCCAGCACGCGGTGATAGACGTGGTCGATCAGCTGCTCCCAGACGGCGCGACGCGTGAGCGCCCGGCCGGCTGCCTCGCGGGCCCGCTCATTGTCCGACAATCCCGCCGCGCGAAGCATCGCGTGGTAGTCCGGTGCCTGCTCCTGGTCGTTCTCCGCGCCGCTGCCGCTGGCGAATTCCGAGCCGCCGCCGACCGCGCGTCGCTCGTGATACAGCTGACGCGAGGCCACCTCCCAGCCCTTGTCGACCTCGCCGACCACGTCAGCGTCGCTGAGTTCGAGGTCGTCGAAAAACTCCTCGCAGAATTCGGTGGAGCCGTTGACCTGGGTGATCCGGCGCAGCGTGATGCCGGGGCTGTCCAGGCGCACCAGGAACATCGTCAGTCCCTCGTGCTTGGGCACGTTCCAGTTGGTCCGGGCCAGCAACAGCCCGTAGTCCGCGGCGAAGGCTCCGGTGCTCCAGGTCTTGGCCCCGTTGACGATCCACTTGTCGCCGCGCCGCTCGGCCCGGGTGATCACTCCGGCCAGGTCGGAGCCGCCGCTGGGCTCCGAGAGCAGTTGAACCAGCACCTCGTCACCGCGTAGCGCCGCCGAAATATGTTGGCGCTTCTGCTCTTCGCTGCCGGTGTCGAGGATCGTCGCGCAGCAGATCGTGAACGTCGGCACGTTGAGGATCAGCGGCATCTCGTAGGCGGCGCTCTCTGCGTCGAACACCTTCTGATACGCGATGTCCAGGCCGAGACCGCCGTACTCGGTCGGAAAACAGATCCCGGCGAAGCCGCCGTCGTGCAGTGTGCGCTGCAACCGGCGGACGTGCTGCCAGGAGTCCGCCTCACCCCGGTCGGCGTACGGCGGACGGGCCGGGTCGGCGATCGGCGGCATGTTGGCAGCCAGCCACGTCCGTGCCCGCTCGGCGAATTCCGTCACCGATTCCGTCATATGACGCCTCCGAGAGTTTCATTAGCAGAAAGCGGTAATGACATTACCAGCAGGTCGGCGCGGCAAGAACGCGAGATGCTCAGCCGCCGCGGGGCCGGGTCAGGGTGAATTGCTCCACCGTGCTCACCGCGCCGTAGGGGCCGCGGACGGCGTAGTGGGTTGCCTTGATCGTGGTGTTGCCGCCAGGTGGCCCCGGATCGACGTCGAATGCGACGAAACCGTAGGGATTGTCGCCGTCCCGGAAGGCCGACCACGGCGCGTCTTCCGCCACATAACTGGGTCTCCGACGTCCGATCGAGTCGCGATCGGTGCTCAGACCGGTCACGACGCGGCATCGCGGCTGCGGAAAGAACAAGCCGTTCGACGGCGAGGACGTGCCGCCGCCACCGATGACCACGTGCACGGTTCCTTTGGTCGTGTCGATCACGTCGCTGTGGCCGGCCACCGGGATCGGCGTCCTGGTCTCGGTGTCCTGCGTGCCGCGCAGGGGATGGGAGCGCTCGTAGTGGTGCTCGTGACCGCACACCACCAGGTCGACCTGATAGCGATCGAACAGCGGCAGCCATTCCTGGCGAATGCCCAAGTCGGCACCGTTGGTGTGGTCGGCCGTGGAGACCGCGGTCTGATGCATGCAGACGATCACCCAGTCGACCCGCTTGTCGGCGCGCGCGCTCGCGAGTTCCTTTTCCAGCCAGCGCTTTTGCGCGCCCCCCGAGTACCCGTGAACGTAGGAGTTACCGCCGTCCTGAAAGCAGATGTCGTCATTGTTGAGGCTGATGATGCGGACCGAGCCGGCCGTGAAGGAGTACCAGAGGCCCCGGAGTTCGCCGTCGGATCCGGCGTCGGGCAGGGCGAAGTAAGTTTGATAAGCCGCGAAACCGATTGGGCCGTTGCCTAATTCGTTTTCGTGGTTGCCCGCGGCGGGCATCCACGGCCGGTAGCGCGCGGAGCGGGTGTTGTTGTCGAACCAGTCCGACCAGGTGCGGATACGGTCATGGGCCAAGTTGGCGTAGCACAGGTCGCCGTTGACCAAGTTGAACAATGGACCCAGTTTCTCGATCGCGGTGGTGATGTCGCCGGCCGCCGGTGATCCCAGATTGTCGCTGATGTAATTCTTCTTGTTCAGCCGGCCCAGCGTGGGCGTCGCCTGGTCACCGAAGCTGGTGAAGGACAATGGGTGTCGGCCGGACGGAGCGGTGCGCACGGTGCCCAGCTCGGGATTGGTGCCGTCGTGCACCGCTGCGTAGACGTAGTCGGTATCGGGTGCGAGATTGGCCAGCCGGGCGTGGTGGACCCGGACTTCGGTGCTCGATTTCGCATCCCGGTAGGTGCGGGTCTCGGCCGGCACGGTGCGGCCGAAGCCACCGGTCGTCGTGCCCGCCATCACGCGCGGATTGCTGACCGGATCGGTGGTGTGCCATGACACGACGACCTCCGACGACGCGTCCCGGCCGAACTGCAGGTGCAGGCCGCCCACCGGCTGGGCCCCACTTCGATCGGGCCTCGTCCACAGACTGGGCCCGTGACCGGCCGACCCGAACAGTGTCACGGCACCGGCGCCGAGACCCGCGCCGACGACGGTGGCCGCCGCGCCGGTCGTCAGCAGGGTCCGGCGGCTGAATCCTGACGTGGATTGCTCGCTGCGCTCTGGTTGCGCTTCGTCGACCATGCTTCTTTCCTACCGCTACCGCGGGCAGTCCCGGTGAACGGCGATCGGCTAACTCCTAGGAATTCGGCCGGTAGAGTCCGCGTCCCGCAGGACCGGATCGCTGCCCTCCGGGCGGTGTGGACACCGCGCCGGCGACGGCGCCGGCTCACTCCGGCGCTCTGATCGGGAAAGGGTGGGCGCTTCGCACGTCTTTTTTCAGCAGTTCCTCAGCTTTGGTGATGTACCTGAGATTCTGATCTTGGTGCGGCGCGGGCGGCCAATAACGGCTCGATCTGTTCGCAATCAACGCGGTCGCACAATTGTCGACAAACCTTTCTCGGAACGGCGCCATCCGGCGGAGCGCCGCAGCGGTGGTGGGTGTAGTCGGCATCGCGGGCCGGGTGCGATGTCGGCTCATGTGGTGGGCGCGGAGCGCGGCAGTGCAAACGCTGCGCGGGGAAGTCGGGCCGGGCGCGGGTCATGTCCTGTCGGTCCGAATTGTCAAGAGCGCAAGGGATTTACGACCGTCACCCGGCGGCCGCGGGTTAGCTGGCGGCGGGTGCGACCCTTTGCCGGGCGGCATCGGAATCGGTGATTCACCACCGGCGGCAGCCGTGGCGGCGCTGCGCGGGTCTGTTCGCGACGCGGTAGCTATTGACCAGCGTCCAATAGTCGCCTCGTGTCGCGAGCGCTTTACTGTGTCGTCGGCATGCCGGGGAACTGGCGCTAAGAGCAGCTGAAAAATTGTCGCCGGCGCAATGTCTCTTTGGATTTTCTCAGCACAAGATGCGCATTTGTGATTTAAGATTGCGCAACTGTCAGACCTCGAAAACGCCCTGTTCGCGATTAGTTAATCGCATTAACTCAGCGGGAAGACCCGGGGTCTGGCGCCTGTCATAAGGAGGGGTTCGGTGTCGTTTGTAACTGCGCAACCGGAAGATCTGGCCGGCGCCGCGGGAAGCTTGGCGGGCCTTGGGGACGCGATGACGGCACGAAACGCCGCCGCGGCGACGCCGACTACCGGTCTGTCACCGGCCGCTTCGGATATTGTTTCGGCGATGACTGCGGCGCAGTTCGGCCAGCACGGCGCCGCCTATCAGCAGATTGCCGCACAAGCGGCGTTGGTGCACGAACAAGTAGTTGCCGCGTTACGTTCCGGGGCGGGGGCGTACGCGCTGACCGAGGCGGCGAATGCATCTGCTGCCGGCTAAGGGGGGCCTGGGTCGATGAGTTTCATGATGTTTCCACCGGAGCTGAACTCCGCGTGGATGTACAGCGGGGCGGGTTCTGGACCGTTGATGGCTGCGGCCTCGGCGTGGGACGAATTGGCCGCCGATCTCGAGGCGACCGCCGCCGCATACCAGACGGTGTTGGCTCAGCTGACCGGCACGACGTGGCTCGGTCCGACGTCCGCGCGGATGGCGGCAGCCACCGCGCCGTATGTGGACTGGTTGGCGGGCACCGCGGGTCAAGCTGCACAGACTTCGGCGCAGGCCCGATTCGCCGCCGCGGCCTACGAAAGCGCGTTCGCGTCCACGGTTCCTCCTGCGGTGATCGCGGCCAACCGGGCGTTGCTGGCCGCGTTGGTCGCCACCAACTTCCTCGGCCAGAACACGCCGGCGATCATGGCCACCGAAGCGCACTACATGGAGATGTGGTTCCAGGACGGCCTGACGATGGACACCTACGCGACGACGTCGCAGCAGGCCGTCGTGTTGCCCCAGCAGACGCCGGCCCCGTCGACCAGTGACGGTGGGACGTCGGCCAACGCGGCCGCCGCCACGCAAGCGGCGACGAACTCGGCCACGAACTCCGGCACTCAGCTGGCCAGCATGCTGCAGAACCTGGCCCCGTCGCTGACCAGCAACTCCACGTCCACCAACGGATTGAGTGCGTCGGCCGTGGCCGCACCGGCGGGCGCGCAGTCCGCGGGCGCAACCGCAGCGGCGACCGCGCCCGAGGCCGCCGTCTCGTCGACCGCCGGCGCGTTGCTGCCGATCCAGGGCGTGTATTACCTGACCACGTTCGCGAGCATGCCCGCCAAAATGCTGATCAGCCTTGCCAACTCGATGGGTGCCAGCCAGGCGATGCAAGCGGGTCAGCAGGCGCTGCTGGCCGATGTGCAGGCCGTGATGGACGGCAAGATCAAGGCCCTGCTGGGCAGCATCTCCGGCCAGATGCGCGGGTTCGGATCGCAGATCACCGCTCAACTGGCGGGCGCGGGCAAACTGGGGGGATTGTCCGTTCCGAACGGCTGGGCGCAAAACGCCCCGGAAATGGTGCGCGCCGCTCCGATCCTGCCGGCCAACAGCGTCGCGGCACCCGTGGCGTCGTCCGCGGGAATGCCCACCAGCCCGTACACCCAGGCCCTGATGGGCTCGCTCAACGGGCGCGGCATGGCCACGCAAGCGGCCAAGACGCAATCGGTGAAAGTGGAGACTCGCACGCCGGCTGGCGGATGAGAAGTGGGGGATGCCTTTGCTGCAGGACGCATTAACCCAGACATGACAATGAGATAAGGAGAAAGACATGCCTACGCGTTTTATGACTGACCCGCACGAGATGCGGGCAATGGCGGGCCGTTTCGACGTGCACGCGCAGACTGTTGAGGACGAGGCCCGCAAGATGTGGGCGTCGAGCCAGAACATCGCCGGTGCGAGCTGGAGCGGTATGGCTCAGGCCACCTCGTACGACACCATGGGCCAGATGAACACGGCCTTCCGCAACATCGTCAACATGTTGCACGGGGTGCGCGACGGTCTGATCCGCGACGCCAACAACTACGAGAGCCAAGAGCAGGCCTCTCAGCAGATCCTGTCCAGCTAGCCGGACATCACTCGAAAAGGTTTGGGAGAACAATTATGTCGATCAATTACCAGTTCGGTGATGTCGATGCCCACGGCGCGCTGATCCGCGCCCAGGCCGCTTCTCTGGAGGCCGAGCACCAGGCCATCGTTCGCGATGTGCTGGCTGCCGGTGACTTCTGGGGCGGCTCGGGTTCGGTGGCCTGCCAGGAGTTCATCACCTCGTTGGGACGCAACTTCCAGGTGATCTACGAGCAGGCCAACAGCCACGGCCAGAAGGTGCAGACAGCCGGCAACAACATGTCGAGCACTGACGCCGCCGTCGGCGGCAGCTGGGCCTGACGCTTCACCCTCTTCGGAATCAAAGGACACACCGGGCATTCGAGATGCCCGGTGTGTTTTTTTGTGCCGCGAAAGCGTTGCAGCCGTTCATGATTCGGCGCCACCGCTACCTGCGGCGGAAGGGTGGGCGCCTACTCCGCAACTGCCGCGCAGCCACCGAGGATGGTCGTCGAGGCGAAGTTGGCCGCGTTGGCCAGGTGGTTGTCGGTCGGCGAGTAGGTCGGCAACGCGGTGACGAACGCGCGACGATACTGCGCCGAGAGATTGGCCAAGTCCTGCCAGATGGCGTTGTCGCTTTGTTTGCCAAGCTGTTCCAGCTTGCCCGCGAACGCGTTCATCACCGGCCCGACCGCGTAGTTGACCGCCTTCTGCTCCTTGTTCCAGTAGATCGACGGAACGTTGGGATCGAGCTGCTGCCACTGCGCCGTCTGCTGGCCGAATTGGTCCAGCGCTGACTTCCACTCCGGGCACACGTTGTTGTCAGACGTCAGGAACGGCTGCGGGCTCGCCAGATTGCCCACCGGGGCGATGTCCGAAGGTGGCGCCGACGGCGTCACCAGGGGGCCCCGAGCAGCGGCCGGACCGTCGATGATGGCCGCACAAATCGCTCCCAGTGCCGAGGAGGCGCTGTTCGCCGCGCCGGCCAGATTGTTGTCTGCCGGGGTGTATTTCGGGATCCGCTCGGAGTAGGCCCGCGCGTATGCGATGAATTGCTGATAGAGCTCGCGCACGACGCGGTGCGGCGTCAACTTGACCAGGCCGACCGTCTGCGCGGCGGCGCTGCGCATCGACTGCGCCGCGGCAACGTACTGCGCCCGCTGCTTCGGCGTCCACGCCGAGGCGGGCACCGAACGGTCACGGTCGTTCCACAACCCCTGGCCGCTGTTCGCCAAGTCGTTGTTGATCGACGCCCACGCCGTGCAGGTCGGGTCATCGGTGATGACCGCCACCGGCCCAGTGTCTTTCGCGCTGGCTACCGCCGCGGTCTCTTGACCCGTTCCGGTGTCGGACCCGCCCTTCGGCCCCCCGGAACCCCCGTCCCCGAACAGCAATACAGCCGCGACGATCGTTGCCAGCACGGCAACCGCGGCCACCCCACCCATGGCCCACTTCAGATTTTTGTTGTCTTTCGGGCCGTCAGTATCAGACGTCACGGTGAGCCAGCTTAAATGACAAGCCCGTTGCCGCAGGTGTTTCGGCTGTGTAGCAGCCGTGTGCGCCCCGTTTCTCAGTCCCTTGACAGGCTTGACAATGAGTCGAACACGCGTTCGAATGCAGTATGAGGTGGGACGGGCAGAGCATCCAGGTGGACGACGGGGCGCTGCCCGGGTTGGAGCGCATCGGATTCGTCCGCAGTGTGCGCACGCCTCAGTTCGACGGGATCACCTTTCACGAGGTGCTGTGCAAGTCGGCGCTGAACCGAGTTCCGAACTCCACCGCGCTACCGTTCCACTACACCGTCAACGGCTACCGCGGTTGCTCGCACGCGTGCCGGTACTGCTTCGCCCGGCCCACGCACGAGTATCTGGATCTCAACTACGGCAATGATTTCGACAACCAGGTCGTCGTCAAGACCAACGTCGTCGAGGTCCTGCGCCGAGAGTTGAGCCGACGGTCCTGGTGCCGTGAGACGGTGGCCTTGGGTACCAACACCGACCCCTATCAGCGCGCTGAGGGACGCTACGCGCTGATGCCCGGCATCATCGCTGCACTGGGGGAGTCGGGCACGCCACTGTCGATTCTGACCAAGGGAACACTGCTCCGCCGGGATCTGCCGCTGATCGTCGACGTTGCGCAGCAGGTTCCGGTGAGCGTCTCGGTATCCCTGGCCGTCGGCGACGCCGAGTTGCACCGGCAGGTGGAGCCCGGCACGCCGAGCCCCCAGGCGCGGCTCGGCTTGATCGCCGCGATCCGCGAGGCCGGATTGGACTGCCACGTCCTGGTGGCCCCCGTCCTGCCCTTTCTCACGGATTCCGCCGAGCATCTCGACGGACTGCTGCGTCAGATCGCGGCGGCCGGGGCCGGCAGCGCCACGGTGTTCGGTTTGCATCTGCGCGGGTCGACCCGCGACTGGTTCATGTCGTGGTTGGCGCAGGCTCACCCTCAACTGGTCGCCCGGTATCGCGAGTTGTACAGCCGCGGAGCGTATTTGCCGCAGTCGTACCGGGACGAACTGCGGGCGAAAGCGGCCCCGTTGCTCGCCAGACACGGGCTGGCCGGCGAGCCCAGACGGATGGCGGCCGCGCCGTCCCGGCCGTCAGCGGAGCCGGTGCAACCGACGCTGTTCTGAGCTAGTTCAAGTCGGGTGCGCGGAAGGTGTCGCACTGGTTGGCGTCACCGCTCTGGTAGCCGACGGTGAACCAGTGCTGGCGCTGCTCCGAGGAGCCGTGAGTCCAGGATTCCGGGTTGACGCGGCCGGTGGACGACTTCTGGATGCGATCGTCTCCGACCGACGATGCGGCCGAGAGCGCGTCGGCGATGTCCTTGTCGCTCAACGGTTCCAGGAACGGAACTCCGGTGCCCTCTTGTTTGGTCGTGGAGGCGTAGTGGGCCCATACTCCGGCGTAGCAGTCGGCCTGCAACTCGGTCCGCACTCCGTTGCCGCCGGCGCCCTGGGCGCCCTGCTGAGCTCGCCCGAGTGAACCCTGCAGGTCTTGAACGTGATGGCCGAACTCGTGGGCCACCACGTATTCCTGTGCCAAAGGTCCACCGCTGGAACCGAATTGGGTGCGCAACACATCGAAGAAGCCGGTGTCGAAGTACGCGGTCTTGTCCACCGGGCAGTAGAACGGCCCCACCTCGGTGCTGGCTGCGCCGCATCCGGTGTCGACCTGGCCGCTGAACAGCCGGACCCGCGGGCGGGTGTAGCCGTGCATCAGCTGCTTCCACACCGCGTCGACTGAGTTGCCGGTGGCGACCACCCGGCACTGCACGTACTGGTTGGCGTCGGCCCCGGTGCGGCACTTGCCCAGATCGAAGCCGGGCGCGACGTCCTGGCTGGCGTTCGGTGCCGGAATCTGGTTGACCACTTTTCCGGGGTCGACACCGAGGAGCAGGGCGACCACCAGGAACAGCAACCCGCCGAGTCCGCCGCCGATCGCAATGCCCCGCCCGCCACCGCCACCCGACGACGCCGTTGTGCTGGTGTCGATCTGCATACCCTCGTTGAAGGTCATCGCTTCTCCGTTTGCGGTTCGAGGCGGCGCCGGCGAATTCTCAGCCCGGCAAGATCAGCTTTGCACACTACGATTCAGGCGTGCCCGCGGTTGCCGAAGTTCCCGCCCTCGCGCGCACGACGTTCGGCGAGCTTCGCGGCCGCGTGGAAGGCGGCGTCGCAGTGTGGCGCGGCGTGCCCTACGCCGAGCAGCCGGTCGGTGAGCGTCGCTTCACGGCGCCGGCTCCGCTGTCGCCGTGGACCGGTGTCCGCGAGGCCCTCGAGCACGGTCCGCTGCCGCCGCAGAGCCGGTCGATTGCCGCGGGCGATCGCAACGATCCGAAGATTCGCGACGAGGCCTGCCTCACCGTGACGGTGTGGTCGCCCGACAGCTCCGGATCGCTGCCGGTGCTGGTGTGGATACCGGGCGGGGCATTCCTCAACGGCGCCGGGCAACTACAGCTCTACGACGGATCGCGGCTGGCCGCCAACGGCGACGTGGTCGTCGTCAATGTCACCTACCGGGTCGGCGTCTTCGGCGGTTTCGAGCTCGGCGACCTCGGCGCGGGGTTCGACGACAACCTGTGCCTGCGCGACCAGATCGCAGCATTGACCTGGGTGCGCGACAACATCGCGGCGTTCGGCGGGGATCCCGACCGGGTGACGGTGTTCGGTGAATCCGCCGGTGCCACTTCGGTATTGGCGATGCTCGCCAGCCCGGCCGCCGACGGCCTGTTCGCGCGGGCGATCGCGCAGAGTCCGGCGCTGCCGCTGATCGCCGATCGTGCCACCCGGGCCGAGCAGGCGCAGCGCTTCCTGGCTCGGCTCGGGGTGACCGCGGCGGAGTTGAAAGAACTGCCTGCTCGCCAATTGCGGCGCGCCGCAGGGCAATTGCAGCTCGACAGTGTCACGTCGTCGCCGACGCTCGCACACGGACTGACGTACGGGGTGGACCTGCTGCCGCGGCATCCGATCGAGGCGGCCCGGTCGTCCGCCATCGCGCGCGTCCCGCTGATCGTCGGCACCAATCGGCGCGAGGCGGCGCTGTTCGTCCGGGACAAGCCGCCGATGCTGCCGACGACACCGGACACCGTGCAGCGCTACGTCAGTCGATTCGTGCCGGAGACCAGGGATCGGATGCTGGCGGCCTACCCGCGCTATCCGGGCCGGCGCGCACTGGAGGCCTTCGGCGCCGACGCGATGTTCATCGCACCGACCTGGGCCTTCGCCGACGCCTACAGCGACCTGGCCCCGACGTATGTCTACCGCTTCGACCACACGCCGGTGACGCTGCGGGTGGCCGGGCTGGGCGCGGTGCACGGCAGCGAGATCGTGCACATCCTGCACACCTACGGCTCGCATCTGGGTCGGCGCCTGCATCCCGCCGGCAGGTGGCGGACACCAGCCGTGGGGCGCAGGCTGCAGCGGACCTGGTTGCAGTTCGCCGTCGGTGACGACTCGACGACGTGGGCGGAGGACTGGCCGCGCTACGACACCCGACGGCGCCCGACCCGCATCGTCGGGTCCCGGCGTGACGTCATCGCCGACGACCCGGATGCGCCGCGGCGCCGCGCCTGGCAGGGCTGCTGCTGATCGCGGTCAGCCCGGGCCGTCGCTGGCCGCGGCCAGCAGCGGCACCAGGATGTCGCTGATCGGCGTCGCGATGCCGTGCGCGCGTGCCTTGCGGACGATCACACCGTTGCGGATGTCCCACTCCTGCGGCCGGCCGGCCTCACGGTCGGCCAGCATGGAGGTGCCCATGTCGACGGGCGCCTCGCGGAACATCTCCACGGTGCCGGCGGCGACGTCGTCGGCCAACTGCGCGCCCTCGGCGTGGGCGACCGCGAGACACTCGCCGGCGTAGCGGCGTGCCAACTCCGCGAGGTCGTCGCGGCGGAACATCCCCGACCGCCGACCGGTGAGCACCATCAGGCCGGCCACCGCGTTGACCAGTAATTTGCGCCAGGCCGCGGTCACGAAGTCCGGGTCGCAGTCGGCGACGCCACCGGCGGTGCGCCACAGATCGGCGACGGTCTCGGCGGCGGGCCCCGTCGGCAGTGTCAGGCGCGCCTGGGTGCGCAGTCGAACCCAGCCCGCGGGCTGGGTTTCCGCCGAAAACCAGACGATGCCGGGGATGACGGTCGACGACGCGCACAGCGGCTGCACCTGTTCGACCTGTTCGACGCCGTTCTGCAGGACGACCACGATGGTCTCGGCGTCGCACAACCGACTCAGCCAGCGCGCCGCCTCGGCGTTCTGGGTGGCCTTCACCGACAGCAGCACGACGGCGACCGGCCCGTTGATGTCGGCTGGATCAGTGCGGATCGGACCCGGCACCACGATCGGGTCGGCGTCGTCGGGCCGGAGCTCGAGCTGTGATCTCGGGGTCCGCCCGCAGACTTGCACCGGATGTCCGGCGGCGGAGAGGTACGCGGCGAGCGTCGTCCCGACCGCTCCTGGACCAACGACGGCAATATCCATGACAACCACCGAAATTACCGCCTCCTAGACTGGGCTGTCGTCCCCACCATTCGCGAGGAGTATTCGTGCTGCGCAGTCACGCCGCTGGTTCATTGCGGGCCACCGACGCCGGTCAACGAGTGACGCTGGCCGGCTGGGTGGCTCGCCGCCGCGACCACGGCGGGGTGATCTTCATCGACCTGCGCGATGCCACCGGGGTATCGCAGGTGGTCTTCCGCGCCACCGACGTGCTGGACCAGGCGCATCGGCTCCGCGCCGAGTTCTGCATCGTCGTCGACGGTGTCGTCGAGATACGCCCGGACGGCAACGCCAACGCCGACATCGACACCGGTGAGATCGAGGTCAACGCGTCGTCGCTGACGGTGCTCAACGAAAGCGCCCCGCTGCCGTTCCAGCTCGACGAGACGCCGGGCGAGGAGGCCCGACTCAAGTACCGCTACCTGGACCTCCGGCGTGAGGGCCCCGGCAACGCAATCCGGTTGCGCTCCAAGGTGAATGCCGCTGCGCGTGAGGTGCTCGCCAAGCACGACTTCGTCGAGATCGAGACGCCGACGATGACGCGATCGACACCCGAGGGCGCCCGCGACTTCCTGGTGCCGGCCCGTTTGCAGCCCGGCTCGTTCTACGCCCTGCCGCAGAGCCCGCAGCTGTTCAAGCAGTTGCTGATGGTCGCGGGCATGGAGCGGTACTACCAGATCGCGCGCTGCTACCGCGACGAGGATTTCCGCGCCGACCGCCAGCCCGAGTTCACCCAACTCGACATGGAGATGAGCTTCGTCGACCAGGACGACGTCATCGCGATCTCCGAGGAGATCCTCAAGGCGCTGTGGTCGGTCATCGGCTACGACGTGCCGACGCCCCTGCCGCGCATCACCTACGCAGAGGCGATGCGCCGATTCGGCTCGGACAAACCCGACCTGCGCTTCGGCCTCGAACTCGTCGAATGCACGGATTACTTCTCCGACACCACGTTTCGGGTGTTCCAGGCGCCATATGTCGGTGCGGTGGTGATGCCGGGTGGCGCTTCGCAGCCGCGCCGCACGCTGGACGGCTGGCAGGATTTCGCCAAGCAGCGCGGCCACAAGGGTCTGGCCTACGTGCTGGTCGCCGAGGACGGAACGCTCGGCGGGCCTGTCGCCAAGAACCTCACCGATGCCGAACGCGACGGTCTGGCCGCGCACGTCGGCGCGAAGCCGGGCGACTGCATCTTCTTCTCGGCGGGCTCGGTCAAGGCGGCCCGGGCACTGCTGGGGGCGACGCGAATCGAAGTCGCCAAACGCCTCGACCTGATCGACCCGACGGCGTGGGCGTTCACGTGGGTCGTCGACTGGCCGTTGTTCGAGGCCGCCGACGACGCCACCGCGGCAGGTGACGTGGCCGTCGGCTCCGGTGCGTGGACAGCCGTGCACCACGCGTTCACCTCGCCGAATCCCGCGTCCGAGGGAACGTTCGACACCGACCCCGGCAACGCGCTGGCAATGGCGTACGACATCGTGCTCAACGGCAACGAGATCGGCGGCGGGTCGATTCGTATCCACCGCCGCGACGTGCAGGAGCGGGTGTTCGCGATGATGGGCATCGACCATGCCGAGGCGCAGGAGAAATTCGGATTCCTCTTGGACGCCTTCGCTTTCGGTGCGCCGCCACACGGTGGTATCGCGTTCGGCTGGGACCGCATCGTCGCCCTGCTGGCCGGGCTGGAATCGATCCGCGAGGTGATCGCGTTCCCCAAGTCCGGCGGCGGTGTCGACCCGCTCACCGACGCTCCGGCGCCGATCACCGCCCAGCAGCGCAAAGAATCGGGCATCGACGCCAAGCCTGAGCCGGTGTCGGCGAAACAACCGCCGCGTCCGTGATTCGGCCCCGGCCGCCCGCCGTCACGGAATAGGAGTCGGCCCGGCCCCGGTTGTCAGCGCTGTGCCCGTGCGCGCCCTGTGCGCGCCTCGACAAAGCACAGCGCAGCGATGAGAAGGAGCGAACATGCCCGCAGGATTTCCCGACAACGAGTCGATCAAGGCCTTCAACCAGGACATCGCGGAGGAGTTCCGCGCCAACGACGGCAAGGTAGGCGGTCAGTTCGAGGGAGCCGACCTGTTGCTGCTGACCACCACCGGCGCCAAGTCCGGCCAGCAACGGGTGTCACCGCTGGCGTACTTCCGGATCGACGGAAAGTTGGTCATCATCGGGTCGTTCGCCGGCGCCGACGTCAACCCGGCGTGGGTGCACAACCTGCGGGCCAACCCGTCGGCGCACATCGAGGTCGGCAACGAGTCCTTCGACGTCACCGCCCGCGAACTGCCGCGGGACGAACGCGACGAGTTGTTCCCGAAGATCACGGCCGTCGCCTCGGGCTTCGCTGAGTACCAGGCGAAGACGTCGCGGGTCATCCCGGTGTTCGAGCTGCAACCGGCTGGTTAGCCCGACGCGATAGTTAGCCCGTCAACCGACCCCTCGGAACACGCGGTTACGGGGCTATCACGACAGCTATCACAGCGCGGTCACGTCGCCCGCGGACGGTCTAGTGCGGAACCAGGGACATGATCGTCTCCAAAGTCCCACGCACCGGGTGCAGGAAGATGTTCACGATCTGAATCGGGAACAGCTGCCCGTTGCCGCCGCATTTCGGCCACGCGCCGGGCCCTTGCGTGGCAAGCACCCGATTGGCCACCGCGATCTGCTGCTCACGCGATGCCGTTGCCGGGTCGCCGACGCCGCCATTGGCGGCCCAGGTCGCCGGCTTGAACTGCAACCCACCGTAGAACCCGTTGCCGGTGTTGGCGTGCCAGTTGCCCCCGGATTCGCACTGCGCGACCGCGTCCCAGTTCATGCCGTCCGCATAGGCCACCCCGGTGGTCGGATTGACCAACAGCGTCATGCCCAGGACGACCAATGCGCCTATCACCAGGTGCTTGCACATCGTGCTCAGAAACCCACCTAAATGACTCATTTAACAGGTCTAACAAGCACGAGTGAAAGGAGTCAATGAGTGGGGCTTTAGTAATCAATGAGATTAAAGTTTAATGACGCGTTTTGTGTTGCTAATGCATATTCAAGTTAATTACTGGGGTAATTGGTGCGCTTTATAACTAGTGAGTTATATGAGGTTCAAGTTATCTTGTCGTGATGAAGTGGATAGAGTGACCTGTGATACTCCTGTTACTCGAGTGACAGGAGATACCCAAGAACGAGTCAGCGGGAGTGCTCGTGAAACTCCTGTACCAGGCATTTTGGGATCTGCTTGAGCCAGGCCTCGACGATCAGGTCGTAGAGGCTGCGCTGGTCGATCGCGGCGAGCTGCACCAGCACCGCCGGGTAGCCGTCGAAGTGTGTAGACCTGCGGCTCATCGGCGATCAAGGCGACTTGGCGACCTCGTCGGGCACCCGCAAGGAGCTGATCGCGCTGCGCCGCTGCGCGCGTCTGCGCGCCTCACTACTGTTGGAGCGTGACGTCGCCGAGCCCCGAGACCGATCGGGGGCCGTCAGCCGATCCGCATCCGCCGGGTCCGAGGTCGCGGTACCGAATCACCCATCGCACCGAGTACCGCTACTCCGATGTGGTGACCAGTTCCTACGGCCGGGGATTCCTGACCCCTCGAGACCTGATGCGGCAGCGTTGCCTGTCCCACGAGCTGCGGATCTCCCCGGCGCCGGCCGACAGCTCGACCAGCACGGACATCTTCGGAAACGTCAGCTCGTATTTTCACGTCACCGAGCCGCACCAGATCCTGACGATCACCAGTGAGTCCGTCGTCGAGGTGTATCCGTCGCCACCCGAACGCTGGGGCGGGGGACCGGCGCTGGCGCCGTGGGAGCAGGCCCGCCCGGTGGGTGTGCGGGGAGCGCTGGCGACCGAGTTCGCTTTGGACCTCAACCCGCCCGAGATCACCGACGAAGTACGCGACTATGCCGCACCGAGTTTCGAGCCCGGACGGCCGCTGGCGGAGGTGCTGGGCGACCTCACCACGCGGATCTACACCGACTTCACTTATCGCTCCGGATCGACCACGGTATCGACTGGCGTCAAAGAGGTTCTGAAAGCCCGCGAAGGGGTATGTCAGGACTTCGCGCGGCTGGCGATCGCCTGCCTGCGCGCCAACGGCCTCGCCGCCAGCTACGTGTCTGGTTACTTGGCCACCAACCCGCCGCCGGGGAAGGATCGCATGATCGGAATCGACGCGACGCATGCGTGGGCGGCGGTGTGGACGCCCCAGCCGCCGGGCCAATTCGAATGGCTCGGACTGGATCCCACCAACAACCAGATGGTCGACGAGCGATACGTCATCGTCGGGCGCGGTCGCGACTACGCCGACGTGCCGCCCCTGCGCGGAATCATCTATACCAATGCCGAGAACAGCGTGATCGACGTCGCGGTCGACGTAGCGCCCTACGAAGGTGACCAGTTGTATGCGTGACTTCCACTGCCCCAATTGCGGCCAGCGGCTGACTTTCGAGAACTCCGCCTGTTTGGCGTGCGGGAGCGCGCTCGGGTTCTCCCTCGACGAGATGGCGCTGCTGGTGATCACCACCGGCGATGACGCCGACCGCGCCGGCTTCGTCAGCGCCAGCGAATACGAACTGTGCGCCAATCGCAATCTCGCGAAATGCAATTGGCTTGTTCCGATTCGCACGCCGACCTGGCTGTGCAGCTCGTGCGTGCTGACCAGTGAACGACCCAACGACTCAGACACCGCCGGTCTGACCGAGTTCGCCCGCGCCGAGGCGGCCAAGCGCAGGCTGATCGCCGAACTCCACGAATTGAAGCTGCCGATCGTCCCGCGGTCCGAAGACCCCGACTACGGTCTGGCTTTCCGGCTGCTGTCCAGTGCGCACGAGCGCGTGACCACCGGGCACCAAAACGGCGTCATCACACTGGATTTGGCCGAGGGCGACGACGTGCACCGCGAGCAGTTGCGGGTGGAGATGGACGAGCCGTACCGCACCCTGCTGGGACACTTCCGGCATGAGGTCGGGCACTACTACTACTACCGGCTGATCACACCGTCCGCGGAGTTCGACGCGCGGTTCACTGAGTTGTTCGGCGACGCGAACGCCGACTATCAGGCGGCTTTGGACCGGCATTACAGCGAAGGCGCGCCCGCGGGCTGGGAACAGAAGTACGTCTCGTCATACGCGACGATGCATCCGGCGGAGGATTGGGCCGAGACGTTCGCCCACTATCTCCATATCCGCGACACGCTCGACACGGCGGCGTGGTCCGGCTTCGCGCCCGCGACAGCCACTTTCGATCGGCCGGTCCTGGGACCGAGCGCATTCATGACGATCATCGACATGTGGCTCCCGGTGTCGTGGTCGCTGAACATGGTGAACCGGTCGATGGGCCACGACGACTTGTATCCGTTCGTGCTGCCGATCGCGGTACTGGAGAAGATGAAGTTCATTCACAACGTCATCGACGAGGTGACCGCGGTCTCGGGGAAATCCACCACGCTCAGCGCCTGAGGGCGGCGGTCACGGCATCGTGCGCCGCTCGTCGCCGCCCCACAGCGGCTGCGTGCCTCCTGGCAGGGCCAGCTGGGTCGCGGTGATCACCTCGGCCAGTTCGCGCAATGCGGTGTGGGTCGTGGTGAGCAGTTGGGCCAACTTCTCCCGGCGTCCGTCGGGGGAGACCGCTTCCAGCTCCGCGGGATGCGACCGTCGCAGCAGCGTGCTGATCTCGGCGACCATCCGCTGCGGGCGTGAGGAGCCCGACGAGCCGGGCAGATCGCCGAGATCGGTCCGGAGCCGCTCCAGCTGATACACCAGCGACCGCGGGTTGGTCGAGTCGAACAGCATCAGTTCCGCGAGCGCGGTCACGCTCACCTGGCCGGCCGTTCGTCGGCGATAGATGACCGCGGATTCCGTTGCGATCAGGGTTGATTCGATAACTGTCCGCTCGGCGGCCGGCGCCAGCACGGTGGTCGACGTCGCCCTCAGCAGGGCGGTCAGCCCCAGGCCCCGCTCGATGCGCTTACCGATGTCCATCATGGTCCAGCCGACGTCCTGCACCATCGACTCGGCGGCCACCCCGGCCAGCGTCAGCATGCCGACCAGCGTCTGGGATTGCGCCGTTTCCAGCACCGCGTCGCCCTCGGCGAGTGAGTCGGGAGGTTCGGCGTCGTGCGCCAGCGCCCGCTCGACGCCGGCCAGCACGCCCCAGGTGTCGCTGGACAACTGGTCGCGCACCGCGCGGGCGGCCAGCGCCAGTCGGTCCACCGAATGCACCAGTGCGCCGGGGCGGTCGCGGTCCATGGTCAGCGACCACAGTGTCGAGGGCGCGATGGCGATCGTCTCGGCCTGATCCTCCGGTCCAGGGTCGGTTCCGGTGATGCGGCCGAGCGCGGCCATCAGGACTGGCACGCACTGGCTCTCGGAAATCTCCTGGCGGTGCCGGAACTCGTAGTAACGGCGGCGAGCCGCGATCAGCAGCCGGGCCATGTTCTCGGCACGCTCGCTGTAGCGTCCCATCCAGAACAGGTCGGACAGGACGCGCGGAGAGCTGACGCCCAGCGTGCCCGCGCCAGCCTTCACCGGCGTCTCCGGAGCCGGCAGGGTGACCGTCTCGGTGCGCGACCGGTGCGTGGGCTGAACCCAGACATCCTTCGCGGTAATGGTTTTCAGCGTATAGGCGGACGGCCCCTGGGTCAGCACATAGCCGAGGCCGCCGAGCATCGGCGCGTAGCCACCGCGCTGTGCCACGGTGAACAGTCGCATGCCCACTCCGCCTGCGGACAACTCGGTGGCGTAACTGGTTGGGGCCGAGGAGAATTGGGGCAACTCCTGACCGACCCACTGCCAAGGCATCGCCGTGATGCAGTCGGACAACTCGGCCAGCCGCGCCGAGGACAGGGTCGGTCCGACGAGCGTCTGCCCGCCGATGGTGGGCCTGATCAAGAGCGACGAGAGGTTGGCCAGCAGATGGGAGCGTTCGCTGTCGATGCCGCCCCAGTAGCTGGGCGCGCTGGACAACAGCGGCGACTCCCCGAGTAGACGGGTGGCCAGCTCGGGCAGGAATCGTTGCAGCCCAGCGCTTTCCAAGATTCCGCTGCCGACGGTGTTCACCACCGTCACCGTGCCGCGGTGCTGCGCCTCCACCAGCCCGGCCACCCCGAGTCGGGAGTCGGCGCGCAAGTCGAGCGGGTCGGTGTAGGCGGCATCGACGCGGCGGAAGACCACGTCGACCCGTTTCAGGGTGCCCAGCGAGCGCATCCACAACTTGCCGTCGCGCACCACGAGGTCCGCGCTCTCGACCAACGGGAAGCCCAGCAGCGTCGCGAGATACGCCTGATCGAATGAGGTCTCGGAGTAGATACCCGGGCTCAGCACGACGACCACCGGGTCCTGCACGCCGTCGGGTGCGGCGTCGATCAGAGCCAGCCGCAACGCCTGCGCAAACGGAGTCGTCGGCCGCGGTCCGACCTTCTCGTAGAGATCCGGTAGAGCCTGGGCGAGCACCCGTCGATCGGCGAGTGCGTATCCGGCGCCCGACGGCGCCTGGGTCCAGTCGGCGTTCACCTGGAATGTGCCGTCGGATTGCCGGCTGACGTCGCAGGCGTGCATGAAGAGCTGGTGGTGCCCGGGCACCTCGATTCCGTTGGCGGCGCGCACATATCCGGGATGGGCGAACAACAATTCCGGGGGCAGCACACCCTCGACGAGGGTGCGCCGGTTGCCGTACAGGTCGGCCAACACGGCATTGAGCACCCGGGACCGTTGCACCAGCCCGGTCTCGAGCGTGTCCCAATCGCCGGCCGACACCACCAGCGGTAGCGGGTCCAGTCGCCACGGTCGCGACTCTCCGTGACCGCTCGCACTGGGCTGCTTGGTGGGATCGACTTCGGTGTAACTGATGTCGTCGTTGTTCACCAGTTGGCGGACCGCCGCGCCCAGTCGGCTCATGCCGGCCCGGCCGCGATCACCGACCGCGTCGGCCAGGTCGGCCCAGGCTGGGCGCACCGTGCCGCTCTGGTCGAAGAACTCGTCGTAGCCGATCACCGGCCCCTGCAGACCGGGTGGCCGCAGGTCGAACAATGTCTCCTGGGCGCGCGCGGCCCGGTACCCGGCCAGCAGCCGGTCGACATCGGGGCGGTCCTGGAAAGCTGCCGAAGACTCGCTGGGGTGGTGCAGTGCCATTTCTGCCGAAGCCATTACCGCAGGACCGTACGCACGCGCCGCAGATCGAGGATGCCCGGCGCGCCGATGTCTGTGGAAATTCGGGCCTGCATCTCCCGGATCCGGGAAATATCCAGCTTGCCCGGGGTGAATCCGGTCGCCTCGAAACGCCGGGCGCGACGCGACTCCGCTTCGACCGCATTGACGGGCGGGTCGTCGTAGGCGCGACCGCCCGGGTGGGCGACGTGGTACGTGCAGCCGCCGCGAGACGTCGAGGTGGTCAGGTCGACGAGTTCGAATCGCAGCGGCCCGTCCACGGTGATGCTCGGGTGCAGCGCGCTCGGCGGCTGCCAGGCGCGGAATCGCACACCGCCGACGTGCACGTCGGGGTTGTCTGTGGCCAGCAGCGGCACCGGATAGCCGTTGCAGGTCAGCAGATAGCGCTCCCGGTCGGCGCCGATCACCCGCACTTGGAGGCGCTCCACCGACGAGTCGACGTAGCGGGCGGTACCGGTCGCCGTCGACTCCTCCCCGAGGGTGTTCCACGGTTCGATCGCGCCCCGCAGTTCGATCTCCACGCCGCCGAACACCGCGGTGCCGATGCGGGGAAAGCGGAACTCGGTGAACGGGTCCAGCCAGCTGGTCTCGAAGGGAATACCGTGCGCGCGCAGGTCCGCGGCCACGTCGGCGATGTCCTGAATCAGGAAGTGCGGCAACAGGTATCGACCGTGCAGGTTCGATCCGTGCCGGATCAGCGGCGCTCGCAGCGGCTCATCCCAGAACCAGGCCACCAGTGACCGCACCAGCAGCGACTGCACCATCGCCATCCGCAGATGGGGCGGCATCTCGAAGCCCCGCAGCTCGAGCAGACCGAGCCTGCCGCGGAGGCTGTACGGGTTGTACAGCTTGTCGATGCAGAATTCGGCGCGGTGGGTGTTGCCGGTGATATCGGTCAGCAGATGCCGCAGCGCCCGGTCGATGATCCACGGTCGTGGCGCGTCGGCCCCGGAAGCCGCAGTGAGCCGGTCGATTTCGGCGAAGGCGATCTCGAGTTCATACAGCGCCTCGGCGCGGCCCTCGTCGACCCGCGGTGCCTGCGAGGTGGTGCCGATGAACCGCCCGGCGAACAGGTAGGACAGCGACGGATGCCGTTGCCAGTAGGTGAGCAGCGACACCAACAGGTCGGGTCGCCGCAACAGCGGCGACGTCTTCGGGGTCGCGCCGCCCAGCGTGATGTGGTTGCCGCCGCCGGTGCCGCCGTGGCTGCCGTCGAGGGCGAACGATTCGGTGGAGAGCCGTGCCAATCTGGCTTGTTCGTACAGGGTTTCGAGTTGACTGGCCTGTTCGGCGAAGCTGGCGGTAGGCGCCACGTTGACTTCGATCACGCCCGGGTCGGGGGTGATCGTCGTCGAGGTCAGCCGTGGGTCGGCCGGCGGTTCGTAGCCTTCGATGACCACCGCGCGGCCGATCTTCGCCGCGGCGGCATGCACCCGGCCGATCAGGTCGACGAAGTGATCCAACGCCTCGGTGGGCGGCAGGAAGACGTACAGCAATCCGTCGCGCGCCTCGGCGACCATCGCGGTCGTCGGCGCGTCGTCATCGTCGTCCACCACCGCATCCGCCGCCGGCGAGTCCAGCGCTCCGTCAACGGTGGTCGGGTCTTTCGCGAACGACGGCCGGGGCGGCTCCCAGTTGATCGAATCCAGTGGCAGCCGAAGCCCCGCAGGTGAGTTGCCGGCGACCAGCACGACGCGGCCGCGACGAAGCCGCCAGTTGGCACTGGCCCAGCCGAGGTCGTCCTCCCGCCAGTGCAGTGGAAGAACGAATGCGCTTGGGCTCGTGGTGAATTCGTCGAGGCGGGTGACGAGTTCGGCGCGGGCCGCGGGTGTGTCCCGGCCCGCTTCGGGGTCGAGGTCGGCACTGGCGGGCACCGGATCGCCGTGTGGCAACCGGGTTTGGGCGGCCAACCAGGACAGCGGGTCTTCGTAGGCCGGCCGGACCTGCGAGTCGGGCAGCCCCAGATCGGTGGCGATCGCGGCCAGCAGATCCTTGGCTGTCGTGCTGTCCGCCGGCGGCCCGGTCGCGGGACCGCCCCAGGGGTCAGCCAGCAATGTGTCGTCGGGCCACAGCGGTTCGCCGTCGGTTCGCCAGTAGAGCCCGATCTGCCAGCGGGGCAACGGTTCACCGGGATACCACCGGCCCTGCCCGCGATGTACCAGGCCCTGCGGCGCCCACTGCTCTTTGAGCCGGGCAGCCAGCGCGGAGGCGAGTCGGCGCTTGTGTGGGCCGTCCGCGTCGGTGGTCCACTCGTCGTCGACCTGGTTGTCGATCGAGACGAACGTCGGCTCGCCGCCCATGGTGAGCCGCACATCTCCGGCGGTCAGACGCTCGTCCACACCCTGGGCGACTTTTTGGATGCCGGCCCACGCCGCGTCGGTGTAGGGGAGCGTGACACGCGGATCCTCGTGGATGCGGGTGACCGTGTTGGAGAACTCCAGCGTGGAGTGGCACGGCTCGATGCCGCCGGTGATCGGCGCCGCGCTGGCCGGACTCGGTGTCGCGGCGAGCGGAATGTGGCCCTCGCCGGCGAACAGGCCCGACGTCGGATCCAATCCGATCCAGCCTGCGCCGGGGACGTAGACCTCGGCCCAGGCGTGCAGGTCGGTGAAGTCTGCCGAGGGGCCTGACGGTCCGTCGAGTGCCTTCACGTCGGATGTCAGCTGAACCAGGTAGCCGGACACGAATCTGGCCGCCAGCCCCATCTGGCGCGCGACCGACACCAGCAGCCAGGCGAAGTCGCGACAGGACCCCACTGCGCTTCGCAGCGTGAAATCCGGTGTCTGTACTCCTTGTTCCATCCGAACGCTGTAGCCGAGGTCGACGTTGATCCGCCGGTTGAGCTCGACCAGGTAGTTGATCGTGCGGGTGCCCGACGGGACCTTGAAATTGCGCACCCAGGCCTGGACCAACTCGCCGGGGCCCGAGCCGGAGCCGTCCTCGTCGATCGGCTGGAGATAGGGCTTGAGCTCGTCGGCCAACGGCTCGGGGTAGACGAATCCGCCGTCGGGCCAGGTCTCGGCCCAGTCCTCGATGAAGAAGTCGAACGGGTTGATCACCTTCAGGTCGGCGATCAGGCCGACCGTGATCGTCAGTCGGCTCGTCGGGTTCGGGAAGGTCAGGCGGTAGACGAAGTTGCCGACGGCGTCCTGCTGCCAGTTGACGAAGTGGTCGGCGGGTTCGACCCGCAGCGAGTAGGCCTCGATCGGCGTGCGCGAATGAGGCGCCGGCCGCAGCCTGACGACGTGCGGAAACACTCGGACGGGCCGGTCAAAGGTGTAGCTGGTGCGATGCTCCAGCGCAACTTTGATGGTCATGCCCGCCATCTCATCACGCCAACCTGATTGACGCAGCGCGGCAAACTCAGTCTTTCCGAATGTTGTCGGCGGAGTGGCGTTACCGGATTCGGCGGCCGACCCTTCCTAGGATCGCTCGGGTGGATGATCGTTACGGCTCAGACGTTCTCGCACGCGACCCGCACAACTCCCGTCGACCCCGGTCCGTCGAGGTGCCCGCGGAGATCGGCATGGTCGTGGAGGACGCGCAAACCGGCTACGTCGGCGCGGTGGTGAGCATCGAGTACGGGCGGATGCAGCTCGAAGACCGGCATGGCCGCCGCAGACCGTTCCCGGTCGGCCCCGGATTTCTGGTCGACGGCAAACCGGTGATTCTGATGGCGCCGCGCGGCCCGGCCCCCACGGCCGCTGCCCGCACCGCGTCGGGCTCGGTGGCAGTCACCGGAGCGCGCGCCCGCGTGGCGCGGACCGGCCGGATCTACGTGGAGGGCCGCCACGACGCCGAGCTCGTCGAGCAGGTCTGGGGTGACGACTTGCGCAGCGAGGGGGTGGTGGTCGAATACCTGGGCGGTGTCGACGATCTCGTGAGCATCGTCGGCGAGTTCCGGCCGGGCCCGCAGCGGCGGCTGGGCGTGCTCGTCGACCACCTGGTGGCCGGCTCGAAAGAATCGCGGCTGGCCGAAGCGGTGCACCGCGGACCCGGTGGCGCGCACACGCTGGTGGTGGGCCACCCGTTCGTCGACATCTGGCAGGCCGTCAAGCCGGCGCGGCTCGGAATGTCGGAGTGGCCGGTGATCCCGCGCGGAACGGAGTGGAAGCACGGCATCTGCGAGGCGCTGGGCTGGCCGCACGCCGACCAGGCCGACATCGCGGCGGCGTGGCGCCGCATCCGCGCCCGGGTACGCGACTGGACCGACCTCGACGCGGCGCTGATCGGCCGGGTGGAGGAGCTGATCGACTTCGTCACGGAGGCGTGCTAGGCGATCGCAAGCGCGGCGAAGCCGGGTGCAGCGGGTCGCCGTTGATGCGTCCAGCGGGTCGCCGCGCTTGCAGCTAGCGGCTACGGGGTGGGCGGTGCGACCTGGCCACCGGACAGCCGCCGGTAGGTGTACACCTGGATCAGCCCCGCAACCGGCAGGGTGACCAAAAGACCTATGCCGCAGGCGAATATGCCCACCCCAATCAGCAGGGCCTGCACCAACAGCGACAGCAGTGTCTCGCCGATGTGCGACCGCGCCGTGTCGAGACTGGCCTTCAGCGCGTCGATCGGCGGGAGCGCGCGATCGATGGCAAAGGCGAGCGTGAACACCGAAACAAAGCCGAAAACCAACAGCGCGAGGAACGACAGCAGCGCGAAAAAGAAGCCGGGCAGCGAGATCAGGTTCAGCACGGCACTGATCACGCTGAGCAAAGCGCCGGCCAGGACCACATTCCCGAAGTTGCGCGGCTTGAGGAACGAGCCGACGGTGACGGGCCGCCCGTCGGCCAGGTCGAGCCCGCCGGACAGGAACGCGGCCTGCACGAACACGATGACCACGAAAGACACGATCGACAAGACCAGCGAGCCGCCCGCGCCCAGGCTCGCGGTGAACGAGGCGCCGTAGTCGCTGCCGAAGTCCGGAGCGCTCGCCGTGGCGCCACCCAGCAGCGCAAAGAACAGGGCGTCGATGACGGCGGCGATCACGAAGTACACCACCGCCGCCAGAATCAGCGGACCCAGGTTTTTGCTGAATTTGTTCCAGGCCCAACTGAAAGCGTCGCCGACGCTGAACAGGGAGCCAGAACCGGCCGGGTAACCCGGACCAGCGGGATACCCCGGACCGCCTGAGTAGCCGGGTGGCGGCCCGTAGCCAGGGGGTGGCGGGTAGCCGGGCGGAGGACCGTAACCCGGAGGGGGTGGCGGTGAGTAGCCAGGAGGCGGTGAGTAGCCCGGAGGTGGCGGCGGCGCACCGTATCCCGGCGGCGGCCCGTAACCGGGCTGCTGTTGCCCTGGTGGTGGTCCGTAGCCCGGGGGCGGTCCGGGCGGCGGGCCGTAGCCGGGCGGCGGCGGGTAGTCACCCGGATTGGGGTTGCCGCCGTAGGGCTGCTGGGGATTGCCAGGGTGCTCGCTCATAGCCGCTCCTGCCTCGTCGTCGGGGAGATGTCCAGGCGTGCGCCTTCGAGAACTTAGCAAGTAATCGGCGTCGGCGCTGTGAGCTCAGACTGCGCGCTTACGTGTCGCAACGACGTGGTAAGCCTGTCTCCGTGCCCGACGGTCTGTTCGACGTCCCCGACGAGATCGGCCCCGGCGATTCCGTGCTCATCGGCGCGTCGGCGCCGCTGGCCGTGCGGATGCGCCCAGCCAGCCTTGATGAAGTGGTGGGGCAGGCGCACCTCTTGCATCCCGGTTCGCCACTGCGGCGACTCGTCGAGGGCTCGGGAATGGCGTCGGCCATCCTGTACGGCCCGCCCGGCAGCGGAAAGACGACGCTGGCCTCGTTGGTGTCGCAGGCCACCGGACGCCGGTTCGAGGCGTTGTCGGCACTGTCGGCAGGGGTCAAGGAAGTGCGCGCGGTCATCGACACTGCGCGGCGCGCGGCGGCGCACGGTGAGCAGACCGTGTTGTTCATCGACGAGGTGCACCGGTTCTCCAAGACTCAGCAGGACGCGCTGCTCGCCGCCGTCGAGAACCGGGTGGTGCTGTTGGTTGCCGCGACCACCGAGAATCCGTCGTTTTCTGTTGTCGCGCCGCTGTTGTCGCGATCGTTGATCCTGCAGCTGCAGCCGCTGAGCTCCGAGGACATCCGTGCGGTGGTGCAGCGCGCTATCGATGACCCACGTGGGCTGGGTGGCCGGGTGGAGGTGAGCCCGGAGGCCGTCGACCTGCTGGTCCGACTGGCGTCGGGCGACGCTCGGCGTGCGCTGACCGCGCTGGAGGTGGCGGCCGAGGCGGGGGAGACGGTCAGCGTCGAGACGATCGAACAGTCGCTGGACAAGGCGGCGGTCCGCTACGACCGTGACGGCGATCAGCACTACGACGTGATCAGCGCCTTCATCAAGTCGGTGCGCGGCTCGGACGTCGACGCCGCCCTGCACTATCTGGCCCGGATGATGGTGGCCGGGGAAGACCCGCGGTTCATCGCGCGGCGGCTGATGATCTTGGCCAGCGAGGACATCGGGATGGCGGACCCCATGGCCCTGCCGACCGCGGTGGCCGCAGCGCAGACCGTCGCACTGATCGGTATGCCGGAGGCCAAACTGACGTTGGCGCACGCCACCATCCACCTGGCTTCGGCGCCGAAGTCCAATGCCGTCACCACCGCGATCGGGTCGGCGATGCAGGACATCAGCGCGGGCAAGGCCGGCCTGGTGCCGCCGCATCTGCGCGACGGCCACTATTCCGGCGCCGCGGCACTGGGGAACGCGCAGGGCTACAGATATGCCCATGACGACCCGGATGGCGTTGTGCCGCAACAGTATCCGCCGGATGAGTTGATCGGCGTGGACTATTACCGGCCGACCAATCACGGGGCCGAACGCGAGATCAGCGGCCGGCTGGAGAAGTTGCGCGCCATCATCCGGCGGCGGCGATGAGTCGGGCCGGTCCGGCAGCGACGGACGCCTGGACTCAGGTGCCGCTCTGACTCGTCGCGTTCGAGCCGTCCGCCTGCTGTAGCCAGTCGGCCAGCGAGTGGCCCGCGTCCAGCACGTGTCGCTCGGCGATGTCGCGGGCTTTGTCGGCGTCGCGGTCGGCCAGCGCCGCCACCAGCGCGCCGTGTTCCTCGATGGCGTTGTGCTCGTGGTCGGGAAACATCCCGAAGAAATTCGACGGGACCACCCTGACCGCCTGCCGGATCTGCGCCATCAGCCGCCGAGAATGCGCGGCCCGGTGGATTTCGCGGTGGAACTGCCAGTTGGCGTCGACGATGCCGTCCTCGCCGGCGTGCGTCTCGACTTCGGTGGCCAGTTCACGCAGTCGGGCGATGCCGTCGTCGGTCACCCGCTGAGCCGCCCACGCGGCGGCCTGACCGGTCAGCACGCCCAGAATGGTGAAGCTGTCGAGGACGTCCTGGGGGCTCATCCCGATCACTGTGATGCCGCTACGCGGCGCGACGCGAACCAACCCGTCGTAGGACAGCTCCAGCAGGGCCTCCCGCACCGGGGTACGGCTGGTGGCGAATTCCTTGGTGATCGCGTCGAGGTCCAGTCGCGTACCGGCGGGCAGGGCCCCGGTCAGGATGCGGTCGCGCAGTTCGCGCGCGGCGCGTTCGCGCACCGTGCCGCCGATGTCGACACCGTCATTCGAAGCCATGGCAAGGACCTTCGGGCCGGATTGGGACGAAGCAGGAGAACAACTTGAAATCTAATATATCAGATGTTAGACATCAACTATGACTCAACGACAGATGGCGCTCGTCGCCTTCATGCAAGCGGGCAGCACGTCGGTGTACGCGGGATCGTGGCGGCACCCGGCCACCGAGCACGGTTACCTCGATGCGTCGTACTACGCCAAGATCGGTCGCACCCTCGAAGAAGGCTGTTTCGACCTGATGTTCTTCGACGACCGGCTGGCCATGCCGGGCATCTACGGCGGCTCGGTCGCCGACGCGGTCAAGTACGGCGCGCGCCCGGTGAAGCTGGACCTGTCCATCGTGCTGGGCGTGCTCGCGCAAGCGACGACGCACATCGGGCTGGGCGCGACCGGCAGCACCACGTACTACACGCCGTTCCACATCGCCCGCACGTTCGCGACCCTCGACCATTTGTCCGGCGGCCGGGCGGCGTGGAACATCGTGACGTCTGTCAACGACAGCGAAGCGCAGAACTTCGGCCTGGAAACGCATTTGGGCCACGACGCCCGCTACGACCGGGCCGAGGAATTCCTCGATGCCACCGTCGGGCTGTGGGACACCTGGGAAGACGACGCGATCCTGCACGACCGCGTCAACGGCATCTACGCCGACCCGGACAAGGTTCACGAGCTACACCACAAGGGTGAGTTCTTCTCGGTGCGCGGACCGCTCACCGTGCCACGCACCCCGCAGGGTCGCCCGGTGCTGATCCAGGCCGGCTCGTCGGGTCGCGGACGCGAATTCGCTTCCCGCTGGGCAGATTTGATTTTCACCGGTGACCCGGGCATCGAGGTGGCGCGCAATCACTACGCCGACCAGAAAGAGCGGATCGGGGCCGCCGGCCGCGACCCGGACTCGGTCAAGCTCTGCCCGATGGCCTATGCGGTGGTCGGCGAGAGCGAGGACCACGCCAAAGAACGCGAGCAGGTTTTCCTCAACGATCTGGTGCACCCCATGGCGTCGCTGACCCTACTGTCGGAGTTGATGAACTACGACTTCGCCAAGCACGACCTGGACGACCCGATCACCGACGAGATGATCGAGAACGTGTCGGGCATTCGAGGACTGGTGCAGAACCTGCGCGCCCACATCGGTGACAAGATCACCCTGCGCGACCTGGCCGGCCACCGCGCGACCCTGCTGCAGGGCCCGCGTTTCGTCGGGACCGGCAAGCAGGTCGCCGATCAGATGGAGGAGTGGTTCCATGGCGGCGCTTGCGACGGATTCGTCTTGGCCGCAACACATCTGCCCGGCGCATTCGAAGACGTGGTCCGCATGGTGATCCCGGAGCTACAGCACCGCGGGCTGTTCCGCGACTCCTACAGTGGGTCGACCCTGCGCGATCACCTCGGGCTGCAACGGCCGGCCGGCGTGCCTGTCCACGCATGATGCTCGAGGGCATCCGGGTACTCGACGTCGCAACACTGGCCGCCGCACCGCTGGCCGCCACCTACCTCGGTGAGTTCGGCGCCGACGTCATCAAGGTCGAGCAACCCGACGGCGGCGATCCGATCCGTACCTGGGGCAATCAGGTCGACGGTGTCGGACTGATGTGGAAGTCGCTGTCACGCAACAAGAAGTCGATCACGCTCAACCTGCGGGTGGCCGAGGGCCAGGCGCTGCTTCGCCAACTGGTCCAGCATGCCGACGTCGTGATCGTCAACACCCGGCCGGCCACGTTGCGCAAGTGGGGCCTCGACTACGAGGCGCTGCGCGCGGTCAACGACAAGATCGTGATGCTGCACATCACCGGCTACGGGCTGACCGGGCCGAAGAGCGAGCGGCCCGGTTTCGGCACGCTCGGTGAGGCGATGAGCGGGTTCGCCAACATCACCGGCGAGGAAAGCGGCCCCCCGACGTTGCCGCCGTTCATGCTCGCCGACGGGGTGGCGTCACTCAACGCCGCATATGCGGTGATGATGGCGCTGTACCACCGCGACGTGCACGACGCCCCCGGGCAGTTGATCGACATCAACCTGATCGATCCGCTGGCTCGTCTTCTCGAGCAGACGCTGCTCGGCTACGACCAACTCGGCCTGGTGCCGACGCGGGCCGGTAACCGCTGGGACATCTCGGCGCCGCGCAACACCTATCGCACCGCCGACGACAAGTGGCTGGCCATGTCGGGTAGCTCACCGACGTTGGCGCTCAGGGTGTTTCGTGCCATCGGCCGCGCCGACCTGGTCGACGATGTCGACTTCTCCGATCCGCAGGGCCGGCTGTCGCGAGCCCGCGAAGTGGATCAGGTGGTCGCCGATTGGGTGGCCACCAAGACCCTGGACGAGGCGATGGCGATCTTCGACGCCGCCGAGGTGGCCGCCGCGCCGGTGTACGACATCACTCAGCTGGTGGCCGACGAGCAACTGGCTCACCGGGAGGTCTTCGTCAAGGTCGCCGACGACGAGCTGGGCGCAATGACCGTCCAGGCTCCGGTGCCGCGTTTCTCCGGGGCCACCGGCCGGGTGGGCCACCTCGGCCCCCGGATCGGGGAGAACAACGTCGAGGTCTACGGCGAGCTACTTGGTCTGGGCGACAACGACATCGACGGCTTGCGAGCCAGAGGCGTGCTGTGAAAGGAACCACTGGATGACGTCACTATTGCGGCGCTCGGAGCTTGCCGTGCCCGCCGCCAACGACCACATGTTCCTCAAGGCCGCCGCGTCGGAGGCCGACCTGGTCTTCCTAGACCTCGAGGACGCCACCGCGCCCGCGCACAAGGAGGCGGCACGTCCGAAAGTGGTCAAGGCACTCAACGAGCTCGACTGGGGCCGGACCGCGCGGGCCATCCGGATCAACGGTCTCGACACCCAGTGGTGCCACGACGACATCGTCGAGGTCGTCACCCAGGCGGGCGAGAATCTGGACACCATCATCATTCCCAAAGCGCTTCGGGCGCGCGATGTCTGGTGGGTCGACGTGCTGCTGACCCAGCTGGAGACCAAGCTCGGCCTGTCCCGCCAGATTCGCCTCGAGGTGCTGATCGAGGAGGTCGAGGGGCTGGCGAACGCCGAGGAGATCGCCGTCGCGAGCCCGCGACTGGATGCGCTGATCTTCGGTGTCGGTGACTTCTCGCTGTCGCAGGGGGCTCGGGTCGACACCAACTTCGACCCGCTGGGCGAGTATCCCGGTGATTTCTGGGCGTATGCCCGCAACAAGGTGATCGTCGCCGCCCGGATCGCCGGCATCGACGCGATCGATGCGCCGTACCCGGACTACGGCAATCTGGCCGGCTACGAACGCGATGCCCGACGTGCCGGGCTGATGGGTTACACCGGCAAGTGGGCCATTCACCCGAGTCAGATCGAGGTCGCCAACCGGGTCTACGCGCCGACGGAGGAAGAGATCGCGCTCGCCGAACGCAATGTCGCGGCCTACCGCGAGGGTGAGCAGAAGGGTCTCGGCGCGGTGGGTGTCAACGGAGTTCTGGTCGACGCCGCACACGTCAAGATGGCCCAGGCAACACTCCAGCGCGCTGCCCTGTGCGGCAAGCGCTAGGCGGTCAGATCGACGCCAGCGTGCAGTTCTCTCGCGGAAGATCGCGCCGGCGTCGATCTCGGTAGGCTGGTCAGATGAATACCGATGTGCTGGATGTCGATACTGCGCGTCGCCGCATCGTCGATCTGACCGACTCCGTGCGCGCGTTCTGCTCTCCGAAGGGCGACGGGTTGTGCAACGTCTTCGTTCCGCATGCGACGGCGGGGGTCGCCATCATCGAGACCGGCGCGGGCTCCGATGACGACCTGCTCGACACCCTCGAGCGACTGCTGCCGCGAGATGACCGCTACCGGCATGCGCACGGGTCTTTCGGTCACGGTGCCGACCACGTGATGCCGGCGATAGTGGCGCCGTCGATCACCGTGCCGGTGCAGGCGGGGGAGCCGTTGCTGGGCACCTGGCAGAGCGTCGTCCTGGTGGATTTGAACCGGGACAACCCGCGTCGCTCGGTGCGCCTGTCTTTCGTCGGGGGCTAGCGGACGCTTGGATCCGTCACGTGTCCGGGCCGGATGGGCGGTACCGGTACTGTGATGCGGTCTCAACAGGCCGGATCAGCGGCCCGATCTGGGGTCGCCGAGTACAGGATGGACAGGAAGCAGAGAAGTGCAGACACACGAGATCAGGAAGAGGTTCCTCGATCATTTCGTGAACGCGGGCCACACCGAGGTACCCAGCGCCTCGGTGATCCTCGACGATCCCAACCTGCTCTTCGTCAATGCCGGCATGGTGCAGTTCGTCCCGTACTTCCTCGGCCAGCGCACGCCGCCGTACCCGACCGCGACCAGTATCCAGAAGTGCATCCGCACACCGGATATCGACGAGGTCGGCATCACCACCCGGCACAACACGTTTTTCCAGATGGCCGGCAACTTCTCGTTCGGCGATTACTTCAAGCGGGACGCCATCACGCTGGCGTGGACGCTGCTGACCAACGACGTCGGCGACGGCGGCTATGGTTTGGACCCGGAAAAGCTTTGGGCCACTGTCTATTTGGACGATGACGAGGCCGTGCAGCTGTGGCGTGAGATCGCGGACCTGCCGGCCGAGCGGATCCAGCGGCGCGGCATGGCCGACAACTACTGGTCGATGGGCATTCCCGGGCCGTGCGGTCCGTCGTCGGAGATCTACTACGACCGCGGACCGGAATTCGGTGTCGAGGGCGGCCCGGAAGCCAACGAGGACCGCTACATCGAGATCTGGAACCTCGTGTTCATGCAGAACGAACGCGGTGAAGGTACCGGCAAGGACAATTTCGAGATCCTGGGCCCGTTGCCGCGCAAGAACATCGACACCGGCATGGGGATCGAACGGGTCGCCTTCCTGTTGCAAGGCGTGTCCAACGTCTACGAGACCGACCTGCTGCGACCGGTCATCGATGTGGTGGCTGCCCGGGCCCCGCGCGGCTACGACGTCGGGAACAAGAACGACGACGTGCGCTACCGGATCATCGCCGACCACAGCCGCACCGCGGCCATCCTGATCGGTGACGGCGTCAGCCCGGGCAACGACGGACGCGGTTATGTGCTGCGCAGGTTGCTGCGACGGGTCATCCGCTCGGCCAAGCTGCTCGACATCGACGGCCCGATCGTCGGCGAACTGATGGCCACCGTGCGGGATGCGATGGGCCCGTCCTACCCCGAGCTGGTCGCCGACTTCGACCGGATCAGCCGGATCGCGGTCGCCGAGGAGACCGCGTTCAACCGCACACTGCAGTCGGGTTCGCGGCTCTTCGAGGAGGTGGCCGACGCCACCAAAGCATCCGGCGCCGGCACGCTGTCCGGCTCGGATGCCTTCACGCTGCATGACACCTACGGTTTCCCGATCGAGCTCACTCTGGAGATGGCGGCCGAGGCGGATCTGCAGGTCGACGAGGTCGGGTTTCGCGAGCTGATGGCCGAGCAGCGCCGCCGCGCGAAAGCCGACGCCGCCGCCCGAAAGCACGCCCACGCCGACCTGACGGCTTACCGGGAACTGGTCGACGCCGGGCCGACCGAGTTCACCGGCTTCGACGAACTGACCTCACAGGCAACGATTCTCGGAATCTTCGTCGACGGCAAACGGGTGCCGGTGGTGGCGCACGGGTCGGACGGAGCAGCCGGCGCCGACCGCGTCGAGATCGTGTTGGACCGCACGCCGCTCTACGCCGAGTCCGGCGGTCAGGTCGCCGATGCGGGGAGCATCAGCGGCACCGGTTCCAGTGAGACCGCCCGGGCCGCCGTCACCGACGTGCAAAAGATCGCGAAAAGCCTGTGGGTGCACCGCGTCAACGTGGAGTCGGGCGAGTTCGTCGAAGGTGACACCGTCGTCGCTGCGGTGGATTCCGACTGGCGCAAGGGCGCGACCCAGGGACACTCCGGCACTCACATGGTGCACGCGGCGCTGCGACAGGTGCTGGGCCCCAACGCCGTTCAGGCCGGGTCGCTGAACCGGCCGGGTTACCTGCGATTCGACTTCAACAGCCAGGGCGCGCTGAGCGCCGATCAGCTCGAGCAGGTCGAGGCCGTGACCAATGAGGCCGTGCTCGCCGACTTCGAGGTGCACACCTTCCTCGAGAAGTTGGACAAGGCCAAGGCGATGGGCGCGATGGCCATGTTCGGTGAGTCCTACCCGGACGAGGTGCGGGTGGTGGAAATCGGTGGGCCGTTCTCGCTGGAACTGTGCGGCGGAACCCACGTGCACAACTCGGCGCAGATCGGACCGGTCACCATTCTCGGTGAATCGTCGGTCGGTTCCGGCGTGCGTCGGGTCGAGGCCTACGTGGGCCTGGAATCGTTCAAGCATCTGGCCAAGGAGCGTGCCCTGATGGCCGGCTTGGCCTCGTCGCTGAAGGTGCCGTCGGACGAAGTGCCGGCCAGGGTCGCGAATCTGGTGGAACGGCTGAAGGCGGCGGAGAAGGAAATCGAACGCAACCGGTTGGCGAGTGCGCGGGCAGCTGCCGCAAACGCCGCCGCTGGAGCGCAGCACGTCGGTAACGTCCGACTGGTGGCGCAGCGGATGTCGGCTGGGATGACCGCCGCGGATCTGCGCTCGCTGGTCGGTGACATCCGCGGCAAGCTCGGCGACAACCCCGCCGTCGTCGCGTTGATCGCCGAGGGCGAGGGCGGCAGTGTCCCCTACGCCGTGGCGTCCAATCCCGCCGCGCAGGACCTCGGCCTGCGTGCCAATGATCTGGTCAAGCAGCTGGCTTCGGCGGTCGACGGTCGCGGCGGCGGCAAGGCCGATCTCGCGCAGGGCTCGGGCAAGGATTCGGCGGGTATCGACGCGGCGCTCGACGCGCTGCGGGCTGAGATCGCGAAGGCGCGCTGAGTGGAGTCGTCGCATCGACTGCCGGACCGGCCCGGTGGCGACGACCCCGGATCTGGACGACGGTTGGGCATCGATGTCGGCAGCGTGCGTATCGGTGTGGCCACCTGCGACCCGGACGGCATCCTGGCCACCCCGGTGGAGACGGTCCGCCGCGACCGCTCGGCCAGACACCTGCGGCGGCTGGTCGAGATCGTCGCCGAGCTGAACGTCGTCGAGGTGGTCGTGGGACTACCGCGAACCCTGGCCGACCGCACTGGGCCGTCGGCTCTGGACGCGATCGGGTTGGCCGATGCGTTGACCGGCAAGATCGCGCCGATTCCGGTGCGCATGGCCGACGAAAGGCTGACCACCGTCAGTGCCCAGCGCTCGCTGCGGCAGGCCGGGGTGCGGGCGAAGGGTCAGCGTAGGGTCATCGACCAGGTGGCGGCCGTGGCGATCCTGCAGGGTTGGCTGGACGAACGCCGCGCCATGCTGCCCGGGGAGGTCAACGGTGTCTGACAGCCGCGAGCGCCGGGCGCGCACGGCCAGGCGGCCCGGCTCGAGGCCCGGGCCGGTGGCGGTCGGGCCCTCCCCGCGGGGAAGCTCGCGCGCCGACCGGGCTCGCGCCGAGCGGGAACGGCGCCGACGGCACACCACCCGCGGAATCCTGCTGAGTCTGGTGATCGGCGTCGTGATCGCCGCGGTCTTCGTCGGCTCGAGACTGTGGCACGGGGCCGGCTCGAAATACGACTTCGCCGGTGGCGGAAAGCAAGATCTGGTCGTCGAAGTGCATGCCGGAGACTCGACGACGGCGATCGGTGAGACGCTGCACAAGCAGGATGTGGTGCGGACCGTCAAGGCGTTCCTCGAAGCGGCGCAAGGCAATCAGGCCATTTCAGCGATTCAGCCCGGCTATTACCGGCTGCGCACCGAGCTTCCGGCGGCGTCGGCGGTGCAGCGTCTGGTCGACCCGGGCAGCCGGGTGGGCAAGCTGGTCATCCCCGAGGGTCAGCAACTCGACGACACCGCCGACGTCAAGACCAATGCCACCACACCCGGCATCTTCACGATGATCTCGCGGGCCAGCTGCGTCGAGCTGGACGGGAACAAGCGCTGCGTGACTGACGCAGATCTGCGCGCGGCAGCCGAAAAGACCGACCTGACTACGCTTTTGGTGCCGCCCTGGGCGGTACCGTCGGTGACGGCGATGGGCAGCGACCACCGTCGGATCGAAGGGCTCATCGCGCCGGGAACGTGGAACATCAACCCCGCGGCGTCTCCGGAGCAGATCGTGTCGACGCTGATCAATTCCAGTGCCGAGCTGTACATGAAACTGGGTCTGCAGGACACCGCCAACGCGATGAACATATCCCCGTACAACGTGCTCGTGGTGGCGTCGCTGGTCCAGCGTGAGGCCAAGCCGCAGGATTTCGCGAAAGTTGCTCGGGTCATTTACAACCGGCTCGCCGAGCATCGCAAGCTGGAGTTCGACTCGACGGTGAACTATCCGCTCGATCGTCGCGAGGTCGCGACCACCGACGGCGACCGCGCGCAGACCACGCCGTGGAACACCTACGCCAACGACGGGCTGCCCGCGACCCCGATCTGCTCGCCCGGCACCGACGCGTTGAAAGCGGCCGAGCATCCCGAGGACGGCGACTGGTTGTTTTTCGTCACCATCGACCCGCAGGGCACAACGTTGTTCACCCGTGATTACCAGCAGCACCTGGCCAACATCGAATTGGCCAAACGCAACGGTGTTCTCGATAGTGCCCGCTAGTCAGGCGCCCAGGAAAGCAGCAGTTCTCGGTTCGCCGATCGCCCATTCGCGCTCGCCGCAACTGCATCTGGCCGCTTACCGCGCGCTCGGCCTGCAGGGCTGGACCTACCAGCGCATCGAATGCGACGCCGATGAATTGCCCGGTGTGGTCAGTGAATTGGGACCGGAGTGGGTCGGGCTGTCGGTGACGATGCCCGGCAAATTCGCCGCGCTCCGGTTCGCCGACGAGCAGACCGATCGCGCCCAGCTGGTCGGGTCGGCCAACACGTTGCTGCGAACAGCGGACGGCTGGCGGGCCGACAACACCGACGTCGACGGCGTCGCCGGTGCACTGGGCTCGGCGAGCGGCGCGGCGGTGGTCGCCGGATCCGGCGGTACCGCCCCGGCGGCCGTCGTGGCCCTGGCCCGATTGGGCGTCACCGACATCACCATCGCGGCCCGCAATCCCGACAAGGCCGCCGCTCTGGTGGAGTTGGCCGAACGCGTCGGTGCCGCGGCCCGGTTCCGCGCTCTGAACGACGGCGCGCTCGCCGGTGCGGTCGCGTCGGCGCAGGTACTGGTCAGCACGTTGCCGGCTGAGGTCGCCGCCGACTTCGCCGACGAGTTCAGCAGTGCGCCGGTGCTTTTGGACGCGATCTACCATCCCTGGCCGACGCCACTGGCCGCGGCGGTGAGTAACGCGGGTGGGCGGGTGATCAGCGGTCTCCAGATGCTCCTGCATCAGGCATTCGCGCAGGTCGAACAATTCACAGGCCTACCCGCTCCGCGAGCGGCGATGGAGGCCGCTCTGGATTAGCCTGCCCACCATGCTGATTGGTCTGGCAGTGCTGTGGATGGCCGCGCTGGCCGGTTACGACCTGCTGCAGTTCCGGCTACCCAACTGGCTGACCGTTCCCGGCTTCGCGACAATTTCAGGGGTCGCCGTCGGCTCCGGACATGGCCGGGCGGCATTGGCCGGTGCGGTGGCGTTGGCAGTCGTCTATCTGCTGACGCACCTGCTGGCCCCCGCGGCGATGGGCGCCGGCGACGTGAAGCTCGCTCTCGGATTGGGCTCGCTGACAGGATGTTTCGGCGCCGACGTGTGGCTGCTCGCGGCCATCGGCGCGCCGCTGCTGACCGCGGTGGTCGGGACGGTGGCGCGGCTCGGTTGGTCGGTGCGGTCGGTGCCACACGGACCCTCGATGTGCGCGGCCAGCATGGCGGCGATCGTTCTAGCCTGACTGCCAGAAGCCGGCGATGGTGCGCGCAATGAGGTCGGTGTCGAGCAACAGCGGGCTCACATGCCCGGTACCGCGCAGTGTCACCACGCGCGCGTCGGGCATTGTCGCCGCGGCGGCCCGGGCGGTGGCGGGAGACCAGTGCTGGCCGTCGACATCGCCGGTGAGAAAAAGGGTCGGCGCGGTGATCGCGGGCACCGTGTCGGTCAGCGGCTGCCAGTGGTGCATGAACCGGATGGTGGCCCGCATTGATCCACGGTCCGCCCGGGTGAACGCGTTGACCAACTCGGCCGCCCGTTCCGGTTGCGCGTCGATCGCCTCGTCGCCCAACAGGGTGCCGAACAACGCCTTGGCGATGAGCGGGTTCGGTCCGGTCAACCGGTAGAGCAGTGCCAGCGGGTAGCTCGTCGTCAGTCGCTGTCGCCGCCCGACCGGCAGCAGGGGCGTGTTGATCGTGCTCAGCGTTCGTACCCGGGACGGCTCGGCGGCGGCCAGGGTTATCCCGACGTGTCCGCCCCACGCGTTGCCGACCCAGTCCACCGGCCCGTCGACGCCGAGCTGCCCGAGAACCTCGACGGCGGCGTCCGCGCAGTCGCCCAGGGTGAAGTCGCGATGGATCGGATCGCTGCGGCCGTACCCCGGCCCGTCGACGACCACCAGCCGGCGGTGCGCGGCCAGTGCATCGATCAGCGGGCCCCAGCTGCCCGAGTCGACCCACAGGCTGTGCCACAGCAGCGCCGGCGGACCGGAGCCGACCCGCGTGACGTGCAGTCGCCCGAGCGACGTGGGCACCAGGGTCGAGTCGTCCGCAGCCATGAGCAGCATTATGGGGCTCGCCGCGACCACCGAGCGTGCAATGACGGCGGCTTTTTGGCCTATTCGCCGCCCTGATTGCACGCTCGGTGACGTGACTGGCAGTGTCTGGCAGTTCCGTGACTGGAGTCGGCAGCGTGCGCAGCCGACCATCGAGGCATGACAACCACTTCGATTTCGCACCGTACCGACTCCGCCCGCCGGTGGTCCGTCGTCGCCGATCTGGCGTTCTGGACCGCCGCCGGCGCCGTCGCCACCATTGCCAGTGCGCCGCTGGCCCGCGCATGGGGCATGCCGCGCGAGGTACTCCTCGACACCGGGATCGCCTTCGTCGTCCTCGGGCCCGTACTGCTGCTGGGGTTGCGGCGGATCAGGGTGACGCGCGGGCTGGTCGCCGGTTTCGTGGCGACCAACGCCGTGCTGACGCCGCTCGCATGGGCCGCCGCCGAGTACGGCTGGTTAGGGCTGACCCATGCGGGCAACGCGGCACTGGTCGGTGCCGGGGTGGTGATGCTGACGTTGGGCGCGTGGCAGACGCTAACCCTGCGCCGGGGTTAGGCCGCTACGGTGCTTTTGCCTCGCAGTGCGGTCAGCAGTCCGTAACGCTTGCCTTCGACCTCACGCGCCTTTGTGTCCTCGAACTTCTTCTCGGAGTTGGTCTCCGGGGCATCGTCGGGAGTCCCGGACAACCAGTTGTTGGGCACGGCCAGCTTCAGGATGGTCCAGAACGACTGCCAGTACTGACGCAGTAGCGGGCCGGTCGTGTAGGGCAAGTCGTACTTCTCGCAGATCGCGCGCACGCGGGTGCTGATCTCGGCGTACCGGTTGCTGGGCAGATCCGGGAACATGTGGTGCTCGATCTGGTAACACAGGTTCCCGCTCATGAACGCCATGACGGGGCCGGCATTGAAGTTGGCCGAACCCAGCATCTGGCGTAGGTACCACTCGCCACGCGTCTCGTCTTCGAAGCTGTCGCGGGTGAACTTCTCGGCGCCATCCGGGAAATGCCCACAGAAGATCACCATGTACGACCAGTAGTTGCGGATCAGGTTCGCGATCGCGTTCGCCTTCAGCGTGTGCTTCCAGTTGCTGCCGGCCAGCGCGGGAAAGACGATGTAGTCCTTGCCGACCTGGCGTCCCATCTTCTTGCCCATCACGCGCAGGTCTTTTCGCACCTCGGCCCACGTCTTCTCCTTCTTGCGGACCTTGGCCGTCTCGACGTGGTGCAGCGCGACGCCCCACTGGAAGAAGGTGCCCAGCAAGATGTTGTAGATCGGGTTGCCGATCATCCAGGGCGCCCACCGCTCGTCGCGGGTCACCCGCATGATGCCGTAGCCCACGTCGGCATCCAGGCCGACGATGTTGGTGTACTTGTGGTGCACGAAGTTGTGCGAACGCTTCCACTGCGACGAGGGGCACGTGGTGTCCCATTCCCATTCGGTCGAGTGGATTTCGGGGTCGTTCATCCAGTCCCACTGACCGTGGATGATGTTGTGGCCCAACTCCATGTTCTCGATGATCTTGGCCGAGGCCAGGGTGGTGATACCAGCCACCCGGGCGATCTTGCTGCTACTGGCGAACAGCGCCAGGCGACCGAACGCCGCCAGGCCCCGCTGCAGTTGGATGGCTCGGCGGATGTATTGGGCGTCGCGCTCGCCGCGCGATTCCTCGATGTCGGAACGGATTTGGTCGAGTTCAGTCGCTAAGTCCTCGACGTCCTGAGGACTCAGATGTGCGTACGCCTTGACGTCAGTGATGGCCATGATGACGTGCTCCTTTCAGACTTTGATGGTGCAGTTGCCGGATGCGGTTGAAATGCAGGTTTGTATTCGGTCGCCGGCGCCGTGCTCGTCGCCCGATCGGACGTCGCGGATGTGACCATCCTCCAGCGGCAACACGCAGGTTTGGCAGATCCCCATTCGGCAGCCGAACGGCATCTGTATACCCAGTTTTTCGCCGGCCTCGAGAATGGTTGTGGCACCGTCGATTTCGATCTCCTTGTCGGCGATGGCAAACTTCACGGTGCCACCCTCGCCGCCCTTGTCGGTAGCGGCGATGGAGAACCGCTCCAGGTGCAGTTCGTCGCCGATACCGTTGTCTTTCCAGAGCTCTTCGACGGTATCGAGCATGGCAGCGGGTCCGCAGGCCCACGCCGAACGGTCCTTCCAGTCGGACACGATCTCGTCGATCTCGTCGAAGTCGACTTTGCCGTCGGTCTCGGTGAGCTGCAGGTGCAGTCGGTAGCCGCGCTCCTCCTTTTCGATGTTGCGGAGCTCGTCGTGGAAGATGACCGCATCCTCGGACGGCGCCGAGTGCAGGTGCACGATGTCGGGGAACTGGCCGCGTCCGCGCAGGGATCGCAGCATGCCCATGATCGGCGTGATGCCACTGCCGGCGGTGATGAACAGGATCTGCGACGGCGGCGGATTGGGCAGAGCGAAGTCGCCCTTGGCCGACTGCAGGCGGATGATGGTGCCGGGCTCCACCCCGTTGACCAAGTGCGCCGAGAGGAAGCCTTCCGGCGTGGCCTTGACCGTGATGGAGATATTGCCGTCACCGTGCTCGGGCACCGAGGTCAATGAATACGACCGCCAATGCCACTTGCCGTCGACCCGCAGACCGATGCCGACGTACTGACCCGGTTGGTAGTCCCCGGAGAAGCCCCAGCCCGGCCGGATGATGACCGTCGCGGTGTCATCGGTCTCCGGCTTGACCGCGACGATCTCGCCACGCAGTTCGCGCGCCGACCACAACGGATTCAACAAGGTCAGATAGTCGTCGGGAAGCAACGGCGTCGTTGCCCGGGCTGCCAGTCCGCGGACCATGTTCACCCAAGACCCCGACGTCGAATCCACATCTTTTGCCGGGCGTCGTGCCCAGCGCACCGCAGATTTCAAGGGCGATGTCATGACTACCTTTCGCTGACGGGAGTTTGTGACCATGGTCACGCGTCCGTGAGTACCCTACTCACGAGTCAGTAAACACTTGTATCGGTTTCGCGCTTTTTCTCTGTCAGGGTCTGTCGTGGGAAGATGGGACCCGTGTTGCGATGGACTACCGCGGGTGAATCTCACGGCCGGGCTTTGATGGCCCTGGTCGAAGGCATGGTCGCCGGCGTCGCCGTCACCTCGACCGATATCGCCGACGAGCTGGCCCGCCGCCGGCTCGGCTATGGCCGCGGCGCGCGGATGAAGTTCGAGCGCGACCAGGTCACCGTGCTGGGCGGGGTGCGGCACGGGATCACGCTGGGTGGACCGATCGCCATCGAGGTGGGCAACACCGAGTGGCCGAAATGGGAGACCGTGATGGCCCCCGACCCGGTGGACGCCGCGGAATTGGAGGTGGCGCGCAATGCGCCGCTGACCCGGCCGCGGCCCGGTCACGCCGACTACGCCGGCATGCTCAAGTACGAATTCGACGACGCCCGCCCGGTGCTCGAGCGGGCCAGCGCCCGCGAGACCGCGGCCCGCGTCGCGGCCGGTACGGTCGCCCGTCAGTTTCTCCGCCAGGCGCTCGGGGTCGAGGTGTTGTCCCACGTCATCTCGATCGGCGACTCGGAACCTTACGATGGTCCGCCGCCGCAGCCGGGTGATCTGGCGGCAATCGACGACAGCGGGGTGCGCGCCTTCGACAAGGCCGCCGAAGCGTCGATGATCGCCGAGATCGAGGCCGCCAAGAAGGACGGCGACACCCTGGGCGGCGTCGTGGAAGCCGTCGTGGTCGGGTTGCCGGTCGGCCTGGGATCGTTCACCAGCGGTGACAACCGGCTGGACAGCCAACTCGCGGCCGCCGTGATGGGGATCCAGGCGATCAAGGGTGTCGAGATCGGCGACGGCTTCGAGACCGCACGTCGACGTGGCAGCCGTGCACACGACGAGATGTATCCCGGCCCCGACGGCGTGGTCCGCTCGACCAACCGGGCCGGCGGCCTGGAGGGCGGCATGACCAACGGGCAGCCGCTGCGGGTGCGGGCAGCGATGAAGCCGATCTCCACGGTGCCGCGCGCGTTGGCCACCGTGGACATGGCGACCGGTGACGAGGCGGTCGCGATCAACCAGCGCTCGGATGTGTGTGCCGTACCGGCCGCCGGGGTGGTGGTCGAGGCGATGGTCGCGCTGGTGCTGGCCCGTGCGGCGCTGGAGAAGTTCGGTGGCGACTCACTGATCGAGACCAGGCGCAACATCGAGGCGTACCGGCGATCGGTCGCCGCGCGCGAACCGGTCACCGAGATGCGGGCGTCCGGGTAGATGGCGCCCAAGGCCGTGCTGGTGGGACTGCCGGGATCCGGCAAGTCCACCATCGGTCGACGGCTGGCCAAAGCTCTCGAGGTCGGCATGCTCGACACCGACGCGGCGATCGAGGAGCAGACCGGACGCAGCATCGCCGACATCTTCGCCACCGACGGGGAGCAGGAGTTCCGCCGGATCGAGGAGGAGGTGATCCGGGCGGCGCTGAAATCCCACCACGGTGTGCTGTCACTCGGCGGCGGCGCAGTGACCACTCCCGGAGTGCGCACCGCACTGGCCGGCCACAACGTCGTGTACCTGGAAATCACTGCGGCCGAAGGGGTTCGGCGCACCGGCGGCAACACCGTGCGGCCGCTGCTGGCCGGTCCGGACCGGGCCGAGAAGTTCCGCGCGCTGATGACCCAGCGCGTGCCGCTCTATCGGAAGGTCGCCACGATCCGGGTGAACACCAACCGCCGCAACCCCGGCGCCGTCGTCCGCCACATCATGTGCCGGCTCAACGAACCGAAACCGGGCAGCACCGCGCGCAACCGGCGCCGGCCGCCGTGGCGTCGCACGCCGTCGTCGGAGACACCCGGCGTGCCGGAGCCTCGTACCGGGCCACCGCCGACACCCGCCACCCCGGCCGCACTGGCCGCCGCCCGTCGGGAGGCCGGCAAATGAGCGAGCCGATCACCGTGCAGGTGAACGTCGACCCGCCCTACCCGGTGATCATCGGCACCGGACTGCTGAGCGAACTCGGCGACGTGCTCGCCGGGCGACACCGCGTCGCGATCCTGCACCAACCGGTGCTGACCCAGACCGCCGAGGCCATCCGGAATCATCTGGCCGACAGCGGCATCGACGCGCACCAAATCGAGATCCCGGACGCCGAAGCAGGCAAGGACCTGCCGGTCGTCGGCTACATCTGGGAAGTGTTGGGCCGCATCGGAATCGACCGCAAGGATGCGTTGGTCAGTCTGGGTGGCGGCGCCGCCACCGACGTCGCCGGTTTCGCCGCGGCCACCTGGCTGCGCGGGGTGTCGATCGTCCACGTGCCGACCACGTTGCTGGCGATGGTCGACGCGGCCGTGGGCGGCAAGACCGGCATCAACACCGACGCCGGCAAGAACCTGGTCGGCGCGTTTCATCAGCCGACCGCCGTGCTGGTCGACCTGGCGACCCTACAGACGTTGCCGCACAACGAGATCGCGGCCGGGATGGCCGAGGTCGTCAAAGCCGGCTTCATCGCCGACCCGGTGATACTCGACCTGATCGAGGCCGACCCGAAGGCAGCACTCGACCCGTCGGGGGAGGTGCTGCCCGAGATGATCCGGCGCGCCATCACGGTCAAGGCAGAAGTGGTCGCGGCCGACGAGAAAGAGTCGGCGCTGCGCGAGATCCTGAACTACGGCCACACGTTGGGCCACGCGATCGAGCGGCGGGAGCGTTACCAGTGGCGGCACGGCGCCGCGGTGTCGGTCGGAATGGTGTTCGCCGCCGAATTGGGCCGGCTGGCAGGCCGTCTCGACGATGCGACCGCCCAGCGCCACCGCGACATCTTGACCTCACTCGGGCTGCCGACGAGTTACGACGCCGACGCGCTGCCTCAACTTCTGGAGTCGATGGCCGGCGACAAGAAAACCCGCGCCGGGGTGTTGCGTTTCGTGGTGCTCGACGGGCTGGCCAAGCCGGGCAGGCTGGAGGGGCCGGACCCGACGCTGCTGGCGGCGGCATACGCGGAGGTGGGCACGCGATGAGCGGGTTGACTGTCAACGTGGTCAACGGGCCCAACCTGGGTCGGCTGGGTCGTCGCGAGCCGGAGGTCTACGGCGGCACCACCCACGACGATCTCGTCGCGATGGTCGAGCGGGAGGCGAGTGAGCTCGGCCTGAAAGCCGTTGTGCGGCAGAGCGACAGCGAGGCTGAGCTGCTGGATTGGATTCACGCCGCCGCGGACGCCGCGGAGCCGGTGATCCTCAATGCCGGCGGTTTGACCCACACGTCGATCGCACTGCGAGATGCCTGTGCCGAGCTCACGGCGCCCCTCGTCGAGGTGCACATCTCCAATGTCTTTGCCCGCGAAGAGTTCCGGCACCACTCGTACCTGAGCCCGATCGCCAGCGGCGTCATCGTGGGCTGCGGCGTACAGGGCTACGTGCTGGCCCTGCGTTATCTGGCGAGCCTGAACGACTAGTCGGTCTTCGGCTTTTCGATCTGCTCGGTGGCCGGTTCGTGGGCCGGCAGCGTCTCGGTCTTCTCGGTGCGATGCGCCGCGGGCGACTCGGCCGTCGCGTCGGCCTCGTGGCTGTAGGCCGTGGGGGCGTCATGCTCGTCGCGCTCGGCGGTCGCGACGGCGCTCGACTGCTCCTGCGGCCATTCGGCAACCGCGGTGTTGTCCGAACCGCCGTGGTCGGACCGGACGGCGGCGAACACGTCGGTGTCGGCGCGATCCTCATCGCCGCCCGAGCCACCCCCGCTCTTGGGCTTGTAGTTGCCCGAGCGGTCGATCCGCCAGCGACCGACGGTCACCCCGGCGATCGCACCCAGGAACACCACCAGCGCGGTGAACGCGGCGAACGTGGTGAGTTCGTTGATCAGGCCGCCGACGTAGAGCGCCTTGTAGAACACGGCGATCAGCCAGGTCACCGCGCCGCTGAGCAGTCCGGCGACCAGGCCGGCGAGCAGCCAGGTCATCGCCAGGTCGTCGCGACGGTCGGGGTCGGGGTTGTTCGAGGCGTCCTCACGTCCGTCGATCAGGCCCCACACGACCACGCCCACGATGAAGATGGCCATCAACACCAGGCTGATCAGCGTGGCCTGTGTCTGCAACACGCTGATGAGCGTGCCCTGGAACAGCCGAACGACGACCATCGCGCCGCCGAACACCAGGCCACGCAGCATCCAGTTAGTCATGGGGCCACAGCGTAGCGAGTAGCGTTCGCTGGCGTGACACATTCCCAGCGGCGAGCCGCACTCGGAGCTCACCTCCAAGCGGCGGAACTGGACGCGATGCTGGTCACAGACCTGACCAACGTGCGATACCTGTCCGGGTTCACCGGGTCCAATGCGGCGTTGCTGGTGTTCGCCGACGGCCGCGACGCCGTCCTGGCCACCGATGGGCGCTACCGCACGCAGGCCGCGCAGCAGGCGCCCGACCTGGAAGTCGCGATCGAACGAGCCGTCGGGCGCCATCTGGCCGGTCGGGCGGCCGCCGGGCGGGCGCGCCGGGTGGGCTTCGAGAGTCACGTCGTCACCGTCGACGGATACGACGCGCTCAGCGCCGCGTCAGAGGGCGTCGAATTGGTCCGCGCCTCGCAGGCCGTGGAGGCGCTGCGCGAGATCAAGGACGCCGGCGAGGTGGCGCTGCTGCGACTGGCCTGCGAGGCCGCCGACGCCGCCCTGACCGATCTGGTCGACCGCGGCGGACTGCGACCCGGCCGCACCGAACGTGAGGTGGGCCGCGAGCTGGAGGCGCTGATGCTCGAGCACGGCGCCGACGGCGTCTCCTTCGAGACGATCGTGGCCAGCGGTGCCAACTCGGCGATCCCGCATCACCGGCCCACCGACGCGGTGCTGGCGGCCGGCGACTTCGTCAAGATCGACTTCGGCGCACTGGTCGGCGGCTACCACTCCGATATGACGCGCACCTTCGTGCTGGGCAACGCCGCGGACTGGCAGCGGGAGATCTACGAACTGGTCAGCGAGGCCCAGCGGGCCGGGCGGCGGGCCTTGGAAGCCGGCGCGAAGCTGGCCGAGGTCGACGACGCGTCGCGCCGTGTCATCGCGGACGCGGGGCACGGTGAACACTTCGGCCACGGCCTGGGCCACGGGGTGGGCCTGCAGATCCATGAAGCGCCCGGGATCAACGCCACCGCCGCCGGTACACTACGTGCGGGCTCCGTGGTGACTGTGGAGCCCGGCGTCTATTTGCCCGACCGTGGCGGCGTCCGCATCGAGGACACGCTGGTAGTGGCAGACCCGGGGCAAGCCCTTGGTAGCGCACCGGAATTGCTCACCCGGTTCCCCAAGGAACTGGCCATCGTGTAGGAGATTCACCGACTGTGCCAAGCACCGCCGATTTCAAAAATGGACTTGTACTGGTGATCGACGGCCAGCTGTGGCAGATCACCGACTTCCAGCACGTCAAACCGGGCAAGGGCCCGGCCTTCGTGCGCACCAAACTGAAAAATGTGCTGACCGGCAAGGTCGTCGACAAGACCTACAACGCCGGGGTGAAGGTGGAGACCGCGACCGTCGACCGGCGCGACGCCACCTTTCTCTACCGTGACGGCACCGACTTCGTGTTCATGGACAGCCAGGACTACGAGCAGCACCCGCTGCCGGAGTCGCTGGTCGGCGACGCCGCCCGGTTCCTCCTGGAGGGCCTGCCGGTCCAGGTGGCGTTCCACAACAGCGCGCCGCTGTACCTCGAACTGCCGGTGACCGTCGAACTCGTCGTCACCCACACCGAGCCCGGGCTCCAGGGCGACCGCTCCAGCGCGGGCACCAAGCCGGCAACCGTGGAGACCGGTGCCGAACTGCAGGTCCCGCTGTTCATCAACACCGGCGACAAGCTGAAGGTCGACTCCCGCGACGGCAGCTACCTCGGACGTGTCAACGCGTGAGCCGGCCAGCCCGGCCTGTCAAAGGACGGCATCAGGCACGTAAACGCGCTGTCGACTTGCTGTTCGAAGCCGAGGCTCGCGGATTGACCCCGTCCCAGGCCGCCGATGCACGCGCCGCGCTGGCCGAGGCCAACGACGAGGTGGCGCCGCCGCATCCCTACACCGTGACCGTGGCGCACGGTGTCACCGAGCACGCAGCCCACGTCGACGACCTGATCTCGTCGCACCTGCAGGGCTGGACGCTGGACAGGCTGCCGGCCGTCGACCGCGCCATCCTGCGGGTCGCGGTGTACGAGCTGCTGCACGCCGACGACGTGCCGGCGCCGGTCGCCGTCGACGAAGCGGTGGAACTGGCCAAGGAGTTGTCCACCGACGACTCACCGGGTTTCGTCAACGGTGTGCTGGGGCAGGTGATGCTGGTGACCCCGCAGATCCGGGCCGCGGCCCAAGCCCTGCGACCGTCGACGGAACAGGCCTCGGACGAGGCCCACGAGGGAGATGGACACGTGGACGCCGCTGCCGGCGACTCATGACCCGGCTGGAACTGCGAGTCCTGATCGCCGGCATCCTGTCGGCGACGGTGGTGCTGGGCGCGGTGCTGTGCGCGGCCTACGGGCAGGCGGCGATCGCGGCGGCACTGGCGATCTACGCCCTCGGTGTTGGCGCGTGGCTGTATCACGCGATCGAGCGTCTGGTGCTGGCCCGCCGCATCGAGACCGTGCGGGCGGCCGCCACCCCGTTCCGGCCGCTGCTGCCGGTGATGGCGGCGATCATGGCCCTGAGCCAGGCCGTGGTTCGATCGCTGTCCGATGTGACCGAGGTGGCGCCGGCGCGGCGCTGGATTCCGCTCACCCGCGGTCGAAAATCCGACGACGACGAATGGGACGGCTGAGCCGCCGGCGAGAGTCTGTTGGGGCAGTTGTGGCAATTAGGGTTGAGGTGACAAAACGCCCGCATCGCCGTTGACGGAGGGACACACTGGCGTGATGGACCGAGACGGCAGGCACCCGAGGCGGTTGTGTGTCTCCGCGCTGGCGGCGGTGGCCAACCCGTCGTACTCGCGGATCGACACCTGGAATCTGTTGGACGACGCGTGCCACCAGCTCGCGGTCGTGGACCGGGCCGGGATGGACACCACCCACGAGGCGGCGCGGGTCCGGCGTCTGCTCAACCGGCTCGGCGCCTACGAGCGGTACTGGATCTACCCCGGGCCGGAGAACCTGGCGACCTTCTGCGGCTACCTGGATCAGCTGGCCACGGTCAGCCTGGCTGAGCAGGTGTCGCTGGCCGTGCGGCTGCTCTCCGAATACGGCGACCGCGCAGCGCTTTTCGACACCGCCTCGTCGCTGGCCGACCAGGAGTTGGTGTCGCGCGCCAAGGAGCAACAGTTCTACACCGTGCTGCTCGCCGACGACGCGCCGGTCAACGCACCCGAGGGGCTGGCCGAGAGCCTGCGGGCGATCCGCGACGTCGCCGACGACGTGCAGTTCGAGTTGCTGGTGGTGTCCAGCGTCGAGGACGCCATCACCGCCGTCGCGCTGAACGGGGAGATCCAGGCCGCGATCATCCGGCACGACATCCCACTGCGCTCCCACGACCGGGTGCCGCTGATGACCACGTTGCTGGGTCCTAACGACGAGGTGGTGGCCACCGACCGCACTCACGACTGGATCGAGTGCGGCGAGTGGATCCGCGAGCTGCGGCCGCACATCGACCTCTATCTGCTGACCGATGAGTCGATTGCCGCCGAGACGGACGAGACGGGCGTCTACGACCGCACCTTCTATCGGCTCAACGACGTCACCGACCTGCACAGCACCGTGCTGGGTGGCATCCGAAACCGTTATTCCACACCGTTTTTCGATGCGCTGAGGGCCTACGCGGCGCGTCCGGCCGGCCAGTTCCACGCCCTGCCCGTCGCCCGTGGCGCCAGCATCTTCAACTCCAAGACACTGCGCGACATGGGGGAGTTCTACGGCCGCAACATCTTCATGGCCGAGACCTCCACCACCTCGGGCGGCCTGGACTCGCTGCTCGACCCGCACGGCAACATCAAAAAAGCGATGGACAAGGCCGCGCACACCTGGAACTCCGACCACACCTATTTCGTCACCAATGGAACGTCGACCGCCAACAAGATCGTCGTGCAGTCGCTGACCCGCCCGGGCGACATCGTGCTGATCGACCGCAACTGCCACAAGTCGCACCACTACGGCCTGGTGCTGGCCGGGGCGTATCCGCTGTACCTGGATGCCTATGAGCTGCAACCGTTTGCGATTTACGGCGCGGTGTCGTTGGGGACCATCAAGAAGGCGCTGCTCGACCTGGAGGCGGCCGGGCAGCTGAGCAAGGTTCGGATGCTGCTGCTGACCAACTGCACCTTCGACGGCGTCGTCTACAACCCGCGGCGGGTGATGGAAGAGGTGCTGGCGATCAAGCCGGACATCTGCTTCCTGTGGGACGAGGCCTGGTACGCGTTCGCCACCGCGGTGCCGTGGGCGCGCCAGCGCACCGCGATGGTCGCCGCCGAACGCCTCGAATCGATGCTGACATCGCCGGCCTACGCCCAGGAATACCTGCAGTGGAAGGAATCCATGCAGGGCATCCCGCGTAGCGAGTGGGGTGAGCACCGGCTGCTTCCCGACCCCAGCCAGGCCCGGGTCCGGGTGTACGCCACGCATTCCACCCACAAGTCGCTGTCGGCCCTACGGCAGGCGTCGATGATTCACATCCGCGACCAGGACTTCAACTCCCAGTCCCGGGACGCGTTCGGTGAGGCCTTCCTGACCCACACCTCGACCTCGCCCAATCAGCAGCTGCTGGCGTCGCTGGACCTCGCCCGCCGGCAGGTCGACATCGAAGGCTTCCAGATGGTGCGCTACGTCTACGACATGGCGCTGGTGTTCCGGCACCGGGTCCGCAAGGACCGGCTGATCAGCAAGTGGTTCCGTATTCTCGACGAATCCGATTTGGTGCCAGACGAATTCAGGCTGTCGGCGGTGAGTTCTTATCGGCAGGTGCGCCAGGGGGCGCTGGCGGACTGGAACGAGGCGTGGCGTTCGGATCAATTCGTCCTCGATCCGACGCGGGTCACCCTGTACCTGGGTCAGACGGGCATGAACGGGTACGACTTCCGCGAGAAGGTCCTGATGGAGCGGTTCGGGATCCAGATCAACAAGACGTCGATCAACAGTGTGCTGTTGATCTTCACCATCGGCGTGACGTGGTCGAGTGTCCATTATCTGCTCGACGTGTTGCGCCGGGTGGCCACCGACTTCGACCACACCGAAGCCGCCGCCAGCCGCGACGACCGCGCCCTGCACCAGCGCCGCGTCGAGGAGATCACCGAGGACCTACCGGCCTTGCCGGACTTCAGCGAATTCGACAGCACGTTCAAGCCCGACGAGGCCAGCTCGTTCGGAGACATGCGGTCTGCGTTCTACGCCGGCTACGAGGACGCCGATCGCGAGCACGTGATGATCGGGGAGGCAGGTCGGCGGCTTGCCGATGGGAAGTCCTTGGTGTCAACGGGATTCGTTGTTCCTTATCCGCCGGGCTTTCCGGTGCTGGTGCCTGGCCAGGTGGTCTCCAAGCAGATCCTGTACTTCCTCGCGCAGCTCGACATCAAGGAGATTCACGGTTACAACCCGGATCTGGGTTTGTCGGTGTTCACCGAGGACGCTTTGAAGCGGATCAATGCGGCCCGCGGTTCGGACACGGTGATCCGGTAGCTTCGCTCACGCATCGCCGCAGGTCTAGCATTACCGCCCATGGGGCCTTCGGCGAGCGCGACGAACTCCCGCCTGTCGGTGGACGACTGGGTGCAAGAGGGCTTCCGGGTACTGGCCGAGGACGGCGTCAAATCCCTGACGCTGGGCCATCTGTGCAGCCGCCTCGGCGTCACCAAGGGCAGCTTCTACTGGCACTTCACCGACATGACCGCCTACCGCACCGCGCTGTTCGACACCTGGGCGGTCGTCCGCGACGAGGATCGGTCGTTCGACGAGCTGGCGAGTCTGCCTCCACGCGAGCGGCTGTTGCGGATGATGACCGCGCTGGTGAGCCCACGGCACTGGGTGCTGGAGCGCGCCATGCGGGAATGGGCCCGGTCGGAGCCTCCGGCGGCCGCGGCGGTGCGGTCGTCCGACCTCAGCGTGGTGGCCGCTGTGCGGCAGGCTTTCCTGGACGCCGGCTTCGACCACGAGGAGTCCGAGATGCGCGCCACCGCGACTTTCGCTGCGGGCATTGGCTTTCTGCACCTGTCGGGTTCGCGACCGAGCCCGATGGGTGCCGGACGTCGCGAGCAATTCCTGGACGTCATGCTGCGGCAGTGATCGTCGACGCCGGAAGAGTCTCCATACCAAAAGGTATGGTAATCTTCGGGCCATGACGCTATCGCAGACAGCGCACCCCGCGGTCGGCGCTGATTTCGTGGAGCGGCTGGCCGAGCGTGCGGCCGACGCGGAGAAGCTGCGCCGGCTGCCGGAGGCCACTGTCGACGACTACCGCGAGTCCGGGCTGGCCCGGTTGCTGCTGCCGAAGCGGTACGGCGGCGCTCAGGCGGAGTTCCCCGAGATTCTGGAGGCGGTGCGTCTGATGGCGCACGGGTGCACGTCGAGTGCCTGGACGCTCGGCTTCTACACGCTGCACAACTGGATGCTGGCGCTCCTCGGCGAGCAGGCCCAGGACGAAGTGTTCGCCGACGGCCCGGTGCTGTGCCCGGCTCCGCTGGCGCCGGCCGGTCGTGCCACCCCGGACGGCGCGGGCGTCCGGTTGACCGGGCGGTGGTCATGGGCGACCGGGATCATGGATGCCGACTGGGTGCTGGTCGGCTCGATCTGCGGACCCGACAACGCGCCCTACCCGGCCCTGGTGTTGTTGCCGGTCGGCGATACGCGCGTCGAAGACGTGTGGCACACCGCGGGAATGTGCGCCACCGGATCCAACGACGTCATCGTCGACGACGTCTGGGTGCCCGAGCACCGGATGGTCGCGGTCACCGATATTTACGGCGGGACCGCACCCGGCGCCGAATTGCACGGCGCGGCGGTGTACCGCTGGCCGATGGTGCCGGCGCTGGCGCTCGTTGCGGCAATGCCCGCGCTGGGATCTGCGGAGTTGGTGGCCGACCTCTTCGCTCAGCGCCTCAGCGAGCGGGTCATCGCGTATTCCGGTGCAGCGCAGAAGGATCAGCCTGCCGCGCAGGTGCGACTCGGTGGCGCGCGGGCCCGGCTGCGGGCGATGCGGGCGCTCACCGACTCGGCCGCCGAAGACATCCAGACCCGAGTCGTCAGCGGGGAGCACATCAGCCGCACAGTGCGGGCCGGTGTGCGAGCGGCCGCGGCGCACGTGGTGCACGAATCCCGTTCCGTGATCGCCGATCTGCTCGAGGCTTCCGGTGCCAGCGCGCAGTTTCTCGACCACCCGTTACAGCGAGCCAAGCGAGATGTCGACGTCATCTCCGGGCACGTGGTCTTCGATTACGACGGCAGTCGTGAACTGGCCGGCGCGCTGGAGATCGGGGCCCGCGTCTCGCCGTTCGCGATGGTCTAGTCGCTATCCGGAACGTGGAGCTGTTCTAGCGCAACGCTTTTCCGAACAGCAGGCTGTCGAGTGGTTCGGTGCCCAGGTTGGGGTAGATCGCGTGCCGGGCCAGTCGGCCTTCCAGGAGGAAGCCGGCCCGCTCCAGCAGCCGCACCGAACGGTCGTTGTCGACGTGACACGACGCCCAGACCCGGTAGACGTCGGAATCGGCCTGCAGGGTGTCCATCAGCATGCCGAGCGCCTCGGACATCAAACCCTTACCCCACCAACGCCGCCCGACGCAGTAACCGATTTCGGCGGTGTAGGACAGCGGGCGCCCGCAACTGATCATCCCGACGATCTCTCCGCTGTGCTGCAGCGCCATCACCCAGGTTCGCAGGTGCGCGTCGACATTCATCCGCTCGGTGATCACCCGTTGCGTCACCGCCACGTCCGGATGGGGTGTCCACAGCAGATACTTGGTCACCTGAGGGTCGCGGGCGACGCGCTGGAAAAGCGGTCCGGCGTCCTCGGCCACCGGCGGACGCAACTCCAGGCGGGGCCCCTCGATGCGTTCAGGCGTGAACTCCGCCATCAGAGTCCCAGTGCCCGATAGGTGCGATGAACGAATTTTGGTTGCACCGCTTGCAGTTTCGCTCGCGACGTGTTGCCGGCGACGGCAGCGGCGGCGTCCGCGGCGTCCGCCGACAACTCCGGCATGTTCTGGATCAGGTAGAGCAGAATCAGGTCGGCGGTCGGATCGGCTTGCCACCAGGTTCCGTACGCGCCGGGCCAGCCGAATGTTCCAACCCCGCCGGGCCCGAACAACGGTGTCGATTTGGCCGGATCGGTGACGACGGACAGGTTGAGGCCGAACCCCCGCCCGATCCAGAACGGCGCGCCGAGGAACGGGTGCCGCTTCTGCTCGACGGTGAGCCGATCGGTGCGCATCAGCCGCACCGACTCCGGTGAGAGCACCTGGACTCCGTCGACAACGCCGTCACGCAACAGCATTTCGACGAAACGCAGGTAGTCGTCCGCGGTGGACAGCAGTCCACCACCTGCGTTGCTGAACGCGGGCGGGGTGAGGTGCGGTTGACCCATGACATCGTGCTGGAGTCGATCGTCGCGGTCCAGGCGGTACATCGTCGCGGTGCGGCGACGACCCTCCGGTGTCACATGGAAGCCGGTGTCGATCATGCCCAGCGGCTTCAGGATTCGTTCGTCGAGCACCTGATGGAACGGCTTGCCCTCGACCCGCGACACCAGCACACCGACCACGTCGCTGGAGTGACCGTAGGTCAGGCGCAGACCCGGTTGATGCACCAGCGGTAGTTCGGCCAACGCCGCCAGCCACGCGTCGGGTCCCTGACCGAAAGGCAGCCGCATGTACGCCCGCGAAATCGGTCCACCCACCGAAAATCCGTACCCGAGGCCGCTGGTGTGGGTCAGCAGATCCTCGACCAGAATCGACCGTTCGACCGGATGGGTCCGGTCCAGCGGTCCGTTCGGCTCGTCGAGCACCTGCAGGTCGGCGAACTCCGGCAACCAACGCACGACCGGGTCGCGTAGCGCCAGCTTGCCCTCGTCGACCAAACTCATGGCCGCGGCGACGGTGACCGGTTTGGTCATCGAGGCGATGCGAAACAATGTGTCGCGCTGCATGGGCAACCGGGCATCGACGTCGCGGAAGCCGATTTCGTTGACCTGCAGCACTTCTCCGCGCTGCCATACCACCGTCACCGCACCCGCGAGCAGGCCGGCGTCGCAGGCCTCGCGGATGGAGGTCTGGTTGCCCTCGAGGTTCACCCGGTTCAGGCTAATCGGCCGCCGGCCCGACCTGATTGCGGGGAGCCCGGCTTTCCGATCGCCGGGCCGAGCCGCTGGTCACCGAACCGTGGTGTCCCGCCAGATCGCGACTCCGTCGACGATGGCGGGCGCCTGGCCGAACAGGTCGGTGAAGAACGCGATCAGCTGCTGCCAGTGCTGGGTCGGGCCGACGATCACGTGGCGCACGCCGGCGGCTGCCAGGTCGGCGGCGACCTGTGCACGAATCTCGTTGCGCGCGACCAGCCAGGCGCCGCGCTGCTGGATCACGTACATGGTGTAGGTCAGTTGGGTCTGTGCCGGACCGGAATACGTTCCACCGTCCGGCTGCGGCACGTAGGCGTAGGCCTCCGGCATCCGCAGCCCGTAGTCGGCCACTGCGGCCCAGGCCATCGGGGCTGCCTCGTTGCCATTCACGAAATACGGTGCGACGAGCACGGTTTCGTCGGAGCCGATGTGCTGGCCGGACCAGTTGCGGAAGAACGCCGGCGTCGTGAACTCTGCCCTGGTCAGTGGAGCCGGGAGTATTAGGGCCAGGGACAAGCCCACCGCCACCCGCCATTGTGTCGCCCGCCGCGGGGCGAGGCGGCCGGCACGGGCGATGACTGTCGCGACCAGGATGGCCACCGCCAGCCAGACGAACAGCGTCAGCCGGCCCGGCAGTGCGTGCTGGAGGAGTGGCAGCTTTTCCACAGCCAGCCACGGCAACGGAACGCGCAGGGCGGCTCTGCCGATGTGCAGCCACGGCCCGAGCGACAGCACGAAAATCAACGCCCCGGTGATGCCGGCGACGCGGATCCGCTCGTCGGTCCAATACCGGGCTATGGCAACGACAATCAGCATCAGCAGCGGAACACCCAGGTATGCCGTCGCCTCGTGAGAAAGCCCGCTGAACCCGCCGGAAACCCGCGTCGCCCAATGTGGCGCGATCAGTTGGTGCGGCGTCGGCAGGACGGCATTGACCAGGTTGGTGGAGAAAATCGCGGAATTCTGCACTGGCCGGCTGATGCGTTGCGGCCCGAAGAACTGGGCCGCCAACGGCCAGCAGGCGAGCGCCAGAAATGTCACCGACGCTGCCGCAAGGCCGGGAACGAGTCGGGCGAGAAAGTGCCCGTCCCGGCGGAGCGCTGCCATCACCACGACCAGCACCGCACCTGCCACCACGCTGAGGGCCAGAATCTCCTCGCTGATCAGCAGTTGCGCCGCGCAGAGCACTCCGAGCGCAATTCCCGACTGCCACGCCGGGCGTCGGCGGGTGACCAGGAGCTCGTCGAGAACGAGCAACAGCAGCGGCGGAACCCAGACGGTGGCCAGGTTCAGATGCAGGGCCGCATGGGAGGCGACGTAGGGGGAGAAGGCGTACACCGCGCCGCCGACGAAGGGGGCCAGCCCGTCCCCGGTCCACCGCCGGATCGCCAGCCAGGCGGTGAGGCCGCTCGAGGCGATGCCCAACACCATCAGGACGTTGAAGCCGAAAACCGGGCCGCCGATTTTCGCCGGTAGCCAGCCGATCATCCCCAGCAGTGGCATCGACGGGTTCCACATCAGGTTCACGCCGGCCGGCGCCGCGATCTGAGTGGTGAAAAACGGGTCGAGACCGTGTGCCAGTGCGTGCGGTGTCCAGCCGAGGTACCAGATCGCCTGCTCCTGGTCGCAGCAGCCGCCGGCCCAACCGGACCTCGGGCCCCGCCAGGCGCCGAGCGTGACGACGAGCGCGCCGAGCAGGTAGAGCAGCAGCGCCGTGAGTCCGCCGCGGCGGCCCCGGGTCCAGTGCCGAAGCCTGCGGTCGGGCACCCCGAGCTCCTTCGATTCCGACGCCTGTCCTTTTCGCCAGGGTGAGCCGCGAATGCTACGCTGCCCGGCAGTCGACATCCTTTAACGATCCGTCCAGAGAGGCGGAGAAGGAGGTCAAGATCTCGCATGGGTGCCGCGGGTGACGCCGCCACCGGCCGCGAATTGATGTCGGCGGCCGACGTGGCTCGCACTATTTCGCGTATCGCGCATCAGATCATCGAAAAGACCGCTCTCGACGGCGCCGACGCGCCTCGGGTGGTCTTGCTGGGAATCCCCACCCGCGGTGTGACTCTGGCCAACCGGCTCGCGGTGAACATCGCCGAATTCTCCGGCGCCGAGATCCCGCACGGCGCCCTGGACATCACGCTCTACCGCGACGACCTGATGACCAAGCCGCCACGGCCATTGGAGAACACCTCGATACCCGCCGGCGGCATCGACGACGCGCTGGTGATCCTGGTCGACGACGTGCTGTACTCCGGCCGTTCGGTGCGTTCGGCGCTGGACGCGCTGCGCGATGTCGGCCGCCCGCGGGTGGTGCAACTGGCGGTGCTGGTCGACCGCGGTCACCGCGAACTGCCCTTGCGCGCCGACTATGTCGGCAAGAACGTGCCGACCTCGCGGACCGAGAACGTGCACGTCCAGTTAGCCGAGCAGGACGGTCGCGACGCGGTCGTCATCTCCCGGGAGGACGTGTCATGACCCGGCACCTGCTGGCCGCCGGCGATCTGTCCCGCGACGAGGCCACCGCGATCCTCGACGACGCCGACCGCTTCGCCCAGGCCTTGGTCGGCCGCGAGGTGCGCAAGCTGCCGACCCTGCGCGGTCGCACGGTGATCACGATGTTCTACGAGAATTCCACCCGCACCCGGGTGTCCTTCGAAGTCGCCGGCAAGTGGATGAGCGCCGACGTGATCAACGTCAGCGCCGCCGGATCGTCGGTCGGCAAGGGCGAATCACTGCGCGACACCGCGCTGACCCTGCGCGCCGCCGGCGCCGACGCGCTGATCATCCGGCACCCGGCTTCCGGTGCGGCACACCGGCTTGCGGACTGGACGGCTTCTACGGTCTCCGGCGTGGAGGCCGGACCCGCGGTGATCAACGCCGGCGACGGCACCCACGAGCACCCGACCCAGGCTTTGCTGGACGCGCTGACCGTTCGCCAGCGACTCGGCGGCATCGAGGGCCGTCGGATCGTGATAGTCGGCGACATCCTGCACAGTCGGGTGGCCCGCTCCAACACCCATCTGCTGCACACCTTGGGCGCCGAGGTGGTGCTCGTCGCGCCGCCGACACTGTTGCCGGTCGGGGTCACCGAATGGCCGGTGACGGTCTCCCACGACCTCGACGCGGAACTGCCGGCCGCCGACGCGGTCCTGATGCTGCGGGTGCAGGCCGAACGGATGAACGGCGGCTTCTTCCCGTCCACCCGCGAGTACTCGGTCCGCTACGGGTTGTCCGACCGGCGCCAGGCGATGCTGCCCGGCCACGCGATCGTGCTGCATCCCGGACCGATGCTGCGCGGCATGGAGATCTCGTCGTCGGTCGCCGACTCGTCGCAATCGGCTGTGCTGCAACAGGTTTCCAACGGTGTCCACGTTCGGATGGCGGTGCTGTTCCATCTGCTGGTCGGCACCGAGTCGCCCGCTGAGGGGCTTGGCGGAAAAGGAATTGTGGCATGAGCGTGTTGTTGCGCGGGGTGCGGCTCTACGGCGAGGGCGAGCAGGTCGACGTCCTGGTCGCCGACGGGCAGATCGCCGACATCGGCGCCGGGCTCGAGATCCCCGATGGTGCGGACGTGATCGACGCGAGCGGCCAGATATTGCTGCCCGGGTTCGTCGACCTGCACACCCATCTGCGTGAGCCCGGCCGCGAATACGCCGAGAACATCGAAACCGGTTCGGCGGCAGCCGCTCTCGGTGGTTTCACGGCGGTGTTCGCGATGGCGAACACCACCCCGGTCGCCGACAGTCCGGTGGTCACCGATCACGTGTGGCATCGCGGGCAGCAGGTCGGCCTGGTCGACGTCCATCCGGTCGGCGCCGTCACCGTCGGGCTGGCCGGCAAAGAGCTCACCGAGATGGGCATGATGGCCGCCGGCGCAGCCCAGGTCCGGATGTTCTCCGATGACGGCAAATGCGTCGACGACCCGCTGATCATGCGTCGCGCACTGGAATACGCCACCGGACTGGGTGTCCTGATCGCGCAGCACGCCGAGGAGCCACGGCTGACCGTCGGCGCCGTCGCGCACGAGGGTCCCACCGCGGCCAAGCTGGGACTCTCCGGTTGGCCCCGCGCTGCCGAAGAGTCGATCGTGGCCCGGGACGCGTTGCTGGCCCGCGATGCCGGCGCCCGGGTGCACATCTGTCACGCCTCCACCGCGGGCACCGTCGAGATCGTCAAATGGGCCAAGGCGCAAGGTATCTCGATCACGGCCGAGGTGACACCGCATCACCTGCTGCTCGACGACAGCCGACTGGTCAGCTACGACGGCGTGAATCGGGTCAACCCGCCGCTGCGCGAGGCCGCGGACGCGGTCGCGTTGCGGCAGGCGCTGGCCGATGGCGTGATCGATTGCGTGGCCACCGATCACGCGCCGCACGCCGAGCACGAGAAGTGCGTCGAGTTCGCCGCCGCGCTGCCGGGGATGCTCGGTCTGCAGACCGCGTTGTCGGCGGTGGTTCAGGCGATGGTGATCCCCGGCCTGCTGACCTGGCGCGGCGTCGCGACGGTGATGAGCGAAAACCCGGCCCGCATCGCGGGTTTGCCGGACCACGGCCGGCCGCTGGAGATCGGGGAGCCGGCCAACCTGACCGTGGTCGACCCGGACGCCACCTGGACCGTCGCCGGCGCCGAATTCGCCAGCCGGTCGGCCAACACGCCCTACGAGACGATGACGCTACCGGCGACCGTGACCGCAACCCTGCTGCGCGGGAAGATCACCGCGCGCGACGGAAAGAGCCCGGTATGACGCGCGCCGGTGACGATCGACGGGGAAGTGCGATCCGAACAGGGCAGGAGGAGCGGCGCTGATGAATCAGGGGACCTGGGTCGCGTCGTTGATCATGGCCGGGCTGATCGCGGTGGTGATCGCATTCATCATCCAGCTGATGCTGCGGGGCTGGCGTAAGCGTGCGGAGCGCCAGGCCGAGATGATCGGGACCCTGCCGGAGATTCCGGGCCAGGTCGGGCCGGCGGCGATCACCACCCCCGGCGTCTACGTGGGCTGCACGATGGCGCCGGCGTGGAGCCAGCGGATCACCGTCGGTGACCTCGGCTACCGCAGCAAGGCCGTGCTGACCCGCCACCCCGAGGGAATTCTGGTGGAGCGCATCGGGGCGCAACCGATCTGGATCCCGACCGAGTCGATATCCGGTATCCGGACCGAGCACGTGATCGCCGGAAAGGTCGCCGCCCGCGACGGAATTCTGGCGATTCGGTGGCGGCTGCCGTCAGGCGTCAAGATCGACACCGGGTTTCGCGCCGACAACCGCGACGAATACAAGGGGTGGCTGCAGAGTTGGCCGGAAGGAGTCGCACTGTGAAGGCGATGCTGGTTCTCGACGACGGCCGGACTTTCACCGGGACGGCTTTCGGTGCGGTTGGCCAAACACTGGGCGAGGCAGTCTTTTCCACCGCCATGTCGGGGTATCAGGAGACGCTGACCGATCCCAGCTACCACCGCCAGATCGTGGTGGCGACCGCGCCGCAGATCGGCAACACCGGGTGGAACGCCGAAGACGGCGAGAGCCGCGGCGACAAGATCTGGGTGGCCGGCTACGCAGTGCGTGATCCCTCGCCGCGGGTGTCGAACTGGCGCGCCACTGGAACTCTGGAAGACGAACTCACCCGGCAGAACATCGTCGGGATCGCCGGCATCGACACCCGTGCGGTGGTCCGGCACCTGCGCAGCCGCGGATCGATGAAGGCGGGCGTGTTCTCCGGCGAATCGCTGGCCTCACCCGAGGAATTGACCGAGCGGGTCCGCGGACAGCAGCCGATGCTGGGTGCCGACCTTGCCGGTCAGGTCAGCACCCCGGACGCCTACTTCGTGGAATCCGAAGGGCCGCACCGGTTCACCGTCGCCGCGATCGACCTCGGCATCAAGACCAACACGCCGCGCAACTTCGCCCGTCGCGGCGTGCGCACCCGTGTACTGCCCTCGTCGGCGACGTTCGACCAGATCGCCGAACTCAAGCCCGACGGTGTCTTCCTCTCGAACGGCCCGGGTGACCCCGCGACCGCCGACCACATCGTCGCGGTGACCCGCGAAGTACTCGGCGCCGGAATCCCGTTGTTCGGAATCTGTTTCGGCAACCAGATCCTGGGCCGCGCACTCGGCCTGTCGACCTACAAGATGACCTTTGGTCACCGCGGCATCAACATCCCGGTGATGGACCATGTGACCGGCCGGGTCGCGGTCACCGCCCAGAACCACGGGTTCGCGCTCGAAGGGGAGGCCGGCCAGCGCTTCGACACCCCGTTCGGCGCCGCGGTGGTCAGCCACACCTGCGCCAACGACGGGGTCGTCGAGGGAGTGAAATTGGCCGATGGACAGGCGTTTTCGGTGCAGTACCACCCGGAGGCCGCAGCCGGCCCGCACGATGCGGAGTACTTGTTCGACCAATTCGTCGATCTGATGACAGGGGAGAACGGGTAATGCCACGGCGCACTGACCTCAACCACGTCCTGGTGATCGGCTCCGGGCCGATCGTCATCGGGCAGGCCTGCGAATTCGACTATTCCGGCACCCAGGCCTGCCGGGTGCTGCGCGCCGAGGGCCTCGAGGTGAGCCTGGTCAACTCCAACCCGGCGACGATCATGACCGACCCCGAGTACGCCGATCACACCTACGTCGAGCCCATCACCGCTGCCTTTGTGGAGAAGGTGATCGTCCAGCAGGCCGAGCGTGGCCACAAGATCGATGCGCTGCTGGCCACCCTGGGCGGTCAAACCGCGCTCAACACCGCGGTCGCGCTGTACGAGAACGGCGCACTGGAGCGGCACGGCGTCGAGCTGATCGGCGCCGACTTCAACGCCATCCAGCGCGGCGAGGACCGGCAGATGTTCAAGGATATCGTCGCCAAGGTCGGTGGTGAATCAGCCCGCAGCCGAGTCTGTTTCACCATGGACGAGGTGCGTGAGACGGTCGGTGAACTCGGTCTGCCGGTCGTGGTCCGGCCGTCGTTCACGATGGGCGGGCTGGGCTCGGGTCTGGCCCACACCGCCGACGAGGTCGACCGGATGGCCGGCGCCGGACTGGCCGCGTCGCCGAGCGCCAACGTGCTGATCGAGGAATCGATCTACGGCTGGAAGGAATTCGAACTCGAGCTGATGCGCGACGGCAAGGACAACGTCGTCGTGGTGTGCTCGATCGAGAACGTCGACCCGATGGGCGTGCACACCGGCGACTCGGTGACCGTCGCGCCGGCGATGACGCTCACTGACCGCGAATACCAGAAGATGCGCGACCTCGGCATCGACATCCTGCGCGAGGTCGGTGTCGACACCGGTGGCTGCAACATCCAGTTCGCCGTCGACCCGCACGACGGCCGGCTGATCGTCATCGAGATGAACCCGCGGGTGTCGCGGTCGAGCGCGTTGGCGTCCAAGGCCACCGGCTTCCCGATCGCCAAGATCGCCGCCAAACTGGCGGTCGGCTACACCCTCGACGAGATCATCAACGACATCACCAAGGAGACCCCGGCCTGCTTCGAACCCACCCTGGACTATGTGGTGGTCAAGGCGCCGCGGTTCGCGTTCGAGAAATTCCCCGGCGCCGACCCCACGCTGACCACCACGATGAAGTCGGTCGGCGAAGCGATGTCGCTGGGCCGCAACTTCATCGAGGCGCTCGGCAAGGTGATGCGGTCGCTGGAGACCAAGCGCACCGGTTTCTGGACCGGGGCGGACGACGAAGGAACCGCCGAGGACGCGCTGGAACGGCTGCGGACGCCCACCGACGGCCGGCTCTACGACGTCGAGCTGGCGCTGCGGCTGGGCGCAACGGTGAACAAGGTGGCCGAAGCCTCCGGGATCGACCCGTGGTTCGTGGCGCAGATTGCCGAGCTGCTGACGCTGCGGGAGGACGTCGCCGGTGCACCCGTTCTTGACGGTGAGCTGCTGCGCCGCTGTAAGCACAACGGCCTGTCGGATCGTCAAATAGCCTCGCTGCGGCCGGAATTGGCCGGAGAGGACGGCGTGCGCTCGCTGCGGCGCCGGCTCGGCATCCACCCGGTGTACAAGACCGTGGACACCTGCGCCGCGGAATTCGAGGCCAAGACGCCGTACCACTACAGCAGCTACGAGCTCGATCCGTCCGCGGAGACCGAAGTGGCGCCGCAGACCGCGAAGCCCAAGGTGCTGATTCTCGGGTCGGGTCCGAACCGCATCGGTCAGGGCATCGAATTCGACTACAGCTGCGTGCATGCCGCGACGACGTTGTCGCAGGCCGGATTCGAGACCGTGATGGTCAACTGCAACCCCGAGACGGTGTCCACCGACTACGACACCGCGGACCGGCTCTATTTCGAGCCGTTGACGTTCGAAGACGTGCTGGAGGTCTTTCACGCCGAGCAGCTGTCCGGCGAGGGCGGCCCGGGTGTCGTAGGTGTCATCGTCCAACTCGGCGGCCAGACCCCACTGGGGCTGGCGCAGCGACTGGCCGACCAGGGCGTGCCGATCGTCGGAACCCCGCCCGAGGCCATCGATCTGGCCGAAGACCGCGGCGCCTTCGGCGACCTGCTGTCGGCGGCCGGGCTGCCGGCCCCCCGGTACGGCATGGCCACCACCTTCGCGCAGGCCCGCCGGATCGCCGCCGACATCGGTTACCCCGTGCTGGTGCGGCCGTCCTACGTGCTGGGCGGGCGCGGTATGGAGATCGTCTACGACGACGAGACGCTGCAGGGCTACATCGCCCGGGCCACCGAACTCTCACCCGAGCACCCGGTGCTGGTCGACCGTTTCCTCGAGGACGCCATCGAGATCGACGTCGACGCGCTGTGCGACGGCGACGAGGTGTACATCGGCGGCATCATGGAGCACATCGAGGAGGCCGGCATCCACTCCGGCGACTCGGCGTGCGCGCTGCCGCCGGTGACGTTGGGCCGCAGCGACATCGAGAACGTGCGCAAAGCCACCGAGGCGATCGCGCACGGCATCGGCGTGGTGGGCCTGCTCAACGTGCAGTACGCGCTCAAGGACGACGTGCTCTACGTGCTGGAAGCCAATCCGCGGGCCAGCCGGACCGTGCCGTTCGTGTCCAAGGCCACCGCCATTCCGCTGGCGAAGGCCTGCGCCCGGATCATGCTGGGCGCCAAGATTTCCGAGCTACGCGGCGAGGGCCTGTTGGCGGCGGTCGGCGATGGCGGCAACGCGGCGCCGGACGCACCGATCGCGGTCAAGGAAGCGGTGCTGCCGTTCCACCGTTTCCGTCGCGCCGACGGCTCCGGGGTGGACTCGCTGCTGGGGCCGGAGATGAAGTCGACCGGCGAGGTGATGGGCATCGACCGCGATTTCGGCAGCGCCTTCGCCAAGAGCCAGACCGCCGCCTACGGCTCGTTGCCGGTGTCGGGGACGATCTTCGTGTCGGTGGCCAACCGGGACAAACGCTCGCTGGTGTTTCCGGTGAAGCGCCTGGCGGATCTGGGTTTCCGGGTGCTGGCCACCGAGGGCACCGCGGAGATGCTGCGCCGCAACGGCATTCCGTGCGACGAGGTGCGCAAGCACTTCGAGGACGCGCAGCCGGGCCGGCCCAAGATGTCCGCCGTGGACGCCATCCGCGCGGGGGAGGTCGACATGGTCTTCAACACCCCGTACGGGAACTCCGGACCGCGTATCGACGGATACGAAATCCGTTCGGCCGCGGTGGGAGTCAACATCCCGTGCGTCACCACCGTTCAGGGCGTGTCGGCCGCCGTGCAGGGCATCGAAGCCGGCATCCGTGGTGACATCGGGGTTCGCTCGCTGCAGGAATTGCACAGCACGCTGAATCGCGGCGGCAAGTAGTCATGCCCGGGTTCGGCGCCCGGTTGGCCGATGCGATGTCCCGGCGCGGGCCGTTGTGCCTGGGCATCGACCCGCATCCGGAACTGCTGCGGGCGTGGGGGCTACCGGTCGACGCCGGCGGCGTCGCCGAGTTCTCCGAGATCTGCGTCGCGGCCTACGCCGATTTCGCCGTCGTCAAACCCCAGGTCGCGTTCTTCGAGACCTACGGCGCGGCGGGCTACGCCGTGCTGGAGCGCACGATCGCCGCCCTGCGCGAGGCCGGCGTGCTGGTGCTGGCCGACGCCAAGCGCGGAGACATCGGATCGACGATGGCGGCCTACGCGGCGGCCTGGACCGGCGATTCACCGCTGTCGTCGGACGCCGTCACCGCGTCGCCGTATCTGGGCTTCGGCTCGTTGCAGCCGCTGCTGGACAGCGCCGCGGCGGGCGGCACCGGGGTGTTCGTCCTGGCTGCCACGTCCAACCCGGAGGGCGCCGACGTGCAACGCGCGCAAATCGGCGGCGTCTCGGTGGCTCAGTCGATCGTCGACCATGCCGCCGCGAGCAATCGCATCCTCGGCTCCGGCACGGTGGGCGTCGTGGTCGGGGCCACCCTGACCGCTGTGCCCGACGTCAGTGGGCTCGACGGCCCGGTTCTGGTGCCCGGTGTCGGCTTCCAGGGTGGGCGGCCAGATGCCCTCAGCGGCCTCGGTGGGGCCGTTTCCGGGCAGTTGTTGCCCGCGGTGTCGCGGGAGGTGCTGCGGGCCGGTCCGGACGTGGCAGCGGTGCGCGCAGCCGGTGAGCGCATGCGCGACGCCGTGGCTCACCTGGCCGGCTGAACCGCACCGGCCGATCTACGACACGACGTCGTTCACTGTCCGGCCGGTTCGGGGTGCGCGGCGACACGCGCGACACGCCGCGACGATCCCGATCAGGGCAGAAATTGCTTTTCGATCGATGTCGCGTCGGGCGCGCGACCGGATTCGCGATCACCCGGCAGCGGTGCCGTGGCGCACAAAAGTGCTGGTGAAAGCAATTTCGTCTCGGAGAATCGAGCGCCCGACGATTGCGAACGCCGGGCCGCTGGACCGCCTGCCGTACGCCCCGCGAGGCGCCTGTTCGACGCCATAAGCTGCGTCTTTGTAGCTTCAACCAGGGGGGCGGGTTAGATTTCGTCTGAAGGCGTGGGTACGGTCGTCACCGCTGGCTGGACTACCCGGCCGAGACAAACAAAGATCGATATTTGTTGCTGATTGATACGGAGGAATCGTGGCCCTTCCCCAGTTGACCGACGAGCAGCGCGCGGCAGCGTTGGAGAAGGCTGCCGCCGCACGTCGAGCGCGAGCCGAGCTCAAAGACCGGCTGAAGCGTGGCGGCACCAATCTCAAGCAGGTGCTCAAGGATGCCGAGACCGACGAGGTCTTGGGCAAGATGAAGGTTTCCGCGTTGCTCGAGGCGTTGCCGAAGGTGGGCAAGGTCAAGGCGCAGGAAATCATGACCGAGCTGGAGATCGCCCCGACGCGCCGCCTGCGCGGTCTCGGCGACCGTCAGCGCAAGGCCCTGCTGGAAAAGTTCGACTTCACCGCCTGAGCCTGGCGACAATGCGGGCCGACAGGCCTGAGGAAGAGCGGGGCAGCCGCCCGGGCCTCTTCCAGGAGAGTTGTTGACCACCGACGGCGGATCGGCCGGCACGGGACGAGTGATCGTGCTGTCCGGTCCGTCCGCGGTGGGCAAATCAACACTGGTCCGCTGCCTTCGTGAGCGGGTTCCAGATCTGCATTTCAGCGTCTCGGCGACCACCCGGGCTCCTCGGCCCGGAGAGGTCGACGGCGTCGACTATCACTTCGTGTCGGCGGACCGCTTCCAGGACCTGATCGACAACGGTTCGCTGCTCGAATGGGCGGAAATTCATGGCGGCCTGCACCGATCCGGCACGGTGGCCGGCCCAGTGCATGAGGCCGTGAGCGCAGGGCACCCAGTCCTGATCGAGGTCGACTTGGCCGGTGCCCGCGCGGTCAAACAGGCTATGCCCGAGGCGATCTCCGTATTTCTCGCCCCGCCCAGCTGGGAGGCGCTGGAGGCCCGGTTGGTCGGCCGCGGCACCGAGACACCCGAGGTGATCGAGCGTCGACTCGCCACCGCCCGCACCGAATTGGCGGCTCAGCAGAACTTCGACGAAGTGGTCGTGAATCGTCAATTGGAAACAGCGTGCTCAGAATTGGTATCATTGCTGGTCGGACCCGCGCCGCAAACGGCGTGATCTTCCAACAGACTCGATTCAGGGATTTTCGCAGATCGCTATATGCCGCCAGGAGAATATTTAGTGAGTAGCTCGCAGACCGACGCCTCGTTAGCCGCCGTCCCCGACCAGTTCGACCCGTCATCCGGTGGGATCGGCGCCTACGACACGCCGCTGGGCATCACCAACCCGCCCATCGACGAGTTGCTCGCGCGGGTCTCGAGCAAGTACGCCCTGGTGATCTACGCCGCCAAGCGCGCCCGCCAGATCAACGATTACTACAACCAGCTGGGCGAGGGCATCCTCGAATATGTCGGCCCGCTGGTCGAGCCGGGCTTGCAGGAGAAGCCGCTGTCGATCGCGATGCGCGAGATCCACAGCGACCTGCTCGAGCACACCGAAGGCGAGTAGCGGGACCGGGGCGGGCCTGCGGTGACCGGCTCTGGGAGCCTGACGAGCGATTCGCGGACGGACCGTAAGCGGATCGTCGTCGGCGTCGCCGGGGGCATCGCCGCATACAAGGCCGCCACCGTCGTCCGGCAGCTCACCGAGGCAGGCCACCAGGTCCGCGTCATCCCCACCGAGTCCGCGCTGAAGTTCGTCGGTGCCGCCACGTTCGAGGCGCTGTCCGGCCAGCCGGTGCAGACCGGGGTCTTCGACAACGTGCCGGACGTGCCGCACGTCGCGATCGGCCAGGCCGCCGACCTCGTCGTCATCGCTCCGGCCACCGCAGACCTGCTGGCCCGTGCCGCGCACGGCCGCGCGGACGACCTGCTGACCGCAACCCTGTTGACCGCGCGATGTCCGGTGCTGTTCGCCCCGGCCATGCACACCGAGATGTGGCAGCACCCCGCCACCGTCGACAACGTCGCCACCCTCCGTGGCCGCGGCGCTGTCGTGCTCGAACCGGCGTCCGGCCGGCTGACGGGGGAGGACAGCGGCGCGGGACGGCTGCCCGAAGCCGAAGAGATCACCACTTTCGTGCAGCTGCTGCTGGACCGTCACGACGCCATGCCCTACGACCTGGCCGGCGTCAAACTCCTGGTGACCGCAGGTGGCACCCGTGAGCCGATCGACCCGGTCCGCTTCATCGGCAATCGCAGCTCGGGCAAGCAGGGTTATGCGCTGGCCCGGGTCGCCGCGCAGCGCGGCGCCGAGGTCACCCTGATCGCCGGGCACACCGCCGGGCTGATCGACCCGGCCGGTGTCGACGTCGTGCACATCAGCACCGCCCAACAACTGCGCGACGCGGTGTCCAAGCACGCGCCCGACTTCCACGTGCTGGCGATGGCGGCGGCGGTCGCCGACTTCCGCCCCACCCATGTCGCAACCGCGAAGATTAAAAAGGTCGCCTCCGACGACTCGGCGCCGCGCATCGATCTGATCCGCAACGACGACGTGCTCGCGGCGACCGTGCAGGCGCGCAGCGCCGGCCAGCTGCCGAACATGCGGGCCATCGTCGGCTTCGCGGCCGAAACCGGCGACGCCAATGGTGACGTGCTGTTTCACGCGCGGGCCAAGTTGCGGCGCAAGGGATGCGACCTTCTGGTCGTCAACGCGGTCGGCGACGGCAAGGCGTTCGAGGTGGACAACAACGACGGTTGGCTGCTGGCGGCCGACGGAACCGAGTCGGCGCTGCAGCCGGGGTCGAAGACTTTGATGGCCAGCCGTATCGTTGACGCGATCGCCACGTTCCTGCAGCGCGGTACCGGGGAAGCCACCTAGGGTCCAGATCTCTGCGGACCGGTCGGTAACATAAACCCGCCTGGCGATGTATTTTGCCTAACTAACGTTTTTCCATGCGCCTTGAAAGGGAGAGAGTGTGAGCGAACAGGGTCGGTTGTTCACCAGCGAATCGGTGACCGAGGGGCATCCAGACAAGATCTGTGACGCGATCAGCGACTCGGTGCTCGACTCGCTGCTGGCCGTCGACCCGCGCTCGCGTGTCGCCGTCGAGACGGCGGTCACCACCGGTCAGGTGCACGTCATCGGCGAGGTCACCACCAACGCCAAGGAGGCGTTCGCCGACATCACCAACACCGTGCGGGCGCGGATCCTCGACATCGGCTACGACCACTCCGACAAGGGCTTCGACGGGGAGACCTGCGGCGTCAACATCGGCATCGGCCGGCAGTCGCCCGACATCGCCCAGGGTGTGGACACCGCGCACGAAACGCGCGTCGAAGGCGCCGCGGACCCACTGGACTCGCAGGGCGCCGGCGACCAGGGCCTGATGTTCGGCTACGCCATCAGCGACACCCCGGAACTGATGCCGCTGCCCATCGCGCTGGCGCACCGGCTGGCCCGCCGCCTGACCGAGGTCCGAAAGAACGGCACGCTGGACTACCTGCGCCCGGACGGCAAGACCCAGGTCACCATCGAATACGAAGACAACAAGCCGACCCGGCTGGACACCGTGGTGATCTCCACCCAGCACGCGGAGGGGATCGACCTGGTCAAGACGCTGGATCCCGATCTCCAGAAGCACGTGATCAGCACGGTGCTCGCCGACCTGGCCCACGAGTCGCTGGACTCCTCGTCGACCCGGGTGCTGATCAACCCGACCGGAAAGTTCGTCGTCGGCGGCCCGATGGGTGACGCCGGCCTGACCGGCCGCAAGATCATCGTCGACACCTACGGCGGCTGGGCCCGCCACGGCGGCGGCGCCTTCTCCGGCAAGGACCCGTCAAAGGTGGACCGCTCGGCGGCGTACGCGATGCGCTGGGTGGCCAAGAACATCGTCGCCGCCGGACTCGCGGAGCGGGTCGAGGTGCAGGTGGCCTACGCCATCGGCAAGGCCGCCCCGGTCGGTCTGTTCATCGAGACGTTCGGCACCGCCACCGTCGACCCGGTCAAGATCGAGAAGATCGTGCCCGAGGTGTTCGACCTGCGGCCGGGAGCGATCGTTCGCGACCTGGACCTGTTGCGTCCGATCTACGCGCCGACCGCCGCCTACGGCCACTTCGGTCGCACCGACATCGACCTGCCGTGGGAGCGGCTGGACAAGGTCGACGACCTCAAGCGCGCCGTTTAGTTTCCGACGCGAAAAGCCCCCGCCACGCTCATGCGTGCGGGGGCTTTTCGCATCCGGTGGCTGGACGCTGACTCGATGCGCGCGCTCAGCTGGTAAAGCAGTAGTCGTCGAGGTCGAAACGCCTACTGCGCCAATACACCTCGAAGGTGTGCGCGGGCCGCAGCGCCACGTCGCCGTTCTTGTCGAAGTAGTAGCTGTTGGCGGCCTGGCAGCTGTCCTGCCAGAACACCTGCTTGTGCCGGCGGCGCAACTGCTCGGCGAAGTAGCGGGCGTTGGCTTCCTCGCTGACCTCGACACGGGTGGCGCCGCGCTGCTCTGCCCTTTTCAGGCAGCGCACCATGTGGTGGGTCTGCGCCTCGATCAACGCGAAGTACGACGATCCGACGTAGCCGTAGGGGCCCATCGTGGAAAAGAAGTTGGGGAACCCCGGAATGGTAGTGCCCTCGTAGGCCTGGGCCCGGTTGTCCTCCCAGAACCGGGTCAGCGACTTGCCCTTGCTGCCGGTGACCGAGAAGGTGGGCGTGGTGTCGGCGTCGAAGACGTGAAAGCCGGTAGCCAGCACCAGCACATCGATCTCGTGGTCGGTGCCGTCGGTGGTCGTCACCGAAGACGGGGTGATCTTGTCGATCGGTTCGGTGACCAGCTGGACGTTGTCGCGGTTGTACATCGACAGGTAGCTGTTGTGAAAGCCGGGACGTTTGCAGCCGATCGCATAACTCGGGGTCAGCTTTTCGCGCACCTCGGGGTCGCGCACCTGTCGTCGCAGATAGCTGCGGCCGAGCAACTGCATCCACCGGGCCAGCGGATAGACCGTGAAGTACTGGGCCGGCAGCGGAAAGGTCAGCTCGACGTAGGTCTGGGTGATCAGGCGCTGCAGGGTGGTGGCGCCGGGCATGCGTAGCGCCCACTGCGCCAGCTTGGGTAGCCGCACGTCGAATTTCGGGAAACACCAGATCGGTGTGCGTTGGAAAACGTTGAGCTGCTCCACGATTGGAGCGATCTGCGGGATCAGCTGGACCGCCGAAGCACCGGTGCCGATCACCGCGACCCGCTTGCCGGTCAGGTCGAGGGAGTGGTCCCAGCGGGCGGTGTGCACGACGGTGCCGCCGAACGAGTCGACACCGTCGATGTCGGGCGGCTTGGGCACGGTGAGCACGCCGCAGCCGTTGTAGATGAACCGTGCGGTGACCTCGCCACCGGGATCGAGGGTGACCCGCCACAGCGATCGCTCGTCGTCGAACTCGGCGGTGAGCACCTTGGTGCGGAACCGGATCTTCGGCCGGATTCCGTACTTGTCAGTGCAGTGTTCGGCATACGCCTTCAACTCACCGCCGTGGGCGTAGGTGCGCGACCAGTCCGGCCGTCGCTCGAACGAGAACTGGTAGGACGCCGACGGAATGTCCACCGCGATACCGGGATAGGTGTTCCAGTACCAGGTGCCGCCGACCTCGTCGCCGGCCTCCACGACCAGGTAGTCGCCGAAGCCTGCGCTGTCGAGCTTGATGGCGGCGCCGATGCCGGAGAACCCGGCGCCGACGATCAGACAGTGGTAGTCGGGCTCTTCACCGTTCACCGAGTACCTCCTCCGTCGGCCACCGCGCCGTTATCCGATACCGACGGTACCGCGATTTGGGCCAGGAATGAAGCTAGTGCAGCGCCGTGCGCAAGGCGGCGAGACCCCGATTGGTCGCTTCCGCGGCGGCCGGGATGATCAGCGCGAAGCTCACGAACCCGTGCACCAGGGTGCCTTCGTTACTCAGCACGGCGGGGGTGCCGGCCGCGCTGAGCAGCTTGGCGTACAGCGCCGCATCGTCCCGCAGCGGATCGTGCTCCGCGCTGCCGATGTACGCCGGTGCGAGCCCGGACAGATCGGTAGCGTTGCACGGCGCCAGCGTCGCCGGAAGCGACGTCGGGTCGCTGATGTCGAGCCCCGGGACGTACCAGGTCAAAAAGGCGTCGATGACATTGCGGTCCAGGATCGGCGCGTCGGCGTTCTCGATGAACGACGGCAGCGACAGGTCGGCGGTGATGGTCGGATACCAGAGCAGCTGGAAGGCCAGCCGCGGCCCGCCTTCGTCGCGGGCCCGCTGGGCGATCACGGCGGCCAGGTTGCCGCCGGCCGAGTCGCCGGCGACCGCGATCCGGGCGGGGTCGCCGCCCAGCTCGGCGGCGTGCTCGGCGGTCCACTGCAACGCGGCCCAGCAGTCGTCCAGCCCGGCCGGAAACGGGTGCTCGGGGGCCAGCCGATAGTCGACCGACACCACGATCGCGTCGGCGCCGACCGCGTGGGCCCGCGCGACCGGGTCATGGGTTTCGAGGTCGCCGAGTGCGAAGCCGCCGCCGTGGTAGAAGACGACGATCGGTAGATTGCCGGGCTCTGCCTGCGGCCAGTAGATCCGGACCGGGACGTCGGTGACATCGCCGTGGCCGACTGTGCGGTTCTCGATGCGCAGATCCGGCAGCATCTCCGGCGGCGCCTTCAGCTGCCGCAGCCGTGCCCGGGCGACCTCGACACCGTCGGATGCCTTGAAGGTCATCGGGAATGCCTCGACCAGGGCCTTCAGCGTCGGGTCGATCTCCGGTCGGGTGGCGGTCGGATCCGTCATGGATTCACCGTACGTGCAGCGCCTCGCGCAGTGCCGCCAGCCCGCGGTCCATCGCCTCGGTGGCCGCGGGGACCACGCCGGCATAGCCGAGGTAACCGTGCACCATCGACGTGGCGTTGTGCACCTCGACCGGTACGCCCGCCGCGGCCAGCAGCTCGCCGTAGCGCGCCCCGTCGTCGCGCAGCGGATCATGGCCCGCGACAGCGATATACGCAGCGGGGAGGTCGGCCAGGTTCTCGGCCCGGCCCGGTGCCATGCCGACCGGTGGATCGAACAGGTCGATCTCACCCGCGTAGTAGCGGCTGAACGCGGCGACAGCCGCGCTGTCCAGCACTGGCGCACCGGAGTTCTCGCTGAACGAGGGCAGCGACGAGTCCCACAGCGTGGCCGGATACCACAAGAGCTGGAATGCGATCTGTGGGGCGCGGTCGGAGCCCTCGTCCCGCGCCCGCTGCGCGACGACGGCCGAGATGTTGCCGCCCGCCGAATCGCCGGCCACCGCGAGCCGGCCGGCGTCGGCGCCGATCTCGTCACCGTGCTCGGCGACCCATTGCGTTGCCGCCCAGGCATCGTCGATCGCGGCCGGGTAGGGATGCTCGGGCGCCAACCGATAATCCACCGACACCACCACCGCCGAGGCACCCACCGCATGCTGGCGCGCGGTCCCGTCGTGGGTGTCGAGATCGCCGACCACGAAGCCACCGCCGTGGAAGAACATCACCACCGGCGGAGCGGCGTCATCGGTTGGCGGCCAGTAGATCCGGATGTTGATCGGCCCGGCCGGCCCGTCGATGGCGCGGTCTTCGACGCGGAGTTCGGGATGGAAGGCACGCCGCGGCAGGTCCCGCAACGCCGCGCGGGACGCCTCGACCCCGTCGTCTGCGGACAACCGGAACGGGACCGCGTCCAGTACCTTCTGCAGGATGGGATCGATCGCGGATCCGGGGTCGTCGACGCTGGGCATGCAGACACCGTACGCACCACGGGTGGTGCTCGGTGCCTGGGTGGCCGCCGGTTGGGCCGGTATCAGCTACGGCGTTTTCCTGACCATCGTGGCGCTGCGTTCGCCGCCCGGCGCCGAACTGACCGGGGTGTGGGGCGCCCAGCCGGCATTCAAAGCGTCGATGGCGCTCGTGCTGGTGGTGGCGGCGGCCGCGCATCCGGTTGTCCGCGAACGTCGCTGGCTGATGCCGGCCCTGTTGTTCTCGGCGGCCGGCGACGCACTGCTGGCCATGCCGTGGTGGGTGCCGTCTTTCGTGTTCGGTCTGGGCGCGTTCCTGTTGGCTCACCTGTGTTTCGTCGGCGCCCTGTTACCCCTTGCGCGCCAATCGGATCGGACGCGCCCCCGCTTGGTCGCCGTCGGATTGATCTGTGCGGCATGCGTGGGTCTGCTGACGTGGTTCTGGCCGCAACTGGTTCGCGACGGAATGACGATTCCCGTCACGGTGTACATGCTGGTGCTGGTCGCCATGGTGTCGGCGGCGCTGCTGGCCCGGCTGCCGACGGTGTGCACCGCGGTCGGCGCACTGAGCTTCGCCTGGTCGGATTCGATGATCGGGATCAGCCGGTTCGTGCTCGGCAGTGAGGCGCTGGCCGTGCCGATCTGGTGGACCTACGCGGCCGCGCAGGTGCTGATCACCGCCGGCTTTTTCTTCGGACGGACGTCGTCCACCTCTGCTACACCTGGCGAGTGACCACGCGGACCCGGCAGGCCGCCGCATTCGAACCGGTCGCGCGGGTGTTGCCGATGCTGTCGGTGCCGCACCTGGACCGCGACTTCGACTACCTGGTCTCCGAGGAGCAATCCGACGACGCCCAGCCCGGCGTCCGGGTGCGACTGCGCTTCCACGGCAGGCTGGTCGACGGGTTCGTCCTGGAACGCCGCACCGACACCGATCACGTCGGCAAGCTGGCCTGGCTGGACCGGGTGGTGTCGTCCGAGACCGTCCTGACGCCGGAGATCCGCCGGCTGGTCGACGCCGTCGCGGCACGCTACGCCGGCACCCGTCCTGACGTGCTGCGCCTGGCGGTGCCCCCGCGGCACGCCAAGGTCGAAGGTGAAATACGCACTGCGCCAGAGCTTTCCGCGGTCGTCGACGTCGACCGGGCCGGGTGGGAGGCCTATGGCAGCGGTGGGCAGTTCCTGACGGCCCTGGCCGAGACCCGCGCTGCCCGCGCGGTCTGGCAGGCGCTACCCGGCGAGTCGTGGGCCGACCGATTCGCCGAGGCCGCCGCGCAAACCGTGCGGACCGGTCGCGCGGTGCTGGCGATCGTCCCGGATCAGCGTGACGTCGACACGCTCTGGAGCGCCGCGACGCGGTTACTGGACGAGACCGGTGTGGTCGCGCTGTCGGCCGGCCTGGGTCCGTCGGCGCGTTACCGGCGCTGGCTCGCGGCGCTGCGCGGCACCGCCAGGGTGGTGATCGGCACCCGCAGCGCGGTGTTCGCGCCGGTGAGCGACCTCGGTTTGGTGATGGTGTGGGACGACGGCGATGACACGCTGTCCGAGCCGCGGGCCCCCTACCCGCATGCACGCGAGGTGGCGATGTTGCGCGCTCACCAAATGCGCTGCGCCGCAATGATCGGGGGATACGCCCGGACCGCCGAAGCACAGGCGCTGGTCCGCAGCGGCTGGGCGCACGACCTGGTTGCGGCGCGACCGGTGGTGCGTGCGCACAGCCCGCGGGTGGTGGCCCTCGATGACGGTGGATACGCCGAGGAGCGCGATCCCGCGGCGCGCACCGCGCGGCTGCCGTCGGTCGCGTTGCGGGCCGCCCGCACCGCGCTGCAGGACGGGGCGCCGGTGCTGGTGCAGGTTCCGCGACGGGGCTACGTCCCTTCGCTGGCGTGCGCCAGGTGCCGGGCGGTGGCCCGCTGCCGGCACTGCACCGGCCCGCTGTCGCTGAACGACCGGGACGGGTCGGCCCCGGTATGTCGGTGGTGTGGCCGGGCCGAGGTGGCTCTGCGGTGCGGTTCGTGCGGGTCCGACGCGGTGCGCGCGGTCGTGGTGGGTGCCCGCCGGACCGCCGAGGAACTGGGCCGCGCCTTCGCGGGGACCACCGTGATCACCTCCGCGGGCGAGGCGATGGTCTCCGAGGTCGACGCCCGGCCGGCCCTGGTGGTGGCGACACCCGGCGCCGAACCGCGCGCGGTCGGTGGCTACGGCGCGGCGCTGCTGCTGGACAGTTGGGCGCTGCTGGGGCGCCAGGATCTCCGGGCGGCCGAGGACACGCTGCGCCGTTGGATGGCCGCCGCGTCGCTGGTCCGGTCCCGCGCGGACGGCGGGGTGGTGGCCGTGGTCGCCGAGGCATCGGTGCCGACTGTGCAGGCCCTGATCCGCTGGGATCCCGTCGGCCACGCCGATGCCGAGTTGGCCGCCCGCACCGAGGTGGCGCTGCCGCCGAGTGCACACATGGCCGCCGTCGACGGTGCCGGCGTGGCCGTCGAGACGCTGTTGGCGGAGGTTCGGCTGCCGGACACCGCGGAGCTGCTCGGCCCGGTGCCGCTGCCGCCGGGAGTCCGGCGACCACCCGGTATGGCTGCCGACGAGCCGGCCACCCGGATGCTGGTGCGGGTCAATCGCGACCAGGGCCTCGCGCTGGCGGGGGAGTTGCGCCGCGGTGTCGCGGTGGTCAGCGCCCGCCAGACCAGCGACCCGGTCCGGGTGCAGATCGACCCGCTTCACATCGGCTAGCTCAAAGGGGCGCGGGCTATGCTTCGGCCCATCGGTCCACCGACAGGAGCAGTTGAATGAAGCGGACAGCTATCAGCGGGGCGGCCATCGCCATCGTCGCCACCACGATCGCCGCAGCCGGATGTAGTTCTCAGCCCAGCGAAAACCACAGTGCGTCCGGCAACTCGTCGTCCGCATCGGCAGGGACGACGACCGCGCAGAAGCCGGTGGTGAAGGTGGCGCCTCGCCTGGTCGCCGAAGGTCCCAACCCGAGTATCGCCAGCTATCTCAGGGACAGCCACATCACCGCGACGCCCGTCCACAAGGGTGATGCCGGCGCGCCGACCATCAACTTCCCGCTTCCGGACGGCTGGGCCGACGCGGGCCCCGACACCCCGCCCACCGCTTACTGGGCCATCTTCGACAAGGGGCCGGAATCGGCCAAGTACAGCCCCAGCATCGTCGCGACGGTGTCCAAGCTCGAGGGCGACGTGGACCCGCAGAAGCTGATCGAGCTGGCCGGCGGCTCCACGAAGAACCTGCCCGGCTTCAAGCCGATGGGTGACGGCAATGAGGACAACCTCGGCGGATTTCCGGCCTTCCAGCTGGGCGGCACCTGGACCCAGGACGGTCAGGAGCGGGCGGTGGCGGACAAGGTCGTCGTGATCAACGGCAACGACAACATCTATCTGTTGGAACTCAACGCCGACTGCCTCCCGGACCAGGTTCAGCAGGCGCTGCCCGCGACGGTCACCATCGACGAGAAGACCACGATCACCAACTAGGTCGGCCGCGCGCGAGCACGGCACCGGCGGACCCGCCCTGCGGCGGGGCGCGGAGGCGGACCGACCCGCTTCCTACACTGATGCGGTGCGTCTCGTCTTTGCCGGAACCCCCGAACCCGCGCTGCCCGCGCTGCGGAGTCTGCTCGACTCGTCACGCCACGAGGTGGTCGCGGTGCTGACCCGGCCGGATGCCGCCTCCGGTCGGCACGGCAAGCCGAAGCCCTCACCCGTGACTCGGCTGGCTACGGAGCGCGGCATTCCGGTACTGCGCCCGGAGCGGCCGAACTCGGCGGAGTTCGTCGCCGAGTTGACCGCGTTGGAGCCGGACTGCTGCCCGGTGGTGGCTTTCGGTGCGCTGCTGCGCGACGAGTTGTTGGCGGTGCCGGCGCGCGGCTGGGTGAACCTGCACTTCTCACTACTGCCGGCCTGGCGCGGGGCGGCTCCGGTGCAGGCGGCCATCGCGGCGGGCGACACCGTCACCGGTGCCACCACGTTCCAGATCGAAGCCGGTCTGGACTCCGGGCCGGTCTACGGGGTGGTCACCGAGTCGGTGCGCCCGATCGACACCGCCGGGGATCTCCTTGACCGGCTGGCCATTTCGGGGGCAGCGTTGTTGTCTGCCACCCTCGACGGCATCGCCGACGGGACGCTCACCCCGGTGCCACAGCCCACCGAAGGCGTCAGCGTCGCACCGAAGATCACCGTCGAGCAGGCGCAGGTGCGCTGGGACCTCCCGGCCGAGGTCGTCGACAGGCGCATCCGCGCCGTCACGCCGAACCCCGGTGCGTGGACCCTGATCGGTGACCTGCGGGTGAAGCTCGGGCCGGTTTACCTCGACACCGACGAGCACAGCCTGCCAAAAGCATTGACGCCCGGCGAGATTCATGTTGACAGGCGCAGCGTACGAATCGGTACCGCATCTCAGGCGGTGCGCCTGGGTCAGGTGCAGGCGCCGGGAAAGAAGCTGATGAACGCCGTCGACTGGGCCCGGGGAGCGCGCCTCGACGCCGGGGTGCGTGCATCGTGAGCCCGCCGCAGGACCGGTCATCCGGCCGACGGCCGCCGGCCGGCAACCCGCAACGCTCGGCGCGGCCGCCGCGGCGCAAGCCGTTGGACCCGGCGCGGCGTGCCGCATTCGACGTCCTGCAGGCGGTTCGCGAACGCGACGCCTACCCGAACCTGTTGTTGCCGGTTCTGTTGCGGGAGCGCGGGATCAGCGGCCGAGACGCCGCCTTCGCCACCGAGCTGACCTACGGCAGCAGCCGGGTGCGAGGGCTGCTGGATGCCGTCATCGGGGCGGCTGCCAACCGGTCACCGGACACCATCGATCCTGTGCTGCTCGATCTGCTGAGGCTCGGCACCTATCAGTTACTCCGGACCCGGGTCGACGCGCACGCCGCGGTGTCGACCACCGTCGAACAGGCGGCCATCGAATTCGATTCGGCGCGAGCAGGTTTCGTCAACGGTGTGCTGCGCACCATCAGCACCCGTGACGAGCAGTCCTGGGTCGACGAGCTGGCGCCGGCCAAGTCCGCCGACCCGATCGGCAACGCCGCGTTCGTGCACGCGCACCCGCGGTGGATCGCGCAGTCGTTCGTCGACGCGCTGGGTGGCGCCGCCGGCGAGCTCGCGGCGGCGCTGCAGGCCGACGATGCGCGCCCGCAGGTACACCTGGCCGCCCGGCCGGGAGTGTTGACCGCCGAGGACCTCGCCGCCGCGGTCGACGGCACCGTCGGCCGGTTCTCGCCCTACGCGGTGTATCTGCCCGCCGGCGACCCTGCGCACGTCGCAGCGGTCCGCGAGGGCAAGGCGCTGGTCCAGGACGAGGGCAGTCAATTGGTCGCGCGCGCACTCACTTTGGCGCCGGTGACCGACGACGCGGGTCGCTGGTTGGACCTGTGCTCGGGCCCGGGCGGCAAGACGGCGTTGCTGGCCGCGCTGGCCGCCGGGTCGGGAGCCCGGGTCACTGCGGTCGAGCCCGCCGAACATCGCGCCGAGCTCGTCGTCCAGAACACTGTCGGCCTCCCGGTCGACGTGCTGCGGGTCGACGGGCGCAACAGCGGGCTCGAGCCGGGCTTCGACCGGGTGCTGGTCGACGTGCCCTGTACCGGGCTGGGCGCGCTACGGCGTCGCCCGGATGCCCGATGGCGGCGTCAGCCCGCGGATGTGCCCGCGCTGACCAAACTGCAACGCGAACTGCTCGCAGCCGCGATCGCGCTGACCCGGCCCGGTGGTGTGGTGTTGTACGCCACCTGCTCGCCACATCTGGCCGAGACGGTCGGGGTCGTGGCCGACGCGTTGCGACGGCATCCGGTGTCCGCGTTGGATACCCGGCCGCTGTTCGATCCGGTGCCGGATCTGGGTGAGGGACCCTACGTTCAGCTGTGGCCGCACCGCCACGGCACCGACGCGATGTTCGCCGCGGCTCTGCGCAAGTCTGACGGGCCGGCGCCATCGCGGGCCGCGCGGCGCGCATCGTCGCCGGACGTCGACGCTTAGTAAGGTGACGACCATGTCAGGCAAGACCGACCGGCCGCTGATCGCCCCCTCGATACTGGCCGCCGATTTCGCCCGGCTCGCCGATGCCGCCGCCGACGTCGAGGGTGCGGACTGGCTGCACGTCGACGTGATGGACGCGCACTTCGTGCCGAATCTCACCCTCGGGCTGCCGGTGGTGGAGAGTCTGCTGGCCGCCAGTGACATTCCGATGGACTGCCATTTGATGATCGAGGACCCCGACCGCTGGGCGCCGCCGTACGCCGAGGCCGGCGCTTACAACGTGACCTTCCACGCGGAGGCTACCGAGAACCCGGTCGGCGTGGCGCGCGACATCCGCGCCGCGGGCGCCAAAGCGGGGCTGAGCGTCAAACCCGGCACCCCGCTCGACCCGTACCTGGACATCCTGAAGCACTTCGACACCTTCCTGGTGATGTCGGTCGAGCCCGGTTTCGGCGGCCAGAAGTTCATCCCGGACGTGCTGAGCAAGGTGCGCACGGTGCGCAAACTCGTCGACTCCGGTGAGTTGACGATCCTGGTCGAGATCGACGGCGGCATCAACGCCGACACGATCGAGCAGGCCGCCGAGGCGGGCGTCGACTGCTTCGTCGCGGGGTCGGCCGTGTACGGCGCCGACGACCCGGCCGCCGCGGTCCAGGCATTGCGGCGCCAGGCCGGTGCCGTCTCACCGCATCTGCGTCGATGACGAGCCCGGCAGCGGAGCGGCACTGGTGACCGGCGCGACGGTCACTCATGACGCCGCCATGCAATTGGCCGTCGAGCAAGCGGATCTCGTCAAGGGCAAGACCTACCCCAACCCGCCGGTCGGCGCCGTCATCCTGGATCGTGGCGGCCGGGTCGTCGGCGTCGGCGGCACGCAACGGACGGGCGGCGCCCACGCCGAGGTGATGGCGTTGCGTCGGGCCGGGCGGCTGGCCACCGGGGGGACGGCGGTGGTCACGCTGGAACCCTGCAATCACCACGGCAAGACTCCGCCGTGCGTCGACGCGCTGATCGAAGCGGGTATCGCGTCGGTCGTCTACGCGGTCGGTGACCCCAATCCGGCCGCGGCCGGGGGAGCGGCGCGACTGGCCTCGGCCGGCATCGATGTCGTCGGCGAGGTGCAGTCCGACTTGGTGACGACCGGACCGCTGCGGGAGTGGCTGCACAAGCAACGCACCGGCCTGCCGCACGTGACGTGGAAGTACGCCGCCAGCATCGACGGTCGCAGCGCGGCCGCGGACGGCTCGAGTCAGTGGATCACCAGCGAAGCCGCTCGTGCCGACGTTCACCTCCGGCGCGCAACCGCCGATGCGGTCGTGGTGGGAACCGGCACGGTGCTCGCCGACAACCCGACCCTGACCGCCCGTCTCGCCGACGGCAGTCTCCGGGACCGTCAGCCGATGCGTGTCGTGGTCGGGATGCGCGACATCCCCTCGGAGTCAAAGGTTCTCAACGACGACTCGCGCACGATGGTGATTCGCACCCACGACCCGGCGGAGGTGCTCAGAGCGTTGTCCGATCGCACCGACGTGTTCCTCGAAGGTGGCCCCACCCTGGCCGGGGCGTTTCTGCGGGCCGGCGCGATCGACCGCATCCTGGCCTACGTGGCGCCGATCCTGCTCGGTGGACCGATCACCGCGGTGGACGACGTAGGGGTGCCGAGCCTCGGCCGGGCCTTGCGCTGGCGCTACGACGGCATCGAGCGGGTGGGCCCGGACTTGGTGCTGAGCTTGGTGCCGCGATAGGCGCAAGCGCCTCCCGGAATCGCGGCACCAAGCTGGTCAGCTCAGCCGGCGAGGCCGCTCTTGATGGCAGCGTCCTGCTTCTGGCCGATGTCGGTGGCGAACGCGGGCGGCACCGGGTCGTCCGGCTTGCCGTCGAATTCGAGTGTCACGAACGCCTTGCCCTCGGTGAACAGCAACACCGTCACCGACTTCGAGCCATCCGGCGAGGGGCCCTGCACGATCGTTCCGCCCTCGCCGACCGCGGCGGGTTGCGGGTCCCCGGTCACGTTGGCACCGAGCGCGGACTTCGCGCCGTCCAGTGCCGAGGCCGCGCCGGCGGCGTCCGGCAGGATCAGGATGGTGTCACCGATCTCACGGGTGTCGGCCTGGTTACTGAAAACCGCAGCGACACCGGCCTTTCCGTTCGGGTTCTCGGTCGGGGGCGAGAGGGTGAAGGTGTCACCGGGGAGCGCGATCTCGTCGGGTTTGATCAGCAGCTTGGCGTAACCACCCGACGCGGTGTCCGATGAACTCGGCTCGGAGCTGGCAGAGCTCTTGGCGGTGGCCGACGCCGAGGACGACGTCGAAGCCGGCTTGTCCGACTTGCTACTGCAGCCGGTCGTCGACAGACCCACCAGCACGGTGGCTGCCGTAAGGCCCGCTACCGCGATCACCGGGGTTTTCATCAATGCGCTCCTTCGTCGATTCGCCCGCCCGCTCCGCAATTGACTGTCGAGCGATTCCGGGGTTGTTAGCACCTTAGCTGACGCACGGCTGTCGGTGGCGATAATTGTTGAGTTTTGGTCGGTCCAGTTAACCTAGAATTTACATCTATTGCAACCTAGCCGGTTCCTTTCGCGTGCAATACTTCGCCGATTCAACTTCTTCGTATGCCGGAAAGGCGGACATGTCTCACTCGATTTCGCGGACTCTATTTGTCGCTAGTGCAATTGCGGGCACTCTGATCGGCGTCTCAGCCTGCTCGAGTGGCCCGAAGATGGTGAGCAAGGACGACATCGCCAAGCAGATCACCGCCAAGATGACCGACGCCGCGGGTAACAAGCCCGATTCGGTCTCCTGCCCGGACGGGCTGAAAGGCCAGGTCGGGGCGCAGCTGAACTGCGCGATGAAGATCAAGGGCCAGGACTACAACGTCAACGTGACCGCTACCAGCGTAAAGGGCGACGATGTCGAGTTCGACATGGTGGAAACCGTCGACAAAGAACTGGTCGCAAGCAAGGTCAGCGAGCAGCTCACCCAGAAGGTCGGGCAGAAGCCGGACTCCGTCACCTGCCCCGACAACTTGAAGGGAACCCCGGGCTCGACGCTGCGGTGCGAGCTCAAGGACGGCAGTGAGACATACGGCCTGACGGTGACCGTCACCGACGTCGACGCCGGCGATGTGCACTTCGATTTCAAGGTCGACGACCACGCGAAGTAATGACGCAAACATTTTCCAATCAATTTCCAAACATCGGTGCGTAATGTCTCCGCGCCATATGTAGATAATGGCGGCTAAAGAAGGGCGGCTGATGCCGGCAAACAATTGGTATTCACGGTTCGTGGTGTTTGCTGCGGCGATAGTCCTGGTGTGTGGCGGCTGCAGTTCGACGAAATCGTCGACGCTGGCACCCAAGACAACCAACGCCGCAGATTCCGTGCAGATCCACGGTGATGCCTCCAACCCGGTGAACAAGATCGTCATCAAGGCGATCGCCGACCTGCAGCAGTACTGGGGCAGTGAATTCCCGAAGCTCTACGGACACGACTACACGCCCGTGAAGGGCGGCTTCTACGCCGTCACGCCGTCGTCCGGGCAGTTGGCGCCGTGCGCGACGGCCGCCGCGGACATCTCCGGCAACGCCTTCTACTGCTCGAAGGCCGACGACGTCGCCTGGGACATCGAAGAGTTGCTACCCAGTCTGCGAAAGCGCTTCGGCGACTTCGTCATCCCGGTGGTGCTGGCCCACGAGTGGGGTCATGCGATCCAGGCACGGGCCAACTTCCAGGGACCGACGGTGGTCAAGGAGATACAGGCCGATTGCTTCGCCGGAGCATGGGCGGCGCATGCGGCCAAGAGCGACACCTTCAAGCCCACCGATGACGACCTGGACAACGCCCTGGCCGGTTTCCTGTTCCTGCGTGACGAACCGGGTACCGAGAAGCACGACCCGCAGGCACACGGCAGCGGCTTCGACCGGGTCAACTCGTTCCAGACCGGATTCGACAACGGGCCGGGTGCATGCAAGGGCTACAAGGTCGGCGATCCGCCGGTGGTGGAGATCCCGTTCAACAGCGCAGCGGACGTCGAAAGCGGAGGCAACGCGCCGTACGAGGACATCGTCAAGGGCGTACCGGTCGATCTGGAGGATTACTGGTCGCAGGTCTACCCGAAGCTGACCGGAGAGCCGTGGAAGCCGCTGGAGCCGGTGCGGGCGTTCGATCCGGCCGAGGCGCCCACCTGTGGCGGCCAGCCCACCACCTCCTATGCGCTCTTCTACTGCGTGCCCGAGGACTACGTCGGCTTCGACGCGGTCAAGGCGATGCCCGAGATCTACGATCAGGGCGGCGATTTCGCGGTTGCCACCCTCATCGCGACGCAGTACGGGCTGGCGGTGCTCGCACGCGGGGGCCAGGACGCGTCCGAGAAGAAGTCCTCGCTGCGCGCTGACTGCATGGCGGGGGCCTGGGCGGCCAGCATCCTGCTCGAGGATCGACCGGAGAGCCCTTACAAGATGTCGCCGGGCGATCTGGACAAGGGGATCACCGCACTGATCGTCTTCCGCGGTTCGGGTGATGTGGCCCGCCAAGGACACGGTTCGGTCCGCGTCGACGCCTACCGCGACGGTGTGATGAACGGCGCCAAAGCCTGCGTCACTCGCTGACGGTGTTCACGGTTCTCGGGTTCTCGCTGGGGTTTCTGGCCCTGGGTGCGGTCGTGGCGGTGATCAACGTGTTGACGGTGGTGTTCACCGTCGCGGTGACGATCTACGCGTCGCTGGCCCTCATCGGAGTGCTGGTGTTCAGCGTCATCGGCGTCCGGCGGTTGATCGCAGGCCGCCGCGCCGAGCAGGTCCAACCAGCCGGGTCGCTGACGTGACGGCACACGAATATCCCTATTCCGCCGAGGATTTCCCGTACCGGCCACCGGGTTACCCGCCGCCGCCCGGTTGGCCACCGCCACCCGGTTACCCGCCGCCGCCCGGTTGGCCGGTGGCCGTCGACGCATACGGCCGCCCACTCTCGGACCGAAGCAGGGTGACGGCGGGGCTGCTGGGGATCTTCTTCGGATCCCTCGGCGTCGGCCGCTTCTACCTCGGCTACATCGGCGTGGGCGTCGCGCAGATCGCCGTGACGTGGTTGACGTGTGGACTCGGTGGACTGTGGCCGTTGATCGACGCGATCATGATCCTGAACAGGAAAGTGCCGGACGCCCAGGGCCGCATCTTGCGCGATTGAGAACGGCTACCCGGCGCCGGCGGCGCTGACCACCGTGATGGGCAATCGCACGGACTCGGTTCCCGGACCGGAGAATCCGGCGTAATACATGGTGACGCCGACGAACCAGCGAATCGACGAGTTGACCGCACTGGCAGTCGGGGCGGCGTCCGCGGGGAGCGTGGTCTGGAAGGGCAGTCGCACCGGGATGCCTTCGCGCAACGTCACGTGCTTGTCGAGCTGCGCACTTCGTCCGTTGACGATCTCGTCGAACCCCGGTATGCGCGTGCGTGGATGGGAGTCCCGTTGGTACTGACACTTGACCCGAACGTCGCCGACAGGAAGATCCCGGCTCGGGGTGATGACGACAGCTCCGTCGATGATCTCGCCGGCCCGAAACACCCTGCGGGGCAACTCGATCTCGAGCCGGGACGCCGCGCTACCGATGACCTGCTCCAGCTCTCCGTCATCGGCGGGCACATCGCCGACACCGGTGACGACGGTGAACTCGGCCTCTTCCTCGACATCGATACCGCGGCGCTGCACAACCAGACGGCACAACCACCCGGCGATCAGATTCGACGTCGGCGGAGCCCACGACGGAATCCGGAAAGTAGCCGAAGCGTCCGTGAATTCGGATGTCGGAGTCGGCAATTCGGTGACCAGAATGCCGATCCATTCCTTGGTGTTGCGGTCTGTGCCGTAGGTGGTGCCGACATCCTGGGTGAGCCACATCGCGTCGGTCGCGGCCGTCGCCGCAGCATCCGCGTGCCCGGCCCACCGGTAGCGGAAGAAATTCAGGTAGCCCAGCTCGATCCGCGCCGACGTCACGCCGCTGATCGCTCTGGGCGTGGTCACCCGCACGTCGATCGATTGCCCCGGAGCCACTACCGACGGGGACACAGAGACCTGTGCTCGGGCCGGGCGGAAAAGACGTCGCACTATTTCTGTTGGCTCGCCGCGTATTCTTCGGGCCGGTTCTTCTTCATCCAGGCACGAAAGGGCCAGAACAGCACCCACAACACGGGATACACGGTCACGTAGAACGCGTAGTGAGCCACCACCGAAGCCAGGATTCCGAAGACCCAGGCCGGGTAGATCAGGACCAGGCAGAACTGCAGGAACTGCTTGACGACAACCGGATAACCATCGGCCTGCGACAAGACGAACCGGGGGCTCATCGACTGCAAAAGACCTCGGACGGTAGAGGTCTGCGCCTCGGCCTCAGCCTGGGCAGGACTGACGTCTCGGCCCCGCTCGGCACGGGTGAGCCCACGCGGAGGCGGGGCCGGCTCGTTGATACTCATCGGCGGTACGGTAGCCAGCCGAATTGGATCCTGATTGGAGCGGCCACTCTCGAACTAGTGGGTACTCGCCGCCGGAACCGCCGCGACTCGGCGTGTCAGTTGCTTGTCCCAGGCATGTTCGCCGGTGGCATTGCCCACTGCGCGGGCGCGCGTCCGCAGCTGCTCGGCGTGATCGGCCCGGCCGTGATGGTCCTCGATCTCGGCGAGCAATCCCAGGAAGAACGGCGTCATCGCCACGGTGCCATCGCGGGTGTAGTCGTCGAATGCCTCGAAAGCCACCGCGGGATCACCACCGGCGCCCGAAAGCGTTTGTGCCCAAACGCCGATCAGGAGCGCGCAGGCCGCCCACTGGACAGACCCCGCGGCCAGCAATTCCTGGTGGATGTCCTCGGCTGCGGCGACGGTTCCGTCGGTGACGCCGAGGATCGCGTCGATCTCGATCGTGACGATCTTGGCCGCCAGCACATCGAAGTGGGACCGGCGACTCTGCGCCAGTTCCAGCGCGACCAGGCGCTGGCGGTGTGCACCGGCTCGGTCGCCGCGCAGCGCCCTGGCGAGCGCCAGCCAGCAGTACACCCGGGGGTGGAAGAACATCAACGGGTCGGCCACGGTTTCCGGCGGGGGGAACCGCGCCATCATCGTGCCGGCGACCGCTTCGCCCGCGTCCAGTTCGCCGCGCAGCCAATGCAGCATGACCGCGACGAAATGACTGGACACTCCGACGTCGGGGTCGCCGGACGCGGCGTATTGCGCAGCCAGCCCGCTGGCCAAAGCCTGCGCTTCGTCGAGACGTCCACGCACGCAGAGCATGTAGCACTGCATGGCCACCGCGCCGTGATAGTGCCGCCCGCTCGCATGCTCGCCGATGTCGAATGCGCGCTGGACGGCGGCATTGGTGGCCGGGCTGTTCTGGCCGTCGAGGATGGCGTGCGCGCCGGCCAGGTGAAGCCAGAGGGTGGCCTGGCGTTGCAGCGGTTCGGGTTTGGGCGGAAGTCGTCGGCACACCTGGATGGCGTGGTTGGCGAGGTTGGCGATGTCGTCGTAGGCCGAACGGTTGAGCGCGCGCTGGATCGCCGTTTCGTAGATAGCCAGCGCGGTCTCGGAATTGAGTTCGGTGCCAGCCCGCCACGCGTGGTCGGCAACGGAGATGACGTCCTCGTAGGCGGCGGTCGCGATGCCGGCGGCGTTGTTGTCGGCGATGGCCGCGTGGACCGCCGCCCGCTCCGCGCTGGGAACCTGGGTCAGCACCGCGTCGTGCAGTAACCCGTGCCCGAACCGGTAGCAGCCCGGTCGGTCGACCACCTCGTCGACCAGCCCGGTCTCGTAGGCGGGTCGCAGCCGGGCCTGCACGGTCGACACCGACAGGTCCACGACATCGGCGAGGTCGGCGACGTCGAACTCCGCCCCGATCACCGCGGCGGCGGCCAGGGCACGCCGACTGGGCCGGTCGAGGCGGCCCAGTCGTTGACCGACCATGCCGGCGACGGCCGCGGACACGTCGTCGGTGCTGCCGTCGGTCGCGTCCTGCAGCCGGTTGTGGGCGACCAATACCGAAACGAGTTCCCGGATGTACAAAGGGTTTCCGCCGGTACGGGACCACACGTGCTGCGACACGTCGCCCTCGGCGCCGGCTCCGGATAGTGCGTCGACGAGTGCGGCAGCGGCGTCCTGCCCGATGCCGTCGAGATGGATGGTCCGGGTGGCCTCCAGGCGGACCAGTCGCTCGAAGGTGGACCGGTTCATCGGTCGGCCGCTGCCGAAGTACGTCCAGTTTCCGATCACCTGAATCGGAAGGCGTCCGAGCTGTCCGCTCAGGAGGGACAGCGCGTTGACGGAGGGAAGGTCGGCGAGGTGCAGGTCGTCGAGAATGAGCAGCAGCGGTCGGATCGCGGCGAGTTCGCAGAGCGCGGCCACCACACCCTCGATCAGCGCGAAACCGGTTGCCGCAGTGCGTACGCCGGGGTTGGCGCCGTCGCGGTCGGTCCACTCGGGAACGAGCGCGTCGACCACTCCGGGTGCAATGCGGCGAACCGCGTGGCGGGCGGGCTGACCGAGTTCGTCGCCGAGCCGGCGCAGCAGCTGAATCCAGGTCCACATCAGCGGCAGCCGGACACCCGGCGGATGGGCGGCCCATGCCACCGCCATCCCGGATTGCTCGGACTGTACGGAAATCGTCTGTGCGAGTGCCGTTTTGCCGATTCCGCTTTCGCCGGTGAGCAACATCAACCCGCCCGACCCGGCGCGGGCCCGCCCGAGAGCCGCTGCGACTGTCTCCAATTCGGATGTCCGACCCACGAACGGGATATGCCCGTGCGGCTCAGGACCGGGGGCGCCGGCGGGCAGATCGGTCGGGGACGGGAAATGCAGGTCGGCGGCCTTGTCGCAGATTTTGCGATAGAGGGTCTGCAGTCCGTCACCCGGCGACGTGCCGAGTTCACGGTCCAACGTGGCCCGGGCACGGTCGAATGCGCGGACCGCGTCGGAGGCACGCCCGGCACGGTATAGCGCCACCATCAGGTGGCCCCAGAGTCGCTCCTCGGTCGAGTCGGCCGCAATGGCGGCCTCGATTTCGGGGACGAGGTCGCCGCCGTCGCCAGACTGCAGCGCCGCGTCGAAGCGAGCTTCGATCGCGGTGTGCCGCAACGAGATATACCGGGTCGCGTCGGCGTGGGCGAAGTCGCGGTGGGTGAACTCGCCGAACGGGTCGCCCTGCCACAATGTCAGCGCGGTGCTGAGCTTGTCGAACGCCTCCGCCGCGGCTCCGCGTACCAGCGCCGCGCGGCCCTCTTTGACCAATGCCTCGAATCGGTGCAGATCGACCGAATCACCGGCGAGCAGGGTGAGTTGGTAGCCGTACGCGCGTGAGGCAAGTCGGGTGGTCGGTGACGCGCTGTCGGTCGACACCGGCAGGATCCGGCGCAGATTGGTGACGTAGGCCCGCAACGAGGCCAGCGCTTTGGGCGGCGGCTTGTCATCCCACACCGCGTCGATCAGCCGGTCGACGCTGACCACCGTCCCGTGATTGGCCAGCAGCATGGCCAGCACGCAGCGCTGTTTGGGGCCGCCGAGCGGCACCAGTGCCCCGCCGACGCGGGCCTCGACCGCGCCGGACAGCTGGTATTCGACCATGACCCCCACCGCAAGCGAAGATGCTGACCGTTGTTAGCGGTCAAACGATACATGGCGGCAGGTCGCGCCGCGTGCTGGTTGCATTACGCCAGTGCTACCGCCTGCGAAATGACTGTGGATCCCAGAGGCGGCCGCCATACTGATGCCCTGATGAATCTCCACCCGGGCCTGCGGTGCGGCGTCGGTGCGCTGATCGGGATCGCCGCCCTGCAACTCACCGGGTGCGGCGCGACCGTCAAGCCCGAGGGGGCCGCGCAATCGGTTGTCGACGTGGTCTCCCGGCAGACAGGATTCAAGCCGAACGACGTGCACTGCCCGTCCGGCGTGAAAGCCACTGTCGGTGGCCAGTTCGACTGCGGATTCACCGGTCCCGAAGGGCCTTACGTCGCGCACATGCGGATCGTCAAGGTCGACGGCGACCGCGTGGATTTCGACGTCAAGACTCAGCCGCGATCACCCTGAAGCCTTGACGACTGTGTGAAAACGTCTGTGCACGAGGACTATTCGTACCCTGTGGCGGGGACGGATCAGTGCGAACGCTACCGCGGCGAGCCGCTAGGAGCGTGGTGAGACAGGTTCTGCGGTGACCGCCGCGGGCTCGTCGGCATGTTGGCTTTTGCCGCCGATCAACAGGCCGAGCAGTGCGCCCACAAGGCACACGACCACGGTGACCGTGAAGATCTCGCCGTACATTCCGGCGAAGGCCTCGCGGTACATGGTGGCCTGGCGCAGAACTCGCTCGGCGAGACCCGCATTCGGGGGCACCTCCGACGCAAGCTTCGCGACGAGTTGCGGCAGCCGGTAGAAGCCCCACGCGCTCAGCGACGCGACCCCGATCAGCATGCCGGTCATCCGGGCCACCACCACTGCGGCCGACGCGATGCCGTGTTGTGCCGCCGGCACGACACGCAAGCTGGCGGATGTCAGCGGCGCGATCACCAGACCCAGCCCGATACCGGCGATCGCCAAGTCGGTGTGCAATGCCGGCAGCGACAGACCGAACAGATCGTGATGCTCCTGCAACAGGTCGATCGACCACTTGGAGATCAGCAGGTAGCCACCTGCGGCGATCAGCAGTCCGGCGAAGGCCACCACGCGGTCGCCGATTTTGGTCGCGATCGCACCACCCACGAGGGCGCCGATCGGCAGCGCGGCCAGGAACCACAGCAGCATCACCGCCGCCTGGTTCTGGTCCTTGCCGAGCACGCCCTGCGCGAACAGCTCCACGTCCACCAGCGTCACCATCAGCGCGGCCCCGGCGCACAGCGAGGACCCGAGTGCGGCCAGGAACGGACGGAAGCGCACGCCGGCCGGCTCGATCAGCTTGGTTCGCGAGAACCGTTCCCAGACAAAGAAAATCACGGCGAAGACGACAGCCGCGACGATGAGCGGCGGCCCATAGCTGGGCAACGCGTGCTTACCGTCGGGATTGGCGTTGTACAAGCCGACAACTGCCAGCCCCAAGGTGATGGCCAGTAACAGTCCGCCGACGACGTCGATCTTCTCCGGCTCGGCGTCACGGTCCCGTGAGGGCAGGCTGAAGTGGATCATCACCATCGCGGCCAGCGACAGCGGCACATTGATCCAGAACACGTCCTGCCAGCGACTGGTCAACCAGACGATGAAGATGCCGTAGAGCGGTCCGAGCACACTGCCCAGTTCCTGGGCCGCGCCGATGCCGCCCAGGACTCCGGCGCGGTTGCGCTGAGCCCAGAGGTCGGCGCCGAGCGCCAGCGTCACCGGAAGTAGGGCGCCACTGGCCACGCCCTGGATGGTGCGACCGACCACCAGCACATCGAGGTCGGTGGACAGCGCCGTGATGACCGAGCCGACCAGGAAGGTGGCCAGACTGACCTGGAGCAGGAGCTTGCGCCCGAACCGGTCGGATGCCCGGCCCAGCAGTGGCATCGCGGCGATGTAGCCCAGCAGATACCAGGTGATGATCGGGGTGATGCGCTGCAGGCGGTTCACCGGGATGCCGATGGTGCCGATGATGTCGCGCATGATCGTGACCACGACGTAGGTGTCGAGGGCTCCGAGCAGCACGGCGAGGCTGCCCGCGCTGATCGCGACGACGCGCCCCGCGTGGCGGGTTTCCGGTGCCGTCACGGGGCCGCAGCCACCGGGGGCTTGGTGACCTGCACCGGCGCGTTCCAGTTCGACAGAGTCAGCTGGAGGGAGTTGCCCGGGCTCTGCTCCAGCGTGGTCTGCACCAGCTGGTGGTCACCGTTCTCCTCGATCCACACGGTCGACGGCAACGGCTGCGTCGCCTTCAGTCGCGGCATGATGCCGTTGACCGCATCCGCTGAGACGGTGCCGGTGATCTTGATGGTGGTCTGACCGCCGACGTTTTCCCGCGCTTCCGCTTTGGGATTGCTCAGGTTGGTCAGCACGTTGGCCAGGCCGACGTCGGGCTTGAGGATCGTGGACGGGTCGTAGAGGTCGGAGGCCTTGCCGAAGCTGTCCCACTGGCCGGGGGTCAGGGCTCCGTAGAGGATGCCATCGATCACCACGAAGGGGGCGTCGATGTCCGAGCCGCCGAAGATGATGCTGGCGTTGCCCTGAGCGGCGGTCTGCGGCGTGGTGGTCAGGTCGCCGGTCAGCGACTTCACCGGGAGGCCTTTGATCTTGCCGTTCACCGTCAGGGCCAGGTGCACGCTTTTGACGTTCTTCGTGCTCTGGGTGGATTCCTTGATCAGAGTGGCCGCGTCGGGCAGCGGGCCGCCGGATGACTTGGACGACGAGCATCCGCTGATCAGAGCGGCGGCGACGGAGAGGGCGGCTAAAACGGCAACGATCGGGCCTACACGTCGGGGCGTATGCATAGTTTGCAGCCTAGCGGGTCGGGCTGACCGGACGCCGGGGCGCAAGGCGGCCCGGACCTCGCGCGGGGGCGCGTGACTCACTAGCCTGAGGCGGTGTTCACCGGAATCGTTGAGGAGCTGGGCGAGGTCGTCGGCAAGGATGACCTGGGCGATTCTGCCCGGTTCACGATCCAGGGTCCGGTGGTGACCGCGGACGCCGGCCACGGCGACTCGATCGCCGTCAACGGGGTGTGTCTGACCGTCGTCGAGGTGTTACCCGGCGGCAAGTTCACCGCCGATGTGATGGGCGAGACGCTGAGCCGGTCGAGCTTGGGCCGACTGGTCGCGGGTAGCGCGGTCAACCTGGAACGCGCGGCGGCCCTGAACAGCCGGCTCGGCGGTCACATCGTGCAAGGCCACGTCGACGGCACCGGGCAGATACTCAGCCGCACGCCTTCCGACAACTGGGAGGTCGTCCGGATCGGGATGCCCGCGGAGTTGGCTCGTTACGTGGTGGAGAAGGGGTCCATCACGGTCGACGGGATTTCGCTCACGGTCTCGGCGCTCGGCGACGATTGGTTCGAGGTGTCGCTGATCCCGACCACCCGCGAATTGACCACCCTTGGCCCGGCGCAGTCCGGGACGCAGGTGAACCTCGAGGTCGATGTGATCGCCAAATACGTCGAACGGCTGATCACTCGCCCGTAGCGTCGGCTCGTCTGTCCTAACGACGAAAGATCGGATCGTTGTCGATGTGGCGACGATGCGGTGCCTGTGCGGCATGTGGGGGGATGTGATCGTCCGGGCCCTGGGCGCCCGGCGCGGGATCTGGATTCGGTGGCGGCGTCGGATCGTCCTGAAGGACCACTCGCTCGATTGCGATCGTCGACCCGGCGGCCGCGACCGCGGCACTGCCGAACGTAACGCCGCTCAAGGCCATGCCGATCGCCAGGACGGCCGTGAACCGTCTGCAGAGCAACACCGCCATGTGCCAACAGTAACCCCGGGCTGAGGCGACGACGTCGTGGATTGTGGTGTGTCCCGGAGGATGCATCGATCAGTGGCTTTCTCGTCACCCGTCGGTAAAAGTGCAGCAACCTCGGCGAAGGGCAACGCCCGCTCCGCCGGTCGGCGAAGCGGGCGTTTGGTGGGTTGATTCTTTACAGCGGGATCCAAACTCCGAAGAAGTTGAAGCCCCACTGGTTGAACTGCGGGTTCCAGAACGGGGTCTCCTGGTATCCCCAGTAGTTGATCGGCCCGTCGTTCCACCGTCCGTTGGGCGGCGGCAGCGGGCGGTTCCACCCCGGACGCGGCGGTTCGCCGGCGCCCCACGGCGCTGGTCCATTGCCCCAGGGGGCCCCGCGGAAATAGCCGCGATGGTCGTCGCCGTGCCACGGTCCCGGGCCGCCGCGGAATCCGGGCCCGCCGGGTCCGCCAGGTCCGGGCCCGCCGAAACCGCCGGGTCCGCCAGGGCCGCCGGGACCGGGACCGCCGGGTCCGCCGTGTCCGGGACCGCCGGGTCCACCAGGACCGGGTCCGCCGGGTCCGGGTCCACCGGGTCCGGGTCCACCGGGGCCGTGTCCGCCACCTGGATCTTGTGGTGCAGGTCCGGCGTGGTTGAACATCGGCGCGCCATGGTCCCCGGGTGCGGCACTGGCGATACCGGTGCCCACCCCCAGTACGGCAGAGCCGAGGGCGCCGGTGATAGCCGCGCCGGCCATCAGTTGCTTGAGCTTCATAGTCCTTCACCTGCCTTCTCGCGTGTTCGTCGGACGCTTGGTCTCGACACACTGAACGCTAGATAGACTGTCTATGAATCAGCTACGAAAGGCCTCTGGAAACCGTCTGCGGATGGGCCGGGCCGCCTCGCTCCGGCGCCGATGGCCGATCAGTGAGCAGTGGCAATAACTACGCCGACGTGTTGGTTCATACTGGACACAACACCTGAGGCCGTCAGGTGTGATTCTCTGACGAGGTGGCTGCGATGACGAGGTTGGACTCGGTCGAGCGCGCGATCGCCGACATCGCGGCGGGCAAGGCGGTGGTCGTCGTCGACGACGAGGACCGCGAGAACGAGGGTGACCTCATCTTTGCCGCCGAGAAGGCGACCCCCGAGTTGGTGGCCTTCATGGTCCGTTACACCTCGGGATACCTGTGTGTGCCGCTGGACGGCGAGATCTGCGATCGACTCGGCCTGCTGCCGATGTACGCGGTGAACCAGGACAAGCACGGAACCGCGTACACCATCACGGTCGATGCGAAATTTGGTGTGGGAACCGGTATCTCGGCATCGGATCGCGCGACGACCATGCGGTTGCTCTCGGATCCGGATAGCGTTGCCGAGGATTTCACCCGACCCGGTCACGTTGTTCCGTTGCGCGCCAAGGACGGTGGTGTGCTGCGCCGCCCGGGTCACACCGAGGCAGCCGTCGACCTGGCCCGGATGGCCGGCCTGTCGCCGGCCGGCGCGATTTGCGAGGTGGTCAGCCAGAAGGACGAAGGCGCGATGGCTCAGACCGACGAATTGCGGGTCTTCGCCGACGAGCACGATCTCGCCCTGATTGCGATCGCCGACCTCATCGAGTACCGCCGCAAGCACGAGAAGCACATCGAGCGCATCGCCGAGGCGCGGATCCCCACCCGGCACGGTGAGTTCCGCGCGGTCGGATACAGCAGCATCTACGAAGACGTCGAACACGTGGCGTTGGTCCGCGGCGAGATCGCCGGACCCAACTACGACGGCGACGACGTGCTGGTCCGGGTCCACTCTGAATGCCTCACCGGCGACGTATTCGGCTCGCGACGTTGCGACTGCGGTCCGCAACTGGACGCCGCGATGGCGATGGTGGCTCGGGAGGGCCGGGGTGTGGTGCTCTACATGCGCGGGCACGAAGGGCGCGGCATCGGCCTGATGCACAAGCTTCAGGCCTACCAGCTGCAGGACGCCGGCGACGACACCGTGGACGCGAATCTCAAGCTCGGATTGCCCGCTGACGCAAGGGACTACGGCACGGGTGCCCAGATTCTGGTCGACCTCGGAGTCCGCTCGATGCGGTTGCTGACCAACAACCCCGCCAAGCGCGTCGGTCTGGACGGTTACGGGCTGCACATCCTCGAGCGCGTGGCACTGCCGGTCCGGGTCAATGCGGAGAACATTCGCTACCTGATGACCAAACGTGACCGGATGGGCCACGACCTTGTCGGGCTGGACGACTACCACGAATCCATCCATCTGCCAGGCGAATTCGGCGGCGCGCTGTGATCGGTAGCGATGCAGAGCGTAGCGATGCTGAGGAGTGGCGTATATGAGCGGTGCCGGGGTACCCGACATCGCGTCGCAGGACGCTTCCGCACTCACGTTGGCCATCGTGGTGAGCACGTGGCACAGCAAGATCTGCAACCAGTTGCTCGACCGGGCCGAGCGCATCGCCGACGAGTGGGGCGTCAAGAACCCGACCGTGGTCCGAGTTCGCGGTGCGATCGAGATTCCGGTGGTCGCACAGGCCGTCGCCCGCAACCACGATGCCGTCGTTGCGCTGGGCGTGGTGATCCGCGGTCAGACACCGCACTTCGACTACGTCTGCGACGCCGTAACTCAAGGGCTGACCAGGGTTTCACTCGATGAGTCCACCCCGGTCGCCAACGGCGTGCTGACCACCAACGACGAAGCCCAGGCGCTCGATCGTGCGGGACTGCCGGATTCCACCGAAGACAACGGCGGCCAGGCGACAGCCGCGGCGCTGAGCACCGCGCTGACCCTGCGCCAGCTGCGCGAAAAGCCGTGACCGCCAAGCCCGACGGGGACACCTGGGATGTGCAACTGCGGCCGCGCCTGACGCCTTACGTCGCCTACGCCGTGGCCGTTGTACTCATCGTCGCGCACGTGCTGATCGGGCTACTGCTCAAGCTCGGATCCACCGGCGTTATCTTTCAGACCTCTGACCAGATCGCGATGGCGGTGCTCGGTGTCGTCCTCGCCGGGCTGGTGCTGTTGTTCGCCCGGCCGCGACTGCGGGTCGGCCCGAGCGGGCTCTCTGTGCGCAACGTGCTGAGCGATCGACTCGTGCCATGGGGCGATCTGGTGGGCGTGTCGTTTCCCGTCGGCGCGCGGTGGGCGCGCATCGATCTGCCGGACGACGAGTACATCCCGCTGATGGCCATTCAGTCCGTCGACAAAGACCGCGCTGTCGCCGCCATGGACTCCGTGCGGAATCTGCTGGCGCGCTACCGGCCCGACCTGGCATCGCTCTGAACGACGCGATCGCCGGCCCCCGTCCCCTATGACGCCGGCGCCCCGATCGCGGCCGCGTGCGCAGCACCCGACACGGTGCTCGCTCGTCTGGTAGGCGTCGTCGGCGTCGGTCGGCGCGACTAGCCTTGGACACCGTGGCTGATCCCGCGACCTACCGCCCCGCTACCGGGTCCATCCCGGTCCAGCCGGGTGTGTACCGGTTCAGCGACAAGCACGGCCGGGTGATCTACGTCGGCAAGGCCAAGAGCCTGCGCAGCCGGATCAACTCGTACTTCGCTGACATCTCCGGCCTGCATCCACGCACCCGCCAGATGGTGACCACCGCGGCCAAGGTGGAGTGGACGGTGGTCAACACCGAGGTCGAGGCACTGCAGCTGGAATACAACTGGATCAAGGAGTTCGATCCCCGGTTCAACGTCCGCTATCGAGACGACAAGTCCTACCCCGTGCTCGCCGTCACCCTCAACGAGGAATACCCGCGCCTGATGGTCTATCGCGGCCCGCGCCGCAAAGGTGTCCGGTATTTCGGCCCCTATTCGCATGCCTGGGCCATCCGGGAGACCTTGGACCTGCTGACCCGGGTGTTTCCGGCCCGCACCTGCTCCGCAGGAGTCTTCAAGCGGCACAACCAGATCGACCGGCCCTGTCTGCTGGGATACATCGACAAGTGTTCGGCTCCGTGCGTCGGGCGGGTCAGCGCCGAGCAGCATCGCCAGATCGTGATGGACTTCTGCGATTTCCTGTCCGGAAAGACCGACAGGTTTGCCCGCGGCCTGGAGCAACAGATGCGGACGGCCGCGGACGGTCTGGAGTTCGAGCGTGCGGCCCGGTTGCGGGACGACCTCGGTGCCCTCAAGCGGGCACTGGAAAAGCAGGCCGTCGTTCTCGGTGACGGCACCGACGCCGACGTCGTCGCATTTGCCGACGACGACCTGGAAGCGGCCGTCCAGGTGTTTCACGTGCGTGGCGGCCGGGTTCGCGGGCAGCGCGGCTGGATCGTCGAAAAGCCCGGCGATCCAGGCGATTCGGGTGAGGCGCAGCTGGTTGAGCAGTTCTTGACCCAGTTCTACGGCGATCAGGCCGAACTCGAGGGCGCGGCCGACGAATCCGTCAACCCGGTGCCTCGCGAGGTCCTGGTGCCCTGCCTGCCGCCGAACGCCGAGGAGTTGGCGACGTGGCTTACGGGTCTGCGTGGGTCGCGGGTCAACCTGCGTGTTCCCCGTCGCGGCGACAAGCGGTCGCTGGCCGAGACGGTACAGCGCAACGCCAAGGACGCGCTGCAACAGCACAAACTCAAGCGTGCCGGCGACTTCACGGCCAGATCTGCTGCACTGCAGAACATTCAAGAAGCGTTGGGGCTGGCCGATGCTCCACTTCGCATCGAGTGTGTCGACATCAGCCACGTGCAGGGCACCGACGTGGTCGGTTCGCTGGTGGTGTTCGAAGACGGGCTGCCGCGTAAATCCGACTACCGGCACTTCGGCATTCGCGAAGCGGCCGGTGACGGTCGCTCCGACGACGTCGCGTCGATCGCCGAGGTCACCCGGCGGCGATTCATCCGCCACGTCCAAGAGCAGGAAGACCCGAAAATGCTCTCACCCGAAGGTAAATCGCGCCGGTTCGCCTATCCGCCGAACCTCTACGTGGTCGACGGTGGTGCTGCACAGGTCAACGCCGCCAGCGCGGTTCTCGACGAACTCGGCGTCAACGATGTCGCGGTGATCGGGCTGGCCAAGCGCCTGGAAGAGGTGTGGGTGCCGTCGGAACCGGATCCGATCATCCTGCCCCGCAACAGCGAGGGGCTCTACCTGCTGCAGCGGGTGCGCGACGAGGCGCACCGGTTCGCGATCAACTATCACCGCAGCAAGCGGTCCAAACGGATGACGGCGTCAGCGCTCGACTCGGTACCGGGGTTGGGTGAGCATCGACGTAAGGCGTTGGTTGCCCATTTCGGCTCACTGGCGCGACTCAGGGAGGCTACCGTCGACGAGATCACGTCCGTTCCGGGCATCGGGGCGGCGACGGCGACGGCGGTGCTCGACGCGTTGCGCGGTGACGGCGCCGGCTCGGCCGCCGCGGCACCAGACCGGATCGCGGAACGGGCATCTGGATGACGGGCGAGGGAATGGACGGGCCGAATCAAGCCGGGTCGCTCGACCAGGCCGACAGCCACAGTGCCACTGGCGAATCCGGCATCGACGTCGTTCTGGTCACCGGCCTGTCCGGTGCCGGCCGGGGAACCGCTGCCAAAGTGCTCGAGGACCTCGGCTGGTATGTCGCCGACAATCTCCCGCCCCAGCTGATCACCCGGATGGTCGACCTCGGCCTCGACGCCGGATCGCGGATCACCCAGCTGGCCATCGTGATGGACGTCCGCTCTCGCGGATTCACCGGCGATTTGGACTGGGTGCGCAACGACTTGGCGACCCGCAACATCACCCCACAGGTGTTGTTCATGGAGGCCTCGGACGACATGTTGGTGCGCCGCTACGAGCAGAACCGGCGCAGCCACCCACTGCAGGGCGAGCAGACGCTGGCGGAAGGCATTGCCGCCGAGCGCGAATTGCTCGCTGCGGTCCGCGCGACCGCCGACCTGGTCATCGACACCTCGACGTTGTCGGTGCGTGAGCTTCGGGAGAGTATCGAGCGGGCCTTCGGCGGCGAGACGGTTGCGCAGACCAGCGTCACCGTCGAATCGTTCGGCTTCAAATACGGCCTGCCGATGGACGCCGACACCGTGATGGATGTGCGCTTCCTTCCGAATCCGCACTGGGTCGACGAGCTGCGCCCACTCACCGGACAACATCCGGAGGTTCGTGACTACGTGCTTCGCCAGACCGGCGCGGCGGAGTTCCTGGAGACATACCATCGGTTGCTGTCCCTGATTGTCGACGGCTACCACCGGGAAGGGAAGCGCTATATGACCGTGGCGATCGGCTGCACCGGTGGTAAACACCGCAGCGTCGCGATCGCCGAGGCCCTGGCGCGCCTACTCGAGCCCGACAAACAACTCACGGTGCGGGTGTTGCACCGGGATCTGGGCCGCGAATGAGCCCCGCCGGTGACGATGCAGAGCGCAGCGATGCTGAGGAGCGGCGCCAATGAGCCCCGCCGGTGACGATGCAGAGCGCAGCGATGCTGAGGAGCGGCGCCAGTGAGCCCCCGGATCGTCGCCATGGGCGGAGGGCATGGCCTGTATGCCACGCTGTCGGCTGCGCGGCGACTGACTCCGCACGTGACCGCGATCGTGACGGTGGCCGACGACGGCGGATCGTCGGGGAGGTTGCGCAGCGAACTCGACGTCGTCCCTCCGGGCGATCTGCGAATGGCATTGGCGGCGTTGGCTTCTGACAGTCCGCAGGGCCGGTTGTGGGCCACCATCATGCAACACCGGTTTGGCGGCAGCGGCGCGCTGTCCGGTCATCCGATCGGTAATCTCTTGCTCGCTGGTCTGAGCGAGGTGCTCGACGATCCGGTTGCCGCGCTCGACGAGGTCGGCCGCATTCTGGGTGTGCGGGGCCGGGTGTTGCCGATGTGCCCGATCGCGCTGCAGATCGAGGCCGACGTCTCCGGCCTGGAAACGGACCCGAGAATGTTTCGGGCGATCCGCGGGCAGGTGGCGATAGCGACCACGCCGGGCAAGGTCCGCCGGGTTCGCCTGCTGCCCGGCGATCCGCCGGCCACCCGCCAGGCGGTCGACGCGATCATGGCCGCCGACCTGGTGGTGCTCGGGCCGGGTTCGTGGTTCACCAGCGTGATTCCGCACGTCATGGTGCCCGGGTTGGCCGCGGCGCTGCAGGCGACCACGGCCCGTCGTGCGTTGGTGCTCAATCTGGTGGCCGAACCGGGGGAGACGGCCGGCTTCTCGGTCGAACGCCATTTGCACGTACTTGCCCAGCACGCACCGGGTTTCAGCGTTCACGACGTGATCATCGATGCCGGCCGGGTGCCCAGCGAGCGGGAGCGGGAGCAATTGCGGCGCACCGCGACGCTGTTGAATGCGCAGGTTCAGTTCGCCGACGTGGCCAGGCCTGGTACACCTTTACATGACCCGGGGAAGTTGGCCGCGGCGCTGGACGGGGTTGGCGTACGCGACGCCGGTCGGCCGCCGCCTACCGCGCCGTCCACCGACGCATTGGCGATCGAGCAAGAACGTCAGCGAACCGGCACAGATGGACCGGGTAGCAACGGACCGAGGGGTGACGACGCGTGGCGATGACGGCCGAAGTCAAAGACGAGTTGAGTCGCCTGGTGGTGACGGCGGTGAGCGCGCGCCGCGCCGAGGTGACGTCGCTGCTGCGGTTCGCCGGCGGCCTGCACATCGTGGCCGGCCGGGTCGTCGTCGAAGCCGAAGTGGACCTGGGCAGTATCGCGCGGCGGCTGCGTAAGGACATCTTCGATCTGTACGGATACAACGCGGTGGTACATGTGCTGTCCGCCAGCGGAATCCGCAAGACGACACGCTACGTGTTGCGTGTCGCGAATGACGGCGAGGCGCTGGCCCGCCAGACCGGACTGCTCGATCTGCGCGGTCGTCCGGTGCGGGGGTTGCCGGCTCAAGTCGTCGGCGGCAGCATCGCCGACTCCGAGGCTGCGTGGCGCGGGGCCTTCCTGGCGCACGGCTCGCTGACCGAGCCGGGTCGCTCGTCGGCGCTGGAGGTCAGCTGCCCCGGTCCGGAGGCAGCGCTGGCGCTGGTGGGCGCGGCCCGCCGGCTCGGCATCAGCGCGAAGGCGCGGGAAGTCCGCGGCGCCGACCGGGTGGTCGTCCGCGACGGCGAGGCCATCGGGGCGCTGCTCACCCGGATGGGCGCCCAGGACACCCGGTTGATCTGGGAAGAACGGCGGATGCGCCGCGAAGTGCGAGCAACGGCCAACCGGCTGGCGAACTTCGACGACGCCAACCTCCGGCGCTCGGCGCGCGCCGCGGTGGCCGCGGCCGCCCGGGTGGAACGAGCATTGGAAATTCTCGGTGACGGCGTACCCGACCACTTGGCCACCGCGGGCAAGCTGCGCGTCGAGCACCGGCAGGCGTCGCTGGAGGAGTTGGGCCGGCTGGCAGACCCGCCGATGACGAAAGATGCTGTGGCAGGACGTATTCGGCGACTGCTGTCGATGGCGGACCGCAAAGCGAAGGTCGACGGGATTCCGGACACCGAGTCCGCGGTGACACCGGATCTGCTCGAAGACGCCTAGCGGCTCGTCGGCGGCGGCCGACGGTCGTCGACTGTGCAGGTGATCCACCCACAACCGGTCGATTTCAGGTCGAAGGCCGCGCAGTCGGTGCCGCACGACACCGACACGCCGAGGGTCGGCTCGGTCACCCCGCTAGATTGTTCTCGCCAACGGTGGCAGACCTGAAACGAGTCCGTGATGGGATTCATCACCCCGGATCTTCCGGACGTCGACCCCGAAACCTGGCAGGACCGGTCGGCGGCAGACCGGATGCAGGTGGTGACCCGGCACTGGGTCGAACACGGCTTCGGTACTCCGTCGGCGATCTACCTGCTCTACGTACTCAAGATGGTGGCGTACGCGGCGGGCGCCGCCGCGGTCATCTCGCTGACACCGGGCCTCGGCGGGTTGGCCGACATCGCATCGTGGTGGACCCAGCCGATCGTCTACCAGAAGTTCATCATCTTCACGCTGCTGTTCGAGGTCCTGGGTCTGGGCTGCGGCTCGGGCCCGCTCACCGCGCGCTTCTTGCCGCCGATCGGCGGATTCCTCTACTGGTTGCGTCCCAAGACAATTCGGCTACCGCCATGGCCCAACGAGGTTCCGTTCACCCGTGGAGACACCCGCAGCATCGTCGACGTCGCCCTCTACGCCGTCGTCCTGGCGTCGGGTGTCTGGGCGTTGCTGGCTCCGGGCCACGGCGGGTCGGTGACCGAAAGCGGCGATGTGGGGTTGATCGACCCGCTGCGGGTACTGCCGACCATTGTCGCGCTGGGGTTGTTGGGCCTGCGGGACAAGACGATCTTCCTGGCCGCCCGCGGAGAGCACTACTGGCTGAAGCTGGTGATCTTCTTCTTCCCCTTCACCGACCAGATCGCAGCGTTCAAAATCGTCATGCTCGGGCTGTGGTGGGGCGCAGCGACTTCCAAGCTCAACCACCACTTTCCCTACGTCGTCGCGGCGATGACGAGCAACAACGCCCTGCTACGCGGAAAGCCGTTCAACTGGCTGAAGCGCCGGCTCTATCGCGATCCCGTCAACGACATCCGGCCGACCTGGATTCCGAAGGTGATGGCGCACGTCGGCGGTACGACGGCGGAATTGATCGTGCCGGCGGTCCTGGTTTTCGCCGGCGGCAGCCACCCGTGGCGCTGGGCATTGATCGGCTTCATGGTGGTCTTCCACCTCAACATCATCTCCAACCTGCCGATGGGTGTTCCCTTGGAGTGGAACATCTTTTTCATCTTCTCGCTGTTCTACCTGTTCGGGCACTACCACGACATCGTCATCTACGACCTGAGTTCACCGCTGCTGCTGGCGATGTTGATGGCGGCCCTCGCCGTGATACCGGTGGTGGGAAACATGTTCCCGCAACAGATTTCGTTTCTTCCCGCGCTGCGCTACTACGCGGGCAACTGGGCTTCGAGCGTCTGGTGTTTCCGCACGGGCGTCGAGGACAAGATCGACGCAAGCGTGGTCAAGAGTTCGGCACTCACCGTCAAACAGATTGCCCGGCTCTATGACGCGAACACCGCCGAGATCATCAGCGACAAGGCGCGTGCCTTCCGGTCCATGCACGTCCACGGCCGCGCGCTGAACGGGCTGTTGCCGCGAGCCTTGGGCAAGGACGCCGACGAGGCGGACTATTCGCTGCGCGAGGGCGAAACCGTGGCCGGGCCACTGATCGGCTGGAACTTCGGTGAAGGCCACCTGCACAACGAGCAGCTGGTGGCCGCCGTGCAGCGGCGCTGCCGGCTCGAGGAGGGCGATCTGCGGGTGATCATCCTCGAAGGCCAGCCGATCCAGACGAAAAAGCAGTGGTATCGGATCGTCGACGCCAAGACCGGCCTGATCGAGGAGGGTTACGTCGCCGTCGACGACATGCTGGCACGCCAGCCCTGGCCAGAGCCCGGTGACGAGCTGCCGGTCCACCCGGTCACACCAGCGAGAGCGTGACCTAAACCACCGAATTAGCGACGCATTGTTGCAGCTACTAGGCTGGCAGCGAGCATTTGGCCAGCATCGAAGGAGAGATACGTGACGGTCCGGGTAGGTATCAACGGTTTCGGGCGCATCGGACGCAACTTCTACCGGGCCCTGCTGGCGCAGCAGGCCGCGGGAGTCGACACCGATATCGAGGTGATCGCAGCCAACGACCTGACCGACAACGCCTCGCTGGCGCATCTGCTGAAGTTCGACTCGATCCTCGGGCGGCTGCCGTTCGACGTCAGCCTCGAGGGTGACGACACCATCGTGGTGGGCGACCACAAGATCAAGGCGCTCGAAGTCAAAGAAGGCCCGGCCGCGTTGCCGTGGGGCGACCTCGGTGTCGACGTTGTCGTCGAGTCCACCGGTATCTTCACCAACGCCGCAAAGGCCAAGGGCCACTTGGACGCCGGCGCCAAGAAGGTGATCATCTCCGCGCCCGCCACCGACGAGGACATCACCATCGTGCTCGGCGTCAACGACGACAAGTACGACGGCAGCCAGAACATCATCTCCAACGCGTCGTGCACCACGAACTGCCTCGGGCCGATCGCCAAGGTGCTGAACGACGAGTTCGGCATCGTCAAGGGCCTGATGACCACCATCCACGCCTACACCCAGGACCAGAACCTGCAGGACGGTCCGCACAAGGACCTCCGCCGGGCCCGGGCCGCGGCGCTGAACATCGTGCCGACCTCGACGGGTGCCGCCAAGGCCATCGGTCTGGTGCTGCCGGAGCTCAAGGGCAAGTTGGACGGCTACGCATTGCGGGTTCCGATCCCCACCGGCTCGGTCACCGACCTGACCGCGGAGCTCAAGAAGTCGGCAACCGCCGACGAGATCAACGCCGCGATGAAGGCCGCCGCCGACGGCCCGATGAAGGGCATCCTCAAGTACTACGACGCGCCGATCGTCTCCAGCGACATCGTCACCGACCCGCACAGCTCGATCTTCGACTCCGGCCTGACCAAGGTGATCGACAACCAGGCGAAGGTGGTGTCCTGGTACGACAACGAGTGGGGCTACTCGAACCGTCTGGTCGACCTGGTCGCACTGGTCGGCAAGTCGCTCTAGTCGTGGCCATCCACAACCTGGACGACCTTCTTGCACAGGGGGTTTCAGGTCGCGGGGTGCTCGTTCGCTCTGATCTGAACGTGCCGCTCAATGACGGCGCCATCGCCGACCCCGGCCGTATCACCGCCTCGGTGCCGACGATCAGGGCGTTGGCCGATGCGGGTGCCAAGGTCGTGGTGACCGCGCATCTCGGCCGTCCCAAAGGTGAGCCCGACCCGGCACTGTCGCTGGCGCCGGTCGCCGCGGCCCTGGCGGAACAGTTAGGCAAGGACGTGCAACTGGCCGCTGACGTCGTCGGCGCGGACGCCAAAGCCCGCGCCACCGGCCTGGCTGACGGTGACGTTCTGTTGCTGGAGAACATCCGATTCGATCCGCGAGAGACCAGCAAGGACGACGCGGAGCGCTTGGCGCTGGCCGAGGAGCTTGCCGAATTAGTCGGCAGCACAGGAGCATTCGTCTCCGATGGGTTCGGGGTGGTGCACCGCAAACAGGCGTCGGTCTACGACGTCGCGACGCTGCTGCCGCACTACGCCGGCACGCTGGTCGCCCAAGAAGTGGCCGTGCTCGAGCGGTTGACCGGCTCGACGAAGCGGCCGTACGCGGTGATCCTGGGCGGATCCAAGGTCTCCGACAAGCTCGGCGTCATCGAGCAGTTGGCCACCAAAGCCGACAGCATCGTGATCGGCGGCGGCATGTGCTACACCTTCCTCGCCGCGATGGGGCATTCGGTCGGCACATCGCTACTTCAGCCCGAGATGATCGACACGTGCAAGCAACTGCTCGAGACGTACGCCGACGTCATCCGGTTGCCGGTCGACATCGTCGTCGCCGATAAGTTCGCCGCCGATGCGACGCCGGAAACGGTTGCCGCCGAAGCGATTCCGGATGGAAAAATGGGCTTGGACATCGGTCCGGGATCGGTCCAGCGGTTCACCAAACTGCTCGCCAACGCCGAAACCATTTTCTGGAACGGCCCGATGGGCGTCTTCGAGTTCCCGGCCTTCGCGGCCGGTACCAAGGGCCTCGCCGAAGTGATAGCCGCTGCGACCACCAAGGGTGCGTTCAGTGTGGTCGGCGGCGGCGACTCGGCCGCCGCGGTGCGGGCGCTGGGCCTGCCCGACGATGGCTTCTCGCACATTTCGACCGGCGGCGGGGCGTCGCTGGAATACCTTGAGGGCAAGACGCTGCCCGGTCTCGAAGTGTTGAACACCTGAGCAAAGGACTTCCATGATCGTTCCTTCTCCTCGTCGCTCCGCTCTGCATCTTCGGGGGCGGGTATGAGTCGCAAGCCGCTGATTGCCGGCAACTGGAAGATGAACCTCAACCACTTCGAGGCCATCGCGCTGGTGCAGAAGATCGCATTCTCGTTGCCGGACAAGTACTTCGACAAGGTCGACGTCGCGGTCATCCCGCCGTTCACCGATCTGCGCAGCGTGCAGACCCTGGTCGACGGAGACAAGCTGCGGCTCACCTACGGCGCCCAGGACATCTCGCAGCACGACTCCGGTGCGTACACCGGCGAGATCAGCGGGGCATTCCTGGCCAAGCTGGGTTGCAGCTACGCCGTCGTCGGGCATTCCGAGCGGCGCACCTATCACGCCGAGGACGACGCACTGGTCGCCGCCAAAGCTGCTGCCGCGCTGAAGCATGAGCTGACCCCGATCGTCTGCATCGGGGAGCATCTGGAAGTCCGCGAGGCCGGCGAGCACGTCAGCCACTGCCAGAACCAACTGCGCGGCTCGCTGGCCGGCCTGTCGGCGGAGCAGATCGGCCAGACCGTAGTTGCGTACGAACCGGTGTGGGCGATCGGCACCGGCCGGGTGGCGAGCTCAGCCGACGCGCAGGAAGTGTGCGCCGCGGTCCGCAAGGAGTTGGGGTCCTTGGCGTCGCCGCAGATCGCCGAATCCGTCCGGGTGCTCTATGGCGGTTCGGTGAATGCCAAGAACATCGGCGACCTTGTCGCCCAGGAAGACGTCGACGGCGCACTGGTCGGCGGCGCCTCGCTGGACGCCGAACAATTCGCGACGCTGTCCGCGATTGCCGCCGGGGGACCGCTGCCCTGACCCACGGGTTGCGCTCAGGGCAAATTCATATTTAGCTTAGAGAAGCCTCATGGATCCACAGGCTTGTTGAATTTGCGCGCGGCAGCGCCACGTCTTCGGGGGAAGCAGTTTATGGCTGGTCGTAGCGGTAAGACGAAGGTCTTCGCAGGTCTCGGACTGCTCGGAACGAGCGCGAGCGTGTTCTTCGCCGCGGCGGCCCTGGCGACCGGATCGGCGGCACCCGCGCGGGCCGACTTCGACGACTTGCTGGACCCGATTCTCCAGCCGCTGTTGACTTCGCTGACGGCGATTGACCCGGCGGCCGCGCTCGACCTGACCAGCTGGTCCGACAGCCTCCTAGCCAGCTTGAACTCGACCTTCGACCTGGCGCTGCCCTCGACCGACGCGGCCGCGGCAGCCGCTGTCGGTGCGGCGGCCGAGCCGGCTGCCTCGCTCGTTGGCGGCACGATTCCGATCACGGTCCTGGAAGGCACTGAGCCGACGGTCAACGCCGCTATCGACGGCAGCAGCAGTTCGGTGCCGCTGCTGGTCGACACCGGCTCGAGTGGCCTCGTCCTACCCTTCACCGATCTCGGTTCCACGTACTCATCCCAGCTGGAGGCGCTGTTCGGCCTCGGGCTGCCTACCGGTATCAGCGAAAGCGGCTACAGCGGCGGGGTGGACTATCTGTACCTGACCTACAACAACGTGCCGGTCGACTACGACGGTGGCCTCAGCACCGACGGGCCGGTCAACATCGAGATCTATTCCTGGAACCCCAGCGACTTCGGTAGCTACTTCACCAACGACGCGTTCCAAGAATTCCTCAGTGGTAACGAGGTCAGCGGAATCCTGGGCATCGGCGAGAACACCGCCGGACCGACCACCACCCCGTTCCTGGACTACGGCGGCGTATACGTCAACATCCCCGGTGGCGAGCTGGTCGTCGGCGGCGGAAACCCGATTCCCGATGCGGTTTCCACGAGCGGTGACCCGGTGAGCAACGTTCTCGAGTCGGTCAACGGCGGCACCCAGGTCGCGGTGAGCAACAACATCGACTCAGGTGGCGTCTTCGGCACCATCCCGTCGAGCCTGCTGACCGGCGGCACTGTTCCGAACGGGACCGAGATATCGGTCTACAACCTGAACCACGATCTGCTCTACAGCTACACCACGACGAACTCGTTCGACATCAGCGATACCGGCACTCCGCAGCTTGTCAGCTCGGCCCCGACCGTCATCTCCGGTACCGGAATCGACAGCGGTGTCGTGCCCTTCCTGCAGCACGGTGTCTACCTCGACTACGCGAACGACAAGACCTTCTTCGGTCCGCTGACGTCATAGCGGAGACGGCCCACGCGGAGGTGTGAGTTTCATATGCCTTCGGGTTGTCTGGCAACGAACTAGCAGTTACCTTAACGCGACCTGATAAGAACACAGGAAACGTTTAGGGTGACGGCTGGGCCGTCCCGTCCGCAACTCGGGGGTTGCCATGACACGTCGGCGCGGTACGCAGCACACGGGCACGGCATGGCGTCGTGCATTGTCCGGGGTCGGCGTCGGCACCGGCGGTGTCATCGTCGCGGCGGCACTCGCCACCAGCTCGGCGGCCCCGGCGCAGGCTGACCTCGATGACCTTTTCGACCCGATCATCTCCTCGCTGACCGACTCGATCGCGGTGTTGGACCCCGCCTTCGCCGTCGACTTCACCAGCTGGGCCGACGAGCTGCTCGACAGCCTGAACGCGTTCGACTTCCTGTGGCCGTCGACGGACTCCGCTTTCGCTGCCGCTGCGTCCAGCGCTCTGCCGGCAGCCGACGCGGCCGCAGCGCCGCCGCCGATCCCGATGGAAGTGCTGATCGGCACCGAACCGGCGGTCTACGCCTCGATCGACGGCGGTGATTCGGTGCCGCTGTTGGTCGACACCGGTTCGGGCGGATTGGTGGTCCCGTCGACGCTGCTGGGCGACGACTACTCCGAACAGCTCCAGAGCCTGTTCAACTTGGGCCTGCCCTCCAGCTTCGGCGTCAGCGGCTACAGCGGTGGCGTCAGCTACCTCTACCTGACCTACGACAGCGTGTCGGTGAACTACCTGAACGGTGACGGTGGCGAAATCCTGTTCCCGACCGACGGTCCGGTCAACATCGAGGTCTACTCGTACGCGCCGGGCAACTTCGCGAGCCTGTTCACCAACGACGCCTTCCAGAATTTCCTCGCGGGCAACAACGTCGACGGCATCCTCGGCGTCGGATACAACGACTACGGCCCCACCGTCACCCCGTTCGCCGACTACGACGGCGTGCTGATCGACATTCCGAACAACCAGCTGATCATCGGGGACTACGACACGACGGGATGGGTGTCCACCGACGGGGCGCCGATCAGCACAGTCATCGAATCCGCCAACGGCGTCACGCGGACCCTCAGCGTCAACCTGGACTCCGGCGGAGTGTTCGGGACGATCCCGTCGGCCTTGGCGCCAGGCTCCAGCCTGGGCGAGCAGCTACCCGACGGTGTGCTGATCTCGGTCACGAACTCCGAGGGCGAACAGCTGTACAGCTACACGACCGGCCAGTTCGACATCAGCAACGACGGCACGCCCGAGCTGGTCTCCAACGGCCCCTACGTCGTCTCGGGGACCTACATCAACAGTGGCGTCATCCCGTTCTTGAACCACCAGGTGTATCTGGACTACAGCGGCAGCATCGGCACGACCTACTTCAGCCCGTATATTCCGTAGCTTTGGCGGGCCGGTAAGCTCCCTGCCATGGAATTGGCTTTGCAGATCACCCTGGTGATCACCAGCATCCTGGTGGTCCTGCTGGTGCTGTTGCACCGCGCCAAGGGTGGCGGCCTGTCCACGCTGTTCGGCGGCGGTGTGCAGTCCAGCCTGTCCGGGTCGACGGTGGTGGAGAAGAACCTCGACCGGCTGACGTTGTTCGTGGTCGGCATCTGGCTGGTCGCCATCGTCGGTGTGGCGCTGCGGATCAAGTACAACGCCTGACGCCACGAAAGGCGAAGACAGCCAACCACCCTGATACTGGTAGGCATGGCTGACGCACCTGACTCGCTAGAGCCCTTCGGTGCGGTTCAACGCACCCAGATCGGTCGCGACGCGACCGAGCCGATGCGGGAGGACATTCGCCTGCTCGGGTCCATCCTCGGCGACACAGTTCGCGAGCAGAACGGCGATGACGTCTTCGACCTGGTCGAGCGGGCCCGTGTTGCGTCGTTCCGGGTGCGGCGGTCGGAGATCGAGCGCGCCGAGGTCGCGGAGATGTTCGACGGCATCAACATTCGGCAGGCTCTCCCGGTGATCCGGGCATTCAGTCACTTCGCCCTGCTGGCCAACGTCGCCGAGGACATCCACCGCGAACGCCGTCGTGCCATCCACGTCGCCGACGGTAAGCCGCCGCAGGACAGCAGCCTGGCCGCCACGTATGTGAAACTCGATGCGGCGGAACTCGATACCGCGACCGTCGCCGAGGCTCTGACCGGGGCGCTGGTGTCACCGGTGATCACCGCACATCCCACCGAAACCCGCCGCCGCACGGTATTCGACACCCAGCACCGCATCACCCAGTTGATGCGACTGCACGCCCAGGGCCGCACCGACACCGACGACGGCGGCGACGTCGAGACCGAACTGCGCCGCCAGGTGTTGATGCTCTGGCAGACGGCGTTGGTGCGGTTGTCGCGACTGCAGATCTCCGACGAGATCGCGGTCGGGTTGCGGTATTACCAGGCAGCGTTTTTCGATGTCGTGCCGAAGGTCAATGCGGGAGTCCGCGACGCGCTGCGCAGTCGCTGGCCCGACGCCGACCTGTTGCCCGAACCGATCGTGCGGCCCGGATCCTGGATCGGCGGCGACCGTGACGGCAACCCCAACGTCACCGCCGACGTGGTGCGTCTGGCCACCGGCAGCGCGGCCTACACAGCACTGAACCACTACTTCGCCGAGCTGAGCGCGCTGGAACAGGAGCTGTCGATGTCGGCGCGCCTGGTGGCCGTCACAGACAACCTGACCGCGTTGGCCGAGCAGTGCGAAGAGCCGGCCCGCGGCGACGAGCCCTACCGCCGCGCGTTGCGCGTCATTCACGCCCGGCTCACCGCCACCGCCGGGCGGATCCTGGACCAGGAGCCGGACAATCTGCTCGACCTCGGCTTGGAGCCGTACACGTCGCCGGGGGAGATGCTGGCCGATCTGGACACCGTCGACGCTTCGCTGCGGGCGCACGGCAGCAGGCTGCTCGCTGACGACCGGCTGGCACGGTTGCGAGAAGCATTGCACGTCTTCGGTTTTCACCTTTCGGGCTTGGACATGCGGCAGAACTCCGATGTGCACGAAGAGGTGGTGGCCGAGCTGCTGGCGTGGGCCGGCGTGCACCCCGACTACGCGTCGCTGAGCGAAGACGAACGCGTCAACATCTTGGCCGAGGAGCTGAGCACCCGCCGCCCGTTGATCGGCGACCGAACGCAGCTGTCGGACCTGGCTCGCAAGGAACTCTCCATCGTCTCGGCCGCCGCGAATGCGATCGAGGCTTACGGTCCGTCCGCGGTGCCCAACTACATCATCTCGATGTGTCGTTCCGTCTCCGACCTGCTCGAAGCGGGACTCCTGCTGAAGGAGTGCGGACTTCTCGACGCCTCGGAGGACCAGCCGCACTGTCCGGTGGGTATCGTCCCGCTTTTCGAGACGATCGACGACCTGCAGCGCGGCGCATCGATTCTCGAAGCGGCACTTGACCTTCCGGTGTATCAACGCATCGTCAAGAGTCGTGACTACAGCCAAGAGGTGATGCTTGGCTACTCCGACTCGAACAAGGACGGCGGCTACCTCACTGCGAACTGGGCGCTGTACCGGGCCGAGCTCGATCTTGTTGAATCGGCCCGCAAGACCGGCATCCGGTTGCGGCTCTTCCACGGTCGCGGCGGAACCGTAGGCCGTGGCGGGGGGCCGAGCTATCAGGCCATCCTCGCGCAGCCGCCAGGTGCCGTGAACGGCGCGCTGCGGCTGACCGAGCAGGGTGAGGTGATCGCCGCCAAGTACGCCGAGCCGATGATGGCACAGCGCAATCTGGAGACGCTGCTGGCCGCCACCTTGGAATCCACCCTGCTCGACGTCGAAGGTCTCGGCGATGCCGCCGGGCCGGCCTACGAGATCCTCGACGAGCTCGCCGACCGCGCGCAGCGTGCCTACTCCGAGTTGGTCCATGAGACAGACGGTTTCGTGGACTACTTCCTGCAATCCACTCCGGTCAGCGAGATCGGTTCGCTCAACGTCGGCAGCCGGCCCACGTCGCGCAAGCAGACGTCGTCCATCTCCGACCTACGCGCAATCCCCTGGGTGATGGCCTGGAGCCAGTCGAGGGTCATGCTGCCGGGCTGGTACGGCACCGGTACCGCGATCGAGGAATGGCTTGCCGGCGACGAGGGGCGGCTGGAGACGCTGCGTGAGCTTTACGAGCGCTGGCCGTTCTTCCAGACCGTGCTGTCGAACATGGCGCAGGTGCTCGCCAAGACCGACCTGGGACTGGCCGCGCGTTACGCGGAACTCGTCGACGACGAATCGCTACGCCGGCGCGTGTTCGACATGATCGCGGCCGAGCATCAGCGAAGTATCAACGCGCACAAGCTGATCACCGGCCAGGACAACCTGCTCGCCGACAACGCCTCGCTGGCCCGCTCGGTGTTCAACCGCTTTCCGTACCTGGAGCCGCTCAATCATCTGCAGGTCGAGCTACTGCGGCGATACCGCTCCGGCGAGGACGACGAGCTGGTTCAGCGCGGGATTCTGCTGACGATGAACGGCCTGGCCAGCGCGTTACGCAACAGCGGCTAGAGCAGCAACCGCCACGGCGCGGCGGGCGCCCTACCTGAAGTTGCCGATTCAGCGGTGACGCGTCACACCTCGGCGTAGCTGATCATGCACGGCTCATCGGCCCGCGCCACGCCGCCGATCTGGGCCGGGACTGGTCGCGGGTGAGTGCTCCACTGCGGCGTCATTCGGTAGCGGCCGAACAACCGCGTCATCGTGGCTGTCATGGCCGAGAGCGAAAAGGGTTGCGCCGGACACGAATGCCGGCCGTGCCCGAACGCCGTCACCATCATCGGGGACGGTAGCGCCTTCTCGTCGGTCAGGCGATGCCTTGTCCAGCGGTCCGGGTCCCAGTGCTCGAGTCCCGGCGCGACCGAGGCGTTGAGTAGCGGCAGCAGTGTCGCGATCGTCCAGCCGGGCGGCACATCGTAACTCACCTCGCCGGTGTCGAGAGTGACCGGCGACAGCACGCTGCGCGACATGATCGACCGCTGAGCCAGCCGGGTCGACTCCAGCGCGCACCGCTGCGCGAGATCCGCGTTGCCGCCGCCGACCAGAGCCAGTTGCTGTGGATGTTCGAGCAGATCCACCAGCGCCCACCCCAGCGCGGCGGCCAGATTCGACATCGATGCGATGTGGATCAGCGCCACGTCGAGTGCGATACCGCGAATTCGCTTGTCGCCCTTCTCGGTACGCCACTCGTCGACAACGCGGCCGAACAACCCGTCATCACCGCGGTGGCGGTCTACGGCGGGTGTGATGATCTCGACGACCTCGTCGAGGGCCGCACGCTCGGCTCGTTTCCCGGACGCGGCGACCGCCGCCATCGCGTCAGGGTGGACGAAAGCGTCCGATCCGTCCAGGGTGTCGAACGCCCGTACCAGCTGCTCGAAGGCGTCGCCGCGGGCCGACCCGGAACCCGCCCAGGAAGCCAGCCCCATCCGGTGGCCCAGTCGACGGGTCATGGCGAAGACGTCCGTGGAACCCGACGAGCCCAGTTCGTCGACCGTCGCATCCAGCGCCCGCTCCAGGTTGGCCAGGTAACCGGCGACGTCGTCGCGGCGAAACAGCGTCCCGGGCAGCACGCGGCGGCCTTCGAAGATTTCGTCCGGCAGCTTGCGACGCAGCATCAAGTAGTCCGCCACACCCTTGCTGGCTTTCTCCTCGGGCAGTCCGTAGAACGAATCGACGCCGGTGGGGGAGAAGGTGAACAGGTACTGATCGTCACCGCTGCGCACCGCGAACGTGTCGCCGTGCTCTTCGCGGGCCGCCGCGATCGCCGCGACGGCATCGGCGAGGGAGACGTCCCACGGTAACCCGGTGCCCGCGGCGAACGGCGGTTCGGGAACCGGTCGGAAATCCGTCACGCTCTAGCGGCCACCGCGATTGCGTAAAGCATTGAACGCGTTGCGGAATGCGTGCTCGGTGACCGACAGCGGTGACATCACCGTCTCACCGACGCCGACCATGTAGTCGATGCGTTCGACGATCGCCTCGACGGGCGCGACCAGCGTCACCAGCCGCTTCATCAAGTCGTCGATCCGGCCCAGAGTGGCCTCGAAGTGGTCGAGCCCGTCGTCCAGGCGGTCCACGGCGTTGTTCAAATTCGACAGCGAGGTGTTCAAGTCGCCCAACGTGTCGCCCAGGCCGCCCAGCACGTCTTCGAGCTGGTTGACGGTGACGTCGGCGTTCATCGCCGCCTGGGTGAGCGTCTTGATCCGCTGCCGCGCTGGGCGTTCACCGGCGCTTTTATCTGCCATGGCGCTCATTATGGCGGGCGGGGCGACTTAGGGGAGTGGGTCGGGCCGATCGTCAACCCTTGACGGTCTGGCTGACCTGACCGATCGAGGTCTGCTTGCCGTCATAGTTGACGGTGCACGTCACCACGGCGTTGTAGCTGGTGCCCAGTGGTGGCCACAACATGTCGGTGATCGAACCCTTGCCGTGGGCGGCGATGTCGAGGCTCCTGTCGACCTCTTGCGGTCCGAATCCGCCGCTTTTGGTGGCGGTGTAGCTGCATTTGGCAGGCAGGCCGGAGTTGTTGGAGATCGCCACGTTCGCATTCAGACCATTCCGTGAGATGTTCATGGCAAGGCCGTGGGGTGGAACGCATTGCTGCCCAGCCGTAACGGTGTCAGTTATCGACCCAATCGGGCACTTCGTCGGAGCTGCTGCCGCTACGCCGCACGTCGAGCCCGGCGGCAGCAGTTTTCCGGCGTCCGGTCCGCCACTGCACCTCACGGGCAGCTGACCTGATGGCGGCGCCGCAGCCGCCGGGGCGGGCGGGTTGTAGGTGTAGTTGGACCAAGCGCCGCAATCATCCGAAGCAGGGGAGTGCTTGCGGCAGCCCTGGATTTGGACGAGCTGCGGCCCTTTGAGGGGACCGTGAAGAGTGAAGGTCGCGGCGCTATTGCATCCCTTACTGAGCTCGGTTTGCGCGTAGCCCGGTGCCCCGAGGTGAATGACGTCACCCGCCTCATCGGCCTTCACGCGCGGGCAGCCGGAGACGTTGCATATGGCGTCCTGACCGTTGGGAGTGCACGTGATGCTGTAGCCATTGGGCAACGAATCGGCGACCGCGGTGGGCATCGCGATTCGGATGCCGAAAAGACACGCCGTGGCGGCCACCAATGCAGACAGCAACGCTGCTCGTATCTTCACTGTTTGTCTCCCGGCATTTTCTCAGCGCATTTCCGACGAATCGACGAACGCACTTCTCAATGTCCGGGAAGCCTATGTCTGTTCAGAGGGTGGCTTAAATAAGGGATTTTCCTACATTTTCGGATTGGAATGCTGCACCCGAGATTGCCCGCGACAAGGTCTATCAGGGAACCGCGAGCGACAATTCGGAGTCCAAGTCAACGTGCAACAGCGAATCTGCCATTCCAGCCCGTGCCCGGCATTTGCTCTGCTTTCGGCAGGCGACGACACGGCCGAAGTGCTGCGAGACGAATATATGCAGGGCTACGCCGATGCGCAGAGCGAGCGGTGGTGGGACTAAGCGGGCAGCTCGCTTGCGGCGTCTTCGTCCAGGAACCACACGGTGTGTTCGGTGCCGACGGCGCCGGCAGCCGGGATCGACACCGGCTCTGCACCACCGACCGCGGCAGCGACGGCCTCGGCTTTCTCGGCGCCCGACACCAGCAGCCAGACCTCACGTGAGCGCTGAATTGCAGGCAGTGTCAGTGTGATTCGCAGCGGTGGCGGCTTCGGGGAGTCTTCGACGTCGACCACCAACCGGGTGGTCTCGCGCACGGCCGGAGTGTCGGGAAACAGCGAATTGATGTGGCCTTCGGGCCCGACGCCGAGCAGGTGGATGTCGAAGTTCGGCGCGGGATCGCCAGGCTCGGCGTTGGCGGCGAGGATCTGCTCGTAGGCCAGGGCGGCCGCGGCCAGGTCGTCGCCGAACTCACCGTCGGCGGCCGGCATCGCATGGATGTTGCGCGCGGGGATGTCGACCTGATCCAGCAGCGCCTCGCGGGCCTGCTTGTCGTTGCGCTCGTCGTCGTCCTCGGCGACGTAGCGGTCGTCACCCCAGAAGAGATGAACCTTGGCCCAGTCGATCCGTTGCGAATGCTCGGCCAGGAAGCTCATCAGCTTGTTCCCGTTTCCGCCGCCGGTGAGCACGAGCAGCGCTTTGCCACGTGCGGCGATCGCGGCGTCGACGACACCGATCAATCGCTCGCCCGCAGCGGCCACCAGTGCGTCGCTGTCGGCGAATGTGTTCACAGAGATGCTCATACGTACTCCACCCGGTCGATACCTTCGAGCGCCGCGCAGTAGATCGTGTCGGCATCCAACCGCCGTAGATCTTCGGCAAGGCACTCGGGGACATTTCGTCGCTGCAGCGGGACCAGCGCGTCCGGCTTGCCCGTCCGGCTCAGCGTCGCGGTCACGCCTTGTTGCGGTCGCCGCAGCACCACGGTCTCGGAGGGCCGCTCGAGTACGACCTTGAGTTCGCCCGTCACCCGACGCACCGGCCCTTCGATGCGGCTGGCAAGCCATCCCGCGAGGATGTCCAGTGCCGGTTCGGTTGCGAGACCGGACACCACGGCCGAGGTGATCGGCTCGTGTGGGGGCTGGTCGATCGCCGAGGCAAGGAGCGCACGCCAATAGGTGATGCGGCTCCACGCCAGGTCGGTGTCACCGGCGGTATACCCAGGCAGTCTGCTCTTGATCGCCGACAGCGGATCGGCGCCGTTGGTCGCGTCGGTGATACGGCGAATAGCCAACTGCCCCAACGGATCTTGCGCCGGAACGGCAGGTGCGATGTCGGGCCACCAGGCCACCACCGGAATGTCGGGCAACAGAAAAGGAACGACCACGCTGCTGTTGTGCCCGGCCAGCGGCCCCGACAGTCGCAGCACCACCACTTCGCCGACGGCATCCTCGCCACCGACCCTCAGCTCGGCGTCCAGCCGGGCATCGGCGGAATCGGGGTCACCGGTCATCACCACGATGACTCGACTGGGATGCTCGTGGCTGGCCACGTTGGCGGCCGTAATCGATTCCTCCAGAAGCGCATCGGTATCCGGGGCGATCACCAGCGTCAGCACCCGGCTCAGCGTGATCGCGCCGGTCTTCTCACGAAGTCCGTTGAGCTTTTTGTTGATTTCGGTGGTGCTGGTGTCGGGAAGATCCACTCTCACAAGCGCCGCTCCTCCTCATCGCTGAGCTCTGCATCGTCGCCGCCGGCCGTCACGGTCGTCGCCATTCCCGGCCGCTGCGCCGGAGCATCTCGAAGGCGGACGCCGGACCCCAGGTGCCAGCCTCATACGGGTCTGGTTTGCCGTGCTCAGCCCAATGGTCGAGGGCGGGATCGAGGATCTTCCAAGCCAATTCGACCTCAGCGTTCACCGGGAACAGCGAGGGCTCGCCGAGCAGCACATCCAGGATCAACCGCTCGTAGGCCTCGGGGGAGTCCTCGGCGAACGCGGAGCCGTAGGAGAAGTCCATATTGACGTCGCGTACCGCCATCTCGCTCGGCACCTTCGAGCCGAACCGCAACGTGACGCCTTCGTCTGGCTGAACCCGGATCACCAAGGCGTTGGCACCCAACTCGTCGGTCATCGTCGCGTCGAACGGAAGATGCGGTGCCTTCTTGAACACCAGCGCGATCTCGGTCACCCTGCGACCCAGGCGCTTTCCGGTGCGCAGATAGAAGGGCACACCAGCCCAGCGTCGGGTGTCGACCTCTAAAGTGATGGCGGCAAAGGTCTCGGTGGTCGAATCCCGGGAGAAACCTTCCTCGTCCAGCAGCCCGACCACGTGCTCGCCACCTTGCCAGCCGGCGGCATACTGGCCGCGAGAGGTGTTCTGCTCCAACGGTTCCGCCAACTGAACGGCGGAAAGCACCTTGATCTTCTCGGTCTGCAACTCGGCGGGGTCGAAGCTGACCGGCTCTTCCATCGCGGTCAGCGCCAGCAGCTGCATCAGATGGTTCTGGATGACGTCGCGGGCGGCGCCGATTCCGTCGTAGTAGCCGCCGCGGCCGCCCAGGCCGATGTCTTCGGCCATGGTGATCTGGACGTGGTCCACGTAGTGCGCATTCCAGATCGGGTCGAAAAGCTGGTTCGCGAAGCGCAGCGCAAGAATGTTCTGGACCGTCTCTTTGCCCAGGTAGTGGTCGATCCGGAAGACTGCTTCTTCGGGAAACACGCCGTTGACCACAGCGTTGAGCTCGCGGGCGCTGTCCAGATCGTGACCGAACGGCTTCTCGATGACGACGCGGCTCCAGCTGTTCGGTTGCGCTTTGGCCAGTCCCGCCTGGGCCAGTTGCTCGCATACGGTCGGGAAGCTCTTCGGCGGGATCGCGTAGTAGAACGCATGATTACCGCCGATACCCCGTTCGGCGTCGAGCTTGTCCAAGGTCTCCGCCAACCGGCTGAAGGCGGCTTCGTCGTCGAAAGTGCCTCGCACGAACCGACACCCTTCGGCCAGTCGATCCCAAATGGCCTGGCGGAAAGGAGTACGGGCATGGTCTTTGACCGACTGCAGGACCTCCTCGGCGAAGGCCTCGTGGTCCCAATCGCGGCGCGCGAATCCCACCAGTGCGAAGTTCGGCGCCAGCAGTCCGCGGTTGGCCAGGTCGTAGATGGCCGGAACCACTTTCTTGCGGGCCAAGTCGCCCGTCACGCCGAAAATGACTACCGCGCAAGGGGGCGCGATCCGGGGCAGGCGCTTATCGCACTTGTCCCGCAACGGGTTTTGCCAATGCCCGGAGCCGGCCCGGTCGCCGGCGCGACTCATTTGTCAGAGGATTCGAGCTGCTTCTGAGTCTCCTCCAGCAGCTCACTCCAGGACTCCTCGAACTTCTCTACGCCTTCGTTTTCCAGAACCAGGAACACGTCGGTCAGGTCGATGCCGATTCCGTCGAGCTTGTCGAACACTTCCTGGGCGGCCGCTGCCGTCCCGGTGACAGTGTCCCCGGACACTTCGCCGTGGTCGGCGACCGCGTCAATCGTCTTCTCCGGCATGGTGTTCACCGTGTTCGGCGCGACCAGTTCGGTGACGTAGAGCGTGTCGGAATAGTCGGGGTTCTTCACGCCGGTCGATGCCCACAGGGGCCGCTGGACGCGGGCCCCGTCGGCTTCGAGTGCCGCGAAGCGGTCGCCGCCGACGAAGTACTCCTGGTAGGCCGCGTAGGCCAGTCGGGCGTTGGCCACGGCGGCCTTACCGCGGAGCTCCAAGGCCTCCGGGGACCCGATCTTCTCCAGGCGCTTGTCGATCTCGGTGTCCACCCGGGAGACGAAGAACGAAGCGACTGAATGAATCTTGGACAGGTCGTGCCCGGCCTCTTTGGCCTTTTCCAGCCCCTCCAGATACGCATCGATGACGGCCCGGTGACGCTCGACCGAGAAAATCAGAGTCACGTTGACCGAAATACCCTCGGCCAGTGTCGCGGTGATGGCGGGAAGGCCCTTCTCGGTCGCTGGGATCTTGATGAACAGATTGGGCCGGTCGACGATTTTCCACAGCTCGATGGCTTGCTTGGCGGTCTTGTCGGCATCGTGCGCCAGTCGGGGATCGACCTCGATTGAAACCCGGCCATCGACACCGTCGGAGGCCTCCCACTGCGGGGTCAACACGTCGCAGGCGTTGCGGACATCGTCTGTGGTGACCGTGCGGATGGTGGCATCCACGTCCGCGCCACGTTCAGCCAACTCGGCGATCTGGCCATCGTAGGAATCGCCGTCGGCCAACGCCTTCTGGAAGATCGACGGGTTGGTGGTGACCCCTACGACGCTCTTGGTGTCGATCAACTCCTGCAGGTTGCCGGACTGCAACCGCTGGCGGGACAGGTCGTCCAGCCAGACCGATACGCCCGCGGAGCTCAAAGCGGCGAGGTTGGGGTTCTGCGTCATCAGACTTTCCCTTCGCTTAGTTGTCTATGGTTCGTTCGGCGGCGTCGACAACGGCTTCCGCTGTGAAGCCGAATTCGCGAAACAGGGTCTTGTAGTCGGCGGATTCCCCGTAGTGCTCCAGCGAAACAATCTCGCCGGTGTCGCCGACCAGCTTGTGCCAACTCTGCGCGACGCCGGCCTCGACCGCGACCCGGGCCGACACCGAAGGCGGCAGCACACTGTTGCGGTATTCCTCGGACTGCGACTCGAACCACTCGACGCACGGCATCGAGATCACCCGCGCCGCAATGTCCTTCTCCGCCAACAGCTTCTGCGCCTCGACAGCCAGCTGGACCTCGGATCCGGTGGCGATCAACACCACGTCGGGCGCGTCGCCACCGGCATCGCCGAGGATGTATCCGCCCTTCTCCACACCCTCGAAATTCGTGCCTTCGAGGATCGGCACGCCCTGGCGGGTCAGGATCAGTCCGACCGGTCCGCTGCCGTTACCGCGGGCCAGCACCGACCGCCACGCGTACGCCGTCTCGTTCGCGTCCGCGGGGCGCACCACCGACAGATGTGGAATCGCGCGCAGCGCCGCGAGATGCTCGATGGGCTGGTGGGTCGGACCGTCCTCACCGAGGCCGATCGAATCGTGCGTCCACACGTAGATCGTGTCGATGTCCATCAGTGCGGCCAATCGGACCGCCGGACGCATGTAATCGGAGAACTGCAGGAATGTGCCGCCGTAGGCACGGGTCGGTCCATGCAGCACGATGCCGGACAGGATCGCACCCATGGCGTGCTCGCGAATGCCGAAGTGCAGTGTGCGGCCGTACCAGTCCGCGGTGTAGTCCTTCGTCGAAATCGACGGTGGGCCAAAGGACTTCACGTCGTCCATGGTGGTGTTGTTGCTGCCGGCCAAGTCGGCCGAGCCGCCCCACAGTTCAGGAAGCTTCGGGCCGACCGCATTCAGCACCTTGCCCGAGGCCGCGCGGGTGGCGAGGTCCTTGTCGCCGGGCTCCCAGTGCGGGATGTCGGAGTCCCAGCCGTCAGGCAATTCTTCGGCGGTCAGCCGATCCAGCAGCTTCTTGCGCTCCGGCTCCCGTTCGGCCCACGCTTCGAAGGCGACGTTCCAGTTGTCGTGAGCTTCTTTGCCGCGGTGTACCAACTCGCGGGTGTGCTCGATGACCTCGTCGCGGACCTCGAATGTCTTCTCCGGGTCGAAGCCGAGGATCTCCTTGACCGCCGCGATCTCTTCGTCACCGAGTGCGGCGCCGTGCGCCTTGCCGGTGTTCATCAACTTCGGGGCGGGGTAGCCGATGATGGTTCGCAGCGAGATGAACGACGGCTTGTCGGTGACCGCCTTGGCCTTCGCGATGGCCTCTTCGATGTCGACGACGTTCTCGCCACCCTCGATGCGTTGGACGTGCCAGCCGTAGGACTCGTAGCGGGCGGCGGTGTCCTCGGACAGCGCGATGTTGGTGTCGTCTTCGATCGAGATCTCGTTGTGGTCGTAGAACACGATCAGATTGCCCAGCTGCTGCACCCCGGCCAGCGACGACGCCTCCGAGGTCACGCCTTCTTCCATGTCGCCGTCCGAGGCGATCACGTAGATGTAGTGGTCGAACGGGCTGGTGCCCTCGGGGGCGTCCGGGTCGAACAGCCCGCGCTCGTAGCGCGCGGCCATCGCGAAGCCGACGGCCGAGGCCAGACCCTGGCCGAGCGGCCCGGTGGTGATTTCGACGCCGTCGGTGTGCCGGAACTCCGGGTGCCCGGGGGTCTTGGATCCCCACGTACGGAGCGCCTCGATGTCGGACAGCTCCAGCCCGAACCCACCCAGATACAGCTGGATGTACAGCGTCAGGCTGCTGTGCCCGCAGGACAGCACGAACCGGTCGCGGCCCAGCCAGTGGACGTCGCTCGGGTCGTGCCGCATCGTGCGCTGGAACAGGGTGTACGCCAGGGGAGCAAGGCTCATCGCGGTACCGGGATGGCCGTTACCCACCTTCTGCACCGCGTCGGCGGCCAGTACCCGGACGGTGTCGACCGCAGCCGAATCGAGTTCGGTCCAGTCGTCGGGGTGATGCGATTCGGTCAGGGACGAAATGTCTTCGAGTGTGGTCACGAACTGAGGTCCTCGGGGTCGGCAGTCGGCAGATTGATACTCGGCACAAGGTTCCCCATTACCCTAGTGCCGTAACGTTGCGGGCGCGTCAAAGCCCGATGCACTTCTCGACTATTAATGCGCCGTCAACAGTGCGTTGCGCCGCGACGTCTGCCGATTGGCTGCAAATGGCTACTGCGGTGCATGCTGAGCAAGTCGGCCCGTCTACCATCGTGCGTAGTAGAAGCTGCGCGCTGCTGTGATCCGAGGAGTCCTTGCGTGAGCATTCGCGAGCGCGTTGCGCCGAGCCGAGTCAGCACCGTGGTGCTGGCTTATTTGGCGCTCACCAAGCCGCGAGTCATCGAGCTGTTGCTGGTCACCGCGATTCCAGCCATGCTGCTCGCGCACCGCGGCAGCGTCCAGCCGTTGCTAATCTTCAACACGCTCGTCGGTGGGATGCTGGCTGCCGGCGGGGCCAACACGTTGAACTGTGTGGCCGACGCGGACATCGACAAGATGATGAAGCGCACCGCACGACGTCCGCTGGCCCGGGCCGCGGTGCCGAGGGCGCACGCGCTGGTGTTCGGCCTGGTGCTCAGTGCGGCGTCCTTCGCCTGGCTCTGGTGGACGACCAATTTGCTGTCGGGTCTGCTCGCGATGGGCACGATCGCGTTCTACGTCTTCATCTACACGTTGCTACTGAAGCGACGGACGTCGCAGAACGTGGTGTGGGGCGGCGCGGCGGGCTGCATGCCGGTGATGATCGCCTGGTCGGCGGTCACCGGGACGATCGCGTGGCCGGCGCTGGTCATGTTCGCCATCATCTTCTTCTGGACGCCGCCGCACACCTGGGCGCTGGCGATGCGTTACAAGGAGGACTACCAGGCGGCGGGCGTTCCGATGCTGCCCGCGGTCGCGACGGAACGTCAGGTCACCAAGCAGATCCTGGTGTACACGTGGCTGACCGTGATCGCGACGCTGGGGCTCGCGCTGGCCGCCGGCTGGTTGTACACAGCGGTGGCCGTCGTGGCGGGTGTGTGGTTCCTGACGATGGCCCACCAGCTGTACGCCGGCGTACGCCGCGGCGAGCCGGTCAAACCGCTGCGGCTGTTCTTACAGTCGAACAATTATCTCGCCGTCGTCTTCTGCGCGCTGGCGCTCGACTCGGCGCTGGCGCTTCCGACGCTGCTGCGGGTCTGACGCTCAGCGCGAGGTCCCGGACCTGCGAATACCCCATACCCCGACGGGGTCTTGCGACTACGACGCGTCGTAGTTTTCAATGCCCTCGTGACCTCATCGCAGGCGGACTGCACGCATAGTTTCGGTAGCGCGTCGTGACGGCGCCGATCTGGATGGCCCTGCCCCCCGAAGTGCATTCGACGTTGCTGTCCAGCGGACCTGGTCCGGGCTCACTGCTGACCGCCGCCGGGGCCTGGTCGGCGTTGAGCACGGAGTACGCCGAGACCGCCGACGAACTGACCACGGTGCTCGCGGGGGTGCAGTCGGGCGCGTGGCAGGGGCCCAGCGCTGAGCAGTACGTTGCCGCGCACGCTCCCTATCTGGCGTGGTTGACGCAGGCCAGCGCCGACAGCGCCGCCGCCGCCACGCAGCACGAGACCGCCGCCGCGGCCTACACCGGCGCGCTGGCGGCTATGCCGACCCTGCCGGAGCTGGCCACCAACCACGTCGTCCACGGGGTGCTGACGGCGACGAACTTCTTCGGCATCAACACGATTCCGATCGCGGTGAACGAGGCCGACTACGTACGCATGTGGGTGCAGGCCGCCACCACGATGAGCGCTTACCAAGCCGTCGCCGGAGCCGCTCTGGCCGCGGTGCCGCCGAGCGAGCCCGCGCCGCCGATTCTGACCTCCGGCGGCGAAAGCGGTTCCGCGACAACGCAAGCTGTCGCGGCACCGCAACAGGCCGCGGCCGCGGCTGCCGCGGACACCGCCTGGCAGGATCAGCTGGCGCAGCTGATCAGCAACTTCACCCAGCAAGTGACCTGGCCGCTCGGCAAATTGCTCTACCCGGACGGCTGGCCCATCGACGCGGTGTCGTTCGCCTCCGGGCTCAGCTCAGCACTGCAACAGATCCCCGGTATGACGCCGGCCCTCGCCGGTGCGCTCGGGTGGGGCGTCTTTCACGCCTCGGTGTTGTTCTACCCGTTACTGCAAGCGGCACCGCTGTTGCTGGCGGTCGCGGTTCCGGCGACCGCCCTGGCCGGATTCGGTGGGCTGGCCGGGCTCGCGGGTCTGGCCGCAATCCCGAACCCGCCGGTCGCGCCGATCGCCGACATGGCGCCCGCGCCGATCACTTCCACGCCGGCCAGTCCGATGCCGTCGGGGTCGTCGGCCGGCTCGATCGGCACCAGCGGCGGTCATGCTCCGGCGGCGTCGAGCGCTCCCGCGCCCAGCACGATCAGTGCTTCCGGTGGTACGCCTCCAGGCCCGGGGCCGGGCTTCTCGCCCCCTTACGCGGTGGGTGGCGCTTCGCTGGCGTCAGCGCTCAGCGCGAAGGCCAAGACTCAGCAGCCGACGTCGCAGGGTGGCTCCAAAGCACCCGCGGCTGCGGCTGCCGTAGCCGCCGGCGCCAAGGACAAGACCCGGGGGCGACGACGCCAACGTGCGCGGCTGGTCTCGCACGCCCACGAATTCATGGACATGAATGTCGACGTGACACCGGACTGGAGTGGGCGCTCGGAGGTCTCCGATTCCGGCGCGGGTCCGCTGGGATTCTCCGGAACGTCGGCCAGGGGGAGTGAGAAGGCCGGCGGCCTCGCGACGCTGACCGAGGATGCGTTCGGCGGTGGTCCGAGGATGCCCATGTTGCCCAACACCTGGTCCTCGGAGGACTGACAGGCCCAGCCCCAATGCGCCGCACTCGCGGTGCCGCCGCGGCGCGGCAGGTACGCTCTCGCACTTATGGAGTTGGCTAGCGGGCGGGACGAGCCCGCACGTCGAACAGGCTGATGCAGCAACGCTTTACGGGCGTTGAGGCCGAGCCGTCGTTGGCGTGGCTGCTTCGCCCGCTCGACGTCGACGATTTTCTCGGCGAGAAGTGGGGCGCTGTTCACCATCACGTGAGCGGGCGCGGGCCCGGTTACCTGGACAGCCTGCTCGAAGGCGCGGTCTCGGTCGACGACGCGTTGGCCTTGTTTCGACCGCACCTGTCTCTGGTCAGCCTGGTCCGCCAGAATGAACGAAAAGACCAGTACCTCTACCGGCTCGGCGACGGCGGGTTCGACGTGGCGGCGATCGGCCGGGACTTCGCCGACGGCTTCACCATTGTCCTGGACAGTGTTCAGCGGTACGCCCGCGCGATCGGTGTGCTGGCGCAGTCCATCGAAGCCGAGCTGAATTTCGCGACTCAGGTCAACGCCTACTTCACTCCGCCACAGTCGCAGGGCTTCGTCGCCCATTACGACGACCACGACGCGCTGGTCGTGCAACTCCAGGGATCCAAGATCTGGCACCTCTACGACGGGGTAGATGTTGCGCCGCACGAGATGTGGCGTCACCAGCCGGTTGTGGCCGCTGAGCTGCCCGACCCGGTCGACGTCCGATTGGAGACCGGCGATGTGCTGTACGTGCCCCGCGGGCGCGTGCATGCCGCCGAATCCACATCGGAGCTCTCAGTGCACCTGACGATCGGCCTGCATGCGCCCACGCTTTTCGTGCTCGCCACCCGAATGCTGAACGCACTGAACAACTTCGACGACCGTATCCATGCGCAGCTCCCGCCGCGATTTCTGTCCGACCCGGACGTGCGCTCGGGACTCGGGGACCTCGCACGCGAGATCGCCGACTGTATCGGACAGCCGGGAGCCGTTGCGGCCGGGCTGGATTCGCTAGAGGGCGACCTCGTCAAGCGAGGGCAGTGCGCGCCGCTGGGAGCCGGCATCTCCGACGCTGTCGCGATCGACGATCGGACCCCGGTGGTGAAAAACCAGCCGCTGTATGCGCGCGTGATCGCGAAACCCGGTGGCGTCACCTTGCAATTCGCCCAGTCCGAGGTGAGCGCCGACCCCGACCACGAGGCCGCCCTTCGATTCCTGGCGAAAAGCACTGTGCCGTTTCGCGTTGACGAGCTTCCGGGGCTCTCGCCGGCGCAACGAGTCGAACTTGCTCGAAGGCTGATCATGCAGGGCTTTCTGATCCGGCTGCCGGACCATTGATGGAGATCGCTGACCTTGCTCGCTGGACACCGGTCAGGATCGATCTGTCCGGCCGCACTCCGATCGTCGACTGGGCAGATCTCTCGGCCGAGCGCTTCTCGGATCCGTTCTTCGACCAGAGTGTCGCCCGCTGGGCCACCGGACCGCGAGCGCAGCCGCTGGTCCGAACGGGACTTGATGCGCTCCTTGCCCTCGACGGCGAGCCCTCACTTGAACCGTCGGGCATCGTCTTTCACGTCTCGCGCTGCGGGTCGACTCTGGTGTCACGACTGCTTGCCGCCTGTCCCGGCGTCGTCGTCGTCGCCGAACCGTCGCCGCTGAACGCACTGCTCGGCCTCGATCCCCGGAGCGTGGACGGCGCCACATTGGTCCGGGTGGTCCGGCTTCTGGTGCGCGCACTGGGCCGACGGCGCCACGACGACGAACGGCAGTTGGTGCTCAAATGCACCAGTTGGAACATCCTGCGACAGGAGATTCTGACCGCGGCCTTCCCGGACACCCCGTGGGTCTGGGTTCAGCGCGACCCCGCCGAGGTGATCGCGTCGCTGCTGTCCGCGCCGCCGGACTGGCTCGGTGGCGAGGCGCCGTCGCGGACCGCCGCGCACTTCGGTATCGATCCGGCGGCGGCGTCGACCATGACGCGAGCCGAGTTCGCGGCACGGGCGTTGGGCGCGATGCTGCATTCAGCCGGTGTCGGCGCCGCTCGGCGGGTCTGCGTCGACTATGCCGATCTGCCGGCGGCGGTGTGGCAACAGGTGGCGCCGCACTTCGGCATTCAGATCGACGCCAACGTCATCGAGCGCATGACGGAGCAATCCAAGCTTTACTCGAAAACCACTGATGGACAGCTCTTCACGCCCGACGTCGCGGAGCAGAGACCGATGACCGACGAGATCCGGGAAGCGGCCGCGCGATTCGCCTCGCCCGGCTATCGCCACCTGGCGTCCCGCACCTGACCTCTCCGGTGCTGACCGACGAGTCGCTCGGCCGAATTCTTTGAGTTTCCAATCCCCCTTCTGTGTGCTACAACTGTTAATGAAAATCATGTTCATCATTGCTTCCCGGGGGGATTCATGACACTGCGCGTCGTACCAGAAGGTCTTATGGCTGCGAGCGCACGTATCGAAGCCCTGACAGCGCGGCTGGCGTCGGCGCAGGCTTCTTCGGCGCCGCTGATCACCGCCGTGCTGCCGGCGGCTGCAGACCCGGTGTCGCTGCAGACCGCGGCCGGCTTCAGCCTGCGTGGCGGACAGCATGCGGCGATGGCCGCACAGGGGGCGGAGGAGCTCGGCCGTTCCGGTGTCGGAGTCGCCGAGTCGGGTGCTGCGTACACCGCGGGCGATGCCGCCGCGGCCGCGTCTTACGGCGCCTGGGGCTGATGGTGACGGCGCCCATCTACATGGCAGCGCCGCCCGAGGTGCACTCCACGCTGTTGAGCAGCGGCCCCGGGCCCAGTTCACTGCTCGAGGCGGCCGGCGCATGGAATGCCCTGAGTGCCGAATACGCCTCGGTGGCAGACGAACTCAGCTCGGTTCTGGCCGAGGTGCAGGCGGGAGCCTGGGAGGGGCCGAGCGCGGAGGAGTTTGCGGCGGCATACCTGCCGTACCTGGCGTGGCTGCTCAAGGCTGGCGTCGACAGCGCCGCGGCGGCCTCCCAGCACGAGACCGCGGCCGCGGCATACACGGCCGCATTGGCGGCCATGCCGACCGTGCCCGAGTTGGCCACCAACCACGTCGTGCATGGTGTGCTGCAGGCAACGAACTTCTTTGGAATCAATACGATTCCGATCGCGGTGAACGAGGCCGACTATGCACGGATGTGGGTGCAGGCTGCCACCACCATGACCGCATATCAGGCTGTCGCCGACACCGCAGTCGCAGCGACGCCGGCCACCGATGCCGCGCCGCCGATCGTGAAATCGAACGCCGCGCAGCCGGCCGACAGCGGCGACGACGGCGGCGACAACCCGCTGGGTCTCCCGGACTGGCTGCGCCAGTTCTTGAATCAGTTCGGCATCGGCGACGGCCCGTTGGCGCACGACCCGATGATCAACAACGCATTCGATCAGGCACTGGCACAGTATCTGCAGAACTTCGGGATCAACTGGAGCCCGGGCGAGGGCACGGTGAACGGATTTGAGTACGACTATTACTCCGATGCGAGCCAGCCCATTTTCTACGTTGTGCGAGCGCTCGAACTGACCGAGGATGTTCAGCAGTTCGGAACGCTGTTACAGACCAATCCCATTGCGGCATTTCAATATTTGATCAGTTTCGAACTGTTTGACTTCCCTACGCATATTTTGGAAGTCGTGTCGACGCTGTCCTCGAACCCAGCGGTGTTTGCCTTGGCGGTTCCGGCGCTCGCGCCGCTCGCCGGAGCGGGCGCCGGCCTGGCAGGGCTGGCCGCATTGCCGCCGCCGGTAATACCGGTGCTGCCCGTTGAATCTGTCGTGCCGCCCGCGGTGTTCCCGATAACCGCGCCTGCGCCGGCTGTCCTGGCGTCGTCGGTGGCACCCACCGCCCCGGCTCCGACGCCCACACCGGCCGGGGCCGGCGCTCCGGCCGCACCGCCACCGCCGTCCGCTCCGGCGCCGCCGGCAGCCGGTCCGGGTTTCACGCCGCCGTACATCGTGGGCGGTCCGACGATCGGTGGATGGATGAGCGTCAAGGCCAAGACGCAGGAGCCGACGTCACGCGGCGCGTCGAAGGCACCCGAGGCCGCCGCAGCCGCCGTCGCTGCCGCGGCCAAGAAGCCGACCCGTCGCCGCCGTCGCGCCGGCCAACGAGACCAGGCCGACGAATTCGCCGACATGAACGTCGGAGTCGACCCCGAGTGGATCGCACCGGCAGCGGCATCGGATCGCGGTGCCGGGCCACTGGGATTCTCCGGCACAGTCTCGAAGAGCGGTGAACGGGCCGCCGGATTGGCTACGCTTACCGATGATGGTTTCGGAAGCGGGCCCACGATGCCGATGCTGCCCAACACGTGGTCGCACGGCGAAGCTGGTGACAGCTGAATGTACTTGCGTGGCAACGGTAATCGGGTGAGGAAGGGATTTCAGGGATGAGTTTGTTGGATGCTCACATTCCGCAGTTGGTGGCGTCGCAGTCGGCGTTTGGTGCCAAGACGGGTTTGATGCGGTCGACGATCGGTCAGGCCGAGCAGGAGGCGATGGCCTCGCAGGCGTTTCACGCCGGTGATTCGGCGGCGGCGTTTCAGGCTGCGCATGCCCGGTTTGTGGCGGCGGCGGCGAAGGTGAATTCGCTGCTGGATATCGCTCAGGCGAACCTCGGTGATGCGGCGGGTACCTATGTGGCCGCCGACAGTGCCGGCGCGAGCAGCTACCCGGGCTTCTGAGGCCGGCTCCTACTAGAGGGTTTTGAAAGGGTTTGTGATGTCGCAGATCATGTACAACTATCCGGCGATGCTGGCGCATTCGGCGGACATGGCCGGTTATGCGGGCACGATTCAGGGTTTGGGTGCTGACATCTCTGCTGAGCAGGCTGCGTTGCAGTCGGCGTGGCAGGGTGACACCGGGCTGAGTTATCAGGCGTGGCAGGCGCAGTGGAATCAGGCGCTGGAGCAGTTGGTGTTGTCGTATCGGGCGATGGCGAGCACGCACGAGAACAACACCACCTCGATGCTGGCCCGCGACTCCGCCGAAGGCGCCAAGTGGGGCGGCTGACCACCGCTACGGCGTGAGCACGATCGATCCGATGGTTTGACGGCCCTGTAGGTCGCGATGCGCCTGGGCGGCGTCGGCCAACGGGTAGACGTGGCTGACCGCGACCTCCAAAGATCCGTCGGCGATCGCGGTGAACAATTCGTCTGAGCGCCAAGCGAATTCCTCACCGGTGCGGGTGAAGTGCACCAAACCGGGCCGGGTCAGGTACACCGAGCCGGCGGCGTTGAGTCGCTGCGGGTCGACGGGCGGCACCGCCCCGCTCGATGCGCCGAACAGCGCCAGGGTTCCGCGCACGGCGAGGCTGGCCAGGCTGGCGTCGAAGGTGCTCGCCCCGACCCCGTCGTACACCACGGGGACGCCGGCCCCGTCGGTCAGATCCCGGATGCGGCTTGCGAATTCAGCCGGATCATCGCCCGGATAGTCCAACACCTCCGCCGCGCCGGCGCCACGCGAACGCTCGGCCTTCTCCGGCGTCGACACCGTGGTGATCACCCGGGCGCCGCGGTGCGCCAGCCACTGGGTCAGGATCAGGCCGACACCGCCCGCGCCGGCATGCACCAGCACCGTGTCGCCCGCCTGCACGGCGTACACCGACGTGATCAGGTAATGCGTCGTCAGCCCCTTCAGCAGAGCGGCAGCGGCAACGTCCGAACCGATCCCGACGGGCACGCGGGCGGCGAATCGTGCTGGCGCAGTGCTGTATTCGGCGTACGAGCCGGAGGATGCGACGGCGGTCACCACGCGGTCGCCCACGGTGTGTTCGGTCACGCCGTCGCCGACGGCGGCCACCGTCCCGGCGACCTCGTTACCCAGGACGAACGGCAGCTCGCGCGGGTAGGTTCCAGAACGGAAATAGGTGTCGATGTAGTTCACGCCGATCGCCTCGGCCTGGATCAACACCTCACCCGGCCGCGGGGCAGGTTCCGGGCGCTCGACGTAGGACAGGACTTCGGGACCGCCGTTCTCGGCGACTTCGATTGCGTGCATGGTGACTATCATCCGCAAGCATGGAGACCGCATGAAGTTGGCCCGTCCTGACATTCGTCATCCGCGGATCGTGCTGGCCGGTTCGCAGGACGGTGACGACGGTGGACTGGTGGCAGCTCTGCGTACGCGCGGCCTGCACGCGCACTGGCTGGCCTGGGACGACCCGCGCACGCTGGACGCCGACCTGGTGATCCTGCGCGACGGCAGCGATCACGCCGAGTTTTTGGCGTGGACCCGGCGCGTGCGCAACCTGCTCAACGCTCCTGATGTGGTCGCGTGGAACACCGGTCGGCGCCACCTGCGCGACCTCGGCCGCGCGGGAGTGCCCGTGCTGCGGGGCCGTCGGCCCTCGGCCGCCGCGATTCGCACCGCGCTGGTGTACCTGGGCGGGATCGAATCCCACGCCTTCGTCGAGACGTCGCCGGTCGACGCCGACTTCGAGCTGTGGGACCTCGGGCGGGCCGCCCTGCAGGCCGCCGCCGCCCACCTGAACATCGGTGTCGAGGAGTTGCTCTACGCCCGCGCTGAGGTGGTTTCGGATGCCGGCGACGCTGAGCTGGCAGAGCTGAATCTCGTTGCGCCGTCGCTGGGTTGGCAGTTGCTCGACAACGAGGCCCGCGACGACGCGCAACGCCGCTTCGCCCAGTGCGTCGAGTCAGCCGTCGACCGGCTGGGCCTGGGTCCGCTCTCGCATCGAGGCCCATAGCGCTGCGGTAGCTGCCGTGCAGATCGCGGCTCCGGCGACGTGCACCGCGACCAGCGCCGCAGGAACGCCGGTGAAGAACTGAACCGTCCCCACCGCGGCCTGACCGAACACCGCCGCCAGCAGCACCGCCAGTCGGGTCAGCACCGGCCGGGGCGCGCGCACCGCCAGCAGTCCGAATCCGAGACCGACCAGCAGCGCCAGATACCCGATCAGCAGCGACGAATGCGCGTGCACCAGGGTAAGGATCTCGATGCGCAGCCGCGGCACAGTCCGGTTCGGACTGGTGTCGCCGGCGTGTGGGCCCGCGGCGGTGACCAGCGTGCCGGCGACCAGCACCGCGGCCAGGGTCAGCGCGCTGAGCGCGGTCAGCATCCGCAGCGGCCTGGCGACCCGTGCGTCGGCCACCCCGTCGTCGGGTTGGCCGACCTTGACGTAAAGCTGCACCGCCAGCCAGACCATCGTCATTGACGTCAGCAGGTGAATGGCCACCGTCCACCACAACAGTCCGGTGCGCACCGTGATGCCGCCGATCACCGCCTGCAGCACCGTCGACGCCGGCATCAGCCAGGCGTAGACCAGCACCTCGCGCCGGCGATGAGCACGGATGACCGCGAGCACTGCCAGCGCCGCGGTGAGCACCACGGCGAACGTGATGAGGCGATTGCCGAATTCGACGGCCTGGTGGATCCGGGGGACCTCGGAATGGGCCACCGGAACGAAACTTCCCGGGAAGCACTGCGGCCAGGTCGGGCAACCCAGGCCCGACGCGGTGACGCGGACGATCGCCCCGGTGACGGCGATGCCGCCCTGGGTCACGATCACCAACGCCGCGATCGTCCGCTGCGCGCGCAGGCTGGGGCGGGAAAGCCGCTGCAAGGATTGCCCGACAGGCATCGCCCGATCGTAGGCCAACGACAACTACGTCCCGTAGTAGGGCTGGTCTGAAAGCGACGACGTGCTCAGGTGAAGCGGAACCAGCGCAGCGCCGCCAGCCCGGCGAGCGTGCCCCACACGAGGAGAACGAGCAGCCCGAACCAGTCGACCGACAGACTCATCGCTCGCGACAACGACTCGGTCAGCGCACCCGCCGGGGTGAGCCGCGCCGCCCATTTGACCGCCGATCCGACCATGCCGAATTCGACGGTCAACGCGCCGAGTCCGGCGAAGACGAACCACAACAGGTTGGCGATCGCCAGCACGATCTCGGCACGCAGCGTCCCACCGAGCAGCAGTCCGAGTGCGGCGAACACGGCGGTGCCCAGTGCAATGACCGCCGCACCCAGCGCCAGGCCTGCCGGATGTGGCCGCCAGCTGAGCGCAAAGCCGATGGCGCCCAGGATGATCGACTGTAGGAACACGACCGTCACCACCGCGGCCGACTTGCCGGCGATGATGCCCCACACCGGCAGCGCCGTCGCCCCCAGCCGTTTCAGGGCGCCGTAGCGACGGTCGAACGCAACCGCGATGGCCTGACCGGTGAACGCGGTCGAGATCACCGCCAGCGCCATGATCACCGGTGTGAAGGTGGCGGCGCGGTGGTCACCGAAGGATCCGAGCGGCAGCAGCGTCAAACCGATCAGCAGCGTGATGGGGATGAACATGGTCAGCAGCAACTGTTCGCCGTTGCGCAACAACAGTTTCAGTTCCAAGCCGAACTGCGCGGCCAGCATCTTGGGCACCGGGGCGGGCTGCGGGTTGGGCGTGAAAGTCCCAACGGCGAAATGGCTCTGGCTCATTTGCGCCGCTCCTCAGCATCGCGTGCGCTCTGCATCGTCGTCACCGCGTCATTCATGAGCGCAACTCCCGACCGGTCAGCTCCAAGAACACGTCTTCGAGGCTGCGCTGCTCCACCCGCAGATCGGTGGCGAGCACGTTGATCTGGGCGCACCACGCGGTGACCGTGGCCAGCACCTGCGGGTCCACCGCGCCTTCGACCAGATACTCGCCGGGTGTCGGCTCCGACGCCTGGTAGTCCTCGGGCAGGGCCGACGTCAGCAGCGACAGCTCCAGTCGCGGGGGAGCGCTGAACCGGAGCTGTCCCTTCGCGCCGCTGCGGGTCAACTCCGCCGGTGTTCCGGACGCGACCGTCACCCCGTGGTCGATGATCACCAGCCGGTCGGCGAGTTCTTCGGCTTCCTTGAGCTGATGGGTGGTCAGCACGACGGTCACGCCGTCGCGGCGTAACGCATCGATCAACTCCCACACCAGGATTCGAGCCTGGGCATCCATGCCAGCGGTCGGTTCGTCGAGGAAGACCAGCTCCGGCCGGCCGACCAGCGCGCAGGCCAGCGCCAGCCGCTGCTGCTGCCCCCCGGACAGCCGCCGATAGGTGGTGCGGGCTGCCTCGGTCAACCCCAGCGTGTCCAGCAGCCACTGCGGGTCGAGCGGGTCCGCGGCGTAGGACGCCACCAGGTTCAGCATCTCGCCGGCCCGCGCCGCGGGATAACCGCCGCCGCCCTGCAGCATCACGCCGATGCGCGGCCGCAGTCGGGCGTTGTCCGCGACCGGATCCAGCCCCAGCACCTCGATGGTGCCTTCGTCCGGGCGGACGAAGCCCTCGCACATCTCGACGGTCGTGGTCTTGCCGGCGCCGTTGGGGCCGAGTAACGCCAGCACCTCCGCGGTGTGCACCTCGAGGTCGAGCTGCGACACGGCGGTAACGGCGTCTGCGCCCGAGCCGTAGTGCTTACACACCCCGCGCAACCGCACCGGGGTATCAGATGCTGGGCTCACGACGATTGAGCGTAAGCGTCGGGCAGGGGATCGGGCTGCGCGGCCTGGTCAGGCGGTGCCGGGTCGTCAGGCGCGGCCGCGGCAGTGAGTTCCTCGGCGATCAGCGGACGCCAGGGCAGCCGGTCGTAGGTGATGGCGATCAGCAACAGCACCAGGATCGTGCTGGCCACCGTCGCGTCGACGATCTGGAACAGCGCGAACCGGTCGCCGTTGGCGGTCGGACCGAAGATGCCGACGACGATCGTGACAATGATCACCGCGAGCCGGAATCCCGGGCGGGTGGCCCACGCCGCCAGCGGGATGATCGCCCACAGCAGATACCAGGGCTGCACCACGGGGAACAGCAGAACCGTGCCACCGAGCGCGACACCGAGCCCACCGACCGGGTGAAGGCGGCCCCGCAGCACCGCCAGCAGCAGCCAAGCGACCATCACGGCGATGATCATCACGCCGATGCCACGGGTGAGCGACAGCACGGCGGTGGTGTGATCGCCCAGGCCCAGCAGGATGCCGACCTGCCCGGTGCCCAGCGCGATCAGCGTCGGCGGAGACATCCAGCTGCGCACCACATTGGCGGTGCCCAGGGTGAAGATCCAGCCGAAGCCCAACCGGCTGGCTGAGCCGACCGCCGCCATCACCACCAGCGACAGCCCTGCCATCAGGGTGCCGGTCACCAGGAACGCCTTCAGTCCGCCGCCGTAACGCTGGGCCAGCGCCATCGTGACAAAGCCCAGCGCCAGCAGTGAGGGCAGCTTGATCTGCGACGACAGCGCGATCAGCACGGCTCCGCTGAGCAGCATGAGCAGGGGAGTCCAGTCCGCCCGCTCACCGCTGGCCCGTGGCCACGGTCGTGGCCACAGCGGCCTGGTGGAGTCGACGCCGCGCAGCGCGAACTCGGTGCCGGCCAGCATCAGTCCCAGCATCGGCGCCTCGTTGTGGATGCCCGCGACCAGATGCATGATCAGCAACGGGTTGGCGGCACCCAGCCACAGCGCGCTGACCTCGGCGACGCCGCAGCGACGCGCCAGCCGGGGGGTCGCCCACACGATCAGGCCCACCCCGAGCAGGACCACCAGCCGGTGACACAGCACAGCGGCGACGATGTTCTCGCCGGTCAGCGCTGAAATGCCGCGGCCCACCCACAGAAACAGCGGCCCGTACGGAGCCGGCGTCTCCCGCCACAGGCTCGGCACCGAAAGGGTGAACACGTGACCCAGGCCCAGTCCGGTCGCCGGGCCCACCCGGTACGGGTCGAGGCCCAGCCAGCAGATCCGGCTTTGCGCCAGGTAGGAGTAGACGTCCTTGCTGAACATCGGGGGAGCGAGCAGCAGCGGCAGTACCCATAGCAGCAGGGTCCGGTCCAGGTCGCCGCGCGACATCCGCCGCTTACCCAGGGCGAACCGTCCCAGCATCAGCCAGGCCAGGGCCATCATCACCGCGCCGGTGGTGGTCATCGTCAACGACACCGTCTGAATCCGCGACGGCAGGTTGAGCAACCGGACCCCGAAGGTGGGATCCTGGACCACGGGGCGGGCTCCTGCGCCGAGCGCTCCGATGGCCATCAGCACCGTGCCGGTGGCGCCGAAAACCCGGGTGCGACGGAGGGCCCGTTCCTCGGCCTCGTTCAGTGGCTGGCCCACCGCGAGCTCGTCGCCGTGCAGGCTGGCGATCGACGAACTCAGCGAGTGGTGGCGGTCTGCCATCACAGCAGCGTAACCGCCGCCCCGGCAGGGCCGAACTGGTCAGGTGTGACCAGCGCAACCATGGCAGAGGGTAACCTTGCTAGACCCGTCCCCGTAATTGCGTCACACTGGTGTTGTGAAATTATCACCCCCCGTCCACAGCGTCGAAGCAGCCGCGGCTGCCGCGACGCACGACGGTCAGACTCGCAGCGCGGTCATTCGGCTGCTGCTGGAGTCCGGGTCCATCACCGCCGGGCAGATCGGCGAACAACTCGGATTGTCGGCGGCCGGAGTGCGGCGCCACCTCGACGTCCTGATCGAGATGGGCGAGGCGGAGTCGGCGCCGGCCGCACCGTGGCAGCAAGCCGGCCGCGGCCGCCCGGCCAAGCGCTATCGGCTGACCGCGACCGGTCGCGGCAAGCTGGACCACAGCTACGACGACCTGGCCTCGGCTGCGATGCGCCAACTCCGTGCGATCGGCGGCGAAGAGGCGGTACGCAGCTTCGCCCGTCAACGCATCGACTCGATCCTGTCCGACGTGGTCGCGGCCGACTCCGACGCCGACGAGGAGATCGAGGCGACAGCGGAGCGGATCGCCGGGGCGCTGTCCAAGGCCGGCTATGTCGCGACCACCACACAGGTGGGCGGCCCGATCCACGGCGTTCAGATCTGTCAGCATCATTGCCCGGTGTCGCACGTCGCCGAGGAATTCCCGGAGTTGTGCGAGACCGAGCAGCAGGCGATCGCGGAGGTTCTGGGTACTCACGTGCAACGGCTTGCGACGATCGTCAACGGCGATTGCGCCTGCACCACCCACGTGCCGCTCGCCACGGCGGAAGCCACACCGACTGACCTTCGGCGCACAGCCCGTGCCGAAGCCATTACGAGCACCAAAGGAGTGTCGCAATGACCCTCACCCCCGAGGCCGCCAAGACGGTCACACCCGCCGAGACGCTGACCCAGGAAGAGACGATCGCATCACTGGGCCGCTACGGCTACGGGTGGTCGGACTCCGACGTGGCCGGCGCCAGCGCGCAGCGCGGACTGTCCGAGGCGGTGGTGCGCGACATCTCGGGCAAGAAGAACGAGCCGGAGTGGATGCTGGAGCACCGCCTGAAGGCGCTGCGCATCTTCGAGCGCAAGCCGATGCCGAACTGGGGTTCCGACCTCGAGGGAATCCACTTCGACAACATCAAGTACTTCGTGCGGTCCAGCGAGAAGCAGGCTGCCACCTGGGACGACCTGCCGGCCGACATCAAGAACACCTACGACAAGCTCGGCATCCCCGAGGCCGAGAAGCAGCGCCTGGTTTCCGGCGTTGCGGCGCAGTACGAGTCCGAGGTCGTCTACCACTCGATCCGCGAGGACCTCGAGGCGCAGGGCGTCATCTTCCTGGACACCGACTCTGGGCTGCGCGAGCACCCAGAGCTCTTCCAGAAGTACTTCGGAACGGTGATCCCGGCCGGCGACAACAAGTTCTCGGCGCTGAATTCCGCTGTATGGAGCGGTGGTTCGTTCATCTACGTGCCCAAGGGGGTCCACGTCGACATCCCGCTACAGGCCTACTTCCGGATCAACACCGAGAACATGGGCCAGTTCGAGCGGACGTTGATCATTGTCGACGAGGACGCCTACGTGCACTACGTCGAGGGCTGTACCGCGCCGATCTACAAGAGCGACTCGCTGCACTCCGCGGTCGTGGAGATCATCGTGAAGCCCGGTGGCCGTTGCCGTTACACGACCATCCAGAACTGGTCCAACAACGTCTACAACCTGGTCACCAAGCGGGCGCGGGCCGAGGCCGGCGCGACCATGGAATGGGTCGACGGCAACATCGGATCGAAGGTCACGATGAAATACCCGGCGGTCTGGATGACCGGCGAATACGCCAAGGGCGAAGTGCTCTCGGTTGCATTCGCCGGCGAGGGTCAGCACCAGGACACCGGTGCCAAGATGCTGCACCTGGCGCCGAACACGTCGAGCAACATCGTCTCCAAGTCGGTTGCGCGCGGCGGCGGTCGCGCCTCCTACCGCGGTCTGGTTCAGGTGAACAAGGGTTCGCACGGATCGCGGTCGAGCGTGAAATGCGATGCGCTCCTGGTGGATACGATCAGCCGCAGTGACACCTATCCCTACGTCGACATCCGCGAGGACGACGTGACGATGGGCCACGAGGCCACCGTGTCCAAGGTCAGTGACACCCAGCTGTTCTATCTGATGAGCCGCGGGCTCACCGAAGACGAGGCGATGGCGATGGTGGTGCGTGGCTTCGTAGAGCCGATCGCCAAGGAACTGCCGATGGAATACGCCCTCGAACTCAACCGGCTGATCGAGCTGCAGATGGAAGGCTCGGTCGGCTAGTGACGGGATTGACTGAAGCGGTGGAGGGTTCAGCCCTCGCCGCTGCCAACAAGGGCGAGCTGTTCTCCTCGTTCGACGTCAACGCATTCGAGGTTCCGGGTGGCCGCGACGAGCTGTGGCGTTTTACTCCGCTCAAGCGGCTGCGCGGGCTGCACGACGGTTCCGCCGTGGCGACCTGTACCGCGACGATCGAGGTCACCGAGCGGCCGGGCGTGACAGTCGAATCGGTACGACGCGGCGACGAGCGACTGGGTCAGGGCGGTGTTCCCGCTGATCGTGTTGCCGCTCAGGCGTTCTCGTCGTTCAATTCGGCGACGGTCGTGACGGTCGCGCGCGACACCGAAGTGGCGGAGCCGATCGAGGTCGCCATCACCGGGCCAGGTGAGGGCGGGGTGGCCTACGGGCACCTACAGATCCGCATCGAGGAACTGTCCCGGGCAATCGTCGTGGTCGACCTGCGGGGCAGTGGCACCTACGCCGACAACGTCGAGATCATCGTCGGCGATTCAGCGGGCCTGGGCGTCATCTGGATCGCGGACTGGGCCGACGACACGGTGCACGTCAGCTCCCATCACGCCCGCCTCGGCAAGGATGCGGTGCTCGGACACGTCAACGTCACGCTGGGCGGCGATCTGGTTCGCACCACGGCGACCGTGCGCTTCGACGGCCCCGGCGGTGACGCGCAACTACTCGGCACCTACTTCGCCGATGACGGTCAGCATTTCGAGGCACGGCTGCTGGTCGACCACTCGCAGCCGAACTGCAAATCCGACGTGCTGTACAAGGGTGCGCTGCAGGGTGATCCGGATTCCAAGAAGCCGGATGCGCACACGGTCTGGATCGGCGACGTACTGATCCGCGCCGAGGCCGAAGGCACCGACACCTTCGAGGTCAACCGCAACCTGGTGCTGACCGACGGCGCCCGCGCCGACTCGGTACCCAACCTGGAGATCGAGACCGGTGAGATCGCCGGCGCCGGACACGCCAGTGCCACCGGAAGATTCGACGACGAGCAGCTGTTCTATTTGCGTGCCCGCGGTATCCCCGAAGCGCAGGCGCGGCGTCTGGTGGTGCGCGGTTTCTTCAACGAGATCATCGCGAAGATCGCCGTCCCCGCCGTGCGTGAACGCCTGACCGAAGCCATTGAACGAGAACTAGCGATCACTGAAGCGAGAAGTAACTGATCATGACCACTCTGGAAATCAAAGACCTGCACGCCTCGGTTTTCACCCCTGAAGGCGTAGAGGTGCCGATCCTCAAGGGCGTCGACCTCACCGTCAAGTCCGGGGAGACGCACGCGGTGATGGGGCCCAACGGGTCCGGGAAGTCGACGCTGTCCTACGCCATCGCCGGCCACCCCAAGTACACCGTCACCTCGGGGTCGATCACGCTCGACGGCGCCGACGTCCTCGAGATGAGCATCGACGAGCGGGCCCGGGCCGGATTGTTCCTCGCCATGCAGTACCCGGTCGAGGTGCCCGGTGTGTCGATGTCGAACTTCCTGCGATCGGCGGCGACCGCGGTCCGCGGCGAGGCGCCGAAGCTGCGGCACTGGGTCAAAGAGGTCAAGGCCGCGATGCAGGACCTGGACATCGACCCGGCGTTCGGCGAGCGCAGCGTCAACGAAGGTTTCTCCGGCGGTGAGAAGAAGCGCCACGAGATCCTGCAGTTGGGCCTGCTCAAGCCCAAGATCGCGATCCTGGACGAGACCGACTCCGGTCTGGACGTCGACGCATTGCGGGTGGTCAGTGAGGGTGTCAACCGGTACGCCGAAGCCGAAGACGGCGGCGTCCTGCTCATTACGCACTACACCCGAATCCTGCGGTACATCCGGCCGCAATTCGTCCACGTCTTCGTCGGTGGCCGGATCGTCGAATCGGGCGGCCCGGAGTTGGCCGATGCGCTCGAAGAACACGGCTACGAACGCTTTACCCATACGGCCGCTTCGGGAGCCTGACATGACGGTCTCGGCCACTCGCTCCGCGGCGCTCGATCTCGCCGCGATCCGGGCCGACTTCCCGATTCTGAAGCGCGTCATGCGGGGCGGAAATCAGTTGGCCTACCTGGATTCCGGAGCGACGTCGCAGCGCCCGCTCCAGGTGCTCGACGCCGAGCGCGAATTTCTGCTCACCTCCAACGGCGGAGTGCACCGCGGTGCGCATCAACTGATGGAAGAGGCAACCGACGCCTACGAGCAGGGCCGCGCGGACGTCGCGGCATTCGTCGGTGCCGACGCCGACGAGCTGGTGTTCACCAAGAATGCCACCGAATCTCTCAACCTGGTGTCGTATGTGTTGGGGGACAACCGCTTCGAGCGTGCTGTCGGTCCCGGCGACGTCATCGTCGTCACCGAACTCGAGCATCACGCCAACCTGGTGCCGTGGCACGAGCTGGCCCGCCGGACCGGGGCGACACTGCGCTGGTACGGCGTCACAGACGACGGTCGCATCGACCTGGACTCGTTGCAGCTGGACGGCAACGTGAAAATCGTTGCCTTCAGCCATCACTCGAATGTGACCGGTGCGGTCGCCCCGGTTGCCGAGCTGGTCGAGCGGGCCAAGGCGGTCGGTGCGTTGACCGTGCTGGACGCCTGCCAGTCGGTGCCGCACCACCCGGTCGACTTCCACGCACTCGATGTCGATTTCGGCGCGTTCTCTGGTCACAAGATGCTGGGCCCCAACGGTATCGGGGTGCTCTATGCCCGCGGCGATCTGCTGAACGCGTTGCCGCCGTTCATCACCGGCGGCTCGATGATCGAGACCGTCTCGATGGAGGCGGTCACCTACGCCCCGCCACCCCAGCGTTTCGAAGCCGGCACGCCGATGACCTCACAGGTTGTTGGTCTCGGTGCCGCGGCGCGCTACCTCGACGCCATCGGGATGGCGACCGTGCAGGCGCACGAAAACGAAATGGTCGCCGCAGCGATCGACGGCCTGTCGGGCATCGACGCGGTCCGGATCGTCGGCCCCACCACCATGGAGAACCGCGGCTCGCCGGTGTCGTTCGTGGTGGACGGCGTGCACGCCCACGATGTCGGCCAGGTCCTCGACGACGACGGAGTCGCCGTTCGGGTCGGCCACCACTGCGCCATGCCGCTGCACCGCCGGTTCGACGTAGCCGCCACCGCGCGGGCATCGTTCGCGATCTACAACACCCTCGACGAGGTCGACCGCCTGGTCGCCGGGGTGCGCCGCGCCATCGATTTCTTCGGAAGGGCGTGAGTCGCAATGCGTCTCGAGCAGATGTATCAGGAAGTGATCCTCGATCACTACAAGCATCCGCAGCATCGTGGTCTGCGCGAGCCGTTCGGCGCCGAGGTCTACCACAAGAACCCGACCTGCGGCGACGAGATCACACTGCGGGTGGCCCTGTCGGCTGACGGTGACACCGTCGAAGACGTGTCCTACGAGGGGCAGGGCTGCTCGATCAGCCAGGCCGCCACGTCGGTGCTGACCGAGCAGGTGATCGGCCAGAGCGTCGGCCAGGCGCTCAAGACCGTCACCGCGTTCAACGAGATGGTGTCGTCGCGCGGCAACGTCGACGGCGACGAAGATGTACTGGGCGACGGCGTCGCATTCGCCGGCGTCGCGAAATACCCGGCGCGAGTGAAATGTGCGCTGTTGGGCTGGATGGCGTTCAAGGACGCGCTGGCCCAAGCGAGTCACGACCTGGAGGAGATCAGCAGATGAGTGAAATTGCCGCACCGGACAACGAACTGCTCGGTGACATCGAGGAGGCTATGCGCGATGTCGTCGACCCCGAGTTGGGCATCAACGTGGTCGACCTCGGCTTGGTCTACGGCGTGAACCTCGAGGACGCGGAGGAGGGCACCGTCGCGCTGCTCGACATGACCCTGACATCGCCGGCCTGTCCGTTGACCGACGTGATCGAAGACCAATCGCGTAACGCTCTGGTCGGCGCGGGCCTGGTGGACGAGCTGCGGATCAACTGGGTGTGGAATCCGCCGTGGGGTCCGGACAAGATCACCGACGACGGCCGGGACCAGCTGCGCGCCCTCGGATTCACCGTCTAAACCCTGTAAACGTCCTGTTAATGCCCCTCGTTTCGCCGGGTTTGCGGTCGCGTCATCGTGCGTCTGCCTGCAAAGATTGACGCAACGGACAGGAAGGACCGCTTTATGACCAAGAAATTGATGATGATTGCGGCCTGTGTTGCTGCGGTGAGCATGGGCAACGGCATCGCTTACGCGGACGACACGACAGACGGACCGGACCCGAACGGGCCCAAGTGCAATGTCTCGGGTGGCGACGACGGCCAGAAGTGGGAGTGGGCGCCGTGTGGCTGGGCCTACGGTGAAGAGCGGGGCTGGTATCGCGTCCCCTAGCCAGCGGGCGTCTGGGCGGCGCCCAGTGTTTACCCATGCGGGGTGTGGATCCGGCTGGCCTTGGCTACCATCGTGAATGTGACGGACGCCGAGAACACTCACGGGCCCACACCGCAGGGAACCACGGTGCCGCCGCATGTCGTCGTAATATTCGGCGCCACAGGCGATTTGGCACGCCGTAAGCTGCTCCCAGGACTGCTTCACCTGTCCTGCTCGAAGCTTGCTCCCGAGATGCGGGTCGTCGGAACCTCACTCGACGAACTCGACACCGACGCATTCCGTAAGCAGGCGCACAAGGCCTGCAAGGAGTTCGCCCGCCACGATGTCTCGGACGAACTGTTCGATCAGTTCATCGCCAATCTGACGTTCGTCTCGCAGCAGGACGGCCCGGAAGCGCTGGCCAGCGCGGTGTCCGAGCAGGTGGAGATCCTCGGCGGTGAGGTCAGATTGCTGCACTACCTGAGCGTGCCGCCAAAAGCGGTGATGCCCGTGATGGACATGCTGCACAAGGCCGACCTCGCCGAGAACTCGCGCGTCATCATGGAAAAGCCGTTCGGTGTCGATCTGGACAGCGCACGGGAGCTCAACAGAGCGATCCATGAGCGATTCGACGAAGAACAGATCTTCCGGATCGACCACTTCCTCGGCAAAGAGGCCGCGCAAAACATCCTCGCGTTCCGGTTCGCCAATGGGCTCTTCGAGCCGATCTGGAACCGTCAGTTCATCGATCACATCCAGATCGACGTTCCTGAGCGGCTCACCGTCGAAAATCGAGCCCAATTCTACGAATCCGTCGGGGCGTTCAAGGACATGGTGGTCACCCACCTGTTCCAGATCCTGGCGTTCGTCGCGATGGAGCCGCCCACCGAACTCGCGTCCACCGCGATCAGCGAAGAGAAGAACAAGGTCTTCCGCTCGATGCGGCCGCTGGACCCCAACAAAGTCGTTCGCGGCCAGTACCGCGGATACCGCGACGAGCCCGGCGTCTCCGCCGAATCGGACACCGAGACGTTCATCGCACTCAAATGCGAGATCGACAACTGGCGCTGGGCCGGTGTTCCGTTCTTTCTGCGCACCGGCAAGGGTCTGGCCGAGGGTCAGCGGATCATCTCGATCGCGTTCCACGAGCCACCGCGCAGCATGTTTCCCGCGGGATCCGGTGTGGGACAGAAGGGCCCGGATCATCTGACCTTCGACCTCGCCGACGTGTCCAAGATGTCGCTGTCGTTCTACGGCAAGCGGCCGGGTCCGGGTATGAAGCTGGACAAGCTGAGCCTTCAGTTCACCATGGAGGAGACCGGCCACGCCGGCGACGTTCTGGAGGCCTACGAGCGACTCATTCTCGACGCGATGCGCGGCGACCGGACCTTGTACAACACGGCCGAAGGCATCGAGCGGCTGTGGGAGGTATCGGCTCCGTTGCTCGATGACCCGCCGCCGTCACGCAGCTACGACCTCGACTCGTGGGGTCCCAACGCCGTTCATCCACTGATCGCTCCGCGGGCTTGGCGGTTGCCGTTCGAACGTGGTTGGCGCGAAAAGAAATAACGGCGCGTCAACGCCAGGGCAGGTCGCTGTTCTCGCCGCGCCACCGCGACGGCGGAATCATGGGCGCGTCACGAAGTCCCGACGCCTCGACATGACGCAAGGCGGCGGACAAATGCTGTGCCATCCGGCGCTGCGCCTTCGCTGAATCTTTCGCCGAGACAGCCGCGGAGATCGCGCGATGCGATCTCGCGGCCTCGTCGCGGTCGTACTGACTGATGTTCTGCTCGGCGGCGGCCCAGCGCACCGCCTGCTCGACAGCCGCCAAAACCGTTGTCAGAAGCGGGTTTCCGCTCGCCTCGACCAGCTCCTCGTGGAACTCGTGATAGCCGGTGCCGTCAGCGGCTATGCCGCCCGCGGCGACTTCGGCGATGCGCTTCCGCTGCGCAGCCGTGGCGTGCTCGGCCACGTGGGCGGCGGCCGCTGGTTCGAGCATGATGCGAAAGGACAACAGGTCTCCCCACGTGGCGCCGGTCAGGGTGAACAGCTGCACCAGTGAACGCGCGACGCGCTCGGGCTCAGGGTGGCGGATGCGGACACCGCCGCGGCCCTGACTGGTGGCGGTGAGGCCCTCGGCGTCCAGCAGTCGGAGCGCCATCCGCACGGTTTCACGGCTGACGCCGAGTTGGCTGATCAGTTCGCCCTCGTTGGGCAGGCAGTCTCCGGGGGCGAGATCCCCGGACAGGATCTGCCGGCGCAGGGTCGCGGCGACGACGTCCGGCGCGCGAGAGGGTCTTGTCAGAGTCATTCGACTTAGTATACTAAGTATTCATGGTTTCCGTCCCGAATACTGCTGTGCTCAACGGAGCGTTTCGACCGATGCGGTTCGAGGCGACCGTCGAAGACTGCGTCACCACCTACGGTGAGATCCCGAAACAGCTGGCCGGCGGCTTTTATCGGGTCGGTCCGACATTCAAGCGGCCCACCCGGCAAGGCGCCAACGGACTGCTCGCCATGGACGGCATGGTGCAGGGACTCACCTTCGACAACGGCCGCGCTGACTTTCGCAACCGTTGGGTTCGCACACCCAAATACCTGCTCGAGGACGAACATCAGCGGGGCATGTTCTGCTGGTCCGACGGCGACTGGACCGACTGGCGCAACATCGGCTTCGGCGCCGCCGTGCCCGACGAGCACACCCGCGGAATCCCGCAGGGCGCCAACAACATCAATTGCTTTCCGTTCGCAGGGGAGATCCTTGCGTCGGGCGAACAGGGCAGCCCGCCGGTGGCCCTGGACCCCATCACCCTGCAGACCCGCGGTGTGGTGTCGTGGTCGCCGCAGTTGTCCCGCGGCATCTTCGACCGGGCCGGCTACGGCGATGCGGCGTTCACGGCCCACCCGAAATGGGACAGCGACACCGGAACGCTGTACGGCTGGGCCTACAGCAACCACCGGCCCTTCGTGACCGTCCACGTGGTGCAACCGGACGGCCGGGTGACTTCCCGGGAGCTCTGGGATGCGCCGTACACCTCGGAAGTCCACGACATGTGGCTGACGAAGGACTGGATGGTGTTGCCGTTCCAGGGGTTCGCGTTCGATCCGGACCGCATCGAGCGCGGGCTTTCGGTGCAGGATTGGCAGCCGGACCTGCCGATCACACTGGCGCTGATACCTCGCGGCGACATCGAGAACGGTGAAATCCGTTGGATCACAGCCGATATCGAGCAGCAGTATGTGATGCACACCCTCGCAGCTGATGTCGACGGTGACACGCTGACCCTGGAGGCCCCGATCTTCGAACGCCCGCCGTTCCCGTTGGACATCGATGGCTTCCAGGGTGAGGACGTCCAGCTCTTCTTCAATCTGGCCCGCAGCACACTGGGTCGCTGGACCGTCGACCTGAATGCCGGAACCGTGAAATCGGAGATGCTCGACGATCGGCCCTGCGAACTGCCGAAGGTCGACGAACGGTTCTACGGTGACGGGCAGCGGTGGGGATACCTGATCGGCGGCGATGCCCGAGGCAACGGGATGCGCATGCACAGCCTGGTGGTGCGCGACCGCCATACCGGCGACGAGCAACGTTTTCGGTTGAGACACGATCGACCATCGCTGGTGATGGAGCCGACCTTCGTACCGCGGACTCCCGATGCGCCGGAGGGCGACGGTTATCTGATGGTGCCGATCTCCCGGTGGACCGAAAACCTGGGCGAGTTCGCGATTTTCGACACCGACGACATCACCGTCGGGCCGATCTGTCGCATCGAGATTCCCTTCCTGCTCGGCTTCACCCCGCACGGACACTGGATGGACTTCCGATGACACTCACCGACACCGAGGAAGCCGAACTACGGGCATCAGTCCATGGGATTGTCGCCGAATTCGGAAACGATTACTTCACCCGCTGCAGCGAAAACCTCGAACACCCCACCGAGCTGTGGGACGCGCTGGCGGCCGGGGGATTCGTCGGAGTGAACCTGCCGGACGAATACGGCGGCGGTGGAATGGGATTGAGCGCGATGAACATCGTGGCCGAAGAGGCCGCGGCGGCCGGATGTCCGCAGATCATGCTGATGATCTCGCCCGGGATCGTCGGCAGCCTGCTGGCCCGGCACGCCAGCCACGAGCAGAAGGAGCATTGGCTGGCGCCGATGGCGGCGGGGACGGCGAAAATCGCGTTCGCCATCACCGAACCCGACGCCGGATCCAACAGCCACCAGATCGCCACCACCGCCCGCCGCGAGGGTGACAAGTACTTCATCAATGGACAGAAGACCTACATCACTGCGGCCGACCAATCCGACGCCCTACTCGTGGTCACCCGCACCGGCACCGACGCCAACGGTCGTGCCCAGCTTTCGCTGTTTCTGGTCGATCGCGATACACCGGGCATCGAGATGCACCGCATCCCGATGACTTTCGAGATCACCGACAAGTCGTTCACGGTGTTCTTCGACAACGTCGCCGTGCCGACGGACCGGTTGGTCGGCGGTGAGGGCAACGGATTGCGGGTCGCATTCGACGGGATGAACCCCGAGCGGGTCATCATCGCGGCGATCTGCAACGGGGTGAGCCGCTACGCCCTGGACAAGGCCGTCGCGTACGCCCGCGAGCGCCGGGTATGGCAGGTGCCGATCGGCGCCCACCAGGGTCTGGCACATCCGTTGGCGGAAGCCAAGATCGGCCTCGAAGCCGCGCGGCTGATGACACGCCACGCCGCCGCCGGCTATGACGCCGGGGTCGACACCGGTGAGTACAGCAACATGGCCAAGTTTTTGTCCGCCGACGCCGCCATCCGCTGCGTCGACCAGGCCATCGAGGTGCACGGCGGCGCCGGCTTCACCCGCGAGGTGGCGCTGGCCAACATGTACGAGTTCGTCCGGCTGTTCAAAACGGTGCCGATCAGCCGCGAGATGATCCTCAACCACGTTGCCCAGCACAGCCTCGGGTTGCCCCGCTCGTACTAGCGGTCGTGGTGCTTGCCACCGTGCTCGGGGCAGCTACCGTTGACGGCATCCTGGACGTCGATTCGCTGGGCCTGCAAGGCGTTGCCCCCGTCCCTGGTGCCGTGCGCAATCAGGCACTTGCCCTGAACGATCACGTGCGCGTCCGACGCGGTCTTCTTGCTGTACTTGGTGGTGTCGGTGACGTTGACGGTCGTTGTCGACGGATTGCCCTGCGCATCAGTGCCATTCAGCGTGATCGTGTTGCCCGTCACGGAGGCGACCTGACCGTGCGGCGGCGGCTGGTGATGCGGTTTGTCGCCGGCCGGGTGCGTAGGCCCGGGGCACTTGCCGTCGACCGCGGCGCTGACCTTCACCGCGCGAGCGTTGATCGGGCCACCCGACGGGGCGTCGGCCTGGTGGTCCGGGTGAACCCACACGCAGCTACCGGCGGTGACATCGGTCAGCTGAGCCGGGGTGACCTCCTCGATCTTCGTCGACGGGGTGAAGTCGACGGTCGTGGGACCGGACTTCGCGGTGACCTGGACCGTGCTGCCCGAAACCGAGTCAATGATGCCCTTCACCCAGTCGTGCCCCTTGTCGGACGCCGAAGGGGTCGACGAGGTGGGGGCGTTGCCGCTCGGAGTCGCCGGTGCCGGTTTGGTCTCGCTGGAGTTTCCACACGCTGCGAGGGACAGCGCGGCGGCTCCGGTGACAGCGAGCAACGCGGCGTGGGACATCCGCTTGGTCGAGAAGGTGGCGGGCATCGGGGTCCTTTCGGTCGTCGGTCGCGATGTGCAGCCGACTCTGTCAACGGATATCACCCTCGATGTCGCCGTTAAGCGCAGGCTGGAGGCCACTTAAGTGCGCGCTGTGTAATCGGGGGTGGGAACACCGCGTCAAGCGCATGCGTTAATGAACGCGTGACTACCCAAGAACTCACCGCCGCGCAGTTCAACGAAACAATCAACGGCAACGACATCGTGCTCGTCGACTTCTGGGCGTCCTGGTGCGGGCCGTGCCGGCAGTTCGCGCCGACCTTCGCCGCATCCGCCGACAAACACCCCGACGTGGTGCACGCCAAGGTGGACACCGAGGCCGAGCAGGAACTCGCCGCCGCGGCGCAGATCCGGTCGATCCCCACGTTGATGGCCTTCAAGAAGGGCAAGTTGATCTTCAACCAGGCCGGTGCCCTGCCGGCCGCAGCGTTGGAAGACCTGGTCCAGCAGGTGAAGGACTTCGACGTCGACGCGGCCACCGCGCCGGCAGAGGGCGACCAAGCCTGAGCTGACTTCGGGTGTCAAGGGTTACCGTTCAACGGTGACCATGGTCCTCGTCGAACACCCGCGCCCGCACGTCGCGTTGATCACGCTGAACAGGCCCGAGCGGATGAACTCCATGGCGTTCGACGTCATGGTTCCTCTCAAAGAGGTCCTCGAGGACATCACCTACGACAACGACGTCCGGGCGGTCGTGCTGACCGGCGCCGGCAGAGGCTTTTCCTCGGGTGCCGACCACAAGTCGGCCGGCTCGGTGCCGCACGTCCAGGATTTGACCCGGCCCACGTACGCGCTGCGCTCGATGGAGATTCTCGACGACGTCATCCTCGCGCTGCGTAAGTTGCATCAGCCGGTGATCGCCGCGGTCAACGGCGCTGCGATAGGTGGCGGGTTGTGCTTGGCGCTGGCCGCCGATATCCGGGTGGCGGCGCACGGCGCGTATTTCCGTGCGGCGGGTATCAACAACGGCCTGACCGCCAGCGAGCTCGGCCTGAGCTACCTGTTGCCGCGGGCGATCGGCTCATCGCGGGCTTTCGAGATCATGCTGACCGGCCGCGACGTCGACGCCGAGGAGGCCGAGCGCATCGGGCTGGTGTCCCGGCAGGTTCCCGAGGACCAACTGCTGGAGACCTGCTACGACATGGCCGAACGCATCGCCGGCTACTCCCGGCCGGGCGTCGAGTTGACCAAGCGCACGCTATGGAGTGGACTGGACGCCGCTAGCCTGGAAGGGCACATGCAGGCCGAAGGTCTCGGACAGCTCTTCGTCCGCCTGCTCACCGGCAACTTCGAAGAAGCGGTTGCTGCGCGCGCCGAAAAGCGCCCGCCGGTGTTCACCGACGACAAAAAATAATCCCGTGCAAGGAGAGTGACCGTGATCACGGCTACGGACCTCGAGGTCCGCGCAGGTGCGCGAACACTTCTTGCCGCCGACGGACCGGCCCTGCGGATCCAGCCCGGCGACCGGATCGGGTTGGTCGGGCGCAACGGCGCCGGTAAGACGACAACCCTGCGCATCCTGGCCGGCGAGGGGGAGCCGTACGCGGGCTCAGTGACGCGCACCAGCGAAATCGGTTACCTGCCGCAGGATCCCAAGGAGGGTGACCTCGAGGTGCTCGCCCGCGACCGGGTGCTGTCCGCGCGTGGCCTGGACACCTTGCTCACGGATCTGGAAAAGCAACAGGCCCTGATGGCCGAGGTGGCCGACGACGCCGCGCGAGACCGCGCCATCCGCCGCTACGGACAGCTCGAAGAGCGCTTCGCGGCGCTCGGCGGCTACGGTGCCGAAAGTGAGGCGGGCCGTATCTGCGCGAGCCTCGGCCTGCCCGACCGGGTCCTGACGCAACAGTTGCGGACGTTGTCGGGCGGTCAGCGCCGTCGGGTCGAGTTGGCACGAATCCTGTTCGCGGCGTCCGACTCCGGTTCGGGCTCGGCCACCACCCTGCTGCTCGACGAGCCGACCAACCACCTCGACGCCGACTCGGTGTCCTGGCTGCGGGACTTCCTGCGCAACCACACCGGCGGACTCGTCGTGATCAGTCACAACGTCGATCTGCTGGCCGACGTGGTCAACCGGGTGTGGTTCCTCGACGCGGTTCGCGGCGAAGCCGACGTCTACAACATGGGGTGGCAGAAGTATCTCGACGCCCGCGCGACCGACGAGCAGCGTCGGCGTCGCGAGCGCACCAACGCCGAACGCAAAGCCGGTGCGCTCCGTGCCCAAGCCGCCAAGATGGGCGCCAAGGCCACCAAAGCCGTTGCAGCACAGAATATGTTGCGCCGCGCCGATCGGATGATGGCCGCTCTCGACGAAGAGCGGGTGGCCGACAAAGTGGCCCGGATCAAATTCCCCAGCCCTTCGGCGTGCGGGCGTACACCGTTGACGGCCTCCGGGCTGACCAAGACCTACGGGTCGCTGGAAATCTTCACCGGTGTCGATCTGGCCATCGACCGCGGTTCCCGGGTCGTAGTACTCGGGCTCAACGGAGCGGGCAAGACGACGCTGCTGCGGCTGCTGGCGGGCGTCGAGCACGCCGACGCCGGGGTGATCGAGCCCGGGCATGGTTTGAAGGTCGGCTATTTCGCTCAGGAGCACGACCTTCTCGACGACGGCGCGACCGTGTGGGAGAACATCCGCCACGCCGCGCCCGACACCGGTGAGCAAGACCTGCGCGGCCTGCTCGGCGCCTTCATGTTCACCGGTAGTCAGTTGGAACAACCGGCCGGAACGCTGTCCGGCGGCGAGAAAACCCGTCTCGCCCTCGCGGGTTTGGTTGCCTCCACGGCCAACGTGTTGCTGCTCGACGAGCCGACCAACAACCTCGACCCCGCGTCCCGCGAGCAGGTGCTGGATGCGCTGCGAAGCTACGCCGGTGCCGTGGTGCTGGTGACCCACGACCCCGGCGCCGCCGAGGCGCTCAACCCGCAGCGCGTCGTGCTGCTGCCCGACGGCACCGAAGACCACTGGTCCGACGAATACCGGGACCTCATCGAACTCGCCTGACCGCCGGTGCCCAATTCTCGTGGCATAGCAGGTGATTTGGTCAATCCGCCCCGCTGGCGAACCAGGCTTCCTACTCTTTGTCCTTTGGGGATCTGTGTCATGGGGAGGGCAAATGGGGAAGTTGAAAAAGCCGCGCGATCAGGTGCTGCGCGAATTGCGCAGCGCCTACGAAGGCGGAGCCAGCATCCGAACGTTGGTCGGGTCGACCGGCCGGTCGTACGGATCGATCCACAGCATGCTGCTGGAGTCCGGCACCACGATGCGCAGTCGCGGCGGACCAAACCACCGCACCCGAACGCGCTAGCCCGCGGACAATCAGCGCTGCCGCACCGAGCCCTCGACGAGATCGAGGACTGCGGTGAGCAACTGAGTGTTCTCGCCTGAGGCCACCTTGGCGACCAGCCCGTCGAGCACCAGGTCCAGGTAGCACTGCAGCACGTCGCTCGGGATGTCGTCGCGGACCCGGCCGGCAGACTTCTGCCGACGCAGCCGCTCGATCGTCGCCGCGGCCAACTCCGCCGACCGGTCGGTCCATTCCTTGTTGAACTCCGGGTCGTGGCGCAGCTTTCGGGCGATCTCCAATCGAGTGGCGAGCCAATCGAATTGCTCAGGCGCTGCCAGCATGTCACGCATCACCTGGACCAGACCTTCGCGAGACGCGACATCGGCCATCCGCTCCGCGTCCTCGTGTGCCAACTCGAAGAACAACGTGTCCTTGTCGCGGAAGTGGTGGAAGATCGCTCCCCGCGACATCCCGATTGCCTGCTCGAGGCGGCGAACCGTCGCCCCGTCGTAGCCGAACTCGGCGAAGCAGCGGCGGGCGCCGTCAAGTATCTGACGGCGCCTGGCCGCCAGATGGTCCTGGCTGACCTTGGGCAAGGGTGCTGCCCTCCCCGCGCTAGCTCGTGTGGCGGCGACCCGCTGCGCCCGGCTGCACCGCGCTGGCGATCGCCACTAGTTGGCCTTCAGCATGTTGCGCAACACGTACTGCAGGATGCCGCCGTTGCGGTAGTAGTCGGCTTCACCCGGAGTGTCGATGCGCACCACCGCGTCGAATTCCACGTCCTTGCCGCCGTCTTTACTGGCCTTGACGTGGACCGTCTTCGGCGTCTTGCCGTTGTTGAGCTCCTCGATGCCGGTGATGTCGAACACCTCGGTGCCGTCCAGACCCAGGTCCCCGGCCGACTTGCCCTCCGGGAACTGCAGCGGGATCACGCCCATGCCGATCAGGTTGGACCGGTGGATGCGTTCGAACGACTCGGTGATCACCGCGCGGACGCCCAGCAGTGACGTCCCCTTGGCCGCCCAGTCACGAGACGAACCGGACCCGTACTCCTTGCCGCCCAGGACGACCAGCGGAATGTCTTGTGCCGCATAGTTTTGCGCCGCATCGTAGATGAAGGCCTGCGGGGCGCCATCCTGGGTGAAGTCGCGGGTGTAGCCGCCCGAGACGTCGTCGAGCAGCTGGTTTTTGAGCCGGATGTTGGCGAACGTGCCGCGGATCATCACCTCGTGGTTACCGCGGCGCGAACCGAAGGAGTTGTAGTCCTTGCGGTCGACGCCGTGTTCGTCGAGGTACTGCGCCGCCGGGGTTCCCGGCTTGATGCTGCTGGCGGGGGAGATGTGGTCGGTGGTCACCGAGTCGCCGAGCAGAGCGAGCACCCGCGCGCCGGTGATGTCGCTGACCGGTTGTGGTTCGGCCGGCATGCCCTCGAAGTACGGAGGCTTGCGCACGTAGGTCGAATCAGAGCCCCACTCGAAGGTGTTGCCGCTCGGGGTCGGCAGGTTGCGCCACCGCTCGTCGCCTTTGAACACGTCGGCATAGTTGTCGATGAACATCTTCTGGTTGATCGACGAGGCGATCACGTCCGAGACGTCCTTTTGCGACGGCCAGATGTCTTTCAGGAAGACGTCGTTACCGTCCGTGTCGGTGCCCAGCGCGTCGGACTCGAAGTCGAAGTCCAGCGACCCGGCCAGCGCGTAGGCGACCACCAGCGGCGGTGAGGCCAGGTAATTCATCTTCACGTCGGGGCTGATCCGGCCCTCGAAGTTGCGGTTACCCGAGAGCACCGCGGTGACGGTGAGGTCGTTGTCGTTGATCGCCTTCGAGATCTCCTCGGGCAGCGGGCCGGAGTTCCCGATGCACGTCGTGCAGCCGTAGCCGACCAGGAAGAAGCCGAGCTTCTCCAAATACGGCCACAGCCCGGCCTTTTCGTAGTACTCGGTGACGACCTGCGAGCCCGGTGCCATCGAGGTCTTCACCCACGGCTTGGAGGTCAGACCCTTCTCGACGGCGTTGCGGGCCAGCAGTGCCGCACCGAGCATGACTTCCGGGTTGGAGGTGTTGGTGCACGACGTGATCGCCGCGATCACCACCGCGCCGTGGTCGAGCACGAACTCGCCGCGCTCGTCGGATCTGATCCGCACCGGGTTGGTCACCCGGCCGGTGGCGTTCTTGGCCGCCGAGTGCACCGCGGAGACGGGCTGGTCGTCGGCATGGCCGTTGGTCGGCTGACCCGGGTCGCTGGCAGGGAACGTCTCGTCGATGGTCTCGTCCAGCTTGGACAGGTCGCCCTTACCGCTACCGCTGCCGACGTAGTCCGGGATCTGCTTGCGGAAGGTGGATTTGGCCTCCGACAACACGATCCGGTCCTGTGGCCGCTTGGGACCGGCGATCGAGGGGACGACCTCCGAGAGGTCGAGCTCGAGGTATTCGGAGAACGCCGGCTCGTGCTCGGGGTCGTGCCACAGACCCTGTTCCTTGGCGTAAGCCTCGACCAGCGCAACCTGCTCCGGCTTGCGGCCGGTGAACTTCAGGTAGTCGATGGTCTCCTGGTCAATCGGGAAAATCGCTGCGGTGGAACCGAATTCGGGGCTCATGTTGCCCAGGGTGGCGCGGTTGGCCAGCGGCACCTCAGCCACGCCCTTGCCGTAGAACTCGACGAACTTGCCGACCACTCCGTGCTTGCGCAGCTTCTCGGTGACGGTGAGCACCACGTCGGTGGCGGTCACGCCCGGCTTGATCTCGCCGGTCAGCTTGAAGCCGACCACCCGCGGGATGAGCATCGACACCGGCTGACCCAGCATGGCGGCTTCGGCCTCGATGCCGCCCACACCCCAGCCGAGCACGCCGAGGCCGTTGACCATCGTGGTGTGCGAGTCGGTGCCGACGCAGGTGTCGGGGTAGGCCAGTCCGTTGCGGGCCATCACCACACTGGCCAGGTACTCGATGTTGACCTGGTGCACGATGCCGGTGCCCGGGGGCACAACTTTGAAGTCGTCGAATGCGCCCTGACCCCAGCGCAGGAATTGGTAGCGCTCGCCGTTGCGCTCGTATTCGATTTCGACGTTGCGCTCGAAAGCGTCCGCGGTGCCGAACAAGTCGATGATCACCGAGTGGTCGATCACCAGGTCGGCCGGTGCGAGCGGGTTGACCTTGTCGGGATCGCCGCCCAGTGCGGCGACGGCCTCACGCATGGTGGCCAGGTCGACGATGCAGGGGACACCGGTGAAGTCCTGCATGACGACGCGGGCGGGCGTGTACTGGATTTCGATGCTCGGTTCGGCCTTGGGGTCCCACTGGGCGATGGCCTCGATGTGGTCCTTGGTGATGTTGCTGCCGTCTTCGTTGCGCAACAGGTTCTCGGCGAGCACTTTCAGGCTGTAGGGAAGTTTCTCGGTGCCCGGTACCGCGTCGAGCCGATAGATCTCGTAGCTGTCTCCGCCGACCTTCAAGGTGTCCTGGGCTCCGAATGAATTCACCGAATCTTTGCTGCTCACATCAACTCCCGAAATCTGGTCGTCGGCGGCGACCCGTTGCACCGGCCGGGCCGTGCGTGCGATCGCCGCTCGTTACGCTCGCCGACGGGCCGTGTCGACGCGCAATTTCGAGTCTAACAGTACGCTTGTCCTGCATTGCGCGGGCCCGAAACCTTGACCTCTTTTTCATCCGACCACCGGCTGTAACCGGGCATCGTCAAGCGGTACGGTTCCATCCGTGACCACCCCGCACGCGCCCCTTTACATCCCGGGCGAGATCTGCGGCACCGTTGGTGTCGATCCGGCGACCAAGCCCGACGACTGCTTGGCGGTCGTGCAGCATCAGGTCAGCGCGGGCAACGTCAGCGCTCCGCCGTCCGTCGCGCCGGCGCTGCTGGACCTGGTCAACCAAGCTCACGAGCACGGCATCGATCTGAAGGTCGTCGTGCTCGATCACAACCCGGCGAACGACACTCCGCTGCGCGACATCGCCACGGTGATCGGCTCCCAACATCCCGACGCGACGGTGCTTGTACTGAGCCCGAACTTCGTCGGGACGTACAGCACTCATTTCCCGCGGTCGACGCTGGAGATCGGCGAGGATCACGCCAAGACCGGAAATACAGTCGCGTCCGCGCAGAATTTCCTGCACCAACTCGAGACGCCGCAATTCCCCTGGGCCCCGTTCACCATTGTGGTCGTGATCGGGGTGCTGGCCACGGTGGTCGGAACCCGGTTGATGCAGCTGCGCGCCAAGCGCTCAGCAACGCAGGCTCCCGGCGTCGACACGGTCGCGGAAGGCGCCGATCACCGCGTCTAAGTGCGGTATTGAGCTCGTGTCGGATAGCGCCGACGTCCCTGTTCTCGGAACGGGCAAATACGTGATGTCACCGTAGGGTCACAGTTCTCAGAAGAACAGACTTGTAATTTGTGACATAAGTTTCAACTGGGTCTGATGTGACTTACGGTTCAGGAGATGCATTTGGTGATTCGTGCATCCAGTGCTAACTGGAGGCGCGGAGTGCTAGCGCCATCCGCCCGCGTTGAGCCAAGGAGATCCGAGTCGAATGAGACGCAACTGCCGCGGCTCGTCTATCCGATTGGCGACCCCGTTCACCCACCGAGTCGCGCCCGCTGTGATCAGCGTGGCGCTCGTGCTGGGGACACCCGGTCTGGGCCACGCCGACCCGGACACCGTGGCCAAATTGATCGCCGACGTCGCGCAGGCCAACCAGCGCCTCCAGGATCTCAACGCCCAGATCCAGACTGAGGAAGAAAGCGTCAACAAGGCGGTCGTCGACGTCGCGACCGCGCGCGAGAACGCGACCACCGCACAACATGACGTCGACGGCAGCCGGCAGGCGGTCCAGAATGCGGACGTCGCAATTGCCGACGCGCAGAAGAAGTTCGACCGTTTCGCTGTGGCCAGTTACGTCAACGGCCCGTCGGACAGCTACCTCACCGCGAAGAGTCCCGACGAGATGATCGCGACCGCGGCGGCCGGCCAGAGCCTCGCCACCAGCTCCCAGCAGGTGATGGAGAACCTGCAGCGGGCCCGCACCGAGCAACTGAACAAGGAATCCGCCGCCCGGTTGGCCAAGCAGAAAGCCGACAAGGCGGTCGTCGACGCGCAATCCAGTCAGGACGCGGCTGTCGCGGCGGTGACCAGTGCGCAGACCACATTCAGTCAGCAGCAACAACAAGTGATTCGACTGGGCGAAGAGCGCAGCGCCGCCCAGGCCAGACTCGACGCCGCCCGCAACTGGTCGGCATCCGCGGGCGGACCGGATGCCGGACAGCGGGCGGCGTCGTCCCCCGGAGATCGGTGGGACCCGGCGGCGCCGGGCTCGCCGAATCGGCCACAGGGTCACGGAAGCAACTGGGATGGCGCCTGGGACCCCACCCTGCCGCAGGTGCCGAGCGCCAACGTGCCCGGTGACCCGGTCGCGGTCCTCAACAAGGTCCTCGGGACGATGTCGACCTCGTCGCAGGTCACCTCGCAAATGGGCAGCAGCTTCCTGCAGCAGCTGGGATTGGCGCCGACGCCGTCAGGTTTCACCAATGGCAAGATCCCGCGGGTCTACGGTCGCCAGGCATCGGAGTACGTGATCCGCCGCGCCGGATCGCAGATCGGTGTCCCGTACTCGTGGGGCGGTGGCACCGCGGCCGGCCCAGGTAAAGGCATCGGTTCCGGCTCGGGAACCACCGGCTTCGACTGCTCCGGCCTGATTCTCTACGCGTTCGCCGGCGTGGGCATCAAGCTGCCGCACTATTCAGGCGCGCAGTACGACCTGGGTCGCAAGATCCCGGCCTCGCAGATGCGCCGCGGTGACGTGATCTTCTACGGCCCCGGCGGCAGCCAGCACGTGACGCTCTACCTCGGCCAGGGGCAGATGCTCGAGGCGCCCGATGTCGGGCTGAAGGTCCGTATCGCACCGGTCCGTACCAGCGGCATGACGCCCTACGTCATTCGCTACATCGAATACTGATCCGTTGAAAGGATCTATGCGCCAGGGTTTTACCGAATTCAGGCCTCTCCGCCGGACCGCGCTGGTCTGGCCGGTGCTGGCCGCGTTCAGCCTGCTGCTCGGACTCGCCGTTCCCGCACACGCCGAAGATGGCGCATGGGACCCGACCCTGCCGCCGACGATCAGCGCCGGCGCGCCCGGGGACCCGGTGGCCATGGCGAATCAGTCGTTGCAGGCCACCGCCCAGGCAACCCAGACGACGCTCGGGCTCGGACAGCAGTTCCTCGGCGGCCTCGGCATCAACCTGGGCGGTAAGCCCGCGAGCACCAGCGCGAACGGCATTCCGCGGGTCTACGGCCGCCAGGCCGTCGAGTACGTGATCCGGCGCGGCTCCTCGCAGATGGGTGTGCCGTACTCCTGGGGTGGCGGCACGCCCAACTCGCCGAGCAAAGGCATCGACTCCGGCGCCAACACCGTCGGTTTCGACTGTTCGGGGTTGGTCCGCTACAGCTTCGCCGGGGTAGGAGTGCTGCTGCCCCGGTTCTCCGGTGACCAGTACAACGCGGGCCGGCATATTCCGCCGTCGCAGGCCAAGCGTGGCGACCTCATCTTCTACGGCCCGGGCGGCGGTCAGCACGTCACCATCTATCTGGGCAACGGCCAGATGCTGGAGGCGTCGGGAAGTGCCGGCAAAGTCACGGTCAGCGCGGTGCGCAAGGGTGGCATGACGCCGTTCCTGACCCGCATCATCGAGTACTGAGCTGGGCTTGATGGTCCGGCTCATCGTCTGGTCGTCGCGCAGCCCGCATCGTGGCCCGGACGGGCCACGTCGACGGATCACGGGTGGCCTGGAATAGTTGAACCAGGGCACGCCGCTGCCCCACGACGTTCGTGGTGCGAGAGTCGTGTCTGATCATGCGTTGGAAGGTCTGAGCCGTGGAGGGTAATCGATGACATCAGCAGGCGGACCGCCGCCGGGCACCAGCGGTTACTCGGGTCCGGGCAGTGCCGCAACGGCACCTGCGCACGCGGCCCCCGGTGGTGGCGGCAACGGTCTGGCGGCCGAGGTACACACCTTGGAGCGGGCCATCTTCGAGGTCAAGCGCATCATCGTCGGCCAGGATCAGCTCGTCGAGCGCATGCTCGTCGGCCTGCTGTCCAAGGGCCACGTGCTGCTCGAGGGTGTTCCGGGTGTCGCCAAGACGCTGGCCGTCGAGACCTTCGCGAAGGTGGTCGGCGGATCGTTCGCCCGCATCCAGTTCACCCCTGACCTGGTGCCCACCGACATCATCGGTACCCGCATCTACCGGCAGGGCAAGGAGGAGTTCGACACCGAGCTCGGCCCGGTGGTCGCCAACTTCCTGCTCGCCGACGAAATCAACCGCGCACCGGCCAAGGTGCAGTCGGCTCTGCTGGAGGTCATGCAGGAGCGTCAGGTCTCGATCGGCGGCAAGCGATTCCCGCTGCCGAACCCGTTCCTGGTGATGGCCACCCAGAACCCGATCGAGCACGAGGGCGTTTACCCCCTGCCCGAGGCGCAGCGCGACCGCTTCCTGTTCAAGATCAACGTCAGCTATCCCTCGCCGGAGGAAGAGCGCGAGATCATCTACCGGATGGGCGTGAAGCCGCCGGAGCCCAAGCAGATCCTGGACACCGGTGACCTGCTGCGGCTGCAGGACCTCGCCGCGAACAACTTCGTCCACCACGCGCTGGTCGACTACGTGGTGCGCGTCGTCACCGCCACCCGCCATCCCGAGCAACTCGGCATGAACGACGTCAAGAGCTGGATCTCGTTCGGCGCATCGCCGCGTGCCTCGCTGGGCATCATCTCGGCCTCGCGCTCGCTCGCACTGGTGCGCGGCCGCGACTACGTGATCCCGCAGGACATCGTCGAGGTGATCCCCGACGTGCTCCGGCACCGGTTGGTGCTCACTTACGACGCGCTGGCCGACGAGATCTCCTCGGAGGTCGTCATCAACCGGATTCTGCAGACCGTCGGGATGCCTCAGGTCAATGCTGTTCCGCAGCAAGGACATTCGGTGCCGTCGGCAATGCAGGCCGCGGGTGCGGCCAGCGGTCGGTGACCGATAGCAACTCCGCCGCGGAGCAGCCCGTGGCTACTCGTCCGCCGTCGATGCAGCGCGGGCAGATCGACGACCCCAAACTGACGGCGGCACTGCGGACGCTCGAGCTCACGGTCAAACGCAAGCTCGACGGTGTGCTGCACGGCGATCACCTCGGCCTGATTCCCGGACCGGGGTCGGAGCCGGGGGAGTCCCGCGAGTACCAGCCGGGCGACGACGTGCGCCGGATGGACTGGGCGGTCACTGCGCGCACCACCCATCCCCACGTGCGGCAGATGATCGCCGACCGCGAACTGGAGACCTGGCTCGTCGTCGACCTGTCGGCCAGCCTCGACTTCGGCACCGCCGTCTGCGAGAAGCGCGACCTGGCGGTGGCCGCCGCGGCCGCGATCACTTTCCTCAACAGCGGCGGTGGAAACCGACTCGGCGCGTTGATTGCCAACGGCGAGAAGGTAACTCGTGTACCGGCCCGCTCCGGCCGCCAGCACGAGCAGACGCTGTTGCGCACGATCGCCACGATGCCCAAGGCTCCGGTCGGGGTGCGTGGCGATCTGTCGCTCGCGATCGACGCGCTGCGTCGCCCCGAGCGTCGGCGCGGGATGGCGGTGGTCATCAGCGACTTCCTCGGCCCGATCAACTGGATGCGGCCGCTGCGGGCGATCGCCGCCCGGCACGAGGTGCTCGGTGTCGAGATCCTCGACCCGCGCGACGTCGAGCTGCCGGATGTCGGAGACGTCATCCTGCAGGATGCCGAGACCGGCCGTTCCCGCGAATTCACCATCGACGAGCAGTTGCGCGACGACTTCGCGAAAGCTGCTGCGGCACACCGTGCCGACGTGGCCCGTACGCTGCGCAGCTGCGGGGCGCCCATCCTGTCGTTGCGCACCGATCGCGATTGGATCGCCGACATCGTTCGTTTCGTCGAATCCCGCCGACGCGGTGCACTGGCGGGGCGCCAGTGAGACGCTTTCTCGCGGCGGCGGATCTCACTATGAAGAGGGGTCTGCGATGACACTGCCCCTGCTCGGGCCGATGACGCTCTCCGGGTTCTCCCACGCGTGGTTCTTCTTGTTCCTGGTCGTGATCCTGGTGATCGTCGCGCTGTACGTCTTCGCGCAGTTGGCCCGGCAGCGCCGGATGCTGCGGTTCGCCAACATGGAACTGCTGGAAAGCGTTGCGCCCAAACAACCCACCCGCTGGCGGCACCTGTCGGCGATTCTGCTGGTGGCCTCGTTGTTGCTGTTCACGGTCGCGATGGCCGGGCCGACGCACGACGTCCGGATTCCGCGGAATCGCGCGGTCGTCATGCTCGTCATCGACGTCTCGCAGTCGATGCGGGCCACCGATGTCGAACCCAACCGGATGGCGGCGGCCGAAGTGGCGGCCAAGGAGTTCGCCGGCGAGCTGACACCCGGCATCAACCTCGGCCTGATCGCCTACGCCGGGACGTCGACCGTGCTCGTCCAGCCGACCACCAATCGCGACGCGACCAAAGCCGCGCTGGACAAGCTCCAGTTCGCCGACCGGACCGCCACCGGCGAGGGCATCTTCACCGCGCTGCAGGCCATCGCCACCGTCGGCGCCGTGATCGGCGGGGGCGACACTCCGCCGCCGGCCCGCATCGTGCTGTTCTCCGACGGTAAGGAGACCATGCCGACCAACCCGGACAACCCGAAAGGCGCCTTCACCGCGGCTCGTACGGCCAAGGACCAGGGCGTGCCGATCTCGACGATCTCGTTCGGCACCCCGTACGGCTTCGTCGAGATCAACGGGCAGCGTCAGCCCGTGCCGGTCGACGACAGCACCATGAAGAAGGTCGCCGAACTCTCCAACGGCACCCACTACGACGCCGCGAACCTGCAGGAGCTCAAGCAGGTCTACGCCTCGCTGCAGCAGCAGATCGGCTACGAGACGATCCGCGGCGACGCCAGTGTCGGATGGCTGCGACTGGGTTCGCTGGTGCTGGCACTGGCCGGACTCGCGGCACTGCTGATCAACCGCCGCTTGCCGACCTAGTTCGGCCGGGTCGTCGCGAGGTTCGGCTCCTCGAGATCGTCAGACGCCGCGCCGCGGGCGCGGTGAGCCGCGGCGCGGTCCAGCCACAGCACGACCACGGCGTGCGGCACTGTGAGGGCGAGCAGCAGGCGCAGCACGTCGGCGACCACTGCCGTCGGGTCAGATGCGGACACCGTGAACCAGCCGAGGGCCGCCAGCACAATCCAGGCCGCAAGCGAGGGTGGAGCGGCCAGCAGGGCCAGCCGCCGCACCGCCGCGCCGGTCCGGCCAATGGTCAGCAAGGCAACGCAGCCGGACTCGACGGTCAACAGACGGCCGCAGTGGCGCAGCGCGTGCCACCCGCCGAACCACACCGCGAACGCGACGAGCGGCGGCGCGACTATGCCCACCGCGCCGACGATGATGATGTCGAGAGCAACCGTGAGATGACCTGACCTCAACGAGCCGACGATCGCGACGAGCGCCGCCAGCAGCCACACTGCTGCCAGGCCCTGCTGCACCCGAGTCTGGCCGATCACCGTTGCCAGGGCCGGCGAGACAGTGGTCGCCACAGCGCTGAGCTGATCGCCGCAGCGAGCCAGCGGCAGCAGCAGCGCGCCACAGCCGGCAACGACGATCGACGCGCTCGTTGCGGGCCCTGGCCGCCAGTGACACAGCCGATGCACCACCTCGAGTTCCCCCAAACCGAAGTGCAGGGCGCTGAGCGCCACCGCGATGATCAGCGCGGTCGGGTCGGCCCATTGCAGCAGCGCCCAGGCACTGACGGCTACTCCGGCGTATACCGCGGCGACCAACACCATGGGTCGGCCGACGGCCAGACGCACCGCGATCACGTGGTCGGCCGCGCCGTGCGGGACTCCGGCCACAAAGCCCAACCCCGCGATGATCAGGGCGACAGGTGCACTGATCGTGGCCAGCCCGGTGAAGGCGACAGCCGTTCCCAACAGAACGAACCTCGACCATCTCGCGGCCGTTGCCAACGGGTCAGCGCAGCGATTCTCCCCGGGACGAGCGTCCCGGGGAGAGCGGTCCGGTTGCTGTGGCACAGCCCGAGCCTTCGCAGGACTACTGCGACTGCCGGGCGGCGCTACGCGGTCGCTGCAGGAGCGTCATCGGCACTGGCGATGACGCGGGGTTTGGTGACACCGTTCCCTTGGGAGTAGGCCGGTGCCTCGCCGTGCACCCCTTCGTCCGCGGCGAAGTCGGGGTCATCGGCCTGCGACTTCAACCGGGCGATCTTGTAGATCAGTAGGCCGTAGAGGCACTTGGCCAAGATGTCGGCCACCGAGTAGCCGGCCTGCTTGGCCACCCACGCCGACGCGCCCGCATGCGACGCGTACAGCGGGATGATGTAGGCGATGGGATAGACGCCCCAGGTGGCCACCAGCAGGTACCTGAGCCTGCTGACGGTGGTGCGCACGGCCTCGGGCTGACGGTCCAGCGAACGGGTCAGCTCGACGAACAGGACATACAGGATGTAGAGGAAGGGGATCGTGGACAGCAACCCGAAGGCGTTGCGGATACCGTGGTCGCCACTGATCTCGCCGGGATAGCCGAGCGCGATCATCAGGGCTGACGCCGGGATGAGCCGGTAGAGCAGCGAATTCTGCACTTTGCGGGCCAGCGCCAGAACGACGATGAGCTCGGTGAGCAGCAGCGGGACAGTCAGTAACCAGTCGACGTAGCGGTAGGCCTCGTTGAATGACTCTCCGATCGCCTGGACATAGTTCCCGCGGCCGCCCTGGGAAGTGGTGACGAATGCCGCCTTGAACGAGTCGAAAATGCGAAAGTAGTGGTAAGCGGCGATGCCACAGACCATCGCGGAGATCACGATGGCTTGCCGGTATCGTGCCAACACCCGTCGCTGGGCGGCGATCAGGAAGATCGCGGTGAACAGCTGAGCCGCAGTGGCGAAAGACAGCAGGTTGTAGACCGTGTCGAATTGGAAGTGGGTTAGTTCGTTAGGGATCATCATTGAGCCTTTGAACTCGGCGGGAAAGGATGAATCGAACTGTACACTAATGAACCATTCGTTCAGTAGAGAATTGAGAGGTCAATTTTGGCCGACTCGTTCAGTGAGTGGTCTCCGGGTGCGACGGACGGTGGCCTGATGGCCGTCCACGAGTCCCGGGTACCTGGTCAGACGACCGAGGACAACCGCATCGCGCGGACCCGGGCCGATGTCGCCCGCACTGCCTTTGCCGTCCTCGTCGAGGAGGGGTCAGAGGCGCTCACGCATGCCCGAGTGGCCGAGCGGGCGGGTTACTCGAAAACCACCCTTTACCGGCACTGGCCGACGAGGGCCGACCTGGCCGCCACGGCGCTCAGCCCGCTCCGCATTGCCGCCCACCGCGAGTTGACCGGCGACGTTCGGGCCGACCTGATCGCGCAACTCACCGCTTTCGGGCACTTGGTCCTCGAGCTGCGTCTCGATCTCGTACTTTCGGCGATGGCCCAGTGGGCGACCGACGACGCGATGCGGCAGCTGAGAGACGAGATCAACGCAGAGGGGCAGCGGCCGATCCGGCGCATTCTCGAACAGGTCTTCGAGGGTCCTGAGCTGGAAGCGTTGATCTCCATGCTGTCGGGCGTCATTGTCTGCCCGGCGCTGATGTTCGGGACGGCGCCCGGGCCGGAGGGGATCGAGGCCGCGGTCGACGTCGTGCTGCGCAGCGCCGACCACACGCGCCGCCCGAGTGACAATGGAGACCGCGACGGCCGGGGTCGGCCCGATTCGGGCGCCGCGACGCCGAGACGCTAGGTTTGCGAGGTGACCGACACGGCGACCGATACCACAGCCGAACCCGCAAGTGATTGGGGCAGACCCCCATTCGTGTCCCGGTCCGTGCTCGTCACGGGCGGTAACCGCGGGATCGGGTTGGCCATTGCGCAGCGACTGGCCGCCGACGGCCACAAGGTCGCCATCACGCACCGCGGATCGGGAGCGCCCGAGGGACTCTTCGGCGTCGAATGCGATGTCACCGACGGCGCAGCCGTCGATCGCGCGTTCACTGCCGTGGAGGAGCACCAGGGTCCGGTCGAAGTGGTGGTGTCCAACGCCGGCGTGTCCGCAGATGCCTTCTTGATCCGGATGACCGAGGAGCGTTTCGAAAAGGTCATCGACGCCAACCTCACCGGAGCGTTCCGGGTCGTCCAGCGGGCGTCGCGCAGCATGCAGCGAAAGCGGTTCGGCCGCTTGATCTTCATCGGTTCGGTGTCGGGCACCTGGGGCATCGGCAACCAGGCCAACTACGCGGCGTCCAAGGCCGGCGTGATCGGGATGGCCCGCTCGATCTCCCGGGAGTTGTCCAAGGCCAACGTGACGGCCAACGTCGTCGCCCCGGGATACATCGATACCGATATGACCCGTTCGCTCGACGAGCGGATCCAGGAAGGCGCGCTGGACTTCATCCCGGCGAAGCGGGTGGGCACTGCGGCCGAGGTCGCCGGTGTGGTCAGCTTCCTGGCGTCCGAAGACGCGAGCTACATCTCCGGTGCGGTCATCCCGGTTGATGGCGGCATGGGCATGGGCCACTGACGAACATCCACGACTAGGACGGACGAGAAACAGGCATGGCAGGACTGCTCGAAGGCAAAAGGATCCTGGTCAGCGGGATCATCACCGACGCGTCGATTGCGTTTCACATCGCCAAGGTGGCTCAGGAAGAGGGCGCTCAGCTGGTGCTGACCGGCTTCGACCGGTTGCGGCTGATCCAGCGTATCGCCGACCGGTTGCCGGCGAAGGCGCCGTTGATCGAACTCAACGTGCAGGACGAGAAGCACCTCGACACGCTGGCCGAGCGCGTGACGGCCGAGATCGGTGACGGCAACAAGCTCGACGGCGTCGTGCACTCGATCGGGTTCATGCCGCAGACCGGCATGGGAATCAACCCGTTCTTCGACGCGCCCTACGAGGATGTGTCCAAAGGCATTCACATCTCCGCATATTCGTACGCCTCGCTGGCCAAAGCGCTGCTGCCGATCATGAATTCCGGTGGTTCCATCGTCGGCATGGACTTCGACCCGACGCGGGCGATGCCGGCGTACAACTGGATGACGGTGGCCAAGAGCGCGCTGGAGTCGGTCAACCGGTTCGTGGCGCGTGAAGCCGGGAAGTTCGGTGTCCGATCCAATCTTGTTGCGGCCGGCCCGATCCGGACGCTGGCAATGAGCGCCATCGTCGGCGGAGCGCTCGGCGACGAGGCGGGCGCGCAGATGCAGTTGCTCGAAGAGGGCTGGGACCAGCGGGCGCCGATCGGGTGGAACATGAAAGACCCGACTCCAGTGGCCAAGACGGTCTGCGCCCTGCTGTCCGAGTGGCTACCGGCCACCACCGGCACGATCGTCTACGCCGACGGCGGCGCCAGTACGCAGTTACTGTAGCGCGCAATGGATTACAGTGCTTTTTGACGCGGTTCTGCTGCTGTCCTTCGGGGGGCCGGAAGGACCCGAGCAGGTGCGGCCGTTCCTGGAGAACGTCACCCGGGGCCGCAATGTGCCACCTGAACGGCTCGACGACGTCGCGCAGCACTACCTGCATTTCGGCGGGGTCTCACCGATCAACGGGATCAACCGCGACCTGATCGCCCGGCTGGAAGCCGAGCTGGACATACCGGTCTACTTCGGCAACCGCAACTGGGCGCCGTACGTCGAAGACGCGGTTGCAGCCATGCGCGACAACGGCATTCGTCGTGCAGCGGTCTTCACCACGTCGGCGTGGAGTGGATACTCCGGTTGCACACAGTATTCCGAGGACCTCGATCGGGCGTTGCGGGCGGCCGGCTCCGACGCGCCCGAGCTGGTCAAGTTGCGTCGCTACTTCGACCACCCGCTCTTCGTCGAGATGTTCGCCGACTACGTCGCCGCCGCGGCGACCACGGTGCCCGCCGACGCGCGGCTGGTATTCACCGCACACTCGGTGCCCGTCGCCGCCGACGATCGCCTCGGACCGAAGTTGTACAGCCGCCAAGTGCGTTATGCCGCAAGCCTTGTCGCAGCGGCCGCCGGGTACGACGACTACGACGTGGTGTGGCAGTCGCGGTCGGGCCCACCGCAGGTGCCGTGGCTGGAGCCCGACGTCGGTGACCATGTCGCCGAGCTCACCGAGGCCGGCGTGAAAGCCGTGATCGTCTGCCCGATCGGCTTTGTCGCCGACCACATCGAGGTGGTGTGGGACCTCGATTCCGAGCTCCGCGAGCAGACCGACGCGGCCGGCATCGCCCTGGCCCGAGTCGGTACACCCAATGCCGATCCTCGCTTCGCCCGACTTGCCGTGGATCTGATCGACGAACTGCGCCAAGGTCGCCCGCCCGCACGCGTGAGCGGGCCGGACCCGGCGCCCGGCTGCACGGCCGGTGTCAACGGCGAGCCGTGCCGTCCGCCGCACTGCGCCGCCGAGGTGTGGTCGGGCTAGCCGCCCTGCCACGCCGCGTGCAGAATCGCGGTCAGCGCGGCCGTGCGCGCCGAGCGCACCACCGCGGCCAGCGGCCGTAGCGCGTCGGTGGCGATCTGTGCCTCCGACAGCGACTGGGTGCCGATTCTGCTCAACCCCGCGCTGACGGTGATGATCGCGTCGACGTGGGCCGCGTTCTCCAGGACCCGCAGTGCCCGCGACGGCGCCGGTTCGGGAATCTGGTGATGGCGTGTGGATTCCAGTAACTGCTCGACCATTCCGCGTGGATCGTCGACATCGACGCCGGCCGACCCCAACCCGATCGTGGTGAGCGCGTCCGCGGCAGACCGGACGGCCAATCGCAGCTCGTATTCGGCCTCGCCCAGCTCGATGTGGTCGAGTGCCGGAGCGCCAGGTAGGGAATAGACCGTCCAGGACAACGCCGCCAGTTCGGGTACCACGAGTTCGTCGTCGGAGTCGTCGTACTCGAACTCAGGCACCAACCCGACGGCCTTGCCGGGATCGTCTGGGTGGGCGACTATCACGGCCTCACCGGCGGCCATCGCGTCGTGCTCGAACTGTGTGCCCGGCGCCAAGCCGCGGCTGTCGCCGGGAATCGGCAACACCACCGTGATCGACGGGGTGCCGGTGGACGACCGTCCGGCGGCCTTGCGGAGTGTCTGCAGCAGAGAAACGACACCGGGATTGTTGACATCGGGCCACGGCAGGCCGGTGTGTCCTGCTGCGACGGCGTCATACGCGGTTACGGATTGCGTTGGAGCCCAACAAGACAACGCGTCCAAGACGTCGTCCGGCGCGGCCTGACCGGCCAGCCAGGCGTTGGCCCAGACTGAGAGCGTTGCGCTTGGGCACCACATGGATTCGCAGTCTAGTTGTTCGCCGTGGGCACGGCCGATCTCGCGATATCCTTTCGGCATGTCTGCGGCCGTGATCTGGCTGATCGTCGCGATAGGACTGGCCGGTACCGAGGCGCTCACCGGCGACATGTTCCTGCTCATGCTGGGCGGGGGCGCACTGGCCGCGTCCGGATCCAGCTGGCTGCTGGACGCGCCGATCTGGGTCGACGGCGCGGTGTTCCTGGTGGTGTCGGTGCTGCTGCTGGCACTGGTCCGCCCGGCGCTGCGACGCCATCTGACCCCGGCGAAGAGCCTGACGACGGGTATCGCCGCGCTGGAGGGCAAGTCCGCGCTGGTGCTCGACCATGTGGCCCGCGACGAGGGCCAGGTGAAGGTGGACGGTCAAGTGTGGACCGCGAGGCCATTGAATGAGGGAGACGTGTTCGAACCCGGCGAACAGGTCACCGTCATGCGTATCGATGGGGCCACTGCGGTGGTCTGGAGAAGTCCATAACCCCCTAAGAGCTCTAGGAGATCTGATGCAAGGTGCAACTGCCGGGCTGTTCTTGTTCGCCGTGTTGGTGGTCTTCGCCATCATCGTGGTGGCCAAGTCCGTGGCACTGATTCCGCAGGCCGAGGCCGCGGTGGTGGAACGGTTGGGCCGCTACAGCAAAACCGTCAGCGGGCAATTGACCTTGCTGGTGCCTTTCATCGACCGCATCCGCGCGCGGATCGACCTGCGTGAGCGGGTGGTGTCGTTCCCGCCGCAGCCGGTGATCACCGAGGACAACCTGACGCTGAACATCGACACCGTCGTCTACTTCCAGGTGACCAATCCGCAGGCCGCGGTCTACGAGATCAGCAACTACATCGTCGGTGTCGAGCAACTGACCACCACCACCCTGCGCAACGTGGTCGGCGGCATGACGCTGGAGCAGACGCTGACCTCGCGCGACCAGATCAACGGCCAGCTGCGCGGCGTGCTGGACGAAGCCACCGGACGCTGGGGCCTGCGGGTGGCGCGGGTGGAGCTGCGCAGCATCGATCCGCCTCCGTCGATCCAGGCCTCGATGGAGAAGCAGATGAAGGCCGACCGCGAAAAGCGCGCGGTGATCTTGACCGCCGAGGGTATGCGCCAGGCGTCGATCACCCAGGCCGAGGGTGAGAAGCAGTCCCAGATCCTGGCCGCCGAGGGTGCCAAGCAGGCCGCGATTCTGGCTGCCGAGGCCGACCGCCAGTCCCGGATGCTGCGGGCGCAGGGTGAGCGCGCCGCGGCCTACCTGCAGGCCCAGGGCCAGGCGAAAGCGATCGAAAAGACATTCGCGGCCATCCGGGCCGGCCGGCCAACGCCGGAAATGCTCGCCTACCAGTACTTGCAGACGCTGCCCAAGGTGGCCGAGGGCAGCGCGAACAAGGTGTGGGTGGTGCCCACCGACTTCGGGACGGCACTACAGGGCTTCTACAAGTCGCTCGGCGCCCCCGGCGACGACGGCGTGTTCCGCTTCGCGCCGTCACCGGTCGACGACACCCCGGCCGCACCGGAGGATGACAGCGATGTCGCCGACTGGTTCTCCACGGAGACCGATCCGGCACTGGTTCAGGCGGTGGCCAAGGCGGAAGCCGACGCGCGCAAACCGGTCGACGAGGTGCTGGCACAACCGCGGCACCACCAGTTGGAGCAGTGACGTGAGCGCTCTGACGTCGCCGAAAACCTACGCCGGGCTGGCCGCACTGCAGGCCGGGGACGCGGTCGCGTGCGCGATTCCGGTCGCGCCGATCACGAAAAGCCTTGATTCGCTTGGCGTTCCGCAGGACATCCGCTGGGTGCTCCCCACTGCGAAAGCGGCGTCGGCGGTCGGGTTGCTCTCCGCGAGCCGAGCGCCGGCGTTGGCCCGGCTGACCACGGCGATGCTGACGCTGTATTTCGTGCTCGCGGTGGCCGCGCATGTTCGCGTTCGCGATCGAATCGTGAACACCCTTCCGGCCGCCTCTTTCCTGGCGCTCTACGCCGTCCTGACCGCAAAGGGTCCGAGCCCGGAGTAGCGGACCGGCGACGACACCGGGTTCTGCCAGCTGAGGACCGCTCTTCGGGGCCCAGATACCCCGGCCGCCGGTCGGCCCCGCCGTCGGCCTGAGTCACCATGAGCTTTGAAAACGGTATGTAATGGGTACCTGGCCTGCCGATGAACACACCACGCCGGCGGACCGGTCTGGGTCGGCGCCGGCGCAGATGGACCCGCGAGCAAATCCAGGTCACCGACCCCGAGATGATGCGCCAGTCGCTCAAAGGCGCCTCGATCGGCAACTTCATGGAGTGGTACGACTTCGGGGTCTACGGCTACATCGCCACGGTGATCGCGCAGGTCTTCTACCCGGGTAACAGCGTCAGCGCCGTCCACCTGCTGGCCACCTTCAGCACCCTGGCAGCGGCGTTCGTCGTGCGGCCGATCGGCGGGCTGATCTTCGGCCCGGTCGGCGACCGCATCGGGCGCAAGAGGGTCCTGGTGATCACGATCGTCCTGATGACGATCGGCACCACCGGAACCGGCCTGCTGCCGGGGTACAGCACCATCGGGATCTGGGCGCCGATCCTGCTGGTCGTCGCTCGGGTGTTCCAGGGCCTGTCTACCGGCGGCGAGTATGTCGGGGCGATGACCTACATCGTCGAACAGGCTCCTGACCGCAAACGCGGCATGGTGGTCGGGTTTCTGCCGCTGGGCAACCTGGCCGGGTTCGTGGCGGCCGGTCTGGTCGTCACCGGGCTGCAAACCACGCTGTCGAACCACGACATGCTGACGTGGGGGTGGCGCGTACCGCTGCTGCTGAGCGCGCCGCTCGGTCTGGTCGCGATATTCATGCGGACACGACTGGAGGAGTCGCCGTCATTTCAGGGTGAGACAGCGCACACGGCGTCCGACGGCGACTCCGGACAATACCGGCGCACGATCGCCGAACAGTGGAAGCCGATGCTGATCTGTGCGGCCCTGGTGTACACCTCGAACGCCGCCGACTACATGCTCACCGGATACCTGCCGACCTACCTCAAGGTGTTCGTTCACATCAGCCACACGTCCGGATTGACGATGATCACCCTGACGCTGACGATCCTGGCGATTCTGCTGGTCCCGGTGGCCTCGCTGTCCGACCGGATCGGAGTCAAGCCGATCATGCGGACGGGGTGCGTGCTGTTGATCGTCGCGTCCATCCCGGCGTTCCTGCTCATCCGCGAGGGCGCCGGCCTTCTGCTGGTGTTCCTGGGTGTGCTGCTGCTCGGTCTGATGGAACTGTGCTTCGACAGCACATCGCCCGCCACGATGCCGGCGCTGTTCCCGACCAACGTCCGCAACGGCGCGCTGGCGATCTCCTACAACGTCTCGATATCGGCGTTCGGCGGAACCACTCCACTGATCGCGCAGGCGTTGGTGTCCGGCACCGGAAACCAGATGGTGCCGGCGTACATGTTGATCGTCGCCGGGGTGGTCGGCTTCGTCACGCTGGCGTTCACCCCCGAGGTCGCCGGCAAGCGGTTGCCCGGATCGCCACCCACGGTCGAAACCGAGGAAGAGGCACGCGAATTGGTGGAGGGCCGCGACTAGCCGGCGCCCTCCCTGCCGGAAGCCCCCACGGTAAAGCACTGAGAGACAAGCAAAGTGGGATTCGCCGCCGGATTCAACGCCCGAACCCTGTGCGCGCCGGACTTACGCTAGTGCGGCGTGCCGGGCGGGCAGGGCGGTGGATAGTTCGGGATTCCGGCACTACCGCGGCCGCTACCCGGCCCGACGCGGGGGTAGGGCCAACATTTCTTGGCTTTGTGTGGGGCTGTGGGCGCGGTCGGGTCCGGTGCGGGGTCGGCCGGCGCGGCATTGGCGACGCCGATGCCAAGGATCAGCGTCGCGGCGATCGCCGCCGCCGTCGGAGCCAAGTGCTTGACGTTCATGGCCGTTGCCTCTCAGACGGGTAAACCCGTCACCGCAACCAAAGTGCTTCAGTTTTTCAGTCTATAGAGGAATCGGTGCGCGCGCCGCAACGCGCGCGGGGCGTTATCGGCGCAGCGCAGTCGCGTCGTCGGTGCCGGCCGCCGCGGGGCGATGGTGGCGGCGGAACTGCCGGATTTCGTAGCCGAACAACGCGAGCCCGACCAGACCCGTGCACAGCGACACCAGAAACAGCAGCGGGCTGACGTGGCCGGTGAGCGCGTCGCCGAGAATCACCACCGCTGTGGTGCCGGGTAGCAGGCCGGCCAGGGTGGCGAGGGTGTACGGCAGCACCCGTACCCCGGACGCGCCGACCGCGTAATTCAGCGGCGCGAACGGCACCGCGGGAATCAACCGCAGCGACACCACCGCGACCCAACCACGCTCGCGCAGCCGGGCATCGAGTCGGTCGACCGCGTCATGGCGCACCAGCCGGTTCAGTTGCCAGCCGGCCGCCCGGACCAGGGCCAGCGCGATCAGCGCGCTGACCGTGCTGGCCGCGACCGCCAGCGTGACCCCGAGCAGCGGACCGAACAGCAATCCGGCGGCCAGGGTGAACGCCGTCCGGGGGAACGGCAGCACGGTCACCACGATGTGAGCGGCCAGAAAAGCCAGCGGCAGCCACGCGCCCATCGACGTCGACCAGTCCCGCAACTGCACGGCCGTCGGCAATCGCACGAGTAGCGCGGTTGCGACCAGAGCGACGACCACCACGGCCGTCAGCACCAGGCGGCGCCGGGACACCTGACGAGCGGCGGCAGCCACCGCGGAGCCCAGCGGGCGCAGCGTGTCGACGATTCGGTCGCTCGTCACAGGGTGCAGCCTACGGTCCACTACGTCAGCGGACGAACAGCGACAGCAACTTCCGGCCCAATGGCATTGCCGCCGAATCGTTTTCACTGTGTACCGAGACGTCTCGGCCGGACCGCGCCCTCAGCTCGCGCTGCAACTTGTCGTGCAAGGTGCCGGCGGCCGCGGGACAACCGTGACAAGCTCCGGACAACCGGACGTTGACCGTGTCACCGTCGACCGACAGCAGTTCGATCGAGCCGCCATGCGATTCGGCCAGCGCCCCGATCGGTCCGGCGAGCAGTTCGGCGGCGAGTGCCGCGAGAGCGGCGGCCTCGTCGGTCGCTTCGACGTGCCAGCCGGCCGGATCCTGCAGGGCCTGCGACAACGCCGAGCGGACGTCGTCGCCCCATTCTCGCCAGCCCCTGTCGGGGTGCAGGGTGATCAGCACATCGGTTGAGCGCACCTCGATTTCGTCGATCACGCCGTCGTCGAGCAGCATGCCGAGACGTCCCGGCGCCTGTTGCACGGTGCCTCGAGCCCCCAACCGGTCAGCGGCGACCACCCAGCGCAGCCGCTGCGGGTCGGCGGTGGCGGTGGCATGAATCGGGATCATGCGCCCAACCCCAGCGCGATCGAGCGCGCGGCGAATGCCATCACCCAGGCCAGAACGAACATGTAACTGAACGCAAAGGCCGGCCAGCGCCAGGTGTTGGTCTCCCGGCGCATCACGGCGATCGTCGACATGCACTGCAGGGCGAACATGAAGTAGACCATCAACGCGATCACGGTGGGGGCGGTGAAGATTCGCCCGCCGTGATCGTCGGTCATGGTGGCCAGCGCCTGCTTCGGGGAATCGGGGTCCGTCGCCGCCGCCACCTGGCCCAGCGTCGAGACGAACACCTCGCGCGCCGACAACGAGCCGACCAGCGCGATATCGGTGCGCCAGTCGAAGCCCAACGGTGAGAACACCGGTGCCACAGCGCGACCCAGGCCGGCGGCGTAGCTGTGATTCATCACGTAGGCGGTCGCTTCGGTAGCCTCCATGCCTCGGGTCTGTGCTTCGCGGACCGGCAGGTTGAGCAGGGCCCACAGCACCAGCGAGGTGGCCAGGATGATGGTGCCGGCTTTGCGCAGGAACACCCGGGCCGCGCTCCACATCGCGGCCAGCATCGCCTGCGGTGACGGAAGCCGGTAGGGCGGCAGCTCCATGGTGAAGGGCAGCAGATCGCCGCGCAGGATCGTGGATTTGACCACCAGGGCGGCCACCAGCGCCGACAAGCCGCCGCCGAGATACAGCAGGAACATCGTGACGCCCTGCGCGCTGAGCCCCCACCAATGGGTCTGCGGCGCCACCAACAGGCCGACCAGCAGCGTGTAGACCGGTAGCCGGGCCGAGCACGTCATCAGTGGTGCGGTGACGATCGTGGCGATCCGGTCGCGCGACGACGGTAGCGTCCGGGTCGCCATGATGCCCGGGATCGCGCAGGCGAACGACGAGAGCATCGCGACGAAGGCGCGGCCCTCCAATCCGGTTCTGGCCATCACCCGGTCCATCAGGAACGCCGCGCGCGACATGTAACCGACGCTCTCCAGGAAGGCGAGCAGGCAGAACAGCAACACGATCTGCGGAATGAACTGCAGCACGGTTCCGACTCCGCCGATCAGGCCCTGGCTGAGCAACCCGCGCAGAACGGGATTACCGACGTGATCGGAGACCTGCCCGCCGAGCCAGGTCAGGGCGCTGCCGATGCCGTCCCGCAAAGGCGCCGCGGCGGTGAACAGGACCTGGAAGAAGTAGAACATCACCGCGAAAAACGTGATCGTGCCCCACAGCGGATGCAGCAGCACCCGGTCGATCCGCTGGGTGCGTCGATCTGGCTGCGGGGCCGCGTAAACGGCCGCGTCGAGGACGGACTGGCCCCAGGCGTCGATCTCCGCCGGCTCGGCGGGGGGCAGGACCGGCGGACGTGACCACTGCTCGAACGCCCCCAGCCGCATCCGCAGGTCGTCGATGCCCGAACCGTGATGGGCGACCACCCCGGATACCGGGATGCCCAGCGCCGTCGCCAGGGCGTCGGTGTCGATCCGGCCGCCGCGAGCGGCCAACTCGTCGCCCATTGTCAGCACCAGCAGGCACGGCAGATCCAGTCGGAGCACCTGGCCGATCAGCAGTATCGACCGGCGAAGCGTGGTGACATCGGCAACCAGCACCAGCGCGTCGGGTGGGTCGATGCCCGGGTATCGACCAGCCAGCAGGTCGGTCACCACCTGCTCGTCGGGACTGATCGGGTCGAGGCTGTAGGTGCCGGGCAGGTCCTCGACGGCGACAGCGACGCCTCCGGCGCTGGTGGTGCCGACACTGCGGCCGACCGTGACACCCGGATAGTTGCCGGTCTTGGCGCGTAACCCGGTCAGGTGGTTGAACACACTGGTCTTGCCCGCATTCGGACTGCCGACCAAGGCCACCCGCCGCACGCCGGCGACGGCGACCGCCGACCCTTCGACGTCGTGACAGGCCGTCATCGGTCCACGTCGGGGGATACCTCGATGAGCTGAGCCTCGCGACGGCGCAAGCACAGCTCGGTGTCATGGATCCGGTAGATCGTCGGGTCGCCGAGCGGTGCCCGACGGATGACGTCCACGCTTGCGTTCGCGCGAAAGCCCAACTGCCCGAGGCGGTTTGCGATAAGCGGATTGGCCTGCGCGACTGTCCCGAGCACGATCGCCCGCGTTCCGGGCGCCAGTTGCGCGAGCACGGTCACCGAGTCCGATTGATCGCGTGCGCTCTGCGGTCGAGTACGCATGATCGCCCTAACGTTAGCCGGTCTACCTTAGTAAGGTACTCCTCACCTGGGCGGGCGTCATGGCTCGTCAGGTGCCGTCGCCTCAGTGTGTGCCTCGACACTATTGGGCATCATTTAGCCTGGTGGTCGGGTGACAGACCAGCGTCGGGATGTCACGTGCTGGACAAGGAGCCGCCGGTGTCAGTCGATGTGTCCGCCGAGCCTGCCGACCTCACACAGGCCCGCGCCCGCTGGCGTACCGCGGTGGCCGGAGTCCTCGCCAAAAGCACTCGACGTGACGCCGACGAACTCGGGCCCGAGCCGGAGCAGATGCTCGAAACCCCGACGTACGAGGCCGTTGCGATCCGGGCCCTCTACACCGCGCTCGACGAGCTGCCCGAGCCGCCGCTACCCGGAGAGTGGCCCTTCCTGCGCGGGGCCGACGCCTTGCGCGACGTCAAGTCCGGCTGGAAAGTCGCCGAGGCCATTCCGGCGAATCGAGTTGCCGGCGTGGCCGCCGACGACGTCAACTCCGCGGTGCTGGCCGCTCTCGCCGAGGGCGTCAGCGCACTCCTGGTACGGGTGGGGGAGTCGGGTGTCGCGCCGGAGCAGCTGCGGACGGTGTTCGACGGCGTCTACCTGAGCATGGCGCCGGTGATTCTCGACGCCGGCGCCGACTACCAGGCCGCTTCGGAAGTGCTACTGGAGCTGGTGAGCCGGGTCGAGGACGACCAGCGCGCGATCCTGTCGGTCGACCTGGGGGCCGATCCGCTCACCGCGCCACTGAGCGACCGGCCCGCCCCGGCGATCGAGCAGGTCATCAGCATTGCCACCACCGTCGCCGACGACCACGGAGTACGCGCGATCACCGTCGACGGCCCGGCGTTTCACAATCTCGGAGCGAATGCGACCTGGGAGCTGGCCGGCAGCATCGCCGCGGCGGTGTCCTACCTGCGGGTGCTCACCGAGTCCGGCCTGCCGGTGGCCAAGGCGCTCGCGCAGATCAGTTTTCGGTTGGCCGCCGACGACGATCAATTCCTGACGATCGCCAAAGTCAGGGCGCTGCGCCGGCTGTGGGCGCGGGTGGCCGAAGTGGTCGGCGAACCGGACAGAGGCGGTGCGGTGGTGCACGCCGAGACCTCGCTGCCGATGATGACCCAGCGTGATCCCTGGGTGAACATGCTGCGAACCACGCTGGCCGCCTTCGGCGCCGGGGTCGGTGGCGCCGACACTGTTCTGGTGTTTCCCTTCGACGTCGCAATCGACGGTGGATTTCCAGGCATGGCAACAAGTTTCGCGCGCAGGATGGCTCGCAACATTCAGCTGCTACTGCTCGAGGAGTCGCACGTCGGCCGGATCCTGGACCCCGCCGGCGGCTCGTGGTTCGTCGAGGACCTCACCGACCAGCTGGCCAACCAGGCTTGGCAGAGCTTCCAAGCCGTGGAGCAGCAGGGCGGATTCGTCGATGCGCGCGACTACATCGCCGAACAGATCGCGGAGATCGCTGCCCGGCGCGCCGACGACGTCGCCCATCGCAAGACCGCGATCACCGGGGTCAACGAGTACCCGAACCTGACTGAACCCGGCCTGCCGCATAGTGATTCGTCGTATTCGCCGCTCGCCGCCGGCAAGCTGATCCGCTACGCGGCCGAGTTCGAGGCACTGCGTGACCGCTCCGACGCCTATCTGGCCGGTAACGGTTCGCGTCCTCGAGTTCTGTTGCTGCCGCTCGGACCGCTTGCCGAACACAATATTCGGACCACTTTCGCGTCGAACCTGTTGGCGTCGGGTGGCATCGAAGCAATCAACCCGGGAACCGTCGACGCCGGCCGGGTTGCCGAGGTGGTCGCCGACGCCGGAGCCCCGGTGGCCGCGGTGATCTGCGGTACCGACAGCCGGTACGGCGCCGAGGCCTCCGCTGTCGTCGAGGCGGCCCGCAGCGCCGGGGTGCCGCACGTGTGCCTGGCCGGTCCGAAGGAAGCGGTGGCCGAGGCCGATCGACAGCCCGACGAGTTCTTGACGGCGAAAATCAATGCAATAGAAGCTCTTTCGAACCTTCTCGACCGGTTGGGGGCCTGACGATCATGACGACCACGACGCCGGCTGTCGGCAGCTTCGCCGAGGTGCCACTGCGCAGCGACCGTGCCGTCGCGCAGCCGACCGATGACGCTGTGCAGGAACATGTCGCGGCCGCGGCCGAAGCCCATTGGTACACACCGGACCAACTGGTCTGGCACACCCCGGAAGACATCGAGGTCAAGCCGGTCTACATCGCGGCGGACCGCACTGCCGTGCAGTCCGACGGCTATCCGCTGCACACCTTCCCCGGTGAGCCGCCGTTCGTGCGTGGTCCGTATCCGACGATGTACGTCAACCAGCCCTGGACGATCCGTCAATACGCCGGATTCTCCACGGCAGCGGAGTCGAATGCGTTCTATCGCCGCAACCTGGCCGCCGGGCAGAAGGGCCTGTCGGTCGCGTTCGACCTCGCCACCCACCGCGGCTACGACTCCGATCATCCCCGGGTTCAGGGTGATGTCGGAATGGCCGGCGTCGCAATCGATTCGATCCTCGACATGCGGCAGTTGTTCGACGGCATCGACCTGTCGACCGTGTCGGTGTCGATGACCATGAACGGCGCGGTGCTCCCGATTCTGGCCCTGTACGTAGTGGCCGCCGAGGAGCAGGGGGTGCCGCCGGAAAAGCTGGCCGGCACCATCCAGAACGACATCCTCAAAGAGTTCATGGTGCGCAACACCTACATCTATCCGCCCAAGCCGTCGATGCGCATCATCTCCGACATCTTCGCCTACACCAGCGCCAAGATGCCGAAGTTCAACTCGATTTCGATCTCCGGCTACCACATCCAAGAAGCCGGCGCCACAGCGGATTTGGAGCTCGCGTACACCCTCGCCGACGGTGTCGACTACATCAAGGCCGGCCTGGACGCCGACCTCGACATCGACAAGTTCGCGCCCAGGCTGTCCTTCTTCTGGGGCATCGGGATGAACTTCTTCATGGAGGTCGCCAAGCTGCGGGCAGGCCGGCTGCTCTGGAGTGAGCTGGTCGCCCAGTTCAACCCGAAGAGTGCGAAATCGCTGTCGCTGCGCACTCATTCGCAGACCTCGGGGTGGTCGCTGACCGCGCAGGACGCGTTCAACAACGTCGCGCGTACCTGTATCGAGGCGATGGCCGCCACGCAGGGCCACACCCAGTCGTTGCACACCAACGCACTCGACGAGGCGCTGGCCCTGCCGACCGACTTCTCGGCCCGCATCGCCCGCAACACCCAACTGCTGTTGCAGCAGGAATCCGGCACCACCCGGCCGATCGACCCCTGGGCCGGCTCGTACTACGTCGAATGGCTGACCTACCAACTCGCCGAGCGCGCTCGCGCCCACATCGCCGAGGTCACCGAGCTCGGCGGGATGGCGCAGGCCATCAGCGAGGGCATTCCGAAGCTGCGCATCGAAGAAGCGGCGGCGCGCACCCAGGCCCGCATCGACTCCGGCATCCAACCGGTGATCGGGATCAACAAGTATCAGGTCGAGGAGGACCAGGAGGTCGAGGTCCTCAAGGTCGAGAACAGCCGGGTGCGCTCCGAGCAGCTGGCCAAACTCGAGCAGCTGCGTGCCGACCGGGACCCGGCAGCGGTCGAGGCGGCGCTGGCCGAGCTGTCCCGTGCCGCCGAGGCGCACTCTGGCGGAGCCGGCAAGGGAGATGGAGACGGTCTCGGCAACAACCTGCTCGCGCTTGCGATCGACGCCGCCCGCGCCAAGGCAACGGTCGGCGAGATCTCCGATGCGCTCGAGCGGGTGTACGGCCGCCACCAGGCCGAGATCCGAACCATCGCCGGCGTCTATCGCGACGAAGCTGGAAAGGCCGAAAACATGGCATCGGCAACCGAACTCGTCGAGAAATTCGCCGAGGCCGACGGTCGGCGACCACGGATCCTGGTGGCCAAAATGGGGCAGGACGGCCACGACCGCGGACAGAAGGTGATCGCAACGGCGTTCGCCGACATCGGATTCGACGTCGACGTCGGCTCGCTGTTCTCCACCCCGGACGAGGTGGCCCGTCAGGCCGCCGACAACGACGTGCACGTGGTCGGTGTGTCGTCGCTGGCGGCCGGTCACCTGACGCTGGTGCCCGCGTTGCGCGACGCGCTGGCCGAGGTCGGGCGCTCCGACATCATGGTGGTGGTCGGCGGCGTGATCCCGCCCGGCGACTTCGACGAGTTGTACGAAGCGGGCGCCACCGCGATCTTCCCGCCCGGCACCGTGATCGCCGACGCCGCCATCGATCTGCTGCACAAGCTGGCCGAGCGACTCGGATACGACCTCTAGCCGCATGGCGACTGACAACGGCGACGGCATCGACGAACTCGCCGCGGCGGTACGCAAGGGCGACCGGTCGGCGCTCCCGCGGGCGATCACCCTGGTGGAGTCGACTCGAGCGGACCACCGCGACCGGGCCCAGCAGCTGTTACTCCAGCTGATGCCGGCCGCCGGTGACGCCCTGCATGTCGGCATCACCGGAGTCCCGGGTGTCGGCAAGTCGACCACCATCGAAGCGCTCGGCATGTATCTGATCGGCCGCGGCCACCGCGTCGCGGTTCTGGCCGTCGACCCGTCGTCGACCCGCACCGGCGGATCGATCCTCGGAGACAAAACCCGAATGCCGCAGCTGGCAACGCATCCCGACGCCTACATCCGTCCGTCGCCGACATCGGGCACGCTCGGCGGCGTGGCCAAGGCGACCAGGGAGACCATCGTGCTGCTGGAAGCGGCCGGGTTCGACGTGATCCTGGTGGAGACCGTCGGTGTCGGCCAATCCGAAGTCGCAGTGTCCAACATGGTCGACACCTTCGTCTTCCTGACCCTGGCACGCACCGGCGATCAACTGCAGGGCATCAAGAAGGGGGTGCTCGAACTCGCCGACATCGTGGTGGTGAACAAAGCCGACGGTAACCACCTGAACGAGGCACGCAAAGCCGCCCGTGAACTCTCCGGCGCGATTCGGTTGATCTATCCCCGCGAAACCCTGTGGCGCCCTCCGGTGCTCACGATGAGTGCGCTGGAGGGCACCGGGTTGGACGAGTTGTGGGACACCGTCGAGCGGCATCGGGACACGCTCACCGAGGCGGGCGACTTCGAAGCGCGGCGCCGGGCCCAACAGGTGGACTGGACGTGGCAGATGGTCCGCGACACAGTGCTGGACCGGGTGATGTCGAACCCCGCGGTCCGCAAATCCCGGGCGGAGGTGGAGCGCCGGGTCTTGACGGGCGAATTGACCCCCGCCCTGGCCGCTCAGCAAATATTGGAGCTAGCTTCCATAACGGATGGATGAATTCCACTTCGTTTGTAGAGTTAACCAACTAGGTTTGATCCCATGACCCTCGAAGTAGTGGGCAATCGCCGCTCTGTGCTGCCGCGCGGAGTTCGTGGCGCAGCCGATCCTCATTTCGCCTGCGCGGTGCGCAGCTTCGCCAGCACGTTCCACGGCAGCCGATTCGGCGGCGGGGCGCTGGCGGTCTACCTGGACGGAGAACCCGTCGTCGACGTCTGGACCGGCTACGCGGATCGGCGCGGACGGGTCCCGTGGACCGCGGATTCGGCGACCATGGTGTTCTCCGCGACCAAGGGGATGGCCTCCACCGTCGTTCACCGACTCGTCGACCGCGGGTTGATCGAGTATGACGCCCCGGTCGCCCAGTACTGGCCGGAGTTCGGCGCCAACGGGAAGGCCGACATCACCGTTCGCCAGATGATGCGGCACCAGGCCGGATTGTCGGCGCTGCGCGGCGCAACCAAGGCCGACCTGCTGGACCACGAGTTGATGGAGCGCCGGCTCGCAGCAGCGCGGCCGGGTTACTCGTTCGGTAAATCGGCCTACCACGCGCTGACGTACGGGTGGCTGCTGTCGGGGCTGGCGCGCGCGGTCACCGGTAAGGGCATGCGGGAATTGATCCGCACCGAGTTGGCCGAGCCGCTGGGCACCGACGGCCTGCATCTGGGTCGTCCACCTGCCGGCGCCCCGACCAAGGCCACGCAGATCATCATGCCGCAGAGCGCTTTTCAGAATCCGGTGTTCAACGCGGTGGCGCCGATGATCGCCGCGATCCCGCAGGCCGCCGGTTTCAGCTCGATGTACTTCCCGGGAGTGAAAGCCGTTGCCCAGGGTGACGTTCCACTGCTGGACGCCGAGATACCGGCGGCCAACGGGGTGGCCACCGCGCGCGGACTGGCACGCATGTACGCCGCGATCGCCAACGGCGGCCGGATCGGCGGGACCCAGTTCCTGTCGCCGGAAGTGGCGGCCGGGTTGAACGGACGGCGCAATCTGCGGCCGGACGGCAACCTGGTCATACCGCTGGCCTTCCACCTCGGCTACCACCGGCTGCCCCTCGACGTCGTGCCGGGCTTCGGGCACGTCGGGCTCGGCGGTTCCGTCGGGTGGGCCGACCCGGATCATGGCCTGGCGATCGGCTTCGTCCACAACCGGCTGCTGACTCCGTTCGTACTCGCCGACCACGCCGGGCTCGTCGCGACCAGTGCACTGTGCCGACTGGGTGCGACCAGGGCACGCCGGGACGGTTTCGAGCGAGTGACCGACTTCGGTGCGCCGTTCCGGGAAGCGGGAGCCGTTGCCGGCTAACCGGTTCGACCTGAGATCGTGACCGCCGACCGGGAAGGCCGGGTACCCCGTCTGTCGCTGGACGAGGCCAAAGCCGCGGCGGATGAAGCGAGCGTTCCGGACTACATGGCCGAGCTCGCGATTTTTCAGGTGTTGTTGAACCATCCCAAACTCGCGTCCGGACTCAACGATCTGCTGGCGAGAATGCTGTGGCAGGGCAGGCTGAATTCGCGCCTGCGCGAGCTGGCAATCATGCGGATCGGCTGGCTGACGGCCTGTGAATACGAATGGGCGCAACACTGGCGGGTTGCACAGGGCCTCGGGGTGAGCGCAGACGATCTTCTCGGCGTCCGGGATTGGCAGTCCTATGCCGGATTCGGCTCGACGGAGCAGGCGGTGCTGGCTGCCACCGACGACGTGGTGCGCGACGGCGTGGTGAGCGAGCAGAGTTGGGCGGCGTGCCGACAGGCGTTCGGGGCCGACCACGCGCTGCTGGTCGAGCTTGTCACCGCGATCGGCGCATGGCGGATGGTCTCGTCGATTCTGCAGAGCCTGCAGGTGCCGCTCGAGGACGATGTGCAGAGCTGGCCTCCGGACGGGCAGCATCCACCGAATAACTGACTGACACGTCAGTCAGTGTGGCGCAAGGCTTTTCATGAGCATTTGCAATTGCGCCGGCAGCCTGCACCGGTAAGGTGAGGAAGGTGGCCGAACCGTCCATTCCCAGCGTTCTGCGCGAGCGTGCGAGCCTGCAGGCTAATGAGAAGGCGTTCACTTACATTGACTACGAGCGGGATTGGGACGGCTTCGCGGAGACGATCAGCTATTCGCAGCTGTACCGACGGTCGCTGAACGTCGCGCAGGAAATACGCCGGCACGGCTCGACCGGCGACCGCGCCGTCATCGTGGCGCCCCAGGGGCTGAGTTACATCGACGCGTTCTTCGGGACGCTGCTGGCCGGGCTCATTCCGGTGCCGCTCTCGGTTCCTTCGGGTGGTGCCGTCGACGAACGGGTGAAATCGGTTCTGCTCGACGCGGCTCCGTCGGTGGTCCTGACGACATCTGCGGTCGCGGCGGAGGTGTCGAACTACCTTGCCGCGCAGCAAGATGGTCCGACGCCGTCTCTCCTCGAGGTCGACCTGGTGGATGTCAACGCGCGGAGCACATTTCGGCCTAGCCGCGAGACGCGCACCGACACCGCGTATCTGCAATACACGTCTGGGTCGACCCGTGCGCCGGCTGGAGTGGAAGTCACCTATCGAAATCTGATGGCCAATTTCGAGCAGATGTTCGCGGACTATTTCGCGGCCACCGGCGGCATCTCGCCACCGGGCACCACGTTCGTCTCGTGGCTGCCGTTCTATCACGATATGGGCCTGCTGGTCGGCGTGTGTATACCGTTGCTGGCGGGTCACCACGCGGTGCTCACCAGTCCGGTGTCGTTCCTGGCACGTCCCGCACGGTGGTTGCAACTGCTGGCCGACTATCCGCACACCTTCTCGGCGGGGCCGAATTTCGCGTTCGAGGTGGCGGCGCGCAAGACAACCGACGAGGACCTGGCCGGCCGAGATCTCAGTGGTGTCATCGGCATCATCAATGGCAGCGAACGGGTGCAACCGGCGACGTTGAAACGTTTCAGCGAGCGGTTCGCGCCGTTCAACTTTCCCGCGACGGCCTTGCGCCCCTCGTACGGGATGGCGGAGGCGACCGTGTACATCGTGACCCGGGAGCCCGGCGAGCCGCGGGTGGTTCACTTCGATTCCGCCGCCCTGTCCGACGGCCGCGCGGAGCGATGCGAAAGCTCAGACGGCACAGCGCTGGTCAGCTACGGAGTGCCCCGTTCGCCCGTCCTCCGAATTGTCGACCCCGACGGCAAGGTCGAATGCCCGGCAGGGACCATCGGTGAAATCTGGGTGCACGGCGACAACGTCGCCACCGGCTACTGGGGTAAGCCCGACGAGACCGAGTACGCGTTCGGCGCACAGCTGTCCGAGCCTGCTCCGGGCACCCCGGCGGGGCCGTGGCTGAGAACCGGCGACCTGGGATTCTTCGACGACCGCGAATTGTTCATCATCGGCCGGATCAAGGATCTCTTGATCGTCTACGGCCGCAACCATTCTCCCGATGACATCGAGGCGACGATCCAGGTGATCACCCGCGGCCGTTGTGTCGCGATAGCGGTGCCTGACGACGGCACCGAGAAATTGGTCGCCATCGCCGAACTCAAGAACGGTATCCACTCCCACGAGGACGCGGTCGAACAAATCACCAGCGTGAAAAACAACGTCACGTCAGCTGTTTCCACGTCGCACGGACTGAGCGTCGCTGACCTCGTGCTGGTGTCGCCGGGTTCGATCCCGCTGACCACCAGCGGCAAGGTCAGGAGGCGGGCCTGCGTGGAGCAGTACCAGCAGAACCGTTTCGCCCGCCTCGATGCCTAGCCGCGTCGTGAGAACGCGAAAAGCCTTTGGTTCTGCCAGCCTTCCTCGTGTACGAGCACAAAGCCACGTTGATCCAGCAGCGATCGAATCTCGTCCTCGCAGTAGCTGTTCAGCCACCCCGCTTTGAGGCGGCCGACGGACCCGGCGGCGCGACGCGGCGAGTAACGACCGCCGCGCGCGCAGGCATATGACAGCACGAGATTCGGAACGAGCTCGGCCAGCCAGTCGAGCATCGTCGGCATGTCGCGCATGTATTCCAGCACCCCCATCAGCACCGCGACGTCGTAGGTGTCGGAACCGAGGTCCGGAAGTGGTCGCAGATTGAGGTCGCAGACGATCGTTCCCGGCCCACGATCGACGATGTCGGACGGGGTGTAGATGCACGACCGGTCCAGGTGCCGCTCGAAAACCCGATTGCCCGCACCGAATTCGATGACACGGCTGTCCACTGGCACCAACGCCGCAGCGCGTTGGCTCCGGGACTCCCAGGAGGCGAAGATATTGCGGGAGTCGGCCCAGCGGCTGTAATCGGTCTTCTGCCGCAGCGCGGTGATCACTTTCGACATCGTCTACCTCGTTCGCTCGTGTCTCATGGATGACGTTGATGTGCCCGCAGGCCTAGTTGGTGTGCGACGGTGGCGTATTCGTCGCTGAGTGTGTGTCGTAGGTGTGTGACGGCGTTGTGGGTGGTGGTTCGGATGTGGGGTGCGTGGGCGAGGGTGTGGTGGACGCGGTCGATGACGGTGGTGGTGGTGAGTGTGTCGGTGCGGATGAGTGAGCGTTCGTCGTTGATGGAGAGGGCGAAGTCTCGGCATTTGGGTTGATATTCCAGGGATATGACGGGTGTGCTGGATAGGGCGGCGAGGATTCCGGCGTGGAGTCGGCTGACGATGGCCAGTGAGCAGCGGGCGAGTTCGTGTGCTGCGGCGGTGGCGTTGGTGGGGTGCACGATGGGGGCGTCGATGCCGGCGAGTGCGTGTTCGGTCCAGCGCCGGTCGGCGCGGTTCATCAGGATCCCGACAAAGCGATGGCCTTCGGATGCAAAGTGGTTCACCGCGGCTGCGATCTGCTCGGTCACCGTCACCGGATCCTGGCCCCACAGGTCGTCGTCGCCGAATCCGAGGTTCAGTCCGATCAGACCGTCCTCGGCGGCGACGTCGGGGCGGGGCAGCAGCAGGGCGGGGTCGCCGGAGACGCGGACGTCGAGGCCGGCCTCGGCCAGGAGTTCGGCGCTGCGCGGGCCGCGCACCGACACCGTGCAGAACTCGGACAGCAATGGCACCCAACGTTTCAGCTCGCCGTGGCCCGAAGCGTTCTGGCGACGGTCGAAGGCAGGATCTTCGACCCCGGCGCCGATGGCGTAGCTGCCGTTGTTGCGGGTGAGCGACTGGGCGCGGGTGACCAGTCGCCGAAAGTAGCGGGTCCCCAGAAGTGTTCCGCCACCGACGACCTGAATGCTCTGGCGCAGCGGTCGATTCATTCCGGTGGCGGCGGCACGCAGTCGCTCCCTGGGGAAGCGCGGCATGTCCAGCACGGTCGCACCGGGCAGCTGTGAGCACACCGCGTCGTAGATCGCGTCGTCGCCGATGTTGCCCATCCGCTGCCAACCCAGATACGCCACCAGGGGCCCGTTCGTCGCCGTCATTGCGATCGGACCGATGAGGCGCCGGGTGGTGAATAGTCCTGCAGATAGGACTTCGGCTGCAGGAACATGGGTAGCTGGAATCTGAGATCGGGTTTGAGCGCAGCCGGCCCGATTGCCGCCCACAGGCTGGCGGACGGCGTTCTCGACGGCCGTATCGCGAAGTCGCGGTACAGGTGATCCCGGTACGGCAGGGCGGGCCCGAAAAGCTGGTTGCCGGAGTGGTTCTCACCGGTATCCATGTGGTAGACCGCGCCCGGAAACGGCAGCGGCTCGAGAGTCCGACCGTGCTGGCGCCAATAGTCGAACGCGTACCCGTGCTCGAGGATCTTCTCGAGTCGCTCACCGAAAGCCTCGAAGATGTCGCGTTGCGTCGACGACACGGTCAGACCGGCCGGGACCTCATAGGCGTCGAAAGGAATGATGAACGACGTTCCGCACACCCGGAAGAACCGCCGGCGCAGCCGGTAGGCGTTTCGGGCGCGCGAATACACCCAACCGCGCTTCACCACCCATCCGTCGTGCCCCCGACGGTCGTGGACGAACGCCGCCAGGTCGCGGTGCACGAAATCGTCGGCGTCGATGGGCATCACGTACTCGGGTCGACAGTCGCGCGCCGCGATCAGGCCGATCGCGTTCTTGGTGCCCTTGTCCCAGATGACCGGCGCCGGTCCGGTCCGCGGACCCTTCAACTCCGAAGGAGGCGGAAAGTCGACCTCGACGAAGACCGCACGCGGCGGCATGGCAAACGACGGCTTGCGATTGCCCACGACGAAGGCGACGTAGTCGTCGCATGACTGCCGGGTCAGCGATTCCAGGGTGTTCTGCAGCAGCGACTCGACCCGCCCGTAATTCGCGGAATTCTGTGGATGACGCAGCGTGGTGATGAACGCGAGCATTCAGGACCCCTCCGATAGCTGACTGGTCGATGCCCGCAGGCCTAGTTGGTCTGCGACGGTGGCGTATTCGTCGCTGAGTTTGTGCCGTAGGTGGGTGACGGCGTTGGCGGTGGTGGTTCTGATCTGGGGTGCGTGGGTGAGGGTGTGGTGGACGCGGTCGATGACGGTGGTGGTGGTGAGGGTGTCGGTGCGGATGAGTGAGCGTTCGTCGTTGATGGAGAGGGCGAAGTCTCGGCATTTGGGTTGGTATTCCAGGGATATGACGGGTGTGCTGGATAGGGCGGCGAGGATTCCGGCGTGGAGTCGGCTGACGATGGCCAGTGAGCAGCGGGCGAGTTCGTGGGCTGCGGCGGTGGCGCTGGTGGGGTGCACTATGGGGGCGTCGATGCCGGTGAGTGCGTGTTCGGTCCAGCGCCGGTCGGCGCGGTTCATCAAAATTCCGACAAAGCGATATCCCTGCTGCGCCAGATGTGCCGTGGCGCCCGCAATGTGGACCGCGACCGCATCGGGGTCGCGGCCCCAGAGATCGTCGCCGAAGCCGAGATTCAGTCCGATCAAACCGTCTTCGGCGGTGACGTCGGGGCGGGGCAGCAGCAGGGCGGGGTCGCCGGAGACGCGGACGTCGAGGCCGGCCTCGGCCAAGAGTTCGGCGCTGCGCGGGCCTCGCACCGACACCGTGCGGAACTCAGACAGCAAGGGCACCCAACGTTTCAGCTCACCTTTGCCGGAACCGCTGCGCCGCCCGACAAAAGTAGGATCCTCGACGCCGACACCGATCGCGTAACTGCCGTTGTTGCGGGTAAGCGACTGGCCGCGGGTGACCATGCGGCGCCAGTGACGTCGACCGACGAGGGTGCCACCACCGACGACCTGAATGCTCTGTCGCAATGAACGGTTCAATCCTGTTGCGGCGGAACGCAGTCGTTCCCCGGGAAAACGCGGCTGATCCAGCACCGTGGCGCCGGGTAGCTGTGAGCACACCGCGTCGTAGATCGCGTCGTCGCCGATGTTGCCCATCCGTTGCCAACCCAGATAAGCGACCAGCGCATCGTTGCCGCGGGCGCTCATCCGGTCCGCTCCAGCGTCGTCGACCCGGTCGGTGTCCGGCCGCCGATGACGAACCGGGTGATCCCGTGCTTGCGGATGAGATAACGGGTCGCGCTGCTTTCCCATTTCCGGCGGTTCTTGCCCCGCACGTCGATGTGGTGATGGACGACCCGGATGCTGGGGTCGAACTGACGATGGATGCCTCTGTTGTCCAACCGAATTGCCAGGTCTTGAGCCTCGTGCGAACGCAGCACGGGGTCGTAGCCGCCCACGCCCTTGAAAACATCGGAGTAGACCAGCAGGTTGCCTTCGTGAAGCCAGTAGGCGGCCCGTGGACTCGGATCGTCCAGCAGCCGGGGCCAACCCGGGGCGATCGGACCCGCCAGTCGTTGGACCGTGCCGGCCAACCGCGGCTTGTGCCGCCAATGGTCCACCAGGCGTGGCACATTCGAGGTGAAATTGCCCCACACGGTGAATGCCGCACCGAAATTGCAGTACTCCTGGCTGCCGTCGGCGCGGCTGACCAGACCACCGATCATGCCGACGCCGTGGCGGAGGTAGCGTCCGGCGACTTCGCGTGCCACAGCCGGGGTGTCGGCCGTTCTCAATTCCATGTCGGCGTCGATGAAATGGATCATCGTTCCGTCGCCGACTCGGTCGATGATCTGGTTGCGATTGGCGCCTGCACCACGGTTTTCCGGACTGCGCACCAGTTCGACGTCGTCGCCGAATTCGCGGACGACATCGACACTGTCGTCGGTGGAGGCGTCGTCGAGAACGAAGATCCGCTCGTAGCGCTGAGCCAGGAGTTGCGGTAAGAGCTCACGTAAATGCTCTCCCATGTTGTAGTTCGGCACCGCGGCGACGACGGGCATCCGGCGGGTCACAGCGACGGCACCAAGTCGGTCAGCGTGGCCAGGATCGACTGAGCCGCGTCGTCGAAGACCGTCTGCGCGAAACCGCCCAACAGGGGATAGATCGCCAGATCGGCCGCGATCGGCAACCCGAACGCCTCGATCGGGTTGTCCAAATTGTCCAGGATCAGATTGAGGTTGTATTCGGGCAGGCTGATGAACGCCGCCTGCAGAATGTCCTCGGTGGCGTCGTACGCAGCGGACAAGGTGCTGCCGATGTCGGACAACGCGTCAGCGATGTCATCGGACATGGCCGCCAGCGCCGCGGGGTCGTCCAGCATGGTGGCCAGCGCCGACAGCATCGCCTCTGGATCGAAGGCCGTGCTCGACGTCATCGACGAGGTATCCGTCAGACCATCGAACAGCGAATCGAGAGACCACGACACCGGATTCGGGCCGGTGCCGGTGAAATCTCCGATGAAATCGTCGATTCCGGTCTGCGTTCCGGTGATCAACAACCCGGGAAGCTTTTCGAAGTCGGCCAGGCTCGGCAGCAGCCCGAATTCGGTGGCCTCGTTCGCCGGAGCGGTCGACCAACCGAATTCCGGGTCTCCGTAGCCCAGGTTCACCAATGCGGTGAGATTCGGCTGCAGCAGGTCGGCCAGCGGGTTGCCGATGATCGGTACCTCGCGCAGTGGATCCAGCAACGGGAGATCGTCGACCGGGATGATGTAGTAGTCGGTCAGCCCCCCCGTCGTGTCCAACGGAATCGCTTGTGCGACTTGGTCGGGGGTGAGGGTGTCGTAGTCGAAATGGGTTTCGCTCATGAACGCGTTCAGGACGGAGAGCAGGTTCAAGGGATAGCGCGGGAAGTCCGCCCAGGTGTCGTACTCCATCGTGTAGATCGTGGTGGCGAAGTCGTCAGAGGGTGTCGCGCCGGAGAAGTCGATACCCAGGCTGGGCAGCTCCAAGCCGGCGAAACGCTCGAAGAGCCCGCCATTGGGATTCATCAGGTCACCGATCAACACGAAGTTGACATCCGAGCTGGGTACACCCTGCGCCGCCAGTTGCTCCATCTCCAGGGACGCGATGATCGCGCTCTGGGAGTAACCGAAGACTCCCACTGGCGTGCCGGCGTCGATATATGGCTGGAGTGCGGTGTTCAGGTTGCTGAGCCCCTGAGACACCGAATCATTCAGCGTCAGGTCATCGATGTTCAGCGGATAGAACTCCTGCGGGGTGTACAGGGCCTGTGGCACGGCGTCGGGAAATATCGGCTGCCCGTCGAAGAGGGCTGTCGACGGGAAAAAGAGGCTCTGCACCGTCGCGACCCAGTCGTCGTCCGGCAACGGCATGCCGGTGCCGCCCATGACCACGAACGGCAACGTCGTGTCGTCGCTGTGGGCGATCGCGGGCGTCATAGTCAGCGGAAGCAGAGCGGCGCCGGTGGTCGCGAGCACCCCGAACCATCCGCAGCGAGCCTTACGATCCGTCATCGTCGCCTCCGCATTCTGCCGTTCCGCTGTCGGGAATCACAGGCCACCAACGCCTTTCGCCAGCATCATGGCACCGAGTGCGCCGAGCAGCACCGCGAAGATCGGCCTGCGGCGCGCGGCCAGCCAGCCGTGCATGCCCATCACAACCGCCTGCGTTTTTCCCGGCGCCACGAGGTAGGCGACCAGTGGTAGCTCGGTCAAGGTGTAGGCGACCAACGTGAAGACCAGAGCGGCGGCGACCTGAGTTCCCGCGGCCGCCCCGGAAGCCATGATCACCAGCATCGCTCCCCAGAACTCGAGCAGCTGCGTCGAGGTGCACAGACCTGCGACGAACGGCATTCTGAGGGACTGTCCTTCCAGCGCAGCTGTCCAGGACAGCCGGGGGAGGGGGACGCGGGAGAACATGGTCGGCCCCTTTCCCGGGTCAACCGCCGGTGCGGTCAGATCGGTGACGGGCGTCAGCGCGTAGGCGGCCTGACGCACCGAACGCGGCCTGGCGAGCATCGCGGCGGCGCCGACGGCGAGCAGGCCGACGGCAATCTGAATCGGCGGTAACGCGGGGTGTTGAGCTATCGAATGTGTCAGTCGTACAACGGGACCCAGGAAGTCGTGCAGCAGGAACAGCGACGCCAGCGCGGCGCCGAAACCGGTGACCATCAGACCGAACCAGTAGGCCAGCAGGTTGGCCAATGGTCGCGGCCGTGAAATCAGCAGCGCCATGATCCCGATCCGCACTGGATCCTGGGCGGCGATGATGCCGAACAACAAGACTGCGCTCCACATCACGCGACTCGTCTCACGTGGGCGGCAGACTCCAACAGGTCGGCCGCCGCGCAGACACTGGTGTCGGTTCTGGTCATCCGTCGCGCGATCAGACGCGCCCTGGCCGCGCATTCGCCGGCGAGAACTGTCCGCAGATCGGCGCCCAGTGATTGCCGGGTGGTGGCTGAGAACCGCCGGGAAGAGCCGACTTCGAGCCGCCTGACCTGCGCTGCCCAGATCGGCTGGTCGGCGGTCACCCACAGGATCAACGTCGGCATACCGGCGCGCAGGCCGGTAGCCGTGGTCCCGGCGCCGCCATGGTGGACGACCGCGCGGCACAGCGGAAAAATCGCCGCGTGGTTCATCGGGCCGGCGATCCTGACGAGGTCGGAGTTCCAGTCGCCGTCGATGTGGTTGGCGCCGAGATAGATCAGCGCTCGCTCGCCCACCTCGGCACACGCTGCACTGATCATCTGCACGGTGGCGTCGAACGACCGAACCGGCATGCTGCCGAAGCCGAAATAGATCGGTGGTCTCCCGGCGGTGCACCACGACGAAATCTCGTCGTCCACGTCCGTCGGCGCCGTCATCGTCAGCGCGCCGACGAAGGGCCGCAGGCGATTCCATCGCGACCATTCGGCTGCCAGCCCGGGAAAGAACAGCTCGTCGTAGGCCTGGATCTCGAGTGATCCGCGCTCGACGATGCGCCGGGTCGAGAGCCCGGTCGTGCCAGGTAGACCCAACTCCCGGCGTTGACGGTTGTCCGCCCTTCTCGTGACGAGCCAGTGGGTCCACCACAGCGTCGCGATGCCGGTGCGGGTCACCAGCGACGGCACTGTCGGCAGGATCTGACTGTTGACCCGGACCGGAAAGCAGTGCAACCCCGCCAACGGAATCCGGTGATAGTCCGCGACGTTCACGGCGAGCCCTTGCTGCACCATGCTCGTCATCAGCAGGTCGGCGCCCTCCGACACGGACGCCAGTGTCCTGCCCATCTCCGCCCAGACTTCGCCCAGGTAATACCGGCTAGCCCGGACGACTTTGACCGGAGTCGACGGGCTCCAGACATTGCGGATGAACTCTTCTTCGTTGACCGACTCCGAACTCGGTCCGTACGCCACCACGTCGAGGCCGGCCGCTTCAACGAACCCACACATGTTGGGCGGGACTGCCATTCGCACGTCGTGACCGCGGTGTTGCAACTCCCGGCCGACCGCCGCGAACGGCTCGACATCGCCACGACTTCCGTGTACCGCCAGTGCGAACTTCATCGCCGCGGCCTCCTTCCGATCGGCGCACGCCCGACGTCGACCAGGGTCGACTCGCGTCCGTTCGACTGCCAATCGTCGCGATCGAGTGCCGCTGGTCCGGCAACGGCGAGCTCGTCGGGTTCGGTCGGTGCCGGTCGAACCTCATCGGCTGTCAGCTCAGGCGTGTCCGGTGCGACCGCATCGTGGCGGAGGCGCGGCGGCCCGAATAGGATGCGTGTCAGGCTCTTCCGGATTCTCTCGCGGTAGCGATGCCTGGTCGCGGTGCGCGACGAGTGCCGTTCCGGGTTCGACGGCCACCAGTTGCCCCGGCCCACCAGGGTGGCGATGGCCGGCACCGTCACAGTGCGGACCAAGAACGTATCCAGCAGTATCCCGGTGCCCAGGACGAATCCGGCTTGCACCATCATCGTGATGCTCGCGAACAGCAACCCGAACATGGACGCAGCGAAGATCAGACCCGCCGCGGTGATGACACCACCGGTGGATCCGACTGTGCGGATCACACCGACGCGGATGCCGTGTGGCGACTCGTCGCGTATCCGTGAGATCAGCAGCAGGTTGTAGTCGGCGCCGACCGCCACCAAGATGATGAAGGTGAGACCCGGCACGGTCCAGTGCAGTTCCTGGCCCAGTCCGAACTGAAACACCAAGGTGCCGATGCCAAGTGCCGACAGATACGAGATGATCACCGAACAGATCAGGTACAGCGGCGCGACGATTGCTCGCAGCAGCCCGACCAGGATCAGAAAGACGATCACAACGGTCGTCACGATGATGAAGTTGAAGTCCTTGTTGTAGTAGTCGCGGGTATCGCGCAGTCCCACCGAGATTCCGGCCATCGACACCTTGGCGTCGGCCAATGTCGTGTTGGGCTGAGCCTGCCGCGCGGTGTTGATGATCGAATTCACCTGATCCATGGCGGCGATGCTGAACGGGTTCAGCTTGGTCTGCACCAGGTAGCGCGCCGCGTGCCCGTCGGGGGAGACGAAAATGCCGGCCGCCTTCTTGAAGTCGTCGCGCGTCAGCACCTGCGGCGGAATGAAGAAGCCTGCCATCGGAGGGGCGTTGGCGCCGTTCTTCATCGCCATCAAGAACCCCGACGCGTCGTTGAGACCGGCTCCCATCTGCTTGGTCTGGCCGACAAGCAGTTCCACCGCGTCGGCCAGTTTCCGACTGCCGTCGGCGAGCTGGTTGGCGCCGTTCTGCAGGGTCGCCAGCTTCGCCGACAGGCCACCGCCACCGAGCATCTGCGTGGCGTTGGTCAGATTGGCAACCAGTTCTTTCAGTTTGGCTGTCGCCGAATCCAGACTCTCGGTGCCCTGAGTGGACTGCAGCTTCTTCGACAGCTCGGCGATTCTGTCGAGCGACCCGCTCTCGTGTGCCTCGGCAATGCGCTGCAGCTCGTCGCGAGCGGTCACACAGCTCGGATCCAGCGAGCACACCGGGGTGGTGTCGAGGGCGTTCAGGATCGGTCTGGCCAGACCGGCGATGTTGTTGACATCGATCAGATTCAGATCAAGAGACTTGCCCAGCGAGCGCATGTCGGTGATCAGCTTGGCGGCGTCGTCGAGCTGGTTGAGCACCTTCAGTCCGCCGAAACTTCGCTGTAGGAACGTCAGCGAGTCAACGAGACCGGTGATGTTGGGCAGGGCCTGATCGACCTGGTTACGCAAGTCGCCCAACGCATTCGCCAACTGGTTGGCGCCGTCGGTCATCGTGTCCAGCTCGTTGGTGTGACCGTTGATCTGCTGCGACGCATCACCGAGCTTGTTGCCCACTTCGCCGGCCTGCCAGGCCAGCCTGGCCTGTTCGAGCGACTCCCCGGTGGGCCTGGTGATACCGCGCACCATCGAGACGCTGGGCAGCTGACTCACGCGCTGGGCCATCTGCTCCAAGTCGGCCAGGACCTTGGGGTCACGCATGTCACGTGGCGACTGGACGAACAGGTACTGCGGGATGATCGTGTCCAGCGGAAAATGTTGCGCCATCACGTCGTAACCCGCGGCGCTCTCCACCGAGCTCGGCAGCGTCTTGCGGTCGTCGTAGTTGTAACGCGCATAGGCAGAGCAGGCCGCCAGGGTGATCAGGATCAGCAGGCTGGCGACCAGATGGATCTTGGGACGACGCACGATGCGTACGCCGGAGCTGCGCCAGAACCGGGTGGTCAATTCGCGGCGCGGTTTGATCCAGCCGCGTCGCCCAGCGAGTGTCATGATGGCCGGCAGCACGGTCACCGCGGCCAGGAACGCCACGGTGACCGCGATCGCCAAAGCCGGGCCAACGGTGGAGAAGACCGGCAACTTGGTGAAAACCATGGCCACGAAGGTGACGGCCACCGTTGCCGCAGAGGCGGCGATGACCTTCCCGATCGACGCCAGGGCGTTGCGGATCGCTTGATCCGACTCAGCGCCGAGCCGGACGTAATCGTGGTAGCGGCTGATGAGGAAGACGGCGTAGTCGGTTCCGGCGCCGTACACGATGCCGCTCATGAACACCATGGTCTGGCTCGAGACGCCCAGGCCCAGTTCGGCCAGGCCGGCCAGCACCCCTTGCGCGGTCACCAACGATATGCCGATGGTGATCAACGGCATGACCAACGTGAGCGGGTTTCGGTACACGATCAGCAGAATCAGCAACACCATGATCCCGGTGCCGGCCTCGATCACGTGCATATCGCGTTCGCTGATCGCGGTGAGGTCCGCGGCGGTGGCTGCCGGGCCGGCCAGGTGGGCGACGAGCGTGGAACCCGACACCGTCTGCTTGATCAGTGTGGACGCGTTCTGGAAGGCCACCGCACCCTCGGCGGATCCCGCGTGGCCGGCCAGCGCGATGGGCAGATACCAGGCCTTTTTGTCCTTGCTGGACAGCACTTCTCGAACTTCTGGCGAGCCGAGGAAGTCTTGGAGGGAGACGACGTCGGCGGTGTCTTGGCGAAGTTTCCCGACCAGGGTGCGGTAGGTGTCCTCGTCGGCGGGGCCGAGGTCCTTGTCGTTGGTCAGCACGGCCAGCACGACGTTGTCGGTTCCCTTGTCGTGGAAGGCCGAGACCATCTCGCGAGCGGCCACCATCATCGGGGCATCGTCGGGCATGATGGCCGCCTGTTTTTGCCCGATGACCACCGCCAGCGGTGGCAGGCCCAGTGACACCGCGGCCGCCAGGGCGAGCCACAGCGCGATGACGATCAGAGGATGGCCGGTGACGAACCTGCCCAGTCTCGGGTAGACGCCCGTCATCGCGGGCGGTTCGATCACGTCCGTCCGCGATGACATCGGCTTGGTTACCGCCGGGAGAAGTTGTGAAACCACGGATTACAGCTGGGCATGGAAGGCTCCTACCCGCTCAGGCCGACTGGGTGAGAGCGACTTCACGCACCCGGGTCGCTGTGTAGCGGCGCTCGGCCACCCGCACGTACACCGATTTCAGCACCGCGAGAAATTGCGTGACTGATTCGCGGGCGACCGGATTGTCGGGAAACAGGACGACCGCGCGAGTCTCGTTTTCGAGTCGGGTCACCCGGATGTCGAATTGGGCCGGGGCGCCGCCGTCTTGGAAGATTCGCGCATTCAGACCCTGCAGCTTCTCGGTGACCAGAGCCGAGAACGGCGGGATACCGAGGTCGATGTGGAACATCAGCGGTACCCGCCGATCTGGGCGCTGCAGCCACGGCGCGAGATCCAGGACCCGGGCGAACGGAACCTTGGCCAGCTCTCGCCCCGAGTCGAAGGATGCTTGCGCAGCCCGCACCGTCTCGTGGAACGACGAGGGGTCGACCGGCACCGTGATCGGTACGAACCCGGTGATCCACCCCGAGGTCATGAAATCCTCTGGTGTACTGCGGATGTCGGTGACCACATATCCGTAGTAGGTGTCGGCACCGGTCAGTTCGCGCTCGGTCAGCGCGGCGCAGGCGAACACCCCTCCGCTGAACCGGGCACCCGCTGAGACGCAGACCGATTCGAAGGCGGCGGTCTGTTTCTGATCGAGCAGCGTCAGGCTCATCATGTCGCAGATTCCGGATCCGTCGCCCAGCGACACCGGGCAATCCGGGAGGGTTCCCGAGTTGCTTTCGAAGTAGTCGATCCACGCCTTCACCTCCGGAGAATCCGCGGTGAGGGACGAGAGGTACTTGTGCTGCCGGTCGCAGTAGTCGAGGTAGCTGCCCGCCTTGGGTAACGGGATCGGTGCGCCACCGCCGGCCAGCGCGGCGTACTGCATCTGGATCTCGGGCAGCAGCACGCTGGGGTAGGTGGCGTCGATGTTGATGTGGTCGATCGAGATGCAGAACGTGAAGTGATCGGGATGCTGGATGATCATGAATCGAAAGCTGTCCCACTGCAACGGATCCGGCGTTGCCATAGCCAGGCTCTGCAGTTCACCGGATGACAGCTCGCCGTGCTTGGTGGGGGCGAATTTGATGGCCGCGGGATTGTCGATGGCCCGCCGGACGATGCTGCCGCCGTCCAGGTACTCGAACCAGCTGTGGAAGGTGTCGTGGCGGCGAAGGTGCGCGTTGATGACGTGTGTCATGGCCCGGACGTCGCACTGGCCCGGAATCTCCCAGGTGGCGATGCACAGCCGCGACATGTCGACGCCTTTCGCCGCGAAATCCAGCCAGCTGCGCAGGTGTTCGGCTTGCATGTAGCTGGCCGGTGTCGGATTGATCGGCGCCTCTTGCGCTTTGGCAAGAGTGGCCGCAGTCGGCCCCCACGAGACGACTGAACCGGGTTCTGGAACCCAGTCGTACACGCTCTTCACCGTTACTTTCCCTACTTCGAGCACTCTCGCCTCCTCAGTTCGTTGAGTGTGAATACGAAAACTTCGTCAGTGCGCGGTCACGCCGGCACCGCCTCCAGGTCTGCCAACTCGTTGCACAGGTGACCCGCGAGTCCGCGAACGGTGGTGATGTGGAACGAACTGATCCGAACACCCGTCTCGGTCTCGATGCGGGTGCGCAGTTCCAGATTGCCCAGGGAGTCCAGTCCGTAGTCCGCGAGCGATCTGTTCGGATCGACACTGCGTCGCAGGATCAGGCTGACCTGCTCCGAGACCAATCGACGCAGCCGCTCAGGCCACTCCTCGGCCGGCAGCCCGCCGAGCTCACCGCGGAATCTTCCTGCCTCCGTGGCGCTTTGGTCCTCTGCCTGGAGTGCTTCGGCGAACCGGCTGCGTTGTGCCAGGGCGGTCAGCCAGGGCGTTCCGGTGATCGATATGTAGCCGGTGTATCCGCGGTCGTGGCGCAGCAACGCCTCGAAAGCGTACGCACCGTCTTCCGGCGCGATCATGGTCGTCTCGCCGGCTTCGGCCAAGCCGGCACCTCGGCCGATCTTGTCCCACGCTCCCCACGCGATGGCCGAGGCCGGTAGACCCTGCGCACGTCGCCAGTACGTGAAGACGTCCAGCCAGCTGTTGGCGGCGGCATAGGCGCCCTGTCCCCGCGACCCGAGCAGCGCTGCCGCCGAGGAGAACGAGCAAAACCAGTCCAGCGGTTGACCGGCGGTCGCGTGGTGAAGATTCCAGGCGCCGTAGACCTTCGGTGCCCAGTCGCGGTCGATGAGCTCGTCGGTGATGTTGGTCAGCGTGGCGTCCTCGACCACGGCCGCCGCGTGCAGCACACCGCGCAGTGCCAGCCCGCCGGCGGTTGCCGCTTCGACGAGGCGGTCGGCGGTCTCGCGGACCGCGATGTCACCGCATTCCACCACGATGTCGGCGCCGGTCGCACGAATCCGCTCGATTGTCTGCTGCGCCAACGAATCCGGTTGTGAGCGGGAGGCCAGAACTATCCGGCCGCAGCCGGCGACAGCCATCTTCTCGGCCAGGAACAACCCGAGCCCACCCAGCCCGCCGGTGACCAGGTAGGCGCCGTCCCGGCGGAAGGCGCGGGCCGCGTCATGCGGCACCACCGCGGCGCTGGTTCCGCTGCGGGGGATGTCCAGGACGAGTTTGCCGGTGTGCTCGGCCGCGCTCATCACTCTGATCGCGGTGGCCGCCTCGCCGAACTCGTAGCGGGTGAACTCGGCGGCCGGCAGCTCACCGTCAGCGACCCGGCGGAAGACGGTATCGAGCAGCTGCCCGATCCGCTGCGGATGGGTTTCGGACATCAACGCGAGGTCGACGTAGTGGAAAGCCAGGTTGCGCCGGAAGGGATACATGCCCAGCCGCGCGTTCGCGTAGACGTCCCGCTTACCGATTTCGACGAAACGTCCACCGGCGGCGAGAAGTTCTAAGCCGGCTCGTTGTGCCGCGCCGGTCAGCGAGTTGAGCACGATGTCGACGCCGTAGCCGTCGGTGTCGCGGCGGATCAGCTCGGCGAAGTCCGTGCTGCGCGAGTCGTAGACATGCTCGATGCCCATCCGGTGCAGCAGTTCCCGGCGTTGGGGACTGCCGGCGGTTGCGAAGATCTCGGCGCCGGCGGCATGGGCGATCGCCACCGCGGCCTGACCCACGCCGCCGGTTGCCGAATGGATCAGGACCCGGTCGCCGGCCGCAATCCTCGCCTGGTCGTGCAGGCCGTACCAGGCGGTGGCGTGACCGGTCGACACCGCGACCGCGTGGTGATCGGTCAATCCGGCCGGCAACGTCACCGCTACCCGGGCATCGCAGGTGACGAACGTTGCCCAGCAGCCGTTCCTGGAGAAGCCGCCGACCCGGTCGCCGACCTGGTGCTCGGTGACACCCGGGCCGATCGCAGTGACCACGCCGGCGAAATCGACGCCCAGTTCGGGTTCACGTTCGTCGATGGTGGGAAAGCGTCCCATGGCCATCAACACGTCGGCGAAGTTCAGGCTGGACGCCGTGATCGCCACCTCGATCTGCCCGTGACCGGGAGAAACCCGCTCGAAGGCAACGTGTTCCAGCGTCTCCAGGTCGCCGGGTGTTCGAACACGCAGCCGTACACCGGCGTTCGCGTGATCAACAAGGGCTGCACGCCGTTCGTCGGGTCGAAGCGGACCGGGCCGCAGGCGCGCCCCGTACCACTGTCCGCTGCGCCACGCTGTCTCGTCTTCGGGGGAGCCGCTGAGCAACTCGTGCGCCAGTTGCTCGACACCGGTCTGCGCGTCCACGTCGATCTGGGTGACACGAAGATGGGGGTTTTCCGCACCGATCACCCGCAACAGGCCCCGCAGGCCTGCCTGCTCCAGATTGACTGTGTCCGTTGAAGCGACGGGTTGTGCCTGCCGGGTCACCACGAACAGCCGCGGCGATTGTCCGGGCAATTCGGTCGTTTCGCGCGCAATGCGAACCAGGTGACGAACCTGCTCGCGGCCCGCACTCGGGATGTGCTCGTCCGCCTCGACGTCGCCGGGCGCCGTCACGACGACCACGCCGGCGAATTCACCGTCCCGCAGATAGTTCGCGAACCGTCTGGCGGGGACGTGGTGATCGTCGTGCGCGGACCACCCCATGGACGTGACGTCCTTGTCGTGCGATTTGAGCGTGTCGGTCAACGTCGCCGCCAGCAGATCCGACTCGTCGGAGGTGTTGACCAGCAACCATTTTCCGAGCGGCTCGTCGCTTGCGGTGGGCAGCGTCAGCGGTTGCCAGTCGATGGTCAGCAGGCTCTCACCGAGTAGTCGCTCGCGGCTACTGGCCTCCGATGCCCCGGTGCCCATCTGCAACCCGTGCGCGGTCAGCAGCACCACGCCGTGCGCGTCGAGCACGTCCAAGTCGGCGTCCAGACCGGCAGCCGACGCCGTCACCCGTGCGTAGCAGTGGCGCGCGTCGCGCATCGGACCGTAGACGCGCAGCCGGCGGACGCCCAGGGGCAACAGCAGACCGCCGTTGCCGATGTGCTGCGCGCCGGGGTGGGCGGCCACCGATTGAAAACAGGCATCCAGCAGTGCGGGATGCACACCGAAGGCGCCTTGACCGGACCGCACCGGATTCGGTGCGCCGATCTCGGCGAAGATCGAGCCGCCCGACTCGCCGCCGGTGTGTACTGCGGCCAAACCGGTGAAAGCGGGCCCGAATTGGATGCCGCGCCGGTCGAACGACTCGCGCACGACGGCACCGTCGACCCGGACCGGGTGGGCTGCGTGGAGTGCTTCCACGTCATGTGCGGGCGGTCGGTCGTCGGCGTCGGCGGCACGCAGTACTGCCGACGCCCACCGCACGTTGCTGCCCTCATCATTGGTCTCGATCGCGAAGCCGGCGACCGTCGGCGCTTCGACCGATGCGACGGCGCCGACGGAGGTATCGCCGTCGAGCAACAGCATCTGCTCGAACCGGATGTCGCGGACTTCGGATGACTCGCCGTGGACGGCGCGGGCGGCGGCCAACGCCATCTCGCAGTACGCGGCACCGGGAAGGGCTGCGACATGGTGGATTTGATGATCGGCCAACCAGGGCGACGCCGTGGTGCCGACATCGGCTTGCCACACGTGGCGCTCGGGCTCTTCCTGCAACCTGACGTGCGGGCCCAGCAACGGATGGGCGGCGACGGTGCTGCCGCCGTGCGTCGGTGCTTCCCGGGGCGTCAGGATCAGGCGGCGGTGGGTCCAGGCCGGCAGCGGGGCGTCGACCAGGCGCCCCGTGGGATAGAGCGTCGAGAAATCCACCGCGGCTCCCGCGGCGTGCAGGGCGGCCAGCAGCTCCCGTAAGCCATGCTGCAGCGGTTGCTGACGGCGCATCGCCGCGAGGGCGGCGACCGGTGTCTCCAGGCTCTGAGCGGTCTGCTCGACGGCGCGAAGGAGTAGAGGATGGGGCGACAATTCGGCGAAAACCCGGTGACCGTCTTCCAGCGCCGATTGCACGGCAGCACCGAATCGCACCATCTGGCGCAGGTTGTCGACCCAGTAGTCGGCGTCGCAGTAGGGTTCCTCACGCGGGTCGATCGAGGTGGCCGAGTAGTAGGGGATCGTCGGCGATGTGGGATCGAGGTCGGTCAGGACGTCGGCCAACTCGTCGAGGATCGGGTCGACCTGTGGCGAGTGCGAGGCGACGTCGACGGCAACCTCGCGCGCCATGATGTCGCGTCGCTCCCAACCGGCGACGAGTTCGCGGACGGGCTCGGTGGCACCGCCGATCACCGTAGACGTGGGGGAGGCCACCACCGCCACCACCACATCGTTGACTGCGCGTTCCGTGAGTTGCGAAATGATCTGCTGCGCCGGAAGTTCCACCGACGCCATCGCACCGCCTCCAGCCAGCCGGAGGCACAGCCGGGAGCGCCGGCAGATGACCCGCGCGCCCTCTTCGAGTGACAGCGCGCCGGCGACGACCGCAGCCGCGGCCTCACCGAGCGAGTGTCCGATGACCGCGCCCGGGACCACGCCGTAGGACTTCATCGTGGCCGCCAGTGCGACCTGGATGGCGAAGATCGTCGGTTGGACCCGGTCGATGCCGGTCACCGTTTCCGAGGACGTCATCGCCTCGGTGACCGAGAAGTCGGACTCGGCCGCGATAATTGGCTCCAGCTGTCCGATGGTCGCGGCGAAAACCGGTTCGCGGGTCAACAATTCGGTACCCATGCCGGCCCATTGCGAGCCCTGGCCGGAGAACACCCAGACCGGGCCGCGCGCGTCGTCCCCGACAGCCGCCGGATACGGCAGATCATCGACCGCGACTTCCCGCAGTGCGGCGGCCAGTTCCGGCAGGTCGGCCGCCAGCACGGCGGTGCGCACCGGCCCGTGGGCGCGGCGACGGGCCAGCGTATACGCGACATCGTGGACAGCGCCGTCGTATGCGCCGCGCTCCACCCAGTCGGCCAGCCGGGCGGAGGTGCGTCGCAGTGCCTCGACCGAGGACGACGAGACCGGGAACAGCAGCGGACGCCGAATCGCTGAATCGGTAGCGACACCGTCGCGGTCGGCGATCGCCGGTTGAACCTCCGGGGCCTGTTCGACGATGGCGTGCGCGTTGGTGCCCGACATCCCGTAGGACGACACGGCCGCGCGGCGCGGACCGCCGTCATCACCGGGCCACGGCGTGACGGCCTGCGGCACGAACAGATTCGTGTCGATGTGGGCCAACTCTTCGGGCAGGCCGGTGAAGTGCAGCATGCGCGGGACGACGCCGTGCTGCAGGGCCAGGACGGCCTTGATCAGGCCCACCGTTCCCGCGGCGGATTCGGTATGCCCGACATTGCTCTTCACCGATGTCAGCGCGCAGGGGCCGTCAGTGCCGTAAACCGTTGCCAATCCGCGGTATTCGATGGGGTCGCCCACGGGAGTCCCGGTGCCGTGCGCCTCGACCATGCCGACGCTGGCCGCGGCCACGCCGGCAGCGTCCAGCGCCGAACGATAGGCGGCGATTTGCGCATCCATCGACGGCATCGTGATCGTCTCCGAACGACCGTCCTGATTGGTCGCGGTGCCACGGATCACGGCGATAATTCGATCACCGTCGCGAACCGCGTCCGGCAGTCGTTTCAGCAGGACCATCGCGCAGCCTTCAGAGCGAACGAAGCCATTCGCTTTGACGTCGAATGACTGGCAACGACCCGTCGCGGACAGCATGCCGATCGCCGACATCGAGGCGTTGAGCCGAGGCTCCAGCATCAACATGCAGCCGCCGGCCAGTGCCAGGTCGCTTTCGCCCTGATGCAGGCTGCGGCATGCCATGTGGACCGTCACCAGACCCGACGAGCAGGCCGTGTCGACCGTGACGGCCGGCCCGCTGAGGCCCAGCGTGTAGCTGACGCGACCGGACGCCATGCTGAAAGCGGTCCCGGTGTAGCCGTACGGTTCCTCCAGCGCCCCGGCGTCTCCGGTGACCAGGGTGTAGTCGTCATGGGCCAGTCCGACGAAGACGCCGGTCGCGGAGCCGGCCAGTGCGGCTGGCTGCACACCGGCGTGTTGCATTGCTTCCCATGAGGTTTCGAGAAGCAGCCGGTGTTGCGGGTCGATGGCGATCGCTTCGCGGTCGTTGATGCCGAAAAACTCCGAATCGAAGCCCGCGATGTCGTCGAGGAATCCGCCCCATTTGGTCACCGAACGGCCTGGCACGCCCCGCTCGGGATCGTAGAGGCTGTCGGCATCCCAACGCTCCGAGGGGATTTCGGTGATCAGGTCATCGCCGCGCAGCAACGACTCCCAGAGCAACTCGGGCGAGTCGATGCCGCCGGGTAGCCGGCAGGCCATGCCGATGACCGCGATAGGAGTGACACGAGGCTCAGGCACCGGTGCTCACTCCCCTCCAGCCGACGCCGCGACGGTGTGGGAGGCGGCCAGCTGGTCGGCCAGGTACTGCGACAGCGCCCGCACCGTGCTGTGGTCGATGATGTTCTGGGCGCTGATGCGAATGCCCGTCTCGGTCTCGACCCGGGTGCGCAATTCGAGTGTCCCGAGGGAGTCCAGCCCGTACTCGGACAGTGGACGGTCCGGGTCGACGGTGCGCCGCAACAGCAGGCCGATCTGTTCGGACAGCAGCTTGCGTAGCCGGCCGGGCCACTCGTCGACCGGCAGCTCGTTCAGTTCGGCCCGCAATCTGCTCGAGCCCTTGGCGCCCTGGCCCGCGGATTTGAACATCTCGGCGAACTTGCTGCGTTGCGCGAAGGTGGTCAGCCACGGGGTGCCGACCAAGGGTGCGTATCCGGCGTAGGCGCGATCGTGACGCAGCATCGACTCGAAGGCGAAGGCGCCTTCGTCGGGGGCGATGGCCGTATCGGTGTCCTCGGCGAGTGCGGTGGCTCGACCGACCTGGCCCCAGGCGCCCCACGCGATCGAGGTGGCCGGCAGACCCTGGGACTTGCGCCAGTGGGTGAAGGCATCCAGCCAGCTGTTGGCCGCGGCGTACGCGCCCTGGCCGGGCGAGCCGATCAGTGACGCCGCCGAGGAGAACGAGCAGAACCAGTCCAGCGGCCCGTCGGCAGTGGCCTCGTGTAAGTTCCACGCGCCGTAAACCTTTGGCTTCCAGTCACGATCGAGAAGTCCGTCGGTGATGTTGACCAGGGTGGCATCCTCGACCACTGCGGCGGCGTGCAGCACGCCCCGCAACGGCAGACCCGTGATCGTCGCCGCCGCGACCAACCGGTCGGCGGTGGCGCGCTCGGCGATGTCACCGCACTCGACGACGATGTCGGCGCCGGTCGACCGGATCATGTCGATGGTCGACAGCACCTCGTCGTTCGGTGCCGACCGTGAGCTCAGGACGATGCGCCCGCAGCCGGCGGCCGCCAGCTTCTCGGCGAGGAACAAGCCGAGGCCGCCCAACCCGCCGGTGATGATGTACGAACCGTCGGGCCGGAACACCGGCACCAGGCCCGGCGGTACGGCCACCCGCGTCGGCTCGGTGCGTGGCACGTCGAGGACCAGCTTGCCGGTGTGCTCGGCCGCACTCATCGCCCGAATGGCGGTGGCCGCGTCCGACAGTGGGTAATGCGTGCTCTCCGGCATCGGTAGGACGCCATCGGCGGTCAGCCGGTAGACGGTGTCGAGCAGGTCGTGGAACCGTTCGGGGTGGCTGTGCGACATCAGGCCCAGATCGACACCGTGGAAGGCGAGGTTTCGGCGGAACGGGAACAGTCCCAGCCGCGAGTCACCGTAGATGTCGCGCTTACCGATCTCGATGAATCGTCCTCCGAGAGCGAGTAATTCGATGCCGGCCCGTTGCGCGGCACCGGTGACCGAGTTGAGCACGATGTCGACGCCGTAGCCACCGGTGTCGGAGCGGATCTGCTCGGCGAAATCGATGCTGCGCGAGTCGTAGACATGCTCGATTCCCCAGTCCCGCAGCAACTGTCGACGTTGCTCGCTGCCGGCGGTGGCGAAGATCTCGGCTCCGGCGGCGCGGGCGATGGCGATCGCCGCCTGCCCTACACCACCGGTCGCCGAATGAATCAGCACCTTGTCGCGGGGGCCGATGCGGGCCAGATCCTGCAGCCCGTACCAGGCCGTGGCGTGTGCCGTTGTCACCGCGGCCGCCTGATGTTCGGTCAGACCCGCGGGCAACGTGGCGGCGAGATCGGCATCGCAGGTGACAAACGTGCCCCAGCAACCATTGGGGGAGATTCCGCCGACGCGGTCGCCCACCCGGTGGGTAGTCACGTCGCTACCGACCGCGCTGACCACGCCCGCGAAGTCGGTACCCAGCTGGGGGAGCCGTCCCTCGAACGACGGGTAGCGGCCGAAAGTGACCAGAACATCGGCGAAGTTGATGCTGGAAGCGGTGACCGCGACTTCGATCTCGCCGGGGCCCGGTGGAACCCGGTCGAAGGCGGTGAGCTCGATCGTCTGCAGATCGCCCGGCGTGCGGATCTGCAACCGCAAGCCGTCCTGCCGGGGGTCGGCCACCGCGGTGAACCGCTCCTCGGCTTTGAGCGGGCCGGGGAACAATCGGGCCGTGTACCACTCGCCGTCGCGCCAGGCGGTTTCGTCCTCGTCGGAACCACTGAGCAACTGACGTGCCAGCTGCTCGTGATCGGTCCGCTCGTCCAGGTCGATCTGGGTCACCCGCAGGTCGGGGTACTCGTTACCGACCGAGCGCAACAGGCCGCGGAGTCCCGCCTGGTCCAGGTTGGCCCGGTCGCCGGGGACCACTGTCTGGGCTTTGCTGGTGACGACGAACAAACGCGTTGGCTCGCTGCCACTTTCGGGCAGTTCCCGAATGATGCGGACGAGATGCTGGACGTAATCGCCGCCTCGATGCGCGCATTCCTCATCCGGGCTTCCGTTCTTCGGTCCGGTGAGGACGACCATTCCGTCGAAACGGCCGGCGCGAAGCTGCTCGGTGAGTTCGCGTGCGGTCGACGCATGGTCGGCGTCGTGCGGCCAGCTCACCGTGGTGCTTTGCGCATGGCCAACTTTCAGCGCATCGGTCAGGGCGTTGGCCACCACGTCAGCGCCCGAGGAGGTGCTGACCAGCAGCCAGTTTCCGGCCTCCGTATCGGCCGGTTCCGGGAGTTCGCGCTGCTGCCATTCGACGGTCAGGAGTCGCTCGTTGAGCAGTCGCTGCTGATTGGCGCTTTCGGAGGTGCCGCTGCCGATCTGCAACCCGTCCACGGTCAGCACCACGGCGCCGTGCTCGTCCAGCAGTTCGATGTCGGCTTCGACCCACGTCGGATCCGCCCGGACGATCCGCGAATGCGCGTAACGGATTTCGTGGGCCGGTCCGTAAGTCCGCAGGCGACGGACTCCCAGCGGCAGCATCAGCCCACCGATGCCCGCCGACTGGATGGCGGGATGGGCGGCGACCGACTGGAAGCACGCGTCCAGCAGTGCCGGGTGTACGTGATAGCTGGTCTGCTGCGACCGGATCGACGGTGGCAAGCCGACTTCGGCAAGCACGGTGTCCACCGAGCCCTCGGCGATCAACACGGCGTTGAGGCCGTGGAAGGCCGGGCCGTATTGCAGACCTCGTTTGTCGAAGCCCTGCCGCAGTTCCTCGCCCTCGACCCGGCGGGGATGCTGGGCGCGCAGCTCCTCGATGTCGTAGGCGGTGGGCTGGTCCTCGTCGGCTCCCGCCTGCAATACCGCGCTGGCCCGCCGCGCGCGTTCGCCCTCCTGCTCGGCCTCGACCGCGAATGTGACGACGCCGGGCGACTCGACCGTGGCAGCGGCCCCGACCGGTGTCGTGTCGTCGAGCAGCAGCATCTGCTCGAATCGGACGTCGCGGACCTCGGCCGCTTCGCCGAGAACTGTGCGGGCCGCGGCCAGCGCCATCTCGAGATAGGCGGCGCCCGGCAGGATGGCGATGTCGTGGATCTTGTGGTCGCCGATCCAGGGCAGGGCGTTGAGGCCGATTTCGGCTTCCCAGGCGTGGCGCTCCGGCTCCTCGAGCAATCGCACGTGCGATCCCAGTAGCGGATGCACCGCAACGGAATTGGCGCCCCGGGACCGAAGGTCTGTGTTGTCCAGTTGGTAGATGAACTGCCGGTGTGTCCACGACGGCAGAGGTGCATCGATCAGCTGTCCGCTCGGGTAGATCACCGAGAAGTCCACGGCCGCGCCGGCGCTGTGCAGATCGCCCACCAAGGTGCGCAACCCGTGCGGCAATGCCTGCTCGCGCCGCATGCCTGCCAGCGCCCCCACGCGCATGTCGAGGCTGTCAGCGGTCTGATCGACGGCATGGGTCAGCAGCGGGTGCGGTGCCAACTCGGCGAACACCCGGAACCCGTCCTCCAGCGCCGCCTGCACCGCCGAGGCGAAACGGACGGTGTAGCGCAGATTTTCGACCCAATAGTCGGCGTCGCACTCCGGAACATCACGCGGATCGAAGTGAGTGGCCGAGTAGTAAGGGATCTCGGGCTCGCGCGGTTGCACATCTGCCAGCACCGCGGCGAGCTCGTCGAGAATCGGCTCGACCTGGGGGGAGTGGGACGCCACGTCGACGGCGACCTCGCGCGCCATGATCTCGCGCTGCTCCCAGGCCGCCACCAATTCCCGGACCGACTCGGTCGCCCCGCCGATCACCGTCGACTTGGGCGAGGCCACCACCGCGACCACCACGTCCTTGATACCGCGGGCCATCAATTCGGAGAGAACCTGTTGCGCAGGCAGTTCCACCGACGCCATGGCGCCCGCACCGGACACCCGCAGCATCAGCTTCGACCGCCGGCAGATGACGCGCACGCCGTCTTCCAACGAGAGTGCGCCCGCCACGACGGCGGCCGCCGCTTCTCCCATCGAATGCCCGATGACCGCGCCCGGGCGGACCCCGTGCGACTGCAGGGTGGCGGCCAGCGCCACCTGCATGGTGAAGATGGTCGGCTGCACCCGGTCGATGCCGGTGACCGTTTCCGCGGCAGAGATCGCCTCGGTCACCGAAAACCCTGATTCCGCGGCGATCAGCGGCTCGGCTCGAGCGACCGTCGCGGCGAACACCGGTTCCTTGACCAACAATTCAGCGCCCATGGCCGCCCACTGCGACCCTTGCCCGGAGAACAGCCAGACCGGTCCCAAGTCGTCGCGACCGACAGCCGGCTCATACGGAATCTCACCGGCGGCAATCTCGCGCAACGCCGCGGTCAACTCCGGCAGGCTGCCGGCCGTCACCGACGTCCGCACCGTCCGGTGCGCGCGCCGGCGTGCCAGCGTGTAACCCAGATCGTGGCCGGTGAACTCGTCGAGGTGACCGTCGACCCAGTCGGCCAACCGCACGGCCGTCTGGCGCAGCGCATCGGCCGAGGTGGAAGAGAGCGGGAACAGCTGCGGCCCCTGAGGGTCCGCCGCCTCGCCATCGGCCGAGACGATCCCGGGCGCCTGCTCGAGCACGGCATGCACATTGGTTCCGGAGAAGCCGTACGACGACACCGATGCTCGGCGTGGGTGAGCACCGTTGGTCGGCCAGTCGGTAATGGCCTGCGGCACGAAGAGTTTGGTCTTGATCTCCGCGAGAGCATCGGGCAGCCGTTCGAAGTGCAGATTCTGGGGGACCACACCGTGCTGCAGCGCCAAGATCGCTTTCATCAAGCCCAGCGGCCCCGAAGCCGACTGTGCGTGCCCGAAGTTGGTCTTGACCGAAGCCAGTGCCGTAGGCCCGGTGATGCCGTAAACGCTTGCCAGACTCTCGTATTCGATCGGGTCGCCGACCGGCGTCCCCGGCCCGTGCGCCTCGACCATGCCGACGGTGGCGGCCTCGACACCCGCCGCCGACAGCGCCGATCGGTACACCGCGCTCTGCGCCTTGGCCGACGGCACCGAGATGTTGACCGTGTGGCCATCCTGATTTGCCGCGGTACCGCGGAGCACCGCCAGGACGCGGTCGCCGTCCGCCACGGCGTCCGACAACCGCTTGAGCAGCAACACCACGCTGCCCTCGGACACCGCGAATCCGTCCGCCGCCGCGTCGAACGCGTGGCAACGGCCGGTCGGAGACAGCATCCCCTCGGCGGACCCGGCGGCGAACTTGCGTGGTTCCAAGCTCACCGAGGCGCCGCCGGCCAACGCGAGATTGCTCTCGCCGCTGTGCAAGCTCTGGCAGGCCAGGTGGACGGCCAACAAGCCTGACGAGCAGGCGGTGTCCACCGTGACCGCGGGACCGTGGACTCCCAATGCATAGGAGATGCGGCCCGAACCCAGACTGAAGTTCGTCCCGGAAAAGCCGTAGGGCCCCTCCAGCGCAGCCGCGTCGGCAGCGAGGTACGAGTAGTCGGAGTGGGTCAACCCGACAAAGACACCGGTCAGGGTGCCGGTGATCTGTTCGGGTGTCAGGCCCGCGTGCTCCATTGCCTCCCAGGCTGTTTCCAGTAGAACGCGATGCTGGGGGTCACTGGCCAGGGCCTCCCGGTCACCGATGCCGAAGAACTCGGCGTCGAAACCCGTCGGGTCGTCGAGAAACGCGGCCCACTTGGAGATCGAGCGACCGGGGACTCCGGGTTCGGGGTCGTAGTACTGGTCCATGTCCCAGCGATCTGCGGGTACTTCCTTGACCAGGTCGTCGCCGCGTAGCAACGCAGCCCACAGCTGCTCGGGAGACTCGATACCGCCCGGAAGCCGGCATGCCATGCCGATCACCGCAACCGGAGTTACGGGATTTTGGCCCTTGCTTGGCGAAGAACCGTTGCTCGGCGAAGAATTAGTCGAATCCAAGTACGCCGACGGCGTGTGATTCGTTTCGGAAGTATGCAATTCGTCCTCTTTCTATACGCAAAGCACAACGCGACTAAGCGAGTTACTGCCCGAGTTGAAAAGCGCTACTCGATCGCAGAAATCTACACCCCAACGCGCCAACACGCGATCGGAATATTGGCAACTGAAGTTGTCATGACGCTGCCTATTGCGAGCGAAACCTGCGCGAAATGATTGTCGGTCGAACGGCGGACAATCGGTGAATACGCAGTCATTTTCCCCCCTTTTCGAGGCAGGGCGATACGCCACCGAGGTATGCCGTCGGTGTGCTGCCCGGCCCCGGGTGCTGCAGGGCTCAAGATCGGCCTGGAGTCTGTCAGTTTGCCTACGACGCGGCTTTCTTGCACGTCAAGAAGCTTTCTGAGGTACAGACGCTATTCGACACCCATCTAGTGCTGGAGTCCGTGAGGCGAATCGTTACCTTATCGTGATGAACTCCGCGGGTGCCGTCAACTGGAACGACGGTTGTTTAACGACGTTTTAACCGATTCTCAGGAGTGCTTCAGCAGCCGGCCGCGTTCACGCTCATTTCCGCGCCGTGCTGAGTTTTAATCGTTGCTTTTTCGGGCCCGCTGTTGTAGGCGCATCCGCCTGAGCCATCCGAGCCTGGTCAATATTCTGACTGACAAGTCAGTCAGTTAATTTCTTCGACCCACGATTGACATATCAATCAGTTTTAAGGAGCGTTATATTGACACTCGAATCAGTAATTCGTAGCGTCGGCACGATGCAAACAAAGGTGGACGAAATGCTCGGCGACAAGCTCCTGTACCGCGCCCTCGGCCCCTGCCGCACCCCCCGGTCTGTCAGCCGGGCCGCGGATGTCTGCCCACCGCCGGCGATCTATTCGCCCGACTGCCGGGCGGGTCGGGTGTGCGCTCAGCCGGCGACCACCGACAACACCCCTGTCGCGTTCGTCGCGCGCGCCGCGCGTCTGGACCAGGCGGACGTCCGATGACCGAGGACGCGAGGACGCGCAAGCGCCGTGCAATCAGTAAGGAAGACAAGTCGAGGCGGCGTGCGGAGATCATGGCTGCGGCCAAAAAAGTCTTCGCCCGCAATGGTTTTCACGCGACAACGATCTCTCACATCGCCAAAGAGGCCGATATGGCCTACGGGTCGGTCTACTGGTACTTCGACTCCAAGGACGAACTGTTCCATGCGCTGATGGCCGCGGAGGGCGAGGCATTGCGTGCCCATATCGCCGCAGCGATTGCCGCAGCGAGCGCGCGTCCGGACCGGGATTGGGAGCCACTTCGCATCACCGTGCATGCGGTTTTGGAGTTCTTCGAGGCCGACAAGGCCGTCACCAAGCTCCTGTTGCGCGACGCGTACGCCTTAGGTGATCAGTTCGAAAAGCACCTCGGCAGCATCTACGAGCGCTTCATCGATGACATCGAGAAGCACATGATCGTCGCCCAGGAGCTCGGAACCGTGATCAGCGCGCCGCCACGGATGCTCGCTTTCAGTCTGGCCGCGCTGATCGGCCAGCTTGCCCATCGCCGCCTGACCACCGACGACGGGGTCAGTGCCGCCGACGTCGCCGACATCGTCGTCTCCTTCGCCCTCAACGGATTGCGGCCCAGGGAGGGCTGAGCCGCGACCGTCACCCGGTCACGAACGCATCACGGCAGGTCAGCGGGATCGGCGTGGCGAATTGACCCGAGCCGGATGTTGGGGCATCATCGATCGGGTAAGCACCTCGTTAGGTGAGGCGTCTACACGGATACAGGCCACTGACCCCGAACGTCGAGAGACGCCCAGGGTCAGGACAGCTCCTCCCGGGTTAAGGGTTGAGCCCAAGTGGCTTCCGGGATTTCCTGGATACGCCGTGTAGTGCCGAAACTCTGACGAGTGGGGTGCGGGCTACCCGGTCATGATCGGGATCTGTATTCCTGCTTGCGCCTGAATTGTGCGACGTTCGCACGCACTGCGACGCGAGGAGGTGAGGGACACGTGAGTTCCAGTTCTAGTCCGAGTCGATATCCGGACGTCTCGTCCCGAACCGGCCTGCGGCGCGCTGCATTCAGCTGAGCCATCTCCGCTCATCTCGCACCCCGCCTCATCGCACGAGCGGTCGCTGCGCAAACCTGCCTCGACGCCGCTTCGGACGGACACCGAATCCCGTTGTGCCCGTTTGACTCTTGCTTAGGAGGCGATCATGACCGCTGTACTGTACGACGAAGTAGTGACGGCGACGTCCGCGCCCCAGCTCCGGTTGGTGGCCGACCCCATGCCGTTGCCGAAGAGCGCCAAGCGGCCGGGCCCCGCGAGTGGGGATCCACTGATCGAGGGTGCTGCGCGTCTGCTCTGTGTTCCGCTGCGTCAGCTCTACGCTGCCCTGTGGCGCGCGGGGGTCATCGAAGTCGGCGCCTGAACGGTTCGCAAGCTCCCGGTAGCCGAACTGCTGCAACAGCTTTCGGCGCCGGGAGTTTTTGCGTCACTGCTGGGCTGCGACGAGGGCCGACAGCCCGTCCCGGTAGGCGCCGAGACCGTGTCGCCACGCGATCGACAGCGGCGGCCCACCACTGTCGACCGAGATCTGCGACCCCACATGCGCGTATGCCCCCGGCGGCAGGTAGGGAACGATGTCGAGAAAATTCACCACCCGGTAGCAGCTCTCGATGACCGCGTTGAAGCTCGCCGCGAAATCGGCTGACCCGGTCTTAGGACCGGCGAAGGTAATCAGCCGAGGCTCAATGGTGTTGGGCGGCATGGCATCAGCGATGTCGGGCGCCGCCAGCACGGCGAGGGCTGCGCCGAGGCTGTGGCCGGTGATCAGGATCTGATCGCATCCGGCTGTCGCGGCCGCCAGGTCCGCGGCGATGCCGGCCCGGACGAGCTCGTAGACGTCCTGGAAGCCGGTGTGCACCAGGCCGAATCCGCTGATCGGGCGGTAGTCCTGGCGAAAAGCATTGATATCGGCGACCCACCCGGCGAGGTCGGCGGTGCCGCGAAACGACAGAAACGCGGTGCGGCTGGACTGATTTCGCCCCATCAGACCAAGAATGTTGGAGTCTCTGGTCATTGCCGCCACCGCGGGATGCGGATACGTCAGCGCGGTGAGCATCACGGCATCGGCCTGGATTAGACCGGTCTGGCTGTAGCCGGCCGGCAGGTCGACAGGAGTTCCGTCCATCACGGCGTACGCGGCCTGCGTCAGTGGCAGCGCCACGTCACGGGCGAAAACAGGATCGAACGCCACCGCCGCAGTCTAGCGGCCGGACCCTGTCTTGAGGATGGTTGAGCCAGATGTAAGCTACCGTGCAGAATCGACGACCCGCGAACCCTGCTGCAGCAGAGTCGAACTCAGGAGATTTCGGATCAGTGGCCGAATTGCATGCGCTCGACCGCGCGCTCGAGCTCGACGAGGTGAGCGCCGACGTCGTGCGGGGCAGGACGCGGCCGGAGTGGGCGAATATGGTGGGGCCGTTCGGTGGCGTCACCGCCGCGGTGTTGCTGCGGGCCATCGAATCGCATCCCGACCGCCTCGGCGAGCCCGTCGCGCTGACCGTGAATTTCGCCGCACCGATCGCCGACGGGGAGTTCGAGATCTCCCGTCGAGCCGCGCGCACCAATCGCACGAATCAGCACTGGATTCTGGAGCTCAGCCAGAATGGCGTGATCACGACGACGGCGACCGCCATCTTCGGTGTCCGCCGCGACACCTGGTCGGACACCCAAGCCGCGCCGCCGGACGCGCCGCCCCCGGAGCAGATCGAGCGCAGCAGTCGAGAGAACCTGCCGGTCTGGATTGGCATGTACGACATGCGCTTTGCCGAAGGCTCGTTCTCCGGCGGCGCGGTGCGCACCGGCCCGTCGTCGACCAGCACCCTGTGGGTGCGTGACGCCGAACAGCGGCCGATCGACTTTCCCGCGCTCACGGCGTTGTCCGACATCTTCTTTCCGCGGGTGTATCTGCGTCGCGGCGTCATTCCGGCCGGCACCATCTCCATGACCACGTACTTTCACGCCGACAGTCAGCACCTCGACGCGCTCGACGGCGACTACATCTTGGCGACGGCCCGCGCGGACCGCTTCGACCGCGGATTCTTCGACCAGAACGCGCAGTTGTGGAGCCGCGACGGCCAACTGCTGGCCAGCACGTATCAGATCGTCTATTTCAAAGGTTGAGCGCTCGGCGGCAGGGTCGCCACCGCGTGGCCTGCGCCCGGCCGTAGAATCGGTAGCGGCAGTGATCCGGCCATCACCGGGGAGTCTTCGGAAGAACCGCCGGCTTTCACAGGCCCGGCCCAGTAGAACCGAACGGGTAGGCCCGTCACAGCCGAATGACGAGCGGCCACATCGAGGTGTGGCAAGCGGGGTGGTACCGCGGCGCGAGTGCACACAGCACTTCGTCGTCCCCGTGCCTGGCAACGGCACCTGGAGACGACCCGCAGTGACCGACAACTCTTATCCCAAGCCCGCCGGCGGCGCGCCCGACCTGCCGTCGCTGGAACTCGAGGTCCTCGATTACTGGGCGGGCGACGACACCTTCCGGGCCAGCATCGACCGCCGTGCGGACGCTCCCGAATACGTGTTCTACGACGGTCCGCCGTTCGCCAATGGGCTTCCGCACTATGGGCATCTGCTGACCGGTTACGTCAAGGACATCGTCCCGCGCTATCGGACCATGCGCGGCTACAAGGTCGAACGTCGTTTCGGCTGGGACACCCACGGCCTGCCGGCTGAACTCGAGGTCGAGCGGCAGCTCGGTATCACCGACAAGTCGCAGATCGACGCCATGGGAATCGCCGCGTTCAACGACGCCTGTCGCGAATCGGTGTTGCGCTACACCGACGAATGGCGTTCCTATGTCACCCGCCAGGCCCGCTGGGTCGACTTCGACAACGACTACAAGACGCTCGACCTGCCCTACATGGAGTCGGTGATCTGGGCGTTCAAGCAGCTGTGGGACAAGGGACTGGCCTACGAGGGCTATCGAGTGCTGCCGTACTGCTGGCGCGACGAGACGCCGCTGTCCAATCACGAGCTGCGGATGGACGACGACGTCTACCAGCGTCGCCAAGACCCCGCGCTCACAGTGGGATTCGAGGTCACCGAGGGCGATCTGGCCGGCACGCACCTACTCGTCTGGACCACGACGCCGTGGACCCTGCCGTCCAACCAGGCGGTCGCCGTCAACCCCGATGTCACCTACGTACAGGTGCGGGCCGGTGAGCACCGGGTGCTGCTCGCCGAGGCGCGAGTGGCCGCCTACGAACGAGAATTCGGTGCAGAACCCGAGGTCTTGGGCTCCTACCGCGGCAGCGAACTCGTCGGGACCCGTTACCGCCCGCCGTTTCGGTATTTCATGAACTCGCCCAACGCTTTTCAGGTGCTCGACGCCGACTTCGTGACCACCGACGACGGCACCGGGATCGTCCACCTGGCACCGGCTTACGGCGAGGACGACAAGGCGACCGCCGACCGGGTCGGCATCGTGCCGGTGACGCCGGTCGACGCCAAGGGGCGATTCGACGCCTCGGTGCCGGATTACCGCGGACAGCACGTCTTCGACGCCAACCCGAAGATCATCAAGGACCTCAAGAACCGCACCGGCCCGGCTGAAGCCAACGGTGCGGTGTTGATCCGCCAGGAGACCTACGACCACCCCTACCCGCACTGCTGGCGGTGCCGCAATCCGCTGATCTATCGGGCGGTCTCGTCGTGGTTCATCAAAGTCACCGAGTTCCGCGACCGGATGGTCGAGCTCAATCAGGAGATCACCTGGTACCCCGAACACGTCAAGGACGGCCAGTTCGGCAAGTGGCTGCAGGGAGCCCGCGACTGGTCGATCTCGCGAAACCGCTACTGGGGCACCCCGATTCCGGTGTGGGTCTCCGACGATCCGGACCACCCTCGGATCGATGTCTACGGCAGTCTCGACGAACTGGAGCGCGACTTCGGGACTCGGCCGGACAACCTGCACCGGCCCTACATCGACGAGCTGACCCGGCCCAATCCCGACGACCCGTCGGGACGGTCGACCATGCGTCGCATCCCGGATGTATTCGACGTCTGGTTCGACTCGGGCTCCATGCCGTACGCCCAAGTGCACTACCCGTTCGAGAACCGCGACTGGTTCGACACGCATTACCCGGGCGATTTCATCGTCGAGTACATCGGGCAGACCCGCGGCTGGTTCTACACCCTGCACGTGCTGGCCACCGCGTTGTTCGATCGGCCGGCGTTCAAAACGTGTGTGGCGCACGGGATCGTGCTGGGCAGCGACGGTCAGAAGATGAGCAAGTCGCTGCGCAACTATCCCGATGTCAGCGAGGTCTTCGACCGCGACGGCTCCGACGCCATGCGCTGGTTCCTGATGGCTTCGCCGATCCTGCGCGGCGGTAACCTGGTCGTCACCGAACAAGGGATCCGTGACGGGGTGCGCCAGGTCCTGCTGCCGTTCTGGAACGCCTACAGCTTCCTGGCGCTCTACGCGCCGAAAGTCGGTAGCTGGCGGACTGATTCGACGCACGTCCTTGACCGCTACATCCTGGCCAAGCTCGCGGTGTTGCGTGACGATCTGACGGCCTCGCTGGATGGTTGTGACATCTCCGGAGCCTGCGAACAGCTGCGTCAGTTCACCGAAGCGCTGACAAACTGGTATGTGCGGCGGTCGCGTTCGCGGTTCTGGGACGAAGATCCCGACGCCATCGACACCTTGCACACCGTGCTCGAAGTGACCGCACGGGTAGCCGCGCCGCTGCTGCCGATGACGACGGAGATCATCTGGCGCGGTATCACCGGCGAACGCTCGGTCCATCTGACCGACTGGCCGGAGGCTGCCGTCCTGCCGGGCGACGCCACGCTGGTCGATGCCATGGATCGGGTGCGTGACGTCTGCTCCGTGGCGTCGTCACTGCGCAAGGCCAAGAAGCTGCGGGTGCGGTTGCCGCTTCCGAAACTGACTGTGGCGGTGGAAAATCCGGATCTGCTTGCGCCGTTCACCGATCTGATCGCCGACGAATTGAACGTCAAGAGCGTCGAGCTCACCGACGACATAGCCGGCTACGGCCGCTTCGAACTCACCGTCAACGCGAAGGTCGCCGGCCCGCGATTGGGTAAGGACGTCCAAGCCGCCATCAAGGCGGTCAAGGCCGGCCAGAGCGTCGCCAACGCCGACGGCACGCTGACCGCGGGCCCGGCGGTGCTGCGCCCCGAGGAATACAGCTCACGACTGGTCGCGGCCGACCCTGAATACACCGCGCCGCTGCCCGGCGGCGCCGGGCTGGTGGTGTTGGACGCCACGCTGACCCCAGAGCTCGAGGCCGAGGGATGGGCCAAGGACCGCATCCGCGAATTGCAGGAGCTGCGTAAATCCGCCGGTCTCGACGTCTCAGACCGGATCCGCGTGGTGGTGTCGGTACCGGCGCAGCGGGCCGAGTGGGCGTCCGCGCATCGGGACCTGATCGCCGGGGAGATCCTGGCCACCAGCTTCGAGTTCGGCGAGCCGGGTGCCGATTCGACCGAGATCGGCGACGGTGTCCGGGTGGCTATCGCCAAGAGCTGAGGCCTGCTGCGGTGGCGAGGGTGACGTACGGGCTGTGGACACCGGTAGGAGCGTCCGGGCGATGCGTCTTAGTCTCTGATCGCGAAAGTGCAACTGCCGAGGCATTACTCGAGTGGACGTCTCGGTGGCTGCACTCTCGACGAAGAGGACAGGGCTTGGAATCACCGTTCGTCGGAACCGAGGCGCTACGCGTAGGGGCGCTGACCGATCGCGACCTGCGGCGGTCGTGCCGGCGCGTCTACCGCAATGTCTACCTGCGACGCGGCGTCGAGCTCAGCGCGGAGAGTAGGGCCGTCGCCGCGTGGCTCTGGTCGGGAAAGGAAGCCGTCGTCGCCGGTAATTCAGCGGCGGCGCTGCTCGGTGCGAAGCTGGTCGACGCGCGGGCACCCGCCGAACTCGTCTCCGACCGAAAACGTCCGCCGCCGTTGATCATCACGCGCAATGAGACGCTGCTGCCCGGTGAGGTCGTGACGGTCAACGCGATTCCGGTGACGTCGCCCCCGCGCACCGCTTTCGACCTGGGTAGGCGACCCGGGCTGCAGGCCGCGGTCATCCGGATGGACGCTCTGGTACGAGCTACTCGTGTGACGGCCGCCGAGGTGGAAGCTCTGATCGACGCACATCGCGGCGCTCGCGGCCTACGGCAACTGCGACAGGTCCTGCCACTCGTCGACGCCGGCGCCGAGTCGCCGCAGGAGACGCGGACCAGGTTGCTGGTGATCGCCGCCGGCCTACCTCGGCCGGTCACCCAGATCGAGGTGTTCTCCGACTGGGGCAGGGTGCTGGCTCGCATCGACATGGGCTGGCCCGAGCAGAAAGTCGGCATCGAATACGACGGCTCGCAGCACTGGACCGACTCCTGGGTCCGCGCGAACGATATCGACCGCACCGCTGAGCTGCAGCAGCGAGGGTGGATCCTGATCCGGGTGAGCGCTGACCTGCTGCGCTACCGCCCCAATGTCGTCATATCCCGGGTGCGGGAGGCGCTACGGTCACGCGGCTTGGCAGTGTGACGCCGCGAAAGTGCAACTGCCGAGGCGTTACTCGAGTGGACGCCGCGGTGGTTGCACTCTCGGCATAGTTGGTCGGCGCAATAGCATCGGTGACTGTGGATTCCCGCTGGGTGCTGCACCTCGACATGGATGCGTTCTTCGCGTCCGTCGAGCAGCTCACCCGGCCTACGCTGCGGGGTCGTCCGGTGCTGGTCGGCGGACTGGGCGGTCGGGGTGTGGTGGCCGGCGCGAGTTACGAATCGCGGATCTTCGGGGCGCGGTCGGCGATGCCGATGCACCAGGCGCGCCGATTGATCGGGGTGACCGCGGTGGTGCTGCCGCCGCGCGGCGCGGTGTACGGCGTTGCCAGCCGTCGGGTGTTTCATACCGTGCGGGAGATGATGCCCGTCGTCGAACAGCTCTCGTTCGACGAAGCCTTCGGCGAACCCGTCGAGTTGGCCGGTGCCTCCGAGGCCGAGGTCGAGACATTCTGCGCGCGGCTGCGGCAGCGGGTGCGCGAGGAGACCGGGCTGATCGCCTCGGTCGGCGCCGGGTCCGGCAAGCAGGTCGCCAAAATCGCCTCCGGCCTGGCGAAACCCGACGGTATCGCGGTGGTCCGGCGCGCCGACGAGACGCGGCTACTGGACGGGCTGTCGGTGCGCAAGCTCTGGGGGATCGGACCGGTGGCCGAAGATAAGCTGCACCGGCTGGGCATCGAGACGATCGGTCAGTTGGCGGCCTTGAGCGGAGCCGAGGTGGCCAACATCCTCGGCGCGACGATCGGGCCGGCGCTGCACCGGTTGGCCCGCGGGGTCGACGACCGTCCGGTGGCCGAACGCGCGGTCGCCAAGCAGATCAGCGCCGAGTCCACCTTCGCCGTAGACCTGACCACCCTCGACGATCTGCGGGAGGCGATCGCGCCGATTGCCGAGCACGCCCACCAGCGGCTGTGCCGCGACGGCCGCGGCGCCCGGACCGTCACGGTCAAGCTGAAGAAGTCGGACATGAGCACGTTGACCCGGTCGGCGACCCTGCCCTACGCGACCACCGATGCCGCCGCATTGACCGCGCTGGCCCGTCGGCTCTTGCTGGACCCGCGCGACATCGGCCCGATTCGCCTACTCGGAGTTGGTTTTTCAGGCCTGACCAGTGTGCGGCAGGACTCGCTGTTCCCTGATCTGGAGCTGCCGGTGCCCGACACCGAGCAGACCGACGACAGTGATCAGGGCGAGCGCTACCCTGCTGTGCCGTCGACGCCGGAGGTGTCGGGTTGGCGGATCGGGGACGACGTCACGCACCGCGAATGGGGTCACGGCTGGGTGCAGGGCGCCGGCCATGGCGTGGTCACGGTGCGCTTCGAAACCCGCGGCACCGGGCCCGGCCCCGCACGCACCTTCCCCTCCGACAGCGACGACATCGCCCGGGCGAATCCGATCGACAGCCTGGACTGGCCGGACTATCTCGTGACCATCGCCGAGGCAGCGTCAGAGCAGCCGGTCGACGACGTCGCTCAGGGGTAGCCCGGCCGCCAGCGCGGCGATCGTCAACACGCGGGTCTGGCTGGCCGGCAACTGCGGCACCATCACCGCGCCCGCGTCGACCAGGTCTCGCCCGGGGCCGTAACCGGGGCTGACCCGCCCGCCGACGACTCGGGTGGACACGGCCACGGTGATCCCGTCACGGCAATGCCGTCGCACCGCTTCGATCACCGCGTCGGCGGCATTGCCGGAACCCAGCGCCTCCAAGACGATGCCCCGGGCGCCCGCCGCCACGAAGGCGTCCAGGGCCACCGCGTCGCTGCCGGCATAGGTCGTGACGATGTCGACCCGCGGTGCGTCCGCGGCGGTCAACTCGCCGACGAAGGGACGAATCTTGTTCTGCGTCAACGTCAATCCGGCATCGACATTGCCGAGTAGCTGGCCGGCGAACCCGAAAGCGGATGCCACCTTGTACAGACCGGCCGGACGCAGAACCCGGCCCGCGAACGACACCAGAACACCGATCTCGCCCGCGGCGGCAGCGCCGGCCACCGTGACCGCGTCGCGCAGATTCGCCGGACCGTCGGCGTCAGGAGCGTCGGCGCTGCGCATGGCGCCGGTGATTACCAGCGGCGCGGCGCCGCCGTAGGTGAGGTCGAGCCACAACGCCGTCTCCTCCAGGGTGTCGGTGCCGTGCGTCACGACAACACCGGGCGCCCCGCGGTCGACGGCGGACCGGGCCGCTGACCCGATCACGTCCCAGTCGGCCGGCGTCAGACGCGAGCTGTCCTTGGCCATCACATCGATGACGTCGACGTCGAGGCCGGCCGCGAGATCCGCGCCGCCGCGGGTCGGCCGCTGGACGCCGTCCGGGGCGGCACTGCTGGCGATGGTCCCGCCGGTGGCGATCACAGTCACACGGCTCATGGAGGAAATCATCCCGCACCGCACAACGATCGCGAGCGCAGCGGAGCCCGGCCCAGGTGCTAGTGGATGATGGTGGCGTGACTGACCAACCACCAGGATCGGCGGATCCGGTGACCGGCGCCGACCCGGCCGGCGGAACCGACGCCCGGCCGCGGCGACGCCAGCCGCTCCTGTTGTCGGTCGCCGGCGTTGTGCTTGTGCTGGACATCGTGACGAAAGTGCTGGCAGTCAACCTTTTGACACCCGGCCAGCCGGTGCCGATCATCGGCGACACGGTGACCTGGACGCTGGTCCGCAATTCCGGTGCCGCGTTCTCGATGGCAACCGGCTACACCTGGATGCTGACGCTGATCGCCAGCGGAGTGGTGCTCGGCATCTTCTGGATGGGTCGCCGGCTGGTTTCGACGTGGTGGGCGATCGGCCTCGGGATGATCCTGGGCGGCGCGATGGGCAACCTGGTCGACCGGTTCTTCCGTTCGCCGGGGCCGCTGCGCGGGCACGTCGTCGACTTCCTGTCGATCGGCTGGTGGCCGGTGTTCAACGTGGCCGACCCGTCGGTGGTCGGCGGGGCCATTCTGCTGGTCACGCTGTCGGCGCTCGGGTTCGATTTCGACACGATCGGCCGGCGGCCCCCCGCCGACGACGATGCAGAGCGCAGCGATGCGGAGCAGCGCGACGACGAGCCCGGCGATGGGGCTGACCAGCCCGCCGAAGGCGCCGAAGAGCCTCGATGACCGAACGGTCGATGCCGGTGCCGGAAGGCCTCGCGGGCATGCGTGTCGACGCCGGAGTGTCGCGGTTGCTCGGGGTGTCGCGCACGGCTGCCGCCGCGATGGCCGAAGACGGTGGCGTCGAACTGGACGGGGCACCGGCCGGTAAGTCCGATCGCCTGACCGCCGGCGCCTGGCTACAGGTGCGACTGCCCGAGCCCCCGGCGCCGATCGAGAACGCGGCCGTCGACATCGAGGGCATGGACATCTTGTACTCCGATGACGACATCGTCGTCGTCGACAAGCCGGCCGGGGTGGCTGCGCACGCCTCGGTGGGTTGGACCGGGCCGACGGTGCTCGGCGGCCTGGCCGCGGCCGGCTATCGCATCACCACCTCCGGGGTGCACGAGCGCCAAGGCATCGTGCACCGGCTCGACGTCGGCACATCCGGGGTGATGGTGGTCGCGATCTCGGAGCGCGCCTACACCCTGCTCAAGCGGGCGTTCAAACAGCGCACGGTCGACAAGCGTTACCACGCACTCGTCCAAGGACATCCGGATCCGTCGAGCGGCACCATCGACGCGCCGATCGGCCGGCACCGGGGCCCCGAGTGGAAGTTCGCGGTCACCTCCGACGGCCGCCACAGCGTCACCCACTACGACACCGTCGAAGCGTTCGTCGCCGCAAGCCTGCTCGACGTGCATCTGGAAACCGGTCGTACACACCAGATTCGGGTGCACTTCGCCGCAACGCATCACCCGTGCTGTGGCGACCTGACCTACGGCGCGAACCCGAAGCTCGCGCACAAGCTCGGCCTGGAACGCCAATGGCTGCACGCGCGGTCGCTGTCGTTCACCCACCCCGGCGACGGTCGGCAGGTCGAGTTCGTCAGCCCGTACCCGACGGACCTGCAGCACGCGCTGACCGTGTTGCGTGCCGACCACTAGCTACGGTTTGCGCGCCTCGGCCAGGACCCGCGTCGAGTGCGCGACGAACGAGCCGCTGGCCGTGATCTGGTCGTGCATCTCGCCCAACCGTTCGCGGTAGCGCTCGACGCTGAAATCGGGCACCGTCCAGATCACCTTGCGCAGGAAATAAACCACGGCGCCGACGTCGAAGAACTCTGCCCGCATGCGTTCCAGCCGCATCTGCACGACCTCCAGACCGGCGTCCCGTGCCCGAGCGCTCTGGGTATCCGGTTGCAGCTCAACGCCTCTGCCGGGCTGCGGTCCGAGGAAGTACTCGTACAGCTCGGCCATGGTCGCCGGTCCGATCTGCTGGGCGAGATAGCTACCGCCGGGGCGTAGCACCCGGGCGATCTCGGTCCACCGGACGTCGATGGCATGCCGGCTGGTGACCAGATCGAACGCCGAATCGGCGAACGGTAGCTCCGGCTCGTCGCGCGTCGCCACCAGGACGGCACCGCGCGGGTGCAGCAGCGCGGTGGCCAGCGCGGCGTTCGGGGGCCACGACTCGGTGGCGACCATCGTCGGCGGGAAATGTTCGGCTCCGGCGAGAACCTCTCCGCCGCCGGTGTCGATGTCGAGGGCTGCTGACACGGACGCCAGCCGCCGGCTCATCAGCCGCTGGTACCCCCAGGACGGCCGCTCCTCGGTGGCGCGACCGTCGAACCAGGAGAAATCCCAGCCGTCGACCGGTGCCGCCTCGGCCTCGGAAATCAGCTCGTCGAATGTGCGGCCCATGCCTGCATTCTCGCCGATCAGACGGCGCGTCCGGCGAGCAATCGAATAGTGCGCCGATTTGCCAGGCACAATTCGTTCCGCAACCCTGGAACCCATCGTGAATTGGGGTCACCACCAGGTACGACTATTCGACGGGGCAGAACAAATGGCGAAGCGATCGGATAGCGCAAAGGTATGACTGAGCCAGATGCGGCGGTGTTGACGGGATTCACGGTGGCCGTGACAGCGTCACGGCGTGTGGACGAGTTCACCACGATGCTGCGGCGGCGTGGCGCCGACGTCGTATCCGCCGCTGCCATGAGCATGGTGTCGTTGGCCGACGATGTCCGGCTGCGCGCCGCCACCGACGACGTGATCGACGCACCGCCGGACATCCTGATCGCCACGACCGGCATCGGGTTCCGCGGTTGGGTCAAGACCGCCGAGGGATGGGGAGTGGCCGAGACGCTGCTCGCGTCGCTGAGCAAGGCCCGGGTGATCTCGCGTGGCCCGAAAGCCACCGGTGCGCTGCGGGCAGCGGGTCTGCGCGAAGAATGGTCGCCGGTCTCGGAGTCGTCCGAAGAGGTGCTGGCCCACCTGACCGTCGATGACCTCGACGGCAAGCGGGTGGCGGTGCAGCTGCACGGCGCCACCGATGACTGGGATCCGGTTCCCGGGTTCCTCGACACGCTCGTCGGACGAGGTGCCACCGTGGTGGGCGTGCCGGTGTATCGCTGGGAGCCGCCGGAAGATTTCGGCCCGCTCGACGGACTGATCGAAAAGGTCGCGCTCGCCGGTGTCGACGCGATCACGTTCACTTCGGCACCAGCAGCGGCGTCGTTTCTGATGCGGGCCGGGGAGCTGCGGCTCGACGAAGCCGTGCGGCGGACCATGAGCGCCTCGGTGACCGCGTTCTGCGTCGGGCCGGTGACGGCCCGGCCGCTGGACCGCGCCAACATCCCGTCGGTGCAGCCCGAGCGGATGCGGCTCGGTTCGCTGGCCCGCGCCGTCGCCGACGAGCTGCCGCGTCGCCGGCCGGACTTGGCGGTGGCCGGTCACACCTTGGGCGTGCGGGCGACCTGTGCGGTGGTCGACGGCGTCGTGCGGGATCTGTCGCCCAACTCGCTGGTACTGCTGAAAATGCTGGCCGCTTCGCCCGGCGCGGTGGTGTCGCGGGACCTGATGCTCGAAGCGCTCGGCGGCGACGACCCACACGTCGTCGAAGCCGCGGTCGCGAGGCTCCGGTCGGCGATCGGCGTCAGAGAGCTGATCGCCACCGCGGTCAAACGCGGCTACCGGCTCGCGGTCGACTTCATGCCCGACGACGTCGCGATCCCCGGATGACGGCACTTCTGGCCGCCCCCGGAATGCGGAGCCCGCGCGGCGTCGCGCCTGTTGGTCAATGACCGTTCTCACTCGTGCGTGAAGGTGGCACGAGCCCGGGCCGCCGCGAGCTGGTCGGGTGTGTCGATATCGCTGACATCGCCGACCGCGGCCCACACGGCGGTGTCCGGGATGAGATCCCGGACTCGGCGCGGGCCACTGGCGAGGGCCGCCACCAGGTCCGCTGAATTCCACACCGCGGTCAGGTACTGCGGGTGACCGCTGTCGTCGACCGCCAACGCGACCGGCGCGGCGCCGCGGGCCGCGGCCAGCGCTGCCACCGCCGAGGGCTCGATGCCGGGCAGGTCGGCCGCCAGCACCACGATGTCGGCGACGCCCGGGGGCAGCGCCGACACGCCCGTAGCCAGCGCCGCGACCGGGCCCGCACCGGGCGGATCTTCGCGCACCACAACGACTCCGGGCGGCAGCTTGCGCGGAGGACCGACCACCACGACGGGGTCGGCACCGGCGACCGCGGCCAGCGCGATGTCGAGCAACCGCCTCCCGCCTATCCGCACCTCAGGCTTGTCCACGCCGAGACGCCGCGACCTGCCACCGGCCAAGATGATGGCCCGCACCGGGGTGCTCACGAGGCGTCTCGCATATAACGCCGGTCGGTCGACATGGCATAAAGGTAAGCTGCACGACGACCGCTGCGGTTACGCGCCGATCAACTCGACCTGTCAGCGGGTGAGTCGCCGCTGTGAGGTCAGGACCGCGAGAACACCACGCAGTCGTGGCGGAGGTCTCCGCCCACCGCGGGGTCGGCTTTGCGATGCAGCAGTGCGCGTGTCGGCGTCACCCGCAGTGTCGCGGTCTCGCCTGATTCGTCGTCGTCGGTCAGCTGTGTGACGCCGTCGACGATCAGCGAGTAGCCACCGCGCTCGGCCGGTGGCCACAGCAGGGTTGCGGCACTGCGGTTTTCGACGTTGTGCCGGGTCTTGCCGCCGACCAGACCGACGATGAACAGCTGCCCGTCCAGTTCCGGTTCGACGTCGACGGTGTGCACCCGAAAGTCGTCGTCGACGGTGACGAGGTACGCGGCGTGATAGCCGGTCAGGGCTTCGGCCAACCGCTCGAAGTCGACTTTCTTGTCCACCATCGGGTCAGCGTAGGCGTCGGCAGGCGGGCGGTGGCCGCAGGCCGGTGGATAATGGCAGGCGTTGCTCCCGATGAGGATGAGGCCATGATCACGACGCTGGGTGTGCCGCTGGTGCGGCGTCGTGCCGTGGGCCCGTCGGCCTCCGCCCCCATGACGGGTCCCCTGATCGACCGCTTCGGCCGCGTCGCCACCGACCTACGGGTGTCGCTGACCGATCGCTGCAATCTGCGCTGCACCTATTGCATGCCCGCCGAGGGTCTGCAGTGGTCGGCGGCGGAGCAGTTGTTGCAGCCCGACGAGATGGTGCGCTTGCTGCGGATCGGGGTCACCCGGCTCGGCATCACGAAAGTGCGATTCACCGGTGGAGAACCGTTGCTGGCCAAGCACTGTGCGGAGGTGATCGCCGCGGCGGCGACGCTGCGACCCCGGCCGGAGCTCGCGTTGACCACCAACGGAGTGCTCCTGGCCAGGCATGCCGAGACGCTGGCCCGAATCGGCCTGGACCGGGTGAACGTCTCGCTGGACACCATGGACGGCATGCGATTCGCGGCGATCACCCGTCGCGACCGGCTGGGCGACGTGCTGAACGGTCTGGCCGCCGCGCACCGGGCCGGCCTACGCCCAGTGAAAGTCAACGCCGTACTCGACCCGCAGACCGGCCTCGACGACGCGGTGGCCCTGGTGCGGTTCTGCCTGGAACACCACTACCAGTTGCGGATCATCGAGCAGATGCCGCTGGACGCCGAGCACCAATGGAGCCGGGCGGCCGCGGTGACGGCCGATCAGGTGTTGACCCAGCTGCGACGACACGCGTTCACGCTGGAACCTGACCGCGCACCCCGTGATTCGGCGCCGGCGGAGTTGTGGCGGATCACCGATCCGGCGACCGGCCGCTCGGGAAAAGTCGGGCTCGTCGCGTCGGTGTCACAACCGTTCTGCTCGGCGTGCAACCGAACCCGGCTCACCGCCGACGGGCAGCTGCGCAGCTGCCTGTTCGCCACTGCCGAGACCGACCTGCGGGCCGTGCTGCGCAGCGGCGCCGACGACGCCTCGATCGAAGCGGCATGGCGAAATGCGATGTGGGACAAGCCCGCCGGCCATGGCATCGACGACCCGGATTTCGTGCAGCCCGCGCGGCCGATGAGTGCGATCGGCGGCTGAGATGACGGTCGAGACCACCGGGACGATCCGGGTGAGCGTGCGCTATTTCGCCGCCGCCCGGGCCGCCGCCGGGTCGGAATCCGAGCAGCTGATGCCGCGCGACGGCACCACCGTCGACGACCTGCTCGCGCAGCTCGGCGAACGTCACCCCGACCTGGCCGGGGTGCTGCCGCGGTGCTCGTTCCTCTGCGATGGGGTGGCGGTTCGCGACCGGGCTCAGCCGCTGCGGCCGGGTACCACGATCGATGTGTTGCCCCCGTTCGCCGGCGGCTGACCTAGGTGCAGTTCACCCATTCGTCGGTCCCGTCGGCGAAGACCTGGCGCTTCCAGACCGGCAGCCGCTCCTTGATCGCGTCGACGAGGTGCGCGCAGGTGGCGAAGGCCGCTTGACGATGGTCGGCCGACACCGCGACGACCAGTGCGGCGTCGCCGATCCTTAAGACTCCGATCCGGTGGCTGGCGGCGACGGCGCGCGTTTCCGGCGACTGGGCGGCGACGTCGGCGACCACCTCCGCGAGAACATCGGCCGCCGACGGGTGCGCCGAGTATTCGAGCTCGACGACCGGGCGGCCATGGTCGTGGTCGCGAATCTGGCCGACGAATCCGACCACCGCACCCGCGGCGTCCTGGCTCACCAGGTTCTGGTGTTCGCCGAGGCTGATCGGGTGATCCGTGAGCGCAGCACGCACAACGAGCGTCATCGGGGTCCCACTATATTGAGGTCTTCGCCCAAGCTCTGGTGGGAGGTGCAGGTCAAGCGTCATGCGGTCGGTCGAGGAACACCAACGGATCGTCGCGGAGCTGATCACCGCCCGTCCCGCCGTCAGCGTGGCATTGCGGGACGCCGAGCGGCGGGTGCTGGCCGAGGACGTCACCGCACCGGTGTCGTTGCCGGTGTTCGACAACTCCGCGATGGACGGGTACGCGGTCCGCGCCGACGAGGTGGCCGGGGCCTCGGCTGACCGGCCGGTGACACTGCCGGTGGCCGAGGACATCCCGGCCGGTCGCCTCGATCTGCCGCCGCTCGAGCCGGGTACCGCGCATCGCATCATGACCGGAGCTCCGGTTCCGCCCGGTGCGACAGCCGTCGTACCGGTCGAGGCCACCGACGGTCGCGTCGACTTCGTCAGCGTCACCGCGCCCGTTCCCGAGGGCAAGCACATCCGCCGGGCGGGTGAGGATGTCGAGGCGGGCAGCATCGTGTTGCGGGCCGGCCAAGTGGTCACCCCCGCGGTGATCGGCCTGGTGGCGGCACTGGGATTCCCGGAGTTGAGGGTGACCGCGCGCCAGCGCGTTTTGCTGGTCTCCACCGGGTCGGAGTTGGTGGCGCCCGGCCAAGCCCTGCGGCCCGGCCAGATCTACGAGTCCAACGCGCCCATGCTGGCCGCGGCGATCCGAGCGGCGGACGCCGACGTGGTCGCGATCGCGACGGTCAGCGACGATGTCGCGCGGTTCGTCGATGTGGTGGACCGGCATGCCGCCGACTCCGACCTGATCATCACCAGTGGCGGCATCAGCGCCGGGGCGTACGAGGTGGTGAAGGACGCGTTCGGCCGATCCGGGGATCGGGGAGTGGAATTCGCGCGGGTCGCGATGCAGCCCGGCATGCCGCAGGGCGCCGGCCGGGTGGCCGGCACGCCCATCCTGACGCTGCCCGGAAACCCGGTCAGCGCGCTGGTGTGCTTCGAGGTCTTCATTCGCGGTCCGCTGCGTGCCGCGATGGGGCTGCCCGATGTCGACCGCCCGCGGCGGCCGGCGGTGCTGGCCGAGTCGTTGACCTCGCCGGCGGGCAAGCGTCAGTTTCGGCGCGGGGTGTTCGACCCGGCTACCGGCGCGGTGAGCAGCGAGGGCCCACCCGGTTCGCACCACCTGCGATCCCTGGCGGCGGCGAACTGCCTGCTCGACATCCCTGCCGAGGTCACCGAGATGCCGGCCGGCGCCGCGGTGCAGGTCTGGGACCTGGCCTGACGACCTGTCAGAATGACACGCGTGACGTCCGACGCCGCCGCTGAACCGCCGACCGGCCGGCTGTCGCACATCGACGACCGCGGCGCGGCCCATATGGTCGATGTCACCGACAAGGGGACCACCAAGCGGGTCGCTGTCGCCGCCGGGTCGCTGCGCACCACCGCGGAGGTGGTGGAGCTGATTTCGGCAGGGGGGCTGGCCAAGGGCGACGCGCTGGCCACCGCGCGGATCGCCGGAATCCAGGCGGCCAAACGCACCAGCGAGCTGATCCCGTTGTGCCACCAGCTGGCGCTGACCGGTGTCGAGATCGAATTCGGTTTCAGCGCAACCGATGTGGACGTCACCGCGACGGTGCGCAGCACCGATCGCACCGGGGTGGAGATGGAGGCGCTGACCGCGGTGTCGGTGGCCGCGCTGACGCTCTACGACATGATCAAGGCAGTGGATCCGGCCGCCCGTATCGACGACGTCAGGGTGCTCCGCAAGGATGGCGGCCGGCACGGAACCTGGGAGCGGTGATGGCTGGGCGATCGGCACGGGTGGTGATCGCCTCGAACCGCGCGGCGGCCGGCGTGTACCAGGATCGCTGCGGCCCGTTGATCGCGGATTGGCTTGTGCAGCAGGGTTTTCCGTCGGTAGCACCGGTCGTTGTCGGCGACGGCGACCCGGTGGGCCGCGCGCTGCGGGCAGCGGTCGCCGACCGGGTCGACGTGGTGATCACCTCCGGCGGCACCGGCATCTCGCCCACCGACGACACGCCCGCCCAGACCATCGCGGTGCTCGACTACGACATCCCCGGCCTGGCAGACGAGATCCGGCGCTCCGGTCTGCCGAAGGTGCCGACGTCGATATTGTCGCGCGGCGTCTGCGGGGTGGCGGGCCGCACGCTGATCGTCAACCTGCCGGGTTCGCCGGGCGGCGTTCGCGACGGTCTCGGGGTGTTGGCCGGTGTCCTCGAGCACGCCCTGGATCAGCTTGCCGGCAAAGATCATTCGTGACGAGATCGGCGCGAACGGATTGCGTGCACCGCCCACCAGATGGCCAGCGCCCCGACCAGGGCCACCGCGAGGTTGCTCAGGAACCCGGTGACGCCGACGGCGATCGCCAACGCCCACTGCCAGCGCCCCTGTAGGTCCCTCAACAACATGATGTGCAGCAGACCTGCAACTGTCAGCAGACCGGCCAGGATCGGGACCGGGAAACCGGCCAGCGCCGCGGTCAGGGCCGCACCCATCACGAGCGCGAGGGCGATCAGTATGCCGCCCAACATGATCGGCGCACCACCACTGCGGGCGCCGAAGGTGCGGTGCGCCGTCATGCCGCCCGCGCCGTGGCAGACCGGCATTCCGCTGATCGCGCCGGCGAACAGATTCGCGATACCGATCGTGGTGGCCAATCGGCCCGGCCGAACCCGTCGGGCGGCCTCACCGAAGTAGGTGCGTGCGGTGTCGGCAGTGGCCAGGCACGAATTCGCGAATGACAGCGGTACTTGCGGCAGCACGAGGGCCACAGCCGCTGCGGCGAAGGCGGCCCGGCTCAGGTGTGGCACGTGCACCGCCGACGGGCCGAATGTGAACGTGCCGTGGAAGGCCAGCACCATCGCCAGGACGGATATCGCCAGGAACACCAACGTGATCTGGCGGCGTCGCAACAACAGGGCGACGGCGACGACCATCAGGGTCGCGCCACCCAACCACCAGATCGAGTGCCGATGATCGGCGAAGGTCTTGGGAGTGGCTGACACCAGCCGCCAGGCCAGCTGACAGAACAGCAACCCCACCGACAGCTGTATCCCGCGAATAATCGCGTGCGGGAACACCTTTGCCACCCAATCCAACAGACCCGACGCGCCGAGCACCAAGAAGAGCGCGCCCATCGACAACGCACCGGCCGCAATGTCGTCGGCGCCGAAGCCGTGCGCAATGGCGATCGCCCCGAAAGCTTTCAACGGCTGCACCGGCACCGGCAGTCGGTAGACCAGACCGGCCGCCACATAGAGCAGACCCGCGGGCAGCAACACCGCCGTCGGGGTCAGACCATTCTTGACGATCAGCGCCACCGCGATCGGAACCAGGACACCCAGATCGCCTAGGGCTCCGGCAAATTCCGGCCGATCGAACCGGAACGGAGTCGAACCGGACTCGAGCTGCGCAGGCGCTGTGCCGACCATGCCAGCACTCTAATTCAACGACCGGGCACGGGCGGCCCGCTCACGATGCGCCGAGTCCGAACGTGAGGGTGATTTCGCGCAGCCGGCGCTGGCCGCTGCCTAGGGCGCAAGCCTGATGTGACCCGGGGGCGAGGGCTGCTCGGGTGTCGGAGGCGCCGGCGCGCCACCCTCAGCACCGCCGCCGGGCACCACCGGGGCGGGGGCCTCGGGCTCGGGTGCCGGCGCGGCGGGCGGCTGCGGCTCCGTCCGCTGGGGCGGAGGTTGTGACGGAGCAGTCTGCACCCGGCGCGGCGGCGGTGCCGGATCTTGCCTGGGCTGCGGCGCGATTTCTTGAGGCACCACCGGTTGGGCCGGCACCGGCAACGGCTTTGTCGGTGCGATATCGCCGGCGTGAACGGGTCCGCTCAGCGAGACCAGCTGAATATGCGGCCGCGCCCCAGGGCCGATGCTGATGGAGGCGATCTTGCCCCTGTCGTACGGGCAGTACGCCTCGACCGAAGCGTTGATGAATTGGGTGATGGTTCGTGTGATGCGATCTTGAGGTTGCAGGCGGGCGAGGGGATTTTCGTTGAACCCGTTGTTACGAATCAATTCGACCAATTCGCCCGCCGGCATGCCTTCGTCCAGTTTGGCGCACACCTTTTTGGCGGTGCCGATCAAACTGTTCGCATTGTCCACGGGCGGAATCTCCTTCTGGCCAAGGAGATCGAAGAACTTCTGGTCCTGGTCAGGATCGGCCATCGCGGTCCGGCACGGCGCAACGGCGACCGTGGCTACGAGCGCGACGGCGGCGACCGCGGCGGGGACGTACCGGTTGATGGCGGAAAACATGGCCCAGTTTCTATTCTGCCGAGAATGCCGAAGAGCCTTGATTTCAAATGTAGCCTGCACCGATCAATTTGGCAGGCCGACCGGATCCGGTACCGAAGTGGTCCGCCGAGCGTGCTGCCACGCGATTAACCAGGCCGCTGATCGCAGACCATGCACGCTCGGCGAAGTTCGAGTGTTCTCAGACCACCGCCCGGACGTCCTGCGCGGCGATCTCACCGGCAAGCGGCGCGATCGCATGCAGGATCTCGGTGATGGTGTCGGGGTGCAATCCGGCGGCACACAGCGAGTCGGCCAGATGTGCGGCCACCATCGCGAAGTGATGCATGGTGATCCCGCGGCCCTCGTGGACCTGTCGCATCGACGAACCGGTGTAGGGCCCGGGCCCGCCGAGGACAGCGCCGAGGAACTCGACCTGGCGGGCCTTCACGCACCTCATGTCCGAACCGGCGTAGAAGCCGGCCAGGTGATCGTCGTCCAGCACCCGGCAGTAGAAGTCCTCGACAACGACCTCCAAAGCGTCGTGACCGCCGAGCTTCGCGTACAGCGACACCGTCCCGGGCCGGCGAAAGCGGGTGAGCATTCCCATGCTGGTCAGGACACCATGGGGGAATTGCCCAACCGTTAGCGTGCCGTCACAACGCGATTACCCGGCGTAACAACCGGATTGCCGTAGAACCGCCTGAACTTCGCGGCGGTGTAGCAGACTCGGTGCAAGTCCAGGGCAGTCACCACGGAAAGCGTGCCATCAATGAATTTGGGTGATCTGACCGGTTTCGTCGAGAAGCCGATCGCCGCGGTGTCCAACCTCGTCAACACCCCGAATGCGGCAGGCCGCTACCGGCCCTTCTACCTGCGCAATCTGCTCGACGCGGTGCAGGGCCGCACCTTGCCCGACGCCGTCGAGGGCACGATCACGTTGATCACTGGCGGGTCCTCGGGAATCGGCGAGGCCGCGGCCAAGAAGATCGCCGAGGCCGGCGGTGAGGTGGTGCTCGTTGCGCGGACCCGGGAGAACCTCGACAAGGTCGCCGACGACATCCGCAGCAGCGGCGGCACGGCGCACGTCTATCCCTGCGACCTGACCGACATGGACGCCATCGGCGCGATGGCCGACGAAGTGCTCGCCGATCTCGGCGGCGTCGACATGCTGATCAACAACGCCGGACGGTCCATCCGGCGATCGTTGGAGCTGTCGTACGACCGCATCCACGACTACCAGCGCACCATGCAGTTGAACTACCTCGGCGCGGTGCAGCTGATCCTGAAGTTCATCCCGGGTATGCGTGAACGCGGATTCGGCCAGATCATCAACGTGTCCTCGGTCGGCGTGCAGACGCGGGCGCCACGGTTCGGCGCCTACATCGCCAGCAAGGCCGCCCTCGACAGCCTCTGCGACGCACTGCAGGCCGAGGTGGTCGACGAGGACATCAAATTCACCACAGTGCACATGGCGCTGGTCCGGACGCCGATGATCAGCCCGACGAAGATGTACGACAAGTTCCCGGCGCTGACTCCGGACCAGGCGGCCGGGGTGATCACCGATGCGATCGTGCAGCGGCCCCGGCGGGCCAGCTCACCGCTCGGGCAGCTGGCCGCCGTCGCCGACGCGGTCAACCCGGCGGTGATGGACCGGGTCCGTAACCGGGCGTTCAGCATGTTCGGTGACTCGTCGGCCGCCAAGGGTGACGAATCCAGCAGCAACGCAACAACATTCGATGGCAGAAGCGAGACCTTCGTGCGGGCCACCCGCGGAATTCATTGGTGAGGCGATCATGAGTCTTCCGAAACCGACCAACCAGGCGCCCGTCGTCATCACCGGAGCCTCCTCGGGTATCGGCACCGAGTTGGCGCGGGGGCTGGCCCGGCGCGGCTACCCGCTGGTGCTGGTGGCACGTCGCAAGGAACGTCTGGACGAGCTCGCCGACGAGGTGGGTTCGCAATACTCCGTCAGTGCCGAGGTGCAGCCCCTCGACCTGTCCGATGCTGAAGCGCGCCAACAACTTTCCGAGCTTCTTCGCGGCGAGCCGATCGCCGGTCTGTGTAACAGCGCGGGTTTCGGTACCAGCGGAGTCTTTCAGGACCTGCCGATCGACCGGGAGAGCGAAGAGGTGGTGCTGAATTCGCTGACCCTGATGGAGCTCACCCATGCCGCGTTGCCCGGCATGGTCGAGCGGGGGGCCGGGGCGGTACTCAACATCGCCTCGATCGCCGGCTTCCAGCCGATGCCGTACATGGCCGTCTACTCGGCGACCAAGGCTTTCGTGCAGACCTTCTCGGAGGCCGTCCACGAGGAGCTGAGCGGGACGGGTGTGTCGGTGACGGTGCTGTGCCCGGGACCGGTGCCGACGGAGTGGGGTGAGATCGCCAACGCCGAGCGCTTCAGCATCCCGATCGCCCAGGTGTCGCCGCATGATGTCGCCGAGGCGGCCATCGCCGGAATGGTCGAGGGCAAGCGCAGCGTGGTTCCCGGCATCGTGCCCAAAGCCGTGAGTATCGGCGGCCGGTACATGCCGCGCACTCTGCTGCTGCCCGGGCTGCGGATCGGCAACCGCTTGCGCGGCGGCCCGAGTCGCTAGCGCGTCGTCGTCCCGCCGAGGCCACCGTGGCCGGTGCGACTCGGCCGCTAAGCTCACCCGATGGCCAAAGTCGACGTCACGGCCGATGTCCCGATGCGCCCGCAGGACATGTGGGACCACGTCTCCGACCTGTCCCAGCTGGGCGAGTGGTTGACCATGCACGAGGGGTGGCGCAGCGAGCTGCCGGACGAGCTCGGGGAAGGCACCGAGATCGTCGGCGTGGCTCGCGCCAAGGGTTTCCGCAACCGGGTGACATGGACGGTCACCACCTGGGAGCCACCGAACCGGATCGCGTTGTCGGGATCGGGCAAGGGCGGCGCGAAGTACACCGTCACCCTCAGCGTCTCGCCCACCGAAACGGGCTCGAAGCTGGGGATACGCCTCGATTTGGGCGGGCGGGCGCTGTTCGGGCCGGTGGGTGCGACCGCGGCCCGCGCCGTCAAAGGCGACGTGGAGAAATCGCTGAAGCAGTTCGTCGAGCTGTACGGCTAGCCCGTCGCCGCGGGTCGCCGCGAACTCACCTGGCCCGAAGGGCCGACATCCACAGCCAACGGCGGTAGCCTGACCGGGTGTTACGGGGGGCTCGTAGAGCGACGGTGGCCGACGGCATCGGTGTCTTCGGCTGGATCGGCGTGTGCGTACGACGCTGGCCCTGGGCGGTCATCGGATTCTGGATCGCGCTGACGGCAGTGCTGTCGGTGACGTTCCCGTCGCTGACCGAGATGGCCGCCAAGCGGCCGGTGCCGATTCTGCCGTCTGACGCTCCGGTGCTGGAGACGACCCGTCAGATCTCCGAGGCTTTCCACCAGTCCGGTTCGGAGAACGAGAACGTGCTGCTGGTCGTCCTGACCGACGACAACGGGCTCAACCCGTCCGATCTGAGCACCTACCGCACGCTGGCCACCAATCTGCGACCGGACACCCGCGACATCGTCATGTTGCAGGACTTCGTCCGCACTCCGGCGCTGCGCGAGGCGATGACCAGTAAGGACCACAAAGCCTGGTATCTGCCGATGGTGTTGTCCGGCGGAGTCGGCACACCCGAGCTGCACGAGGGGTTCGGCCGGGTCGCCGAGATCGTCAAGAAGTCCGTCGCCGGGTCGACGCTGACCGCGCACCTGACCGGTCCCGCGGCTACCGGCGACGACCTGATGTACATCGGCATCCGCGACATGCACGTCATCGAGACCGCGGTCGTGGTGATGGTTCTGGTCATCCTCTTCGTCATCTACCGCAATTTCCTGACCATGATGCTGCCGCTGATCACGATCGGCGTCTCGGTAGGTGTCGCGCAGGCATTGGTCTCCGGTGTCGCCCAACTCGGCCTGGGCGTCTCCACCCAGACCATCACGCTGATGACGACGATGATGTTCGGCGCGGGAATCGACTACGCGGTCTTCTTGATCAGCCGATATCACGACTATCTGCGGCAGGGTCTGGACTCCGACGAAGCCGTCGCGAAGGCGCTGACGTCGATCGGCAAGGTCATCGCCGGGTCTGCCGCGACGGTGGCGGTCACCTTCCTGGGGATGATCTTCACCAAGCTGGGAGCGTTCCGAAACGTCGGGCCGGCGTTGGCGATCTCCATCGCGGTGGCGCTATGTGCGGCCGTGACGTTCCTGCCGGCGCTGATGGTCCTCGCCGGAAGACGGAATTGGATCAAGCCGCGGCGCGATCTCACCGGCCACTTCTGGCGGGTGACCGGAGTCCGCCTCGTCCGCAAGCCGGTGATCCATCTGGCCGGCAGCCTCACGGTGCTGCTGATCCTGGCCGGCTGCGCAATGTTCGCCCGATTCAACTACGACGACAGCAAGACCCTGCCGAAAACGGTCGAAAGTGCCGTCGGCTACGCCACTCTGGCGGAACACTTTCCGCTGAACGCGACTATTCCCGAGTATCTCGTCGTCCAGTCGACCGAAGACCTCCGCAAGCGTCCCGCGCTCGTCGAGCTGAAGCAGATGGAGCAGCGGGTCAGCCAGTTGCCGGACATCGCCGCGATCAGGCCCGCTCCGGTGCCGTCGGCGAAATCGGACGACAAGAAGCACGCGGCCGACGGTGGCCTACTGCCCCGGCGCGACAAGGGCAGCCAGGGCGGCAACAAGGATCTCGAGGGCGCGGAAGGGTTCCCGAACGTCGCGGCGCTGTTGTATTCGGTGTCCAGCTCCGGAAACGTCGATCTCACACCGGATCTCAGTAGCCTCGACCTGCCGCCCGGGGTGACCCTGCCGACCGCGCCGCCGGCTCCGGAGAAGCCGCTCGACGACACCAAGACGTTCATCGACACCGTGCGTGGACTCGGCTTTGCGATGTCGGTCGACATCGCCGAGATCGCGAACACCGTCGGCGCCACCCCGGTGACGGTGCTCGACGTCGTCGCGACCGCGAACCGCGACGGCGGCGCGCTGAAGAAGATGTCCGAGTTCGCCGAGCAGCTGTCGTCGTTTCCCGACGAGCCCTCCATCGAAGCGTCGTCGCGCGAAGTCCGCCGGATCGTCGAGAACGCCCGCACCGAGCTGCGCACGTTGAGCAACGACGGCCCCGGCAATGCCGGCAGCGCCCCGCCGGCGAAGGACGCGCACACCTACGCCGAGGCGATCCAGCAGATGATCGACGAGGTCAAGGCGCTGATCAAAGACACCTCGCAGACCGGGGGAGGTCTGAACAGCGCGCTGACCGCGTTCATCTCTCCGGACGGGCACACCGCGCGCTACCTCGTTCAGACCAACCTGAACCCGTTCGCGACCGAGGCGTTCAGCCAGATTCGCCAGATCACCGACGCGGCCCGCGGGCCACATCCCCGCCCGATGATGAAAGAGGCGTCGATCTCCGCGTCGGGTGTCACCGCGATGCTCCGCGACACCCGCGCCTACTACGGCGACGACATCAATCTCATCATCGTGATGACCATCCTGATCGTGTTCTTCATCCTGGTGGCGATACTGCGTGCCGTGGTGGCACCGTTGTATCTGATTGCGTCCGTGGTGCTCTCGTATCTCTCGGCGCTGGGCATCGGCGTGATCGTCTTCCAGTTCATCCTCGGTCAGTCGCTGACGTGGAGCATCCCGGGCCTGACCTTCATCGTGCTGGTCGCGATGGGCGCCGACTACAACCTGCTGCTGATCTCGAGGCTGCGCGAGGAGTCCCCGCACGGGATCCGCTCCGGTGTCATCCAGACCGTGCGCTCGACCGGCGGTGTGATCACCGCGGCCGGCGTCATCTTCGCCGCCTCGATGTTCGGCATGCTGTTCGCCAGCATCAGCACCTTGGTGCAGTGCGGTTTCATCATCGGAGTCGGGCTGCTGCTGGACACCTTTTTGGTGCGCACCATCACCGTGCCCGCGGTCGCGGTGCTGGTCGGCAAATGGAACTGGTGGCCCTCCAAGCCGCCGCAGCCCGCGCCGCGCGAGCGGGCGCCCAAGCCGGAGCCGCAGCCGGTGTCGCCGCCGGAGTCGCTCGACGACTCCACCGACGGGACCGTATCGAACGGCAAGCACGCCGCCAGCGACACCGAAACCGTCGCGCTGCGCTCGTAAATGTCCTTCGGCGGCACGACACACTCCGCGACACGCCGGGTGCGCGTCGGTGTCCGGTCATAGACTGGCGTCCCTATGAGCAAGTCGTTCGTGCACCTGCACAACCACACCGAATACTCGATGTTGGATGGTGCCGCGAAGGTCTCGCCGATGCTGGCGGAGGCGCAACGGCTGCAGATGCCCGCGATCGGGATGACCGACCACGGCAACATGTTCGGCGCCAGCGAGTTCTACAACGGGGCCACCGCCGCCGGCATCACGCCGATCATCGGCATCGAGGCCTACATCGCGCCGGCATCCCGCTTCGAGACCAAGCGCATCCTGTGGGGAGACCCGGGCCAGAAGAGCGACGACGTCTCCGGCAGCGGCTCCTACACGCACATGACGATGGTCGCCGAGAATGCCACCGGCCTGCGCAACCTGTTCAAGCTGTCGTCGCTGGCGTCCTTCGAGGGCCAGCTCGGCAAGTGGGCGCGGATGGACGCCGAGCTGATCGCCGAGAACGCGAGCGGCATCATCGCGACCACCGGCTGCCCGTCCGGCGAGGTGCAGACCAGGCTGCGGCTCGGCCACCACCGCGAGGCGCTGGAGGCGGCAGCCAAGTGGCGGGAGATCTTCGGACCCGAGAACTTCTTTCTCGAGCTGATGGACCACGGTCTGTCCATCGAACGCCGGGTGCGCGACGGGCTGCTGGAAATCGGTCGCGCGCTGAACATTCCGCCGCTGGCCACCAACGACTGCCACTACGTCACCCGGGACGCCGCGCACAACCACGAGGCGTTGCTGTGCGTGCAGACCGGCAAGACGCTGACCGATCCGACCCGGTTCAAATTCGACGGTGACGGCTACTACCTCAAGTCGGCCGCCGAGATGCGTGAGCTCTGGGACGGCCAGGTCCCCGGTGCGTGTGACTCGACCCTGCTGATCGCCGAGCGGGTCAGCTCGTACGCCGAGGTGTGGGCGCCCAAGGACCGGATGCCGGTGTTCCCGGTGCCCGAGGGCCACGATCCGGCGTCGTGGTTGCGTCACGAGGTGGCGGCCGGACTGCGCCGCCGTTTCCCCGACGCGACGCCGGACGGCTACTCCGAGCGGGCCGCCTACGAGATCGAAGTCATCTGCGACAAGGGTTTTCCGTCCTACTTCCTCATCGTCGCCGACCTGATCAACTATGCGCGCTCGGTCGACATCCGGGTGGGCCCCGGCCGTGGCTCGGCCGCCGGGTCGCTGGTGGCCTACGCGCTGGGCATCACCGACATCGACCCGATCGAACACGGGCTGCTGTTCGAGCGGTTCCTCAACCCCGAGCGTGCGTCGATGCCCGACATCGACATCGACTTCGACGACCGCCGACGCGGTGAAATGGTCCGCTACGCCGCCGAGAAGTGGGGGCAGGACCGGGTCGCGCAGGTCATCACCTTCGGCACCATCAAAACCAAAGCGGCACTGAAGGATTCCGCCCGGATCCACTACGGGCAGCCCGGCTTCGCGATCGCCGACCGGATCACCAAGGCACTGCCACCGGCGATCATGGCCAAGGACATCCCGCTCTCGGGGATCACCGACCCCAACCACGAGCGTTTCAAAGAGGCCGCCGAGATCCGCGGCCTGATCGACACCGACCCCGACGTGCGCACCATCTATCAGACCGCCCGCGGACTGGAAGGCCTGATCCGAAACTCCGGCGTGCACGCCTGCGCGGTGATCATGAGCAGCGAGCCGCTGACCGACGTGATCCCGTTGTGGAAGCGGGCGCAGGACGGTGCGGTCATCACCGGCTGGGACTACCCGTCATGTGAGGCCATCGGCCTGCTGAAGATGGACTTCCTCGGCCTGCGCAACCTGACGATCATCGGCGACGCGCTGGTCAACATCAAAGAGAACCGCGGTATCGACCTCGATCTCGAGGCGGTCGCGCTCGACGACCCGGCCACCTTCGACCTGCTGGGCCGCGGCGAGACGCTAGGGGTGTTCCAGCTCGACGGCGGGCCGATGCGTGATCTGTTGCGCCGCATGCAGCCCACCGGGTTCGAGGACATCGTCGCCGTGCTGGCGTTGTACCGTCCCGGCCCGATGGGGATGAACGCCCACAACGACTACGCCGACCGCAAGAACGGCCGGCAGGCGATCAAGCCGATCCATCCCGAGCTCGAGGAGCCGCTGCGCGAGGTCCTCGCCGAGACCTACGGCCTGATCGTGTACCAGGAACAGATCATGCGCATCGCGCAGAAGGTGGCCGGCTACTCGCTCGCCCGAGCCGACATTCTGCGTAAGGCGATGGGCAAGAAGAAGCGCGAGGTGCTGGAGAAGGAGTTCGAGGGCTTCTCAGAAGGCATGCAGGCCAACGGATTCTCGGCCAAGGCCATCAAGGCGCTGTGGGACACCATCCTGCCGTTCGCCGACTACGCATTCAACAAATCGCACGCCGCCGGCTACGGCTTGGTGTCGTACTGGACCGCGTATCTGAAAGCCAACTATCCCGGCGAGTACATGGCCGGACTGCTCACTTCGGTCGGTGACGACAAGGACAAGGCCGCGGTGTATCTGGCCGACTGCCGCAAACTAGGCATCACCGTGCTGCCGCCGGACGTCAACGAGTCCGGGCTCAACTTCGCCTCGGTGGGCACCGACATCCGCTACGGCCTCGGCGCGGTGCGCAACGTCGGCGCGAATGTTGTTGCCTCGCTGATCAACACCCGCACTCACAAGGGTAATTACACCGATTTCTCGGATTACCTGAACAAGGTCGAGATCGCCGCCTGCAACAAGAAGGTCACCGAGTCGCTGATCAAAGCCGGCGCCTTCGACTCGCTGAAGCATCCGCGCAAAGGCCTGTTCCTGGTGCACACCGACGCGGTCGAGTCAGTGCTCGGCACGAAAAAGGCCGAGGCGATGGGGCAGTTCGACCTGTTCGGCGGCGACCCGGATGACGGGGGAGCGGGCGCCGACGCGGTGTTCACCATCCGCGTTCCCGACGAGGAATGGGACGACAAACACAAGCTCGCCTTGGAGCGGGAGATGCTCGGGCTGTACGTGTCCGGGCATCCTCTGAACGGCGTCGCGCATCTGCTGGCCACCCAGGTCGACACTCCGATCCCGGCGATCCTGGACGGGGATGTCGCGAACGAGACCATGGTGAAGGTCGGCGGCATCCTGGCATCGGTGAACCGGCGGGTGAACAAAAACGGAATGCCTTGGGCGTCCGCCCAATTGGAAGACCTCACCGGTGGCATCGAGGTGATGTTCTTCCCGCACACGTACTCGGCGTTCGGCGCTGACGTCATCGACGACACCGTGGTGCTGGTGACGGCGAAGGTCGCCATCCGCGACGACCGGATCTCGCTGATCGCCAACGACCTGGTGGTGCCCGACTTCAGCAACGCTCAGGTGAACCGTCCGCTGGCGGTGAGCCTGCCGACCCGTCAGTGCACCATAGATAAGGTCACCGCGCTCAAACAGGTTCTGGCGCAACACCCCGGGACCTCGCAGGTGCATCTGAGGCTGCTCAGCGGCGACCGCGTCACCACGTTGGAACTGGATGCCGCGCTGCGGGTGACCATGTCCCCGGCGCTGATGGGCGACCTGAAGGCGCTCCTCGGCCCGGGATGCCTGGGCGGCTAGGTCGCTCATTGCTGCACACGCCTCTCCGCCTGCCGGCGGTTGGCCGAACGCTCCGCTGGCCGCACACTCGCGTCCCAGCGCTCCGCTAGCCGCACACTCGGCGATTTAGAGCAGCGCCGGTGTGCTCGGATCTTTGTAGATCACACCGTCTTTCATGACAAAGTCGACCTTTCCGGTGACGTCGATGTCGGTCAGCGGGTCGCCCGGCATGGCGATCAGGTCGGCGATCTTGCCCTCGGCGATCACCCCGAGGTCGTCGAGACTTAACATTTCGGCGGCCACGCTGGTCGCCGCCTGCAGTGCCCGCAGCGGAGTGATTCCGGTGGACACCATCATCGGGAACTCGCGCCAATTCTCGTGATGCGGAAACATGCCGGCGTCGGTGCCGAAGGCAATTCGGACATCGCTGCCGGCCAGGCCTTCGGCCGCGTCGAGCAACGCGCTGCGGTATCTGATGAACTTGCGACGGGTGTGCTCCGGGAGTGCGGTCCAGTTCGGATTGTCATCACCGCCGCGGGCCTTGGACAGGATGACGTACTGGGTGGGCACCATGTACACGCCGGCGTCCTGGATCATGCGCAGCGTTGCCGGTGAGGCCAGATTGCCGTGTTCGACGCTGCGTACGCCCGCCCGCACGGCCCGCTGGACCCCCTCGTCGCCGTAACTGTGTGGCGTGGCCGGGATTTCGAGATCGGCAGCCGTGGCGACGAGAACGTCCATCTCCTCCTGGCTGTAGGTGGCATGCCCGGGGTCGTCCGACGGCGACGCGAAACCGCCGGTGGCGCTGAACTTGATCCAGTCGGCGCCGGCCCGGATCTGCTGACGGACGCGGGTGCGAATCTCGTCGTTGCCGTCGGCCGCGGCCAATTCCAGCGGTCGACAGCGATCCTGGTATTCGTCGGTCAGCATTCCGCTGAAATCGCCGTGGCCACCGCGGGCAGAGATCATGTGCGGCGCTACCAGCATCCGTGGGCCGACGACGAGCCCTGCCGCCACCGCGTTGCGCAGGTCGATGGTCGGGTAATCGACATCGCCGCAACCCAAGTCGCGCACGGTGGTGAACCCGTTGTCGAGCAGGGCCCGCAACACCGGCAGCGCCTTCAGCGTCTTGGCAACGCTCGAGTCGAGCGCCAGCAGCAGGCCCACCGGCGGCGCCAGCGTGACATGGGTGTGACAGTCGATGAAGCCCGGCGTCAGTGTGTGCCCGGGCAGATCGACCACGCGCGTGTCCGGGGTTGCCTCGATCACCTCCGCGACGCGCTTGATCCGGCCATCGCGCACCAGCACCTGCCGCGGTTGGGTGCGTGTAGAAATACCGTCCCACACGTCCGCGCCGGTGATCAGGGTCTGAGACATCGAAGCCACCGTCCTACCTTCTCAGAACCGGTACCGCAGAATCCGCGCCGAACGGGCACCGGATTTCGTCTTGCCCATCAGGCGGGTCGAGAGCCGCGCCGCGGTCGGGTAGAGATCGATCTCCGGCACGTGCGCCAGGCTGGTCTCCTCGACCAGGCGCAGCCTGGGACTCCAGCTCTCCGGAACGCGTGCGTCGTTGAAACCCCGGTAGTTCCACTGGTTTCCGACGGCGGGGAAGCCTACTTTCATCGCGGCGATGTTGAGCGGACTCACCCGCCCGTAGTCGTTGATCGCTATCTCACCGGACCCGAAGTGCTCCGGAATGTGGCGGAACAGGTCGACGATCACCGTCTCGGAGACGAAAGCCAGCAGCCCGTCCGCGAACAGAAAGGTGGGCCGGTGTGCGGGGATGTGGTCGGTCCACGAGTCGTCGGCCAGCGACGCGGGCACCGAATGTGCATGGGTGTCGGGCGGGACGACCCGGTCCCGTAGCGCGATGACATTCGGCAGGTCGACGTCGTACCAATCGACCGTGCGTGGTGGCGCCACCCGGCGCATGGGTGTTGCCAGCCCCGCTCCGAGGTCGACGACCACGGCGTCGCGATGCTGCGCGACAAAATCTCGAATCCGCTCATCCAGCAGCTTCGCGCGCAGCGCGGTCTGGCGGATCGCACTGGCGGGCACGCCCAAACCGTCGAAGTCGTAGTCGATTTTGGCGACGATGTCATCGGCCAGGGTGTCGCCGAGTATGGGCTTGGTCCAACGGCTGTCGACCGCCCGGGCGTACTGGGTGACGAACGCGGTCTGCTCGACAGGCGTCAAGTCGGTGATCGCAAATCCCATACCGGCAAGGTACTCCGGGACTAGCGTCAGCTGAGTGACCGCTCAGACGACCACCCCCGAGGCGCCGACCACGTTGTGCGAAGCATTTCAGCGCACCGCGGCGGTCGATCCCGATGCGACCGCCCTGCGGACCCCGGGCGGCGGGCAGACGATGACCTGGCGTGAGTATGCGGCCGGCGTGCGCGCGGTGGCGGCCGGACTGCACGGTCTGGGAGTTCGCCGCGGCGACACGGTGTCGCTGATGATGGCCAACCGGATCGAGTTCTACCCGCTCGAGGTCGGCGCCCAGCACCTCGGCGCCACGTCGTTCTCGGTGTACAACACGCTGGCGCCCGAGCAACTCGGCTATGTGTTCGACAACGCCGGCACCAAAGTCGTGATCTGCGAACAGCAGTACGTCGACGTGATCCGGGCCAGCGACGCCACCCTCGACCACATCATCTGCGTCGACGGCGCCCCGGACGGCACGCTGTCGCTGGACGACCTCCACGCCGCCGCGAACGACGAGTTCGATTTCGAGGCGACCTGGCGGGCGGTTCAGCCCGACGACGTGATCACCCTGATCTACACCTCCGGAACGACCGGCCACCCCAAGGGCGTGGAGATGACCCACGCGCACCTGCTTTTCGAGGCCCAGGCCCTCGACGCCGTTCTCGGTGTCCGGTTCGGAGATCGGGTGACGTCCTTCCTGCCGTCGGCGCACATCGCCGACCGCACGATGGCGCTGTACAACAACGAGGTGTCCGGCGCCCAGATCACGGTGGTGTCCGATGCCCGGGAGATCGCCGCCGCGCTGTCCGATGTGCATCCCACGACGTGGGCCGCCGTCCCGCGGGTGTGGGAAAAGCTCAAGGCGGCAATCGAATTCGCAATCACCCATGAGCCCGACGAGACCAAGCGCCAGGCCCTGCAATGGGCCATGGGCGTCGTGGCGAAGAAGGCCGCCGCCCTGGTTGCCGGCGAGCAGCTGTCCGATGAGGTGGCGGCGGAATGGCAGCAGGCCGACGATCTGGTGCTGTCGAAGCTGCGCGCGAAGCTCGGCTTCGACGAGTTGCGCTGGGCGGTCTCCGGCGCGGCACCGATCCCGCGGGAGACGCTGGCGTTCTTCGCGGGCATCGGCATCCAGATCGCCGAGGTGTGGGGTATGTCGGAGCTGAGTTGTGTTGCGAGCGTGACTCATCCGTCAGATGCGCGGCTGGGGTCGGTGGGCAAACTGCTACCCGGACTGGAGTCCAAGATCGCCGAGGACGGCGAGTACCTGGTGCGCGGTCCGCTGGTGATGAAGGGCTATCGCGGCGAGCCGGCCAAAACCGCAGAGGCGATCGACCCCGACGGCTGGTTGCACACCGGTGACATCCTCGAGGAGGACGACGACGGCTACCTGCGAATCGTCGACCGCAAGAAGGAACTGATCATCAACGAGGCCGGGAAGAACATGTCGCCGGCGAACATCGAAACCACCATTCTGGCGGCATGCCCGATGGTCGGGGCGATGCTGACCGTCGGCGACGGCCGGCCCTACAACACGGCGTTACTGGTCTTCGACGCCGATTCGGTCGGCCCGCACGCGGCCGACCTCGGGCTCGCGGACGCCTCACCGGATGCCCTGGCCGCGCATCCGGAGATGCTCGAGAAGATCGCGGCAGGCGTCGCGGCCGGCAATGCCAAGCTTTCGCGGGTTGAACAGATCAAGCGCTTCCGAGTGCTGCCTGCGTTGTGGGAGCCGGGCGGCGACGAGATCACGTTGACGATGAAGCTCAAACGCCGGCCGATCATGGCGAAATACGCCGCCGAGATCGACGAGCTCTACGCCGAACAACCGGGTCCGGACGTTCACGAGCCGGCCCGCGCCTCGTCGGCTCAACCGGCGTAGCGACGCGACCGTTCCGTCGCCAGCTCACGCTGCGCGCGCAGTGCCGTCACCAGTCCGCGTCGACGGTCGTCGGCGTCATCGGACGGTGATCCCGGGCGCTGGGCGGCGCTCCGAAACCTGTTCTCCGAGGCCGTTTCTGGCGCGTCGTCGCAGGTAGCGGAGAGGCATCGATCCGGCAGCGCCAGCTTGCAGATGGTGCGCACGGTGAGCAGGTACTGACGCAGCAGCGGACCGGTCGTGTAGGGCAGGTCGTAGGCGAGGAACACCGCACGTACCCGCTCGGCGACCTCCGGATACCGATTGTGCGGCAGATCGGGGAAGAGGTGGTGTTCGATCTGGTAGCAGAGATTCCCGGTCATGAACCGCAGCACCGGTCCCGCCTCGAAGTTCGCCGTGCCCAGCATCTGCCGGAGATACCAGTGTTCTCTGGTCTCGCTCTGCAGCACGGACGGAGTGAATTTCTCCGCCCCGTCGACGAAGTGACCGCAGACGATGACGATGTACGCCCACCCGCTGCGCAGGCCGTTGGCGACGATGTTCGCGCCCAGCGTGCGTCGCCATCGACGCCGGCTGAGGGCCGGGAACAGCACATAGTCCTTGATGGCCTGCCGGGACATCTTGCTCAGCAGCGCCGACTTCTGCGCCGATCTGCCGGCGTCGGTCGTCTCCTGCTGCTGCACCGCGACCACGCCGTACAGCGCGATGCCCCATTCGAAGGCCATCCCGAGCAGCACCGCGAACAGTGGCTGCAGCAGGGTCAGGGGTTGCCACTTCTGGTCGCGGCTGACCCGCAGGATTCCGAAGCCGAGGTCGGCGTCGACGCCGACGACATTGGTGAAGACGTGGTGTTGGTAGTTGTGGGTGTAGCGCCAGTGCGACGTGGGCGCGACGATGTCCCACTCCCAGGTGTTGGAATGGATCTCCGGGTCGTTCATCCAATCCCATTGACCGTGCGAGATGTTATGGCCCAGTTCCATGTTCTCGATACATTTCGCGGCGGCCAGCGCCATGGTTCCCACCGCCCAGCCGATTCGGCCTTTGGTCGCGGCGAGGGTCAACCGCGCAGCGATGTCCAGGCATCGCTGAAAAGCTATGGCGCGCATGATGTATGCCCGATCCTTGGCGCCGCGCGAAGATTCGGTGTCGCGACGGATCGCGTCCAACTCCGCGGTGAGTGCCGTCAGGTCGGCATCGCTGAGATGCGCATATTCGGGTACCTCGGTGATGGCCATCGCCCGTCACCCAGAAGTCGGGACGGGGGCGAAGGGACAGCTCTGACGAACCGAGCGGGAGTACCGCGGCATGGTGCGTCTCGTCCCATCGTTGGGTAGAGGCTCACCCCCGCGGCGCGAGGATCGGCACGACTACGGGTAAGCGAGCGGATCGAGGGCGAACTGTACACGGCAAACGCCGAGCTCCCGGTGAGGCGCGACGTGCTGGTGGACGCGCCCCATCCGCCCGCGCCTAAAGTGGTGACATGCCACTCGAAGGTGAATACGCCCCGTCCCCGTGGGACTGGTCTCGCGAGCAAGCCGACAAGATCGCCGAATCCGGCGGAACCGAAGGCACCGACATGAAAGGCATGCCGGTCATCCTGCTGACCACGGTCGGCGCCAAGTCCGGCAAGCTCCGCAAGACGCCGCTGATGCGCGTCGAGCACAACGGCGAGTATGCCGCCGTCGCGTCCCTGGGCGGCGCGCCGAAGAACCCGGTCTGGTACTTCAACATCGCCAAGAACCCGCGGGTCGAACTGCAGGACGGCACCGTCACCAAGGACTACGACGCTCGCGAGGTCTTCGGCGACGAGAAAGCCGTCTGGTGGGAGCGGGCCGTGGCCGCGTATCCGGACTACGCCGACTACCAGGAGAAGACGGACCGGCAAATTCCGGTGTTCGTACTGACCCCTGTGCACTGAACGCGCAGCTTGGTGGCACCATTGACCAGTGTCCGCCGAATTGAGTCAAAGCCCGAGCACCCGGGGTAGTGGGCCGCTGCGCGCGGCCGACATCGACGCGGCGGCCACCCGAATTGCCGGCGTGGTCACCCCCACACCGCTGCAGTTTTCCGACCGGTTGTCCGCGACCACCGGGGCGAACGTTTACCTGAAACGCGAAGACCTGCAGACCGTGCGCTCCTACAAGCTGCGCGGCGCCTACAACCTGCTGGTGCAGCTGTCCGACGCCGAACGGGCGGCCGGCGTGGTCTGCTCGTCGGCGGGCAATCATGCGCAGGGCTTCGCCTACGCCTGCCGCACCCTGGGTGTTCGCGGTCGCGTCTACGTCCCGGCCAAGACGCCGAAACAGAAGCGCGACCGCATCCGGTACCACGGCGGCGAGTTCATCGAGCTGATCGTCGGCGGATCGACCTACGACCTGGCCGCCGCGGCGGCGCTCGCCGACGTGCAACGCACCGGCGCCACGCTGGTGCCGCCGTTCGACGACCCGCGCACCATGGCGGGCCAGGGCACCATCGCCGTCGAAATCCTGGACCGACTCGATGACGAACCGGATCTGGTGGTGGTTCCGGTCGGCGGCGGCGGCTGCATCGCCGGCATCACCACCTACCTCGCCGAACGAACCAGTAAGACATCGGTGCTGGGCATCGAGCCGGCGGGTGCAGCCGCGATGATGGCCGCGCTGGCCAACGGCGGACCGGTGACCCTCGATCACGTCGACCAATTCGTCGACGGAGCCGCGGTGAGCCGGGCCGGCACGCTGACCTACGCCGCCCTGGCCGCGGCCGGAAACATGGTCTCGATCACCACGGTCGACGAGGGCGCGGTGTGTACCGCGATGCTCGACCTCTACCAGAACGAGGGCATCGTCGCCGAGCCCGCCGGCGCCCTCGCGGTAACCGGACTGCTGGAAGCCGACATCGAGCCGGGCTCCACCGTGGTCTGCCTGGTATCGGGCGGAAATAACGACGTGTCGCGCTACGGCGAGATACTCGAGCGGTCGCTTGTTCACCTCGGCCTCAAGCACTACTTCCTGGTCGACTTCCCACAGGAACCCGGTGCGCTGCGCCGCTTCCTGGACAGCGTGCTGGGGCCGAACGACGACGTGACGCTGTTCGAGTACGTCAAACGCAACAACCGAGAAACTGGCGAAGCGCTGGTCGGCATCGAGCTGGGTTCGGCGGCCGACCTGGACGGACTGCTGGAACGCATGCATGCCACCGAGATGCAGATCGAGGCGATCGAGCCGGGTTCACCGGCCTATCGCTATCTGCTCTAGGTGGCTGCTCCGCTCACCGGGTCTCGACAACCCGCTGGGCGACGTCGGCCAACCGCACGTTCATTTGTTGGGACAGTTTTCGCAGCATGTCGAAAGCGGCGAGGGCATCGACACTGAAACGCTCCATCAGCATGCCCTTCGCCTGGCCGATGACGTCGCGGCTGAGCAAAGCGGCCTGCAGTTGCTGGCTGTCGCGGCTGGCGAGGATGGCCGCGGCGGCGTGCGCAGCGAGTATCGAGCCGATCATCTCGGAGTCGGCGTCGAAGCTGTGCGGCCGCCGCGAGAAGACATTCAACGCGCCCGCGGTCCGGTCTCCGGTGTAGAGCTTGAAGGAGATGCTGCTGCGCACCCCGAGTTTGCAGACCTCTCGCGAATAATCGCCCCACCGGGTCTCGGTCTCGAAGTCCTCGGTACGGACCACCAAGTCTTTTACGGCCGCATCGACACACGGCCCGGCGTTGTGCTTTTCCTGGAGCCGATCCACTTCGTAGATCAGATCGGACGTGCCGGACAGCGACTCGAACTTGCCGCCTTTGGAGACCAGCAACACGCCGGCGGTGTCGGCACCGTCGAGCAGTTCGACCGTTGTCGCGGTGACACCACTCAGGACAGCCTCGATATCGCGTGGGGCGGCTACTGATCGGGCTAACTCGGCCATACGCTGGGCCAACTCATGCGCCGGTTGATTCGGCATATTTCGAGTTGTTCCCTTAATGCCGGGTACCTAACCCGAGCGTGGAGGTCATCGAATGTCCTCGACAGCCTTCTTCGCCTCGGCCAGTCCGGCGCCGGTCAACGTGCGGTATTCCTTGATCGCGGCGATCAGGTTGCCGCGTCGGGCGAGTTCGACGACGGACTGCGGCATTCCGGCGGCGTTGGCCGCGGCGAACGGCACGTAGCCATCCGGAAACAGCAGCTGAAGTTGCTTTTCGATGTAATCGAGACGGGCTCGGGCACCTTCGTCGACGTCGCTCACATCCGAAAGCTACCGGATGGCACAGCGCTAGCCCAGCACTGCGACCGTCTCGTCGTTGGCGCGAAAAATCGGCTCCAACGGAATGGCGAATCGCTCGGCCATGTCGGTCAACGACCTCGACCAGACCAGTTCGATGGTCGACGCCGGTCCGCGGCCGGGGCCGGACAGCAGCAGCGCCACCGTGGTGTCCGGTTCCAGCTCGTCGAGCAGGGTCCGCATCGACGACATCAGGTTCCAGACGATCCGGCCGCGCGGCCGTGGGCGCATCGGGACGTGGCAGAGCTTCTTAGCGAAGCAGCGGTCCGGCCCGATCAACCCGAACCACAGCAGGCGGGTGCCAAACCCCAGCGGACCCATCAGCGCACGCCAACGCTCGCGCAGGTCCTGGGTTGTATGCACTGGATCGCAGGCGGTCTGAATGGGCGGGATCGGCAACACATCAGGCTGAGTCATCCGCGCATCATGAAAGGCCGCGAACGGGAGCGGTAGTCAGTTGTCCACAGCGCGCAGAATCACGAACGAATGCGGCGGCAGCTCAGTGCTGTCCGCTCCGACCTCGAACAGCTCCGAGCCCAGCACCACGCTCCCGGTGAAGGGGACTGTCGCGCGGTCGACGCCGAGATTGCAGACCACCGTCAGGGCACCCCGGCGCAGCGCGATCCAGCGACGCTCTTCGTCGTAGTCGACGATCAGATTGTCCAGCCAGGGAACACCGAGATCGCTCTCGTTGCGCCGCAACGCAATCAGCTCCCGGTAGATCCGGAGTAATTTCGCGTGGTCGGCCTGATCGACCTCAGCCCAGTCCAGCTTCGAGCGCTGGAAGGTCTGCGGGTCCTGCGGGTCGGGGATGTCGTCGGCGTTCCACCCGTGGTCGGAGAATTCCCGCTTGCGGCCCTCGGCGGTGGCGCGGGCCAATTCGGGTTCGGGATGCGAGCTGAAGAACTGGAACGGTGTCGAAGCTCCCCACTCTTCACCCATGAAAAGCATTGCGGTGTATGGCGATGTCAACACCAGCGCGGCCTTGACCGCGAGCTGACCGTAGGTCAGATTCTGCGACGGCCGGTCGCCGAGAGCGCGGTTGCCGACCTGGTCGTGGGTGCAGGTGTAGGCCACCAGCCGGGTGGCCGGGATCCCGGAACCCTCGGTGGTGTCCAACGGTCGGCCGTGGCGTCGCTGCCGGAACGACGAGTACGTCCCGGCGTGGAAGAACCCGTGCCGCAACGTCTTTGCCAGGGTGGCCAGCGAACCGAAGTCGGCATAGTAACCCTGGCGCTCGCCGGAGACTGCGGTGTGGATGGCGTGGTGGATGTCGTCGTCCCACTGTCCGGTCATACCCAGACCGTGCTCCGGCCGGGGAGTGATCATGCGTGGGTCGTTGAGGTCGCTCTCGGCGATCAGCGACAGCGGGCGCCCCAGTTGCTCGGCCAGCGCCTCGGTCTCGGCGGCCAGCTCTTCGAGGATGTGGATCGCGGTGGTGTCGAACAATGCATGCACGGCGTCCAGTCGTAGGCCGTCGGCGCCGAAGTCCCGCATCCAGCGCAGCGCGCAGTCGATGATGTAACGGCGTACCTTGTCGGATTGCGCGTCGGCGATGTTGATGCCCTCACCCCAGGGGTTGCTCGCCGACGACAGGTAGGGCCCGAACCGCGGCAGATAGTTGCCCGACGGTCCGAGGTGGTTGAACACGGCGTCGATCAACACCCCGAGGCCGCGGCGGTGACAGGCGTCGACGAATCGGACCAAACCGTCTGGGCCGCCGTATGGTTCGTGCACGGCGTACCACAGCACGCCGTCATAGCCCCAGCCGTGGGTGCCGGAGAACGCGTTCACGGGCATGACTTCGACGAAGTCGACCCCGAGGTCGACCAGGTAGTCCAGTTTGTCGACGGCCGCAGCGAAAGTACCTGCCGGGGTGAAGGTTCCGATGTGCAGCTCGTAGATCACCGCGCCCGCGACCGGACGGCCGGACCAGCCGGTGTCGGCCGACTCCGGGCGCTGCCACAGCTGTGAGGCTTCGTGCACGCCGTCGGGTTGACGCGGCGATCGCGGGTCGGGCAGTACATCGGGATCGTCGTCGAGCAGGAAGCCGTAGCGGGCGTCCGGTGCTGCGTCGGCACTCACCCGCCACCAGCCGTCGTCATCGCGGGTCATCGGCAGCACCGTCCCGTCGACGTCGACGCGAACGGTTTCCGGTTTCGGCGCCCAGACCGCGAATTCAGGCATCGGTGCGCTCCAGCAGTACGACCGGGAGTTCGGCGAACAATTCAGCAGCAGGCACGGTTCCCCCGAGTCTCGAGCCGGTGAGCGTGTTGGTCCACGAGCCGTCCGGCAGCGTCACCGCGGTGTCGCCCCAGCCGGTCTGCTCGAGGCGCACGGTCCAACGGGTCACCGCGACCAGTACATCGTCACCGCGTCGGTACGCCACCACGTGCTCGGCGCCGGCACCGGCGGCCAGCACCGGGTGGTAGCCGCCGTCCAGGAATGATTGCGAGCGGCCCCGCCGCAGCTGTAGGGCGGCCTTGACGACTCGAATCTTACTGTGCTGCAGCGATTTCAGTGCCTCGCGGCGAGTCGCGTAGTCGACCGCGCGCCGATTGTCGGGGTCGACCAGGCTGTCGTCCCACAGTTCGGTGCCCTGATAGATGTCCGGGATGCCCGGCGAGGTCAGCGACAGCAGCTTCTGGCCCAGCGCATCGTTTTCCGCGTGCGGCTGCAACCGCACGACCAGGGTGGTCAATTCGCGGGCGATCGGGCCGTCCAACACGGCGTTTAGCCACCCGTGAACGGCGTCTTCGAAGTCGGCATCCGGGTCGTTCCACGTGGTGTGCCAGGCCGCTTCGCGGATAGCCTTCTCGGCATAGGCGTGCAGCCGGTCGCGAAGCTCGTCGGTGACGGCGCCGTCGGTGGGCCACACACCGAAGATGTTCTGCCACAGGAACAGTCCGGTCGCCGGGTCGGGGGAGGGGGTCGACTGCTCCCAGCGGGCGACGAACTCGGTCCATAGCGCCGGCACCTGCGACAGCACCCCGATCCGGGCGCGGACGTCCTCGCCGCGTTTGGTGTCATGGGTCGACAACGCCGTCATCGCGTGCGGCCACAGCCGGACCCTGGCCGACGCGCGGGCGTGAAACTCGGCAAGGCCGACCCCGAAGTCGTGTGGTTCACCGCCGACCTCGTTCAGCGACACCAGGCGGGCGTCGCGGTAGAACAGACAATCCTCGACGGCCTTCGCGGTCACCGCGCCACACAGCTGCTGCAGTCGTACCGCGGCCTCCCCGTCGTCGGCGACCGCCGCCGCGATCAGTTGCAGCGGAACGTCGAGTTCAGGTGTGGCGGAAAGGGTTGCGGCCAGAGCGGTCGGCAGGATTGCCGCCAGGCTGCGGTAGTCACTGCGGTACACGTCGACGTGAGTCAGCAGCGCCGCGACCGCGTCGGGCAGTTGCGGATGGTCGGCGCCGGCCGCCGCGACGATGCACCGCCGCAGCCGGGCCAGCTCGCTGGCCAACGTGTCGGTCGCCGAGGAGATCTTGAGTTCGGCGGCGGACACATCGGAGTCGTCGACGTCGGCGGAGTCGACCAGCGCCGTCAGCGCCTGCGCGCCTTGCGGATCGACGAACACCCCGCCGACCTCACGCAGCGCGTCATACCCCGTGGTGCCGGCCACCGGCAACGACGGATCCAGTGGCTCGTCGACGGCCAGGATCTTCTCGATCACGATCCAGGCGTCGGGCCCGGTCACTTCGCGAAGCCAGCCCAGATAGCCGGTCGGATCCGCCAGGCCGTCGGGATGATCGATCCGCACCCCGTCGACGAGTCCGTCGGCGAACCACCGCGCGACCTCGGCGTGGCTGGTGTCGAATACCGCACGGTCTTCCTGGCGCAGTCCGGCCAGCGACGTGATCGAGAAGAATCGGCGATAGCCGACCACCCCGTTGCGCCAGCCGATCAGCCGGTAATGCTGGCGATCGTGCACCTGCGGGCCGGTGCCCTGCTCGGTGCCGGGCGCAATCGGCAGGGCCAGATCGCCCAGTCGCAGCAGATCGCCGTCGACGGTCAGGTCGGCGACGTCGTCGTCAGAACCCAGCAGCGGCAGCACAATCCGGCCGTCACCCAGTTCCCAGTCGATGTCGAAGAACGACGCGTACTGCGAGTCCTGCCCGTGTCGCAGCACGTCCCACCACCACGGGTTCTGCTCGGGGGCGTCCACCCCGACGTGGTTGGGAACGATGTCGACGATCACGCCGAGGCCGCGGGCCCGGGCCGCCGCCGAGAGTCGCGCCAGCCCTCCTGGGCCGCCGAGTTCGGCGGACACCGTGGTGGGGTCGGTGACGTCGTACCCGTGCGTCGATCCGACCACCGGGGTCAGGATCGGCGACAGGTAGAGGTGCGAGACGCCCAGATCGTCCAGGTAGTCGATCAGCTTCTCGGCGTCGGCGAAGGTGAATCCGAACCCACTGGCAGCACCCCGCAGCTGCAGCCGGTAGGTGGACAGTACCGGAAATACCATGCGCTACTTCGTCTTACGGAACACTAGGAGGGCGCGCGACGGCAACGACACCTCGTCGCCGTCGTTGACCACCAGTGTCACCGAGCCGGTTGCGTCGGTGGTGTCCAAGACAGCCGTCCATTCCGAGGCGTAATCGTCAGGCGGAATGACGAAATCTACCTCGTGGTCGTGGGCGTTGAAGCACATCAGGAACGAGTCGTCGACGACCCGTTCGCCGCGTGCATTGGGTTCGGGTATCGCCTCGCCGTTGAGGAAGACCGCGATGCTCTTGCCGAATTCGCCGCCCCAGTCCTGGGGTTGCATCTCCTTGCCGGCCGGTGTGAGCCAGGCGATGTCGCGCACTTCGTCGCCGCTGCGGATCGGCTCGCCGTCGAAGAACCGGCGGCGACGGAACACCGGGTGGTTTTTGCGGAGCGCGGTGGCCTTGCGCGTGAACTCCAGCTGGTCACCGTTCTTCTCGACCAAAGACCAGTCCATCCAGGACAATTCGGAATCCTGGCAGTACACGTTGTTGTTGCCGCGCTGAGTGCGGCCGATCTCGTCGCCGTGGGCGATCATCGGTGTGCCCTGGCTGAGCATCAGCGTGGCGACGATGTTGCGCATCTGCCGGCTGCGCAGTGCCTGGATCGCCGGATCGTCGGTCGGACCCTCGACGCCGCAGTTCCAGGATCGGTTGTGGCTTTCGCCGTCGCGGTTGCCCTCGCCGTTGGCCTCGTTGTGCTTCTCGTTGTAGGACACCAGGTCGTTGAGGGTGAAGCCGTCGTGGGCGGTAACGAAGTTGATGCTGGCGCCGGGCCGGCGACTGGTCGCCTCGTAGAGGTCCGAGGACCCGGTCAACCGGGACGCGAACTCGCCGAGGGTCGCGGGCTCGCCCCGCCAGTAGTCACGCACAGTATCGCGATACTTCCCGTTCCACTCGGTCCACAAACCCGGGAAGTTGCCGACCTGGTAGCCGCCCTCTCCGACATCCCATGGTTCGGCGATCAGTTTGACCTGACTGACCACCGGATCTTGTTGCACCAGATCGAAAAACGCGCTCAGCCGGTCGACGTCGTAGAACTCACGGGCCAGGGTCGAGGCGAGGTCGAAGCGGAAACCGTCGACATGCATCTCGGTCACCCAGTAGCGCAGCGAGTCCATGATCAGCTGCAGGGTGTGTGGATGACGGGCGTTGAGGCTGTTGCCGGTGCCGGTGAAGTCCTTGTAGAGACTGAGGTCCTCATCGAGTAGGCGGTAGTAGCCGGCGTTGTCGATGCCGCGGAAGTTGATCGTCGGTCCGAGGTGGTTGCCTTCGGCGGTGTGGTTGTAGACCACGTCGAGGATCACTTCGATGCCCTGCTGGTGAAATGCCCGGACCATCGACTTGAACTCGGTGACCGCGCCGCGGGCGCGCCGGTTGGCGGCGTATTGGTTGTGCGGGGCGAAAAAGCCGAACGTGTTGTAGCCCCAGTAATTTCGCAGACCGAGGTCGACCAGACGGTGATCGTGCATGAACTGATGCACCGGCATCAGCTCGATCGCGGTGACGTTCAGCGCCTTCAGGTGGTCGATGATCGCCGGATGAGCCAGGCCGGCGTAGGTGCCGCGCAGCGCTTCGGGGATGGCGGGATGGTTCTGGGTCATCCCTTTGACGTGTGCCTCGTAGATCACCGTCTCGTGGTAGGGGGTGCGGGGCGCGTGATCGTTGGCCCAGTCGAAGTAGGGATTGATCACCACGCTGGTCATGGTCTGGCCCAGTGAGTCGACCCGGGGCGGCGTGCCGGTCTCGGCGGGGTCCTCTGCGGCGACCTCCAAGTCGTAGGAGAACAGCGCCTGGGTGAATTTGAATTCGCCGTCGAAGCATTTGCCGTATGGGTCGAGCAGCAGCTTGCTCGGGTCGCAGCGGTGGCCGGCGGGAGGGTCGAACGGGCCGTGCACCCGAAAGCCGTAACGCTGTCCCGGCGTGACGTCGGGTAGGTAGGCATGCCAGACGTAGCCGTCGACTTCGTCGAGGCGGATGCGGGCTTCCTGACCGTCCTCGTCGATCAGGCACAGTTCGACCTTCTCGGCGATCTCGGAGAACAGCGCGAAGTTGGTACCGGTGCCGTCGAAGTTGGCACCCAGGGGGTAACTGCTACCTGGCCACACGGTGGCCAGCGGCGGCGGGGCGCTACTGGTCGGGTCTGACGGAGGCATCACTCGACCTTAGTGGCGGTCGGTTCCGGCCGCCGTGCAGTCACCACCAACCGGTGGCGGGACCGAGTTGACGGCCCAGCTCGTTGGTCATGGTCCGCATATACGTCGCCGACAGGTGATGAGCGTCGTGATATACCAACACGTTTCCCTCGACGGCCGGGCAGATGTCGGCACGGCAGACCGCGTCGCTCATGTCCAGCGGCTTGAGCATCGGGAACTGTTCGACCCAGTCGAGTGTCGGATTGCGGTCGACGAGCACATCCGAGCGCTTGATACCGCACGACACCGCGTCGCCACCCTTGGCCAGACAGTCCGAGGGGTTGAACGGCTGGCCGTCTTTGACCAGCCACGGGGTGTCACGCATGGCCAGGATCGGAATGTTGTTGTCGGAGAAGGTCTGCCAGATCCCGACGTAGGTGCCGGGCATCACGTCGCCGGGCTTGATGTTCCACGGCCGGGTCGAGGTGGTGAAGACGAAGTCCGGGTGGTCGGCCACGACCGCCGCCATCGCCTTGGGCACCCATTCGGCGCACTCGGGGTAGGGATCGTTGTTGCCCATCACCCGCGGCATCTTCTCGGTCGACAACGCGCAACCCATCTTCAGGTACGTCGTGACCTTGAAGTGGTAGCGGCGGCCCAGGATGTCCAGCGCGGTCAACCAGTGCTCGGCGTGCGAGCCGCCGGCCAGCGCGATGGTCCGCGGGGCGTTCTTGTCGCCGTAGCTGCACTTGAGTACGTCGGTGTTCTTGAAGTCGCTGATGCAGCCGTCACGGGTGGACGGCGGGTAGTCGGTTTGGGCCTCGAGCACCGTGGGTCGCATCCGCAGGGCTGGCACGCGGACGTGCTTGATCAGGGCCCGGGCGCCGGGATAGTCGTGGGAACTCAGCGCGGTCAGCTCTTTGCCGCTGGCGCGTTCGACGTTGACGTGCTCACGCCAGGTGAACGCCGTCGCGGTGAGCGTGACGCCCATCAGCCCGATCACCGATCCCAGCACCATGGTCGGGCGACGCAGCCGGGTGCGCCAGGGCACCACGACGACCGTCTCAGGTGCCGCGTTCCCGGATTTGCGCTGTCGGAGTGGCTCCTCGATGTACCGGTTCGTCAAGTACGCCAGCACACCGGAGATCAGCAGGACCGCAGTGCCCTCGGCGACGTTGGCGTGGGCGTGACCCGTGTAGGCAAGCCAGAAGATCAGCAGCGGCCAGTGCCACAGATACAGCGCGTACGCCATCTCGCCGAGCCGCACCAGCGGTGCCGTCGCCAGCAACCGGTTGGGTAGCGGCAACGGCACTCCGTCCGCCCGGTTGGCGCCCGCCAGGATGAACAGCACCGCCGCGCCCACCGGGACGAGCGCCCACGGCCCGGGGAACTGCCGGACGCCGTCGATCAGCGCTCCGCAGGACAGCACGGCCAGCAACGCGACCGTCGCAGCCGTCGTGCGTAGCCACAACGGCCACCGAATGGACGGGACCAGCGCCCCGACCAGCGCTCCGAGCAGCAACTCCCACGCCCGGGCGAAGCTGTTGTAGTAGGCCACCGACTGGCTGGCCTGGTGGGCGAAGATCGCGTAGCCGAACGAGGCGATCGCCAGGGTGGTGAGCACGACCACGAACACGGTCCGCAACCGATCGCGCAGGCGGCGTCGCAGCACGTAGGCGAGGCCGAACACCAGCGCCAGGAAAGCGATGTAGAACTGGCCCTGCACCGACATCGACCAGATGTGCTGCAGCGGGCTGACCGACTCCCCGGCCCGCAGGTAGTCGGCGACCGTGCTGGCCAACTCCCAGTTCTGGTAGTAGCCCAGGCTGGCCAGACTCTGGTCGGCGAACGTTTCCCAGCGCGTCTCCGGCTGGATCAGGACGGTCAGCACCGCGCCCGCGGCCAGCACCACCACCAGCGCCGGCAGCAGCCGGCGCACCAGCCGGACCACCTCGGGGACCGGCGCGAGTGAGGACGCCGGATTGAGCGCGGCCCGAAGCAGTTTCCCGCCGAAGAAGAAGCCGGACAGCGCGAGGAACACGTCCACCCCGCCGGAAACCCGGCCGAACCACACGTGGAACATCGCGACGAGAGCGATGGCGACGCCACGCAATCCGTCGAGATCGTGGCGGTAGAAACTTGCCCGGCTTTCCGTCGCGTGCTGCGCTGCCTGCACAGCGTCCGCGTCGGCCGAGCGGGTCGGGTAGATCGTCATGATTGACAGACAATCTACCCAACCCGTTGGCCGACTCGCGTTCCCGAAATCGGCCGGAGGCCGTCCGTTCGGTCAGGACTCCAGGATGCGGGTCAGGTACGGGGTCATCCCGTTGGTACGTGCCGCCGTCACCGTGACCGCGGGCTCGGTGGCCTCGATCATCTGGTTGTTCCCGAGATACATCGCGACACTCTGCGTGCCGCCCGGCCCGTAGCAGAGCAGATCGCCGGGGCGCGCCTGCGCGGGTGCGACCTTGCGCCCGACCGCGCACTGTTCGGCGGACGTGCGGGGCATCTTCACGCCGGCCCCGGCATAGGCGTACTGGATCAGGCCGGAGGCGTCGAAGCCGACCACGTCGGCCTTCAGGCCGGTGCCGCGGGTGGGCCCGCTGGCGTTGCCGCCGCCGTACAGAAACGGCACATTGCGCTGCGACAGAGCGCGCTGAATCGCGTAGCTCGTAGTCTGCTGATAGCCCACCAGGGTCGGGCCGGTCGGGTCGGCGCCGGCGATGTGGGGATTGACCATCGGCAGCGTCAACAACAGGGCCAGGCCGGCCGGGACAGCGATGCTGCGCTTCATGTTGATCACCTCTCCGCGACTTCGGCGCGGTGACTTCACGCCTCTGCCGCCATTCCGCCGATTCACCCGGGAGGCCGATGCGTCGGCCCGTCGCCGTAGGGGCCGCGCCGCCCCGCGTGGTGAACCGCTGAATTCACAACAGTCACTAGCACCACTGTGGCAACAAATGCCTCGTAGAGCCACCTGATCGGGCCCCTGAGCGGGATTTTTTGTCTTAACGTGACCGAACGGTGATCGCTGACGGGTGACCGCGCCAAATCCACGCCCGCAGTTGTGATTTCACTCTCACTCGGGAGATTCGACCGTCCCGGTTCCGCCGTGCCAGTAGGTGCTGCTGAAGTCGGTCAGTGCCCCGCCGGCCGCCGAGGCGAACAGGACGAGCGCGATCGCCAGCGGAGGCCAGAACGACAGGTACCAACCCTTGAGCAACGACACCAGCGGCCCGAGCAGCGCAGCGGCCACCGCCGCCCCGATGCCGCCCCACACCACCGGATAGATGTAGTAGTCGACAGCGAACGGCGCGGGCGGGCAATCGCCGACACAGACGTCCTTGAGGAAGCCGAAAAGTCTTGCATACCAATTCGTTCCGAAAGCAAGTGTTGCGAGCAAGGCCAGCAGCGCCACCAGCGAGATGACGTCCCACGGGACCAGCCGCAGTCGCAGCACGCGCGGCGGAGCCTCGTCGTGTGGGGCGGGGGACGGGTCATCGGACTGCTGCGGCGAAGCCATGGTGGCTCAATGCTGCCGGATGTGCGGCGTTTCTGCGACCGAACACGTAGTGCGCCCAGCGCCGGGGCGCGCTGCTTTACCCTCGTTCTCTATGACTTCCCGGGCCGCGCCGACTCCCGGGCTGACGCCCGAGCAGATCAGCGCGATCGATGCGGCCCACCTCTGGCACCCGTACAGCACGATCGGGGCCGAAGCGGTGCCTCCGGTGGTCGCCGTCGCCGCCGCCGGGGTCTGGCTGACGCTGGTCCGGGACGGCCGGCAGATGCAGGCCATCGACGCGATGAGCTCCTGGTGGACGGCGGTCCACGGCCACGGCCACCCGGTGCTCGACGAAGCCGTCAGGCGGCAGGCGGGCACGATGAGCCACGTCATGTTCGGCGGGCTCACCCACGAGCCGGCGGCCCGGCTGGCACAGCTGCTCGTCGAGATCACCCCGGCTGGCCTGGACACGGTGTTCTTCTGCGACTCCGGGTCGGTGTCGGTGGAGGTCGCCGTGAAAATGGCGCTGCAGTACTGGCTCAGCCGCGGACAGCCCGGCAAGCACCGGCTGATGACGTGGCGGGGCGGGTACCACGGTGACACCTTCACCCCGATGAGCATCTGCGACCCTGACGGCGGCATGCACTCGCTCTGGACCGACGTGCTGGCGCCTCAGGTGTTCGCGCCGCAGGTACCCGCCGATTACGACCCGGCCTACGTCGCCGCCTTCGAGGCTCAGCTGGCCGAGCATTCCGCCGAGCTGGCCGCCGTGGTGGTCGAGCCGGTCGTCCAGGGTGCCGGCGGGATGCGGTTTCACGATCCCCGCTACCTGACCGATCTGAGTGACATCTGCCGACGGCACGGCGTGCTGTTGATCTTCGACGAGATCGCCACCGGGTTCGGGCGTACCGGCGAACTGTTCGCCGCCGACCACGCCGGGGTCAGTCCCGACATCATGTGCGTCGGCAAGGCCCTGACCGGCGGCTATCTCAGCCTGGCCGCAACGCTCTGCACCGCCGAGGTCGCCCGCACGATCAGCGACGGCGAGGCCGGCGCGCTGATGCACGGCCCGACGTTCATGGCCAACCCGCTGGCCTGTGCGGTCTCGGTCGCGGCGGTGGAACTGCTGCTCGGCCAGGATTGGCGGGCCACCGTCGCCGGGATCGGCGCCGGCCTGAGCTCCGGGCTGGAATCGGCCCGCGGCTTACCCGGTGTGGTCGACGTCCGGGTGTGCGGGGCCATCGGGGTGATCGAATGTGACCGTCCGGTCGACCTCGCCGTCGCCACGCCTGCGGCGCTGGATCGCGGCGTTTGGCTCCGGCCGTTCCGGAATCTGGTCTACGCGATGCCGCCCTACATCTGCACGCCGGAGGAGATCGCGCAGGTCACCTCGGCGATGGTGGAGGTCGCCCGGCTCACCGGCTCTCGTAGGATTTAGCGCGATGACCCAGATCGAAACGTCCCCGTTGGCCTGGCTGGAGGCGCATGCCGAGCAGCGCCGGCAGGCCGGGCTGCGGCGCGCGTTGCGCCTGCGGCCTGCGGTCGCGGCCGAGCTGGACCTGGCGTCCAACGACTACCTCGGCCTCTCGCAGCACCCGGACGTCATCGAGGGCGGTGTGGACGCGCTGCGCACCTGGGGTGCCGGCGCCACCGGCTCGCGATTGGTCACCGGTAACACGTCGCTGCACGAAGAGCTGGAGTCCCGCCTGGCTGAATTCGCCGGTGCCGCAGCGGGTTTGGTGTTCTCGTCCGGGTACACCGCGAACCTGGGCGCGGTGGTCGGGCTCTCGGGCCCAGGCTCCCTCCTGGTGTCGGATGCGCTCTCACACGCTTCGCTGGTCGATGCCTGCCGGCTGTCACGCGCCCGGGTGGTGGTGACGCCACACCGGGACGTCGACGCCGTCGACGCAGCGCTGGGTGCGCGCGACGAGGAACGCGCGGTGGTGATCACCGAGTCGGTGTTCTCCACCGACGGCGCGCTGGCACCGCTGCGCCGGCTGCACGACGTATGCCGACGACACCGGGCGCTGCTGATCGTCGACGAGGCGCACGGATTGGGTGTACGCGGGACCGGTGGACGTGGCCTGCTGCACGAGGTGGGCCTGGCCGGCGCGCCCGACGTGGTGATGACCACGACGCTGTCGAAGGCGTTCGGCAGCCAGGGCGGCGCGGTGCTGGGATCGGCTGCGGTGCGGGATCACCTGATCGACGCGGCCCGTCCCTTCATCTTCGACACCGGTCTGGCGCCGGCCGCGGTCGGCGCTGCGCTGGCGGCGTTGGAGGTCCTGCAGGCCGAGCCGTGGCGGCCCGCGGCGGTGTTGCGCCACGCCGCCACCCTGGCCGAGATCTGCGGTGTGCCGCAGCTGCCGCAGTCGGCGGTGGTGTCGGTGATCCTCGGCGAGCCGGAACTGGCGCTGGCCGCCGCGACTGCCTGTCTGGACGCCGGAGTCCGGGTCGGCTGTTTCCGGCCGCCGACGGTGCCCGTCGGCACCTCGCGGCTGCGCCTGACCGCGCGCGCGTCTCTGGACCACGACGATCTCGAGCTGGCCCGCACGGTGTTGACCGACGTGCTGGCCGCGGCCCGGCGTTGACGGTCCTGGTCGTCACCGGGACAGGAACCGGGGTCGGCAAGACCATCGCCACCGCGGCTCTGGCCGCTGCCGCACGCCAGGCTGGTCTGGCCGTGGCGGTCTGCAAGCCGGTGCAGACCGGTATCGCGGCCGGGGATGACGACCTTGCCGACGTCACCCGGTTGACCGGGATCAGCAAGGTGGTCGGGCTGGCCCGGTACCCGGAGCCGATGGCGCCGCTGGCGGCCGCGGAGCAGGCCGGGCGTTCGTTACCCAGCAAAGCCACCATACTCAAACTCATTCGCGCCGTTGATCATCCGGGACAGTTGACCCTGGTGGAGGGCGCCGGCGGCCTGCTCGTCGAGCTGGCGCACGGCGGCGTGACGCTGCGGGACCTCGCCGCCGACCTGGACGCCGCTGTGCTGGTGGTCACCTCGGCCGAGCTGGGCACGCTCAACCACACCGCACTGACATTGGAATCGCTTGCAGCCCAACATCTTACGTTTGCCGGGCTGGTGATCGGCAATTGGCCGCTGCTTCCCGGCGTCGTCGAGGCGTCGAACCGGTCCGCACTGGTGCGCCTGGGCCCGATGCGTGCCGAGTTGCCCGCCGGGGCGGGACAGCTCAGCACCGCTGAATTCACCGCGATGAGCGTGCACGCCCTCGACCGCGACTGGGTGACCAGTCTGCTCCGCTGATGGCGCATTCGGTCGAGCTGCTCTTCGATCCCGATACCGAGGCGACACTGCGTCGGATCTGGGACGACCTCGCCGCGGCGGATCTGCCGAGCCGCTTGCCGGCAGGCCGCCCGCACGTGACAATCGCGGTGGCCGAACGGATTTCGCCGGCTGTGGACGAACTGCTGCGCCCGGTCGCGCAGCGGTTACCGCTGCGCTGCGATGTCGGGGCGCCGCTGCTGTTCGGCCAGGCCAACGCGGTACTCGCCCGGCTGATCATTCCGAGCACCGAGTTGCTGCGGCTGCACGCCGATGTGCACCGCATCTGCGGCCCGCACCTGCTGCCCGGTCCGCTGCCGCACAGCCTGCCCGGTCAGTGGACCGCGCATGTCACGCTGGCCCGTCGGATCGAGGGCGCAGTCCTGGGTCCGGTGCTGCAGATAGCGGGTCAGCCCACCGAGATCGCCGGCCACCTCGCCGGCCTGCGCCGTTGGGACGGCACCGAACGCGTCGAATACCCGATCGGCTGAGTCACCTACCGCTGCTGCCCGGGCTCGTCCCACCGCCCGCGGTGTAGGACGCCGCGCCGGTCCCGGCCAGGGCGCCGCCGGAAACGATCAGGTATTCGTCGCGAATCGGGCTGTCGGCGAAGAAGTCCTCGAGAATCTCGCGGGTCCCGGCGGCGTAACGGGCCTGCGCCGAGAGCGTCGTCCCGGAGATGTGCGGGGTCATCGCGTTGTTCGGCATCGTGCGCCACGGGTGGTCCGGCGGCGGGGGCTGCGGGTACCACACGTCGCCCGCATAGCCCGCGAGTTGCTCACTTTCCAACGCCGCCACCACCGCGTCGCGCACACAGATCTCGGCGCGGGCGGTGTTGACGATGTAGGAGCCGCGACGCATGGACGCCAGTAACTCCTCGTCGAACAGGTGATAGGTCTGCGGATGCAGCGGCGCGTGGATGGACACCACGTCGACTGCGCGGACCAGTGAGGCCGCGTCGGGGTGATAGGTCACGCCCAGCTCACGCTCGAGGTTCTCCGGCAGCCGTCGGGTGTCGGTGTAATGCAGGTTGACCTCGAAAGGAGCCATCCGCCGCAGCACGGCCTGGCCGATGCGCCCGGCGGCGATCACCCCGACGTCCATTCCCTCGACGTCGTAGGCGCGCTCGACGCTGTCGGCGATGTTCCAGCCTCCGTCGGCCGTCCACTGGTGCGACGGAACGAAATTGCGGACCAGTGCGAGGATCTGCATCACCGCGTGCTCGGCGACACTGATGCTGTTGCAGAACGTGACCTCGGCGACGGTGATCCCGCGAGCGATGGCCGCGTCGAGGTCGACATGGTCCGAGCCGATTCCCGCGGTCAGGGCCAGCTTCAGATTCTTGGCCTTGGCGATCCGCTCCGCGGTTAGATACGCGGGCCAAAATGGTTGCGAGATAACCACATCGGCGTCGGGTAGCTCACGCTCGAATTCGGAGTCGGGCCCGTCCTTGTCCGACGTCACGACCAGTTGGTGGCCGGCACCGGAGAGGAACTCCCGCAGCCCCAGCGCACCGGACACGCAGCCCAACAGTTCACCGGGAGTGAAATCGATGGCGGCCGGGGTGGGCAGGGTCTGGCCGTCCGGGTAGCTGTGAATGGCCGGGATGCTGTCACGCGCATAGACCGGGGGATAGCCGCCGACCGGGTCCGGGTAGAGAACCAGCAATACCTTGGCCATGACAGTCTCCTTTGACACGTCAGAACCCAAAACCGTTGTGGCTCAGAGCCTGTGAATGGCGTTGCGCTAGCCGGCTGCGGGCTCGAACCGGACGAAGACGCCCTTGGACGTCGGGGTGTTGCTGATTTCCGCGACGCTGTCCAACGGTACCAGCACGTTGGTTTCGGGGTAATAGGACGCCGCCGAGCCGCGGGCGGCTGGATACGCCACTACGCGAAAACCTTTGGCACGCCGCTCGATACCGTCGTCCCAGGTGCTGATCATGTCGACGAGCTGGCGATCCGACAGGCCCAACTGGTCGATGTCCGCGGGGTTGATCAGCACGACCCGGCGTCCGTTGTGGATGCCCCGGTAGCGATCGTCGAGTGCGTACGGCACGGTGTTCCACTGATCGTGAGAGCGCATCGTCTGCAGGATGAGATGACCGCCGGGCGGCCGGACCCGATCGAACGTGTTGCAGGTGAACACCGCCTTGCCCGATGGCGTCGGGAAGCGGTGCTCGTTGACCGGGTTGGGCAGCCGGAAGCCCCCGGGTTTGCGAACCCGGGCATTGAAATCGTCAAAGTCGTTCACTACCCGTGAGATTCGGTCGCGGATCGTGTCGTAGTCACGCTCGAAGTCATCCCAATGGAACCCGGGCCGGTCACCGACGGTGCGCCGGCCGAGTCGGCAGATGATCGCCACCTCACTCAGCAGGTGCTCCGACGGCGGGCTGAGCCGGCCGTGCGATTGGTGGACGATGCTCATCGAGTCCTCCACCGTGACGAACTGTTCGCCGGTGGCCTGCAGATCGCGGTCGGTGCGGCCCAGGGTCGGCAGGATCAGCGCCGTGTCACCGCAGACCGCGTGCGAGCGGTTGAGTTTCGTCGAGACGTGCGCGGTCAGCCTGCAGGCCCGCATGGCCTGTTCGGTCAACTCGCTGTCAGGAGTGGCGCGCACGAAGTTGCCGGCGAAGCCGACGAAGACCTTGGCCTGACCGTCCCGCATCGCCCGAATGGCGTTGACCGCGTCCAGTCCGTGCCGGGAGGGAGGGGTGAACCCGAATTCGCGCTCCAGCGCGTCCAGAAACGACTGGGGCATCCGCTCCCAGATCCCCATCGTGCGGTCACCCTGGACGTTGCTGTGTCCGCGTACCGGGCAGACACCGGCTCCCGGGCGGCCGAGGTTCCCGCGCAGCATGAGGAAATTGACGATCTCGCGGATCGTAGCGACCCCGTATTTCTGCTGGGTGATTCCCATCGCCCAGCAGACGATCACCTTCTTGCTGGCCAGCACCCGCTCGACGACCCGCTCGATCTCGTCGCGGGCCAGCCCCGTCGTCGCCTCGACCTCCGGCCACGAGATCTCCGCCAGATGGTCGGCAAACGCGGCGAACCCGGTGGTGTGGGCGTCGATGAAATCGTGATCAAGCACTGTCCCCGGCGCCGCGGCCTCAGCCTGCAACAGCAGCGCGTTCAGGGCCTGGAACAGTGCGAGGTCGCCGTTGGGCTTGATGTGCAGGAACTGGTCGGCGATCGTCGTTCCGCGGCCGATGATTCCGCGCACCTTCTGCGGATTCTTGAACCGGATCAGACCGGCCTCCGGCAGCGGGTTGACCGCGATGACCTGCCCGCCGTTGCGCTTGGTCTCCTCCAGTGCCGAGAGCATCCGAGGCATGTTGGTGCCGGGGTTGATGCCGACGGCGAAGACCAGGTCGGCTTCATGGATGTCGTCGAGGCTGACGCTGCCCTTACCGATCCCGAGCGTCTCCTGCAGTGCCGAGCCGCTGGATTCGTGACACATGTTGCTGCAGTCGGGAAGGTTGTTGGTACCCAGGACCCGCGCGAACAACTGCAGCAGGAACGCCGCCTCGTTGCTGACCCGCCCCGAGGTGTAGAACAGCGCCTCGTCGGGGGAGTCGAGCTCGCGCAGGTGCGTCGAGAGCACCTCGAACGCGTCGTCCCAACTGATCGGCTCGTAGTACTCCGCGCCCGGTCGCTTGATCATCGGTTCGGTCAGACGGCCCTGCTGGTTGAGCCACATGTCGGATTCGGCGAGCAGTCGCGGGATGGAGTGCTCGGCGAAGAACTCCCGCGTGATCCGCTTGGTGGTGGCTTCGTCGTTGATGTGCTTGGCGCCGTTTTCGCAGTACTCGTTGATGTGCCGGTGCCCGGCGTCGGGCTCGGGCCACGCACATCCCGGACAGTCGGTGCCGTTCGTCTGGTTGATGGCCAGCAGATTGATCGCGGCGCGGCGCGGCGAAGTCTCCTCCAGCGAGAACTGCACAGCGTGCAGGACGCCGGGAACGCCGGTTGCCCATTGCTTCGGGGGGGTGACTTTCAGATTCTCGTCACTCGAGTGGTCTGTGCTCATCGGATCCGTCTGCTCGGGTAGACGCTCAGCATAACGCCGGGCCTGTCGTTGGATACGCTCGAAGGATGGGTCGGGTTACCGCACGTCGGCCAGTCCGGCACGTGAGCGCCGAGACCACCGTACGGCGACCGGAAACCCTCGTTGTGGAGGAGCCGCTCGAGATCCGGGTCGACGGCAGCCCGATCACGGTGACGATGCGGACACCGGGGTCGGATTTCGAGTTGGCACAAGGATTTCTGCTCACCGAAGGTGTCATTGCGCGCCGAGCCGACGTCGCGGCGATTCGTTACTGCAGCGGAGCCGGCCCCGACGGACTGAACACCTACAACGTCCTCGACATCACGCTGGAATCCACGGTGCCCGCACCCGGCACCGACGTCACCCGAAACTTCTACACCACCTCGTCGTGCGGTGTGTGCGGCAAAGCATCACTAGATGCGGTGCGACTCAGCAGCCGCTACCCGGTCGGCGATCACGTCCTGCGCGTCACGGTGGCCACCTTGACGTCCATGCCCGATCGGTTGCGAGCCGCACAGAAGGTGTTCGCCACCACCGGAGGTCTGCACGGCGCAGCGCTGTTCGACGCCGATGGCACATTGCTGGTGGCGCGCGAAGACATCGGCCGGCACAACGCGGTCGACAAGGTGATCGGCTGGGCGTTGGAGAACGATCGGATACCGCTGGAGACCGCGGTGTTGCTGGTGAGTGGGCGGGCTTCCTTCGAGCTGACCCAGAAAGCGGTGATGGCGGGTATCCCGATGCTGGCCGCCGTGTCGGCGCCGTCCTCGCTGGCGGTCGACCTGGCCTGCGAATCGGGCCTGACGTTGGTCGCGTTCCTGCGCGGCGACTCGATGAATATCTACTCGCGACCGGACCGGGTCATCGATGGCATCTGATTCGGGTCGCCTGCGGGACTGGTTGCAAGCGCTGATCACCCATCGGCACGGCAGCGAGGTGTACCAGACCTCGACGATGGGCGCCCTGCTCGACGGCGTCTACGACGGTGCCGTGACCATCCGAGAGCTGTTGCGGCACGGCGACTTCGGGCTGGGCACCTTCAACGGCCTGGACGGCGAGATGCTGGTGCACGACGGGGTCTGCTATCAGTTGCGCGGCGACGGCAGCGCGCACCCCGCCGAGCCGGATCAGTGCACGCCCTTCGCGGTGGTCACCTGGTTCGACGCCGACCACTCGTTCGAGGTCGCCGATCCGGTCGATCGTGCCGGACTCAAAGCGCGGATCGACGAGTCGCTACCGAGCGCGAATCTGATTGTCGCGGTGCGGGTCACCGGCGACTTCGGCGTGATCCGCACCCGCACGGTCACCGAGCAGCACCGGCCCTACCCGCCTTTCGCCGAAGCCACCCGAGACCAGCAGGAGGTGACCTTCCGGGCGGTCAGCGGAACGCTGGCCGGATTCCGGATGCCCGACTACGAGCAGGGTGTCTCGGTCGCGGGCTACCACTCACATTTCATCGACGCGGAACGACGGCACGGGGGACACGCCCTCGACTACGAACTGACGCGCGGGCGGGTGGAGATCAGTGTGCGGTCCGACCTGCACTTGAGCCTGCCGAGCACGCCGGAATTCCTTGCCGCCGAACTGAACCGGCCCGATGCCGACGACCAGATACGCCGAACCGAGGGGTAGTGAACTGAGCAACGACGAAGTGCGATCGGCCCGGCGGGTGGTCGAGACGCTCACCGCCTACGGCATCCGGTACATCTTCGGCGTACCGGGCGCCAAGATCGATGCCGTCTACGACGCGTTGCTCGACGGCGGACCGGAGTTGATCGTCTGCCGTCACGAACAGAACGCGGCGTTCATGGCCGCTGCAGTCGGCCGGCTCACCGGGATACCGGGCGTCGCTCTGGTGACGTCGGGCCCGGGCACCACCAATCTGGCTACCGGTCTCATCACGGCCAACACCGAGCAGGACCCGATGGTCGCGATCTGCGGTGCCGTCCAGCGCCCGGACCGGCTCAAGCGCACCCACCAATCGATGGATGCCGTTGCGGCACTGAGACCGTTCACCAAATACACCGGCGAGGTCGACGATCCGGACAACGTCTCCGAAACCGTTGCCAACGCGATCCGCAGTGCCCTCACCCAGCCGTACGGCGCCGCCGCCGTCGTGCTGCCCGCGGACGTGCTGTCCGCGCCGACATCGGCGGGGGTCGTCCATCCGGCCCCGGTCCCGGCCTTGGGTCCCGCTCCGACAGAACGAATTGCGCAGGCCGCGAACCTGATTCGGGATGCGCAGCGCCCGGTCTTGTTCGTCGGCGTCCGTGCGGGGGAGCCGGCCGCGTGCGCGACGCTTCATGAGTTGCTCGCCGTCACCGAACTGCCGGTCGTCGAGACCTTCCAGGCGGCCGGCGTGGTCTCCCGTGAACTCGAGGATCACTTCGTCGGCCGCGTCGGGTTGTTCCGCAACCAGCCCGGCGATGTCGTCATCGGTCACTCCGACGTCCTGGTGACGGTCGGTTTCGATCCGGTCGAATACGATCCGCGGCTGTGGAATTCGGACCCCGGTCGCACGCTGATCCACCTCGACGAGCTACCGGCCGACATCGACAACCACTATCAGCCCGCGCTCGAATTGCGTGGTGACATCGCTGCAACCCTGACCGAGCTGACCCGGGCGCTGAGAGGTCTGCGGCTCGCCGACGAGGTGCGCGAGCGTGTCGCGGATCAGCGCGCGGCGCTGTCGAGAATCGACGACGAGGCCCGTCGCAGTTCGCAGACCGGGGCCGGCGTCAACCCGGCCGCGTTGGTGCTCACACTGCGTGACCACCTCGGCGACGACGCGACAGTGGCCTGCGACGTGGGATCGCATTACATCTACATGGCCCGGCACTTCCGGGTGTACCAGCCGCGCCGGTTGCTGTTCTCCGACGGCCAGCAGACGCTCGGTGTCGCGTTGCCGTGGGCAATGGCCGCCGCGCTGGTGCGACCCGGCACGCCGGTGGTGTCAGTGTCCGGCGACGGTGGATTCCTGTTCAGTGCGCAGGAATTGGAGACCGCGACCCGGCTGGGTCTGAGTCTGGTCCACATCATCATGCGCGACAACGCCTACAACATGGTCGAGTTCCAGGAACAGCTGAAATACGGCCGCACCTCCGGCGTGCAGCTGGGTGACTACGACATCACGCACTACGCTGCGGCGTTCGGCGCCAAGGGTATTCGCGTCAGCAGCCTGGCCGATTTCGAACAGGCCCTCACCAGTTCCCTGACCGGGCCGGGCGTGACGATCATCGATGTGATCGTCGACTACAGCCGCAACACCGAGCTGTTCGCCGAACTGCACGACGACGTCCTGGAATGAGCGTCAGGCGCTGAAGAGCAGGTACAGCCCGGTGAAGGTGTAGCCGACCATGACCAGCATCATGGTGAGCTGGCCGGTGAGTTGATGACCTTTCGGCAGCAGCCGCAGCGCCTTGTCATGCGCGGCGATCACCGCGACGATGTGTCCGGTCACCACTGAGGTCACCTTGACCACGGCCAGCACGGTGGGGTGCTGGGACAGTACGTAGGCGACGTGTAAGTGGCCCAGGCCCAGCAGGTTCCAGTCCTTACCGAGCGGATCGGCCAGCGCGAAGACCGCCTGCTGTCCACGCTCGACGAGATACGACAGGTAATGGGCGAAGATGTAGCCCACCACGATCGGGATCAGTGAGTGGGCCAACTCGCCCGGTAGGGCGCGCCGCTGATCACGCTCCAGACCGCCGCTGGCACGCGCCGCCAGCGAGAAGGTCGTCGCCACGACGGCGATGAAGACCAGCAACCCGATGGTCCGCAGTACCGACGACGTCACTGCCACCGGCACACCGTGAATCGAACGAGCTACGCCGTCGGCGGCATTGCGCCACGTCGTCGACGACGAGAAACTGTCGAAGGCGGTCGACCCCAGCAACACCGCCAGCACCGCAACGATCCCCGGCCTGATCGGCAGCGACAACAGATGATCGAACGGGTTGCCGATCCCGATCCGCCGGTTTTTCGCGTCACGTCGGAAAGGGGAGAGCCGAGACACCGCCATGCTGTACACCGCGAACGGATCCGCGCGGGCGAACCAGCGCTGCCCGCACAACCACCCGCCGACCAACAGCACCACGGCATAGATCAGCAGCCACGTCTTGACCCATGGCAGGGCGGCGGGATTGGGGCTGGCCAACTCCAGCCACACGAACGCGAACAGGCCCACGGCCGCCGGCCGATACCCCCAAGGCTCCGGGTAGGACCACGGTGGCTTGGGTGTAATGCGCTGCAGCAGTACGAATACCGTGCGTACCGGCGAGATCACCCGCCACACCGGCCCGACCACCAATGAGACCACCACCAGTCCCACCCACAGCAGCACATAGAACACCCCGAGCAGTGCGTTGCCCGTCGTCTGCGGTCCGAACAGACCGGCCATCAGCACCCATGCGGTGAACAGCAATGTGACGGCTGCCGCCACGCCGCGGGTGATGCCGGAGTCCACGAACGTCGTCAGCACGGCCGGCAGAGGCCGGGTCGGGTTGTCCGGATCGAACCGGGGACGCTTCCAGGCGAACGCGACCAGAGCGAACGTGAACGTCAGCGCCCACGCCGCGCCTATCACCGAAAAGGCGTACGGCACCGGCAGATCGCTCGACCCGCCGAGGCCGTGTGCCAGGAGGTGCGGTCCGGTCACGGATTTACATGAATGGTGGCGACGGTCCGATCGAGATGATGGAGCTCGACGTCGACGCTGCCGGGTACGTCGACGCTGAACTGGAACGTCTGATCGGCCGCCGCCGCGACCTCGAACTTGTGGTCGGGAACCGAGTGCACGTGCAGTTCGTCAGTGACATCGCTGTTGACGTGCAACGTGATCGGCTGCTTGACGCGCGCCTGCAGGGTCGCGTTGGCCGGGGTCACCTGGCCGTGCGCGATCACGATGTCGACCGTGAGGCCGGTACCGCCCGGCGGTTTCGATTCGCCACCGCACCCCGCCACGCCGAACACCAGTGTCGAACACGCAACGGCAACAAGTGCTTTGTGAACCTGCGTCAAAGCGGTCACGCCGCTCGCGGAGGCGCGTGGTCGACGGCCTCCTCGCCGGGCTCGTTGGGCGCGTGCTCCGAATTGTTGATGCGTCCGGCGCCCCAGGTGAGCGCGGTGATCACGCTCAGCGTGAAGAACAGCACCACGATTCCACCAGCGGTGAACAGCCACGCGGGAACACCCGGGTCGCGTTCGCGCTGCAAGATCGACACCTCGAAAGCGAAGTTCCGGGTGCCGTTGTTCAACACCGGTATCTCGGGCACCGGGATCGCGGCGTCGGCCGGCGCCCAGATCGGCACCGCGGCCAGATCACGGCCGTCGTGCACCCGCAGCAGGGTCTTCCAATCACCCCACACCGGAATCGGTTCCGTGGACTTGTAGTGACCCGGTCCGACCTCCTGCAGTCGGTTGATCACCAGACCACGGTGGTTCTCCATCTTGCCCTGCCAGCCCAGAATGGTGACCCAGTCCGGGTGCTTGCCGGCGAGATCGGGCGGGTTCAGCTGCACGTCCGCCGACACCAGTCGTTGTCCCTGCGGACTGGGCAGATCCGTCAACTTGATCGTGGCGCTGTCCTGCTTCGGGACGTGAATATGCAGACCGTTGGCGACGGTGCCGCCGATGATGAGGACCGTCAACGCGACTGCGGTGATGCCGAACGCGCGTCCTGGTAGACGTTGGCTGGTCAGCACCATGCCGAGCAACGCGGCGCAGACGCCGGCGCCGATGGCCACCGGTACCGCCGTCGGCAGCGCTTCCCGCCAGAGGTCCACGGGCCACGGGTAGTGGTAGACCTTTCCGATCCACAGCGACTCCAGCCACAGGCCGGCGGTGCCGATACCCAGGCCGGACACCGCGCCGAACAGGATGGGCCGGGTGAACAGTGGTGTGAGCGCGACCAATTCGACAACCAGGGCCGGCCCCAGATACAGCGGGAACCAGTTGATAGCCGCACCCAGGACCGGTCCGACGATCAGAGCGACCCCACCGCGCAGCGCGATCGCGAACAACGCGGCGATGATCGCGGCGCCTTTACCCAGCGTCATGCGGGCGACGATGCAGCCGATCGCCGATGCGGCCGCGATGAGCATCGGCTGGAACACCAACCGGAACTGCGGGACGCCGAAGTCGAATTCGATCTGGTAGACCGACATACCGATCAGGAGGCCGCCCGCGGAGAGGTAGCGCAGCATCTTGACGAACGGCCGGTCGTTACGAACCGGTGGCCCGTCGGTCGGACTCTCCTCGAGGTCGCGGGCACCCTCGTACTCCAACATCAGCACCGCGAACAGGGAGAAGTTGGCGCCACCGATCATCATCAGATGGGTTGGACCCCACAGGGTTACGTCCTGACCGAAGATGCGGTGCCAGATGTCGTCCAGCGGGAAGCCGATCATCGCGTACATGCCGCAGGCTGCCATCAGCAAGCCGCCCACCGGGGCGTACCAGTTACGCGTGATACGTACCGCGGCCGGGCCGGGCTTGTCGTAGGGCAGGACGACGGCGATCGCGCCGGCCAGGAAGATGCCGAACAACCCGATGATGATGAAGTAGTGCGCCGGGTTGGCCAGCGGACCCGGGTCGCGGCCGTTTCCGATGTGCCAGCTGACATCCCAGATGAAGCCGAACAACGCGCAGATGATCGATGTGGTGAAGACCAAGATGGTCAGCGCGACCCACGGCGGCCGGTTGAACTTGTCGCCCAGGCGCTGGGCGGCGGTGTTCAGCCAGGTGATCCGGTGGGTGCGATGCGCCCAGCCGACGTAGAGCAGTCCGGCGCCGATGATCATCGCGGCGACCGAGAGTCCGATGACCTGGTTGAGGCCGGCGCCGCGCGCCGGGGGCTCAGCCGCAAGAAGTGTCATATCCACCGTGATACCTCCCACACTGCGCCGACCGCCCGAATCTGTTACGGGCGCTTAACTTACCCAAGGGTAGGTAACCTGTGGGTCCCACACTCAAACTTCGGCTTATTTGCTGTCGGCGTGTTTCAGTCGTGGTTTTCGTCGCCGGGGTCCGCGACGAGAGTCTGCTCGTCGTCGTCCGGTGTGCGCCGGTCCTTGATCGCGACGTACAGCACGACGCCAACCACGACGACGGCCGGTAAGAACGCCGGCCCGGCCAGCAACAGCCAGTGGTGAGCTTCGTAGTGGACATCTGCACTGGCCATTTTCGATCGCTCCCGAACGTCGGCTGCCTACCGGGGTCGGGTACCCGGACCAAGCCAGGCCGACCACATGACGTTTGTGCAGGTGCACACCGCTAGCCTAGCCTGGGCACGGTTCCACGCCGGCGGTGAACAAGCCGGGCACAGTCTGCATCCCGCGTGCGTGGGCGGGACAAACACCAAGAACTAAGGAGTAGCTGGTGACTCAGGCGGCGACTCGCTCGACATCCGACACCGACAGCACCGACATTCTGGCGACAGCGCGCCGGCAGGTGCTCGAGCGTGGCGAGGGGCTCAGCCGGCAGCAGGTGCTCGGCGTGCTGCAGCTGCCCGACGAGCGGCTCGAAGAGCTGCTGGCACTGGCGCACGAGGTCCGGATGGCGCACTGCGGCCCCGAGGTCGAGGTGGAAGGCATCATCAGCCTGAAAACCGGTGGCTGCCCGGAGGACTGTCACTTCTGCTCGCAATCGGGCCTGTTCGCCTCGCCGGTGCGTAGCGCCTGGCTCGACATCCCGAGCCTGGTCGAGGCGGCCAAACAGACCGCCAAGTCCGGAGCCACCGAGTTCTGCATCGTGGCCGCGGTGCGTGGTCCGGACGAGCGGCTGCTGGCACAGGTGGCCGCCGGTATCGAGGCCATCCGTGACGCGGTCGACATCCAGATCGCCTGCTCGCTGGGCATGCTCAGCGCCGAGCAGGTGGAGCGGCTCGCCGCGATGGGTGTGCACCGCTACAACCACAACTTGGAGACCGCCCGCTCCTTCTTCCCCAACGTCGTCACCACCCACACCTGGGAGGAGCGCTGGGAGACGCTGTCGATGGTGCGCGAGGCCGGCATGGAGGTGTGCTGCGGCGGCATCCTCGGGATGGGCGAGACCCTCGAGCAGCGCGCTGAGTTTGCTGCGAACCTGGCCGAGCTCGACCCCGACGAGGTGCCGCTGAACTTTTTGAACCCGCGTCCCGGCACGCCGTTCGGCGACCTGGAGGTGCTGCCCGCGAGCGAGGCGCTCAAGGCGGTGGCCGCGTTCCGGCTGGCCCTGCCGCGCACCATGTTGCGGTTCGCCGGGGGCCGCGAGATCACCCTGGGCGACCTGGGGGCCAAGCAAGGCATCCTGGGCGGCATCAACGCGGTGATCGTCGGCAATTACCTGACCACGCTGGGTCGTCCCGCGGAGGCCGACCTGGAGTTGCTCGACGACCTGCAGATGCCGATCAAGGCGCTGAATGCCAGCCTGTAGCGGGTGATGGTCCACGAGCTGCCGGCCCCAGTGGGGGCCGGCGTCTACAACGTCTACACCGGTAAGCCGTCGGCGGACGGCGCCGCGATTCCGACCGCGGCCCAGCTGGGTCTCGAGCCGCCACGTTACTGCGCCGATTGCGGTCGCAGGATGGTGGTCCAGGTTCGCCCCGACGGTTGGTGGGCCAAATGTTCGCGGCACGGACTGGTCGACTCGTCGGAGTTGGAGGCGCGACGGTGACTGAGGCGAAAACGACTGTTGTGCCCCGGATTTCCCGCCGTCGCGCGGCTGGCACTGTCGCCGCAAGCCTGCTCCCGGTGGGCGCACTGGTGGGTGGTCTCTGGGCGTGGCTCGCCCCGTCGGTCAACGGAGTCGTGGTGTTGACCCGCAGCGACGAGCGACTCCACGACTATCTGGGCCCCGAGGCCGATCACTTCTTCGTCGCCGCGTTTCTGATGCTCGGGCTGCTCAATGTCGTTGCGGCGGTAGCCGCAGTGCTGGCCTGGCAGTGGCGTGCCCACCGTGGACCCGAAATGGTGGTCGCGTTGTGTGTGGGCATGGCCGCCGCTGCGGGCGCCGCAATCGGCGTCGGTGTGTATGTCGCCCACTTACGTTATGGCACGGTGGATTTCGCGGCGATACCGCTGACTCACGACCACCCGCTGCGGTACTTCACCCAAGCACCGCCGGTGTTCTTCGGCCCGTCGACGCTGCAGATCGCCTGCACGCTACTGCTACCCGCGGCGACCGCGGCGCTGGTGTACGCCGTGCCGGCGGCGGCGACCGCGCGCGACGATCTCGGCGGTTACCCGACCGTCGACACGGTGTATCCGCGAACCGAAAGTGCTACCGCGACAACGTCATAGCGGACGGCGATGCACTGACTTACCGGTGATCACCTTGGCCGCGATGACGGCCAGCCGCGCCATACCGACATAGGTCGTCGGGTTGAACATGGTCGGCCACTTCGTCCTGATCAGGTGGTCGGTCAGCGGCCGGCGGGCGAAGCGGTCCTGCAACCACCGCAACGCCATCGGCGCCGACAGTGGGTGCAGCAGCAGGTGCTCGTTGAAGGCGTCGCGGTGGTAGGTGACGTCGGCGCCGCCGGCCGAATACGCATCGGCCAGCCGGTCGATGTCCTCGACGTCGATCAGATAGTCGTGCACGGCCTGCACGATCAGCACCGGCGGGGTGGGCACCTTGGCGCCCAGCCGAATGCTGTCGAAGACGTGCTGCACCTCCGGCATGGTCAGGATCTCTTCGAGCGGGCGGTCGAGGTACACACCGACGTCCTTCTTGATCATCCGCAGCACCGCCCCGACCGTCGTCATGCTCTCCAGTCGCTGCAGCAGCAGCCGGCCTTCCTCGCTGGCGTGCTCCTGGATCACCCGGTTCAGATCGGGGTAGACGTGCATCAGCGCGGCGATCACCATGGCCGGCAGACCGGCCAGGTAGGTGCCGTTCAGTCGCCGGAAGGTGTGGCCCAGGTCGCCGACCGGTGACCCGAGTACCGCGCCCACGACGTCGATCTCGGGCGCGTAATCGGCGCACAGTTCAGCAGCCCACGCCGTCGCCAGCCCACCGCCGGAATAGCCCCACAGGGCGACCGGCGCTGACGCGGACAGTCCCAGCCGTTCGGAGTTCAACGCGGCCCGGATGCCGTCGAGAACGAAGTAGCCGGGCTCGAACGGGGCACCCCACATCCCGGTCCGACCTTCGTGGTCGGGTATCGAGATCGCCCAACCCTCGGCCAGGGCGGCAGCGATCAGCAGGAACTCCAGCTGGGCCAGCGAGCCCAGCGCGTTGGCGCGCCGCCGCAGTGCGTAAGAGGGGAAGCAGCGGGACGACACGGCGTCGATCGCGCACTGATACGACAGCACCGGGCAGGGTCGCTCGGGGCTGGCGTCGGTTGGCACCAGCACCGTCGTCGCCGTCGCCTCCGGCTGGCCGTTCAAGTCGGTGGACCGGTACAGCAGTTGGGTGGCCATGATCCGCTGCGGGATCAGGCCGAGAAACGCCAGCTCGACGTTGCGTGAGCGCAACACGGTGCCGGGTTCGGCGTGCTGGAATCCAGGTGGTGGCTGGTAGAACGGGTCGTCGACCGGCAATGTGGGACGTGCTTTGGCCTGCAGTTCCTCGTGGGGCGCACGACCGATCCATTCCGCACCGGTTTCGACTGCGCTCGCAAGGTTGCCAATGTCCATCACTGCATTCTTGCTTAAGAAGGCTTTAAGAAGCCAGCTGGCTGTCCGGTGAGTCGCGGACGTCACCCCAAACCGGGAGGTCGCAGCGCCGCAAACTCGTCGGTAACGCGCAACTGGGAATCTGTGAACCTGTACAAAGCTGCCGGCCGGCCACCGCTGCGGCCGGATTGAGCGACGGTGCCGGTCGGCGTGATGACACCCCGGCGGGTGAGCACGCGCTGCAGATTGGTGGTGTCGACCTGGTAGTCCAACGCGGCGCCGTAGATGTCGCGCAACGTCGACATGACGAATTCATCCGGCGCCAAAGCGAATCCGATGTTGGTGTAGGACATCTTGGCGACCAGGCGGGTGCGGGCGTGCTCGACCATCGGGCCGTGGTCGAAGGCCATCGGAGGCAGTGCGGTGACGGGGTGCCAGCGGGTGTCCGACGGCAGCTCGGGGATGGCGGGGGAGGGCACCAGGCCCAGGAATGTCGACGCGATCGTCCGGGTCCCGGGGAGTCGCGCGGGTTCGGAGAACACCGCGAGCTGCTCCAGGTGGGCGACCTCGCGGAGGTCGACCTTCTCGGCCAGCTGGCGACGGACCGAGGTCGTCATGTCTTCGTCGTGTCGGAGACCGCCACCGGGCAGGGACCACGCACCGCGCTGCGGACTCTGTGCCCGCTGCCACAGCAAGACGCTGAGCTCGGGTTTCTGCGCCTTCGGGCCTGTTCCGACGCCGCGAACCTGGAATACGACAGCCAGGACTTCGTGGGCAGTGCTACCATTGACCATGTTTTCGATTGTAAGTCGAAAACCCATGCCGGGAGGCGAAAGGATCGACTATGGCAGTCGCGAATCGCACCGACGTGTTGCCAAACAGGCTGGATGAAAACATGGCGAACGATCTGGCCGCGGGAATCACCAACTCTCCCAACGGTTTCGGTGGCATTGACGGCGACGCGCAATGGGCGGCCGAGGTTCGTCGGCTGGCCGACCTGCGAAATGCCACTATTTTGGCGCACAACTATCAGCTGCCCGCCATCCAAGATGTCGCTGACCACGTCGGAGACTCGCTGGCGCTGTCGCGGGTCGCCGCCGAGGCGCCCGAGGACACCATCGTGTTCTGCGGCGTGCACTTCATGGCCGAGACCGCGAAGATCCTGAGCCCCGACAAGACCGTGCTGATTCCGGATCAGCGCGCCGGGTGCTCGCTGGCCGACTCGATCACCCCCGACGACCTGCGGGCCTGGAAGGACGAATATCCGGGCGCGGTCGTCGTCTCTTACGTCAACACCACCGCTGCGGTGAAGGCGCTCACCGACATCTGCTGCACCTCGTCGAACGCGGTCGAGGTGGTCGCCTCCATCGACCCCGACCGCGAGGTGCTGTTCTGCCCCGACCAGTTCCTCGGCGCGCACGTGCGCCGCGTGACCGGCCGCGACAACGTCCACGTGTGGGCCGGCGAGTGCCATGTCCACGCCGGGATCAACGGTGACGAGCTCACCGAACAGGCCCGCCGGCACCCCGAGGCCGAATTGTTCGTCCATCCCGAGTGCGGCTGCGCGACGTCGGCGCTCTACCTCGCCGGCGAGGGCGCCTTCCCCGACGATCGGGTCAAGATCCTGTCCACCGGCGGAATGCTGGACGCGGCGCGGGCGACCCGGGCCCGCGAAGTGCTTGTCGCCACCGAGGTGGGCATGCTGCATCAATTACGCCGTGCGGCACCAGAAGTCGACTTCCGCGCGGTCAACGACCGCGCCTCCTGCAAATACATGAAGATGATCACCCCCGCGGCACTGCTGCGCTGCCTGCTCGAAGGCGCCGACGAAGTCCACGTCGACACCCAGACCGCGACGCTGGCGCGGCAGAGTGTGCAGCGGATGATCGCGATCGGCCAGCCGGGCGGCGGCGAATGAGCCTGCCTGCGGCGTGGCAGGAACACGCCGACGTGGTCGTCATCGGTACCGGCGTCGCCGGTCTGGCCGCGGCGCTGGCGGCACATCGGGCCGGACGACGGGTGGTCGTGCTGAGCAAGGCCGGGCGACGGGCCGGAGCCACCGCCACCCATTACGCCCAGGGCGGGATCGCCGTCGTGCTCCCCGACACCGACGACTCGGTCGACGCGCATGTGGCGGACACCCTCAACGCCGGCGCCGGTCTGTGTGATGCCGACGCGGTGACCTCGATCGTGGCCGACGGCTACCGGGCGGTGACCGAATTGGTCAGCGACGGAGCCCGATTCGATCACGCCGCCGCGGGCGGCTGGGCGCTCAGCCGGGAAGGCGGCCACTCGCGTCGCCGCATCGTGCACGCCGGTGGCGACGCCACTGGCGCCGAGGTCCAGCGAGCCCTCGACCATGCCGCCGCCACCCTGGACATCAGGACCGGCCACGCGGCACTGCGATTGCTGCACGACGCGACCTCGGGCACCGATGCCGTGACCGGCGTGCTGGTGGCAGATCGGCGGGGCATCGGCATCATGCACGCGCCATCGGTGATCCTGGCCAGCGGGGGACTGGGGCAGATGTACACCGCGACCACCAACCCCACCGGTTCGACCGGAGACGGGATCGCGCTCGCACTGTGGGCCGGCGTCGCGGTGAGCGACATCGAGTTCATCCAATTCCATCCGACCATGCTGTTCGACGGACGCGAGGGTGGCCGCCGGCCCCTGGTCACCGAGGCCATCCGTGGCGAGGGTGCGAAGTTGATTGACCGGCAAGGTAATTCGGTGACCGAAGGTGTGCACCCGATGGGCGACCTGGCGCCACGCGACGTGGTCGCCGGGGCGATCGACGCCCGCCTGCGCGCCCGTGGTGACCAATGCGTCTACCTCGATGCCCGCGGCATCGATGACTTCGCTCGCCGCTTTCCGACTGTTGCCGCCGCATGCCGCGAGGCCGGGGTAGACCCGGTGCACCAACCCATCCCGGTCGCTCCGGGCGCGCACTACAGCTGCGGTGGCGTCGTGACCGACGTGCACGGGCGCACCGAACTGGCCGGGCTTTTCGCCGCCGGTGAGGTGGCCCGTACCGGTATGCACGGCGCCAACCGGCTGGCGTCCAACAGCCTGCTCGAGGGCCTGGTTGTCGGCGGCCGGGCCGGCCGGGCCGCGGCCGGGCACGCAGCGCTGCGGGGCCCGGTCCAGGCGACGGCGGGTGAGCCGATCAGCGCCGCGGCGCTGCGCCGTGGCGAGCTGCAGCGGGCAATGAGCCGCGACGCCTCGGTGGTCCGCGACGGCACCGGTCTCCAGCGGCTGTCGGGCACCTTGTCCGGCATTCCCGCGCACCCCGTCGCCAACCGCGCAGCGCTGGAAGACGCGGCGCTCACGGTCGCCGCCCGGGCGGTCGCGGCCGCCGCGCTGGCCCGCGAGGAGAGCCGGGGCTGTCACCACCGCGCCGAATACCCTGCGACCGCACCCGGGCCGGCCCGCAGTTTCGTGGTCCGCCTCGACGACGACTACAGCGCGCAGGTCGAGGAGTTGGCGGCAGTCTGCTGACGGCTCGGGCGACGGCGACGATCGACAGACGTGCGACGAGCACAGAGCAGGAGGATCCTCGCGATGTTGTCCGACAGTGAGCTTCTCGAGGCGCGAGCCACCATCTCCCGCGCACTCGACGAGGACCTGCGATACGGGCCGGACATCACCACCTCCGCGACGGTGCCGGAGGGCGCGACGACCACCGCGTCGCTGATCACCCGTGAACCCGGCGTGATCGCCGGGGTGGACATCGCCATTCTGGTGCTGGACGAAGTGCTCGGCGCGGACGGCTACCGCATCGTCGACCGGGTCGAGGACGGCGCCCGGCTGCAACCCGGGGCGCCGGCGCTGACGGTGGAGGGCCCGACGCACGGGCTGTTGACGGCGGAGCGCACGCTGCTGAACCTGGTGTGCCACCTGTCCGGGATCGCCACCGCCACGGCGGCCTGGGTGGACGCGGTGGACGGCACAAAGGCCGAGATTCGGGATACCCGTAAGACGCTGCCCGGTCTTCGGACCCTGCAGAAGTACGCGGTGCGCGTCGGCGGCGGCGTCAACCACCGGCTCGGGCTCGGCGACGCGGCGCTGATCAAGGACAACCACGTCGCCGCGGCGGGCTCGGTGGTCGCGGCGTTGCGCGCCGTGCGGGCGGCCGCGCCGGACCTGCCCTGCGAAGTCGAGGTCGACTCGCTGGAACAACTCGACGACATCCTGCCCGAGAAGCCCGAACTGGTGTTGCTCGACAACTTCCCGGTCTGGCAGACCCAGATCGCAGTGCAGCGTCGGGACAGTCGCGCCCCCGCCACCAAACTCGAGTCCTCGGGCGGACTTTCGCTCGACTCCGCGGCGGAATACGCCGGAACCGGAGTCGACTATCTCGCGGTCGGCGCGCTGACCCACTCGGTGCGGGTCCTCGACATCGGCTTGGACGTCTAGATGCGCCAGCTGACCTTCGAAGAGGTGGGCCGCTACGGCTGGCGGGATGTACCCGATCCTGAGATCACCGGGCCGCAGCAGGCGCTGGTCCGACCGCTCCAGGTGACGTGCTGCGACCTCGATGTCGCGGTCGCCCGCGGAGCTGCGCCGCTGTCGCCCGGCTACGCGGTGGGGCACGAAGGCCTGGCTGAGGTCGTCGCCGTCGGAAGCGACGTCACGACGGTCGACGTGGGCGACCGCGTAGTGGTTCCGTTTCAGATCAGCTGTGGCGCCTGCCGCGAGTGCCGCCGCGGCGTGACCAGTTCGTGCGGCTCGGTGCCCTTGATGGCGATGTACGGATTGGGTGCACTGGCCGGCCTGGACGGCGGCGGCTTCATGTCCGACCTGGTCCTGGTGCCGTACGCCGACGCGATGCTGCTTCGACTACCGGCAACCGTGGACCCGATCGCCGTCGCGTCATTGTCGGACAACATTCCTGACGGCTGGCGTGCGGTGGGGCCGTTCGCCGCCGAGCTCGCCGACCTCGAACCCGCCGATCGTCGCATCCTGGTGATCGGCAGGCTGTCGATCGGGCTGTACGCCGCCGCGCTGGCCGTCGCGCTCGGCTTCCACGTCGACTACGTCGACACCGACCCGGCCCGATTGGCGGCCGCGGAGAAGGTCGGTGCCACCGTCCACGACATCGCGAAGCCGGACAAGGCGTGGGAACCCTATCCGGTGACCGTGCACACCACCGGCGACCCGAAGCTGCTCTCGGCTGCGCCGCGCTCGACCTGGCCGGACGGCGTGTGCACCGACACCGGGATCTACTACCAGCCCAGCGTCGAAGTGCCGATGCTGCAGGCCTACACGCGTGGTGTGCGCTTCGCCACCGGCCGGGTCAGTGCCCGGGCCGTCATCCCGCGCATCCTGGAGCTGCTGGCCGGCGGGTGCGACCTGTCGCCGATCGTCGAGCGGGTGGTGCCGTGGGAGGACGCGCCGGCGGCCTGGCCGACGATGGCCGGCAAGACCGTCTTCACCCGCACCTGATCACGTCGCGACCCGGCGTCGAGCGCGACGCGGTCAGGCGATGTCGGCGACGAACACACCCACCCGACCGACCTGGCGCTTGGCCAGAAACGGCAGCCCCGTGCCGTCACTGCCGGCGGGCAGCACGCGTGGGTTGACCAGGTGCACGTTCTTGCGAATGAAGTGCAGGTCGGCCTCGCCGGCGGCCAGCACGTTCTTGACCCAGTTGGTCTTTCCGTGGATCAGCCCGATAGCCACGACGTTGCCCTTGGTGTAGGCCGTGACGATCGTCTCGTAGGGCGTGCCGGAGCTGCGGCCGCGATGCTTGATCACAGAAAAGCCGGGGATGTAGCGCGCGAATGGCCGGACCAACGGGTTGAAGTATTTGATCTGAAAGCGCTCGAGGGCCGGCGGGACGAGCATCGGAACGCCCGGGACGTTGTTGGGATGGTCCTTCGCGGACATGGCGACTCCCTCTCGTTCGGTGTGCGGTCAATGTACCGGTCCGATATGGAGTTGCTCTGCTCTGGGACAATGGTCGATGTGACTGTGATGGCGCGTATCGACCTGCGGGGTGCTGACTTGTCCGTCGCCCGGCTGCGGGCGGCGTTGCCCCGCGGCGGAGTGGACGTGGAGGCCGCATTGTCGACGGTGCGCCCGATCGTCAATGCGGTCGCCGACCGGGGCGCCGAAGCCGCCCTGGAGTACGGCGATTCACTGGACGGGGTCCGGCCGCCGACGGTCCGGGTGCCCAGCAGCGAATTGGACGCGGCGCTGGCCGGCTTGGACCGCGACGTCCGGCTGGCACTGGAAGTGGTGATCGAGCGCACCCGCGCGGTGCACGCCGACCAGCGGCGATCCGATGTCACGACGACGCTGGGGCCGGGTGCCACCGTCACCGAGCGGTGGGTCCCGGTCGAGCGGGTCGGGCTGTACGTACCCGGCGGCAGCGCGGTGTACCCGTCGAGCGTCGTGATGAACGTGGTCCCCGCGCAGGCCGCTGGAGTCGGCTCGCTGGTGGTGGCCAGCCCGCCGCAGGCCCGGTCGCAGGGCAGGTTCAAAGGCCTGCCGCACCCGACGATCCTGGCCGCCGCGCGACTGCTCGGTGTCGACGAGGTGTGGGCGGTCGGCGGGGCGCAGGCGGTGGCACTGATGGCCTACGGCGGCGTCGACACCGACGGCGCCGAATTGGCGCCGGTCGACATGGTGACCGGTCCGGGGAACATCTACGTCACCGCGGCCAAACGGCTCTGCCGGTCGCGGGTCGGCATCGATGCCGAGGCCGGCCCCACGGAGATCGCGATTCTGGCCGACGACACGGCCGACCCGCAGCACGTCGCCGCCGACTTGATCAGTCAGGCCGAGCACGACGAGATGGCGGCGAGCGTGCTGGTGACCCCGAGCACTGCGCTCGCCGACGCCACCGACGCCGCGCTGACCACGCAGCTGGAGACGACTGTCCACCGGCAACGGGTGACCACCGCGCTGGCCGGCAGACAGTCGGCCGTCATCCTGGTCGACGACATCGACGCCGGCATTCGGACCGTCAACGCCTATGCTGCCGAGCACCTGGAGATCCAGACCGCCGACTCGGACAAGGTCGCTGCGCGGATCCGCTCGGCCGGAGCGATTTTCGTCGGCGCCTATTCACCTGTGAGCCTGGGTGACTACTGCGCCGGCTCCAACCACGTGCTGCCGACCGCGGGCAGCGCCGCGCACTCCAGCGGCCTGTCGGTGCAGACCTTCCTGCGCGGCATCCACGTCGTCGACTACACCGAAGCGGCGCTCAAAGATGTGTCGGGACACGTGATCACGCTGGCGACCGCCGAAGACCTGCCCGCCCACGGCGAAGCGGTACGCCGGAGGTTCGAGCAGTGACTGACCGCCGGTCCGCCAACCGCCCGTCGCTCGACGACCTGCCACTGCGACAGGACCTGCGCGGCAAATCCCCCTATGGCGCACCCCAGCTGGATGTCCCGGTTCGGTTGAACACCAACGAGAATCCGCACCCGCCCAGTCAGGCGCTGGTCGACGACGTCGTCGCATCGGTCCGCGAGGCGGCTGCCGACCTGAATCGCTACCCGGACCGCGACGCGGTGGCGTTGCGCACCGATCTGGCCGCCTACCTCACCGCACAAACCGGGGTTCGACTGGGTGTCGAGAACCTCTGGGCGGCAAACGGATCCAACGAGATCCTGCAACAACTGCTGCAGGCTTTCGGCGGCCCGGGACGCAGCGCGATCGGCTTCGTGCCGTCGTATTCGATGCACCCGATCATCTCGGACAGCACCCGCACCGAATGGCTCACCGCCCCGCGAGCGGACGACTTCGGCCTCGATGCGGACGTCGCGGTGGCCGCGATTGTCGAGCACCGGCCCGACGTCGTCTTCGTCACGAGCCCGAACAACCCGACCGGGCAGAGTATTTCGCTCGCCGACTTGCGCCGGCTGCTGGACGCTGCCGACGGGATCGTGATCGTCGACGAGGCCTACGGCGAGTTCTCCGCACAGCCCAGCGCAGTCGCGCTGATCGAGCAATACCCGACCAAACTGATCGTCAGCCGCACGATGAGCAAAGCGTTCGCCTTCGCCGGCGGCCGGCTAGGCTACCTGGTCGCAACCCCGGCGGTGATCGACGCGATGCTGCTGGTGCGGTTGCCCTACCACTTGTCGGTGGTCACCCAGGCCGCGGCGCGGGCCGCGTTACGGCACGCCGACGACACGCTGAACAGCGTCGCGACGCTGATCGCCGAACGTGAGCGGGTGGTGACGGCGTTGAGCGCCATGGGTTTTCGGGTGATACCGAGCGATTCGAACTTCGTGCTGTTCGGCCAGTTCGCCGACGCCGCGGCGACCTGGCGGCGTTACCTCGACGCCGGCGTGCTGATCCGCGACGTCGGCATCCCCGGGCACCTGCGCACCACGATCGGGTTGGCCGCGGAGAACGATGCATTCCTGTCGGCCAGCGCGGATCTGGCTGCCACCGAATTGGCCCAGCCGTTAGGAGCGTCATGACCGCCGGTCGAAGCGCACGCGTCGAGCGCATCACCAAGGAGTCCGAGATCGTCGTCGAGCTCGATCTCGACGGCACCGGCATCGTCGACATCGACACCGGTGTCCCGTTCTACGACCACATGTTGACCGCGCTGGGCAGCCATGCCAGTTTCGATCTGACCGTGCGCGCCAAAGGCGACGTGGAGATCGAAGGCCATCACACCATCGAGGACACCGCGATCGTGCTCGGCCAGGCGCTGGGCGAGGCACTCGGTGACAAGAAGGGCATCCGTCGCTTCGGTGATGCGTTCATCCCGATGGACGAGACACTGGCGCACGCCATCGTCGACGTCTCGGGAAGACCGTACTGCGTGCACACCGGCGAGCCGGATCACCTGCGGCACACCACAATCGCGGGTAGCTCGGTGCCGTACCACACCGTGATCAACCGGCACGTTTTCGAGACGTTGGCCAACAACGCCCGGATCGCGCTGCACGTTCGGGTGCTGTACGGCCGCGACCCGCACCACATCACCGAAGCGCAGTACAAGGCGGTCGCCCGGGCATTGCGTCAGGCCGTCGAGTCCGACCCACGGGTGTCCGGCGTGCCGTCCACCAAAGGTGCTCTGTGACAGCGCTTTCTCGCCGGAAAGCGGTTGTGGTGTTGGACTACGGCTCGGGCAACCTGCGATCGGCGCAACGCGCGTTGCAGCGCGTCGGCGCCGAGGTCGAGGTGACCGCCGACCTCGACAAGGCGGCCGCGGCCGACGGTCTGGTGGTGCCGGGTGTCGGGGCGTTCGAAGCCTGCATGGCCGGACTGCGTGACATCAACGGCCAGCGGGTGATCGCCGAACGGGTCGCGGCGGGGCGACCGGTGCTGGGTGTGTGCGTCGGAATGCAGATCTTGTTCGCCCGTGGTGTCGAGTTCGGGGTGGAGAGCACCGGCTGCGGTCAGTGGCCGGGAGCCGTCACCCGGCTGGATGCCCCGGTGATTCCGCACATGGGCTGGAACGTGGTGTCGGCCGCTCCGGGCAGTGCACTGTTCAAGGGCCTCGATGCCGAGACCCGGTTCTACTTCGTGCATTCCTATGCCGCACAGCAGTGGCCGGGTGACACCGGCGCGCTGCTGACGTGGGCGACGCACGGGGCACCGTTCCTGGCCGCGGTCGAGGACGGACCGTTGGCCGCCACCCAATTTCACCCCGAGAAGAGCGGGGATGCCGGGGCGGCCGTATTGAGCAATTGGGTTGAAGGGTTGTGACGTGTCGTTGATTTTGTTGCCCGCCGTCGACGTGGTCGAAGGGCGGGCCGTTCGCCTGGTGCAGGGTAAGGCCGGCAGTGAGACCGAGTACGGCTCGGCGCTGGATGCCGCGCTGGGCTGGCAACGCGACGGTGCCGAGTGGGTGCACCTGGTGGATCTGGACGCGGCGTTCGGCCGCGGCTCCAATCGCGAACTGCTGGCCGAGGTCGTGGGAAAGCTGGACGTCAAGGTCGAATTGTCCGGCGGCATCCGCGACGACGATTCGCTGTCCGCCGCGCTGGCGACCGGTTGCGCGCGGGTCAATGTCGGCACCGCAGCTCTGGAGCACCCGCAGTGGTGTGCCAAGGCGATCGCGGAGCACGGCGACAAGGTCGCGGTCGGCCTGGACGTGCAGATCATCGACGGCGACCACCGGCTCCGCGGCCGCGGTTGGGAGACCGACGGTGGTGACTTCTGGGACGTGCTGGATCGCCTTGACGGCGAAGGGTGTTCGCGCTTCGTGGTCACCGATGTCACGAAGGACGGCACCTTGACCGGGCCGAACCTCGACTTGTTGCGAGCCGTCGCCGACCGCACCGACATTCCGGTGATCGCCTCCGGCGGCGTGTCGAGCCTCGACGATCTGCGCGCCATCGCGACCCTGACCGACAGCGGGGTCGAAGGCGCCATCGTCGGCAAGGCGCTCTACGCCGGCCGCTTCACCTTGCCGCAGGCACTCGCGGCGGTAGCGGGTTAGGGCCGCAATGGATCTCGATGCACTGGTGGCCGAGGCGTCGGCGATCCTCGACGCCTCCGCCAAGCCGTTCGTCGCTGGGCATCGGGCCGACTCCGCGGTCAGCAAGCGCGGGGACGATTTCGCCACCAAAGTCGACCTGGCGATCGAACGGGAGGTGGTCGCGGCGCTGAACTCGACGACCGGGATTCCGGTGCACGGCGAGGAGTTCGGCGGCGCGGACCTCGACTCGGAATGGGTGTGGGTGCTCGACCCCGTGGACGGCACGTTCAACTACGCGGCGGGGTCGCCGATGGCCGCGATCCTGCTCGGCCTGCTTCACAACGGTGAGCCGGTGGCGGGGCTGACCTGGTTGCCGTTCATGAACGAGCGCTACGCCGCGGTGGCCGGTGGTCCGCTGATGAAAAACGGTGTGCCGCAACCATCGCTGAAGCAGACCGATCTGACCGCGTCGATCATCGGCGTGGGTACGTTCAGCGCAGACTCGCGCGGCCGGTTTCCCGGCCGGTACCGGGTGGCGGTCCTCGAGGAACTGAGCCGGGTGTCGTCGCGGATGCGTATGCATGGCGCCACCGGCATCGATCTGGCGTACGTCGCCGACGGAGTCCTCGGCGGTTCGATCAGCTTCGGCGACCACGTGTGGGATCACGCGGCCGGCGTGGCTCTGGTGCGCGCCGCGGGGGGCGTGGTCACGAACCTCGCCGGCGAGCAATGGACGCCCGATTCGCGTTCGGCGCTGGCCGCTGCCCCCGGCGTCCACGATCAGCTGCTGGAGATGCTGCGCAGGGTAGGACGGCCCGATGAGTACTGACTCTCCCGTCGGCACAAGCCTTGCGGTGCGGGTCATCCCGTGCCTGGACGTCGACGACGGCCGGGTGGTCAAAGGTGTCAACTTCGAAAATCTCCGAGATGCCGGCGATCCGGTGGAACTGGCGGCCGCCTATGACGCCGAAGGCGCCGACGAGCTGACCTTCCTCGACGTCACCGCGTCATCGTCGGGTCGCACCACGATGCTCGACGTGGTGCGCCGCACCGCCGAGCAGGTCTTCATCCCGCTCACCGTCGGAGGCGGTGTGCGCACGGTCGCCGATGTCGACGTCTTGTTGCGCGCGGGTGCGGACAAGGTCTCGATCAACACCGCCGCGATCGCGCGACCGGACCTGCTGGCCGAGATGGCCGCCCAGTTCGGTTCGCAGTGCATCGTGTTGTCGGTCGACGCTCGCACCGTGCCGGCCGGGTCGGCGCCCACCCCGTCGGGCTGGGAAGTGACCACCCACGGCGGGCGGCGCGGCACCGGCATCGACGCCGTCGAGTGGGCGGCCCGCGGCGCCGACCTGGGGGTGGGGGAGATCTTGCTGAATTCGATGGACGCCGACGGCACCCGGGCCGGGTTCGACCTGGCCATGCTGCGGGCCGTTCGCGCCGCGGTGACCGTGCCGGTGATCGCCAGCGGCGGCGCCGGAGCGGTGGGGCATTTCGCCCCCGCTGTCGAAGCCGGGGCCGATGCGGTGCTGGCCGCCAGCGTGTTTCACTTCCGGCAGCTGACCATCGGTGAGGTCAAGGAGGCCATGGCCGCAGAAGGGATCACCGTGCGATGACCCTCGATCCCGATATCGCAGCGCGCCTCAAACGCAACGCCGACGGACTGTTCACCGCGATCGTGCAGGAACGCGGCAGCGGCGACGTCCTGATGGTGGCGTGGATGGACGACGCCGCCCTGGCCCGCACCCTGGAGACCCGGGAAGCCACCTACTTTTCGCGGTCCCGGGGTGAGCAGTGGGTCAAAGGAGTCACCTCGGGCCACACCCAGCGGGTCCATTCGGTCCGGCTGGACTGCGACGGCGACGCGGTTTTGCTCACCGTTGACCAGGTCGGGGCCGCGTGCCACACCGGCGACCACAGTTGCTTCGACGCCGATGTGCTGTTGCCGCCCGAGGCCTGAGCAGCCCCGCGCCACTCAGCGCAATGTCACGGAAAACTTAAATGACTATTGGCTCCCACTCAGCCCAATCTTAAGTGCGGTCGGCGTCGAATCACATGCGATCCGCTGCCGTCGGCCGCGGGCGTAGCAGGGGGAAGTCAGATGGGATGCACAAAAATTGTTCGTCGCATGGGGGGATTGGCGGTCGGGCTGGGTATCGGGTCGGCACTGGCCGCCCTGCCCTGGGCGGCCAGTGCGGACGTCAGCACGTCGGTGCTGCCGGATGCGGCCGCAGCGGTAGACGCCTTGGCGCTGCTGCCGGCCGCCGATGCCACGCCGTTCACACAGGACATCGCGATCTCATTCAACGGGATGACGCTCTTGGACAGCGGCACCGCGAGCGCGAGTTCGGTCGAGGGCAGCTACGGCTTCGCCTATGCCTACGGTGACGGTGCCACCGCCACCTCCGGCGGGGACGCAACCAGCCTGTTCAACACCGCGATCGCAGAGGGTGCGGGTGCCAACGCGCTGTCCAACGGAGGCAGTTTCGGGACCGCAGTCGCCAGCGGCGCCGACAGCACCGCCTACTCCAACGGCATCGGCAACTTCGTGTCGGCCACCGGCTTCGAGAGCAATGCCAGCGCTGCGCTCGGTGACTACAACTCGGTCATCGTCAACGGGGCCGGCAGCAGCGCCACGGTGCTTGGTCTCGGAGGAGGCGGCGACGGCAACGTGCTGACCGTGGTCGGTGCGAACAACCTCGCGGACACCAGCGGTGTCAACAACATTCTCGCCATCTTCGGCGACAACAACCCTGAAGCAACCACCAACGGTCTGAACAACATCGCCGCCATCTTCGGCGACGGCAACTTTGCTCAGGCTGCCGGCGGTGACGGCAACATCGCCGCGATCTTCGGCGACGGCAACACGGCATTCGCCGGCCTCGGAAACAACGGCCTCGCCCTCATCTTCGGCGACCTGCTGAATGCTTCCGCGATCCAGGGCGGCACCGACATCGAGCCGTCTTTCATGACCGACATGGCGACCATGTTCGGCGCGTCGGCCGTGGACGCATCGTGGCTGACCGATTTCCTGGACGGCTCGTGGCTGACCACGCTGTTCTGATCTGATAGCGCGCTCGACAAGCACCGGCTGTGTCCTACAGGGCACAGCCGGTGTTTTTTCGAGCACCGATCGCCGGAGATCGCCGCCGTTCGAGCGTTCCCGACCGGGTTTGCTGACCGGGCCAGGGGACCGGTTCGAGCGACGTGTCCGGGGGCGCTCGACCTGGTGATGTTCGGCCCGGTGAACGTCGCATACGGTCGACCGGATACCGGTCACGGACACGGCCGTCGAACAGACGAACATCGTGCGGATGTGCCGGTGAAACGGTGGCGCTTTTGCTAACTTTCAAGCGCGGCATCGGCAGCCGACCAATTGAACTCACACGACAGACCCAAAGGTGCAGTGGCAGGACTATCCGGCGCGTCCCAGCGGATCCTCCGCATAGCTGCGCTCCCCTCCGGAGCGTTCCTGGTCTTTGCCGCCTGGTTACTCGGCGGATGGGGCGGGGCAACCGCGATGAGCGCCCTGCACGTCGCGGGGGGACTCGGATTTCCCGCTTTCGCGGCGGTCGGTTCGGCTTTGGCGGTGCGTCGCGGTCATGGACGGCAGCGCCTCGGATGGCTCGTCATGACCATCGGACTGGCCGCGCTGGTGGTCGGCGCATTCGCCGCCCTGTATCACCGGTTCTGGCTGCACACCGTCACGCCGCTGTATCCGCCGGCGGCGATGGTGGCATTCCTGTTGTTCCCGTTGGTGGCGTGCGTGGCACTACTGCTGTTTCCGGGGCGTTATCCGCGGGTCGCTCGGCTCCGAATCCTGCTGGACGGCACGATCATGGCCGCGTCGCTCTTCGTGGTCGCCTGGGTGGCACTGCTCCGCGGCGTCTACAGCACGACGCGGGTGGACAGTCTGCGCGAGGTGCTGTCGATCGCGTGTCCCATCGCGGGTGTGCTGACGTTGACGGTGGCCGTTCTCGTGCTTGCCCGCGCGAATGCCGCGTGGCGCCCGACTCTGACCGTGCTGGCCGTCGGCATGACCGCGATCGCGGCGTCCTGCGGGGCCTACGTGTTCCTGCTCATGCGCCACGTCTATCTCTTCGACAGTTTTCTGGGTCTGGGTTGGCCGGCGGGACTGGTCGCCGTCGGCATCGCCGCGCTCAGCAGTCCCTCTGACCCACCCGAGCCCCAGGTCGAGCCAACCGGCACGCTGGCCCCGATCTCGTTGTGGCTGCCCTACATTCCGATCGCGATTGCCGGCGTCCTGGAGATCGTGCGGTTTCGCACCATCCTGGGATCCGATCCCGCGCTGGCCGCGGTGCCCTGGCTGATCGTCGCGGTGCTGGCCCGGCAGTTCCTGGTGGTCACCGAGAACCGGCGCTTGCTGCACAGTGCGTCGGACCGGGCGCTGCGCGACCCGCTGACCAACCTCGCCAACCGGGTGTTGTTCCGCGACCGGCTCGACCACGCGATCCAGCTCTACCATCGTGACCGCCGGTCAGTAGCGGTGCTGTCGATGGATCTCGACGACTTCAAACTGATCAACGACAACCTCGGCCATGCGGCCGGCGACGCGCTGCTGGTGCAGGCCGCGCAGCGGTTGATGGGTTGCGTCCGAACCGGAGACACGGTGGCACGGCTCGGCGGCGACGAGTTCGCCGTGTTGATCGAAGATGCCGGCGAGAACGCGCATTTGATCGTCTACCAGATCATGGAAGCGTTCGAGCGGCCGTTCAACGCCGACGGGGAGGTCATCTTCATGCGGCCCAGTGCGGGGCTGGCGGTCGCCGGTCTCGACGACCCCGAGCTGCAGGCCGCCGTACTGCTCAAACAGGCTGACATGGCGATGTATTCGGCCAAACGACTCGGAGGCGGGCTGCAGACGTTCAGCTCCGACATGCATCCATCCGACGACCACGCCGGGTCGCTGCCGACGTCCGATCCGCAGCCCTCGCGCGGGGGACTGGTCGAAGTGCGTTTGCTCAGCGATCTGCGCCAGGCGATCAGTCAGCGTGCACTGACCGTGCTGTACCAACCGAAGGTGGACCTGCGGACGGAGCGGGTGGTGGGTGCCGAGGCATTGGTGCGGTGGCCGCATCCGGTGTTCGGACTGGTTCAGCCGCAACAGTTTCTGCCCTTGGTGCGCCAACATGGCCTGATGCGGACATTCACCGACGTGGTCCTGGACCAAGCGCTCGGCGATGCCGCTCAGTGGCGACGGGACGGGATGGCCGTGCCGGTTGCGGTGAACCTCTTCCCGCCTCTGGTCGGTGACATCAATCTGCCGCTCCGCATCTTCGACGCACTGGACCGGCATGACCTGCCCGGCGAGGCGTTGATCGTGGAGATCACCGAGGACATGCTGCTGGACAACATCGAGCGGACTCAGCAAGTGCTGGAAGCATTGCGAAGCAACAGGATTCATGTGGCGCTCGACGACTTCGGCAGCGGGTACTCCGCGTTGACCTACCTGCGCAAGCTGCCGATCGACGAAGTCAAGGTTGACTACGACTTGATCGGGAACGTCTTGAAGGATCCCCGGGCCGACGCGATCGTGCGGGCGGTCATCGACCTGGCCCATTCGCTGAATGTGACGACAGTCGCCGAAGGTGTCGAATGCACCGAAACGGCGGGATGGCTGCGCGAGCGGGGATGCGAAGTGGCGCAGGGGATTCTGTACAGCCCGCCGATCACGGCGTCGGCGATGAGGGACTTGTTGGTCTCGCCCGCCCCACGGTGATCTGTCGCGTCGGCCGCGGCGGCTAGTTGCGCGCGCGCAGCGTCTGCAGCGCCTTGTCCGCGTGCGAATCCATGCTCAATTCGCTCGAGATGACGTCCAGCACGGTGCGATCGGTGTCGATCACGAACGTGGTGCGCTTGACCGGCAGGAACTTGCCCAAAAGCCCGCGCTTGACCCCGAATTGGTTCGCTATCGCGCCGTCGGTGTCGGAAAGCAGCGGGTAGTCGAACTGCTGGGCGTCGGCGAACTTCGCCTGCTTGTCCACCGGGTCGACGCTGATCCCCACCCGATTCGCGCCCACGGTCGCGAACTCCTGGGCCAGGTCGCGAAAATGGCACGCTTCCTTGGTGCACCCCGGGGTCATCGCCGCCGGATAGAAGAACAGCACAACCGGCCCGTCGGCCAGCAGTGCGCTGAGTGCGCGTGGGGTTCCGGTCTGGTCGGGAAGTTCGAAGTCAGCCACGGTGTCACCGGTTTTCATGGCCGCCACGCTACGCCAGTGCCGGGCGGACACCTTTCGCGTGTCTGGGAGGATGACTGCGTGCATGCCAACCTCGCCGCCGCCACCACATCGCGGGAGCATTTCCGTGTGCTGGCGGCCGAGCATCGTGTGGTGCCGGTGACCCGCAAGGTGCTGGCCGACGCCGAGACGCCGCTGTCGGCCTACCGCAAACTGGCCGACAACCGGCCCGGCACCTTCCTGCTGGAGTCGGCGGAGAACGGCCGGTCGTGGTCACGGTGGTCGTTCATCGGCGCCGGCGCGCCGTCCGCACTGACCGTGCGCGACGGACAGGCGGTGTGGCTGGGCACTGTGCCGCACGATGCGCCGACCGGTGGTGATCCACTGCAGGCCCTGCAGCAGACGCTGGAACTGCTGGCCACGGCCGCGCTGCCCGGCCTGCCGCCGCTGTCCGGGGGCATGGTCGGGTTTTTCGCCTACGACCTCGTGCGGCGGCTGGAACGGCTGCCCGAGCTCGCGGTCGACGACCTGCAGCTGCCCGACATGTTGTTGCTACTGGCCACCGACGTGGCCGCGGTCGATCACCACGAGGGCACCATCACCTTGATCGCCAACGCGGTCAACTGGAACGGCACCGACGAGCGGGTAGACGAGGCCTACGACGACGCGATCGCGCGACTGGACGTGATGACCGCCGCCCTCGAACAACCCCTGCCGTCGACCGTGGCGACGTTCACCCGGCCCGAGCCTGAGCACCGCGCACAGCGCACGGTGGCGGAGTACGGCGCGATCGTCGAACGTCTGGTCGGCGAGATCGAACGCGGCGAAGCCTTTCAGGTGGTGCCGTCGCAACGCTTCGAGATGGACACCCATGTCGAAGCGATCGACGTGTACCGGATGCTGCGAGTGTCCAACCCCAGCCCGTACATGTACCTGATGCACGTGCCCAATGGCGAAGGGGGAACGGCTTTTTCGATTGCCGGGTCAAGCCCCGAGGCATTGGTGACGGTGCAGGACCGCTGCGCCAAGACGCATCCGATCGCGGGCACGAGGTGGCGCGGTGAGACCGAGGAAGAAGACCAGCTGCTGGAAAAGGAGCTGCTGGCCGACGAGAAGGAACGCGCCGAGCACCTGATGCTGGTGGATCTGGGCCGTAACGACCTCGGCCGGGTTTGTGTGCCCGGCAGCGTTCGCGTCGAGGACTACAGCCACATCGAGCGCTACAGCCACGTGATGCATCTGGTGTCCACCGTCACCGGGATGCTCGCCGACGGCCGCACCGCTCTGGACGCAGTCACGGCCTGTTTTCCGGCGGGCACGCTGTCGGGCGCACCGAAAGTGCGCGCGATGGAGCTCATCGAAGAAGTCGAGAAAACCCGCCGGGGGCTTTACGGCGGCGTCCTGGGCTATTTGGATTTCGCCGGCAATGCCGACTTCGCCATCGCCATCCGCACCGCACTGATGCGCAACGGCACCGCCTACGTGCAGGCCGGTGGCGGCGTGGTGGCCGACTCCAACGGGCCCTACGAGTACACCGAGGCCACCAACAAGGCGCGCGCCGTCCTCAGTGCGATCGCCGCCGCGGAAACCCTGCGGCCACCCGAGGCCGACCGGGATGACTGATCGCCCACCCGCTCGACGGGCGATCAGGGTCGCGCAGATCCTGCTGCTGGTCTCGGCGGCCGGGCTCTGGGCGGCCTCCCGCCTGACCTGGGTCGAGCTGCGGACCTCCGACGGCCTGGGTCTGCCGAAGCTCGTCACGCTGTCCGGGGCCGGATGGTCCTCGGCCCTGCTTCCACTGGCTGTGCTGCTGCTGGCGACCGCACTGGCCGCGCTGGCGGTGCGAAGTTGGGCGCTGCGGGTGCTGGCGGTGCTGCTCGCGCTCGCCAGCTTGGCGACGGCGTATCTGGCGATCAGCACGCTCGAGATGCCCGACGTGGCGGCCAGGGGCGCCGAGCTCGCCCGGGTGCCGCTGCTAGTGCTGGTCGGCAGCAAGCGTTACTACCCGGGGCCGGTGATCACCCTGGTGGCCGCGGCCGGCACGTTGATCGCGTCCGCGCTGTTGATGCGGGCTGCCGCCTCGGCCGGACGGACCGCTACCAAATACCTGGCCCCGGCCGCCCGCCGGTCCGCGGCGCGCTCCGAGCAGGCAGCCCCGTCGGAGCGCACGATGTGGGACGAGCTCGACGAGGGCCGCGATCCGACCGACCCCACAGCCGACCCGGCGCCGGAGCCTGACACCGAGGGTCGGTGACGGACGCCACCTCGGCGCTCGGTAATCTTCGGAGGACGTCGTCCATAGTCTCGCGGCGGCCGGGGAGAGGAACCGACAGCATGAGTTCGGCAAGCGTGCTCGACTCCATTGTTGAGGGAGTTCGCGCCGATGTTGCCGCTCGTGAAGCGGTCGTGAGCATGTCCGAGATCAAGGCCGCAGCCGAGGCTGTCCCGCCTCCGCGTGACGTCCTCGCGGCACTGCGCGAACCCGGTATCGGCGTCATCGCGGAGGTCAAGCGAGCCAGCCCGTCGGCGGGCGAACTCGCATCGATCGCAGACCCGGCAGCGCTGGCATGCGCCTACGAGGACGGCGGCGCCAGGATCATCAGCGTGCTGACCGAGGAGCGGCGCTTCCACGGCAGCCTGGCCGACCTCGACACTGTGCGCGCAGCGGTGTCGATTCCGGTGTTGCGCAAAGACTTTGTGGTGGGGCCCTACCAGATTCACGAGGCGCGGGCGCACGGCGCCGACATGCTGCTGCTGATCGTGGCCGCACTCGACCAGCCGGCCCTCGAGTCGATGCTGGAGCGCACCGAATCACTGGGCATGACGGCACTGGTCGAGGTGCACACCGAGCAGGAAGCCGACCGAGCACTGAAAGCCGGTGCACGGGTCATCGGGGTGAACGCCCGCGATCTGCGCACCCTCCGTGTCGACCGGGATTGCTTCGCCCGCATCGCGCCGGGGCTGCCGTCGTACATCATCCGGATCGCGGAGTCAGGTGTGCGCGGCCGGGCCGACCTGCTGGCCTACGCCGGCGCCGGCGCGGACGCAGTACTCGTCGGCGAGGGACTGGTCACCAGCGGGGACCCGCGCGCAGCCGTCGCCGACCTGGTCACCGCCGGTAAACACCCGTCTTGCCCCAAGCCGGCCCGCTAGCCCGGCGCGGCGATCGAATCCCATGCACCACTTATCCGTTGAGCAACGGTAATGGCTGACATTCCCACGCAAGCGGGAGGCGCTCCCGTGCACCCGTTGGAGCTTCCGCGTTCCAGCGCCGCGATCACCGAACCCACCCACCACGATCCCGACGCCCGTGGGCATTTCGGGGTGTACGGCGGCAGATTCGTCGCCGAGGCGCTGATGGCCGTGATCGAAGAGGTCACCGCCGCCTATGAGAAGGTCCGCACCGACCAGGCCTACCTCGACGAACTCGACCGCTTGCAGACGCATTACACCGGGCGGCCCTCGCCGTTGTACGAAGCCACCCGGCTCAGCGAACACGCCGGTGGCGCGCGCATCTTCCTCAAGCGGGAAGACCTGAACCACACCGGATCTCACAAGATCAACAATGTGCTGGGCCAAGCGCTGCTGGCCCGTCAGATGGGTAAGTCTCGCGTCATCGCCGAGACCGGCGCCGGTCAGCACGGCGTCGCGACTGCGACCGCGTGCGCGTTGCTCGGCCTGGACTGTGTGATCTACATGGGTGCCGTCGACACCGCGCGGCAGGCACTCAACGTCGCCCGAATGCGGCTGCTGGGCGCCGAGGTCGTCTCGGTGGAGTCGGGCTCGAGAACGCTGAAGGACGCCATCAACGATGCGTTCCGTGACTGGGTGACCAACGCCGACGACACCTACTACTGCTTCGGCACGGCCGCCGGACCGCACCCTTTCCCGACGATGGTCCGCGATTTCCAGCGGGTGATCGGCCTCGAGACCCGGGTCCAGATCCAGGATCAGGCAGGACGATTGCCGGACGCCGTCACCGCCTGCGTGGGTGGTGGCTCGAACGCGATCGGCATCTTCCACGCGTTCCTCGACGACCCCGGCGTCCGCCTGGTGGGCTACGAGGCGGCCGGTGACGGAGTCGAGACCGGCCGGCACGCGGCCACCTTCACCGGTGGTTCGCCGGGTGCGTTTCAAGGGTCGTTCTCGTTCCTGTTGCAGGACGAGGACGGGCAGACCATCGAATCGCATTCGATCTCGGCCGGCCTGGATTACCCGGGCGTGGGCCCAGAACACGCCTATCTCAAGGACATCGGGCGAGCGGAGTATCGCCCGATCACCGACACCGAGGCGATGGACGCGTTCCGGCTGCTGTGCCGAACCGAGGGCATCATCCCGGCGATCGAGTCGGCACATGCGATCGCCGGCGCCCTCAAGCTGGGCGTCGAAATGGGTTCGCACGCAATCATCGTGGTCAACCTGTCCGGGCGCGGCGACAAGGACGTCGAGACCGCCGCGAAGTGGTTCGGCCTGCTGGACGACGCCGGATCGGGTCCGAACCAGCCATGACCGTCGAGCAGAGTGAAAAGAGCCGGCTGCACGCAGTTTTCAGCGCATGCCACGCTGAGAACCGGGCGGCGCTGATCGGTTATCTGCCGACCGGTTATCCCGATGTGGCGACGTCGGTCGAGGCGATGAAGGCACTGACCGAATCCGGTTGCGATCTCATCGAAGTCGGCGTGCCGTATTCGGATCCGGGCATGGACGGCCCGGTGATCGCCAATGCCGCCGAAGTCGCGCTGCGTGGCGGGGTGCGGGTGCGCGACACCCTGGCCGCCGTGGAGGCGATCAGCGCGGCCGGCGGTCGCGCGGTGGTGATGACGTACTGGAATCCGGTGTTGCGCTATGGAATTCATGCGTTCGCCCGCGACCTGGCCGCCGCCGGCGGCTACGGGCTGATCACGCCGGACCTCATTCCCGACGAGGCCGAGGAATGGCTTGCGGCCTCCGCGCAGCACGAACTCGACCGTATTTTCCTGGTGGCGCCGTCGTCGACGCCGCAGCGACTGGCGGACACGGTGGCGGCATCCAGCGGATTCGTCTACGCGGCATCGACGATGGGGGTGACCGGTGCCCGCGACGCGGTGTCCAACGCCGCACCGGAACTGGTGAGCAGGGTCAAAGGAGTCTCCGATATCGCCGTCGGCGTCGGACTGGGCGTACGTTCTCGCGAACAAGCCGCCGAGATCGCCGGTTACGCCGACGGCGTCATCGTCGGCTCGGCGCTGGTGTCCGCGCTCGCGGACGGCCTGCCCGCAATGCGCGTTCTGACCGAAGAGCTTGCTGCCGGTGTGCGCCAAGGGGTTTCGCCGTCATGACGACGACCGTCCTGGCTTATTTTCCCAGTCCGCCTCAGGGAGTGTGGCATCTGGGGCCGATCCCGTTGCGGGCCTACGCCTTGTTCATCATCATCGGCATCATTGCCGCGCTGATCATCGGCGACCGGCGGTGGGAAGCCCGCGGTGGTGAGCGTGGCGTCATTTACGACATCGCGTTGTGGGCCGTCCCCTTCGGCCTGATCGGGGGTCGGCTGTATCACCTGGCCACCGACTGGCGGACGTATTTCGGCGAGGGTGGCGCCGGACCCGCTGCGGCGCTACGCATCTGGGACGGCGGCCTGGGTATCTGGGGAGCCGTTGCGCTGGGCGGGGTCGGGGCGTGGATCGCCTGCCGCCGTCGCGGTATTCCGCTACCTGCTTTCGGAGACGCGATCGCCCCCGGACTCGTTCTCGCGCAAGCGATCGGGCGTCTCGGCAATTACTTCAACCAGGAATTGTTCGGCCGCGAGACCACCATGCCGTGGGGGCTCGAGATCTTCTACCGCCGCGACCCGGCCGGATTCGTCGACGTGCACTCGCTCGACGGGGTGTCGACCGGCCAGCTGGCGATGGTCGTCCAACCCACCTTCTTGTACGAATTGATCTGGAATCTACTACTTTTCGTCGTTCTGCTCATCCTCGACCGTCGATTCACGCTCGGGCATGGCCGGCTGTTCGCCGCCTACGTCGCGGGTTACTGCATCGGCCGGTTCTGGGTGGAACTGCTGCGCGACGACACGGCCACCCACATCGCCGGTATCCGGATCAACTCCTTCACGTCGACGTTCGTCCTGATCGGGGCGGTCGTCTACCTCATTCTCGCGCGCAAGGGCCGTGAGGACCCGGCAACGCTGAGCGGCTCGGCTGCCGAGCTGCTGGAGCCGGACTCGGTGGACGATTCCGCCGTCGCCGCAGCCGACGAGGCGCCCGCGGATATCCCGGAGAAAATACCGGTGGCCGCCGCGGTGGCGAGCAAAGCCGAGGACGCCGAAGCGGCGCCGGCCGTCACGGCTGAGGCCGTCGCGGTCGAGGCGGAAGCCGCCGAGCTCGACCCGCCCGAGGTCGAGGTCGATGCCATGGCAGACCCGGACCCTGTCGCCGCCGCACCGGCGGGAGCAGAGGAACCCGATGGCATCGGGGAGGGGACCGACAGTCCCGGCGACGCCCGCGCTGAGGAAGCCGACATTGCAGACGGTGCCGTGACGCACACCGACGTCGGCGATAAGACTCCGGACGAGAAGTAATGTCCAGCCCGGCTGCATCCGGCGCCGACCGGCCGCCGACCGCACGCTGGTATCGACGGGCGGGCGTGGGATTGGGACTGGCGCTCGCGGGTGCGCTCACCTATATCGGTCTGGCCGATCCGCATCGGCCTGACTCGGTCTTCCCGCTGTGCCCGTTTCGGCTGCTGACCGGGTTGAACTGCCCCGGCTGTGGGGCGCTGCGGATGATGCACGACGTGTTGCACGGCGACGTGACCGCCGCGATCAACGACAACGTGGTGCTGCTGGTCGGGATCCCGCTGCTGGCCGGCTGGATGCTGTGGCGCCGCCAAAGCGGAAAGTGGCCGCTGACACTCCCGGCGGCCGTGACGGTCGTGGTCACGCTTGCTGCCTGGACAGTGGTGCGCAACCTGCCCGGATTCCCGTTGGTTCCCACGATGCTCACCCGTTAGTAACCGCGCGAGGCGGAACTGACGCGAGATGATCAGCTGACGCGACTATGCTCAATTGTCGTGGCAAGGCGCGGAAAGATCGTCTGTACGCTCGGTCCGGCCACCAGCTCCGATGAGTCGGTAAGGGCGCTGGTCGAAGCCGGGATGGATGTCGCCCGGCTGAACTTCAGTCACGGTGAATACGGGGATCACAAGGCGTCCTACGACCGGGTGCGAGCCGCTTCGGACGCCACCGGCCGAGCAGTCGGCGTCCTGGCGGACCTGCAGGGTCCCAAGATCCGGCTGGGCCGCTTTGCCGAAGGTCCGACGTACTGGGCCGAGGGCGAGATCGTGCGCATCACCGTCGCGGACTGCGCGGGCAACCACGATCGGGTGTCGACCACCTACAAAGAACTGTCGCAGGACGCGCTGCCCGGCGACCGGGTTCTGGTCGACGACGGCAACGTCGGTTTGATCGTCGAGCACATCGACGGCGACGACGTCGTGTGCCGCGTCACCGAGGGCGGCGCAGTCAGCAACAACAAGGGCATGTCCCTGCCCGGGATGAGTGTGTCGGCGCCGGCGCTGTCGGAGAAAGACATCGACGATCTCGAGTTCGCCATGCATCTCGGCGTCGACATGGTGGCGCTCTCGTTCGTGCGGTCCCCGTCGGACGTCGAGCTGGTGCACGAGGTGATGGACCGGGTGGGCCGCCGTGTTCCGGTGATCGCGAAGCTGGAGAAACCGGAAGCCATCGACAACCTCGAAGCCGTGGTGCTGGCCTTCGACGCGGTGATGGTCGCCCGCGGCGACCTCGGTGTCGAGCTGCCCTTGGAAGAGGTGCCGCTGGTTCAGAAGCGGGCCATTCAAATGGCAAGGGAGAACGCCAAACCCGTCATCGTGGCGACCCAGATGCTGGAATCGATGATCGAGCACTCGCGTCCGACCCGGGCTGAGGCGTCTGATGTCGCCAACGCCGTACTCGACGGCGCCGACGCGGTGATGCTGTCCGGTGAGACGTCGGTGGGCAAATACCCGTTGGCCGCGGTCCAGACGATGGCCCGCATCATCTGCGCCGTCGAGGAGAACTCGACGGCCGCGCCGCCTCTGACGCACGTGCCACGGACGAAACGCGGGGTGATCAGCTACGCCGCCCGTGACATCGGCGAGCGTCTCGACGCCAAGGCGCTGGTCGCCTTCACCCAGTCCGGCGACACGGTCCGGCGATTGGCGCGTCTGCACACACCGCTGCCGCTGCTGGCGTTCACCCCGCTGCCCGAGGTACGCAGTCAGCTGGCCATGACGTGGGGCACCGAGACGTTCATCGTCCCGATCATGCAGACCACCGACGGCATGATCCGTCAGGTGGACAAGTCGCTGCTCTCGCTCGGGCGCTACAAGCGCGGCGACATGGTGGTGATCGTCGCGGGTGCACCCCCGGGGACCGTCGGATCGACCAACTTGATTCACGTGCACCGCATCGGCGAAGAGGACGTCTAGGGCGGGCCATTAGGCTGACCCGGTGTCTGACTTCGACGAGCTGATGGCCGTCCTGGACCTGCAGGACAAGGGAGACGACGTCTTCGTCGGCACCCACCCCAGCAAGAACCCGCCGCGGACCTTCGGCGGGCTGATGATGGCGCAGTCGTTCGTCGCCGCGAGCCGCACCCGCGTTCGCGATCTGCCGCCCAACGCCCTGGCAGCGCACTTCATCAACGGTGGCGAAACTGACAAGGACATGGAATTTCAGGTGGTCCGGCTGCGCGACGAGCGCCGGTTCGCCAACCGCCGGGTCGACGTCACCCAGGACGGAATCCTGTTGGCGACGCTGTTCATCTCCTACCTCGCCGGCGGCAGCGGCCTCGAGCACGCCGTCGAGCCGCCGGACGTAACCGACCCCGAGGACGTGCCGCCGCTCAAAGAGCGATTGCAGGGTTACGAAGACCGGGTGCCGCTCTTTGTCAACGCACTCCAACCCATCGAATGGCGTTACACCAACGACCCGTCCTGGGTGATGCGCGAACATGGCAATCAGCTTGATTACAACCGGGTTTGGGTCAAGGCCGACGGAGTGGTGCCCGACGACCCGGTGCTGCACACCGCCACCATGCTGTACTCCTCAGACACCACCGTGCTGGATTCGATCATCACGACACACGGATTGTCCTGGGGGTACGACCGCATTTTCGCCGCCACGGTGAATCACTCGGTCTGGTTTCACCGTCAGGTGGATTTCAACGACTGGGTGCTGTATTCGACGTCCTCGCCGGTTGCGGCCGAGTCTCGGGGGCTGGGAACCGGCCACTTCTTCGACCGCTCGAAGCGACCGGTGGCCAGCGTGATGCAAGAAGGCCTGGTGAAATACTTCCCGGGTGTGCCCACTGAAAAGCTTTGAGGCAGAGGGACTTCAGGTTCCCGACGCCGGAGTCAACGTGACGCTCAGCCGGTCCTGGACACTGTGCCGGAACTGGTCGGCACACCGCTGCTGCTCGACCTGGCTTTCGCCGGCCTTCTCCATACAGTCGATGTAGTCGCCACCCCGGACGTCTTTCCACACGGTCGTCCAGATCGCGATGAATGCCAGGCCCACCACGATTGCCAACGCGCCCAACACGATCCCGGCCACTGCGACACCCCCGTTGTCGGCGGTTCCACGCTTGACCCGGCCGCGGCCGACGACACCGATGATGACCGCGATGGCTCCGAGCACAATCGGGGCGAACACCGTCGCAACGCTCAACAGACCGATGACGGCGAGGATCAGCGCAGCGATACCCAGCCCGTTCCTCGGCGCAACCGGTTGCGGGGGAGCGTGATAGGGCGGGGGATAGCCGGGCTGGTACGGATACGGCGGCCCGATCTGCGGCGTCCCCACGGCGTTCTCCCGCCTAACCGGCTGGTCCGGCGATCCGGTCATGGCTCGCTCTCTGGTCGGGCGACGTGGACGACTGCTGGCCAGCCTACGCGGCGCCCATGAGTGCGATGTGCGTTTCGGGCTTAGCGCGCAACCCAATTCACCGTCGACGGGCGCCCCCGCCAGTTCACACCGGGGTGGGCGATCCGCCCGCCTGAATCTTTTCGATGCGCCGCGAGGCGGTGCGGATACCGAAGGCCGACACGATCTCGAACACCCCGATGACGATCAGCCAGATCGCGACGACGAGCGTCAGGATCTCGATGGTCTCCAGGGGAGAGCCGAGCATCACGATGCCGGCCAGCAGGCTGACGGCGCCGAGGATGATCTGCCAGACGCGGCCCGGTAGATGAGGATCGCTGATCGCCGAGATGGTCGTCGCCAGCCCGCGGAAGATGAAACCGATACCTATCCAGATGGCTAGCAACAGAATCGCATAGCCCTGGCCGAAATGCCGGAAACACAGCACTGCCAGCACCAGTGAGGCCGCGCCGCTGATGAACGACAGCACCCGTCCACCCGCTGAGATGTGCAGCGCGAACGCGAAGAAGACCTGCGCGGCGCCGGTGACCAGAAGGTAGATACCGAACAGCGCGGAGGCGATGACAATGGAGTGTTCGGGCAGAACGTAGACCAGGATGCCCAGCGTCAGTGAGAGGATGCCGGACAGCAGGGTCGACTTCCACAGGTGCGGCAACAACTTTGGAGCTGCAGTGGTTTCCATGCTCGAATATTCTCACAAACAGACATCGAGTTGGAACCTTTGCCGCGTGTCAGGCTCCGATCCGCTGGGGAGCCTCCGCACGAACGTCACCCGAGCCGGCGTCTGGTTTGCGGCCGATCAGATACCAGGTGCGCATGCGCCCTTTGCCCTTGATCTCGATGTCGCCGCGAGCCTGCAGCACGAAGTCGTCTTTGAGTTGCAGGTACACAGCTTCGGGCACCTGAATACGGCCGATCGAATCGGTGGATTCCATCCGGGACGCGACGTTGACTGCATCGCCCCAGACATCGTAGAAGAATCGGCGCGAGCCGACCACGCCGGCGACAACGGGTCCGCGCGCCAACCCGATCCGGAGCGGAAGCGGATTTCCGCGCGAATCCTTCAGCGTACGAACCACTTCCGCCATATCGAGCGCGAATGCGGCCAATGCCTCGACATGGTCGGCTCGCGGTTCCGGTACGCCACTCACCACCATGTAGGAGTCGCCACTGACCTTGATCTTCTCCAGGCCGTGCTTGTCGACCAACGCATCGAAATCGCCGTAAAGCTGGTCCAGGAACAGGATTAACTGATCGGGCGGCATGTCGCTGGCGCGCTCGGTGAAACCGGCGATGTCGGCGAACAACACCGAAGCATCCTCGTACTTGTCGGCAATGATGTTGCGCGCCGGGTCTTTCAGCCGCTCGGCGACACTGGCCGGCAGGATGTTGGCCAACAGCGCTTCGGAGCGTTCGTATTCCACTTCCATCGCAGCTTCGGCGCGGACAATCTCGCGCACTGCGTACCAGACTGTGGTCACCACCATGATGCAGGCGGAGATGGTGGTGACGATGAAACTGAGTGACAGCGCCCAACCAGGTTGCGCGCCGGTGTTGCGGGGCACCAGGAATTGCAGCGTGATCACCATCCCGGCGGCGATCGCGGCCAGCAGCGAGGCCAGGAAGATGCGGTCGACACCCAGCTGGAGGACCACCAGGCAGGCCGCGACCAGGAAGTAGAACTGCAGCCCCGAGCCGGTGCCCACGAACCAGCAGATCGCGAAGATCGACAGATAGGCGGTGCCGATGAAGGTCAGCGGTGGCAGCAGCTCCCCGAAGCGATGTAGCAGCGGCACGGATGCGTAGATCGCCGCCCCGACGATGTTGATGAAACCGGTCCACCACAGGGTGGGTGAGGCGAACACCTGGACGAAGCCGAAACCGGCACTGATCAGGACCGCCATCGCCGCGGTGAGGTTCAGGATCCGGCGCCGGCGCGCGATCCGCTCGGCATAGACCTGGCTGCGGACGCGCGGCTGGGCGCGCACTGCCTCCACGCAATCGGGTGTACGCCGCGAACCTGCTGGTTGCCGGGCGGCGCACCGCTTGGCCACCACGTCAGCAGCCTAACGGCTCAGGTGGCGGCTGTGGGGAGTCTTGGAGTGCCCTCGGTGAGATTCGAACTCACACTGGACGGGTTTTGAATCTGTTCTGTCAGCAAAGCCGCAGGTCGTGGCTATAGGGTGAGATTGGTGGCGATTGGTGGGCGGGGAGTGAATGTGCTGGTCGATTACGGTTTTGTTCGCCTGCCACCAGTGGCGTTTAGTGGGTGGCGGTGACTGTCGTGCTTACTGTGTGCTTACTGGCTCGGCACCGAGCCTGGCCGGTCAAAGTACACCCGGCATACTCTAAAACCGTTGCAGCACAAGGAATCTAGGTCTTTGACGGGTGCCGTCGAGGGCTGTAGCTTCTGCGGCATGAAACCTGACACGAATTACCCGAAGCAGTGGATGGCGCGATTCCGTGCCCTGGTCAACAAGCTCACCCCGGATCAGCGGGCCGTCCTGCGGTCAGAGCTGCAATCTCGCCGGATGCGGCGGTTCGAGGTCATGGAGCTAGCGGAGCGCTTAGCCGGTTAAGTGGCTTGGGTCCGGGGTTGCTCACTTAAATCAACCCCGGACCTCTAGCCGCGCTGTAAGCGCCGGGAGGAAAGGTCCGGCACGCGGCCCGCCATGACTCACATCTTCGCTACAGCCAGCGAACATGCGTGGGAATCAAGAAACCCGGACGACGACCTCGAAAAGGCGTTATGTCCACGTAGTTTCCACACCCGTCGCCCGGCTCCTTATTCCGTGCGGCGAGACTGCCCGGCACCCATTGCCGGGCATGACTAGGACGGCTTACTGGGCGCGCACCCGGTAGCCGTTCAAAATTGTTAACTCTGCGGTAGACCACTGAACCGAGTGATCGCCGCTGTACTGGACGACGAACGGACCCATCTGTTCAGCGGTTTTGATGCCGGAAACGTCGGCAATCATTCGGGCAGATGCGGATAGGACGACGGCGCGCAAAGCGTCACTCGGCACGCCGCCGTCAAATCCGATTCCCCTGGTGTAGCTAGAGGCCATAGCGGTCGCCACGTTGATAACCGCCGTCGCCTGGTCGCTGTTGAGCTGCTGCCCGGTGAATGCCGACAAATCCGCTGCTGTCGGCGCGGCCATTAGCTCCCGGCCTCCGTCAGCACGGTTACGGCGTGCGCCTGCAATAGCGCCACGTCGAACCGCGTAGTAACCCGGATGGCGACCGAATCGTAGTTAGCAAGCGTCTGGTCAGCGATAAAGACACTCGCGTCGTTGTCGCGGATGACGGCGACCTTAGAGAAGTCCACCAGTGCCACGCGCGCCTTAGCCGAAGCGTTCGGAATGTTGTCCGTGATGATGACCGGCAGCCCTAGAAGCTGGAAGCTGGTCCCGCTCTGGACCGTGCTCGGATCAATCACGTAGCGGGCGTCGGTCGAGCCAACCTTGATCTTGCGGAACGCGGCGAACGTTGCCGGGGTCATAACCCAGTGCGTCGGCGCAACGTGGTTGCCCTGCGCGGTCGCCAGCGCGTCAATCAGCGAATCAATATCGGTCTTGTCGAGTACGCCGGTCTGTACGCCGGTCTGCTGGAAGATGCCCTTAATGGTGTTCGACGTGCCCGCCCCGTCCCAAAGGGACTTATCCAGCGCGTTAGCCACGTCGGTAACCAGACGGGTCCGCAGGATTGCGTCTAGCCCGTCAACGGCAGCGCCACGGATCAGCTCGTTAGATACCGGCAGCCAAACCTTGATCGACTGCAAGCTTGACGGCAGCGCCGTTACCTCATCGAACGTCACGTTTCCGTCTGAAATGAGCTGGCCCTCGCCCACGAATCCCGCCGACGTGCCCGAAGCAATGCGGGGGATACGAACCGGCTTGTTCGAGTCGATGATCGTTGGTCCGGCACTTAGAAAGGTCGATGCCTGCTCTAGTGGCTGGACAAGAAGCTGCTGTACCTGAGAGGCAATAAGCGTCGAATTACTCGACGTAGTTTCAATAGCCATATTAAGTTATTCCTTATTAAGTTATTTATTGAATTGTGCCCGCCACCAGGGCGGGATTAGGAAAGTTGTGCGCGTCTAGCGCTGGTTATAGAGATTCCATCTGGAAAACCATCCAACCAAAATCGTGCCCCGTGATCGGGTGCGATTGATCCCACGACGCATTACCAATCACCCGGTACTGGTCGCCGTTACGTCGCGTTACCCGGTCCCGGTTCTTAAGGTCCGTTCCACGCGGGACGAATAGCTGGCCGGTGAAGTTGTTAGCCTCGCCCTTAATCCCGCCACTGTCTGAGTAGCGGTTAGTTCCGGTGCCCTGGCCCGACGCGAAAACGCCCTGAATGGTGCCGTGGACTGGCCGGTTGACGTTGCCCATCTTGTCGGCAGCGCCCCGGTACACGGTTAGGGTCTCGGTAATCACTTACTGCCCGCCCCCTTAAGCAGAGCCAGCAGGTTAAGCCCGGCCTCCGCGCCGCCCCGGTCTCCCTGGCCCGCGTCGCCAGATGGCTTACGCGCCTTTAGGTATGGCTTAGCGCTAACTAAGGCGTCGATAGCGGCGCTTAGCTTGTCGGGGTCGTCCAAGTGCTCGGCGTCGAACGCCAGAGCTTCCGGGTCAACCAGAGCGCCGGTTGCCGTTACCAGTGCCGCGTGCAGGCGTCGAGCTAGTGCGTCGGCGCGGTCGTCGGCTGTCTTGGCGCGGTCGCGGTATCCCGCTGATTCCTTGCGTAGCGACTCGACGTATTCGCGCGGAAAGGTGTCGGGGTCGTCTACGGAATCGTCCGCATTGCCGCCTGGCTGCGCGCCTGGCGCATTTCCTTCGGTTTCCGCAGCATCGGTATCAGTCTGCTCTGTTTCGTTGGTTTCCGCGCCGTCGGGGCGCGTATTCTCGTCACTCATTTAATTCTCCAAAGTTTTATGCAGCGGGATAGGCTTCTTGGGTCTGCTTGCCGTAGAAAATTCCGGTCGCCGTTTCGTTTTGTTCCTCGCTAATACGGCTTGCCGACTCGCGGGCAATCTCGTCCTCCGAATAGCCCAAACGGCGAAGCGCCCCGGACTTAGACAAAATCCCGGCCTGAACCAGCTTGGTAACCGCGTCGGCCTCTGCGGCGACGGACGTACTCGACGGGTCGCGCCACTGGACTTTCACCAGAGGCACCGAATCAACGTCGGTGCCCTGCCGGATCGCGGCCATAAGGCGGGCGACCTGCTCCCAGCTACGCCCGAACACGGCTTGCCGCTGCTCGGCCCTGGCCGTCAACGCCGACTCACTGGCCCGAATCGCCTCGCTACTCGACGGGTTCTCCGTTGTGATGCCGACCATATGGGCCGGCAACGTTGATACAGCCATGATCTGCTGTAGCCAGATGCGTACTGCCGCTTCATATCCCGCGAGATTGGCACCCTCAAGCTGCCCGAATTTCGCCTGCTCACTCTCCGCGATCATGGCCCGGTCACCCTCTGGAATCGGGTTAACCGCCTCCATGACCGGGTTGCCGTCGCCGTCGAGAACCGGTTGCCCGTTCGCGTCGAGCTTCGGTTTCTCGACAAGCTCAATGCCCGTCGCCCACCTACGCGGGCGGGCCGTGTATTCCTGCGCGACGGCAAGCCCCATAAGGGTTGCGTTAAGCCCGTCCACCAGCGGAATAAGGTCGTCAATCTCGGAATGGCCGTGCCCAAGGATGCGGATTGAATTGCGGAATCCCACGACGGGAACCGCGCCCAAGTTGTGCTCGGTCACCCCGACTAACTGGAACGCCGACGTTGCCGCCCCGGTCGTATTCGCCCGCCAATGCTCTAGGCGGTCAGGCAGATACACAATTGCTTCGGTCGTGGCCTTAGTCGTCCAGCGCTTTACGGCGCTGGTGATTTCCCGCGTGGCCGGATCGCGGATGGCGGCGACCTGCTGCGGTGACTCGACAGTGACCAGCGGCGACCCGTCCGGATTCGCCCAAACGATCACGTAGGCATCGCCAAAGGCAAGCGCTTCCCGGTGCAGTACCGCGCCGGTCTGGTCTAGGTCGTTGGCTAGCCAGTCGGCCCAGAGGTCGCGGCCCTGGAATCCCGTCACTTTCAGTCGCTCGGCAAGCGACGTGACCGCTAGGCCGGGAATGTTCGACACGATTCGATGCAGCGACGGCAGCGCAATCTTTGCGTCTGGTGACAGGTAAGCCAGCTTTTGCCGCCCCGACGCATACAGCTCTAGTTCTCGGTATCGGTGTTGCGGCGCGTCGAGCGTCTGCAACAGGTCAACCAGCAGGGTTGAAGTCATTATTAAGTTGTCTTTCTACGACGCGAACGAATAGACCCGTCGTGGTTTCTGTTGTGCCGCAAGCCAAGTGGCCCGGCTATGTGCCATCACCATGCACGCGGCAAGGTCAATCTTGGGCGCTGTGCGCGACCGGCTAACCTTGCTTAGCCTTAGTCCTTTGTCGTTTTCGACCAGCGTTGCCGCTAAGACATGCCGCCTGAGTAGGTCGCTGCCGTCGTGACTCATGCGCCCGTTTTGGGCGGCGCTGTAAAGGTCCGTCGTCGCCCGCGTCATTCTTGGCGGCGAATGCGGAAACTCGTAAACGGTGATCCGCTCGGCGTCGAGCACCTGCAAGCTGTGGGTAAGCCGGAACGGATCGGCCACCACTTCGCGGACCCGGTAGCGCTTGCACGCCTCTCGAATCGCGTCCTCGACCTCGACCAGCGGCACCCGGTACTCATCGCTGCCGTCCGACTGCCATACCCGCAAGGGCTGGAAGTGCGGCGACTCCGCGACCGTACCTAGCAGGATCGCCGTGGTGTCAGCGAACGCGCCGCCAAACGAACCGTCTAGCGACACAACAATTTCCGCGCCATCGGGTATCGGCTGCTTAGTGCTTAGCTTGTCCCATACGTCGGCGGTAACGAACGCGCTTTCAACTGGCCCAACGAACTGGCAGAGCCTCGCCCGGCGAAAGTGCGCCTCCGTCGATGCGGGCGGCAGCAGTGCCTTTAGCGCGTCCCGGTGCAGGAAGTCATCTAATGCCGGATTCGCCAGCGCCCAACAGTGCTCGCAGTTAGGCGAGTGACTCTCGAAACCCGCCGCGCTGTGCTCTCGGTAGACCTGGCTTTTGTCGTCGGGAAAGTCCCGCGCATAAGCCTTCAGCCGGACAAGCACGTTGTCCTCAGTCGGGCCGGGCGTGCCAATGCCGATACAAGTCGAGCGCGACCGCTTGCCCTGGGCGAGTGCGATTACCTCCCACGTCTCGACTGCGACCCGGCCTATCTCGTCAACGATGGCTAGGTCATAGTCCAGACCCTCAAGAGAGGCGGGGGAGGCCGGTAGGCACTGAAACGATGCGCCCCGATCCGGAATCTCCATCCGGTCTTTAAAGATCAACACCCGTTGCTCTAGCTCCGGGTGAAGCTCCACCATTCGCTTAGCCGCGCCGAACACAATGCCCGCCTGGCGCTCGTCAACCGCCGCGACAATTACCGACGTGCCCTCACCACCAGTGAGAAACACGAACAGCGCCAGCGCCGCGACAAGCGTGGACTTGCCCTGCCCACGCGGCAAGCACCAGCCCGCAATACGCGGCTGAACCTCCGCGTCAAGCACCGAACCGGCAAGCTCAACCTGCCAGTCCCTTAACCGCATCGGGATTACCTCGCGGCTGCCGTCCTTACGGACCCTCAAATAGCGCTCGGAGAACAACCGGAATGCCGCCGACCCGGTAACCCTTGGACGGAACGGCAAAGGGGAGTCGTCCAGCTCGGACTTAAGCCGCGCCATCGCACCCCCGTATTCAGTTATTGAGCGGTCGGAATGCACGCCCGACCTGCGGTTATGGAAATAAGTGTCAGTGCCGCTATCAGCGGTTATGGGTTGCGACCTGCGGCGATGGGTGCGCTCCCAGCGGCGCTCTGCGCTGGCAGATCGAGGGGAGGCGCGCAACGCAAGGGGCGGGTGGCCTGGTGCCCTAGCGTGGAGGAATGGCGGCTAACAGCGAACTATGGGGCACATTGACCGGCCTCAAGGTGACATATGTGCAGCGGTGGTGCTCAGCCTGGGCTGATCTGCTCGCTGCCGACATGGCGCTTAGCTATCGCGGCGATCTTGACGATACGAAAGCGGCCAACATGTTCGGTCGTCGTGCGCTATGGGAATCTGCCGTGGTCTCTTACGGGCGCTGTGCAGTCAGCAACCAAAAGCGCAATATCCCTTTCGAGGACTTCGTGGAGGAGGTGGCCGGCACCGAAGGTTTGGCCCTCCATCAGCGCATTATGGATTGGCGTCACGGCCACGTTGCGCATCGAAAGCGCGCCGAGTTCGAGTCGATTGAGACGGTGCTTGCGTATGCGCTTCAACCGGCGCACCCGACAGCGCTTCGGGTTGTGCTTGGAATCGACCTCGGTCCGGAGAACGATGCTGAGCTGGTGGTTGCGTTCCAAGCCCACATAAAAGCTTTGCGTGACGCCATGTACGAAAGGCGCATAGCTCCGTTAGGTCTAGAGATTGTCGACGACTACAACGCTGGACTTGTCGCACGTCCGACGCAGCTCCGCTCTGCCGAAGACAAGTCCAGCGCGGCGCGCTACGAAATTACACACACGCTGGCAGAGCTTGCGCCTGGCGCGCCTTTCGCGCCGTAATAGCGCTTAGCACCTGATCGCGCTCGGCTGGCGTGTACTTATCGCCGCGTGCCGCATTGCATGAACGGCAAGCGCTCCGCAGGTTCAGCGGTTCGCGCGCCAGCTCCGGGAACTGTGAGACGGGTAGAACATGGTCCGCCGTGCCTGCCTCGCCAGTGCAGCCTGGTAGCCGTAGCTCACAGAACGGCACACGCTTACGTTGTGCCTGACTTAGCTTTCGCCACTGCCAGTCCGTTTGCGTTCGCCCCTTTGTGCCTCGCTGGTAGCTGCGATTCGGCAGCTTGCAGTCGCGGCAACGGCTGCCCTTGTCGATTGGCGTTCCGCAAGCGATGCACGGTCGCTTCACCAGTCGCGCGGCGGGCGACCGTTCACGTAGTCCGCGTGGCTCACCAGCATCTTGCCGACCAGCTCGGCGTCCGAGATTGGCAGCGCCAGCGTCGTCCGGGTGCCGTCGTGCGTGACGTGTAGCCCGACGTGGGTAGCTGCCCGTCCGTCCGCGTTCAGTGAGAACTCGTAAAGCTCGGGGGTAAGGGTCTGTTCGTTCATTGGTTTGTGTCCTGTTCTATGAGGTCAATTAGTTGGTTGGTGATCGCTATAGCGTCGAGTTTCCCCATGACGATTGCGCTTTTGCGCCCGTCCGCGCCTATGCGTATCAGTGTGTAGAGTCGCCCGCTTTTGCGGATCGCGTAGGGTTCGCCCGTCGTGGCCGGAATGGTTACTCTCATCGGCCCCATTTGGCCGGTGTCACGGCACGCGGCTTAGCTTTGGTTAACGACCGGCTTAGGTCCGTTAACAGAATCCGCGCCTCGTCGTCGGATAGCTGGACTGTCATCCGGTAGCCCAAGTGCAGCCGGTAACCGCCCTGTGTGTCGTGTTCGATTCGGATTGGCATTTTCCCCCTGTGTGGCTCTCTAAGTCATTAGTTCTTGTTTGTCCGGTATCGCCTATCCGGCGACGGAATAAACCTGTGTTAGCGTGGCGTTCAGCGCCACTTAGACCATTCGGTAGCGTTTACGCGGAGGTTCGCCAGTCGCTAGAATCTCGTCCGCGCGCTCACGAATCGCCAACCATTCATCTTTAGACAAGAGAATGGCGTGCCCGCTCTGGCTTATGACGATGCCCGGTCTACCGTCCTGGCGCTCTTTCACGTTGATATGCGCCCGTCGCTTGCCTGTAGAGGTTCTGATCCTGTCGCCGTTCATGCTGTGCGCTCTCTCCGTGCCCGCTCTATGCCGTCCTCTATGACTGCTTCGCCTGGATGAATTGCCCACGGATCAGACTCCGAAGAAACACCCGAAGAAGAAACCGAAGTAATACCCGAAGCGGTAGACAGTGTTGTCACCCCAACTGGACACTGCTGTCTACCCAACTGGACAGTGCTGTCACCCCTAGCGGACACGGCTGTCACCCCTAGACCGTTTGGGTGGACAGTGTTGTCACCCCAAGGGTCGGGCATGGTGAGCCGGTATCGCGCCGTGTGTTTGTTGTCCGCTGCCCGAATCTCGGTCCAGAGTCCGTGCCGGGCCGCGTTCTCGCGTGCCCTAGTCACTGTCCGGGTGGACACCTTCAATTTGTCGGCAACCGCTTGGTTATCCCGCCATGCGTCGTCGCCGCCCTGGTCTGCCGTCGAGCCAATATCTTGGATGGCTAGACGCTGATCCGCTGGTATGTCAGTGCATCCGCGGACCGCGTCCATCCATTGCAGTTTGCTAAATCCGGTCATCTAGTTGTGCCTATCTGCGCGAATGCGCTTCCCTATCAACCCCCTTGGCGGGGTTCCCTTGCTCCCCGGCACGCTTGCCGGCCTTTTGCTGTGTCTTCTACTCGCCTCGCCACTTAGGGGAGGTCGCCGGGCTGGCTGATCCGCGCCGCGAGGGCGGCTGGCGCATAAGCCAGTCACAGTCCAGCGGGTTCGGCAGCTCATGCCAGTAGAGGTTTTGCGCACTGTCGTCCAATACGCACCCGTTGCGGCGCTTCACATCGAACAGCCACGCCAGCCCGCCTCGCCGGTTTTGAGTGAGCACCTGGCCAGGCTTGTCGAGATACGCCGCCGCGACTAGGTAGCGGGCCGGAATGTAGAACGAATCGCCTTCGAATGAGATGGGCACAACGAAACCCTCTGTCGGGTCTACCGCGCCGGTTAAGCCCCATCCTTCGGAATGCCTAACGGTTCCGTCCGGGTGCGCCTCGAAACCCCATAAGCCGGGAACGACGCGCCAATCGAATGCCGCTTCTATCTCTAATTTTAGCTTATCGGTTACCTGCGGAAACGCGGTCATTCACGCATTCCCGCCGCGTAAATTCACCGCTTCCCGATCGGCCATCCAGCGCCGTAAATCAACGACCGGATAGACCACGCGGCCATTGCGCTTAAACGATAGCGGCCCGGTGCCCTTGCTCCGCATGTTCGCTAAGGTCTTAGCGCCTAAGCCGGTGAATAGTGCCGCGCTGGTAGTGTCAAGTTCTAGTGCCATTAATCTCCATCCATTTGTGCCTACAGATTCATTCTAGGAATCAGCAAAGTTCCCTAGAACTAATCGTAGTAAATGGCCGTTAGAGCTTTAGGCGGCGAACTTAGACGCGAACCATTCCTCAATGTCAACGCGCTTCCAGACGCGCCGACGCCCAATTTTCGCGGAAGCCGGAAGCTGGCCTAGCCGCTCCCAATAACGAATGGTGTCCACGCTCCGACCGCTATAGGTTGCTATACCGGCGGCGTCGATGAATGGTGATTGCTCGGACATACTCAGAACTTTCATGGTCGGCAGCGCAAGTAACCCCTGCCGGTTCGGGTTCCGCGCGGATCGCGCGACGTGGCAGCGGGTCGTATGTCCAGAACGCTCTATGCCGCCACTGGTGGTTCACAGTACCGAACGGGTGTTCGATAGCAAGGGGGTCAGGGCTGGCGTGTCGCGGCTACTTCGGGGCGGTCGCTTTGTCCATTGCAGCGGCCAGCTTGTCCCAATCGCCGTCGAGCATGTGCGCGTAGGTGTTCGCCGTAGTGGTGACGTTCCGGTGCCTCAACAGCTTGGACGCAATGAGAACGCTGCCCGTCTCGCTAATAGCGAGTGATCCGGCAGTGTGCCGCAGGGTGTGCGGCGTGACGCCCTCAATTCCTAGCTTGGACACGGCGCGGTCGAACCGCACCCGGAACCATCCGACTGTCATAGCGCCGCCGTCCGGGCCGGGAAACACGTACTCGGACGGATCGCGGCCAGCGACCACGCACGCCAGCTCGTCGGCCAGCTCAGTAGTCAGAATCGGAACCGGCAGCTTTTGGTGAGTCTTAGTGCCGCCCTCTACACGGCCCTGCTTACGGACACCCGTAATCGACTTGCCGACCATGATTCGGCGTTTCTCGGTGTCCACGTCGCCCACCCGAAGCGCGGCGCATTCGCCGTACCGCAAGCCCGCATAGGCAAGCAGGCGAACCATCGTCGCCAGCGCCTCCGGCGAGGTCCGGGCCGGTGCCGTATCGGCGCGGCGTCTAACCGCCGCCTCCGCGTTACCTATCTCGTCGGCAAGCTGGCGCACCTGCTCATGTGTCAGGGCTAAGTCTTTGCTCTGCGGCTTGCTCGGTAGCTCAACGTCGAGCGCCGGGTTAACCGCTAGGTACTTCGCGCGAACCGCGTAAGCAAGCACTTGATTAACCACTTGGTGTGTCTGAATCACGCGGGCAGGGGAGAGGCCGGCAAGTGGATTCTTAGCCGATTTCCTTTGCCTTGCTTCGGGATTAGTGGCTAGCCACGTGAACCACGTCTGTATCCGTTCGTGCGTAATGTCCCGTAACGGTTCGTCGCGCCACTTCGGCAGGATCACCACGTCGAGCAACCCCCGGTAATCCCCGACAGTCTTAGGCTCCCGCTTAGCTTTGGTGGCTATCCACGCCTCCGCAACGACGCCGAACGTGACTGCCGACCGTTGTGGGTCCGCGTAGGTGCCGGTGTTGAGCTGAATTGCGATCCCGTCTGCGCGCCTCTGAGCGTCGGCCTTGTTGTCGAACGCCTGGCTCCGCTGCTCGCCGTCGAGGTCTACCCACGCGGCGCGCCAGCGCTTGCCCTGGCCGTGCCGGGTTGAACAGACCATCGTGCCGGGCTGCCGGAAGTGGGTTTTGTCCATGCACCAGAGCGGGCCGTCTGCCTCGTCTGCTGGGTAGTAGACCGTTTCGCCGCGTCGGGCGGGCCGGTGCCAGAGGTCGATAACGCCATGTCGGGGTGCTCGTTTAGCTGCGGGCATGACCGCATCCTAGCCCTGTCCTGCTTACTATCTGCTTACTGGCGAGGATTTCGGTTCGTGTCGCCCTGTCGATATGCGGCTTTGATCTGGTCTTATGTGGTGCCCTCGGTGAGATTCGAACTCACACTGGACGGGTTTTGAATCCGTTTCCTCTGCCAGTTGGGATACGAGGGCCTGGCAACTTCGGCCTCCCACCATAGAGGATCGGGCGGTGCGAGCCGACTCACAGCCCCGCGGTCGAGGATTCCCGCGGTTCACGAGAGAATGGTCACCATGACCGACGACGCCGCCGCCAGCTCGCACCGGGTCCTCATCGCCGAAGACGAGGCCCTGATCCGGCTCGACCTGGCCGAAATGCTGCGCGAAGAGGGGTACGAGATCGTCGGCGAGGCCGGTGACGGGCAGGAGGCCGTCGAGCTGGCCGAGCAGCTCAAGCCCGATCTGGTGATCATGGACGTCAAGATGCCGCGACGCGACGGCATCGATGCGGCATCGGAGATCGCCGCCAAGCGCATCGCGCCGATCGTCATCTTGACCGCGTTCAGCCAGCGCGATCTCGTCGAGCGGGCGCGCGACGCCGGGGCGATGGCGTATCTGGTGAAGCCGTTCACCATCTCCGACTTGATCCCAGCCATCGAGGTGGCGCTCAGCCGGTTCAGCGAAATCCGGGCGCTGGAGCTCGAAGTCGAAACGCTGGCCGACCGTCTGGAGACCCGCAAGGTCGTCGAGCGGGCCAAAGGCCTGCTGCAGGCCAACCAGGGGATGACCGAGCCCGAGGCGTTCAAGTGGATCCAGCGCGCGGCGATGGACCGGCGCACCACGATGAAGCATGTCGCGGAGGTGGTCCTGGAGACCCTCGACACGTCCAAGGACGCTTCGAGCTGACCTCGATCGCCGACTGTGCACGTTGTGCGGGCGAAATCGCCGAAAACGCCGCTGTTTGCTGCACAGTCGACGGTGTTTCCGGCGACTCGAACAACCTAGCGCGCGACGATCACCGACGAGCCGTGGCCAAAGAGTCCCTGATTCGCGGTCACGCCGACCGTCGCACCCTCGACCTGCCGGCCAGTGGCCTGACCACGCAGCTGCCAGGTCAGTTCGCAGACCTGTGCGATCGCCTGAGCGGGAATGGCCTCACCGAAGCAGGCCAGCCCGCCTGACGGGTTGACCGGAACCCTGCCGCCGAGCGCGGTGGCACCGCTGCGCAGGAGCGCCTCGGCGTCACCCTTCGGGCACAACCCGAGATGCTCGTACCAGTCCAGTTCGAGAGCGGTGGACAAGTCGTAGACCTCGGCCAGGCTCACGTCCTCGGGTCCGATGCCGGCTTCGGCGTAGGCGGCATCCAGGATCTGATCCTTGAACACCCGCTCCGGGGCCGGCACCACCGCGGTGGAATCGGTTGCGATGTCCGGTAATTCGGGTAGGTGTTGCGGATATTGCGGCGTCACCGTGCTCACCGCCCGCACCGACGGCACACCGTCCAGGGAGCCGAGATGCTTGCGGGCGAAGTCCGCGCTGGCCACGATCAGCGCGGCCGCGCCGTCGGACGTGGCGCAGATGTCGAGCTGCCGTAGCGGGTCGCTGACCACCGGGCTGGCCAGTACGTCCTCGATCGAGGATTCCTTGCGGTAGCGGGCATTCGGGTTCTGCAGACCGTGCTGGGAGTTCTTCACCTTCACCTGCGCGAAATCCTCGGAGGTCGCCCCGTAGAGGTCCATTCGGCGGCGGGCCAGCAGCGCGAAGTAGACCGGGTTCATGGCGCCGATCAGATGGAAGCGCTGCCAGTCCGGATCGTTCTTGCGCTCACCACCGACCGGTGCGAACGCCCCCTTGGGGGTGGTGTCGGCGCCGATGACGAGTGCCACGTCGCAGAATCCGGCCAGGATGTGGGCGCGGGCGCTCTGCAGTGCCTGCGATCCGCTGGCACAGGCGGCGTAGCTGGAGCTGACCGGCACGCCATTCCAACCGAGCTTCTGGGCGAACGTCGACCCGGCGATGAAGCCCGGATAGCCGTTGCGGATGGTGTCGGCACCGGCGACCAGCTGAATCTGTCGCCAGTCCAGCCCGGCCTCGGCCAGCGCCACCCGCGCGGCGACGACGCCGTATTCGGTGAAGTCACGCCCCCATTTGCCCCACGGGTGCATGCCCGCGCCGAGGATGTACAGCGGATCGGGGCTCATCAGTGCCGCTCCTTCTCATCGCTGCGCTCTGCATCGTCGCCGGCGGGGCTCATGACGCCACCTTCCACGCGTGCACGATGCGCTCGATCCCGTCGCTGTCGGTGAACAACGTCATCGTCGCCAGCTCCATCTCCATGCCGACCTTCAGATCGGCGGCCAGCGTGCCCTCGACCACCTTGCCCAGCACGATGATTCCCTCATCGGCGAGCTCGACCGCGGCGATCGCGAACGGCTCGAACGGGTCCGGGGCCGGGTAGGGCTTGGGCGGCGGATAACGGTTCTCGGTGTAGCTCCACAACTTCCCGCGGCGCGACAGCGCGACCGGCTCGAGCGTGTCGCTGTCACACGCCGGGTTCGGGCAGTTGTTCTCCCGCGGCGGGAACACGTAGGTGCCGCACTCAGGGCACTTACCGCCGATCAGTTGGGGATGGTCGGCGACCTCGGTGGCGAACCACCCGTCGATCGCCGGTTCTGGGCTGGTGACCTCTGGCACCGGCTCAGACTACCCAGCGCGGGCACGAAACTGAAACGTGTTGCAGTTTGGCGGGACGGGCGATGAGTTCGCGCCCTCGCCGCGGTCACACTGAGGAACGTCAAGACGAGCGAAGGGGGTAGGTCATGGTGATCGTCGCGGGTCATCTCGTCGTGGACCCATCAGAGCGAGACGACTACCTCGCCGGATGCGCGACGGTGGTGCAGCTGGCCCGCCGGGCACCCGGCTGCCTGGACTTCGCGATCAGCGCCGACCTGCTCGAACCGGACCGGATCAACATCGTCGAACGCTGGGACTCGCGTGCCGCCGTCGACGAATTTCGCGGCAGCGGGCCCACCGAGGAGCAGCAGGGTTCGATCATCTCCGCGTCGGTCTGCGAATACGACGTCGCCGCCGAGCGGCGGCTGACCTGATGTCGTGAGGTGTCTCTAGAGTTGGGTCCGTGAGCCCAGCCAGGACCGCGAGCAAGAAGACCGACAGCGGCGCGGCCGCCGAGGGCAAGCCGACGTTGATGCTGCTGGACGGCAATTCGCTGGCCTACCGGGCGTTTTACGCACTGCCGGCGGAGAACTTCAAGACGCAGGGCGGGCTGACCACCAACGCCGTCTACGGGTTCACCGCGATGCTGATCAACCTGCTGCGCGACGAGGCGCCGACCCACATCGCGGCGGCGTTCGACGTCTCGCGGCAGACCTTCCGCTCGGAGCGCTTCCCGGAGTACAAGGCGAACCGGTCGAGCACGCCGGACGAGTTCCGCGGGCAGATCGACATCACCAAGGAAGTGCTTGCCGCACTGGGGATCACGGTTCTGGCCGAACCCGGCTTCGAAGCCGACGACCTGATCGCCACGCTGACCACGCAAGCCGAGAACGAGGGCTACCGGGTACTGGTCGTCACCGGTGACCGCGATTCACTCCAGCTGGTCACCGACGACGTCACCGTGCTCTACCCGCGCAAGGGTGTCAGCGAGCTGACCCGTTTCACGCCGGAGGCGGTGGTGGAGAAGTACGGCCTGACGCCCACGCAGTATCCCGACTTCGCCGCGCTGCGCGGCGACCCGAGCGACAATCTGCCCGGCATCCCGGGTGTCGGCGAGAAGACCGCCTCGAAGTGGATCAGCGAATACGGATCGCTGCAGGCGCTGGTCGACGACGTCGACTCGGTGCGCGGCAAGGTCGGCGACGCGTTACGCGCGAATCTGTCCAGCGTCGTACTCAACCGCGAGTTGACCGATTTGGTGCGTGATGTCCCGCTGGCGCAGACACCGGACACCCTGCGGATGCAGCCGTGGGACCGGGACCAGATCCATCAGCTGTTCGACAACCTCGAATTCCGGGTGCTGCGCGACCGGTTGTTCGACACGCTGGCCGCGGTCGAGCCCGAGGTCGACGAGGGCTTCGACATCCGCGGGGGAGCGCTGGAGCCCGGCACGGTGGCGCAGTGGCTGGCTGAGCACGCCTCCGACGGTCGCCGGGCCGGCCTGGCGGTGGTGGGCACCCATCTGCCGTACGGCGGCGACGCGACCGCGCTGGCGATCGCCGCGGCCGACGGGGACGGCGGGTTCATCGACACGACGACCCTGACACCCGAAGACGATTCGGCGCTGGCGGATTGGCTCGCCAACCCCGAGCAGCCGAAGGCGCTGCACGAAGCCAAGTTGGCGATCCACGATCTGACCGGCCGCGGGTGGACGCTGAACGGCGTCAGCTCGGACACCGCGCTGGCGGCCTACCTGGTCCGGCCTGGTCAGCGCAGCTTTACCCTCGACGATCTGTCGCTGCGCTACCTCCGTCGCGAGCTGCGCGCGGAAACATCGGAGCAGCAACAGCTTTCGCTGCTCGACGACAGCGATGGCGTCGACGAGCAGGCCGTGCAGACCGGGGTGTTGCGGGCCCGGGCGGTGGTCGATCTCGCCGACGCGTTGGACGCCGAACTCGAGCGCATCGACTCGACGTCGCTGCTGGCCGAGATGGAGCTGCCGGTGCAACGAGTGCTGGCGGCCATGGAGGCCATCGGCATCGCCGTCGACCTGGACCAATTGGGTTCGCTGCAAAGCCAATTCGGCGACCAGATCCGCGACGCGGCCGAGGCGGCCTACGCGGTGATCGGCAAACAGATTAACCTCGGCTCGCCGAAACAGTTGCAGGTGGTGCTGTTCGACGAACTGGAGATGCCGAAGACCAAGCGAACCAAGACCGGCTACACCACCGACGCGGACGCGCTGCAGACGCTGTTCGACAAGACCGGGCATCCCTTTCTGCAGCATCTGCTCACCCACCGCGACGTCACCCGGCTCAAGGTGACGGTCGACGGACTGCTCAACGCCGTTGCCGGCGACGGTCGTATCCACACCACCTTCAACCAGACCATCGCGGCGACCGGCCGGCTTTCGTCCACCGAACCCAACCTGCAGAACATCCCGATCCGCACCGATGCCGGTCGCCAGATCCGCGACGCCTTCGTGGTGGGCGGCGGGCACGCCGAGCTGATGACCGCCGACTACAGCCAGATCGAAATGCGCATCATGGCGCACCTGTCCAAGGACGAAGGCCTGATCGAGGCGTTCAACACCGGCGAGGATCTGCATTCGTTCGTCGCGTCGCGGGCGTTCGGTGTGCCCATCGACGAGGTCACCGCCGAGCTGCGGCGCCGGGTCAAGGCAATGTCCTACGGTCTGGCCTACGGACTGAGCGCCTACGGATTGTCGGCCCAGCTCAAGATCTCGACCGAAGAAGCCAAAGAGCAGATGGATCAGTACTTCGCCCGCTTCGGTGGTATCCGCGACTACCTGCACAACGTCGTCGAGCAGGCCCGCAAGGACGGCTACACCTCGACGGTCTTCGGCCGCCGCCGCTACCTGCCCGAATTGGACAGCAGCAACCGCAATGTCCGCGAGGCCGCCGAGCGGGCGGCGCTCAACGCACCGATTCAGGGCAGCGCCGCGGACATCATCAAGGTGGCGATGATCGAGGTCGACAAGGCGCTCACCGAGGCCGGGCTGGCCTCGCGGATGTTGCTACAGGTCCACGACGAGCTGTTGTTCGAGGTCGCCGAAGGTGAACACGACCAGCTCGAGCGGCTGGTACGGGACAAGATGGGCGCCGCGTACCCGCTCGACGTGCCGATGGAGGTGTCGATGGGCTACGGGCGCAGCTGGGATGCCGCCGCCCATTAGCGCCCACCGCAGCCGCGACCGTGGCGGCTGCGCCTTCGCGCCGGTCCAGCAGACCGCCAGTCAGTCACATGACGTGTCGCAGGTGGTGGTTCCGTCACCGTCGTCGTCGCAGGTGGTGTGGCAGCCGGCGTGTGCGACACCAAGTCCTAGCGTAAATGTCATAGCCGTCGACGCAGCCAGCAATGCGATTGTCTTCTTCATGCTCTACCGTCCCGTGTTCCGCGGCGGTTTGTGCCGCGCGCTGATTAAGTTGCATAACCCCTGATCTTGCTGTGTTGGCCGAGTGTAGAGCTGTGACCCTGTCTATGCAGTGTCAATTCGCAGGTTCAGGTCGGACGTGGGCGACGGCGAACTCGGGAGGTATTGCTGCCGGTCTGTCAGCGCCGACCGCCAGGCACGAACGCACCGGAGTGTGCGTCCTCATTCGAATTGCGGTCGGCATTCGCGACGACGCTGGCCAAGGGGCGGCGATCCGGGGCCAGTTCGTGCCTGCGGCACGCGGTTTGGCCAGCGTGTACGTAGTCGAGTAACCTTTACGGGTACCCAGCACTTTTCCCTACGACCTCACCTGTCCGGAGCAACCCAACAATATGCCGAGTCCCACCGTCACCTCGCCGCAAGTAGCCGTCAACGACATTGGCTCCGCCGAGGATTTTCTCGCAGCAATCGACAAAACGATCAAGTACTTCAACGATGGCGACATCGTCGAAGGCACCATCGTCAAAGTTGACCGGGACGAGGTGCTCCTCGACATCGGTTACAAGACCGAGGGGGTCATTCCTTCTCGCGAACTGTCCATCAAGCACGACGTCGACCCCAATGAGGTCGTTTCCGTAGGCGATGAAGTCGAAGCCCTCGTTCTCACCAAAGAGGACAAAGAAGGCCGGCTGATCCTGTCCAAGAAGCGCGCTCAGTACGAGCGCGCCTGGGGCACGATCGAGGCTCTCAAGGAAAAGGACGAGGCCGTCAAGGGCACCGTCATCGAGGTCGTCAAGGGTGGTCTGATCCTCGACATCGGCCTGCGTGGCTTCCTGCCCGCTTCGCTGGTCGAGATGCGCCGCGTCCGCGATCTCCAGCCGTACATCGGCAAGGAGATCGAGGCCAAGATCATCGAGCTGGACAAGAACCGCAACAACGTGGTGCTGTCTCGTCGCGCCTGGCTGGAGCAGACCCAGTCCGAGGTCCGCAGCGAGTTCCTCAACCAGCTGCAGAAGGGCGCTATCCGTAAGGGCGTGGTGTCCTCCATCGTCAACTTCGGCGCGTTCGTCGATCTCGGCGGTGTCGACGGTCTGGTGCACGTCTCGGAGCTGTCGTGGAAGCACATCGACCACCCGTCGGAGGTTGTGCAGGTCGGCGACGAGGTCACCGTCGAGGTGCTCGACGTCGACATGGACCGCGAGCGGGTTTCGTTGTCGCTGAAGGCAACTCAGGAAGACCCGTGGCGCCACTTCGCCCGTACCCACGCCATCGGCCAGATCGTGCCCGGCAAGGTCACCAAGCTGGTGCCGTTCGGTGCGTTCGTCCGCGTCGAGGAGGGCATCGAAGGTCTGGTGCACATCTCGGAGTTGGCCGAGCGCCACGTCGAGGTGCCTGACCAGGTGGTCGCCGTCGGCGACGACGCGATGGTCAAGGTCATCGACATCGACCTGGAGCGTCGCCGGATCTCGCTGAGCCTCAAGCAGGCCAACGAGGACTACACCGAAGAGTTCGACCCCGCCAAGTACGGCATGGCCGACAGCTACGACGACCAGGGCAACTACATCTTCCCCGAGGGCTTCGACGCCGACACCAACGAATGGCTCGAAGGTTTCGACACGCAGCGCACCGAGTGGGAGGCCCGCTACGCCGAGGCCGAGCGTCGCCACAAGATGCACACCGCGCAGATGGAGAAGTTCGCCGCTGCCGAGGCCGAAGAGGCCGCCCGGCCGCAGTCGAGCAGCTCCTCGAGCGACGACGCGCCCACCGGTGGCTCACTGGCCAGCGACGCGCAGCTCGCCGCGCTGCGGGAGAAGTTGGCAGGTAGCGCCTAACCGCACGATCGAACGAACGCCCCGGCTCAGACGAGTCGGGGCGTTCGTCTATCCGGAGACCGGGGGACCGTGCTCCGCATCGCTTTGACAGACTGGTGCGGTGCTGCGCATTGGCCTGTCCGGCGGTATCGGCGCCGGAAAGTCGACCGTGTCCTCCACCTTCAGCGAACTCGGCGGAATCGTCGTCGACGGTGACGTGATTTCGCGCGAAGTCGTCGAGCCGGGCACCGAAGGGTTGGCCAAGCTCGTCGAGGCCTTCGGTGAGGACATCCTGTCTGACGACGGCTCGCTCAACCGTCCGGCGCTGGCGGCGATCGCGTTCAGCGACGAGGAGAAGCGTCAGACGTTGAACGGCATCGTGCATCCGCTGGTCGGCCAGCGCCGGTCCGAATTGATCGCCGGGGCCGGCGAGGACGCCGTTGTGGTGGAGGACATCCCGCTTCTCGTGGAATCCGGTATGGCGCCGATGTTTCCGTTGGTGATCATCGTGAACGCCGACGAGGACCTCCGGGTGCGACGGTTGATCGAACACCGGGGTTTCACCGAGGACGACGCCCGGGCCAGGATCAAAGCCCAGGCGACCGAGGAGCAGCGCCGCGCGGTCGCCGACGTGTGGCTCGACAACACCGGCAGCGCAGACGAACTGGTCGCACAGGCCCGGGCGCTGTGGCACGACCGGATCGTGCCGTTCCAGCACAACCTCGACGCCGGTGATCCGGCCCGTTCACTGCCGGTCGTGGTGTCATCCGATCCGTCGTGGCCGGAGCAGGCCCGTCGCGCCGTGGCGCGGCTGAACACGGCCTGCGGTCACCGCGCGGTCCGCATCGACCACATCGGGTCCACGGCCGTCGCGGGGCTCGACGCCAAGGACGTCATCGACGTCCAGGTGACCGTCGCCTCGCTCGACGCCGCCGACGAGGTAGCCGAGGCCCTCACCGGCGTGGGGTATGTCCGCCTGCCGATCACGGCCGACGTGAGCAAGACCGGGGCCCGCAGCACCGTCGCCGAATTCGATGACGCCGGCGACGAGGCGCTGTGGCAGAAGCGGATTCATGCCTCGGCTGACCCGGGCCGGCCGACCAATGTGCACCTGCGGGTCGACGGGTGGCCCAATCAACAGTTCGCCCTGTTGTTCGTCGACTGGTTGACGGCCAATCCTGATGCGCAGCAACGATATCTGGCCGTCAAGCGCGATGCCGAGCGGGCGGGCGACACGCTCGCGGGCTATGTCGCCGCAAAAGAGGTGTGGTTCCACGACGCCTACCGCGAGGCGTGGGCCTGGGCCGACGCGACGAACTGGCGACCTACGGAATAGGCAGGGGTGCCCCGCAGGGCAGTACACCGTTCATCGGGTCGGTGCTGCCCGGTGCCGGATGGACCACCTGATCGACTTCGACGAAAACCTTGTCGTCGACATCGATCTCGCAATGTGCGTTCGCGGAATACGGCCACCTGACCAAGACCTGCATGCCCGCGTGCCGCGGGTCTGCCAGTACCGCGTTGGCTTGAAATGCATTGCCGGGCAAGCTACTCAGCTGCGCCATGTTGGTCTGGTTCTCAGCGGTGATGAAAGTCGCCACGCTCCCGGGGGCGACACCGTCGACCCGCGCGACGTAGGTGATGTTGTGCACCTCGTCAGCCGACGCCGCCGGCGCGGGCGTCAACGGCGTGCAAGTCATCGCCGCGGCGACCGCCAGCGGGCTGTACATCGTGCGCATGACCGGACAGGTTACCGGTACCGGTCGAAGCCGTTCGCCGCGTCCGGCACATCATCGCGACGCTTGACCAGCAACCACGTTTCTTCGTCACCCTCGCGGACCCGCGTCAACGCGTAGCCCCCTTGCAGCTTCTCGCCGTTCAAGCGGAACGACAGATGCCCGCGACCGAGGCAGGTCGTCATCTCGTGGCCGGTCTTGTTGGCGTATGTGCCGGTATCCCACACGATGACGGAATTGTCGTTGCCGACGGCGTCGTCGACGACGTGCTCCACGCCCGACTCGATCGGACGGTCCTCGGTGCGGCGGGCCATCCGCTTGTCTTGCGGGTTGACCGCCGGACCGCGCGCGATCGCCCACGACACCAGCACGCCGTCGATTTCGAGCCGGAAGTCGTAATAGTTCTCCCGCGCGAGGTGGTGCTGGATGACGAAGCAGGGTCCCCGCCGGCCCGACCGTCGCGCACCCGGTCGACCGGTCCGCCGTTGAGGCCGGTGGTTGCTCAAAGCCATCTGAACCTCGTACCCATCCGTCCCCGATCTGGAACTGCCGATCCCCTGAGATCAGGGTGCGTCGCACCACACCGGGTCGATCTCGTGATCGGCGCGCGAGTGCCTTGCGAAGTGCCGCCAGGTTTTTCATCCCTAGGGGTGTATTCGCACCCCCCTAACGGGTGGTCGACTGCTGTGTATCGGCCAATCCGTTGGTTGGTCGTCAGCATCGAAGGAAGGTTCATTCATGATCACTCTCGGCGTCATCCTGCTGATAGCGGGATTCGTACTCAAGATTTCGATCCTGTGGACGCTCGGCATTGTTGCGCTCGTCGTCGGCGCGATCCTAGCCATCGTGGGCGCCACCGGACATGCCATCGGCGGCCGTCGCCACTACTTCTAAGCGAGACACCAGCCCTCCCGCGGCGTTGTGCTTCAGGTCACAAATACGCGTTTGCAGCGCAGACCGGCGGGTTATTCGACACATGTATGAAAGGAGCGCATGATGCCCATCTGGGAATGGATCGTCATCGCGGCCGCTGTTGTCGTGGTGATTGTCGCTGCGGTGGTCGCCGCCGGCATGATCAGCTTTCGCACCAAGACGAAGCGGCTCAAGCAGCATTACGGCAGCGAGTACGAACGGGTGGTCAACGAGACCGGTAGCGAGAAAGAAGCGGTCCGCGAACTCACAACGCGGGAGCACAAGCACAACAAACTCGACATCGTCCCGCTCACCCCGTCGGCGCTGTCGGATTTCACTGCGCGCTGGCAGCAGGTGCAGGCCGGGTTTGTGGACAACCCCGCCACAGCCGTCGGCGTCGCGGACCGTCTGGTCACTGAGGTGATGAGCCAACGGGGTTATCCCGTCGACGACTTCGATCAGCGGGCCGCGGACATCTCCGTCGACCATCCGGACATCGTGGACAACTACCGGGCCGCGCACGGCATCCACCTTTCGGAGCGGGACGCCGACACCGAGCAGCAGCGGGAGGCATTCGTGCACTACCGCGCTCTGTTCGAGAAATTGCTCGAAACCCCTACCGACAACGCCGCATCGCAGGAGGCCAGCGCATGACCACTCACGAGCAACACACCGTCGACGATGCGCGCGAAGAGTTCGCGGCGTCCGTCGCAGACGAACCCCGGATCGAAGACACCCGCAACGTCACCGACGACGCCAGCCCCGAGGTGCGCGCACCGGCACCCGCTGCCGGCGATGTCGCCGCGACGCCACCGGAACGCGAATCTTCAAGCGGCGAAGGGCTTTTCGGAGGCGACCACGTCGCCGATCTGCGTGCCCGGTGGGCGGGCGTTCAGGCCGCGTTTGTGGACAACCCCAAGGAGTGCGTCCACCAGGCGGACCACCTGGTCTCCGACGTCGTCGAGCAACTCACCACTGGGTTCGCCGAGGCGCGGTCACGTTTGGAAGGACGGTGGTCGCAAGGGCACGATGCCTCCACGGAGGATCTGCGCCTCGCACTGATGCGGTACCGCGAATTCTTCGATCGCCTACTGGCTGTCTGATCGACTGCCGCGCAGGTCGTTACGTCCTCAACGCCAGGTCGGCTGCATGTCTTTGGAAGCAAGCCAGGCGTTGAGGTCGTAGTTGTGCTGAGACAGACCGTCGATGGCGGCCACCGCCCGCCGGATCGCCGACTCGCCTGCCTCCGGCGTCAGCAGACCGTGCCGGACCGCCTCCAGCAGCTCGTCGACATCGGCGAGATCCACCCCGCGGTGGGTTCGTAGGACGAGGTCGAGGTAGTGGTCCTCCGAGGTCCACTCGTCGGGCCCGGCCGTGTATTCACCCACGTCGAGGTAGTAGTCCTGATCGCGCTCGTAGCCGGGGTTGAAGTGGAAGATCGTCGCGCGCAACCCGAGCGACGGCAGCAGCCACGACTCCAGGTAGTGGAACTGTGCGCGGCCCGGGGTGGGACGGGCCAGGTACAGCCCCCAGGGTTGCACGACGTACCGGTCAACCGCCCGCACAATGCCTTTGGGGTCGGTGTTGGTGCGGGCGCGGAGATCGAACCGCTCGTGTTTTGGCGGGTGCATGGCTCACCTCGTCTCGACGGACTAGCGCCTCAGCCGGATCTTCCACCGGACGAAGCAGGCGAAGAACAGCGCCAGTCCAGCCAGCATGCCCATGTCGAGCAGCCAGAAGTGCCGGGTGTGCTGCCAGAACTGATCCTGCGGCAGCAGCGTCGGCGGCACGAGATGCCGCAGATCGACCGTCGACGCCGCGGCTGCATACCCCCAGCGCGCCGGCATCAGCCAGGACAGCTGGTCCAGGCCGAGCCGGCCGGTCACCGGGACCATGCCGCCGCACAGCACCAACTGCGCCATCACCGCGACCACGAACAGCGGCATGATCTGCTCGCTCGACCGGACCAGCGATGAGATCGCCAGGCCGAGAACGGCCGATGCCACGCAGGCGGCGGCGACCGTGAGGAACAGCTCAGCGGTGGCCGCCGTCGTCGAGTGACCCAGCAGGACCGCGCCACGACTGGGAGCGCCCTTGCCGACCACCACGATCGCGGTGACGATTGCCGCCTGCAGAACGGCGAAGCCGCAGAACACGAACGTCTTGGCCAGTAGGTACGCCGTTGTCGACAGCCCGACGGCCTGCTCGCGCTGGAAGATGGCTCGCTCGCCGACCAGATCGCGAATCGTCAACGCGACGCCCATGAACGCAGCGGCCGGCAGTAGCAACGCCAGAATCTGGGCGGCCTCATCAGGCGTCCCGGTGTGCGGATCGGTGGCGCGGAACCCGGTGGTACCCGGGACCGTGAGCGACAGCGCGCCGAGAATGAAGGGCAGCAAGGCCAGGAAGACGAAGTAGGCCCGGTCAGCGATGACCAGCCGGACCTGGCGACGGGCGATCGTCGAGATCTGCCGGGGCACACTGGTGTGCACTGGCTCGCCGAGGTCGGCCGGCGGGCCGGATTTCGGCGGAGGCTGCTGTTCCTGGCGCTCGCGGAACCGACGGTTGGCCTCCTCGGGGTCGGCGCCGACCTGGCTGAAGATCTTGGCCCAGTTGGTGGTGCCCATCACCTCGCCGATGCCGTCCGGCGGCCCGCAGTAGGCGGTCTTGCCGCCCGGCGCGACCAGCAGCACCTGGTCGCAGACGTCGAGGTAGGACAGTGAGTGGGTGACCACCAGCACCACCCGGCCAGCGTCGGCCAGCTGTCGCAGCATCGTCATGACCTGCAGGTCCAGCGCCGGGTCCAGTCCCGACGTGGGCTCGTCGAGCATCAGCAGCGACGGACCGGTCAGCAGTTCCAGCGCCACCGAGGCGCGTTTGCGTTGTCCGCCGGACAACTTGTCGACCCGGGTGTCGGCGTGCTTGGTCAGGTCGAGCTCCTCGAGCACCTGCGAGACGACCTTGATCCGGTCGGCTTTGCTGGTGTCGGGGGGCAGGCGCAGTTCGGCGGCGTAGCTCAGCGCCTGCTGCACGGTCAACTGGCGGTGGACCACGTCATCCTGCGGGACCATGCCGATGCGGCTGCGCAGCGAGGCGTACTCGGCGTGGATGTCGTGGCCCTCGAAGGTGACCGAGCCGCCGCTGGGGGTCGTGTAGCCGGCGATCAACCGGGCCAGGGTGCTCTTTCCAGCGCCGGATCCGCCGATCACCGCGGTCAGCGTGCCGGGGCGGGCGGTCAGCGAGATGTCGCTGAGCAGTTGTTTGCCGTTCTCGACGGTGTACTGGACGTTGCGTACTTCGAGGCCACCGGTACGGGTGGCCGCCTCGGTGTCGCTGCGCCGGACCAGCAGGCCACCGCTGACCACCAGGTCGATGTTGCCGACAGTGACCACGTCCTCCTCGCGGAGGATGGCCGACCCGACCCGGGTGCCGTTGACGAACGTGCCGTTGACGCTGGTGTCCCGGATCTCGGTGCCCAACGCGGTCAGGGTCAGCGTTGCGTGATAGCGCGATGCCAGCACGTCAGGCACCACGATGTCGTTGTCGGCGGCCCGGCCGATGGTGACCGAGCCGACCGGTTTGGCCGACGGGGTCGATCGCGGCGCGATGCGCTTGACGAAGCGAGTGGCGAAGTTCGCGTCCTCGGCCGGGCGGGCGCCGAGCATGGTGACCTCGGTGGCGGGCACGTCCGTTCGAGCCGGCGCGGAACGGGCATTCACCACGGTCGCCTCGTCCGTCGACGGCCCTACCGGCGGGCGCCCGGCCTGCACGGTGGTCGGGTGCTCGGAGGGCGGCGGCGCCGGGCGCGGCGGTGGTGCGGGTCGCGGTGGCGGAGCGGGCCGTGGCGGTGGAGCGGACCTGGGGGGAGCCGGAGCGGCCGGCCTCTCCGGGGTCGACCACGTCGTCGTCTGCTGCGCGACACGCGGCGCCGGAGGCGGGGGCGGGCCGCTGTGGCCGCGGCTCGACCCGATCTCGAACGTCAGCTGCGGTCCGCCCGCGTTACCGATGTTGATGCTCTGTCCGTCGTGGACGTCGATGACGGGCCGGCGGTAGCCATTGACGAAAGTCCCGTTCACCGAGCCGTTGTCGATGGCGACCCACTTGCCTTCGTCGAAGCGCAGGATCAGATGTGCGCGCGAAATCCGCGGGTCGGGGATCCGGACGTCCGCGCGTAGATCCCGGCCGATGATGACGTCATGGCCCGGCGCGAACGTACTCTCGGAGCCGTTGTGCCAAACGGTCAGTACGGGCGGGGCTGGTCGACTCACCACACCAGTATCGGCTCCGTCAAGGCATGCATTCGGCCAGACGCACTGTGATTCGTCTGGATGGGGTTCGCGAGCTGCAGCAAGCATCTCGATTCACAGCTGTTTCATAATCGGCACAGCAGGAGCGCACCGCATCCGGAGGCATGATCGTGGATGGTGAGTCAGTTCTGTGAGCTCGGCTGCGCCTCCGGGGGTGGTGAAAATGCCCGGCTCGCAACTGATTCACGAATTCAGTCCGGCGGGTGATCGGAGAGCGGTGAGGCCAACGCCACGCGAGCGGAGTGAGGGGGAGAACGTCGATGGACGAGGCGACCAGAGCCACCCAGCGCTGGGACGCCCAATCAGGGCCGTCTGTGCCGGCGCCGCAGCCTTCGGAACCGCCGCGCTCCCGCAGCCTCCTCGAGCGCGGCTACGCGTCGCTTCCTGATCTGGCGATCACCCGCCTGCTGACCCGGGTGCCGCTGATCGGTTCGCGTCCGGACCGCGAGCCGGTGAAGGCTCGTCGCGCCGTGACCGGTGAGCCGTCGGACGGCGCGCTGGCCACACCGACCTCGTTCGCCGGCTACACGATCCTGCGGCCGCTGGGGTCGGGCGGAATGGCCGACGTCTACCTCGCCAAGCACCCCCGGCTGCCCCGCCGCGACGCGCTCAAGATCTTGAGCGAAGGGACCACCAACGACGCTGAATTCCGCGAAAGGTTCAACCGCGAAGCCGATCTGGCCGCCACGCTGTGGCACCCGCACATCGTCGCGGTGCACGACCGCGGTGAGTTCGACGGCCACCTGTGGATCGCGATGGACTATGTCGAGGGCACCGACGCCGCCCGGCTGATGCGGGAGCGGTTCCGCGGCGGGATGGCCGAGCAGGACGTCTGCGCGATCGTCACCGCGGTCGCGGGGGCGCTCGACTACGCCCATGCCCGGGGCCTGCTGCACCGCGACGTCAAACCCGCCAACATCCTGCTGACCCACCCCGAAGAGGACGATCGCCGAATCCTGTTGGCGGACTTCGGTGTTGCTCGGCAGCTCGCGGACATCAGTGGGATCACCGAGACCAACGTCGCGGTCGGCACCGTCGCGTACGCGGCTCCCGAGCAGCTCGTCGGGTCGAACATCGATGGCCGCGCCGATCAGTACGCGCTGGCGGCGTCGGCGTTTCACCTGCTCGCCGGCGTGCCGCCGTTCCAGAACTCCAACCCGGTCGCGGTGATCAGTCAGCACCTGCACGCCGCACCGCCGCGGCTCAGCGACTACCGCCCCGACCTGGCCGGCATGGACGAAGTGTTCTTCGCCGCGCTGGCGAAGGACCCCGCGGACCGGTACGACCGGTGCCGGCAGTTCGCCGCGGCCCTCAGCGAGCAGGTCGCCGGGTGCGGCGACCAGGGTCGGGTGCGACGACCGCTCCGCCGCCCGCGCACCGCGGTGCGCGCACGCAAGCTGACCGTGAGATCCGGCATCGCCGGGGCGATGGTGCTCGCGCTGCTGTCGCTGGCCGTGACGTGGGCCATCTCGTTCTTCTCCTGGGACAACCAGCCCCCGCTGAACAACGCATCGCCGCCGCGGGTGAACAAGACGTCGACGTCCGGATCGGCACTCGCCGCGCCTCCGCTCAACGGCACCTACCGGCTCGACTACGACCGCGCCAAGCAGACGTCGAACGGCGTCATCCGGACCAACGGCGGCGACACCACGTGGTGGGCGTTTTCGTCGGCGTGCACGGCCGCCGGATGTGCGTCGACCGGCACCAAGCTCGACGACGCCAGCCACGCGTACGCGAAGAGCACCGGTACCGGCAACGCGGGGGTACTGCATTTCGTCGACGGTCATTGGCAGAGCGAGCCGCGCCAGTTGCAGGTGCAGTGCCAGAAGACCCGAGGAGCTCCAGTCGTCACGCAGTCCGAGACCGTGGTGTGGACGTTGACGCCGGAGCCCGACGGCACCCTGCGCGGAGTCCAGACCCAGGCCGTACAGAGCAACGAATGCGGCGCACAGGGAGCGACGCTGCGGATCCCGGTGGTCGCTTCGCGCACCGGCGACGTGCCGCCGGACGTGACGGTGGCCGACCCGGCCGAGGCCGCCAACCAGACGGCCACCCCGCTCGGCGCCCCGTCGCCGCCCGTGCTGGGCGGGTCGTGCAGCGACATCGACAGGGTCGCCTACGACTCCACCTCCAACGAGCAAGTGGTCTGTGAGACCAACGTCTGGGACAAGGCGCCGGCGACCAGCGGCGTGCATCCGGTCGGCACCTCCTGCACCGACACACCGGTGTTCACCATGTCGAAGTCCGAAGACGGGCACCTGATCCAGTGCGATCCCGGTACCCGGGTGTGGAGCAACCAGCACGGGTGACCGCCGCCGCTTGTCGGTGGACGGCTCTACCCTGGTGGCATGGCGTTCGCTACCGAGCATCCCGTGCTGGCGCACTCCGAATACCGCCCGGTCGAAGACATGGTGCGCGCCGGCGGCCGCTTCGAAGTGGTCAGTCCCTACGCGCCGGCCGGTGATCAGCCGGCCGCCATCGACGACCTGGAGCGCCGCATCAACGCGGGCGAGCGCGATGTCGTGCTGCTGGGCGCCACCGGTACCGGCAAGTCGGCCACCACGGCGTGGCTGATCGAGCGGTTGCAGCGGCCGACGCTGGTGATGGCACCCAACAAGACGCTGGCCGCACAGTTGGCCAACGAGCTACGAGAGATGTTGCCGCACAACGCTGTCGAGTACTTCGTGTCGTACTACGACTACTACCAGCCCGAGGCGTACATCGCACAGACCGACACCTACATCGAGAAGGACAGCTCGATCAACGACGACGTCGAGCGGCTTCGGCACTCTGCGACGTCGTCGCTGTTGTCCCGTCGCGACGTGGTCGTGGTCGCTTCGGTGTCCTGCATCTACGGTCTGGGTACGCCGCAGTCCTACCTCGACCGGTCGGTCGAATTGAAGGTGGGCAGCGAGGTGCCGCGCGACGGGCTGCTGCGCCTGCTGGTCGACGTGCAGTACACCCGCAACGACATGTCGTTCACCCGTGGCACCTTCCGGGTGCGCGGCGACACCGTCGAGATCATCCCGTCGTACGAGGAACTCGCGCTGCGCATCGAGTACTTCGGCGACGAGATCGAGGCGCTGTACTACATGCACCCGTTGACGGGCGACGTTGTGCGTCAGGTCGATTCGTTGCGAGTCTTCCCGGCCACGCACTACGTGGCCGGACCGGAACGGATGGCCCACGCGATCTCGACCATCGAGCAGGAACTCGAGGAACGGCTCGCCGAACTGGAGGGTCAGGGCAAGCTGCTGGAGGCTCAGCGGCTGCGGATGCGGACCAATTACGACGTCGAGATGATGCGCCAGGTCGGGTTCTGCTCCGGCATCGAGAACTATTCGCGGCACATCGACGACCGCGGGCCCGGATCGCCGCCGGCGACGCTGATCGACTACTTCCCCGAAGACTTCCTGATGGTGATCGACGAGTCGCACGTCACCGTGCCGCAGATCGGCGGCATGTACGAGGGCGACATGTCGCGCAAGCGCAACCTGGTCGAGTTCGGCTTCCGGCTGCCGTCGGCGTGTGATAACCGGCCGCTGACCTGGGAGGAGTTCGCCGACCGGATCGGGCAGACGGTGTACCTGTCGGCGACGCCGGGCCCCTATGAGCTGAGCCAGGCCGCCGGTGAGTTCGTCGAGCAGGTGATCCGCCCGACCGGTCTGGTGGATCCCAAGGTGGTGGTGAAGCCGACCAAGGGCCAGATCGACGACCTGATCGGCGAAATCCGCAAGCGCGCCGAGGCCGACGAGCGGATCTTGGTCACGACCCTGACCAAGAAGATGGCCGAGGACCTCACCGACTATCTGCTAGAGCTCGGCATCCGGGTGCGCTACCTGCACTCCGAAGTCGACACCCTGCGGCGGGTGGAGCTGCTGCGTCAGCTGCGGCTGGGCGAGTACGACGTGCTGATCGGCATCAACCTGCTGCGTGAAGGCCTCGATCTGCCCGAAGTGTCACTGGTCGCGATCCTCGACGCCGACAAGGAGGGCTTCCTGCGGTCGTCGCGCAGCCTGATCCAGACCATCGGTCGCGCGGCCCGCAACGTGTCCGGCGAGGTCCACATGTACGCCGACAAGATCACCGATTCGATGAAAGAGGCGATCGACGAGACCGAGCGCCGGCGAGCCAAGCAAGTCGCCTACAACGAGGAGCGGGGCATCGACCCGCAGCCGCTGCGCAAGAAGATCGCCGACATTCTCGATCAGGTGTACCGCGAGGCCGCGGATACTGATGCCACCGAGGCGGTTCAGATCGGCGGCTCGGGCCGCAACTCGTCGCGTGGCCGACGGGCCCAGGGTGAGCCGGGGCGGGCGGTCAGCGCCGGCATCGTCGAGGGGCGCGACACCGCGAACATGCCTCGAGCGGAACTGGCCGACCTGATCAAAGACCTCACCGAGCAGATGATGACCGCGGCGCGCGACCTTCAGTTCGAGCTCGCCGCCCGGTTCCGCGACGAAATCTCCGATTTGAAGAAAGAGCTGCGGGGGATGGACGCCGCTGGACTCAAGTGAGCGACACGCGGGCCGACGCCGGCTGGCGGTCGCTGCTGGGTGCTGAGTTTCTCGGCACCTCGACTCTGCTGGCGGGCGGGGTGGCGCTGTACGCGACCAACGAGTTCCTGACGGTCAGCTTGCTGCCGAGCGCGATCGCCGAGATCGGAGGCCAACGCCTCTACGCGTGGGTGACGACGCTGTACCTGCTGGGATCGGTGGTGGCCGCGGCGACGGTCAATGCGACGCTGCTGCGCGTCGGGGCTCGGTGGTCGTTTCTGTTGGGACTGACCGTCTTCGGCCTCGGCAGCGTGGTGTGCACCGCCGCCCCGGACATGGCCGTGCTGCTGCTCGGGCGCACACTCCAGGGTGCGGCCGGGGGATTGCTGGCCGGATTGGGCTACGCGTTGATCACGACCACCCTGCCGCGAGCGTTGTGGACCAGGGCGTCGGCACTGGTGTCGGCGATGTGGGGGGTGGCCACGGTCGCGGGGCCGGCGGCCGGCGGACTGTTCGCCCAATTCGGTTTGTGGCGTTGGGCATTCGGCGTCATGGCGATGCTATCGCTGGCGATGGGACTGCTCGTCCCGCTGGTGCTCCGGACCGGCCACACCAGTTCCGATCAGCCCCGCCCCGCGCTACGGGTGCCGGTGTGGTCGGTGTTGCTGCTCAGCGCTGCGGCGCTGGCGGTGAGCATCGCTCAGGTGCCGACCGGCATCGCGCTGACCGCCGCGTTGCTGGTGCTGAGCGCGCTGCTGATCGTCGCTTTCGTTTTCGTCGATCGCCGCTCGACGGTAAAAGTGCTGCCGCCGAGCATGTTTGGCCCCGGGCCGCTGAAGTGGATTTACCTGGCGCTGTCGGTGCTGATGATCTCGGCGATGGTCGACATGTACGTTCCGTTGTTCGGCCAGCGGTTGGCTCACCTGGCTCCCGTGGTGGCCGGATTCCTGGGTGCGGCACTCGCGATCGGCTGGGCGGTCAGCGAGATCTTCAGCGCGTCGCTGAAGAGCGCGACCACCATCAACCGTGTCGTGGTGGCCGCGCCGCTGGTGATCACGCTCGGCCTGACCCTGGCTGCCGTCACACAGGTCGACAATGCGTCGCGAGGGCTGGTCGCCATCTGGGCGGTGGCGCTGACGGTCACCGGGGTCGGGCTCGGCGCGGGCTGGCCGCATTTGTCGGCATGGGCGATGCAGTGCGTCGACGAGCAGGAGGGCGCCGCCGCCGGCGCGGCGATCAACACGGTCGAGATGATCGCCGGGGCATTCGGTTCGGGGCTCGCCGGTGTGGTCGTCAACAGCGTGCACGGTGGCCTGGTGAATGCCGCCCGAGCACTGTTCGCGGTGTTTGCGGTGGTCGGTGTGCTGGGCGCCCTGGCCGCCCGTCGCGCTGTCCAGGGCCTGCGTTAGGCGCGCGGTGGTCAGCGGATCGACTTGATTACCTGCGTGCGATGAAACTGCCACCGTTCGACGATGTGGAATCCCACGTTCTGCGGCACCAGGTAGGCAGGTGCGCGGGTCAGGATCCTGCCCGGAGGTAGCGATTTCCCGGCCTGGTGGCTCGGCAGCCTGGTGTCGTGGGTGGTGATCGTCCACAACGTCGTGCACTTGTACAGCTTGCCGACGATCAGCCAGACCGCAATGTGGCCGTCCCACAACGTCTCTCGCTTGGGCGCCGGGACGGCGCGGCCGATGTCGATCAGTGGACGGAAGGCGTCGGGCCGGGCGGCCGGTAGCGCGCGGACCGGTCCCGGCAGCCAGCCCACCGTGTTGTCGACGAGCAGGCAGTCGCCGGGCGCCGCCTGCGCCGTCATCAGGTCGGCGACGTCGCTGTAGTCCCAGCCCTCCTTCGCATAGCGCTGCCGTTGCGACAGAAGAAAATTCGGGGCCGCGGCCACGGTGAGCGCAACGAGTGCCACGGCGATCCATCGTGGCCGGCGCGCAACGGCCACGATGCCGATCGCCAGCACGACCGCCATCGCCGGTGTGGTGAAGAACAGATAGCGCGGGTAGTAGAACGGATCACTGACCGCCGAATACACCAGGCTGATGACGGTCGGCACCAACATCCAGGCCGCGCAGACGATCAGCATCCGGCGGGTGTCATCGGCGGGTCGCCGTCGACCGGCGAGCCGAACAGCCAGCGCGCCGGCGAGAATCAGCCCGGCCAGGATCGCGAACGGCACGCTGTTGTCGAAATACTGATGCAGCACGACGTCGAGCACGTTGTGCCAATTCAGCGAATGTATCCACGCGACCTGAAAGCTCTGGCCGTGGGCGAACAGCAGGAATGGCGTCACGGCGCCCACCGCCACCGCCGACGTGGCTGCCCACCACGCCACCACGGATCGTTCGCGCCGCAGCAACGGCGTGACCACGGCGTAGGCCGGCACCAGCAGGATGAGGTAGACGTTGAGCAGAACCGACACCATCAGCGCGAGCGAATACAGCACCCACAGCCGCGGTCGGTGCCGGCGGATCGCGGTGACCAGTAAAACGGTCAGCCAGACCGCAGCGGCCGCCGTCAACGCGTACGAGCGTGCTTCGACCGCAGCCCACGTCACCCGCGGCAAGATCGCGAACACCACGCCCGCGCACACCGCGGTGGTTCGCGGCAGGAACTGCTTGCCGAACACCACGACCCCGGCCGCCGCGATGCCCACGGCGATAGCGCTGGGCACCCTCGACCAGAACTCGGTCGGCGGGAACACGCAGAACCAGCCGTGCATCACCAGATAGAACAGGCCGTGCACCGCGTCGATGTGGCTCAACAGCCGCCACAGCTCGGACAGCGAACGGTTGGCGGAGGCTGAGATCGTCGCGCTTTCGTCGAACCACAGCGAAGGGCGACTCGCCGCGACAACGCCGACCAGTGCCGCCAATACCGCGACGACAAGCGGGTCGAATAGCCTGCCCGGCTGCCGGGGAGGCGGCTCGTCGGATACGAGCGCGGTGCTCGGCTCCTGAGCTGTGGTGGCAACCATGATGTGTGTCACTTTAAAGCCACACCGGTGAACCTGCTTACCCGTACTCCCTGCTCACGCCCTACTTTTGTCGAAATACCCAGAAACAGCTGCTTCGCTGCCGAACGGCGTCGACACCGAAACACCCTGCCAATCAATGGAATTCAACACCGTCCGCGGGTGCGCGTCGAATATCGGGCGCGGATGAGCGCCACACAATGCGCGGAGCGCAGAATTGCCAACCAAATCGGCGTGTTTCAATACGACCATCTGCATGCGGCGAACCGTTACTGTCTGCGTAGCAACCGACACCTGGGAGGGTAAATGACCGCCTATCGGACCGTGGTGGTAGGAACCGACGGCTCGGACTCGTCGCTGCGCGCGGTGGAAAAGGCAGGAAGCATCGCCGGGGCCGACGCGAAGCTGATCGTGGCGACGGCCTATCTACCCCAGAACGAGGACTCACGGGCGGCGGACGCTCTGAAGGACGAGAGCTACAAGGTGTCGGGCAGCGCCCCGATCTACGCGATCCTGCGCGAGGCCAAGGACCGCGCCGCCGCTGCCGGGGCCGCGAATGTCGAGGAACGGTCCGTGGTCGGCGCCCCGGTCGACGCACTGGTCGGTCTGGCCGAAGAGGTGGGCGCCGATCTGCTCGTCGTCGGCAACGTCGGGCTCAGCACGATCGCCGGCCGACTGCTCGGCTCGGTGCCCGCCAACGTCTCGAGGCGCGCCAAGGTCGACGTCCTGATCGTGCACACCTCGTAAGCCTGTTCAGGCGCTGGCGAGGTCTCGGCGCTCCAACCGGAAGGTGCGGCTGAGCCGGTCCGGGCGGGTGGAGAGGGTGACCTCGACGGCTCCGCCGGAGGTGACGACATACCGCTCCTCGACCTCCGGGCCGCCGTCGCGGCGGTGAACCGGACGTCGCGGCAGATCCCGGTCGTCGTCGAGGTCCGGGTCGAACGGGAAATACACCGGGTCGTACGGGGTGACGTCACCGTCGGGTCGGCCGTCGCGCAGTCGGCTGCATTCCACGAAGCGAAAGTGTCCGATGTTGTGCGCCGCACGGTAATTGCGGGTGACCACGAACGGGGGCTGGCCGGCAGTGGGCAGTTCGGCTCCCTTGGGCACAATTGGGTCGAAGTAGACGTCTTGCCCGGCGCGCGCCTCGCGGAACACCCCGAAATGGCGTGAAAGGCGTTCCGACAAGGCGAATCCGGCTTCCTGATCCAGGAAAGCCGCCAGACCGATCGCCGTTGCGGCAAACGGGTGCAACGAACGTTTGACACGCTTGTCGTCGAACGCGTTGCGCAGCGACCGGGCGATCAACGGAAAGCTGCCGGCGCCGCCCACGACATAGACGCCGGCAATCTCGGACCTGTCGACCTCGACGCCGCCGCGGTTGTTCAGCACGCGAGGAAGCGCGGCAATCGTCTTGTCCACCAGCGGGGTACAGGCCTGATACACGTCGTCGACAGGGCAGGCGAACGGCGGTTTGCCCACCGCACTCAGATCGACGAGGAATCGCCGGGTGTTGGGTCCGATCGCTTCTTTGCGGGCAGCGCACTCCTCCAGGAGCTGGGCACGGACACCCGCGGGCAGCGTGCGCAGACCGGCCCCACCGCGGACCAGCGTGAGGATTGCCTCGTCGAAGTCGTCACCGCCGAGGCGCTGAATGCCTTCACTGACAACCACCTCGTTGAGCCGTCCGGTCATCTTCAGCAGGGACGCGTCGAAGGTTCCGCCGCCGAGGTCGTAGATCAGCACGTACTCGCGCTTGGCGGTGATCGTCGAGCGGTACCGGTGGGCGTATTCGAAGCCTGCCGCCGACGGCTCGTTGAGCAGGGCGACCACCTCGAAACCCGCCTGCGCGAACGCATCCAACGTCAGGAAGCGCTGCGAGCTCGACGCGTTGGCCGGCACGCTGATGGCAACCTCGATCGGCTCGCCGGGCGGCAACTCCGCGTTGGAGCGGGTCTGCAGATCGCTTTTCAACCGGGTGAGGAAGCCGGCGAACAGGTCGGTCAGCCGGTGCGACCGCCCGGCCAGCTCCACGGTGGTCGCCGGCCCGGCATCGTTGAGCAGCCGTTTGAACGATCGCAGCACCGACCAGCCCGGGTCGTGGCGCACGGCGGCGGCGTCCGGCCCGTAGCGCAACTCACCGGCGTCATCGGCCGCGATCAGCGACGGCCACGAGTCGACTCCGTCGAACGACACCACCGGATAATTGCCCCGATCGACGATCGCAACCACGGTGTGTGTGGTGCCGAAGTCGATCCCCAGCCTCATCGGCTAAGCGTAGGCGCAGCAGCGTGTTTCGCGACCGCTATTCACCGACCGAGTTGCCCCGCCGAGGCCCCGCGGGCAGCATGGGCGGATCACCAGCCGCGCTCGCGCCACTCCGCCAGGTGTGGCCGCTCGGCACCGAGTGTGGTGTCGTCGCCGTGACCGGGGTAGACGACCGTGTCGTCGTCGAACCGGTCGAACACCCGGGTGGTGACGTCGGAGATCAGCTGCTCGAAATCGCCGGGCTGCCAGGTCTTGCCGACGCCACCCGGAAACAGACAGTCCCCGGTGAACAACTGGGTGACTCCGCCGGTGGCCGCACCGTCGAGCGCGAGCGCCACCGACCCCGGCGTGTGCCCGCGCAGATGGATGACCTCGAAGGTCAACTCGCCGATCGCAATGGTGTCGCCTCCGGTCAGCAGGCGGTCGGGTGTCACCGGCAGCGGCTCGGCGTCGATCTCGTGCGCGGCCGTCGGCGCGCCGGTGGCTCCGGCCACCGCCTCCAGCGCCTGCCAGTGGTCGAAATGTTGATGGCTGGTGACGATCAGCGACACCTTCGGCGCGTGCGCGCGCACCAATTCGACCAGATCGTCCGCGTCGTTGGCGGCATCGATCAGCAGGGTCTCACCGGTCGCGGAACATGTGACCAGGTAGGCGTTGTTGTCCATGGGGCCCACCGACGTCTTGACGATCGACACGCCAGGCAGGGTTCGTCGGGTCGCGCTACCCGATTCGACGTGGCCGGTGTAGTTGTCGTCCAGGGCGGTCATACCAGTCCACGGTACTGGTCGACGATTGCTTGTCGGTGCGGGCACATAGCATGGGAACGACGTGTCTGGGCAGCGCCCGGAAATCGCTCGGAAAGGGATTGCGTGGCTGATCGCCTCATCGTGAAAGGTGCGCGCGAGCACAACTTGCGCGGTGTCGATCTTGATTTGCCGCGCGACGCGTTGATCGTCTTCACCGGGCTTTCAGGCTCGGGAAAGTCCTCGCTGGCGTTCGACACCATCTTTGCCGAAGGGCAGCGGCGCTATGTCGAGTCGCTGTCGGCCTACGCCCGCCAGTTCCTCGGCCAGATGGACAAACCGGACGTCGACTTCATCGAGGGTCTGTCGCCGGCGGTGTCCATCGACCAGAAGTCGACCAACCGCAACCCTCGGTCGACGGTCGGGACCATCACCGAGGTGTACGACTATCTGCGTCTGCTCTACGCCCGCGCCGGTACGCCGCACTGCCCGGTCTGCGGTGAGCGGATCGCCCGTCAGACTCCGCAGCAGATCGTTGACCAGGTGCTGGTGATGCCCGAGGGCACCCGGTTCCAGGTGCTGGCCCCGGTGGTTCGGACCCGGAAAGGCGAATTCGCCGACCTCTTCGAGAAGCTGAATGCGCAGGGCTACAGCCGCGTCCGGGTCGACGGCGTCGTGCACCCGCTGACCGATCCGCCCAAGCTGAAGAAGCAGGAGAAACACGACATCGAGGTGGTGGTGGACCGCCTCACCGTCAAGGCCAGCGCCAAGCAGCGGCTCACCGATTCGGTGGAGACTGCGCTCAACCTGGCGGACGGCATCGTGGTGCTGGAATTCGTCGACCACGAGCACGACGCCCACAACCGCGAGCAGCGGTTCTCCGAGAAGCTGGCTTGCCCCAATGGCCACGCCCTGGCCGTCGACGACCTGGAGCCGCGGTCGTTCTCGTTCAACTCGCCCTACGGCGCCTGCCCGGAGTGCGTCGGTCTGGGCATCCGCAAAGAGGTCGACCCCGAACTGGTGGTCCCCGACCCGGACCGCACGCTCGCGGAGGGCGCGGTGGCGCCGTGGTCGATGGGGCACACCGCGGAGTACTTCACCCGGATGCTGGCCAGCCTCGGTGAAGCGATGGGCTTCGATGTCGACACACCGTGGCGCAAGCTTCCGGCCAAGGCGCGCAAGGCGATTCTGGAGGGCTGCGACGAGCAGGTGCACGTCCGCTACCGCAACCGCTATGGCCGGACCCGCTCCTATTACGCCGACTTCGAGGGTGTGCTGGCGTTCCTGGAGCGCAAGCTGGACCAGACCGAGTCGGAGACGATGAAGGAGCGCTACGAGGGATTCATGCGCGACGTCCCGTGCCCGGAGTGCGACGGAACGCGGCTCAAGCCCGAAATCCTGGCGGTCAGCCTGACCGCTGGCGCGCACGGCGCCAAGTCGATCGCCGAAGTCTGTGAGCTGTCGATCAACGACTGTGCGGACTTCCTGAACGGGCTCACGCTGGGCACCCGCGAACAGGCGATCGCCGGCCAGGTACTCAAGGAAATTCAGTCGCGGCTCGGCTTTCTGCTCGATGTCGGGCTGGAGTACCTGTCGCTGTCACGGGCGGCCGGCACGTTGTCCGGAGGTGAAGCGCAGCGGATCCGGCTGGCCACCCAGATCGGCTCCGGTCTGGTCGGGGTGCTCTACGTGCTCGACGAGCCGTCCATCGGGCTGCATCAGCGCGACAACCGCCGGCTGATCGAAACTCTCACGCGGCTGCGGAATCTGGGCAACACGCTGATCGTCGTCGAGCACGACGAGGACACCATCGCGCACGCCGACTGGGTGGTCGACATCGGCCCCGGGGCAGGGGAGCACGGCGGGCACATCGTGCACAGCGGCACCTACGCCGACCTGCTGACGAACAAAGACTCGATCACCGGTGCCTTCCTGTCCGGCAAGGAAAGCATTGCGGCGCCCAGCATTCGGCGTCCGGTGGACAAGAAGCGAAACCTCACCGTCGTCGGCGCCAACGAACACAACCTGCGCGGCATCGACGTGGCGTTCCCGCTCGGCGTGCTGACCTCGGTGACGGGAGTCTCGGGTTCCGGCAAGTCGACGCTGGTCAACGACATCCTGGCCGCGGTCCTGGCGAACCGGCTCAACGGCGCCCGCCATGTCCCGGGCCGGCATACCCGCGTCACCGGCCTGGACCACGTCGACAAGCTGGTGCGGGTCGACCAGTCGCCGATCGGGCGTACCCCGCGGTCCAACCCGGCCACCTACACCGGGGTCTTCGACAAGATCCGCACCCTGTTCGCGGCGACCACCGAGGCCAAAGTGCGCGGTTATCAACCGGGCCGGTTCTCGTTCAACGTGAAAGGCGGCCGCTGCGAGGCCTGCACCGGTGACGGCACGATCAAGATCGAGATGAACTTCCTGCCGGACGTGTACGTGCCCTGTGAGGTCTGCAACGGCGCTCGCTACAACCGTGAGACGTTGGAGGTGCACTACAAGGGCAAGACGATCTCCGAGGTGCTCGACATGTCGATCGAGGAAGCCGCGGATTTCTTCCAGCCGATCACCGGGATTCACCGTTACCTGCGGACTTTGGTCGACGTCGGCCTCGGCTACGTGCGGTTGGGTCAGTCGGCGCCCACGCTGTCCGGCGGTGAGGCGCAGCGGGTGAAACTCGCGTCGGAATTGCAGAAGCGCTCCACGGGTCGCACGGTGTACATCCTCGACGAACCGACCACCGGTCTGCATTTCGAGGACATCCGCAAATTGCTCGATGTCATCAACGGCCTTGTGGACAAGGGCAATACGGTGATCGTGATCGAGCACAACCTGGATGTGATCAAGACTTCGGACTGGATCATCGACATGGGACCCGAGGGGGGTGCCGGCGGGGGGACGGTGGTCGCCGAAGGCACACCCGAAGATGTCGTCGCCGTTCCGGAGAGTTACACCGGCAAGTTCCTCGCCGAGGTTCTCGCCGACACCAGCAAGCCCAAGGCCGGCGCCACCCGCCGAACCACCAAGCGCCGCAAGGTCAGCGCCTAACGGTCGTCACGCATCGACTCGCGGATCTGCGCCAAGCGATCGGCGGCCGCGCGCCGGCGCTCTTCGTATTGCTCCTCGACGTCGCGGCCCTCCGGTGTTTCGGAGTCCAATTCGTGTGCGCCGATGGACGTTTCGTAGCGAGACTCGATCTTGTCTCGGACCGAGTCGAATGTCGGCACCCCGGCGCTGGTGTAGCCGGTATCGGCGTCAGGCTCCGGGGCAGATGGATCGGGCTCGTCGGGCACCCTGCCACGCTACCCGTGACGTTCCAGATAACGGACCATCTGCTGCCAATACACCAGCGTCAGGGCCATCTGGGCGGTGGTCGCGGCCGCTGCCGGGACGGCCCGATGGTGGCGCGCCGCGACCAGAGCGCCGACGGCGACCACCGACGTCAGCACGCTCAGCGCTGCCGCGGCGTCCTTCGGCCGGCGGGTGATCCAGAGTTCCTCACCGAGCATCGCGCGGGTCGCCCATGACCGTTGATCGCCGACCTTCGGGAAGATCACCGGGTTGAGCGCGAACCAGGCAACGACCGCCAGCGCGTGGTCGCGTCGCCGCGTCCACACCGGCACCAGCACCGCAGGCGTGGTCGCCCAGCGGCTCCAGGCACTCCACGGGTGGGCGTGGCGGGAGAATATCGCGCGGCGTATCCGCGCGATCGTCGTCGCGGTCAACGACCGATCGGTTCGGCGTGCGGACTCGGGCCCGCGGTGGGCGGCCACGCCGACGGCGACGGGATCCGGAGCACACCGGGCGTTTCCAACCGGCCCGCCAGCCAAGGCAGCGCCGCGACGAAAGCGGTACTGGCGAAAGGCCAGTCGTGCCGGCCCGGCTGAGCGACGATCGTGCAGTCGATGCCGTTGGCGCGGCCGAGGGCGCACAACGCCTCCGCTGCCGCCGTCTGGTCACCAGGATTGACCCCCTCGCCGCCGGCCAGCGTGGTGTCACCGGCCTCGGTGACCGAGATGCCGCGGTGATGCTTGGTCGGTGCGCTCGACGAGACATCGAACCAGCCCGAAACACGCTGATATTGACCGTGTTTGGTGATTACGGTGGACGGGTCGAACGACGCCCAGGCGTCAGAGTTGCCGCCGAAGAGCCGAGCGATGGTCTGCGCCTTGGTTCCGGTTTCGGGGCCCAGGTTGCCGCCGATGTCGACGAACGAGCTGAACAGCTCCGGGTGCATGACGGTCAAATCGAGCGCACAGGTCCCACCCATCGACCAGCCGACGACGCCCCAATTGGCCGCTCGATTACTGACGCCGAACCGCGAAACAACATATGGGATAACATCTTTGGTCAAGTGATCGGCTGCGTTGCCGCGAATGCCGTTGACGCATTCGGTGTCGTTGTTGAAGGCGCCGCCGGAGTCCACGAAGACGAACACCGGCGCATTGCCGTCATGGGTCGCGGCCAGGTCGTCGATGGTCTTGGCGGCGTTGCCTGCCCGCAACCAGTCGGCGGGCGTGTTGAATTCGCCGCCGATCATCATGACCGCCGGCAGCGGTTGCGGCGGACTGCTGGCGAACCAGGCCGGCGGCAGATAGACGACTTCGCCGCGGTGCTTGAAGTGCGACGCCTGGTCGGGAATCGTTACCGAGAGCACGATGCCGTGGGCGGGCCGTAGTCCCGCGGCGGCCATTGCGGCGAGACCGGCGGCGTCGGTCTGGTGGGGAAGTGGCCCCTCGGTCAATTGATCCCACGCCGTCTGCACGGTGGGGAAGTAGCCGACCCAGAGGTTGAGTGTGAGTGCTGCGCTGAGCGCGCAGAGCGGCACGGCCAACAGGGCGGCGCTGCGCCGCCACCAGCGGGCGGTACGCCAGCCCACGATCACGAGGACGGCGGCGGCGCCGGTTCCAGCGATCCACCACCACAGCAGACGGGGTGCCGGATCATCGGCCAGCCCCCGGTTCTCGATGTACCAGTGCGACACCGCGGCCAGCGCGGCGCCCAGCAACGCCGACGACGGTAGCGACGTCACCCGCCACCGGCGCGATCGTCGCCCGACTGCCATCACGAGCAGTGCGGCGGCCACGGCCTGGGTCACCGCAGGTACCCACCCGTGCATCAACGAGGTGTGGTTGTCAGCCAGCACCGCAATGGGGAGGTTCGCCGCTGAACCCGTCACGCGGTCCATTGTCGTCCGTGATGCGTGCTTTGAGCACGAGTTTTGCCGATTCGGTGCCGCGCGTGTCGTGCGACGCGGAGTTGGCTAGCGCGGCTTGGCCAACGGGAAGGGCAGGGTCTCGCGGATGCTTCGTCCGGTGATCAGCATGACGACGCGGTCGACACCCATGCCGAGGCCACCGGTCGGTGGCATCGCGTATTCCATCGCCTGCAGGAAGTCCTCGTCGAGCTCCATCGCTTCGGGGTCACCGCCGGCGGCCAGGAAGGATTGTTCTTCGAGGCGACGGCGCTGCTCGACGGGATCGGTGAGTTCGCTGTAGGCGGTGCCCAATTCGACGCCCCACGCGACCAGGTCCCAGCGCTCGGCGACGCCAGGTTGGCTGCGATGCGGTCGGGTCAGCGGCGAGACCGACAGGGGGAAATCGATGTAGAACGTCGGCTGCTCGGTACGGGCCTCGACCAGGTGCTCGTACAGTTCGAGCACCACTGCGCCGGCGTCCCAGCGTGCCAGATACGGAATCTGCACCGCGTCGCAGAGCCGTCGCAGGGTGCTCAGCTCGGTGCCGGCGTCGACGTGTTCACCCAGCGCCTCGGAGACTGCGTCGTGAACGGTCTTCACCGGCCAAACACCGGAGATGTCAACCTCTTCCAGCACGTCGCCGGATCCTGGCCGCAGCACCACCTGAGCTCCGTTGGCGGCCTGCGCGGCGTTCTGGATCAACTCCCGGCTGCCGTCGATCCAGTGCTTGTAATCGGCATGCGCCTGATAGGCCTCGAGCAGCGTGAACTCGGGGTTGTGGCTGAAGTCGACACCCTCGTTGCGGAACGCGCGGCCCAGTTCGAAGACTCGCTCCATCCCGCCGACGCACAACCGCTTGAGGTAGAGCTCGGGCGCGATTCGCAGGTACAGATCGAGGTCGTAGCTGTTGATGTGGGTCATGAACGGGCGGGCCGTGGCGCCACCGTGAACCTGCTGCAGGATAGGGGTCTCGACCTCCAGAAACCCTTTGCTGTTCAAGGTGTCTCTGATCGAGCGCAGGACATTGCTGCGGGCTGCGATCAACTCTCGCGAGTCGGCGTTGACCGCGAGGTCGACGTAGCGGCTGCGCACCCGCGCTTCGGGATCGGTCAGCCCCTTCCATTTGTTCGGCAGCGGTCGCAGGCACTTTCCGATCAATCGCCAGCGGCGCACGATCAGCGATTGGGTGCCGGTCTTGCTGAATCCGATCCGACCGGTTACCTCGACCAGATCGCCGAGGTCGATGGCCTTGGTGAAATCGGCGGCGCGACCGTGCTCGAGGACCGAATTCTCCAGCAGCAGTTGCACTTCGGCCGACCAGTCGCGCAGCTGGGCGAACAGCACGCCGCCGAAGTCGCGGATACGCAGCACCCGGCCGGCCACCGAGACGTCGGTCCCGTCATCGGTCTCCAGTGCCTGCGCAACGGTGTGACTGGGCGGTTGGCCGACCGGGTAGGCGTCAATACCGCTGTCCTGCAACGCCTTCAGCTTGGACAACCGGACGCGCATCTGCTCCGGCAGTCGGCGACCGCGTTCATCCGGGTCGCTGAAGTCAGCCTCCTGCAACGCCGCCACGTCCGGCGCCGAGCCGTCGCCGTGCAGCAGGCCGGTCGCCAGCAACGTCGGCGGTACCGCTGAGTGGTGGCCGGTGTGCTGCTCGTCGCGTCGGGTGAAGGGCAGCACCAGGAAGCCCTCCGCGATCACCGACGCGACGCCTACCCGCGGAACCATCCGCGCGTCTTCGTAGCAGGCGTATCGCGGTACCCAGTCGGGCTGGTACTTCATGTTCGAGCGGTACAGCGTCTCCAGCTGCCACCACCGCGAGAAGAACAACAGGAAACCGCGCCACAGCCGTGCCACCGGGCCGGCGCCGAGTTGAGCGCCCTGTTCGAATGCGGACCGGAACATGGCGAAATTCAGCGAGATTCGCGTAATGCCGATGCGCTCGGCGTGCAGCGCAAGCTCGCTCACCATGAGTTCGATCGTTCCGTTCGGAGACTGTGGCGACCGGCGCATCAGGTCCAGCGAGACACCGTTGCGACCCCACGGCACCAGGGACAGCATCGCAACCACCGTGTCGTCGGTGCCGATGGCCTCGACCAGAAGGCAGTCGCCGTCGGCCGGGTCACCGAGCCGACCCAATGCCATCGAGAATCCGCGCTCGTTGTCGGTGTCCCGCCACGCGTCCGCGCGCTCGGTCACCTCGGCCATTTCCGCCGGATCGATGTCGTAGTGCCGGCGGACGCGCACCGTCAGCCCGGCGCGGCGTGCTCGCGTCACCGCTTGGCGAACGCCGCGCATGTCCCGTCCGGAGAGCTTGAACTCGGAGGTCTGCAGGATCGCCTCGTCGCCGAGCTCCAGGGCGTTGAGGCCCGCCTCCCGAAATGCCTTCGCCCCAGCCGAGCTGGCGCCCATGTTGCCCGGCGCCCAGCCGTAACGCTGGCACAGCGCCAGCCAGGCGTCGATGGCCTGTGGCCACGCCCGCGGATCTCCGATCGGGTCCCCGCTGGCCAGGCAGACACCGACCTCGACGCGGTAGGTGATGGCGGCGCGACCGCTCGGCGCGAAGATCACCGACTTGTCGCGGCGGGTGGCGAAGTAACCCAGGGAGTCGTTCTTGCCCCACAGTTCCACCAGGCCACGGATCGCCGACTCGTCCTCACCGGTCAGCGCATTTTCGGCGCGCTGCGATTGGAACAGCACGATCGCCGCGGCGATCAGCGCCATCGCGCTGAACAACCCGAAAAGCGCGTTGAGCAGAACCGGCGGCCGGCCGGTGAATTGCGCGGACTCGACGACTCCGAATCCGACCACCCGGTTCACCACGTAGAGCAGCCGGTCGTCGGGGGCCAGCGTCCGGGGGAACGTCTCCACCAACGCCCAGGACAACCCGATGCCGATCGCCCAGCCGGTCACGAGCACCCCGGCGGCCTTGTACAGCGCACCTTGGCGGACCTTGGCCCAGAACTCTCGGTAGGCCAACGTCGCCACCACCACCGCGGCAAGGTGCAGGCCGAGGCCCAGTGTCTCGCCGAAGCTCTTGGCCGGGCTGGGGTGATCGGCCAGGCCGGCCACGTTCAGCCCGGCGGCCAGCAACAGGTTGAGCTGCAGCACCCACCATGCAATGCGTTTGCGCGCGGTCAGCGCAGCAGCCAGCAGTGCCATGACGAACGACCAGGCGAAGCTGGTGTCGGGGAAGTTGAAGACGTAGTCGTTGATGAATTCGCGCGGCACCCGGATGGCCCACCGGATCGCCGGCGACACGCTCGCTATCAGCGACAACGTGGCGATGACACCCACCGTCCAGCCAGCGGCCGCGGGCACCCAGCGAAGGCGGGAGCTCGAGTCGCTCCGTGGGCGGGAGGCAATGAGGGTCACAGACCGCGAGGATATTCGGTATCGCTATGGAATGCCTATGATCTGGCTGGCAGGAAATCGGCCGTGTCGGCGTTAGCCACGGTTCGTGGCGGCCGGTGCTGCAGCGACGTGTCGGCAGATGCCCTTGTGACTGGTAGACTCGCCTGCGCGACCGTCTCCGGCTGAGCCAGAGACAGCAAGTGGAGTCCCACTCCCACCGTTGGCCGAAAAGGCTCAGCGGTCCGGTCACCGGCACATCGACTGTGTCGGCTCCTGCAGTTGCGCAGGCAGCCTTCGAGGCTGTGATCGGTCGGCACCGGGCCCTGCTTATGCAGGGCTTTTTTGCTGATGGCGTGGCATCCCAATCGCTGGCTCTTGCGCAGGTGGCGGTGGCAATTGACGAGAAGATCAATAAGGGAGGCCCCATCAGCACTGAGACCCGCGTCAACGAACGCATCCGCGTACCTGAAGTCCGACTCATCGGCCCAGGAGGGGAGCAGGTAGGCATCGTGCGTATCGAAGACGCCCTTCGCGTCGCCGCGGATGCCGACCTCGACCTTGTCGAAGTTGCCCCGGATGCCAGGCCGCCGGTCTGCAAGATCATGGACTACGGCAAGTTCAAATACGAGGCGGCGCAGAAAGCGCGGGAGTCTCGCAAGAACCAGCAGCAGACCGTCGTCAAAGAACAGAAATTGCGGCCCAAGATCGACGACCACGACTATGCGACCAAGCGCGGTCACGTCGTCCGGTTCCTGGAGGCAGGAGCAAAAGTCAAGGTGACCATCATGTTCCGCGGACGCGAGCAGTCGCGACCCGAGCTCGGTTACCGACTGCTGCAGCGCCTCGGCGCCGACGTCGCCGACTACGGATTCGTCGAGACCTCGGCCAAGCAGGACGGCCGCAACATGACGATGGTGCTGGCACCGCACCGCGGCGCCAAGACCCGCGCCCGGGCGGCCGAAGACGCCGCCGGCCCCTCCGGACCTGCCGCCAAACCGGCACCGAGCGGCGACCCCGAACCGTCGCCCAACTGACCCAACCAAGACAGAGGACCGAGAACAGATGCCCAAGGCCAAGACCCACAGCGGCGCGTCAAAGCGATTCCGGCGCACCGGCACCGGGAAGATCGTGCGTGAGAAAGCCGGCCGTCGCCACCTGCTCGAGCACAAGCCGACCAAGCGGACGCGACGTCTGGACGGACGCACCGCCGTGTCGGCGAACGACACCAAGCGGGTCAACAAGATGCTGAACGGCTGACCGGCAGCACAGCGCCGGAACAACCACTTCCCAACCAGATAGGAACACCCCCATGGCACGCGTGAAGCGGGCGGTCAACGCCCAGAAGAAGCGCCGCACCATCCTGAAGGCTTCCAAGGGCTATCGCGGTCAGCGGTCCCGGCTCTACCGCAAAGCCAAAGAGCAGCAGCTACATTCGCTGACCTACGCCTACCGCGACCGCCGTGCGCGCAAGGGCGAGTTCCGCAAGCTGTGGATCTCCCGGATCAACGCCGCGGCCCGCGCCAACGACATCACCTACAACCGGCTGATCCAGGGCCTCAAGGCCGCCGGTGTCGAGGTCGACCGCAAGAACCTCGCCGAGATCGCCGTCAGTGACGCCGCGGCGTTCACCGCGCTGGTCGCCGTTGCGCGCAAGGCGTTGCCGGAGGACGTCAACGCACCGTCCGGAGAGGCCGCCTAACCGCGTACCCGGTGCTCACCGAACGATCGACCCGGGTGGTCGCTGCGGTCAAACTGCATCGACAGCAAGCCCGGCGTCGTAGCGACCAGTTTCTGGTCGAAGGCGCCAACCTGGTGGAAGCCGCTTCGCGGCGCGGGCTGACACGCGAGATCTTCGCCACCGAGGCAGCGGCGCACCGACACAGTGCGCTGCTGGCCGGATCCGAGGTCCACCTCGTGACCGAGCGCGCGGCGAAAGCCCTGTCGGACACCGTCACTCCCGCGGGGTTGGTAGCGGTCTGCGACAAACCGAACACGGCACTTGCGGACGTGCTCGCGCACCCGCCGCAACTCGTCGCCGTCGGCGTGCAGATCGGTGAACCCGGCAACGCCGGCACGTTGATTCGCATCGCCGACGCGATGGGCGCCGCGGCGGTGGTGTTCGCCGGCCAGGGTGTCGATCCCTACAACGGCAAATGCCTGCGGGCCTCGGCGGGCAGCATCTTCTCCGTCCCGGTCGTCGTCGAGTCCGATACCGACGCGGCGATCAGTGCTCTGAAGGACGCCGGGCTGCGGGTTGCGGCCACCACCGTGGACGGTGAATTGTCGCTCGACGACGCCGATCTCACCGTGCCGACGGCATGGCTGTTCGGATCCGAAGCTCATGGGTTGTCGGCCGAGGCTTCCGATCGAGCTGATGTTCGGGTGAGCATTCCGATGTCCGGCGAAGCGCAAAGTCTGAATGTGGCTGCCGCTGCGGCGATCTGCCTCTATCAGAGTGCAAGCGCGCATCGCGCTGCGCATCGTCCCCCGGCTGAGCGACCGAGCGGCTAGGCGGCTTGGCCGCGGCCCCGTGCCGGCCGCAGTCCGGCCAAGGAGAACGTCGTGTGTACCAGCGACCCCGCGCGCTCGAAGAGTGTCTTGCGGGGCGGGAAGTAGTGCATGGGCAATCCGCGTCGATCCGAGGGCGGACCCATGAAACTGGGTGCCTCCACGAGCGGAGCCTCGGCGGAGTCGCGCCCCTCGGCCCGGCGGTAGGCGGCGACAGCCCGAGGGTGTAGCCGGATCTCGTCGGGAACAGCCAGGAACGCGAGCTCGACCAGCTTGCCGAACAGCCGCAACACCACCTCGTCGCCCGGTGTCCAGCGCATACCGGCCTTTTCTCGCACCGTCGGCTCGAACAAGCCGGCGGCGATCCAACGTTGGCCCGCGACAAAGGGTTTGAACAGCTGATCCCACACCGGGGTGGGCATCAGCACGAATTTGGGCTTGGGGATCCGGATTTGAAAAATGTCCAGTGTCGCTTGGTTGATCTCCAGCTCGTCGCGGCAGACGCGCTGCCAGTACTCCTGGAAGTCCTCCCACGACGCGGGCACCGGTCGCATGCTCATGCCGTACATCCGGTACCACTGCACGTGTTCGTCGAACAACTGGCGCTTCTCGGCTTCGGTCAAGCCGCCGCAGAAGTATTCGGCGACCTTGATCACCAACATGAAGAACGTGGCGTGCGCCCAGTAGAACGTCTCGGGGTTCAGCGCGTGGTAGCGCCGGCCGCTGGCATCGACACCCTTGATGGTTCGGTGATACTGCTTGATCTGGTGACCGGTCTGCGACGCCCGGGTCCCGTCGTAGACAACGCCCATGATCGGGTACACCGACCGCGCCACCCGCTGCAGTGGTTCGCGCAGCAGGATCGAGTGCTCCTCGACGCCGGCGCCGAGCTCTGGATACATGTTCTGGATCGCGCCGATCCAGACGCCCATCATCCCGGTGCGCAGGTCGCCGAAGTACTTCCAGGTCAGCGATTCCGGCCCGAGCGGTGACGAGTCGGGCGCGGACTCTCGGTTCACAACGGTCGGATCGTGCACGGGCGGTATCGACGTCACGGTCATCACAGCCTCCTGGCTCCCGACGGGTGCTGAATGACACCCACGATAATGTTGACAACAGTCGTTGTCTACGACTGCGGGGCGCGTCGCGGCAGGTCGTCACGGTTGACGCCGGTGAAATCAGCCGGTCGATTACGGTGTCGCCGACCGGCGAATGAAACGGAACGGGGACGGGCATCCCTTGCGCGACGGCGACGGGGAAGGAGTGCCGCAGTGTTGCTGAACGGAATCAACCACATCGCGCTCATATCGAAGGACATCGACGGCCTGCGGGCCTTCTACAGCCAGGTCTTCGACGCCGAAGTCGGACCTACCGAGCCGCACGGCGAGAACGGCGACGAGACCATGACGACGATCCGCATCGGTCCCCACACCGAACTCAACGTCTTCACCATCGAGGGCAACCCCGAACCCGACCGGCAGACCCCGATGTGGGGGCGCGGCCGGCTGGACCACTTCGGCCTCCAAGCTGCGTCGACCGAGGGTTTCGAGACCATCAGGCAACGTCTCGTCCAACACGGCGCCAGTGACGGCGAGGTCAACGACTTTGGTGCGGTGCGCAGCGTGTTCTTCCGCGACCCTGACGGCCTCGAGGGTGAAGTTCTGGTCGCTAAATAGCCGTGGTGGATCGAACCTTTCACGCCTGCCGCACCGAGACTGTTATCACGCCCTCTCGGCGGCATCGTCGGACGTCCGGCTCGCCGGCCAACCCCATGATCAGGTGGTTCGTCCGGGACGGTGGTGGACACCACCACCTCGGTCGTTGCCGGTCGCTCCGAACAGCACCTACCCTGAGCGTTGTGGAACTCGGGCCCCAACGAATGTCCGGTCAGTCCGGGCAGACGGTGACGACGCCGGATCCATCTGAATCACGACGCACTTCGCCGATCCGCGGTGCGGCGGACTGGCTGCGCAACACCAACCGAAGCCCCGGACTCATCTCGCTGGTCCGTCGGGCCCGAAAAGGCTTGCCCGGCGATCCCGACTTCGGCGACCCCCTGTCGACGGCCGGTCACGGCGGGCCCCGTGCGGCCGCCCGCGCCGCCGGACGGCTGCTGGGCGAGCGCGGTGGTGCGTCGCGGGAAGTCAGCCTTGGTGCGCTTCAGGTGTGGCAGGCGCTCACTGAGGCGGTGTCGCGACGCCCGGCGAATGAAGAAGTCACCATCGTCTTCACCGACCTGGTGGAGTTCTCCAACTGGTCCCTGCGCGCCGGCGACGACAAGACCCTGAAACTGCTGCGGCGGGTGGCCCGGGCGATCGAGCCGCCTCTGCTCGACGCCGGCGGTCACATCGTCAAGCGGATGGGCGACGGCACCATGGCCGTGTTCACCGATCCCGGTGTCGCGGTAGCCGCGGTTTTGGAGGCCAAGCGCGCCCTGAAGTCCGTCGACGTCGACGGATACAAGCCGCGGATGCGGGTCGGCATCCACACCGGTCGCCCGCAACGCCTGGCCGCCGACTGGTTGGGTGTCGACGTGAATGTCGCGGCACGGGTGATGGAGCGGGCCACCCGCGGCGGCGTGATGATCTCGAGCGCCACGTTGGAGCAGCTCGAAGCCGACGACTTGGTCACACTCGGCGTGTCGGCCAAGCGAGTGCACTGGCCGGTATTTGCGAGCAAACCTGCAGGTCTCCCGGCTGATTTGGCCATCTACCGGCTCAAGCCGGCCCGGGGATCGGTCAGCGACTCATCGGAATCGGATCATTCGGACGACGACGGTCCGCGGGCATAGTAGATGGCGATGTTGATGCGGGTTCTGTCGCGGCTGTCGCGGGTGCGGATCACGCTCGGTTACGCGGCTGTGCTGATCGCCGTCAGCGCTGCGCTCGCCGGGCTGCACCCGCGTGCGCGCGCACACGTCATCGCGCAGGCCAGTACGAATCTGCACAACCTGGCCCGCGGTCATCTGGCCACGCTGTTGGACAGCGCCTTCGTCACCGACGCCGGCCCGATCTATTTCTGGCTGCCGTGCTTCGTCTGTCTGCTGGCGCTGGCCGAATTGATCTGGCGCAGTGGTCGGCTCGCCCTCGTGTTCATCACCGGCCATATCGGCGCGACCCTGCTGGTGGCGATCGGGTTGACCGCGGCGATCAAATTTCACTGGTTGCCATTGTCGGTCTCGCGTGCGAGCGATGTCGGGGTGAGCTACGGCGCGGTCGCGGTTCTGGGTGCGCTGACATCAGCCATTCCGGTGCGGTGGCGTCCCGCGTGGCTCGGCTTCTGGATTCCGGTCGGTGTGGCCGCGGCGGTCCTGGGCGAGGATTTCACCGACGTCGGGCATTCTGTCGCGCTGATGTTGGGCCTGCTGGTCGCCACCCGACTGGACGGTCCCGCGCGCTGGACGCGGGTCCGGTGCGCGCTGCTGACGGTGTCCGCGGTGTTCGGTTTCTTCCTGCTGGCGCACGGCGCCTGGTCGACGGTGGGCGCCGCAGTCGTCGGCGGGGTGGGCGCGTTGACGGCCGAGTTGCTGACCCGGTCGCGGGCCGCTCGTCGGCGGCCGTCGTCGGACATCGCACCCGAGCCCGTTCTCAACGGCTGAGGGTCAGGGCACCGCCCGCGAGTACAGCCAGCTGTCCCACAGCGGTGTCAGTGGTTGATCGCAGTAGTGGGCCGCCAGATCGGTGAACTGGTCGGTGCTGACGTTGCCGTGCCGGTGACGGTCGGTCCAGTCTTTCAGTAGCGCGAAGAATTGCGCGTCGCCGATACGGCCGCGCAGCGCGTGCAGTGTCAGTGCGCCGCGCTTGTAGACGCGGTCGTCGAACATGCGCCGTGGTCCGGGGTCGGCCAGTAGCAGATCCTGCGGGGCGGCGCGCAACTTCTGGTGGTACTGGCGGGCCAACGCGTCGGCGGCGGGGCCACCGCTGTGCTCTGACCACAGCCACTCCGCGTAGCACGCGAATCCTTCGTGCAGCCAGATGTCGCGCCATTGCCGGGCGGTCACCGAATTACCGAACCACTGGTGGGCCAGCTCGTGGGCGATCAGTCGCTCGCTGGCCCCGGTGCCGTCGCAATGGTTGGCGCCGAAGATCGAAATCCCTTGAGCTTCAAGCGGTATCTCCAAGTCGTCATCTGCCACGACGACGGTGTAACCGTCCGCCAGCGGATAGGGGCCGAACAGGTCGACGAACAACTCCATCATCTCGGGCTGGCGCGCGAAGTCCTGGTGGAATTCGTGTTTCAGCCGCTCGGGCAGTGCGGCGCGAATCTGCACCGGGGTCGTGCCCAACCGAATCAGCTCGTACATCCCGATCTGCAGGGTCATCAGATAGGTCGACGTCGGCTCGGGTTGCTCGTAGGTCCACTCGGTCTGCGCGGCCCGCGGGCGTCGAGAGGCCAGCCGCCCGTTGGCCACCACCCGATAAGGGTTGTCGGCGCTGATCTGGATCCGGTAGGCAGCCTTCGCGCTGGGATGGTCGTCGCACGGGAACCACGACGCCGCCCCGTTCGGTTGACCGGCGACCAGCGCGCCGTTGGTCAGTTCCTCGAAACCGACGTCACCCCAAAGCGATCGAATCGGCCGCGGCGAGCCGTGATAGTGCACCAGGATCGACATCGCCACATCGGATTCCAGCTTCGACGTCAGCCGGACGCGCAATTTGCGTTCACGACAAGCGAAGTGGGCCACCCGTTTGCCGTTGACCATCACCTTCGACACACTCAGGGCGTCGGACAGATCGAGGGTGAAGTCCTCCAGTTCGGTCAGGGTCGTGGCGGTGATCGTCGCCGAACCGGACAGCCGGTTGCTCGTGACCTTGTATTCCAAGACCAACTCATACTGCGAGACGCGATAGCCGAGATTGCCGACCTTCGGCAGATACGGGTCGATCACGGTCGAAGCCTGGCGGGGTGCCGACTTCTTGGGCGCACGTTTCACGCGGCCGCCTTCTTGCCGGTCTTCTCGCGTGGAACGTTCCATGGTCTGATCGGATTACCCTGCCAGCGAGTCGATTTGGGCACCGAATCACCACGCACCACCAGTGATGCCGGGCCGACGGTGACGCCGGCGCCGAGTCGGGCCGCGGGCAACGCCACACCGTGCGGGCCCAGCGTCGCGCCGTGCTCCAGCACCACTTCGTCCATCCGCATGATTCTGTCGTGGAACAGGTGCGTCTGCACGACGCAGCCACGGTTGACGGTGCTTCCGGGGCCGAGGGTGACGAGATCCGCCTCAGGCAGCCAATAGGTTTCACACCAGACCCCGCGGCCGACCTGGGCGCCCAGCGCGCGCAGCCACACGTTCAGCGCCGGTGTGCCACTGGCCGCGCGGGCAAACCACGGCGCGGCGACGGTCTCCACGAACGTGTCCGCGAGTTCGTTGCGCCACACGAACGACGACCATAGCGGAAATTCACCCGCCCGAATCCGGCCGACCAGAAGCCATTTCGCGGCGACCGCGATGCCGGCGGCCAACGCACCCGCGGTCAGCAGCACCACGCCGCCGCCCAGTGCGGCCGCCCAGAACCCGAAGATCCGGGCCAACGCCTGCAGCGCTCCCAGCACCCCGAGACCGATCGCGGCGGTCGTCATCACCGGGATCACTCGGAACCCTTCCACCGTTGCGCGCATCGCCTTCAACCGCCGCGGCGGTTCGTAGGTGCGCGTCGCATCGGCCTCAGCGGGGCGCCGGCGCAGTCGCATCGGGGGACTGCCCAGCCAGGACGAACCGCGCTTCGCCTTCGGCGGAGTGGCCGACAGCACCGCGACCAAGCCGTCGTCGGGCACCCGGCGGCCCGGTTGGGTGATGCCCGAGTTACCCAGAAAAGCCCGCCGGCCGACCGTCGTCTTCGCTGCGTAAATCCAGCCGCCGCCAAGCTCATACGAGGCGACCATGGTGTCGTCGGCCAGGAAAGCGCCGTCCTCGATGACGGTGAATTTCGGAGTCAGCAGCACGGTCGAGATCTCGGTGTCGCGGCCGACCTTGGCGCCGAGTAGCCGGAGCCACACGGGCGTGGCCAGGCTGGCGTAGAGCGGGAACAGATAGGTACGCGCGCCGTCCATCAGCCGTTCGGTCGCCCACAGCTGCCAACCGCTGCGGCTGCGGACCGGGTGGTAGCCCTCCCGCAGCCCGATCGACAGCAGCCGCACGGCCACAACCGTCATCGCCGCGTACGCAGCCATCCCTGCCATGGTGGCGACGGGCGTCCAGTACAGAGTCGGCAGCACTGCCTCCGACAAGTGTTGCGTGCGGTGAACGGCCACCCCGATCACCGACAGGCAGGCGGCGAGCGCCGTCAGCGGCATCGACGCCAGTAGCACCGACGTCAGCGCGTACACCACGACCCAGAGGGTTCGGCGCGGTGGACGCTCGTCGGGCCAGGGGTGTTTGACCCGACCGGATTTCACCGCGGGCGACCCCTTCCAGTACTGCCGGCTCTTGACCTTGCCGACGACACCCGAGCCGGGTGCGACATCGGCGTTCTTTCCGACAACGGCACCGGGCAACAGAGTCGTGCGGGTCCCGATCGTGGCGTCGTTGCCGATCGTGATCGCGCCGACGTGGAACGCGTCGCCGTCGACCCAGTGCCCGCACAGGTCCACTTCCGGCTCGACCGCGCTGCGATGCCCGAGCGCCAACAACCCTGTCACCGGCGGGATCGAGTGCAGATCGACGCCTTTACCGATGTCCGCTCCCAGGGCGCGCGCGTAGTAGACCAGCCACGGCGCACCGGCCAGGTTCACCGCGCCGCTGGCCTCGGCAAGTCGCTCGGCCAGCCACACCCGCAGATGCAAGGATCCGCCGCGCGGGTAGCTGCCGGGTTGCACATTCGGCAGCAGAGCCCGCGCGGCCAGCACCGAGATGCTCATCCGGCCCACTGGCGTGACGAACAGGAGGAAAGCCGAGCCGACCAGCCACCAGTTGACCGGGACGGTCCATGGCACCACGTGCAGGGCATCGGCCACGCCGTTGCCCAGCGCCAGCCAGGTCACCCATTGCAGCGCGGTCAGGGTGGTCAACGGCACCGCCAGTGCGGTCTGCGCGATCTGGGTCAACCTGGGTGTGGGCCGCACGATCCGCTCGACGACGTCGGGTGGCTTCTCCAGCTCGTCGAGGTAGCCGACCAGCGACCCCAGCCGCGGGTGGTCGTACAAGTCGGCGACGGTCACCTGCGGGTAGCGCTCCCGCAGGGCCGCGACCAGCTGGGCCGCGGCCAGCGACCCGCCGCCGAGCGCGAAGAAGTCGGCCTCCGGTCCGTCGACGGTGGCGCCCAGCAGCTCCCGCCACAGCCCGGCCAGCCAGCCGGCCGTGCCGACGAGGTCAGAAGTCTGCTCCACGTCGCCGCCGGGCGGGGGCCATGGCAGCGCATCGCGGTCGACCTTGCCGGATGTTCGGGTGGGCAGCTCGTCGACCCGGACCAGGCGCGGAACCAGCGCGGCCGGCAGCTGCTCGGCAAGTCGGGCACGGGCGGCAGCCATCTCGAAGTCCGGGTCGGCGCTGGCGATGTAGCCGACCAGAACCGGCGTGCCCGCCGCCGTCCGCCGAACCGCGGCCGCACCTCCGCTGACCCCGGGCAGGTGTACCAGCGCCGAATCGACCTCGCCCAGCTCGATACGACGTCCGCCGACCTTGACCTGATCGTCAGCGCGTCCACAGAAGACCAGACCCTCGCTGTCCAGCCGAACCAGGTCACCGCTGCGGTAGGCGCGCCGCCAGCCCAGCGTCGGCATCGCCGCGTATTTCTCGGCGTCCTTGACTTCGTCCAGATAACGGGCCAGGCCAACTCCGCCGATCACCAGCTCACCGATCTGACCTTCGGCCACCGGGAGTCCGTCACCGTCGACAACGGCCAGATCCCAGCCCGGCAGTGGCAGGCCGATGCGCACCGGTCCGTCGCCGTCCAGCCGTGCCGCGCAGGCGACCACGGTGGCCTCGGTGGGGCCGTAGGTGTTCCATACCTCGCGGCCGTCGACCGCGAGTCGAGCGGCGAGCTCCGGCGGGCAGGCCTCGCCGCCGAAGATCAACAGCCGCACCGCTTCCAGCGCCTCGGCCGGCCACAGCGACGCCAACGTCGGCACGGTCGACACCACCGTCACGTCGCGGCTGACCAGCCATGGCCCGAGGTCCATCCCGCTGCGCACCAGTGACCGCGGCGCCGGAACCAGGCAGGCCCCGTGCCGCCAGGCCAGCCACATCTCCTCGCACGACGCATCGAAGGCCACCGACAGCCCGGCCAACACCCGGTCGCCTGGCCCGATCGGGTTGTCCCGCAGGAACATCTGCGCCTCGGCGTCGACGAATGCCGCGGCGTTGCGGTGCGTGACCGCCACGCCCTTGGGTGTGCCGGTCGACCCTGAGGTGAAGATGATCCAGGCGTCGTCGCGGGGTTGCGGCGCCTCGGCCCGCCAGCCTCGTGAGGAACCGGGCCCGCGGGTCATCCCGCGATCGGAGACGATCGCCACCACGTTGGCTTCACCGAACACCAGATCGGCACGCTCGTCCGGGTCGTCGGCGTCCACCGGCACGTACGCGGCACCGGCGGCAAGCGTCGCCAGGATCGCCTCGTAGAGCGCGAAACTGCCGGACGGCATCCGGATACCGATCCGGTCCCCACGACCGATGCCGCGCGCCGCGAGCCAGGCGACGCTCGCTTCGATGTCGCTGATCAGTTCGCTGTAGGTGAGCTGGACTGTGCCGTCGTCGATCGCCGCGGCCTCCGGGAAGCAGGCGGCGGTGTCGTACAGGACGTCGATCAGGGTGCGAGGGCTCGCGGCACGCGGCGACAAGAGGTAGTGCTCCGGCACGCGTTCGGGAGCTTCGGGCGTCGCCACCCGTACGAAAATACTCAAGGCCGAGCGCTTCGACGGCTGGCGCGCGCACGGCGGGTGGGAAATGTGGCTGACGGCTTCCGATCGTCAGCAACGTGACCACCTATGATCGGCACTTGCGCCGCATGCCGTGCTGCGCTCGCAGTCCGTGCTTCATCAAGAGTTCACCGAGAAGGAGAGTGTCGCCGCGTGGGTGACCAGCCCCCGTCAACGGAAGCCCTGTCGCCGGAGGCGTTGACCGCCGCGGTCGACGCAGCCCGGCAGGCCTTTGCAGCCTCGGCTGATCTCGACGCGCTGGCGCGGGCCAAGACCGCACACCTCGGCGATCGCTCACCGGTGGCGCTGGCCCGGCAGGCTCTGGCCACGGTGCCCAAGGCTGAACGCGCCGATGCTGGGCGACTGGTCAACACCTCTCGGAGCGAGGTCCAAAGCAGCTACGACGACAGGCTCGCGGCACTGCGCGCGGAGCGTGACGCAGCGGTGTTGATTGCCGAGCGCATCGACGTGACGTTGCCTTCCACCAGGCAGCCGACCGGCGCGCGCCATCCGATCACGATCTTGGCCGAGCACATCGCCGACACCTTCATCGCAATGGGTTGGGAACTGGCCGAGGGGCCCGAAGTCGAGACCGAGCAGTTCAACTTCGACGCGCTCAATTTTCCCGCTGACCACCCGGCCCGCAGTGAACAGGACACGTTTTACATCGCGCCCGAGGGTTCGCGACAGTTGCTGCGCACCCACACCTCGCCGGTGCAGGTGCGGGCGCTGCTGGAGCGCACGCTGCCGGTGTATGTGATCTCGATCGGCCGCACTTTCCGCACCGACGAGCTCGATGCCACGCACACGCCGGTCTTCCATCAGGTCGAAGGGCTGGCGGTCGATCGCGGTTTGTCGATGGCGCATCTGCGCGGCACCCTGGATGCGTTCGCCCGTGCCGAGTTCGGCCCGCAGGCCCGAACCCGAATCCGGCCGCACTTCTTTCCGTTCACCGAGCCGTCGGCTGAGGTCGACGTGTGGTTCGAGAACAAGAAGGGCGGCGCCGGCTGGGTCGAATGGGGCGGCTGCGGAATGGTCAACCCCAATGTGTTGCGCGCGGTCGGGATCGATCCGAATGAGTACTCCGGGTTCGCGTTCGGCATGGGCTTGGAACGCACCCTGCAGTTCCGCAACGGTATCCCCGACATGCGCGACATGGTCGAAGGCGACGTCCGTTTCTCGTTGCCGTTCGGGGTGGGCGCCTGATGCGGATTCCCTACAGCTGGCTGCGGGAGGTCGTCGGTGCGGGCGCGCCCGGGTGGGACGTCGCGCCCGCCGACCTCGAGCAGGCCCTGGTGCGTATCGGCCATGAGGTCGAAGACGTCATCACGCTCGGCCCCGTGGACGGTCCGCTGACCGTGGGGCGAGTGTCGGCGATCGACGAGCTGACCGGATTCAAGAAACCCATCCGGGCCTGCAAGGTGGATGTCGGCGAGCAGCAGCCGCGTGACATCGTCTGTGGCGCAACCAATTTTGCCGTCGGCGATCTGGTGGTGGTGGCGCTGCCGGGGACCACGCTGCCCGGCGGATTCCACATCGCCACGCGCAAGACCTACGGCCACACCTCCGACGGGATGATCTGCTCGGCCGCCGAACTGGGTTTGGGCACCGACCATTCCGGCATCCTGGTGCTTCCGCCCGGGACCGCCCAACCGGGTGCGAGCGGCGCCGAGGTTCTCGGTCTCGACGACGTCGTCTTCGATCTCGCGATCACCCCGGACCGCGGTTATTGCATGTCGGTTCGAGGACTGGCCCGCGAAATAGCCTGCGCGTACGACCTGGACTTCGTCGACCCGGCCGCTGTCGCGCCGTTACCCCGCGAGGCCGAAGCCTGGCCGCTGACCGTCCACCCCGAGACCGGAGTGCGCCGGTTCGCACTGCGCCCGGTCACCAAGATCGACCCAACCGCGTTGTCGCCGTGGTGGTTACAACGCCGCCTGCTCCTCAGCGGTATCAGGGCGATCTCGCCGGCCGTCGACGCGACCAATTATGTGATGCTCGAACTCGGCCATCCGATGCACGCCCATGACCTCAACCGCATCTCCGGCGGCTTCGACGTGCGCTTCGCCGAACCCGGCGAAAAGGTCGAGACTCTCGACGACGTCGAGCGCACCCTCGAGGCGGCCGACGTCTTGATCGTCGACGATGTCGCAACCGCCGCGATCGCCGGCGTGATGGGATCGGGCAGCACCGAGATGCGCGACGATTCCACCGATGTGCTGCTCGAAGCCGCGGTGTGGGAGCCGGCCGCGGTCTCGCGCACCGCGCGACGGCTGCATCTGCCCAGCGAGGCCGCCCGCCGGTACGAGCGTGGGGTCGATCCGGCCATTTCCGTTGCGGCGCTGGACCGTTGCGCCGCCTTGCTCGCCGAGATCGCCGGCGGCAGCGTGTCGCCCACCCTGACCGACTGGCGCGGCGACCCGGCCCGCGACGACTGGTCGCCACCCCCGGTCGAGTTGGCCGCCGACCTGCCGGATCGGCTGGCCGGGGTGGTTTATCGCCCGGGCACCACGGCCCGCCGGCTGACACAGATCGGCGCCGCGGTGACCGAGTCGGACGGCAGCCTGACCGTGACGCCGCCGAGCTGGCGACCGGATCTGCTGCAGCCGGCCGACTTCGTCGAAGAGGTGCTGCGACTCGAGGGCCTGGAGGTGATCCCGTCGGTGCTGCCGGCGGCTCCCGCCGGTCGCGGGCTGTCCGGGGTGCAGCGTCGGCGCCGCGCGATCGGCAAGTCGCTCGCGTTGTCCGGCTTCGTCGAGATTCTTCCGACGCCCTTCCTGCCGGCCGGCGTCTTCGACGCCTGGGGCCTGCCCGCCGACGACGACCGGCGCCTGAGCACCCAGGTGCTCAATCCACTGGAGGCGGATCGCCCGCATCTGGCCACCACGTTGCTACCTGGGCTGCTGGAGGCGTTGTCGCGCAACGTTTCTCGTGGCATCGTCGATGTCGCGCTGTTTGCGATCGCGCAAGTGGTCCAGCCGACCGCACAGACCACAGGGGTCGCGGTGATCCCGGTGGACCGCCGACCCACCGATGAGGAGATCGCCACTCTCGACGCGTCGTTGCCGCGGCAGCCGCAACATGTCGCCGCGGTGCTCACCGGGCTGCGGGAGGCGCGCGGTCCGTGGGGTGGCGGGCGGCGATCCGACGCCACCGATGCGTTTGAAGCCGTCCGAATCATCGCTCGCGCCAGCGGAATCGACGTGCAGTTGCGGGCTGCCCAGTATCTGCCGTGGCACCCCGGACGCTGCGCGGAAGTACTGGTCGGCAACGCCGTGGTCGGACACGCCGGACAGCTGCATCCGGCGGTGATCGAGCGGTCCGGTCTGCCGAAAGGCACCTGCGCGCTCGAACTGAACCTCGACGCCATCCCCGTTGTCGACGCACTCACCGCACCCCGGGTTTCTCCGTTCCCGGCTGTGTTCCAGGACCTCAGCCTCGTAGTGAATGCCGACGTGCCCGCGCAGACGGTCGCGGATGCCGTTCGCGACGGGGCGGGGGAGTTGCTCGAAGAGGTTCGGTTGTTCGACGTGTTCACCGGTCCGCAGGTGGGCGAAGAACGCAAGTCGCTGACCTTCGCGCTGCGGTTCCGGGCGACCGACCGCACTCTCACCGAAGACGAGGCGAGCGCCGCTCGCGACGCGGCGATCGCGCACGCTACCGAGGCCGTCGGTGCCGTTCTGCGCAGCTGAAACACCCCGTCGAGAATGAGTTTGCACTGTCATGCATAGTCATGCAACGATGGGTGCCATGACCGAGTCGATACGGGTGGCCGTGGCCGGTGCCAGCGGCTATGCGGGCGGCGAGATCCTGCGGTTGCTGCTCGGCCATCCCGCATACCAGGACGGACGGTTGACGATCGGCGCGCTGACCGCGGCCGGCAGCGCCGGAACCGCGCTCGCCGACCACCATCCGCACCTGCTGCCGCTGGCCCAGCGCGTACTGGAGCCCACCGATCTCGACGTCCTGGAAGGTCACGATGTGGTATTTCTGGGCCTCCCGCACGGTCACTCCGCGGCACTGGCGGAGCAGCTCGGGCCGCAGACCCTGATCGTCGACTGTGGCGCCGACTTCCGGTTGACCGACCCGGGCGCCTGGGAGCGCTTCTACGGTTCGCCGCATGCCGGCAGTTGGCCGTACGGGCTGCCCGAACTCCCGGGCAACCGGGACGCACTGCGCGATACGCGGCGTATCGCCGTTCCGGGCTGCTACCCGACGGCCGCGGTGCTGGCGCTGTTCCCGGCGATCGCAGCCGATCTCATCGACCCCGCCGTCACCGTCGTGGCGGTCAGCGGCACCTCGGGGGCTGGCCGCGCCGCCAAGGTCGACCTGCTCGGTGCCGAGGTCATCGGGTCCGCCCGTGCCTACAACGTCGGCGGCGCCCATCGGCACACTCCCGAAATCGTCCAGGGCCTCGGCCAGGTCACCGACCGCGACATCACGGTGTCCTTCACCCCGGTCCTGATCCCGACGACGCGCGGCATCCTGGCCACCTGCACCGCACGGACTTCGGCGCCGTTGTCGCAACTGCGGGCCGCCTACGAAAAGGCCTACCACGACGAGCCTTTCGTGCACCTGTTGCCCGAGGGCCAGTTGCCGCGCACCGGTTCTGTCGTCGGCAGCAACGCCGCCCAGATCGCAATCGCCGTCGATGAGGACGCCTCGACGTTCGTCGCGATCGCCGCGATCGACAACCTGGTCAAAGGGACGGGGGGTGCGGCCGTGCAGTCGATGAACCTGGCGCTGGGATGGCCTGAGTCCGAAGGTCTTTCGGCGGTCGGAGTCGCGCCGTGACCGACCTCGTCAGCACCGCGCCATTGGTACGCACCCAGGGCGTCACGGCGCCGGCCGGTTTTCGCGCCACCGGGATCGCGGCGGGCATCAAAGTATCCGGAAAGCTCGACCTCGCACTGGTGTTCAACGAGGGACCCGATTACGCGGCCGCCGGGGTGTTCACCCGCAACAAGGTCAAGGCGGCACCGGTGCTCTGGACCCAGCAGGTGCTGGCCGACGGGCAACTGCGCGCCGTCGTGCTGAATTCCGGTGGCGCCAACGCCTGCACCGGGCCGGGTGGTTTTCAGGACACCCATGCCACTGCCGAGAAACTCGCCGCTGCATTGTCGGAGTGGGGCACCGAGACCGGAGCGATCGACATCGCGGTGTGCTCCACCGGCCTGATCGGCGATCGGCTCCCGATGGACAAGGTGCTGGCGGGAGTCGTGAACCTGGTGCACGAAATGGCCGGCGGCATCACCGGCGGCGACGAGGCCGCACGGGCCATCATGACCACCGACACCGTCCCCAAACAGGTTGCGCTGCATCACCCGAACTCATGGACCGTGGGCGGCTTGGTCAAAGGCGCCGGCATGCTGGCGCCGTCGCTGGCAACCATGCTGTGTGTGCTCACCACCGACGCCGTCGCCGACGCAGCCGCGCTCAAGCAAGCCCTGCAACGCGCCATTGCGCTGACGTTCGACCGGCTCGACATCGACGGCAGCTGCTCGACCAACGACACGGTGCTGCTGTTGGCCTCCGGCGCAAGCGAAATCGAGCCCAGCCAAGCCGAACTCGACGAGGCCGTACTCCGGGTCTGTGACGACCTGTGCGCCCAGTTGCAGGCCGACGCCGAGGGCGTCACCAAGCGCATAACAATCACCGTCACCGGCGCACTCACCGAAGACGACGCCGTCACCGCGGCCCGGGTGATCGCGCGCGACAGCCTGGTGAAGACCGCGTTGTTCGGCTCCGACCCGAACTGGGGCCGCGTACTGGCCGCGGTCGGCATGGCGCCGGTGCAACTCGACCCCGACCGGATCACGGTGTCGTTCAACGGTTCGGCTGTCTGTGTCGACGGTGTCGGGGCTCCGGGTGCTCGCGAGGTCGACCTGTCGGCCACCGACATCGAGGTGACGGTCACTCTGGGCGTTGGTGCGGCGGCGGCGTCGATTCGGACCACCGACCTGTCGCATGCGTACGTCGAAGAGAACTCGGCCTATTCGTCATGATCACCACCGAGATCAAGGCGCAGGTACTCGCCGAGGCGCTGCCGTGGCTGACCCGTCTGCACGGCAAGATCGTGGTGGTCAAGTACGGCGGCAACGCCATGACCAGCGACACGCTGCGGCGAGAATTCGCCGCCGACATGGCTTTTCTGCGCAACTGCGGCATCCACCCGGTCGTGGTGCACGGCGGCGGTCCGCAGATCAGCGCCATGCTGAAGCGCCTCGGTATCGCCGGCGACTTCAAGGGCGGCTTCCGCGTCACCACACCCGAGGTCCTCGACGTGGCCCGCATGGTGTTGTTCGGTCAGGTCGGCCGTGAACTGGTGAACCTGATCAACGCGCACGGCCCCTACGCGGTCGGGGTCACCGGCGAGGACGCGAACCTGTTCACCGCGGTCCGGCGCAGCGTCACTGTCGACGGTGTCGACACCGACATCGGCCTGGTGGGCAACATTGCCGCGGTGAATCCTGCGGTGGTGCTGGATCTCGTTGCCGCCAATCGCATTCCGGTGGTCTCGACGCTGGCTCCCGACGTCGACGGGGTGGTGCACAACATCAACGCCGACACCGCCGCGGGTGCGCTGGCCGAGGCGCTGGGAGCGGAGAAGCTGCTGATGCTCACCGACGTCGAGGGTCTCTACACCCGCTGGCCGGACAAGAATTCGCTGGCCGCCGAAATCGACACCGCCACCTTGGCCCAGCTGTTGCCGTCGCTGGAGACGGGAATGATTCCGAAGATCGAGGCATGCCTGAACGCGGTGCAGGGGGGCGTGTCCAGCGCACACGTCATCGACGGCCGCGTCGAACATTGCGTGCTGGTCGAATTGCTCACCGACAAAGGATCCGGAACGAAGGTGGTGAGCGCATGACCCGCACAGAGGGCCTGCAGGACCGGTGGTCCGCGGTGATGATGAACAACTACGGCGTTCCACCGGTGGCCCTGGCCAGCGGTAGTGGCGCCGTGGTCACCGACGTCGACGGCGCGTCCTACCTGGACCTGCTCGGCGGCATCGCGGTCAACATACTGGGACACGGCCACCCGGCCGTCCTCGAGGCCGTCACCCGTCAGATGTCCACGCTGGGCCACACGTCCAACCTGTACGCCAACGAGCCCGGCGTCGCCCTGGCCGAGGCGCTGGCCGGGTTGCTGGCCGCCGACTCCGAGACGCGTGTCCTGTTCTGCAACTCCGGCACCGAGGCCAACGAGGCCGCGTTCAAACTGTCGCGCCTGACCGGACGCACCAAACTGGTTGCGGCCCAAGACGCTTTCCACGGCCGGACGATGGGCGCCCTCGCGTTGACCGGTCAGCCGAGCAAGCAGGCGCCGTTCGCGCCGCTGCCCGGCGACGTCACCCATGTTCCCTACGGCGACACCGATGCGCTGGCGGCCGCGGTCGGTGACGACACGGCCGCGGTATTCCTGGAGCCGATCATGGGGGAGAGCGGCATCGTCGTACCGCCGGACGGCTACCTGGCCGCGGCCCGCGACATCACCGCCCAGCACGGCGCGTTGCTGGTCCTCGACGAGGTGCAGACCGGAATGGGACGCACCGGAACGTTTTTCGCCCATCAGCACGACGGCATCACCCCCGACGTCGTGACGATGGCCAAAGGTCTCGGCGGCGGCCTACCGATCGGCGCGTGCCTGGCCACCGGTCCGGCCGCACAACTGCTGACGCCGGGTCTGCACGGCAGCACCTTCGGTGGCAACCCGATCTGTGCCTCCGCCGCGCTGGCGGTCCTGCGTGTGCTGGCCGACGACGACCTGGTGCGTCGCGCCGGCGCGCTCGGAAAGACGTTGCGCCACAGCATCGAATCGCTGCGGCATCCGTCGATCGACCACGTCCGCGGACGCGGCCTGCTGTGCGGCATCGTGCTCACGACGCCGTCCGCGAAAGATGTCGAGACCGCCGCCCGCACGTCCGGATTCCTGGTCAACGCGGCCGCGCCCGACGTCGTCCGACTGGCGCCGGCGCTGACCATCACCGAGCCGCAGCTCGACACGTTCGTCACGGCGTTGCCGGGCATCCTCGACACCGCCAAGGGGGCACAGTGACTCGACACTTCCTGCGCGACGACGACCTGACGCCCGACGAGCAGGCCGCCGTCCTGCAGCTCGCCGCCGAACTGAAGAAGAACCCGTTCAGCTACCGCCCGCTGGAGGGCCCGCGCGGCGTCGCGGTCATCTTCGACAAGAACTCGACCCGCACCCGGTTCTCCTTCGAGGTGGGTATCGCTCAGCTCGGCGGGCACGCCGTCGTGGTCGACGGACGCAGCACCCAGCTCGGCCGGGAAGAAACGCTGCAGGACACCGCGCGAGTGTTGTCCCGCTACGTCGATGCCATCGTGTGGCGTACCTACGGGCAGGCCCGGCTGAGCGCGATGGCCGAGACCGCGACGGTTCCGATCGTCAACGCGCTCTCCGACCAGTTCCATCCGTGCCAGGTGCTGGCCGATCTGCAGACCATCGCCGAGCGCAAGGGATCGCTGCGGGGCTTGCGGATGACGTACTTCGGTGACGGGGCCAACAACATGGCGCATTCGCTGATGCTGGGCGGCGTAACGGCGGGCATGCACGTCACCGTCGCGGCCCCGGCCGGGTTCGCGCCCGATCCGTTGTTCACCGCGGCGGCCCAACACCGTGCCGCGGACACCGCAGGGTCGGTCACCATCACCGCGGACCCGATCGTCGGAGCCTCCGGAGCCGACGTGCTGGTGACGGACACCTGGACGTCGATGGGTCAGGAGGACGACGGGCTCGATCGAGTACGGCCGTTTCGCCCGTTCCAGCTCAACGCCGAGCTCTTGGCCAAGGCTGATACTGAAGCCGTTGTGCTGCACTGCCTTCCGGCACACCGCGGGCACGAGATCACCGACGACGTGATCGACGGCCCGCACAGCGCGGTCTGGGACGAAGCCGAGAACCGGCTGCACGCGCAAAAGGCGCTGCTGGTGTGGCTGCTGGAACGGTCGACGTGACACGCGCGAAGACCACCTCGGACATCACCCGCGTGGGCCGGCAGGCCCGCATCGTGGGGATCCTGTCATCGGCCGAGGTCCGCAGCCAGAGCGAGCTGGCCGCCCTGCTGGCCGCCGAGGGAGTCGAGGTCACCCAGGCGACGCTGTCCCGGGACCTGGAAGACCTCGGCGCGGTGAAACTGCGCGGGGCCGACGGCGGCGTCGGCGTGTACGTCGTACCGGAGGACGGGAGCCCGCTGCGGGGCGTGTCCGGTGGCACGGCGCGACTGTCGCGGCTGCTGAGCGAGGTGCTGGTGTCCACCGATGCCTCCGGCAACCTCGCCGTGCTGCGTACTCCACCCGGCGCGGCGGACTACCTGGCCAGCGCCATCGACCGGGCTGCACTGCCCTACGTGGTCGGGACCATCGCCGGGGATGACACCATCTTCGTGGCGGCCCGCGAGCCGATGACCGGTGCCGAACTCGCACGCTTGATTCAAGACCTGACGTAACACAGCACCAACAAAAGGAGATCAGTTCATGTCCGAGCGCGTCATCTTGGCGTATTCCGGCGGTTTGGACACCTCGGTGGCGATCAGCTGGATCGGCAAGGAGACCGGCAAAGAGGTGGTCGCGGTCGCGATCGACCTGGGGCAGGGCGGCGAGGACATGGAGGTCGTGCGCCAGCGGGCGCTGGACTGCGGCGCGGTCGAAGCCGTCGTGGTCGACGCCCGTGACGAGTTCGCCGACGGCTACTGCCTGCCGACCATCCTGTCCAACGCCCTCTACATGGATCGCTACCCACTGGTGTCGGCGATCAGCCGACCTCTCATCGCCAAGCATCTGGTCAAGGCGGCCCGCGATCACGGCGGCAGCATCGTCGCACACGGTTGCACCGGCAAGGGCAACGACCAGGTCCGCTTCGAGGTCGGATTCGCTTCTCTGGCACCGGATCTGGAGGTCCTCGCACCGGTCCGCGACTACGCGTGGACCCGGGAGAAGGCCATAGCGTTCGCCGAAGAGAACGACATCCCGATCAACGTCACCAAGCGCTCACCGTTTTCCATCGACCAGAACGTGTGGGGTCGGGCGGTGGAAACCGGCTTCCTGGAACACCTTTGGAATGCCCCGACCAAAGACGTCTATGACTACACCGAAGACCCGACGGTGAACTGGAACACTCCCGACGAAGTCATTGTCGGCTTCGACAAGGGTGTGCCCGTCACCATCGACGGCAACTCGGTGTCGGTGCTGCAGGCGATCGAAGAGCTCAACCGTCGCGCGGGCGCGCAGGGCGTCGGGCGCCTCGACGTCGTCGAGGACCGGCTGGTCGGCATCAAAAGCCGTGAGATCTACGAGGCCCCGGGGGCGATGGTGCTCATCACCGCGCACGCCGAACTCGAGCACGTCACGCTCGAGCGCGAGCTGGGCCGGTTCAAGCGTCAGACCGATCAGCGGTGGGCCGAATTGGTGTACGACGGGCTGTGGTACTCGCCGCTGAAGACGGCGCTGGAGACCTTCGTCACCAAGACCCAGGAGCACGTCACCGGCGAGATCCGAATGGTGTTGCACGGTGGGCACATTGCCGTCAACGGCCGACGCAGTTCCGAGTCGCTGTACGACTTCAACCTCGCCACCTACGACGAAGGCGACACCTTCGACCAGTCGATGGCCAAGGGCTTCGTCTACGTGCACGGGCTGTCGTCCAAGCTGGCGGCGCGCCGGGATCTGGCCACCGACGAGTCGTGAGCACCAACGAGGGTTCGCTGTGGGGCGGGCGGTTCGCCGACGGGCCGTCCGATGCGTTGACCGCGCTGAGCAGGTCGACCCATTTCGACTGGGTGCTGGCCCCGTACGACGTGGTCGCCTCCAAGGCGCACGCCCAGGTGTTGTTCAACGCCGGCTTGTTGACCACGGATCAGCGCGACGGGTTGCTGGCCGGGTTGGACAGCCTGTCCGTGGACGTGGCCGACGGCAGCTTCGGGCCGCTGGTCACCGACGAGGATGTCCATGCCGCGCTGGAGCGAGGCCTGATCGACCGCGTCGGTCTTGAGCTGGGTGGCCGACTGCGGGCCGGACGCTCGCGAAATGATCAGGTGGCCACCCTGTTCCGGATGTGGTTGCGCGATGCGCTGCGGCGGGTGGCCGCCGGTGCACTGAGCCTCGTCGAGGCGTTGGCGAGCCAGGCCGCCGCCTACCCGGATGCGATCATGCCGGGCAAGACCCACATGCAGTCCGCTCAGCCGATTCTGCTGGCACACCACCTGCTGGCACATGCGCATCCGTTGTTGCGCGACGTCGACCGGATCATCGACCTCGACAAACGTACGGCGCTGTCGCCCTACGGTTCTGGCGCACTGGCCGGCTCATCGCTGGGTCTGGATCCGGACGCGATCGCCGCACAACTCGGTTTCGCGGCAGCCGCCGACAACTCGATAGACGCCACGTCGTCACGGGATTTCGCTGCGGAGGCGGCTTTTGTCTTCGCGATGATCAGTGTCGACCTCTCACGGCTTGCCGAGGACATCATCATCTGGAGCTCAACGGAATTCGGCTACGTCACGTTGCACGACTCGTGGTCGACCGGCAGCTCGATCATGCCGCAGAAGAAAAATCCCGACATCGCCGAGCTGGCGCGCGGCAAGTCGGGAAGACTGATCGGCAACCTGGCCGGGCTGCTGGCCACGTTGAAGGCGCAGCCGCTGGCTTACAACCGGGACCTGCAAGAAGACAAAGAGCCGGTATTCGATTCGGTGGCGCAGTTGGAGCTGCTACTGCCGGCGATGGCCGGCCTGGTCGGCAGTCTGACCTTCGACACCGAGCGAATGGCGGCGCTGGCCCCGGCCGGCTACACCCTGGCCACCGATATCGCCGAATGGCTTGTCCGGCAAGGGGTTCCGTTCCGCGATGCGCACGAGGCCGCGGGTGCGGCCGTGCAGGTCGCCGAGAAACTCGGCGTCGGACTCGAGGAGCTGACCGACGAGCAGTTGGCTGAGATCAGCGCCAGCCTGACGCCGCACGTACGCGATGTGCTGACGATCCAGGGTTCGGTGTCATCGCGGGACGCCCGTGGAGGTACGGCTCCTTCGCAGGTTGCCCACCAACGCAATTCGGTGCTGGCGACCGCTGAACAGCTTCGGGTCCGGCTGCGCCGCTAGCCGATCACTGCGCTCGGCGCGCGGGCACCGAGGGAACCTGCGGTATCTCGCCGGCAGGCAATGGACCGCAGTAGTAGTTGCCCTGCACGACGTCACAGCCGAAACGGCGTAGCCACCGCCCCGTCTCCTCGTTCTCGATGCCTTCGGCGACGCTGGCGATGCCGAACTCCTCGGCCAGCTCGATCACCGACCGGGCGATGGTCGCGGCGCGCTGGTCGTAGAGAATCGGCACGATCAGTTGGCGGTCCAGCTTGACCTCGTCGATGGGCAGTTCACGCAAATAGGTCAAAGTCGAGTAGCCACTGCCGAAGTCGTCGATCGAAACCCGGACACCGGCGTCCCGCAGTCGATTGAGCACGGCCCGGCCCTTCACGAAATCGGCCACCATCAACTCCTCGGTGATCTCCACCGTCAGCAGTCTGGGAGGCATGCCGTGATCTTCCAGCACAGTCATGATGCGGTCGGGCAGGGTGTCGTCGTCGAGCGAGCGGGCCCACAGGTTGACCGCCACCGGAATCTCGGTTCCGGCCGCACGCCACGCGGCGCCGTCTGCCACGGCCCGGGAAAGCACCAAGTCGGTGACGGCATCCATCAAACCGTGCTCGCGGACCAACGGAAGAAATTCGCTTGGTTCCAAGATGCCCAGAGTCGGGTGCTCCCAACGCAATAACGCCTCAGCGCCGCAGAGCGTCCCGTCCAACAATTCGAATTGCGGTTGGTACACCAAGGTGAGCAGCCGGTCGTCGATGGCACGACGCAGATCCCACAACAGCTGAAGACGCGCGACACCGTCGCGGAAGGCTTGGCGTCGGCCGAGATGCGCGTCCAGCTCGGGGGTGAACACCTGAACGTCCGTAGCGCTGGTCTGCTCGGCGCGCGAGCGAGCCGCCTCGGCCTGATTGAGCAGATCCGCCGCGGCGATCATCACCTCGTCCTCCGCGTGTGCTGTCGCCACTCCGATACTCAGATGGACATAGACCCGGTTGGCACCGATCTCCAGCGCGGTGTCGAAGGCCAGGGCTATCCGCGTGGCCACCTGTGCCGCCACCTCGGGACGGTCTTCGACCAAGATGACGAACTCGTCGCCACCGAGGCGGGCAACCGTATCGCCGACCCGGACGCTGGCCTGGATCCGTTCGCCGACGCTGCGCAACAGCGCATCGCTGGCCGCGTAACCCAATGTGTCGTTGACGATGTTGAAGTCGTCGACCCTGATGCTCAGCACACTCAGCGGTACCTGCAGGCGGTGATGCAACCGCGCGGCATGCTCCAGCCGTTCGTCGAGCAATCGGCGATTCGCCAAACCCGTCACCGTGTCTCGCAGCGCGGCGTCGGCCATGGCCTCGAGCAGATGTCGCTTTCGCTCGAGTGCCATGAGGTGGCGCACGAGCATGGCGACGACGAGTACCAGGCCGGTGGAGAAGAGAAACGCGTCGACGCGATCCTCCGGCCAGAAGTGAAAGGCGCCGACGACGACCGCGATAACCGACGGCACGTACGGCAGCCAGATCGACAGCCTGGATGTCCGAACAGAGCTGCGCACGTCGAGGTCCGGTCCCGGCCGCGATGTGAGCGCCGACAGAGCGATGAGGTACAGCCCGCAGATCCACCCGAGCGTGACCATGCCGCCCGGAGTCCGACCAGGACTGTGCGCGCAGAGGTGCCACACCCCGCCGGCGCCGATCACCGCGAAACCTGCTGACATCAAAGCCGGAGAGAGCCGGCGACCCGGTTCGGTAGCGCGCACGACCAGCAAAGCCATGACGGCAAGGCCCAAATAGAACGCGGTAAAAACCACAAATAACATCCGGGGAATGCTCACCGTGGCTGCGGCGCCGAGGACCAGGCTGCCCAACGCCAGCAGCAACGATGCGGCGACGATGACGCCGTCCAGGAGCAGGCCGATACCGAAGCGCGCGTTGTCGCGACTGGGAAGCAGAACCGCTGCGCTCAACGCGCACACCGGCAACACCAGATATCCCAGCTCGGCCACCGACGCATTCGATATCGGCGCGGCGCCGCCGAGGGCGACATAACACCATGCGGCACTCCCGGCAGTCCAGCCGCCCAGCCCCGCTGAGACAGCGCTCCACGCCAGACGCTGACCGCCGTCCGCCGCCTTTGCTGCGCCACCCGCACAGGCCGTCGCGATACCACCCAGGGTCAACGCACCGACGGGGCTGAGGAGATCGAGGCCGGTGGGCCCGGCAAATGTTCTGCGGCCCAGCAGCATCGCGGAGAAAAGCACCACGCAGGCCGACGCCGAAACGACCAGCGCGATACGGCGTGCCGTCAATGCGGACATCTCTCGACCTGTCAGTGGTGGCTACCAAATTCCGGGTAAGCGACGCTCGCTTGTCAGCATCGTAAAAGACAACGATCCTGGCGGAGGCAATATCGGAGTGCTATTAATCCGCCGTTACAGCAAACAGCTTCGAATTGCCGAAATTGTTGTCGCAGTCAATTAGTTAAATGTCATTCGATGGCTTCGGAAACGTCGATCCACCTGTTTTCCAGGTCGGCGACGTCGCCCTCCAAATCGCGCAACTCGCCGGTGAGTCGGCCGACACCGACATGGTCGGCTTGGTCATGGTCGGCCAGCTCACGATGTTTGGCGTCGATTTGCTCGGCCAGACGCGCCAGCCTTCGCTCGATAGCCGAGATCTCTTTCTGTGCCGCACGCAGTTCCGCACCGGAAACCTCGGGCGGACGCGACGGTCTGACGGCCGACGAGGCGACGTTGCGGGCGTGCGCCTGCTCGGCCAGTCGCAGATACTCGTCGACGCCGCCGGGGAGGTGGCGCAGCCGGCCGTCCAGGATGGCGTACTGCTGATCGGTCACCCGCTCGAGGAGGTAGCGGTCGTGCGAGACCACGATCAGCGTGCCGGGCCAAGAGTCGAGCAGGTCTTCGGTGGCGGCCAGCATGTCGGTGTCGACGTCGTTGGTCGGCTCGTCGAGCAGCAGCACGTTCGGCTCGGCCAGCAGCGTGAGCATCAGTTGCAGGCGGCGACGCTGCCCGCCGGACAATTCGTTGACGCGCGCCGACAATTGGCCACCGGCGAATCCGAGGCGCTCCAGCAGTTGGGCGGGCGTGACGTCGCGACCGTCGACCTCGTACCCGCTGCGTAACCGGCCGAGCACGTCGGCGACCCGGTCCTGGGCCAGCGGCACCAGCTCGTCGCCTCGCTGATCGAGTATGCCCAGCTGAACAGTCTTGCCGCGCTTGACTTTTCCGCTGTCCGGCTGGACGGCACCGGTGATCAGCCCCAGCAGTGTCGACTTGCCGGCGCCGTTGGCTCCGACGATGCCGGTACGTTCGCCCGGCCCGATTCGCCATTCGACGTCCCGCAGCACGTGCCGGTCGTCGAATGAGACGGACACATCGAGCAGGTCGATGACGTCCTTGCCGAGGCGCGCGGTCGCGAGTTTGGCCAGCTCGACCGGGTTCCGCAGTGGCGGCACGTCGGCGATCAGTTGGTTGGCCGCCTCGATCCGGAACTTGGGTTTCGACGTGCGGGCCGGGGGACCGCGGCGCAGCCAGGCCAGCTCCTTGCGCATCAGGTTCTGCCGTTTGGACTCCGACACCGCGGCCTGACGATCTCGCTCCACCCGCTGCAGGATGTAGGCCGCGTAGCCGCCTTCGAATGGCTCGACGAGTCCGTCGTGCACTTCCCACGTGGCAGTCGCCACCTCGTCGAGGAACCAGCGGTCGTGCGTCACCACTAGCAGTCCGCCGGTGTTGCGGGCCCAGCGCCCGCGCAGATGCGTGGCCAGCCAGGTGATGCCTTCGATGTCGAGGTGGTTGGTCGGCTCGTCCAGCGCGATCACGTCCCAGTCGCCGATCAGCAACTCCGCCAACTGGACCCGTCGCCGCTGCCCGCCGCTGAGTGTGCCGATAACCGCGTCCCAGGCGATGTCGGAAACCAGACCGGTGACCACGTCGCGGATCCGCGGATCGCCCGCCCACTCGTGGTCCGGCCGGTCGCCGACCATCGACCAGCCGACCGTGGCGTCCGGATCGAGGGTGTCCGCCTGGCTCAGCGCTCCGACCCGCACACCGGTGCGCCGCGTGACACGTCCGGCATCCGGGCGTAGCTGGCCGGTGAGCAAACCCAGCAAACTGGATTTGCCATCGCCGTTGCGGCCGACGATTCCGATGCGGTCGCCGTCGCTGACCCCGACGGTCGTCGATTCGAAGACGACCCGGGCCGGATACTCGAGGTGCATCGCCTCGGCGCCGAGCAGGTGTGCCACCGGGCCGACCCTAGACGTCTGCCGCGTGACGGACGGCCGCGAGGCGGGCGACTAGGCTGGTCGAACGGGACCGGCACCGCGATCAAAGCAACGGGCGCACCCCCTGCGATGTGCCATGATGAGCGCGCTGTCAGGCCCACGCGCAGCACAGCATGGTCTTCGTTTCGAGGGAGCGGCGGCATGGATCTGAAGTTTTCGGCGGTCACCCGACCCGTTGAACGGCTGGTGGCGACGGCTCAGAACGGCCTGGAAGTGCTGCGGCTCGGCGGGCTCGAAACCGGTAACTCTCCCTCGCCGTCGCAGACCGTCGAGAGCACGCAGATGTACAAGCTTCGGCGCTACTACCCACCGGACAGCCGACCCGGGCATCCGCAGGCGGGTGAGCCGGTGTTGTTGGTGCACCCGATGATGATGTCGGCAAACATGTGGGACGTCACCCGGCAAGAGGGCGCGGTCGGAATTCTGCATTCCGCCGGGCTGGATCCCTGGGTGATCGATTTCGGCTCTCCCGACGAGGTCGAGGGCGGCATGCGCCGCAACCTGGCCGACCACATCGTCGCGCTGAGCGAGGCGCTCGACGCTATCAACGATGTCACCGGTCGCGACGTGCACCTGATCGGCTATTCGCAGGGCGGCATGTTCTGCTACCAGGCGGCCGCGTACCGGCGCTCCAAGAGCATTGCCAGCATCGTCACGTTCGGTTCTCCGGTCGACACCCTGGCCGCACTGCCGATGGGACTGCCGCCGAACATCGCACCCGGGGTGGCCACCTTCATGGCCGACCACGTCTTCAACCGGTTGGACATTCCAGGTTGGTTGGCGCGCACCGGTTTTCAGATGCTCGACCCGCTCAAGACCGCGAAGGCGCGGATCGACTTCGTGCGCCAGCTCCACGACCGCGAGGCGTTGCTGCCGCGGGAGGCCCAGCGCAGATTCCTGGAGTCCGAAGGCTGGATCGCCTGGTCGGGCCCGGCGATCTCCGAACTGCTCAAGCAGTTCGTCGCGCACAACCGGATGATGACCGGCGGGTTCGCCATCAACAGCCAGCTGGTGACGCTGACCGACATCACCTGCCCGATCCTGGCTTTCGTCGGCGAAGTCGACGACATCGGACAGCCTGCCGCGGTGCGCGGCATCCGGCGCGCGGCGCCCAACGCCGAGGTGTACGAATACCTGATCCGGACAGGCCATTTCGGTCTTGTCGTCGGATCCCGGGCGGCGCAGGAGAGTTGGCCGACGGTTGCCGACTGGGTGCTCTGGATCTCCGGAGACGGCAAGAAACCGACCGACATCTTCCCGATGGCCGACCAGCCGGACGAGCCCACCGATCGCGGCGTCGCGCTGAGTTCACGGGTTCTGCACGGGCTGGGTGAGGCCTCCGAGGTCGCCATGACCCTCGCTCGCGGAGCGGCCGATGCGCTGGTCGCCGCGAACAAGTCCGTGCGCACGCTGGCCGTCGAGACCGCGCGTACCCTGCCTCGTCTTGCGCGGCTGGGTCAGATCAACGACCACACCCGGATCTCGTTGGGCCGCATCATCGGTGAGCAGGCGCACGAGGCACCCAATGGTGAATTCCTGCTCTTCGACGGTCGCGTGCACACCTATGAGGCGGTGAACCGGCGCATCGACAACGTGGTGCGTGGGTTGATCGAGGTCGGCGTGCGCCAAGGTGAACATGTCGGCGTGCTGATGGAGACCCGGCCGAGCGCACTCGTCGCCATCGCCGCTCTGTCCCGATTGGGCGCCGTCGCGGTGCTGCTGCATCCCGACACCGACCTGGCCGCCGAAGTCAGGCTCGGGGGAGTCTCGGAGATCATCACCGACCCCGCCAATCTCGACAAGGCCCGGCAGCTGCCCGAGCAGATTTTGGTTCTCGGTGGTGGTGAACCCCGGGACCTGCACCTGCCCGACGACGCCAACGTCATCGACATGGAGAAGATCGACCCCGACGCCGTCCAGCTGCCGGCGTGGTACCGGCCGAACCCGGGGTATGCGCGCGATCTCGCATTCATCGGATTCAGCACTGCCAGCGGGCAACTCGTGGCCAAGCAGATCACCAATTACCGGTGGGCGCTGTCGGCTTTCGGTACGGCCTCGGCGGCGGCCCTGGGACGCACCGACACGGTGTACTGCCTGACGCCGCTGCACCACGAGTCCGGGCTGCTGGTCAGCCTGGGCGGCGCGGTGGTCGGCGGCACTCGGATCGCGTTGTCGCGCGGGCTGAAACCCGAGCGATTCGTGGCCGAGCTACACCAGTACGGCGTGACCGTGGTCTCGTACACCTGGGCCATGCTGCGCGACGTCATCGACGACCCGGGTTTCGTCCTGGGCGGCAACCATCCGGTGCGGGTTTTCATCGGCTCCGGCATGCCGACCGGTTTGTGGCAACGCGTGGTCGACGTATTCGCGCCCGCGCACGTCGTCGAATTCTTTGCCACGACGGACGGCCACGCGGTGCTGGCCAATGTGTCGGGCGTCAAGATCGGCAGCAAGGGCCGGCCGTTGCCCGGCGCCGGCCGGGTCGAGCTGGGCGCCTACGACGCCGAACACGACCTCATCCTGGAGGTCGACACGGGCCTGGTTCGCGTCCCGGACGCGAACGAGGTCGGCGTGCTGTTGGCCGAACCGCGCGGACCGATCGACCCGACCGCATCGGTCAAGCGTGGTGTCTTCGCTCCCGCCGACACCTGGATCTCCACCGAGTACCTCTTCCGCCGCGACAACGAGGGCGATTTCTGGTTGCTGGGCAGGCGAGGTTCCACGGTGGCCACCGCGCGCGGCGTGGTGTACACCGACCCGATCACCGACGCGCTCGGTCTGATCCCGGCGGTCGACCTCGCGGTGACGTACGGGGTGCCGATGGACGCACACCAGGTCGCGGTCACCGCGGTGTCGACCCGGCCGGGCGCGACGATCACCGCGGCCGATCTCACCGAAGCCATCGCCGCCATGCCGTTCGGCCTCGGCCCCGACATCGTCCACGTGGTGCCCGAGCTGAAGCTCAGTGCGACGTACCGTCCGACGGTGAGCGCGTTACGCGCCGCCGGGATCCCCAAGGCGGGACGTCACGCGTGGGTGTTCGACGCCGAGGAGAACAAGTTCCGACGGTTGACAGGTCCGGTACGCGCTGAGTTGTCTGGTGCGCAATGACGTTCGGAGCCAATGTGATTGACGAGAAACTGCTGAGCATCCTGGTTTGCCCGGCAGATCGAGGTCCACTGCTGCTGGTCGATCAGGTGCTCTACAACCCGCGGCTGCGACGGGCCTACCGGATCGAGGACGGCATCCCGGTCTTGCTGGTCGACGAGGCGGCGGACGTGAGCGACGACGAGCACGCCCGCTTCATTGCGCAGGCAACGCCGGCAGATCCCCAGTGAGGTAGCGCTGCAGGTTCGGTGCGATGGTGTCGGCGACCTGCTGCGCCGGCAGGGACGCGAACGGCTCCAGGCCCAGGATGTAGCGCGCCATCACGACACCCACCAATTGCGAAGCGACGAACTGGATCCGGACGATCCCAGTACCGGGTGGGCTGTCGACGCGGGGTCCTATCTCGCCGCCGATCACATCCTGGATGAAGGTGCTGAACAGGTTCACCTCTGAGCCCGCCAAGATCGAACGCAACGTGGCGATGAACCCGGCGCCGATCTCAGAGTCCCACAGCGGCAACAGTATTGATGGAAGCCGGTAGCCGAGCTGCTCGACGGGCACTTCGCGCAGCGGCCCGATCACGTCCATCGGGTCGATCGGGATGTGGACGGCGGCCGCGAACAGTTTCTCCTTGGTGCCGAAGTAATGGTGCACCAAGGCAGAGTCCACGCCTGCCGCCGCTGCCACAGCGCGGATCGACGTGTTGTTGATCCCGTTGCGGGCGAACAACTCTCGAGCACTGTCCAGAATCCGCTCGCGAGTGTTCGAATTCCCCGCGGGCCGGCCGGGTTTCTTGCGTCCGGAGTCGGCGGTGGTCACGGCGTCTGCCGGCGCAGAGTTGCCGCGGCCAGGCACAATGCCGCGACCGCGAACCCCAGCACGATCGCAATGTCACGCACCGCGACACCGGTCAATTCGCTGTGAGCTCCCACTTGTTGTAAGGCCTCGAGGGCGTAACTGGCCGGCAGCACATTGCTCACCCATTCCAGCCACGTCGGCATCAGACTGCGCGGCGCGATGATGCCGGCCAGCAGCAGTTGCGGCACCATCACCAACGGGATGAACTGCACGGCCTGGAACTCCGTTCGCGCGAACGCGCTGAACAGCAACCCGAGGCCCACGCCGAGGACCGCGTTGACGATCGCGATCACGAACACCCACAGCGGGCTGCCGGCGGTGTCGAAGCCGAGTAACCAGAACGAGACCACGCACGCCAGGGTGGCCTGCACGGCCGCGGCGAGTGAGAACGCGGTGCCGTATGCGATCAGCAGATCCAGGCGGCGCAACGGGGTGGTCAGGATGCGCTCCAAGGTTCCCGACGCCCGTTCGCGCTGCATGGTGATCGACGTGATGATGAACATCAAGAACAGCGGAAAGAGGCCCAGCAGAATCAGACACGCGTTGTTGAACGGCGTCGGTGCGCCCGGCCGGTGCGGGGCGTTCTCGAACATGAAATACATCAGCGTGATCACCAGCACCGGCACCAGCAGGATCATCGCGATGCTGCGGGGGTCTGCCGCCAGTTGGCGAAGGATCCGGAAGGTGGTGGCGCCAAACGGTTTCAATTGCCCCGACAGCCCTACCCGGCTTTCTTCTTGATGATGGACAGGAACGCGTCCTCCAGCGACCTGCATCCGGTGTCCTCTCGTAGTCGGGTCGGGGTGGTGTGCGCGACGAGGTAACCGTCACGCATGAGCAACAGGTCGCCACAGTGGTCGGCTTCGTCCATCACGTGGCTCGACACCAGCAGCGTGGTTCCGCCGCGGGCCAGGTCGGTGAACTGTTCCCACAGATCTGCGCGCAGCAACGGGTCCAATCCCACGGTCGGCTCGTCCAGGACAAGCAGTTCCGGCTGGCAGACCAGCGCACAGGCCAGCGACACCCGGGTGCGCTGACCGCCGGACAGGTTGCCGCTGTAGGCGGTGGCATGGTCGCCGAGACCAACCCGCTCGACCGCGGATTCCGCAGCCTGCCGGCCAAAACCGTAGAGCGCCGCGAAGTAGCGGACGTTGTCGATGACCCGCAGATCGTCGTAGATCGTCGGATTCTGCGGCACATATCCGATCCGCTGCCGCAGCGACGACGACCCGGCAGGCAGACCGAGCACCCGTACCGTGCCCGACGTCAGCTGCTGGGTCCCCACGATGCTGCGGATCAAGGTGGTCTTCCCACACCCGGACGGCCCGAGCAGACCGGTGATGCTGCCACGACCCAACCGCACCGAGAAGTCGTGCAGGGCCGGACGTTTACCGCGGATGACCCGCAGGTGGTCGATGTCGATGGCCACCTCGTGGCGATTCGTCGTGAATTCATCACGCGATGAAGTCATCATGCGATGAATATCCGCCCCTGCCGAGGCGCTGTCAAGGGCCGCAGGCAGAATTCCTCCGGTGGGATCGCACCAGTTGGCGGTCGACCCGGTCGACGCAGCGCGTCGACTCCTCGGCGCCACCCTCATCGGTCGCGGCGTCAGCGCCACGATCGTGGAGGTCGAGGCCTACGGTGGGCCTCCCGGCGGGCCCTGGCCGGACGCTGCGGCGCACTCCTATCGCGGTAGCACCGCTCGCAGTGCCGTCATGTTCGGACCGCCCGGCCGGCTGTACGCCTATCTCAGCCACGGGATTCACACCTGCGCGAACGTGGTCTGCGCCGCCGACGGGGTGGCGGCGGCCGTCCTGCTCCGGGCGGCGGTGATCGATACCGGACTCGAGGTCGCCCAATTCCGCCGCAACGCGTCGATCCAGCCACGAGCATTGGCGCGCGGCCCGGGCAATCTCTGCGCTGCAACAGGAATCACCATGGCCGACAACGACATCGATCTGTTCGATGTCGACAGTCCGATCCGAATCGAGCTCAACGAGCCGGTTCAGGCAACAGCGGGTCCCCGGGTCGGCGTCAGCCATGCCGCGGACCGGCCGTGGCGGCTGTGGCTGGCTGGACGCCCCGAGGTATCCGCCTATCGACGCAGTCCACGAGCACCTGCGCCGGGTGACAGCGACTGATTCGGGTGCGCCCGCGGGGAAGGTGCCGCGCACATGCGCGAAGATCTATCTCCGTGGGCGCTGAAATCATCGAAGAGCTGAGTTGGCGTGGACTGATCGCACAGTCCACCGACCTCGACGCGCTGACCGCGGCGGCCACCGAAGGGCCGATCACCCTCTACGCCGGTTTCGACCCCACCGCGCCCAGCCTGCATGCCGGGCACCTGGTCCCGCTGCTGGCGTTGCGCCGTTTTCAGCAGGCCGGCCACCGGCCGATCGTCCTGGCCGGCGGCGCGACCGGCCTGATCGGCGACCCACGCGAAACCGGCGAGCGCGTGCTCAACACCGCCGAGACGGTCCAGGAGTGGACCGGTCGAATCGGCGGGCAGCTCGGGCGCTTCGTCGACTTCGACGGTTCGCCGACCGGCGCCATCGTGGAGAACAACCTCGAGTGGACCGGCGCGATGTCTGCGATCGAGTTGCTGCGGGACGTCGGCAAGCATTTCTCGGTCAACGTCATGCTGGACCGCGACACGGTCAAGCGGCGGCTCGAGGGCGACGGCATCTCGTACACGGAGTTCAGCTATATGTTGTTGCAAGCCAACGACTTTGTCGAACTCCACCGACGGCATCAGTGCGTGCTGCAGATCGGCGGATCCGATCAGTGGGGCAACATCATCGCCGGCGTCCGGCTGGTGCGCCAAAAGCTTGCCGCCTCAGCTCATGCGTTGACGGTCCCGCTGGTGACTTCCGCCGACGGGACCAAGTTCGGCAAGTCGACCGGCGGGGGCAATCTGTGGCTGGACCCCCAGATGACCAGTCCCTACGCCTGGTACCAGTACTTCGTCAACACGGCCGACGCCGACGTCGTCCGGTACCTGCGCTGGTTCACCTTCCTGCCGGCCGATGAGCTGGCGGAGCTGGAGGCCAGCACCGCCGAACGCCCCCAGCAGCGCGCGGCTCAACGCCGGCTGGCCCGCGAGCTCACGACGCTCGTCCACGGCGAGCAGGCGACCGAGTCCGTAGAGCAGGCCAGCGGCGCGTTGTTCGGTCGCGGTGAACTCACCGGCCTCGACGAGGCCACCCTGCAGGCCGCACTTCAAGAGACGTCGGTCGCCGAGCTGGTGCCGGGTGCGCCGACCGGGATCGTCGACCTGCTGGTCGCAAGCGGCCTGGCCGAGAGCAAGGGGGCCGCACGGCGGACGATCGCCGAGGGCGGGGCCTACGTCAACAACGCCAAGATCGATTCCGAGGACTGGGCGCCGCAGCCGGCCGACTTCCTGCACGGACGGTGGCTCGTGCTGCGCCGCGGCAAGCGGAACATCGCCGGGGCCCAACGCGTCGACTGATCTTGAGGCGGCGTGAAACACGCCTTCTAGCAGCCTGTTTGACTCCAAGTTTCCTGTCACGTAACTTAATCGAGTCGCTGCGACCCGGTCAGTCCGGAGAGCGCGGCGGCATCCCAGAGGGAAGAACCGCTTCGGTGGTTTTCCTTCGACGTCCGCAGAGCGAGTGAGCGGCTTTCAGCCGCGGGTCTTGTGCGCGGCCGTTGTGGGTGTTGTTTGAGAACTCAATAGTGTGTTTGGTGGTTTTGTTTTTGTTGTTGTTTTTTGGCCATGCTTTCTGACTTCCCGTGTTGGGGGGTGTGGTTTTTTTTGTTTTTGATGCCAGTTTTTGGTGTCTTTTTGCTGTGATCAGGTTTCTCTGATTGTGAATTCTTTCCTGCCTGT